>JAVJPW010000003.1:0-22346 GCA_040217575.1 Alphaproteobacteria bacterium | reverse complement strand
TTCGTCGCATTCCCGCCATACGTCTCCGCAAGCGTCTTCGTAATCGCCGCCGTCAGCGTCGTCTTACCATGGTCAACGTGACCAATCGTGCCAATGTTGCAGTGCGGTTTCGTACGCTCAAACTTCGCTTTCGCCATGTCTTCCGCTTCCTTACACTTTACCCAAGTCGCGTCACGATGGATCGCGGGTTGAAACCAACAGCGCGTCCTGTCCCGGACTGCACCACGCCAAACCGACCGGCCCGATTTCGGGCGCCGCCGGACGTCCCGCGATCAGACCTTCGAACTGGAGCGGGTGATGGGAATCGAACCCACGTAGCCAGCTTGGAAGGCTGGAGCTTTACCATTAAGCTACACCCGCGAAACCAAGGGCCGCGCGATGGATTGCGTTCTGTTGTCGGCGGCTGGTGGAGGGGGTTGGATTCGAACCAACGTAGGCTAAGCCAACGGATTTACAGTCCGCCCCCTTTAACCACTCGGGCACCCCTCCGGATAGCACCGACAACACCGTTTCGCACGGGCCGGTGGGGGTTTAAGGTCGCCCGCGCGCCTTGTCAACGAACAACTTTCGACGAATTGCAGTTGGCCGGTTCCAACGGTGCGTAAACAGGCAATCGCGCGACCGGACTTGCCGAAGGTCCAAGAGGACGCTATGCGCGGGGCATGAAGAACAGACGCGACAGAAAAAAGGGCCGGCCCAAGGGTCCGGCACGCCAATCCGGCGCGACATCCGCACAGTCGGCGGGTGGCGGGGGGCGCTATTGGCTCTATGGGCTGCATCCGGTGCGGGCCGCGCTTTCCAACCCGTCGCGCGACTGCCTGCGCCTCTTGGCGACGCACAATGCGGCAGATGCGGTCCAGGGGCTGGCGGATGCGAAGGGGTTGGCACCGGAAGAGGCCGACCGCGACATGCTGGATCGGTTGTGCGGCCCGGACGCGGTGCATCAGGGCATCGCGCTGGAAGTCGTCCCGCAGGAACCGCTGTCTCTGGGTGATCTGGAAGACCCGGTGGCCGGGCGTCCGCTTCTGGTGCTGGACCAGGTAACGGACCCGAGGAATGTCGGCGCGATTCTTCGGTCCGCCGCCATCTTTGGCGCGTGCGCTGTCGCCATCCAGGACCGGAATGCGCCGCCCGAATCGGCGGCACTGGCAAAAGCGGCGGCGGGCGCGCTTGAAAGTGTGCCGCTGGTCCGCGTTGGCAACCTGGCGCGTGCGCTGGATGAATTGAAGGACCAGGGATACTGGGTCGCGGGCCTGGCGGGGGAGGCGGAAGAGACGCTGTCTGCTCTGCCTTTGGACCGGCCGCTGGCGTTGATTCTGGGGTCGGAAGGCGACGGGATGCGGCGGCTGACACGCGAACATTGCGACCAGCTTGTGCGGATCGCGATGGCGCCGAATGCGGTCGGGTCGCTCAATGTTTCGAATGCCGCGGCGGTGACGCTTTTTGCGGCAACGCAATCCGCGACGACGTAACGGGATTGATTTTCCCACGCGCCGCGCATACACCACCGCCACAAATGGTGACACGCCGGATTAGCTCAGCTGGTAGAGCAGCGGTTTTGTAAACCGAAGGTCGCGGGTTCGACCCCTGCATCCGGCACCATTTTCTTCCATCCCGTCGCAGGTTAAGCTGCCGCATTGTTCCGCGGTATCGGCAGTTTGAGCGAAGATGGCAGCCCGTTTTCTTTTTGCAATCCATGCGTTGGAGCCAACGGGCGCAGGCTTGGGCCTGCTGGAATTGGCGCAGCATATGATCTTGGCCGGCCACCGGGTCGAGGTGTCGGTTTCCGGCCCCGCGGACCCGTTCCTTCGGGCAGAATTGGAAAATGCGGGTGCGGCTGTCCTTTCGGGCGCTGTGCAGCCCGACCGGTATGATGCCGCCATGCTGTCCACTGTCGCGGTGGCAGAGGATGTGCTGCGTGTCGCGCCGCACATTCCCGTTGTCTGGCGCATTCATGAAGGGCTTTCCGGTTTCAACCTGATCTATGCCAACCCGCGCGTTGTACATGCATTTAAGGCCGCCCATCACATCGTTTTTCCCCATGAATATTGCCGCGACAATGTCTTCATCCCGTTTCTGGACGGCTTGCCCCGGCATCGGATCAGCATCGTCCCGTCCGGCATTTCCCTGCCGTCGGAACAGCCTGATACGGGCGGGCGGAACGGCATCCTGTTTGTCGGCAGCCTGTATGACCGGAAACGCCCTTTTGACCTGCTGCGCGCGGTTCTGTCAGACCTTTCGGATGACGTTCCCTGCCGACTGATCGGACCTGCGGATGCGGTGGGCGCGGATACGCGCGACATTCTGGCCGCAAATCCCGGGCGGTTTCAGGTGACCGGGCCCCTGCCGGCCGCTGAATTGGCGAATGCGTACCACCAGGCGGCGGTTCTTGCCCTGCCGTCGGGCTGCGAATCCTTCGGGCGCGCGCCGCTGGAAGCCGCGGCGCATGGCTGTGTGCCCGTGCTGAGTGACCTGCCAGTCTATCGCGATCTGTGGCAGAACGGACGAAACGCTCTATTGCATCCGGTAGGGGACACGGCCTCGTTGGGACAGGCCTTGCGCCTGGCGCTTGGCGACAGAAAATATCGCCGGAAACTTGCCGACGCTGCGCGAAAGACAGCGCAGAATTTCCCCATCGGGACGACACTGGAACGCATGCGGCTGATCCTGGAACAGACGGCACGGATTTACGAACCCGGAGAGGCACCCTAATTGAACAAGATATTCTGCATTGGGCTCAGCCGTACCGCGACGACATCGCTGCATCTGGCCTTTGTCGCGGCGGGAATTCCCGCCTGCCACTATCCCGCGGATGAGGGGGTGCGCTGGTTGTCCGGTGATTTTTCGCCTGCGACCGTCGAACGTCATCGCGCCTTTAGCGACATACCCGTTGCCGCCTGTTTCCGGCGCCTGCACGCGGCCAATCCAGATGCGAAATTCATTCTGACACGGCGCAGGGAAGATGCCTGGCTGGAAAGTTGCGCCCGGTTTTTCGCTTCGACGCCACCCCCCAGCCAATACACTGTGGCACGGGACTATTTCCGGCTGGCAGTATACGGATCGCTTTTGTTCGAAAGAGACACCTTTCTGGAACGCTACCGCGCACACAACCGCGCGGTGACCGACCATTTCGGCAATGCAGCGAACTTCCGTGCGATTGATATCGACGGTGGCCTTTCTTGGCAGGACTTCGCGGATTTCATCGGCATTGAACCGCCGGACCTGCCGTTTCCCAACATTGCAACGCCCGAAATCGGCGGCCTGTCGCGTGTCGGTCCCGATGCAATCGAACAGGCGTCCGCCCAGGTGCGACGGCTGCTGGGCGGATAATTGGGGCCGGGTCAAATTTCCGCGACGGAAATTGGTCCGCCGTTCGTCCTGGACTATGTTACTTTCCGACGGAAGACAGCAAAAGGCGCGGGAACACCACGGTGGGGATCTTCAAACAACTGCTAGTGATCGCCGTTCTGGGCGGTCTGGTCTATGGTGCCTGGAAGGTCGGGCTGCCGGAGGAGGACGTTCCCGCAGACACTGCATCCACGGGCGGATCGGGCGACATGCGCGGTGCGGCCGTCGTCATTGTGCCCGTTGCCTTTGCGCCGGAACAGGTGCGCCTGGAAGCGGTCGGCACGGCGCGCGCGGTGCGGTCGGCCCTTTTGCGGCCGGAAGCGGCGGGCGAAGTCACTGATATCCGCTTTGCCGCCGACGATTATGTCGAAGAAGGCGCGGTCCTTCTGACCCTGCGGCAGGAGACGGAGCGGCTGGATGTCGAACTGGCCCGGGTTCAGCTGGAAGACGCGGAGCGGAGTTTCGAACGCCTGGAACGGCTTAGCGCCAGCGGCACGACGACCCAGGTGGCACTGGACGAGGCACGGACGGCCCTGCGCACGGCGCGGCTGAACCTGGACCGGGCGCAGGTCGCGCTTGCGGACCGGACGCTGCGTGCGCCCTTCAGCGGCCATATCGGCCTGAGCGAAGTCGAAGTCGGAAGCCGGGTCGACAGCAGTACGGAAATCGCGACCCTGGACGACCGCAGCCTGCTTCTGGTTCGGTTCGACGTGCCGGAGGCGCTGTTGAACCGGCTGTCTACGGGGCTTGCCGTCAGTATCGAAAACTGGACGGGCGAACAGTCGAGCGACGGCATCGTCACCGATGTCGACAGCCGTATCGACCCGAACAGCCGCACGTTTCCGGTGCGGGCCGAAATTCCCAATACGGACGACCGGCTGCGCCCGGGCATGAGCTTCCGCGTGACGCTGGATCTGTTCGGCGACCGACGCCCGGCCGTTCCGGAAATCGCCCTGCAATGGGGCGGGGACGGACCCTTTGTCTGGACCGTGCGCAATGGTGTGGCGGAACGTGTTCTGGTTTCCATCCTGCAGCGTCAGGCGGACCGTGTCCTGATCGACGCGGCCCTGGAAGAAGGGGAACACGTCGTGGTCGAAGGTCTGCACCGCCTGCGCCAAGGGCGGCCGGTCGACGCGCGGATGCGCGATGGTGCCGGTCCTGCGGTGACGGCGGAAGGGGTTGCCGGCTGATGGCTGAAGAAACGGAACCGTCATCGCGCCCAGCAGCGGCGGTTTCGCCGCAGAAGGACGATCTGCCGTCCATCAGCGTGCGTCGCCCGCTTCTGGCGCTGGTCATGAACCTTCTGATCGCGATTGCCGGGGCGGCGGCCCTTCTGGCGGTGGAAGTCCGTGAGCTTCCCAACGTCGACCGACCGACCGTGACAGTGCGCGGAAACCTGCCGGGTGCGTCGCCGGAAACGATGGACGCCGAAGTCACCAGCCTGGTTGAAGGGGCGGTCGCCCGCGTCACGGGGGTTCAGGAAATCCGGTCTTCCAGCGAGGAAAATAACTTCCGCGTCCGGGCGGTATTTTCCCCCGATGCGGACCTGGACCTCGCCGCCGCCGATGTGCGCGAGGCGGTAAGCCGCGTTCAACGCGAACTACCAGAAGAAACGGAGCAGCTGACGGTCATCAAGGCCGATGCGGACGCAAGCCCCGTTCTGCGCCTGGCGGCTGCGGCGGCGCCCGGTGTTACGACGGAAGAGATGACGCGCATCGTGGAAACCGATGTCATTCCGGCGCTGATTTCCGTCGACGGGGTCGCCGATGTCAGCCTGTTCGGGGACCGGCAGCGGGTGCTCAGGGTCGTCATCGACCCGATCCGTCTGGCCAGTTTCGGCATGGCGGTCAGCGACGTTTCTGCGGCACTGGAAAATGCGCCGTTCGATATTCCCGCCGGAAGTTTCGCGTCCGACGATCACGAATTGATCGTGCGTGCCGATGCGACCGCGGACACCGAAGCCGCCATCGGCGATATCGTGGTGCGCAGCCCGATCCGCATTCGCGACGTGGCGCAGGTTGCTTTTGGCCCGGAAGAAGCGGTCAGTTTCGTGCGCGTCAACGGGCGCGATGTGATCGGCCTGAATGTCATCCGGCAGGCGGATTCGAACACGATCCAGATTTCCGACGGGGTGCGGGAGGCGGTGGAACGTCTGAACGCGCGCATCGACCGCGTCGACCTGCAGGTCGTTGTCGACGACGCGGTTTTCATTCGCGGGTCGGTCAAGGAAGTGGTGATCACGCTGATGTTCGCGGTTGCCATTGTCGTTACCACGCTATGGGTCTTTCTGGGCAATCCCAGCGCCACCCTCATACCCTGCGTGTCGATTCCGATCGCGCTGATCGGATCGCTGGCCGGGCTGTGGATCATGGGTTTTTCGATAAACATCGTAACCCTTCTGGCGCTTGTTCTGGCGACGGGGCTGATCGTCGACGATTCCATCGTCGTGCTGGAAAATATCCAGCGTCGGCGCGCGCAGGGTCTGGGCGGCCGGGCGGCGGCCGTTCTGGGAACGCGCCAGGTGTTCTTCGCGGTCATTGCCACGACGGTGACGCTGATATCCGTGTTCGTGCCGATTTCCTTCCTGCCCAGCGATGCGGGTCGGCTGTTCCGCGAATTCGGGTTCGTGCTTGCCATGGCCGTCGGCATTTCATCCTTTGTCGCGCTGACGCTGGTCCCGGCCCTTGCCGCGCGCCTGGATCGGGAGAAGCCGTCGGGCCGGTTCGGCATCCGCCGCGCGGTCGGCGGTGTCGGCAATCTGGTCGTTCGCTTCTATACAATGACGCTGCGCGGCGCGCTTGCGATGCCGCTGGTGATTCTGGTTGCGTTCGGCGCGGTCGCCGGCAGCGCCTGGTTCGTGTTCCAGAAACTTGATCGCGAACTGCTGCCGACCGAGGACCGGGGTCGCATCTTCGTCTTCGGCACGGGACCGGACGGGGTCGGGCTGTCCTACACCGACCGGCAGGCGGACCATATCGATGCGATCCTGGCCCCCTATGTCGAAAGCGGGGAGATTCAGTCGGTGTATTCCATTGTCGGGCGCTGGGACCTGAACCGGGTCTATGCCAGCGCGTCACTGGCCCCCTGGCACATGCGCGACCGCCCGCAAAGTGCGCTGATCGACGAATTGCGCGGCCCCATGTCCGACGTGCCTGGCATGCGCGTCAGCGTCTATGGCGGGAACAGTCTGAACGTGCGGTCGTCGTCCACCGGTCTGGAAGTGGCGCTGATCGGGAACGATTATACCGACCTGTACGAAGCCGCCCTTGCCATGAGTCGCGCAATCGAAGACCGGTTTCAGGGCCGTATCATGAACCCGGAAATTTCCTATCAGCCGACGCAGCCGCAGCTGCTGGTCGGGATTGACCGGCGGCGGGCGTCCGACCTGGATATCGATCTGCGGGCGCTGGCGGACACGCTGCGTGTCGCCGTCGACGGGGATGAGGTCGTGGACCTGAGCGTCGGTGACCAGTCCATCCCCATCCGGCTGGAAGCGGCCGGCGGTGCAATCGACGACCCAAGCGACCTTTTGAACCTTTATATCCGCAACGGGTCCGGCGCGTTGGTGCCGCTGTCATCCCTTGTGACCCTGCGTGAGGAAGGCGTCGCCGCCGAACTCGACCGGCATCTTCAACGCCGCGCCGTGGAAATCGATGCCGACATCGGCACCGGCTATCCACTGCAAAGTGTGGTCGCCGACATTCAGGCCCTGGCGGACGAAACCCTTCCGCCAGACATCGAACTGATCCTTCTGGGTCAGGCAAAGACCCTGCAGGAAACCGAACGCGATGTCGCGATAACCTATGTCGTGGCGCTGTTGGTCGTGTTCCTGGTGCTGGTCGCCCAATTCGAAAGCATCACCAGTGCCCTGGTCGTTCTTGTCACTGTCCCGTTTGGCGTGGCGGCCGCGCTGTATGCGCTTTTGATCACCGGCACGACGATCAACATCTATTCCCAGATCGGGCTGGTGATGATGATCGGGCTGATGGCCAAGAATGGAATTCTGGTGGTCGAGTTCGCCGACCAGCTTCGTGACCGCGGTCTGTCCGTGATGGACGCAATCCGCGAGGCGGCGATCGTCCGGTTCCGACCAATCATGATGACCGTGATGTCGACCGTCATTGGTGGCCTGCCGCTGATCCTCAGCACCGGCCCCGGTGCAGAGGCCCGCGCCGCCATCGGCTGGGTCGTTTTCGGCGGGCTGGGGCTGGCGGCGCTCTTCACCCTATATCTGGCGCCGGTTGCTTATCTTATGATCGCCCGTCTGTCGTCGGCCCGCGCCGAACAGGGCAGCAGGCTGAATGACGAACTGATCGACGCTGCCGCCAATACCGAAGCCGCGCACTGACGTTCTTAGGGTTGGTATGGTGCCGGCTAAAGGTCTTTGAAACCGATAAATCCGGAAAACATGTAATAAGCCAGCCCGGCCGCTTCGTGACCGATCGTGCGCCAGTCCCCTAATCCGCTGATGGACGGAATGAAGTCCGCAGCGCGGACCGACGGCAGGTCCTGTGCGGCGACGAAGCGGACGACGTCGATCCCGTTTGCGCGGAAACTTGCCAGCGCGCGGCGCGCATGGGCCGGGTCGGTGACCAGAATGACGGCGGACCAACCCTGTTCATCCAGAATAGCGTGGGTCAGAAGGGCATTTTCCCAGGTGTTCAGCGATGCTTCTTCCAGAAGGACTGGTTCGTGAATCGGCAGCGATGCCGCCAGAACCGCCGCCTCGGAAAGCCCTTGCGCCGCCGTTTCCCCTCCGCCGACGATAAGAAGGGGCAATGCATTTTCCGCCGCCACCCGGGCCGCCGCCAAGCCACGTCGATAGCTTTCATGGGAAGGCCGTGCGTTCCCGGTGTCATAGGTTGCAAGTCCGGCCGTCAGAACAACGACCGCATCTGCCCGGCTATTTGAATATGTGGTGTCTGACAGGGCCCAAAGATTGGTCGCCGTGATCGGGACCGCCGGTACGGCGGCGATCAGCAACAGCCCGGCAATTGCCTTCAGTATGTTGATGTGTTGCCCGAGGCGTCCTTTTGACCGTGTCGTCAAAACGCCCAGGATCAGGGCCCAAAGAAGCAGGTTCGGCAAAAGCAACGGTGCCATGGAACGCAGGAAATCCGTCATTCGATAACCGTCGTTTCAATCTCGCCGATGTCCTGGCGTCCCCCCTGTCCGGTCAGGCGCAGGTCCAGTTCCTGACGGGCGCGCACTTCCTGTCGTTTGGCGGCAATCAGTTCCGCCAGTTCGCGATGCAGGCCACCGACACCCTGCATCGCGGCCAGATAAGGGTCGGAAACCGATGCCCGTGCGGCGAAAGCCTCACTCAAGGCTGCATAATCATTCGCGGCGGGGGGGCGATTCGCGCGTTCCGCCGCGTCGAGCCAGGTCAGGATCGCCGCATAGTCCGGCCGCCCGCCCGCGGTCGGATCGACATCGGCCAGCAGCGCGGCGGCGAGATTGTACTGTGCGGCCGGAAGTCCGCCCCGCGCTGCCGTGATCAACCAGTCAAGGCCGGCCGCCCTGTCCGCATTGTCCGTCGACCGCCGAAGCGTCGTTCCCAAAATATTCGCGGCCTGAATATTGCCGTCCCCGGCCATGAGCCGCAGTTTCGCCAGAACGTCTAAACCGCCGCCTTCATTCAACTGTTGGCGCAGTGCGGCAAGGGTGTCGCCGGGTCCCAGAACCGGGTCGGACGCAACGCGAAGGGACGGCGCATCCTGAGACGAAGAGACGATCTGGATTCCCTCCGGCAGGTCGCGCAAGGCGTCATCCGCCAGTCGGTCGCGATCTTCCGGCGGGATCTCGCGCGCCAGGGCGTCCCGCTGCGCTGCTGCCCCCTCCGCCCCCAGTGCCGTTGCACGCACGAACCAGTAATAAGCCTGTTCGACATCCTTCGCCGCGCCGTATCCATTTGCCAGCATCCAGCCAAGGTCCAGCGCTGCATCGGGATGGTCCTGACGGGCAGCGGCGGTGAGCCAGCGAACGGCGGCAAAGTCATCCTGTGGCACGCCGGTTCCCTGTTCATACAGGCGCGCCAGCCGATATTGCGCGTTTGCTTCGCCTTCCTCGGCCGCGAGTGTCAGGTCGGGCGGTGCCTGTGCAATTGCTGGAATGGCTGTCGGAAGCCCAAGACCGAGAACTGCCGACATCAGCATTGCGAGGGTCAATCTGATCGCCACGATCATGGTCTCTTCAATCCGTAAGCGGGAGGATTCGCACCGTAAATTGTCATGAATATCCCTTAACCGAAAGACCATGATCTGTTGGACGCGGTGACGAATCATCGGATATCATGGCCAACGAGCATCAGACGAAAGACCGATCCGAACATGGCCGACGACAGCGACAACGGTGCCCTGGAAGCAGCAGCGGAAGCGGCGCTTGGCCGCGCCGGGCGAAACAGTTCGGTCACCAAGATCGGTGTTGATATCACCGCAGTTCTGGGTACGGCCGAAATGAAGGTGTCGAACCTTCTGAAAATCGGACGTGGTGCGGTCATCGAACTGGACCGCCGCGTCGGCGATACGGTGGAGATTCGCTGTAACGGCATGCCGATCGGGCGCGGGGAAATCGTCGTGGTCGACGACCATCTGGCGGTTTCAATCACCGAAATTTATACACGGTCCCAGATCCTGGATTAATCGGCCGCCGGCGCGACGGCCTCTCGTCGCGGCGATCAGGCTTTTCGGATTGTGAACCGGAATAGGCAGTCGCCCTCTTCTTCGGATTCAAGGTCGTGACCGTGCTGTTCACAGAACGCCTTCATATCCAGGGGCGAACCCGGGTCCGTCGATTTCACGATCAGAATATCGCCCGGTGACAGGGCTTTCAGTCGTTTCCGGGTTTTCAGGACCGGCAATGGGCATTTCAGGCCGGTCGCGTCGAGTACTTCCGTTACCATTGGCTATAACCTTGCGAAACGTCTGGATATATCGAAACCGGTGTCGGTTCGTTATCGCTCACATATTTATCGCGCTCGGCACATTGACGTCCAGAGGGCGGAAGGTTCATGGTGCACGATACGATTTTCCGTGTTCATGACCTGACCGGGGTCTCCGGGCGATCTGCGGTACCTGCCGACCGGCGGGCTGTGGGTCGGGTCTATCTGTTCAGAGGCAGTTGAAAAGGCATGCATATCTATCTGCCCATCGCCGAAATTTCGGTGAACATATTCCTCATACTGGGGATGGGCGCAGGGGTAGGTATGCTGTCCGGCATTTTTGGGGTCGGCGGCGGCTTTCTCATGACGCCATTGCTGATATTTCTGGGTGTCCCCGCACCTGTCGCGGTCGGTACCGAAGCGAACCAGATTGTCGCCTCGTCTGTCTCAGGTGTCATGGCGCATTGGCGCCGCGGCAATGTCGACTTCAAGATGGGGCTGATGTTGCTGGCGGGTGGGTTCGTCGGCTCGACACTGGGTGTCTATCTTTTCAGATGGCTGCAGACACTGGGACAGATCGATCTGGTCATTAAGCTGTCCTATGTCGTGTTTCTGGGCATCATCGGGTCGCTCATGATGTCGGAAAGCGTTCGCGCCATCGTCCGGTCCAGACGGCATGGCGGGGGCGGCGCACGGCGCAAACTGCATCAGCATAACTGGATGCACGGCCTGCCGTTCAAGATGCGGTTTCGGAAATCGAAGCTTTATATCTCTGCCATCCTGCCAATCGCGGTCGGATTCTTTGTCGGCATCCTGTCGGCGATCATGGGGGTCGGCGGTGGTTTCGTTATGGTGCCGGCGATGATCTATCTTCTGGGCATGCCGACCAACGTCGTGGTCGGCACGTCGCTTTTCCAGATCATCTTCGTTACCGCCAATGCGACATTCTTTCAGGCGACATTGAACCAGACGGTCGATGTGGTGCTGTCGCTGCTGCTGCTGCTGGGCGGCGTGGTGGGGGCCCAGTTCGGCACGAAGATCGGCGCGAAACTGAAAGGCGAACAACTGCGCAGCTTGTTGGCACTGATGGTGCTGGCGGTGTGCGGCAAGCTGCTGTTCGACCTGGTCGCCACGCCGGATGATTTCTATTCCTTGAGCCCGCTTGGTCAGTTGGGGGGGCATTGAACCGATGATGCTGCGCCGCCTCGTCCTGACGCTGATCGCTTTAGCCATTACAGTTCCCAACGCGGTTCGGGCGGACGAACCGCTGATTGCGGACCTGGACGATCATCTGGTTGCGATCACCGCCGGTTTTACCGGGACCGAAATTCTGGTGTTCGGGTCCATCGAAGGTGGGGGAGAGGTGGTCGTCATCGTCCACGGCCCGAACGAGGATGTGGTCGTCCGCCGCAAGGACCGGGTCGCCGGGATCTGGATGAACCAGGAAGCCGTCACTTTCGAAGCGGTTCCGGCCTTCTATCACGTGGCGACAACCGCGCGGGATGGTTTGGATCTTCCGGCAAGTGCCATGCGCCGGCATCAGATCGGCGTTCAGAATCTGCGTTTCCGCCCGATGCAGGAAGACCTGCTTCCTGAAACGGAGGATGCTTTCGGTGCTGCGTTGATACGCCGAAAAATCGCAGTCGGGCACTATACGGAAAATGCCGGACTGGTGGAACGCCGCGGGGGGCGGCTTTTCCGGGCGTCCATCCTTATCCCGACGAACGTGCCCGTCGGAACCTATACGATCGAAACGCTTCTTGTCCGCGATGGGGAGGTCGTGGGCGCCCAGACAACGCCGTTGTTCGTGAACAAGGAAGGGTTCGGCGCACAGGTCTATCGCGCGGCGCACCTGTATCCGGCCTATTACGGGATTGCCGCGGTACTGATCGCGGCCCTGGCTGGTTTCCTGGCGAACTGGGCGTTCAGAAAGATATAAAAAGGGGTTCGGTTTTTCATGTCCGAAGTATCGCGTAAGTCAAAGAACGCCGTTGATCCGTCCCCTCAATCCATCGACCGGACCGAATATACGACCTGCTACATGTGCGCATGCCGCTGCGGCATCCGCGTACATTTCAAGGATGACAAGATCCGCTATATCGACGGCAACCCCGACCATCCGGTGAACAAGGGGGTCCTGTGCGGCAAGGGGTCGGCGGGGATCATGAACTACCTGTCGCCGGCACGCCTGACGAAGCCACTGAAACGGACCGGTCCGCGCGGTTCCGGCGAATTCGAGGAAATCGAATGGGACGAGGCGCTGGCGCTGGCGACAGAATGGTTGGGCGAAACCCGCAGGAAGGACCCGTCCAAACTTGCCTTCTTTACTGGGCGCGACCAGAGCCAGTCGCTGACGGGCTGGTGGGCGGCGAAATTCGGAACACCCAACTTTGCGGCCCATGGCGGCTTCTGTTCGGTCAATATGGCCGCCGGCGGCCTGTATTCCATCGGCAGTTCTTTCTGGGAATTCGGTGAGCCGGACTGGGAACGCACGGCTTATTTCATGCTGTTCGGTGTTGCCGAAGACCATGACAGCAACCCGATCAAGATGGGACTTGGCGTCCTGAAAAGCCGGGAGGACGCGAAGTTCGTTTCCATCAACCCGGTAAAGACCGGATATTCCGCCATCGCCGACGAATGGGTCGGTATCCGTCCGGGGACGGACGGGCTTTTTGCGGGCGCATTGATCCACGAATTGCTGAAGGCGGAAAAGGTCGATTGGGATTATCTCTGTCGGTACACGAACGCGCCATGGCTGGTGATACAGGCGCCGGGCCATCCCGACGATGGGTTCTTCGCGCGTGACCGCGACGGTAATCCGCTGCTGATCGACGGGAAAGAACACAAGATTGTAAGTGCGCTGGAAGCGGGGTCTTCACCCGTCCTTGCCGGGTCGGTTGAAATCGCGGGGCAGAAGGCGGTGCCGGCCTTCCATCTGATGGCCGAACGGTTCCTGGACGACGCCTATTCCCCGGAACAGGCGGAAAAGACATGCGGTATTCCGGCTGCGGCCATCCGACGGATCGCGGCCGAAATGGCGCATGCGGCGTTCGAACGCACGATCGAACTGGATGTGGAATGGACCGACTGGGCCGGCCGCAAACAGTCAAAGATTGTCGGGCGGCCCGTATCCATGCACGCCATGCGCGGGGTGTCCGCGCATTCCAACGGCTTTCACACATGCCGTATCCTGCATCTTTTGCAGATGATTCTGGGCACCATCGACGTGCCGGGCGGGTTCCGGTCCAAACCGCCATTTCCCCGGCCTGTGCCGCCGGGTCCGAAGCCTGCCGGCCATAAGGTCGAACCGGGCAAGCCGCTGGACGGAATGCCCCTTGGGTTCCCGCAGGGACCGGAAGACCTGTTGGTCGAACCGGACGGCACGCCAAAGCGAATCGACAAGGCATACAGCTGGGAACATCCGGTCGCGGCGCATGGCCTGATGCACATGGTCCTGCACAATGCCTGGAAGGGCGACCCGTATCCGGTTGATGTGCTGTTCATGTATATGGCGAACATGGGCTGGAACAGTTCCATGAACGTCCCCGCCGTGCTGCATTACCTGACGGACAAGAATGACGACGGATCCTACAAGATCCCGAAGATCATTTATTCCGACGCCTTTTATTCCGAAACGGTGCCCTATGCGGACCTGGTGCTGCCCGACACGACCTATCTGGAACGCTGGGACTGCATATCGCTGCTGGACCGGCCTATCTGTTCCGCGGAAGGCCCGGCGGACGCAATCCGTCATCCGGTCGTGGAACCCGACCGCGATGTGCGCCCGTTTCAGGAGGTTCTGATCGACCTTGGTGCGCGTCTGAAACTGCCGGGCTTTGTCGATGCGGCCGGGCAGCCGGCCTTTCCGGGTGGGTATCCGGACTATATCCAAAATCATGAACGCGCGCCCGGTATCGGACCGCTGGCCGGGTGGCGGGGTGAATACGGTACCGACCACGGGCGCGGCGCCGCGAACGACGCACAGCTTGCGCGCTATGTCGAAAATGGCGGTTTCTGGCACCAGCCGTTCACCGAAAGTCAGGCTTGGCTAAAACACGCGAATGCCGACTATCTGACCCTGGCGCACAAGATGGGCTGGATCCCGTCGGCAGACCGGATCGTCATGCAGATTTATTCCGAGCCGCTGCAGCGGTTTCGTGCAGCCGCCCGTGGCAACGGACCGGTCCTGCCGCCGCCGGAACATCGCGACCGGGTGGAAACCTATTTCGATCCGCTGCCCTTCTGGTACCCGCCGTTCGAAGGGGATGCCGTCGGCGCGGACTATCCGGTTCATGCGATCACCCAGCGGCCGATGCATATGTACCATAGCTGGGGGTCGCAGAATGCCTGGTTGCGTCAGATCACCAACGCCAACCGGCTTTTCATACACCCCGAACAGGCAAGCGGGATCGGGGCCAAGAACGGCGACTGGGTCTGGATCATCAGCCCGATCGGACGGGTCAAGGCACGCATCAAGACGATGCATGGCGTCGAAAAGGGAACCGTCTGGACCTGGAATGCGATCGGGAAGCGCAAGGGGGCCTGGGGCCTGTCGCCCGATGCGCCGGAAGCCCGCAAAGGGTTCCTGCTGAATCACGTGATTTCGGAACTGCTGCCGCCGCGCGATGGCGGTTTCCGGTATGCCAACGCGGATCCGGTGACCGGTCAGGCCGCCTGGTATGACCTTAAAATCAGACTGGAGCTATGCACGCCGGAAGAAGCGGGTGAAACGGAACCAATGTTCGAACGATTCGACAGTCCGGCCCTGGCGGGGCCGGCCAGTGACGCGGACGGGATGCTGCGGTTCGGTCGGGACGTGACGGCAGGGACGGGTGGCGCGGTTGGTGTCGCGGCACGGGATTGGGTCGGCAATCGTGAAACCCATGCCCATGCCGGCACCGGTGTGCGCCCTGGTCACGGTAACAAGATTGCCGGTGAAAACAAAAATGGAGGGGGCAAGTCATGACCGCGCTTCCGCAAAAGACCGACAAGAAGCTGGGGCTGGTCATCGACCTGGATATCTGTGTCGGTTGCCACGCCTGTGCGGTCAATTGCAAGGAATGGAATACCGGCGGTCATTCGGCCCCGTTGCCTGATTCGGACCCGTATGGCGCGGACCCGTCCGGTGTCTGGTTCAACCGGATTCACAGCTTCGAAGTCGTTTCGGACGACGGCGACAGTCAGACTGTCCATTTCCCGAAATCCTGCCTGCATTGCGACGATGCGCCCTGTGTCACCGTATGCCCGACCGGAGCGTCGCACAAACGCGCGGAAGACGGCATTGTCCTGGTCAATCCGGACACCTGTATCGGCTGCAAGCTGTGCAGCTGGGCCTGCCCCTATGGTGCGCGCGAATATGATGCGGATGCGGGGGTCATGAAAAAATGCACGCTGTGTGTCGACCGAATCTATAACGAGACCCTGCCGGAGGACATGCGGGTTCCGGCCTGTGTGTCGACCTGCCCGGCTGGCGCACGGTCCTTCGGCGACCTGGGTGACCCGGAAAGCGATGTCTCCAGGCTGTCTGCCGCGCGGGGCGGGTTCGACCTGATGCCGGAACAGGGATGCAAGCCGGTCAACCGGTACCTGCCGCCGCGTCCGCGCAAGACGGTTGCGGACGAGGCGCTGGGCGGGGCGGGGCTGACGCCGGTCGTCGATGACAAAGCCGGCCTGCTGACCCGCTGGATCGACAAGGTGCTTTCGCTTTGACTGGGAAGTCGGTCAGCCGACCAGTTCTTTCGTCATGAACAGACTGTGCGGATCTTCGCGATAGGTCGAAAACGGGCCCGTCTTTTCGAATCCGAACTTCCGATAAAGTGCCTGTGCCGCGGCGAAATGTTCGGTGACGCCCGTTTCCAGACTAAGGCGTGAATAGCCTCGTTCCTGCGCGGTTTTCAGGATGTGATCGACCAGAAGCGCGGCAACGCCCCGGCCACGGAACGCGGCGGCAGTGTGCATGGACTTGATTTCGGCGTGGCTTCGGTCGAGTTCCTTCAATGCCCCGCATCCCGCCAACGCGTCTCCATCCCAAACCGTCCAGAAAGTGACGGATGGATGACGCAGTCCGTCCAAATCCAGCGCGTGGGCACTTTCGATCGGGGTGATGGAATGCATATGCGCCAGATGTGTTTCCAGAAGCCGGATGATTTCCGGACCGCGCAGGTCGTCTTCGCGAATGTCCAACCGTAAGGTCCTTCCCGTTATTGCCCGATGGCAGCGCGCAGATAGCTGTTGATGGTAAAATCATAGGTCTGCAGGGCGGGGTTTGTCGCGCGGCTGAAACGCCGGAAATCGATCTGTTCCCAAAGGCCGGAAATCATGATGCGGCCGACATTGGCCAGATTGTCGCGATAGATGAAGGCCAGATCCATCGTGTGGTTCAACCCGACATCCGTGAAGTCGCGCCCGCGGTAATGGTCGTGCGCCAGGATCAGCGCGGCCGCCCCCTGAATGAATTGTCCGCCCGCGACATACTGGACCTGATTCTGCAGCACCGCAGTCATCATCGGTTCTGTCCAGTGAAAGGCGCCGACGAACGTATCCTGGCCGACGATTCGGTGCGTGTTGCGCAGAACGTTCAGGACGCCAAGCGTCATGTTGTCGTCGGCGACCCACCAGATGGGCGCGTCGGCGGCATAGCGGAACGCCTTGTAGGCTTCCCGGTCGGCGACCCGGGTGCTCCATCCTGCGGGGAACGCATGCAGCAATTGTGCGTTGCCGATATTTGCCAGACCCTGCGTCAGGCCGCTCAGGCGGAATTGGGACCCGATATCGTCTTCGGGACCCGTCATGGCAACAACTTGAATGATTCCGCGAAAGCCCGTGTTCTCCACCGTCTGGGCCAACAGGCCGATCATCTGTTCGGACGCTGCCGCGGCGTTCGGAACGACCTGACCCAGCCATGTGGGTATGGCCTGGCGCGGTCCGCCCAGGACTTCCAGCTCCGCCCGTTCCAGCGGTGCATCGATGGTAATCGTGTTGATGCCGGCGGCATTCGTCACCTCGAACACGCGCTGGGCGACCCGCTGAACATTGCGGAAGATAATATAGTTCGGGCGGTCCGCCGGACCGCGTTGTGCGGCGCGCGTCGCATATTCCAATGTGTATTCCGCGCTGTGGAACGCGTTCAGCACTTCCAGTTCGACGCCCAGATCGTTCGCGGCCGCGCGCATCACGTCCGATACCAGGTTCCAGTAAAGGTCTTCCGGTGGGGCGGGGTTGATGAACATGACACGGATCGGCGCTTGTCCGAAATTCTGTGCGTTTGCCGTGCCATGGACCGTGAATGCAAGCGACGCGAACGCAAACAGATATCCGGCGAACGCATATCCAAACCGGATCGAACGCCGCAAGAAATCGGTCATTGCCGGAAACAAAACCTCGAACACGCCTGCTCCAAATCCCTGCCCGTTCGCACCGGGTGCCGCCATTGTAATGTCGGTGGCTGTGCCGGGTGTGCAGTTTGGATTTTGACCATCGCACTTGCAAGCGGACAAGTTGCTGGGCAGACTTTCACGGTCCGAAATCAGATGAGATCAGGTTCGATGCGATCGCGTCCCTGTCTTGGCATTGCCGGGGCTGTCGTCCTGTTACTTTGCGCGTGGGGTGGCTCTGCCCCGCCGGTATTTGCGAATGATCTGGTGCTGGAACATGACAGTCCGGCGGCGATTGTCGATTTGAGCGCGACATTTCTGGAAGAAGCACGGGCAAACGGCATTGACCGCATAACCGTGTCGACGACCGACGCCCAGGGGGCGGAAGCCGCCGTGGGCGCGGGCCAGTTCTTTATGACCGTTGTGCCGATCGAACGGTTCGCGGAACTCAGCCGGGCCAGCGATCTTTATTCGGTACCCTTTCTTATGGCGGATGCGGACGATCGTGCCGCGATCATGCGGCGGGAAAGCCAGGTCCGTTCCAGCTTCGATACGGTGACGGTCGAGTTCGGGGTACGGATCCTTGCCATGATCCCCGTCGGATATGAAGGGATCGCGCTAAACGAAGCAGGGGAAGTCGCCCCCGCCGCGTTTGCCAGCCGCCGCGTGCTGACCAATGGTCCGGCCGAACGCGGCATGATCGGGGCGGTCGAAGGACTGCCTGTGGGACGCGGCCGCCATGTCGCCGCCATTGTCGCACCCTGGGAAATTCAGCCGCCGACGGACGGAATGAGCGATGCGAACAGCTATCGCGCCTATTTTGACCTTCGCCATGCGCCGACGGTATTTGTCCTGGTTGTGAATGAACGCGACTGGGCTGCGATGAGCGAGGAAGAGGCGGCGCGTTGGAATGCCGCCGCCGATGCCGTCGAATCGCAGGCACTCGATATGCTGGACCTCCGCCACGACCATGAACTCGCGCGTCTTCGCGCAGGCGGGATGGAGATACTGCCGGCGGACGAAAACCAGCGCATGGAATGGAGCGCGATGACCGCCGGCCTGTCCCGCGCAATCTATCTGGGAGAGGGCGCGCAACTGGCCAGAGCCTTCCTTCGCGCCGTCGATCACTCCCTCTCATCCGATTAAGATATTGAATAAAAAATAAAAAACGCATATTTCGCGCGGCAGCATTTTCTTCAAGAATCACGCTTGACGCCGCAAGGTCCCATGAATAGTATCCGCGCGCCTTGAGAGGGGCTGGCGGTAGGCCCGATCCGGTGCGGTGAATAACCTGACATCGGACGCTTCGACCGGGACCCGGACACTGGGATTTTCTCAGAGACCGAGCGTCGTTCGGAAGCGGTATGAGCCTAAACGCAGTCCAGGCAAGCCAGAGTGACGGCGCAAAAACGGATGCTTCCGGTTTTCGCCACAAAATATAGGGTTTCACGACATGGCGTGGTTGGAAGGGACTCCTTCCGCCGGCGTCATGGTTCGTATCGTCTTGATGGCGGTGCGGACACGTAAACGATTGGGTCGGGGGCGTTCCTCCGGCAATGGAACTTGTAAGAGAAACGGCGACAGGAAGATCTTATGCCGACGATCAACCAGCTGATCCGCAAGTCGCGGAAGGACAAACCGGTCCGTGATGACGTCCCGGCGCTGAAGGCGTGCCCTCAGAAGCGCGGCGTCTGCACGCGCGTTTACACGACCACACCGAAGAAGCCGAACTCGGCCCTTCGCAAGGTCGCGCGCGTCCGCCTGACCAACGGGTACGAAGTGACCAGCTACATTCCGGGTGAAGGCCACAACCTTCAGGAACACTCTGTTGTCCTGATCCGTGGCGGTCGTGTGAAAGACCTTCCCGGCGTTCGTTACCACACCATCCGCGGGACGCTTGATACGCAGGGCGTCAAGGACCGCAAGCAGCGCCGTTCGAAATACGGCGTCAAGCGGCCCAAGTGATCCGGAGGCTTTAAGTCATGTCGCGACGTCACAGTGCAGAAAAGCGCGAAATCATTCCCGACGCGAAATACGGGGATGTCGTGCTGTCGAAATTCATCAACTCGGTCATGCTGGACGGCAAGAAGTCCACGGCCGAACGGATCGTATATGGTGCGCTGGACCGTATGGCCGGCCGCGGCGGTTCCGATCCCGTGCGCGTCTTCCACGAAGCGCTGGAAAACGTGAAGCCGCATCTTGAGGTTCGTTCCCGCCGTGTCGGCGGTGCGACCTATCAGGTTCCGGTCGAAGTTCGCCCGATCCGCGCCCAGGCGCTGGCATTCCGGTGGATCATCGACATGGCCCGCAAGCGTTCCGAAAACACCATGGTCGAACGGCTGTCCGGCGAACTGCTGGACGCTTCAAACAACCGGGGCGCGGCGATCAAGAAGCGTGAAGACACTCACAAAATGGCAGAGGCGAACCGCGCCTTCTCCCATTATCGCTGGTAAGGAGTTTCGACCATGGGACGCCAGACGCCTATCGAACGGTACCGAAATATCGGCATTATGGCCCATATTGACGCCGGTAAGACGACGACCACCGAACGCATTCTGTATTATACCGGCCGTTCGCATAAGATCGGCGAAGTTCATGACGGCAACGCCACCATGGACTGGATGGAGCAGGAGCAGGAGCGCGGCATCACGATTACGTCCGCCGCGACGACGGCATTCTGGCGTGATCACCGCATCAATATCATCGACACCCCCGGCCACGTGGACTTCACCATCGAGGTGGAACGGTCCCTTCGTGTGCTGGACGGCGCCGTTGCTGTCTTCGACGCAGTCGCCGGTGTCGAGCCGCAGTCCGAAACCGTTTGGCGTCAGGCGGACAAGTACGGCGTGCCGCGCATGTGTTTCGTCAACAAGATGGACCGCATGGGCGCCGATTTCTTCCGTTGCGTCGACATGATCGTCGACCGTCTGGGCGCGACCCCGCTGGTCGTGAACCTGCCGGTTGGCGCGGAAGCCGAATATGACGGTGTTATCGACCTGATCCGGATGAAGCACATCGTCTGGAAGGGTGAAGACCTGGGTGCGGCGTTCGAATATGTCGACATTCCGGCCGAACTCGCCGACCAGGCCGCGGAATACCGCGAAAAGATGGTCGAGCTTGCGGTCGAACAGGATGACGACGCCATGGAGGCGTACCTCGAAGGGAATGAACCGGACGAGGCAACGCTGATCAAATGCATCCGCAAGGGCACGCTGGCGTCGGCTTTCGTGCCGGTCCTGAACGGTACCGCCTTCAAGAACAAGGGCGTGCAGCCGCTTCTGGATGCGGTCATCGACTTCATGCCGTCGCCGGTCGACGTCGACAACGTCCAGGGCGTTGCCGTCAATGACCCGGAAAAGAAGATGGAGCGCAAGACGCGCGACGATGCGCCGTTCTCTGCGCTGGCCTTCAAGATCATGGCGGACCAGTTCGTCGGCTCGCTGACCTTCTGCCGTATCTATTCCGGTACGATCGAAGCCGGTTCCTACGTCCAGAACTCCGTTAAGGAGAACAAGGAACGTGTCGGTCGCATGCTGCTGATGCATGCGAACAGCCGGGAAGACATCAAGGAAGCAATGGCGGGCGACATCGTCGCGATCGCGGGTCTGAAGAACACGACCACCGGCGACACGCTGTGCGATCCGGCCAACCCGATCATCCTGGAACGCATGGAGTTCCCCGACCCGGTTATCGAAATCGCGGTCGAACCGAAGACCAAGAACGACCAGGAAAAAATGTCTCAGGCGCTGCAGCGTCTGGCCGCCGAAGACCCCTCATTCCGGGTCAAGACCGACGAGGAATCGGGCCAGACCATCATCGCCGGCATGGGCGAGCTGCACCTGGACATTATCGTCGACCGCATGAAGCGGGAATTCAAAGTGGACGCCAACATCGGCGCGCCGCAGGTTGCCTATCGCGAAACCATCACGAAGCCGGTCACCGTGGATTACACCCACAAGAAACAGACCGGCGGTTCGGGTCAGTTCGCGAAGATCACCCTGGAATTCACGCCGCATGAGCCGGGTGAAGGCTACAGCTTTGAAAGCAAGATCGTCGGCGGTAACGTTCCGAAGGAATACATCCCGGGTGTCGAAAAAGGCATCGCGTCCCAGATGGACAGCGGGATCATGGCCGGCTTCCCGGTCATCGACTTCGGCGTCAAGCTGACGGACGGTGCCTACCATGATGTCGACTCGTCCGTCCTCGCGTTCGAAATCGCGGCCCGTGCCGCCTTCCGTGAAGCGATGGAAAAAGCGGGCCCGCGTCTGCTCGAGCCGGTCATGAAGGTCGAGGTCGTGACGCCTGAAGACTACATGGGTGACATCATCGGTGACCTGAACAGCCGTCGTGGCCAGGTCAGCAGCATGGACCAGCGCGGGATCGCCCGCGTGGTGAACGCCATGGTCCCGCTGGCCAACATGTTCGGCTACGTGAACACGCTGCGGTCCCTGTCCCAGGGGCGCGCCCAGTACACGATGCAGTTCGACCATTACGAGCCGGTGCCGCAGGCGGTGGCCGACGAAGTCAAAGCGAAGATGGCCTGATAGGCCGCATCCGCTGGTTCAAGGATAGTTTGCCGGTCCGACCGGCTGAATATGGAGAAGAGACATGGCGAAAGCGAAGTTTGAGCGTACGAAACCGCACTGCAACATTGGCACGATTGGTCACGTTGACCATGGTAAGACGACGCTGACGGCGGCGATTACGAAGACGCTTGCGGAGACGTATGGCGGGAATGCGACGAA
>JAVJPW010000007.1:0-557773 GCA_040217575.1 Alphaproteobacteria bacterium | reverse complement strand
AAATGGTGATGCCGGGCGACAATGTGTCGATGGATGTCGAGCTGATCGCGCCGATCGCCATGGACGAAGGCCTGCGCTTCGCAATCCGCGAAGGCGGCCGTACCGTCGGTGCAGGCGTCGTCGCTAGCATCATTCAGTAAGGTTTTTGCATAAGCGGCGGTCGGATAAACCGGCCGCCGCGTTCCTTCCCCAAGGTTCGTTCGTGGGCCGCGCGGGGATGACAGAGGGTGAACGGCATGGATAGCCAGAACATTCGCATCCGCCTGAAGGCGTTCGATCACCGGGTCCTGGATCAGTCGACCAAGGAGATCTGCAATACCGCCAAGCGGACAGGCGCGGAAGTCCGGGGACCGATCCCGCTTCCGACCCGTATCGAGAAGTTCACGGTGCTGCGCTCGCCGCACATCGATAAAAAGAGCCGTGAGCAGTTCGAAGTCCGCACCCACAAGCGGGTGCTGGATATCGTGGATCCGACTCCGCAGACGGTGGACGCGCTGATGAAGCTCGACCTCGCCGCCGGCGTTGACGTCGAGATCAAGCTGTAAGGCGGGGGACGGACCGATGAGAACGGGCGTTATCGCTAAGAAACTGGGCATGACCCGCGTCTGGACGGACGAAGGTGTTCATGTGCCGGTGACGGTTCTGCAGATGGACGGTCTGCAGGTAACCGGTGTGCGCACCCAGGACACGGACGGCTATTCTGCTGTTCAGCTTGGTCTGGGCGTGCGCAAGGTGAAACACACGACGAAGGCCATGCGCGGCCACTTCGCCAAGGCGAAGGTCGAGCCGAAGCGCAAGCTGGCGGAATTCCGGGTCGACCCGGAAAACCTGCTGGCGCCGGGCGACCAGATTCAGGCGGACCATTTCGTCAACGGACAGTTCGTCGACGCGACGGGCGTTTCGATCGGTAAGGGTTTTGCCGGTGCCATGAAGCGGCACAATTTCGGCGGCCTTCGCGCCAGCCACGGTGTGTCGATTTCGCACCGTGCGCACGGCTCCACCGGTCAGTGTCAGGATCCGGGCAAGGTCTTCAAGGGCAAGAAGATGGCCGGTCACATGGGCGCGTCCCGGGTGACGAAGCAGAACCTGGAAGTCGTTTCCACGGATGTGGAACGCGGCCTGATCCTGGTGAAAGGCGCAATCCCGGGTTCCAAGAACGCGTGGATCCTGCTGAAGGACGCGGTCAAGCGCGCCCTGCCGGATGGTGTGCCGATGCCGGCGTCCGTCAAGGCGGCGGAAGAAGAAGCACCGGCTGAAGAGCCCATCGAAGCAGCTGCGGCCGAAGAGGCTGGGGTCGATGCGGCTCCGGTTGAAGAAGCACAGGTTCAGGAAGCGCCTGCCGAAGACGCATCCGACGAACCCAAGAGCGATGCGTAAGGGGTAAGGACAATGAAAACCAAGATCCTCACGCTCGACAACAAGGCCGCAGGCGACATCGACCTTTCGGACGACGTCTTCGGGCTGGAGCCGCGCCAGGACCTGTTGGTCCGTATGGTGAATTACCAGCTGGCGAAGCGCCGCGCAGGGACCCACAAGGTCAAAAACCGCGCGGAGATCAACGGCAACAGCGCCAAGATCTACCGTCAGAAGGGTACGGGCCGTGCGCGCCAGGGTAATGGCAAGGCGCCGCAGTTCCGTGGTGGCGGCCGCGCGTTCGGTCCGCATCCGCGCGACCATGCGCACGACCTTCCGAAGAAGGTCCGCCGTCTGGCCATGCGCCATGCACTGTCGAGCAAGGCATCCGAAGGCAAGCTGATCGTCATCGACGATGCGGCGGCGACGGAAGCCAAGACCAAGGCCGTGAAGGCGCAGCTTGCGGGCCTGGGCCTGGCGAATGCGCTGATCGTTAGCGGCGCGGAAGTCGATCGCAATTTCGCGCTTGCCGCGCGGAACATTCCGAATATCGACGTGCTGCCGACGCAGGGCGCAAATGTCTATGACATCCTGCGTCGCGATACGCTGGTGCTGACGAAGGCCGCTGTCGAAGGGTTGGAGGCCCGGTTGAAATGAGCTGGAAATTCCTGGACAAGTCGACGCCGAGCCGCGAGCGGATGTACCGCGTGATCGTCGCTCCGGTGATCACGGAAAAGGCAACCCTGGCCGGCGAATATGGCGGCGTGGTCTTCAAGGTCGCGTCCGACGCGACCAAGCCGGAGATCAAGGCCGCGGTCGAACAGATCTTCGACGTGAAGGTCAAGACCGTGAACACGTCGGTCGTGAAGGGCAAGACGAAGCGCTTCCGCGGCCGCAAGGGTCAGCGCAGCGATTGGAAAAAGGCGGTTGTCCGCCTGGAAGAAGGTCATTCGATCGACGTCGGCGCCGGCATCTGACGGCAGCGGACGGACCGATAGGGACGCGAAGGTAAGGAGTTAAGCGATGGCGCTTAAGAGCTACAAACCGAATACGCCGGGTCAGCGCGGGCTGGTCCTGGTCGACCGTTCGGACCTGCACAAGGGCGAGCCTGTAAAGTCCCTGACCGAGGGGCTTTCCAAGAATGGCGGCCGCAACAACACCGGTCGCATCACCCAGCGCCGCCGTGGCGGCGGGGCGAAGCGCCGCTATCGCGTGGTCGACTTCAAGCGTCTGAAGCAGGACATGACCGCGACCGTTCAGCGTCTTGAATACGACCCGAACCGGACCGCGTTCATCGCGCTGATCGAATATGAAGACGGCGAACTGAGCTACATCCTGGCGCCGCAGCGCCTGAAGGCGGGCGACAAGGTCGAAGCCGGCAAGAAGGTCGACGTGAAGCCGGGCAACGCAATGCCGATGGCCAGCATGCCCATCGGGACCATCATCCACAATGTGGAGATGAAGCCGGGTAAGGGCGGTCAGATCGCGCGTTCCGCCGGGACGTATGCCCAGCTGGTCGGTCGCGACCAGGGCTACGCCCAGCTGAAGCTTTCGTCCGGGGAACTGCGTGTCGTGCGCGCCGAATGCATGGCGACGATCGGCGCGGTGTCCAACCCGGACCAGCAGAACATCAACCTGGGTAAGGCGGGCCGCAACCGCTACCTGGGCAAGCGCCCGTCCGTACGCGGCGTCGTCATGAACCCGGTCGATCACCCGCATGGCGGTGGTGAGGGCCGGACGTCGGGCGGTCGCCATCCGGTTTCCCCGTGGGGCAAGCCGACCAAGGGCAAGCGCACCCGTTCCAACAAGTCGACGGACAAGTACATCATCCGTCGCCGCCACGCGAAGAAGTAAGGGTTTAAGGCAATGGCACGTTCTGTATGGAAAGGCCCCTTCGTGGAACAGAGCCTTCTGATGAAGGCGGAAAAGTCCCGCGAATCCGGGCGCAAAGAGGTCATCAAGACCTGGTCGCGCCGGTCCACCATTCTGCCGCAGTTCGTCGGTCTGACGTTCGGTGTGCATAACGGCCAGAAGTTCGTGCCGGTCATGGTCAACGAACAGATGATCGGCCACAAGTTCGGTGAATTCGCGCCGACGCGGACATACTACGGTCACGCGGCGGACAAGAAGGCGAAGAGGAAGTAACGATGAGTAAGGCGGCAAGAAATCGCACGCTGGACGATTCGGAAGCCCGTGCCGTGATCAACACGCTCCGTGTCAGCCCGCAAAAGCTGAACCTGGTTGCGTCCATGATCCGGGGCAAGGATGTCGGCGTTGCGCTGAACGACCTGACTTTCAGCCGCCGTCGGATTTCCGACACGGTGAAAAAGGCTCTCGAATCCGCGGTCGCGAATGCGGAAAACAACCACCAGCTGGATGTGGACCGGCTTTATGTGAAGGAAGCCTATGTCGGCAAGGCCTTCGTCATGAAGCGCTTCCGTCCGCGCGCCCGGGGCCGTGTCGGCAAGATTCAGAAGCCGTTCTCAAATCTGACCATCGTCGTGCGCGAACGCGAGGAGACCGAATAATGGGCCAGAAAATCAATCCGATCGGCCTGCGCGTCGGCATCAACCGCACCTGGGATTCCCGTTGGTTCGCGGGCAAGAATTACGCCGACCTGCTGCACAAGGATGTGGCGATGCGCGAATATCTGATGGACCGGCTGAAAGCCGCCGGCATCAGCCGCGTCATCATCGAACGCCCGGCCGGCCGTGCCCGCGTGACGATTCATACCGCGCGCCCCGGTGTCGTTATCGGCCGCAAGGGTCAGGACATTGAAAAGCTGCGTCAGGACCTGTCGAAGAAGTTTGGCGGCGAGGTTGCGCTGAACATCGTCGAAATCCGCAAGCCGGAACTGGACGCCAAGCTGGTGGCCGAAAACATTGCCCAGCAGCTGGAACGCCGCGTTGCTTTCCGCCGTGCCATGAAGCGCGCGGTTCAGAATGCGATGCGCATGGGCGCCGAAGGCATCCGGATCAATTGCGGCGGCCGTCTGGGCGGCGCGGAAATCGCGCGCACCGAATGGTACCGCGAAGGTCGTGTGCCGCTGCATACGCTGCGCGCCGACATCGATTACGGGACCGCGGAAGCGGAAACGACCTACGGCATTTGCGGGGTCAAGGTCTGGATCTTCAAGGGTGAGATCATGGCCCACGACCCCTATGCCCAGGATAAGCGCCTGGCCGATCAGCAGGGTGGCAGCGCGCCGTCCGGCGGCGGTCGCCGGGGCGACTGAGGAACGAGCGTAAAAGGTTAACTTTCGCGGGCGGTACCGGAATATCGGATCCCCGCGTTGAGCGAGAAACGGGTTAAAGACGATGCTGTCACCGAAGCGAACGAAATTCCGCAAGCAGCACAAGGGCCGCATCCACGGCAATGCCAAGGGTGGGACCGCGCTGAACTTCGGATCGATTGGCCTGAAGGCGATGGAGCCGGGCCGTGTCACCGCCCGCCAGATCGAAGCGGCACGTCGCGCGCTGGTGCGTCGCATCCGCCGTCAGGGCAAGGTGTGGATCCGGATTTTCCCGGATGTGCCCGTTTCCTCCAAGCCGGCGGAAGTCCGCATGGGTAAGGGTAAGGGGTCGCCGGAATTCTGGGCCTGCCGTGTGAAGCCGGGCCGCATGATGTTCGAAATGGACGGTGTGCCGAACGACATCGCGACCGAAGCCTTCCAGCTTGCGGCGGCAAAGATGCCGATCAAGTGCAAGATCGTGACCCGTCTGGGCGCGTAAGGAGTTAGTGAGATGACGAAAATCGCCGATCTGCGTCCGAAATCGGACGACGAATTGAAGGATCAGCTTGCGGACCTGCAGAAGGAGCAGTTCAACCTGCGCTTCCAGGCGGCTTCCGGTCAGCTGGAAAGCACCGCACGGGTTCGTCAGGTGCGCCGCGACATCGCGCGCATCAAGACGCTTCTGGGCGAACGCAAGCCGGCAGCGGCGTCGGCCTGATCGGCCGCATTTAGAAGGACGAAGAGGACAAGGCCATGCCGAAACGCATTCTTCAGGGAACGGTGGTTTCCAACGCGACGGACAAAACCATCGTGGTCCGTGTCGAACGCAAGGTGAAACACCCGGTGTTCGGTAAGTTCGTACGCCAGTCGAAGAAATTCATGGCGCATGACGAAAACAATTCCGCCCAGGTTGGCGATTTGGTGCGCATTCAGGAATGCCGCCCGATTTCCAAGCGTAAGTCCTGGGAATTGGTTACCGGCGACGCGGCCTCGGGCGCGGAAGCCTGAGCTGCAATGATCTGATCGGGAGTAGGTGCAATGATTCAGATGCAAACCACCCTCGATGTGGCGGACAATTCCGGAGCCCGGAAAGTCCAGTGCATCAAGGTTTTGGGCGGTTCCAAGCGCCGCTTCGCATCCGTCGGCGATGTCATCGTCGTTTCGGTGAAGGAAGCGATCCCGCGGGGCCGTGTGAAAAAGGGCGCGGTTCATCGTGCCGTCATCGTGCGCACGGCAAAGGAAATCGCGCGTCCGGACGGTTCGACCATCAAGTTCGACACGAACGCCGCCGTCCTGATCAACAAGTCGAAAGAGCCGATCGGGACGCGTATTTTCGGCCCGGTCGTGCGTGAACTGCGCGCGCGCCAGTTCATGAAAATCGTGTCTTTGGCGCCGGAGGTGATCTGATCATGGCCGCGAAGATCAAAAAGGGCGATACGGTCGTTGTTCTGACCGGTCGTGACAAGGGCAAGGAAGGCGAAGTCCTTCAGGTCCTTCCGAAGGAAGGCCGCGCCGTGGTGCAGGGCGTCAACATCGCCAAGCGCCACACGAAGGCAAGCCAGTCTTCGGCCGGTGGCATTCTGGACCGTGAGGCCCGGATCGACCTGTCGAACATCGCGTTGAAGGACCCGAAGGACGGGAAGCCGACGCGCGTTGGGTTCAAAGTTTTGGATGATGGCCGCAAGGTGCGTATTGCCAAGCGGTCCGGTGAAACCCTCGACGCCTGATTCAGGCGGCGAACTTGAGGAAGGTAAGGGATACGAGCGATGGCTGAAGATCGTTACGTCCCGCGGCTGAAGAAGCTCTACGACGACAAGGTGAAGTCGGAGCTTCTGCAGGAGTTCGGTTACAAGAACGCCATGCAGGTGCCGCGGCTGGACAAGATCGTCGTCAACATGGGTGTCGGCGGCGCGGTGAATGACCGCAAGAAGCTTACGAATGCGATGGAAGAACTGGCCCAGATTACCGGCCAGAAGCCCGTTGCGACGAAGGCGAAGAAGTCGGTTGCCGGCTTCAAGATCCGCGACAACATGGCGATCGGCTGCAAGGTGACCCTGCGGCGGGAACGCATGTGGGAATTCCTAGATCGGCTGATCAACATTGCGCTGCCGCGCGTCCGCGACTTCCGCGGCGTCAACGGCAAAAGCTTCGACGGCTACGGCAATTATGCCATGGGGCTTCGCGAACAGATCGTCTTCCCGGAGATCGAGTACGACAAGGTCGACGAGATGCGCGGCATGGACATCATCATCTGCACGACGGCGGACACGAACGAGGAGGCCAAGAGCCTGCTCACGAAGTTCAACATGCCGTTCCAGAGCTGAGGCGGAGGAGTTAGGTCATGGCTAAGAAAAGCGCCGTTGAAAAGAACGAACGCCGCCGCAAGCTGTCCAAGCGTTTTGCAAACAAGCGCGCGGCTCTTAAGGCGACGATCCACGACAAGGAACTGCCGCCCGAAGAGCGTTTCGCCGCGGTAATGAAGCTGGACGGGCTTCCGAAGAATTCAAGCCCGGTGCGCGTGCGCAACCGTTGCGAAATCTCGGGCCGCCCGCGTGCGTTCTATCGCAAGTTCCGTATTTCTCGTATCGCGCTGCGCGATATGGCCTCGTTGGGCCTTATCCCCGGCGTGGTCAAGTCGAGCTGGTAAGGAGGACTGATCAATGTCGATGAGTGATCCGCTCGGCGATATGCTGACCCGCATTCGCAACGGCCAGGCCGCCCGCAAGTCGGTTGTGCCCGTGCCGTCCTCGAAGCTCCGCCAGAACGTCCTGGACGTTTTGCAGCGCGAAGGTTTCATCCGCGGCTATTCCGAAACGGAACTGCGCCCGGGCTTGCGTGAGCTGTCGATCGAACTGAAGTACCAGGACGGTGAACCCGCCATCCGGGAAGTGTCGCGCGTGTCCAAGCCGGGCCGCCGCGTCTATTCGAAAATCAAGGACCTCCCCCGTTTCTATAACGGTCTCGGCATCCAGATCCTCAGCACGCCGCGTGGCGTGATGTCGGACGCCGAAGCCCGTGAACAGAATGTCGGCGGCGAGATCCTTTGCCGCGTCTTCTAATCGGGAGGGGAAAGAGATGTCACGAATTGGTGTCAATCCGGTCGCCATTCCCGATGGGGTCGATGTCACGCTGGCTGACGGCGTGCTGACCGCGAAGGGCAAGAACGGCGAACAGACGGTCCGTATCCTGGACAGCATTGAAGTCGCGATCGACGACGGTGCCATCAAGGTTACGCCGCAGAAGCAGACGAAGCGCGCCCGCCAGGCCTGGGGGACGACCAGGGCGTTGATCGCGAATGCGATCACCGGTGCCAGCGAAGGCTTCACGCGCCGCCTGGAAGTCAACGGCGTCGGCTATCGCGCACAGGTTCAGGGGTCCAACCTGAAACTGTCGCTGGGCCTCAGCCACGATGTGAACTACCCGATCCCGTCCGACCTGAAGATTGCGGTCGAAGGGGATCGCGCCAACGTCATTGCGATTTCCGGTGCGTCCAAACAACGCGTCGGTCAGATCGCCAGTGAAATTCGCAGTTTCCGCCCGCCGGAGCCTTACAAGGGCAAGGGTGTGAAATATGTCGAAGAGACGATCTGGCGCAAAGAAGGCAAGAAGAAGTAAGGAACCGGAACCATGCTTAAGACAAAAGCACTCGCCGAGCGCCGTAAGCAGCGGACCCGGTTCAAGGTCCGCAAGATGGCGAATGGCCGTCCGCGGCTCTCCGTCTTCCGTTCGTCGAAACAGATCTATGCACAGATCATCGACGACGCCGCCGGCCGCACGTTGGCTGCCGCGTCCTCTGTCGACAAGGACCTGAAGGGCAAGCTCTCTTCCGGTTCCGACGTCGAAGCGGCCGCGGAAGTCGGTAAGCTGATCGCCGCACGTGCGAAGGAAGCCGGGGTCGAAGAAGTCGTCTTCGATCGCGGTGCGTACCAATATCATGGCCGGGTAAAGGCGCTGGCGGATGCCGCGCGTGAATCCGGTTTGACCTTTTAAGTTTTGGGGAGCCGCAAAATGGCACAAGGACCCAGGGAAGAACATGGCGGCCGTGGCCGCGGCCGTGGACGCGATCGCGACAACGACCGTGATTCCAACGAACCGGAACTGACCGAAAAGCTGGTCGCCATCAACCGCGTGGCAAAGGTCGTCAAGGGCGGCCGTCGCTTCGGTTTCGCGGCACTGGTCGTCGTCGGTGACGGTCGCGGGCGTGTCGGCTTCGGATCAGGCAAGGCCCGTGAAGTGCCGGAAGCGATCCGCAAGGCAACCGATCAGGCGCGCAAGACCATGATCCGTGTGCCGCTGCGCGAAGGCCGCACGCTGCACCACGACATCAAGGGCCGTTTCGGCGCTGGCCGCGTGATGATGCGTGCCGCCCCTCCGGGGACGGGTATCATCGCCGGTGGTCCGACCCGTGCGGTGTTCGAAGCGCTGGGCGTTCAGGACGTCGTTGCGAAGTCGGTCGGTACGTCGAACCCCTACAACATGATCAAGGCGGCCTTTGAAGGCCTGAAGGCCACGCAGTCGCCGCGCATGGTGGCGTCCCGTCGCGGTCTGAAGGTTGCCGACCTGGTGGCCCGCCGCATGGACGGCGTGGACAACAGCGCGCAGGAGGCGGCGTCCAATGGCTGACAAAAAGACCGTCACGATCCGTCAGACCGGCAGCCCGATCCGCCGTCCGAAGGAACAGCGTGACACGCTGATCGGCCTGGGCCTGAACAAGATTGGCCGGACCCGCACGCTGGAGGACACCCCGTCGGTGCGCGGAATGATCCGCAAGGTCCAGCACATGGTCGAAATCGTCGAGGAATAAGTTTCCCGACCAACCGTATTTTTTTGAGGATGAGTGCCATGAAACTCAACGAACTCGCAGACAAGGACGGTGCCCGCAAGGATCGCAAGCGCGTCGGTCGTGGCGCCGGTTCCGGCAAGGGCAAGACCGCCGGTCGTGGCGTGAAGGGTCAGAAGTCCCGCAGCGGCGTGTCGATCAACGGCTTCGAGGGTGGCCAGATGCCGCTCTACCAGCGTCTTCCGAAGCGCGGCTTCAACAACGTCTCGCGCAAGGACTATGTCGAGGTCAACCTGGGCCGTGTCCAGAAGGCGATCGACGCGAAGAAGCTGGACCCCAAGAAGACGGTCGACGGCGAAGCACTGGTGGCTGCCGGCGTTATCCGCCGCGTCCGCGACGGTGTGCGTCTGCTGGCGAAGGGTGAGCTGACCGCGAAAGCAGAATTCAACGTTGCCGGCGCCTCTGCGGCTGCTGTTGCGGCGGTTGAAAAGGCGGGCGGTGCGGTCACGCTTCCGGCGCCGGCCGAAGAAGGCACGGGCAAGCGCGCGATGCGCCGCAAGGAAGCGGCGGAAAAACGTGCCGCGCGCCTGGCGGGTGCGTGAAGCAGGTTAGCGGCGCGGGTGCATGATTTCTCATCGCCCGCTGCAAGGTGACAATGAACGCGCGGGTGCGGGGCAGAAAGGCGGCAATATGCCCTTTTGCCCGGCCCGCGCGTTCCTTATATAACGGGTTTGGTTTCGGCGGCCGGGTCGCCGGCTAGCCACGGTGATCGGGACGGAAAAGTCCGGCTTCGGAACGGACCGGCAGGGTACGGGATAGGAAAAAGATGGCGTCAGCCGCGGAACAGCTTGCAGCGAATTTCAACTTCTCCTCCATCGCAAAGGCGACGGAACTGAAGCAGCGGCTTTGGTTCACGCTGGGCGCGCTGATCGTCTATCGCATCGGCACCTATATTCCGCTGCCCGGCATCGACCCGGTCCTGCTCAGCGACATTTTCGAACAGCAGCGCGGCGGCGTCCTGGACATGGTGAACGCGTTCGCCGGGGGCGCCATCGGCCGTATGGCGATCTTTGCGCTGAACATCATGCCCTATATTTCCGCGTCCATCATCATGCAGCTCATGACGGCGGTGTCCCCGCAGCTTGAGCAGATGAAGAAGGAAGGCGAGACCGGCCGCAAGAAGATCAACCAGTACACCCGCTATCTGACGGTACTCCTGGCTGCGGTTCAGGGTTATGGGATTGCCGTTGGCCTGGAAGGGCTGACGACATCGACCGGCGCAAGTGCGGTCATCGATCCGGGCTGGTATTTCCGCGCCAGCGCGGTCATCACCCTGGTCGGCGGCACGATCTTCCTGATGTGGCTTGGCGAACAGATCACCCAGCGCGGCGTCGGCAACGGTATTTCGCTGATCATCTTCGCCGGGATTGTGGCCGAATTCCCGGCCGCCCTGGCAGCCACGTTCGAACTGGGCCGCAGCGGCCAGCTGTCGACCCCGATCCTGCTGGGTTTCCTGCTGCTGGCGATTGCCGTGATCTTCTTCATCGTGTTCGTGGAACGCGCCCAGCGCCGAATCCTTGTTCAGTACCCGAAGCGCCAGGTCGGCAACAAGATGTTCGGCGGGGACAGCTCTCACCTGCCGCTGAAGCTGAATACGGCTGGGGTCATACCGCCGATTTTCGCAAGCTCCATCCTGCTGATGCCGCTGACGGTGGCGAACTTCTCCGGTCCCAGCGGCGCGGACGGCGGTCTTCTGGCGGACATCTCGTCCTACCTGGGCCGCGGTCAGCCGCTCTATCTTGCCCTTTACATCGGTATGATCGTCTTCTTCGCCTTCTTCTATACGGCGGTTGTCTTCAATCCGCAGGACACGGCGGATAACCTGAAGCGGAACGGTGGGTTCGTGCCCGGCATCCGCCCCGGCAAGAACACGGCCGACTATCTGGACTATGTGCTCACCCGGTTGACGGTTGTCGGTGCGGGATATCTGGCGCTTGTCTGTCTGCTGCCGGAACTGCTGATCAGCCAGTATGCGGTTCCATTCTATCTGGGCGGGACGACGCTTCTGATCGTGGTTACCGTGACCATGGATACCGTGACGCAGATCCAGAGCCATCTGATCGCGCATCAGTATGAAGGGCTCATCAAGAAGTCCAAACTTCGGGGGAAGAAACGATGAATATCATTCTGCTTGGCCCGCCCGGCGCCGGTAAGGGGACGCAGGCGAAACGCCTGGAAGAACAGTTCGGACTGATCCAGCTTTCGACCGGCGATATGCTGCGTGCCGAAGTTCAAAGCGGCAGCCCCCTTGGCCAGGAAGCCAAGGCCGTCATGGAAGCGGGTGAGCTTGTGTCGGATGCGCTGGTCATCGGCATCATATCCAACCGGATCGACCAGCCGGACTGCCGCAATGGTTTCATCCTGGACGGATTCCCCCGGACGGTGGCCCAGGCGGAAGCACTGGATCACATGCTGAAGGAAAAAGGTCTTCAGCTGGACGCAGTCATCGAAATGGAAGTTGACGATGACGCGCTGACGGAACGGATCACCGGGCGCTATACCTGCGCGCAATGCGGTCAGGGCTATCACGACACGTTCGAACAGCCCAAACAGGACGGCATCTGCGACAAGTGCGGCGGAACCGAATTCAAGCGCCGCGCCGACGACAACGCGGAAACTGTGGTGTCCCGTCTTCAGGCCTATCATGCGCAAACCGCGCCGATCCTGCCCTATTATCGGGACAAGGGCGTCCTGAAGGCGATCGACGGGATGGCTGAAATCGACGAGGTGACCCGCCAGTTGGAGGCGGCGCTTCGCTAGGGACGGTATACGCCGTTCGGGATGCCTCTTGAATTCCTGTTTTTCGGGGATTTCCGGGCTTCCGTGCGTTGACAAGGCGGGCGTTTTGCATATACTCCGCGCGCTCTGACCGGCGGAATGGTGTGAAGCGCTTGATTTATAAGCGGTTTCGCGGTCCCGACCGGGGCGGAAAACAGATTATCGGGTCGATCCGACCGCATGGGGATGTCGCACAAAGATGTTCCGAGGAAGGATCGTCCGACCGGGATTGAAAATTTGGGTTCCTGATTGGCGGGGGCGTCGATGACGTCTCCCGAACGTGTTTGAAGGAAAACATGTTCAGGGGTCCCAGGCACGTTTTGAAGGAGATCGCGACGTGGCACGTATCGCAGGCGTTAACATTCCGACCAACAAGCGGGTCTTGGTCGCGTTGACTTACATCACCGGTATCGGTCCGGCTTCGTCCAAGGACATCCTGGCGAAGTGCGACGTCGACCCGACGGCGCGTGTGAACACGCTGGGTGAGGACGAACTAGCCCGCATCCGCGAAGTCATCGACCGGGACTACACGGTCGAAGGGGATCTGCGCCGTGAAACGGCAATGAACATCAAACGCCTGATGGACCTGGGCTGCTACCGTGGCCTGCGCCACCGCAAAGGCCTGCCGGTCCGTGGTCAGCGCACGCACACCAATGCGCGCACCCGCAAGGGGCCGGCCAAGGCGATCGCCGGTAAGAAGAAGTAAGACTGTTGGATTTCCGACTGCCGCCCGAATGTGGCGGCAGCGATTTTGAAGGACGCAAGACATGGCAAGAGCACCCGTACGCAAGCGCAAGGAACGCAAGAACATCGCGTCCGGCATCGCGCATGTGAACTCCACGTTCAACAACACGATGATCACGATCACCGATGTTCAGGGCAACGCGATTGCCTGGTCCTCGGCCGGTTCCAAGGGCTTCAAGGGCAGCCGCAAGTCGACGCCGTTTGCCGCCCAGATCGCGGCTGAAGAAGCCGGCACGAAGGCGCAGGAACATGGCGTCAAGACGCTGGAAGTGAACGTGAAGGGCCCGGGTTCGGGACGTGAATCCGCGCTGCGCGCACTTCAGTCGGTCGGATTCCAGATCACGGCCATTCGCGACGTCACGCCGATCCCGCACAACGGCTGCCGCCCGCGCAAGCGCCGCCGCGTCTGATTTACTGAAAGAAGGCGCCGCCGCTTCATCGCGGTCCTTCCGGCGCCTTCCCGCGGCCCCGCCGCCATGGAATATTCCCATGCGCGCCGGAGGGGTCCCTTGCAGAAACGAATTGAAACGAGGTCCGTTAGACATGAGCGATATTGCCGCCAACGCCCAAAAAAACTGGCAGTCCCTGATTAAGCCGAAGAAGCTCGAAGTCACGCCGGGCTACGACGCGCGCCGTATCGCGACCGCGGTCGCCGAACCGCTGGAACGCGGCTTTGGCCTGACGCTCGGCAATGCGCTGCGTCGTGTGCTGCTCAGCTCCCTTCAGGGTGCGGCGGTCACCTCGATCCAGATCGACGGTGTTCTGCACGAATTCTCGTCCATCCCGGGCGTGCGCGAAGACGTAACGGACATCGTCCTGAACGTGAAGGCGCTGGCGCTGCGGATGCATGGCGACGGCCCGAAGAAGATGCGCCTGTCCTGCGAAGGTCCGTGCGAAGCAACCGCCGGCATGATCGAAACTGGCCATGACATCGAAGTCATGAACCCGGATCTGGTTCTGTGCACGCTGGACACGGCGGCGAAGCTGAACATCGAATTCACCGTCGACAACGGCATGGGCTATGTGCCTGCGACGCAGAACCGCCCGGAAGATGCGCCGATCGGCCTGATCCCGGTCGATTCGGTCTTCAGCCCGGTCCGCAAGGTGTCCTACAAGGTGGAAAACACCCGCGTCGGTCAGGTGACGGACTATGACAAGCTGTCCATGTCCCTGGAAACCAACGGCGCCGTCTCTCCGGACGATGCGGTCGCACTGGCCGCGCGCGTCCTTCAGGACCAGCTTCAGATCTTCATCAATTTCGAAGAGCCGGAAGTCCGGACCGAAGAAGACCGCCCGTCCGAACTGCCGTTCAACAAGAACCTGCTGCGCAAGGTGGACGAACTGGAACTGTCCGTCCGTTCCGCCAACTGCCTGAAGAACGACAACATCGTCTATATCGGCGATCTGGTTCAGAAGACGGAAAGCGAAATGCTGCGCACGCCGAACTTCGGCCGCAAGTCGCTGAACGAGATCAAGGAAGTTCTGGGTCAGATGGGCCTGTCTCTCGGCATGGAAATCGCCGATTGGCCGCCCGAAAACATCGAAGACCTGGCCAAGAAGCTGGAAGAGCCGTTCTAAGACGGCCCATCCGGCAAACGCGTACCTGTCCCCCGTCGGCAGTAGCCTTGAGCGACCGGCGGAGACGCACCTGAAACCATTTGTTTTGAAAGGACTAGAAACATGCGTCACCTGAACCAGGGCCGGAAGCTCAATCGCACGGCGTCCCACCGCAAGGCGATGTTTGCCAACATGGCGAACGCGCTGATCAAGCATGAACAGATCGTCACCACCCTGCCGAAGGCGAAAGAGCTGAAGCGCGTGGCGGACAAGCTGATCACGCTGGGCAAGAAGGGTGGCCTGCACCGCCGCCGCCAGGCATTTGCGCAGCTGCGCGACGATGCCATGGTGTCCAAGCTGTTCGACGTTCTGGGTCCGCGCTACGAAGCGCGCCCGGGCGGATATACCCGCGTTCTGAAGGCCGGTTTCCGCTATGGCGACAGCGCGCCGATGGCCGTTATCGAACTGGTCGACCGCGACGAAGCCGCCAAAGGCCAGGACAGCGGCCCGACGCAGGATGTGGACGACGCCGGCGAGGAATAAGTCGCTCCCGTCCGAATTCCTAATTCTGAATGACGGCGCCCTTGGGGGCGCCGTTTTTCATTAAATCGGTGCCGCCCGTTATCCTTTTCATGGCGCGGACCAATGCCTACATTGGGCGCATGCTTCGAAAAACGACTATACGCGCGCTTTGCGCAGTGCTTCTGATTGGGTTCGCGCCGACGGCCGGGGCGCAGACCGCTGCCGTGCCGGAATCCGCGGAACAGATCCGGTTGAGCTTCGCGCCCCTGGTCGAACAGGTCGCGCCCTCCGTCGTCAACATTTACACCAGTCGCACCGTGGAAACGGCGGGATTCCGCAATCCGCTGTTCAATGACCCGTTCTTCCAACGGTTCTTCGGCGAAGGGTTTGGCGGCACCCAGCGGCGTCAGGAAAATTCGCTTGGGTCCGGGGTCATTGTGTCCGAAGACGGATTGGTGGTCACAAACCACCATGTGATCGCCGACGCGGACGACATTCAGGTCATTCTGCGCGACCGCCGCCAATTCAGCGCCGAAGTGATCCTGTCGGAGGAACGCACGGACCTGGCCGTGCTGCGCATGGTCGATCCGCGCGGCGACCTGCCGGCGGCAACACTGGGCAATTCGGACGCGGTGCAGGTGGGGGATCTGGTCCTTGCGATCGGCAACCCGTTCGGGGTCGGACAGACGGTAACCAGCGGTATCGTGTCCGGTGTGGCGCGCACGTCCGTCGATATTTCGGACTTTCAATCCTTCATCCAGACCGATGCGGCGATCAATCCCGGGAATTCCGGGGGCGCGCTGGTCGCGATGGACGGCACGCTGATCGGCATCAACACGGCGATATTCTCAGGCAGTGGCGGGTCACACGGAATCGGATTCGCGGTGCCGTCCAACATGGTCGAAGCCGTCCTGCGAAGTGCCATTTCCGGCGAACCGCTGTTGAGCCCGTGGCTTGGCTTTTCCGGCCGGGCGGTCGACTGGGACATCGCGTCCGCGTTGGATATGCCGCGGCCCGAAGGAATCATCGTCGAACAGATCTGGGACGGCGGGCCGGCGGACGATGCCGGGCTGGAATCCGGTGACATCGTGCATACGATGGACGGCATTCCCGTTTTCGACCAGCAGAACCTCCGCTTCCGCGCTGTCACCCGCGGCATTGGGGAGACGGCGCGCCTGGGCGTCATTCGCGGCGGTCAGGCGTTTGAAACCGATCTTGCCCTGGTCCCGCCGCCGGAAGACCCGCCGCGCGACCCGGTTGCCATCCGCGACAAGCTTCCGATCGCCGGTGTGGTCTTCGTCAACCTGTCCCCGGCGGTGACCAGTGAACTGAACCTGCCGGAAGGTTTGCGCGGAGTCATGGCGATGGAGGTCGTGCGAAATTCGCCGGCAGCGCGATTCGGGGTCAGGCCGGGCGATATTCTGCGGTCGGTCAATGGCCGGGAGATTGTGCGGACGGATGATTTGCGTGCCCTGATGGACAGCCCGCCTTCCGTCTGGACGATTGTTCTGGAACGCAATGGAACCCGCTATACGGTTGAGGTCAGGTAGCCACGATGGCGGAACCGTCGCCGGGCCTTTTTTCCAACGATGCGCCACGACCGCTGGCCGACAGGCTTCGGCCGAAAACGCTGGATGATGTGGTCGGTCAGGACCACCTGATCGGTCCGGACGGCAACCTGCGCCGGATGCTGGATCAGGGGCGGCTGTCGTCCCTTATTCTGTGGGGCGGGCCCGGTTGCGGAAAGACGACGCTGGCGCGCCTTCTGGCGGAAGGAAGCGGCTTGGCGTTTGAACCGCTGTCCGCCGTTTTTTCCGGTGTCGCCGACCTTCGCAAGGTGTTCGACCGCGCGCGCGACCGGCGTGCCGGCGGTCAGGGGACCTTGCTGTTCGTGGACGAAATCCACCGGTTCAACCGGGCACAGCAGGACGGGTTTCTGCCGGTTGTGGAGGACGGCACCGTCATCCTGATCGGGGCGACGACGGAAAATCCCAGTTTCGAATTGAATGCCGCCCTTCTGTCGCGCTGTCAGGTCTTTGTGCTGAACCGTCTGGATGAAACGGCGTTGGGCGGGCTTCTGGTTCGTGCCGAAGCGGCGGAAGGGCGCGCCCTGCCGCTGACGGAAGATGCAAGGTTGGCGCTGGTCGCCATGGCGGATGGTGACGGGCGCTATCTTCTGAACATGACCGAAGCGCTTTATGCGCTGGGCACGACGGAACCGATGGATACGGGCCAGCTAGCCGCCGCGGTTCAACGCCGGCTTCCGGTCTATGACAAGTCGCAAGACAGTCATTTCAATCTGATCAGCGCCCTTCACAAATCCTTGCGGGGGTCGGATTGCGATGCGGCCCTGTACTGGTTCGGGCGCATGCTGGAAGGGGGCGAAGACCCGCTTTATGTCGCCAGGCGGCTGGTCCGGTTCGCGTATGAGGATATCGGCCTGGCCGACCCGAACGCCGCCCATCAGGCACTGATGGCGTGGGACACCTATGAACGGCTGGGCAGCCCCGAAGGGGAACTGGCGCTGGCCCAGGCGGTGATCTATCTGGCGACCGCGCCGAAATCGAACGCCGCCTATGGGGCCTACAAGGCATCGCGCAAGACTGCGCGCGAGACCGGATCGCTGATGCCGCCGAAGCATATCCTGAATGCGCCAACCCGACTGATGAAAGACCAGGGCTATGGTTCCGGCTATGCCTATGACCATGACCAGGAAGACGGTTTTTCCGGACAGAACTATTTCCCTGAGACTATGTCGCGTCAGGCGCTTTACCGCCCGGTCGAACGCGGTTTTGAACGGGAAATAAAAAAGCGCCTGGACTATTGGGACGGTTTACGCCGCAAACGTCGCCAGGAAAGCGACGGGGGCTGAACGAAAGGAATTTCCGATGGATGGGATCATGATGCTTATGGCCTCGCCGGAGGCATGGGCGGCGCTGGGAACGCTGATTGTTCTGGAACTGGTCCTTGGGATCGACAACCTGATCTTCATTTCCATCCTGACCAACAAGCTGCCGGAAGCGAAGCGGGACCGGGCACGCAAGATCGGCATCGGCGGGGCGCTGATTCTTCGGCTGGGGTTGTTGAGCCTGCTGTTCGTCCTGGTGGGGCTGACGGAACCGGTCTTCAGTGCCTTTGACCATGATTTCTCATGGCGGGATATCATTCTGATCGCGGGCGGGCTGTTCCTGGTCTGGAAGGCGACGTCGGAAATTCACCATCACGTGGACCCGGACGAAGACGGACACGAAGGCGGCGGTGCGACGGACAAGGCGGCGACCGCTGCCGGGGTCGTCATTCTGCAGATTCTACTGCTGGATCTGGTGTTTTCCATCGACAGCATCCTGACGGCGGTGGGCATGACACCGCACTTGCCGATCATGGTCATCGCGATCATGGTATCGGTACTGCTGATGCTGGTGGCCAGCGGCCCGCTGGCCAGGTTCATCGGCAACAATCCGACCGTAGTCATGCTGGCGCTGGGGTTCCTTCTGATGATCGGGATGGTGCTGATTGCCGACGGATTCGGCGTCCATGTCCCGAAAGGATACATTTATGCGGCGATGGGTTTTTCCGCCCTGGTCGAAGGGTTGAACATGTTGGCGCGCAGGGCACGCCGCGTCCGGGCAAAGGCATAGGTTCAAACCCGGGTCTCGCGCCTGGCCCCACAATGCGGCAGACCGGGGAGTTCAGGCGATGATGTCGGGGACCAGCTGTGCGTTCAGGCGGGAAAGCTGGTCCTTGATCGCAAGCTTCCGCTTCTTCATGCGCTGAATCTGAAGTTGGTCGAAGGGCGCGGTTTCGGACACCCGGGCGATCATCTGGTCCAGATCGCGGTGTTCTTCCGACAGCGCGGCGATCTTGTCTTGGATCTCGCGTTCCAGTTCTTCGTCCATCGACGCCTCATGAGATGGCACAGGGCCGGATAATCAGACCGCGCGGACCGGGCCCGCCGCGAAAGACGACCCCGCCAGGAGTGTCCGGCGGGGGAAGCGCCAGTATAACAACGGATTGGGTCTGGTTGGAAGTGCAAGAGCGACGTCGCGACAGCGCAAATGTGCACTTGCTTGCCTGGGCTTGCCGTCTCCGACAGGATATGCGCCATGCCGACGGATGATTCGAACCCTTTTCGTGACTTTGCGCTGTCCGTATATGGCAACCCGGCGGTAGAGGGGGCTTGCCTCGACCTGCAGAAAGGCTTCGAAGCGGACGTGCTGATCGTGCTTATGTGCGCCTGGCTCGGGCGTTACGGCGTGCGCCTGTCCGAAGAGGGACTGGCCGAGGTGGACCGTGTTGCGGCACCGTGGCGCGACGATGTGATTGCGCCGATCAGGGCGATCAGGACGCGCATGAAACTGCCGGTGGGCGAGGTCCAGATGGATCAGGCATCCGGCGTCCGGGAGACGCTCAAATCCGCGGAATTGGCGGCAGAGATGCTGCAGATAGATGTGCTCTATGGCTTGATGGAAACCCTGACGGGGCGGGACGGGCGCGATGCGGACCGGGCCGGATTGATTCGCGGCAACATTCTGCGCTATCTGGCTATGAAAGGCGTGGCCGCTGACAAAGTTCCGCGGGAAACCATCGAATCGCTGGTCAACTTCTGTTCGGAAGCGAAGGTGGGCTAGCAGACTGCGAAGGCGGGGTAGCCGACCGTGAAGACGGACCTTGGACGGCCTAGTTCAGAATGTTTTCGGCCATTTCCTCGTTGCGTTCACGCAACTCGATCAATAATGACTCGATCTCTCCACCGCCGCGGCGAATGACCGACACGAACTCTTCCTTCTGGGTCGTCACCATGGACGCGTTTTCCACGATGATGTCGATCACCTTGTACATGGAACCGACCTTGTGGACGACCCACTGCACTTCGACCGGGGGGGACCCGTCGGTCAAATGGATTTCGACGGTCACGATTTCGGACCCGCGGCGGCCGTTCCGGACCTCGACCACCTCGATCCGCTCGCCGCTGTAATCCTTGAACATGATCGCATAGCGCCGGACGATATTTTCTTCCAGCAGGCCCTCAAACTCCACCAGTTCCTCATCTGTCGCCCGCCGGACATAGGGGCCCAGCACACGGCGCGCGATGTCGGGAATGTCCATTCCTTCTTTCAGGAGTTCGCGGAACCGTTCCGCGCGCACCGCATTGCCGAGTTCCGGGTCGGTCAGCGCTTCGATCGCGCGGGTCGCCATGGTATCTATGAACGACGCGGCATCCTGATTCGCATGGGCGGTTGGGACAGGCGTGGAAACGGCAGCGGGTGAAAGGACGAATGCCAGAGTAACGCCTAGAAAGAACCCTATGAACCTGCGGGTTTTCATCGTGCGCGACATCACTCTGTCAGCGACGCCTGTTGGTCGTCAGATCCCTCGTCATCGTAGAACCCGTCGAGATCGTCATCGAACCCGATGTCCGGGACAACGTCGTTTTCCGAACCGTTGTTGATCAGACTGTTGCGCTGCTGACGATACAGGCTTCGCACCGCGGCATAGAAATCCAAAGAGGTTTCTTCCAGGTCTTCGATCTGCTGATAGTTGCGCGAGCGCGTGTCGATTGCGGTGGCAACAGCGCGGATGGTCGAATTGTTTTCGATCACCCACTTTTCGGAATTGTAGGACCACCACTGAAACGGATCCAGGCCGGTGTCCACGATCAGGCCGACAAGGTCGCGCCCGCTGGACGGCCCCAGAAGCGGCAGCATCAGATAGGGTCCTTCATCCACGCCCCAGACCGCCAGCGTCTGACCGAAATCCTCTTCATGGAATTCGACGCCAGCTTCGCCGGCCGGGTCGAAGATACCGCCCAGACCCATGGTCGTGTTGAAGGCGAAACGCCCCAGCGTATCTCCGGCGCGGGCGAACTCGCCCTGCAGAATGTCGTTGGCGGCGATAACGGGCGTGCGCAGGTGACGCAGGAAGTTACGGATACCGTCGCGCACCAGATCCGGAAGGACGAATTCGTAAGCTTTTGCCACCGGGCGCAGAATGCCGCGGTCGACTGCCATGTTGAATTCGAAAATGGCCTCGTTCACGGGCTGGGCAGGATCGTTCGCCTGTTCATAGATTTCGCGTTCAACCGGGTCTTCCGGCGCAGTTGCACACGCCGAAAGTGCGAAAGAGAGGCTAATACCTAAAAGAACAGATCGAATCAGTTTGCTCATCGAACCGGGCGCCACCTGAAATGCCGAAACCATGGTTTCTGACATTGTTTTTTAAACCCGTATCGGTCTGAAGCCTTGCGGCAGTCGAACCAATACCCTTTCTAGACCAACCGAGGTCACACGAATCCGAAATTACCCATGCCGAACCGAAACCGGATGCGCCCCTCCATAAGCCTTCCCGATACGGTCGGCGGGCCGTCCCCGCACACGAAACCTCATCGAATTTCAGCTACCATATGCTTATGCACCGCACCATAGGTCTGCGGGTGCCACCGTCTTTTCATTCAGGGGGTGTTGCAATTTTGTCCGCATTTTAGTCTCTTTCTCTCAAAACAGGGGTGGCACAGCGTTTTTCATGTCGGAGAGGACCGGCTTGACGGGTTCCGAAGCTCCTGATTTTTCACGAAAACCGACCTGTTGGAAGAGAGATTCGATGTCCGATTTGCCGTATGCCGGACCGGAAGTCGCAAACCCTTGTGAATGCAAGGTGCTGAAGGAATGGACCGATTATAACGGCCATTTCAATGTCGCCTATTATGCCCGTGCTTTCGACCTGTCGTTTGGTGTTTTTTTGGAAAATGCGTGTGGCGGCGGTGCGGTGCCGGCAGCCTCGGGAGAGACGACCTTCACGCACCGGATCATTCGCAGTCGGGTGCAGTATCTGCGCGAAGTGCACCTGGGACGGCTGCTGCAGTTCACGACACAGGTTCTCGGGGCCACAAACGGAAGCGTCAGCGTGTTGCAGGCGATGTACGTTCCGGCAGATGAATATTGCGCGGCGGTTGAAGAGCGTGTGGTTGATCTGTCAAAAATCAACCGTGAATGGAAAAACGGGATTTCATCGGCGGCGGCCCGTCACGCGGGCATTGCCGTGCTGGACGGATGGGGCAATCTGACGGTTTGAGACCCGCGTTTTTTGGCGGCGAAATCCGGCCCACATTTTTTTGATCGGTCGACCGGCGTTTCGGTGCCAAAACAGTTGAGGGGTCCGTTCATTTTGATAGCATGACCATGGAGGTGCGCCTGGTGGGGTGGCGGATGCGGTTGGACCGCATGAAACAGGCGTGTTTTTGTTGGCAGGTGCGCGAATTTCTGGGCTGAAGACGTCGTTTGAGACACGGTCTGCAGAGAACCGGGAAATATAACATTCGTATTTGAGTTCAGCGTTCTGCTTATGCGCGTTAACAAGGGCAAGACGGGGAGTTGGGTTCGTGGAATATAGTGAGGGTATCGAACAGGCACGGGCGTATGCAGAACGCGCCATGGAGTTGATGGGCGACAATCAGGTTCCTTCAAACCCGCGGAATTTTGCAATCTGGTATTCCTACGTAAGCGAGAAATACCCGGACCTGAAGAAGGCGATCGACGTACTTGTCAGCAACAAAAAGCCTTTCAGTCCCGCGCAGAACGACGAAATTTACGACAAGTATTTCACCAACAGTGACGAAGGCGTCGCGCTTCAGGAAACCTCCAAGAAGATCGAGGAACAGGTTGGCCGCGTGCTCGACATGATGGGAGACGCGTCCGGCGATGTCGAAGGGTTCGGTGAGTCCCTGCAGAACAGCCTGGGGGAGATTGCCAATTCAAAAGGGGTCGAACAGATCAAGGCCGTGGTTCAGAGCCTTGCCCTGGAAACCCAGAAGATGCAGCAGTCGAATGCGCAGCTTCAGGAGAAGCTGAAGGAATCGTCGCAGGAAATCACGTCGCTTCGCCAGAATCTGGAAGATGTGCAGCGCGAGGCGATGACCGACGCGCTGACCGGCATCGCCAACCGCAAGATGTTCGACGCCACCTTGCGGCAGCGCGCGATGGAGGCGATGGAAGAAGGCACGACCCTTTGCCTGGCGCTGACGGACATCGATTTCTTCAAGAAATTCAATGACACCTACGGTCACCAGACCGGTGACCAGGTGCTGAAACTGGTTGCGAAGATTCTGCAAGGCAATGTGAAGGGCAATGATCTTGCCGCCCGATACGGGGGGGAGGAGTTCGCCCTGGTGCTTCCCAACACCAAAATGGAAGATGCGCGGACGGTTTGCGACAAGATCCGCGAAGCCGTTTCGTCCAAGCGAATCAGGAACAAGTCCACCGGCGAGGAAATGGGCAATATTACGCTTTCAATCGGAATTGCCGTGTTCCGACCGGGCGAATCCCTGTCCGATTTCATTCACCGGTCCGACGAAGGGCTGTATTTCGCCAAAGGAAACGGCCGCAACCAGACGGTGGTGGAAACCCAGCTGGAAACCGCGGAAGCATCCTGAACCTGATTCGGTTGCCGGCGGACGGGGTGGCGACACCGCTTCGCCTTGTCGGGCGGATGCGACTCTGATTTCCTCATATCCATCATATCTCTAGCGAATCGGGGGCTGCGTGCTGTCCTGCCCCCGCGACGGGAGGACCGGCCGTGGCGACGGTCGTGCCGAAAGTCCTGACAGCGCATATTCAGCGGCTGTTTCAAAACGACCACATTCGACTGGGCGTACTGGCAATATGCGCTGGCGCGCTGGGCGGTGGTGCCGGCATCGCCTTTCGTGAGGCAATCCAGCTGATCCAGCTGGTCGCGTTTGGTTTTGACGGCGAACGGTTTCATTCCGGTCTTGCCGACGTGCCGGCCTGGACCATCGTTCTGGTGCCGACCGTGGGCGGGCTGATTGTCGGATTGATTGTGCGCTACCTGATGCCGGACCAGCGACCGCAGGGCGTGGCCGATATTATGGAAGCGTCCGCCTTTCGACGCGGCAAGATCAGTAAGCGTAACGGTTTCGGCGCCTTTGTCGTATCTGCCGTCACGATCGGAACCGGTGGGTCGGCGGGACGGGAAGGCCCCGTCGTTCATTTCGCGGCATTCCTGGCCAGCCTGATTTCGAAAATCCTGGGCGTTGATCCTGAATCCCGGCGAACGCTGTTGGGTTGTGGCGTGGCAGCCGGCGTGGCGGCCAGCTTCAACGCCCCCATCGCCGGTGTCTTTTTTGCGCTGGAAGTTGTGGTCGGGTCCTATGCGCTGAAGAATTTCGCGCCGGTCGTCATCGCATCGGTTACCGGAACCGTGGTCAGCCGGGCCTATTTCGGGGATTACCCGGCTTTTATCATTCCAAGCCATGAAATCGCATCCTTCTGGGAATTCCCCGCCTTTGCCATGTTGGGCGTCGTAAGCGCCGTCGTTGCGGTTTCGCTGGTTGTGTCCATTGACGTGGTACGCCGTGTCCATGAACGCTTTCGGGTGCCGCCCGTTTTGCGGCCCGTTGCGGCCGGACTTGTCATCGGGCTGATCGGCCTTGTCTTTCCGCAGGTCCTGGGCGTCGGATACGAGGCTACGGACGAGGCGTTGAACGAACTTCTGCCGTTGTCGATGCTGATTCTGCTGATTGTCTTCAAGACCGCGGCGACGGCGATCACGCTGGGGTCCGGTTTCGGGGGCGGCATCTTTTCGCCTTCGCTGTTCCTTGGCGCCATGCTGGGCGGGGCGTTCGGACTGGTCGCGACCGGGGTATTCCCGCACCTGTCGTCCGGTCACGGCGCCTATACGCTGGTCGGCATGGGGGCGGTTGCGGGCGCGACACTGGGGGCGCCCATATCGACGATCTTCATCGTCTATGAACTGACCCAGGATTCGGCCCTGACCATCGCGGTGATGATTGCGACCGTCATCGCAACACAGATCTTCACTGCGGCTTACCGGCGCTCCTATTTCTATTGGCAATTGGAAGTGCGCGGCATCAACCTGATGGGGAACCGCGAAAACCGGATCATCCGCCAGACACAGGTGCGCGAGGTGATGGAACAGGACTATGTGACCGTCCATCCGTCGTCGCTTTTGCCGGAAATTCGCGAAAAGCTGACGGCCACCCGCTATAGCGAGATATTCGTGACCGATGAGGAAGGGGCGCTGGTCGGCACGATCATGCTGGGCGACCTGGGGATGGATGCGTTCGAACATGACCGGGACGCGGAACTGCGCGCAATCGATGTTTGCCGGCGCGCCCCGCCCGTCGCCTTTGTCGACACCGACCTGGAAGAGGCGATTACCCTTCTGGAGGAATGTAACGAAGAGCATATCGCCGTCGTGCGCAGCCGCGAGGACATGCGCCTGATGGGGGTTCTTCACGAACATGACGTCATGGCGCGCTATCACCAGTGCATCATCGAAACCAGGCGGGACGAAACGATTTGACCGATCTTGACCGGTCCGGCGGCAACAGAGCCCCGCCGGGCACTTTTGCACGCCCGCCCAACCTGCCGGTGGAGGGACGGCCAACCACGTCCCACCGCCCCGGGCGCGGCATGGCGTTTGCCGTGCTTGGGTCGATGCTTCTGACGTCAAACGACACGATCGCGAAATACCTTACCGAAAGCTGGCCGGTGGGTCAGATCATGTCGTCGCGCGGTTCCATTATTCTGATCGCTATCCTTGTCGTCATGGGTCTGCGCGGGACACTGCACCGCCTGCGCGTTCAACATCCGATCGTTACGCTGGTGCGTGCGGCAAGCATCGTCGGCGGCACGTTCACCTTCATGACCGCGCTCAGCCTGATGCCGATCGCCGATGCGGTCGCAATCGTGTTCATCTCGCCGGTGTTTGGGACACTTCTTGCCGTTGCGACGCTGAAGGAAAGGGTCGGCTGGCGGCGCTGGGCGGCGATGCTGTTCGGACTGGTCGGCGTGGCGATCGCGTTGAACCCGTCGGGAATGTTTTCCGATGCGCCACCGCCCTATGACTGGACAGTCGCGCTTCTTCCGTTGGCCACGGCCCTTCTGGTTGCGGTGCGTGATGTGTCTTCCCGATTTCTGGTGTCAGGGGACGATTCGCTGGCGATCATGTTCTATACCGTGCTGGGTGTGACGCTGTCAGGATATGCGACGCTGGGGTTCGTGGACTGGCAGCCCGTCAGTGCGTCGCAGGCCGGGTTCATCCTGCTGGCGGCAATTTTCATGTTCGGCGCCTATTTCTTCCAGATCGAAAGCTTCCGGTTCGCGGAAGTGAATGTGATCGCGCCTTTCCGCTATGCCAGTCTGATCTTCGCCGCAGGTATTGGCTATATCGTCTGGGGCGATCTGCCGACCGTTAACATGGCGATCGGCAGTGTTCTGATCGTTGCAAGCGGTCTGTTCATCTGGTGGCGGGAACGGCAGAAACAGTCGCCGCCGGAATAAGCCGCGACAGTGCGCTGTTCCGGCGAATGAGGAAATCCATCAACAGGTCCGGATAATCGACGCCGACCGCATCGCGTACGGACGGGCGCGCGGCAAGGTGGGCGCGCCATGCGGCCACCCCGCGCCGGCCGGACAGGATTCCGAAATCCGCAATTCCGTCGAACGTATCGAAATACCGAAAGATCGGGCCGAACACGGTATCGACCAGGCTGAACTTTGCGCCGTCGAACCACGGTCCCGCGCCCAGGTCCCGGTTCAGCCGTTCGAACTTCGCGCGCAGGCCTGCGGCTTTGGCCTGCAGGGCCGCCTCGTCCGCGGCGTTATAGAATCCGGCTATGTCATTCAGGATTCCAGACCCGAACTCCATCCAGGCACGGTGCTGGGCGCGCCGGACCGGGTCGTCGGGATGCAGCGGGTTTTGCGTCACCTCTTCCAGATATTCCAGAATGGCGGCGGATTCGAACAGGGTTTCGCGATGCCCGTCAACTTCTACCAGCAACAGCGGAACTTTTCCCTGCGGCGACAGGTCCAGGAACCACGCGGGTTTGTCCGACAGGTCTACGGTATGCCGGGTGAAGGGTACGCCCTTTTCCGTCAACGCGATGACGGCGCGCTGAACATAGGGGCACAGCGGGTGACTGATAAGGGTATAGCTTGGCATCGGTTTCTCCTATAAATATGCAATTGCATATAAATGGATTGAGCCAAAGGATTGTCAAGGTAAATGCAGCTGCATATTTATAACGAAGAAGTGGCTGCGTTCTTCGGTGTGGTCGGATGTCTGGATAGGGTCGGTCATGGATCAGCGAACCATTGAAAGCTGGGCGCGTCTGGTACGCGTGTCGCAGGACCTGCTGTCAAAGGTGGAAAGTGCCCTGCGTGCGGCAGGTCACCCGCCGTTGTCCTGGTATGACGTGTTGTTGGAAGTGAACCGCGCAGACCCGTCCCCTGTTCGGGCAGGGCTGCTTCAGGAACGGCTGTTGCTGCGCCAGTACAACCTGTCCCGTATTCTGGACCGGATTGAAAAGGCGGGCCTGATCGCAAGCCAGCCCGCGGCGGACGACCGGCGCGCGCGCGACCTGACCATAACGGATGCGGGCCGCGCCTGTCTGAAGGACATGTGGCCCATCTATCGCGGTGCGATCGACCGGCATTTTGCGTCTGCCCTGACGCAGGCCGAGGCACGGCAACTGGGCGATCTGCTGATGAAACTGCAGCGGAAATAATCACCTGCGCCATCCGTGACCAAGTCTTGGCCCCGAAATTGCCAATTAAATAGGACAATCGCCGAAAACAGGCCGTTGAATCCGTTTTTGCTGAAAAATTAGGCGAAAACGGCGAGGCGTCTGCGCAAAGTTTCGGCAAAACAGGGCGGAAAACCGTCCGCTTATTCGGGGTTGCGGGTGCCGGATGGTCTTTCAAGAAGGCCGGTTCGCCCATCCGCTTTTGGAAATCGGAGAGGAAGTTCCATGAAAAAATTCGTTCGGTGGGGAACGGCGGCCGCCATGGGTGCCGCCGCAACAGGACTGGGTGCGTTTCCGGCCTATGCCCAGGATGGGGTCAATGCCGCGAATACGGCATGGATCCTGACATCCACGGCCCTGGTCCTGTTCATGACATTGCCGGGCCTGGCATTGTTCTATGGCGGGCTTGTGCAGGCACGCAATGTTCTGTCCGTCCTGATGCACTGTTTTGCGATCGCGTGCCTGGCTTCGGTCCTTTGGCTGGCGGTCGTCTATAGCCTGGCATTCGGCGATGGCGGCGGCCTGAACGGCTATGTCGGCGGCCTGGACAAGGCCTTCCTGTCCGGCGTCGGGTTCGACAGCCTGTCGGGCGACCTGCCGGAAAGCGTGTTCTTCATGTTCCAGATGACCTTTGCCATCATCACCCCGGCGCTGATTGTCGGGGCTTATGTCGAACGAATCCGTTTCGCGCCGGTCCTGCTGATCAGCGGCCTGTGGCTCATCGTCGTCTATGCGCCGGTCTGTCACTGGGTCTGGGGCGGCGGCTGGCTGGCCGACATGGGCGTCATGGACTTTGCGGGCGGTCTGGTGGTCCACGCGACGGCCGGCACTTCCGCGCTGGTGATCGTGAAATTGCTGGGCAGTCGCCAGGGCTACCCGGAACAGCTTCGCCCCCCGCACAGCCCCGGCCTGACCATGATCGGCGCATCCATGTTGTGGGTCGGCTGGTTCGGCTTCAATGCAGGCAGCGCCCTTGCCGCGGGTACGGGGGCCGGTATGGCGATGCTGGTGACCCATATATCGGCCGCGACGGCGTCGCTGGTCTGGATCGCCATCGAATGGATCAAATTCGGAAAGCCCAGCCTGGTCGGTGTCGTCACCGGCATGGTCGCGGGGTTGGCGACGATCACCCCGGCATCCGGCTTTGTCGGTCCGCTGGGCGGGTTGTGCATCGGCCTGGTGGGCGGCTTCGTCTGCTATTTTGCCGTTTCCATCGTGAAGGACCGGTTCGCCATCGACGATTCGCTGGACGTGTTTGCGGTCCATGGTGTCGGCGGCATCCTGGGGACGCTTCTGGCGGCGGTCTTCGGGTCGGTCGCGTTCGGCGGTGCCGGGCTTGCGGACGGTGTCGGGATCGGTGCGCAGCTGGGCGTTCAGGCAACCGGAATTGTCGCCACCGTGGTCTGGTCTGCGCTGGGAACCTTCGTTATCGTGATGATCGTAAAGGCGATTACGCCGCTTCGTGCAAGCGATGACGAAATGGCCGAAGGGCTCGACCTGTCCCACCACGGGGAACGGGATTACAATTTCTGAGCCGGTTTGAAGACATAAGGAGAATGCGCATGAAAATGATCGTCGCAATCGTGAAACCCTTCAAACTGGAGGATGTGCGGACCGCGATCACGGACCTGGGGATCCACGGCATGACGATTACCGAAGCAAAAGGCTTCGGTCGTCAGAAGGGCCAGACGGAAATCTATCGCGGCGCCGAATATGTCGTCGATTTCATCCCCAAGGTCCGGTTGGAAATCGTCGTCGACGATGACCGGGCCGATGCGGTGGTGGAGGCGGTTACGACCTCTGCCCAGACCGGCAAGATCGGGGACGGAAAGATCTTTGTCCTGGATGTCGCGCAGGCCGTGCGAATCAGAACCGGCGAGACGGGTGGGGAGGCGCTGTAGCACCCCCACCTTCCGCAATGGGTTTCGGGGCCGGATACCACTATGGAATCCGGCCCCTTTTTCTTTTCCCCGCCCCGTGGCGCAAGTGCGGGTTTTCCCCATGGCCGCGCGGGCTATACTGATGGGACCATGTCCGACCCCCTTGATTATGACGATATCGATTTTCCGGCCCCCAGCGGCCCGGCGCCGGCCTATCCCGGTCGACCGGCGGCCCCCGCGCCGTGGCTGGACAGCCTGAACGAGGCACAGCGCGACGCGGTCGAAGCGACCGACGGACCGGTCCTTGTGCTGGCCGGTGCCGGTACCGGCAAGACGCGGGTGCTGACGACCCGGCTCGCCCAGATCCTGCATCTGGGAAAGGCGAAACCCTATCAGATCCTGTGTGTCACCTTCACCAACAAGGCGGCGCGGGAAATGCGCGAACGGGTGGCCGACCTGGTTGGTCCCGCGACGGAAGGCATGTGGCTTGGCACTTTTCATGCGCTGGCAACCCGCATCCTGCGGCGGCATGCGGAACTGGTGGGCCTGAAATCCAATTTCACCATCCTGGATATGGACGACCAGATCCGGCTTCTGAAACAGGTGCTGGAAGCCGAACATGTGGACGACAAGCGCTGGCCCGCGCGCATGCTGATCCACGTCATTCAGCGCTGGAAAGACCGCGGCACCACCTGGGACAAGCTGTCGGCGGCGGATGCGGGCGAACTGGCCAACGGCCGGGCGGTCGAAATCTATCGCCAGTATCAGGAACGGCTTCAGATCCTGAATGCGTGCGATTTCGGCGACCTTCTGATGCACAATCTAACGATCTTCACGAAGGATCCGGACGTGCTGGAACGGTATCGCCACCTGTTCCGCTATATCCTGGTGGACGAATATCAGGACACGAACGTATCGCAATATCTGTGGCTTCGGCTGCTGGCAAAGGACCGCGAAGACGGGGAAACCAACATCTGCTGTGTCGGCGACGACGATCAGTCGATCTATGGATGGCGCGGGGCGGAAGTGGGCAACATCCTGCGGTTTGAGAAGGATTTCCCGGGCGCGAAGGTGATCCGCCTTGAACGCAACTACCGGTCCACGCCCAACATTCTGGGCGCGGCGTCGGGCCTGATTGCAAAGAATGAAGGGCGGCTGGGCAAAACCCTGTGGACCGACCGGAACGACGGCGACCCGGTTACCGTGCGCGGCGTCTGGGACGGGGATGAGGAGGCCCGCCTGATCGCGTCCGAGGTGGAGGCGCTGCAGCTCAAGAAATTCCCGCTGGACCAGATCGCCATTCTGGTGCGCGCCGGGTTCCAGACCCGCGAATTCGAAGAACGGTTCATCACGCTGGCGATCCCCTATCGCGTGGTCGGCGGTCCACGGTTTTATGAGCGGGAGGAGATTCGGGACGCGCTGGCCTATCTGCGGCTGATCCACCAGCCGGCGGACGATCTGGCGTTCGAACGCATCATCAACAAGCCCGCCCGGGGCATCGGCAAGACGACGCTTCAGGCGGTCCATGCCGCCGCACGCCTGGAACGTCTGCCGCTGTCGATCGCGGCCCGGCGGTTGGCGGAAACGGACGAGTTGAAGACGGCGGCGAAATCGAAACTGGTCGCCGCGCTGGACATGGTCGACCGTTGGCGCGCGCTGGCGCAGGGCGTGGACCATCTGGAACTCACCGAAACCGTCCTGGACGAAAGCGGCTATACGGATTTCTGGCGCCAGTCCAAGAAACCGGAAGCGCCGGGCAAGCTGGAAAACCTGAAGGAACTCCTGACGGCGATGGAAGAGTTCGACGACCTGCCGTCCTTCCTGGAACATGTGTCGCTGGTCATGGATGTGGACGCGGCGTCGGACGGGGCGATGGTGTCGATCATGACGCTGCATGCGGCAAAGGGGCTGGAATTCGACGTGGTCTTCCTGCCGGGGTGGGAAGAAGGTCTGTTCCCCCATCAGCGCGCGATGGACGAAAGCGGCCTTGCGGGCCTGGAGGAGGAACGCCGCCTGGCCTATGTCGGCATCACGCGCGCGAAACAGCGCTGCGAAATAAGCTTTGCCGCAAACCGCCGCATCCACGGGTCGTGGCAGGCTGCGCTTCCCAGCCGCTTCATCGACGAACTGCCGGGCGACCATATCAGGATGGAAGCGGACCGCGGCGTCTATGGCGGCATCGGCGGCGGCCGGGCCGAAGACCGCGCGGCCTTCACCTTCCAGGGGTACGGGTCGGGCTATGGCGGAACATCAGGCAATGCCTATGCCAGCACGTCCAGGGGCGACGCCTATTCGACGCAGTCGGGCGGCCCCGGCTGGCAGCGCCTGAAACAGCGGGGATTGTCCCAGTCCCGCCCGCCGGTCATTGATGCCGACGTCGTGCGCGACGATACCCACGATTTCGGGGAGGGGGAGCGCGTCTTTCACCAGAAATTCGGCCCCGGCACGGTCACCGTTATCAACGGCGACCGCCTGACGATCGAATTCGACAAAGCGGGGACCAAGACCGTCGTTGCCGGATTTGTGGAGCGGGGGTGACGCGGCAGATGCCGTTGCACGGCTGTCACCGGGTCGGCGCCTAGCAGGCGGCTTTCAGCCCTTCCAGGTTCTTGGCGTCGAAATCATATTCCAGCGGAATTTCGTCATACGGTCCGCCGAAGACCGAGCCCGAGATGAACCCGATATTGCTGTAGGCCAACTGTATCAGCGTTTCGTCATCGCTGATGCCGGTCACGCCGACATGCCCGCCAATTTCGCGCGACCGATCCGCGATGCTCAGAAGCTCCTTGATTTCGGCCTTTGTCGGGGCGTCCTTGAACCGCAGGAAAATGCCCGTGAATCCGCCCGCCCGGTAACGGATCAGAGTCTTGTTGAGATCGTTTTTCAGTTTCTCGGGAACCAGCACGGCGCCGACATTCCCGCAATAGGATCCGATGTGGCCGGAGATTTCCATCAAGCGGCCTTCGGGCACACCGTCGGGAATCTGTACGACACTTGGCCAGACGCATTGCCGGATAAGATCGGGCAGTTCGGCCAGCAGGGCGCTGACTTCCTGTTTGCCCTTCTTGTTGGCCAGGGTTTCAAAATGAAGATTGGGAACAAGGTTGCAGGACATCCCCCCCAGAAGGTTTTCGGTCAGGTCGAGAAGCCCCTTTTCAAGGGCCGCGATGTCGAGCGCGATGATGTCTGCGATGTCGGGATCTTTGCCCAGAACGGCATAGTTCCAAAGCGGTTCGCCGGAAATCGCGGAATTCCTGCATGGCACGCAATTGAAGGTGCGGACCCGGCGGCGGGACACATCCCACAGCGGCAAATACTGGAATTTGATGGGCGCGTCCTGAACCGACCGTAGTTTGGCAAAGAGTTCCTGACGGTTGCTGGGGAGTTTCAGTTCTTTGTCCTTCTTCGCCGGCACCGGATTGTCGGGTGTCGTGTCGGCACCATCGTCGTCACCCGCGACCAATGTCGGACCGTCTGACGCTTTCGGAGTGTCGTGCTTGCCGATTTCCACTGTTTCCGCCTGTTCGCGAAGCCTTCCGATCACTTCCGCCGTTGTGAAGGCGTTGGTTTCCTGAACACCCGCAGCCGTTCGGACGACGCTTTGGATTGTCAGGGCCTCCCCCTCTTCGGACCCGAACAGCGAGTCATTGACGAATTCGGCGATTTTCGTGGATGCGGCTTCCGCCTTTGCCATGGATGGATCGGAAAACAGGATAAGGTACGATGCATCGCGGCACCGCAGAAAGACGTCCTTGCTGTCGCAATGCTGTTCGATCGACTTTTCGATCAGCTTGGCGACCAGCTCTTCCGAGCGGCGCCAGCGTGCGTCGCCGAACTTCTCCCGGATGCGTTCGGTGCCGATGCAGAAGATTTGGCCCAGGCTTGTGTTGGTCGGGTCGCGAAGCGATTCGACCTTGCCAAGAAATCCATCCATCCTGTCAATCCGTTGTGGGCACATATACTGTCCTTCGCTGACTTAACCGATCGCAGCCAACCGAAGTATCGATCAAACTGTTTAAAAATTGGTTAGTCCGGGGGAAATCTTCCGATAGGCGGCAATATTCTATAACATGTTGAAAATAATTGATTATTCTGTTTAGCGTGAAAGTTGTCCGGAAGAAATCCGGCCCTTGGGAAAAAGAAACCGATGTCTGGGACAGGGCGCTGCCTGTGCGGCAAGACGCGCTGGATTTTCAAAGCGGAAATCAACTGGGCACGCTATTGCCACTGTGACGATTGTCGACCGAACTGTTCGGCGCCGGTGGTGGTGTGGCTGGGCGTTCCGTTGCGGCATTTCGACTGGACCGGGGATGCGCCAAGGACGCACGAAAGCTCCCCCGGTGTTCACCGACATTGATGTGCCACCTGCGGGGCGGCGGCCACGGATTGGCGGCTAAGCGGCCCGCCGCAGCGGCATGGTCGCACATCGGAAGGATCCCAGCAGCGCGTTCGGTTCCGACCAGTCCAGCCGTTCGACCCGAATGCCCGCCGCCTCTATCTCCTTCGCGATTCGGTCGAAAGCGCGGTGCATGACGACGGTTTCCGGATTGGGGACAAAGACGTTGGTGCCCATGGCAGCCGCTTCCTCGTCCGTGACTTCGATCAATGTGAAGCGGGCGGCCAGAACGGCCAGATCCGCCTTTGCAAACGGCGTTGGACAGATCAGAAGCCGCCGCCCGGGCAGGATGGTCATGCGTGTGTCCAGATGCATAACCGAGGGGCCGAGGTCCAGCGGGACCAAAGTCACGTCGGGGGCCAGATGACGGGCCAGGGCCGCCGCGGCGGCGGGCGCGGTGCGTGTCGTGTTGACGCCGACAAAGACAACATTGCCGTCCGGCATGACGTCGCCGCCTTCGATCCGCCCGTCGGTGATCTCCACAAAAGCATCCGCCGGCAGTTCGGGCAGGGCGCTGCGCAGGTTCGCCACCTCACCCACCCGTTCCGGCAGGCCCCGGTCGGCGGCGTAATATATCCGATCGCCGATCACGAAACCGGTGTCACGGGTATACATCTGCCACGGATGGTCGGGTGACGGCGCGATGAAATGCAGGCGGACGCCCAAACGGTCCATCAGGTCGTAGAAGGTTTCCTGTTGCGCCAGCAGGCGGTCGCGGTCCCATTGGCCCATGCGGAATGTGGCAAATTCGGGATGGCCGCTTTCGAACGTGTCCCAAGGCGGAACGGAAACGCCACGGCAGACACACAGGTCCGTCAGGACGGATGTTTCGTTACGGATATTCAGCATGTGATGCACCCTGGTCACAGCCTGAAGATTTGGCCAGCGGCGATTGACCACCTGAGCCGGCAATATAGATTTCCCACTAGTGAGTTGATAGGTTTGAATAATGTGTTTGTCCACAGTTGGAATGCCGTGCCGTGACCGAATTTCCGGATGTTGAATACATCGACACACTGCCTGAGTTCGGGGATGCGCGACTGCGGACGCTGTTCGACTATTGGAAGGGGCTGTGTGTCGGAGGGCAACCGCCCGTGCGGCCGCAAATCGACCCGTCCCATCTGGTTCGGCTTCTTTCCATCGTCTGGATTTTCGAACGCGAAACCGACGGACGCTACCTTTGCCGGCTGGTAGGGGAAGACCTGCGCCGTGTCGTTGGACGCAAGGCAATCGGCGAATATCTGGACGAAATGGCGGCGGAACCGGGAAATTCCATTCTGAAATATCAATATGATCTGGTGCTGGACGGTCCATCGGTCGTGTATTCCAACGGCCATATTTACCGCAAGGGACTTGACCGGATCGGCACCGGGGAACGGCTGGTTCTCCCCCTCCGCGACAAGGATGGGAATCTGACCATGCTGTTGGGCGCGACCACGTATGAAACGACGGGAACCCGGATGAAAGACGCCTATCCGGCCGGTGGCGACCCGGTACGTCGATATGTTGCGCCGCTGTCGGCCCTGATCTGAAAAGGGCCTTCCAGCCTATGGGTCTGTCGCCTGGCCATGCACACATCCCAGAATAAAGCGGACCGTCCCGCTGTCGTCCGCCATGGGCAACAACAGCCGGCGATAGGTCGTCCAGTTCTTTGCGAAAATGCGGCCGGTCATGAGTTCAAACCTCGGGCGTTTTCGGTCCAGGGCCGACTGGAAAGCGGCCGTCACGGCGTCGGTATCGACATATTCCGGCAATTCATGCATCGGCTTCATGGTCGGGTCGAAGCCCACCGCCGCGACGATATGCGTTCCGACAACGCGATAGAAGAACTCCCCCTCCGGCAGCCGTTCGATCAACATCATATGGGACAGGAACCGTGTCAGGTCCGTCGGTTCCAGACAGCGCCGGAAAGGGACGCGGTCTTCGGCTTCATCCCACCCGCGCCAAATGGCGTACAGGTCGTGAAAGGGGTCCTTGGGCAGGACCTGTGCCGCTTCTTCTTCCGAGTTAATGAAGACAGGTTCTGACAGCCCCTCCGAGGCGCCGGACTCCGGCTCGTACAACGTAACTTCCCCTCCCCAACCGGTACCTTTTACGTAACAGGTATCAGGCTACCACGAGTTTCTGAAGAGAAACATGGTTAATTGGTACAAATCGTGAAACGTGTATCTGGAAAATTCTCCTACCAATGCGATGGGTTCGGTTGCTTTGACGCTTGCCCCCGTGCGTTCCTAACTTTTCGGTTGATGGGGCGCATGCAATGATGGAGGACGAGGTCTAGGGGAATTGAATGACGCATTTCACGCTTGTGCATGGTGCCTGGCACGGGGCCTGGTGCTGGGACCGGCTGGTGACGGTCCTTGCCGCGCGCGGCCATCGGGTCAGCGCCTTGACGCAGACGGGTCTTGGGGAACGGGCGGGAGAGCTTTCGAATCGCATCACGCTTCAGACCTTTGTCGACGATGTGGTCGGCCACCTGACGACCCAGGACATCACGGATACGATCCTGGTCGGGCATTCCTTCGGTGGAAATTCGATCACCGGTGCGGCGGCCGCGGCGGCGGACCGGATTGCGGGGCTGGTCTATCTGGATGCCATGGTGCCGATCAGCGGTGTTTCACCTGCGTCGACGGTTGCGCCCGACATTTGGGCGAAACGGCGGGACGGGGCCATCGACGTGCCCGGTGTGGACGGGGAAACGGTTCGCTGCCTTTCGCCGTCCACGGCGGACGCGCTTGGCATTACCGACCCGGATGACGCGGATTATGTTCTGTCGCGGATGACACCGCATCCGATCGCAACCTACGAAACGGCGATCGATTTCGACGGGAACCCAGGCGCCGGCCTGCCCGTGCGTTATGTCATGGTGACGGACCCGGTCTATCAGCCCCTGTCCGGTCATCGCGACCGGGCCCGGGCGCTGGGCTGGACGCTGGAGGAAATCGCCACCGGTCACGACGCTATGGTCACCGCCCCCGACGCGTTGGCGGACCTGCTTACCGCGGGTTAGGGCCGACGTCGGCGGGCCGAACGATCAGGACCGTATCCCGCAGTGCCGTGACCACGACCTTCGTGCCCTGGGGCAGGTCGGCACCGTCTTCCGTTTCCACCGCCCAGACGCTGTCATCCAGTTTCGTGCGCCCATGACCGTCCTGCAGCGGTTGCGACAGGGTCAGGTGCCGGCCCACATAATCCTGTCCGCGGCGGTTCAGGGTCGGCTGGTCCGTCTGTGTCGGATAGCGCAGCAGATAGGCGCGCCAGCCGACCACGCTGGCGATAGAAATCACGGCGAACGCGATCCACTGGATTTCCCAGGCAAGGTCGGGCGTGACCAGAACCGCAACGCCGATGATGGCCGCCGCAACACCCATCCACAGGAAAAAGACGCCCGGCAACAGCGCCTCTGCCCCGATCAGGACAAGGGCGAAGATCCACCAGTGCCAGAATTCGATGCCGTCCAGGAAGGGTTTGATTTCCGTCATGCGTCACCCCCGCCCCAGGGGCCGCGTCCGGATGGCGAATCGGTTTCGCGGGCTTCATCCGGCAAGACCATGGAATCCGTATCCTTGCCGAAAGTTTCCTTGGCCAGTTCGGCAATGCCGCCCAGTGCGCCAATAACGCTGGATGCTTCCAGCGGCATCAAAATCACACGCTGGTTCGGCGCGGCGGCCAGTTTTTCGATTGCTTCCACATAGCGTTGCGCGACGAAATAATTGATGGCTGAAACATTTCCATTGGCAATGGCTTCTGAGACCATTGTGGTTGCTTTGCCTTCGGCTTCCGCCTCCCGTTCGCGGGCTTCCGCGTCCCGGAATGCCGCTTCCTTGCGGCCTTCCGCTTCCAGGATGGCCGCCTGCTTCAGCCCCTCAGCGCGCAGGATTTCAGCGCTTCGTTCGCCTTCCGCATCCAGGATCGTCGCCCGCTTGTCGCGTTCGGCCTTCATCTGGCGGGCCATTGCATCAACCAGACCCGGCGGAGGAGAGATGTCCTTGATTTCGATGCGGGTGATCTTGACGCCCCAGGGCTGTGCCGCCGCGTCGACGACGCTCAACAGGCGTTCGTTGATTTCGTCGCGCTGGGACAGCATGTGGTCCAGGTCCATGGACCCCAGAACGGTTCGGATGTTCGTCATTGTCAGGTTCAGGATTGCATAGCGCAGGTCGTTTACCTCGTACGCCGCCTTGGACGCGTTTATGACCTGAAAGAAGACGACGCCATCAACCTTTACCATCGCGTTGTCGCGGGTAATGACCTCCTGTTCCTCGACATCCAGCACGGTTTCGCGAAGGCTCATCTTCGCGCCGATACCATCGACGAACGGTATGATCAGGTTGAGGCCCGGCGTCAGCGTGCGCGTATAGCGGCCGAACCGTTCGGTCGTCCATTCCTCCGACTGTGGAACGACCTTGATTCCCTTGAAAATCAGGATGATCGCAAACAGGACAAGCGCGATCGAGAAGATTGCAAAACCGCTCAACAGCCCCATGATTTCCCCCGGATTAGTGTCCATGAACCAAGCGCCCCTCTCTGTCTTCACGGTTTGTGCGAACCTTAGCGCAAAGAAAAATCTATAGTATTATTTAGGGGGTGGACCCCTAAAATTAAACGCCCGGCTGCGGACAGCCGGGCGTTTGTAACGGCATGATCGGTTTTGCGCCGATCAGCGGGCGAAACGGACTGCGACGAAAATGCGGCGGTCACCGCGCTGTATCTTCAGAAGGACGGACGAACGACCCGCTTCCAATGCGGTCTGGACCTCGCGTTCCATATCGCCGACGGATGCGACTTCGTTCTGGTTTACCTCCAGCACGATGTCGCCCGGTTGAATACCCTTTTCGGCGGCGTCGGACGCGCTGTCGACACTGGAAATCAGGACCCCTTCGCCGGCGGCTTCCACGCCGAACTTGTCGGCTTCGGACTGGTTCAGCGGGGCGATTTCGATGCCCAGCGTATCCAGGCGCGCAATCTGGGTCTCAGCCTCCCCTTCCGGGGCGCCTTCCTGAATCGGGCGCAGGGATGCAAGATCGATCTTTTCGCGCTGGCCAAGCGTCGGGTTCAGCGTCACCTCTTCGCCATTGCGCCAGACGATGACCGGCACGGTCTGTTCGATCGGCGCGGCGGCCACAAGACGCAGCAACTCGCGTGTATCGGCAACTTCATTATTGTTGAATTCGATGATCACGTCGCCGGATTCGAACCCCGCAGACTCCGCCGGGCCGTCTTCATGCACCGCAGAGACGAGCGCACCATAGGCACGATCCATGCCGAGCGAATCGGCGATATCGTCGGTAACTTCCTGAATGGAAACGCCCAGCCAGCCCCGCCGGGTGGACCCGTATTCCAGGATTTGGTCTACGACGCCGATGGCCTGGTTCGACGGGATTGAGAAGCCGATGCCGATCGACCCGCCGCTTTGCGAGAAGATCGCCGTGTTGATGCCGATAACCTGGCCTTCCGTGTTGAACAGCGGGCCGCCGGAATTGCCGCGGTTGATGGATGCGTCCGTCTGGATGTAGTCGTCATAGGGACCGCTGTCGATGTTGCGGCCACGCGCTGAAATGATACCGGCCGTCACAGTGCCGCCAAGGCCAAGCGGATTACCGATGGCCAGCACCCAGTCGCCGACGCGCGCTGCGTCGGAATCGCCCCATGGTACCTCCGGCAGGATGTCCCCTTCGGTATCGATGCGCAGGACCGCGACATCCGTCGACGGGTCGGACCCGACCAGTTCGGCCGTATATTCGGTGTCGTCCTGAAGGATGACTTTGATCTCGGACGCGTCTTCGATCACGTGGTTGTTCGTGATGACAATTCCTGCTTCCCCGTCGATGATGAATCCGGACCCGAGGCTTTGGGCGCGGGGCGCGTTTTCCGGGTTGCCGTGACCGAACCGTTCCAGGAAATCTTCCGGCAGAACCCCCTGGGCGGAGGTCACCGTTTCGGACGAGATGTTCACGACCGCCGGCAGAAGTTGTTCAGCCAGATCCGCGAAACTTTCATGGGCGGCGGCGGGCCGCGCTGCGATCAGAAGGGCCGCAAGGAACGATGCGCCGACTGCCACCGCGACAAGTTGGACCATCCGGGTCTGGGACCGCGGGTCGGCGGCACGGGATTGGGCGGTCGTGCGCGGACGGTAAGCGCGTGCGTCTCTCAAATGCGTCATGTGTTTCCTCTAATGTCCAGCCGCGCCGCCTGGCGCGTGTTTCGGCCACGATAACATGCCATTCCGGGCGTGCATCCGGTTTTCCTCGCAAAATCCCGTTACCGGGACAGGATTTGGGCTTGTCCGCTAGGGGATGTGGTATCAGAGCAAACTTGCGTCAATAGTGCGGGGCCTCTGCCCCAAATTTGCCCAATTCGCAGGCTTGACGCGGTGCCGAAAAATGCGCGCGTGTCGAATCTAGCGGATCAGGTTCAACCGATTCGGTGAAGGGCGCTGCCGTTCCGGTAAAGCCAGTCCCTGTGGTCTTCATAATCCGGGTCCAGTCGCGCGACAGTTCGCCAGAATGCGGGCGAATGGTCCATATGGACCAGATGGGCCACCTCGTGGCTGACCACATAGTCCAGGATCTCCGGCGGGGTCAGGATCAGTCGCCAACTGAACGACAGGTCCCCATTCGCGGCGCAGGACCCCCAGCGGGTGCGGGTGTCGCGCACCGTAATGCGCCCCGCCGTGCGGCCCAATATTGCGGCTTTTTCCCGAACCCCGGCGGTCAGGTCCGCACGGGCCTGGCGCTTCAGGAAGTCGGTGACACGCCGGGCGGTGTGGGCGGCGTCGCCCGTTACGATCAGGGCGTCGCCGTCGATGCGCGTGACTCCGCGCCCGTCCGGCCGATGGTCGATGCGGGTGTCCGTTCCCCGGACGGGAACGATGCTTCCATGGGAAAGGGGGATCGCGTCGGGCACCCGCGCCATCGCGGACCGCAGCCAGCCGGCATTCTTTTCGACGAAGGCCTGTCCTTCGCGGTCGGATACGTGCCGCGGCAGGGTCAGAACGGGCATGCCCTTTGCCGCATCGACGGACAGTTTGATCCGGACCGCGCGGTCGTGGCGGCGGACCAGGATGTCGACCGTTTCCCCATTCAGGCGGAACGGCTGCGTCGCTTCGGATTTTCCGGCGGGCGAAGCGCTGCGGCGCAAGAGCGAATGCAGAAAGGACATGGCACAAACTTTTAGCGCGAATCGCGCTTTTTCAAAGGGGTGATCCGGCCTATCTTCCACCGCCATGACACGAATTTCCGCACCCGACAGCGCCGGCGGCATCGCCGTAATGCGCCGGCTCTCCCCCATTTTGATTCTGGGGCTTGGGTCCCTGTGGGGGCTCAATACCTCGCTGATGAAAATGGCCGGGTTGGAAGGGGTCGCCGCGATCGGGCTGACAACGCTTCAGATGTCCGGTGCGGGCATCATCCTTTGGGCTTTCTGCCGGTTCCGGGGCGTGCATCTGAAATTCGACCGCGATCACATGTTTTACTATTTCGTTGTCGGCATCATCGGGACTGCGGTGCCGTCGGCCAACCTCGCCAACTCGCTTCGCGAACTGCCCGCGGGGGTCATGGTGCTGGCAATCGCGACGGTGCCGCTGCTGACCTATCTGGGCAGTCTGATTTTTCGCATGGAACGGTTCGACGTCGGGCGGCTGATCGGGGTGTTGCTGGGCCTTGGCGGGGTTCTGTTGATCGTCATTCCGTCGACCAGCCTGCCCGAACCGGAAGATACCGGCTGGTTCCTGATTGGCCTGCTGACACCGCTTTTCTACGCGACGTCTTCGATTGCGGCGGCAAAGCTTCGCCCCGCCAATGCAGAGTCCGCGGGGCTGGCGGCGGGCATGTGCCTGATGATTGCAATTGTCCTGTGGCCGCTGTCGCTTGCCGTCGGTCAGGATTATGTGCCGGACTTTTCCATGCTGGGGCTGGCCGACCTGTGTATCGCGATCGTCGCGGTCAATACCTGCCTTGCTTACATTCTGTTCTTCGAACTGATTCGGGCTGTCGGCCCGGTCAGCATCAGCGTCGTCGGCTATGTCGTAACCCTGACCGGCATCCTGTTCGGCATGTTCTTCTTTGCCGAAACCCATTCCTGGTGGGTGTGGGGGGCGGCCGGCCTGATCTTCATGGGACTTGCCTTCGTCAACGGGCGACAGGCGGCGGGCGCCATTATGAACACGGTCCGGCAGTAGGCTTCCCGAAATGCCGGGGGCACCGACCGAACTAGTCGGTTCCCTTGAGTTGGCGAACTTCCGCGCGCAGGCTTTTCAGCTCCGCCATAATCTCTTCATGCTCGCTTCCCAGTTCCGAGCGGGTTTCCTGTTCGGCGGCTTTGTGTTCCTGGCTCATGCTGTCGACGATGATGGCGATGAACAGGTTCAGGACCGCAAAGGTCGTCAGCAGGATGAAGATGACAAAGAACAGCCACGCCTGCGGATAGACTTCCATGACCGGACGGACGATCCCCATGGACCAGCTTTCCAGCGTCATGATCTGGAACAGCGAATAGACGGATTCACCCAGCGTCCCGAACCATTGCGGAAAGGCGTCGCCGAACAGCTTCGTCGCCATCACGCTGGCGATATAAAAGACAAGCGACAGAAGCATGATGACCGACCCCATGCCGGGTATGGCGCGCAACAGTGCCTGCACCACAAGGCGCATGGACGGGACCAGGGATATCAGGCGCAGCGCCCGCAGGATTCTGAGCGCGCGCAGGACCGAAACGCCTTCGCCCGACGGGGCCAGGGTGACCGCGACGATCACGAAGTCGAAAATATTCCAGGCGCTGGTGAAAAACCGGAACCGGTAGACGATCAGCTTCAGTGCGATTTCCACCACGAAGATGAACAGTGCGGCCTTGTCCAGGACCTTCAACAGGCCGCCGATCGCATCCGTTACCGTCTGCGATGTCTCAAGTCCCAGAACAATCGCATTGGCCACGATGACCGCGGTGATCCCGTTCTGAAACGCTGCTGATTCGACAAGTTTCCTGAGCCGGTCCATGCCACCCGTTCCCTGATTGACGCGCGGCATAGAAATGGGATCGGACCCTGAAAATCAAGCGTGTTCCGGCGCAGGGTCAGGTCTTTTGACCGCTGTCCAGGAACGCGCGCAGGTCCCGTCGGCGAACCTTTCCGGTGTCCGTGCGCGGTATGCCGGTGGCGCGGATGACCCGGACCGTCCCGATCCCCTTCCTGGGAATGACGGTCATCACCGATGCTTCCAGCACATCGTTCGGGATATCGCCCGAAGGGACGATGAACAGCGCCAGCGCCGTGCGTCCGTTTTCATCGACAAAGGCGGCGGCCGCCCCGTCTTGCAATTCCGGAAGTGCCTGTAGCCGTCGGTCCAGACTGCCGGCACTGATTTTCATGCCGCCGACATTCAGAATGTCGTCAATCCGCCCCGTCAGGCGCAGCCGCCCGTCCGCATCCATGCGCCCGACGTCGCCGGGCCGGAACCAGCCATCGCGGAAGCGCGCGGCGGTTGCTTCAGGGTAGTTCCGGTATCCGTCGACCGTCCCGGGGCTGGAAATTTCCACCGTGCCGTCGGTGCCGGGCGGCAGGACCGCGCCATAGTCCCCGACAATGCGGACCGTGACCCCCGGCAAAGGGGACGCCCAACCGTCCGATCCGACATTGGCGATGGGACCGGTTTCGTTCGTGCCGTAGCTTTCCGTCAGGGTGAAGCCGAATCTTTCCGTCAGCAGGGTCCGCGCGGCGTCCGGCACCGCGCCGCCGACCGCCGCGACATTCAGCGGCCCGTACCGGCAAAGGTCATCCGACCGGCCCTCAATCCCCAGAAGGTGTCCCGGCATCAGCACGACATGGGTCGGGCGGGCGGACAGGATGGCGTCTTCGATCATGGCTTCACCTTCGTAAAGGCAGGTCCCGCCCGCGCGAAGGCATACCGTGGCGCGGCGGTGGTCCGCCTGAACGATGAATCCGACGCCGACCAGAAACCGGCTGTCGGGTCCGTACCCATAGATCGACCTTGTGGCGTCCTGACGGAACGCTTCCTGCAGAACCGTCGGGGCCATAAGCTTCGGACTGCCGGTCGTCCCGGAACTGGCGACCAGCCGGGGCGCGAAACCGGGGTCCGACTGTGTCGTCAGGTCGGCCACCGGCCCGTCCAGGGCGGCCTGCCACCAGCCATCGTCCGGACAGACGACCGTATCCGCCGGGACATGGTCCGGCGGTCCGTCGCGATGACAGGTGAATGTCGTGACGCCCAGACATTCGAACGCAAGCGTCAGAAGCCAATGCCGGTACAGCCCGTCCCAGCCGACCGCCGCCACCGACCCCTTTCGGACACCAAAACCCGTCACGGCCGGGAAGATGCGCCCAAGGTCCGAATAAAATTCGGAAAAGGTCACCGACCGGCCCCGGTCGCGAACCGCGATGTGGTCCGGCGCCTGTGCAGCAATCTCCGCCAATCGGGCGGCGGTGGGTATGGGCGTTGTGGTCATGGAAGAGTTCTTCCTGTTAATCCTTCCGCCGGAACTCGGCGCCTCCTTCGCTCAGCGCCCGCCAAAGCGCATCGCCGACCAGCCCGACGGGCCGGTCGCGCCGCCGCATGACGAACTGGCGCGAACGGCGCGGCGGAAAGCAGGGCAGGTCAAGCTGCACCAGCGCGCCGGAATTCAATTCGTCCTGTATGAGGTGGCCCGGCAGGCCGCCCCACCCCTGTCCGGCCAGGATGATTTCCTTCTTTGCCGTCAGGTCCGATACGGTCCAGTTGCGACCGCCGGGCAGGACATCGCGGCTTTGACGGAACGCGCCGGTGCCCGTGCCTGCCACGACGACCTGAACGAAGTTTCGCATCGCCGCGTCTGAAATCGGACCCGTGCCGCGCTGCGGCCCGTAATCCGGCCGCGCGACCGGCAGAATGTCGAACTCCTGAAACAGGACGCGGTCCACCTCTGCGCCGGGGGCGCTGTCTTCGGGCGCAATGATGATATCCGCATCCCCGGACATAAGCCGTTCCGCCGCGCCGCCCATCATGTCGGTCACCAGCCGGATATGGGTTTCCGGATGATTGCGTCCCACGGTTCCGACGATTCCCAGAAGCGGCTGCATGGGAAGCGTCGCGGATACGGCCAGTGACACTTCGGGTTCGTGACGGTCCGCCAGCCGGTCGGCCAGCGTGCCAAGGTCGCGCATCTGCGACAGGACCATCCCCGCCTGCCGGTGGAAACGCCGCCCGGCAGCGGTCAGTTCCGGTCGGTATCCGTCGCGCGACAGCAACGTGAATCCGACCGCTGTTTCCAGCGATTTGATCGCGTGACTGACGGCGGGTTGCGTCTTGTGCAGCACCTCCGCCGCGGCCCGGAACGTACCGGTCGTCACCACGGCGTCCAGGACCCGAAGCTGTTCCATTGTAATGGCGCCGGCCTGCATCATGATAAACCCCACTTATCGGATATATTAAAACATATCATTATCAATTTATCGACCTGGGGTCCAGATAGGGTGCGTCGGCCCTACAAACGCGGGGTCGTCCACCAAATGGAACGATCAACAAAGGATACCTGTCATGAAACTTTATATGAAACCCGGCGCCTGTTCGCTTGCGTCCCACATCGCGCTGCGCGAAGCGGAACTGCCTTTCACGCTGGATCAGGTCGATACCGACGCCGGGACGACCGGGGACGGCGGCGACTATCGTGCGGTCAATCCGAAAGGCTATGTCCCCGCGCTTGCCCTGGACACGGGGGAGGTCCTGACCGAAGGGGCGTCCGTACTGCAATATATCGCCGACCAGCGGCCGGAATCCGGTCTGGCCCCGGCGGCCGGGACACTGGCCCGCGCACGGCTGCACGAACATCTGAACTATGTCGCGTCGGAACTGCACAAGGCGTTCGGCCCCTTCTTTTCATCCGCCGCATCGGATGAACAGAAACAGGCGGCCCATGGCGCCGTTGCGGGCAGGTTCGACTATCTTGAAACCCTGTTCGTGGACGGGCGCGACCATCTGTTGGGCGAAACCTTCACGGTCGCCGACGCCTATATGTTCGTCGTCAGCAACTGGGCGAATTTCGTCGGTATCGACCTGTCGCGCTGGCCGAATGTGCAGGCCTTTGTCGGTCGTGTCGCCGCCCGGCCTTCGGTTCAGGCGGCAATGGTTGCCGAAGGTCTGATCCCGGCGGAACAGCAGGCATCATGAGCAGCCCGGATTTCGACGCCGTTTCGGCGGTGATGCAGGCCTATTTCGACGGTCTGTATCACGCCGATACGGCCCGGCTGGCGCCGGTCTTCCACCCGCAGGCCGGCTATGTCGGCACCACGCCGGGACAGGAGACGGTTTTGTCCATGCCGGACTATTTCCGTGTCGTCGACGCCCGCACCCCACCGTCCGCCGATGGTCAGGTCCGGCGGGACCGGGTCCTGTCCATCCGCTTCGGCGGCCCGGCGCTGGCCTTCGTCCATGCGGAAATGGCGATGATGGGGCGTCGGTATACCGACTTCCTGACCCTGACCAAACATGAAGACCGCTGGTGCATCGTCGCCAAGGTCTTCCACTTCGAAACCGAAACCAAGGAATGATCCATGCCCTATGTAAACATCAAGGTAACCCGCGAAGGCGGCCCGGACGGCACCGGCCCGACGGTGGAAGAAAAACAGCAGCTGATCGAAGGGGTCACCGACCTTCTGGTCCGTGTCCTGAACAAGAACCCGGCATCGACCCATGTCGTGATCGACGAGGTGGGGCTGGATAACTGGGGCCTGCACGGAAAGACGGTGCGCGCCGTCCGGGCGGAACAGGACGCTCAGGCGCGGACCTGAACCCGGCGGTAACTCAACGCCTCTGCAATGTGGATGCGGCGGACCTGTTCGTCCCCTTCCAGGTCCGCCAGCGTCCGTGCGACGCGCAGGACCCGGTGATAGCCGCGCGCAGACAGGCGGAACCGTTCCGACGCGTCGGTCAGAAGCTTTCGGCCTTCCGCGTCGGGTGTGGCGATTTCCTGAAGGACCGCACCGTCGGCTTCCGCGTTGGTGCGGATCGTCGCGTCCGCTGACAGGGCCATCAACCGGTCCAGCTGGACCTTGCGCGCGGCGGCAACCCGCGCGCCGATTTCTACCGAGCCTTCGGCCGGGGGCGGGCGGTCCAGATCGGCGGCGCTGACCGACGGCACGTCGATCGTCATATCGATGCGGTCGAACAGGGGACCTGAAATCTTCGACTGGTAGTCCAGGGCGCATCGCGGCGCGCGGCTGCAGGCAAGGTCCGGGTCGTCCAGATGCCCGCAGCGACACGGGTTCATGGCACAGATCAGCTGTACCCGCGCCGGATAGGTCACATGCGCATTGACGCGTGCGACGACCGCGCGGCTGGTTTCCAACGGCTGGCGAAGGCTTTCCAGCGCCGCGCGGGGAAATTCCGGCAGCTCGTCCAGGAACAGGACCCCGTTGTGGGCCAGCGACACCTCCCCCGGTTTGGCGCGCTGTCCGCCGCCGACCAGGGCCGGCGTGGATGTCGAATGATGCGGGTCGCGATAGGGCCGGGTGCGCGACAGGCCGCGGTCGATCATCAGGCCCGCGACGGAATGGATCATGGACACTTCCAGTGCCTCCGCCGGGCTCAACGGCGGCAGGATGCCCGGCAGGCGCGACGCCAGCATGCTTTTGCCGGCACCGGGCGGGCCGATCATCAACAGGTTGTGGCCGCCGGCGGCCGCGACCTCCAGCGCACGCTTCGCCGTTTCCTGACCCTTGATGTCGGTCAGGTCCGGCGGTTCCGCACCCGGCGGGGCCAGGGCCGGTTCCGGCACACCCAGGACGTTCGTGCCGTTCAGGTGATGGATCAGGGATATCAGGTCCGGCGCGGCGGCGATTTCCATGTCCCCGGCCCAGGCGGCCTCTCCACCCTGCGACGCGGGACAGATCAATGCCCGGTCGTCGCCCAGGGCCGCCATCGCCGCCGGAAGGACGCCCGCAACCGGTGCCAGACGCCCGTCCAGTCCCAGTTCACCCAGCGCCAGATAGCCGTCCACCGCACTGGACGGGATCGTTTCCATCGCCAGCAGAACTCCCAGGGCGATGGGAAGGTCAAAATGACTTCCTTCCTTCAGAACGTCGGCGGGCGACAGGTTGACGGTAATGCGTTTGGGCGGCAGGGCCAGACCGATGGCGGCCAGTGCGCCGCGCACCCGCTCCCGGCTTTCGGCGACCGCCTTGTCCGGCAGGCCGACGATCATGAATGCCGGCAGGCCCGATGTCAGTTGGACCTGAACATCGATGGGCATGGTGTCGATGCCCTGAAACGCAACCGTGGATACATGTGCAACCATGGGATGGTTATGGCGCAACCTATTGGGGGAGTCAGTAAGTTTCTGACAATCCGGGGATGCGGACCCGTCGCAGCGTCAGGTTGATCCGCCCCGGCGCGTCCAGCAGCGTCGATGTGCCGGGCAGGATGCGGTCGATGCCGTGGCGGGATTCCCGCGCATCGCCCGCCAGTACCGCGACATCGCCGCTGGTCAGGCGCACAGATTTGGTGCCGCCGGACCGGTCCCGCGGCCCGATGCGGAAGATCGCGGTATCCCCCAGAGAGATGGAGACGACGGGCGCATCGCGCGCCGCCTCGTCCGTGTCGCGGTGCAGGCCCATCCGGGCGTCGGGCGCATACCAGTTGATCAGGCAGGCTTCGGGCGGGTGGGGATAGCCCGATACCGCCTGCCAGACATCCAGCGCGATTTGCGGGATCGGCGGCCAGGGGCGGCCGGTTTCCGGATGGTGCGGCTGATAGCGATAGCCGTCCCGGTCCGACACCCATCCCAACGGTCCGGCATTGGACATGCGAACGGAAAAGGGTTTGCCGGTGCGCGGCATCACGGGCCGGAACAGCGGGGCCGCGCGCAGGCAGTCGCGGACGGCTGCGGTCAGGGCGGCCTGCGCGCCTGCGTCCAGATGTCCGGGATGAAGCCCGAAACCTTGAAGTTTGAACCCCTGAACCAAGTTGTTAAACTTCCCTCACAGGAATGACACGATCCCGAAAACGACAAACACAGGTTGGTAGCATGCTGAGCAAGATCAGGGCGATTTTCAAACCGGACGGCGGTCCCGCGGCCGACGCGGCACAGGAGGAACGGGAACTGCACGTCGCCGCGACTGCCATGCTGATCGAAGCGGCCATGACGGACGGCACCGTCGATGCGGTGGAAATGGAACGCATCGCCATCCTGATCGAACGGCATTTCGGCATTGCGCCGGACATGGTGCGCCAGATTCTGGCCGACGGGGAAAAGAAGGCGGAAGCCGCCGTCGACATCTATTCGTTCCTGCGGGTGGTCAACGACCAGTTCGACCATGAAGAACGCATCATGCTGGTCGAAATGCTGTGGGATGTCGTCTATGCCGACGATGATTTGCATGATCACGAAGCGAACCTGATTCGCCGGGTATCCGGTATGCTGGGCCTGACGGACGTGGAAAGTGGCGCCGCGCGCAAACGCGTGCTGGCCCGGCGCGAAGCGGGACCGGAAGACCGGGACGCCATCGTTCCGGAAGGTACCATCCCGCATGGGGGCGGTGCGGATACCTGAACCGGGCTGGAGAAAGACACGATCTTGGAGGAGAGGGGATGAGTGGCGACAGCGCGTTCGAACGGGTCGAGTTCGGGGCCGGGTCCATCATCTTCAAGGAAGGGGATGACGCGGACGATGCCTATCTGATCGAAGGCGGCACGGTCGAAATTGCCATGCGCAGCAAGCATGAACGCCGCATTGTCGTGAACGAACTTGGCCGCGGGGACCTGTTCGGGGAAATGGCACTGATATCCGGCGGCAAGCGGATGGCGTCAGCGGTCGCCGTATCGAACGTCAATGTCATCGTCGTAAGCCGCACATTGTTCGAAGAAAAGCTGACCACCATGGACCCGGTGATGGCGCGGGTCCTGAAGACCCTGACGCGCAAGCTGACCCTGATGTCGCAGCGCCATGTCGAGGAACTGGCCAAAATCCGCTGACCGGCCGGGACGACCGCGCGCCGGTTCACGCGAAATTCAATCGATAATGTCTGGCAAAGCGGCGCTGCGGCGGGCAGAGTCCCGCGCGCAAGGATACAACCATCTAAAAACAACAAGGGGGCGGTATGGGGGCTTCGGAAACGGTTTGGGATTTGCTGGAACGCGCGGCTGCGCGGGCCGGGGCGGATGCGGTTGCGGTCGGTGCGCCGGACCGCGGGGATCTGTCCTATTCGGGATTGCTGGCGCTGGTGGACGAAACGGGCGCGGCCCTGTCGGGCGCCGGGGTCGGGCCGGGCGACCGGGTTGCGATCGTTCTGCCGAACGGGCCTGCGATGGCGACCTGTTTCATGGCCGTGGCGGCCCATGCCTGCGCCGCGCCGCTGAACCCCGCCTATCGGGCGGACGAGTTCGAATTCTACCTGTCCGACCTGAACGCGAAACTTCTGATCGTTGCGGCGGGGGATGACACGCCTGCCCGCGCGGTGGCCGAAAAGCTGGGCGTGCGCATTGTCGACCTGTCGCAGGATGACGCCGCGCCCGCCGGAACCTTCACGCTGGAAACCGGCGGACAATCGGGCGACGCCGTGCGCGCCGCGCCGGGGGACACGGCCTTGGTGCTGCACACGTCGGGGACGACGTCGCGGCCGAAGATCGTGCCGCTGACCGGCGCCAATATCTGCGCGTCCGCCCATCATATCGGCCAGACGCTGGCGCTGGTACCGGGGGACCGGTGCCTGAACATCATGCCCCTGTTCCATATTCACGGGCTGATCGCGGCAGTGTTGAGTTCGCTGGGGGCGGGGGCGTCGGTGCATTGCGCGCCGGGCTTCAACGCGTTGAAGGTGTTTCAGTGGTTTCAGGCGATCGCGCCGACCTGGTATACGGCCGTGCCGACCATGCATCAGGCGATCCTGTCGCGCGCCGCGCGCAATCAGGACATCGTGGACGCGATGGGGCTTCGGCTGATCCGGTCCTCCTCCTCCTCCCTGCCGCCGCAGGTGATGGAAGCGCTGGAAGCGACATTCGGCTGTCCGGTCATTGAAAGCTACGGCATGACCGAAGCATCCCACCAGATGGCGTCCAGCCCGCTGCCGCCCGGTGCGCGAAAGCCCGGGTGCGTCGGCCTGCCCGCCGGGCCGGAAGTTCGGATCATGTCGCCGGACGGCACCTTCGTCGCCCAGGGCGGGGAAGGGGAAATCTGCATCCGCGGGCCGAACGTGACCCACGGGTATGAAAACAACCCGAAGGCAAACGCCGAAGGTTTCCATGACGACCCGGACGGGGCCAGCGGGTCCTGGTTCCGCACCGGTGATCAGGGGCGCCTGGACGAAGACGGGTATCTTTGGATCACCGGCCGGATCAAGGAAATCATCAACCGCGGCGGGGAAAAGATCGCTCCGCGTGAGGTGGACGAGGTGCTGATGGACCACGATGCCGTCGCCCAGGCGGTTACCTTTGCCGTGCCCCACGACAAGCTGGGGGAAGAGGTCGGTTGTGCCGTCGTCTTCGCCGAAGGGAAGTCCGCGTCCGAACAGGAACTGAAGGATTTCGCCGCAAAGCGCCTGGCCGATTTCAAGGTGCCGCGCCGTTTCGTCTTCGTCGAAGAAATCCCGAAAGGCGCGACGGGCAAGCTTCAGCGCATCGGCCTGGCCGAAAAGCTGGGCCTCGCCTGACGGGCGTGCGGGGGACGGAATGCTAAGACGCATACGCCTGATCAGCGGGTCCGTCCTTTTCGCCTATATCTTTTTGCATATGATCCCGCTGATCGCGGGCAATGTCTCCCTTGGCGCGATGGAAGGGCTGCGTCCCTATATCCAGGGCGGGTGGGAAACGTGGCCCGGACTTGCCGTCCTGTATCTGGCCATGACGACCCACATGGCGCTTGGTTTCTATGCGATCTATAAGCGCCGGCGCTGGCGCGGCATCCGCATGATGGAACTGGTTCAGCTTGCGACCGGCGTGTCGGTGCCCATGCTGCTTTCGCTGCACCTGGTCAGCACCCGCATCGCCGCGGCTGGTTGGGGCCTGTCACCGACATACGACTGGATCCTGGCGATCTATTTCGAATATGACGTGATGGCGGGCGCCCGGCAGGCGGCGGTCCTGGTCGTTGCCTGGACCCATGGCTGCATCGGGCTTTATCAGTTTTTGCGGCTGAAACGCGCCTGGGGGAAATGTGGCGCCTATGCCTTTGCCTTCGCCTTGATCTGGCCGATCCTGGCGTTGACGGGCATGGTCCATGCGGGGCGGGAAGCCGCGGCCCGCACCATCGACCCGGGCTGGGTTGAAATGGTGCTGGCGGACGTCGGCAATCTGGACCGCGAAACCCAGGCCATGCTCTACCGGGTGGAAGACGGGGTGATCCTGCTGGTACTGGGATTCCTGGGAATGACCTTTGCCGCCCGGTTCGTGCGCGCCTGGCTGGAACGCCGCCGGGGGATTGTCACCCTGCGATATGACGACGGCGTGGAAACGAAATTCAATCATGGCCTGACCCTTCTGGATGCCAGCCGCGACTGCGGCTATCCCCATGCCAGCGTCTGCGGCGGGCGCGGGCGCTGTTCGACCTGCCGCGTGCGGGTGCGCCACGGCACCGACCTTCTGGAACCGCCGTCTTCCAGTGAACAGGCTGTCCTGGACCGGGTGAAGGCCGGTCCGGACGTGCGGCTTGCCTGTCAGTGCGTGCCGAAGCCGGGGGCGATTGCGATCACCACATTGCTTCCGCCCACGGCGACCGCGGCGCGTGGCTATGCGGCGTCGGACATGAACCAGGGCAAGGAAAAGACGATCGCCGTCATGTTCTGCGACCTGCGCGGTTTTACGACCGTCAGCGAAGACAAACTGCCTTATGACATCGTCTTCCTTCTGAACCGGTATTTCGATGCGATGGGTAAGGCGATCGAGGAATCGGGCGGCCATATCGACAAGTTCATCGGCGACGGAATCATGGCGTTGTTCGGCCTGAATTCGACGCCGGAGGTGGCCTGCCGACAGGCCTGTATGGCGGCGCGGCGTATGTCCGAACGCCTGAAGGATCTGAATCGCGGTCTGGCGGAAGATCTGGACCGGCCCCTTCGCATCGGCATCGGCATCCATGTCGGGTCGGTTATCATCGGTGAAATGGGTTACAGCCGTGCGACCCAGCTGACCGCCATCGGGGATACGGTCAATACCGCCAGCCGGCTGGAGGCAAAGACAAAGGATTACGGTGCCGAACTGGTCGTATCGAAGGACGTGCTGTCCCTGGCGTCCATAGAACTGGCCGGGCTGGACTGCGCATCGCACGATGCCGAAGTCCGCGGCCGTACAAAGCCGATTGAAATCTATGCCTTCGCCGATGCCGGAATCCTGCCGGATGGCGGCCGATCAGATGCAGCCTGACAGGTCTTCGGCAATCGCTTCGATATAGGGGTCGACGATTCCCATTTCCAAAAGATGGTCCCGGGTCGCGGTGAAATAGTCCAGGTTCGGTCCGCGCTTTCCGGATGCGCAGGCAATGGCGGCGGATACCGTCTGCCGGGGCAGGCCGACCGCATATTGCGGGTGCCCTTCCGTCGGGGTGAAGGCGGACCCGTGGATCGTCCCTTCCGCCGTTTCGATGTCCAGATCGATCATCCGGTAGCTGCCGTGCCCCATTTCGCGCCGCCACAGGGTGACAGCCGCATCCTCGCGATTGCCGGGGTCGATCCGAAAGGCGCACCCTTCGCAATAGCCGCCCGGTGCCAGCCCCATGACCAGACCGGGCCGGGCTGGCGAACCGCGATAGTTGACGGAATAAAGACAGAAGGCACGGTGCCATCCTTCGACCCGGCCGCGGCGGCATTCGGTATAGGGAAATTCCGGGTTCCACATCAGCGACCCGGTCGCGAACACCCAGATGTTTTGCGGGTCCGGGCGGGCACGGACCCATTCAACGGCGGCATCTGCCAACGCGTCATCATCCATCCGGTCAGGTTCCGGAAGCGGCTGAAGCGGGTGGTTGTCCTGTAATGCGCGGCGGTCGATCATGCTGATCTGAATGGTCGCGCGTTCGGGCCCGCTTGCCAAGGCCGCTTGCGCCCCCTACACCCGATCCATGACCAAGAAACGCCTTACAATAACAATCGTTTCCGCCGTAGCGGTTGTCTGCATCGGCTGGACTGCATGGTGGTTCAACGCAAGCTGGACCGTGCTGTCGGGCGCGCAGGCCTGGATCGAAGAACAGCGCCAGGCAGGAACCCGCATCGTTTTCGGGCGCATGACCACCGGCGGCTTTCCGCTGAACATCACGCTGGATATCGACCGCATCGCCATGGCGGCGCCGCTTGGCAACTGGCGGGTCAGTGCGGACCGCATTCTTGCCAGTGCACGTGCCTGGAATTTCGACGAAATCACGTTCGAAGCCGACGGTCCGGTGGAATTCGGCCTGCGGGCACTGCCTGGCGTCGATGAACTGGACGGCACGATCCATGGTCTGGAAGGTCTTTATGCCCTGCTGCGTGACACGGACCATACCCGCATCGTGCTGACGGCGGATGCCGTGGAAACGTCGCAAGGCCCCGGTTCCGGCGAACTGGCAATCGAAACAAGTTTCCGGAATGGCCGCACGGATACGCACGAACAGACCATGGCCACCGTCCGGGCGGAAGTCGTGTCGCTGGCGCTTCCGGGGCTGATTGCGCCCGGCCTGTCGGATCAGGTGACGGCGGCGCTGATCGACCTTTCCGTGTCTGGCCCGACCCCGTCACCGGGGGACAGTCTGCAGCGCCAGCTTTCCCTGTGGCGGGACGCCGGCGGGGTCATCGATGTGACGGACGCTGCGCTGGCCTGGGACACGCTGAATGCGCAAGGGTCCGGGACGGTGACGCTGGACCCGGGTATGCGTCCGCTGGCGGCGTTTTCCCTGCGGCTGAACGGGCTTTCGGATACCGCCCAGCGCTTTGCCGACGCGGGGCTGATCGACCGACAGGTCAGCGAATATATCCGCATGGGAAACGACATCCTGTCCCTGGGGACGGGGGGGGCCGGAACGGTGGAACTGCCGGCAACCATTCAGTATGGCAGCGTCTTTCTGGGGCCGTTTGAAGTGGCGGAGGTCGGCCCGATCCTGCCGGGCGTGGCGCCTGTGGACGATAGGCCGGTTCTGCCGGGTCCGATCGAAGGCGGGGTGGACCTGCCGCCGCCGCCCGTTGTCAGTGACGAGACGCTGAATCGCCTGAACGAGGTCAACCCCGACCAGGATCAGTGAACCGGCCAAGTGATTCCAGAAGCCGGTCGTTTTCCGCGGCCGTGCCGACGGTAATCCGCAGGCTTTCCGGCAGGCCATAGGCCGCAATCGACCGCACGATGACGCCGTCCGCCGCCAGGTGGCGGTTTGCCGCTTCTGCCGACTGCTGGTCGGCAAACCGGACCAGCAGGAAGTTGCCGACCGATTCCGGCACCGTCAGTCCCAGTTGCCGCAGGGCGCCGGTCAGGCGGGCCCGCTGTTCGCGGTTCTGGCGAATGCTTTCTTCGATATGGGCCTTGTCCTTCAGCGCCGCGATCCCTGCCGCCTGGGCCGGGGTGCTGACGTTGAACGGGCTTCTGACACGGTTCAGGCCGTCGACCACCGCATCCGGCGCATAGGCCCAGCCAAGCCGCGCCGCCGCCAATCCGAAAATCTTGGAGAAGGTGCGCAGCATCACGACATTGGGATAGGCATCGACCATATCCCGGCCGTCGGAATAGTCAGGTGCATCCACATATTCGGAATACGCCGCATCGACCACCAACAGGATGTCGTCGCGCAGACCGTCGCGCAGGCGGATCAACTCGTCACGGGAAATATAGGTGCCGGTCGGATTGTTCGGGTTCGCGATGAAACAAATGCGGGTGCGGTCCGTGACCGCCGAAAGCAGGGCATCGACATCGGCGTGCAGATCCTCCGTCTCCGGCGCAAGGACCGGGGCCGCGCCCAGGGTGCGTGCCGTGATCCCGTACATCAGGAAACCGTGACGGGACTGCAGCACCTCGTCCCCTTCGCCGACGTAACAGCGGGACAGCAGGGTGATCAATTCATCGGAACCCGCACCGCAGACGATCCGCGCGGGGTCCAGCCCGAATGCCTCCCCCAATGTGTCGCGCAGCGCCACCGCGCCGCCGTCGGGATACCGATGCAGGGACACCGCCTGCTGATAGGCGTCCACCGCCTTTTCGCTGGGCCCCAGCGGGTTTTCGTTCGCCGAAAGGACGGCCGGCGGGACATCGCCGTCACCGCCATGGCTGCCGGGCACATAGATCGGCGCGTCCGCGATGCCGGGACGCAGTTTCAAAGGCGAGTTTTCTGGGGCGTTGTCACTCATTCCTCGTCGACCTTAGACTGTTGGTCCGGACCCAGCACTTCGGCATAGCCGCCGACCATTTCCACCCGCACGACGGCGTCGCGGACTTCGATCAATTCCAGCCGGCGGTCGTCGGCGGGCACGAAATCGCCCAGTTCCACCAGATGCACCCAGCTTTCTTCCTGCGGGGCCGATACGGTCAGAAGCGGGTGCAGGCCCGCGCGCTGCAAAATCGCATTCAGACCTGTGCGCGACAGGGGCTGGCTGGTTTCAACCAGGATATAAGTCCGGTCGCTGCCGGTCGGTTCCAGCTTATAGCGTGCGACCGCGACCGCATCCTGCGGTTCGCCGCGGATGGTACCGGTTCCGGCAAAAGGAAGACGCATCATGATGTTGGGTGCGTTCGCGCCTGAAAGCTTCACCCACCAGGGGTCATCCTCGCTTTCCCGTGGGGCGGGCAGGACGGCAATCTGGTGGTGGCCTTCGAAAACCTGGTTCAGGGTGTCGCGCACCGTCGGATAGGCGGTCAGCGGCACCTGGCTTCCGAACTGGTCGCGGGCAAGGTCCCAAAGCGTGTGCTGTTCGGAATTGGCATAGACGGCGACGGAATAATGCGACTGCAGCATGGTGAAGGCGGCAATCATTTCGTGCCACATGCGTGCAAGGGCGGAAAACGGAAAGGGGCCGCGGTGCCGTTCGGCAAGTCGGCGCAGCATGGCCACTTCCCGTGTCGGGCGAACGGCAAATTTGACGGAATCGCCCTTTGCCTTTGCCACATGGCGGACAATTTCCCAACGCTTCAGGATCAGATCATGGATCTGATCGTCGATCGCGTCGATCTGCTGGCGCAGTTCATCCAGTGATGGATCCGGCATTGCTGTGCGTTGGTCCCCGTTGAATCCGTTCAAACACCGATAGGTGCTTGCACCGATTGAACTATCCCCTAATGACGCTGAAATCAAAAATAATTTACCCGCCGCCCCGGGGTTCGTTCCCTAAAAGCACAAATTTGTGTGTGAAATTTCAATGGAAATTCCGGGCACCAGCGTCTAAGTCTCCCGTCTCATAAATGACATTGATTAAATAGACCAAGGAAGTACCCATGCCGATCCGTATTCCTAACGACCTGCCTGCCCGTGCCGAGTTGGAGCGCGAGGGCATGATGGTCATGTCGGAAGCGGATGCCGTGCGTCAGGACATCCGCCCGTTGCGCATCGGTCTTTTGAACCTGATGCCGCAGAAGCAGAAGACGGAAACGCAGCTTTCGCGCCTGATCGGGGCGACGCCGCTTCAGATCGACCTGACACTGGTGACGACGGGAAGCTATGTGCCGGCCAACGTTTCGGTCCATCACATGGCGTCGTTCTACCGTACGTTCGACGAAGTCGCGCATGAGAAGTTCGACGGGTTCATCATCACAGGCGCGCCGGTGGAAACCCTGCCGTTTGAAGAAGTGAAATACTGGGACGAACTGACGCGCATCATCGACTGGACGCAGGAAAACGTCCATTCGACCCTGAACATATGCTGGGGGGCACAGGCGTCGCTGTATCACTTCTATGGCGTGCCGAAGCATGAGTTGTCCGGAAAGATGTTCGGCGTTTATCCGCACCGCGTCATGGACCGGACGGCACCGCTGCTGCGTGGTTTTTCCGACGAACTGACGATCCCCGTGTCCCGTCACACTGAAACCCGGACGGACGATCTGGCCGGGATCGACGGGCTTCAGGTGCTGATTCAATCGGACGAGGCGGGCCTGTGTATGGTTCAGGACCGGGTCAAGCGCCACATCTACATGCTGAACCATCTGGAATATGACGCCTGGACACTGCGGGACGAATATCAGCGCGACGTGGACGAGGGCCTCTCGATCGACCTGCCGAAATACTATTTCCCGGACGGCGACCCCAGCCGCGATCCGCCCAATGTCTGGCGCGGGCATGCCCATCTGTTCTTCGCCAACTGGATCAACGAAGTCTATCAGACGACATCGTTCGACCCGGCACATATTGGGGAAGCTTCATGAAGCTGTCCGCCCTTGCGGTCCTTATTTCCGCGGCGGTCTTGCTGACGGGTCCGGTGCACGCCCATGAGGATGAGATGCCGGGCCTGCGCATCGAAGGTGCCTTCGCACGCGCCAGTGCCAGCCCGGCCGTCCCGACCGGGGCGGTCTATCTGACGGTCCGGAATCATGAAGATGTGGCGGCACGTTTGATCGGGGTGGAAACGCCGGCGTCGGACCGCGCAGAGATGCACACCCACGTGATGCAGGACGGTGCCATGATGATGGTGGAAATCGACGGCGGTGTCGAAATCCCGCCGGGCGGGGCCGCGGTCTTTGGACCGGGCCAAAACCACATCATGCTGATGGGACTTGCCGCGCCGCTGACCGAAGGCGAAAGCCTGATGCTGACCCTGATATTCGCTGATGCGGACCCGGTCATGGTACAGGTGCCGATCCTGGGTGTCGGTGCCATGACGCCGGAAATGGACCACGGAAGTACGGATCATTCGGGCGGCCATTCCGGACACGGGTCCGAACAGACTCAGTAGCGCGCGACCGATGCAGCGCTGGAAGATAGTAATCGAATATGACGGCGGTCCCTTCGTCGGCTGGCAGCGGCAGCCGAACGGCCCGTCCGTGCAGCAGGCGCTGGAAGATGCGCTGTTTGCCTATTCCGGGGAACGTGCGGACATTCACGGTGCGGGGCGGACGGACACCGGTGTGCATGCGCTGGCGCAGGTCGCGCATTTCGACCTGAACCGGCATGCGGACCCGAAGACGGTGCGCGATGCGATCAACCATCATCTGGGCGATGCGCCGGTCGCAATCCTGTCTGCCGCCGCCGTGGACGATGATTTCCATTCCCGGTTTTCGGCGACGGGCCGGGCCTATCTGTATCGCATCCTGAACCGCCGCGCACCGCCGGTCCTGGACCGCGGGCGGGTCTGGCAGATTCCCTATGCGCTGGACGCGGATGCGATGCATGACGCGGCCCAGGCGCTGGTCGGCAATCATGACTTCACCAGCTTCCGGGCAAAAGAATGTCAGGCCCAAAGCCCGGTCAAGACACTGGATCGGCTGGATGTCCGCCGCGCGGGGGAGGAGATAGAGATCATCGCCGAAGCGCGCAGCTTCCTGCATCACCAGATCCGGAATTTCGCCGGTACGCTGGAACTGGTGGGCCGGGGCAAATGGACCCGGGGCGATGTCGAACACGCGCTTGCCGCCCGGGACCGCGCGGCGGCCGGACCGACGGCGCCGCCCCAGGGACTGTATCTGACGCGGGTATCCTACGACTGACCGTCAGCCGCCGATTCCGAATGCTTCCGCCCGGGCCAGAATGCGTCTGGCATTCGCGACGATCGGCAGTTCCAGCATCACGCCGTCCAGTTCCACATGCGCCGTATCCGCATTGTCGAAGGCATCGACGATGCGCCGCGCCTTTGCCGCTTCGTCCGCGGTCGGCGTGAAACAGGCATTGACGATTGCCGCATGGTCGGGCCGGACTAGCGACTTCGCGGTATATCCCAGCCGGCGCGCATGGCGGCATTCCGCTTCCAGACCTTGCGCATCGGTGAAGGTATAGGGACAGTCGATGGAAACGACGCCCGCAGCCCGGCATTCCAGGTGAAAGCGCTGGCGGACATACAAAAGCTCCTGTCCGTCGCGGCCGCGTTCCGCGCCCAGGTCGGCGGCCATATCCTCCGACGCGACCAGGCACGCCGTTACACGCTGGTCGACCCGCGCGATGTCATATGTCTGCATCAGGCCCAGCGCCAGTTCGACATTGGGCACGATTTCGATTTCCGCCGCGTCCGGACCGGCGATTCGGTCGATTTCGTTCGCCAGCTCCGCGACCCGTTCCGGCCCGTCGACCTTTGGTAGCATGACGACGTCTGGCCGGGCCGGGATCACGGCTTCCAGATCGGCCATCCCGTCGCCCGAAAGCGGGTTCACCCGGACCGCCGCGACGTTGCCATTTTGTCGCCAATTTATAAATAAATCGTCAGCGAGTGCGCGCGCCGCCGGCCGGTCCTGGGGCCGGGTAAAATCCTCCAGCTCCAGGATCACGACATCCGCGCCGCACTGTCCGGCGGCGATCTGTGCGTCCCGGTCGGGACCGCCGGTGAACAGCCAGCTGCGTCTGAGTTCCGGGGGGCGTCGGGTCATTCCACTTCAATCACGGCATCGACTTCGACCGCGACGCCAAGCGGCAGTGACCCCGCGCCCAGAGCGATGCGCGCATGCGCGCCGGCATCGCCAAAAATCTCGCCGATCACGTTGGATGCGCCGTTGATCACCTTCGGGTGGTCGCCGAAATCCGCCGGGCAGTTGACGAAGCCGCTCAGCTTCACGACGCGCCGGATCCGGTCCAGGTCCCCGCCCAGCGCCTGTTTCGCCTGCGCCAGGATGTTCAACGCACAGACGCGCGCCGCCTCAGCGCCTTCTTCGATCGACAGGTCCGCGCCGACCTTGCCCTTGAATTTCAATTCCCCGTTCCAGAACGGCACCTGTCCCGCCACGAACAGAAGGTTGCCCGTCTGCACATAGCCGACATAGGCACCCGCCGCCCCCGGCGCGTCCGGCAGTTCGATGCCAAGTTCCTGAAGTTTCCGGTCGATCTGTCCCGCCATGTTTCCTCTTCCTTCTTTCGTGAAAAGCGTCGGTCATGAGATTCCGCCCCGCACCCTATACAGTTGCACCGCGTCTTGTAAGGGAAAACAGGGACGGCCCGGTGCGAACGGCCCCGAATGCCATGCGGGCCTTGCCATATGGTGCAGGGCCTCTAAATTTCAGTCTTTCGCGAGTGACAGAACAGAGACGATGCATTTCGAAACGCCGGGCGTCCTGGACCTTTCCCTGCCGGATTCCAACCCGGCCCCGCTGATATTGGATTCGCCCCATTCGGGCCGCGAATACCCCGACGATTTTCAGGTGCTGGTGCCCAAACAGGACCTGCGCCGGGTCGAAGACAACCTGGTCGACCTGTTGTTTCAGGATGCGCCTGCGCAAGGGGCCGCCCTGTTGTGCGCGCAGTTCCCGCGCAGCTATGTCGACGCCAACCGCGCGATCAGCGATATCGACCCGGCGATGCTGCTGGGCGACTGGCGCGCGCCGCTGCGCCCGTCCGAGAAATCGCGCCTGGGCCACGGCCTGGTCTGGCGCACCTTCCCGCCCGACACGCCGCTTTATTCCGGCCGTCTGCCGGTGGATATGGTGGAAAAGCGGGTCGACCATTACTGGCGCCCTTATCACGAGACGCTGGAGGCGGAAATCCGCCGCCTGCATACGCTGTTCGGCAGCGTCTGGCACATCAACTGCCATTCCATGCCGTCCACCAGCAGCCCGCTGGTGCCGGGACGCGGCGGCCGCCGGGCGGATTTCGTGCTGGGCGACCGGGAAGGTCAGTCCTGCGACCGAAGCTTCACGCTGTTCGCCCGCGACACGCTGGAAAGCATGGGATACTGTGTGCGCCTGAACGACCCCTATCGCGGGGCGGAACTGGTCCGCGCCTATGCCGCGCCAGAAGAAGGCCGCCACAGCCTTCAGATCGAAATCAACCGCGGCATCTATCTGAACGAACAGTCGCTGGAACCGGACCGGGGTTTCGCCGCCCTGCGGGAAACGTTGCGCCGGTTCGTCGCCGCCGCCGCCGACTTCGCCCGCGACCAGTGCGCGCCGGCCGAAGCGGCGGAATGATCTGTCGCCTGTCCGCCCACCTACCGTCCACCCGCCTTGCGATTTATCCTTCCGCGCCGGATAGCGGCGCAATCCGGCCAGACCGGTTTGAACGGAACTGTCACAAAACCGGTCTATGGTCCGGGACAGCTGGTGCCCCGATGCGAAGGACAGTTCCATGAAATTCATCCACCTGACCGACACCCATTTCGTCCCCGAAGGGCAGACGCTGTATGGTCGTGACCCGCGCCTGACCCTGGAACGGGCGGTCTGGGACATCAACCGGCACCATGGCGATGCGGATTGTGTTGTCGTCACCGGCGACCTGACCCACTGGGGGGAGGCGGCGGCGTTCGACAGCCTGGCCCAGGTGCTGGATGACCTTGCCCCGCCGGTGGTGCTTCTACTGGGCAATCATGACGACCGCCAGGCCTTCCAGAACAGCTTTCCCAACCAGAAGCTGGACGAAAACGGGTTCGTCCAGTCGGTGCGCCGGACCGCGGCCGGGCACATGATTTTTCTGGACACGAACATGGCCGGTACCCATGCGGGATGGTACTGCGAACGGCGGCGCGACTGGCTTTCCGCCCGGCTGGACGATGCGGCCGTCGAAGGGGCCGGTGTCTTTCTGTTCATGCACCACCCGCCGTTCCGCACGGGCCTGCCGACCATGGACCCGATCGCTTTGCAGGAACCGGACGCGTTCGCTGCCGTCATCGCCCCCCATGCCGGACGTATCCGCCATCTGTTCTACGGCCATGTGCATCGGCCGATCTCAGGCAGCTGGATGGGCATCCCAACCTATACGGTGCGCGCGATAAACCACCAGGTCTGGCTGGATTTCAGCCCCGACCCGGATGGCGAAACGCCGGGCAGTTTCGAACCCCCGGCCTATGCGATTGTGCTGGTCGACGGCGACACGATCGTCATCCACGCCCATGATTTCATGGACGACAGCCCGAAATTCAGCCTGGACCGCAGCCCGGTCGACGACTGGGCGAACCGGTATGAGGGCGGGTAGGTAAAGTCCCGCGCCGCGTCATTCCGGGATCAGGCTCCAATCGAACGGGCCGAGTTCGTTGTCGCCCATGAAGGCGGTGCCGGACCCATCTGGATGGATGACGTATTGTACCCCTTGTTCTGCGAATTCGACCCTCAAATTTCCGTCGTTGGTCGGTTCAAGCGGGTTGTCGGCGGGCGAATATCGCGTGTCGCGCAGGCAGAGGCCGATGGATGACGCGTCACAATCGACAATTCGCGGACGGTACTCGCCACTGTCCCATTTCGCGAATAGCCGATGCCCGGTGCTTAGAAACCCAGGATCCGTGGCGAGGGCGTTACCCGAAAGGACGACCGCCGCCATAACAGGAATTAAGAGCAAACCGTCGGAAAAGCGCGATAAAATCATGGCGCACCCCCTAGTGGATGATCGTTGACATAACGTCCTTAGAAGTTCTGATCGTACCACAATTTCAGGTCGCGACCAATGTCGGGCTTATCGTATCCATTGCTGGTCGCAGGAGCGTGGCCCGTTCGGCGACCTGTGCGACCCGCAGCGACCACCGTCAGTCAATGCCCATCAGTGGCAGGAAGCCAAGGCCTGTACCCAGGAAAAGTGCGTTCGGTTTTTCCTCAAAAGGTGTGTTCATCGGCTTGGGGATGCCGTCGGCATCCTATGCGCGAAGGGGGGCTGACGTGCCAGTTTGGTTGGGCGGACCATTTCCAAACCAATGATTTGCGGGCAAAATGAATGGGTCGGCGTTGCGGTCAGTAAAGGGGTGGGTTGGAACGAAGAGCATGTCTCGACGAAAACAGCGATTGTTGTATGTCTGTGCGGACCCGGCGGCGGGTCGGTGCGCCCCCGCCCATTTGACTGAGTTGGACCTGGATGTAGAAACCGAACCGAACGTCGATGCTGCCCGGAAAAGACTGTCCGACGGTACGTGCGATTTCCTGGTCGTGGATTGTTTGGCGTCTGAATGCCGTGAGTTCGCTGGTTCCGTTGCCGCCGAAAATCCGACCCTGCCCGTCTTGTGCCTGGTCGCGGGCGGTGCGGAACGTGACGTCATCGACTTCATGGACCGCGGGATCGTCGGTTATCTGATAAAGGACGACACCGACCGGTATGCGGCTTCGGTCGGTCCGATGCTGGCACATCTTTCAAATCGGGCGGCCCGCAGAATCCGTCAAATCGATTCGGACAGGGAAAGGCATGAACGCCACCGTCACGCGTCGCGATTCAACGACGCGCTGGCCGACCTGATCCGGTCGAAGGAATTGAAGGAAGGCGACTATCAGGGGTTCGTGCGCCGGGTAACCCAACTGATGAGCAGCGCCCTGATGGCACAGCGGGTCAGCGTTTGGCGTATGGCACCGGAAATCCCTGCCATCCAGTGCCTTGATCTGTGGGATGCAATGGACGGGGTCCACACGCAGGGCGCGGAGCTGCGGCAATCGGACTATCCGTCCTATTTCCGGGCGCTGATGTCAAAACGGGTGCTGGTCTTCAACGACGTCATGGACGCCGAGGAAACAAGCGAACTTGCGGCGGACTATCTACCGGCCCACAAGGTTTCTTCGATGCTGGATACGCCGCTGTTGAAGGCGGGTGACGTTACGGGCGTCATGTGCCTGGAACATACCGGCCCGGCCCGGACATGGTCGCTGGAAGAACAGGCTTTCTGTATTTCCGTTTCGGACCTTATTTCAATGGTCGGGGAAATCCACGCACGCCTGACAGCGGAGCGTGATCTTGAGATATCCAATACGGCCCTGATGGAGAGCGAGGCGCGTTACAAGCGTGCCGCCCAAATTGCAAATCTTGGGTATTGGGTGTGGGACCAGAAAGCGGACAGGATGGCGTTTGCCTCCGAAGAGCTGGCAAAGGTCTATGGCACAAGTGTCGAAAACTACCTGCGCCGCTGTTCTTCGGTGGAATCGGACCTGGGATGGTATCACCCGGACGACCGGGCCGAGTACGAAAAGCTGATCCGGACCGCAGCCCGTAACAAGACGGGCTATGACACGGTTGTGCGGATTGTCCGTGACGACGGCAGCATTCGGTATCTGCACGAAGTCACGGAGGTCGTCCTGGACAGCAATGGGGATTTGAGCGAGACGGTCGGGATTCTTCGCGACATTACCGAGGAAAAGAAGCTGGAGTTCGAAAGGGAGGCGGCACGTTTCGAGGCGGAACGCGCGAATAAGGCGAAGTCCGAGTTTCTGGCGGCCATGAGCCACGAATTCCGGACACCGTTGAATGCGATTATCGGGTTCAGCGAGGTCATTCGGGATCAGATGTTCGGACCCATGGGGCCTGATCGATATGTGTCCTACATCCACGATATTCTAGGCAGCGGTCATCATATGCTGGCGCTGGTGAACGAGGTTCTGGAAATTTCGACGATCGAGGCCGGTCGGCGCCCGATCGAGCCGGTCCCTGTCGATATCAGGGACCTTTTGAGTTCGTGTCTTCGTGCCCTGGAGGCCAAGGCGGCGAGCAAGGAAGTCAAACTTGCCGCGGATATCGATGTTTCAATCGAAAAAGTCTGGGCCGACCCGACGGCCATTCGCCAGATTGTCTTCAACCTGATTGACAATGCAATCAAGTTCAACCGGCCGGACGGGACCGTGACCGTGACGGTCGGACCGTCAGGCGAGAATGTACAGATCTGTTTCATCGACACCGGCATTGGCGTTCCGGATCACAGGGTAAAGGACATCCTTCAGCCATTCACCCAGATGGATCCGGACCCGACACGCAGCAAGGACGGTGTGGGCCTGGGCCTTGCGATCGCAAAGGCGCTGATCGAAAAGCATGATGGTGCGCTGACCCTTGAATCCCCGCCGGCGGGCGGGACGGTCGTCACGGTGCGACTGCCCGTCGGCCCCACGCCGTAAACACGGTGTGGCCTTTAATTCCTCAAGGTTGGCGGGATCGGGATTAACTCCGTCCCTTTGGCGGACGGTGGCGGATCATCTTTTCCGGCGGCTGTTTGCGGACCCATTTGACGAAACGCCGGATCTCGTCGCGCGCCAGAAGGGCTTCCGGCGTGTTGAGGTCGGTCGCCAGCGTGTGTTCGTCATAAAGGCTGTGCAGTTTCTTGTGGCAGGCCCGGTGCAGCCAGCTCCATTCCGTTCCCTTGTATTTGCGTGGAATCCAGTGATGTCGGTCGACGGCGTCGCCCTTGGGCATCGGACGCCCGCAAATCGGGCAGGGACCCAGATCGCCCGGATCTGTTTCATCGTCCGGGCGCGTCACGCATCCTGTTCCAGAAGACAGGGCGCATCACCCCCTTGGCGCAGGACGATGCGTCCCGATTCCGCGTTCTGGTTGCCATGCCATTCGGCTTCCAGGAACATCGTGCCGTTCTTGAACCGGCCTTCATAGCTGCCATCGACAACGAAGCTGCTGCTGGTCGGGTTGCTTTCCCACAGGGTAAAGGTCCCGGTCGACGGATCGTAGACCATTTCGGTTTCGACGAAGTTTATTTCATCGTCCGGGCCCGTGATGTAGCGGGTGACGCCATTCAGCCGGATGCGCCCGTCCGTCAACGGTTCTTCCCGGTCGAAGACAAGCTGCATGCACTGGACCGCCAGATTGCCCAGCTGGCGTTCGGAATCCCAGATGAAGTAGCCGCTGTAGACGGTGGCCGGGCGCCGGTCGGGCGGAAGATTTCCCAGCGATGCGGTCTGGCACGCACCCAGCAGGACCAGCACCGCACCCAGAAACGCGCCGAGCACCCCATCGCGGCCCGTCAGGCGACGGGCGGCGGGGCGGGTCTGAATCGCAAAGGGCCGGTGGACCATTGTGACATGCTCTAGATCTGTGCGAAGGCCAGGGTGCAACCGTGCACCGAACGGGACGGGACGATCAAGCCCGCCCGCGCCCAGCCGAATTCCACGCCGTTCGACAAAAGACAGTCTCTGGCGGCTTCTATGTCGCGCACACCGATGCGCATGGCACTGAAATGCGGTTCCGCTGGGGCATCGTCACGGCGCCCTTCGCCGTACCATTCGGCGTGGATGTCGGGTGTCATGACCCGGACGCGGCCGCGCATCGTCTCGCAGATGACCTCGCCATCGCGCACGGTGACCGCTTCCGGCACCTGGAGTTTCCCCAGCGTGTCGGCAAAGGCCGGCGGGTCGTCGGAAATCATCGCTACTTCGTCCACCGCATCGGCCGTGTTCGGATGGGTCTGGTATTCCGGCTTCCAGAAATATTCCGGCGCGTGCTGCTGACAGGTGAAAAAGACCGCGTCCGGTGCCTCGGGCGGCGGCGCGAAGGCAAGGGAGAAGGCGACGCGCACGCTGTCCCCGCCCGGAAGTTTCGCTTGGCGTTCAAAATCGAACGGGTTCAGGTCCGGAAGGCCGCGTTCGGCGAACAGGTCCCGGTCGGCACGTGCGTCCCGGCTTTCGAACACCAGCATCGCGCAGCCTTCGCGTGCCTTCAGGAAGTCGGAAAGATATGTGCCGAAGCTGAAGGTGCGGTCCGCATGAGGAAACAGCTTTTCCGGGGCCGCCACGTCCAGCACTTCCAGAAAACTGCCCTGAAGCTGGACCAGCCGGTTCGCCGTACCCCAGGGATGTTCGGCCCGCGGCGTCAGTGTGAAGCCAAGCCGTTCATAGGTCTGTGCGGCGTCGGCCAGATTGCGCACGGCCAGCACAAGATGGTCGATCCCGCGGTCGGGCAGATAGATGGCCTGGCGCATCAGGTCAGATGTTCGCCGAAGAAGGCGAGCGTCCGGTCCAGCGCGATGTCCGCGCTTGCCTTGTGATAGCTGCCGCGGCGGTCGCAGTTGAAGCCGTGATCGGCCGGATAGACATGGGCGTCGACATTCCGGTACATCGCCTTCAACAAATCGGCATCCGAATGCGGGATCATCTGGTCCTTTTCCCCGTAATGGAGGAGAACGGGGCATTTCGGTGCTTCATCCTTGAAATTCGCGGCCGTCCCGTAATAACCGACGGCGGCGGACAACCCGTCGATCCGCGCGGCGGACAGCCAGGCAAGCGCCCCGCCGTAGCAGTAGCCGACGGTCCCGACCTTCAGTCCTTCGCCCTTCAGGATTTCAACACAGGCGGCGATGTCCAGGATCGGGTCGTCGAAACCGAGCTTCGCGCGCGTGTCCCGGCCACGGGCCACATCGTCCCCGGTATAGCCCAGTTCCAGCCCCCGTTCGACGCGGTCGAAAATCTGGGGTGCGATGGCGGCATACCCGGCCCGCGCAAAACCGTCCGTGACATCGCGGATATGGATGTTGACGCCGAAAATTTCCTGAATTACGACAATGCCACCCTTCACTGCACCGTCGGGGTCTGCCCGATAGGCGCCGAATTCGTGGCCGTCGCGTGCCGTTACTGTCAAACCCATCGTCGGTTTTTCCCTTTCCCGGCCTATGCCGGTTCGCTGTCAGACAGCTCTATTTCGAACGGAAGAGTGATTTTCGCAATCGTACCTTCCCCCTCCGTGCTTTGCATGGCGAAAGTAGCTCCGATCATGGCCGCCAGGGATTTCACGATCGACAGGCCCAGCCCCGATCCTGTGCCCGCGATCAGCGGGTCCGCGGTGGATTGAACGAAGGGTTCCATAATTTCCTGCATCGCATTGGCGGGAATCCCGATGCCCGTGTCTTCGACCGCGATGGTCACGTCGTCCATGCTATTATGCAGGGTAACGGTGATACTGCCCTTCGGCGGCGTGAATTTGACCGCGTTGGCCAACAGGTTCAACAGGATCTGAAGAAGCGCGCGGCGGTCCGTTCGAATGACAAGTGGTGTGTCGGGATGAGGAACGGTGAAACGCAGGCTCTTTTCCGACACGCGCGCTTCCATGGTGCGCACGCAGGTGGCAAAGACCTCCTCCAGGTCGACATCCTCGATCTCCAGCGCCCGCTTGCCGGCCTCGATCGCCGAAATGTCCAGGATGTCATTCACCAGCGTCAACATATGGGAGCCGCTGTAATAGATGTTCTCGGCATAATCCGTATAGCGTTGGGAGCCGATCGGGCCGAAATACTCATTTTTCAGAATGTCGCTGAACCCCAGGATCGCATTCAGGGGGGTGCGGAACTCGTGGCTCATGGTCGCAAGGAATTCCGATTTGGCCTGGCTGGCCCGTTCCGCGCGCACCAGTGCTTCGTCCAGATGCCGCCGGTTTTCATAGAATTCCGATACATCGCGTCCGACACCGCGATAGCCAAGGAACTTGCCGTTGCTGTCGAATGCAGGCTTCGCACTGATCGAAACATAGACCGTGGTTCCGTCTTTTTCGCGTGTATGAATAAAGTCGCGAAACGGCTGCCGCGCCTGCATGGCATTCAGCATCGCCTTCAACGCATTCGGGTCCGCGCCCGGGGCACCCGCTTCTTCGCGGGTGAGGCCCAACAGTGCTTCTGGTGACATGCCTGTCACGTCTTCGTATCTTTCGGAAAAAAACGAGAATCGGAGTTGATCGTCCGTTTCCCAATACCAGTCCGAACTGACTTCCAGATAGTCGTGAAGCCGCTGTTCGGCATATTGCTGCGACTCGCGGCGAAGCAGGTACAGATAGATCAGGATCGCGGTAAAGGCGGAAAGCAACGTGCCGCCCAGCAGAAACGTCATTTCCCGATCCAGGGACTGGCTGTTCACAGTGGCCTGGGTTGGTGCTACCGAGATGGTCCAGGGCCGGTTCATGACGCCCAAGCGACTGGTTTCCGGCGGGATGATATCACTGGCTTCGGCACCGAGTTCGAGGATTATGGAGTCTCCGTCGGATACGACCAGATTATACCCAGCCAGGTCCAGGGACGCGACTGCCCGCCGGATCAACTCATCGATCCGGAAGACCAGATTGATATAGCCCACCAACTCGCCGTCGACGGTGACCGGCGTATAGGAGGCATAGCCCGCCCCGCCCTGGGCAAGGGTTATGGGCGGCGTCAAATAGATGCGGCTTGCCTCGCGCGCGCCTTCCAGGTCCCTCAGGCGTTCCGGAATATTGTTCAGGTTCAGGCCCAGCGCCGCTTCGTTCCCTTCAAGCGGGTTAACCCAGACGATTATTCCGTCCTGAACCCAGTTGATCGCCTGGATATCCGGAAATCTGCTCAGAATCGGTTGGACGAATGTTTGGTATTTTTGCTGATCAAAAGTGCCCAGCGCTTCCAGTTCAGCGCGTATCAGGGCCGCCAGTACCAGCCGAGATGCCAGTACATTTTCCAACCGCGATGCGACAAAACCCGCCCGCGAACGCGCGTCTTCCGCCATGGCGTTAAGACGGCTTTCCTGGGACATGAAATATCCCATGATTGAAAGCGCCATCGATCCGATGAAGACAAAAAGGACCACCGTTGCCTTGTTGCGGATGAGTGCGGTCGTCGCAGAGTGTGGGAGTCGCTTACTGTAAATCTTTTCCATGCGGGTTTTAGCTTAATGTACGAACATCGCGCGCAACGGCGCACGACCGACCGCGCCGACCCCGCCCCCCGGCACTTTGGCCGTACTATAGCAGGTTGCAATCAGATGATACGATTTTGTTTAAGGTATTCAATTACCTCTGCCGCGAGTGCCTCCGGGCTCTTGGCCGCGGTCTTCAAATGCACTTCCGGCGCCTCGGGCGTTTCGTAGGGTGAATCGATGCCCGTGAAGTTCTTGATGTCGCCGGCGCGGGCCTTGGCGTACAGACCTTTCGGGTCGCGCTGTTCGCACAATTCCAGGGGCGTATCGACAAAGACTTCGATGAATTCACCGTCTTCCACCAGTTCACGCGCCATACGGCGTTCCGCGCGAAATGGCGAAATGAAGGACACCAGCGTAATCAAACCCGCATCGACGAACAGTTTCGCGGTTTCCCCGACGCGGCGGATGTTTTCCACCCGGTCGGCTTCGGTAAAACCCAGGTCCTTGTTCAACCCATGCCGGACATTGTCCCCATCCAGGATATAGGTATGGCGTCCGCTGGCCATCAGATGCTTTTCAACCAGGTTGGCGACGGTCGATTTGCCCGAACCCGACAAGCCCGTGAACCATAGAACGACCGGTTTCTGGCGCTTTTGCGTGGCGCGCGCCTCTTTGTCGACATCCAGTTCCTGCCAGACCAGGTTCGTCGCCCTGCGCAGACCGAAATTGATCATACCCGCCCCGACCGTCGCGTTCGTATATCGGTCAATCAGGATGAACGCACCTGTCGCCGGATTGTCGCTGTACGCATCGTAGGCCACAGCCTGATCCAGCGCGAAATTGGCATAGCCGATTTCGTTCAGCGACAGCGTCTTGGCGGCCGTCTGTTCCAGCGTGTTCACGTTGATCTTGTGCCGCAGGTCGGTGATACCGGCGCCGACCGTTTGCGTCCCGATCTTTAACAGATACTGGCGTTCGGGGATCATTGCCTCTTCCGCCATCCAGATCAGATGCGCGGCGAACTGGTCGGTCACCTCGCACGGGGCATTGGCGTCGCAAAGGACGTCGCCCCGGCTGACATCAACCTCATCCGACAGGACCAGTGTTACTGCCTGTCCCGCGACGGCCCGGTCCAGGTCACCATCGAAACTTACGATCCGGCTGACCGTACTGACCTTGCCGGACGGCATGACGGCGACGGACTGACCGACCGCTGCTTTACCGCCGGAAATTGTTCCGGAAAAACCCCGGAAATCCAGATTCGGGCGATTCACCCATTGGATCGGAAGGCGGAATCCGCCGTCTGCCGCACCGTCCGAAATCGGTACGGATTCCAGGTGCTGCATCAGGCTTGGGCCATCGAACCAGGGCGTGCGGTCGCTTTTTTCCAGAATGTTGTCCCCGTCCAGGGCGGAAATCGGAAAGGCGGCGATTTCATCGAACCCCAGCTTTTCGGCGAACTCCGCATAATCGTCGACGATGGACCGGAACGTGGCTTCGTCGAACCCGACCAGGTCCATCTTGTTGACTGCCAGGACGACGCGTTTGATTCCCAAAAGCGAGACGATGAAACTGTGCCGGCGGGTCTGGGTCAGGACACCCTTGCGCGCGTCGATCAGGATCACCGCCAGCGACGCCGTGGATGCGCCGGTCGCCATGTTGCGGGTGTACTGTTCGTGGCCCGGCGTGTCGGCGACGATGAGTTTGCGCTTGTCGGTCGCGAAGAAACGGTACGCGACGTCGATGGTGATGCCCTGTTCGCGTTCCGCCTGAAGCCCGTCCACCAGTAACGCCAGGTCGATCCCGTCCTTGACCGTGCCGTCGCGCTTGCTGTCGGCTTCCAACGCGGAAAGCTGGTCTTCGAAGATCAGTTTCGAATCGTAGAGAAGGCGCCCGATCAGGGTCGATTTTCCGTCATCGACGGACCCGCAGGTGATGAACCGCAACAAATCCTTGTCCGCCTGGGCGGCCAGATAGGCTTCGGCATCCGCCGCGGTGGCGGGACTGTTGTCTACAGGCTCGGTGGAACTCGCGTTCGGCAGCGGCATCAGAAATACCCTTCCCGCTTTTTCTTTTCCATGGAACCGGCCTGATCATGGTCGATGATCCGCCCCTGACGTTCGGATGTGCGTGTCAGCAGCGTTTCCGCGACAATGTCGTGGACCGATTGCGCGTCGGATTCGATTGCCGCCGTCAGCGGATAGCAGCCCAGTGTGCGGAACCGCACCCGGCGCATCTCCGGCTTTTCCCCGTCGTTCAGGGGCATGCGGTCGTCGTCCACCATGATCAGCTGGCCGTCGCGTTCCACGACCGGGCGTTCCTTGGCGTAATACAGCGGGACGATCGGAATTTCCTCGGCCAGGATATATTGCCAGATGTCCAGTTCCGTCCAGTTCGACAGCGGAAAGGCACGGACGCTTTCGCCCTTGGCGATGCGGGTATTGTACAGCGACCAAAGTTCCGGCCGCTGGTTTTTTGGGTCCCAGACATGGCCCCTGGCACGGAAGGACATGACCCGTTCCTTTGCACGGGACTTTTCCTCATCCCGGCGGGCGCCGCCGATGGCGCAGTCGAACCTGTGTTTGTCCAGCGCCTGTTTCAGGGCCTGGGTCTTCATCACGTCCGTGTGCAGCCCCGACCCGTGCGTGAACGGGCCGATTCCCTGTGCAACCCCGTCCTGGTTCGTATGCACCAGAAGGTCGATGCCCAGTTCCTGTGCACGCGCATCGCGGAACTCAATCATTTCCCGGAATTTCCAGGTCGTGTCCACATGCAGAAACGGGAAGGGCGGCACGGCAGGATAGAACGCCTTCATCGCCAGGTGCAGCATGACCGACGAATCCTTGCCGATGGAATACATCATCACCGGCCGTTCGAAAGATGCCGCGACTTCCCGCAGGATATGGATGCTTTCCGCTTCCAGACGCTGAAGATGGGTCAGGCGGTCGCTCATGACGGTTTGGCTTTCCTGTGTTGTGCGGTGCACGGAAACGGCGGGACAGGCGCGGGATAAAGGATGATGCCCGCACTGTCCACACTCTTTTTGTGTGATTTTATGCAGCCTGGCTTTTGGCTGCCTTTAGGCGGTGCGGATAAAGCGCCTGATAGTGCGGAATACATTCCAGATAGAGTTCCACCATTCTGGGATGGCTTGCAACCGGGGCGTAGCTTCGGTGCTGGCGTTTCAGCCCGGTGCTTTTGCGCAGATTGTCGTGGAATTTGCCGCCTTCGAACCAGCTGACCTGGCCCAGGTCTTTTTCCCCCCATTCGATGGCTTCCGCAATGAAGGGCAGCCCGACCGCGTCGCACCAGGCTTCCAAAACCCCCGGCGTGTCGTCCAGAAGTTCCTCCGCGTCGATGACGGGCGGGGGCGCCCCCAGCTTTTGGGTCAATCGGTCAAACAGCGCATGCTGGCTTTCGAAACCCAGTTCCTTGACGCTGATGTCCGGCCATTTGTCGAAGTTGGATTCGATCGTCTTGGCAGGGTCGCGGATCAGGAACGAATGGGTCATGCAATCCAGGAATTCGTCCGTCAGAAGCGGTTCCAGTTGAAACGGGAAGTCCTTGAAGAACACGATGCGGGTTTCGGCCTGTCTGCGCATCCCGTCCCAGACGCCCCGATAGGTCACGCCGGGCCGTGTGTCGGCGGCCTTTCGGTCGGCATGGCTGTCCGCGCCGTAATAATAGGCTTCGCCGAACGGTTCGTGATAGGCCGCGACGTCGCCGCGATGCGCCATCATCTGGTTGAATGCGGAAGAGACGGAGCGCGGCACGCCCCACAACGCGATGATCTTTTCCATGTCCCTGTCTCCCTTCAAAGGCAGCAACGCATCAGATAGCCGTGTTCCAGTATCGGCGTTCCCAGTTTCATTTCCCGCAGCATCGCCCAGTAAAGCGTGATGTCGGACGACACGAGCGGCTTTTCACACAGACCTTCCACCGCTTCGACATAGGGCAGCATGCGCACGCCGGACCCTGTCTGGACGATGGCGTCGGCATCCGGGGCGGCAAGGTGCGCCCGGTGGCACATCTGAACCGCAAGGCGCGCGGGATAGTCCCATTTGGTCGCCGCTTCGATCGCCAGCATCTCGTCCATGTCGCGGACCAGTCCCTGGTCGATCACATTTCCCGACGACAGGATTTCAAACCCGGCTTCAGTGAGAAATCGGTTTATTCCGTCGCGCCAGTCATCCCGGTAATAGCCGTTGGCAACCGCGATCCGCCTTGCGCCGACGGCCCGCAAACCCCAGACGATGGACAGGCCCGCCATGATGAACCGGGCCCCGACCTCATCCGATATGTCCGCGCAGAAGGCTTCGATTTCGTCTGGCGTCGTCCCGTTGGCGTGGGACCAGTTCGTCCCGACCTGGCCGATCACATCGCAGCCGGATTTTGCCAGTGCCAGCGCCGATTCCCGCAACTGGTCGAAATTCTTCACCCGCTGGGAAAGCCGGTATTCATAGTCCGGCACGTAAAGTACCCGCTGGATCGCGCCGACATTCTTTGGCGCACAGGACAGAAAATGCTGTACCGGGTCGTCCCAGCAGGCCGGCGTTGTGATGAAACCACCATAACCCAGATAGCGATGGCGCAGGTCTTTCAGGTCCATGATCGCAATCCCATGCCTTGTTCCATGGGGCACAGTTTTACAGGGGAAGTGAAACATTCCTAATGCGGATTGCAAAAGATACGTATAACAATTCCGATATGAGGAAGCGTCGCTTCAAACTGCCGGGAATAGCCACGCTCAGCGCGTTTGAAACCGCTGCGCGCCTTGGCAGCTTTACCCGCGCGGCAGAGGATCTGAATACATCCCAGCCCGCGGTCAGCCGTCACGTGGGGGATCTGGAAAAGCGGTTGGGCACACACCTGTTTCGGCGGCGCAGCGGTGGCCTGATCCTGACCCAGGACGGGACGGCATTGTACCGCGCCGTGCGGTCGGGACTGGGCGAGATTGAGGAGGCGATCCACGGCATTCTGGATCGCGGGCGCGCCGAACGACAGACCGTCTCCCTCGCCTGCAGCTATGACAATGCACATCTGATCGTCATGCCGCGTTATGCGGAACTGGTCGACGTCATCGGCGGTGCGGACCTTCGTGTCATGGCGGTCGAATTCGAACATGTGCGCGAATTACAGGATGAAGATTTCGACCTAGTCCTGGCCGGCGGGCTTCCGGCGGATGCACGCGACCACGACCATCGTCTTTGGCAGGAAGTCGTCGTGCCGGTCGCACACCCTGATTTCTGGCGCAGGCACGGTATGCCTGCCAGCGCGCGCGATCTTGTCAATCTGCCCTTGCTGGAACTGTCAAAGCGAAATTTCGGTTGGCTGGATTGGGACGGGTGGCTGGATGCTGCTGCCGGTGTGTCGGCGCCAAAGCCGGTGGATCGCCTTTCGAACTATGTCTATGTGCTGGAGGCGGCGGCAGCGGGCAGGGGCGTCGCGCTGGGGTTTGCCGGATATTATGGCGACTATGTCCGGCTTGACCGATTGGCGCCGGCGGCGCTGGACCCGGTTTCCACCGAAGGGGGCTGTTTCGCCATTCCGAACCCGTCATCCGCATCGCCGGGGCTGGTTCGGCGGGTCATCGACTACCTGTCCGATGGTGTCCCCGGTTCGGGGCCGGTGAACAGCCGCCAATAGCATTCGTCGAATGCCGCGAGCGCCTTTGGCAGGGAATATCGTTCCAGAATTCTGTCCCGCGCGGCGGCCTTTGCGGCGGCGAGTTCGCTGTCATCCATTTCCAGGAACCGTCGCAACGCATCCGCCATTGCCGGAATGTCGGACGGCGCCGTGACGGTGCCGACGCCTTCGACGATCGACCGGCTGTCGCCAACATCGGTCGCAATCGGGTACAGGCCGGCGGCCATGCCTTCCGTCAACGCGTTCGAGAAACCCTCACCGAACTTGGACCCCAGTACGACCGCATCCGCCACATTCAGGACATCCGGCACATCGCTGCTGATGCCGTAACGGACGACACGGTCCTGATCCGGAAGCTTTTCCGTGTCCTTGCCCACAAGGACCAGCCACAGGTTCGGCACCCGTGCCGCGGCTTGCATCAAACCGGGATGATCCTTCATTTCATCGACCCGGGCGACGCAGATCGCGACACGCGCGTCCGGGGGAATTCCCATTTCCGCCCGCAAAGGGGTGCGCCTTTCGCTGCGGGGCTGGAACCGGTGCGCATCGATTCCGTTCGCCACGACTTCGAACCGGCGCGGGCGATATCCCAATTGCGCGTGGAACCGGCGGCCTTCCTCCGAATTGGCGATCACCATATCGGGCAGGCTGGACAGACGCTTGCAGAACCAGACAACGGTCCTGAGGACCCGGCTGTATTTCGAATAGTCCATGTCCGAACACCGGATGCCCCAGACCAGTTTGGTGCAGGCGCGGCGCCGGGACAGGTACAGCGCGATCAGCGCCACCAGATCGCCGTGATACATCCATCCCTGCACGATATCGGGTCGATACCGGCGGATCAGAAAGATCAGGCGCAAAATGCCGACCGGGTTGGGAAAGGATTGGGTGAAGCCTAGTTCCGTCAGCGGAACGCCGGATTGGCGGATATCGTTCGCAAGGGCGCTTCCCGACATCAGGGATGCGACCGCGTGATCGCGGCCGTCCTGTTTTGCGATCCGGGTCAGATTTGTCAGCATCGTCTCCGCGCCGCCGCGATCAAGGGACGTTATGACATGCAGGACCTTCAGGGGCCGGTCCGGGGCGCGCCGCGACGCCCGCCCGGCATAGACGGCGTACCCCGCCGCAACCGCGCCCAGCGACAGCCAGAATATGCGCTGGTAGGCGATGTCATGGGTCAGCCCGAACACGGCGAACGCCGCCATCAGAAGTGCCAGCAGCGCCGGTGTCGGGTTCGCACCCTCGTGGCGCTGGAAAACCCGGCGCGCCAGCGATACCGCCCCGACCAGCGGAATGACCAGGATCGCGCCCACGCCCAACAGACCGAACTCCGCCAAAAGCCATCCGGGCACGGAATGAATGACCAGCGGCTTGTTCCCGTCCGCCAGGTTCGAATGCATGTACGCGCCCAGCCCCGCCCCGAAGAACGGGTTGTCCAGCCAGATGGTCAGGCTGTCGACCAGGCTGCGCCAGCGTTCGGTCACGCTTTCCGGATTGAAATGTTCCGGCGGCCGGGCCAGACGCGCGATCTCCTCCGCGCCCGGAAGGAATGCCGCCAGGACGGTGGTCAGCAGTGTGATGCCAAGATAGAGCGCACCGGCAAAGACGGCCGCACCGGCGACCGCGCGAAAATGTGTCATCCGGAATATCAGCGCCACCGCGATCAGGCCGCCGGCGACCAGTATCCCGGTGCGCGATTGCGCCTGCCAGATGCCATAAAGGATAAGGCCGGTCAGCACCGACCAGACGATGACCCGCGCATGGCGCCAGCCGGCGCCGCGCCATCGGAACGGGGCATAGGCCAGGGCGAAACACAGTGCGATGTTCAATTGGAAGGAAAAACCATTCCGGTTGAAGGAAAAGCCCTGGAAATTCCCTTCCGTCAGGGTGTCGATGCCGAAGAAATGATGGACCAGCAGCATCCCCAGGCTCACCACCGTAACAGATGCTGCGGTCGCAACCAGGACCTCCCCCAGACGCCGAAGGCCATAAAGCGCCCACGCCTGCACCAGCAGACCGCCCAGCGCGATGTAACCCAACAGGACGATCCAGCCGATGACGCGGTTGTTGAGCGCCCAGGGCGTAACTCCGAACCGTGCCCAGCCGATCATGAAGACGATTGAAAGAACGGCGGTAGCGGTTGCGATCCAGACCCATGTCAGCGGGGAGAAACGGGCGAAAAGGCGTCGTTCGGACAAGGCGATCAAAAGGAACAGCGCCAGCCCGACGATCGCGACCGGGTCGGCCAGATTGACGGAAATCAGTCCGCCGTTCCAGGTAACCCCGGCCTGGAAGAACAGAAGGATCCCCGCTGCCAGCGGCAGGAAAAGCGCCATAGCCTTCATCGCGCGGTCGGCTGTGGCCGTGCGGTCGTCATCTGGCACGGCATTGTCCGCAGACCGGTCGCCCATCGCCCTTTTCGTGCCAAGGGCCGCAGCCGTCATTCCGGCGGCGATCACGGTCAGGGTGGAAACAAGTCCGACCGACACGGATATCGTCAGGGCATCGACCGACGATATGCCAAGCGTACCCAGGGCGAAAATTGCTGCAATTTCCCGGATGCCCCAGCCATTGACGCTTAACGGGAAACTGGATGCGAATGCGATGACGGCGGCGGCGGCGAACAGATCGATCAGCGGTGTCTGGGGGGACAGTGCAGCCGCGGCAACGACATAGACGCAGAATGTCAGGGCCTGCGCCGCGACGGTGATTGCTGAAAGTTCGAGGAAGCGAAGCGCCGCGCTTACGGAAAAGACGGTGGCGCGAATAGCACCTTCTAAGTGGTTGCGGCTGAGCCACATTGACAGCGCAACAGCACCCGCAAGCGCGGCGACGAAATAAATCAGCGGAAGCTGGGACGCGATTTCCCAGATCGTGCCCTGACCGAACAGGATGATGCCGCCGATGCAGAATAGAATGCCGCCGACGACAACCAGGATCGCGCGTTCATACGTTACGATGAAAGCATTTGCCGCAGCACTGACGCCATGCCCGCGCAGGACCAAATGGCGCCCGACCATCGATCCCACCAACGAGACGATCAGCAGGCTGGATGCAAGGCCGGCAATGTTGGCGATCAGAACCCGCACGGCCGGCACCGAATAACCCATGTGCCCCAACAGCCGGACAAGCCGGCCCGAAACAATCAGAAGGTTCAGGGCCGATGCGGCAATCATCAGGGCGATATGCCCGGCCGACAGTTCCGTCAACTGCACCACCACGTCCGACAGTCCGAACTGGCTGAATGCGCCTGCCAGAAGGGCGACCGACACCAGGATCGGGAGATAGAAGCGGAAATTTCTGCTGGATGGTTGGGACAAGGGACGTCACCGGTGATCGCAAGGTGGTGCCGGGCGCGCGCCCCGGAGCCTTTTACTTGGCCCAGGCAATGCCGACCCCGACAGTCAGGTCTTTTCAAGACCAAGGGTTCTTACCAGCCGTTGTCGCCCTTCGCACGCGCTTTGTCCCCGCATGGAAGCCGAGGCCGCCCCGTCTTGCGGTTGACAAGGTGAATGCCAGGCTGTACCCCCTTTTCAGTGGCGCCGATGAAGGATCGGGGCCTGCGGTAGCACGCCAATTTTTCGTATCAGCGATACCCCACCCAGCGATGATGCTTGACCGTCTGCTTCGGCGGGTGGTGCCAGGGTGTGTCTGTTGCTGAACCGTCCGATACGGGCAATACCCCGGTACACTGTTTTCTGCACATCATGTCCAATCCTGACCATACCTGCATACTCGGCAACGACGCGCTGCATCGTGGTGGTACGCGCGAAGTCCTGTTTTTCATTTCGCCGCGCATCATCGATTTCGACGCGTTTCTGCCGACGGCCATGCAGATGAAGGCGGATCGCCCGGATTGGCGCATTCGTTTCGTCACATTCTCGCGGGAAAATTTCGATTTCATCGCGACCAACGGAACGCATGTCGAAGCGCTGAAGCGCACCGGAACCCTGCACTATCTGGGCTGGGAAGAAGGGGCGTCCAAACCGGCGCGTCTCATGCTCCGCTTGGTTGCCATTCTGCGGGTAATCCTGTGGATCCTGCGGTTCGGGCGGCCGGTTCTTATTCTGGGGCTGCCCTTTACCGCGGAACCCTACGCAATCTGGCGTGCGGTCGCCCGCCTGCGCGCCGGAAACGCGGTCACGCTGTGGAAGTACCGCAGTCCGGACATTGCGCTGCACCGGTTCCGAAAGGTTCGCAAGGAACCGCCGAAGGGACATCCGCGGTCCCTTGTCGCCAGGCTGTTCGCCAAGGACGCGGATCTGTTCGTCCACTACCACGATCAGGAGGAGACGAACATCGAATGGGCTCGGCCATACGGACGCCTCGACAATATTCAGGAAATCCTGATCGGCATGCCGCACTATCTGCCGGCCTGGCGGAAGCTGATAGCCGATCAGGTTGCGCGCGCGCGCGCCGACTTCGAAGCCGAAGGGTTCGCGCCGGATACAGAATATTTCACGACTTTCCCCGCCAAGGTCTGGAGCGCCGAATCCCTGCGCGACGACGATGCCATTGTCTGGACGTTCGAATTGGCCTGCCGGCTAATTTTGGCGCACAGGCCGAAGGGCGTGATCCTGATGCGCCCGCATCCAAAGGCGGCGGAGACACCCTATTACCTGGAAACGCTAGAACAGGCGGGCCCGTCGCGCGCCAGGATTTCGATGCTGCACCCGGAAGTGTTGCTGGAACTGGCGCATCGCGCCGTCTTCAACAATCCGACCAACATCCTGTTCAGTTGCTTCACCGGTCGGATGATCGACAACAGCGACTATCATCCCGAACATTACGAGGAGTTCGGGGACCGATCGCTGGCGGACGGGTACGGGCCGGTCTACATCAACCCCCGCGCCAAGGATTTCGAAGACCGTTTCCTGCGCGCCCTGGATGACGACGCCCTGTTCGACGATCCCGACCTGGTCGCAAATCGCGACGCATTGCTGTCCCGCAACCCGGCCGATATAACCCGTTTTATCTCATGGGTTGAGAATGCGCCAAGCTATTCAGATATCCGTGGTTTTGAGTCTGAAAACGCCGTTTCATAATACCAACAAACACTATCATCTCATAAATTAGATAGTATTGACTGCCACGCGTAATATGAGCCCTTTGATCACCGACCCGATATTGACGGTTTGAGAGCAATCTCAGTAATCCCGGTGATACTATTTCACGGAAATATATCTTTGTTTTCTGGTGGTTATGTTGGAGTTGATATTTTTTTTGTGATTAGTGGATATTTGATATCTCGGATAATTCTGCAAAAAATAGAAAATGGAACGTTTACTTTCTCACATTTTTTTGAGTCTCGTGTTCGCCGAATAGTCCCGGCACTCATAGTTCTAGTTCTATTTTGTATTGTTATTTTCTTTCCGGTAATGATACCGGAAGAATTTCTAAGATTATCTTGGAGTTCTATTTACACTATAAGCTTTCTGTCAAATTTTTATTTTTATGAAACTGTCGGATATTTCACGCAAAATGCTGACCAGATTCCACTTCTTCATACTTGGAGCCTGGGTGTAGAAGCACAATTTTATGCTGTCTTTCCTTTTTTTGTCGCGCTTCTTTATCGAAGAAGCTACGCCACCTTAGTTTCTGGCTTGGTCGTAGCAACATTAGTTAGTTTTATTCTGTGCATTTATGTTGCCTCGGTAAATTCGTCGATAGCTTTTTTCTACTTCCCGATGCGAGGGTGGGAGTTAGGTGTTGGATCGCTACTGGCCTGCTATGATCATCGTGTCCCTCGTAACACTGGTTGTGGCGCTCTTATGAGCGCAATTGTTCTTGTTGGTATTACTTTCATTGGTGTTTCTGTGGTTGTGTTTGACCAAGCAACAGCACACCCAGGTTGGATCACACTGGTTCCAGTAGTAGGTGCGATTCTTGTGATATATGCAGCACCATTCGACAACTTTATTGGTCGTTTGTTGGCTTCTCGGCCGTTAGTTTTGATTGGGTTAGCCAGTTACAGTGCCTACTTAATTCATCAACCTCTGTTTGCGTATCTTCGCATTCAGATGCCCGACAATGGGATTATATGTGAAACATCGATTGTGTTGGTGGGCACTGCGATTTTGTCAGTAATATCCTACAAATTTATAGAATGTCCGTTTCGGAAATCTGCGATCGTATCGAGGAAACGTTTGGTCGGGTTCCTAATAATAGCGATGTTTGGAGTTGGAAGCATTAGCGTTGCTAGTGATGCCTCATCTGGATTTGAGCGGCACTATGTTTCTGGTCTTGGTGACCTTGATCGTACTGTTTACGAAGCGGTCCGTCGAGCCAGAGCTAGTGACGGATTTGAAGCAATGTTGGATGACGGAGCATGTCGATTTTGGACAGATGGGCTCACGGATGAAACAATTTCTCGCTTCTCTAGTTGTGCGGAGGGTGGTGCTGTCGCGACAATAGTATTTGGGGATTCTCATGCGATGGACTTGTATAATGCCGTTTATTTGAATTTTGATGGCGATTTTTTAGTGGGGCTGGCTCAGCCAGGATGCCGGGTCGCTGAAAGTTTACCGCATTGCGGGTTTGACCAAATCAAAGAGTTTTTAACGGATCGGTCCGACAGAATTGCCCAGGTGCTGTTTACAGAAAAGGGATCCTACTTTTTGAATGATAGGGAAGCCCCAGAAGTTGCTGAACACAATGTTATTAGGACGCTAGATTTTTTGGATCAATTGGCCGCCGAATTGTCGACAGTATGGGTTGGGCCGCAAATAGAGCCACGTGTCCCGTTCGATTTGCGACGCTTACGCGATATGTCATCGGACACGCAAAATAGCGCCCTGGCCACCGCATTGAACGCCCTCGATCAGTCAATAGACACTCTAGTTCATGCCCGCAGAAGCAGTGTGAGCTATATTTCAAAAATTGAAATGGTTGGGTTCGACTTCTCAACCGACTTTTTTGTTGATGGTGAATTTACTTACGCAGATGAAACGCATTGGAGTATTGCCGGAGAACGGCTATTCGGAGCGAGGTTGATCTCAGGTATGAGAAAGCAAGGGTTCTTCACTGAGTAGGTGGCCTGTGATCGGCATTGCCTCAGAGGGAAGTTTATCGGTCGGGATAGACCTTGTTAATGCAAAGGTAAGCCTTTAAGCAGAGCTCACAATTTGTGGGGCGAATGTTAGTCGAGCTTTAGTCCGCATAAAAATGTTGATGAAATGCGGCAAGAGAGATCGGTTTGGAGGATTCATGAACGATAAAGCAGCAATTAAGGCATCGGTAGAACGCTCGCTCGACGAAGCACTATTGGGTGAAGTTTTGGGTGAAAGACAAGTCCAAAAGGATATTGTAGCACGATACTACAAAGACTTTGACCGGATCATGTCGGAGGGAACTGGGGAGCGTCCTTGGCAGTCATTCGAACTCACGCAACGCGAAAATGTTTTTGAATGGATTGAAGACCCTTCCCGGATTGCTAAAATTCAGCCTAGTCTTCGTGATCTTAGGCAGCTTGTTCGGAGTCAGGCACTCCATTGCGAACCGAACCCGGTAACTGTATTGGATGTTGGTTGCTACGGCGGTTATGTCTTTGATTATCTAAAACGTTATGCGTTTCGTTCTGAGAAAGATTTTTACTATACGGGGGTTGACATAGATCCAAATGTTGTCCGAGCGGCATCTTATGTCCATTCTGACGAACCCAATGCGCAGTTTGAAGAGGCTGATATCTATGCTCTTTCTGAGCAATACGGTGAGGGGAGCTTCGACGTGGTATTGTGTTCTCGGGTGCTAATTCACATTCCACGTTTTCGAGATGCTATATCTGAATTATTCAAGGTCGCGCGTCGAGCTGTGGTTCTGGTCTTAGAAATTGCCGAGTCTCCTGTTTTAGAACGAATACATCGCAAAAATTTGGACAACGGTGTTGAGCTAGATTATTTCTTTCGAAAATATGCCGCCGAAGAACTGAGCTCCGTGGCAGAAGAATTGGGGGCGGATTTTCGGTTAATTATGGGCCCCTCTTTTTATTCGACAGTGTTACTTTTTAAGGAAGACGGGGTTTAACCAAAATCCCAGCAACTTTTAAAAAGTTTTTGGCAAAACCTAAGACAATCAACATGACCGAAATTCCGATCAGCAAGGCACAGTTCGAGCGGGATGGGTATCTTCGTATTCCGGGTGTCTTCAATGCGGATGAGGTGCGGGGCTTCCGGGATTTTCTGGTCGGGCATGTTCCGAAAACCGATGACGCGACGGCGCTGGATGTCGACCTTCTGTCGCGTCCGGAAACGGAAGCCTTCATCAATGACGGCCGGGTCCTGGGCGTTGCGCGAACGCTGCTGGGCGATACGCCGGTCTATTTCGGCGACAGTTCCGCCATGCGCTATCCGAAGACGGCGGCGGTCAGCACCTTCCACAAGGACAATGCCGACCGCCACGACTATGCCGCCCCGGACTGGCAAGAGGATTACCCGCTGATCCGTTTCGGCGTCTATCTGCAGGACCATGTGCGCCAGGGCGGTGGGCTGATGGTGCGCGCCGGATCGCACCGGTCGGTGGCCAGATCGCGCCTGCACGAGGTTTTCCGCGAGGAGGTGTCCGGCTGGTTGAACGGCAAGACCCGCTATGTCTTTGCGGCCGCGGGGGACCTGATCGTCTGGAACATGCGCCTGACGCATGCCGGCATGGGCCGGTTCCTGAAGGGGCCGCTGAAGCGACCGCTGACGGAACGCAACCAGCGTTTCGTGCCGGAATTCATGCAGGCAACGGTGGGCGAGGACCGGCTGGCGATGTTCGCATCCTTTGGAAAGGAACATCCGCTGTTCGACCGGTACCTCCGGTCGCTCAAACTGCGGAAATACATGGTCGAAATGTGGCGGACGAGCGCGCCCGGAGAGGCGGCGATCGACCGTCTGGAAGCAAATGGCGGGCGCTATCTGGACATGTCCGCCGATGTCGAGGCGGCACTTGCCGCAGGTGAAGCCATTGGGATGAACGACCGCTGGACGGCCCTTCCGTACTAGGTCGGCTCCGCACCCACGCCACACCAGAGATGGACCGGTCCGCCGGTCCGAATACCATACGAAACCGGGATACGTTTACGAGATGCAAAGCAATGACATGGTAAGAGTCTTCGTCGGATACGACGCGCGCGAGACGGTATCCTTCAGCGTGCTGTCGCATTCGATTCACGTCCGGTCCAGCCTGCCGGTCTCCGTCACGCCCGTCATGCTGTCGCAGTTGACCGGCGTGTTCCACCGTGAACGGGACCCGCTGCAGTCGACGGATTTTTCCTTTTCGCGCTTCCTGACGCCCTATCTTGCGGGATATCAGGGATGGGCGGTTTTCATGGATTGCGACATGCTGATGTTGGACGACATCGCAAATCTTTGGGCCCTGCGCGACGACGACTATGCGCTGATGTGCGTTAAGCACAATCACGTGCCGAAGGAAGAGACGAAGTTCCTGGGCGAGAAACAGACGAAATACGCCTACAAGAACTGGTCCAGCGTGATGATGTTCAACTGTGCGAAATGCACCGCGCTGACGCCCGACTATGTGAACACGGCAACCGGCCTTCAGCTGCACCAGTTCAAGTGGTTGGAGAGCGACGAGCTGATCGGCGAGGTGCCGCGCCGCTGGAACCATCTGGTCGGTGTCAGCGAACCGCTGGAAGACCCGGCGCTGCTGCATTACACGGTCGGCGGACCGTATTTCGACGCCTACAAGGATTGCGAATATTCCGCCGAATGGTTTCGGGAACGCGACGACATGCTGTATGCGATGAAGCCGGAAGAGGCCAAGGTCGAAAAGTCGCAGGCCGCGGAATAAGACCGCCAGAATTACCGCAATATTTCCAACATACAGTAACACTTTCTGACCGAACGGGTGATCCGATGACCGATCTGCACGATCCCGCAAGTTTGCGCAAAACCACACAATTGCGCGCACTTTTGTCCTCCCCACAAACGGAGTTCATCATGGAAGCCCATAACGGGCTTTCCGCGCGCATCGTCGAAGAGGCGGGTTTCAAGGGCATCTGGGGGTCCGGGCTTTCCATTTCGGCCGCGCTTGGCGTGCGCGACAATAACGAAGCATCCTGGACACAGGTTCTGGAAGTCCTTGAGTTCATGTCGGACGCGACAACAGTCCCGATTCTGATGGACGGCGATACAGGTTTCGGCAACTTCAACAATATGCGCCGTCTGGTCCGCAAGCTGGAACAGCGCGGAGTCGGTGGGGTTGCGATCGAAGACAAGCTTTTCCCGAAGACGAACTCGTTCATCGGTGAAGGTCAGCCGCTGGCGGATATCGAAGAGTTCAGCGGCAAGATCAAAGCCGGCAAGGATAGCCAGTCGGACGACGATTTCTGTATCATCGCCAGGGTCGAAGCGCTGATCGCCGGCTGGGGAATGGCCGAGGCGCTGAAGCGCGCGGAGGCCTATCGCCAGGCCGGTGCGGACGCGATTCTGATCCATTCAAAGAAGTCCGTCGCGGATGAGATCCTGACCTTCACCAAGGAATGGGCCGGCCGGTCCCCATTGGTGATCGTGCCCACGACTTATGCCGGGACGCCCACACAGACGTTCCGGGATGCCGGAATCTCACTGATGATCTGGGCGAACCATAATCTGCGCAGCATCATTGGTGCGATGCGGGAAACGACCCGCCATATTTTCGAAGCGGAAAGCGTCGCCGCACTGGAAGGCAACATCCCGTCGGTAAAGGACGTGTTTGCCATCCAGAACAGCCAGGAACTGAAGGAAGCTGAAGACCGGTACCTGCCGAAACCGGTCGACAATGGACAGGGGCTGATCCTGGCGGCGTCGCGTGGCGGCGCACTGGAGCATTTCACGAAAGATCAACCCAAAAGCATGCTGGACATTCGCGGCCGTCCGCTGCTGCGTCGCCTGGTCGATACCATGCGCAACGGCGGCGTGCGCGATGTATGCGTCGTGCGTGGGTACAGGAAGGACGCGATCGATTTCCCCGATATCCGAACAGTCGACAATGACCGGTATGAGGAAACGGGCGAAGCCTTCAGCCTGGCACAGGCGGACCTGCCGGAAAGCGGGGCGTTGACGGTTGCCTATGGCGATATCCTGTTTTCGCCTAGCGTCGTCGAAAAACTGAACGCCAGCCCACATGATGTGACCCTGGTGGTCGATGCGGACTATGGCAAAAATCCGACCCATGGCGACGGACGGCAGGTTGACCTGGTCGGCGTGTCACGCCCGCACGGGGTCGACTTCCTGACGGATGAAGAGGATGCGCCGGCAACCGTGACGGCGTTGGGCGATGCGGCCGGCGATGCGGAAAACAAGGGCGAATGGATCGGGCTTGTCCGGTTTTCCCAGGCCGGTACCGCCGCCCTTCGCCAGGCGATCGAAGGGGCGGGCGCGGACGGTTCCCTGGAAAAGGCGCGCATTCCGGACCTGCTGGCCAGACTGCGGGAACAGGGTATCGAAATCGGCGTCGTCTATATCTCCGGCGGGTGGCTGGATGTTGACGATGCCTTCGACCTGGCTGCGGCGCGCAACTTCGTCTGATCCTTCCGGTTTCCTGATCGAACCCCCGGCGGCAACATGACGATTTCAGCGAAAAGCTTTCTGGACGCGGCGGCGGCGCGCGGGTTCGGCTTCTATACCGGCGTGCCCTGTTCTTTCCTGACGCCGTTCATCAATGCGACGATCAACGACGCCGAATTCGACTATGTCGGCGCGGCGAGCGAGGGGGAAGCGGTCGGCATCGCAGCCGGTGCCTATCTGGCGGGCCGGTTGCCAGTGGTGATGTGTCAGAATTCCGGGTTGGGAAACATGGTGAACCCGCTGACGTCGCTGAACTTCCCGTTTCGGCTGCCGGCGCTGCTGATCGTCACCTGGCGCGGCGAACCGGGCCTGAAGGACGAACCGCAGCATGAGCTGATGGGAGAAATCACCCATGCGATGCTGGGCACGATGCGCATCGCGCACCGGCCGTTCCCGAAGACAGAGGCGGAAATCGCCCCCGCGTTGGACGCGGCGATCGCGCATTTCGTTGCGACCGGTCTGCCTTTCGCGCTTGTGATGGAAAAAGGGTCCGTCGCCGACGTCGACCTTGTGCCGTCGGAGACGCCGGATCGGCCGGCCTGCGCGGTGGAGGATTACACCGGCAACCGCACGGCCACCCGCTATCAGGTGCTGGAAACGGTGCATGCGCGGTTCCCCGATGACCCGATTATCGCGACGACCGGCAAGGCGGGGCGGGAGTTGTTCACCATCGGGGATCGGGAAAACCAGATCTATCTGGTCGGGTCCATGGGGTGTGCCTCTGCCGTCGGCCTGGGGCTGAACCGCGTGGCGCGGCGTCGCACGATCGTTTTGGACGGGGACGGCGCGGCGCTCATGAAACTGGGCAATATGGCGACCATCGGCGCGTATGGGCCGGCGGGTCTTGTGCACATCCTGCTGGACAATGGCGTGCATGATTCGACGGGCGGACAGGCGACGGTGTCCCGCGGCGTCGATTTTGCCGGTGTCGCATCCGCCTGCGGCTACCGCACTGCTGCTTTGGCGGACGATGCGGGTTCGCTTGGCCGTGCACTGGGCCGGATCGACGGGATGGACGGCCCGCATCTGATCCATGTGCGGATTGCGCCGGGGTCGCTTTCGAAGCTGGGCCGGCCCACCGTGAAGCCGCCGGAAGTGGCCGCGCGTTTTCGCCGCTTCGTCACGCAAGCGGGGTAGGTCATGCGTGGGATCATCATTGCCGCGGGGCGCGGCATGCGCATGCGCCCCCTGACCGAAGACCAGCCGAAATGTCTGTTGCCCATTGCGGGTCGGACGCTTCTGGACTGGACAATCGACGGGCTGCGCGGCGCGGGATGCGACGAAATTGTCATGGTCACCGGCCATGCCGCGGATGCGATCGACCGCGCCGACATCGTCACCGTGCGCAATGACGATTACGAGAATAACAACATCCTGCATTCCCTGATGTATGCCAGGGACTATCTGGATCGGGACTGTATCGTCTCCTATTCCGATATCTGGGTGGAACCGCACATTTTCCGGGCGCTCGGCAACGCAGCCGGGGATATCCGCATCGCGGCAGACACTGATTGGACACCCTATTACCTGAACCGCAGCCAGCACCCGATCGAGGAGGCGGAGAATGTCTTTCTGGAACCCGGGACAAAACGGGTCGTGCGGATCGGAAAGCATCTGGTCCCGGAACAGGCAGGGCATCTTCTTTGTGCGGAGTTTCTGGGCCTGTGGGCGATGACCGCGACAGGTGCGGCACGGTTTCGTGACGCGTTCGGGGCCATAGACCGGGAAACCGACCCGACGGCACCGTTTCAGGCTGCCAGGGAATGGCGCAAAGCGTACATTACCGATATGGTGCAGCATCTGGTTGATGGCGGGGCTGCGGTCGATGCCGTAACCATCGAACGCGGCTGGGCGGAACTGGATACGCAACAGGATTATGACCGGCTGTTGGACATCGCCGACCGGCAGCGGTTGACGACCCTGACGGACTGGAAGGCAGTGGCGGGAGCGATCTGACCCATGAACGAAGTGAGCGACAAGTCCCTTCGCAATGCGTTGGGCGCCCGGATCCTGAGCGAGGCAAACGACCTGAAACGCACGCCGGACGCGCTGGCCGATGAACTCGGTTTTTCGCGAGATTTCATTCGCGATGTCGTCTCCGGGGGCGCGTCGGTCGAAGATTGCCGGAATGTGATCCAGCGGATGGCGGACGCCTATCCGGTGCGGCTTTCCGACCTGTGGGTGGAAGCGGACGATACGGACCAGGGCGTACGCATCATGCGCGCCGCGGAAAGCAAGGCCGGTGCGCGGATCTTTCAGCGCAAAGACCGCGACGGCGGTTTGACCGACTATTACGAATACCGCGACACGGCAATGAGCCGCCTTGGGCCGTTCAAACCGGAATGGATTCAGCCCATCCGCGTGGTCGACAACGCCGACGCGGAAAACCCCGACGTCGCCTATAACAACGGACACCTGCTGCATCAGCTGACCTTTTTCATCGGCGATGTGAATTTCTATTGGGAAGTGGGGGGCCGGAAACAGTGCGCGGAAATGACGACGGGCGATTCGAATTACATCACGCCCTTTGTGCCCCACAGTTTCACCAGCCGCGATCCGGACAATCCGGGTCTGATCATCGCCGTGACGTTCGCCGGGGCGGTCCGCCGGGCACTGGACGATTTTTCCGTTTTGGCGCCGGAAGGCGCGGAGGCGCTGGCCGGGAACCTGCGTGACGGGGGTCAGGTATTCCGGACGCGCCTGAACCGTCATCTTGCCAATGAAAGTCTGACGCCCGCGCGGTTCGCCGACGCGCTGGCGGGGGCCGGTGTACCGGAGGCGCGCGCAAGGGCCCTGTCCGACGGTGACGCGCCGAACGCGGAAGAGCTGAAGGCGATGGCCGACATCCTGGCGATCCGCCCGCAGGACCTTTCCACGGAGACCCTGCACGAGGAGGAGGAAGTCGTCCTTGCCCGTGCGGATGGTGCGGATTGGCGCGGTTGGCCGGACGGGAACGCACCGACCGTGCGTTTGAAGCCGCTTGCCCGGACCCGTCATCAGCCGGGCCTGAAAGGGTTCCATGCCGAAGCGGTGTCGTCCGACGACCCGGGCAGCGCCGGTGACATGTCCCACGGGCTGTTCGAATATATCTTCAATTACGGCGACAGCCCGATGCGGATGATCTGGGCCGACGGTCGGGACACGGTTCTGGCACCGGGCGATTCCGCATGCGTGTGCCCGATGGTGCCGCACCGATTCCTTCTGCCGGAAGGGTCGGTCACGCCGGCGCGGTTTTTTCTGGTCCGCGTGCCGGGTCGTCTGGACGACACGACGCTGGATGAATATGCCCGCTATGCCGAAGCAGGCCGTGGCCGCGTGATCAAAGAAACCAAACGATGGTTCTGACGCATCCCTTTCATTGTCCGGTGGCCTGTATCGAAGGGCATCCGTTTGACGAGGCTCTGGCATCGCTGATCGACGGGCGGGACTATGTTCTGATCACCAGTGCTGGATGGGGCCGGCGCGGCGCGGTTGCAACCCTGGCCGAACGGTGCGGCGCACCGCGTGCATTGATCGATGACGTGCCGGAAAACCCGACGATCGGTGCTGTTTGTTCCGGGGCGGCCCATATCCGCGATGGCGACCTGATCGTGGCGCTGGGCGGCGGCAGTGTCCTGGACGCGGCGAAGGGGATGATCGCGCATCTGGCCCTGGGGTCCAGCGATGATGCGTTCAAGGACCATCTGAAGAATGCCACGCCGCTGCCGAATGTCGGCGACGCGGCGTATCTGGCGATGATCGCCGTGCCGACCACGTCGGGCACGGGTTCGGAAGTCACACGCTGGGGCACCATCTGGGGCGAAGACGGTACGAAATATTCGGTGACGGGTCATGGCCTGTACCCGACCCATGCGGTGCTGGACCCTTCCCTGTGTCTGACGATGCCGCGGTCGGTGACCCTGGCGACCGGGCTGGATGCAATGAGCCACGCCATGGAAGCGGTTTGGAACCGCCGCCATACGGTCGTGACGGATGCGATGGCCGAACAGGCAATCCGCATGATCCGCAACCATCTGCCCGTGGTTCTGGAACGGCCGGACGATCTTCTGGCACGTGAAGGCATGCAATGCGCCGCCGTTCTGGCGGGACAGGCGATGGGAACGACCCAATCCGCCGTAGCACATTCAATCAGCTATCCGTTCACGGCGCGGTACGGCATTCCCCATGGCATTGCCTGCAGCTTCACGCTGCCGGAAGTCATTCGCTATAACGGGGAAACGGATGCAGCCCGTCTTTCGCCCATCGCGCGCGGGTTCGAATGCGGACTGCCGGAACTGGCGGTCCGTGTCGAAAGGTTCATGGCCGAACTCGGTGTCGCGGACGAACTGAAGGATCGTGTCGGTATTGACGGCGCGGACGAGTTCGGCGATGCGCTGATCACGCCCGCGCGGGCGGCAAACAATGTCCGGCCGATTGACGGTGCGGCGGCGGGGCGGATCGCCGGGTCCGCGCTTCGTGCATTTTTGGGTACAGGTGTCTAACGGTGCAGTTGGTTCCAGAAAGTCATTTCGGGTCCGTTATCTGGGTTACCGGTCTAAGCGGTGCGGGCAAGACAACATTATGTTCGAACCTGTATGAACGGCTGAAGCCCGGCCTGCCGCAGCTTGTCCTGTTGGATGGCGACGTGGTGCGGCAGGCGTTCGGCAATGACCTGACCCACCGCGAAGCGGACCGCATCCGGCAGGTTCACCGCCTTCAAGGCATGTCGAACGTGCTGGCGCGTCAGGGGCTGACGGTGATCGTTGCGGTTCTGTACAACAATCCAGACCTTCTGAAATGGAACCGGGAGACGATCCCGAACTATTTCGAAATCTATCTGAAGGCGTCTCTGGACACGGTGGAAGCCCGTGACAACAAGGGGCTGTACGAAGCCGCGCGGGCCGGGCGTATGCCGGACGTCGTGGGGCTGGACATTCCCTGGCACGAACCGGCGGCGCCGGACCTGACCGTCGATGTCGACCGGGGTAGAAGCACCCCGGCGATCGCCGAAGAGATCATCGACCGGCTTTGTGATGCCGGGTGTATTGAACGGCCGCCGTCGCTCACGTCCTTTGGGCTATGAGCCAAAACCCAAGCGTTATTTATCTGGTCGTCGATGCCCTTCGGTTTGACCTGGTTGCCGACCGCGACCTTTTCCAGACGGTAGCACCGACACTTTCGCGTTTTCTGGATCTGGGCGGGTATCGCCGGGTCATATCCAATGCGTCCAATACACAGTTTGTGGTGCCGTCGATCCTGACGGGCACTTATCCGCTGGATCACGGGGGGACAAACTGGGGATGCCGGGGGCGCGGCACGACAATGGCGGAAGCGTTCCGCGATGCCGGATATCAGACGCGGCTTTTGAGTACATGCATCCTGTATGACCGGGTGCTGGAATTCGACCGGGGCTTTGACGAACCCGTCATCGCCTGCAACCGGCGGCGTGCGCTGATGCAAGACCTGGAATACGCAATCCTGCCGCGGATGCGCGCCGAAGGGCATGGTGCGGGCAGGGATGAGGCGGATGGTGTGGTCGCAGACTATCGGGCAGTGCTTCGGAATCTGGCCCGGATCGGATCCGACCGCACGCGCATTCCGGCCGAACTGCCGCGCCTGCGCCGATATGCCGGGAATTTGACCGACAGGGTGCGCCGGGAACTGGCGGCACTGGAGACCGACCCGGTCAGAACGCTGGCCCGCATCGCCGCCGTGCCTGAGGCTTTCAGTTATGCATCCCTGGGGTCATCGCGGCGTATCTGGGAATATGCCGCGCGGCTTGCGAACAAGATCGGGCGCCGGATGCTGACGGCGCTGGCGCCGGAAGGCGTGCGCGTCAAGATGATCGATGCGTATGAACCGACGTCCGAAGAAATCGCGGCACCGGTCCGGCGCCTTCTGCGGAAGGACGGCAAACCGTTTTTCGCAATGCTGCATCTGATGGATGCGCACAGTTTCTGGCCGCTGATGGACCAGTTCTGGCGCAGCCCGCGCGCCGCGGCCGCACGGCTGAAACTGGCACACCATTACATGCGCACCCTGCCGAAGGTTCCCGACCTTGCATGCGGTCTTTATCTGGCGGGGCTGACGGCCATAGACCGGCTTTTTGCGCCGCTTGCCGACGAACTTGCGGCAGACATCGCAAGGGGCGAACTGATCTTCGCGTTCTCGGGCGATCACGGCGCGACGATGAAGGGTTGGGACGGGTATGCCGTGCCCGACCTGAAGGACAGGTTCCGCACCACGGACCTGGATACGCCCTTTTGTCTTTCGGGTGTCGCGGTGCCACTGTCCCAGGACGGCCTGTTCGACAGTCGCGACATTCCGGTGACGCTGTTGTCGGCGGCGGGGGTTGAGGTGCCGTCCGGCATGATGGGGAAAACTATGCTGGCCGGGCCGGGGCGCGACATTGTGATTTCCGAAAATGCGGGGCGCGGATATTGCGACCTTGCAAGGGACGACCTGAATTTCTCCGTCCGGGATTCCCGCCATCAGCTTTATCTGTCGGTGCGCGGCGAAACGCCGTCGCTGAACCGGATGTATGATTTGCAGTCGGACCGGCTGGAAGCGCACGACCTTCTGGCCGACGGTCAGGACCGCACGGCGGCGAACGACCTTTTCGACCGCTGGCAGGCGGAACGCGGGAACCTGATGGCCGGCCGGATGGCCGGTTAGAAAATTCCGTTCAGTCGCGCCAGTGTATAGGCGTGGACGGTGTGACTGTCGTCGATTTCCCCGTCCCGGATCATCGCGCCGAGCCTGTCCGGCGTCACCAGTTCGATCCTGCCGATTCCCTCCCCCAAATTACCGTGCCCTATCGCGCTTAGTGTCGCGACATAAATGTGCATCACTTCGGTGATCATGCCGTTGTTGTTGCGCAACTGGCCCAGCCGCCGAATGTCCGTGATCTCGGCGCCGATCTCCTCCACCAGTTCATCTTTCGCATTTTCGATCGGGTCGACGGCCCTGGGGCCACCGCGCGGAATCTCCCATGACCAGGACCGCGCGCCGTTGCGAAAATGCCGGATCAGGACGGCCTTTCCGTCCAGCAACGGCAGCACCACGACGCCGTCCGGGCCCCCCTTCAAAACAATATGATGGTATGTACCGGTGCTGTCGTCCGGAAAGCGGACGACGTCGCGGACCAGGTACATCCACGGATCTTCGTAATAGATGGCGCATTCGGCCCAGTCTTCGGGGTGCCCCTTTGCGCGGTATCGTTCCTTGATCGTCCGTTCCGCCGACAGGATCGCGTCCCGGTCATCCAGTATGATAATTCCGTCCGGGTCCGTGTTGGCGAACGCGTCGGGTCGGCTTTTCGCCAGCGCAAGATAACGGTCGATCCGGTCGGGCGAATGCGTCATGCGGTTGCGGCCTTTTTCCGGAACCTGTCCAGGACGGCCGTTATTCCGGCGGCGGTGAACAGGATTTCGACCATCACGAACGGAAGCCGGTATTTCGCCCCGACAACCGGCCCCATGATCGCCAGGATATAGGCCGCCAGCAGAACCCCGAATACCACGCCCCATCGCGCCCGCGACCACAGTGTGACCAGTCCGGCCAGCTGAAGCAGGCTGACCAATGCACTGCCGGCCAGTCCCAGCAGCAGGATCGCGGTCGCCAGCGGCGATGTGGTATTCGCCCACCGGATGAGGCGCCCGGTCCATCCCGCCCCGTCATCATCCAAAAGACTTCCGGTCCGGGCGGCGCGCAGACGCGGGTCGGCGGAAACCGCCGGAGCCATCATGTTCAGCATGGCGCCCTTGATCCAGGCCTCGGCAATGTCCAATGGTGGTTCACTCCCGAGTTCCTGCAGTACATAGCTGGATTTCAGCTGGCTGGCGGCAAAGCTTCCAAGCGTGGCCGGGTCGATGTTCCGTTCTTCCAGATACCGGTCGTACCCGGCACGGACCTCAAGGAAGGCGTCGTCATAGGGCGTGCCCTGGCTGTGCCAGCGCACCAGCGGCAGAACCCACCCCAGAAGATGCGTGCCGCCCTGCGCCGTCAGGCTCACTGTGTCGAACTGCGTCAGATTCCGGTGCATGATGGGCGCCGGCGGCAGCAGACAGGCGACCAAAAGTGCCGCCGCCATTCCCCCTGACATCAGAACCCGGTTCCCCGCCCTGTACGCGGCGGCAAATGCCACGATCGCCAGGATCGGCGGCAGGAACTGAAAGACCGGCCGCACCATAAGCGACAGTCCGAAAAGCAGGCCGCCCACAACCGCCAACCGAAGCCCCGGCGCCCGCAGATAGTGGGCAAAACAAAGAAGCGACGCCGTCAGCAGAAACAGGTAAAGCGTGTCATTTAGGACCAGCGTCCCGGTGATCGCCATATTCGGCCAGAATGCCGCCAGAAGACCGGCCATGGCGCCGATCTGCGGTGCGGCGACAGACCCCAGAAGCGCGATCAGGACCACTGTCGCCGCGTCGACCGCCGCCTGAACCCAAACGATCGCGGCCGGGCTTTCCAGCCCAAGCGTATGAAGGCCCGCCAGAAACAGCGGATATCCCGGTACCCGTTCGATTTCCGGCGCGTAGCCGCCAGCCCCGTCCTGGCGGACATAGTGCCCGGTTTCCAGAAGGTTATCGCGCAGTTCCAGATAGATGGCGCTGTCCGGAACAAGGTACCAGTCGGTTCCATCGGGAAATGCCATCAGGTTGACCGCGCGGACCGCGAAGGCCACCAAAAACAGGATTATGAGCCAACGCGGGCCGGTCGCCTGATCAAAAAGCTTGGGAAGGGACTGCACGCGTGTTCGGCCCTTACTTTGCAGTGCCTGGAAGCACCGACCGTTCATGGTTTGCCGCGCTGGAATTGAGGAGTTTAGTGCCTAACAAAATGCCTGTCACGCATTGCCCCGAACGGCCTTGTACGCCTTGACAGGAAAGGCCTGCGCGGATACTTAAAAAGGCAGATTCCAGCGGCCGTGGACACACCGATCAAGTGTCCGGGGCTGCGGTAGCGTTGGTTGACCGCGATTGCCGGTTTGGCCGACGTCTCTCAGACTCCACAACATCGAAAAAATCGACACCCGGCCGCCCATCGCGCCTTGTCCGCAAATGTTCGATACCGCATTGGCTTCGATCAGGACGGGCGGGGACTGTCCGGCGGCACGAACCCCGGCAAACGCCTGAACCTGTCACAAGGAAGAAACCACGATGAGCCCCAAGGTTCCGAATTATAACGCGCTGTCCTCTCTGCTGGACCGTCTGGCAATTGAAAACATCAAGCTGAGTTTTTTCGAAAACGCCCTGGAACATGACGACCTGGATGCGGCGACCCGGGCCGAGTTCGAGGAAAAGGCGAAGGGTCAGCACGAAATGATCGACGTCCTGAAGGAAGACACGGTCCAGTGCATGGGCGAGGCGTTCGATCTGGGAGAGTACAAATATGTCGCCGAGGGGCGGACATTCCGATGAGCACGCCCGCCGATCCGAAAATTCACGACCTGTTGACGGAGTTCGTCGACCTGTATTGCGAACTGGTCCAGGTCAACCGGCGCATCGGCATTTGGGATATGCGCCGTCACGCTGTTTGCAAGAACGACATCGAAGACATCGACAAGGCCTACCTTGTGAAGACCGAACGCCTGGGCCGCAAGGCCGTCGAACGCCGCGCCGTGGTCAAGACCCGGCTGGACGTCGTGTTTGCGGATCTTGTCGCCGCCAGACAGCAGGCACAGGGCTGAACGGCGTTCACCCTTCCGACATCCAGTAGCCAAAGCAAAGGATAGACGATATGTCCGAAAACCGTCCCCGCCGGACCACCGGCCCGATCATCGCCATGGACAAGGCCTTCAAGGACGCCCGCGGCGCCATTCAGCCGCTGGTATCCGGCGGGTTTGAAAGCGCCCAGCTGATCACCTGCAAAAAGGGGGCGGTGCGCGCGAACCACTATCACAAGAAGGACTGGCACTACTGCTACATGGTCTATGGGTCCATGCGCTATTACATGCGCGAAACCGGCAGCACCGCGGATCCGACCTGGATGCTGGTGACCGCCGGTCAGGCCGTCTATACCCCGCCCATGGAAGACCATGCGATGGAGTTTCTGGAAGATTCCGCCTTCATCAATTTTGCCGGCCGTCCGCGCGATCAGGAAGATTATGAAAGCGACCTGGTCCGGATTGAACTGATTCCGGCCAAGGACGGTTTCTCCCCCGCGGTTCTGGAAGAAGACGACTGAACCCGCACGATCTGCGGCCCGCGGCCATGAGCGAACACCAAATCCGAACCGAATGCCGTCTGTGCGGCAGCGCCGACCTGAACGAAGCGCTGTCACTGGCGCCGACGCCCCCGGCAAACGCCTTCCAGGCGACCCGGTCGGCGGCCTGTGGCCAGGTACGCTATCCGCTGACGCTGCGTCATTGTGCGAAATGCGGGCATCTGCAGCTGGTCGATGTGATCGACCCCGAAGTGTTGTTCCGCGACTATGTCTATGTTTCCGGGACGTCGCCCAGTTTCGTCGCGCATTTCAAGCGGTATGCGGAATCTGTGTCGGACCGGCTTGGGCTGGGGGGCGATGATCTGGTGGTCGATATCGGGTCGAACGACGGCACGTTCCTTCGGCAGTTTGCGGACATGGGGTGCCGTGTTTTGGGCATCGATCCAGCGGAAAAAATCGCGGAGGCCGCAACCGAATCCGGTATTCCGACGCGGTGCGCGTTTTTCGATTCGGACCTGGCGAAGTCGATCAAGGCGGAACATGGTCCCGCCAGTCTGGTGTCCGCCAACAATGTCTTTGCCCATATCGACGACCTGGCGGGCGTGGTCGCCGGCGTGCGGGAGGTGTTGGGCGACAGCGGGCTGTTTGTGTTCGAAGTGTCCTATCTGGTCAGCGTTGTCGAAGGCACGCTGTTCGACACGATCTATCACGAACATCTGGATTATCACCGGGTCGGGCCTTTGCGGAAATTCTTCGCGCGGCATGGTATGACCCTGGTGGACATAGAACGGGTCGACAGTCATGGCGGGTCACTTCGCGGTTATGCCAGACTGGGCGATCAACCGGCCAGTGACGCCGTCGTGGCGGCGGAAGTGGCCGAACAGGCGATGGGTCTGGACGATGCGGCAACCTTCCGGAAGTTTCAGGCGCGCATCGACCGGACGGGGACGGAACTGTCCGCCCTTCTGAACGGGCTGGTCTCGGCGGGGAAAACCGTCGCCGCCTATGGCGCGCCGGCAAAGGCGACGACGCTGATGCATCAGTTCGGCCTGGACGAACGGGTCATCAGATATGTGATCGACGATAGCCCGCTGAAACAGAATCTGTTCACGCCGGGTCTTGGCATTCCGGTTGTGGCATCGGACGTGCTGAAGACCGATCCACCGGACTATCTGGTCCTGCTGGCCTGGAACTTCGCCGACCCAATCATTCAGAAAAGCCAGGATTATCTGGCGACCGGCGGCCGGTTCATCGTGCCGCTTCCCACCCTTCAGATTCGCGAAAGCTGACGCGGGTCGTGTGTTCCCGCCGGCCGGTTCCCGGTCGCGGCATAATCAAACGGAAAAGGTAGTATGCAGTCCATTATTCAAGAAGATACGGAATCCATCGTTCGCCGCATTTCGCCGGTCGCGCAGGATTTTGCCGGCAAAACGGTTCTGATCATCGGCGGTCTGGGGTTCCTTGGCCGGAATTTCCGCGCGGTGTTCGACATTCTGAACGAACGGGTCCTTTCCGCGCCGTGCAAGGTTCTGGTGGTGGACAGCCTGATCACCAGCACGACAAAGACGGGCGGCGGCGATGATGAAGACGTCTTCATGCATCACGACATTCGCAACCCGATTCAGATCGACGAAAAGCTGGACTACATCATCCACTGTGCCGGTGTCGCCAGCCCGTTCTATTACCGCCGCTTCCCGGTAGAGACGATTGAGGTCGCGACACTTGGCACCAAGAACATCCTGGAGTTGGGCAAACGCGACGGCGCGCGGGTTCTGTTCTTCAGTTCCAGCGAAATCTATGGCGACCCAACCGAGGATCACCTGCCGACACGTGAAGATTACAAAGGCAATGTCGCCTGTATCGGGCCGCGCGCCTGTTACGACGAATCGAAGCGCCTTGGCGAGACGATGTGCTACATCTACAGCGAATATTTCGACACGCACACGACGATTGTCCGCCCCTTCAATGTCTATGGGCCGGGCATGCGGGAAACCGACTATCGGGTGCTTCCGAACTTTGCCAGCGCCATCAAGGCCGGCCGGCCGCTTCCGATCTATGCGTCCGGCAAGCAGACGCGAACCTATTGCTATCTGGCGGACGCGATGGTGGGCTTCATGCTGGCCCTGGCAAAGGGCAAGAAGGGCCAGCCATACAATATCGGCAATCCGAACCCGGAAATTTCTGTCAGCGAGCTTGCGGACCTGATCGCAGAGGTCACCGGTCTTTCGTTCGAACGCCTGCGTCAGGATTACCCGGAAAGCTATCCCGCGGACGAACCGCAGCGGCGTTGCCCGGACATCACCAAGGCGCGCGAAGACCTGGGTTATGCGCCGGAAGTGTCGATCGAGGTCGGCCTGAAACGGTTCTTCGAATTCACGCAAGCCACGTTCGAAGGCGTCGAACTGGACTGATATGACCGACCCGATCCGCCTTGGACTGATCGGGCTGGGTGGCTGGGGCCGCCGGATTGCCGCGACCATTGCGGATTTGCCGGGGTGTGTCCTGGCGGGGGTTGCCAGCCGGTCGCCGGATGCCGGGGACCACGTGCCGCGCGGCACGCCGGTCGTCGCCGATTGGCATGACCTTCTGGCCAATGGGCACATTCAGGGCGTTGTGATTGCAACGCCGCCGTCGGTTCGGGTTGAAATTGCAGGGGCCTGCATTGCAAAGGGCCTGCCGACCTATCTGGAGAAGCCGATTGCCCTGAACGGGCGGGCGGCGGGCGCACTGGCCCGGTCGGCGGAAAAGGCGGGGACGCTTCTGACCGCCGGGCATCTGCACCTTTACGCACCGGCGTTTCGTGCCATCCATGACGGCGTGAAAAAGGCCGGCGGCGCGCGCCGGATTACTTCGGCCGGTGGCAACAACGGTCCTTTCCGGTCTGACTATCGCGCGCTTCTGGACTATGGCCCGCATGATGTGTCGATGGCGCTTGCCGTCACGGGCGAACCGCCGCGACGAGTTCATGCCACCCGCACCCGCGGGGGCGACGATGGCCGGTCAGAAGTGATCGAAGCGGAACTGACCTTTCGGGATTGCACTGCGGTGATGAGTGTCGGGAACCTGATGGACGAAAAGCAGCGGTCGTTTCGCGCGGAAACGCAGGACGGTGCCTTCGTCTATGACGACATGGCGAATGACAAGGCGGTACAGGTCTTGAAAGACGGTATGGCAGAACCATTGCCCGTCGAACCGCAGATGCCGCTGGCCGCATCCCTGGCCCGGTTTGCCGGGCTGATTCGCGATGGCCGCACCAAAGACCCGGAATTTGGACAGGCCATAACGGTAATGCAGGTGCTGGACGCGATCGCCCTGTCGGTCGAAACCGGCACCCCTGTTTCATTCGAACACGACACGGCCCTCACCGTTTGAAATCATGACCGGTATTGTTCAACTGACCAAACGCCTTTGCCGCGAAGGCAGGCTGACAACAGGCACGGCCCTGACGGTGCTGGGCCTGAAGGCGGTGGCGACTCTGGCCGAAGGATTCGGTGTGGCCATGCTGGTGCCGGTTTTCGAAATGGCGGATGGCGTGGCGGCGGATGAAGACCGGTCCACAGTCTGGAACGCGACTTCGCGCGTCTTCGATTGGCTGGGCCTGCCGATGACCGTCGAAGCCTTGCTGGTTGCTATCGTTGCCATGGTGATTGTGCGTCAGATCCTGGTCTATGTGCATCGGGTCTATCTTGTCGCCGCACAGCAGACCATGGTCGCATCCCTGCGGCGCGAAGGCGTGGCGGCATGCTTTGCCGCGCGCATGGACTATCATGACCGGCATTCGACCGGCGCCATCGTCAACGATCTGGCACAGGAAACACAGCGCGCGGTTGCCGTCGCCTTTGCCCTGATCAGTGCGGCGGGGAACCTGATCCTGACCGGCATCTATCTGGTCGGCATGGCGCTGGCGGCGGGTTGGGTCGTCCTTCTGGTCTTCGGCGGCACACTGTGTCTGGCGCCCGCCATGCGTCGGCTATTGAGCCGTACACGGTTCGAAAGTGAATCGCTGGCCGCCGCCAACCGAAGCTTTTCGGACCTGTTGCTGGAACGGTTGCGGGCGGTACGCCTGTTGAAGCTTTCCCGCGCCGAAGCGGAGGCGGAAGCTTCCGTCGGTCAGGCAATCGAACAGGCGCGGCATTCGACGCTGGCACTGGCGCGCATGCAGGCGACAATCCCGCTGGTGGTTGAACCGACCGGCGCACTTCTGCTGGCGGCGCTGTTCTATGGTGGGGTTAGCGTCCTCGGCCTGCCTTTCGAACTGGTCATCGTCATTATTCTGGTGATCGTCCGGCTGATCCCGGTCATTCAGGAAATCGCAAAGGCGGCGCAGGTCTTCCTGGCCGGTGTTGGCAGCATGCGCTTTGTTGTCGAACGGTTTGAAACCGCGCGGGACGCGGTCGAGATCCGCGACGGGTTGGAGGCGATGCCCGACCGGATCGGTGAAGGTGTACGTTTTGAGAATGTCACCTATCGATATCAGCAGGACGGTACCCGCAACGCCGCGCTGAACGGTCTGACGGCGGAATTTCCCGCCGCGCGATTCAGCGCCATTGTCGGCCCGTCCGGCGCGGGAAAGTCGACCCTGGTCGACCTGATCCCAAAATTGCGCACGCCCGAAGACGGACGGATTCTGATCGACGGGCGTGACATACGGGACATCGACATGGACCGCCTGCGTGACATGATCGCCTTCGTCCCGCAGACACCGCGGTTGCTGGCGGGCACGATCGCCGCGCACATTCGCTTCGGCAATCCTGAATTGGCGCAGGGTGACATTGAAGACGCTGCCCGGCTGGCGGGACTGCATGACTTCATTGCCGGACTGCCGCAGGGATATGACACGCCGCTGGGCGAAGACGGGGTCGGCCTGTCCGGCGGTCAGAAACAGCGGCTGGACCTGGCCCGCGCGATTGCCCGCAGGGCGCCAATTCTGGTTCTGGACGAACCCGCCAGTAACCTGGACCCGGAATCGGAACAGGCGTTTCGCCAGGTCCTGCAGCGTATCCGGGCCGAAACAAACACGACGACCATTCTGATTGCCCATCGGTTCGCCAGCATTGTTGATGCCGACCGGATTGTGGTCATGCAGGACGGCCGCGCGGTGGATGCAGGAACCCATTCGGAAATGCTGGCGCGTTGTGCCTGGTATAAAAAGGCGTTCGCGGCGTCCGACCTGCGGCGCGACGAAGATGGCGGTGCGTCGGCACTGGCCGATGACCCGCCCCTGAAAGGCCTCGCCACATGTTAAGCAGTCTGTTTAAACTGGCCGCCCACACGGCGCTGTTCATAATGAAGCGCCGCTGGAACGGGTATCTGGAACGCAACCGGGCCGCACTGGCGGAAGCCGATGTCGTCGTGGTGATGAGTTCCCCGCGCGCGTTCGGTACCCTTTACGCATCCCTGGATGACACGCGCCGCCTGTTCGCGGGAAAGAAGATCGTTTTCATCTATCACCTGGAACCGGTCGGTCAGAATCCGTTGTTGGGCATTGCCGTTCCGGACGCGACCGTGATCGCCGTACCCCGCCGGCGCTGGGACCTTCAGGTGCTGGGCCGCCAGTTGGAACTGCCGCCGGACGACTGGCACGACCCGATGAGCCATGCCCTGACGGACGCATGGGTCAAGAAACACGGCAAACCCGACGCAGAGGTTTTGAACGCGTTCATGTTGTGGCGCCGCCTGCCTGTGTCCGAAGCGACGGAAAAGGTCCTGCCACGGGTGCGTGAAATGCCGGGTGGTGAACGTCCGGCCCCGTACAGGGCCTATGGCAAAATCAATTCCGCCTATGCGGTTGGCGAATTCCATGTGCTGAACGAACTGCACATGTACGGGGCATGGAACACGCTGCGGGCCCGACAGGATGTCGCGCCGATGGCGCTGCCGGACGACCTGAAGACGGGCATGCTGGATGCGCTTGCCGCCGCGCGCGGCGGCCGACCGGCGAAGCTGTGCGGTTTTCACACCCGATACGGGGGCCAGTCGGACAAGACCCACCGCGACGGATCGCCTGTCGAATTCTATATCCCCGCGATCCGCAAGCTGGTGGACGCCGGCTATCAGGTAATGATCCAGGGGGACCGGGGATTTCACAGCCGATTCATGGATACGTTCGATGGCATGGTGGTCGACCCGGAACGGCTGGGCGTGGACAAGAATGTGTTCCGGCTTTTCTGTGGCTGTCATTCGGATATTTTCGTCGGCGACTGGCCGGTTGCACCGCAGTTGGCGGCATCAAACGGCATCCCGGCGCTGATCGTGAATGCCTGGCCGGTGGGCTGGGGCGTCAATGGCGCACAGGTCTATTATCGCGGCATACGGGGGGGCGACGGCCGCCGCTGGGATGCCGAACGCACGCTGCGTCAGGGGCCGCTGATCAGCTGTAACACGGTCCCGCACGATTTTCCCGAACTGTTCGGCAATGACGATGACCTGATTGCCGAAATTGCCCAGTGCGACCAGATCCCGCTTCAGGAAGACGAAATTCTGGCGGCCGTGACCGCGTTTCTGGAAGACCTGGAATCAGGCGCGCCGGAGACGAACCGGCAGGCGGACCTGGCACGGCTGTTCCCGGACTGGTCGCCGATCGCCATGGCGACCGACTGCCGCCTGAACCGCGCCTGGATCGACCGTTATGCCGAACAGGCTGCGTCCTGAACCGAACTCCGCCCATCCGAAACAGGATTTGCGACATGACCACCGATGTAACCGTATCCCCTGAAGACCTGTTGCTGCGGCCCAAAAAGCCCGAGGTCCAGACCGAACATTTTCCGTTCTTCGTCCTGGATGATTTCGTAGGGCCCGAACTTTATGCGCGGCTTGTCGAAGAATTCCCAAGACCTGACGAAATGCGGGCCAAGATCGAAAACGGCAAGCGGCTGGTGAACAACCGTCAGCTGGACGACGACGGCAGCAAGGACGCGTTCTTTGCGGACAAGCCGACCTGGAAGGCCGTGATCGACATTCTTGGGTCGGAACTCTTCGTCGGCGACCTGGAAGCGCTGTTGCGTCCGCATCTGGTCCGGCATCGCCTGCTGGGGGCGTTCCGGAAATGGCGGCTGGACGGTGTGAAGGTTCCGCTGATCGACCGGTCGGTGCAGCTGACATACGAATGGTCCTGCATGGTGCCGGGCGAATATCTGAATCCGCATACGGACAAGGTCGCGAAGATGGCGACCTTCGTCTGGCACTTCCCCGAACCGGGCTGGAAAGACGAGTTCGACGGTTCGACCCTGTTCATGACGGCGAAGCGGGCCAGGCACAATATCAACTGGGCTAATTTCAAGCTGCCGTTCGAAGAACTCGATGTCGTCCTGAAAAGCGAGGCGCGCGCCAACCGTCTGGTCATGTTTGCAAAGACGGGGAACTCCTGGCACGCGGTGCCGCCGATCGAATGCGACCCGGGCGTGAACCGGCGCGTCTTCATCTTCAACTATCGTTATCCGGTCGAAGTGGCCAATTCCTTTTCGACCCGGGCCATCGAATCCTTCCACCGCCGGTCCCAGGGTTGGCTGTTCAAGGATTTTCCCGAGGTCAACCGCAAGCCGGGCATGTAACCGGCCCCGCCATTCTCCAACACAGGAAGTCTAGTCAGGTATGCGCGAAAAACCATTGAAGTGGCGGATGCTGGCGGCCCTTGGCCGCGCGGTCAACGTTGCGATCCGTCTGCCCTTCGCCCCGTTGGGAAAACGGCGTGAGGCGATTGCCGTTTCCACCATTCTGGAACAGATGCATTACGCCTATGTCGCGACCGCGCCGAACGGGTCGGAGATCAAGTTCTTCTCTCCTGGATACAAGCCCGCGTTCCGCGGCATTTCGCTGTTCACGAAACAGCCGGAAGTGCCGCCCTGGATCGAAAGCTTTCAGCCCGGCGACGTGCTGTGGGATGTCGGTGCGAATGTCGGCGCATACAGCCTGTATGCCGCGACGCGGCCCGGTGTGAAGGTTCTGGCCTTTGAACCGGAAGCGTCTAACTACTATGTGCTGACACGCAATATCGCGCTGAACAATTTCTGGAAGACGATTACAGCCTATAATTTCGCGCTGGCGGAAAAGACGGAATTTTCGGTTCTGAGTTCGTTCCACAGCGCAATCGGCGGGTCGAAACACGCGTTCGGCGATCCGGAGGATTCCTGGGAAGAAGACGACCCGGTCGTCATGCAGCAGGGGATGGTCGCGTTCGGGGTCGACCAGTTGATTGAAGACCATGGCTTTGCGCGCCCGACCCATCTAAAGGTGGATGTGGACGGTATCGAGGAAATGATCCTGGCCGGGGCGCCCAAGACACTGCGTCATCCGGATCTGAAGACGATCCATATCGAAGTCCAGAAATACAAGCCCGAGGCGGAAGCCAAAATCCGTCAGACCCTGATGGACGCCGGGTTTGTCCTGAAGGTTGAATCCGGCCCGAACCTGATTTGGGAACGTGCCGGGGCCGAAGGGAAAGGGGCATCATGAGCACACAGCTTAGCGCCTATATCTATCACTACGGGCTGAAGGCCGGCCTGCCGTTTCCGATGCTGCGGGGAACGGCGGGGCTGATCGATGCCGCGCCGCGCCTGCCGGACTACCTGCGCCGGAAAAAGGTGGCACAGGCCGTGGTCGCCGAAGCGGACCGGTCCGGGGTCATTCCGCAGGACCTTGCCTGCGCGACCTTCGAACCGGGGGACATACCATCGCTGGAAAGGCTGACGGAAATCGGCCGGGCGGTCTATGAACGCAACAAGGACTATCGCGAGACCGAACGGGAGGAGATGGGGAAAAGCCCGATTTCCCATCTGATCGGCGAGGCAACGCGCGAGGAATTGTCGGAAATCGCGCGGCAGGCGACGAACCCGGATATCGCGGCGATCATGTGCGACTATTTCGGCAGCGTTCCGCGTTTCGACAATGCCGACATCTGGATTTCACGCCCGAACAAGGGCGCGGTCGGAAGCCAGCTGTTCCATTTGGATAAGCCCGACCGCCGGTACACCAGCATCTTTTTGAATCTGATGCCGGTTGCGGAAGAAAACGGTCCCTTCGTGATGCTGAACAAACGGGACAGCGCCGTCGTGCGGGAAAACACCGCCTATGAAAAGATCTACTACCACCGCGACGGCCGGCTTCAGGACACGGAGATTGATCGCCTGAACAAGCGCGACCGGCTTATGGCGCTGACCGGGCCGGCCGGTGCCGGCGGTATTGTCGACACGTCCGAATGCCTTCATTGCGGTAGCCGCGTCGAAAAGGGTGAACGGGTGATCATGATCCTGTCCTTCATGCACGCGCACAAGCCGGGCCTTGCCCGATTTGATGAGTTTGCGCGCGATTATCCCGCGGATGAATTGCGCCGCCTGATGTTGAGCAAGTAGGACCCATGCCCGATACCCAGCAAAACGAACCGACCGAGGATAAATCCTTGTCAAAGTCCGGAACCCGGCATGTGAAATCGGTTGCCATACAGGTTTCTGCCTATCATCTGCCGATGAACCTGGCCCTGGCCGCCATGTTCAAGAAACATCACGGGGCCAAGGTTTACATCTATTGCAACAGCCCCGAGGAAAAGCGCGGGCTGGAACGCCGCTACATGAAAGGCGGTACGTTCGATGCGGTCTTTGTCAGCCAGCATCTGAACCCGGCGCTGACCACGCCGGTCGACGACCCGGATACGGTCCTGCGGCGCGGCCGCGAATGGGAAGAAAAGATCGGGGAGACGTTCGGCCGTCTGATTTTCGAACACCGGCCGATGGCGCGTGGATATTTTTCGGGTGCGCAGGCCAACCCCCGCATGCCGCTGGTCGAACAGGCCGACTATGTTCAGATGGTCAATGGCATCGTCAACAGCCTGGACTTCTGGAAGCAGGAAATCGAAGACAAGAAGATCGACCTGGTGATCGAAGGCGACAAGATCGCGCTGGCGGTCTGCCGACTGCTTGGCACGGCCTATCGCCGTGTGTTCCTGTCGAAGTTCGACGGTGAACATTTCTGGGCCTGTGACGAGAAGCTGAGCAATCCGCGGTTCAAGGAAATTTATGACGGGCTGACCGAATGGCCGGAAGTGAAGCTTCAGGTCACGCAGCCGTCACAGGTCTATAAGGTCAACAAGGGCACGATCAAATTCCGCTGGCGCTGGGTGTTGGGGCATCTGCTGACCAATCTTACGAAGAACGTGCTTCTGGCCATGTTCGGGTCGCATCGCGGCCGGTACAGCATCAAGGACCTGCTCACGACCCCCTTTGTCGCGCGCAACAATTACATGCGCTATCGCAAGCTGATCAACACGACGCTGGAAGATCTGCGCGGCACGAAATTCGTCTATTTCCCGCTGCACAAGGAACCCGAGACGAACATGCTCTCGGCCAGTCCGGACTACTTCAACCAGATAGCGGCCATTTCGTCGCTTTCGCGCGACCTGCCGGTCGGTGTGCCCCTGGTGCTGAAGGAACATGTCCCGGCGTTCGGCCTGCGGGGACCGACCTTCTATCGCGACCTGATGGACCTGAAGAATGTCAAGCTGATCGCCCATGACGAATCGTCGATCGAAATCATCAAGGAATCCGCCGCGACCGTGACGATCAGCGGTTCCGCGGGGCTTGAGGCATCGGTTGTCGGAAAACCGGCAATCCAGTTCGGTCGGTTCATGCTGAACCGTTTCCTGCCGCACGTCATGACGGTGACAGACGACCGGGATATCGCCGGGTTCCTGCGCCGCGCGATCGAAGGCGATTTCGACCTGGAACAGGCGCGAAAGGACGGGGCGCGGTTCCGCGAAGCGCTGCGTCAGGGCAGCTTTACCATGGGTGAATTCATGGTCGAAGATCAGGAGTTTTCCGAAGCGTCCGCACAGGATGCCTTCGACGCCTTGATGAAAAGCCTTGATGAAATTCCGGCGGTCGGCGGAGTTGCGCCGAACTATTATCAGCCGGCGGCCGCGAACTGACCGGCAGGGGTATGAAAACCGTGCGGATCGGCGTTATCCATCAGGGTGCGGGCAACATCCACAGTGTCTGCCGCGGGCTGAAGGCGATTGGCTGCGAACCGGTGATCCTGACCGACGGGGCGGAACTTGGCCGTTTCGACCGGCTGGTGCTGCCCGGCGTCGGGTCTTTCGGGACCGGTATGCGGGTCCTGGAACGCCAGGGCATGATCGACCCGATCCTGTCTCACGTGGCGGCAGGGCGGCCGTTTCTGGGTATTTGTCTGGGCGCGCAACTGATCATGGAACGCAGCAGCGAATTCGGTTCGCACGACGGGCTGGGACTGATCGCGGGCGGGGTGGATTTCATTCCGAAGTCGCCCGGCGTGCGGGTTCCCCATGTCGGCTGGGCATCGGTGCAGGAAAGCCGGTCATGGTCGGATACATGGCTGAAAGATCAGGCGCCGGGCGCCAATTTCTATTTCACCCATTCGCTGGTCTGCGTGCCCGATAACGAAACGGATGTCCTGGCCCATGTCGACTATGGCGGCAACCGTCTGGTCGCCGCGGTACATCGGGACAATGTGCTGGGCGTCCAGTTCCATCCCGAACTCAGCACCAAGCGCGGACTTTCAATTCTGAAGAATTTCATCGACGCGTGATCATCGTCGCATCCAAGTAGAGAAGGTTATCAATCATGTCATCGACCGAAACGACCACCGACGCGCCATTGGAAGCCATGCACGGGCTGCCGCCGACGGTTGTTTATTGCAAGTCCTGTGTTATGTCGAACCAGCGCCCGGCATCAACCCCCGAATTCCAGAAGGGTAAGACGTCTGACCTGGAATACGCATCGTTCGGCGAAGACGGGATTTGCGATGCCTGTCGCTATCATGAATTCAAGAAGACGATCGACTGGTCGGAACGCAAGCAGTGGCTGGTGGATATCTGTGACCGGCACCGCAGCAAGGACGGAAGCTGGGACGTGTTGGTTCCCGGCAGTGGCGGCAAGGATTCCATTTTCGTATCGCACTACCTGAAGACGGAAATGGGAATGCATCCGCTGACCGTGACCTGGGCGCCGCACGCCTATACCGATGTGGGCTGGCACAATATGCAGGCCTGGCAGCAGGCCGGTCACGACAACATTCTGGTGACGCCGAACCCGAAGGTGCATGCGAAACTGACGCGCCTGTCGTTCGAAAATCTGTTGAACCCGTTCCAGCCCTTTATCATTGGCCAGAAGATGCTGGCACCGAAGATGGCGTTGAAGTTCGGCATCAACTTCATCATGTATGGCGAAAACCAGGGCGAACGGCACAACAAGTTCGAAGACGCCCTGAAGGCGACCATGAACCCCGACCATTTCACCCGCCCGTCTGAGGATACGCCCATCCGTCTGGGCGGCGTCGACCGGCACGAGCTTGCCGAAGAACACGACATCTCGCTGGCGGATACGCACATCTATCTGCCGGCCCTTCGCGAGGATGTGGAAAAGGCGCAGGTCGAAGTGCACCACATGACGACCTATGTCCCCTGGTCGACGCAGCGCAATTTCTATTACGCCAAGGAAATCTGCGACTTCCAGACGAACCCCTACGGCCGCAGCGAAGGCACGTTCAGCAAATATGCCAGCCTGGACGACAAGATCGACGGTTTTCACTATTTCACCATGTTTGTGAAATTCGGTCAGGGCCGCGCCGTGGACGATGCCTGCCGCGACATTCGCGACGGGTACCTGAGCCGGGAAGAAGGCGTTGCCCTGGTACGCCGCTATGACGGCGAATTCCCGGACCGGCACTACAAGTTCTTCCTGGAGTATACCGGTCTTACGGAAGAGGAGTTCTGGTACCACATCGACCGGAACCGGTCCCCGCACCTGTGGGACAAGAACGACAATGACTGGGTGCTGCGTCACCCGTGCGAATGATCGCCCGGCCACCGTCCGTTTGATTGAAAGTTTGACACCGTGCGCCTGATTTCCCGACTGGACATCAAGGGTCCGAACCTGGTGAAGGGTATTCACCTGGAAGGGCTCAAGATTCTGGGCCCGCCCGCGCATTATGCCCAACGCTATGACGCGGACGGCGCGGATGAGCTTCTGTTCATGGATGCGGTCGCCAGCCTTTACGGGCGGAACAGCCTGACCGAAATCGTGGAATGGACGGCATCCAACATCTTCATTCCGCTGACGGTCGGCGGCGGGCTTCGGTCACTGGATGATATGCATGCGGTGTTGCGGTCGGGGGCGGACAAGGTTGCGATCAATACCGCCGCCGTCGAACGCCCGCAGATCGTGCGCGAAGCAAGCGAGGAGTTCGGGTCGTCCACCATCATCGTTTCCATCGATGCGCAACTGCTGGAAGACGGAAAATACTACGTCTATGTCGACAACGGCCGGGAAAACACCTTCAAGGACGCGATCGACTGGGCAGAGGAAGTCGCAGGCCTGGGGGCGGGTGAACTGCTGGTGACGTCGATCAACCAGGAAGGAACCGGTCGTGGTTTCGATACGGCCCTGATCCGTTCCATTGCGGACCGTGTTTCCATTCCGGTCATCGCCAGCGGCGGTGCCGGGTCCGCGCAGCATGTGGTTGATGTGGTCGAAGAAGGTCAGACCGACGCCGTGGCCGTCGCATCGGTCCTGCATTTCCAGGTCGCGAAGGAACTGACGGAGTCCGGTGCGGAATTCGGCAGCCACGGCGCCTTCCCGATTCTGGCGGAACGGCGCGACTATGACCGGGTGCAATGCCTGACCGTGCCGGAAATCAAACAGGCATTGACCGATGCAGGCATCACCTGCCGGCTGGATGATTAAAGGGCCATTCCGCGCATCATGTCGATCCTTGCGGTGATACCGGCCAGGGGCGGGTCGAAGGGGCTGCCCGGCAAGAACATCATGCCGCTTTGTGGCAAACCGCTGATTGTCTGGACGATAGAGGCGGCCCTTGGCGCGTCCTGCGGCATTTCGGATGTGGTTGTGTCGACGGATGATGATGCGATCTCCAGCGCTGCCGTTGCTGCGGGGGCATTGGTTCCCTTCCGCCGACCGGAAGAACTGGCGGCGGACGACACGCCGACCCTGCCGGTCATCCAGCACGCGGTGCGGGAAATGGAAGCCGCGCGCGGTGAACCCTATGGCTGGGTCCTGACGTTGCAACCGACCTCCCCCCTGCGCACGGCGCGGGATATCGATGTGGCGGTGTCGCTTGCAACGGACAGCAAGCCGGCATGCGACAGCGTGATATCAGTGACAGAACGGCCGGGCGAACATCCCAGGCTTGCCAAATATGTCGAAGGCGGTGCGCTGAAACCGTTTGTCGGCGAAAGCCTGGAAGGGGTTCGGCGGCAGGACTGCCGGCCGCCGGCGGTATTCAACAACGGGGCGATCTATCTGACCCGGCGGTCGGTTCTTATGGATCGGGGCGCCATTCTGGGTGACCGGGCCCTGGCCTGTCCCATGCCGCGGGAACGGTCCATCGACATCGACGACATGCTGGATTTTCAATTGGCGGAACTCATTCTGTCTGCGGGGGGGCGGGCATGACCCGAAAGACCCTGATCATCGCTGAAGCGGGCGTGAACCATAACGGGTCGCTGGACATGGCGGTCGACCTTGTGGATGCGGCCGCGTCCTGCGGCGCCGACATGGTGAAATTCCAGACCTTTTCCGCCAAGGCGCTGGTCACTGCTTCCGCGCCCCGCGCGCCTTATCAGGAAACGAATACCGGTGATGCGGGATCACAGCTTGAAATGCTGGAACGGCTGGAACTGGATCACGCCGCGCACCAGGCGCTGCTGCGGCGCTGCGCGGAAAAGGGGATACGGTTCCTGTCCACGCCGTTCGACCCGGGCAGCCTGTCATTCCTGGCGCATGATCTGGATCTGCCGGTCATCAAGCTTGGGTCCAGCGAACTGACGAACGGCCCGCTTCTGGTCGATGCGGGTCGGACCGGAAAATCCGTCATTCTGTCGACCGGGATGGGCACATTGGCGGAAGTCGAACGGGCGCTGGGCGCGCTTGCGTTCGGCTATAGTACCGATGCAGGTGCCGCGCCGGAGGGCGCCGCCTTCGACGACGCCTGGGCGGATGCCAAACGGAACGGCAGTCTGAAGGGCAAGGTAACGGTTCTGCATTGCACGACGGCCTATCCCACCCCGCCGGACGGCGTGAATCTTTCGGCCATTGCGACCATGCGCGATGCATTCGACCTGCCCATCGGATTTTCAGACCATACGCCGGGCATTGCTGCGGCGACCGCTGCGGTGGCGCTGGGCGCATCGGCAATCGAAAAGCACATCACGCTGGACCGCACCTTGCCGGGGCCGGACCACAAGGCGTCGCTGGAACCGGACGGGTTCGCGGCAATGGTCGATGCGATCCGGGAGGTGGAACAGGTCATGGGAACGGGCACCAAACAGCCCCACGCATGCGAAGAACCGAATATCCCGATAGCGCGGAAAAGCGTGGTTGCGGCCGCGGACATTCCGGAAGGCGCGAAGTTCACGCCCGAAAATCTGGTTATCATGCGGCCCGGCACCGGTCGCGACCCGTTCGATTATTGGCCCCTGATCGGCCGTCGCGCGAAACGGGATTATATTGCGGGCGATCTGATCGGCGAGACGGAATAGGACGATGGTTGACCTTGAAGATGTCCTGATGTCGCCGGACACGACGATCCACCGGGCGCTGGAACAGCTGGTGGAAAACATGCGCCAGATCATTCTGGTGGTCGACGCGGACCGACGCCTTCTGGGGACGGTGACGGACGGCGATGTGCGGCGCGGCCTGTTGAAGCGGGTGGACCTGGATGCCCCGATTTCTCGCATCATGAACGACCACCCGGCGAAGGTATCCCCGTCGACCGGCCGGGACGCGTGCCTGCGCATCATGCAGGAAAACGAACATCGGCATCTTCCCATCGTCGACGACGACGGACGTGTGGTCGGGCTGGAAATTCTAAGCGACCTGCTGAAGCAGGAACGGCTGGACAATCCGGTGGTCATCCTGGCCGGCGGGAAGGGAAGCCGCCTTATGCCGCTGACCGAAGACAAGCCGAAACCGATGTTGCCGGTCGGCGGTCAACCGATGCTGCAGACGATCATCGAAAGCTTTGCCCGGCAACGGTTCTACCGTTTTTTCGTGTCAGTGAACTACAAGTCGGAAATGATCGAAGACCATTTCGGCGATGGCTCGAAACTGGGCGTGGATATCACCTATCTGCGCGAAGATCGCCCGCTGGGAACCGCCGGTCCGTTGAGCGCACTGCCGGACACGCCGGACGAACCCGTCTTTGTCATGAACGGCGATGTGTTGACGTCGGTCGACTTCAAACAGCTGCTGGCCTTCCATCAGGACCAGAAGGCGGACGCCACCATGTGCGTGCGTGAATATGACTTCGAAGTGCCGTTCGGGGTCGCGGAAACGGACGGCGCCCGGCTTACGGGCATTTCTGAAAAGCCCATACAGCGCTTTTTCGTCAATGCCGGGATCTACCTTTTGAACCCGTCCGTACTGTCGATGGTGCCCAGGAACGAACCGTTCGATATGCCGGACCTGTTCAAGCGGGTTCTGGCCGAAGGCATGTCGCCCGCCGCATTCCCGTTGCGGGAATACTGGATGGATATCGGCCGTTTGAGTGATTTTGAACAGGCACAACGTGACTTCCCGGAAGTGTTCGGATGACCGGTGAACGCAAGACAGTGGCCATTCAGGGCCTGGGCTTCGTCGGGTCGGCCATGGCCGTGGCAACCGCGATCGCGTCGGACGCAGACGGCGCACCGTTGTTCGATGTGGTTGGCGTCGACCTTCCCAACGGGGACGGTGTGCGCCGTGCGTCCGCGATTTCCGAAGGGAAATTCCCTTTCGCAACCGGGGATCAGGCGCTGATCGATGCCACCCGTGCGGCGCATCGGGCCGGGAACCTGCGGGCGACGACCGATCCATCCGTCTATGGCACGGCGGACATCATCGTCGTCGACGTGCATCTGGATGTGGACCAGACCGATGGCGATTCGGCAAAGGTCGATTTCGCGCCGTTTCGCGCGGCACTGACGGACATCGGCACGCGGGCAAAACCCGGCGCACTGGTCATCGTGGAAACGACGGTGCCGCCCGGCACCTGTCAGAAGGTCGCGGCACCGGTTCTGGCGGACTGCCTGCGGGCCCGGGGGCTTGCGGAAGACGCAATCCTGCTGGCCCATTCCTATGAACGGGTGATGCCGGGGGACGGATACCTGGATTCCATCCGGAATTTCTGGCGCGTCTACGCCGGGCACACGGAACAGGCCGCGGTTGCCTGCGCGGAATTCCTGGCCGACATCATTGATACGGACCGGTTCCCGCTGACCCGGCTTTCGACCACGACGGAATCCGAATTCGCAAAGGCGATGGAAAACGCCTATCGCGCGGTCAACATTGCCTTTGTCGAAGAATGGGCGCGGTTGGCTGAACGCATCGGGGTCGATACGTTCGATGTGGTCAACGCGATCCGTGTGCGGCCGACCCATAACAATATCCGCCAGCCCGGATTCGGCGTTGGCGGATACTGCCTGACCAAGGATCCGTTGCTGGCGGAAGTCGCCGCGACCCAGCTTTTCGATGCAGGTGAACTGGACTTCCCCTTTTCGCGCACCGCCATCCGGGTCAACCGTCAGATGCCGCTTGAGACGCTGCGCCATCTGGAAAACGCGCTGGGCGGTTTGTCCGGGCGTCGAATCCTGTTGCTGGGCGTAACCTACCGTCAGGATGTCGGCGATACCCGGTATTCGCCGTCCACGACCTTTGCGCAAGCGGCGATGGCGCGTGGTGCGGTGGTCACCGCCTATGACCCGTGCGCAGAAGAATGGCCCGAAGTCGACCTTCCCCTGGAACCCGCTATGCCGGATGCGAACGGTTTCGACGCCGTGGTGCTGGCCGTGCCGCACCGGGCCTTCCGGTCCCATGATTTTGCAAACTGGCTGAATGGATCAGAAGCCTTGCTGTTCGACGCAAATGACGTGCTGACGCCGCAGGTTCGCGCGGCCCTCAATGAAATAGGTGTGCGCACTGCCAGCATCGGCCGCGGGGTACGCCCGTGACCGGAAAGGCGCTTATCACCGGCGGTGCCGGTTTCATCGGCGGGTTTCTGGCCGAACGCCTGCTGGGCGGCGGCTGGACCGTCGATATCTTGGACAATTTCGAACGCGGCCGGTCCGATGCGTTTCTGGACGCGCTTCTGGCGCGGGATGGCGCGCGGCTGGTCCAGTGCGATTTGCTGGACCGGGACGCGGCCTTGGAGACGCTGGATCGCGACTATACCCACATCTTCCATTTCGCCGCGATCCTGGGCGTCCAGAATGTGATCGACAATCCCGACCGGACACTCAGCGCCAATGTTGCGTTGCTGGATTCGGCGCTTGCGCTGGCAAAGGCGCAAGGGGCACTGGACCGGTTCATCTTCGCATCGACCAGCGAGGTCTATGCCGGGTCGCTGGAACTGTTGGACCTGACGATACCGACGCCGGAAGACCATGTGCTGGCGGTGCCGGACCTGGGACGTCCGCGCACATCCTATATGCTTTCCAAAATCTATGGGGAGGCGATGACCCGCCTTTCGGGGCTTCCCTACACGATCCTGCGGCCCCACAATGTCTATGGTCCGCGCATGGGGCAAAGCCACGTTGTTCCCCAATTGCTGCAGAAGGCCTATGACGCGCCGAACGGCGGTTCGATAGAGGTCTTCTCCCTGGATCACACCCGTACATTCTGTTTCATCGAAGACGCGGTTGAGATGATCGTTCGCACCGCGACAGCAAAAACCTGCCGCAATCAAGTTCTGAATCTTGGTGCGCAGGAACCGGAATACCGGATCGAACAACTGGCGGACACGGTGATTGCGACGGTCGGCAAAAACCTGTCGATCCGGCCGGGTCCGGAACACCAGGGTTCCCCCTCCCGGCGGGCACCGGACATGTCACGCATGCTGGACCTGACCGGGTACCGCGCCCGTGTCGATCTGCAAGACGGAGTCGCGCGCACCTATGCCTGGTACCGTCCGACCGTGTTCGAAGGCAACAAGGCGGAGGTCGCGGTATGATCCCTCTGGCGATACCGCAGATGACGGGCCGCGAAGCGGCCTATCTGATGGATTGTGTGGAAACGAATTTCGTTTCTTCCGTTGGGGCCTATGTCGACCGGTTTGAAGAGATGGTGGCCGCGGCCGGCGGTGCCGCCCGTGCAATTGCCACGTCGGCCGGAACGACGGGCCTTCATGCCGCCCTGGCTGCGGTCGGGGTCGGGCGTGACGATCTGGTGATTCTGCCGTCTTTCACCTTCATCGCCAGTGCGAATGCAATCGCGCAATGCGGGGCCGATCCGTGGCTGTTCGACATCGATCCCGACAGTTGGACGCTGGACCCGGTATTGCTGGCAGCCGCGCTGGCGGAAGCGACAGAACGGCAGGGCGACAGGCTGCTCCATCGCGCGACGGGCCGGCGCGTGGCGGCGATCATGCCGGTTTACACGCTTGGAATGCCGGCGGACATGGATGCGATTTCGGCGGTGGCACGGGAACATGGGCTGCCAGTCGTTGTCGACGGGGCGGCCGCCCTGGGCGCAACGTACAAGGGGTGCCCATCCGGTGCCCTGGGTGCGGATCTGACCGTTTATTCCTTCAACGGCAACAAGACGGTGACCGCGGGCGGGGGCGGCGCAGTGGCGGGCGACGACGCGGACCTGCTTGCCCTGGTAAAGCATCTGACGACGACGGCGCGGGTTGGTGCCGACTACACCCATGATCGTGTCGGGTTCAATTACCGCATGACAAACCTGCAGGCGGCGGTTGGCTGTGCGCAGATGGAAAGCCTCGATGATTTCGTAGTGCGCAAACACCAGATTGCCGCGCGCTACAATTCGGAACTGGCGGTGGTCGACGGGCTTGGGACCTTCCCCGACCCGGACTGGGCGGACAGCGCCTGCTGGTTTTCAGGCGTGACGGTAGACCCGGCGTGCTATGGTTCGGTGGATACGCTGCGTGCGGCCTTGCGCGAAAGCGGCATCGATGCGCGCCCGTTCTGGAAACCTGTCCATCTTCAGGCACCGTTTGCCGACGCGCCCTGTCAGGATCAGCGGGTGTCCGAGGCGCTGTGGGCTCGGGTTCTGACGCTGCCCTGTTCAACGGGGCTGACGGACGATGAACAGTCCTTCGTGATTGAAACCGTCCGCAAACTTCTGGCCGGCGCGGCCTAGGCGGACAGGGCGTTTCCCCGGAAATGCGCAAAATCGCCGTCGTCACCGTCGCCCGTTCTGACTATGGCATCCTGCGTCCGGTTCTGAAGGCGCTTCTGGCGCGCGCCGGCGTGGACCTGCGGATCATCGCCACGGGTATGCATCTGGACCCCCGCTTCGGCGACACGGTGACGGAGATCGAGGCGGACGGCTTCACCATTGCCGACCGGGTCGAAACGGGCCGGAAAGGCGACGATGCACAGGACATTGCCGCCGCCATGGGGCGCGAAGTCGCGGGCTTGTCAGATGTGTTTGCGGCATCCCGGCCGGACATCCTGGTCGTTCTTGGGGACCGGTTCGAAATGCTGGCGGCCGCGGTCGCATCGCTTCCGTTCAATATCGCGGTCGCCCACATCCACGGGGGTGAGGCGAGTTTCGGCGCGATTGATGACGCCATGCGCCACGCCATTACGAAACTGTCGCACCTGCATTTCGCGTCCACCCGGCCCTATGCGGACCGCATTCTGCAGATGGGGGAGGCGCCGGAAAATGTGTTCGTTTCCGGTGCGCCGGGGCTGGACAACGTGAAAGGTCTGGCGCTTCCGTCGATGGACGATGTCGCCCGTCAGTTCGGGTTTTCGTACGACCATGACCGGCCGCCCATTGTCGTCACATATCATCCTGAGACGCGATCCGACCAGGAGCCCGGAAAACAGATCGACGCCGTATTGGCCGCGCTGGGCAATGTTGACGGGCCAATCCTGTTCACCATGCCGAATGCCGATGCGGGCGGGCTGGAAATCGCGGAAAGAATTCGGGCCTTCTGCGGCGTCAGGAACGGTGCCGATCTGGTCGACAATCTGGGGACGGCAAACTATTTCGCGGTGCTTGGGGCCGCGCGGGCGATGGTCGGGAATTCATCCAGCGGCATCATCGAAGCCGCGTCCTTCGAACTGCCGGTCGTGAATATCGGCGACCGTCAGAAGGGCCGCATCTGCGGGGCGAATGTCATCCATTGCCCGCTGGATACGAACCGAATTTCAGAAGCGGTCGGTCAGGCGATTTCGCCGGGTTTTCGGGCAGGTCTTGCCGGTTTGCAAAATCCTTACGGCGACGGAACGGCATCCGACAGGATTGCAACTGTGCTGGAAACCGTGCCGCTGGGCCCGGCACTGACAACGAAACTGTTTCACGATGCAGTCGAACGGTCCTGAATTTCCGCGACACGATGGCAAGGCCGTTTCAGCGGTGGGTGCCGACGATTTTCGCACCCGCGTCAACATCGCAAAGGATGATCGCGCCCGCGCCGATGACGGCGTCCTGTCCGATCGTGACGCCGGGGCCGATCGCGGCGCCGGTGCCGATGAAAACACCGTCCGCACACCGGACCTCCCCCGCCAGGACGGCGCCCGGTGAAATGTTGACGAAGTCGCCCAGTACGCAGTCATGATCAATGCTGACGCGCGTATTGACGATACAGTGTCGGCCCACCCGGGTCGCAGCGTTGATGATTGCGCCCGCGTTGACGAAGGAACCGGCCCCGATTTCCACGAAGTCAGAGATGGTGGCGGACGCGTGGGTTACCTGGGCAAAGGCGGCACCCGCATCGATGCAGCGCTGTGTGACACGGCGATGCACATGCGGCAGGCCAAGGCCGACCGCCACCTCTACCCTGTCCAGGAACCCGTCTTCAGACAGCATGTCGTCGGTCCCAAGAACAGGCACACCGAAAAGTCCCGGTCCCGCCGGATCGGCATCCAGGAACCCGCGCACGGTACGGCCCGAACTGCGACAGGCATCGAACAATACTTTTGCGTGGCCGCCCGCGCCCAGAATGACGATATCTTTCAAGTCCGAACTCCCGTGAATTACGCGAAGATCATAGGCACACCGTGGGTATCTACAAGGCTGCCGTGATCGGGGCCGGGCGGATCGGCCTGTCCCTGGAAGGCGATCCGAAGCGGCAGAAGCCGGCAACCCATGCCGGCACATGGATCCTGCATGGCGCAACGGAACTGGGGGCGCTGTGTGACCCGGACCCAGGGCTGGAAGACAGGGCCGCGGCGGTGGCGCCCGGCGTGCCGTGCTTCGGCGATCATGGCGCGATGCTGTCGGCGGTTCGTCCGGACATCGTTTCCATCGCGACGCACCAGGACACACATGTCGACATCGCACTGGATTGCGTGGGGGCGGGCGTCAGGGCGATTGTCAGTGAAAAGCCGCTGTCGGAAAATGCAGCGGACGCCGAACGCCTGATGCGCGCGGCGGATGCGGCGGGCACCGTCCTGGTCGTGAACCACGCAAGACGGTTCGACCCGTTTCTGGACAGGTTGCGCGTCGACCTGAAGGCCGGGCTGATCGGGGATATCCGCAAGGTTGCCGGGAGTTATGTCTACGGCCTGCACTCGACCGGCAGTCACCTGATCGACCTGATCCGTTTCCTGCTGACGGACTGCGTGGGGGAGGTCGCGGAAGTCAGTGGTTGGGACGCGGGCGACAGTCTGTTCCATCCACCGGGCGACCCCTGTACCGATGGGATGATGCGGTTCGAAAGCGGCGTTCTGGGGACGGTTCAGTCCATGAACATGAAGGATTTCGACCTGTTCGAACTGTCGATCACGGGAAGCCGGGGGCGGGTTGACATTCGTGACCGCGCGTTGCGCGCCGATATCTACGCCACGCAGGATGCGGAGACCCGCAGCGGCTTCCGCGATCTGTCCCTGCAGGCATCGGAAATTCGCCGTTCAGACGTCGCATCATACTTTGCTGCAATGGGCGACCATGTCGTCGCCTGTCTGGACGGGAAGTCGGCCCCGGCCAGCACAGGGCGGGACAGTGTTGCGGCGCTTCGTATTCTGGATGCGCTTCGTCAAAGCGCAAAGATGAACGGTCAGCGAATTTCGCTATAGTGTTATCGATCGTACCGGATTGTTCGACCGACGGGTCGGCCGCCGGTTTCGTGTGAAGGAGAGTGACCATGGCATCCACACCCATTGCCCAGTCGAACCATTATGTGAAGAACGGTTTCGGGACCGTGCTGCGGTCTTCGGGAATCTTCTATTTCCGGAAAGCGCCGAACTTTCGGACAACCGTGACCTTCATGAACTACTGGAAGACCAAGCGCGGCATGGATGTGACCGTGATGGCCAGCCTGCGCGACATGAACGGCCGGTTGATAGCGCGTGAAGAACTAAGCTGGGCGCGCGGCCATGTCATGAATTATTCACCGGACGTCCCGGAAGAAACGTTCGAAGGGTCGATCGAGATCGAGATCTTCTCTCTCCAGAACATGATGATTCCGTTCGCGGCCATCATTGTCGTTTATGACACGGACCGTTCCGTCGCGCTGACACACAATTACGCGCGCGCCTATTCCCCGCACGAGATCGAGGAACGTCGGACGATCACGAATGGGGAAGAATCCTGCTGGACGCTTCGCGATTCCGATACGGTTCAATCCTTTGCCGTCCTGCATAACGGGATCGACGCCCAGCCGGAACAGACCGCAATCTTCACCGTGACCCGTGCGGACGGCACGAAAAGGTCCGTTGAAACCCGAATTCCGGAACTGCCGTCCTATGGCTCCTACCGGTTTGTACCGCAGGACCATTTCGACGGGCTGGTCGACTTCCTGGGTGGGGAACCGGGGAACGGGGCGATTTCGTTCACCCTTCAAAAGGCTTTCACCCGGATGTTGATCGGCAATGAACAGCCGGCAGCCGGGGACCTGCAGATCACGCATTCCAACTTCAATTACTCCGAACACAAGACGGATGAAGTGGACCGCGCCGGCGCGCTGGCCTGGATGATGATGCCGGATGGAAACATTTCCGGCCGTCGCGTGCGTGTCTATCCGGATTGCGACCGCGGTGAATATGTCATGGCGACGGCGGACGGGTCCGAACGGGACTTCCGCACAGGCGACCTGGTCGACCTGGAATCGCCGCCGGGCCCGATCACCTTCCAGAAGAAGAATGGCGGTTTGCCGACGCGTCTGGTGACGGCGATTGTTGGCGATACACGACCCGGCATGCTGCCGTTCGAACTGTCGCTTGGCGTTCTGCATGAAGCACGCCCGCCGAAGAAACTGTGGTGGGCGCCGACCTGTTGTGACGACAGCCGCGACGGTGTCATCGTCGCGTCGCGTTACGAAAAACTGTACGGCCCCTATGAAGGACAGCCGGTGAACATCCGGCTTTATTCCGAGGCTTCCCACGAAGTGCTGGAAACCGACATCGACGCCGACATGGTACGCCGCGCCGAAACCGGTCTTCGCCTTGAGGAACTGTTTCCGAACGCGAAGGAGTTTCTGGCGGGTGGGCTTGGCTGGTTCACCTGGTATTCGGATTATGCCGCGTTTCAGGTCTTCACGAAGATGATCCGTGAGGGCGGAAATTTGTCCATGGAACATGGGTTCTAGCGGAACCAACGGGACGTCAGCCGTAAGAAAATGAGCGTTGCTGTGGAAACGCGATCAACACCGGTCGACGTGCCGGTGGACCTGGACGATATTGCCGGATGGGCGCGAACCGATGCGCCCGAAGGACGGCTGTGGTTCAAAGGCTATCTGCATGGCATGGACCCACAGGGGCTGATCCGTAAATTGACGGACGCCGGTGCCGGCGACATTCCTGGCGTGCTTCGGTCGCTGGACGGGCACTTCGCCTTTGTCTGGTCGGGTGGCGGGCGAACCGTTGCCGCGACCGATCCGGTCGGTTCAATACCGCTGTTCTTTCGGTTGGATGGCGCGGAAGTCGCGATCACTGGGCTTGCGTCGCGCTTGGGCCGGGCGGGGGATGCCATCGACCCGGACGCGGCCCTTCAGTTCGCCATGGGCGGTTTCACCATCGGGCACAGGACGCTGAACGGCGCTGTGACGCCGCTTGGTTGCGCGCGCTACCTGGTCGCCGCACCGGGTGTGGCGCCGACCGTTGGCCGTTATCAGACCTATCTGCCGGAACCGGCGGCGGACGACGCGGACCCGGACGGCAGCGCGTTGGCGGACCTGATGCTGCGGGTCATGGAAAAGATGGTGCGCGGGATTGCCGGGCGCCCGATTGTCGCGCCGCTTTCGGCCGGTCTGGATTCCCGACTGATCGTCAGTGCCCTGAAGGAATTGGCCTACGACAACGTGATTTGTGTATCCTATGGCCGCGCAGGAAATTTCGAAGCGGCTGGTGCGAAACGTATTGCGGCGCATCTGGGGTATCCCTGGCATTTCATCGAACACACGAACCGGCAACAGGCGGAAACCTTCGCCGGGGATGAATGCCGTCGGTTTGTGAACCGGCTTGCGGACAGCCAGTGCGCCGTTCCGTTCCAACAGGATTTCCATGCCGTCAGCACAGCAAGGGCTACGGGCATTGCCCCGCCGGAGGCGGTCTATGTGAACGGCCAATCCGGCGACTACATCACGGGAAATCACATTCCGGGTGTGTTGGGACAACCGGGCGCCGACCGTGCGGACATGTACCGCGCAATCATCGCGAAACATTTCAGCCTGTGGGACTGTCTGAAGACACCGGACAATATCGCCCGGATCGAAAATGCCGTCGCGGCGGACCTGGCCGAAATGGCGGGCGACCGTGTGAACAGTGCCGCCCCATTCGCCTTGTTTGAGGCATCGGAATTCGAAAACCGCCAGTCGAAATATGTCGTTTCCGGCCAGCGGACCTATGAATGGTTCGGCTTTGACTGGCGCCTGCCACTTTGGGACCGGGATCTCGTGGACTATTGGCGGACCGCGCCACTGGCGGCAAAACTGGGACAGAAGCGGTACCGCGACGTTCTGATGCGGGAAAACTGGGGCGGTGTCTGGACACCGGATTTTTCCGTCAGAAAGGCCATCGTTCCGGCCTGGATCCGTCCGATCCGTTTCGCGGCAAAGGCAGCCCATGTCTTGAAAGGACGGGATGCCTGGCACCGGTTTGAAAAGAACCGCATTGCCTGGCTGACGGACCCGGTCGCGAACTATGCTGTCGCACCATACCGCACGGTCGCAAACGATACCCGCGGGCACCGAAATGCGATTTCCTGGCATGTCGAAGCCTACCTGAACGGCAAGGGCATCGGACTTCATGACGATGGCCACGTGTCGGTCCAATAGCGCCTTGCGATAATGAAGGTACTTGTCGTCGCACGGCTGTTTTCCGGCCTGACGGAAAGCGCCCAAAGCGGTGTCTGGGCGCCGAGCGGCGTGCCCGCGATCTATAAGCTTCTGGAGGCGCTGGCATCTGACGGTACGACTGAGCTTAAGACTGTGCTTACGGTAAAGGACGATCTGGGCGACTGGGGGCAGGCAGACCGGACCGTCGCGTTTCCGGCAGTTGGATCGGTAAAAATCCTGGGGGCGCCGGGCGGAGGGTTGCTGGGCCGGTTGGGCCTTGCCGGTAAATGGCGCGAAATTCTGCACATGATGAAGGTCCTGTTCCTGGTCCTGCGCTGGCGGCCGGACGTTTGTTATGTGACGAACGCGAATTTCATTGCCGGGTCGATGATTGCGCGCCTTCGTCTTTCGCGTGTGGTGATGCGGTTCCTGGGCCTACATCCGGTACAGAAACGTATTGCAGAAGATGGCGGCGGGTTTCAGGCGATACTGTATCGCGCACCCTTTGCACATGCGGTCTGTTCGCTGGACGGGTCCGGTGGGAAGAAATACCTGCCGAAGCTTCTGTCGTCGCGGGTACCGATCACGGTTCTTTTGAACGGTGTGGATCGGATTGACCCGGACCCGGACCGGGTTCGCGAATTGAAGAAGGCGCATGATCTGGGCACGCGTCCGGTGGTGCTTTTCGTAGGACGGCTGGAACCGAACAAGGGCATCCTTGAGTTCGTTGATGCGTGCGGTTCCATTCTTGCCGACCAATCGGACGCGATGGATGTCCTGATCGCGGGGGACGGGTCGCAAATGGCAGCCGCCCGCGAAAGGGCAAAGTCGGAACGGATACGCTTTCTGGGCGCGGTCGAACATCGCGATGTCGCGGCGCTTTTGTCCCTGGGCGACATCTATGTATCGCTGAACCGGTTCGGCAGCCTGTCGAACGCCAACCTGGAAGCGGCGCGGGCGGGGCTTTGCCTGGTCACACTGGCACCGGACTTGGCGGAAGGAACGGATGTTGAATCGCTGGATGTTTTCCCGGAAGGCACGGTGTTTCGCATCGACCGGGACGATATGCAGGTCGAATTGACCGATACCCTTAGGATGCTTTTGTCCGACCCGTCGCTGGTCGACGGCTATCGGTCGCGGATTCGGGAAACGGTGGCGGGCGGTTTTCGCACCTGGGATGAACGCATTTCCGACGAGATCGAACTTCTTCGGTCTGTTGCCTGAGATTTACTGGAAAGGAACGGTACGGTTATGAGTGACGCGTCGCCTGTCAAAGTGCTGATGCTGGGGTTTGGTTACTGGGGCCGCAATCTGCTTCGCAATCTGGACGCCAGCCCCCGATGCGATCTGGTCGGCCTGTGTGATGGGCGCGAGGCGGCGCGATCGGAAGCGGCCGCGAAATATCCCGGCCTTAAAACCTATGCCGATTATGAAGATGCGTTGGCGAAAAGCGGTGCTCAGGCCGTGGTGATCGCAACACCGTCCGGCATGCACCCGGACCATATCCGCACGGCCCTGTCTGCGGGATGCCACGTCTTTGTCGAAAAGCCGCTGGCGGAAACGGTGGAAGACGCTGTCGCGGTCACGGATATGGCGCGAAACGGCGGGCTGACCCTGATGGTCGGGCATACGTTCCTTTACAACAATCTGGTCCACGACGTGAAAGCGCGGATCGATTCCGGTGAGTTGGGGGAGGTGTTCTGCACTTACAGCCAGCGCCTGAATCTGGGCCGTTTCCGGCAGGATTCGGATGTTCTGTGGACACTGGCGCCACATGACGTGTCCATCGTGAACTACTGGTTTTCGTCGCGCCCGGTTCAGGTGCGCGCGCAGGGCCATACCTATGTGCATAAAGGGTCCGGTGTCGCCGAAGTCTGCTATACCAGCATGGACTTCGACGACGGGCGCAACGCGCATTTCCACCTGTCCTGGCTTGACCCACAGAAACGCCGGGACATGGTCGTCGTCGGGTCGAAGAAGATGCTGGTCTATGATGACATGAACAGCGATCAGCATATCAGCCTGTACGACAAATCCGCCGAAGCGGAACACCAGTCCGAACTGACCAGCTTTGCCGATCATACGACCCGCCTGCGCGCTGGGGATCTGGTTGTCCCGAACATCAAGCTGAAGGAACCGCTGGCGGCCGAAATCGACCATTTCCTGAAATCCGTTCAGACGGGGCAGACGCCGCTGACCGACGGGGAACACGCGATCGACGTAACAGCAGTGCTGGAAGCAATGACCAAATCGATGCAGGCCGGCGGTGCGACCGTCGCCGTGGAATATCCGGCGCGCTGATGCCGGGGCGTGGCGCGCGCAGGGGCTGAACCCGTGACCGGCACCTGGGTTGCAATCAAGGAACGTTTCGCCGACCTGGTAGACGCATGCCGGACCGGTGCGCCGCTGGACGGACCCTGGTCGGCCTTCGCCGACGTTGCACGGGCGACGGAAACCGAACCGCCCGAACATCTTTGGCTTGCGCTGCCGGAATTGCGGCGACTGGAACAGGCGCGCGGTGGAAGGGACGGGATTGTCATCCTGGACCACGGGACGGGGACGGCGATCAACATCCTCTATCTGGCGGCGCTGGGTTACACCAATGTCTGGGGTGCCAATGTGGTGGAAAAGGCACAAGCCCAGAACCGTGTCTTCCGTGAGGTTCTGGGCCTGACGGAAGACCGCATTTTCATCTATGACGGCGCGGTGCTTCCGCTGGATGATGACAGCGTCGACCTGGTCTTGAGCCAGCAGGTGGTCGAACACGTACCGGATGCGGTCCTGGACACCTATTACGCCGAAGAAGGACGCATCCTGCGGTCCGGCGGAGTTGCGCTGCATCAGGTCCCCCACCGCTGGATGCCTTATGACGGGCACACGCGGACCTGGTTCATGACATTTCTGCCGAAAGGGCTGCGCAACGCGGTCTGGCCGCGCCTCGCTGCGAACCCTGAACAGATCGGCACCTATCTGTTTCTGCGGGACCGCGCGGACCATTTTGACCGGTTGGAACGCTATATCGGCGCCACGAACGACCATTCGTTAAGCCGTATCGACAGCCTGCGGACCGGGCGCGACCGGGAAGGCGGCGGTCTTTCCCGCACCTTGCGGAAGCTGTTGGGGACGATGATGAGCATACCCTTGATCGGTCGCGTTTTGCGTGCGGCAATCCGCCCGATCAGCATGCTGGAAACAGTGTCCGTTAAACGCTAGTAGACACCGGAAACGGGCGTGAAAATCCAATCCGCGCATCAACTCATATACGACGGAGATCAGTAACTTGGGCAAGATTCCATTGGTTGACCTTGGCGCACAGTATCAGGCGCACAAGGATGAGTTCGACGCGGCGATTTCGGAATGCCTGTCGCGGACAAGCTTTGTCGGCGGGCCTGATCACAAGGCGCTGTCGCAGGAATTCGCCGAATGGTGCGGTGGCGGTGCCGCGGCCCTGGTCGGCAACGGCACGGACGCGCTGGAACTGGCGCTGGTCGAATTGCTGGGTCAGGGGAACGGAACGGGTCAGGTGATCATTCCCAGCCATACCTTCATTGCGACGGCAGAGGCGATTTTGAACGCCGGATATCAGCCGGCCTTTGTCGATATCGACCCGGATACGTTCCTGATGGACCTGGACCTGGTCGAAGCCGCGATCACACCGGCGACGAAGGCAATCCTTCCCGTCCATATCTATGGACAGATGGTTGCCATGGACCGGTTGGCGGAAATCGCCCGCGCCCACCACCTGAAACTGATAGAGGATGCCGCACAGGCCCACGGCGCGCGCTGGAAGGGGGACCTGCCCGGTACGCATTCCGATGCGGTGTGCTTCAGCTTCTATCCGGGCAAGAACCTGGGCGCATGGGGGGACGGCGGCGCCGTCTACAGCCGCGATACCGACCTGATCGACCGGATCACGATGCGCGCCAACCATGGCCGTACCGACAAGTATCTGCATGAGTTCATCGGGCGGAATTCCCGGCTGGACGGTATGCAGGCGGCGGTCCTTCGGGTGAAACTGCGCCATATCGACGACTGGAATGCGGCGCGCCGTGCGGTTGCCAAACGCTATACGGACCGCCTGGCCGGCCAGAACGGGATCAAATGCCCGACCACTGCGGGTGACGCCGAACATGTCTATCATCTCTACGTCGTGGAAGTGGAAGACCGTGACCGCGTGCGCAGTGCACTGAACGATGCCGGCATCGGTGCCGGCGTTCACTATCCGGTGCCGCTGCATGAACAGCCGGCGCTTTTGAACCTGGGATATGCGGCGGATGCGCTGCCGGTCACGCAGAAGGCGGGCCAGCATATTCTGTCGCTGCCGATCTATCCGGAAATGACCGAAGACCAGGTCGACCGGGTGTGCGATGCGTTGATCGACGCGGTGCGCGCGTAACGAACCGGGACTGCTGCCAGCGATGACCGTGAAAATTCATCCATCCGCCGACGTTTCACCGGACGCAAAAGTCGGGGACGGCACGGTCATCTGGCAGCATTGCGTGCTGACCGCGGGTGCGGTTGTCGGCGCGCGCTGCAAGCTGGCGCACAATGTCTTTGTCGAAGGGGGTGCGTCGGTCGGCGATGGCGTCACGGTAAAGGACAATGTCGTCCTGTATGACGGCGTACAGGTGTCGGACGATGTGTTCATCGGCCCGAATGCGGTTTTCACGAACCACAAGACGCCCCGTGCCTTCATTTCCGGCAAGGACCGGTTCAAGGCGACACGGATCGCGCGCGGCGCGACGATCGGCGCGAATGCGACCATCGTCTGCGGCACCGACATTGGCGAATTCGCGATGATTGCTGCCGGCGCGGTTGTCACGCGCACTGTCCCGGCCTATGCGTTGATGGCGGGGAACCCGGCCCGCCGGATGGGATGGGTGTCACGTGCCGGCGCACGCCTGGGCGACGATCTGGTCTGCCCGGAACAGGGTGAGAAATACGATCTGATGGAAGGGCCCGACGGCGAAGAGGTCTTGCGCCCCGCGTCGCCGGAATAGAAAGAACAGGCGGTTGGTCAAAAACATGAATGATATACTTCGGAAATTCGATACGTCGGACGTCGATCTGAACGGCAAGTCCATCCTGATAACCGGGGGTACCGGGTCGTTCGGGCGGCATCTGATGAAGGTGCTGCTGGAACGGTGGACACCGTCACGGGTCATCATCTTTTCACGCGATGAATCGAAACAGTCCGACATGGCGCTGGACTATCCGGTCGCGCAGCACCAGAACCTTCGATATTTCATTGGCGATGTGCGCGACTATGATCGGCTGGAAATGGCGATGCGCAATGTCGACATCGTGGTTCATGCCGCCGCGCTGAAACAGGTTCCGGCAGCCGAATATAACCCATTCGAATGTATCCGGACGAACGTGAACGGTGCGGAAAACGTCGTGCGCGCGGCCATCGTCAACAATGTCGAACATGTCATCGCGCTGTCGACGGACAAGGCAGCGAACCCGGTCAATCTTTACGGTGCCAGCAAGCTTGCATCCGACAAGATTTTCGTTGCCGGCAATAACCTGAGCGGCCGCGACGGGACGCGGTTCTCCGTCGTGCGCTATGGCAACGTGATCGGAAGCCGCGGCAGTGTGGTGCCGCTTTTCCGCCGCCTTATCGCGTCCGGCGTGACGTCGCTTCCCATAACGGACGACCGCATGACTCGATTCTGGATCACGCTGGATCAGGGTGTGGATTTCGTGCTGTCCAGTCTGGCTATCATGCAGGGGGGAGAGGTGTTCGTTCCACGCATTCCGTCCATGCGGATCGTCGATCTGGCAACCGCCATGGCGCCGGACCTGGAGGTCGAAATCGTCGGCATCCGACCGGGTGAGAAACTGCACGAAGTCATGGTGACCGAAGACGATGCGCGCAGCACGGTCATGCTGGAGGACCGATATGTCATCGAACCCGCGATCCAGTTCTGGGACGAGGTTCGAAACAAGGACGAGGCCCGCGCCGCCGTCCCGGCGGACTTCCGCTATGCCAGCGACACGAACGACGAATGGATCGATGTGGACGCGTTCCGGGACCTTTTGAAGATCATCTGACCGGCCCGATTTCTAGACAGAATATGGAAAAGTTCCTTCCCTACGGCCGTCAGGTAATCGGCGACGACGATGTCGCGGCGGTTGCGGACGCGTTGGGCGCGGATCTGCTGACAACCGGTCCGAAAGTTCCGGCGTTTGAAGAAAAACTGCGCGCGCTGACCGGCGCGGACCATGTCATCGCCTGTGCGACCGGAACGGCCGCCCTTCATCTGGCTGCGATGGGATTGGACATTCGTGAAGGCGATCAGGTGATCGTGCCGACAATCACCTTTGCGGCGACGGCGAGTTCCGTGCGCCTGTGCGGTGGGGAGGTTGTATTCGCCGATGTCGACCCCGACAGCGGACAGGTGACGCCGGACCTGATTGCGGCGGCAATGGACCGCGCCGACCGGTCCCGGCTGAAAGCGGTCTTTCCGGTCGATCTGCGGGGCAGCGCCATCGATCGCCGGTCCATCGCACAGGTCGCGGACGGATTGCCGACCGTGTTCGACGCCTGTCATGCCCTTGGCGGGCGCGATCCGTCCGGTGCACAGGTGGGTGGCGCGGAAGGATGCCTTGCTGAAACCTTCTCCTTCCATCCGGTGAAGACGGTCGCTATGGGCGAAGGCGGGGCCGTCACGACGAATGATGCGGAATTTGCCGGGAAGGTCCGGCATTTCTGCAATCACGGGATCGAACGCGACCCGGTGCGCTGGCGCAATGCCGATATGGCATTCGACGCGGACGGGACGGCAAACCCGTGGTACTACGAACTGCACGTTGCCAGCGTCAATTACCGGGTGACGGACATCCAATGCGCGCTTGGCCTTTCGCAACTGGAAAAACTTTCCGAGTTCGCGGCACGCCGTGCGGCCGTCCGCGCGGTCTATGACAAGTTGCTGCCGGCGCTTGCGCCGCTGCTGACCGTACCGCCGTCTGCCGGGGACGCGGTTCTGCATCTTTATTCGGTTTTGATCGATTTTGATGCGCTTGGGAAATCCCGCGCGGCGGTCATGAAGGAACTGCGCGATGCCGCGATCGGCACGCAGGTGCATTACATTCCGCTGCATCGCCAGCCCTACTTTACGGACCGTTATGGGGCACAGTCGCTGCCGGGGGGCGATGCCTATTATGCACGGACGCTTTCCATTCCCTATTTCGCCGGAATGGTGGAACAGGATGCGTTAAGGGTGGTAAGCGCCCTGGCCGGTGTTCTGGGTCTTCCCGACCCGTCCCGATAAGACATAATCCCAGAAGTTTGGAAACAAGATGATCCGTTATTGCACCAATTGCGTCATGCCGGAAACGAAGCCCGACCTGAACATTGACGAGGAAGGGGTCTGCGCCGCCTGCCGGAATTACCAGAAGCGCCCGACTATCGACTGGGACAAGCGCCGCGCGGAACTGAGCGAGATCCTGGAGCGCTACCGTTCCAAGGACGCCAGTAACTACGACTGCATCGTGCCGGTCAGCGGCGGCAAGGATTCGACCTATCAGGTGGTTCAGCTTCTGGAACTGGGCATGAACCCGCTTTGTGTGACCGCATCAACGGATGATCTGTCGGAACTCGGCCGCTACAATATCGAAAACATCAAACGGCTGGGCGTCGATTATATCGAAGTGTCGGTCAATCCGGTTGTCCGTCGGCGCATGAACAAGCTGGCGCTGGAACAGGTGGGCGACGTGTCCTGGCCGGAACATGTCACGATTTTCACGATCCCGGTACGTGCGGCGGTTCAATACAATGTCCCGCTGCTGGTCTGGGGCGAAAACAGCCAGAACGAATATGGCGGTCCGGTCGCGGCGGCGGAAGACAATGTCCTGACGCGCCGGTGGCTGGAAGAGTTCGGCGGGCTTCTTGGCTTGCGGGTATCCGACCTGATCGGTCAGGAAGGGATCGAACGCAAACACCTGATCCAATATACCTATCCAACGGATGAGGAACTGGCCCGTGTCGGCGTGACCGGCATTTTCCTGGGGTACTACCTGCCGTGGGACGGGCGGCGGAATGCGGAAATCGCTATTGAAAACGGCTTCAAGACCTATCCCGGACCGGTGGAAGGGTCGCTGTTCGACTATGAAAATCTGGACAACCACCAGACCGGTATTCACGACTATTTCAAGTTCCTGAAATACGGTTTCGGTCGGTGCACGGACCATGTGTGCCTGGAAATCCGGCGCGGGCGCCTGTCGCGAGAGGAAGGCATGCGCATCGTACAGGAACGCGACGGCAAATTCCCCAATGTCTATCTGGGTAAGCCGTTGGACGACATTCTGGCGGAATTCGATATGGATCGGCGGCAGTTCGAACGGGTGTGTGACCGGTTCACCACGAAAAAGCTGTTTCTGACCGACAACCGCGGAAAACTGGTCAAGGACGCGGATGGCAACCTGACCAAGGTCAATTACGACAATCCATGACCGACGTTGCGATCATAGACTACGGTCTGTGCAACCTGGATTCCATCGCCCGCGCGGTGGAGGAATGCGGCGGCGACCCGATTGTAACGGATGACCCCAGCGACGTTCGGGCCAGTGAACTGCTGATCCTGCCGGGGGTCGGCGCCTTTGGGAAGGCGATGGAAAATCTGGACGGCGCGGGCCTGTCCGACGCGATCCGGGAAAAGGTCGCAGATGCGACGCCCATGCTGGGCATCTGTCTTGGAATGCAGCTTCTGTCCGAAAGCGGAACCGAATTCGGCGACCACCGCGGGCTGGGCCTTATCCCCGGGACGGTTCGCCGCCTGACACCCGCGCGGGACGGGGAACGCGTGCCGCATATCGGCTGGAACGAGCTGCGCCGCCATCGCAATGAAGACAGGCTTCTGGACGGGATCGACCCATCGAAGGATTTCTATTTCGTCCATAGTTACTATTTCGATGTTGCGGACGACCGGGATCTTGTGGCGACCACACCCTATTGCGGGGGCGTTGCGGCGGTCGTGAATCGTGGAACCGTCTGGGGCACGCAGTTTCATCCTGAGAAAAGTCAGAAGGCGGGGTTTGCCGTGTTACGCAATTTTCTGGCATTGGGCGAAGGCTGACCATTCGTCATGCTGAAGACCCGTATCATGCCGACGCTGCTCTATCGGGATCTGGGCCTGGTGAAGGGCGAAGGATTCGACCCATGGCGGCGGGTCGGCGGCGCGATGCAGGCGATCAAGGTCTACAATATGCGCGATGTCGATGAGCTGGTGTTCATGGATATCACCGCGACCAAGGACGACCGCCCGCCGGATTTCGACCTGATCGACGATCTGGCGGATGAATGTTTCATGCCGCTGACGGTAGGCGGTGGCGTGCGCCATGAAGACGATGTGCGTGGCCTGTTGAAGGTCGGTGCGGACAAGGTTGCACTGAATACCGCCATGGTCAGCGATCCGGAATTGGTCGGGCGCTGTGCGCAGCGATTTGGCAGCCAGTGTATTGTCGCGTCCATCGACGCGCGCTTGGAAGAAGACGGATCGTATCAGGTCTATACCCATTCCGGGACGCAACCGGCGGGAATCGACCCGGTCACCCTTGCCCGGCAGGCAGCGGAAATGGGCGCGGGCGAAATCCTTTTGACTTCCATCGACCGGGACGGGCGTATGTGCGGATATGACGTTGCGCTTACGATGGCGGTGTCCCGGGCGGTGACAATTCCCGTCGTTGCATCGGGCGGGTGCGGTGACTATCGCCATATGGCCGAAGTACTGTCGGATGGCGGCGCGTCGGCTGTCGCCGCCGCCAGCATTTTCCATTTCACTGAAAAGACGCCTGCCGAAGCAAAGCAATACCTGAAGTCACAGGGCTTTCCGGTCCGGCAGTGACGCGCGGTTGACGCGGCGCCTGTTGCACCGTATCGAACGCCTTGGCGAACGTTTGGGAACCGAATGACCGAGAAATATTCAGACACGAATGGCCTGATACCGCTGCCGCCCGTGGTACGGATCGAACCCGCTAGCGCGTGCAACCTGCGTTGTTCGCATTGTCCGACCGGCGTGTTTTCCATGCCGCGGACGATCATGAAGGAACCGGTCTTCGAACGCTGCCTGTCGGAATTGGCGAAACATGTCCCGCCGATCCGCGTTGTCTCCCTCTATCAGGGGGGGGAACCGTTCCTGAACAAGCATTTCCTGAAAATGCCCCGGCGGGTGAAGGAAATCGGCATTCCGCTGGTGAAGACAATTTCGAACGGGATGCTGATCCGCCCGGAACAGATCGACGATGTGGTGACCAGCGGGCTGGACCTGATCGAAATTTCCCTGGATGGGCAAAGTCCCGCCGAATCCGACCACGTGCGCGTTCGCGCCGACTTCGACCGGATCGTTAGTGTCATCCGGGCGCTGGTTGACGCCAAGAAACGTCTGAACCCGGACTTTCGTGTCTGCATCTCCAACACGCAGTTCCAGGATCCGGAACGCTATGACCCGGAAGTCGCTTTCCCGCCGCCTGCGAACTATCTGCTGGAAACGTTTGCCGACATTCGCGACCATCTGGAATTCAATCCGAACTGGGCGCGAATCTGGCCGTCCGCCCTTCCGGCGAATGGCTATGACCTGTTGCTGGACGACCGCCCGCGGAACATGCCGACGCGCTGCGACCTGTTGGACGACATGCTGAACATCCGTTCCGACGGGCAGGTGGTGGCCTGTTGCTACGACCTGACGTCGATCAGCAATCTGGGCAACATCATGGAACAGTCGCTGGAAGAAATCTGGAACGGGGATGCCGCGCGCAATTTTCGGCTTCAGTTCGAATCCGGCGATCATCCGGAACTTTGCCGTGAATGCATCGTCGTGACCGGGGATCGCTTCCTGGTACGCAAGGATGGCGACGCCCCGCAGAAAACCATCCGGGCAAGCACGCTTCCCTGATCCGACCAAAGTAGGTTTCATGTCCCTTTACCGTATCGAGCGCGAAGGCGCTTCGGGCCTTGCAGCCTGTGACGTCGTCTATGCAGATTCGTCCGTCGCGCTGGAACGCGCCTGGGACGCGGGCCTTCCGCGGGAAGCACAGGTTCGCACAACTGCGCCCGGCATGTTGATCGACCCTGTCGGAAATACAGTCCAGGCCGACCGGCATATGTCGGCAAAGGCGATTTGGGCGCTGGATGCCGCCTTTACGGCATTGCACCGGGATTGCCAGGGCGCGTTCGGGGATGACGACATCGACCTGATCGCTGCACGCTATGCGACGCTGGAATTCCAGAATCCGGCCTACAAGGCGGCGCTGCTTGAAGAAGACGATTTCACCCACCCGGTCTGTGTGATCGAACTATCCAGTGACGATGCGGATCTGGACCGGATGACCCGGTCGCCGCTTGCGTTGCTTCTGGCGGGCAATCCGGATCTGACGGTCCTGTCCGTTCCGATCGACAGCCTTCCCCGTGACGACGATCCGCGCGCGCCATCGCCGACCCTGAAACAGCGGCTTCAGTTTTCGGGGCTGGAGACATTGGTGTATCGCGCGGTGGAGCGGCTTTCCACCCGATGGAACCTGACCGGTCCGCGCGGGCGGACGATCATCCTGCGCGAAAACGAACTCAGCAAGGAAACCGCCTGGGCGATGATCCTGCGGGGGTATCTGCCGGTGACGGTCGCGATGCCGAAACCGGGCGAACATGTGGAAGACGCGGGCGAGCGGGACACGTTGGAAGCGGAGTTTCTGCCGATCGTTGGCCCAATGATTGAAAAGCATCTGGCAAGCCATATCCGCGCACGGCCTGCCCTGGATGTACTGGCAGGACTATTCTCGAAAGGTCTGGCCTCCCGCGTTGCGCGTTACCGCCGCAGCCTGCCCGACTGGGAGGCACGGCTGAAGAATGTCATCCGCCCGGGCCGCACCGCGGTTCTGACAAATTGGCTGAACGACCCGGAAGCGATTGGCCTGAAACGCGTCATGGAAAGTACCAGCGTCCCGATGGTTTTCTTTCAGCATGGCGTGACCAATGAAATCAATTGGCGCATGCGTGAGTATGAGGCGCAGTACGGTACATCGCTCTGCGATCTGGAATGCGGCTTCAACCAGACGGGCGCTGACTATGCGATAAAGAATCGGTTCCGTCGCGGTCGCGCGGTCGCAACCGGATTCCCGAAGGACTATTACCGGGGTATGCGCCGCAAAGGGGCGGCATCGGGCGAAGAACCGCCGGTCTGGTATATCTGCACCGCCTTTTATGTGTCGAACCATGGTCAGTTGGAAGGCGTGACGGACTGGCAGAAATGCGGGTTTGAACGCGCCATCGTGCAGAAGGTTCTGGACCGCTGCGACCACCGGATCACCTTCAAGCCCTATCCCGGTCGACGCTATGAAGACCCGGACCCGATCGAGACGGCGGTGGAGGAAAGCGCAAATATCGTCATGCACCGAAGCCGCCTGGACCTTCGCTATGTGGTCCGCCACGCGCGCGTCCTGATCTCGTCACGCAGCTTCTCAACACCCAGCTGGTGCCTGGCGACCGGCCTGCCGTTGATCCATATCGATATTCCCGACCAGGAACCGCTGGATGGTCCGGCGCGCAAGGCGTTTGAAGACGGGGTTTTCCTGTTCGATGCGGGCGATCCGGATTTCCACGAAAAGCTTCTGTCCTTCCTTAATCAGCCCCTGGCGGAGATAGAGCGCCTTTGGGCTGATAAGGCGGAAGCAAGAGCACATCTGATGACGACGTTCATGTCCGCATTCGATCCGGAACATACGGGGCGCAGCGCCGGTTCCCGCGCCGCGGACGAGGTCATTCGGGAAATCCGATCCCGGGCGAAATGACGAAAGGCCCTTCGCGCATTGCGTTTCTGTGTTCGGCGGGGGGGGCGAACGGCTATGGCCATTTGCGCCGCAGCCTGACCCTGGCGGAAAGTCTGGATCGCGCATCGGATATCCGGTTTTTCGTGTCCCTGTCGGGGAATACGCTGCCCTTCGCCGACGATCTGGCGGCGGTCGCGGCGGTAGAGACATTTTCGACGGTCACCGCCGCGCTGCATGCGGTCCGGAACGCGAACGCCGATATTCTGATCCTGGATACGTATGAGACGTCGCCTGAACAGGAAACATCCCTGGTCGGATGTGCTGCCGAAATTCTGGTGATCGAAGACCGCCCGGGCCGGGCGCATCCGGCGGCGACGCGCCTTCTGGACCCGACCCTGGGGCGAAGGCGCAGCGACTATGATGCTTTCGCGTCCGAAATCTGTGCCTGTTTCCTTGGACCGCGATATACTCTGATCCGTCCGGAGTTCTCACGTCACGACGGACGTGAACGCGGTTTCGCGGTTTCCGGCACGCCGCGCATCCTGATTACCTTCGGCGGTACGGACCCGATTGGCGCGACACCGAAAGTCATGGCGGCGCTGGCGGGTTTGGATGCAGACATCTCTGCGGTTCTGGGATCTGGCGCCGACTGTCTGGAAGATGCGCGGGCTGTGGCGCGGCAGTACGGCATGACACTGCACACGGATCTGTCCGGTGCGGCCATGGCGGATCTGATGCGGCGCGCGGATCTGTGTATCGGCGCCGGCGGCGGCACGGCCTGGGAACGGTGCACGGCCGGTGTGCCGACAATCACCTACCGTATTGCGGAAAACCAGACGGACGTGCTGTCAGGTCTTGGCGATGCCGGGGCGATTGCCCATGCGGGCGATATTCAGGACGCAACGCCGGAAGACATTCTGGCAAGCGTGTCCGCATTGCTGGCGGATCCGGGGCGGCGGATGGCACTGGTTCAGGCCGGGCGAACGGTCTGCGACGGGTTTGGTGCGCGCCGAATCGCGGCCTACCTGACCGGGGTTGCGGTGCCGTCGGGCGCCAACATTCGGCTTCGTCCTGCTGCGCCGGGGGATTGCCGCGTTGTATTTGATTGGCAGGTGGAACCGGACGCCAGACGCTATGCCCGCAATCCGGCCGTCCCCGATTGGGCGGAACATGAAGCGTGGTTTTCCAGCCGACTGGACCGGATCGACACCCCCTTTCTGATCGTTGAATGCGATGGGAATGCAGCTGGTTTCGTGCGATTTGATAGGGTGGATAACGATGGCATGGCAACGTTCGAAGCAGCGATCATGATCTCGCGCGACTATGCGGGCCGGGGCATTGCGACGGCGGCACTACGCCACGCGCTATCGGTTGAATATCCGGGGAACGTCGTCGCCGAAGTGCATCCGGACAACGCCGCATCCCGGCGCCTGTTTGAAAAGGCAGGGTTCGTGCAAACGGATGCGCGGCACTGGACATGGCGGCGCGAACCGCCAGAAAATCATGGGGCGCAGGCAGCAGTCAAAGGGCCGGAAACATGACGATCGGATCGGTGAAAATCGGCAAAAGGTCCGTAGGCGGGCCGGGCGATCCGCCTTTCATTGTGGCGGAATTGTCTGCCAACCATAATGGTTCGCTGGATGCGGCGCTTGCGATCATGGACGCCTGTGCCAAGGCCGGGGCGGATGCAATCAAGCTTCAGACCTATACGGCGGATACCATCACGATCGACTGCGACCGGCCGGAGTTCCACATTGACGGTGGCCCCTGGGCCGGGCGGTCGTTGCATGAGCTGTATGACGAGGCGCATACCCCTTGGGACTGGCATGCCGCCTTGTTCGAAAAGGGCCGGTCGCTGGGGATAGAAGTGTTTTCCAGCCCGTTCGACCATTCCGCCGTCGACTTCCTGGAACAGTTCGACCCGCCAGCCTACAAGATTGCCAGTTTTGAAGCGATCGACATCCCCCTGATCGAAAAGGCAGCGTCTACCGGAAAGCCGCTTGTCATTTCAAGCGGGATGGCGACGCATGAGGAGCTGAACGATGCCGTCGCCGCCGCGCGCAGGGCCGGCAGCGGTGAAATGATTCTGCTTCACTGCGTCAGTGCCTATCCCGCCCCGGTGGAGGAGGTGAACCTGACGACCATCCCCGCGATGCAGGCGCGGTACGGCGTTCCAATCGGGCTCAGCGACCATACCATTGGCGGAACGGTCGCGGTGGCGGCTGTCGCACTAGGGGCGGCGATGGTCGAAAAACATGTCACCATGCGGCGTGCCGATGGCGGGCCCGATTCACATTTCAGCGCGGAACCGGAAGAATTGGCCAAACTGGTCGAAGATTGCCGGACGGCCGCGCTTGCGCTTGGATCTCCCGATGTGGAAAGGACAGCGGCGGAAACGGCCAGTGTGCAGTTCCGCCGGTCGCTTTATGTGGTCGAAGACATCGCGGCGGGCGAAGTGTTCACCGAACGCAATGTGCGGTCGATCCGGCCTGGCTACGGCCTGCCGCCAAAGGAACTGCCGAATGTCCTGGGACAACGGGCGACCGTGGACCTCAGCCGTGGAACGGCGCTCAACAGCGGCCACATCGCCAAGGTGAGGGACTGACGGGAACCTGTCATGCGGTCCGTTGCGATCATCCAGGCGCGCATGACGTCGACCCGACTGCCGGGCAAGGTGCTGATGCCGTTCGGTGCCGGATCGGTTCTGCGCCGTGTCGTGGAACGGGTTGCGGTGACGCCGGGTCTGGATGCGGTGTGCGTCGCCGTGCCAGACGGGTCGGTCCATGACCCCGTGGCAGAAGAAGCAGGCAGAATAGGGCAAACCATCGTTTGCCGCGGTTCTGAAAACGATGTCCTGGATCGCTATGCGCGTGCGGCAGACACGTGCGGCGCCGACTATGTCCTGCGTGTGACATCCGATTGCCCGGTCATTTCGCCCGACGTCTGCGGCATGGTGCTGAACATGGCGACATCGACCGACGGATATGCCCGGACGTCTTTTACATCCGGTTATCCGCTGGGACTGGATTGTGAAGCGATGCCGGTCGGTCTGCTAATGACCGCCGACCGGGAGGCAAAAGCCCCGGACGAACGCGAACATGTAACGCCGTTCCTGTGGCGCCATCCGGACCGCTTTCCGCGGGCGGAATTGACGCGGCAGCCGGATCGGCGCGAATGGCGCCTGACGCTGGATGAACAGGCCGATTATGACGCGCTGATCGCGATGGATGCGGCCCTTGGCGATCGCGCACCCATTGCAACGTTCGAGGATCTGGAGCGACTCCTCCTCTCAACGCCGGATTTGTTGACGATCAACGCTGGTGTCATGCATAAACCCGTCCGCCCCACGTCGGACGCCTGACCCCGCCCTTTCAAAAGCAAGGTATTCCCAAATGGCAGAAAACGGAAAACAGATATCCGCCTGGCGCGGTGAATTCGGCGACAACTACGTCGACCGCAATGTCGGTGACACATCGCGCCTGCGTTCGCTTACCATCGCCTATTCAATGATCCTGGACCATCTGCGTGCAGCCCCGCCCGCGTCGATCCTGGAGGTTGGTGCGAACCTGGGGAATAACCTCAAGGTCCTGGACCGGGTCAGCGATGCCGAACTGCATGCGGTGGAACCGAATGGCAAGGCGCGCGGTCTTCTGGCGGAAAGCGGAATCCTGGACCCGAAGAACATTCACGATGCCATGGCGACGTCCCTGCCGTTTGACGACGGCAGTATCGATCTGGTCTTCACGTCGGGCGTTCTGATCCACATTCCCGAAGAACATCTGGAACAGTCCTATCGGGAAATGCATCGCGTCTCTGCCAAATACCTGCTGTCCATCGAATATTTCTCGCCCGTGCCGACGAAGATTCCCTATCGCGGGGAAACCGACCTTCTGTTCAAACGGGACTTTGGCGGCTATTGGCTCGACCTGTTCGACGATCTGGAACCGGTCGCCGACGGGTTCTTCTGGAAACGGACGACCGGATTGGATGACCTGAACTGGTGGCTGTTCCGGAAAGTCTGACGGCGTCGGGTCTTCCCGCGTGAAGCTTCTTCTGTACCTGCCCGATCTTGATGGCGGCGGGGCCCAGCGAACGCTGCTGAATCTGGCATCCGTCCTGTCAGACGCGGACGGGATCACACTGCGCCTGGTAACCGGCGCAGCCGACGGCGCCGCGATGATCTGGTGTCCGGACAATGTCGATCGCGTGACCCTACCCACGGCGCGTGCGCGGGCACAGGTTGCGGCCCTTCGCGCCGCCATCCGCGACTTCGGGCCGGACATCGCCCTGTCGACCATGCTGCACGGAAATCTGGCGCTTTATCTGGCAACGCGGTTCATGGGCGACCGCCCGAAAATCGTTCTGCGCGAAACCAACAGCCATTTCTATCGCAACGACCTGAAGCCCTGGCATACGGCGTTGGCTGGGGTCGCCTATCGCGCGGCGGATCGGATGGTTGCCCTTTCGGAAGGTGTGCGCGGGGAACTGGTGGCCCGCTATCGTCTGTCTCCGTCGCGCTGCGTGACAATCCACAATCCGGTCGATCTGGCCGCCGTCCCGCAACGAAAAGGTTCGGCGAGCGGCTTCCATTTCCTGTCCATCGGCCGGCTTTCCGAACAAAAAAACCATGCACTTCTGCTGCGCGCCTTTGCGGCGTTGCGGCCGGATGATGCGCGTATGACCATTCTGGGGGAAGGGCCGTTGCGGGGCGAATTGGAATACCTGGCAGCAGAACTTGGCATCGCGGATCGCGTTGCCCTTCCCGGGTTCGTTGCCGACACGGCCGCCGTGATGAAAACGGCAGACGCTTTCGTCCTGTCGTCGCGCTACGAAGGGTTCGGCCATGTACTGGTGGAAGCAATGGCGGCGGGATTGCCGGTGATTTCCACCGACTGTCCCTATGGCCCGGCGGACATCATCACGAACGGGGAAACCGGGCTTCTGGTGCAAAACGATGATGTGGCGGAACTGACCGAAGCCATGAATGTCATTCGGTCCGATGCCGACCTGTCCGCGCGGCTTTCGGCAAACGGTCCTGTCCGTGCGCGGGACTTCGACGCGAACCGGATCGGTGCGCAATACGTAACCCTGTTCAACGATTGTTTGGCGGAATAGGCAACCAGCGACCATGTGCGGAATTGCAGCCTTTTTTCAGCCGGGCCAGCCGTTCAGCCCGGATCTGATCGACGCGGTCGACCGGGATCTGTTTCACCGCGGGCCGGATTCCGGCGGGCATCTGTCCGAACCGGGGCGGGCGCTGATTTTCCGCCGTCTTGCGATTCAGGATCCGCAGGCCCGTGCCGATCAGCCCATGACCGACCCGACGGGTGATGTAACACTGATCTTCAATGGGGAGATCTATAACTTTCCGGCGCTTCGGGATGACCTGGAACAGCGCGGCTATGCCTTCCGCACGACCGGCGATACCGAAGTCATCCTGAACGGATATCTGTGCTGGGGGGACGGCCTGTTAGACCGGCTGGAAGGAATGTTCGCGCTGGTGCTGGTCGACCGGCGCAAGAACATCGCGCTGATCGCCCGCGACCCGCTGGGAATCAAGCCGCTGTACCTGTTGCGTCGGGGGACGCTGACCGCGGTCGCCAGCGAGGCGCGGCCCCTGCACCGGTTCCAAAGGGCGGAGGCCGACCCGGCTGCGATTTCGGAACTCCTTACCTTCGGATGGGCCGCGGGGCGGATATCCAACTACCGCGGGATTGAAAGGCTTCCGGGGGGAACCCTGCTGACAGTCGACCTGTCGGACGGGTCGGTGACAGAACGCCGGTATTGTGACCCGCTGGAAACGCTTGAAGCCGATGCGACCGTCACGGCGGAGGAGGCCGAAGACGCTTTTGCCCGGTCGCTGGAAGCACATCTGATCAGCGATGTGGGCTACAGTCTCCAACTCTCGGGTGGGGTGGATTCAAGCCTGGTTGCCGCACTGGCGGCGGGGCTGGAAGACCGCAGGCTGAAGTCCTTTTCCATCGGGCTTGAGGGGCACGCCTACGACGAAACCCCGTACCAGACAATGGTGGCCGAACGGTACGGCCTGCAACATGAGGTGACGCCGCTTTCCGTCGATGAATATTGCGAGGCCCTGCCCACCGCGATCCGTCATATGGAAGGGCCGACACCCCATGGCGGATGTACGACCCTGATGATGCTGTGCCGACGTATCCAGAAGGAAACGAAAGTTGTTCTGACCGGGGAAGGGGCGGACGAGTTCTTCGGCGGTTACCTGCGTTATGGCGTCTGGCGCAAGACGGCGCAGCAGGAACGCCTGGCCGGTTTGATTCCGTCATGGCTGTCGCCTCCGGTATGGCCGTTCAAGGGTATCAACAGATTGCGCGGCCTGGATGCGGCGGCGTACGGCGCGGTCTACCATGACTTCGGCGCACTGAATGCTCTGTTCCCGGATCTTGTGCCGGAACCGGGCTTGCGGGAACGGGTCAGCGGGCGGTTTGCCGATTTTCGCGACCGCCTGTTCGCGGTCGACCAGACGGCCTATCTGGAATCGCTTCTGGTCCGTCAGGACAAGATGAGCATGGCCGCGTCGGTGGAGGCCCGGGTGCCGTTTACCCATCTGCCGCTGGCCCGGGTCCTGAACCGGCTGCCCCATGATTTGCGTGCGCCGGGTGGTGAAACGAAACCGGTCCTGAAGCGCATCGCGGAAAAATACCTGCCGACGGACCTGACCCGCCGCCGCAAGATCGGCCTTTGGCTTCCCTATCACGAATGGTACCGCGACCGCGATCGCCTGGGCCGTTACCTGGACATGGTAACCGCGCCTGACAGCCGCCTTGCGTCTTTTGGCGACCGGACGCGCCTGTCGGGGTTTGTCGAAAAAACGCTGCAAGGGGACCGGTCGGCCGGGTTGATCCTGCAGCGGTTGGCGGAACTGGAGCTGTGGCTACGGTCCGTCGACCAGGAGGCCGCCCCGATGTCTGAAGCGGCCTGACGGCCAGTCAGAAGGAATGATCGCCGCCGATCCGGCCTTGCGCGCTGATATGGATCTGGTTGGCGATCAGTGACGGATTGTCCGATTTCACGACGTACCAAAGGAATTCGCGATTACCGGGCGTGTAGCCGGCATCCGCCAGCACCTGTTCGATTTCGATGTTCAGTCCCGTGCCGGCCCGGATTCTTCCGCCGGTCGACGCCACAAGCCCGTCGCGATTGTAGAGTTCGAAAGTGAATTCCGGTGCGCTGTGGTCCGATTTCGCCTTCGGCATATGGGAAATCAGCGCCAGGTTCCGCCCGCCCGGCTGATGCACGGCCGCGCCCCAAAGCCAGGATCGGGACTTCGCGCCGTGGCTGGATGCCATCAGGACGGATGAACTGATGTTGCAGCCCGGTTTTTCCCCGATGTGGTAGTTCAGGCCGAACGTGATGCGGGCCGGAATTTTCCCCGACTTGCTGGCGATCTGGATACAGACCATTTCGTCGTCCGCATCCACCCCCGCCGATTTCAAAAACGCCTTCGGGTCCAGACGGAACATGCGCCCGGAATTGGTAACGAACGTGTCCGGATAGTCGATGGTTGCGCGCACGCTTCCGTCGTCGTTGAAAGCCTGGACGGAAAAGGTCAGCTCCGCCGGCGACTGGATCGGATATAGCACCACGTCCACATCAACCCCGGCGACCAGATTGACCGGCACGAAACAGGGATACGTGTCGGAATCGAACTCGGCGATATCGTAATAGTCTTCGGTCTGGTTGCAGTCGAAATAACTGTGGGTGACCCCGACGAACCCGTCCTTCTGTTCGACGCCGCAGGCAAACCGGCAATAGATATCCGCCAGGTCGACATCCGCCTTTGCGAAGCCGACATCGTCGCCCAGAAAATCCGCCAGGCCCGGCACCGATGACAAATCCAGTTGCCGAGCGCCATAGGCCGGAAGTGCACCAAGGTCCACGTCGCGGTCCATACGGTCACCGGCCCGGTTGAAAAGGGTAAGGCGCGCCTGCGTCTCTCCGGCCGGTTTTTCCCCGTTGATCAGGAAAACAAAGGGCCGTGCACCGTCGCGGCAATGAATGTCGAAGCCGGTCTGCCAGCGATTGAAACGCGATCCGCGTTCCAGATCCTCGCGATTGTTGAAGGTCCGCTGGTTTGTGTGAACGCAACTGGCACCAGTTTCGTCCATGTAGTAGACCAGCAGTGCCGGGAAAGCGAATTTCAGGTCCTGCTGGGAATGGAACTCAAGCTCCATCGTCCCTTCGAACCGGTCGCCGGCCGCGTCGCCGGACAGGTCCAGAAGTTCCCGCGCATCGACCTGATAAACCGTCTTGTCCAGTTCGAAGAAAGTCCGCGCGACCTTCTTCCCGGCCTGGTCCCGCAGCGTCACCATCGTGCCGACCGACGGATTGTCGTTCTTCATGAGCCAGTAGTTCATGAAGGTCACGACCGTCGTTCGCGTTTCGTCAACGATGGCGTAAAAGACGCCCGACGCCCGGAATACCGGCAGATAATCCAGCTTGTCGTAGGCACCCCGCTTGGTGTGGATCAGGGTCTTGATGGTCCCTTCATAGCTTTCGGGACGGGTTTCGCCGGTTCCTGTCGCCATGACGGTCCTTCCTTCGTCTTCCTTACGGTTTCACCACATAGGCGCTGGGGGTGTTCGCCCAGGGGATGCTGCGGATTTCGACATCCTTTTCCCGGAAGAATTCATCCACCGCATCGGATTCGCCGTAACCCGGAAGCGCATATTCATCCAGCGCCACCACGCCGCCGCGGGACACCAGTGGGTACAGGTTCTGCAGGATGCCCAGTGCCCCTTCGTAATTGTCGACATCGATATAAAGCAGCGATATGCGCGCGCCCAACTGTTCACGGGCATATTGGGCGGACGTTTCGACCACATTGCCGGCATACAGAAGAAGGTTGTTGAAACCCCATTCCGCACAAGTCTTCGTCAGAATGTCCTGCGGCGTCCAGCGATCCGCATGTTCATCCAGAACCTGCTGGTCTTCGTCATATTTGAACTCCATCGTGCGGTCCGCATCGAAGAAGTCGAAACCGACCACGCGGTATTCATTGTTCGGCTTGAACAGCCGCATCAGCTTCACCCAGGTGTAAAGTCCGGACCCTTTGAAAACGCCGCATTCGCAGATGTCGCCCGGCGCTTCCATGGACAGTTTGAAAAGTTCGTACCGCGCCAGAATCTTCTGCAGTCGGTCGGGGCCGGTACCGGCCAGAAATTCATCGTAAATCGATAGGTTCGCTGACATTGTATAGGACTACCTTGGAAGGGAATTTGTTGTGTTTTCGTATAGCGGTTATGCCATGACGGCACAAGGCGAGAGGGCGCGGTTTCGGCCGGTCGGAATTGGGCGAATCGCTGCCCCGTACGCGGGATGCCCGCATAGATGCATGAATGGCGGGGCCGGTCGATGAACCAACCGAAGTTGGCGATGTACCGGGCTGCCATCCGCCGGAAACTGGGGCGCCTTCTGGGGCGCGGTGTGACCGACTATCCGCCGTCACCGGCGGGCGCCGCGCTTAGCCCTTCGTTGGGATATCGTGCGGTCGCAGCGGATCTGCGCCCGGACAACAGCTTTCCAAAGAACGGGACCGGTGACGACATCACCCAGTGGCAGGTGGGGGCCCGTCGAACCCTGGCGGCCCTGACCGGATGGGAAGCCGACCGCCCGTCTGTATCGGTGACGCACCGCGTGCCGGCCGTTGAAATTTCGCGACAGGGCATTGTCCGGGAAGCGGTCTACCTTCGGGTTCGGGCGGAAACGGACGTGCCCGTGCACCTTTTGCGCCCGGCAGGACCGGAACCGCAGGGGGGATGGCCGGTCGCGATCATCCTGTCTGGGTCGACATCCGGGGTTCATCTTGCCTATGGCGCCGTACGGGTGCCGGTCGACCATGTCCTGTTGGGCTATGGGGCGGACCTGGGGCTGCAGGCGGTCGAACGGGGTTACCTGGCGGTCTGTATCGAACAGATCGGTTATGCCGAACGGCGCGAACAGGTGCTGACCTCAAGGTCGGCCAGCCCGACGATCGATGCGGCCAACCACGCCCTCCTGGTTGGGCGGACCTTGATGGGCGACAAAGCGATGGATGTCAGTTCCGTCCTGGACTGGCTGATGGACGGCGCGGACCTATCGATCGACCGGAATCGGATTTTCCTGTTCGGGCATTCAACCGGCGGCACGGCGGCGCTGTATTGCACCGCGCTGGACACCAGAATTCGCGGCACGCTGGCCAGCGGCTGTGTCGGCTGGGTCAGGGATACGCTGATGACACGCCGCGCGACGGACGGCGATGGGATCGTCCCCGGCCTGTTGCGCCATTTTGAGGCCGATGATCTGGTGGCCCTGGCCGCGCCGCGCCCGTTTGTCGCTCTTTCCGGTGACAGGGACCATATCTTCCCGTTTGAAGGCACGGACGCCGTCGTTGAAAGCGCCCGCAGTGTCTATCGTGCACTGGGGAATGCGGCGGGATTGGAATCCGTTCGCGTAGACGGGCCGCACCGGTATTATCCGACCCCGTCCTGGGCCGCCTGGCGGCGGGTTATCGATGCCTTTCCCGAACCGAGTGCAGGGCCGCAAAATCGGTGATTATTGTTTGCCTTTGTGAACTGAATACGGTTTAGAACCCCCGGAAACCCGAACCCAAGAGACAGCTATTCCATGACGCGCCACACCATGCACGAATCGCTTCGCGACCACGGTCCGAAGAAAGAAGGGACGGATCGTGCCTTTGGGTTCGTGTTCGCGGTGGTATTCCTGGCGATTGCTGCGTTCCAGCTTTATGTGGGGCGCATTGAATGGGCTGCCGGGTTGGGGGCGGTAGCGTTTCTTTTCGTTGCGGCCGCAGTAATAAAGCCGACGGTGTTGGCACCGCTGAACCGGCTTTGGCTCAAATTCGGGGCGCTGATACACCGTGTTACGAATCCGCTGATACTGGGTTTAATCTTTTTCGTTGTTTTCGCACCGATGGGGATGGTCATGCGCCTGTTCGGGTTCGACCCGTTGCGCACGCGTTTCGACGCATCGTCGGAAAGCTATTGGATCGAACGCGAAACACCCGGCCCTGCGCCGGAAACGATGACGCAACAGTTCTGACGGGTTAAGGGGGCGGCATGTCGTTTTTCAAGGAACTCTGGCAATTCATGAAGGTGCGAAAGAAGTTCTGGCTTCTGCCCTTCATGATCGTGATCCTGATCTTTGGCGGCCTGATCGTGCTGACCAAGGGATCCGCGGTAGCGCCCTTCATCTACACCATATTCTAGGACCATCGCGTCCATGCTGATCCTGGGCATATCGGCCTTCTATCATGACAGCGCAGCTGCGATCGTCCGTGACGGGGTGATCGTCGCAGCGGCCCAGGAAGAACGGTTCACCCGTATCAAACACGACAGCGGCTTCCCCGTGAATGCCATAGCCTATTGCCTGGAGGCGGCGGGCGCAGAGATCGGCGACTGTGACCATGTCGCGTTCTATGAAAAGCCGTTTATCAAGTTCGAACGCCTTCTGGAAACCTATCTGGGCATCGCGCCGCGCGGTTTCAGAAGTTTCGCGATGGCGCTGCCGGTCTGGGTGAATGAAAAGCTTTTCCAGAAGAAGCTCCTGCGGGACCAGATGAAGGAACATTTCGGCGCGTCCGTGCCGGAAGAAAAGCTTCTGTTCACAGAACACCATCAAAGCCATGCGGCCAGCGCATTCTATCCATCCCCGTACCGCGACGCGGTTGTACTGACCGCGGACGGGGTCGGCGAATGGGCAACGACCAGCCTGTCGGTCGGGACGGAAAACCGCCTGGAAATCCTGAAGGAAATCCATTTCCCGCATTCAATCGGGCTTCTGTATTCGGCCTTCACCTATTTCACCGGGTTCAAGGTGAATTCCGGCGAATACAAGGTCATGGGCCTCGCCCCCTATGGGCAACCGCGATACGCGCAGACGATCCTGGACAATCTGATCGACCTGAAAGCGGACGGCACCTTCCGTCTGGATATGCGGTATTTCGACTATTGCGGTGGCCTTACCATGACCTCGCCGGCGTTTGACCGGTTGTTCGACATGAAGCCGCGTACGCCGGAAACGCCGCTGGATCAGCGCCATATGGATCTTGCCGCATCGGTGCAGGCGGTGACGGAAGAGGTGATGCTGCGGCTTGCCCGGGCCGCGGCAAATGAAACCGGTCGGAAGAACCTGTGTCTGGCCGGTGGGGTCGCGCTGAACTGCGTCGCGAACGGGAAGATCCTGCGCGACGGTGCGTTCGACAATATCTTTGTCCAGCCGGCGGCCGGCGACGCGGGCGGTGCATTGGGGGCGGCGCTTGCGGCGCATTACTGGCACCATGGCAACGAACGCACGATCCCGGCCGGTTCCGACGGTATGCAGGGTTCATACCTAGGCCCGCAGTTCGAACAGGACGATATCGAACAGCGCCTGACCGCTGCGGGGGCGCGGTTCGATGTGGCGGCAAATGAAGCCGCCCTGATCGAATCCGTCGCTGATGCGCTGGCCGGTGAACAGGCGGTCGGCTGGTTCCAGGGGCGCATGGAGTTCGGGCCGCGCGCATTGGGCGGGCGTTCGATCCTTGCCGACCCGCGTTCGCCGACGATGCAGAAGACGCTGAACCTGAAGGTCAAATACCGCGAAAGCTTCCGCCCGTTCGCGCCCGCCGTTCTGGCGGACGATGTCGGCGACTGGTTCGAACATGACCGGGAAAGCCCCTATATGCTGATGGTCGCGGATGTGCGGAAAAATCGGCGCATCGACATGACCGATGAACAGAAGTCGCTGTTCGGGATAGAAAAGCTGAATGTCCCGCGGTCTGACATCCCGGCCATTACCCATGTTGACTATTCCGCGCGGCTGCAGACGGTTCATGCGGAAACGAACCCGCGTTTCCATGCGCTGATTTCCGCATTCAAGGACCGGACGGGTTGCCCCATTCTGGTGAACACGTCCTTCAATGTGCGCGGCGAACCGATCGTGTGTACGCCGGAAGACGCCTTCCGGTGCTTCATGGGAACGGAATTGGACATGCTGGCGATCGGCAACTGCATCCTGCGCAAGACGGAACAGGACCCAGCGTTGAAATTGGATTACACGGACAGTTTTGAACTCGATTAGATCGGTTTTCGGGAGGGACGGGAATGACGCTTCTTTTGGCAAGTACGGCGGATTCGGCGGAACTGTGGGCGGCGGAACTGCGGGCACGCGACCTGCCGAAGCCGCTGGTGGTTCTGCCGGACATTCCTGACCCCGCTGCCATCGAATATGCGATCGTCGCCAAACCGCCGCCCGGGCTTCTGGCCAGTCTGCCGAACCTGAAGGCGATCATGTCGCTTTGGGCCGGGGTCGACCACATTACCCATGACGATACATGGCCCCGACATGTCCCGCTGTACCGGATGATCGAACCGGGCCTCAGCAAGGGGATGGTTGAATTCGTGCTGTCGCAGGTCCTGAACCTGCATCTGATGAATTACGATTTCATGGACCGTCAACGCGCCCGGGAATGGGACAATCAGGTGCGTGGCGTCTATGGGACCGAACCTTTGGCCGAAGACCGCACCGTCGGCGTTCTGGGGCTGGGGGAAATGGGCCGCAATGTCGCCCTGGGCCTTGCCGCGAACGGGTTCAATGTCATGGGCTGGTCGCGGACCCGGAAGGAACTGGCCGGCGTGGACTGCAGATCCGGCGGCGACGGGTTCGACGCTGTCCTGGGGTCAAGCGACATTCTGGTCAACCTGCTGCCGCTGACGCCCGCGACCGAAGATATATTGAACAGCGCGACCTTCGCGAAGATGAAGCAGGGCGCATCGCTGATCAATGCCGGTCGCGGCCAGCATGTGACCGAAGCGGACCTGATCGCGGCACTGGATTCGGGCCAGCTGTCGCGGGCGGTGCTGGATGTTTATCGTACGGAACCGCTGCCGTCGGACGACCCGTTCTGGACCCATCCGAAGGTCGTGATCTATCCGCATGTGGCCAGCATCACGAGGGCCCGAACCGCGGTTACCGCATTGCTGAAAAACATAGCGGTACTGGAAGCGGGCGGGCGTCCTGACGGGCGTTTCGACCCGAATCTGGGATACTGATCGCGGCCGTCACGCCGCGGCGCGGGATGCCTGAAACAGGTGTCCGCATCGGACCCGGGACATGTCCAGCCCTAGCAGTTCCATTGCCTGGAACAGCATGGCCTGGTTTGACGTGATGACAGGTTTGCCTATGGCCGCTTCGATCCGCGCGATGGCTTCCACGCTGCGCATGTCCGTGCATGAAAGAACGATCGCCTGCGCGTCCGGGTGGTCCGCACGGACCGCCAGGTCGAAGACCTGTTCCGGCGTCAATTCCCCCTGACCATAGTTTCCAAGGGCGCGCCCGATGTCTGCACGGGCAACCGTCCGGACCCCGTTCTGGGCGAAGAAGTCGACGGCCTGATCGTTGATTGCACCGACATAGGGGGAAGAAAACCCGACATTGGTCGCGCCCAGGGTCCGCATTGCATGGATCAACGCCCCTGCCGCGGTTACCGTCGGCACGCCCAGCCTGGTTTCTATATCCGCCGCCAGTTTCCGGTCGAAGCCGGGCCCGTGGGTCAGCGTCGCCGAAGTGCATCCATACAGCACGATGTGGGGCCGTACACCGCCGATCAGGCGCAGCGGCTCATCCAGGTCGGATGCCCCCAGACCCGCCATCTGTTTTTCGTCCGGCACCTCATCCACATCATAGCCTCCCAGGCGGGCAAAATGCATGGACACCCCGTCCGGACGCAGCATCGCCATGTCTGCTTCCAGGTTGACGTTGGTGAACGGCACCAGGATGCCGAAGCGTGCAGCACCGCGTGTGGTCGAAGTCATGATCCTCGGGCCCCTTCCGGTCTTTCGCGTGCCGCCCAGTCGGACAGGACGCGGTGCGTGAAATCCATGTCTTCCGCGACCGATACAGTCGCGCGCAGGCAGTGCGGCAGGGAATACATTGCCATGGGCCGCATCTTGATCCCTTCGGCACGCAATGCCGCATCCGCGCTTGCAGCCTCCTCCTTGTCCCGGAAGCGTATCAGCACGAAATTCGTGTAACTGTCGTCCACATCCAGGCCGATCGTCCGGACCTGGTCGCGGAACCGGTCCCGCAGCGCAGACGTCTTGTCGCGTACACCCGTCATATACTGCTGGTCCTGCATCGCGGCGGTGGCCGCCGCCAGGCTGATTTCCGGCACATTCCCCACATTCAGAAGTTTGCGAACCTCCCCCGCGATCGAGGGTGGGAAATACCCCCATCCGACGCGGATGCCGGCCATGCCGTATGCCTTGGAAAAGGTGCGCAGGATGATGGTGTTTCCACTTGCTGCCATATCGAAAAGCTGTTCGCCCAGCGGATCGGCGAATTCGGCATAGGCTTCGTCGATCACCAGAATGACGTTTTCGGGCAGCCCGGTGCGAAGCCGCAGAATTTCCGCCCGCGAAATGCGGGTTCCGGTCGGGTTTCCAGGGTTCACGATGCACACCATTTTGGTCCGGTCGTCGACACTGTCTAAAACAAGGTCGACGCTGACGGTCCGATCCGGTTCGTCCACAGCGTCATAGGTCCCACCCACCGCCTGTGTGGCCGTCCGGAAAAACGCATAGCTATAGGCGGTGGAAAGGACACGGTCGCCGGGGCCGACATAGGCGGGGATCAGTCGTGAAATCAGTTCCATCGATCCGGCCCCGACAAGAATCATTTCCGGATTCAATTGATGGACTTCCGAAATCGCGGCGCGCAACTCCGTCCAGCTGGAATCGCCATAGAACCGCGCCTTCTCAGCCGCGTCCGCAATCGCCCGGGGGACGGTCGGGCTGGGCGGAAAGGCGCTTTCGTTCAATGCAAGCGGCACCAGCTTTTTGCCGGGCGCAATGTCGACCGGCACGTAGCCATAGGCGGCCAACGCCGCGATGTGGGGCAGGGGCTGAACGGTCATTTCGTTCCTCCTTCCATGCGGGCGGCGCAACTGGCGTTCCGATCGATGGTTCCGTCAGTGGCGAAAACCAGCCCATAGTCCCGGGTGGCGGCCTCCCTACTGATCAGACCCAGTTCCAGGTCCCGTTCCACGGCACTAAGATCGCGCTCCATCGGGTCGCCATATCCGGCCCCGCCCGGCGTTTCCCAATAAAGCACACTTCCGGCAGGGATTGGCTGTTCGCCCTTCCCGCGCAGGGCTTCGCCCGTCGACAGGGTGATCCGACCCAGGGCGCCGTCTTTTCCGCCTTCGCGACCGCGTGCCGGATATTTTGTGCGTTCAACCCCGGCGAACAGAAGGATCGGCGCGGCTTCCGCGCTTTCCATTTCGATCCGCTGACCCAGGCCGCCCCGGAATTTTCCCGCGCCGCCGCTGTCCCGAATCAGCTCACGTTTCAGGATACGAACGGGCACTTCCGATTCCGCGATTTCGGACTGGGTCCCGAATAGTCCGCTGGGGAAGGCCGTTGCCGACAGCCCGTCCTTTGTCGGTCGGGCGCCCATGCCGCCCGAATGGGAAAATTCCGTCGCGAACGGGGTCGCGTTCTGCCCTTCCCGCGCGGCGCTGGCGGCGCTTCGTATCGGAATATCCCACAGGCAGGACGCCCCTTCCGCGGGCGCGATGCCCGGGATCGCCTGATGCAGGCAACCCAGCATCAGGTCAGCCACCAGATGCCCGACATTGTGGCGCATGGCCACCGGTGCGGGGTATTGGGCATTCAGTATGCAGTCCTTCGGTGCCGTGAATTTGAAGGATGAAAGGGACCCGGCATTGTTCGGAATATCCGGTGCGATCAAACATCGTATGACAAAAACGCCGTAGGCTTCGGCATATTTGATCGGGTTGTTGATTCCCTTTGCCGAATGGCCCGAAGACCCGGTGAAATCCGTCAGGATTTCGGTATCCGTGACGGTCATCGTCGCCTTAAGCTTGATTTCGAAATCATATCCATCCGACATCATTTCGGTGACATAGGTTCCGTTCGGCACCTTGCGGATCGCGTCTTCCGTCGCGCGAAGGGAAGATGTCAGGATGTGGCTTCCCAATGCTTCCATGTCCGCAAGTCGGAATTCGCGCAGCATTTCCGAAAGCCGAACGCCCGCCACATCGCAACAGGCGATCAACGCATAGATATCGCCTTCGTTCGAAACGGGTGACCGCGAGTTCGCCTTGATGATATCGATGATCAGCCGGTTTACAGTGCCGCGGTTGACCAGTTTCATCGGTGGCAGGAACAGTCCTTCATCGAATATGTCGCTACCGTCGGGGCCCATGCCAAGCCCGCCCAGATCATACAGGTGGGACGTACAGGCGGATATGGCGACCACTTTTCCGTTATGGAAAATAGGCGCCATCAGCAATGCGTCGTTCAGGTGCCCGGACCCGATCCACGGATCGTTCGTCATATAGACATCGCCCGCCGACATCCCGGTGACCGGAAAATGCGGCAGCATTTCGCGAACGGCCATCGCCATTGTGTTGATATGGCCCGGGGTGCCGGTAACGGCCTGGGCCAGCATGTTGCCGTCCAGGTCGAAAATCCCGGCGGAGATATCGCCGCATTCCCGGACCATCGGACTGAAAGCCGTCCGCATGAGGACCTGACCCTGTTCTTCGACGATGGCGATCAGCCGGTCCCACATGACCTGCCATTCGATTGCCGACCGTTGGTCCCCCGCGGATTCCCGACCCAACCGGTTGGGCGCGGTATTGCCCGTCATGACAATGTTGCCCGCCCCGTCGATTGCTGCCTCGAAGGCTTCGGATACGAAAGTGGTCGTCTGTGGTTCCACGATCAGCGCGGGTCCGGGAATCCGGTCACCCGGTTTCAAGTCGGAACGGCGGTAGGTCGATGCGGCGACCCGCCTGGCATCCTGACCCAGTGTCAATGTACGGGTACCGGAAGGCACTGCAGTCGTGCCGACAGTTTTCACAGCGATCGGTGCAGGTGTCCGTGCTTTTGTGGATACGGTGACGGACCAATTCATCACCTCTATTTTCATGTCCGGCACCGACCGGCTGAACAGGCGCGCATATTCCGCTTCGAACGCGTCCAACAGACCGGAAAGATTTTTTTGCGTCAGCGGCCCGGGGGGAATCGCGATCTCGATTTCATGGCCCTGTCCGCGATAGCGCATGAAGGCGCCGCGCCGGACCGTAAGGTCCTGTCCCGGCGCACCGGCGCGCACAATTGCGCTGGCAGTTGTTTCCATTTCGGTCAGCAACGCACTTACGCCGTCAAATGGGAACTCGTCGGCCAATGCATGGAAGGACCGGACGATCTCATAGGATACCGGCGCGGACAAAAACCCGATGGCAGAGCCGACGCTGGGGTCCGGTGGTACGATGATTTCCCGAACGCCTATTTTCTCGGCAATGCGGGTTGCGTGTAAAGGACCGTTTCCGCCGAACGCGATCATCGTGCAATCGGCCAGATTCTTTCCCTGTTCGACGGCGTGCATGCGCGCGGCATTCGCCATAGCCTCATCCACTGTTTGGGATATCCCGTCGGCGCCGACCTCGGCGCTCAAACCCAGCGGGCTGGCGACATCGCGTTGAATGGCCGCATGAGACAGACTCGGGTTCAGTGACAGGCGTCCTTCTGCGAAGCCATCCGGATCGATATATCCGGCGGCGACATCCGCGTCGGTTACGGTCGGCTGGCAGCCGCCCCGGTCGTAGCATGCCGGTCCGGGGTCGGACGATGCGGATTTCGGGCCGACCCGAAGCCGACCCATGCCGTCGACCCCGGCAATCGACCCGCCGCCCGCACCGATTTCGATCATTTCGATCACCGGAATACGCACGGGAATGCCGCTTCCCTTCATGAAACGTGCGGCACGGTCGATTTCGAAACTGCGCGACGATTTCGGTACGCCCTTGTCGATCAGGCAGATCTTTGCCGTCGTCCCCCCCATGTCGAAGGAAACGGTCTGGCCGATCCCGCGTTGTGCCGCAATCTTGGCCGCCAGGATCGCACCGCCGCTGGGGCCGGATTCCACCAGCCGGATGGGATAAGCCATTGCCGTGTCCAGTCCCGTAATGCCGCCGCCGGACGTCACAATGAACAGCGGGCAATCGTAGCCGTCCCGTTTCAGTGCGCGGTCTAGGTCTTTCAGGTAGCCGGCCATCAGCGGTTTGATGTAGGCGTTCGACACCGTGGTGCACATCCGGTCGAATTCCCGGACTTCGGGTGAAACGTCGCTGGAAAGGCTGACATTCATTGCCGGCGCGCGGCGTCGCACTATGTCCAGGGCAGCCTGTTCATGGGCGGGATTCTTGTAGGAATGCAGGAAACATATCGCAATGCTTTCCACACCGGCCGCCAATGCGGCGTCGATCGCGCGTTCGACGGATGCCGGGTCAAGCGGTGTCAGCACCTCCCCCGTCACGGTGGTTCGTTCGCTGACCGCGAACATCAGATCGCGCGGGACCAGGAAGTCCTGCTTTTCGATGTTGATGTCATACTGGTCGTATCGGCGTTCGTATCCGATCTCCAGGATGTCACGAAATCCTTCGGTCACCAGAACACCGACCTTGGCACCGCACCGTTCAATCAGCGCGTTTGTCGCCAGGGTGGTTCCGTGGATGACCGACCCGAAATCGCCGGGCGTCAATCCGGTTCCGTCCAACGCATAGCCAATGGCGCTCAAGACACCCGTCACCGGATTTTCATGGGTTGTCAGCGTCTTTGCGGTCTGGACGTTTCCGACCAGGTCGATTGCGACATCTGTGAAGGTGCCGCCGATATCGACGGCGATCCGGGGCATTGGATTGTTTGGCATTTTCGGATCCAACTCTCAACCAAGCGGTATGTCAGGAGCGCCCAAGTTCCTGTTTATCCACGATGAAGGCGAATCCGGGACAATCCGCGTCCAAGCTGGAAGAGACGGGCGCCGCAAATCCGCCCATGGTCACTAACCGGGCGGTGGGACGAATTGGACCGCGCTTAAGGGACCAGATTTGACCGGTCGTGGCGGCGTCCGCAGCGGTTGAGACTGAAGAGGTGCATGAACGATATTCCTCGCGCCCAAGAGGAATGAACGCTAATCCCGATTGGAAATTCCTGTCAATTGGCAAATGATGGGGCCGGATCGGCAGGAACTGGTGGAGCTGGTTTTTTGAGTTCGGATGGTGAAAAGCTGGATGTGCGGGTGTGGCGCGGGACTGCCGATGGCGAGTATCAGGCATTCGACGTTCCTGCCCGGGAAAGCCAGACGGTTTTAGATATCGTCGCCTGGATTCAGCAATATGCTGACCCGACGCTCAGCTATCGCTATGCCTGCCGGGTCGGTATGTGCGGGTCATGCGCGATGACGGTGAACGGTGTTCCGCGATGGACCTGCCGGACCCATGTGAAGAAGGTGTCTGCGGGCGGCCGTATCGAAATCGGTCCTTTACGCAATCTGCCGGTCATTAAAGACCTGGCCGTCGACATGGACCCGTTCTTTGACAAATGGGTCGCCGCGGAAGGGGCGTTTCACCCGCAACGTACCCGGCACGATGCGGTGGAAGCGATTGATCCGACTTCTACCCAGCGGGCGGCAGCGAATGAAGGAATCGAATGCATCAACTGCGCGGTCTGTTACGCGGCCTGCGATACGGTAACGGCGAATCCGGACTATCTGGGGCCGGCTGCCCTGAACCGGGCATGGACCCTTTACAACGATACAAAGGACGGTGCACGCAACCGCATCCTTGAGGCGGTGTCGAAGACCGGCGGCTGTCACATCTGTCATTCCATGGGAAGCTGTACGCAGCACTGTCCGAATGAGCTGAACCCAATGCAATCAATTGCGGGGCTGAAACGGGCGGGCATGCCCCGCCTGTTCGGGAAGCCGAGGTAGGGCGGCCATGCTGACACCGCACCTTTATCTGTTGCAACGGTTGAGCGCGCTGGTCATGGCGCCGCTGGTGCTGGGCCATATCGCGGTCATGATCTATGCCGTCCAGGGCGGCCTTTCCGCCGCGGAAATTCTGGGCCGTACACAGGGAAGCATCGCCTGGGGCCTGTTCTACGGATTGTTCGTGTTGGCGGTATCGGTCCACGCTGCAATCGGGCTTCGCGTGGTGATGTATGAGGTCTTTCGTCTGAACCGGCTTGCCCTTGGCGTCATCACGGTCGGTGTGTTTCTGGGGCTCCTTTTGTTGGGCGGGCGTGCTGTCCTGGCCGTGGTGATGCCATGATCCGGCCGCACCGCAGGCACCCGCTTTGGGTCGCCTTTATCCTGCACCGCGTATCCGGTGTGGCGCTGGCCCTGTTCCTGCCGGTGCATTTCTGGGTTTTGTCGCAGGCGGTGGCCGGTGGAACGGGGTTGGACCGGTTCCTTTCCTGGACAGACAATCCCTTGGTGAAGCTTGCCGAATACGGGTTGGTCTTTTTGTTGGGGGTACATCTGTTCGGCGGCTTGCGGCTGCTTGCCCTTGAATGGCTGCCCTGGTCGCCACGGCATAAAAGCCTGGCGGCCGGCGCGGTTGCCGCGTCGCTGTTCTTTTCCACCCTTTTCTTTTTGCAGGCGGTGTAGGCCATGTCGGGTACCCCTGTGATTGAACGGCATGATACGGATATCCTGATCCTCGGGTCCGGGGGGGCGGGCATGTTTGCCGCCCTGCATGCCCAGCAATCCGCCCCTGAGGGCACGAAAATCACCATCGCGGTGAAGGGGCTGATCGGAAAATGCGGCTGCACCCGCATGGTTCAGGGCGGGTACAATGTGGCGCTGGGGCCGGGGGATACGGTCGAACGCCATTTCATGGATACGATTGTCGGCGGGAAATGGCTGCCGAACCAGGATATGGCCTGGAAATTGTGCGAACAGGCGGTGGTACGCGTACAGGAATTGGAAAATGAAGTCGGGTGTTTCTTTGACCGCAATGCGGACGGCAGCCTGCACCATAAGGCATTTGCCGGGCAGACGGCGGACCGTACCGTCCACAAGGGCGATCTGACCGGCATCGAAATCATCAACCGGTTGATGGAACAGGTTCTGAAGCGGCCGATAGAACGGCTTCAGGAACACCGCGCCATCGCCCTGATCCCGACACCGGACGGATCGGCGCTGTCGGGTGTCCTGTTCATCGACATGCGGCTTGGCATTTTCCGGTTCGTGCGGGCGAAAGCGGTCCTCATGGCGACCGGTGGCGGGCCGACGATGTACAAGTATCACACGCCGTCCGGCGATAAGACGATGGACGGTCTTTCCATGGCGTTGCGGGCGGGCCTGCCGCTGCGCGACATGGAAATGGTCCAGTTCCATCCGACCGGCCTGCTTGCGGGCGAACATTCGAAGATGACGGGCACCGTCCTGGAGGAAGGGCTGCGCGGGGCCGGCGGGCAGCTTCTGAACGGTGCCGGGCAGCGGTTCATGTTCGATTATGATAACCGCGGGGAACGTGCGACCCGTGATGTGGTCAGCCGCGGCATCTATGCCGAAATGCGCAAATCCAACGCGACGCCGAACGGCGGGGTCTATATCTCCATGGGGCATTTGGGACCCGAAACAGTGCGTCAGAAATTCAAGGGGATGGTGAAGCGTTGCGCCGACTGCGGATTCGATTTGGCCGGCGGCCGGGTAGAAGTTGTGCCAACCGCCCATTATTTCATGGGTGGTGTTGTGGTGGACCCTGACACGCGCACGGCGCTGGAAGGGCTTTACGTCGCGGGTGAAGATGCGGGCGGCGCCCATGGGTCGAACCGTCTGGGCGGGAACGGGGTTGCGAACTCGACCGTCTATGGCGGGGTTGCGGGCGACGTGATGGGCTCGGATGTCCGGTCGGTTGGCGCATTGCGCGACCCGGATGCGACGGTGCTGGAACGGGAGGTGGCGCGCGCCGTTCATCCGTTCGGAAAGCCGGTCGCCACCGTCCAGCCATTGCGGAACCGGCTGCAGGACGTCATGTGGGATCATGTCGGCGTGATGCGCACCGAAGCAGGCATGAAAAAGGGCCTGTCGGATATCGCGAATGTACGCGCCGAAATGGATGATTGCGGTGTGGACGGGACGGACCTTGCCTTCAACCTGACCTGGCACGACTGGCTGAATATGCAGAGCCTGCTGGACATTTCGGAAGCGATTGCGACGGCCGGCCTTGCGCGGGAAAATTCCAGAGGGGCACATTACCGGGAGGACTTTCCCGACCAGGGCGACCTCGACACATCCTATTTCACGGTCGTTGAGCGGAAATCTGATAGACTGTCGGTCGCCCGCGAACCGGTTGATTTCAGCATCGTCCGGCCGGGGGAAACGGTTCTGCCGGACGGTGAGCCCGAAACCCTGGTCGCGGCGCAATAGAAAACAAAAAAGGAGGGGACGAATATGATCCCGATCCAGACCATTCAGGACACCGCCGAACGGCTGATGGAAAAGGCGGCGATCGAGATTCCGGAAGATTATCTGGCCGGTCTGAAACGCGCCGCGGCGGATGAAGACGGTGACCTGTCGTCTTTCGTCCTGCAGGCAATGCTGGAAAATTACGAGGCCGCGAAAGAGGACCGACGCGCCATGTGCGGGGATACGGGCTGTCCGCGCTGGTACGTTAAGATCGCGAATGAAACACAGGTCGAAGGCGGTCCGATCGCGCTGGAAGAAGCCTTGCGCCGGGCCACAGCGAACGCGACCGCGGCAATCCCGCTGCGCCCCAACCGCGTGCATCCGCTGTGGCGCACGGACCATGATAACAATGTCGGTATCGGCGCGCCGGAAATCGAATATGGTTTCGAACCGGGGGAAGGGTGGATCGATCTGACCACGGTGCACAAGGGCGGCCTGTTCGGCACGGACTATCGCATGTTGTTCCCAAGCGACGGGATAGAAGGGATCAAACGGTTCTTTCTGGACAGTCTGGTGGCGTTCGGAAAACGCGGTCTTGCGTGCCAGCCGGCGATCATCGGCATTGGCCTCGGTGGGTCGAAGGATGCATGCATGGTGCTGGGAAAGCGCGCAGCATGCCTGCGCACGGTCGGCGACCGGAACCCGGACCCGAAGGTCGCCGCGCTGGAGGATGAGTTGAAGGGCCTTGGCAATTCCATCGGCATGGGGGCGATGGGCTTTGTCGGCAAGTCGATGGTTGTCGATTGTCATATCGAAGTCGGCTACTGCCATACCGGCGGCATGCAGATGAGCGTCCATGCATTCTGCCTGTCGTCGCGGCGTGCGGTGGCGCGGATCTATAGCGACGGGCGTGTCGAATACCGGACCGACCCGGAATGGTTCACAGACTATCAGCGACGGGAGACTGTGGGATGGCAGATGCCGGAAGCAACGCCGGAACGGGTTCGGGCCGAATCCGCCTGAGCACGACGCCGACGCCGGACGATCTGGCGCGGCTGAAGCTGGGGGATGTCGTCTTTCTGGACGGGCTGATCTATACCGGGCGCGAAGGCGTCTATATGCGCGCGGTGGACGACGGGGTGCCGATTCCGCTGGACCTGCCGGCGCAAAGTGCTGCGAATTTTCATTGTTCGCCGGCGGCCGTGCAGCGTGAGGACGGCAGTTTCGACATGGGGGCGGTCACGGCGACGGCATCCTTTCGCTTTTCTAAATGGATCGACCGCTGGTTTGATATTTCCGGCGCAAAACTGATCATCGGCAAGGGCGGGATGAGCCCGGCGGACTATAAGTCGAAATTCGTTCCCCATGGCGCGATCTATCTGACGACCGTCGGGTACGGTACGGGTGCGCTTCTGGGGCGTGGCATCAAGAAGGTGCATGGCGTCCATTGGCGAAAGGAACTGGGCCTGGCACAGGCCATGTGGGTGATCGAAGCGGAAAATATGGGACCCTTCATCGTCGCGTCGGACATGGATGGAAACTGTCTGTTTGAACGGGAAAACCGGAAAATCGCCGCCAACCTGGAAAAGGCCTACGAAGGAACGCGCCCCGCGGTTCTGAAACGCTATGGCGAAACCGACGATCGCACGGACGAGGTGATCGGGTAGGGGCGGCCAACGCGGGACGCGGCCATGAGACAGATTCCCGTCTTCTTCTACGGGCTTTTCATGGACCCGACCTTTCTGGACGGGGAATTGGGGCGCCCCCCGCATTTGCGGCTTGTCCGTGCAGACGGCTATCGCCTCAGGCTTTCGCGCCGCGCCTATCTGGAACCGGAACAGGGGGCAGTTGTCTGGGGCATGCTGGCCGACCTGACCTGGGGGGAGGTCGATGCCCTTTATCGAAAATTTGGGTTGCTGGATTATGTGCCGGAACCTCTGTTATGCAAAACGCCGGACGGCGGTGGCGAGCCTGCGCTGATGATGAATTTGCCCTCCGCGTCGCCCGGCGACCCGCGTGATACGGGGGATTATTGCGCCGAACTCGTGAAGGTCCTGACCAAAGTTGGTGCACCGTCGGATTACATTGCCCGAATGACCGACGCCGTCGGTGGATAGAATATCCTGGAAAGGGCGCGCCTTGAGGTACCGGAACTTTCGGATCCGGGATGTTGTCGGTGGTTTGGCGCACGGCATGGTTCCGAATAGTCGGTGCCGCGACCGTTCATGACCAGACGCGCGCACCCTGTTCCGTGATGACGATGTCCATGGGGATATCGTGCCATTGCGGGTGGATCGTCGGCAGGTGTGTTTCCTCGAACCCGATGCCGATTTTCAGCGTGCTGCGATCCATCCGGGCCAGGGTTCGGTCGTAATAGCCCCCGCCATTTCCAAGTCGGTATCCTTTTTCGTCGAACCCGACCAGTGGAATAAGCAGAATATCGGGCCGAAGGCAGGTTTCGTCCCGCGGCACGGGAATATTCCAGAAACCCTGTTCCATCGCGGCACCGGGATGCCATTGGCGGAACAACACCGGTTGGCACCGCACCGGCACATAGGGAAGCCCCAGGGCAAACCTATGCACCAGATCGCTGCGCGCAAAGGGGCGAAGGTCCACTTCCCCCCGGATCGGCCAGTAGAGGGCGACTGTACGACAGTCGGTCATGGAAAAGACTTCCTTCAATGCGGATTCGATCCTGGCCGTAGCCTTGGTTCGGGCATTTCCGGTAATGGCCTTCCGGCGCGCAACCATTCGGCGTCGAAGCATCCGGCGCCATCGATAGACCGCACGTGCGTCCCTGTTTTCGACCAGATCGTTCATGTCATTTGACCTTCCGTGAACGATCTTGAAACACGGGATCGACACTTAATTCAAACAATGTATTTTTAAGGTACATATCGATTTTGGTGATTTGACTGACATGGATCCCGACCTGGCCCGGACATTCCTGATGGTCGCTTCCGCCGGCAGCTTCCTGGAAGCGTCGGAAAGGCTGCATCTGACCCAGTCCACGGTCAGCATGCGCATCAAGCGGTTGGAGGAGGAGTTCGGACAGGCCCTGTTCGTGCGCGGACGAAGCGGCGCCCGTTTGACACAGGCGGGGCAAAGGCTGCACCGGCATGCGGCCGAACTGCTGCACATCATCAACCGCGCCCACGAAGACCTGGGCCGGACGGAGGATTTCACGCAGACCCTGAATGTCGCCGCACGCTTCGGCATCTGGGAATCATTCCTGACAGCGGCGGTTGCAAAGGCGGAAACCCGCTTGCAGGGAGCCGCGCTCAGAACCTTTGTCGGGTTTGAAAGCGGGCTGACGGAAGGATTGGCCAGCGGTCGGTTCGATTGCGCCTTCATGTATGCGCCGGAAAGCAGGGGTGGCCTGACGGTCCGGAAGATCACCGACGAAACCCTTGTCCTGACCCGAAGTCACGGCATTTCCACATCCGCCGCCCGCGCGCTGAACCGGTTCGTCTATACCGACTGGGGACCGGACTTTGCACGGGCCTTTACCGCGGTCTATCCCGATGCGCCGCCACCGTTTCTGACCGCCAGCGTCGGCTGGCTTGCGCTGCGCCATATTTTGGCGACGGGCGGTTGCGGTTATTTCCCCCGGCGTATCGTCGCCCCGCACGAAGCCCGCGGGGATCTGGTCGTGCTGGCGGATGCACCGACGTTCACCTTGCCGGTCTATTCCGTCACGCCGCGCCGGGCGGCCGGTTCGGCGCAAGATGCGCTGGTCACACGGTTCCTTGACCTGTGCCGCCCGTGACCGTGACCCGTCCTAAATCGCCGGAACCGTCAGCTCCGCGACGTCGCCGTCGGTGTGAAGCGGCGCGCCGGTTTGGGCCTGCAATTCGTCCAGGGACAGTGCCGCCAGTTTTTCGCGCAGCACGAAATGCCCGTCGACGACATCGACCACCGCAAGGCTGGTATAAATCCGGCTGACACAGCCGACACCGGTCAGCGGAAAGGTGCATTTTTCCACCAGCTTCGGTTTGCCGTCCTTTGTTACATGTTCGGTGATCACCGCCACGCGTTTCACCCCGTTCACCAGGTCCATCGCGCCGCCGACCGCAGGTACGCCCCTGGACCCGGCGCGCCAGTTCGCAAGGTCCCCGTTCTGTGCCACCTGATAGGCCCCCAGGATCGCGACGTCCAGGTGCCCGCCCCGCACCATCGCGAAACTGTCGCCATGATGAAAGATGCTGGCCCCCGGTTTCAGGGTGACCGCCTTCTTCCCGGCATTGATCAGATCCCAGTCCTCTTCCCCTTCCGCCGGGGCCTCCCCGAACCCAAGGATGCCGTTTTCGGTGTGATAGACCGCCTCGCGCCCCGGCACCTGATACTTGGCGACCAGTTCCGGAATGCCGATCCCCAGATTGACATAGGCGCCGTCGGCGATGTCCTGCGCTGCGCGAAAGGCGATTTGCGCGCTGGTCAGTTTGTCGGTCATACGTAACTTGCCTCCGCACGGTTCAGGTCTTCTTCCTGTTGCGGGTCGGGAACCGCGACCACCGCATCGACGAAAATACCCGGGGTGACGATCACTTCCGGGTCGATCTCACCCGGTGCGACGATCCGGCGGGCCTGGATGATCGTGCGTTCCGCCGCCATGCACATCAGCGGGCCGAAATTCCGCGATGCATGGCGATAGGTCAGGTTGCCGTGGCTGTCGGCCAGTTCCGCCTTCACCAGCGCGAAACCCGCCTTCAGCCAGCGTTCCTGGACATACATGCGCCCGTCGAATTCCGCGACCGGCTTTCCTTCACCCAGTTCCGTGCCATAGGTCGTCGGCGTATAGAAGGCGGGAATGCCGGCGCCGCCTGCGCGAATCCGCTCCGCCAGTGTGCCCTGCGGGACCAGGTCGAGTTCGATCTCGCCCGCCTGATATTTCTCATTGAACGCCCTTGGGTCGGCCGATCGCGGAAAGGAACAGGTCAGCTTCCGGACCATGCCCAGGTCGATCATCGCCGCCAGACCGACGTGCCCGTTGCCCGCATTGTTGTTGACGACATGCAGGTTGCCGGGGCTGCCGGTCGCCTTGAACCGGTCGATCATCGCATGGACCAGCTCGATCGGCGCACCCGACCCGCCGAACCCGCCGATCATGACGCTGGCGCCGTCCGGAATGTCGGCGACCGCGTCCGCCAGGGAATTGATGCGCTTGTCCATGAATACTGCCCCAACCGTGAAACCGTGGCGAAGAGGAATACACAAACCCCGCCGCCGCGCCAAGAGGGCGCGCCGCACCCGGCCCGCCAAGTCGGACGGAAGCGCTGGGAATGGTCAATTTTTCGGAAAACTGGCGGAGAGGGTGGGATTCGTCCCAGTCTCCCCTAAACACAGCGATTACAGCGCGTTAAGCCGCCCGCGAATGAGGCAAAGGTACAGGCTAGTGTACCAAAATAGTAACGGATTTCGTGCAACGGGTTGCAGCAGTATCTTCAGCTCGCTGAGCAAATCAATCGTTGTCCTATACTGGGTGTCAGTTGGTTCCCTTTTTGTCGGACGGGACGCTTTGCTGAAAGGCCTTCTCTGCGGCGTCCAGCTTTATCTCAAACTCTGAGATCAGTGGCTGGAAGGCGAGCACAGCCTCATGAGTGTTTGTAATTTCTTGGGGAAGCGTCTGACGGATACGGTCATTATCGTAAGGATCAACTTCGATAGGAAACACTCCACGGAACGAAAGACTAACATATTTTTCAACAACCTCGGAAACAGCTGCCCCGTTGAACTCTCTTCTGAAGGCGATCTCAGGGCGCAAACCAAATTGTATCCTAGTTTCTTTGGGAAGTTCCCAGTACCGAAATCGGCAACTAGTAACCCGATCAAATAACTCTTTAAGGCGAAATGCCGCTATTGCGTCGCGAGAGCTTTCGCCAAACTCGGCAAGTGAAGTTGCTTGAACGTTTGTTAGCTTCGCAGCCTCCTTCGCCCCTGATTGGAAACCCGCCTCGCACAGAATAATTCCCTTGTCGGCACTTAGGTCAGAAACAATCTCCCGTAGCGCAATTACGTGAAGCTTGTTGACGGGACTTTGCCAGTGCTTGCACTCGACAATCCATCTCACGACAACACCCGCTACATCCACTTTGGCAAGAACATCTATATCATGATGGGTGCGTACACCGGCCATCCTTACGTCGGTTGAGGCGTCCATACCTAGAGCCCGGAAAAAGTCCGCTGCCTCTTCTTGATATTCTTTCCAATTGGTCGCCACGAGGCCTTCTCCCCTGAACTGTCTCCACAAAAGAAGGTGGAGGGCCTATTTGTCGCGTAGAAGTACCTGGACAGTGTCCAAGTCCGTTGGTGCAACCCCTTCAAAACCTCTCATACGAAGGCAACTCGACCCTTTCCATTTTCGCGAATAGATTATCATTGTGCGATGTAACCTGGAGTGGAAAATCTGTAAGGCTTGCAAAATTATAGAGGTGGCAGAGTGTTCAGTGTGGCGAAGGATAGTCTCGATGATTTGATGCACGAGGTCTTCGCTCGTCTGTTGGATGCGAGGAGGAATTTTCGTGTTGAGGCCTCAAAAGGAAAGAACACGGAAGTGTTTGGGGCATTGCTTGAGTTGAAGAACCCGAGGGCCCGTTTGAGCCGGTCTCAGGCAAGATCGATGGCTTTCAGCGCACTTGGCGAGTTTCTATGGTACGTTTCTGGTAGTCGTCAGGTATCCTTTGTAGAACACTATCTACCTGGATATCGGGCCTTCTCGAACGACGGTGTTACCGCCAACGGAGCATATGGTCCTAGACTGTTTGGGGAAAATGCTGGTTCGAGGAGAGCGGGGACCAGCGAATGGAACAGAGTAATTCGAACGCTGGAACATGGCCCTGGATCACGTAACGCGGTCATCCAGCTATTTTCGAACTCCGACGCAACACAGGGGAACAAGGACAAGCCGTGCACCTGCACTCTTCAATTCGCGATCCGAAACGACTTGCTTTTTCTCCACACGCACATGAGATCGAATGACGTTATCAAGGGTCTTCCGCATGATGTTTTCTCGTTCACCATGCTTCAGGAAATGGCCGCTCATCAGCTGGGCATTGGCATAGGTTCATACTACCATTCAGTGGCGAGCCTGCATCTTTACGATGATACTGATGTGGACAAACCGCGAAAGAAAGCGAAGGATTTTGTCCGCGAGGGTCTTCATGACTATGTCCCCATGCCGGAAATGCCTCAGGGCAACCCATGGCCAGCCTTGGATAAACTTTTGGAAGCTGAAGCCGATATTCGAATGGGCCAACACGTCGATTACACAGAGCTTGGCCTTTCTCCGTACTGGACGGATTTCGCAATCATGTTGAGGGTTCATAGCGCGTTTAGGACCTTTGATGCCTTGAGTGCGGAAAATCCGAAACGTATTGGTACTCTGCGAGAGATTTCTGGAATGATGAATGATCTATCATCAGATGTTTACCGCCTGTACATACGCGATCGTTTGAGCAAGAAGCATAAACCGATCAATGATCTGTTTTCGGCCGCAGGGATGAAAGTTTGAATGGCGAGTGGAATGCACCGCGACCGATACGACGAACTGCTGGCCGGACTTGCAGCCTTTGAGAACGATCATGGGGGGTTGCTTGGTCTAACGACGGACGCTAAGCGCGACTGTCTCTGCAAGCAGATCATTGCTAGTCTTCGGCGGATTGAATGGGTCCTTCAAGTCAAATCCGGTGACATATCACCGGATCGGTGTGATCCGCATTCTCCAATCTTCGACCCCCTGCGCGCGGCGGCATACTACGGCCAGCTTGGTCACTACGATCAGGCCGTTTGGATGACCTTCATTCAGACGCATTTTGGAAAGAATGAACGTTTTGGATGGAAACTGGCGGCGAACGTGTATGGCTCTTTTGGCGCAGGACCTGTTTGGACGTTTGAGTACTACGGTGCGCACAGAGCGGAGTTTGAAAGGATGCTCCGACGCAATGCCTTGAACCTTGCCGACAAAAGAACGTCAGGCTCTTTTTCTAACCATAGAAAGTTCCAGGGGAGAAAGCCTGATCATATCGCAAGGACCTTCAGCACCTTTTACGACTGGCAAACCGAGTTCGGTAGTTTGGATCGACGGATACGCGAAATCCACAGAAACTCAGGTCAAGAACCTACATCTACTTTCGATGCTCTATATCGATCAATTGGGGCCGTCTACGGCTTTGGTAGTGGAAGGTTAGGCCGATTTGACTTGCTATGCATGTTAGGAAAGCTCGAACTAGCGCCTATTGTTCCAGGCAGCGTGTACCTGGCAAACGCGACAGGGCCATATCAAGGAGCGAAATTACTCTTCTGCGGGAGCCAGGGACCAACATTAACTCGCACCCAGCTTCAATCCAGAATGCACCTACTTGACGACTATCTCCGCATCGGAAAACAAGCTATCGAAGACAGTATCTGCAACTGGCAAAAGAGCCCCAGAAGGTTCGTTAACTACAGGGGTTAAACGAGCTCTGGAAGGTGCGTGCTTGAGCCCCATCGGTAACGGCGCTTCAGAAAGTTAAGCTGGCTAGGTTGAAGGCATCCAGCTTTTTGCAGCTGACCGACGACTATCCCCGGTGTGACATTCGCTCTACGAGCAATACTGCGCACAAAGGTCTTCGTTGGTACGGAGGATACTAGCTCTTCTCTTAGATTAGGCTGCACAAGAGTATCCTGCGCGAACGTATCTGCCTGTTCTTCGTGTTCGGAGTTCGCTAGTGGCGACGGGTCAGTTCCATCAATTTCGATATGGGCAGGATCGTGCAAAACGACGTGTCCTACTTCATGAAAGAATGTGAACCAGAAATGGTCTTCGCTTAGGTGTCGGAAGCTTACGAGAACTACGGGGTTGCCGTCTTCTGATATCCAGGATGCGCCACTTGCACGGCATCCAGCAGGAGCTCTCGAACTAACCAGTTTTACCCCGTAATCCGCACAGGCTTTCTGGAGCTTGCCAAAGAAGGTGCTGGGATGTTTGTAGACGCAGTATTTCTTTAGTGAGGGTGCCATCTCTGAGAATTGAGCAATCGAAAAGTCAGAGGCCGGAAGCTGGTTGGCGAGTTTTTCGCCCGTACGGAGCCAGGCCAAGGTGGCGAGTTCGTTGGTCTCGAAGGCAAATGAGGTTCTAAAGGCTACTTCGCCTATACCTGTTGAGTAGCGATGACGCCACTCAGGAACGGTAGCACATCCAAAGAATTCTAGAATGTCCTCGGAGAGTTTTGTGCCTCGGTGTCTCTTTGGAAGCCAACCTAGCTTCCTCATTGCTTGAACGGGGAATTGAGCTCCCCATTGCGCCAATTCTCCTTGGGTCCGTTCTGTCTGAAGACGATCACTGTCTTCGAAAAACTGGCGGCTTCGCGTCTGCCAGAACTGCGGAGTAGAGCCGAGCTCCTTTGAGAATGAGTGTGCGAGTTTGCTACCTAAGGCCTCTCGGCCTTCGAGAATATCGATTAGCAGGTCCTCTGAACACTCTAAGCGGACAGCCAACTCATCTATAGTCAGCTCACTAGACGCTAGAATGCGGGCGACCGTGTCATGGAGCGGCGACGCCCAGTTCGGTGCAAAGTTCATCCTATAATTCCCCCGTCCAAGTAAACGTGCTCAAGCCGAACACGGTAGGCTGCTTTCCATCCGTCCATCCCCGAAGATGCCATTCCTAGTGCACGAGTGTGCAGTTCAATGCCTTCAGGAAGTGCCCAGCAAACTAGGTGATCTTCGCCATCGACTGAGGCAGAAATTGGAATCTCAGGCACCTCACCAAAGAACGTTGCTGCTCGGAAATCAGCGATCAAACCGATAACCATTTCCGCACCCGTAATACCGAGGGCCGCTCGGCATTCATCGGGGTTTGTTGCAATGCTTCGCATTCGGCTGCTCAGAAAAGACAGTTCCACGGTTCTGCCAACCATTCATGGCACTAGATGCTGTGCAGCCTTGGCCATCCGCTACAACATTAAGCGCCGACCGTAGTCACTTTTACGCCGCAACTCAAGGATGATATGAGGAAAGCCAGCGCGCGGTTAACATGCCAAATGGAATTGCTAAACAAGGTTCCGGGACCTAGAAGCCCCTACAAGCGCGGTTGATGCGACCGAAACGCATCGCCTTCACCACTATGGTTGGGGAGCCTGTGACATTTGTCCAGGGTCGCCGATCAAAAGCAGATTGTCTCAGGAAAAACTGGCGGAGAGGGTGGGATTCGAACCCACGGTACCCGTGAAGGCACAACGGTTTTCGAGACCGCCCCGTTCGACCACTCCGGCACCTCTCCGCAGGAGGATCGGGGGAACTGGGTGTCCCCCGGTCGAAACGAAGCGCTTATCTATACGAAGCGGGTGGCGCTGCCAACCCCCGACCTTTGGCCCGCGCGCCATTGCTTCGCCCGCGCGGGACAGCGGCGGATTTTTGCTTATTTGACGTTGACTTGGGTCCCGCGATGCGTATATTCCGCGCGGTTTCGCGGGAACGCCGTCCGGACTTCCGGTCCGGTGGCTGTCTTCCGCGTTATTTTGCGTGACTGCGCAGTCCGAGGTTCGGGACGCCCCGCTAAGCCGGCAAAAGCCAGCCAGCAAGTGGGTGCCCATCGCAAGTCCGGGACACCGGCACCGAAGGACGCGTGAAGCGAAAGACAAAGGAATAGACCCATGTTCGCGGTAGTGAAGACGGGCGGCAAGCAGTATCGTGTCGCCAAAGACGATGTCATCCGGGTGGAGAAGCTGGACGCCGATGAAGGCGCCACGGTCATCCTGGACGACGTTCTGATGGTCGCTGACGACAGCGGCGCAAAGACCGGCGCGGATGTCGGCGGTGCGGCGGTCGAGGCCGAAGTGGTCGAGCAGACCCGGAACAAGAAGATCATCATCTACAAGAAGAAGCGCCGGCAGAACTATCGCCGCAAAAAGGGCCATCGTCAGCAGGTGACGGTCCTGAAGGTCGTCGAGATCGCGCTGGACGGATCGAAGCTGAAGGCGAAGGCACCGGCCAAGCCGAAGGCAGAGAAGGTCGCACCGGCGGCGGACGAACCGAAGAAGGCCGAAGCCAAAAAGGCAGCGCCGAAGAAGGCTTCCGCCAAGAAGACGTCGGCGAAGAAGGCTGAATCGAAGAAGGCTGGCGCCAAGAAAACCGCTGCGAAGAAAGCCGCGGCGAAAAAGTCCGACGCCGAATAAGGCCGCGGCTTAAGCGATATTGAGAAGGAGCAGAAACCATGGCTCACAAAAAAGCAGGCGGTAGTTCACGCAACGGCCGCGATACAATCGGCAAGCGCCTCGGCGTAAAGAAATTCGGCGGCGAAACGGTCCTGGCCGGGAACATTCTGGTGCGTCAGCGCGGAACCACGTTCCATGCCGGCGACAATGTCGGCGTCGGCCGTGACTATACGCTGTTCGCAAAGGCGGACGGCAATGTCGAATTCAAGAAGACCCGCGCGCGCACGTTCGTTTCCGTGCGACCGCTGCCGGAGGCTGCTGAATAAGGCCGCCCCCGCGCGAGAGAAAAGCCGGTCCCGGCAACGCCGCATCAGGCGCCGGGAAACAGGACGAAGGGGAATGGCCGGGCCGTTCCCCTTTTCTCTTTTCTGACCCGATTTTGAACCGCCACCAAAACAGAGACTGAGCCGATGAAATTCCTGGACGAAGCAAAGGTCTTCTTGCGCTCCGGCGACGGCGGGGCGGGGTGCGTCTCATTCCGGCGGGAAAAATATGTCGAATTCGGCGGGCCGGACGGCGGCGACGGCGGCAAGGGCGGCGATGTGATCGCGGAAGCGGTCCAGGGGCTGAACACGCTGATCGACTATCGCTATAAACAGCATTTCAAGGCAAAGACCGGCATGCACGGCATGGGTGCGAACCGGACGGGGAAGGGCGCGCCGAACCTGATCATGAAAGTGCCGGTCGGGACGCAGGTGCTGGCGGAAGACAAGGAAACCCTGTTGGCCGACCTGACCGAAATCGGCCAGACGGCGGTCCTGGCCCGCGGCGGCATCGGCGGACGGGGCAATGCGATGTTCAAATCGTCCACCAATCAGGCCCCGCGCCGGGCGGACCCTGGTGAGAAGGGCGAAGAACGCTGGGTCTGGCTGCGCCTGAAGCTGATCGCGGACGCGGGCCTGGTCGGTCTGCCGAACGCGGGGAAGTCGACCTTTTTGAGTGCCGTCAGCCGCGCGCGCCCGGAAATCGGCGACTATCCGTTTACGACATTGAACCCGCAGCTGGGCGTCGTGCATGTGGACGATCATGAATTTGTGCTGGCGGACATTCCCGGGCTGATCGAAGGCGCGCATGAAGGCAAGGGGCTGGGCGACCGGTTTCTGGGGCATATCGAACGCTGCCGTGTCCTGTTACACCTGATCGACGGGTACGAAGACAATGTCGTCGCAGCCTATCGCACCATCCGCCAGGAACTGGAAGCCTATGGCGCGGACCTGGACCGCAAACCCGAGATCATCGTGCTGAACAAGTCGGACGCGTCGATCACGGAACTGATCGACGAACAGCGGGCCGCGCTTCAGGGGGAAACCGATGCGCAGATCCTGGCGATGTCCGGCGCGACAGGGGACGGCGTGCGCGATGTGCTGCGTGCGCTGTGGCGGGAAATCGAACCGTTCCGGCAGGCCGAAAAGGCGGTCGTGACCGAAGAAGAACCTGCCGATGACGCCGCGCCCGGCGACTGGTCCCCGGTCTGAAGGCGCGCACGGCGATGCTGCAGGACGCCAACCGCATTGTGGTCAAGATCGGCTCCGCCCTTCTGGTGGATGACGTCGGCGCGATCCGTCAGGACTGGCTGGCGGCTCTGGCGGACGACATCGCCGCCTTTCGCGCGGCGGGCAAGGAAGTCCTGATCGTTTCTTCCGGATCGATCGCGGTCGGTCGGCGTATCCTGAAGATGCCGGTGGGGCGCCTGCGGCTGGAAGAAAAACAGGCCGCCGCTGCGACCGGTCAGATCCGTCTGGCGCATGCCTATCAGGAAGCACTGGCAAGGCACGGCGTCACGGTCGCGCAGATCCTGTTGACCCCGTCCGATACCGAAGAACGTCGCCGGCATCTGAATGCGCGCGATACGCTGTCGCAATTGCTGAAGATGGGGGTCGTGCCGGTGATCAACGAAAACGATACCGTCGCGACCAGTGAAATCCGCTATGGCGACAATGACCGGTTGGCGGCCCGCGTCGCGACCATGGCAAGCGCCGACCTGCTGATCCTGCTGTCGGACATCGACGGCCTTTATACCAGCGACCCGCGCAAGGACCCGTCGGCCGAACATATCGCGCAAGTAACGGCGGTCACGCCCGAGATCGAGGCGATGGCCGGTGACGCCGACCCCGGCATTTCCACCGGTGGGATGATTACGAAACTGGACGCCGCGAAAATCGCGCTGGCCGGCGGCTGTGCCATGGCGATCGCGCGCGGGAACGCCCCCCATGCGCTGAAGGCATTGACGGACGGCGCGCGCGCAACCTGGTTCGTGGCGACGGACCAACCACTGACCGCGCGCAAGCGCTGGATATCCGGTACGCTGAAACCGATGGGCGATATCGTGATCGACGCGGGCGCCTGCCGTGCGCTTGCAAAGGGGAAAAGCCTTCTTCCCGCGGGCGTGCGCCGCATCGAAGGCCGCTTTCAGCGCGGCGATGCGGTCCGCATTCTGGGCCCGGACGGTGCCACGGTGGGCAAGGGACTGTCCGCCTATGCCAGTTCCGAAGCACAGCGGATTGCCGGGAAACAGACCGGCGATGTGCGCGACATTCTAGGGTATGACGGGCGCGCGGAGGTGATCCATCGCGACGACATGGTTCTGGACGCGCGGCAGATAGACGTTGCGGGCACGGTTCACGACGGCCTAGCATCAGGCAAGTAGCGACGGAAAGGAGCCGGCCATGGACGGCGTCAACACGACGAACGAGGTTGCGACGGCGGACATTGCCGAGATGGCTGCCGCGGCGCGCAAGGCGTGTCATGCCCTTTCCCTGGTCGGGGCGGAAGAACGGCGCGCCGGTCTTCTGAATGCGGCGCAGGTCATTCGTGCGCGCGCGACGGACATCGCGGCCGCCAATGAAAAGGACATGGCCTTCGGCCGCGAAAAGGGGTTGAGCGCGGCCATGCTGGACCGGTTGCTGCTGACGTCGGAACGTATTGGGGCGATGGCCGCCGGCGTCGAAGGCGTCGCGGACCTGCCGGACCCGGTCGGCCAGGTCATTGCGGGATGGGACCGTCCGAACGGGTTGAAGATCGAACGGGTGCGCACGCCGCTTGGCGTCATCGGCGTCATATACGAAAGCCGCCCGAATGTGACGGCGGATGCCGGTGCCTTGTGTGTGAAGGCGGGCAATGCCGTCATCCTGCGGGGCGGGTCGGAAAGCCTTCATTCATCGGGCTTGATCGCGGACTGCCTGCGCGACGGCCTGGCACAGGCGGGGCTTCCGGCCGACGCGGTACAGATCGCGCGCACCCGGGACCGGGCCTTTGTCGGTGCCATGCTGGGGGCGTCCGGTTTGATCGACGTCATCGTTCCGCGCGGCGGCCGGAACCTGATCGAACGGGTTCTGACGGACGCGCGCGTGCCGGTCTTTGCGCATCTGGAAGGGCTGGTCCATGTCTATATCCATGAAGCCGCGGACCCGGCTAAGGCGGTGGACCTGACCGTGAATGCCAAGATGCGGCGCACCGGCATCTGCGGCGCAGCGGAAACGCTTCTGGTGGACCGTTCGGTCGCGCCGTCCCTGTTGCCCGTGATCGCAGAAGCTCTGAAGGCCGCGGGGTGCGTGCTTCGTGGCGATGCGGCGGTTCAGGACATTCTGTCTGGGGTCGAAGCCGCGACGGAAGATGACTGGCGGACGGAATATCTGGACAGCATCATTTCCGTTCGCATCGTCGACGGGATGGATCAGGCCATGGACCATATCGCGACCTTCGGGTCCAGCCACACCGAATGCATCGTGACGGAGGATGAAAAAGCGGCCGAACGATTCCTGGCAGAGGTCGATTCGGCGATTGTGATGCATAATGCGTCCACGCAGTTCGCCGATGGCGGTGAATTCGGCATGGGGGCGGAAATCGGAATTTCGACCGGCCGCATGCATGCCAGGGGACCGGTCGGCGCCGAACAGCTGACCAGTTTCAAATACAAGGTCCGGGGCACCGGCCAGACCCGCCCCTGACGTCCGGACAGCATTCCCAGCCCGATCATATGGCAAAGATCAGCAGCCCCGTCCCCGTTCACCGGCGCCGTAAAATTTCCGTGGGCCTGTTGGGCGGATCGTTCAATCCGGCCCATGACGGACACCTGCATATATCGCGGGAAGCCTTGAAACGCCTGGCCCTGGACCAGGTCTGGTGGATGGTTTCCCCCCAGAACCCGTTGAAGTCATCGGACGGTATGGCGGGGTTCGAACAGCGCCTTGGCGCGGCGCGCTTGGTGGCGCGACATCCCAAAATCCGCGTTACCGATGTGGAACGACGGCTGGGCACGACACAGACCGCGCGCACGCTGGAACGCCTGACCAGAACCTTTCCGAACATCAATTTCGTCTGGCTGATGGGCGCGGACAATTTGTTGCAGATACATCGCTGGCATCGATGGCACAAAATCTTCACATCCGTGCCTCTTGCCGTTTTTGCAAGACCTACGTATGATTCCAAAGCGTTAGCCGGGTTGGCGGCAACCCGGTTTGCCAGGGCGCAGCTGCCGGAACGGTTTGCTTCGACCCTGGCTCACAGAGCGCCGCCAGCCTGGGTGTTTTTGGCGATACGCCGACATGCGGCTTCGGCCACGGCGATCAGGGCATCCGGCGGTTTCCCGGAAGCGTCAGAAAAGACGTGATGACGGGCGAACGAATCAACGGAAAATCCCTGAAGACCGGTCCGGATTCGCGGCACCGGCGTCTTTTGAAGGAGAAACGGACTATCGCTACCCAACTTGCGCACCTTCCGGGTCCCGACCAGGTGTTGGGATTGATCGCAACCTCTCTTGATGACGACAAGGCCCAGGCCGTGACCGTCATCGACCTGGACGGAAAATCGACCATCGCCGATCACCTTGTGATCGCTTCCGGTACGTCCAGCCGGCAAGTCGTCTCGATGGCCGATCATCTTCTCGAAAAGCTGAAACAACTGGGCGTCAAGGACGCGGCCGTCGAAGGCATCTCTCAGGGCGACTGGGTCCTGATCGATGCGGGCGACGTCATCGTGCATCTGTTCCGTCCGGAAGTCCGCAGCTTCTATAATCTTGAGAAGATGTGGGGTGTTGCCATGCCGGAGCCCGCGCTGGCCCACGCCTGATCCTCAGGCCCGGCCACGCAGGGTAACTACCGCAAGAAGGTCCCCGGTTGACCGCCGGGGCCTGAAGGGAATGTCGCGGTTCATTCCACTGTGAAAGCGGGGGAATGACGGGCAGGAAGGGAACTGCCGTCTTGCGTATCCGTATCGTCGCCGTCGGCCGCTGGAAGCGCGGCCCCGAACAGGAACTTTTCGAACAGTATCGCAGGCGCCTGTCCTGGCCGCTGGAACTGGTGGAGGTGGAAGAAAAACGCCCCCTGCCGGTGGCCCAGCGCATGGAAAGCGAGGAAGCACTGATCCGTGCCAAACTGCCGTCGGGTGCGGTTGCGGTCGCCCTGGACGAACGGGGCGACGACTTGACCAGCCGGAAACTGGCGCAGTTGCTGAAGGGGATGGAGGATTCCGGCACGTCCGACCTTTGTTTCCTGATTGGCGGGGCGGACGGTCTGACCGAACCGATGCGCGCCGACTGCCGCCATGCCATCCGTTTCGGCCGCGTTACCTGGCCCCACATGATGGTCCGCCCGATGCTGGCCGAACAGCTTTACCGCTGCCGCCAAATCATCGATGGGCATCCGTATCATCGGGATTGAGTCTGACCGGCCCGAACAGGCTGGATGGACAGCGCAAATTCTTCGATCCATCGCGCAATTTTTTGCGTTCGACTTCCCGCCCGAACGGGGGTCACGATGATCCGTGATTGCCGGCCGGATTGCGCCGGGTTGACCCTGTCGCGGGACGTTTGCGGCCATGCCACTGTTTCATCACCGCGTACCCGATCATGTGCGCCATGCCGCCGGACCCGGCGCGAAGGATTTTGCGATCCTTGGCGCGACGGAGGCATTTCCCCGCGGGTTGTTGAGCACTGTCCTTCCCATTGCCATGTACCGCGTCCTGCAGGATGCGGCTGTCGTCTCCGAAGTGTATTTCGCGCTGGGTCTGATGTCCTTCCTGGCGACGCTACTTTGCCCGGTCGTGGCGCGCATAGTCCCGCGGCGCTGGCTTTATACCGGCGGCGTCCTGATTCTGGGCGGCGGGTCCGCGCTGGTGGGTATTGGTCTGTCCGATATGGGGTTTGGCGGATTGTTCCGGCCCGGTGTGCTGGTCCCGGTCGGGCTTGCCGGGACCATGGTGGGGACGGTCGTGGTGGCCGTCTGCTTCAACGCCTATGTCATGGATTTTGTGGAACGACACTCGCTGGGTCGGTCTGAAACACTGCGGCTGTTCTATAGTGCTGCCTGCTGGACTTTGGGACCCCTGGTCAGCGTCGCCTTGCTGAAGCTGTGGGCGCCGGCGCCGTTTTTCGTGGCCGCTGTGGCATCGCTTGTCCTTCTGGGCGTGTTCTGGCGGCTTCGACTGGGGAATGGAAAGGCGATCCAACGCGCAAAGCGTCGGGCGGTAAACCCGCTATCCTATCTGTCGCGGTTCGTGCACCAGCCGCGTTTGGTCGTCGGCTGGGTTTTTGCGGTCATGCGGTCGGTCGCCTGGTGGGCTTATTACGTCTATATGCCCATTCTGGTGATCGAAAGCGGCTATGACGAGATGGTAAGCGGCATCGCGATTGCCGGGTCGAATGCGCTTCTGTTTTCCACCCCGCTGATGCTGAAATGGATGTACCGGCATTCCGTTCGCTTTGCCATCGTATGCGGGTTCCTGGGAAGCGCGGTCTTCTTCACCGCCGCGACGGTCCTGGTGGGGCAGTCCTGGGTGGCGGTAGGGTCCCTTTTTGTCGGGACGGCATTCCTGATTCTGCTGGATGTCTCTGCCGGTTTGCCGTTCCTGATGGCGGTGCGGCCATCCGAACGCACTGAAATGTCGGCGGTTTATTCAACCTTTCGCGACGTATCGGGCATCATCGCGCCCGCCTTTGCCTGGCTTGTGCTGTTGGTCGCGCCGGTGTCCGCGGTCTTTGCGGCAACCGGTGCCAGTCTCATGATCTGTGGGTGGTTGGGTTCACGGTTGCATCCGCGCCTGGGGGAAAGGCGGGGACTGCCGGTCCCGTCCTAAAGGCGGACCGGGGTAGCGACAATTCGTCGAAACGAACCCGCGTTATCAGTAGAAACTGCCGCCACGGGGCTGTTCGGTGCCCAGATTTCTGGTGTCGGCAAAGGCCTGGGAGGATTGCAGGCTGCGCGATGCGACTTCAACCGGCGGCGGGCTAGCCAATGCCGTGCGGGATGCAATCGCCGCCGGGTCGGCGACTTCCGCCGTCTGGCGTACGCCGATTTCCACCTGCAGTTCGACGCCTTCCGCGGTATCGCCGCCTTCGGCACCGGACGACCGGGCCGCCTCGTCCACCTCAGCCGCTTCCCTACGTGCCTCGGCCTCCGCAGCACGCTGATCGGCCTGTTCGGTTCTAAGGTCCGCGCGGGCCTGGGCTATCTGTTGCTGGGCCTGCGCAGCCACGCGCTGATCCTGCGGTGACGGGTTCGATGGGGCCAATGCGGCGCGGCGCACCTGTTGAGCCTTTGCGATCGTCGCCTGCGGATCGCCCGATATCGGGGTGGTGTCGATGCTTACTTCACCACCAGTCGCATAAAGGCGTCCATCCGGCCCGCGTTCATATTCGTAGGAAGGGGAACCGGCGAATTGACCTCCAGCCGCGGCATGTGCCTGTTCATGGCGTCGGACTTCGGCGTCGCGCTGTTGCAGTGCGCGAACCTGTGCCTCCTCCTCTGCCGTCAGGCCGTCAGACCCTTCTTCGTCCTGTCGGGCTGCTTCTTCGGATTCTTCCGTCTGTTCTTCGGCGTCGGCGGCTACCTGTTCGCTATCATCTTCCTGTTCCGCGGGTGGCGGTCGCTGTCCGGCGTTGGGTGGGGGCGGTCCGACCGGCGCCTGACCATTCTGCGGCGGTTCGCCGGGACGGCCATCCTCATTGGCCGGGGTACGGAACAGGGACTGTGCCCCATCTTCCGGCGTTTGGCCCTGACCGAAGGGCGGCCGGCCATTGCTCGCCGGTTCGTCGCCCTGCTGCAGGGCGGTGACCGCATCGGCGCTCAAGGGGGCGGCGAATGCCGTTGTCTGGGATGTCGCAACGGTGGTCGGTTCCTGGCCGCCCCGTTGGATGGGCGATGCGGGTTCGACCGGGTCAACATTCAGGCGCGACTGTGCCGCGCCACCAAGTGCGGTGCGCTGAACAGTCGACAGAACGGACGATCCGATGGAATCCAGTTGCATGGCCTCGTCTTCTGACGGTCCACTTTACGATCCCGCGATGTTTCGGAAGATCGACGGTTCCCAAACCGTCTGTCCACCGCCCGCGTTCTCGCAAGCGACCCGTTCGATCCTTTCTTCCGCGCGTCTTCAGGCTTACGAAGTTTCCGCGCAAATCAACGGGTTATCACAGGCGAATTTCTGCCCTTCATTCCTACGCCTAGCAGAAAAGGAGAACAAATGCGAGTCTTTTCCGGAATTTAATTCACATAAAGAATGTGAAAAAGATTGATTCACACAAAACATAGGTTATTTAGGATGTAACGAACGAACCGCAGGAAAGAGGATATCCATCATGGACCGGTTGGCGGATTTGAGTGGCAGTGAACTGCTGCAGGCCGCACTTTTGTCTGAACAGGCCGACCGCATCTGTGCGGTGTCTGCCTTTGGTGCGGAATCCGCGGTTCTTCTGGATATGGTCGCGCGCATCGACCGGACCTTGCCGGTTCTGTTCATCGATACCGGCCGGCATTTCCCTGAAACGTTGGCCTATCGCGACACGCTGGTCGAACGGCTTCGACTGAAAGATGTTCGGAGTGTTGGTCCCGCCAGGGTCGGGATTGAAGGCGATCCCGGCGGCACGCGATATGCGGATGACCCGGACGGTTGCTGCGAAATCCGCAAGGTGGCGCCCCTGGATAAGGCGTTGCGGGAGTTCGATGTCTGGATCACCGGGCGCAAACGGTTCCAGGGCGGGTTGAGGAGCGAGCTTTCCACAGTTGAATCAGACGGACCCGGCCGTTGGAAACTGAATCCGCTGGCGGACTGGACGCCGGCGCGGATCGACGCCTATTTCACAGCGTTTCGATTGCCGCGCCATCCGCTGGTGGATCAGGGGTATCGGTCGATTGGCTGTTCACCGTGCACCCGGCGCCCCGGCGACGGGGAAGGGGACAGGGACGGGCGCTGGTCCGGGTCGGACAAGACCGAATGTGGGATTCACCGTTATTCCGGTCCGCGTGCGGCGTGACGCCGGGGGCCGATGGGGCAACTACTGTGCGATGCCGGCGAATTCTTTGATCACGCGTTCATAGATGGGCCGTTTGAACGGGACGATCAAGTCGGGAAGGTCATTCAGTGCGACCCAGCGCCATTCGCCGAACTCAGGCTTGTGGACGGTCAGATCAATGTCGCCATCATCCCCCAGAAATCGAAATGCGAACCAGCGCTGCGTCTGCCCGCGGTATCGCCCCTTCCATATGCGGCGCGACAGGCCGGACGGAAGGTCGTAAGGATACCAGTTCTCACTCTCAGCGATAATTTCGGCCTTGTCGGTCCCGACTTCTTCCATCAGTTCGCGCCAGGCGGCCTGTTCGGGGGTTTCGCCGGGGTCGATCCCGCCCTGCGGCATTTGCCAGTGATCGCCCGGGACGTCGATCCGGTTTCCGACGAAGACATGGCCGCCCCGGTTGAAAAGCATCAGTCCCACGCATGGCCGATAGGGCCGCGGGTCGTCGCGAAACGGGTCCACGGATTCAGTAACCGCAACGACGCCTGTGCGCGTCTGCAGCGTGTCTTCCGACCGGTCGGCCATCTGAACTCCCTGTTTGGGGCCGCGGCCTTATCCCGGCCGTCGACCCCGTACTATTCGTCGCGAATGCGCGCGGCGATGACCCCGGACAGGGGCGTCAACACAAGGTCGCGGTCCCGAAGATCCCGCAGCCAGGACTTCACCCGGTCCAGCAGCATCGGGAACGCTTCCACCGCGACCACACCCGATTGCTGGGTCTTCGCAAGCAATTCGAACTGGTTCAACCGTGCCAGAACGACGCTACGCGATTGTTCGGGACCCAGCAGGACGTCCGCCGTGGCGTGGGGAAGACCGACCCGTGCCGCTTCTTCCGGTACAACGCTCGTCGCATTCTCCAGCGTATCGAAATAGACAAGACCCCGATTTGCAAGCGCTTCCACAATCGGCTGAACGGCAGCGCGGCTGGATGTAAAGCCGGACCCCTGATAATTGGCAAGACCGATATACCCGCTTCCTTCGCTCATAACCCGTTGAAGGTTAATGATATTCTTTTCCGTCTCTTCCGAAGTCATCAGGGACAGGATTCCGGCATCGCTGCGCGGGAAATCGCGCGGCTCCATGGGAAGTCCGATCATTACTTCGTGACCGGCGTCCCGGGCCTGGGTGATCCAGTCTTCCAGGCCCGGCGCGTAGGGGGAAAATGAAAGCGTGACCGCACCGGGCAGGGCAATCGCCGTTTCCGTTGCCTGAACCGACAGGCCCAGATTCAGGACGACAACCGCGACCCGCGGGCGGGTTTCAAGCGTGCTGGACGGTCTTGCATATACCCGCCAGGGAACGCGCCCATCATCGCCGATCCGCGGGACGAGACCCAGATTTTCGACCTCTTCCACCAGACCGGGGTCGGGGTGGGGTGCCAGATTTCCGGCATAGGCATCGGGGCCGTCGGTACTTTCATCCGGACTGGCGCTGGCGGCGCTTTGCTGCTGCGCCTCATTGCCGTCTTGGTCTGTCGGCTCGGACTGCGGGTTTTCCGGGGATTCGGAATTTGTGTCGCGGTCTTCTTCCCGTTGGGTGCTGTCGTCATTCGTGGGCGGAGGTGCAGAAAACTCGGTAACCTCGGTCGACGGGATAAGCGCCAGAATTTCGGTTTCAATTTCTTCCGCGTTGAAGAACAGATATGCCCCCAGCGCGCCGGCCGACAGAAATAGGAACCCCGCCACCCCCAGAACCGGCAGAATATGCTGGTTCCGTTCGAACCATGTCGGTTTCAGGTGGTCGGGAATATCGTCGTCCGGTTCCGCCGCCTGTGCAGACGAAGTGCCTCCACCACCGCCCAGCCGGCCCGGCAGTTTTGTGCGCAATCCCCTGATCCGCCCCAGAAGCGCGGACAGGTCGGGTTTTGGAACAGACAGCTTCATTCCCTGGTCAGATCGGTTTCCGCAACATGTTTACGGATCCGCCAACCGGGACGCGGGTCCGATCAGTTGGCAGACTGACTACGATACAAGCCGATTCCGCGCACAAGGTCGAGTGCGCGCGCAAGCTGATAGTCTTCAATCACCGGTTCCTGGGCGTTTTCGTTGTCGCCGTCGCCATTCGCTTCGGCATCTTCGTTTTCCAGAGATCCTTCCAGGTCGCGTTCGCTCCGCCGTGGACCGCCTTCCAGGACCTCCAGGCGGGCGCGTTCCACAACAATGTCTGGCGAAATCCCAAGCTGCTGAATCGACCGGCCGCTCGGCGTGTAGTAGCGCTGGGTGGTCAGCTTGATCGCCGCCCCGTTCCGGCTAAGCGGGGTGATGGTCTGCACCGACCCTTTCCCGAACGACTGCGTGCCCAGGATGATCGCGCGATGCTGGTCCTGAAGCGCGCCGGCGACAATTTCGGACGCACTGGCCGATCCACCATTGATCAGCACGACCAGCGGCATGCCATGAATCAGATCGCCCGGCGTTGCCTGATAACGCTGTGTGTCTTCCGGGTCGCGGCCGCGGGTGGAAACGATTTCCCCGCGTTCCAGGAATGTATCGGACACGGAAATACCCTGGTTCAGCAAACCACCCGGATTGTTTCGAAGGTCCAGCACATATCCAAGAAGTTCGTCACCACTTTCTTCCCGCAGGTCCGCGATGGCGCGTTCCAGTCCGGACTGTGTCTGCTGTGAAAAACTTGTGATCCGAATATAGCCGACATCGCCTTCCAGGCGGCTGCGCACGGACTGAATCTGAATCCGGTCACGGGTAATTATCACGTCAAACGGTTCGGACAGGCTGGACCGTAAAACGGTCAGGGTAATGTCCTCCCCGACCTCGCCGCGCATGATCTCCACCGCCTCGTCCAGCGTCTTGCCCTGAACGGGTTCCCCGTCCAGATGGGTGATCAGGTCGCCGGCTTCGATGCCGGCGCGCGCGGCGGGCGTTTCATCCATAGGCGCGACGACGCGGACATAGCCGCTTTCGTCCAGGCTGACCTCTATTCCCAGACCGCCGAATTCACCGCGCGTCTGGGTCTGCATGGCGCCGAAGGTTTCTTCATCCATATAGGCCGAATGCGGGTCCAGCCCGTCCATCATGCCGCGGATTGCGGCTTCGATCAGCTCCCGATCGCTGATTTCTTCCACATATTCGTCGCGAATTCGCCCGAACACTTCCCCGAACAGGTCCAGGAGTTCGAACGTATCCGGGCCGTCGTCGGGGGATTGCGCGTGGGCCGAACGTTCCGCCGGCGTCGCGAACGCGAATGACGCGACCAGAACCGCGCCGAATGCAACACGCCCTGTGGTCCGATGAAAAATAGATTTCAATGAGGTCATCCACTTACCCTAATGTTGCCCGTTGTCATCCATCGCAGCGGGTTAACCGGCTGACCCTCGCGACGCAGTTCCATATATAGCCGCGGTCTGCCACTTTCACCCCCAACCCCGTTTTCGAACGCGGTATGCGGCATGACGCCGATGGGTTCACCTGCCAAAAGCCAGTGGCCGTCGGCCGCGTCTATACGTTCGAAACCGGCAAGTATCGTATGGTATCCGCCATCATGTTCAATGATCAAAACGCGCCCCAGGTCGCGAAACGGTCCGGCAAAGACGACTTTTCCGTCGAAGGGTGAAAGAACCGTCGTGCCTTCCCTGGTTTCGATCAGGATTCCCTTGGCCGTTTCGCCTCGCCCGATGTCCTGGCCATATTGCTGCACCAGTGTTCCGACCGTGGGCGAGGTGATCACGCCTTCGTTCGGAAAGGGGCGAATCCCGTCCGGCCGGTCCGTGGGCGAAACCGCCAGTGCCGCAAGCTGCGTCGCGTCCTCCCCGACAGTCGGGGCGGGTTCCGCGGTTTCCTGTCGTTCGCGCGCGGTACGTTCTTCTTCCAATGCGGCCAGAAGCTCACGAAGTGTTTCCGACCGTTCGGTGAGTTCCCGCAGTCGTTCGGACGATCCGCGCGAACGTTCTGCCGCCTCTTCATACAGTGCGCGTTTCTGTGCGATCAGCAATTCCAGCTGTTCCCGGTCACCTTCCAGCGCAAGATCTTCGCGACTTAATTGATCCAGGCTTTGCGACAGGTCTTCGCGTACGGCGGCCAGGGCGGACAGATCGGCCCGCAGGATGGTCGCACGTTCCCCCAGTGTCGGTATCGCGGCACGCAACAGCATGGATCCGCGCACCGCCTCCAGCGGGGTGCCGGGGTAAAGGAAAAACGCGCGCGGCGCGTCTTCCGCCAGGCCGGTCAGTGCGCTTAACGTTCCCGCCAGTTCGCGGTGCCGCGCGGCCAGAACCTGTTCGCGCCTAGCCATTTCAATCCGAAGTTCTTCGATCTGAAGTTCCAGGTTCGCGACCAGGGCCTCGCGTTCCTGTGTGGTCCGCGCGGTCGTCACCAGGCGCAGCCTGAGCGCTTCCAATTCCTGTGACAGGATGCGTGCCTGTTGTTCGAGTTCGCGGCTGCGCTGGCGTTCGGCCTCAAGCTCCTCTCGTACGCGCTCCGCCTCGTCCGCGGCGGTTCCCGCGGATTGGGCGCGGACGCCCGTCAGGTCGATTGGAAAGGCGGCAAGCCCGAAGATCAGAAGCAGCAGAAGCGGATGAAGGATGCGTCTATTCCGCGGCATCTTTTGCCGCGTACTGCAACAGGCTTCGGCCGGTCATGGCCGCCGGCAGTGGCAGGCCCATGATATCCAGCACAGTCGGTGCGATGTCGCACAGCGATCCGTCGGTCAACCCTGCTGCCGATATGCCGTTGGACACGGCCAGCATGAACGGAACTTTGCTGAGCGTGTGCGCGGTGTGGGCGCCGCCGGTATGGTCGTCGCGCATGCGTTCCGCATTCCCGTGATCGGCCGTGATCAAAAGGTTTCCGCCCGCGGCCTGCAGAGCCGATTCCAGGCGGCCGACGCACGCATCCACCGCTTCAACGGCTTTCACGGCGGCGTCGAAATTCCCGGTGTGACCGACCATGTCCGTGTTCGCATAATTCACGACGATCAGGTCGTAGCGTCCGCTTTCTATGGCTTCCACCAGCCGGTCCGTGACTTCCGGCGCGGACATTTCCGGCTGTATGTCATAAGTCGGTACGTCCGGCGATTTGACCAGAATTCGATCCTCACCCTCAAAGACGGCTTCGCGTCCGCCATTCAGGAAAAAGGTGACATGGGCGTACTTTTCCGTCTCTGCGATGCGCAGCTGGCGCAGGCCGCGGTTCGCAATCACCGCGCCCAAAACGTCTTCCAGTTCGACCGGCGGAAAGATCGTGCCCATCATGCCGGCGAGTTCGTCGGAATATTCGACCATGCCCAGTACCGACGCAAAACTGATGACGGTGCTTCGATCGAAACCGTCGAAATCGTCCTTCAGGAAGGACAATAGGATTTCGCGGGCCCGGTCCGCGCGGAAGTTGGCCATCAGAATCCCGTCGCCATCCGCCATGCCCGCATAGTCGCCAATGACATACGGTTCGACAAATTCGTCGCTGACGTCATTCGCATAGGACGCGGCAATCGCGGCGGCCGCGGTATCGAATCGTTCACCCTTGGCGGCGGTCAACAGGTCATAAGCACGTGACACGCGGTCCCAGCGGTTGTCCCGGTCCATCGCCCAGTAGCGACCGCACAGCGTCGCAACTTGGATGCCGGGGGCCTGTTCCTCTTCGAACTGGCGGACCAGATCGGCGGCTGACTGCGGTGCGGTGTCCCGGCCGTCCAAAAATGCATGGACCGCAACCGGTACGCCCGCATCCGTCAGTATGCGGGCCAAAGCCGCTATGTGGCGCTGATGGCTGTGGACACCGCCATCAGACATAAGACCCAGCACGTGCGCCGTTCCGCCCGATGCCTTCATAGCTGCGATAAAGTTCCGGATACCGGTTTCGTCCTGCAAGGTGCCGTCGGTGATTGCCGCGTCGATGCGGGGCAGGTCCTGATTCACAACCCGGCCGGCGCCGATATTCATATGGCCGACTTCCGAATTCCCCATCTGTCCGGCGGGTAGTCCGACAAAGGATTCCGACGCTTCAAGCGTCGACTTCGGCGTGGTGTCGTTCAACCGGTCCCATACCGGCGTATTCGCGCTGGCGATTGCATTGTCGGGGGCCGGCGCCCGTTCGCCCCAACCGTCCAAAATGCAAAGGACGGTGGTCTTTCGGTTTTCGGTCGTGCCTGTCATGTGCCGTTCACTGGAATTGTGTGTGCGGGGTGGTGCAATCCAGTTGGTATGTGTTTATATAACCACTGATGGGAGAGGGTTCTAGTGCAGAGTCGGACGTATTGAAAGCCCGACCTGCCGGCGTGATGTAGCCAACAGGAAGCAGCCAACGGAAGGTACGGGCCAATGGCGAAGGACAAGAGCGCACCGGACAAACCGAGCGGCGGACTGGACGCCAACCTCAGGGCACCGGCATTGGCGCTTCGGCTTTTCGAACGTGAAATCTCCAAACTTCTGGAAGCAGGCGGATCGCCGCTGGCGCGGCAGGATCAGGTTCAGCTTTCCGGCATCCATAGCTACACCATCCTGCTGTTCATGGCGGACTATGCCTCCGCAGACTTGTCGCAGAAGCAGTTTGCGACCCTGCTTGGACGACACAATGTCGATACGCCGGGCAACCTTCGCATCTATCCTGCGCTTAGCCAGTCCGCGCTGTTTGAACTGTTCGGGAATATCGGCGTCTCGCGGGAAACGATCCGCCGCCTTTTGATCCTGATGTCACAGCATGGCCTGATGGACCGGGTCAGCAAGGGGCCGCCGTTCCCCGATCAGCTTTCGCTGTCCAAATCCGGGACCAAGCTGATGAATCGCGTCGCGAAGAAACTGGCCAAGGAATTGGGGAAGGAAAAATCCTTCGCCTATCTTTAGTCGGGGCTCAGAGTTCCAGTTTCAGGAACGGCCCGACCGGTTTGAACCCCTGACGTTCATAGAAGGACTGCGTGCGCGCCCATTCGACGCCATCCGGCGTGTTCACTTCCAGCAGTTTCCAGTTACGTGAACGCCCGACGGCCTTTGCTTCTTCAATCAGCCGTTCGCCGACCCCCGTGGACCGTGCGTCGGGCACGACGTACAGTTCCATGATGATACCCAGTCGCCCTTCGGCATAGACGGCGACCGCTTCCGTCAGGGTCATGACGCCGACGGGACGCCGTTCCGTATCAAACGCCAACAGGGCCGTGAAGCGGCTGTCGCTTTCCAGCAACTCGCGGCAGACCTCGTGAATGCGTTCATCGTCGGGCGCGTCGTGCCAGGCACCGATTTCATGCAGCAGCCGGTGCACCATGATAGCAACCAGGTCCGCATCGTTTTCGCCCGCGCGCACGATCTCAAGTGGTCCGGCTTCCATTTCAACTCCTCCCGCTCAGGACCACTTTTCGACCGCCTGGTCGTCCGTGTCCCTGGCTTCGACCCACCGTTCAGACCCGTCCGACAGTGTTTCGGACTTCCAGAACGGCGCTTTCGTCTTCAGCCAGTCCATCAGGAAATGACAGGCTTCGAATGCTTCGGTCCGGTGCGCGCTCGCCGTGATGACCAGGACGATCTGGTCGCCCGCAGTCAGTGTCCCGAAGCGATGGACGATCAGTGATGCGTCCAGGTTCCAGCGACGGTGCGCCTCTTCTTCTATTTCGCGGAGCATCTTTTCCGTCATACCGGGGTAATGTTCAAGGGTCATTGCACCGACCCCGGCCCCTTCGTTCAGGTCCCGGACCAGACCGGTGAAGGTGCATATGCCGCCGATGGACGTTTTGCCTTCGCGTAAGGCGGCAATTTCGGCACCAACGTCGAAATCTTCCTCCTGTACCCGGACAGACATGTCTGTCAGCCGCCCGTTACCGGGGGGAAAAAGGCAACTTCATCCTGGGGCGTAATCTCGGTCGACAGGGACGCAAAGGTTTGATTGACCGCAACCTTGATGGCCCGTGGGTCCTGAAACGCCGCTTCGTAATTCGGCCCCTTGGCGCGCAGCCAGTCGATCAGGGCGGCGACGGTATCGACGTTCGCCGGCGGGTTATGGGTTTCCTCCCCCGCGCCGACGCGCTGGCGCATCCAGGCGAAATAAAGAACTTTCATCAGAAAACCTCCGAAAACGGCAGGAAGTCGACCACGGACCCTTCTACCAGATGTGTATCGTCCTCTGCGATTTCCACAAATCCGTCGGCCCCGACAAGGGATGATAGAACCCCGGCACCGCTTTTTCCGTGTTTGCGGGCGATTGCCATGCCCGTTTCGGCATCGCGCCCGTCCAGCACGACGCGCACGAACTCGCGGCGGTCCGGCTTCTTTTTATAGTCGAACCCCAAGACCGCGCGATAACGCGTCGGTGCGATGTCGCGTGCGCCCTGCAGTGTCAGCAATGTTGGCCGTCCCAATAATATCAGGGTTGTCAGTGCCGCGACAGGGTTGCCCGGCAGGCCGATCAGAACGCTTTTCCTGTTATCCCCACGGGAAATCAGTCCCATTCCGACGGGACGGCCCGGTTTGATGGCGACACGCCAGAAACTCAACTGCCCACTGCATTCGATCGCCGCGCGGACATGGTCTTCCTCGCCCATCGACATGCCGCCGGTCGTTACGACTGCGCTATGGTCCGCTGCGGCCGATGTCAGTGTCCCAGAAATAGCATCCGCGTCGTCGGGGATGATTCCAAAATCCGTGACCGCGAACCCTGCGCATTCCAATGCGGCGGCTATCATGCGGCGGTTGGAATCGTACTGCGTTCCGGGTTCAAGGGGTGTGCCCGGGTCGCGGATTTCGTCCCCGGTTGAAAAGATTGCAACGGAAAGCGGCCGATAGACAGACACATCCGTCCGGCCACAGGCGGCCAACATACCCAGCTCCTGCGGGCGCAGTTTCGTTCCGGCGGAAAGGACTGTCGAACCGGCGGACACATCGTCCCCCGCCGGACGCAGGTTCGCTCCCTTCCGTATACCGGGATGGACAGTGACGATGCATCCGTTGTCGGATTCGACACAGTCTTCCAGCATCATGACGGTGTCGGGCGGGCCGCCGTCCGCCCCGTCGGGGATCGGTGCGCCGGTGAAGATCTTGACCGCTTCCCCCCGGGACTGCGGGCGGCCCAACGGGCTTCCGGCGGCCACGCGCCCACCGACCGGAAGGTGGGTGTCCGCATTCGGGTTCAAGTCGGCATGAAAGACGGCAAACCCGTCTACCGCCGAATTCGCATAGGGCGGGATCGAATGCGGCGCGATCACATCTTCCGCCAAAATGCGCCCCAGCGCGGAGGAGACGGGGACACACACGGAATCTGCGATGGGTACCAGCCTTTCGCGAATGCGTGCCAGTGCGTCATCCGCACGGATCAGCGGTCCGTCAAAGGCGAAGCAATCGTCCGTCAGTTGTGCCATGGTTCAAAGGTGACGCCCGCGTTCCATGATTTCCAGCGTATATTCGCGATAGGTCGTACCCAACTCGCGTGCCCGTTTGCAACGACGTCGCACGACTTCGGGCGGTGGGGTCTTCCAGGCCTTCTTCTGTGCCTTGCGCCAGCATACCGCCTTCCAGCTGTAGCGGGTTTCCAGTGGCGGTCCGCCATTGTGCCCGATGCCCGGCGGGACGATGCGCGGATCGGTCGGGTTATATGCCAAGGGCCAGTTTCCGCGCCTCGAAGATCGCCATATGCGCGGTTCTGCATGCGACCGCATCGCCAATCGTGTGGATTGGCATGGGCGGATCGGCTTCCAGGGCCCGCGTCAGGGCGTCTTCGGCAATATTGGTGCTGGCCAGAACCAAGCTGTCGAACTCCCGTTCTTCCCGGTCGCCGGTATAAAGATTGACCAGGGTCGCGGTGTTCCCTTCCCACTTTTCGACGGATGTGGCGGTAAGGACTTCGACGCCATATTGCATGAACCGCGCCCGCGTCGTGTCGCCGGTCAGGCTCATATCCAATTTTGCCGCGGCGAATTCCGACGCGGTCGCCACCGTCACGAAGTGCCGCTGCTGTGCCAGATGCAGGGCGGTGCCGCTGGCGGGCCACCAGCCGTCGATATCGTCCAGCAAAAGGACATTCGTTCCGGGCACGACGGTTCCTTCCAACACGTCGTGAACGGTACAGACATTGTCCTGATCGGCGCCGGGCAATTGGTCCATATGCAGCATGGTGCGCTGGAATCCGGTGCGGTTTGGCTTCGAACCGGTGCACAACAACACCTCGTCCGCGCCACTGTTGCGAATGTCGTCTTCACTAAGCTCCGTCTTCAGTTCTATTCTCACCTGAAGCTTTTCCAACTGGGTGCGGTACCAGTTCAGCAGCTGGCCGATTTCGCCACGTTCCGGCTGACCCGCTGCCAGACGGAACTGACCGCCGAGTTCCGGTCCCTTTTCCACCAGGCGCACCTTGTGGCCACGTTCCGCCAGAACACGCGCTGATTCAAGTCCCGACGGCCCACCGCCGACAATCAGGATATCCTTCGGGGATTCCGCCCGCCCGACACTGTCGCCGTCCCAGGCATGTTCGCGCGACACCGACGGGTTGACGAGGCAGCTTGCGTAATAGTCCCGCATGCGGCGGCCGATACAAAGCTGATTGCATGAAATGCACGGGCGGATGTCTTCGGGCCGACCGGCCTTCGCCTTGTTGGCCCAGTGAGGTTCGGCGATCTGGCCGCGCACGATGGACACCATGTCGGAGTGCCCTTGCGACAGGACGGCTTCCGCGTTGTCGGGTGTCTTGATCCGGGCTTCCGCTGTCACAAGCGTTCTGGTCAGCGCCTTTCGATAGACGGATGCATCCGGGGTGCCGAGTTTCATTTCGAAATGAAAGCTGGGCACGATCTTGGAGAAATCGTGCAAATAGCTTCCCGTCCCGCAGGAGATGTAGTCGATAAGCCCCCGGTCTTCCAAATGCTTCAGGAACGGGACCTTGTCGTCGATGGTCAGCCCGCCCGGCATCGGTTCCGACCCCGACACCGTCATGCCGATGATGAAATCGTCACCGGCCAGTTCCCGAATGCGGCGGCAGATTTCTTCGGCAAAGCGGACGCGGTTTTCCAGCGACCCGCCCCAGCGGTCCGTCCGCCGATTCGTCAGCGGCGACCAGAACTGGTCAACCAGACAGTTGTACGCGGCATAGATTTCGACACCGTCGAAGCCGGCGTCCCGGTCGCGGCGCGCCGCCTGGACGAAGCTTTCAATCAATTCCTCGATCTCTGCTTCCGTCATGGCATGGCTGCCCCACGGGTCGTGATAGGACGGTATTCCCGACGGGGACCAGTAGGGTTCCCAGGAGTTGTCCTGATCGCCGTGCCCGCCGACATGGTAGAGCTGGTGAATCATCACCGTCCCGTGGCTGTGGCACTCGTCTACGATGCGTCGGAAATAGGGGATGGTTTCGTCGGTTTCGTGCAGGAAATTGCCGCGTACCAGAACGCCCGTACGGTGCACCGGCACCGGTTCCACCACAATCATCGCGGCCCCGCCGCGCGCGCGTTCCCGGTAATATCCGAAATGCCGGTCGGTTGGCAGACCGCCTTCGCTCATATTCACTGTATGCGGTCCGAAGACGATGCGGTTCTTCAGCGTCAGGTGACGCAGTTTGATGGGGGAAAAAAGGGTCGGATAATCGTTCATCTGGGGTGTCCCGCCGGTGACGTTTTCAGGTCGCAAGTCCTATTTGGACATCATCGTCCAGACACCGTCCCAATCGTCTGGCGGTGGCGCGACCAAAAGTGTTCCGCTGCGTTCCACGAACACCTTGGACGGACCGTCGTCAGGATAAATCTCAAGACACTCTTTGAAAGACTTCAGCGCCGCCTCGAACTTTCGGGCCTGGTACAATTTCAGTCCCTGTTCAAATGTCTTTGCCAGCGCGACCCGATCCGGCGAAGCCGGCAGGCGGCAGATCGGTTGCGAGACACGGAGCGGTTCCGCCCTTCCCTTCACCCGAAGCATGTCGATTTCGCGGAACAGGAACTTGTCGGTTTCCTTGCGGGTTCGTTCGTCAACCAGAAGCCTTAGCCGGTATTCCTTGCACGCCCCCTCCAGGCGGGACGCGACATTTACCGTGTCCCCCATCACCGTGTAATTATGGTGGTTGGCCGACCCAACCGTGCCGACCAGGGCGGAACCGCTGGCAATGCCGATACGCAGGTCGATATGCACGCCATCCAGCTTTACGCCCAGTATTTCCGGTACGCGCTTGTTGAACGCCAGAATGAGTTCCAGCTGTTCCAGTGCGGAATCGATTGCCTGTTCCGCCTGATGGGCCGGGTCGGTGAAGGGTGGCCCCCAGTAAGCCATGATCGCATCGCCGATATATTTGTCGATGACGCCGGAATGTTCTTGGATCGGGTTGGCCATTTCCGTGAAATAGGCATTCAGAAGATTGACCAGACTGTCCGGCGACAGACGTTCGGACAGGGTGGTGAACCCGCTCATATCCGTGAACTGGACTGTCATGTCGCGCCGGTCGCCGCCCGGTTTCGACAGGGCGGGGTTGCCGATCAGGTTTTCCACCACCCTGGGATCGACATAGCGACCAAATGTTTCTGTAATTCGTTCCTTTGCCCGCAGGCCGGCAATCATTTCATTGAAACCATGGGCCAGGCGCGCCGTTTCGTCCGTGGTGGTGACCGCCAGTTCGGTTTCCAGGTCACCGTCTTCCACCCGTTTTAGGCCCGCCACCAATTCCCGCATGGGGGAGATAATCTTTCTGGTCACCAGCCCTGACAGAAGCAGGCCCAACAACGCTGCCAGTCCGGTCACAACCAGGATCAACCGGTCCAGGATCAGGTCCAGTTCGACGATGTGCCGAACCGATTTTGCAACATAGTCCTGCATCTCCGCGCGGATGCGTTCCAAATGATGATATATCTCCTGTTCTTCTTCGATCAGCAGATCGTTCAGAAGGCGCATTTCGGAAACGCTTCCGCTCTGTTGTGCGGACAAAAGCTTCTCCAGCCCGGAACGATAGTCGCGATATTCGAGTTCAATTGCTCGCAGGGTCGTTTCCACCCGCGTCGCCGCAATCGCCGCCTCTGTATCCAAGGTCCGGAAATCCACGGATTCGAGGATTGCATATGCACGTTGGAACTGTTCGTCGGCGCGCGTCGCGACATGGGCCAGTTCCTGTTGGATCTCGGCGGCGGAAGTCTGTGTCCGACCTTCGTCCAGCGCATGGCGCATCCGTTCGATCAGAACCTCGCCATCCAAAATCGTCGTTTCAATCCCCGCGATCCGGTTGCTGAGCGGTAGGAAGATGTTGCTTTGAAGCTGCAGTTCGTCCCGGACCATATCCACCATATACGCGGATACGCCCGACACGCCGATCATCAGGACAATCAGTCCGATCGCGATCGAATAGATTTTGGTGCCGATGGAAAGAAAACGCACGGATTTGTCCATCCTTCGGTTATGGGTCAGCCACCCGCGACCGTAGCATACTCCGCGACAAAATCCGCTATCGCAGTGATGTCATCGATGTTCAGCACCGGAACTCCGACACCCGGCAGTTTCGTCGCGTCGCTTGCGACGGCGACGACATTTTTGTCTTCGGTCGCCAGAAGCGGTTTGCCGATGCCGGGGCGATATACTTCCAGCTTCTTGTGATCCCCGAATTTCCAGCCTTCCACCAGCACCAGATCGACCGGGGAAAGTTTTTGCAACAGGTCCGGCAGACCGGGTTCGTCGCAGTCCCGGTTCTCATGCATCAGCGCCCAGCGGTTTGCCGATGACACCAGAACCTCTGTCGCGCCAGCATGACGATGTTCATAAGAATCTTTGCCCGGCGTGTCGACGTCGAACTTGTGATGGGCGTGTTTGACAGTGGAAACCGACAGGCCGCGTGCCGTCAGTGCCGGGATGAGCTTCTTGACCAGCGTTGTCTTGCCCGCGCCGCTGTATCCGGCGATGCCAAGGACGACCATGATTGCCCCGCTATTCCGTCAGGTGTCGGACGCCGGCACGCAGGTAGTCAAATCCGGTGATGATCGTCAGGGCTCCGGCAATCCAGATCAGCACCTCGCCAATCAGAATGCACGGGATCGCATCCGGCCCGGCATTGCCGACGATCAGGAAGCCCAGGGCCAGCATCTGGATCGTCGTTTTCCATTTTGCCAGATTGGAAACGGGCATGCCGACGCGCAGTTCGGCCAGTATTTCGCGCAGGCCCGAAACGGCGATTTCCCGAAGCAGGATGATCAGGCCCGGCAGTATCGCAAGACCGGAAAGGTTTCCCGTCGCGACCAACATCAGTATGACCGCCGCGACCAGAAGCTTGTCGGCAACGGGGTCCAGGAACCGGCCCAGTTTCGATACCTGTCCAGTTGCGCGGGCCAGATAACCGTCCAGGAAGTCGGTAATGCACGCGGCGGCGAACAAGGCAAAGGCGGTCCACGGCGCCCACCAGGCGTCGACATAGAACAACGCCACGATGGGAATGATCGCGGCGATCCGTATCAGAGTAAGAAAATTCGGAAGCGTTAACCCCATGAACCAGACCCGCGACGTCTTCCTGAAATTGTTAAGATATTATGATACCTAGCCTTTGCCGGGCGTGGGTGCAATCGCGGTTCGTGCATATCATTCGGGAAATTCGCTACATAAAGCTGTACGGGTCGACATCGACCTGAATCCGAACCGCATTCGGCGGGCGGACCCGCGCCAGCCAGTCGGTCAGGACCCGCTGCAGGCTGATGTCCTTCGTCACTTTCAAAAGAAGCCGCCTGCGGTACCGACCCCGCAACAGGGCAAGCGGCGGCGGTGCCGGTCCCAGTGTCCGAATGCCGTCGGCCCGCGGCGCGGCACGCGCAAGGTCGGCGGCGGTGCGTTCCACCTGCCCTTCATCCTCACCGGAAACGACGATGGCCGCCAGCTTGCCAAAGGGCGGCCAGTCGCCGGATTTCCGCATGTCGGCTTCCAGCGCATAGAACCCGTCGCGGTCCCCCGATGCGATCGCCTGCAGGACGGGCGCATTGGGGTTCGCCGTCTGTAGCAGCACGCGCCCGGGCCGCCCGGCACGGCCCGCCCGACCCGATACCTGATTCAAAAGCTGAAATGTGCGTTCGGCCGCCCGAAGGTCGCCCCCGGCAAGCCCCAGGTCCGCATCCACAATGCCGACCAGCGTCAGAAGCGGAAAATGGTAACCCTTTGCGACGATCTGCGTCCCGATCACCAGGTTGACTTCGCCGCTGGCCATCCGGTCGACAAAGGCGGCGGCAGCCAACGGCCCCTGCAGCGTGTCGGATGTCACGATTTCAACGCGGGCGTCCGGCAGGATTGCCAGCGCTTCCTCGTAAAGCCGTTCCACACCGGGTCCGCAAGCCGCCAGGCTGTCGACATCGCCGCATTCGGGACAGGCGTCGGGCGTGCGCATGACATAGCCGCAATGGTGGCATTCCAGTCGCCGCCCGAAACGGTGTTCGACCAGCCACGCATCGCAGGTCGGACATTCCATGCGGTGACCGCACGTCCGGCACAGGGTCAGCGGCGCGTACCCACGGCGGTTCAGGAACAATAGCGCCTGTTCCCCGCTGGAAAGCGTTTCCTCCAGTGCATCCTGTAGCGGCGGGGAAATCCACCGCTGGCGGGGCGGCGGGTCCTTTCGCAGGTCGACCAGCGCGACGTCCGGCAGGGACGCGCTGCCGTGACGTTCCGTCAGCCGGGCATTCTCATACCTCCCCGCGTCGACATTATTCATGGTTTCAAGGCTGGGCGTGGCGGACGCCAGGACAATCGGGCATCCCGCCCCCTGTGCCCGCAGGACAGCCATGTCCCGCGCGTGATAGATGACGCCTTCTTCCTGTTTGAAGGACCCGTCATGTTCTTCGTCAACGACGATAAGACCCAGGTCCCGAAACGGCAGGTGAAGCGCCGATCGCGCGCCGACCAGGACTGGAACGCGTCCTTCCATCACCGCGCGCCAGGTGCGCCGCCGTGTGCCGGGCGGCAGGTCGGAATGCCATTCCGCGGGCCGAACGCCGAACCGTTCTTCGAATCTTTCCAGCCATTGCGCGGACAGCGCGATTTCCGGCAGCAGCACCAGAACCGGCCGGCCGATGGCGATCGCGGCGGCAATGGCTTCGAAATAAACCTCTGTCTTGCCGGAACCGGTGACGCCGTCCAGCAGGGTTGCCTGAAAGGCGCGGTTCTTGACGTGCCGGCACAGTGCTTCCGCGATTTCCGCCTGTTGGGGGGACAGGTCCGGACCGTCGCGGTCCGGGTCCGGCGCATCGAATCCGATGCTGTCCGGCAGTCGCAGAGGGACAAGCCCGCCCGCATCGGCCATCGACTTCACAACACCGGGTGACACGCCCGCTTCCCGCGCCAGGTCGCTTGCGGACAGGGGCGGTGCGTCCGTCGCCACTTCATGCACGCGCCTGCGCGCCGGGGTCCAACGCATGTCTTCGGGCGGTTCCGTCGCGACGGTATAGACGGTACGGACGCTGGGCGGTTCCAGCGCCTTCGGTGCGCTCATCGCCATGCGAAGAACGCTTCCCGGCGCTGCAAGCGTATAGGCCGCCAGCCGATCGACGAATCGGCGCGACTGTTCCGGAAGCGGCGGGACCGGAAGGACGGTATCCACCGCCCGCAATTTATGGTCGGGCACGCCGTCGGGATCCGGGTCGCCGTCCCAAGCCACGCCGACCAGTTTCCGACCGGAAAGCGGGACTTCGACAAAGTCGCCAGGGTTTGCGTCCATCCCGTCGGGCACGGCATAATCATAGGCACCTGCCAGCGGAAGCGGCAGTAATACCTTGATACGGCGGGCGCGCGGGAATAGAGACGGCGCGTCGGATGTCGACTTATCCATGGCGGCTATTTAGCATTCAATTGGTGGCCTGGGTAAACGGGTTTACACCGGCGAATCGGGGCATCATCAAGCACGAGCGCGGCTCAAGGAGAGACGATGAAATTCTTCGTAGACACGGCGGAACTGGACGAGATTCGCGACCTGGCATCAACCGGGCTGGTCGATGGGGTGACGACGAACCCGTCGCTGATCGCGAAAAGCGGCGGCAATTTCCTGGAGGTCGTGGCGGAAATCTGCAAGGTCGTACCCGGTCCCGTTTCAGCGGAATGCGTGGCGACCGACCATGAAACCATGCTGAAGGAAGGCCGTAAGCTGGCGGATATCGCCGACAATATCGCGGTCAAGGTGCCGCTGACCGAAGACGGGTTAAAGACCTGCAAGGCGCTCAGCGACGACGGAATCATGGTGAACGTCACCCTTTGCTTTTCCCCGGCGCAGGCGCTTCTAGCGGCGAAGGCCGGTGCGACGTTCATTTCACCCTTTGTCGGGCGCCTGGACGATATCGGCCAGGATGGCATGGACCTGATCGCCGATGTCGTGACGATTTATCAGAATTACGGGTTCGCGACCGAAGTGCTGGTCGCGTCCATTCGCCACCCGATGCATGTTGTTCACGCGGCCAAGATCGGCGCGGGTGTCGCGACGCTGCCGCCGAAGGTTCTGCGCCAGCTTTTCGGCCATCCGCTGACGGACAAGGGCCTGGCCGCGTTCTTGAAGGATTGGGAGGCAACGGGACAGTCGATCCTGTAGCGACTGCCCCGCGCCTTCGTTGCCGGCGGTGCGTGCGTTTGAACCGCCCCGCCCGAGATAGAGGAGCGAATGCGACAATGAAGTCCTCCCCCGGCAGTCAGCCCGTACCGAACGGGATCGATGCGAAGGATGTCGTGCAGTACCTGCGCGATAACCCCGCTTTTCTGAACGAACATCCGGACCTTTTGTCTGAACTCGACCCGCCCAGCCGGGTGGAGGGCAAGGGCGTCTATGATTTTCAGGAAGCGATGATCCGCCGTTTGCGTGACCGGATTGACGAGACGACGGAAGTCGCCCGTGAACTGATCGACACCAGTCGGGACAATTTGAACAGCCAGGCCCGTGTTCATGAATGTGTGCTGCGACTGTTGAGCGCATCATCCTTTGAACAGTTGATCAGCCTGATCCAGACGGATGTGGCCGTGGTTCTGGACATGGATGTCGTCGCTTTGGCGATTGAATCCGCGAATGCGGAGGATTTTCCGGTTCGCAGCGTGACGCTGGTGCCGCCGGGAACAGTGGACAAGCTGATGGGGGCGGACCGTGACCTGCTGCTTCGTGCGCATATTTCCGGGGACCCGGACCTGTTCGGAGAGGCGGCGACCCTGATTCAGAGCGATGCGCTGGTGCGGCTCAAGATTTCGTCCGCATCGCCGGCGGCATTGCTGGCCTTTGGGCACCGGGATCCGGAAAAGTTCCATCCCGGCCAGGCAACGGAACTCATCTGTTTCCTGTCAGCCGTTCTGGCGCAGTTGGTGCGGATCTGGCTCGACCTTCCTGAATAGGGGCGGGAAGGGGCGTTTGGGAATGCCCGACGATCGTTTCGATATCAGCCTTCACCCCACCATCGGGGACGGGGACGTTGCCCGTGCCTTTCGCGGGTTTCTGGAATGGTTGCGGGTGGAACGCCGATACAGCGCCATGACTTTGGACGCCTATCAGGGCGATGTCTCGAAATTCCTGACCTTCCTGACCGACCATCTGGGGGGCGCGCCGACGCTGTCGGACCTGGGCGGGCTGCGGCTGATGGACTTCCGGGCGTGGCTGTCGTCGCTGGCATCGGACGGTATGTCTGCGACGTCGCGTGCGCGCAAGCTGTCTGCTGTGCGTGGGTTCTTTCGCTACCTGTCGAAAAAAGGGTTGGCGAAGAATGATCACATATCCCTGGTCCGGTCCCCGAAAATTCCGCATGCGATTCCGAAAGCGCTTAGCGTTCCCGACGCGGAAGGCCTGGTCGACGCGGCGGGAGAGATGGAGGATGAGCCCTGGGTTGCAAAGCGGAATATCGCGATCCTGACGCTTTTGTATGGCTGCGGCCTTCGTATCGGGGAGGCGCTGACTCTCAACGAACGGGACGCACCGGCCGGCGATTCCATGCGGGTCACAGGCAAGGGCGGCAAGGACCGTTTCGTCCCCGTCCTGCCGGTCGTGCGCGACGCACTGGACGACTATCTTCGTATCAGTCCGTTCGCCGGCGACCCTGACGGCCCCTTGTTCCGCGGCAAAAGGGGTAAGCGGCTGCGCCGTGACGCGGTTGCCAAAGTCATCCAGTCGCTGCGCGGTGTCCTTGGACTTCCGGATACGGCGACGCCACATGCACTGCGGCACAGTTTTGCCACGCACCTGCTGGCGGGGGGCGGCGACCTGAGGGCGATTCAGGAATTACTGGGCCATGCGTCCCTGTCCACGACGCAGCGCTATACAGAGGTCGATACGGCAAAACTGCTGTCAGAATACGCAAAAGCGCACCCGCGCGAACGTTAGATTGGGAACTCGCCGCACTATGCGTTTACAGCCTCGTGCCCCCTTGCTATACCCCGCGCGGGTTGGGTCAAATTCTGGTCGACAATTGGGGAGCCGACGCGCATGACCCGTGCCGGTGAACCGCGACAATCGGGGAAATCCGATTTATGAAGATACTTGCCGGCAATTCGAACAAGCCGCTTGCCGAGGCTATCTCCGCCTACCTCAACGTGCCCCTGACAAAAGCGTCAATCCGGCGTTTTTCCGATATGGAGATCTTCGTTGAGATCCTGGAAAATGTGCGGGGGGAGGATGTCTTCGTCATTCAATCGACGAACTATCCGACGAACGACAATCTGATGGAACTCCTGGTGATGATGGATGCCCTGCGGCGCGGGTCGGCGCGACGGGTCACGGCTGTCATTCCCTACTACGGTTACGCGCGTCAGGATCGGAAGACCGGGCCACGCACCCCGATTTCCGCTAAGCTGGTCGCGAACCTGATCGAAACGGCAGGGGCGAACCGGGTTCTGACGCTGGACCTGCACGCGGGTCAGATTCAGGGATTCTTTGAAGTGCCGACGGACAATCTGTTCGCCCTTCCGGTACTGCACAAGGACCTGAACGACACAGTAAAGGGCAATGGCGAGTTGATGGTCGTGTCCCCGGACGTCGGCGGCGTTGTGCGCGCCCGCGCGCTTGCCAAGCGGTTGGACTGCGACCTTGCGATCATCGACAAGCGGCGGGAAAAGGCCGGTGTGTCCGAAGTGATGCACATCATCGGCGAACCGAAGGACCGTACCTGTATCCTGATCGACGATATCGTCGACAGTGCGGGTACACTATGCAACGCCGCAAAGGCGCTTATGGATGCCGGGGCAAGGTCGGTTCGCGCCGTCGTCACCCATGGCGTTCTGTCCGGTGGGGCGGTTGCACGCGTTGCGGCATCGCCGATGGATGAACTGGTCACCACGGACAGCATTCAGGCGACGGAGGCGGTGCGTGTCAGCGGTAATGTCCGCCAGGTGACGATTGCGCCGCTTCTGGCCGAAGCGATCCGCCGCATTTACGAAGAAAAATCGGTTTCCAGCCTGTTCGATTGAGTGTAGAAGGACGCGCTTCGCGGGCCGGGCTGTCAATTGCGGCCGGTGGGCGAGGTGTTTTGGCGGATTTTTGCCGCCCCAGCCGACACCCCTGGAGGTCGGTCGTCATGGGTGAAGGTTCACCGGCATGGCGGGTTATTTCGAAAATTGAAGGAGACTTAAGATGGCTCAAGAAGCGATCTTTCCCGCCAAGGCGCGGGAACGGGCAGGTAAGGGGGCAGCCCGTGCGGTACGCCGCGAAGGACTTGTTCCGGGTGTCGTCTATGGCGACAACAAGGACCCCCAGACAATTGCGGTCGATCCGCGCCACATTATCAAGCAGCTTGAACTGGGTCTGCTCTATTCGACGATCTACACGATCGATGTCGATGGCGGTTCCAAGGAAAAGGCGCTGCCGCGTGATGTTCAGTTCCATCCGGTGACGGATGCGCCGCTGCATATCGATTTCATGCGCCTCCGCAAAGGGTCGAAGATCAACGTCAACATTCCGGTACACTTCATCAACGAAGATGCCTGCCCGGGTCTCGACGAAGGCGGCATCATGAACATCACCCGTGACGAAGTCGAACTTCTGTGCCCGGTCGATGCGATCCCGAACGAAGTCGTCTGCGACATGACCGGCCTGCAGATTGGCGACACGATCCGGATTTCCATGGTCACGCTGCCTGAAGGCGTCGAACCGGTCATTCAGGACCGTGATTTCGTCGTCGCGAACATCACGGCCCCGATCTCGGAAGCCGCTCTGGAAGAGCTGGACGAAGAAGTCGGCGAAGAGGATATGGGCGAAGACGCGGATGCCGACGACGAGGATGCCGATTCCTCGGACGAGGAGTCCGGCGAGGAGTAATCCTCCACCCGTCAGGTTTCGCACACGGAAAGGCGGCATTCAATGCGGCTCGTCGTTGGGCTCGGAAATCCCGGACCGAAATACGAACGAAACCGCCACAATGTCGGATTTATGGCGGTGGACGAGATCGTTCGCCGCCATTCCTTTTCCGCCTGGCGTGCCCGGTTCCAGGGTCACGTCGCCGAAGGGCAGATCGGATCGGAAAAAGTTCTGATCCTGAAACCCGCGACTTTCATGAACAACAGCGGCCAGTCGGTGGGCGAGGCGCTTCGCTTCTACAAACTGGACGCATCCGACGTCACTGTGATCTATGACGAACTCGATCTGGCGCCGACCAAGATCAAGGTCAAACAGGGCGGCGGGAATGGCGGTCACAACGGCCTGAAGTCGATCGACGCGCATATCGGGACGGACTATTGGCGGGTTCGGATCGGAATCGGGCACCCCGGCGACAAATCGAAGGTCACGGGCCATGTGCTGTCCGATTTTTCAAAGGCGGAATGGCCAGCCTTCGAAGAACTGATCGGTCTGATGGCGGACCGGTTCGATCTGATGGCTGCGGGTCGTGGTTCGGACTTCATGTCTAAACTGGCGATGGACCGCAACAGCGAGCCGCTGCCCAAGGCCCCGGTGAAACCGCCGGAAACATCACCCACGGCACCTGCCGCCCAGTCGTCGCAGGAAAAAACCGGGTTGGCGGAACAGCTGAGCCGCTGGATCGGCCGCAAGAACTAGATTTCGAAAGGGAAGTATCCGATGGGTTTCAATTGCGGGATTGTCGGTTTGCCGAATGTCGGGAAATCGACGCTTTTTAATGCGCTGACGCAGACCCAGGCGGCCCAGGCCGCAAACTTTCCCTTTTGCACGATCGAACCGAACACGGGCCGTGTTGCGGTACCGGACCCTCGCCTGGACAGGCTGGCGGAACTGGCCAAGTCGGCCAAGGTCATCCCGACACAGCTTGAATTCGTCGATATCGCGGGTCTGGTCAAAGGCGCGTCCAAGGGGGAAGGGCTGGGCAACCAGTTCCTGGGCAACATTCGCGAGGTCGATGCAATTTGTCACGTCCTGCGCTGTTTCGATGATGGCGACGTGACCCATGTGGACGGGTCGGTTGACCCGCTGCGCGATGCCGAAACGGTGGAAACCGAGCTAATGCTGGCCGATATGGAAAGTCTGGAAAAACGCATCCAGCCGATCCAGAAGAAGGCCAATTCCGGCGATAAGCAGGCAAAGGCTGATGTCGATCTGATGACGAAGGCGCTGAACCTTCTGCGTGACGGGAAGCCCGCACGTGTCGCGGAACTTTCCAAGGAAGAGGAAAAGCCGTTCCGCATGCTGCAGCTTCTGACTGCGAAGCCCGTCCTTTACGTCTGCAATGTCGAAGAAGATGCAGCGGCGGAAGGCAACGAATATTCGGCCAAGGTGTTCGAAAAGGCGAAGGCCGAAGGGGCGGAAGCCGTTGTTATTTCCGCAGCCATCGAATCCGAAGTCGCCCAGCTGGATTCGGATGAGGAAAAGGCGGAATTCCTGGAAAGTCTGGGGCTGGTGGAAACGGGCCTGTCGCGGGTGATCCGCGCGGGGTATTCGCTGCTGGATCAGATCACCTTCTTCACCGTGGGACCGAAGGAGGCACGTGCCTGGACCGTTTGGCGCGGCGCAAGCGCGCCACAGGCTGCGGGCGTTATCCACAGTGACTTTGAACGCGGGTTTATTGCCGCCGAAACCATCGCCTTCGACGATTACACCGCTCTTGGCAGCGAGGCCGCCGCCAAGGAAGCCGGCAAAATGCGTCTGGAAGGCCGGGATTACGTCGCCAAGGATGGCGACGTCTTCCACTTCCGCTTCAATGTGTAATCGCGTTCAGGCCCCTTCGTAACCGGCCAGGGTCGCGACCAGATTGTCGCCCAGCGCATCGCACAGATAGCCGCCCTCCTGCACCAGGACTGAGGCAAGGCCATGGGCTTTTGAAAAGGCGCCCAGCGCAGCGCCGATGCGGCGGAACCCGTCCGTTGTGACCGTAAGACCGCCGAACGGGTCCTGTTCCGATGCATCCAGCCCAAGCGCGACCACCATGGCGCCCGGCGCGAACGCGGCGACGCGTTCCAGTGCCGACTCCAGCGCGGCCAGGAACACATCGTCCCCCGACCCGCGGGGCAGGGGAATGTTCAGGTTATAGCCGAGGCCCGGTCCGGCACCGCGTTCATCCGCGTGCCCCCAAAAGAACGGATAGAATTTTATCGGATCACAATGGACCGAAACCGTCATGACATCGGCGCGTTCGTAGAAGATGCCCTGCGTCCCGTTCCCGTGATGCAGATCGACGTCAATGACGACAACCCGTTCATGGGCGGTACGGAGCCGTTGCGCGGCAACCGCGCTGTTGTTGACGAAACAGAACCCTCCGCTTGCCTCGCTATAGGCATGATGTCCAGGGGGGCGGCACAACGCATAGGCCGGGTCCCCGGTTTCCATGACATGGTCCGTCGCCGCAACCGCGGCCGAGAGGCTGGCAATGACGGCTTCGTAGGTGTGCGCCCCGATGGGACAGGCCGTGTCCATCATATGATAGCCGGCACGGGCAACGATTGATGCCGGGTATCGCCCGTCGCGTTCCCGCGGATGGATGTTGGGGATCACGACGTCGGACGCACCATCGATGGCCAGCCATTGTTCATGGGCGACTTTCAGAAACTCCAGGTATTCCGGTGTGTGAACACAGGCCGCCGGGGCAATGCCGACATTTGGCGGTGCATGCACGTCGTGACCTGCTGCGCGGACCGCCGCGGAAAGGCGTGCCGCCCGTTCCGGCTTTTCCGGACAGGGGCGCGGGGTACCGGCGACCAGAAAGGTCGGTGGGTTGTGGCGCATCTGTGCTTCGTCAAAAAAAACCTGCATTTCTGCTCCTTGCCGTTCGCGGTTAAGTGATCTTTAACCAGAAACCGGACACTATCGCGTCAGCTTTGGGTGTGCTAGGCACAATTATGACATTGCGGACCATCCGCGAGGTGAGGGATATGAATCGGAAATTGGGTGTTTTGATCGGGCTGGTTGCGGTCGCGGCGATCGCGGTCTTTGTCGTCCAGGAACAATCCGGGGCGTTGCCCATTGATGTGAATGTGACCGAAAGCGCGGTTGCAATTCACGGCTATGATCCGGTTGCCTATTTCACGGACGGTCAGCCGACGCCCGGGTCTTCAAGTTTTACGCATACCGTCGACGGTGCGACTTTCCAGTTCGCAAGTGCCGAACATCTGGAAATGTTCCAGAACGATCCGGAACGCTATACCCCTGCCTATGGCGGGTTCTGTGCTTATGGTGTGACCCAGCAACAGAAATTCGACGTCGATCCGGCGGCGTGGGAAATCGTGAATGACACGCTTTACCTGCAGCTTGACCCCGGAACCCGCGAAGTCTGGCTGGAAGATCGCGATCAGAACATCGATTCCGCGAATGCGATCTGGCCGGATATCCGCGAGATTCCAGCCGAGGAATTATAGCATAGAATTTCGGCGCTGATGGCGGACGTGGGACCTAGCGCTTTCCTTCCCGCTGCAGCGCCCATTTGACGGTGGCGCCGCCCGGCCCTGTAACACCCGTCAGCAGAATCTGCTGCGTGCGTTTGGTATCCTGCGGTCCACCCAGATAGACACTTTCCGTCAGAGACAGGTCGGCACCCGCCGCGCGCAAGCGCCAGCCGGCGCCGGACGGTGTCTTCAGCAACGCCGAAGCATGATTGGCCAGCAGGGATACCTGAACCTTGGGGTGAAGATGGAATCGCAGGGCGAACGTGTGACCTTCCTCCCCCTCCAGCGAATCTTCCCCGCGCAGGTCCGCGCCTTCGGATGTCAGATAGAGTCGCCTTCGGTGGGTCAGACCGAAAGGTCGTTTGTACCCGTCATGGCTCATATCAATCCAGATCGCGTCGTCATTCTCGTTCCGCTCCACGACGGTGCTGGCGCGGCGTTTCCCGATCCGTCCGCGGGCATCGATCTCATCGGCGTTCGTATTCTCAACACTTAATGTCGAATGTGCCGCCGTGCTGCGCTGGGCACGGGCCCAGTCGCCGTCCGCACCCCTTGCCGCACCGCAGTTCACGATCAGCCGTTCCGCACCGAAACTGACTTCCATCGCAAGCGGGGCCGCATGAATGCAGCCGTCGAACGGGGCGGAAGGTGGTGCCCCGACATCCGCAATTACGCACAGTTTCCCGGATACCAGACGTTCGTAACCGCCGTGCGGGCTGCGCGATGGGGCGCGCCCTTTGGCATCCGCGCGTTGCAGCACGCGTTCAATTTCCTCCGCATCTCCTTCGCGGGTGTCGTGGAACAGTGCGAACCGACCGTCTCCGTGACGGAAAAGACGCACGATCGGTGCCACACGGTCGATGGCGGTCGAAAGCGCAATCGGCACGTCCCGGCGCAGTGTCTCGAACACGCCCCTCAGCGCCGTCAGGTCGCGCAGGACTTCAAACTGGACCCGCGGCGATCGGGTGGCATGACAGCCATCCGGCAGAATGGAATAAGACATTTCCCGTTCCAGCAGGCGGATTGCCGCCGTCAGTCGACCATTGAAATCCGGGATCAGAAGACAGCCGTGGATCAGGGCCAGAATGGCCGCATGACGGTCCGCACCATCGCCTTCCACACCTGCGATCAGAAACAGATGACGCATGTGACGGCCCAGCGAATCCAGGAACGGCTCCATCTCGCGGTCGGCCATGTTCTGGCTCAACATCGGCCAATGGAACAGCCATGTGGACAGCCGCCGGCCGCACGGACCGGGCGACCAGGTTGCGGGTTGGTGACGAAAGGCGCCGGCGGCCTCATGCTCGATCCAGCCATGCAGCAGTCGGCGGGCGGTGGCGTCGCCTTCGCTTCCACCGATGGCTGCCAGATCGCGAAGCCATTCAAACCCGTGCGCGTGACGGTGCCAAAGGGACGGTGCCTCCACCTTCTGCCACGGGGAACCGCTGATCGTGCGCGATACCCCGCCAAACGGATACCGGCCCGACATGATTGCGCTACCAATGTTCGGGTCCCCCGGCCACGGGTCTGCAGGCCAAGTCACATCGTCCGGGATCGTGGGGTGCGCCGGCGGTCGACCGCCCGTCAGGGTCCGGTAGAGCCCCAGAACGCGGGCGACTTTGGCGCTTCGATATCGAAGCTCCTGAGCCAGCGAATGCGGATGCGCAGAAACCGGTTCCATGGCGTTACGCCAATCCTTTTGCTTCGATCCGTCAGCCGCCGCGCAGCCGTCGGATATTGTCCGCGTACTGGTTGGGGCCACCGGTAAAGGTCGCTGTCCCGGCGACAAGAACGTCCGCGCCCGCTTCGATCGCCTGCGGGGCGGTTTCGAAATTGATTCCGCCGTCGACTTCCAGGTCGATGTCACGACCGCTCGCATCGATCATGGCGCGAATGGCGGCGATTTTCTCAAGCTGGCTTGCAATAAAGCTTTGCCCGCCGAAGCCGGGATTGACCGACATGACCAGGATCAGATCGACCAGGTCCAACACCGGTTCCAATACCTGATGCGGCGTGCCGGGATTCAGGACCACCCCTGCCCGTTTCCCAAGACCATGGATCGCCTGCAACGTCCGGTGAAGGTGCGGCCCGGATTCCGGGTGCACCGACAGGATATCCGCGCCCGCACCGGCGAATGCCTGAAGATACGGATCGACCGGTGCGATCATCAGATGGACATCGAATACCTTGTTGCTGTGGGGGCGCAATGCCTTCACCACCCCGGGGCCGATCGTAATATTCGGCACGAAATGCCCGTCCATGACGTCGATATGGACATAATCTGCGCCGGCTTCGTCAATCGCACGGACTTCCGTGCCCAATGCGGCAAAGTCGGCCGACAGAATGGAAGGTGCGATGCGGGTTGGTTTCTGAGCCACTTTGGCTGCCCTCGACATGGAAAAGGTACGACGGACACTTGGCGATTAAGTAAGCCGGGATTCGCCCTTTCGCAACAACCCCGGTGGCCGCCGGACTAGTCCGGCAATGGATATTGAACCAGTGTCAGGACATTGCCGTCCGGGTCAAAGAAATGGGCCAGTGCCCCGCCCCATGGTTGGATTTCAGGCCGACCGTCGAAGGTGACGCCCGCGTCCGAAAGCTGTTTATGCGCGGCGCGAATGTCAGGGACGGCAAAGGAAACACCAGCAAACCGGCCGATCAGCTCATCAGCATCGTCGCCGTCTTCTTCGTCGATCAGTTCAATGATCAGCTTCGTGGAACGTGTATCGAATATGGCCATCGCATCGTCCGCGACGGCTGGCGCCCTCCCCAGAATTATCTCATAAAAACTGGTCGCGCGGCCTATGTCGGCGGTAAACAGGCGAATCGCGTCTATGGGGCCCAGCATCAGTTTTCTTCCTGGTCGGTCGGGGGATGGTGCTGCCCGCTGTTTGACACACCGTGGCGGCGCGGACAACGATCCCCTCAGTCTGTATTCTTTATCAGCCGGGAGATAGTGCGAAATGGTCGGATCACAACAGAACCAGCGTCCGCGGGTCGAACTCTACAGCGATACAAAGACCCGTCCGTCGCCGGGCATGATTCAGGCAATGGGCACGGCCGAAGTCGGCGATGAACAGGCCCTTGAAGATCCGACAACATTGATGCTGGAAGAACGCACGGCGGATCTTCTTGGAAAGGAAGCGGCACTGTTCCTGCCCAGCGGGACGATGTGCAACCAGATCGCCCTGCAGATACATTGTCGGCCGGGGGATGCGGTTCTGGCGGACAGATCGGCCCATATCATCGGATTTGAAGGCGGTGGCGCGGGGGCGACCGGCGGGGTCAACATTCTGCCGCTGGACGGGGTGCGCGGTGTCTATACCGTGGATCAGGCGCGGGCTGCGATCCCGGCACCCGGTAACCGGTACGCCCCGCGCGTCACGCTGATCGAAGTGGAACAGACGTCAAACCTGGGGGGCGGCACGGTCTGGCCCCTGGAACAGTTGGACGCGCTGGGCGACCTGGCCCGGGAACGGGGGCTGGCGCTTCACATGGACGGCGCGCGGCTAATGAATGCGGTCGCAGCGTCGGGCATATCCGCGTCCCGCATGGTTCAGGCGACGGACAGTGTCTGGATCGACCTGTCCAAGGGGTTGGGATGTCCGGTTGGTGCCGTTCTGGCAGGGACCAAGGATTTCATTGCCGAAGCCTGGCGCATCAAACAGCGCATGGGCGGTGCGCTGCGCCAGTCCGGATATCTGGCCGCGGCGGGGCTTTATGCGCTGGACCACAATCTGGAACGACTGGCGGAAGACAATGCGAACGCGCGCCGTTTTGCCGAAGGCATTGCGGGGCTTCGCGGAATCCTGCTGGACCCGGCGACGGTGGAAACGAACATCGTGTTTTATGAGTTGGGGACCGACGCCCCGATGGACGCGCACGCCCTGTCGAAGGCGCTTATGGAACGCGGTGTGCGCATAGGGGCCTTTTCCAGGACATCCATGCGCGCGGTCACCCATCTGGATGTCGACCGCGCGGGTATTGAGGAAGCAATTGCCGCGATGACGGAAATACTGGGATAGATTTCAGCGGTCGCGGCCGACCTGGCTTGCGACCGGCCCCGCCTGGTTCAGGTATTTCGCGCCTTCCTTGCGGTCATAGGGATTCAGCGCTTCGGAAGACAGAGGTTCGAAGCTGACCGCACAGACCCGCATGCCGGGGCGAAGCGCCAGTGCGACATTGCCGGCATTGAAGAATTCCAGCGTGATCGTGCCGTTCCAACCCGGCTCCAGCGTATGTGCCGTGGCATGCACCATTAGGCCGATCCGCGCCAGACTGGACCGCCCGTCCAGCCAGCCGACTAGGTCGCTTGGAATACGCACACGCTCGGCCGTGGCACCCAGTGCGAATGCCTTCGGCTGCAGAATGAAGGCGTCCCCTTCCGGCACATCGTACTGTGCCATCGGGTCCTGATCGCCCAGCCCCTTATCCACGTCGATCACGGAAAGCTGTTCGTGCCGGAAGTAAAGGAACCGCCGGTCCAGGGTCAGGTCGATGGACACCGGCCCGACGCGCACATTGTCCGCCGGATCGATTTCGATTCCGCCATCGTCGATACGTTTCAGGATGTCCCGGTCCGAAAGCTTCATGCCATCCCCTTTACTGCCGATACGGCTGCCTTTTGGTTGCGCGATTCTTGAGCGGCCCTCAAGCGAAAGCAAGATGCTTGAAAAAATAGGTCAGCAATGCTAACCTATTTTGTGAACGGATACCGCCCTTGAGCGGAAACCGGCGCCGCCCCATAGTCTATCTGTGCCATAGATTGTCTGTGACAGTGGACGACAAGGCAGGACAAGCCGGAATACCGTCACGCACGATATTGGGAGAGGCTTTGGACATGGCTGAATTGGCCGAAGTATCGCTGGACGATAAGTATACGTTGGAAGAAGGCCGCGTCTTTCTGACCGGCACACAGGCGCTGGTGCGCCTGCCGTTGATGCAGCGCGCGCGGGATCAGGCGGCGGGACTGAACACCGGATGTTTCATTTCCGGCTACCGCGGGTCGCCGCTGGGCGCTTTCGACCAACAGCTCTGGCGGGCCAGAAAGTTCCTGGAAAAAAGCAACATCCATTTCCAGCCCGGCGTGAACGAGGATCTGGCGGCCACGTCGATTTGGGGCACGCAGCAGGTCGGCCTCTATCCCGGCGCTGAAGTCGACGGCGTATTCTCCATCTGGTACGGCAAGGGGCCGGGCGTCGATCGGTCCGGCGATGTCTTGCGGCATGCCAACCTGGCGGGTACGGCGCGGCATGGCGGCGTATTGGCGCTGGCGGGCGATGACCATACCTGCAAGTCGTCTACCACGGCCCATCAGACCGAATATGCGTTCATGGACGCGATGATCCCGGTTCTGCACCCGGCAAACGTTCAGGAATTTCTGGATATGGGGCTGCATGGCTGGGCCATGTCCCGGTATGCCGGGGTCTGGGTCGCGTTCAAGACGCTGGCGGATACGGTCGATACCTCTGCGTCCGTCTATGTGGACCCGCATCGCGTCGAAACGCGTATTCCGGAAGATTTTGAAATTCCCGAAGGTGGGTTGAACATCCGCCCGCGCCTGCATGAACCGCTGGCGGAAGAAGAACTCCTGCACAAATACCGGCTTTATGCCGCGCTGGCCTATGCCCGGGCGAACAACCTGAACCGGGAAGTCATCGGCGGAAAGAACCGCCGCCTTGGCATCGTGACGACGGGCAAATCCTATCTGGACGTCATGCAGGCGCTGGAAGACCTGCATATCGACGAGGAGTTCGCGAACAAGCTTGGCATCGTCGTCTACAAGGTCGGGATGCCCTGGCCACTGGAACGCGAAGGTATCCGCCATTTCGCCGAAGGACTGGAAGAAATCCTGGTGGTCGAGGAAAAACGCGCGGTCATCGAAAACCAGCTGAAGGAACAGCTTTATAACTGGCGCGAAGACGTGCGCCCCCGCGTTGTCGGTAAGTTCCGCGCGGATGGGCAACTGCAACTGCCGTCGTTCGGGGAACTTACGCCGGCGATGATCGCCCGCGTTCTGGTCGAACGGCTGGGCTGGTTGCCGGGCGGCAGCGCCACCGTCGACAGCAACGAGCATTTCAAGAACCGTTTGGGCTTTCTGGCGGCAAAGGAAAAATCCCTGGCGGAAGTGAAAGGCGGAACGAAGCGCGTTCCCTATTTCTGTTCCGGCTGTCCGCACAATACGTCCACCAAGGTACCCGAAGGAAGCCGCGCACTTGCGGGAATTGGCTGCCACTACATGGCGCTATGGATGGACCGGAACACCCAAAGCTTCACCCAGATGGGCGGTGAGGGGATGTCCTGGGTCGGTCAGGCGCCGTTCACGTCGGAAAAGCATGTCTTTGTGAATCTGGGTGACGGGACGTATTTCCATTCGGGCCTTTTGGCGGTGCGTGCCGCGGCGGCGTCCGGCGTCAATGTCACATACAAGATCCTGTTCAACGACGCGGTCGCAATGACCGGCGGCCAACCCCATGACGGGCCGATCGACGTGCCGACGCTTGCCCGGCAGGTCCATGCCGAAGGGATCAAGCGTCTGGTCATCGTTTCTGACGAACCGGAAAAGTATCCGTCGACCGGCGCCTTCCCGCCGGGCACCACGATCCATCATCGAAGCGACCTGAACGCCGTTCAAAAGGAACTGCGGGAAACGCCCGGCTGCACGGTCATGATCTATGATCAGACCTGTGCCGCGGAAAAACGCCGCCGCCGCAAGCGCGGTCTGTTTCCGGATCCGGCGAAACGCGCGTTCATCAACGAGATGGTGTGCGAAGGCTGCGGCGACTGTTCCGTCAAATCGAACTGTCTGTCCGTCGTGCCGAAGGAAACCGAGTTCGGCCGCAAGCGGGAAATCGATCAGTCGTCCTGCAACAAGGATTATTCCTGCGTCGACGGGTTCTGTCCGTCCTTTGTGACAATCCACGGCGGCGCCCTGAAAAAGGGCAAGGGTGCGTCCGCTGGTGCGGCGGCAAGCGCCGGTGTCGCCGATGTGTTCGAAGCCTTGCCGGACCCAAATCTGCCGGAAATCGGCGAAGGGCCCTGGGATATTTTGCTGACCGGTGTCGGCGGCACGGGCGTTGTCACTGTCGGGGCGTTGCTGGGCATGGCGGCCCACCTGGAAGGCAAGGGCTGTTCCGTCCTGGATATGGCCGGTCTGGCGCAAAAAGGTGGCCCGGTTACCAGCCACATCCGTATCGGAAAGACCCCGGAACAGATCAAGGCGGTGCGAATCGCTGCGGGTGGGGCCGATTTGATCCTTGGTTGCGACATGGTGGTGGCCGCGGGCGCGGATGCCATGGCAAAGGCGGAACGGGGTACGACGACGGCGATCATCAATACGCAGGAATCGATCACCGGTGACTTCACGAAGAACCCGGATTGGAACTTCCCGGCGGACGAGATGAAACAGATCATCCGCGATCAGGTCGGACCGGATGCGGTCAGCTTCGTTGACGGCACGAAGGTCGCCGAAGCCCTGATGGGCGACACCATCGCGACAAACCCGTTTATGCTGGGTGTCGCCTTCCAGATGGGCCGGGTGCCGGTATCCCGCGACGCGCTTGAAAAAGCGATAGAGCTGAACGGCGTCGCAGTCGAAGCGAACAAGCGTGCCTTCCTGTGGGGGCGGCGCATGGCACACGATCCGGATGCCGTTCTTCGGATCGTGGACAGTGCCGCGGCCAAGGCCAGTGCAAAGGAAGCCGAAGGGATTGCGACCACCCTGGAAGACATCGTTGCCAAACGCATCTCCCACCTGAAGGATTATCAGAATGACGCGCTGGCGCGCCGATACAAGGACATGGTCGACCGTGCCGTAACGGCGGAGGCTCGTATCGCGCGGGCGGACGGCAGCCTGGCAAAGGCGGTGGCCCGCTATTACTTCAAACTGTTGGCGATTAAGGACGAATATGAGGTCGCGCGCCTTTATACGTCAGGCACGTTCCTCAAGTCGGTCGCGGACAAGTTCGAAGGGGATTACAAAATCCACTTCCATCTGGCGCCGCCGCTGACCGCTGAACGCGACCCGGAAACCGGTGAGCTCAAGAAGCGGGAATACGGCCCCTGGATGTTCAAGGCCTTTGGTCTTCTGGCGAAGCTGAAAGGCCTGCGTGGCACAATGTTCGACATTTTCGGATATTCCGACGAACGCCGGATGGAACGCCGTCTGATCGGGGAATATGAGGAACTGTTGCGCGAAGTCTTTGATGGTCTTTCGACATCGAACTACGACATCGCGGTCGACCTTGCGTCCGTGCCCGAACATATCCGCGGCTTCGGCCATGTGAAGGAACGCCACGTGACAATGGCAAAACGTACCGAAGCGGACCTGTTGTCCCGGTTCCGGGACCCGGCGGGCACACCCGCGCAGCCGGCGCCCCAGGCCGCGGAATAGCGGGGGCAGGCATGTCCTATCGGGTCAGGCCGGCTGCGGGCAATGACCGTCCGGTCCTGATCCGTTTCATGGCAGCGTTGCAGGATGTCGAACATGCACTGCATCCGGACCGACCGGCCGGGGCCGGATCCTCAGAGGCGCACCTGGACTATCTGATCGCGGAATGCGCCGCGAATGACAGTCAGGTTGTCCTTGCCGTCGGCGCGGACGGGACGCCGGTCGGCTTCGCGATATGGATGGTTGAAGATTTCGGCGGGCACTATGTCCTGCCGGAGCATCGAAACGTGGGCTGGGTCTCTGACATCTGGATCGAACCCGCCCATCGCGGCCGGAACATTCTGGACCTGTTTCTGACAGCGGCGGAAGACCATTTTCGTGCACTGGGCATTTCGCGCCTGATGCTGGCCTATCTTCGCGGCAACGAAGGTGCGCGTCTGGCCTATGAACGGCGCGGGTTCACGGCATATGAAACGATCCTGGAACGCGACATCCCGGCTTCCGGCGACCCGCCCTAGGTCAGGGCGGTCAGGGCCACGACGGCCAGCATGGAAAGCGCCATAAGGATGTTGATCGCGCGCTGGACACGGTCGGGCAAATTAAGGCGGTGAAGGGTAACCCCCGCCGCCAGCCAGGCAATGTGAATGGGAATCCAGATCGCGTTCATGATGGCGAATTTGATCAGGACTTCTGTCGTCGGTTGTTCGGGCATGAAGCCATAGCCCGCGAAAAGCGCCGTATTCACCGCATAGGCTTTCGGGTTAATCGCCTGCAGCATGATGCCGCCCAGTACGCCTGGCGGGCTGGCACGTTCGATGAAGGCAACTTTGGCACCGGCAAAGGCGATCCGCCCAGCAAGGTAAAGCAGGTACGCCGCGGACGCGAACACCAGGACCGTTCGGATCGCGGGTTCCGCCAGGACGATTGCCGCGATACCGGTCACGACGACCAGCGCGACTGCGTTCGTTCCGATGCACAGCCCTGCCACATAGCGCACGCCCGGCCCGTAGCCGAATCCCGATCCCACACCCGCGGTCGTCAGGACACCCGGTCCAGGCGTGATGATTAAAAAGAAGACGGCCGCAGCAAAGGTCAGCATGATTGGTAGAATCCGGTTCGGTGAAGGGTGGACGGTCGATTGACCGATAGACGGGATGGTGTATAGCGAGGGCGAGCCGCGCGATCCAGAGAAGGAGTTAGGGGCATGTCCCGGATTGTCTATGTCAATGGCGAGTTCGTGCCGGAGGAAGAGGCCAAAATCTCTGTCTTCGACCGTGGTTTCCTGTTCGCCGATGGCGTGTACGAGGTTTCTTCCGTTATCGACGGGAAGCTGGTGGACAATGCAGCCCACATCGCACGCCTGGAACGGTCCTTGCGCGAACTCAAGATGGACTGGCCCTGTTCCAAGGAAAAGCTGCTGGAAATCCAGCGGGAAATCATCCGCCGCAACGATCTGACCGAAGGGGTCGTCTATTGGCAAATCACGCGCGGTGCGGCGGACCGTGACTTTGCCTTCCCGACGGATGCGAAACCGTCGCTGGTCATGTTCAGCCAAGCGCGTGCCGTCTGCGATTCGCCCGCGGCCAAGAAAGGCATTTCCGTCGTCACCCTGCCGGATATCCGTTGGGGCCGGCGCGATATCAAGACGGTTCAGCTTCTGGCGCCCAGCCTTGCCAAACAGGCGGCACTGGACGCGGGGGCGAACGATGCCTGGCTGGTCGAAGACGGCTATGTCACCGAAGGCAGTTCCAACAATGCCTTCATTGTCACGATGGACGGCAGGATCGTAACCCGTCAGCTTTCGAACGATATCCTGCATGGGATAACGCGCAAGGCGGTGCTGGAACTGGCCCATCGGGAGAATATCCAGATCGAGGAACGCGCCTTCACCCCGGATGAGGTGTATGAAGCGGCGGAAGCCTTCTCAACGTCCGCATCCGGGTTCGTGATGCCGGTGGTCAAGGTGGACGGTCATATCCTGGGCAACGGCGTGCCGGGGCCGGTCGCGGAAAAACTGCGGGCAGTCTATATCGAACTGGCGCGGGAAACGGCTCAGTAACGCCGGGTCAGCCTTCGGTTCCGACGGCGGCCTGACGGCTCTGCTGGCGTTCTTCCCAAACCTGGCGATAGGCACGGGATGCTTCTATCAGGCGGGCGTCCGGTTCGCTGGCGGCCTGGCCGTTATGGTCGAACCCGGTTGACGTTACCAGAAGCGCCCGGTCGGAATAAATCGTCGCAATCGCCAGGAACCCGGAATCGTATCCGGACTTTGCCATACGGTCGAGCGACTGCAGAATCTGGTCGCGCGGCGGCCACCAATCCGGCAGGCTTGCCTCCGTCTGGTTGCGGGCGGCGTATGCGACACGCTGGTCAGCCATGCGCACCATGTCCAGATGCACCTGTATCAGCGCCTCACGTGCGGGGTCGCTGCCGGCGGATGCGGCGTTGCGCAGCCGACGATAGGCCCGTTCGCGCACGTCCGGTCCACCGATGTCATCGTCATTGAATCCGATAGATGCAGTCGCGAACCACATGAAGTAGCCCAGCGCGTAAGCCATCTCGGCCGTTTCGTCCAAGTGGTTGGCGCGCTCAACCTCCAGCACGCAGTCATAGGCGCGCACCCGCCAATCCTCGAAACTCTCTCCATCGCGTTCCGGCGTGGCCCAGGCGAAATCGACGACGGCAGTGAATCCATGCCGTTCGACATAGGTCCAGAACTGCGTGAAGTCACCGTCGTAGAGCCGGTTCAGCCGGTCGCCACAGGTCGCCGGGTTGAGCGGTGGGTCGAACACGGATTCTTCCGCCCATGCCTGTCCACCGTTGCGGCCGCCAAGGGACGCAACGATCACAAACGCCAGGGCCGCAAGCGGCAGGGTGGTATTTTTCCACATTCGCATAACCTTAAAATGAGTCTGATTCCGTGAAAATTCAAGAATCTCAGTCATCTAGCAATGCAACGGAGCCTTGCGGAATAGAAAAAGCAAAAGCTATGCCATTGAAAATCTGTCAGAATTCGGGCCAGGAACAAATGTCGAAAATACCGCGTTTTGCCAAAATTTATCTGGGATTTGATGGGGTTTCTATCTGGGTGGCGGGGCTGAATTAACCATGTTGTCGTCCCGGAACGTCGCAAACGACCCTAGGGGCGGTGCAGATGATTGCGAAGCGCGATGGGGGTTTTCGCCCCGATCTGGCGCATGGCGCCGGTTAATTCATCCGTCAGAATGTCAAACACATGCGCCGCACCCGCCGGTCCCATCGCACCCATGGCCAGGTAGAAGGCACGTCCCAACAGGACAAGGTCCGCACCCAACGCCAGCATGCGGCAGATGTCCAACCCAGACCGAACACCGCCATCGGCAACCAGTGGATAGTTATTCCCGACGGCCTGGCGGATTGCGGGCAGGACTTCGGCCGTTGCGGGTGCCGCTTCGGACTGCCGTCCGCCATGGTTCGACACGACAATCCCGTCAATGCCGATGTCCTGGCATCGCTTGGCCTCAGCCGGGTCCAGAACACCCTTCACCAGCATCGGTCCCTTCCAGCGTGCGCGCAGGCGTTCCAGAATCTGGGCCGTTACATGCCCGGTCACGATGTTGCGGATGAAGGCGGCACGTTCCTTGGCCGGTCCGCCCCGGGGGCCATACGGATCGAAACTGGCGATGCTCGGATAGCCTGATTTCAGGAACCCAAAGGCCCAGGCCGGGTGACGCATGATGGAAAGAACAGTCTGCGGGTCCGCGATCGAAAAATCGGCGGTAAATCCGTTTCTAAGGTCCTGGTTCCGGCGCAGGGGGCCCGGCACATCGACGGTGACGACCATGACCTTGTATCCCGCCGTTTCGGCGCGCGCGATCATGTCTTCTTCGATATCCGGGTCGTTTGGGCGATAGAACTGGAACCAGCCGCAATCGCCTGCATGTTCCCGCAAACTCTCAAGGCTGGAAACCGCCATACTGGACGCCGCGAAAGGCTGGTTACGGCGCTTGGCCTCCGCCGCCAGAGTTTCTGCCGCACCCGGCCAGACCGCCCCGCCGCTTCCGACGGGGGCGACACCGAACGCCGCAGAATATTTTTGGCCGAACAGGGTGACGGACGGGTCGATGGCGCCCGGGTCATCCAGATAGCGCGGCATAAGCCGTACGTCAGACAGCGCCTGACGGTTACGTCGAACCCCGGATCCCGGGTCGTCGTTCCGCGCGCCCATTCCGCAGACGATATAATCGAACACGAACGTCGGCACGCGGTCGCGGGCGGCTGCCTCCAGGTCGTCTACACTGGGAAATCGGCGGTCGAGCGGGTTCGCCATGACGAAAAGGGATCAGGTCAGGCGGCTTTGCCGCCGGCTTCCACCAGGACCTTCAGCCGCGCATCGTCATATTCCGCTTCCAGACGGTCGGCGACGGCGCGGGCTTCGGCCTCCAGATCGTCCGAAACCTCCACCGGGTCTTCCTTGCGCCAGTCCGCCAGATAGTCGTCCGTCGACCGGGCGCCGCCGCGCATGGCTGCGCGGTCGATTGCCTTTTCAAACCGTTCGTCCAGAACGATCTTCACCTGATCCCGCCGGCCCTTTTTGGCAATGACCTGGGCCGGAATGTCCCGCCAGTAGACGACGATCAACTGTGCCATATTCACTTATGTCCCTTCGGTTGAGAGGCCGCTGCCTCCGCCATGAAATCGGCGAGCTCACCATAGCCCGTCCGTCGCTTTTCGTACCGCAGCCCCAGTGCCTTGGCGGCGTCTTTGGCCCGGCTGTCCAGTTCCGGATTGTCCGTCTGCGCCAGATAGAGAAGCCGGGTATAGTTGCCGAACAACATGTCGCGCATCGGCGGATATTTCCGAATGCCCATCCCCTCCAGGATCAGGGTTTCGAAATGCCGCGCCAGATAGTCGGTCAGATAGAAGGTCCCGATTTCCGCCTCGGCAATTTCATTGAATGTGTCTTCGCCCGCAAAGAAGGAATAGCAGTGCGGGCCGCCGATGCGTTGCGCACCCTCCTGTTCGACGACGCGGTCGATCATCCCGCCGGTCCCGCAATCGGCATAGGCGACAAAGATTTCGCCGTACCGGTGCTTGTTCTCCCGGATCTTTGCGCGCAGCAGGTCCGGGATCTTCTGCGGTTCGTTGTGCAGCTTGGCCGGCAGACAGGTGACCGCCAGGTTCAACCAGTCGTTCAGCCGCGTCAGGTCGACAATTTCCCGCGCCAGCGCACCGCAGGCGATGATCAGGATGGACGCGTCCCTTGCAACGAACTCCGGCGCCGCATCGGGCGCCGGGGTGTCGATTTTCATGTCGGTCGCTGTTGTCATAACGGGGTCACTTTCCGGACCCGCAGGGTATTACTGGTTGTTCTTGCGGGCCATCACTTCCTTGGCGGTTTCAACGGCGACGGCGGCGTCCCGGCAATAGGCATCTGCGCCAATTTCACGCGCGAACTCTTCGTTCAGCGGTGCACCGCCGACCAGAACGGTGAAATCATCGCGAATGCCCTGTTCCTTCATCGTGTCGATTACGACCTTCATGTAGGGCATCGTCGTGGTCAGCAGTGCCGACATCCCCAATATGTCCGGCTTATGCTCCTCAAGGGCCTCCAGATAGCTTTCGACCGGGTTGTTGATCCCAAGGTCGATCACTTCAAAGCCGGCGCCTTCCATCATCATGGAGACCAGATTCTTACCGATGTCGTGAATGTCGCCCTTGACGGTGCCGATGACCATCTTGCCCTGCGGCGGCGCACCGGTTTCGGCCAGAAGCGGGCGCAGGATATTCATCCCCGCTTTCATGGAGTTGGCGGCCATCAACACTTCCGGCACGAACAAAATGCCGTCGCGGAAGTCGATGCCGACAATCCGCATGCCTTCGACCAGAGCCTCGGTCAGGACCTTGTAAGGGGCCCAGCCGCGTTCCAGCAGGATGTTGGTTCCCTCCACAATTTCGTCGGCCAGGCCGTCGTAGAGGTCGTCCCACATCTGTTCGACCAATTCCTGGTCGTCCAGCGAACGGAGATCAAGATCATCATCGTCAGACATTTTCTAAATCCTTGTGGAAACGGGGCTTTCTGGTGCGTGCCGCCAAACTTCAACTAGCCGCATACGCTAAATCTACGGCGTGGAGCGTCTCTCATCCTGGCGACCTGTACTATCTTCCATACGACAAAGCGAATGTTGTCGCCGCGACGCGCATTTTACGCCGATTCCCGGCGCATCAACGCCAGGCCAATTCCAGTGAAAATCAAAAGGGATCCGGTCACCCGCGCACGCATGATCGCCTTGCGGCCGTCCTGCAGCAGCGGGCGAACACGGCCCGCCAGAACCGCATAGGATCCGTCCAGAACCAGGGCGATGCACAGGAAACTGACCGTCATCACCGCAAGCTGCGGCCCGGCAGCAAGCCCAGGGTCGACGAACTGCGGGAAAAATGCCGCATAGAAGATGATGGTCTTCGGGTTCGTGATCCCGGTCATGACCCCGGTCCAAAAGGCGGACTGTTTTGATTTCTTTGAATATTCGGCCGATTCGGCATCCATTTCGTCGAATGTGACCGCGCGGCTTCGCCATTCCCTGATCCCCAGATAGATCAGGTATGCGGCACCCAGATATCGCACGACGTCGAAAAGGTCGGAAACCAGTGTCAGGACCGTCGTCATCCCAACGGCACCCGCGGTCAGCATGATCCCGGTGCCCAGGTTCCCACCCAACATAGTCGCCAGACCGAATCCCGTTCCCCGCCGCAAGCTGTTTGCGATCACCAGCGTTACGATGGGACCCGGCATTATGATCAACAGCGCGCTTGCAATGCAAAACGCGGCGTAAAGCTCCCAATTCATCGCAACCTACCTTACAGGGGTTAAGTCCGCCCGCAGCGGATTACGGTCGGATCGTCAGTGGTCTGGACGTAAATCCATCCGGCGTGTCGCCGGCGCGGCGTACGAAAATCCGACGCCAGTTCACGGACCCGTCCGCGTTCGTTTCCAGGATCCAGGTCCGGCCAAAAGCCGTGTCGACCATGATCGCGATCTGACCGCCGTCTTCGCCGTCTTCGACCGAAACCACTTCGTATCGGCCCGGGACCGTCAGAGGGTCCGCTTCTTCCTGTGCATGAACGGGGCTGGCGGCAATGCCTAGTCCCGTCATAAGGGCGAGAGCCGGACCAACCGTCCGTTTCGCGGCAAACATCCAATGCATCCTAGTTCTCCCGCTTGGCGAAATGCGTCTGCGGGAATGTTAGCGGCGTTATCGCCGCAAACGCAATTGTTTTGCGCGGTCTGTATTGCGTGGTCCACGACGGTCAGCCGGATGCTGCACGCAGTTTTGTAATCGTCGTTCCGACGGAAATCGCCTCTGACGATGTGGTAAGTTCGATCAGGGCCGGGCCGTCGAACGCGCGGGCCCTTGCGAACACTTCAGCGAAATCTTCCGTCCTTGTAACTTTCAGGCCCAACCCGCCATAGGCGTCCGCCAATTTTGCGAAATCCGGGTTTACCAGGTCGGTTCCGGAAACCCGCGTCGGATAATCGCGTTCCTGATGCATTCGGATCGTCCCGTAGGTCCCGTTGTTGGATACGATGACGACAATATTTGCGCCGTATCTCGCCGCCGTGACGAACTCCTGACCGTGCATCAGGAAACACCCGTCGCCGGCAAAACATACGACGTCCCGGTTCGGGGCATGAAGTTTTGCCGCCACAGCCGCCGGCAGTCCATAGCCCATGGACCCGGATGTCGGCGCCAATTGGGTGCGATAGCTGCGGAAGCGGTAATAGCGGTGAACCCATCCTGCGTAGTTGCCGGCGCCATTGCATATAATCGCGTCATCGCCCAGCGTGCCGTCCACATGACGCACGACTTGTTCCATCTTCACGTCGCCGGGTGTTTCCACCGGTGACAGGCTCTTCAGATAGGCGTCATGCAGGGCTGTCACCTGGTCCCCGTTTCGGCCGCGCGTGTCGGATGCGATTGCACCGAGCGCCGCCGCAAAATCCGATGTCGTAGATACGACGCCGACCTCCGGGCGATAGACACGGCCGATTTCAGAGGCATCCGGGTGGACGTGGATCAGTTTCTGGCGCGGGTTGGGGACGTCCAGCAAAGAATAGCCGCCGGTCGTCATTTCGCCGAGGCGCGGGCCAAGTGCAAGCAATACATCGGCGTCTTCCACCGCCTTTCGCACGGACGGAATCGGTCCTATGCCGCAATGCCCGGCATAGGCGGGATGGCGGTTGTCGATGAAATCCTGGGCCCGGAACGATGCGCATACCGGAATGTTGGTATGGGCACAGAAGTCCTGCAGGTCGCGGCGTGCCTGATCGGTCCAGCCGGGGCCACCTACCATGATGAGCGGTCGCTTCGCCTTTCGCAGCAGGGCCGAGACCTGTTCCATGTCGGCGGGGGCCGGTTTCGGTCGTGCCGGGTTTGCCGGCAAGGCCGTACGCAAGGGCGCGGTGTCCCGCAACATATCTTCGGGCAGGGCGAGCACTACCGGCCCGGGCCGCCCGCTGGTCGCGACATGATAGGCGTGGCTGATATATTCCGGAATCCGCTCGACGCGGTCGATCTGGGCCGCCCATTTGGCAAGGGGCGCGAACATTTGACGGTAGTCGACTTCCTGAAAGGCTTCGCGGTCGAACATGTCGCCGCCGACCTGACCGATAAACAGAATCATCGGCGTGGAATCCTGAAACGCGATATGGACCCCGGCCGACGCATTGGTGGCGCCCGGACCCCGCGTTACAAAACAGATGCCGGGTTCGCCGGTCAGCTTGCCCTGCGCTTCTGCCATCATTGCCGCACCGCCTTCCTGACGGCAGACGACCTGTTGAATGTCGGGAAGGTCGTGAAGCCCGTCCAGGACCGCGAGGAAACTTTCCCCGGGGACCAGAAAAACCCGCCGGCACCCCTGCGCATGAAGCTGCGCGGCCAAAAGCTTGCCGCCATGCACGTCTGTACGGCTAGAAGCGTCGTTCATCGTCCTGCTGTCCTCACTGACGGATCATTCGGTTGGGGCCCATGGTTTCGCGCGCGGGCTCGTCCGCGTCAATGGCGATAAAGGCACAAATGAAAAAAGCGGATGTCTAAGACAGATCCCGGGGAACCGCGCGCCCGAAGAACGTACCGCCAAACAGCCAAACCTTGTCGTTGCGTTCGTCCATCACCGGCAGGCTCATCGTTTCGGCATAGAAGTCTTCCATCGCTGTCTGCTTCGGTGTCAGCCGGTAAACCCGAACGCACCGCTGCCGCGCTGATTCGTTGGATGCGTCTATCAATGCCTGTGCGCGGCTTTCATTCATGAATGACCGAAGGTTCTGTCCAGTTCGGTCAACGCGGAAACGTTCGACTATTTCCGTCCCGATCAGCCGATAGGTCCAGTCCGAATAATCGTCCGCCGGTTCCAACAGGTAGCAGGATGGCAGAACCGACCGTGGAATGGTGAAAGGGTCGACGTCCCTTTTTCGGGGAAGTCCGTCTGTTTTGGGTAGGGTTTCGTAGAAGCCAAGCAATATCTTGCTGTCTTCCAATACCGGTTGGTCAATCCCGGTTATCTCAAGATTCGGGAAGGGCGACTGCAGCTTCGACTTGCCGAATGCATAGGCCGCCATCGGCCATCCCCCAGGTGCTCACCGCGCAACGACTGGCATCACCATAATACTTGGACGGGGTTGAAACCAACCCTAATATTTCCGGGGCTGGTGCCTCAAGTGACCGTGAATATTGGCATATTGCGCCGAATGGGATTTATTTTTCGGCGCCAATCGGTCATTTCAAAGAGAACAAGAAGAACCAAGGGAGCCGCATTAGATGGCGATAAGTCGGATTGCGTTTATCGGAACGGGCATCATGGGTGCGCCAATGGCGCGCAACCTTGCGCGCGCGGGTTACGATGTGCGGGCCTGGAACCGGTCGCCGGAAAAAGCACGGAATCTGGAAGCCGACGGGATTTCCATTGCGAAGGATGCCGCAACGGCCGCGCAGGACAGCGATGCTGTCATCCTGATGCTCAGTGACGGGCCGACATGTGACCATGTTCTGTTCGAAAGCGGGGACCACGGAACGCCGGTACTTGATGCGATGAAACCCGGTGCGATCGTCATCGTCATGTCGTCGATTCCGGTGGAAACAGCACGCGCCCAGGCACGACGATGCAATGAAGCGGGCATTGCGTTCATTGATGCGCCGGTTTCCGGTGGCGAGAAGGGGGCGATCGATGCGACGCTTGCGATCATGGCGGGCGGCGCTCAGGAAACGTATGACGCCGCTGAACCTGCCTTCAAGGCGATGGGCCGCCCGACACGGGTCGGTGACGCCGGGGCAGGGCAACTGTCGAAGCTTGCGAACCAGATGATTGTCGGCAATACGCTGGCCACCGTAGCGGAAGCGCTGATTTTTGCGGCCAAGGGGGGGGCGGACCCGCTGGCGGTTCGATCGGCGCTTCTGGGCGGGTTCGCGGATTCGACTATCCTGCAGCAGCACGGCCTTCGGATGTGCGAAGGGAACTGGCAGCCCGGCGGCTATTCGCGCTATCAATTGAAGGATCTTCGAACAGCCATGGCGTTTGCGGGTTCACTGGGACTCGAGCTGCCGGTTTCGAGCCTGGTTACGCAATTGTACGAAGATACGGTTGCGTCCGGCCACGGCGACAAGGACCAAAGCGCGGTCTATCTGGAACTGAGTGCGCGCAACGAAGAATGACTTCGATATGCCCGTTAATTTCGCGCCGGACCGCATCTGCGGCCAAGGATGTATCGGGATGGCGAATTGTGCTAGCGTATCAGTCTGCGCGGAAGCTTGGTTAGTCGAGGGCTGAATGGCGGCAGGAAGAAACGACGTGCCGGGAAAACGCGGAAATCGGACGGATCGCAGGGTTGGAACCGTGCATCGCCGGTTCATGATGGCCTATATTCCGTCCGTGTTGGTCGTTGTTGCACTGTTTGTCGGCGGATTTGAGTTCCTGACCTTTCATGAAGCCTACGACGCACTGCGTTCAAAGATGACGCGGCTTTCCAGCAATCTGTCCATTGTGCTGGCCGAACCCGTGTTTTCCGGCCAGGAAGAGATGGTTTCGTCCGTGGTGGCGAACGCGGTCAACGATCAGGACATCGCCTTCATTTCCGTCACCGACAGTCATGGCGCATCGATCACCCGATTGAGCCGGGACGGGACGCAGACGTCCGAAAGTCTGACTTCCGAACGCCCGATCCGTTTCGGCGGCGGCGGCGAATCGCGAACCGTCGGTTATGTCACCGTCGCGATGACGGATGCGCGCCTGTTGGGCAGTCTGCTGGAACGCTTGTATTTCGCATTGGCATTGGCGATCGTTCTGGTCGCCGCGATCATTGTCGTCGGTTCGGTCGTCTATCGACGGGTAATTGTCGGGCCGCTGATGAAACTTCAGGAGGTCATCAATCAGACGGATTCGGGTAAGGGCAGCGTCCGCCTGTCACCGCAAAGCGACGATGAATTCGGGGAGGTATTCCGGGCCTTCAACATGATGCGCGACCGGCAGCGCCGAAACGAAATTGAACTGGAAACGGCACGCGCGGGCCTGGAAAAAAGGGTGCGGGAAAGAACCGCGGACCTGAAAGCCGCCCATGACGAGGCACTGGCGGCAAGCCGCGCCAAAAGCCAGTTTCTGGCCAATATGAGCCACGAGTTCCGGACGCCCCTGAACTCCATCATCGGATTTGCCGAACTGCTGTCCAGCGATCTGGCAAAACAGGATGAGGCACGGAACGAATATGCGCAGAATGTCCGCGAAAGCGGCGTTCATCTGCTGACGCTGATCAACGACCTTCTGGACCTGTCGAAGGCCGAAGCCGGGAAATTGGAAATCCAGGATGCGATGATCGACGTTGCCAGTATGGTGCGCGCCTGCGTCAGCATGGTCGAACGGCACGTTGCGGAAAAGGGCCTGGATGTTGATGTGAACATCCCGGCGTCGTCACCGGCGATCGAAGGGGACGAACGCAAGATTCGTCAGATGATCCTGAACCTTCTGTCCAATGCGACCAAATTTACGCCAAAGGGCGGAAAGATTTCCGTGTTCGCGCGGCCGACAGAGGCCGGCGGGCTGGAGATTTCGGTGCGCGACACCGGAATTGGCGTGTCCCAGCAGGATATTCGCCGCATCCTTCAACCGTTCGTCCAGATCGACAGCACTTATACCCGCAAGCACACCGGAACCGGCCTTGGACTGCCGTTGGTACGCACACTGGCGGAACTGCATGGCGGGGAGTTCGAACTGGAAAGCGAAGTCGGCGTCGGCACGACCGCAACGATCCGCTTCCCTGCGAAGCGGGTCCATTATGATGTTAGGATGGCCAGCGTGGCGGAATAGCCGCCGCGGGCGTCAGTCCTCGCCTGCTTCGATCGCGGCCTGCGCCGCGGCCAGTCTTGCAATCGGCACACGGAACGGGCTGCAGGAAACATAATCCAGCCCCAGCCCTTCGCAGAAGGCAATGGATGCCGGGTCGCCCCCGTGTTCGCCGCAGATACCAAGCTTGATGTCGGACCGTGTCTTGCGGCCGCGCACGGCGGCGATGCCGATCAGTTCGCCCACGCCATCCCGGTCAATGGTCTGGAACGGGTCGTGTTCCAGGATGCCGCGACGTTCATAATCGTTCAGGAACGCGGCACTGTCGTCGCGGCTCAACCCGAACGTGGTCTGCGTCAGATCGTTCGTCCCGAAAGAGAAGAACTCCGCCGTTTCCGCGATTTCCGCGGCGCGGAGTGCCGCGCGCGGGAGTTCGATCATCGTACCGATCGTGTAGTTCGGCTCGATCCCCGTTTCCTCGCCGACCGCCTTGGCGGTGGCAACGATTGCATCGCGCAACAGGTCCAGTTCCTTCTTGATGGAAACCAGCGGGATCATCACTTCACAGGTAACCGCATCGCCCGTCTTCTTCTGGACGGCAACCGCCGCTTCGAAAATTGCGCGTGCCTGCATCTCGCAGATTTCGGGATAGGAGTTCAGAAGCCGGCAGCCGCGGTGACCCAGCATCGGGTTCGATTCGTGCAGCAGCGCAGCGCGGGCCTGAATGGCCGCGGCATCGACGCCCAGATCGTCCGCGATTTCTTCGAACTCCGCCTTTTCGCGCGGCAGGAACTCGTGCAGCGGCGGATCCAGAAGACGGATCGTCACCGGAAGCCCTGCCATGATTTCAAAGATTTCTTCAAAATCGCCGCGCTGCATCGGCAGAATCTTGGCAAGCGCCTCGCGCCGTCCCTTTTCGTCGGATGCCAGGATCATTTCCCGAACCGCCAGAATACGGTCGGCTTCGAAGAACATATGTTCGGTCCGGCACAGGCCGATACCGGTCGCACCGAACTTGCGTGCGGTCGTTACATCTTCGGGCGTTTCCGCATTGGCGCGCACGGCCATGCGGCGTTCTTCGTCCGCCCATTCCATGATACGGGCGAAGTCTCCGCTCAATTCAGGCTGAACCGTCGGCACCTGACCTTTCATGATCTCACCGGTTGACCCGTCGATCGTGATCCAGTCCCCTTCGCCAATGGCTTCGTTGCGCACCGTGAAGGATTTCGCATGATAGTCGATGCGGATTTCGCCGGCCCCGGCGACACAGGCACGGCCCATGCCACGGGCGACCACCGCCGCGTGGCTGGTCATGCCGCCACGGGTTGTCAGGATGCCGGTCGCGGCATGCATGCCGTGAATATCCTCGGGCGAGGTTTCGATGCGCACCAGCATGACCTTTTCGCCCAGGTGCGCGCGTTTTTCCGCGTCGTCGGCGGAAAAGACGACAATGCCGGATGCGGCGCCGGGTGATGCCGGCAGTCCTTTTGCGATGACGTTCCGGGTTGCGTCCGGGTCCAATCGTGGGTGCAGGATCTGGTCCAGCGACTGCGGTTCAACACGCATGATCGCGGTTTTCGTGTCGATCAGGCCTTCATCCACCATTTCGCACGCGATGCGGATCGCGGCCTGGCTGGTCCGCTTCCCCGACCGGGTCTGCAGCATGTACAGCTTGCCCTGCTGGACCGTGAATTCGATGTCCTGCATATCGCGGTAGTGATTTTCCAGAAGCGTGCGTACTTCGCACAGCTGGCCAAAGACTTCGGGCATCACCTCTTCCATCGCGGGAAGGTTCGATCCCTGTGCGTCCTTGCCCGCAATGGTCAAATGCTGCGGCGTCCGGATGCCGGCGACGACATCTTCGCCCTGGGCGTTGACCAGATATTCGCCGTAGAAGATGTTTTCGCCTGTCGACGGATCGCGGGTGAAGGCAACACCGGTCGCGCAATCATCGCCCATATTGCCGAAGACCATGGCCTGAATGTTGACTGCGGTGCCCCATTCTTCGGGAATGTCATGCAGTTTACGATAGGTGATGGCCCGCGGCGTCTGCCACGAATTGAAGACTGCACCGATGGCGCCCCAAAGCTGTTCCTTCGTGTCCTGCGGAAAGTCGGTGTCCAGTTCCTCGCGGATCACGTCCTTATAGCGCCCGATCAGGTCGTCCAGCTGATCGGCTGTCAGGTCCGTGTCCAGGACGGCACCGGTTTCGTCCTTCAGGTCTTCGAGTTTTTCCTCGAACAGGAAATGTTCGACCCCCATGACGACGTTGCCGAACATCTGAATGAACCGGCGATAGCTATCCAGCGCAAAGCGCCGGTCGCCGGATTTTGCCGCCAACCCTTCGGCCGTTTCATCATTCAGGCCCAGGTTCAGGACGGTGTCCATCATGCCCGGCATGGACGCCCGCGCGCCGGACCGGACGGAAACCAGAAGCGGGTTAGATGCATCGCCGAACTTCGCGCCGACAATGCGTTCCACCGTCTTCAGGGCCCGGTCGACCTGACCCGTCAGTTCCTTCGGATAGGTTCTGTCATTGCCGTAATAGTGGGTGCAGACTTCGGTTGTGACCGTAAAGCCGGGTGGCACCGGCAGGCCGATATTCGACATTTCAGCCAGATTCGCGCCCTTCCCACCCAGAAGGTTGCGCATGTCGCGCTGGCCTTCCGCCTTACCGTCACCGAATTCATAGACCCATTTGGTCATTGTTCCGTCCAACCCTTTTTTGTCGGCAAGTTTCTGCAACGTATCTGGTTCCTTACCCTTCGATTTGACCGAAGTCGGCCAGACCGCTCATGACCGCGCGGATGCGCGACAGAAGAAGCAGTCGATTTTTCCGCAGTTTTGCATCGTCCGCGTTGACCGTGACCGCATCGAAAAATGCGTCCACCGGCGCACGAAGGCCCGCCAGCGCAGTCATGGCGGCGGGGAAATCCTCCGCCTTCACGTGCGAATTCGCATCGGCTTCAGCGATGTCCAGTGCGGTAGCCAGCGCCGTTTCTTCCGCCTGGCTGAACAGCCCGGAATCGGGGGTGCCGGCATAGATGGTGCCATCCTTCTTTTCTTCGGCGCGCAGGATGTTTGCCGCGCGGCGATAGGCGGTCAGCAGGTTCGAACCATCCTCGCTTTCCAGGAAGGCTTTCAGCGCGTGGACCCGCGCCACCAGCCGAACCAGGTCGTCTTCGTCCGCTGCGTTCCGTTCCTGCGGGGCAAACAGCGCCTGGATCAGGTCGTGGGAAACGCCTTCGTCTTTCAGGTGGACACGCAGACGGTCGGCAAAGAAGGATGTTAGGTCGGACGCAATGCCCGGCAGATCGCGCACTTCTACCGAAACGTTGCCTTGTTCGCCATAAAGGCCGGAAGCTTCGGCAATCATGTGGGTCAGCGGCATGCGGATATTGTTTTCCAGCACCAACCGGATAATGCCCAACGCCGCACGTCGCAGCGCGAACGGGTCCTTCGACCCGGTCGGCTTTTCGTCTATCAGCCAGAAGCCGACCAGCGTATCCAGCTTTTCCGCCAAAGCGACCGCAATGGAAACCGGTGCGGTCGGACACGCATCGTTGGGGCCGGCGGGCGAATAATGTTGCGCGATGGCATCGGCGACCGCGGGTTCCTCACCCTGATGCAGGGCGTAATAGCGGCCCATGATTCCCTGCAGTTCCGGGAATTCCCCCACCATTTCCGTCGTCAGATCGGCCTTTGCCAGCTTCGCTGCGCGCCGGGCATCATTGCTGTCGCAGCCGGGGATATATTGCGTCAGCACATCAGCCAGGTTGGCCAGCCGTTCGACGCGTTCTGCCACGGTCCCCAGTTTCGCGTGAAAGATCACCTTTTCCAGGTCGGTCAGCCGGTCTTCCAGTTTGGTTTCCCGGTCCTGGTCCCAGAAGAATTTGGCATCCGCAAGCCGGGCGCGCAGGACGCGTTCGTTCCCTGCGCGGATCTTGTCGCCGCCGTCGGACGGTTCCATGTTGACGACGACCGCAAAGCGGGCGGCCATCGCCCCGTCCGGCCGGACCAGGGAAAAATATTTCTGATGTGCGCGCATGGATGTCGAAAGCGCCTCTGGCGGGACATCCATAAATTCATCGTCGATCGCGCCGATCAGGACATGCGGCCATTCGACAAGGTTCGTTACCTCCTCCAACAGCGCGGGATCTTCCTTGACCGTCAGTCCTTCGCGGTCCGCCGCATCGCGAAGCTGGTCCGCAATCTTCTGTTTCCGCTCCTCCGGGTCCAGCAGGACATGGGCGTCTTCCAGCTTCCGGATATAGTCCGAAAAGTTGACGATTGTGAACGGGTCCGGCGACAGAAACCTGTGGCCGGCCGTTTCATTGCCGAATGTGACGGCGTCGCCCCCCAGATCAAATGCACCGTCGATAGCAGCCCCGTTGAAAACCGCGATGATGCCATGCAGGGGACGGACCCAACGAAACTGCTGTGCGGCGAAGCGCATCGACTTCGGCCAGGGCATTGCCCGGATCGCATCTTCCAATATGGCGGGCAGGACATCCGCCGTCGGTTGGCCCTTCTTTTCGATCACCGCGAACCACACCGGACCCTTTGGCGTGTCGCGCTGTTCGCATTGGTCCACGCTGTCCAGCCCGGCAGATCGCAGAAAACCCTGAACTGCCTGGTCCGGTGCGCCGACCTTGGGGCCCTTCTTTTCTTCCTTCAGGTCCGGCTGGGCGAGCGGAAGACCATCGACCACAAGCGTCAGGCGTCGCGGTGTCCAGAATATCCGCGCTTCGCCATGGTCCAGGTTGGCCTTCTTCAAACCATCGGTCACAAGCCGGCGCAGGTCTTCCGCCGCCTGACGCTGCATGCGGGCGGGAATTTCTTCGCTGAACAGTTCTAGCAGGAGTTCAGCCATTGCTGTGTCTCCCTCGCACCACGGTCATTTCCACGAAGATCGGAATCCAAAGCCGCAGGCACCGCCGAAGGGATGCGACCTGTACCTTTGCCTTCGCAAGGGTAGCAAACAGACTAGACTTGGCGGCGGGATTCAGAGACATAATCACCATGAACCCCACCCCTCCGGCAATTCCCCTTCGTTGCGCAGGAACTGTTCGGCGCACATCCGCGCCAGCGCCCGGACCCGGCCGATATAGGCCTGGCGTTCGGTGACGGAAATTACGCCGCGTGCATCCAACAGGTTGAACAGATGACTTGCCTTCAGGCACTGGTCATAGGCTGGCAGGGCGACCCCGCCCGCGATCAGGTTCGCGCATTCGGCTTCGGCATCTTCGAAATGACGCAGGATCATGTCCGTCCCGGCCAGTTCGAAATTATGCTTTGAATATTCGACCTCTGCCTTGTGATAGACGTCGCCATAAGACATGTCGCGGCTGAATTTCAGGTCATAGACGTTTTCGACGCCCTGGACATACATGGCCAGCCGTTCCAGGCCATAGGTCAGTTCCGTCGACACAGGGTTGCAGTCGAAACCGCCGACCTGTTGGAAATAGGTGAACTGACTGACTTCCATTCCGTCGCACCAGACCTCCCAGCCCAGGCCCCAGGCCCCCAGGGTCGGGCTTTCCCAGTCGTCTTCGACAAAGCGGATATCGTGGTCCATCGGATCCAGGCCGATCGCCTTCAGCGAACCCAGATACAGATCCTGGCTGTCGGCGGGCGACGGCTTCAGGATCACCTGATACTGATAATAATGCTGCAGACGGTTCGGGTTTTCCCCGTACCGGCCGTCCGTCGGTCGGCGGGACGGTTGAACATAGGCGGCTTTCCAAGGTTTGGAACCCAGCGACCGCAGGGTCGTCGCCCAATGAAACGTCCCGGCGCCGACTTCCATGTCATACGGCTGCAGGATGGCACAGCCTTCCCTGGACCAATAGGCATGCAGCTTCAGGATCATGTCCTGAAAGGTGGGTGTCGTGTCGTCGGACTGGCTCATCGAAAAACGGGGTTCCGGGTGCGGTATCGGGCCGCTCAGGTCGTTACGGTGCGGCGCACAATAGACATCGCTTTAGTGTGAATCAACGCTGTCGGACGCGTTAATTCGTCCCAGTCATTCAGGGCCGAATTCATTGCGCCTGGACTATGTGTCCGGTCAGAAAACCCAGGGCGGTTCGTAACAGTCCCGCAGACGCCCGATATGGTCCGAAAGCGGCAGAAGCCGGAAGGAATACCCATGTGGCTGGCTGTTCCCGTCCGTAAAACGAAATGACGCTATTTCGCCGAAAAACAGCTTTTGTGTCAGATGGTTATAAATATTGTCGGTCCAGGCGATATACTGCGGGTTCACCGCGCGGGTCTGTTCGTTGAATACCGGCGGGGATGTCCCGAACCGGTCTTCATACATCTGGGCGGTTCGCACGAAAAAGACGGCGCTGTTCCGGTTCGGCAGGACCGTGAAATAGTGCGTTTCGCTTTCTGCGCCATCGACGGCAATTTCGTAGCCGATCGGTTTTGTCGGGTCGTGGATCGCCTGGCCATGGGCAAAAACGATTCGCGGGTTCGTATTGTCGTCGTCGCAGAACAGGAACAGGAACGCCTGTCGGTTTTCGGAAGCAAGCCGCACGCCGGTCCAGTGACTGCCGTCGAACGGGTCTTCGACGTCGATTTCGACCAGCAGCGGGATGTCCTGCGCAGGCACCGTTGCGGCGCTGGAAAGCGCAACCAAAAATGCTGTCAGAATCCCGATCATGCTTCGCATGAAGGATAGATAATCATTGATTCGCAAAAGCGGAAGCGGCCCCGAAAGAATTAGGGCCGGATGGTTAATCGAATTCTTGAATAAGCATCCGAATTATTTGCGTTGGACGCGGCGTCTTCCCGGCGCGCAAAAGGGGTTCATGTACGGTTGGACCGATGGAGATTGCGCGTGAACGCCACCAGCAGCCCCGCCCTGGATCAGGCCAGGCATCTGGCGGGCCTCGATGCGCCGGATATTGAAGAGACGGTCCATGCGCCGGACGACACGGTTGTCCAGCCGGCGGTCATCGAAGTTCCACCCGAAGCGGTGGACGATACGCGAAAATACCTGATCGGTGTCGGGCTGGTTGTGACGGCCGCCCTGATCTGGAGCATCGGCCACCTGGTCTTTCGCATCATATCGGTCACAGACCCGTGGCAGATGATGGCGTACCGCTGGTTTCTGGTACTGCCGTTCATGTTGGGCATGATTGTTGCGCGCCATGGCCGGAAGACGGATGCCGCGCTGATCGGTGGCGGCTGGCCGGTCATGATAACCGGCATACTTCTGGCCGGTTCCAGTATTTTCTATGTTCTTGCCATTTCCTACACGACGATTGCGAACGTGTTGTTCATGATTGCGGCGGCGCCGATTTTTGCGGCGTTTCTGGCCCGCATCGTATTGGGGGAGCCGGTGCGGCTCGCGACCCTGATTGGTTTCCCTTTCGTAATCCTGGGCATGGGGATCATGATCGGCGACAGTCTGGGTGGCGGGTCGCTTGCCGGGAACTTGATCGGGCTTGCGTCCAGCCTTTGCTATGCCAGTTTCAGTGTCACAATCCGACTTCGACCCGAGGCGGATACCCGCGCGTCCGCGATCTATGCCAGTCTGCTGGTCTGTGTGACCGGAATGATCATGATGGGGATTTCGCCCATTCCGCCGATGGACCTGTTCTGGCTGATGGTTGGCGGAATTTGGCAGCTTGGCATTGGGTACATGTTCTTCACAATGGGTGCGAAGTATGTTCCCGCCGTCCAACTTCTTTTGCTTGGCATGCTTGAAACCGTTTGCGCACCGCTTTGGCTTTGGCTGTTTTTTGGGGAGGTGCCACGCGATCTGGTTCTTTTGGGCGGTGGGATCGTTCTGGTCACCGTCGCCGTCCAGGCCCTGATGGGCGCACGGCGTAAGCCGCTTGGCATGTTGCGGCCCCGATAGTCGATACCTTCCGACACCCAAAAATTCGCAATATGGCGGGTTTACCCGTCTGTCTGCGCGGGCTATCTGTTGCCCCCTAATTCGGAACTGAAATCTCTATAGGACAGGAAATTCCATGTTTTCAATCAGACGCCGCGCGCTTCGCCGTTTTGCCTTTGCCATCGGTCTTACCCTTTCCGCCACGACGGCGGGGGGTGCCGCCGCGCAGGATCCGGAAAACACGCTTTTGATCGAAATGGAATTCGGCCAGATCGTCATCGAACTGCGCCCGGACCTGGCACCCAACCATGTGGACCGGATAAAGACGCTGGCGCGCGACGGTTTCTATGACGGCGTCGTCTTTCACCGCGTAATCGAAGGGTTCATGGCGCAGACGGGGGATCCGACCGGCACCGGCACCGGCGGGTCGACCTATCCGGATCTGGGCGAGGAATTTACGAACGCCCCCTATATTCGCGGTACAGTCGGCATGGCGCGAACGAACGACCCCGACTCCGCAAACAGCCAGTGGTTCATCTGCTTTGACGACTGTTCCTTCCTGAACGGCCAGTACACTGTCTGGGGACAGGTGGTCGAAGGCATGGATGTCGTCGACCAGATCAAGCGTGGGGCCGGCCGCAGCGGTTCGGTGACGGACCCGGATGCGATGATCAGTGTCCGTGTAGCCGCCGACGTTCAATAGGGAAAAACGCCCCGACGTTTGCAATTTATTTACTTTTTAAGTAATATTTTGGCGGTTCGCAGAAGGCGAACCGTGAAAAAGCGTTGGAGAATCCGATGGCAGACTTCTTGGGCGCAGTTGCGCTGAATCATGTTCAATTCCAACAGGATGTGGCGATTGCCGCGTTGAAGCAGGACTTCGACGCGCAAGAACAGGTCGTGCAGCTGGTCGCACAAACGTCGGGTTCCGGTGAATTGTCGTCCGGACCCCAGCGCCTGAATGCAGAAGGGCGCGGGCAGGTCGTAAACCTCCTCGCCTGAATGTGTGGCGCGGCAATGTTCGCGCTACCAGCCTCCGCCTTTTCAATTCCACAAATCACTCAAGCAAGCAGCGTCGAGCTATTTGCTTGACGCTTAACGGGACGAGCGGTCGCGTCGTGCGGGAGTAAGCTCTCCGCGGTCCGCACTCCATGCGCGCTGCCACCTATCTTACGACTTTCACCGGGCTGGGTGCGCCCCGCCGTCCGTACGAATCATTCGGATTCAGTATGACGGTTGAACAGGCGAAGGGCCCATGGTCAGGGGCGTCAGGGATGCAGCATTTCGAACGACCGCATCCCTGAAGAATTCGACTGTCAGCCGCGCGTGTCGCCGCCCTGGACACGTCCAGGTTTGCCGGCCCCGCGCTTGGCGCCATTGTGGCGGCGGGGTTTCCCCGGACGCGACGGTCCCGGTTTGTGCGAAGACGCACCGCCCGGTTTCGGTCCGTGCCTTCTGCGGCCCTGCTTGCGGCCCGCGGAAGGCTTTGGCCCGGCCCCACGTGCCGCATCGGCGGCGGCGTCCGCCGCGTGATAGGCGTGGCTGTCGTCCACCGGCAGCGTGGTCTGGGTGATTTTCTGGATTGCCTTCAGCGCATCGACTTCATCCGGTGCACAGAAGGAAAGCGCGATGCCCGTCGCCCCCGCCCGTGCGGTACGGCCGATCCGATGTACATAACTTTCGGCATCCACCGGCAGGTCAAAGTTGATGACATGCGTAATGCCGTCAACATCGATGCCACGTGCCGCCAGATCGGTCGCCACCATGACCGGTGACCGACCACGGGCAAAATCATTCAACGCCTGCTTGCGCGCACCCTGGGATTTGTCGCCATGGATCGCGGATGCCTTGACGCCCGCCGTCTTCAAGCCTTTGCAGACTTTGTCCGCGCCACGTTTCGTTCGGGTGAATACGATGATCCGTTCCGCGCCTGGCGTCTGAAGCGTATTGCGCAGCAATGCCATTTTCTGCTGGCGGGATACGAAAAGGACCTTTTGTTCGATGCGGTCGACAGTGGTCGATTGCGGCGTGACTTCGACCCGAACCGGGTCGCGCATCAATTCGCCGGCCAGTTTGGCGATGTCCTTCGGCATCGTCGCCGAAAACAGGATCGTCTGGCGGTCGGCCGGCATGTCCTGGGCCAGGCGACGCACTTCGGGTGCAAAGCCCATGTCCAGCATGCGGTCGGCTTCGTCCAGGACCAGGATGTCGACATCATGCAGGCTGATGACACCGTCATCCATCAGGTCGCGCAACCGGCCCGGTGTTGCCACCAGAATGTCCAGTCCGCGCTGGCACAGGCGCGACTGCGGCGCCTTGCCGACGCCGCCATAGACGGCCGTATGGGAAATGCGCATCTGTCGTGCGAACCCGGCAATGCTTTCCTGAATTTGTGCGGCCAGTTCGCGTGTGGGCGACAGGATCAGAACCCGCGCCGAAAACGGGTCGGGCTTACCCTTCATGCCTGAAAGATGCTGCAGGACCGGCAACACGAAAGCTGCGGTCTTGCCCGTACCGGTTTGCGCGATGCCCAGGACATCGCGCCCAGCGATGGCCGGTGGAATTGCCTGTGCCTGAATTGGGGTCGGGGTTTTGAAATTCAGCGCGCGCAGCGCGCCCATCAGCGGGCCAATCAGGCCCAGATCCGCGAAATTCGTGGATGTATCGTTCATGTAATACGTACCGTTCCGCCGCGCCCGCCAACATATCGGCGACGCCGCGTCTTTCATAAAAGCGCCCAAGGAGCGCGCACCGCCTGTGGGAGTGGATGGGGGCCGTTCGGGAAAATTAGGGCGCCGGGTCGGCCATTTCGCCGACTGTCCGGGACGCCGTCTGCACGCTTCGCGAGGGCCCAGGAAACGACCGCCGTTATGGCGTCGTTTGTTGTGCGCTGCACATAGGCGGCATCGGCACGAATGTCAAATAAATACGCCGGGATTATGCTGCGTGCGCGAAGAAGTGCGTCGGTGGGGTCCCGATAGCCATTTCACCCGGTCAAGGCGGTTGAACAGGACTGAATGCCTGATATTGTACACCGGTCAATCAGCGGCAGCCACGTATGAACCAATCAGAAAGGACGCCGCATCGGGGGGACCGAATGACGCAGGCGAATGTTCTGGCAATGAACTACAACGTCGTTCCCTATAGCGCAGGCGGTGTGTTCGCCGCATGTGCGAAGCCGCCCGTATTGCTATCTCATCATGTAAGGCCGAGGGGTAATCGGACCCAATGAATATTCATGAATACCAGGCGAAGGAACTGCTTCGCCGGTTCGGCGTTGCGGTGCCGGACGGAAAAGTCGCATACACGGTGGACGAAGCCGTGCAGGCTGCAAACGACATGGGCGGCCCGATCTGGGTCGTTAAATCGCAGATCCACGCGGGCGGCCGCGGTGCCGGTCGCTTTTCGGATGATCCGAACGGCAAGGGCGGGGTCCGCGTTTCCAAATCCATCGACGATGTTCGCGAAAACGCGAAGGGGATGCTGGGCCACGTTCTGGTCACGAAACAGACCGGCCCGTCGGGCAAGGAAGTCAAACGCCTTTATATCGAAGACGGCTGCGACATTGCGCGCGAACTCTACCTGTCACTTCTGATCGACAGGGCGACCAGTCGGGTGACCATCATGGCATCCGCCGAAGGCGGGATGGAGATCGAGGAGGTTGCCGAACGCGACCCCAGTGCGATCATCAAGGTTTCGATCGATCCCGCGTCCGGCATTTCGGGCTTTCACTGTCGGCGCATTGCCTTCTTCCTGGGACTGGAAGGGAAACAGGTCAAAAGCGCGACCAAATTCCTGACGGCAATGTACAAGGCGTTCCTGGACCTGGATGCCAGCATGGTGGAAATCAATCCGCTGGTCGTAACCGGTGCGGGCGATGTTATGGCGCTGGATGCGAAAATGAATTTCGACGACAACGCCCTGTTCCGTCATTCCGACGTTGCGGACATGCGTGACGAGGATGAAGAGGATCCGGCCGAACTCGAAGCGTCCAAGCATGAACTGAACTACATCAAGCTGGACGGCACCATCGGCTGCATGGTCAATGGCGCGGGTCTTGCCATGGCAACCATGGATATCATCAAACTGAAGGGCGGTGACCCTGCCAACTTCCTGGATGTCGGCGGTGGCGCCACAAAGGAACGGGTGACCAAGGCATTCAAGATCATCCTAACCGACCCGAATGTCGAAGGAATCCTGGTGAATATTTTTGGCGGCATCATGCGGTGCGACGTTATCGCCGAAGGGGTCGTCGCCGCATCTCGCGAGGTGAACCTGCATGTGCCGCTTGTCGTGCGGCTTGAAGGCACCAACGTGGAGCAGGGTAAGAAAATCATGGCGGAATCGGGCTTGCCGATCATTTCCGCCGACAATTTGGAAGAGGCGGCGATCAAGATTGTCGCCGCGGTGAAGGAGGCGAACTGATGGCCGTTCTCGTCAACAAGGACACAAAGGTCATCTGCCAGGGCTTTACCGGTGCGCAGGGGACCTTCCATTCCGAACAGGCAATCGCTTACGGGACCAAGATGGTCGGCGGCGTGACGCCGGGCAAGGGCGGCTCCAAGCATCTTGACCTGCCGGTTTTCGATACCGTGGCCGAAGCGGTCGAAGCGACGGGCGCCAACGCATCCGTCATTTACGTGCCGCCGCCGTTCGCGGCCGATGCGATCTTGGAAGCGATCGATGCAGAAGTGGAACTGGCCGTCTGCATCACCGAAGGTATCCCGGTTCTGGACATGGTGCGGGTGAAGCGCGCGTTGGCCAATTCGGCAACGCGGCTGATCGGCCCGAACTGCCCCGGGATCATCACGCCAGACGAATGCAAGATCGGCATCATGCCCGGCCACATTCATCAGCGCGGCAAGATCGGGGTTGTGTCCCGTTCCGGCACCTTGACCTACGAAGCGGTCGCCCAGACCACGGCCACCGGCATGGGTCAGTCGACCTGCATCGGTATCGGCGGGGACCCGGTCAACGGCACCAACTTCATCGACTGTCTGGAACAGTTCCTGGCGGACGATGAAACGGAAGGCATCGTGATGATCGGTGAAATCGGTGGCACCGCGGAAGAGGAAGCGGCCGAGTTTGTCAAGCAGTCCAAGGTCAAGAAACCCATGGTCGGATTCATCGCGGGTGTCACGGCACCGCCGGGTAAGCGAATGGGCCATGCCGGCGCCATCATCTCCGGCGGGCAGGGTACGGCCGAATCCAAGCAGGAAGCGATGCGTTCAGCAGGCATTCTTGTGGCCGACAGTCCGTCGGCACTGGGTTCCACCATGGTAACGGCGATGGGCGGCTGATCCGGCCGTCGGACAAGAGGGTAGGTTTATGACTTACATCGGAGAATCCTCACCGCTTTTCGGCGCGAACGAGACATATGTCGCCGAACTGTATTCGAAATGGGCGCTCGATCCGAATTCGGTCGACCCCGGCTGGGCGGATTTCTTCGAAACACTGGAACCCGGTGATTTCGAGCTGGAGGACGACCACAAGGGTCCCAGTTGGACAAAGCGGGAAACCCGTGTCGTTGGTCATGGCGGTGGTGCTTCGGGCACATCTCTTTCCGATGCGTTGAGTGACCCGGATGTCAGCCAGGATTCGATCCAGCAGTTGATTGCGGCCCTGAAAGGCGGCGGCGTTTCCGCCGGCGGCGACCAGATTCGCGAGGCAACGCTGGATTCGATCCGGGCCCTGATGCTGATCCGCGCCTATCGTATGCGTGGACACATCGCGGCCAATCTGGACCCGCTGGGCCTGGAAAAGCGCGGCGATCATCCTGAGCTGGACCCCGCGACCTATGGGTTCGAAGAACGGGACATGGATCGCCCGATCTTCATCAACTATTACCTCGGGCTTGAGTCCGCGACGATCCGGGAAATCCTGAAAATCTGTCGCCAGACCTACTGCGGCAATATCGGCGTCGAGTTCCTGCATATTCAGGATGCAGAAGAAAAGGCCTGGATCCAGGAAAAGATCGAAAGCAGTCGCAACCGCAAGGACTTCACCGACCTTGGCCGGCGGACGATCCTGGACCGGCTGACCCATGCGGATATGTTCGAAACCTATCTGGATACGAAATACCGCGGGACCAAGCGGTTCGGTCTGGATGGTGGCGAAAGTCTGGTCCCCATGATGGAGCAGATTTTCAAGCGCGGCGCCCAGATGGGCCTGGAAGAAGTTGTGCTGGGCATGGCGCACCGCGGGCGGCTTAACGTGCTCGCCAACATCATGAAGAAACCCTACACGCAGATCTTTGCCGAGTTCGAAGGTATGGGCGGAAATCCGGATTCGGTTCAGGGGTCCGGCGATGTGAAGTATCACTTGGGCACGTCTGCGGATCGCGAATTCGAAGGGCATAATGTCCACCTGTCGCTGACGGCGAACCCCAGCCATCTGGAATGCGTGAATACGGTCGTTCTGGGCAAGGTCCGCGCAAAACAGCACCAGCGCGGCGATTCCAACCGCGACCGGGTCATGGGCCTACTGTTGCATGGCGACGCGGCCTTCATCGGCCAGGGTGTCGTGGCGGAAACCTTCCTTTTGAGCCAGCTGGACGGTTACGAAACGGGCGGGACGATCCATATCGTCATCAACAACCAGATCGGTTTTACGACCGCGCCGTCCAAGTCCCGGTCTTCCCCCTATTGTTCGGATATGGCGAAGACGGTGGATGCGCCGGTTTTCCACGTGAACGGCGACGATCCTGAAGCGTGCGTCCATGTTGCCCGTCTGGCCATGGAATATCGTCAGAAGTTCAAGAAGGACATCGTGATCGACATGTGGTGCTACCGCCGCCACGGTCATAACGAGGGTGATGAGCCGATGTTCACCCAGCCCACGATGTATAAGAAGATCAAGACGCACCCCCGCACGCGCGAACTCTATGCACAGCGTCTGCAGGAACTGGGCGTCATCGACGGCGCCGGATGCGACGCGATGAAGGCGGAAGTAACCAAGGTCCTGGACGACAGTTTCGAAGCCGCCAAGGCTTTCAAGCCTAACAAGGCGGACTGGCTGGAAGGAAAATGGGCCGGGCTGTCCGTCGCGGAAGATGGCGCACGCCGCGGCCATACGTCGGTTGACATGGACCTTTTGAAAGAGGTCGGGTACGCGATTTCGGAACCGCCGAAGAACTTTACCCTGAACCCGAAAATTGCACGTCAGCTTGAAGCGAAGCGCAAGGCGATCGAAACCGGCGAAGGGATCGATTGGGGCACGGCGGAGGCGCTGGCCTTCGGGACGCTTCTGTGCGAATCGACGACGATCCGCCTTTCCGGTGAGGATGTGGAACGCGGTACATTTTCGCAGCGTCACGCCGTCTTGATCGACCAGAATACAGAGGCGCGCCATGTCCCGCTGAACAACATCCGCATGGGGCAGGCGCCGTTCGAAGTGATCGACAGCCCGCTCAGCGAGTTCGGGCTTCTGGGCTTTGAATACGGCTATTCTTCGGCGGAACCGCATTCACTGGTGGTCTGGGAGGCGCAGTTCGGCGATTTCGCCAATGGCGCACAGGTCATCATCGACCAGTTCATCGCATCCGGCGAAACCAAATGGCTTCGCATGTGCGGGCTGGTTATGCTGCTGCCGCACGGTTACGAAGGGCAGGGACCGGAACATTCGTCCGCCCGGATGGAACGCTATCTGCAGCTTTCAGCGGAAGACAACTGGCAGGTCTGCAACATCACCCAACCCGCCAACTATTTCCATGCGCTGCGCCGTCAGGTGCGCCGTAATTTCCGGAAGCCTCTGATCCAGATGTCACCGAAGTCGCTCCTGCGGCATAAGGCCTGCGTTTCCAAGCTGGAAGATTTCGGTCCGGGCACGACGTTCCACCGCGTCCTGTGGGACAATGCGCAACTGACCGGCGGTCTGGCCCCGGATGAGGATATCCGCCGGGTCGTGATGTGTTCGGGCAAGGTCTATTTCGATCTGGAGGCGGAGCGTGACGCGCGCGGGCTGAAAGACGTTTATATCATGCGCCTGGAACAGGTTTATCCGTTCCCGTTCTATGCGGTGAACAACGAATTGTCCCGTTTCCCGAACGCCGAGGTCGTCTGGTGTCAGGAAGAGCCGGAAAACAACGGTTCCTGGTTCTTCATCGACCGCCGCATCGAACGTGTGCTGGGTGAAATCAATCATAAGCCAAATGCCCGCCCGCGCTATATCGGGCGGCCTGCAGCGGCGTCGCCCGCCACCGGCAGTGCCAAACGCCATGCCGCGGAACAGAAGGCCCTGGTGAATGAAGCGTTGAGCCTGCCGCCGCGCAGCAGCAAGGTCGCGGTGTCGCGTACCGTGCCGAAGACCGCAGCGACGAAGGCCGCTGCGAAGAAAACGGCCGCGAAGGCGTCGGGCGCGAAAAAGGCGGCGGCGAAGAAGACAGGTTCCAAGAAGGTTGGTGCAAAGAAGTCGGCGGCAAAAAAAGCGGCTGCGAAGAAGAAATAACGCGTATGAAGCAAACCGTGCGCGGACACTCACGCGCGGCTCGGTCAAGACTGGTTTGAAAGGGTAGATAGGATCATGGCGACGGATGTGACGGTGCCGACACTGGGCGAATCGGTCAGCGAGGCCAGCGTTATCCAGTGGTTCAAGCAGGTTGGCGATGCGGTTGCAAAGGATGAACCGCTGGTCGAGCTTGAGACCGACAAGGTGACGATCGAAGTGCCTGCCCCGGTTGGCGGCGCGATGGCGGAAATCATCGCAGCCGACGGTGCGGAAGTCGAAGTCGGCGCCCTGCTCTGTCGCATCGAAGAAGGGGCGTCTGGCGCGGAATCGAAACCCGCCACCGAGGCACCGAAGGAAGAAGCAAAGCCGGCCGCCGACCCGGAACCGGCCCCTGCGCCGGCCGCCGCCGCCCCGTCGTCCAACGATACGCTGTCGCCCGCCGTCGCTAAGATGGTTCAGGAAAACAACCTGGATGCATCGAAAATTCCCGCTACGGGTCCAAAGGGGAACCTGACTAAGGAAGACGTCCAGAATTATCTGAAGTCGGGTTCCAAGGCTGCGCCGGCACCGAAGCCAGCGGCCGCACCAGCCGCGGTTGGCGGGCCGAAGCCCGCGACGCCGACCTATGAGGCGCTGCCGGAACGTGCGGTCGACCCGCGCGGTGAAGAACATGTGAAGATGTCGAAACTTCGCAAGGTCATCGCCACGCGCCTGAAGGAAGCGCAGAACACGGCGGCGATGCTGACCACCTTCAACGAGATCGACATGGGTCCGATGATGAAGGTGCGTGCGGAATACAAGGAAAAGTTCGAAAAGAAGCACCAGGTGAAGCTGGGTTTCATGTCCTTCTTCGTGAAGGCTGCGGTCGCTGCTTTGCAGGAACTGCCTGCGGTAAACGCCGAAATCTATGGCGACCAGATCATCTATAAGAACTATTTCGATATCGGTATCGCAGTCGGCACGCCGCAAGGGCTGGTTGTTCCGATTCTGCGCGACGCGGACCAGAAAAGCTTCGCGGAAATCGAAGGCGCGATTGCCGATTTCGGGCGCCGTGCCCGCGAAGGCAAACTGTCCATGGCGGAAATGCAGGGCGGGACGTTTACGATTACCAACGGCGGAGTCTTCGGTTCGCTTCTGTCGACGCCGATTATCAACCCGCCGCAGTCCGGTATCCTGGGCATGCATAAGATCCAGAAACGCCCGATCTGCAATGCAAAGGGCGAAATCGTCGTCGGCAACATGATGTATGTGGCCCATTCCTACGACCACCGCATCATTGATGGGCGCGAAGCCGTGACCTTCCTGGTTCGTATCAAAGAGATGCTGGAAGACCCGGCGCGTCTGCTGATTGACGTTTGACGCACTGCTTCAAGGGCCGGTCCTTTAGCAAGTAAAGGTTGAGAATATCCCCGTGATTGTTACCCTTTCCTAGTGGAGGGGGAGGGGATGCCAAATTTGTTGCGGGCAAAGGTTCTGTTGCTGGCTGGTTGGCTTTTGGGCTGCCAGACCGGCGCCGAAGGCACTCTGACAGCCGAACAACCCCATCAGCGTATCGGGTCCGGGCCGGTCGAACTTCAGGAACCGGCATTGCGCCTGTTTTCCGAATATCTTCAGCTGGAACGACCTCTGGGATTTGCGATTGTCACCGACGGTTCGAATGGATCCGCCTCGTTCTGCACGGTCGATCGTTCCTATTTTGGTTCCTGTACGAATTTTCGCGAAATCGATGCGGTGTTCGCTTGTGAGGAAACCCATGGTGCGCCGTGCCAATTGTTTGCGTTAGGGCGCGAGATCGTATGGGAAAACCCTGGCGACTGGGCGGGTGACAGCCGCTTTGGTCGCTTTGTCGCCGCTGCCACTTCAATACATCCGTCTTCCAATTTTGTAGAGGTGCATTGGGGTGGGGAGATGGCAGTAGGTTCGGTGTACCAAAGGGAAGGTGCGGCCGCTGCTCATTTCTCCGTGATTCTGGAATCAGACAATGCTTGCCATGGTGAAATGTCGGTTGGAGATAGCGAATTCGCCGGATTTTGGGGGTTGATCTGTCGCGATGGCGTAACAGCCCAAGGACAGGTTTTCCCAGAATCGAACCAATCAGATCCGGAGAACAGGGTTATCGCAGCCGGCCGGGGTACAGATACGAATGGCCAACCCTTGGAGTTCAGGATTTTTGCACAGGCGGAATAGCCGCGGACTTCCGGGCACTGAGCAACCACTGCCGAAAATGCAAAGAACTTGTTTCCACAACGCTGGTTGAGCGTGCTGGCGGGTTCGGACATTCTGGGGCCTGCGTTTCGTCGATCGTGTGCGGGTTATCGTCTCTTGGCCTCTTCACAGCAGCCTCCCTTGTTGACGCGTCCGGCCCTTCGCGGGATGCGGGACTGTCTGAATGTTCCGGCACTGGGCCTGGGCCTTACGATGGTCGGTTTCGGGGCCATGGCGCGTGAAGCTGGCGTGGACCTGTTGCCGTCCCTTGGCATCACCGCCTTCGTCTGGGGTATCGCCGGCCAGGTGGCCCTGATCGAAATTCATAAGTCCGACGGCGGGCTGGTCGCGTTGTTTATCGCGGTCGCCCTTGCCAACCTGCGCATGCTGCCCATGTCGGTCACCGGCGTTTCCGCCGTTCTGGGCGGGAAACGCGTGTCTTTTCTGGGGCGTATCCTTCTGATGCAGACCATGGCGATTTCCTGCTGGGTTCAGATGATGACCCGCAGCGACCATGTCCCCAATCCGCAGCGACTTCGGTACTATCTGGCCTTTGCGGCGACGCTGATCTCAGCCGGGTTGGTCGGAACCACTGTCGGTCACCAGATGGGCCGCGTGGTGCCGCCGGATGTTCTGACCGTCGCGATTTTCATGACGCCACTGTATCTGCTGCTGCTGGTATGCGGTGCCCGGCAATGGAGCAACAGGCTTTCCGTCCTGTTCGGAATCCTGGTCGGCATCGGCTTCTATCCCATGATCGGCGACTGGTCGGTCGTGGTCGCGGGGTTGTTGGGTGGAACACTCGCCTTTCTGGTATCCCCGCGCATGCCCGTTTCGGTGGAAGGGGAATAGCCTGATGGGCGATCAGGCGATCTGGATAGCCGTGGCGCTCGGTTGGTTTGCCACCTTCATGTGGCGGGTGTTGGGCGTCACGATCGAAACCCGCGTACGTCAGGACAGCCCCCTTTTCGTCTGGATCGGCTGCGTCGCCTACGCGATGGTTGCCGGGCTGATGGCCCGCGTCATGCTGATGCCGGGCGGCGATATGGACCTGTCCGCGATGGGGTGGCGTCTGGCCGCGTTTCTGGTCGGTTTGGCGGTCTGGTACTGGCGCGGAAAGTCCGTTCCGTTCGGCCTTCTGGCCGGTGTGTCGGCCTATGGGCTGGTCGTCTGGGCCGGGGTCTGATTGAAGGTGGCGCGGCTGGGGATGTTCAGGTCGGTCGTATTTGCTAGGCTGGCAGGATGAGCGACAGCGACCTGCATTATCCGGATGTTTTCATAACCGCCCTTCAGGCCATCTGGGGGGAGGGGTTTTTGTCCCCCGGCGGGCCGGAGGAGGTCGCCGAAATCCTGGAAGGCATCGACCTGACCGGGCGGGAGGTTCTGGATATTGGCTGTGGCGTCGGCGGTATCGACCTGTTGCTGGTCGAACGGCATGGCGCGTCGCGAGTCATCGCCATCGATGTGGAACCGCAACTGATCGAACATGCCTCACGACGCGTTCATGCGGCGGGGCTGTCGAACGTCATCGACACGCGACTGGTCGAACCCGGCCCGCTTCCCCTGGACGATGAAAGCGTGGATGCGGTTTTCAGTAAGGATGCCATGCTGCATATCCCGGACAAGGACGCGCTGTATGCCGATGTGCTGCGCGTTCTGCGGCCAGGTGGATTATTTGCCGCAAGTGACTGGTTGCGCGGCGGGGCGGATGACGAACCGCCGCCGGACGTTCTGGTCCGCTGGGGGCGGACGACGGGACTGGACGCGGCTTTCGCCACACCGTCCCAGACAGAGCGGGCGTTGAAAGCCGCCGGGTTCCGGAATGCCAGTGTGCGTGACCGCCATGCCTGGTATCTGGCAGAAATCGAAAAGGAAGGTTCCCAGGTCACCGGTCCCGGTTTCCAGCAGTTGGAAGCGGCGATCGGCATGGAAGCCGCGGTCAATCGCGCGGAAAGCTATGCCGTCCGGCGGGAAGCGGTGGAAGCCGGCGCGCTTCGCCCCTGTCACCTGTATGGTACCAAACCGGACTGACCCTAAATTTCCAGGTCGGCCGGTGTCTGCCGATGGCGGTGAGGGATGGTTTCCTTCCCTGCGCGAATTTCATTCATAAGACTGCAGGTCTTGCAGGTCCCGCATTCCCTTGGCGTGTCCCCGTCCCAGACCGGCGCACGGCAGGTCCAGCAAAGGTCCACCAGTTCCGGTCCCATATATGTCATCTGATCGCGCTTAGGGATGATCTTCAGTTGGAAGAATCTGGGGGCGGGGTTGGGATAACAGCTTGCTGCGGCAGTGTTCAGAACATGTTCGAACCGCTCCACCTCCTGTTCGCCGTAATATTCCAGTTCTTCTTCAAGGCAGGTGCCGGATGTCCAGCGGTCGATGCCGAACCCGCGGTCAATCATGAAGGACGTGGAAATGACACCGACTTCGAATGCGACGGCCATGTCGTCCATGCCAAAGCCCTGGAAACGACGCCGGTCGATTGCACTTTCCGTATAGACGAACGGCCGCACGGTCTTTTTCAGATGTTCGACGATCCGAGCGCAGGCGTCGGCTTCGGCGCGGTCCCTGCCTTCGATATTTATGAAATGGATATGGTGGGCAATGATCTCGTCCTCGGATTCCCGCAATAGCCGTTGCAGGACATAAACGCTGTCTATGCCGCCGGACAGCATGACCAGCGTCACCTGTTTCCGCCGGATCAGGACAAGGGTTCCGTCTTCCTTACGGGCCTGCTGCAAGGTTCCTTCGGAATGGTTGGGTTCCTCTTCGAACGGGTTCCGGTCCAGGTCTTCGGGAAAGAAGCGAAACCGGGCCGGCGCCTGATCCGGGTCGGTCGGCGGCTGCATGACCGATTCCGGCAGTTCCAGTCCGCTGCGGCGGTAATGGTCGTCGGGAACGGGTGTCTTTGTGGTGGTGCAGGCGGACTGAAAGAACCCGGTTTCGGACGGATCTGACCAGGCGATGGCATCGAACCCGGCCGCCGTCAGCAGGGCTGAAACCTCCTGCAAGGTGGATGCACGATACTGCTGTTCGATCCGGCGGACATCGCCGTCCAGCGCCAGTCGAATATATTCCGTCCTGTAATGTCGGCCCCTCGGCGTACCCGACCAGAACCGCCTCTGCAGGAATACGAATGGCCCGTCATCATCTTCTGAATAAAGGGGCGGCATCGGGGCGACATCAGGCTCATGGGCCATCAGACGCTGATAGTCATAATGGGTGAAGGCGGCAATCCCGCCCGGTTTCAGGACCCGTGCGAAGCCGTCCATCAGGGCCGCCAGTTCCTCTTCGCTTTGCATATGGGCCAGGACACTTGTGGCGGCAAAGATACCGTCGAACTTCCCGTCCAGTGTTTCGGGCAGGTCCAACAGATCGGCCGCTTCGAAACGGACCCGATCGCCGAATTCCGGACCCAACCAGTCCGCTGCGCGTGCCAGGGATTTTTGCGACAGATCGACCCCCAGCACGTCATACCCGCAATTTAAAAGCGCGCGTGTCGACAGGCCAGTTCCGCAGCCAGCATCCAGTACTAGACCACCGGGAAGCCTGCTTTTCAGGGTATGGTCCGCAACCTGTGTCAGGTCATCGACCGCGGCGTCCACGGACCCGTGGATATACGGGTACCAGTCACTCCAATCATCATAGTTGGACGCAATGACGTCCTTGTCTGAAGGCGGCATGGTCAGCGTTCCCGGATCGCCTCGTCCTGATAGCGCTGCAAGGGCGACAACAGGAATTCGATTATCCGGCGGGTCCCGGTCTTGATCTCGACCCTGACGGACATGCCAGGTGTCAGTGGTACGTCTTCGCCGTCGACACGGATGGATGTCTGTTCCAGGGAAATCCGGCTTTCATAGACGAGTCCCAGATTTTCATCTTCGATCGCATCGCTTGAGATGGAAGCGACGGCACCGTCAATCGTGCCGTATTTCGTGAAGTTGAAGGCCTCCAGCTTTATTTCCGCAGGCTGGTTCTGCGATACAAACCCCGCATCCCGGTTCAGGACATTCGCGCGCACCTCTAGTGGCGCATCGTCGGGCACGATGACCATCAGCGTTTCCGCGGGTTGAACCACACCGCCCACCGTTTCCGTCGCCAACTGCTGGACCGTGCCGGCGACAGGCGCGCGCAGCCGGTGCAGATCCTCGCGGTTCTGGACACGCTGCAGGGCCAGTTCCGATTGCGCCAATTGGTTCCGTGCCTCCGACAGTTCACGATAGGCCTGTTGAAGCCGGTCGGCGACGACGCGATGGCGTTCCATGACGGCGGCTTCCATGCCGCTTTCGGCTTCGGCCAGACGGTGGCGCTGTATCGTCAGGTCGTGTTGTGTTTCGATCAGGACCGTCTTTGCTTCCTGCCAGACGGGGCGCGGTGTGTGGCCGCGTTCCATAAGCTCATGCAGCGATGTTTCCCGTTCCGCCAGCAGCGGGATCAGTTCGGACAGTTTCTGGACTTCGGCTTCAATCGCCGACCGGTCGGCAATCCGGCGGCTGAGTTCGGAATCCAGACTTGCAAGCTCTGCCTGAAACGCAGCCAGATCGCTTTCCAGCTGGCTTCGGTGCATGGAAATGATGGCCGGGTCGATGTCGTCGACGGGCGGCTCATAGTTAGGTTCATCGTCATTCAGCCCGTTGATATAGGCCAGCAGCCTGGCGACCTGGACCGTTGCTTCCATGCGTTCGCGAAGCAACTGGTTCCGGTCGACCTCGCTTTCCGTCGGGTCCAGTTCGATCAGCAACTCGCCTTCTTCGACATGTTGGCCGTCAGTGACGTGGATCGCGCGGACATTGCCGATTTCACGCGGTTGAATGACCTTCACGCCGCCCACCGGGACAACGCGGCCCTGTGCCACGGCGACAATGTCGATTTCACCTATGTAGGCCCAGGCGATGGCGATGACGAAAAATGCGCCCAGGGTCAGGGCGACCGCGCGGCCGATCGGGTTTGCGGGCGTATCCAGAATTTCGAGCGCCGCCGGCAGGAACTCGCGGGCGTCGGCGTCACTCCGCGGCATCCGCAACCTCCCCCGATTGTATGCGCCACAGGCGCGCATAGCGCCCGTCGCTGCGCAACAGGGTGTCGTGGGTTCCGTCCTCGACGATCTCCCCCTTTTCGATGGTTACGATGCGGTCCGCTGAACGGACGGTCGACAGTCGGTGGGCAATGATCATCACCGTACGGCCGCGGCAGATTTCTCGCATGTTCTGCTGAATGATGCGTTCGGATTCATAGTCCAGCGCACTCGTCGCTTCATCCAGGATCAGGATGCGCGGGTCCAGGATCAACGCGCGGGCAATCGCGATCCTCTGACGCTGGCCGCCGGACAGGTTGGATCCACGTTCCCCGACCAGCGTGTCATACCCTTCCGCCAGTTCGGTGATGAAATCATGGGCGCCCGCCATCTTTGCGGCTTCGACCACGCGTTCCATCGGCAGGCCAGGATCGGCCAGAGATATGTTTTCCCGGATCGTCCGGTTGAACAGCAGATTTTCCTGCAAGACCACACCGACCTGCCTGCGCAGCCAGCTTGTATCCACCATCGCCAGATCGACGCCGTCCACAAGGACGCGGCCGGATTCAGGGACATACATGCGCTGCACCAGTTTGGTCAGTGTCGATTTACCGGACCCGGACGGGCCGACGATGCCCAGGACCTGCCCGGCCGGAATGTCCAGGTTCACGCGGCGCAGGACTTCCGGCAGGTCGGGGCGATACCTGAAGGTTACGCTTTCGAATTTGATGTCCCCTTCGATCCGCTTCAGGGTTGCGCGGTTGGGGTTGTATTGCGGTTCTGTCGGGGTGTTCAGAATGTCGCCCAGACGTTCCACCGATATCCGTGCCTGTTGAAAATCGTTCCACAGCTGTGCCAGCCGCAGGATTGGTCCCGTCACCCGGCCGGACAGCATGTTGAATGCCACCAACTGGCCAACGGTCAGGTCACCGGCAATGACGGCCGTTGCACCGAAATAAAGGGTCAGCGCCATCGTGACCTTGCTGATCAACTGCGTCGACTGGCCGGCGACGTTTCCAAGCTGCATCGTCTTGAACGATGACTGTACATAGCCTGCAAGTTGTTCTTCCCACCGACGTTGGGACTGGGGTTCGACCGACAGGGCCTTCATGGTTTCCACGCCGGTCACGCTTTCCACCAGAAAGGCCTGGTTTTGCGCGCCGCGCTGGAATTTCTCCTCAAGCCGGGCCCGCAGTATGGGCGTCACAAAAAAGGCGATCAGGACATAGAACGGGATCGACCCCAGCACGATCATCGTCAGAAGTGGGCTGAAATGCCACATGACCGCGAAGAAGATCACCGTAAAGAACAGGTCCATCACCAACGTCAGTCCGGACCCGGTGATGAAATTGCGGATATTCTCAAGCTCGCGCACTCGGGCAACGGACTGTCCGACCTGACGGCTTTCGAAATAACTGAGCGGCAAAGCCAATAGATGCCGATAAAGCTGGCTTCCCAGTTCGACATCTATCCGGTTTGTGGTGTGCGAAAAAATATAGGTCCGAAGGGCGCCCATCAGCACTTCGAATATGGAAACAACAATCAAACCGAAAATCAGGACGTCCAGCGTCGTCAGCCCGCGATGTACCAGGACCTTGTCGATCACCACCTGGAAAAACAGGGGGGAGACAAGCGCGAAGACTTGCAGAAAGAAGGATGCAATCAGAACTTCGATGAACAGGCGTTTGTATTTCAGGATTGCCGGGATGAACCAGGAAATGTCAAACTTCGATCCTTTGCCCAGCATCTTCGTGCGGCGCGTGACCAGGATCAGCCGGCCGGACCATGCGCTTTCGAACTCCTCACGGCTCTGGCTGGTAAGTTTGCCGTCCCGCGGGTCCTGAACCAGCATATTGCCGTCCCGCATGCCGCCGATCAGGACGAACTCGCCGGACTTCAGTTCGGCAATGGCGGGCATCGGTGTTTTTTCAAGCTTGCCCCATTGGGACCCGACTACTCGGGATTTCAGTGAAAGGCGTCTTGCGGCCCGGACCAGCGTCTCGGCGGACATGGTCTGACCCGGCTCGGCATATTGATGACGAAGCTGCTGAACGTCGCCCGGCATGTCCAGGAACCGAAGAAGCGTTACCAGACACAGTGCGCCGGTATCTTCGAACTCCCTTTCAGCCGCCTGCGGCAGGGCAGGTTCCGACGTTTCAGACATTCGTGCCGATACTCCAATCCGCCCAGTCTTTCCGTCCAATCTTATAGCCGGTTGAGCATGAAAGGTGAATTAATAGAAGGGGAAAGAGGTAACGGCGCCGGCGTGCGTCCGCTAACCCAGCGACCCAGCCAGCGGTCCGAACGGGTTTTCGTCCTCTTCCACCATGCCGGTCCCGGAATCGCTGTCGCCGCCGGACGTTGCCATTGCCGAAGCAAGTTTCAGGGCGTTTGCGATACCGTCCCCGCCGGAACTACCGCCAGCGGATGGACCATCCCCAACCGTGGCAAGGGCGCTGCCGCCGTTGGCAATCATGGTTTCGATCATCGCCGCATTCAGGACGGTCGCACTGTCCGTAAACCTGATTTCCTCGACCCGGCGGTTGGTGTCGGTCCATTCCGTCAGGCGTACCTGATCGGTTGCCCCGCCGCCAACCTGAACGACCAGGTCGTTCCCATCCATGGAGAATACCAGGTCCGATGAATCGATCCCCGCGCCGAACATCAGCGCATCGTCCCCGGCATTGTCGTCCACGATTTCGGTCGTGGTTTCTTCCCGTGTACCGGTCACAGCCCGGTATAGCGTGCGGGTCCGGAAGAACTCGCCGTCGAAATACGTGACCGTGTAGGGCACGTTGTAGGTATAGCTGACGGTGCGCGTGGTGGTCGCGGTCGTCTGGGAATGGTCGATGACCGTGTCGGACCCATCACCCAGATTGAACTGATACAGGTCGTTCCCGGCACCGCCTTCCATCATGTCGGTACCTCGCCCGCCACGAAGCGTGTCCGCCCCGGCAAGGCCGTACAGCGTGTCATTGCCGCTTGCACCGGTAATTGTGTCGTCACCCGCTGTGCCGGTCAGGGTCTGGTCGACCGCCCCGATCGCAACGGTCACTGTCGCGGTACTGGCACCACCATTCGCGTCGGTCACCGTGTAATCGAAGCTGGCATCACCTGTGAATCCGCTGGTGGGCGTGAAAAGGACGGTTTGCGCCAAGGCGTCGAATACCGCTGTCCCGCCGGCTGCATTGGAAACCGCGGTTACGCTCAACGCGTCGCCTTCGACATCGCTGTCGTTCGCAAGAAGGGCCGCGGTGCTGATGATTATTGCCTCATTCTCCGCGGTGGAGTCGTTGTCATCACGGGCATCTGGGGCGTCATTGACCGAAGCGACCGCGACGTCGACGCGTGATGTGGTCAAGTTTCCTGCGGAATCCTGAACCTGATATTCGATGCTGGCATCGCCGTGGAAATTCTCATCCGGTGTGAAGACGATATCGCCCGACGGGTCTACGGCGGCGACCCCGCCTGCCACGGTCAAAATCGCAGCGATCTGTAGCGCGTCCGATTCCGGGTCGCTGTCATTTGCCAGCAGTGCACTTGCCGCCAGCGTGACGGCAGTATCTTCCTGTGTCGTGCCGGTATCGGCAGCGGTCACCGGCGCCTCGTTCACGTCGGAAATCGTGATTGTCGCGGTCTCTTGTGTCGAAAGGCCGCCGCTGTCCGTAGCCTGAACCGTGATCGTGTGGCTGCCGGCCTGTTCGTGGTCCAGGGAGCCGTTCGCCTGAATGACGCCGGTCGCCTGATCAATGGTGAACAGGCCACCAGCGTCGTCCGTCAAAGAATATGTATGGATGTCGCCCGCATCGACGTCGGTCGCGCTGGCGGTGCCGACGGCGGTGCCGGCGGCACTGTTTTCCGCGACCGTCAGCGCGGTCAAGGCGATTGCGGTCGGTGTTTCGTTCTGGTCCGACACCGATACCGTAACCGTATGGTCAGCCGACAGCCCATCCGCGCCAGTGGCCCGAATCGACAGCGTGTAGGCATCCGCGGCTTCGTGGTCCAGGGAATCGCGGGTCGTAATCTGGCCCGTTACGGTATCAACCGCAAACAGGTCGGTGTGAGTCAGCAGCGCATAGCTGTGCGTGTCGCCAATATCCGGGTCTTGGGCGGTGACTGTCCCGACGATTGCACCCGCGGCAAGGTTTTCCAGGACCGCACCCCCGGAAAGCGTAAGCCCTGTCGACGCATCGTCCGCGGCCTGGACGTTGACCGTCGCACGGCCCGTCGAAATGCCGCCGCGCCCGTCATCCACCGTGTAGTTGAAGGATGCGGCCCCGGCGAACTCCGCATTCGGGACGAAAATGATGTTTCCGCCGACCAGGGAAACAGCCCCGTTCACCGCATTGGACACGCTGGTCAGGTTGATCGGGTCACCGTCCAGCGACAGGTCGTTTCCTGTCAGGTCGCCCGGTGAAAGGGTCACAATGCTGTCTTCGGTCGTCGTGAACGTATCGTTGCGAACAAACGTCGCGATGTTCCCGCCAGCCAATGCCAGGGTCCCGTCGCCGAAGCGGAGTTCCTCCACATTGAACAGCATGTCGGTGCCGTCCGTGCCTACCAGATCGGACACCGTCAGTTGGGTCGTGCTGAGGAAATTCAGGCGATAGTCTTCCAGGCTGCCGGAGAAGACGGCGGCATCGAACCCTGCACCGCCATCCAGCGTGTCGTCACCTGTGCCCCCGGTCAGGATGTCGTCCCCGGCCCCTGAGGATATGGCGTCGCTGCCGGCGCCGCCGCTAATCACATCATCGAACGCGCCGCTGTCGACGGCATCGTTCCCATCGCCGGTATCTACGGTAAGTGCCGTTTCCGTCCAGTCTATTGTGTCGTCGCCGTCGGTTGCGGTCAGGCCGATCATGTCGCCGACCGTAAGGGTGGTGCCCGGCGCGCCTTCGAACGTGATTTCTTCGATGCGGCTTAGGTCATTCATCCATTCGGTGATGCGAATTTCATCGCCGGATGCGGCACCCGCCCCGCCCGCCGAGGCAATGGACAGCACCAGATCATTGCCATCGAATCGCGCGGACAGGTCCGCTGCCGCTATACCAAGGCCGAAGTGAATCCGGTCCGTGCCGCCGTCGGCCTGTGTCTGGTATTCGTAGTCGACGGCACGGTAAGCAGTGCGGGTCACCGTGCGCGATGCCCAGCGCGCATTCTCCCCGCTGATCCAGTACCATTCCGTGGCCTGGTAGTTATAGGGATCCATGCGGGTTCCGGTGACCGTCTCCACCATGTATTCGTCGATCGTGTCGCTGCCGTCGCCGCGCTGGAAGCGGTAGACGTCGTTGCCGGTCCCGCCGGCCAGACTGTCTGACCCGCGACGACCATACAGGGTATCCGCACCGCCGCCACCTTCCATTGTGTCGTCGCCTGACCCGCCGTTCAGGACGTCGTCACCGTCCCCGCCGACCAACTGGCGCTGCAGTTCCGTGACATCGACGGTGACGCTTTCGGTCACCTGGTTTCCGCCGGCATCGCGCACCGTATAGTCGAAGCTGGCCGTACCCGTGAAAACCGCGTCTGGCCGGAACAGGATCAGACCGCCATCTTCGATTTCGACCGTCCCGTTCAGGGCGTTGGAAACGCCGATCAGGGTCAGTGCACCGCCTTCCGGGTCGGCATCATTCGCCAGCAGCTGCGTGACGTCGATGCGCAGGTCCGTTTCTTCGCTGGTCGAAAGCGTGTCGGCGGCTGCGATCGGCGCTTCATCCACATTGCCAACGGCAACGGTCGCCGTTGTGTCGATCAGAAGGCCCGACACGTCGGTCGCGCGTACGCCAAGCGTATGAGAAGCCGCCGTCTCATGGTCCAACGCACCGGCAAGCGTGATCACGCCGCTTGCGCCGTCAATGGTAAACAGGCCGTTCGCGTCGTCCGTCAGCGAATAGGTAATGTCGTCCCCGGAATCGGGGTCTGTCGCGCTGATCGTGCCGACGACTGCACCTGCAACTGCGGATTCCAGAATGCCCGCCGTCATGTCCGCAGCAATTGTATCGGGCGCTTCGTTCACGTCGGACAATGTGATCGTGTGCGTCCAACTTTGCTTCAGGCCGCCCGTATCGGTTCCGGTGATCGTGACTTCGTGCGATGTCGCGGTTTCATAGTCCAGCGCGGCCGCCACCGTGACGACCCCGGTCGCGGCATCGATTGCAAACCGTCCACCCGTATTGTTGCTGAGCGTGAAAGTATGGGAATCGCCGGCATCTGGGTCGGTCACATTTACCGTCCCGACAACCGCGCCGACCGCCGCGTCTTCGGCAACCTGTGCGTTGCTCAATGCCGCGCCTTCCGGTGCCTCGTTCACATCGGCGACTGAGATGTCGACCGCCCGTCGCGCGAGTTCCCCGCCGTCCGCATCGAATATGCCGATGGTGACGCTGTGGGATGCCGCATCTTCGTGGTCCAGGGACCCGGCGACGGTCAGGCTGCCGCTCAGCGCATCAATGTCGAAGCGTCCACCGGCATTATCCAGCAGTGCCAGCGAAACCGCGCCGCCGGTAAAATTCAGAAGTGAGACGGATCCGACCGACCCGCCATTGGCTGTGTTCTCCGCGACCGAAAGCCCGTCCGCCAGAAGAATGACGCCACCATCGACCGCAAGCGTTCCGTCCGCAAAGACCAGTTCTTCGGCCGCACGCACGGTGTCGGTCCCGTCGCGGCCCGCCGTCTGGTCGGAAACGACCAGCGCATCCCCGTCTTGCGATATCTGATAGTCGCCTTGGTCGCCACTGAACACGACCCGGTCGGAACCGGCGCCGCCGACAATCAGGTCATCCCCCGATGTTCCTGCAAGGTCGGTGCCTGTCCCGACAATGCTGACATCGATGGATCCGCTGTCGGACAATCCGCCCGTGTCCGTGGCTGTGAAGCCGATTGTATCGCGCCCGCTGTCCGCACCGGCCGTATAGGTCAGCGTGCCATCGGCGCTGATGGATGCGTTTCCGTCCGATGCGGTGGCGCTTCCGAATGTAATCGCATCGCCGTTGGGGTCGGTTGCGCCAACCGAAAACGATCCCGTTGCGCCAGCGCGAATGATAAGTGCGCCGTCTTCGGCGACCGGTGCGTCATTTCCGTCCTGGACGGCGACCGTCGCCGTCTGGTCCGCGAACAGTCCGCCCGAGTCCGTGACGCGGATGGAAATTTCGTGGGATGTCGCCGTTTCGTAATCCAGCGCGCCGGAAAGCGTGATCACCCCGGTCGATGAATCGATCCCGAACAGACCGCCCGCATCGTCGGTCAGGCTGAAGGTGGTGCTGTCACCATCGTCGACGTCCGTCGCACCGACAGTGGCAAGAACCGCCCCGGTTGCCGCATTTTCAGAAATGCTGAGTGCGCCGACATCGGCCTGAACCGGGGCTTCGTTGGCATCCAGGACATCGATCGTGAAAGCTTCTTCATATGTTTCGCCGCCGGAATCGGTTACCTGAACCGTAACGGAGTGGGAGCCATTGGCTTCATGGTCCAAGGCGGCCGCAACGCTGACAACACCTGTTGCAGCATCGATCGCAAAGCGCCCGCCCGCATTGTCAGTCAGGCTGAAAGTGTGGCTGTCGCCCGGGTCGATGTCGGTAACGCCGACTGTGCCGACCACGGTCCCGATGCCCGCCGCTTCGGAAACTTCCGTTACGGACAAGTCCGCATCCGTCGGGGCGTCGTTGATATTGGCGAAGTTTAGCGACACGCTCTGGATAGACGATCCGCCAGCGCCGTCTGTCACAACATAGTTGAAGGAAGCCGCGCCCGTATGATCCGCATCCGGCGTGAACACGGCATTGCCGGACCCGTCCAGGACGACCGACCCGTTCACCGCACTGCCGACGGTCGTGACCGTCAGTGCGTCACCGTCAATGTCGCTGTCGTTCGACAGAAGATCGCTGACCGCTAGGGTGAGCGCGCTGTCTTCCTGACCGGACGCGCTGTCCGCGCCCAGGGTCGGTGCGTCATTCACCGGGTCGATCGTGACGGCCACGGTGGCGCTTGAACTGGCACCGGCCGGGTCTGCGACAGTATAGGTGAAGGACCCCACGCCATTGTGGTTGGCATCCGGGGTGAAGACGATTTCGCCGCCGATCAGCGCCACACTGCCATTCACCGCGGCACCGACCGCAGTGATGGACACCGCATCCCCGTCCAGGGAAATGTCGTTGCCGGTCACATCCCCCGCTGTCAGGGTCAGGGCGACATCCTCGTCCGTTGTTGCGGAATCGTCGCGGGCAAAGGGCGCGATATTATCCCCCGTCAGTCCCAGCGTGCCGTCGCTGAACCGAATCGTTTCAATTCCGATCAGTTGGTCCGTTCCATCGGTCCCCCGATTGTCGGTGATGCCGAATGTTCCCGCCTGTGCCTGGGACAGGTCGATGGTGTAGTCTTCCAGTCGCCCGGTATAGACCGCTTCGTCATTGCCGCCGCCGCCGGTCAGTACGTCGTCGCCCGCACCGCCTGTCAGCGTGTCGTCGAAGTCACCGGTGGTCAGCGTGTCGTTGCCGGCCCCGCCATCCAGCGAAATGCTGCTTTCCGTCCAGGTGATCGTATCGTCGCCGCTGCCCCCGAAACGGGACAGGATGTCGGTCGCGGACAGGGTCGTTCCCGCCGCATCCTCGAACGTGAAGTTTTCGACCCGGCCGTCGCCGCTGAACCAATCGCGAAGGCGAATGCTGTCACCCGCCGCCGACAGGCCAGGCCCGCCGGAGGCACCCGCGCCGCCGACGCTCAGGATCAGGTCGTTTCCTTCCACCGATGCCGACAGATCGGCCAGGGCAATGCCGGCCCCGAACTGCAGCGTGTCGTCGCCGCCGTCTCCTTCGACCTCATATTCGTATTCGACGGTCTTGTAGGCTGTCTTGGTGACCGTCCGCCGGGCCCAATGGGCGTTTTCCCCGCTGACCCAATACCATTCCGACGTCGTGTAATTATAGGGGACCTGGCGGGTGCCGGTGACGGTTTCCACACCGGTATCGACGATCGTGTCATTGCCGTCGCCGGCGCGGAAGACATAGACGTCGTTGCCGCCCCCGCCTTGCAGCATGTCGTCCCCGCGCCGCCCCATCAGGATATCGTTGCCCGCGCCGCCGGAAAGCGTGTCCGATCCCGACATACCCGTCATTTCATCGTCCGAGTCGCCGCCCTCGGCCTCTACGACCTGTGCTTCAATCGTCAGGCTGACAGTCCCTGTGTCGGTGCCACCCCGACCGTCGGAAACCGTGTATTCGAACGAAGCAGCGCCTACCGTTTCCTCGTTCGGGGTGAAAACTATTTGATCATCCGCATTCAGGACGACGCTGCCGTTCACTGCGTTCCCGACTGCCGTGACGGTCAATAAATTTCCGTCCTGGTCGAAATCGTTGGTGAGAATCGAAGACGCACTCAATGTGAGAGGCTGTTCTTCCAAGGTCAGCGCGGCATCCGGCTGAGCGATTGGCGCATCATTCGCATCTGTTACAGAAATTGTCGCCGTGACATCGCTTGTTGCACCGTGTTCGTCCGTTGCCCTTACAGTGATCGTGTGGCTGTCTTGTGACTCGAAATCCAGAGAAGCACCTATACGCACTTCACCCGTCTGTGCATCTATGGCAAACCGTCCGCCCGCATCGTCGACCAGGCTGAAGGTGACAACATCTCCATCGGGGTCATCGGCGGAAATCGTACCGATGGACTGACCTATCGGGCTGGCCTCGCTTACGGTGATGGCCGGAATGTTGAAATTCCCCGGCGCCTCATTCTCATCCGTCACTGAAATCGTGACATCCCAGGAATTGGACAGACCGCCCTGGTCGGTGCCCTGCACCGTGACCGTATGGCTGTCCGACGCCTCATAATCCAGGGCGCCGGAAACGCTGATCGCGCCTGTTGCCGCGTCGATGTTGAATCGCCCGCCCGCATCGTCCGTTAGCTGGAAGCTGTGGCTGTCACCGGCATCGGGGTCGTTGACGTCCAGCGTGCCGATGACCGTGCCCGCCACGGAATTCTCCGCGACGTTGAAACTCGTATCGGCCAGATTGACCGGTGCTTCGTTAACGTTAAGGACATTAATGTTTGTCGAATACGACGCTTCCGTACCTTGGTCGCCCGTGGCAGTTAAGGTCACGGAGTAGGTCGGCGTTTCCTCATAATCCAAGCTTTGTGTCGCGGTAATGATGCCGGTTGCCGCGTCGAACTGGAAAAGACCGCCGTGGTCGTCGTCCATGCTCAGCGTAAAATCTTCATCGAGCAGGGTGATCAGGGAAACGGTTCCCGCGACCGTGCCGGCATCGGCATTTTCATGAATTTGTCCGCCGGTTACCCGGATCGACACGTCTTGTCTTAGGTCCAGGGTTCCGTTGGAGAAGGATGCGACGTCCATGTCGGTCAGCGTATCGCTTCCGTCGCGGCCAGCTTGCGTATCGGTTATCACCAATGTGCCAGCGCTGGTTCTGGAAATTACGTAGTCTTCAATGTTTCCGGAGAACCGCGCTGTTTCGTAGAATCCCGTGCCGCCGACCAATGTGTCGTCGCCAGCTCCGCCCGTCAGAAGGTTGTATCCGCGGCCGCCGATAAGGGTGTCGTTTCCGTCACCACCCACCAGCGTGTCGTTTCCGTCGCCACCGACCAGCGTATCGTCGCCGCCGTTGCCCAGGACACGTCCCCCTTCGTCCCCGGCGAAAAGTATTTCGGCATCTGCATCGCCGCTGATGGGTTCCGCATTTTCTGACTCAAACCCAAAGATCGCATACTGTGGATGGCTGACGTTGGCTCCCTCCCGCGTTTCCGACCAGAATGCGAGGGTTGTTCCGTCTGGAAGCGATGCCAGAAGCGGCGCCATGCCACTGTGAAAAACGCCCAGCGTATGAAGCTCGCCCACCGGCTGCCCATCTGCGTCAACATTCTGAATATAAGCTGTTTCTTCGCCGTATGGACCGCTGAATCGGCTGATGGTGTATCCACCATTCGGAGTAGGGAGAACCTGCAGTCCTTCGCCCCCACTGTTTTCCATCACCACCGTCTCAGGACCAGTGAGATTGCCTGTGGCATCGAACTTCTGAAGGTATAGGGTGGCGCTGTCACTCGTCCGGCGCTCAAAGAAGACGGAAAAGCCTCCGTCAGGCAGTGCCAAGATTTCGTACTTGTCCAAATCCCATTGAACTTCGTCATTGAGCGAGACGAACCCTCCAACCGGCTCGCCATCCGAGCTGTAAATTTGGAAATTGACCGTACTATCATTGTATGGATACGGGCGGCTGTCTTCCCACGTCATAACGTGCCCGCCATTTGCAAGCCCGACGACGTTGGTAACAAATTGCTGATCCACATCTGCGGGCAGAGTGTTGTAAACCCGCTCCCCTAGAGGCGCTCCGTCGCTGGAAAACTGCTGACTAAAGGCCGTAAATCCCGGATTGGGTGGATCGGGCGGCGGCTGCGGGATTTGAGAGTATTCTGACGCACCAATAACCACACTGCCATCAGATAGAACCGAAAGATGCACGTTGTGGTAGTCGTAACCGTTGGTCACTTCGAATGGGGCGCCCGTCGGATTTCCATTCGCGTCCTGGTACTGGACATAACGGATCGACGTCCTCTGCCAGTTTCCATCCGAATCGCTGAAACCACGCCTTTCATGCCAGAACAGCACGGACCCGCCGTCCGGAAGGCCATGAACTTCCAGGTTCTCTACGGCACCGTTGCGGTCCATGACGAGACGGCTGCTACCGACGCGGTTTCCATTCGCGTTGACCACGTCCGCATACAGCGGACCGTTGGCGTTGTCCCGCCAATAGAGCGTGAAGGTGCCGTTTTCATTGGCAAAGAGACCAGCGCGGAACTGGTGGCTCGACGAATTTGGCAGAAGATCCGTTTCACCGGTCTTTTCCACAAACCCAGGTTCGTCCGGCACCTGTGTGACCGTCACGTCGACGACAGCATCATGGCTGTCCTCGCCGTCGCTCAGTGTGACGGTAAAGGAATCCGACCCGGCATAGTCGGCGTCGGGCGTATAGGTGAAATTGCCGTCCGCATCCAGCGTGACAGTGCCGTGGCCTGCATTTCCGGAAAGGGCGAAGTCGAAGGCATCACCGTTCAGGTCAAACGCCGTCAACTGTGCGCTGGCAACATAGTCTTCCGGCAGGACGATGCTGCTGACCAGGAGTTCCGGCGCGTCGTTCCCATCCGTCACCTGAAGCGTGTGGGTGCGGTCCATCGTCAGGCCGCCGCTGTCCGTCGCGCGCAGGGTCAGGACATGGCTTTGCGCCGTTTCGAAATCCAGATCGGCCGTGATGCTGACGACGCCGGTTGCGGCATCGACCGCGAAGCTGCCACCGGGATCGCCGACGAGGGAATAGGAAAAGCTCTCCCCCTCGTCCGGGTCGCCGGTCGCCGTCAGGGTACCCATAACCGTGCCGCCGGCCAAATTTTCCTGGATGCTGCCCAGAAGGGCGCCGGTGATGCCCGTCGGCGCCTCGTTCACATCATTGACCGAGATCGTCATCGTCTCGGTATAGGTGTTGCTGTCGCTGTCAGTCGCGCGCAGCTGGACGATGACGCTGGACAGCCCCTCGTGGTTGACGCTGTTGCCGTCACGCAGCCCCAGTTCGTTCCCGTCGCGGATTGTGAAAATTCCGTGCGGGTCGGCGGAAATGCTGAATGTGACGTCGCCGACGCCACCGGCCGCCGTGATTGTCCCGATCCGCGCCCCGGCAACATTTTCGTCGAAATCGTAAGACGACAGGATGATGTCCGAGACAGGGGCCGCCGGGTCGTCGATCGCGGCCAGCGCATTGTTCACATTGATACGTTTGCCGGTCACCGTGATGCCGGACAGGCTGCTGACCGAATCGCCGGTCGCATACAGCGTATCGATCACTTCCGAATAGGTCAGGTTCGGGTTCTTCGACAGCATCAGCGCGATCGCGCCCGCGACATGGGGCGTCGCCATGGACGTGCCGGACAGGGTCGCATAGCCCCCGCCGCGGTAGGTCGATAGGATGCTGGACCCCGGCGCACCGATGTCGACCGATGTCGCGCCATAGTTTGAGAACCAGGAACGGGAATCCGAAGAGGTAAGCGACGCGACCGAAATGACGTTGTTCAGCGAATAACTGGCCGGGTAATGCGCCCAGGAATCGTTGTTGTAGGAATCGTTCCCCGCCGCAGCGACGAACAGGACCCCCGCCGACCGGGCCGCGCTGATCGCGCTGTAGAGGGATGAACTGTATCCCCCGCCGCCCCAGCTGTTGTTCGTCAGGTGCGCGCCATTGTCGGTGGCATAGCGCACCGCACGTGTCGCGTTGTAGGTCGAACCATAGCCGTTGGCGCCGAGGAATTTGAGCGCCATAAGGCTCGCCTCCCAGGCGACGCCGCTGACGCCGATGCCGTTGTTCCCCTCCGCCGCGATGGTGCCGGCGACATGGGTGCCGTGGCCGTGTTCATCGTCATAGGCATAACCGGGACCGATCCCGGCATTGCGGACGAAGTCGTAGCCGTAATAGTCATCGACATAGCCGTTGCCGTCATTGTCGATGCCGTCGCCCCAGATTTCATCCGTGTTAACCCACAGATTGTCGTTCAGGTCCGCATGGTTGACGTCGATCCCGGTATCGATGACGCCAATGACGATGTCGGCACTGCCGGTCGTCGTGTCCCACGCCTCATGCGCGTCAATCTTGTCCAGACCATAAAGGGAATTGCGGTACGGGTCGTTGGAGGTAAGGTCCGCGCCCGGCGCGCCGGCTTCGACCGGCGCACCCGCATCGTCGACGATGGCGGGGATGACGCTTTCGATCGCTCCCAGATTGCCGCCCAGCGCCATGTTGAGGTCCAGAAACTTGACGCCGGGGATGGCCGCAATGGCTGTTGCCGCCGTGACAGGGTCATCCATTCCGGCCCAAAGCTGAAAGGTCGACCCGGCACCGCTGGCGACCGTGAAGCCCAGCTTATCCTGTAGATCGGAAAGCGCGTCCGCGGACACATCGTCGGACAGTTCGACGATCAGTTCCTTCAGGTCGGTGGATGCAAATGCCCGTTCGCCGGTGAGTATGCTGGCGAGGTCTGCCCCGATCAAAGTTGCGGTCGTAGCCGACATAAATTTCCTGTCTTCTTACGCCGAAAAAACAACGTCAAAAATATAGGGAAAACGCAAAATCACAGACCTGACGCCTGACCCTCAACCCACCAACCCGAAGTGTGCCACTAATTCGGACGCTTCGCAACTTATGGGTGACTGAAGATTCCGTGTTTTCCATGCTATTTGGTAAATATGGCAGGTTTTGGGCCAATCTTCACGCAACCGTCATAAAATATGGGTTCCCGCTTACCCAGGCACCTCATGCTCGCTACCCTTTTCGGCGCCTGCTTGATCGCTTTGGATCGCGTGACCTAGACTGTGCCGTCGGGTTGGTTCTGGAATCAGGGGTTGTGCATGAAACAAGGGTTTTTGATCGCCGGTGGCGGCATTGGCGGTTTGGCGACAGCGCTTGGTCTGGCGCAGCAGGGATATGCGTCTCTGGTTATGGAAAAAGCATCGCGATTCGGTGAAATCGGCGCCGGCATCCAGCTTGGCCCCAACGCGTTTCATGCATTCGACTATCTGGGGGTCGGTGATGCCGCCCGGTCCATGGCGATCTATGTCGACAGTCTGCGTCTGATGGATGCGTTAAGCGCCGAGGAAATCTGTCGTATTCCCCTGGATGATGCGTTTCGCACGCGGTTCGGAAATCCCTACGCCGTCATTCATCGCGGTGACCTGCATGGCGTGCTGCTGAAAGGGTGCGAGTCGCATGACCTGATCGACCTGCGCACCAGTTCCGAAGTTATCGACTATGACCAGACCGGCGATGGCGTAACGGTTAGGCTTGCGGACGGGGAACGCATTGACGGTGCCGCTTTGATCGGGGCGGATGGTCTATGGTCGAATATCCGCAAGCGGGTTGTGGGCGACGGGCCCCCACGTGTGTCAGGGCACACGACCTATCGGTCTGTCATCCCGACAGAACTGATGCCGGAAGATCTGCGCTGGAATGCGGCCACCCTTTGGGCGGGACCGAAATGCCATATCGTCCATTATCCGCTTTCCGACTGGAAGGCGTTCAACCTCGTCGTCACCTATCACAATGATGCACCGGAACCGGTTGCTGGAATGCCGGTGGACAAGGAAGAGGTGCGCCGCGGGTTTGAACATGTGCATGACCGCGCCCGTCAGATCATCGATTATGGCAACGACTGGAAGCTTTGGGTCCTTTGCGACCGGGATCCTGTCGAAAACTGGGTCGACGGGCGGGTGGCTTTGCTTGGGGATGCGGCCCACCCGATGATGCAGTATTTCGCCCAGGGCGCCTGTATGGCGATGGAAGACGCGGTGTGCCTGTCCGCTGTCATGGCCGACCATGATGGCGATGCCATCGCAGCCTTTCCGGACTATCAGTCTCGCCGTCTGGTGCGGACCGCACGCGTACAGCTGCAGTCCCGACAGATCGGCGACCATATCTATCATCCGGCCGGTGCGCACGCCCAGTTGCGAAATGCCATTATGCAGGCGAAAAGCCCCGACGACTGGTACGATGAACTGCAATGGATCTATGGTGGCACCGGACTGGACGGACGCGCGGCGGCGGTGGCCTGATCCGCGGGGCGTGCCCTATTCCGCGGCGGTGTTCATTTCCGTCGGACCGGGTTCGTTGAACTGCAGATTGGCAAGCCGCGCGTAAAGCGGGTCGTTTGCCATGAGTTCCTTGTGCGTGCCGGTCGCAACAATGCGCCCGCGATCCATCACAGCAATCCGGTCCGCGTTCACCACGGTGGACAGCCTGTGCGCGATGATGATCGTGGTGCGGTCCTTCATCAGCCGGTCAAGTGCCGTCTGAACCAGCCTTTCGTTTTCTGAGTCCAGGGCACTTGTTGCCTCATCCAGAAGCAGGATCGGCGGATCCCGCAGAATGGCACGCGCAATTGAAATACGCTGGCGCTGTCCCCCCGACAGGCGCACGCCCTTTTCCCCCAGATAGGTTTCGAACCCGTTCGGCAGGGCTTCGACGAATTCAGTCGCTGCGGCATCGCGGGCGGCGGCTTCGACCTCTGCGTCAGTGGCTTCAATCCGGCCATATCGGATGTTCGCGTACACATCCTTTCCGAAAATAACCGGGTCCTGGGGCACCAGTGCGATTTGGCGGCGGAAATCGGCCGGGTCGGCGGATTTCAGGTCCACCCCATCCAGCCGTATGGCCCCGATGTCGGGGTCGTAGAATCGAAGCAGAAGCTGAAAGACGGTGGACTTTCCGGCACCGGACGGCCCCACCAGGGCCACGGTTTCCCCCGGCGCGACGGTCAGGCTGAAATCGTCCAGCGTCGGCATGTCGGGCCGGGACGGGTACCGGAAGGTAACGGCATCGAATTCTATGCGTCCCTCGATCGGTTGCGGCAGGGGGACCGGGTTTTCCGAAAAAGTCAGGTTTGGTTCCGCTTCCAGCAATTCGATCAGCCGTTCGGTGGCCCCTGCGGCGCGCAGCAGTTCGCCATAGACTTCGGATATGATGCCGAATGAAAACGCCACCATCGTTGCGTAGAAGACGAAGGCGGTCAGTTCGCCCCCGGTGATCGTGCCGGCCATGACGTCGTTCCCGCCAACCCACAGGATGACGCCAACGGCTGAGAAGACCAGCAGAATGCCGACCGCTGTCAGGATACCGCGAATACGCGTTCGCTGAAGGGCGACAGAAAACGCATCCTGTACCTCGTCCGAGAAACGGGCCCGGTCGATGTCTTCGTGGGTATAGGCCTGAACGGTCTTGATCGCGTTCAGATTTTCTTCGGCATAGGACCCGACATCGGCGACGCGGTCCTGGCTGGCGCGGGACAGTTTCCGCACGCGCCGGCCCAGGATCAGGATCGGCAACACCACCAACGGGACGACCAGAAGGACAAGTCCCGTCAGCTTCGGGTTGGTCACGGTCATCATGATCACGCCGCCGATCATGATCAGGACATTGCGCAGCGCCATGGAAGCGCTGGAGCCGATGATGGACTGAAGCAGCGTCGTGTCCGTGGTCAGCCGGGACATGATTTCCCCGGTTTTCGTAACTTCAAAAAAAGCGGGGTCAAGTCGCAGGACGCGGTCGAAAACGGCGTTGCGAATGTCGGCGACCACCCGTTCCCCCAACCACGTCACCATGTAGAAACGGCAGAACGTCCCGACGGCCATGACGACCGCCAGAACAAGAAGAAACAGGACCGCACGGTCCAGTGCGCCGGGGTCGCCGGCGGTGAAACCGGCGTCGATCAGAATGCGCAGCCCCTGACCCATGGCAAGGACGGTGGTCGCCGTAATCGTAAGCGCCACCAGGGCGAAGAAAACGCGTAAGCGATAGGGTCGCAGGAAGCCAGCCGCCCGGCGAAGGGGGCGCAGGTCTTTCGCTTTGTCGCGTTCCAGTCCCGCGCGCTTGTCGGAAGTGCTTGTTTGGGCCACGTATTACCGCCGTCCGGTTCCCATGGTAACAGAATGCCGGTTTAGCGCATTGCGGCGTGAAAAGAAAAGGATAGCCTTTCGACGCTGCGGCGAACCGGATAGCGTGCGTGCGATCAGGGAGTTCGCGGCCATGACCGATATCGAAAATGCCGAACTGGTCCTGCCGACGCAGGACATTCAAAAAACGGCGTCCTATTTCATCGACCGTTTGGGCTTCAAACTGCAAACGATCTATCCGGCGGATGCCCCGCGCTCCGCTCTGCTTACGGGGGATGGGACCAGAATCCGCCTGGAAATTGGACGGGATGGGGATCCGGGGCGCCTGTCGTTACGGGACGATGGGCCGTCGGCGCAACCGGTCCTGCCCCCGGCCAAGCCGGAAGTCCTGTTCACGGCGGCCGCAGCGGGACCGGATGACTGGCAGCAAGGCAGGGCGGGCATGCAATATCGCGACATGCTTCCCGGCCGGTGGGGCGGACACTTCATCGTGTCGCATATCCGAATCCCGGATGGCGGGCCGGTCCCTGACTATGTGCACTATCATCAGGTCCGGTTTCAGATGATTTATTGCCTGAAGGGCTGGGTCCGCGTCGTCTATGAGGATCAGGGCAAACCTTTCGTAATGGAAGCCGGCGACTGTGTCCTTCAGCCGCCGGAAATCCGCCACCGTGTGCTGGAATCGTCGGACGGGCTTGAGGTGTTGGAAATCGGGTGCCCTGCCGAACATCCCACCCTGGTGGAACACGAAATCGATCTTCCGACCGGAAGGGTTGTGCGGGATCGGGATTTTGGTGGACAGCTTTTCCTGCGTCATGTCGCAACAGCTGCGGTCTGGCGTCCGCTTGCTGCCGCGAACGGATGGTCCGAATGCGACCTTGGCATGACGGCCGCGACAAAGGGATTTGCGGGGCTTACCCGAATGAAAACCGATGTCTGCAATCCGTTGCCGGTCGCGGGCGCTCGCGAGTTCACTTATCTCTATTGTCTGGCGGGGAACGGCTCGTTATCCGTGGGGGATCTGGGTGGGACGGATTTCACGCCGGGGGCGGGTTTCGCGCTTCCGGCCGAAAAGCAGGCGCGGATCACACCCGCGGAAGGCGGATGTGATCTGTTGCATCTAACGATCTAGTGGGTGGTTTATCGGGGATTGGCGCGGACCGGTATGGTGGCCGGGCCGAAACATTCCCCGACATCCATCGACCATCCGGACGGGAAGCCCGGATTGTCGAAATAGACGATTAATTGCCCCCAATAATTACCGGAAACGCCGTCGGGTCCCTGAAGGTTGCCGCCGCAACTGTCGCTGCTGGACGGGTCGATCCAATAGCCGCTGAAGGTACCGCGATTGGTATAGTTCCCGCCAAGTCCATCGATGTAAAAATGACCGCGCCCCCGGTCGCCGTCAAAGGACAGGATTGCGATTGGCCCCATATCCTGTTCATAGACGACTTCGCCCGCGATGTCGGAATACCATACTTCATCCGCCTGGGCGGATGTCGCGCCGAAGGCAACCAGCGCGAGTGCTGTTAAACATGTTCGAAACATCTGAATTTTCCTCCTCAGAACCATCCCCAACTATGGTGAGCCAACGTATCGGCAGTCGACCATACTGCCCTAAGGACGCGGTTCATAGCATTCTCCGTCGAAATTTGTGGAAGGTTCCCCATCTGAAAGGGGGCAATGTTTCGATTCTGCGAATTGGGGGTGTCGATGAAGGTTTTGGTGATTGTTGCGTTCCTGGCCCTTCTCGGGGGGTGTGTTGTCCAATTCGCCCCGGACCCGCCGGAAGATGCGAATACCAGTCTGGACGGCGATTGGGCGGGCGAACGTCTGGTCATGACGGGGGGAACGTCGTGCCGGCCGTCGCGGGTAACGGCGCGCATTCAAGACGGTGTCGCGCATCTGTTCGTCAGCGGCGGCACGATGATCCTGGCTGCGATTGTGGCGCCGGACGGGCGTATGCGTTTCTATCGCGACACGGACGAACGCATCGACCTTTACGTTGCGGAGCCCAATGCCAATTTCACCGAAATCAGCGGCGTCTGGTCCGTCAATGACACGCTCTGCACCGGCATCTGGACAATGACACGAAGCTAGGCAAACCGCCCTGGACGAAAATCGTTAAGAAGCGGGGAAGACAGGTCCCCATTTATTTCCGCCGCCGCCAGCTTGCCTGTGATTGCCGCCAGTGTGAAACCGGAATGCATGGTCGCCAGATAAACCCCGTCCCTTTCCGGAATGGGGCCGATCGCCGGTCGTCCGTCACCCGGGATCGGGCGGGTCGCGATGGTCGTTCGGTCGATTTCAATGGGCCCAATTCCAGGCAACAGATCCATCGCATCGCCCAACATCCGGCGGCTCAGCGTCTCCGGGTCGTCAATGGCATTGGGGTCTTCCACGCAATCGCCGATGACCAGTCTGCCGTCACGCAGTTGTTTCACATGAACGCGCGAACCCCAGATCCCCCGCGCCAAGGTGCCGGTCGGTACCGGGGCGGTCGTGATCAGAAGGCCCGCCCTGTTCGCAATTGGCAGATCAAAGCCGATTTCAGCCAACAGATGCCGACATCCGGTTCCGGCGGCCAGAACGGTCAGGTCTGCATTCACTGCGCCAAAGTCGGTTTCCAGTCCGGAAACCACCCCATTTTCATTGGTAATCAGGCGCTGCGCCGACCGCCCAAATACCAGGCGCGCGCCGTGATCGCGGGCCGCCGTCAGAAGCATTGCGGTTGCATGGGCTCCGTCGACAAAACCGTCATCCGGCGACAAAAGGGCCCGTTGCGCGACACCGTCGGCCAGGGCCGGCAGTTCCGCCCGGATATCGGCAGCATCCAACATGCGTACATTCGCCCCCCAGGCACGCCGCGATTCATTCACCTCATCATCGTCTATCAGATGCGGATCCCAGATCAGGCAACCGTTCCAGTCGACCTCCAGCCGACCAGCCAGCGATTGGTCCAGGTCCCGCCAGGCATTCATACCGGCGCGCCGAAGGTCGAAATAGGATCTGTCGGCCGCCGCCATGGCATTGATCCAGGCCCAGGATCGGCCGGATGCGCCTGCATGGGGTCCGGTTTGGTCGACGATCGTGACCTCAAACCCGGCCCGCGCCAGATGGAAGCCTATGGATGCGCCTACGATCCCCGCGCCGACGACCAGTATGGATTGGGGGGTGGAACCTGTCATGATGTCATTCCTTGGTCGATGTCGGTGTCCCGCCGCGATTGCCGATAGCGTCGAAAAAGCCAGATGATGGATGTCGCCAGGGTCCAGGGCAGGATCAGGATCCAGGCAAAGGCGGTGAACAGCGCCGAATAGATCAGGGCTGGGCGTATGTCTGCACCCAGGATGAAGCATGCGTCCGTCGCGGATTCTGCAGGGGCACACCCGCCCGAATTTCCGAACACAAGTGTAACGGCCAAAGCCAGCAGCCACAGCCCTGCCGGCCCCAGTATGATCAGGGCCGAACCAAGAGTGAGGTTCCGTCTTGTATCAGTGTCCGTCATTTTCTTCCCGTTCTGATCGAAACCTTGCAGATTGGCCGGGGTATTGGAAGCGACGAAATGGGTCGTCCAATATTATGGCGAATGCTGATCCGGCAGCGTCATGTGCCGCGAGCAGCCTCGACTTTCTTTGATTGAACTCTAGGGTTTCTGACAGGGTTTCCTGAATGAAAAGGGTGGCGTCATGCGGAAAATAATTTCCGGATTTTTGGGGTTCGTGCTGTTTGCGGACGTGGCAAGCCAAGGCTTTGCCCATCATGGCTGGTCCTGGACGACAGGCGGCAATATTGAACTGGTCGGCGTCATCCGAACAGTGTCGCTTGGCAATCCTCACGGCATGCTGACCGTCGACGCGGAAGGCGATGTCTGGACCGTACAGGTCGGACAGCCGTGGCGAAACGCAAATGCCGGGCTTCAGGACGGGGACCTTGCCGAAGGGGTGGAGATTACGATTATCGGCGAACCGTCGGCGGATGTCAGCGAACGCCTGATGAAGGCGGAAAGACTGATCATCGGCGGGCGGGAATACAATTTGTACCCGAACCGGGATTGACTTCAATTGGACGGGTTCCTGGCCGCCGTGGAAGGCAGCGCGATCGCTGAGGTACTGCGCTATTCGCGGTGGGGTTATGCCGCGCTAAGCGGCATTCACGTCCTGGGGATAGCATTGCTGATCGGCGCTTCCGTGCCCATGTCGGTCCGAATGCTGGGCTGGATGCGTGGTATTGACCCACACCTTCTAGTCCGGGTTCTACGTCCGTTTGCAGCGACTGGTCTGGGGGTCGCGATTGTCAGCGGGATATTGCTGTTCAGCGTTCGGGCGACCGAATACGCCGCGATGGACATCTTTCTGGCGAAGCTTGTCCTTGTCGGTGGCGGCGCGGCGTCGGCATTGGTCGCAACGCGCCAGACACCGCCGCAGCACCCTAAATTTCATGCTGCCATATCACTTGTCTGTTGGCCCAGCGCGCTTGCCTGCGGTCGTTCGATTGGGTTTGTCCTGTAGGTTCGGACTGAAGCGACCTTTGATCTATAGTGGCAACGCGTTAGCCGAACTGCGCATCCCGATGCTCGACAGGCCGCGACGGCCGATGCAAAGTCCAAAGATGACACAAGCGCTGACTACCATGGCCGCCACACCGCTTCTGCCCGGCGAACCGATGCCGCTGATGCCCGACCTGCCGACAGACCGGTCGGTCGCGGCGGCGGTTGACTGGGCTTCGGTGAACCGGGCGGCCCTTCGCGACCTTTTGAACCGGACGGGTGTCCTGCTGCTACGGGGATTCGACATTCGCACGCCGGATGATTTCCGGACGCTGGCGGCGGCGGTAGAGCCGAACCTGCGGACCTACACCGGCGGGGATTCGCCGCGCACCGGCGTCACCGACAGGGTCTATACATCCACCGAATATGACGAAGCACTGGAAGTCTTCCTGCACAATGAACTGTCCTATGCCGGCTGGTCACCGTCGGTCGTCTTCTTCTGTTGCCTGATTCCGGCATTGGAAGGCGGAGAGACGCAAATCGCCGACGGGCGGGTCATTTATCGGACGCTTCCGGACGATATTCGCGCCCGGTTCGAAGACCGCGGCATCGCCTACCTTCAACATCTGTGGGACGCGGACGGCCCGCCCGGCATCGGCAAAAGCTGGCAGGAAACATTCGAAACCGCGGACAGGGAAACGGTCGAAGCCTATCTGACCCGGTCCGGCATGACGTGGGACTGGACCGATTTCGGCCTGCGAACCCGTGCACCGCATGACGCGGTCGTCGACCATCCGGTGACCGGCGACAAATGCTGGTGGAACCAGGCGGACCAGTGGCACCGCGACATCGCAGGCGTCAAAACCTCTTTCGGGGCGGGCGACGATCCGCGATTCGACCCCGCGACGGCGGGGGAGGAGACGCTGGGCAACCATGTCACCTATGGCGACGGGTCGCCGATCGACCCGGCGGACCTGATGACCGTGCGCCGGACCAGTCAGGCGGCCGAGGTCAAATTCCCGTGGCAGGCGGGTGATGTCATGATCATCGACAACATCGCCGCCATGCACGGGCGCAAGCCCTATCGCGGGCCGCGCCGCGTTCTGGTGGCAATGGGCTGACGGGCACGCCGACGGTCACTTGAGCCGGATCAGGCGACGGTTCAGGTCGCGGCGGCCCGGGCCTTGCGGGTCGGGCGGCGCCGCGCGCCCAGCCGGCGCCGGCGTTCGGCGATCATGCGGTCGCCTTTGGCTGTGCCGTCATGGAAGCTGCCGAAGATCTTGTCCCACGGCGTTTCGTACGTTCCGTAATTGCAGTCATAGAACCGGTGGTGCAGCTGGTGCATGAAGTCGCCGACCTGGACCGCGACCTTGCCGCCGACCTTCAGCTTTTCGTATCCGCAATGGGACACCGGCCCGTCGATCGTGTGCATCATCAGGTTGAAGATCAGGTGCACCGGATGGCTGGGCAGGATCAGATAGGGAAGCGTGTCCGCATACAGAACGATATGTTCCACCGGGTGCATGGAATGCCCGGACCAGGGGCCGGTATTCACATTCTTGTGGTGCCAGGAATGGACCCAGCGATACAGCGGTTCGACATGCAACAGCCGATGCTGCCAATAGAAATAGAACCCGGTCCACAGCGGGATCAGCACGAACAGCGCAATGAACCAGACCGGGTGCGCATCGAACATGATCAGCGTCGCATACCCGTTCGCATAGGCCCACAGGATCAGGCATTCAAACGCCGTGCCGACCGGCACCGCCGATGCCAGGGTCCAGAACATGTTGTCCTTCACCTGGCTGCCGAAATGGAACTTCGACTGGTTGCCGGGCGGGCGGTCGTCGAACCGCAATTCGTCTTTTTGCTTTCGGAAGGTGAACAGCCACAGATGCAGGCCCCCCGCCAGCGTCACAACCAGCACATAGTTGCGCAGCAGGATTTCCCCCATCCAGTCGGGGCTGAACGTCACCGCGCGGTCCAGCGACGGCGTGAACCAGGTCCAGATCGCGAATGCCGCCAGCAGGATATAGAACCTGAGCGACAGCGGGCTCCACACCCACAGGAAATAGGCGATGCTTTTCTTCAGGTTGAACGGCTTTTCCACATAGGGCGCCTGGGTGATCGGAAGCGGCGGGGTATAGTTCCACATCTTGCGCGCGGCGGCGGACGGATCGGTCATGGCGTGACTCCCGATGAATGGTGGCCCGAACTGCGCCGACCCTATCCGCGTGCCCGCCGAAGCCAAAATGAATTGGATGGCGGCTTCTTGTAAGTTTTACTAATAATGCGGGCTCAGGATGCCTGGCGCGCCGATTCCTCCAGCAGCCAGGCGCGGAACGTATCGACGCTATCCTGTTTCGGGGACTGGGCGCGCGATGCGAAGACATAGTTCCCTTCCCCCTGGATGCGGGCGTTCTTCAGGCACGGAACCAGGCCCATCCGGTCCTGAAGCCAGTCGGTCGCCGGTGCCCGGGCCAGCGCGATTCCCGCTTCCGACGCCGCAAGCGACAGCGCAACGTTGGAATTGGACACTGTCATCGCCTCCGCCCCGTCGCGGCTGGCGGCATCCTCCTCCCGGACGCCAAGACGGGTCAGGACGGTCGACCAGGTATGGCCCGTCACTTCGATCAGCCGGTGACCCAACAGGTCGGCGGCCGACCTGATGCCGGCAGCGACGCGCGGCGTTGCGACCGGATAGATCACCTCGGAAAACAGCGGGGTGCGGTTCTGCCATTCCCGCGGCATCGGACCGAAGGTGATCATGACGTCCGCGCTTTCCAGCCAGGTGCCGGCGTGGGCCGGTCCGGACTGCACATCGATGCACGATATATTGAAACGAATGCCGGGGTTGCGTTCCTCGAACCCCGCCAGACGCGGGGCAAGCCAACTGGTGGCAAAGATCGTATCCGCCTGAAGGATCAGGTGTTCGTCCCCCTTGCGGTCGAAAATCAGCGCCGCCGTTGCTTCCAGCGACGACAGCGCATGCGTCACGGTCGGCAGGAACCGGTACCCCGCTTCGGACAGGCGGACACTGCGTGCCTCGCGCACGAAAAGTTCCGCCTTCAGGTGTCCTTCCAGCGCGCCGATCTGCTGGCTGACGGCGGACGGGCTCATATTCAGGATGCGCGCGGCGGCGGTGAAGCTTTCCGTCCGGGCCGCGGCGTCGAACACGCGAAGCCAGTTCAGCGACGGAATCCGGCTGTATGGCATCGCGCTGGACCTCTTCCCACGGTTTTTCGGTAAGCTCAGCTTATCTTTAAGAGGTTTCGCGTCCGAAGTCGAATATCCTATAGTTCCCGCCATGATGGGACCATTCGCATGACAGCCGGCCATTCCGCCGACACGCGCCTGATCGCCTATGGCACGCTTGCGCCGGGCGAAGTGAACGAACATCAGCTGGCGGACCTTGCAGGCCGGTGGCTGAAAGGCACGGTTCGCGGGCACCGCGTTTCCGGCAACTGGTACGGCGACCGGACCCTGCCGGGCTTCATCCTGGGGGCGGATGAACCGCCGGTCGACATCCACGTCTTTGAAAGCCACGATCTGCCGGCCCACTGGGCGCGGCTGGACGCGTTCGAAGGGCCCAATTATCGCCGCACAATCGCCACCGTGACCCTGTCAGATGGCAGCCGGATCGATGGCCAGATCTATGAATTCATAGGGGAGGTTTAGGACATGCGCATTCCATCCCGGGTTCGGGGGTTGTCTTTTGGGTTGATGGCACTGCCGTTCATGGTGGCGGCACTGACCGTTCAGCCGACGGCGTCCCACGCGGACGAACCGGACTGGGATGCCTTTGTCCAGGCCGCGACGGAACTCGGTTTCCCGCAGGTTCAGGAACTCTATTTCGCGCCCGCCTTCATTTCCGCCGATGCCGCGTCGGGGGAGGGGACGGCCATCGTTTCCCTGTTGCGCGGCGACGACCATCCGTTCGGCTGGTATGAAGGGTATGTCGTGTCCGTCCTGACCGACGGCGGCTTCGACAATGCCGAAGCCTATGTCCGCGCCGCGATCGCCGAAGACGCCGCCGCCTGCGCCGACCAGCAGTCAGTGGAAGCGGACGCCTACGGCTTCAACCTGGAACCGGACGATTTCGCGTCGATCCATTACTGTAACGACCGGATCGAAGGCGGCCTTCCGGAAGGCGACCCGGGCATGGCCTATGTCACCACCGCGATGCGCGCGATTTCAAAGGACGGCGCACTGGTCATTGTCGAATACAATTGGCAGAGCTTTGGCGACCGCGCACCCTTCGACACGCAGCATTTCTATAACGTCTACCCCGCGCTGGGTCAGCTGGACGATTTCGGGTTCTAGGAACGGGCGGGGCCGGACCAATTCAACGCCACCCTGACCCGCCTGCAGACCGAAGGCGTCCTGTACGACTTCACGTCCCAATACTATGAAAACCTGGAGTGATGGGTCGGGGCCCCTCCCTCGTCATTCCTGCGAAGACAGGAATCCAGGTGCACGTCTGTAGGGGCATTCCAAGAATCAGTGTGACGCGGAATTAGTATTGTGTCCTCGCTTTGTTGTGTCCCCGTTTTTCCGTTTTTGCTGCAAGGTGACCTAAGAAGGAGGGTCTCCGTTATATCCATCATATCCGGCGTTGGATGGGTTTATTGCATCAGGGGCGCCTTTCCGAGCATAGCGTACCAATCGGAATGCCCCATAGCCGCAGAGGAGTGCTACAATAGCGCGGACTGCGGCGTCTTCGATGTTTGCCGCGACAAGACCGCTGATACCGAAGGCAGCAAACACTATGGCAAGGACAGCGGCCATGATACTGGCCGCAAGCGTCTTTATGATTGGCATAGCATTCCGTCTTCTATGCGTATCCCTGCGCATGTGTCGCTTAGTTCACTCACGCCCGTTCCAGCAAAATTTCCCGTGCGCGCTGAGGTTCTGCCCGAATGATCTTGAAGAGACTGATTGTCGTCTCTCCCGGCTTGCGGCGGCCTTGCTCCCAATTTCGAAGCGCTGGAAGTCCGATCTGATAGGCCTTTGCAAATGCTTCTTGCGATAACCCCGTTGCTTTGCGGGTCGACCGAACGAGCATTGCAATCCGACCGCGCTCGAACTCCTCATCCGTCAGCGGCACATCGGGATCGTCTTCAGCGTGGTGTTTTGAAATATCGGTCATTTTCTACCTTTTGGGCTTTCCTGAGGCTGATGATCCGGTCGGCATCGTCGCGGTCCGTATGGACGCAGACCCAGACCGTGCCATCGACCATTCCGTAGGTCACGAATCGATCTTCATCGATATAGCGCCTTGGATCGACAACCGTCAGCGCGTTTTCGTCATCCAGCACCCGCGCCCCGAATTGGAGGGACACGCCATGCTTCTTGATATTCGCTTGATCCTTCTCCGGATCGAACTCAATCATCATCTAAAATATACGCCATTGGCGTAGTGATTCAAGGTGTGACTTCTCAAAACACCTACCCCCGCATCCGTTCCGCCTTCGGGTCGAACAGGACCTCCTCGATCAGCGTTGCCTTGCGGATTTCGCCCAGGATTTCGATTTCGAATTGCGCGCTGTCTTCGATCATACCTCGTGGGATCATGCCGATGGCGACGGACTTTTCGCTGAAATGGGCATAGCCGCCTGAGGTCACGAAGCCCACTACCTCACCATTGCGGTAGATCGGTTCGTCCGCGACGCAGTCGGCGGCGTCCGGCCCGTCCGGCACATCGACGATGAAGGTCGCCAGATGCCGGTCCGGCGGATTGTCGCGTTCCGCGGCCACGGTGTCATAGCCGATATAGTCGTTCTTCTTGAAGGAACAGAACCGGTCGAGGCCCGTTTCGGCCGGGGTGAAGTCCGGGCGGAATTCGCGCATCCAGGACCCGAAGCTTTTTTCCAGGCGAAGGGACATCATGGCGCGCATCCCGAACGGCTTCAGCCCCAGATCGGCGCCTTCGGATTTCAGCGCATGATACAGGCCCGGCTGATGCGGCGCGTCGCAATAGATTTCATAGCCCAGGTCCCCGGTATAGGTGACGCGGTTCACCTGGACCGGGATATGCCCGACCTCCAGCGCCGTGGTGGACAGGAAGGGCATGGCGGCGGTGGAGACATCGGCCCCCGTCACCCGGCCCAACAGGTCGCGCGCGTTCGGCCCGGCAATCTGGAAGCCGATGCGGGTGTCCGACATGTTCTCCAGCGTGACGCTGCCGTCATCTGGCAAGTGATGCAGGAACCAGCGCATGTGGAACGCCTGTGCCGAATAGCTGGCGGTCAGCATGACCCGTTCGTCGGAAAGGCGCGCCATGGTGAAATCGCCGATGATCTTGCCCCTGGGGCTGAGCATGGCGGTCAGCGCGATCTTGCCCACCGCCGGCACACGGTTCGCCATGATCCGGTCCAGCCAGCTGACCGCGCCGGGGCCGGAGACGATGTATTTCCCGAAATTATGGACCTCGTTGATGCCGACGGCGGTGCGCACGGCCCGGCATTCGGATGCGACGGCGTCCCAGGCATTGGAACGGCGGAAGGTCGGTTCTTCGAACAGCGGTTCGCCTTCGGGTGCGAAATAGTTCACATGTTCCATGCCATAGGACGAACCGAAGACGGCGCGTTCCTGCTGCCACAGGCCATAGGCCGGCGTCGTCATCAGGGGTCGGCCGACGGGCAGTTCCTCGTTCGGGTAGGAGATGGAGAATCGCCGCTGATAGTTTTCCGTCACCTTCAGGCGCGTCCAGGGCCGGTTCGTGTAGTCGCCGAAGCGGGCGACATCCATCGCCATCACGTCGCGGTCCGGTTCGCCGTCGACCATCCATTGCGCTAGCGTCAGGCCGACGCCGCCACCCTGACTGAACCCCGCCATGACGGCGCAGGCGGACCAGTAATTGCGCAGGCCCGGCACCGGCCCAACCAGTGGGTTGCCGTCGGGTGCAAAGGTGAACGGCCCGTTGATGACGGTCTTGATCCCGGCGCGTTCCAGGACCGGATAACGCTTGTAGGCCGCGTCCAGCGGTTCCGCGATACGGTCCAGATTGTCGTTCAGAAGCTCATGCCCGAACTCCCACGGCGTGCCGTCGACGGCCCAGGGGTCGCAGTCCTGTTCATAGATGCCGATGACAAGGCCCTTGCCTTCCTGCCGAAGATAGGTTTCCCCCGCCGGGTCCATGACATGGGGCAGTTCCTGGTCGCGTTCATAGACTTCCGGGATGTCTCCGGTCACCAGATACTGGTGTTCCATCGGGTGCAGCGGCAGGAAGATGCCTGCCATCGCGCCCACTTCGCGCGCCCAAAGGCCCGCCGCATTGACCAGATGTTCGCAAGCAATCGTCCCCTGTTCCGTCACCACGTCCCAGCCGCCGTCGGGGCGCTGGTTCGTTTCCAGGACACGGTTGCGCAGCATGATTTCCGCGCCCGCCATGCGCGCCGCCTTGGCATAGGCGTGGGTCGTGCCGCTGGGGTCCAGGTGCCCGTCCAGCGGGTCGTAGAGCGCGCCCAGAACACCGTCCACGTTGGTGATGGGCGACAGTTCCCGGATCTGTTCGGGCCCGACGATTTCGGTATCCAACCCCATATAGCGGTGCTTGGCGCGTTCCGCCTTCAGATAGTCCAGCCGGTCCGGCGTCGTCGCCAGCGTCACGCCGCCGACATGATGCAGGCCGCAGGACTGGCCGGTGATTTCCTCCAGCTCCCGATAAAGGCGGATCGTATAGCCCTGAAGGGCGGCCATGTTTGTGTCCGCGTTCAGCGTGTGGAAGCCCCCCGCCGCGTGCCAGGTCGACCCGGACGTAAGTTCCGACCGTTCGATCAGCAACAGGTCCGTCCACCCCAGTTTTGTCAGGTGATACAGAACGGAACATCCGACGACCCCGCCGCCGATGATGACGACCTGTGCGTGGCTTTTCATGGAACCCCCTTAATCCGGAACGCGGCGATTGATACACGATTGCCGCGCACTCTGACTCCGTTTGCCGGGCAGGAAAAGAGGGTTTTTGTATAGACATAAAAATCGGCGGGAAGGATGCTCCCCAGCCGCTAGGCTCGGTCGATCCTGAACGCATAGCAGTTGTTGGTGGAGGACCGCACATGGACGAACGCGATGTCGTCGCGCGACAGAAGCTCGGCGGCATAGTCCGCGATTCCGTCCCCGGTGACGACGCGGCCCGTGCCATAGACGATGCGGCTGTCGGACCCGTATCCGCGCACGATGCGCGGTTCCCCGCCGCGGTGGAGTTCGGGGACCTGGCCGTGGTCGGCATAGGCATCGCACGGGTCCGCATGAAGGAAGATCGGCCCCGTTTCCGCATAGGGCTGCGCGGCGTCGAACGGGCGGTGGGCCATGATCAGGTAGGCATCGCCCGCATCCACATTCTTCAGGCAATGGCGACATGGGACGCCGTCCCCGTCCGAGATGTGGCGTTCCGGGGGCATGCCGTTGGCGTCCGGCCCGCCGGCCCACAAGGACGCGGCGGTTTCGGTCGGGATGGGGGTGATGCGAATTGCGGTCATGGGCCGGGTCCCTTTGCCTTCTGTGCTGGTCGATGTGGCAGGGATAGCGTGAGACACCGCCGTCGCGACACCCGGTTCTTGCGCAATGTGCGGGACGGCATTCAGGGGCGGCATTCATGCGAATCCACGTAAGCTGTGCCCGACGATGCCGCCCCATGGACTAAACCCGACATGCGTGAAGAGGATCTGTATCCGCCGCTGAAAGCCTTCCTGGAAGGGCAGGGCTATGCCGTGAAGGGGGAGGTGCGGAACTGCGATCTGGTTGCCTGCCGTGAGGGGGAAGCGGGGGCGGCACAGGAAGAACCTGTCATCGTCGAAATGAAGCTGCGTTTGACCCTGGCGCTGGTTCTGCAGGGGGTGGCGCGACTGTCCCTTTCCGAACGGGTTTATCTGGCTGTCCCGCGCACGACCAACGGCAAGTCCACGCTGGGGAAGAAACGCCGGGAGATCCTGGGCCTGTGCCGCCGGCTGGGCCTTGGTCTTTTGACGGTCGACCTGGATCGGGTCGGCGGCGACCCGGCATTGGCGGTGGAGGCGGTTCTGGACCCCGCGCCCTATGCCCCGCGTCAATCGACGCGCAAACGCGGCATGCTGTTGAAGGAATTTGCCCATCGCGTGGGCGATCCGAACACGGGCGGGTCGTCAACCGGACGCAAGCGCATGACCGCCTATCGGCAGGACGCGCTCAGGATTGCGCATCACCTTTCGGCAAACGGCAGCAGCCGGCCGAAAGACATCAAGTCAGCAACAGGCGTGGCCAGGGCTGCCGCCATGCTGCAGCGGGACGTCTATGGCTGGTTCATGCGTGTGGATCGGGGCATCTATACCCTGTCGCCCAAGGGGACGGCGGCGCTCAACGATTATGCGGAAACGGTTGCCCGGCTGACCCGCCCGGCCGAAGCGGCGGAATAACCGCCCTGCCCGAGAAAGGGTGTTTTCGTCAGCGGCTGCCGTTCCATTCCCCGGTCGCAGGTTGGTCGCAATAGCCCCAGTATCCGCGCCATGCTTCCCCGTCGCCGGAGAAGACGAACTCGACCCGGCCCCAATAGGGCGTCGAAAAACCGTTGATGGTCAGCGTGTCTTCGCACCGTACGTCGGATTGCGGTTCGAACCAGAAGCCGCGGTAATGGGCATCCAGGTTCGGACGAATGATGTACAGCGTGGACTGCCCGTTTTCATAGGTCGCGAAACATTCCTGGAAGCTTTCGCAGGCGAATGTCATCGGGCCCCAGTCCGAATTGTAATTGCCGGTCGGGAACGGTTCCGCCTTTGCGGGCGCGGACAGGAAGACCACCATTGCTGCGGCGGCGAGGAGGGAGCGATACATGAACGTCAAACCTTTCCTGGTTGATGACGGCCAAGACCGCGTCCCACCCTACATGTTCGGATAAGTCGGTCCTTCACCGCCCTGCGGCACGACCCAGTTTATGTTCTGGGTCGGGTCCTTGATATCACAGGTTTTGCAATGAACACAGTTCTGCGCGTTGATCTGAAGGCGCGGGTTCGACCCGTCATCGTCGCGCACGATCTCGTAGACCCCGGCGGGACAGTATCGCTGTGCGGGTTCGTCATATTTCGCCAGATTGACCTCCACCGGGACGGTGTCGTCTTTCAGCGTCAGGTGAACCGGCTGGTCTTCCTCGTGGTTCGTGCCGGAGAAGGAGACGTTGGTCAGCCGGTCGAAGCTGATGACGCCGTCCGGTTTCGGATATTCGATCCTGCGGCACTGATCTGCGGGCTTCAGGCTTTCATGGTCGCTGCCGTGATGGCTGATGGTCCACGGTGCCTTGCCCCGGAAAAGATATGTGTCGATCCCGGAATAGACCAGCGCCGCCCAGAAACCCCATTTGAAGGACGGGCGGATGTTGCGCACGCTGTGCAATTCGTCCCAGACCCAGGTCTTCTTCAGTGCGTCAGGATAGGCGGTGATTTCGCGGGCCGCTTCCGCTTCGCCCGTCAATGCTTCGAACAATGCCTCCGCCGCGGTCATGCCCGACTTCATTGCCGTGTGCGTGCCCTTGATCTTCGGCACGTTCAGGAACCCGGCCTCACAGCCGACCAGACATCCGCCGGGGAAGGTCAGTTTGGGGATCGACTGGAAGCCGCCTTCGTTCAATGCGCGCGCGCCATAGGATATCCGCTTGCCGCCTTCCAGGATCTTCTTGATTTCCGGGTGATGCTTGAAGCGCTGGAATTCCATGTAGGGGAACAGGTGCGGGTTTTCGTAGTCCAGGCCGATGACGAACCCTATGGAAACCAGGTTCCCTTCCAGATGATACAGGAACGACCCGCCATAGGTTTTCGAATCCATGGGCCAGCCGGTGGTGTGCACGATCTTGCCGGGCTGTGACTTGGCAGGGTCGATTTCCCACAGTTCCTTCATGCCCAGGCCATAGGTCTGCGGTTCTACCCCGTCGCGCAGGTTGAACCGGTCCATCAACATCTTGCCAAGGTGCCCGCGGCAACCTTCGGAAAATACGGTCTGTTTCGCCCACAATTCCATGCCGACCTGGAACATCGGCCCTTCGCTGCCGTCCTTCAGGCGGCCCATGTCGCCGGTGGCCACACCCTTCACGCTGCCGTCGTCGTGGTAGAGGATTTCGGCGGCCGCAAAGCCGGGATAGATTTCGACACCCATAGCTTCCGCCTGTTCGCCCAGCCAGCGGCACAGGTTGCCCAGCGAGATGATGTAGTTGCCGTGATTGTTCATCTGCGGCGGGGTCGGCATCCGGTAGGACCCGTTTTCGGTCAAATACAGGAAGTGATCTTCCTTTGCCGGGGTGTCGAGCGGCGCGCCTTTGTCCTTCCAGTCGGGGATCAACTCGTTCAGCGCGCGCGGTTCCAGTACCGCGCCGGACAGAATGTGAGCGCCGACTTCCGCGCCTTTTTCGATGACGCAGACGGCGATTTCCTTGCCGGTTTCCTGCTCAAGCTGTTTCAGGCGGATCGCCGTAGACAGGCCGGCCGGGCCCGCCCCGACAATGACCACATCATATTCCATATATTCGCGTTCGACCGACATTGCTTGAAAACCCCGTATCTTGGCCAAGTTTCTTGGCGTTCCCAAATTTGCCGGGCACAATAGCGCCGTGACCCGGAATTACAATGATACAGGACGACCGTAACGTGCTTGAAAGCGACGCGAAATCCCTGATTGCGGCGCTGGAATGGCAGGTTGAGATGGGGGCGGACGACGCCGTATTCGACCAGCCATTCGACCGGTATGCCCACCAGGCGGCAAAGGCGGCGGCGCGGTCGGCTCCTCCGGTTGAGGCTTCGCGCCGGGCCGCGGCCCCGTCGCAACCGGCGCCTGCGCCGCGCGCGGCGCCGACGGCCAATGCCCCCCTTGGCACGGCAGAAGCGGTTAGCGAAGGCAAGTCCCTGGCATCGCAATGCACGACACTGGAGGAACTGCGCGCCGCGCTGGAAGCCTTCGACGGCTGCCAGCTGAAGTTCGATGCCAAGAACTTGGTTTTCGGAGACGGCAACCCGGACGCCGACATTATGGTGATCGGGGAAGCGCCGGGTCGGGACGAGGATATCCAGGGACTGCCGTTCGTCGGGGTGTCCGGCCAGTTGCTGGACCGGATGCTCTCGCATATCGGGCTCACGCGGGACAGTTTCTATATCACCAACACCGTCTATTGGCGTCCCGCCGGAAACCGCACACCGAACGATGGGGAATTCGCAGTCTGTCGCCCCTTTGTCGAAAAACATATCGAACTTGTGAACCCGAAACTGCTGCTGCTGGTCGGCGGACGCGCGGTCACCAGTCTGGCCGGGGTGACGCAGGGTATCACCAAAAGTCGGGGCAAATGGTACGACATTTCTGTCGGCGACCAGGCCTTTCCGGCAATGGCAACCTTTCACCCGGCCTATCTTTTGCGCAACGGCCCGGCAAAGCGGTTTGCATGGCGCGACCTTCTGGCCCTCAAGCGCCGTATGCGGGAGGAGGGGATTACCCCCTGACCCCTGCGGGGCCTATTTCTCCGGGAACAGTGCCCGCGTCCGGTTGGCCAGCGCGACCAGAGACAGCATGACCGGAACTTCCACCAGAACACCCACCACCGTTGTCAGTGCGGCACCGGAATTCAGGCCAAACAGCCCGATTGCGACCGCAACCGCCAGTTCGAAGAAGTTCGATGTCCCGATCAGGGCACAGGGCGCGGCCACGTTGAACGGAACCCGCCATAGCCATGCCGCGCCATAGGCGATGATGAAGATGCCATAGGATTGAACCAGCAACGGCGCCGCGATCAGGGCGATGACCAGCGGGCTGTCCAGAATGACATGCCCCTGAAAGCCGAACAGCAGGACCACGGTTGCCAAAAGCGACAGGACGGAAAACGGTTTGATCCTGGTGGTGAAGTTCGACACCGCTTCTTCACCGGCGTCCCGTCGCCGGGCATGGCTGATAAGCCAGTGCCGGGTCGCGGCACCGGCAATCAGCGGGATGACGACGTAAAGGACGACCGACAGAATCAGCGTTTGCCAGGGCACGTCTATGTCGGTGACCCCCAGCAGAAATGCTACGATCGGTGCAAAGGCAAAGACCATGATGAGGTCGTTCAACGACACCTGCACCAGTGTATAGGTCGCATCCCCGCGGGTCAGTTGCGACCAGACGAACACCATCGCGGTGCAAGGCGCGGCACCCAGCAGGATCAGGCCGGCGATATATTGCTGTGCATCGGCCGGTTCGATCAGTTCGACGAAAATCATTTCAAAGAACAGGATACCCAGCGCGACCATGGTAAAGGGCTTGATCAACCAGTTCACGGCGATGGTGATCAACAGTCCCTTCGGCCGGTCGCCGATGTGTCGCAGGCTGGCGAAATCCACATTGACCATCATGGGGTAGACCATGCCCCAGATCAGGACGGCGACGACCAGGTTGACCGATGCATATTCCAGATCCGCCAGGAACCCGAACAGGTCCGGGAGCGTACTGCCGAACAGGATGCCGGCGGCAATGCACAGTGCCACCCATAAAGACAGCCATTTTTCGAAAAACCCGATGCCCCCGGCGTCGGATGCCCCCGCCTGTCCCTCTGACACGCTCATGGCCGCATCATCCTTTCCGAAGTTTTGGTGTGGCGTCAAAGAAAGGCGCGCAGATGCTGGGATTCCCCTGGCAGCAATCTTCCATCAGGAAGGCCAGAAGGCCGCGCACCGTATCTGGGTCGACCGCATAATGGATGGTTCGGCCCCGGCGCCGTGCGTCGATCAGGCCCGCGCGGGAAAGCGCAGCCAGATGGGTGGAAAGCGTGTTTTGCCGAACGCCCAGCCGGTCCGCGATTTCACCGGCGGGAAGCCCGTCCGGAACATGTCCGACCAACAGCCGGAATGTATCCAGTCTGGTTTCCTGTCCCAGCGCCGCAAACGCGGTCAGTGCGGTTTCTTTGATCATATTTCGATATATCGCGATATATCGATTGAATGCAACAACTGACAGGAACCGACCTAGAAAAAGGGCCCCGCCAAACAGCGGGGCCCATAGTCATATTCGCGTGTCGTAGGTCTTAGGCGACTTCGGACACGTATTTCTTTTCATGGGCAAGGCCCAGGAACAGACACAGGCACATCAGGATCAGGACCAAAGTGAACGGCAGGCCGACCGTGATTGCCATTGCCTGCAGCGCCGTCAGCGCGTCCGATCCGCCGGCAAACAGCAGAACCGCCGCGATGACGCCTTCCAGGATGACCCAGAAAATGCGTTGTACGACCGGGGCATCGACTTTGCCGCCCGCCGTGATTGCGTCGATCACCAGTGAACCGGAATCGGACGAGGTGATGAAGAAGACCAGCACCAGGATGATCCCGACAAAGGATGTGATCGCCGCCAGTGGCAGATTTTCCAGCATCTGGAACATGGCCAGTTCCACATCGCCCAGGCCGTTGGCGAGTTCGCCGACGCCGGACTGGATCTGGTCCAGGGCGGAACCGCCGAAGACGCTCATCCAGACCAGGGTCACCAGGGTCGGAATCAGCAGCACGGCTACGATGAATTCACGCACCGAACGGCCGTAGGACACACGGGCGATGAACATGCCGACGAACGGTGACCAGGAAATCCACCAGGCCCAGTAGAACACCGTCCAGCCCTGCATCCAGGCTTCGTCCTCACGCCCGAACCAGGCACTGAGTTCGATAATGTTGACTGCGTAAGATGCGGCCGTCGTACCCATGGTCGCGAAAATCGCGGCGGTTGGCCCGGCGATCAGCACAAAGACCAGCAACAGGCCGGCAATGCTCATATTGATGTTAGACAGGACCTTCACGCCGCCATCCAGTCCGCGCAGGACGGACAGCAAAGCGATCGCCGTAACACCGATGATGATGGCGGTTTGCGTTCCGGCACCGCCATCGATCCCGAACAGGAAGTTCAGTCCGGCCGCCGCCTGTTGTGCGCCGAAGCCCAGCGACGTTGCCAGACCAAAGATTGTGGCGATAACCGCAACCGTGTCGATGGCGTGACCAACGAACCCCCAGCTATGTTCCCCGATCAACGGATAGAAGGCGGACCGGATCGTCAGCGGAAGCCCCTTGTTGTAGCTGAAGAACGCAAGCGACAGTGCGACCACGGCATAGATGGCCCACGGGTGAAGACCCCAGTGGAACATGGTTGCCCCCATCGCCATGTCGGCGGCCGCGGGCGTGTTTGCTTCGACCGCAAGCGGGGTTTCATACCAGCCGGTGTAGTAGGCTGTCGGTTCCGCAACCGACCAGAACATCAGGCCAATCCCCATGCCGGCCGCGAACAGCATCGCAAACCAGGACATGGTCGAAAACTCGGGCTTTGCATCGTCCCCACCCAGGCGGATCTTGCCGTGTGGCAGGAAAATCAGCACCAGACAGAAGATCACGAAGATGTTGCCGCCGATCATAAACAGCCAGTCGAAGGCCCCGATGGACCACCATTTTGCGCCGTCGAAGAGTTCTTTCGCCTTGTCGGGCGCCATCAGGACACCGATCACGAACGCAAGAACCAGCGCGCTGGCAATCCAGAAAACCGGGTGATGGACGTCCATCCCCCACTTTTTCAGGTTGTCCTGACCGACCTCATAGTCGGTTTCGTATAGGTTTTCACTCATTCCCCGAAATGTCCTTTCCCACTTCTCCCGATGGAGGTTTCCGCCGGGCTTCGACCGGGCAACCTGATTTTGGCTTTGCCCGATCCAAGGTTGTGAGGTCGTTTGATTGGATGACGAAATCACCGCGAAATGGGCTCTTCTCCCGACCGGGCCTATGGCGCCCGGCTTCGCTGTTTCGTTCTGGTTCACCGCACGCAAATCTGATGTACGCGGTGTAGTTTCCCGATCCAGACCCCTAATTTCAGCTCGGTCTTTTTGAAGGATTTGCGCACAAAGGCGCGTTCCTTTTGTCTGTTCTTGGTGACAGATTCGATCTGCGCAGTCTATTTGCCCATATTTCATGCACTTTTGAATTCGCGACACATAACCGGATCAGAGACGCCGCAAGTCCTCATTGTCAGATACGGTTTCATAACGGCAATGTGAGAGGCCGTGTCTCGCACATCCGAAAACCGATGTTATCTGAACGGTCGGTAAGGCAGTCGAACAGTAAAGGGCCATTTCATGGCGCATGTGATTGAAACGGACATCTGTGTGATCGGTGGCGGGTCGGGCGGGCTCAGCGTCGCGGCCGGCGCCTCGCAAATGGGTGCCCGCACGGTCCTGATTGAAAAGGGGCTAATGGGCGGGGACTGTCTGAACTACGGTTGCGTCCCGTCCAAGGCCTTGCTGGCCGCTGGCCACGCGGCCCACGCACAGGCCGTTTCGGATGCGTTCGGTGTTGCATCTGTCGAACCGTCCGTCGATTGGGTAAAGGTCCGGGACCATGTTCGGAGCGTCATTGCGGCCATTGCCCCCCATGACAGCGTTGAACGGTTCGAAGGCCTGGGCGTTACAGTCATTCAGGAACATGGTCGTTTCACCGGCCCGCGTCAGGTTCAGGCCGGGGACACCACCATCTATGCGAAATACGTCGTCGTAGCGACCGGTTCCTCCGCCTTTGTCCCGCCGATCGATGGGCTGGACGGTGTGCCCTATTGGACGAATGAGACGATTTTTGAAAATGCCGACCCTGTCGACCATCTGATCGTCGTCGGCGGCGGGCCCATCGGCATGGAAATGGCGCAGGCGCACCGCCGTTTGGGTGCAAAGGTAACGGTCATTGAAATGCTGCGCGCGTTCGGCAAGGACGACCCGGAAGCTGCCGGTCTGGTTCTCAGCCGCCTGCGGGGCGAAGGGATCGATATCCGCGAAGGAACGGCGCTGAAGGCCGTCACCAAGACGGGTTCGGGCGGCGTGGCCGCGACCGTCGAAAAGGATGGGCAAGGTGAAACCATCGAAGGGTCCCACCTTCTGATCGCCGTTGGGCGGCGCGCCAATGTGGACGGGTTGGACCTGGACCGGGCGGGGATCGCCCATGACCGGTCCGGCATTACCGTCGATGCGCACCTGAAGACCACGAACCGACGCGTCTTTGCCATTGGCGATGTCGCGGGTGGTTATCAGTTTACCCATATGGCGGGCTATGACGCGGGCATTGTCATCCGCCAGGCGCTGTTCAAGATGTTCTGGGCCAAGGTCGACCATTCGGCCGTGCCGTGGGTCACCTATACGGACCCCGAACTGGCCCATGTCGGCATGACGGAAAAGGATGCGGACGAAAGGCTGGGTCGTGGAAACTTCCAGATCCTGCGATGGAGCTTCGCGGAAAACGATCGCGCACAGGCGGAACGCCAGACTGACGGGCTGGTAAAGGCGATCGCGGATCGAAAGGGTCGGGCAGTCGGCTGCACGATTGCGGGCGCGCATGCGGGCGAACTCATCCTGCCCTGGGTCTTGGCGGTGCAGCAGAAACAGAAGATGGGCCAGCTGGCCGGTATGATCGCGCCATACCCGACGCTGTCCGAAGTCACCAAACGTACGGCGGGCAGCTACTTCACCCCCAGCCTGTTCAGCGAAAAGACGCGTAAGGTCGTACGCGTCCTGATGCGCTGGTTTTCCTGAGGTTGATCGAAAATCCGCAAGGCGTATGATTTCCTCCCAATCGGACAAGGGTGGACCTATTGACGTGGGATTGTTTGCAGCACCCTATCGATGCGCTGGGTTGGCGGGATGGCTGGTGCTGGGCGCATTGACCCTTTCGGCCTGTACGGCGCGCGCGCCGGTCGGACAGACGTCCGTCGCCGGCCCCGAAGTCGCGGTCGAAGATCTCTATCGTGAAACGGTTTTCGCTGCCGAAACCGCACTGTTCGACCGGTGGCGGCAGGTCGATATTCGCGGTTCCGGCGACTGGGGGCTGGCGCCGGGCCCGCAGGGTGAATTGGGCATCCTGGGCGTGCCGCAAGAGTCCGCAAGTGCGGTTTATCTGGATACCGATATCGACCCGTTCGCCTGTCCGGTTCTGGAATGGGAATGGACCGTGGGTGCGGTTCAGCCTGGCGCGGACCTGACCGACAAGGAAACGGACGATGTCGCCGCGGCGCTTTTCGTCCTGTTCGGGGACCCTGGGACGCCGCTTTCCCCAAATCCTGTCCCGACACTTCGTTATGTCTGGACGACCGACCGGCACTCCAAAGGCGATGTTATTCCCAACCCCTACTTGCCCGAACTGGTTCGGAACATCGTCATTCAAACCGGTGCGGGGGGCGCTGGTTCCTGGCGGGTCGAACGTCGGAACATTGTGGCCGACTTTGAAGCCGCCTTCGGGGAGGCGCCGGATGATTTTGTGTGGGCCATCGCTCTGTTCGTCGACAACGATCAGACGGGTGAACCGGCGTCGGCCCATTTTCGGCGTGCCGCGGTCTATTGCGACTAGTTTCCTATTTCACTGGCCAGAGATTATCGCCAGGACGTCGTCCGAAAGGCCGACAAGTTCCCGCCTATACGACCCCGGATTGCTGCCGCCCCAAGTTTCATTACGCAGGATGAGAATACGGCCTGTCGATGAAAACCAGGTTTCGACATATTTAGGCAGCCGCCGGTCGTGACGCTTGAGTGTACATTTTATCAGCCATGCATTGTGAAACGTTCCGGCCGCAACGGTAATTTGTCCACGTTCCTCGACGATACAGTCGCGGTCTCGCGTGTATGACGCACCGGTGGAGTCCATTTCATATGTTAGGGTCCAGGACAGCCCAACACGCATGGGCTCCTGCGGTAGGTCACCATTATGGGGTGAGGCCGTACCGCGCCAATCGCCGGCGACAATTTCCGTCACATTTCGCCAATCGTCCAACCGATAGATAAGGGAGCCGTCGGCGGTGGACAGTTCGTCGCTGCTAACATCCAACGTAAAATGCGGATAGCTTGAACTTGTCGATTCGTAAGTGAGCGTCCCGGCGGAGATCGCAGGTACGATCAGTTCCATCTCGCCGTTGCCAAGGGCCGGCCCAATTGTCGATGTCAGAAACAGGGGGACGGCAAAACCAAGAGAAACGAAAATCGATCTCATAATATCCCCGCATGATGTTTCATCTAAGTCTGAGGGAAACACATTGTGCGGTACATTTCAAATTTGAGGGAAAACCGGAAGTAGTGGCCGACGCTCGGAGTCGCCTTACCCCCTGGACGAAACCGAGGGCTGTTTGCTGGTAGTTGCAAGCGAGACATCCAGTAACCTTTGCACGCTCACTATCGCTGTTGTGCACAAATTACGGGTTCCGAGAGTTTCTTACAACGGATTCGCGGTGCCACCGTCGTCCTTGCGTTCAAGACAAAGTCACAACAATGGGCGGACAGATGCGGCGCATGCTCGCGACAGCACTATTTACGGTTCTGATCGGCTACTGGTTCCTGCCGGTGTCGGTACATGCACAAGGCGATCCCTGCATTGTAGCATGTGAAACACCGGCGCATTGACGGGTCGGATCAGTTAAGACCCGCCATTGCCATGAACTGGGCGCGTGTCGCAGCATCATCCTTGAACGCCCCCAGGAAGCGCGACGTCAGCATCGAAACGCCGGACTTCTTCACACCGCGGGTCGTCATGCACTGATGCTGGGCATCGACCACAACGGCGACGCCGACCGGGTCCAGCGCATCCTGGATCGCGTCGGCAATTTGGGCCGTCATTTTTTCCTGGATCTGCAGGCGCTTTGCGTAGATTTCCACCACTCTGGCCAGCTTGGAAATGCCGACAACGCGGTTCCGCGGCAGATAGGCGACATGCGCCGTGCCGATGATGGGCACCATATGGTGTTCACAATGGCTTTCGAAGGAGATGCCGCGCAAAAGCACCATCTCGTCATAGCCTTCTGTTTCTTCGAACGTGCGGGCCAGAAGGTCCGTCGGGTCCTGCGCATAGCCGGCAAAGAACTCCTCGTACGAACGCACGACACGGTCTGGCGTATCAATCAGCCCTTCGCGGTCCGGGTCGTCCCCGGCCCAGCGCAGAAGCGTGCGTACGGCCGCCTCCGCCTCTTCACGGGACGGGCGGTCCGTTTCCTTCTCTAGCGCATCGGCTTCTTTGACCGGCTGGATGGCGTTCATAACGGGTCTTTCCATTCTTTGTTCGTCAAGCACCGCACAGAAGTGGGGGGCTACCAACCGCCCGGCAACCCCTTCGTGTGAAATAATGGCAGGCTAGTTCAGTCGGATCGGCTGATTGGGACAATCCAGCGAAAAAGCTGGAATATCAATGGAAAATCTCTCCCCCGCCTCATCAACCATTTCATATGCGCCGCGCATGAACCCCGACGGGGTGGTCAGCGGCGCGCCGCTTGTATAGTCGAAACGTTCGCCCGGTTTAAGTACCGGTTGTTCACCGACAACGCCCGGACCACGCACTTCCTCGGTCACGCCCAGCGCATTGGTAATCATCCAGTGCCGGTTCAGAAGCTGTACCGTCCGTCCGCCCTGGTTTTCGATGCCGATCGTATAGGACCAGACATAGCGGTCATTGTCCGGATCCGACTGTGCATCCAGAAACGCAGGCTCGACGGTCACGCGGATGTCGTTCGTAACGGCTTCGTACAGCATTTCAGATCCTGACAGGCGCAAAGAAACAGGCCGGAGATAGTTTATATCTCCGGCCTGCTTCATCAACTCTCCTCATCGGTGGGACCGTCTTTCGAAGATCCCACGCGACGAAGGCAACGAAATCACTGGATGGTGATTTCCACGCGACGGTTCTGCGGGTTGCGCACGCCGTCGCCAGTGGCTTCGAGCGGCTCGCTCTCACCCTTGGCTTCGACGCTGATCCGCGACGCGGGGACACCCATTTCGATCAGCATGAAGCGGACGTTGTTGGCACGATCCAGCGACAGACGATCATTGTAGTCGTTCGACCCGGACGTGTCCGTGTGACCAACGAGCGAGATCGTGCCGTTTTCGTAGTCACCGAGCTTGGAGACAACGAGGCCGAGAACCTGCGATGCGCCGTCGCTCACGTCGGAGCTATCCCAATCGAAGAAGACGATGAAGTTGGCCGGGTCCATCATCATGGGCTCGGGCTCCGGCTCCGGCTCGGGTGCCGGCGGCGGTGCCATCATCATTTCCAGCTTTTCCATAGCCGCGACGAACTCGTCCATGCACGCAGCAATGTGGTCCGGCTGATGGTTTTCTTCCTGCTGTTCGACCCAGCAGTCATACTTTGCCTGCGCCAGGGCAGCCTCGGCCGGGAACATGTCGCGGCCACCGCCGTCCAAAGCACGAAGCAGACGGTTGCGCGCGCCGTTCAGCACGTTCATGCGGTCCGCCGGTACATCCCAGTTTGCGGGATCTTCCGGAAGAACGACTTCACCCGCAGCGGCGCGAAGCCCCTTGCGTGCAAAGTGATCGCCGTCGACATAGTCGCGCATTTCGAACATTTCGAATTCAGCGAAAGCCTGGTATTCATTGGCCAGCGCGTTGGTGAATGCGGATCCCGTACGATCGGCATTCTGAAGGTCTTCGAGGTTTCCGTAGACGGAACAGCCCGCCAACAGTACGGCGCCGCCTACCAGACTAATCAAACGCTTCAACATGTTATTTCCCCTTATTCGGTTTCACCGTACACCTACGCAAGGCCTAACGAACGGCATCCGCCGTGTCAAAGCCTGGTCGTGGAACGACGCCAAGGATGCCGGGCTGCGGCCAATCATTTGGGCCGCACGAATGCCCTGCCCATTTGTTCCTGCCGCTCCCAACACCCTTAAGTTTGGGTAGTATAGATAGCTTCGCAAGGGATTCCTAGTGCAAGTTAAGAAAGATTCTAGTAAATTCACAGATATCCTTAACGCCCTGAATGTACCCTCTCACAATTAATTTAGGTGCCGAAAATCTATTCCAGAATTGTGGTGTCACTTCCCATTGCTTCGGCGTCGGCAGGGTCGTGTGTGACCAGCAACAACGGGACCGACCGTTGCCGGGCATGGTCCAGAACGAAGGCGCGAAACCGGTCGCGCAATGCGGCATCCAGCTTCGAAAACGGCTCGTCCAGAAGCAGAGCGCGCGGTTCCGCCAGCAAGGCCCGCATGCAGGCGATGCGCGCCCGCTGGCCACCGGATAACGTGGCCGGGTTTCGCTGCCCGTACCCTTCCAGGTCGGCATCGTTCAATGCATTCGAAATTCGTGCTGCCCGCTCCGCCCGCCCAAGGCCGGCCGGCAGGCCGAAGGCCAGATTGTCCGCAACGGTCAGATGCGGGAACAGAAGGTCGTCCTGGAACAGGATTCCGATGCGGCGTTCCTCCGCCGGGAGGCCGAACAGTTCGCTTCCGTCCAGCGTCGCCGAACCATCTGTCGTGAATGCGGATGGCAGTGTCCCGCACAGGGCTGACAACAGGGATGATTTGCCGGACCCGCTAGGGCCCATGATGGTCGCTGCGTGACCCGGTGCTACGGATAAGGATACCGGCCGGAACAGGCGCGCTCCGCCGACGCGCAACGCTACGGATTTCAGGACCAGCCCATGGTCTGTCATTTCGCAGCGCCCCTGAATTTGAACCGCATCCATAGAACGGGAATTCCGGCCGCCAAAAGAAATCCGGCCAGCGGCAACGCCGCCTGAAGGACGGCGTAAGTTCCGATCGTACGCCGGTCGCCGCCGCCGGCAAGTGCAACCGCCTCCGTCGTTAGTGTGGTCAGCCGCCCGGCGCCGGCAAAGACGGTCGGCAGGTATTCACCGATGCTAACGGCAAAGCCTACGGCGGCGGCGATCAGGATAGGACGCAACAGCATCGGCAATCGGACCCGCAGGAACACACGCCCTGGCGACAGGCCAAGGCAGGTCGCAGTGCGGGCATAACGCGGGTCCAGCGCCCGGTATGGTTCCGAAAGCGACAAAAAGACATAAGGCAGGACAAACAGCAGGTGCGCCCAAATCAACCCGGCCCAATGCCCGTCCAGCCCGACCGTGACCAGCAGCACCTGCGCGCCGAACAGGAACGATACCTGCGGCAGGATCAGCGGCGCATAAAGGATCAGAAGCACCCTGTCGCTCGGACGCTGGCCGCGGCGCTGTTCGGATTCCAGGCAGCCAAGCACCAGTGCCATGGCGATGGCGGTTGCCGCCAATCCTAGGATCAGCGTCGTCGCCGCCGGTTCCGCGACGGTTGCCGTTCGATCGGCCCATCCGCCGAAATCCCAACTGCCTGGAAGGGCATCCGGAAACCGCCACCGTTTCGCAACGGACCAAATGGCCAGACCCAGCAGCCCTGCGATGCCTGCCGTTACCGCAAGCGTCATGCCGGACCAGAAGCTCCAGGTTGCGACTTGCGGCAATCGTCTGGCGCCGCCGCGCACCCATTGCAGCCCGACCGCCGCCGCAATCCGTTCCAGCAGGATCCAGATTGCAATTGCCCCGCCGGCGACCGCCATCTGCAGGACCGCGCCGGCGGCCGCCAGAAACTGCTGTGTCAGATCGGGGTCGTGGGCCCAGCGCAGGATCAGGATGCTAAGCGTCGGCGTGGGCGTCGCCGTCATGATCAGTGCGACGTCGACGACGGAAACGGAAAATGCAATCACCGCAAAAATCGGCAGACGAAGCTGGCGATAGATCTGCGGCAGAACGGCTTTCAGCCAGGCCGCCGCGGGACGGTACCCCAGCGACCGGGCAACCGCCAGGGACCGGTCGTGGTCCACCTGTCCCAACGCCCCCAGGGTCATCAGGAACAGGAACGGCGTTTCCTTGATGACCAGCGCCGCGACCAGGCCCCAGCCATAGGGGTCCGGTGCGATCATCACGTCGGGCGGGCGTTCGAACCCTGTGGCCCAGGGCGACAGCAACCGCTGTATCCATCCGCTGGGCGTCAGAAGGAACGCAAGTCCGATTGCAAGCGCTGCATGGGGAACCGACAGCAGGGGCGCCAGCACCGCCCGGAACCGACGAAACCAGCTTGTGTGGTGGCTGACGGCGACAAACCCCGCGACCAGTATTGCAGACAGTACGGCAGCCGACAGGCCGGTGGCCAGACTGCGGGCTGCCGCCGCCGTTGTCCCCGGATAGTCGAAAATCGCCCGCCACGGATCCAACGACAATGTCGTTCCACCCAATGCCGGAAGAAAGCCGAACGCCGGAAGAACCGTCCAGACCAACCCGGCGGCGATCGGACCCAGAAACAGAAAAATCGTAAGACCAGGGACGAAACGGACCAGTCCGACGGATGTCCCCCGCCTGATCCGTCCGCCGTCAGCGCGGCCCGCGCTAGCTGCCATACCGTTCCAGCCACTCCGCTTCGATCATGGTCATCCAGCTTGGATGCGGTTCTGGCAGGCTGGGTCCCAGTTCCTCCAAGCTCAGTGTCGCAACGCCGCTGGGCAGCGCTGCGAACAATGCCTGTTCGTCTTCCGACAGGCGCGACATGGTCAGGACGGATGTATCGCCCCAGACTTCCGGGTTCTGCTTTTCCGCCTGGGCCTCTGCCGACAGAAGGAAATTCGCCAGGACCAGGGCCGCTTCGCGGTTTGCGGCGTTATAGGGGATCGCGACGTAATGGGTGTTGCCGATGGTTCCGCCGTCGAACACAAAGGACCGCGCCGTTTCGGGCAAGAGCCCCTGATTTATGGCGGAAGATGCCTTGCCAGGGTGGAAGGACATGGCGAAATCGACCGCCCCTTCGTCCAGAAGCCGGATCAGTGCATCCTCATTTTCGGGAAAATCGCGGCCGTCCCGCCACAGGACAGGATGCAGCCGGTCCAGAAACTCCCACAAAGGGCCGGTCACCGATGCGAAATTATCCCCTGCCGGCAACAACAGGACCTCCGGGTCGGTGACATATTCATAAAGCGCCTGCTTCAGGAACGTCGTGCCCAGGAACTGCGGCGGCGCGGGGTAGGTCACGCGACCCGGGTTCGCCAGCGCATGGTCCAGCAGCGCCGCCATGGAGTCTGGCGGATCTACCACCGTTTCGGTGTCATGGATGAAAATCAGTTTTGCACGGCCCCAGGGTGCCTCCATCCCGTCGGTCGGAATTGTGAAATCCAGCGACAGGGCAGGGTCGGCGTCCGCATCGATCAGTCCGTAGTTCGGCAACAGGCCGACAATAGGCCCGAACAGCAAATCCTGTTCCTTCATTGCCTGGAAGTTTTCGCCGTTGATCCAGATAAGGTCGACCGTCCCGTCGTCGTCCCGTCCGGCGGCGCGTTCGGCCACCACCCGGCGGACGGCTTCCGCCGTGTCGCCCAGTTTCACATGGACGAGTTCAATCCCGTAATCCTCATTCAACCGGGTGCCGACCCAGTTGATATAGGCGTTGATGCCTTCATCACCGCCCCAGGCGTTCCAGAAGACGCTTTGCCCCCGGGCGGCCGCGACGGTCTGGTCCCAATCCTGCGCGGTGGCGGGGGCGGCGACCGTCGCCGTGATCATTGCCGCCAGGATGATCCTGATAATTCTGTTCATTTCCCGCGCGCCTCCTTCCGCCACGATGATGGGCGAAGACTAGGATGCACCAACCCCGTCTGCTAGGGCAAATTCCGCCGAATCCGCGCAACCTTCGAAATTGTGAGCGTGTGTGATCGGCATTGGACGCGCCGCGAACGGCATGCGCGATTTGATGGGGGGAAAACTATCAGGTACCTGTTTATGCAAATAAATCACCCGGATCAGGGATTGGGGGAAACGTGGATTTCGATATTTCACCGGAAACGCCGGACGACGTGCCGGACATCGACGCGCTGATGGAAGATGCGTTCGGGCCGGCGCGGTTCGGCCGTACGGTCTTCCGGTTCCGTGAAGGGCGCGCGCATCTCTCGGAATTTGCCTTTGTCGCCCGGAACACGGGTGGCCATATGGTCGCGTCCATCCGGTTCTGGCCGACCGTCCTTCCCGACGGCGTGGTTGCCCCGATGCTGGGTCCGCTGGCTGTGCGACCGGAACTGCGCGGCCTTGGTATCGGAAAGGCGCTGATCCAAAAGGGGCTGGCTGTCGTGGAAGAAAGCGGTGCCCGCGCCGTCACTATCGTCGGGGACCCCGGCTATTATGCGCCGTTCGGTTTTTCGGTCTCACCGGTGGTAAACCTGGATATCGGCGGTCCGGTCGTGCCGCTGACTTTCATGGGGATCGAATATCAAGATGGCGCGCTGTCCGGTCTGTCGGGGACACTTCGGCCCATCCCCAAAGTGTAAGATTTTCGATCCCAGCAATCGAAATTTCGCACTATTTCCGATATTGGAACTGCCGTATCGTCCGGGAATGCAAACGGTGCGATCAGGAGCGTGCGCAATGTCCGACATCACCTTTTCCAAGACCGGTATGTCCCTGACACTTGCGGACGGTCGGCCCGGTTATGTGAATTACTTCTGGCTGCGCGATAATTGCCCGACATCTTTCGACCCCGGCACACATGAACGGATTTACGAAATTCGCACCGCGCCGGACGATCTGCACCCGCTTGATGCCCACGTCGCGGACGGTGCACTGCATGTCACATGGTCGGACGGGAACCATCGAAGCCGCTATGACCTGGCCTGGCTGACCGAATGGATCCGCCGCCCGGGACGGGATGACGCCGCGGCACTGACACGCCGCTATTGGAAGGGTGATCATTTCGACCGCATTCGCCGTTTCGGCCATGCCGATGTCCTGGCCGATGACGGGTGCCTGACCGACTGGATCGAAGTGCTTCTGGTCGAAGGGATCGCCATCGTGACGGACCTGCCGGACACGGATGAGGCGCTGGAACAGCTGGCCAACCGCGTCGGCATCGTGCGGCCGTGCATCGACGGCTATTTTCTGGATATCGAAGCAAAGCCTGACGGGCATTCCCTGTCCTTCACCGACGCGGCGCTGGAAATTCACACTGACATCCCGTCGGAAGAACTGGCGCCCGGTATTCAGTTCCTGCATTGCCGGGCAAACACGGTTGCGGGCGGACAAAGCCTGTTCGTCGACGGCGGGGCGGTGGCGGAAGATTTTCGGCGTGAATACCCCGACGAATTCGCCATCCTGTCCCAAAATGACATGCCCTTCTATTACGACCATGACAGCTATGACCTGCGGGCCCGCCAGCGGGTGATCGAACTGGACGCCACCGGCGCGGTGTCCGGCATCACGCTGTCCGGCCACATGCAGGACATCCTGGATTTCGATCAGCGTTTCATGGACCGGTACTATCCCGCCCTGATCCGGTTCCACCGGATGTTGCAGGATCCGAAATACTGCATGAGTTTCCGCATGCAGGAAGGCCAGTGCCTGGTGTTCGACAACCACCGCATCGCCCATGGCCGCAGTGCCTATGATGGCGGCGGCGGCCGTCGCAAGCTGCGGCTTTGTTATCTGGACCGCGGGGAAATGCGCAGCCGCTATCGCACGCTGACCCGTCGCCGGGTAAAGGCGGATGTCGCATAATACGTCACGTTGGCTCTGTTCCCGCGAAGGCGGGAACCGATCCCGTGAACCTATATTCCTTCTCTGGCCGGGCAACGTTGCGACCTCTCAGGAATGGACCCCCGCCTTCGCGGGGGAAACACTCCATTAAGAAGGATAGTAGCGAAATGGATCGGTCCTACCTCCCTTGCCCTTTCGAACGACAACGCCCTCATTTAGCAACAATCTGCAGTCTTGGTTTACTCGCTGTTGATAAACGCTTTTTGCTTTCGTTGGGTTCCCAAAGATGGCACCTGCGAGTTCAAGCTCAGTGCGACCGTGTCCTTTTGTTATCAGAAACAGCAGCACTTCTTTAATGGTTGGCACAGTTGCTTCCTCCTGTGTTCCAAACTCGTTTGCCTTCGCACCTGTTGGTCAAGGCTTCGCGAAAAGTACATTGGCTGTATAGCCTCGCGATAGTCAGATTCTTCGAACTTGTCGCAAACCACTATGATGCCTATAAAAACATCATGAATGCGATCTTCTCATTACGGCGCACCGCGCTGATCGGTCGAATTACGGACCCGGTCCCCCGCGACTAGAACGCGGCTGGGGGTGCCGGGCGTTTGCCGTATTCCCGAATTGAGAGAAGAGCAATCCCATGCAGACCCGAACTCTGGCCGCATCTGCGGCATCCCGTCCCGCGTCGTCCGAATCATTTGAACCGCGCCCAACCACCGTTTGCTATTCCGTCGTGGCCGATGCCAACCCCGGCATGCTGTCGCGCATCCTGGAACCCGTTGTGAAGCGCGGCCTGGTGCCGGACCGGTTTGACGCCGTCCGCGAAGACGGTGACGAAGGCCCGCTGGTCATCGACCTGCATGTCAGCCGCCTGGATGCCGCCGCCCGCGATGTCGTGGCGTCGGTCCTGTCACAGGTCGTCGGCGTTCACCGCGTCCTAACATGTGAAAAGGCGGGCTGACCTCTCAGCCGGCACGGTACCCAGGGACGGTGATTTGCCAGCCAGCGTTGTTGAATTCCAGGTCCCGATGCTCTCGGTCTGGGGCTGCCGGAACAGGCGTACCGGGACCGACGTGCGGAATTCGACAAGGTTGTAGCCGCCAGGGCGCCGCTCTATTCCCTGGTCCAGCTGCCGGTGGAAGACCGCGAGTTCATCAAGGTTTATCGCGGTGTCTTTCCATTTCTGTCCGTTGGGGCGGATATTGACGCGATGATGGTCATCATCGCGCCGGTCAAGACCCGATCATCCGATCATACTCATCACAGCTGTAATGTTCGGAACCGCGATGTCTAAATTGACAGACCGGTGCCGCGGGACTAAATCGTCGTTCGCGCTGACGGCGTGATGAGCGGGTGTAGTTCAATGGTAGAACGGCAGCTTCCCAAGCTGCATACGGGAGTTCGATTCTCCTCACCCGCTCCAAAATTTCCAGGTTCTATTCGGTTCGAAACAGGCTTCGCGGATCCGTGTCCGCAAGTGAAAAGTACGACAGATTGTCCGACTGGATGGACGTGATGATCGGGCCGTCCAGGACCTTCGTCACTTCCTTGTAAAGCGTCAGGCCTAGAAGATATGTCGCATCGCCCGCACGATCCAAAAGCGGGACGGCCACCCGAACCCCGGAATAGCGGAACCCTTTCGGTGCGCTGACATAACCCCGGTTCAGATAGGCACTGCAATTGTCCAGACAGTGGGCCCAGCGCCTGCTGATTTCGACCGCCGTCGCTTCATCCAGAACTTCGGACAGCCGCCGTCCGATCAACGGTTGACCGAAAGCGTTTTCGATCAGGTCCCCGGCGACGCGATAGACGAAATCCCCATCCACCCGCTGGACCAACCAACAGGACGCCAGCGCCCCCATTTTCGCCAGTGCGACCGGGTCCATGTCGCCTTTGATCGGCAGTCCATCCGGACCGGAAATGGACCGAAGGTAATCAAGAAATGCGCACAGCAGCGTGAAATCCGCGTCGGGCAGGGCACCTTGCGTTCGGTCGCCGGTTCCCATGTCAGGTCCTGATGTGATCGATAGATGTCAGCATAACGAGCTTCTTCGTGACAAGGCGATGTCGGTTACGGCCCGAAGTCCGGACCGAGGCGTCCGATGTTACATGACCCGGATCCCCATCGCATGGTCGATGGCAGTGTATCATAAGGGCACCAGCCATGAACAGGCGGCCCGGTCGAATGGACAAAGCGAACTCCCCGGCATGGAACGGGCTTTTTCTTTGACGCGCATTTTGGAATTTTTCCGCCGCCAACGCGCCTCCCGTTAACCATTTTTTCATTCCGGGTCGTTACAAATATGCAACAAACAGGGCTGGCAAGGTTTTGCCTTCTGTGATAATGAGTTAGCAACTTAAATTAATGCACTACCACGCTACCAATCGGGCGGGGTTGGATGGAGGCAGAAATGCGTAAATTGTTTGTCACGCCACTGGTCATGGCTGCGGTTCTGGCTGCCGCACCGGCGGTCGCAGAAGAATCGTTCTATGTCGGCGGCTCCCTCGCGGCCAGTTCCGTGTCCGACTATGACTTCAAAAAGAACAACCCGAATTCCCAGACGCGGACGATCGAGTTCGACTCGGGTTTCGGTCTGGACGGTCGTGTCGGCTATGACGCAGGTGCCGTCCGCGTGGAGCTTGAATTGGGTTTTCGCGGCATCGATGTCGATTCGGTCAGTCCCGGTTCGAACGCCAGCGGTGACCTGAACGCCTATACCGCCATGCTGAACGGGGCGTACGACCTTGAACTGGAATCCGACTTCACGCCCTATATCGGGATCGGGATCGGTGCATTGATCGTCGAAGGCGATGTCGCCTATACCAGTTCTTCGGACGGCACGACGACGGAAGACAAGAACTTCTATGGCGCCGCACCGGCCGCCCAGATCGGGATCGGAACCGCCTATGCGATCAGCGAAAGCGTGGACCTGATCGGTGGATATGACCTGTTGGGTGCGCAAAGCGATGATGGCAACGAAGACAATGTCATTCTGATGCATTCCGTGACGTTTGGTCTGAACGTCAATTTCTGATCCGCGGACAGTTGTCTGAAAAAGGCCCGGTCGATCCGGGCCTTTTTTGTTTTGCTGTGTGTCCTTATCCGCGTTCCAGCCTGTCGCCGCCCTTGTCCTTTGCGGCCAACAGGGCACGGTCCGCGCGGTTGATCGGGCCGACGGCATCGTCATCATCGTCCGACAGTGTGGTAAGGCCGATGGACACGGTGATTGTCAGCGGTCCGCGGGGGCTGGGGAAGGCCAGGGTCGAAAGGCCCCGGCGCAGCCTGTCCAGTACCTGACCCCCGCCGCGCATATCCACTTCCGGCAGGCACAGCGCGAATTCCGTCCCACCCAGGCGTCCGGCAAAGTCCATTTCCCGCAGCGCTGAACGGCATCGCCCACCGACGGCGCCCAGGACCGCATCGCCCTGGGCGTGCCCATGGATCGCATTCACGTCCCGCAGGCGGTCCACATCCATAATCGCCAGACACAGCGTGCTTCCGCGCCTGCGTACCCGCGCAATTTCCCCGTTCAGCCGGTCCATGAAGGCGCGCCGATTCATACATCCCGACAGCGGGTCCAGGATCGCATGGTCGATGCGGTTGTCCCGTTCCTTTGACAGGGCGCGCCGCACTTCCTGCAGGGTCAGCAACAGGCCGATCCGGTTCCGGAGTTCCGCCGGGTGCGCATCGGCACGACAAATTTCGTCCGCGCCGGCCGACAGGGCGTCGGCGCTGGAAACCGGGCTGTCCGGTGGCAGAACCGCAAGGATGGGGACCCGCGCCGGGTCCGATGCCTGACGCAGCGCGCCGATGCGTTCCAGATAGGCGTCGTCTTTCGCACCGCATGGCAGGACGGCAATGCCGCCCGCTTCCGCTGTCAGCCAGGAAACCGCGTCGTCCGGCGCGTCGAACGCATCAATCTGCAAATGCTTCTGTGTGGCAAGGTCCGCCCGAAGGCGGCGATTCGCGGCGGGATCGGTCGATAGGATCGCAACTTTCATGACGGTTGAGCGTAGCGGCTTCGCGCGTCGGGACAAGGCTCTTGCGCAAACGCCGATAGTGGGATCAGGATTCCGGCAGTGCGCCAACGAAATCAACGGGAAAGGGGCCGCCGATGTGCCGCTGGCTTGCCTATTGGGGCGACCCACGTTTCATGGAAGATCTGGTGACGAAACCGGACCGTTCGCTCATTCACCAAAGCCTGCACGCGGCGGAGGCAAAGACGGAAACGAACGGCGACGGGTTCGGCATCGGCTGGTACGGGGAAAAGGAAACGCCGGGCCTTTACCGGGAAATCCTGCCCGCATGGAATGACGAAAACCTGCGTCATCTGGCGACGCAGATACGCTCACGTCTGTTTTTTGCCCATGTGCGCGCATCGACCGGTACCGCGACGACCCGGTCCAACTGCCATCCGTTTTCTCACGGCCGCTGGCTTTTCATGCATAACGGTCAGATCGGCGGATATGGCGCGGTGCGCCGGCGCCTGGAACGGGAGTTGCCCGACGACCTGTATTCCAGCCGCCAGGGGACGACCGATTCCGAAGTGATCTTTCTGCTGGCCCTGGCCCAGGGGATGGAAGACGACCCGGTCGGCGGCATGGAACGCAGCCTGAAACTGGTGCGCCAGACTATGACGGAAGCAGGGATAAAGGACCCGCTGCGCTTTACCGCCGCGCTCAGTGACGGGCGCAGCCTGTACGCCTTTCGCTATTCCAGCGATGCGTTTGCACCGTCGCTGTATCACGACACGGTCGGATCCGGGGCACTGACGGTCGTGTCTGAACCCCTGGATACCGACAGGGCCCGCTGGTCCGCGGTCCCGCAGGGACACGTGCTCAGCGTCTATCAGGACGGACGGACGCAGACGACGGCACTGTCGATTTCCTGACCCCTAATGCAGGCGCATCCAGGCATCCGCATAGCGGTGGTCGGCGGCGGAGATGATTTTCTGCCGCGCGACATGGACCGAATGCAGGGTGCCGTCGATATTTTCGACCCAGAAATCCAGGAACCGGTGCAGTTCCGGGTATTTCGGCGCGATGTCGTAGTGCTGCCATATGAAACTTTGCAGGAGCGAGGGATGATCCGGCATGTGATAGAGGATTTCCGCGGTCGCCAGCCTGTATCCCATCAACTGGCGTTCCGTTTCGCTCATGCCCTCGGGCGGGGTTTCAGAATGTTCGAACGTCGTCATGCTCAAAATCGACCTCCTCTTCTGATGGATGGAGCGTCATAAATCTTGCACGAATCTTTGTTTGCGCCGCAACAAAAATGTTTAAAATCAATCGACTAGCAGCCTATCGGCGAGAGTGCTGCCAAAATTTCGATTCCGGGCCGCCATTCCCCTTGAATAGGTGGCGACGATTTCATACATAGCCATCGCCCTTTGGCACTCTTATGCCATGAGTGCCAAAGGGGTTAAATCAACGACCTTTGTCTGATGAATAGAGGAGGTAACTGACATGGCATTCCGTCCCTTGCACGACCGGGTCCTGGTTCGTCGCGTTGAAGAGGATCAGAAAACGGCCGGTGGGATCATCATTCCGGACACCGCCAAGGAAAAGCCGATGCAGGGCGAAATCATCGCTGTCGGCAATGGCCACCTTCAGGATGACGGCTCCGTCCGCCCGCTGGATGTCAGCGCCGGCGACATGGTGCTGTTCGGGAAGTGGTCCGGCACGGAAGTGAAGATCGACGGCGAAGACCTGTTGATCATGAAGGAAAGCGACATTCTGGGCATCCTGGAAGTCGCGAAAGCCGCGAAGAAGGCCGCCTGATCAGGGGCTTTCCCGAACCGCTGGCACGTTACTGCCAACCAATCTTTCAAGTCTGAAAATGGAGTAGCGAGAAATGGCTGCAAAAGACGTAAAATTCTCCGCGGACGCGCGTCAGCGCATGCTGAAGGGCGTCGACACGCTTGCAAACGCGGTAAAGGTGACGCTGGGCCCGAAAGGCCGCAACGTCGTCATCGACAAGGCCTTCGGCGCACCGCGCATCACCAAGGACGGTGTGACGGTCGCAAAGGAAATCACCCTGTCCGACAAGTTCGAAAACATGGGCGCCCAGATGGTCAAGGAAGTCGCTTCCAAGACCAACGATCTGGCCGGTGACGGCACGACGACGGCGACGGTCCTGGCCCAGGCGATCGTTCGCGAAGGGGCGAAGGCGGTTGCCGCCGGCATGAACCCGATGGACCTGAAGCGCGGCATCGACCTTGCGGTCGAAGCGGTCATCGCGGACTTGGCAAAACGGTCCCGCAAGATCTCCAACAACAGCGAAATCGCCCAGGTTGGTACGATTTCCGCCAACGGCGACGCGTCGGTCGGCGACATGATCGCCCAGGCCATGGAACGCGTCGGCAATGAAGGCGTCATCACGGTAGAAGAAGCGAAGTCGCTGGACACGGAACTGGAAGTCGTCGAAGGCATGCAGTTCGATCGCGGATACCTGAGCCCGTATTTCGTGACCGACAGCGAACGCATGCAGGTTGAACTGGAAGATCCGTACATCCTGCTGCACGAAAAGAAACTGTCGAACCTGCAGGCCCTGCTTCCGGTTCTGGAATCGGTCGTGCAGTCGTCCCGTCCGCTGCTGATCATCGCGGAAGACGTCGAAGGCGAAGCGCTGGCGACCCTGGTCGTCAACAAGCTGCGCGGCGGCCTGAAGATCGCCGCGGTGAAGGCACCGGGCTTCGGCGACCGTCGCAAGGCGATGCTGGAAGACATGGCGGTCCTGACCGGCGGTCAGGTCATTTCCGAAGACATCGGCATCAAGCTTGAGAACGTGACCCTGGACATGCTGGGCACGGCCAAGAAAGTGTCGATCACGAAGGACGAGACCACGATCGTCGACGGCGCGGGCAAGAATAAAGACATCGAAGCCCGTTGTGCCCAGATCAAGGGCCAGGTCGAAAACACCAACTCCGACTACGACCGCGAGAAGCTGCAGGAACGTCTGGCGAAGCTAGCGGGCGGCGTTGCCGTCATCCGTGTCGGCGGTGCGACCGAAGTCGAAGTGAAGGAAAAGAAAGACCGTGTCGACGACGCGCTGCACGCAACCCGTGCCGCGGTCGAAGAAGGCATTGTCGCCGGTGGCGGCACCGCGCTTCTGTACGCGCTTAAGTCTCTTTCCAAGCTGGAAGGCGCCAATGGCGACCAGAATGTCGGGATCGAAATCATCCGCAAGGCGCTGGTCACCCCGGCCCGTCAGATTGCCGACAACGCGGGCGAAGACGGCGCGGTTATCGTCGGCAAGCTGCGTGAGTCCAAGGACACCAACTGGGGCTTCAACGCGCAGACCGGCGAATTCGTCGACCTGATGAAGGAAGGCGTGATCGACCCGGCGAAGGTCGTGCGTTGTGCGCTTCAGGACGCGGCGTCGGTCGCGGGCCTGCTGATCACGACGGAAGCCATGGTCGCCGACAAGCCGGAGCCGAAGGGCGAAGGCGCCGGCGGCGGCATGCCGGACATGGGTGGCATGGGCGGCATGATGTAAGCCGTTCCATCCCCTGATGGATCTGGAAGGGCGGGGCCTGTCGCGGGCTCCGCCCTTTTCCATTCCGGCCCTTTTCTTTTCTGACCGTCGACACAAAATGGTCGGTATCGGACGCCATGCTGTTGACGCAGAAAGGAAGACCGATGGCAAAATCGAAAAAGACCCCTGGCGAGGCGGAAATTCTGGACCATGCGTTCGCCCTTTTCGCGGCAAAGGGATATTCGCGCACGACATTGGCGGACATTGCGGACCGGGCCGGTGTCGATGTGGCGGACGTACGGGGCATCGCGCCGGACCGGCTGGGGCTGATCGACGCGATGGCGACGGCGGTCGACCGGGCGGTTCTGGCCGAAGACGCGGGCTTCACGGATGAGGAAGGGGTGCGCGATCGGCTGTTCGATCTGTTGATGCGCCGTTTCGACGGCTATCGCCTGTATCGCGACGGGCTGCGGTCGGCATCGGCGGATCTGGCACGCGATCCGATGGCGGGGCTGTATCTGATGGCCCGATTGGGGCGTGCCATGGCGGTCTATCTCGACGCGGCTGGCGCCGGTGTTCGCGGGCCGTTGGGCGTCGTGCGGATCAAGGCGCTGTCGGCTATCTGGCTGCGTTGTTTCCGCATTTTTCTGACGGACGATAGCGAGGATCTGTCGAAGACCATGGTCGCGCTGGACCGCGCACTGGCACAGGCGGAACGTGCCGCAGGATGGTTCGGCGGTGCCCGGCGTTCACCGCCGACTGAAGATCCTGATCCTCACGGTGAAGACGCGGACTCACCCGCCGGTCACCCAGCGACCTGACAGACGGATATCCGGGTCGCCGGACGGTCCGTCAGCTTCCAGCTGAAGGGCGGGGGCATCCCCATCTCCTTCCAGGACACGAACCGTTGCACGCAAGTTGTCCGTTGTCCGGTTCAGGGTCCCGTCGGCCTGCGCGCGGCTGCCGTTTCCGGTCAGGGTTACCGTCGCTGTCATATCCCGCGGGGATACGGTGACCTGTCCGTTTAGTGTTCCCGATTCCCCAAATGCCTCATTCAGCCGGCGTCTCAGGCGGCGAACATTGCTGACGCCGCTGTTCGTACGCTGGATCGACAGTTGCGCGTTGCCGGTCAGGTCCAGTGTGCCGGACAGGGCTGCGACCGCCGTTTCCCACGATGGGCCGCTGCCGGTCAGCTCCCCGTCGACGCGGACCGTTCCTTCCGGCAGAATCGGCAGGCCGGTATCTGCAATCGCGGCGCCGAAATCGACCTCCGTCCCGATGGCCTGAAGCCGCACCGAACGCTCGCCAGCCTGATCCACAAAAAGGTCCGCAGCCCCGTTCAATGCGAAGATTCCAAACCGCCCGGACAGATTGGGGCAGGACCAGCCGTTTTCGCCCGCGGTCCGGACGCAGGCACCGGAAATGCGTTCAACCGACCAGTCCGGCGTTTCCGCCAGCCCGTCGCTGATCGAAACCTGCGTCTGGGCACCGAATTTGGCAGTGCCGTTGAATGCCGCCAGGCTGTTCGTGCCCGTGGCGCGAAAGGCGTACCCGATGCCCTGATCCGGCGCATAGGACAGATCCAGGCGCAATTCCGTCTCTCCGAACGATGCGAAGCGCGCCGCCTGCCGGGCGGGCATACCAAGTGCCCCCAGAAAGACGTCAGGGGCCGGTACGTTCAGCATTGCGGTTGCGCTGGCGGTGGTGCTCGCGCCCGGCGGACCGTCCAGGCGCATGTCAATCGACCCGTCGGCGCCGGCCAGGTTCAGTATGGCAACGTTAAGGCTGGGCAGTGTGTTCGCCTGTGCATTCAGACCGATGATCAGCCCGTCCGTTGGCACGCCGTACAATGTCGCCCGGTCCAGATAGATCAGGATGTCGCGATCCAGAGGGCTGATCAGCCAATCCCGGGACCATGACCATCCGTCCGGCAGATACCGGTCCAGGTTCAGCCGGTCGCCCTGCAGAACCAGGCTGATGGATCCGCTGTCCAAATCACCGGCTCCATTGCCGCCCGCGTGACGCACGAAGGTCCCTGCCCAGGTGGAATCGTCCACCGCGACGACCATGTCTTCCAGCATGATGCGCGACGGTTCCAGCGTCAGGTCGGCGTGAAACCGCGATTCGCCCAGACGCCCTGCGGGGACGTCGACCAATTGATCCGCAATCGACAGGCCGGCCCATTCCAGAAGCGCGCGGGCATTTGCGGTGCGGATTTCCGCCGGCCCGGACAGCCGCCACCCGGTATCAGGATCGACGGACAGTTCGCCGTTGAACTGAACATCGGTCTGGTGCGGCAGCACAAACTGCACACGATCGATCACGGCGGTGCCGCCGCCTGCCGCCAGGGATATGTCACCGCCACGCAGCATGGTGTCGCCGAATTCGATGCGCTGGGTGCGCAGATAAAGCGTGACGTCGACCTCGCTCAGGTCTTCCAGCGCGCGAACCGCGTCCGATATCAGCCGTTCGGGCGTGCCGGTTCCGTCGCGATCGAAGACCAGCCGTCCCAGATTCAGTTCGACATCGACCATTGGGCGCGCGCCGGTCGTGACGGTCACCACACCGGACCCGCTCATTCGGCTGGCGTCTATGGAATCGACGACCGAAACCAGCGTCCCGCCCGGCAGCGCCTGAATACGCAGGTCCAGAACCGCGGGCCCGTCCCCCAGGAAACGTGCCATCTCCTCCATCCTGAGGGTCGAAAGGAACGCGGCTTCCTCCAGTACCAGTGTTGCCTGACCGCGCCAGCTTCCGAATTCGTCCGGCTGTCCCTGCAGGGCAAGGTCGGTTGCACTGGGCCCGTGGGCAAGCCCCAGTACCAGACGTCCGCCGCTGCGCCCTTCCACTGACAGTCCCACCGGTTCGTCGAAAATGCGCGCATCGCCGTCAAAGGCAAAGCTTCGTCCCGGCCCGCCGCCCAGCATCAGCGACCCGTTAATGCGGGCGAGTTCATCCGGAAACCAGTCCGGCGTCCCGGTCAGCCGCAGTGTGCCGTTCTCTATTCGGATAGTCGACGTACTGACCAGTGATTCGACACCACCCAGGTTAAAGGGCAGGGTCAGGTCCGCCTCTACCACTTCCAAGTCGCGCGGCACCAGTGCCCCTGTGATCAGCGCAACCGGGTCCAGGCTGCCGCGAAGCCAGCGGATCTGGCCCGTCGCTTCTTCCCCGTTGAGGCGGACATTGGCGGCGGTCAGGCGCGGGCGCGGCAGAATTTCCAACCCCAGGCCGCCGGCGATCTCTACCTCCGTTCCCAGTTGCCGGGACAGAAGGTTCGACAGTTCCGGCTTCAGCGGTGCCCAATTGATATGGCGCGGCGCGAACCAGACCAGCGCGATCAACAGCGCAAAGGCAACGGCGCCCAGGCGCAAGGGCCATGCGGCGCTTCTTCTACGCGGCGGAGTATCAGGTGTCTGCGCCAATAGGTTTTTCCGGCGACGGTGTGACCGCGCCGGCCTTCCATCCGGTTCGATTTCCCATCATAATGGGTGCCATGCCAGAGTGTGTTTTTTTCACACGGCAACACATCCCGCCCGATGCCGGGCATGGCTATTCCAAAGGCAGCGCATTATGGCCGAGATTGTCAACCTGAGACAGGCCCGCAAAAAGAAACGCCGCGCGGAAAAGGAAAAGTCGGCTGCCACCAATCGGGCCAAATCCGGCCGGACCAGGGCCGAACGCACGAAGGATGAACGGGAAAGGGATATCCGGTCCCAGACGCTGGACGGCCACAAAATTGACGACACAGAGGGCTAGTATCGGACGGCCTTTGAGTTCCCGGGGTTAGTCCAAATTACCAGCGACGATGAGAAGATCACGTTTGGACGCGGCCTGTGCAAACTTCGCTGCCGCCGCATAATCCGGATCGTTGTAACATTCCACTGCCATCTCGTACGTGGGGAACTCGACAATGATGACCCGCGCGGTATCTCGGCTTTCCATCAGCGACGGCGCGGTTGCCGTCGGGTTCAGGCGGGCCTGGTATTTCTTGGCGATCGGTTCCCACAGTTTTCCGTATTCGCTTTGCGCCGCTGGGTCCGTCACTTCCGTTCCCAGAATTATCCAGTAACCCTTCATTGAAGCCGCCCTTTCGGTGCCCTACGCTGGCACGTCGCTAATCTGTTGGAACTATGACATGATACTTGTTACTGCCGCGACCGGCCAAGTCGGAAGTGCGGTCCTAGCCGCCCTTGCCAAGTCGAATTGTGAAGTCCGCGCCCTTGTACGCAATCCATCGACCTTTTTAGCGCTGGAAAACACGCATGTCCTGCAGGGGGATTTCGCGGACGCGGCATCGCTTGCAAGGGCATTCGATGGCGTGTCGGTCTTGTTTTTGGCGGGCAGGGACAACCCTGACTCTGTAGAACAACATCGCCGCGTTTTGGAGCAGGCGGAACTAGCCGGAGTTCGTCACATCGTAAAATTGTCGGCGATTGGCGCCTCGTCGACCTCCGCAATCGGCTTGATGCGTGAACATTATGAGGTGGATCAGCTCGTTCTGGGCAGTTCGGCCGATTGGACCTTTATCAAGCCGCATCTTTTCATGCAGAATCTGCTGCGTGCGGGGGAATCCGTTCGGACGGAAAGCAAGATTACTGCCCCCATGGCGGCGACTGCCTTCCCGTTGGTCGACACCCGCGATGTAGGGGAAGTCGCGGCTTTGGTTCTCAGCGACCCGACATCCCATGTTGGCCGGGAATATACGCTGACCGGCCCTGCTGCCGTCACTTACGATGACGTGGCGAGCGCACTGACTAAAGTCGCGGGGCGCACAATCCGATATGAGGCTATCGAACAAGGGGCATTCGAAGCCCGCCTTCTGGCGGCCGGAATGCCCGACTGGCGTGCGTTCGACCTGTCGCATATCGCACAAGCCTATGGTCCACACGACAATGCCGTGTCTCAGGACATTCCGGCACTACTGGGAAGACCGGCAAGATCGCTTGCGGCCTTTATGGATGATCACAAGGATGCATTTCATCCCTGAAAAGGCTTCTGATTAAACGCCGCGTCGACTGGGTGTTGCTATCAGAGTACGGCGTCGGGAACCGGCAGGCCCATCTCTTCGAATATCCAGGCCCTGAAGGCGGCGACTTTCGGGTCCTGCAGTGCCCCTGGCAGCATTGCCATGCGGTACTGGTGGGGTTTGGAATTGAACGGCATGCCGAACGGCGCGACCAGAACCCCCTGTTCCAGGGCGTCGGCGATCAGGACAGACCGCCCGATCATTACGCCACGGCCAGCGATACAGGACTGAATCATCATATGGCTGTCGGAAAAGCGGGGGCCGTGGGACGGGTCGACCCGGTCCAGCAGGTTCAGGCGGCCCAGAAATCCCTCCCATGAAATCGCTTCCACATTCCTGGCATCGGAATCATGCAGAAGCGGATGATGGGCGATATCCGCCATTTCCCGGATCGGATGGGTCGGATGGTCGATCAGGTCGGGGCTGCAGACGATGCCGAGTTCATCATACCCCAGTACCTCAATCATCAGGTTCGGGTCCTGGCGGGTTCCATAGCGGATGGCGATATCCACGTCTTCCGTTTCGAGGTCAACCAGCCGGTCGAACGTCGCCAGAAGAATGTCGATGTCCGGGTGCAGCGCATCGAACTTGTGCAGACGCGGGGTCAGCCACTGCGCCCCGAATGACGCCAGACAGGTGATCTTCAGCATGCGGGACTGTTTCTTCGGCCGGATGGAATTCGTTGCCCGGTCCAGGCTGTCGAACGCTTCGGTCAGGGACGGCAGATAGGCCCGACCGGCGGACGTCAGTTCCAGACCGCGCGGCAGGCGGCGAAACAGGGCACAGCCCAGCCAATCCTCCAATGTCTTCACCTGTTGGCTGATGGCGGACGGCGTGACGGCCAATTCGTCGCCTGCGTCAACGAAGCTACCCAACCGGGCCGCGGCCTCAAAGGCGCGCATGGAATTCAGGGGTGGAAGACGTCGTTTCATCAGATTCTCATTCAATAAGATTTTCTAATTCATATCACCAGAAAACCGCGTTTGTACAGAACTAAGGCCAGACTTATCTATTTCTCAGACAGTTTGGGAAATCGATTGGAAACGGAGGTAAAGACAATGACTTGCACGGATCAGGACAGTTTCAACCGCGCTTTCGCAGCCACATCCGCCAAGGATGCCTTTTTGAGCTATTCGGATCGGCTGGAACGCGACGGCCTTTCGCTGGGCGCCTTGCTTCTGCGCTGGCATCAGCGCTGGCAATCCCGGCGGGCGCTGAAGAACCTGTCCAGCGAACTGCTGGACGATATCGGGCTGAGTGAGGCCCAGGCGTTCAACGAATATTCAAAGCCGTTCTGGCGCTAACCCGTCAGATCGCACAACCGACCGGCCGCTATCGTCCCCAGCGGTCGGTCGATTTTTTTGGGGGCTCAGACCGATACGATCTTGCCCGGATTCATGATGTTCAGCGGATCGAACGCCTGTTTCAACTGGCGCATCAGGGCGACCGCTTCGCCATGTTCGGCGGTCAGGAAATGCTTCTTGCCATAGCCGATGCCATGTTCCCCTGTGCACGTGCCGCCAAAGGCGATTGCCCGGTGGTTCATGCGTTCCACCATATCCTTCGCGCGCTTTAATTCGTCCGCATCGTCCGGGTCGAACATCAGGCACAGGTGATAGTTGCCGTCGCCGACATGGCCGACGATCGGCGCGTAGATGCCAGACTCTTCGATATCGCGTTTTGTGTCCAGGATGCATTCAGCCAGGTTGGAAATCGGCACACAGGCGTCGGTTGCCATGCCCTTCTTACCGGGGGCGGCCGCACAGGCCGCATAGAAGGCATTGTGCCGTGCCTCCCACAGCTTCGTGCGGTCTTCCGGATTGGTCGTCCATTGGAAATCACTGCCACCATATTCGTCCGAAAGGGCCTGAACCTGTTCGGCCTGTTCGGCGACGCTGGCATTCGATCCGTGGAACTCGAAGAACAGGGTCACCTTGTCCTCATATCCTTCCAGTTTCGAATAGCGCACACAGGCCGCCATCTGCACTTCATCCAGGAGTTCAATACGCGCCACCGGAATACCCGACTGGATCGTCAGGATGACGGTGTTCACGGCGCTTTCCAGATCCGGGTATTGGCAGACGGCGGATGAAATTGCCTCGGGAATGCCGTACAGGCGCAGTTGCACTTCGGTGATAACGCCCAGCGTCCCTTCTGCACCGACGAAGATTCGGGTCAGGTCGTACCCCGCCGCGGACTTCCGTGCCCGGCCACCCGTCTTGATGATCCGCCCGTCCGCCGTTACGACTGTCAGGCCCAGCACGTTTTCACGCATCGTGCCGTAGCGCACGGCGTTGGTACCGGACGCCCGGGTCGACGCCATCCCGCCCAGCGATGCATCCGCACCGGGATCGATGGGAAAGAACAGCCCGGTGTCGCGCAGCTCCACATTCAACTGCTTGCGTGTAACACCTGCCTGCACGCGGCAGTCCAGATCTTCGGGATTGACCTCAAGCACTGCGTTCATACCGGAAAGGTCGATAGATACGCCGCCTTCCAGCGCCGAAACATGCCCTTCCAATGATGTTCCGGTGCCGAACGGGATGATCGGGACCCTATGTTCGTGACAAACCCGAACCGCATCCGCCACCTCTTCCGTCGTTTGCGCAAAGACGACCAGATCCGGCAGGGCGCTGGGGAACCAGCCTTCGCCATGGGAATGCTGGTCCAGGACGGATTCTGACGTCGACGCCCGGTCCCCGAATTTTTGTTTCAGGATCGCGATGGCGGGGCTTTTGCTATGCTTGCTCCCGGCCTGTTCGGTTGCGCCTGACATGGCGGTCTCTCCCAATCTTATGTTCATTTCACTAATTGGATTGGTCATACCATTTGGAAAGGGCCACTTCACGATCAAATTGTAGATATCTGTGACAGGGGTCATCAGAAAATCATGGAATGGGCCGTATCCTGCGTTGCGTCGGACACAGATAACGATATGGTGCTGTAAGACTGCTTGGGGGGCAGTCGACTATCATACTGAGACGAGTGCGAAACGGTATCCCGATGGCGGAGACTGAGCCGGGGAACATTTATGAAGACGACGAGCCGCCCCAGCGCCTGACCGGACTGGCGCGGATGCTACGGTATCGTCTGGTCATCCCCATCGCCCGCGGGCGGCATGACGGCGTTCCGACCGCACGCGGGACAGCAATCGGTCTGGCATTCGGCCTTACCCCAACTGTCGGGATCCAGATGCCGATGATCGTCCTGTTCTGGGCGGCGATGCGCTGGCTGAAGCCGGCATGGCGGTTCAACCTGATTGTCGCGCTGGCCTGGACATGGCCGACGAACGTGCTGACAGCACCGCTGTATTATTACCTGTGCCTGATTACCGGGCGACTGATGACGGGGCATGGGGTCGCCCTGGAGTTCGACACATTCCGAAGCCAGATGGAAAGTCTTCTGTCGCAGGACGCGGGTTGGATCGAATCCTTCTGGGTCTATACGGTCGGCATCTTCGATGTCTGGGGGGTACCGCTGTTTATCGGCTGTATCCCGTGGGCAATCCTGGGGACATGGCTTGGCTATGTCCTGACGTTGAAATTCATCCGGAAGTTCCAACTGCGCCAGCGTCGGTTGGCAGTGAAACGCCGCATCCGTCGGGCCAGGAAACGCGCCGCGCAGGCCCGAAGCCGGGAAACGCAGATCTAGCCGAAAACCTGCCTATTCTTCCAGCGCCTTCATCGCGATTTCAGTGCAATCGCGGCTTAACCCGTCCATTTCCGACAGTTTTTTCAGCGCGTCCTTCATGGCGCGGCTTCGTTCAGCGGGCAGGCGGCGCCACTGTCCGAACACGCTCAACAGCCGGGCCGCCACTTGCGGGTTAAGCCGGTCCAGTTCCGCCAGCGTATCGCTGACGAATGCATAGCCGCTGCCGTCGGCGGCATGGAACCGCACGGCATTTCCCATGGCGAAACTGCCGATCAGGGCACGGACCTTGTTCGGTTTTCGCATGGAAAAGACCGGATGTTCTTTCAGGGCCCGGACCCGGTCCAATGTCTGGGGTAGGGAGCTCATGGCCTGTAGTGCAAGCCATTTGTCCATGACGTGTTCATCCCCCTTGAACCGGTCGTGGAAATGCGACAGCGCCGCGTCGCGCGCCGGGTCGTTAATGTCGCTCAACAGGGACAGTGCCGCCATGCGGTCGGTCATGTTGTCCGCCTGATCATACCGTGCTTTGACCAGTGCAATGGCGCCCGGTGTTTCCAGCGCTGCGATATATCCCAGCGCCGCATTGCGCAGTGCACGTCGGCCAGCGGCTTCCGGCGCAATGTCGAACGGGCCGTCCGGTGCCAGCGCATCGTGCAGTTCGCGGAATAGGTCGGCATGGGCAACGGCAATCGCGTGGCGCAGAAACTTTCGTGCTTCATGTATTTCGTCAACCGCGACCGGGCGCATCTGTTCGGCCAGGTAATCCTCGCTCGGCAACAGGATCGCAAGTGCGCGGAAAGCCGGCTCCAGAGTTTCGTCCCGAACCAGCGTGCCAAGCGCGTCGATGAAACCGCTGTCGGCTTCCAGCGGTCGTCCCTCCCGTAATTTCGAGATCATGGACAGCAACAGGGACGTCGCAAATTGCTGCCCCGCTTCCCACCGGTTGAACGGGTCCGCATCATGGGCAATCAGTCGTGTGCGTTCAGCGCCGGTGTAATCCGCCTTCAGGACGATGGGCGCGGAAAATTCGCGGTTCAGCGATGGGATCGTTCCCGCCGGCACCTGGTCGAAAATGAATTCCTCACTGTCTCGGCTCAAGGACACGACCGTTTCCAACCCCAGGTCCTGTCCCTCCAGCTTAATGGGCACCGGCATGCCGTCCGGTCCGACAAGCCCCATGCGAAGGGGGATATGCAGCGCCTGCTTCTTTGGCTGTCCCGGCGTTGGTTCTGTCTTCTGGGTAAGTGTCAGGGTCAGCGACCCGGTATCCGCGTAATGGGCCCATTGGGCGGTTACGACCGGCGTGCCGGCCTGCGAATACCAGGGTTGGATGGATGCCATGTCGCGGCCGTTCGCGTCGGCCATGGCAGCCACGAAATCCTCGCACGTCACGGCCTGGCCGTCGTGGCGTTCGAAATAAAGCCGCATACCTTTCTGGAAACCGTCTTCCCCCAGAAGGGCGTGTTGCATGCGAATGACCTCCGCACCTTTTTCATACACGGTTGCGGTATAGAAATTGTTGATTTCCATATAACTTTCGGGACGAACCGGATGGGCCAACGGGCCCGCATCTTCCGGATACTGGCGGGCCCGCAGCATGCGGACATCCTGGATGCGTTTTACCGCGCGGGAGCGCATGTCGGCGGAAAACTCCTGGTCGCGAAAAACAGTCAACCCTTCCTTCAGGCTCAACTGGAACCAGTCGCGGCAGGTGACGCGGTTGCCGGTCCAGTTGTGGAAATATTCGTGGGCGACGATTGCTTCGATATTCGCGTAATCCCCGTCCGTCGCGGTTTCCGGGTCTGCCAGGATGTATTTCGCGTTGAAGACATTCAGCGACTTGTTCTCCATCGCGCCCATGTTGAAGTCGCTGACGGCAACGATGTTGAAAATGTCCAGGTCGTATTCCAGACTAAATCGGTCTTCGTCCCATTTCATGGACCGTTTCAGCGCATTCATGGCATAGGCGGCGCGCGGCGCATTGCCCGGTTCCACCCAGATCTTCAGGTCGACCGACCGTCCCGACCGCGTCTGGAAGGTGTCTTCCAGCACGTCCAGTCGCCCCGCGACCAGCGCGAACAGATAGCTGGGCTTGCGGTGCGGGTCGTCCCAGGTGACTTCCTGCCAGCCGTCGCCCAGATCCTTTTCCGACATCTTGTTGCCGTTCGACAGAAGAATGGGACATTCGTCCTTACGGGCGCGGATCGTCACGGAATAAAGGCTCATCACGTCCGGCCGGTCCGGATAGAAGGTAATGCGCCGGAATCCTTCCGCCTCGCACTGGGTACAGTAGATGCCGTTGGACCGGTAAAGCCCTTCCAGCCGCGTATTGCCTTCCGGGTTAATCTCCACCTCAGTCCGCAGCGTGAAGCGCGCGGGCGCGGTGTGCAGCGTCAGACCGGTTTCCGTCTGCACATATTCGTCCGTGGTCAATTCAACCCCGTCGATCGCGACCGATATCAGCTTCAGGTCTTCGCCATCCAGCGTCAGCGGCGCGGGCGACCCGTTCTTGCGGGCTATCGAAAGGGTTGCCTGAACCCGTGTGCTGTCCGGTGCAAGTGTGACGACCAGGCCGACGGATTCCACCGTGAAGGCGGGGGGCGTGTAGTCTTTCAGACGAATGATCGGCGGCTGTTCGGTTTTCATTGGAAATCACGTCTCCGGGGGAAGGTGCGGCACCGGCCGCTGGCAATGGTAAGCGTCACTCTTTGGCGCGCTTCGTCAAGGCCAGAGAATTTCGGGGCCGGAAAAGCGTGCCCCCAGGAAGTCGATGAAGGCCCGTACCTTGGCGGAAAGATGCCGGTTCGGCGGATAGATCGCGTGAATGCCGATCGGGTCGATTTCAAATTTCTCCAGTTGTGGAACGAGCGTTCCTGTTTTAATGGCCTCGGCAACGATGAAGGTGGGGGACAGGACGATCCCCAATCCCTTGATTGCCGCTTCCGCAAGCGTGTTGCCATTGTTCGAATTCATGCTGCCGCCCACGCGTACAGAAAATTCCTCCCGCGGGTTTTCGGGATCGCGAAAGTGCCAGTGGTTGGGGGAATCAAGATACGTATAGGTCAGGCAGTTGTGATGCACCAGGTCGCGCGGATGTTCGGGAATTCCGTTCTTTTTCCAATATTCCGGTGACGCCAGGGTCGGGCGACGGGTCGCGGCAATGCGTTTCGCGATCAGGCTGGAATCTTCCAGTCGCCCGATACGGATCGCCATGTCGAACCCTTCTTCAATGATGTCGACGCGTCGGTCGGAAAAGTCGATGTCGACCCGAAGTTCGTTATGCGCCGCCATGAATTCCGGAAGTGCGGCCGCCAGGTTTGAAATTCCAAAGCTCAACGGCGCGGATACCCGCAAGGTTCCCCGCGGCACATCCTGCATGCTTGTGACAGCAAGTTCGGCTTCCTCCGCCTCCGCGATGATGCGGCGGCATCGGTCGTAATAGGCCTGTCCGACCTCCGTCAGGTTCAGCCGCCGTGTGGTGCGCGCAAGCAACTGCGCGCCCAGACGTTGTTCCAGGCGCGTGACCTGTTTGCTGATGGCTGATTTCGACTGGCCCAGCTTTTCCGCCGCGGCGGTGAAACTTCCGGTGTCCACGACGGCGGTGAAAACCGCTATCCCACTCAGGTCCTGCATCGCTGCTTCCCGTCAAATTTGTTTGATTAGTATGTATTTGGAAACAATTCTTTCGTTGCGTCAATCATTGTCTCTCCCGAAATGCCGATTATGTATCTGGCAGAAAGAACGAACGAGCGACTGTAAGGAGATGAATTATGGGACTTCTGGTGGACGGCGTCTGGAAAGACAAATGGTACGACACGAAATCGAACGGCGGTAAGTTCAAGCGCCAGGATGCGGCATTCCGCAACTGGGTCACGGCCGACGGGTCGCCCGGTCCCAACGGCAAGGGCGGGTTCAAGGCCGAGGTGGGACGATACCGCCTTTATGTGTCGCTGGCCTGTCCCTGGGCGCACCGAACACTTATCTTTCGGGCGCTGAAAGGGCTGGAAGACATGATCCCGGTGACCATTGTGCATTGGTTTATGGGGGAAAACGGCTGGTCCTTCGACACCGATGATCCGGAAGTAGATGGCGACCCGATCCACAATGCCGAATTCATGCACCAGGTTTATACCGCCGCGCTGCCGGACTATACCGGGCGTGTGACCGTTCCGGTACTTTGGGACACGAAAACCGGGACCATCGTGTCCAATGAATCGGCGGACATCATCCGTATGTTCAATTCGGCTTTCGATGGAATCGGGGCGAAGCCCGGCGACTATTTCCCGGCGGATTTGCGCGATGAAATCGAACGGGTGAATGCCCACGTGTATGACACTGTAAATAATGGTGTCTACAAATCAGGTTTCGCAACCAGCCAGGATGCATATGAGGAGGCGGTGACCGCCCTGTTCGACAGTCTGGACTGGCTGGAAGATCGGCTGTCGAACTCCCGCTATCTGGTCGGGGATCGGGTGACGGAAGCCGACTGGCGGCTGTTCACGACCCTGGTACGGTTCGACCCGGTCTATCATGGCCACTTCAAATGCAATATCCGCCGATTGGTAGACTATCCGAATCTGTGGGCCTTCACGCGGGAACTCTATCAGTGGCCGGGTGTGAAAGGGACGGTGAATTTCCGTCACATCAAGAACCACTACTACGGGTCCCACGAAATGGTGAACCCGACCCGGATCGTGCCCAAAGGCCCGGAAATCGACTTCGACGAACCCCATGACCGCGACGTCAGAAAGGCAGCATGACGCTGCCCGCGGTAGGAGAATGAAAATGACCATCGAAACACGCCCGTTTGACAGTCTTGGCGCCGTACAGTTCGGCTGGCTGGACGCCCGGCACCATTTCAGCTTTGGTCACTATTACGACCCGAAGCGCATGAATGTCGGTCCCTTGCGTGTTTGGAACGACGACACGATTTCGCCGGGCACCGGGTTCGACCCGCACCCCCACCGCGACATGGAAATCATTACCTATGTCCGCGAAGGGGCGATCACCCATCGCGACAGCCTGGGTAACGAGGGTCGGACGGAAGCCGGCGACATCCAGGTCATGTCGGCGGGCAGCGGCATCGTCCATTCCGAACATAACCTGGAAGACGGTGTTACTCGACTGTTCCAGATCTGGATCATCCCGCGCAACAGGGGCGGCACGCCGCGCTGGGAAACCAAATCCTTCCCGAAGGGGGAAGCAGCGGACATCCTGCACCCGATGGCGTCGGGCGAAGGGACCGCCGACCGGCCCAAATATCCGGGTGCGGTCGAAATCGACCAGGATGCGACGCTGTTCGCCGGAACGCTGAATGCCGCGTCCACGATCACCCACCGTTTGGGCGTGAATCGCCAGGCCTATCTGGTCCCGGCGCGTGGGCAGGTCCGCATCGGCGATACGGTGCTGGCCGAACGCGACGGCGCCATCGTCAGGGATGTGGATTTGGTGACTATCGAAGCTCTGGAAGAAGCTGAGGTGATCCTGGTCGACGTGCCGGTCCTGGCATGAGGGCATTCACAATTCCCGTTCCGCGTGGTCGAAGGGCGGCTTCTTGCCTTTCGGTGCGGAACTGCCATCTTGTATTGGGTTCAAACACACCGCTAACGGAGGGTCCTTTTGGTCGAACAGGACGTCGCCAAAAACAGGGACATAATCAAGAACGGTTTCTTTCAGGAAATGGCGCGCGACGCTGCGGCGGCCGGTCTGCTTCAGCCGCTGTGCGACAACACCCGCCGCCGTTCACGGGAAGAGACGATGGCAGCCCGGCCACCGGGCAACGGAATCTGGATTTTTGCCTACGGTTCCCTGATGTGGAACCCGGCCTTTCATTTCGTCGAAAAGCGCCAGGCGCGCCTGTACGGCTATCACCGGTCGTTTTGCCTGAAAACACCCATCGGCCGCGGTTCGCCGGACTGTCCCGGCCTTGTGCTAGGGCTGGATCGGGGCGGGTCGGTACAGGGGGTTGCCCTCAGGATCGATGAGGCGCAGGCGGATGAGGAACTGGACGTCATCTGGTCACGCGAAATGCTGGCCGGGTCCTACCGCCCGACCTGGGTCCGTTTGAACGGGACAGACGGGTCGTCCTTTCATGCCATCGCCTTCGTCATGCGCCGTGATTGCGACCGCTATGCCGGCCATATGGACGAGGAGGAGGTGGCGCAGTGCATTGCAAAGGCAAAGGGTCGCCTGGGCCCCTGTTCGGACTATCTTGAAAACACGGTCGCCGCGATGGACCAGATCGGCATTGGCGGCACGCAGCTGCACCGTCTGCGCGACCGCGTGCGTCAGCTTCAGAATAAAGGGATGTGCCAGAAATGACCGATGCGTCCACCCCGTCGAAACCGAAGGTGCAGTTGAGCGAGGCCGAATGGAAGGCCCGCCTCAGCGAGGAAGAGTTCTATGTCACCCGAAAGAAGGGCACTGAACGCCCTTTTACCGGCCGCTACAATGACGAGAAGACGAAGGGCCGGTATCTTTGCAAATGCTGCGGGGAGCCGCTTTTTCATTCGAACACCAAATACGACAGCGGCAGCGGCTGGCCCAGTTTCTTCAAACCGATTGAGGACCAGGCAATAGCTGAAAAATCGGACCGAAGCCTGTTCATGCGCCGCACGGAAGTTCTATGTTCCCGCTGCGATGCGCATCTGGGGCACGTCTTCCCCGACGGGCCGCAGCCAACGGGGCTGCGTTATTGCATCAACTCCGCAGCACTGGACCTCGACCCGGACATAGAATAGTCGGCCTGCTTTTTGTCCTTTGTCTGACCGTTCCCAAGGCCGGATCAACTGCATGTAGCGGACAGGATGAAGGTGCGTCAGTGACGGAAATTGCCGCACGGGACCCATTCGAAGTCGTAGCGGTAGAAGGATGGAACTATGCCCACACAGGAAACCCCTCTTCAGGTAGACATCGTATCCGATGTTGTTTGCCCCTGGTGTGTGATCGGATACCGCCAGCTTGACGTGGCCGCGCGGAACACGGGGACGGAACTGTCTGTGACCTGGCACCCGTTCGAACTTAACCCCTATATGGCGGAGGAGGGGGAGAACCTGCGTGAGCACCTGGCGGCAAAGTATGGCACGACCAGCGAACAGTCGGTAAAGGCCCGCGAAAGACTGACCACGATGGGGACAGAGCTGGGATTCACCTTCAATTATGCGGACGACATGCGCATGCATAATACGTTTCGGGCGCACCAGTTGATGCAATGGGCGGCGGAACAGGGGCGCAAGCATGATCTGAAGCTGGCGCTGTTCGCGGCTTTTTTCACTGAACGCGCAAATATAAATGACCTGGACGTGCTGGCGCGCGTTGCGGGCGACATCGGGCTGGACCGCGACGCGGCGTTCAACGCGTTGGAATGTGGCGATTATGCAGACCCCGTGCGCGAGGCGGAACGGTTCTGGACCTCACGCGGGATCGACGGAGTGCCGGCCATGATATTCGACGGCAAGTACCTGCTTGTTGGCGCACAGGGAATCCCGAATTACGAGGCCGTCCTGCAGCAGCTGACGGACGGAAAGGCCGCCTGATAGAACATACCTCGTAGAGCGACCGGGCGAACAAGCTGAGCGTATGACGGTGGAAGAAACCAGCCGGGAATCCCATTCACGGCGACCCCAAGTGGGAAGCGGGCTATTTGTGTTGGAATCGATTGAAAATCCGTGATTTTCTTTTTCCGGAACAACATCAGCGCATTATTTTTGAGAATAACTTGAGCCTTGATGAAACAATCCCGCCGCCTGTTCGCGCGCACCCTTGTTTTCACTTTCCTTGTCATCAAACTTTTCATCGCCACAAGTTTCCATCCAATTGCGCAGGCATCGGACGGTGCATGGGTACCCGCTCAGTGGGCTTCGAATTTTGGAACGTTTGTTCTATTCTTTAATATGAACACTAATTAAATCGAAGCCATTACCCCGACTATGACGGGCGGGTGTTCGGCAGCAAGCAGGACCCAAACCTGATCGCATGCCCTAGGGCGCTTCCTTCCCGAATACCCGTTGAAACCCAAACAGACAGGCGGAAACGGTGGGGCCGATCAGAAGCGCGAACATTACCGTCCCGACCCCAACAGTGCCACCCAGCAGCCAGCCGGCGATAACGACGGTGATTTCGATGCTGCTTCGGACCCATCCGATGGGATAGCCGGTGACCCGCTGAAGGCCCGTCATCAGGCCATCACGCGGACCAGGACCCAGATTGGCGATCAGATAAATCGCGCTTCCTATGCCGACAATCAGAATACCGGCTATGACCTGAACAAGCTGCAGGAATGTGCCGTCGGGCGACGGAATATAGGGCAGGGAAAATTCCAGCGTCAGGGATATGATGACGGCATTGGCGACCGTACCGATGCCGGGCGACTGCCGTAACGGTATCCATGCCAGCAGTACGGCTACGCTGACGACGAAGGCGGAAAGGCCGATGCTCCAGCCGGACACATTGCTGGTTCCTTCCGCAAGGACGGTCCAGGGGCTGACGCCGATACCGGCATTGATCAGAAGCGCCTCCCCCAGTCCGAAGACAGTCAGACCGACCACCAGAAACGCCAAAGTGGTCACGCGCGGCCTGAAATTCAAAGGCTTCGCCGAACTCCAGAAGAGGGTCGGGACACCTTTCGTCGAAAGAAAGGTCAGATTGATGGGCACGGTATATCGGCTTTCGGGAAACAGGCTGGAAAAACTGATTCCAGATACTGTGGCGGGCGGAAGGCGCTAAGATAGATGTTCCGGCGGCTACCCGTCCAGCCCCTTCGGCTTCGGCCCGCCGGTTGCCCAGTCCAGAAGTTCGACCGTATGGACGACGGGAATTTTCGTGCCGCCCGCAATCTGCTGGATGCAGCCGATATTGCCCCCCGCGATCAGGTCCGGTCGGGTCGCTTCGATATTCGCCACCTTGCGTGCCTTCAGCCTGTCTGCCAGTTCCGGCTGCAGCAGGTTATAGGTCCCGGCCGATCCGCAACACAAGTGTCCTTCCGCTGGGGATACGACCCGGAAACCGGCCTTTGCCAGCAGGTCCTTCGGCAGGCCGGTGATCTTCTGGCCATGCTGCATGGAACAGGCGGAGTGATAGGCGACGGTCATATCTTTTGGCGGCAGGTCGTCCGGCAGGCCGATTTCGGAAAGATATTCGGTAATGTCTTTCGTCATCGCCGACACTTTCGCCGCCTTTTCGGCCAATGCCGGATCGTCGCGGAACATGAAGCCATAATCCTTCACGGTCGTGCCGCAGCCCGACGCGTTGATGATGATCGCGTCTATGCCCTCACCATTGGGTGTTTCGCCCGCTTCGCGCGTCCAGGCGTCGATATTGGCGGCCGCCTGGCGGTGGCTGGTCGCCGTATCGCCCATATGGTGGACCAGCGCCCCGCAACAGCCCGCGCCTTTGGCGACCACGACGTCGATTCCCAGCCGGGTCAGAAGACGGATCGTCGCCTCGTTGATCTGGGGCTGCAGCACCTGCTGTGCGCACCCGGTCATCAGTGCGACGCGGCCACGGCGCGTCCCTTCCGCACGGATCGTCTGTGGCGCATCCCAGGGCGACGGTTTTGGAATTGTCTTTGGTGCCATGCGGAACATCGCGCCGATCGGGCCGCGATACCCCTTCAGGAACGGTGCGCCCAGCCATGCGCCGACCAGCGACAGACGGAAAAGCCGCGGCTTCGGCAAAATGAAACCCAGCACCCGGCGAAGCCATTTGTCCACGAATGGCCGGTCGTAGGTTTCATGGATGCGCGCCCGGGCAATGTCGACCAGATGCATGTAATGGACGCCGGACGGACAGGTCGTCATGCAGGACAGGCAGGAAAGGCAACGGTCGATATGTTTGACCAGTTTGGGGGACGCGAGCTTGTCCCCTTCCAGCATGTCCTTGATTTGATAGATCCGCCCGCGCGGGCTGTCCAATTCGTCACCCAGCGTCACATAGGTCGGGCAGGTCGCGGTGCAGAACCCGCAATGCACGCATTTCCGCAGAATGTCATTCGCCGCCGCGATGTCCGGGTCTTCCAATTGCGCGAGGGAGAAGGTCGTTTGCATGCCTCACACTCCCTTCGTCATTCGGCCGGGGTTCAGGATGCGGTTCGGGTCGAACGCGTCCTTTATTCGGCGGGTCAGGGCGGCGACCGGCGCGGGCTGCGGCTGAAAGACAGGGGCTGCCGACCGCAGGGAGGCGGACCCGCGGACCAGCGTCGCATGACCGCCGCCTGCCGTTTCCGAAAGCGCGTCGCGGATCGGTTCGTGCGCGCCCTGTTTCGGCGCGTCGACCGCAAGCCATACCAGACCCCCAGCCCAGTCCAGGTAGGCTTCCGCCCCCTTGATCGTCGGCAGGATACGGTCCAGGAACAGGGGGGCGTCCATGGGCGCTAATGAGATGCGCCAGACGACCCGGTTATCGCCGGAAAAGGCGCTGACATCGCGGATTTCACGCCAGAATGCGGCGGAATTCTGGGTGTGCAACTCCTCGGTCTCACCGAAATCCGCCAGACGTTTCCGCAGTGTCCCGCACCGGTATTCGACGGACGGGCCGAACCCTTCCAGCCTGAGTGCCGCGACCGGTTCACCGGCCGCCTGAATATAGGAAACGCCGGACCGTCCTGCGACGCTGGCCGGCATCCAGGCCGCACCCGATACTTCAAACGGACCATTCAACCCGGACGCAAGGGCCTTCACGGCAGCGCGCGCGTCCATGCCGCGGACCAGGACCGTGCGCTGCTTTTCCGGTTTAGGCAGGACCTTGATGGTCAGGGCGGTCATGGCCGCCAACGTGCCATAGGACCCGCAAATCAGTTTCGGCAGGTCATAGCCGGTTACGTTCTTCATCACCCGGCCGCCGGATTTTACCGCCTGCCCACGGCCGGATACGCCGTCGAACCCCAGGAAATGGTCGCGTGCAGCCCCGTCCTTTATGCGCCGCGGACCCGCCAGGTTGCAGGCGACCGTCCCGCCGATCGTACCGGACGATGCCGTGCCCAGAAGCGCGGACAGATCCGGCGGTTCGAACGCCATCTGCTGGCCCTTGTCGTCCAGTGCGGCCACGACCTCCGCAAGCGGGGTCGCGGGGCCCGCGCCCAGAACCAGTTCTTCAGGTTCGTATAGCGTGATGCCGGAAAAGGCGGACATGTCCATCGTATGTGCCGTCTGCACCGGGCGGCCCAACCCGCGTTTCGTCCCGGCGCCAATCATTTCCAGGGGCTTCAGGTCCGAGTTTGCCCAGGACAGGATGTCGGCAACCTGGCCTTGGTTTTCGGGGCGGAAGGTTTCGGTCATCGCCTCAGAACCTCGGGATATCCGGAAAGGGAATCTGACCCTTGTGGATATGCATCCGCCCCAGTTCCGCGCAGCGGTGCAACTGTGGAAAGACCTTGCCGGGGTTCAGCAAGTGGTCCGGATCGAAGGCGCATTTCACACGCTGCTGCTGTTTCAGGTCGTCTTCCGTGAACATTTCCGGCATCAGGTCACGTTTTTCGACGCCGACGCCATGTTCGCCGGTCAGCACGCCGCCGACTTCGACACACAGTTTCAAGATGTCCGCGCCGAACTCTTCCGCCTTTTCGAGTTCGCCCGGATTGTTCGCGTCGTACATGATCAGCGGGTGCAGGTTACCGTCGCCCGCATGGAAAACGTTTGCGACACGCAAACCATACTGGTTCGACATTTCCGTCATGCGGCGCAGGACCAGCGGCAGTTTGTTGCGCGGGATGGTGCCGTCCATGCAGTAATAATCCGGCGACAGGCGCCCGACGGCGGGAAATGCCGCCTTGCGCCCGGCCCAGAACAGGGCGCGTTCCTCGTCCGAATTGGAGATGCGAAGGGACGTCGCGCCCAGCTCTTCTGCGATCGTGCGGACCCGGTCGGTCAGATAGTCCACTTCCGCTTCCGGCCCATCGAGTTCGACGATCAGCAACGCCTCGCAATCCATCGGGTAACCCGCATGGACGAAGTCTTCGGACGCAACGATCGCCGGCTTGTCCATCATTTCCATGCCACCGGGGATGATGCCGGACCCGATGACCTGGGCGACACAGTCGCCGCCGGCCTCGCTCGACGGGAAACCGATCAACAGCGCGCGTGCGACTTCCGGCTTCGGCAACAGGCGCACGGTTACTTCCGTCACCACACCCAGAAGTCCTTCCGACCCGATCAGCAGGCCAAGCAGGTCGTAGCCTTCCGCATCCAGATGCTTACCGCCGATGCGCATGATTTCGCCGTCGATGGTGACCAGTTCGACACCCAGGACATTGTTCGTCGTGAGACCGTATTTCAGGCAATGCACGCCGCCGGAATTTTCCGCAACGTTGCCGCCGATTGTGCACGCGATCTGGCTGGACGGGTCGGGCGCGTAGTAAAACCCGTCATCCTGAACAGCCTGAGTGATCGAAAGGTTGGTGACACCGGGCTGAACCCGCGCACAGCGGTTGTCATAGTCCACTTCCAGCACGCGGTTGAATTTGCCCATTCCCAGAAGGATGCCGTCCGCAAGCGGAAGGGCACCGCCGGACAGGCTTGTCCCCGCGCCGCGGGGCACGACCTTGACACCGTTTTCCCGACAGTATTTCAGGACGGCCGCAACCTGTTCCACCGTTTCCGGCAGAACGACAATCAGCGGCATGGTTCGGTAAGCGGTCAGCCCGTCTGTTTCATAGGCACGGCGTTCATCTTCGTCGACGATAACGCCTTCACCCGGGACGATGGCCCGCAAATCTTCGGCAATCGAAAGACGTCGGCCGATCACGGCCGAATCGGGTTCCGGCATGCTGACCATTCTATCCTCCCGCCCGACCCCAGTTTTGAGGGGTTCTAAATTGGTAATACCAATTTCTACAATTGCAAATTATCGTCGCCCTTCGGCGAAAGCAACCGAATGCGCGCGAATGTCGCAAGCACCCGCCTATGTATCGGACTGAAGACCCTTGTAGGCCTGTTGCAGGGTCTGTCGGGCGCAGCGCCAGGCATTGGCCCGCCAGACGGGATCGGTCGGATAGGATGACAGCGCCGCGCGTCTGGCGTCGCGTCCTTCGAACAGGACATCGGCGGTGCGACGGGTTCCGAATTCCAGGACAACGTTCGTGGCACGAACGCCGGTCAGGTTGGCCGACAGGCCGCCCCCGCAGGGTGTCAGCTGGGACGGCTCGTCATCCTTTGGCTTGCCAAGGCCGGGCGCGAACCAGCGTTCGCCGCGCGTCCTGGCGGCCGACGGGTCGGGGTCCGCGGATATGACGCGCACATCGCCGAAGGGGCCATGACCGGCCCGCGTGTCGATGACGCATAGCTTCTCTACCCGGGCCAGGCGGGTGGCGGCGATTTCCTTCAATACATCGACGTCCCAAAGTCCGGGCGCCATCGCGGTTATCGGTTTGTCCCGCAGGATGGACCAATCGATGGCGTGGCCGGGCGAATGCGGCAGGTCCGTTGTCCCGCCGGGAAGCTGTGGCGGCAGTGGCGGCTGGTTCCAGATGGGCCCGCCGGGGTTGGCGGCATGGACCAGGACCAGTGCTACATCGCGCGGCAGGTCCCGCAGGCCGCCCGCTTCCACAACACCAAGTGCGATGCCGCAACCAATCAGACCGGCCGGGCCGGCAGCGGCGGAACACAAGACCGCGACGGACTTCGCATCGGGCGAACCCAACCGCGTTACGTCACAGAAAAGGGTGGGGTCCCCGTCCGGTGTGTTACCGCGATAGGATGTGATGCGCAGGCCGATCCGGTCGCAGGCGGCCAGAAACCGTCGCCGTGCGGATTCGATATCCTCGCTGAAGCATGCGCTTCCGTCCAATTCCGTGCCCTCTCGCCCCTCACATTTTGGGGAGGTCTGTTGCCCCCCGTCGCGTCCCGCCCCATACTGAACCGTCTGCGAAGGCAATCGTTGCGAAATCCTTTGGAGATGACAAATGAAGACCTTCGGCGCGATATTGGCGGCGTTTGGAGTGACTGTCACCGTCTGGGGTGCACAGCCGGCGTTCGGCGACCAGAACGACCCAAGACTGGCACCCCTGTTCGAAGGGCTGATGGAAGCCCCGCGCGACAGCCGCAACGCGGCCAGTATCGAACAGGAAATCTGGGCAATCTGGGTCCAGCCCGCGACCGCCAGTGGTCGTGTCCTGATGCGTCAGGGCACCCTGCAGATGCAGAATTTCGACCTTATGGGGGCGATCGATACCTTTACCGCACTGATTGAAATCGAACCGGAGTTCGCCGAAGCCTGGAACAAGCGTGCGACGATCCATTATCTGGTCGGCAACCTAGCGGAATCATTGACCGACATCGAACAGGTCATGGCATTGGAACCACGCCATTTCGGGGCGCAGGCCGGGCGCGGGCTTGTTCTGGACGCGATGGATCTGGATGAAGCCGCGCTTGAGGAATATGAACGCGCGTTGGAAATGAACCCGCACATGACGTCCATTCGCGACCGCCTGGAAGCGCTGCGCGACGAATTGCAGGGGCGCGACCTCTAGCGCGCTTCGCGCCCCCGCATGTCGTTAATCAGGAACGCAGGCTTCCGACCTGATCCAGGCTGACCGGCATGTCGTGGCCATAGGTGTCGGTGACCAGACCGACGATGCGGGCTGTCTCATCCCGTCCCAGTTCGTCCATAAGTTCACAAGGTGCCTTGCCGAAGCGCAGCGCAAGACCGGCACCCATGTCGATGTCGGACGCGCTGGCGACACCTTCGTCCAGGGACTGCAGAACCGGGAAGAACGCGGCCGCACGCAGACGGTCCGCGATTACCGCATCGGTTTCGGCAGAACCCGACGCATCATCGCCGATTTCGAACTCGTAGTCGCTGTCGCCCTTGTCCGACAAGGTCTTTGCAATCGCATAGAACGCGCCATGCGGGCCCAGGTTGCGCTGGGCATGGAACATGATTTTCGGCTTCACCAGGTTCATGACCAGGAACGGCCCCGCCGCGACGCCCATGCATTCCTGGGCAACGCGGTCAATCTGTGCGGTCGTGCCGATGCCTTCGTCCATCAGTCGAACCGCCTCGTTACCGTAGGGCACGAAAAAGCGATTGATGGCAAAGCCATAGGAATCCTTGCACGGAATGGGCTTTTTCGCGGTGTCGCGAATGAACTGGACGCAACGGTCGAAGATCGCATCGTCCGTCTTCTCACCCTTGACCACTTCGACGATCGGGTTGATCGCCGCCGGATTGAAATAGTGCAGGCCCAGGAATCGCGCCGGGTTGTCGACCGATTCCGCCAGTTCGGAGACACGCAGTGCCGACGTGTTCGTGGCAACCACAGTGTCCGCGGACAGATGCGGGTTCAGACGCCCGAAAAGGTCCTGTTTGACACCCAGTTCTTCGAACACGGCTTCGATGATCAGATCGCACGACGAAAGGGCGGCAAGGTCGGTGGTGCCGGTGATCCCGCCATAGGCGGCATCGGCGGCATCCTGCGTCATTTTTCCCTTTTCCGCGGCGCGGTCATAGAATTTCTTCGCCGCGCCCAGGCCGCGTTCAACCGCGGCGTCGGTCATGTCCATAAGAACGACGGATACGCCCTGCTGTCCGAGGCTGGTCGCGATGCCGGAGCCCATCGTACCCGCGCCGATGATTCCCACCTTGTTGAATGTCATGTTGCCGCTGCCTTTCCTTTTGAATAGTTCAATTCTGGCCAGAGGTTCTAATGCCGCAGTGCAGCAATGTCGAGGCCCGATGGCAGAAAGGGTAAATTGTTCCGCCGAACCCTAGCGCGGCCAGAGGATGATTTGCGTGCAGCGGAAAAGCGCAATGGGCCGGTTCATGCGCATGGCGGAAAAGACTTCGGCATCCCAGACCTGGGTCGTGCGCCCCTGGTGCTTTGCATGGGCGTGGCAGATCAGGGTCCCGGTTTTGGCGGTACCCATATGGTTGGATTTCAATTCCGCCGTCGTGAACCCTTCGGCCCCTTCAGGCAGGTCCGCAAAGGTGCCGAGCCCGCAACAGGTATCGGCCAGGGCGACTACCGACGCAGCGTGCAGGAAGCCGTTCGGCGCAAAATGACTTTTCGTGATCTTCATCTGCGCCTTGGCGATACCATCGCCCGCATCCAGGATTTGAATGCCAAGCAGCGCCGGCAGGGTGCCTTCCGACCGTTCGGCAATCATTTTCGGGTCCAGTTTCGGCATCATTCGGTCCTTTTGGCTAGGCGGCGGTCGTCTTGGCCTTGAACCCGCAAAGGTCGCTGACGACACAGGACGGGCATTCCGGTTTGCGTGCCTTGCAGACATAGCGACCGTGCAGGATCAGCCAGTGATGGGCATGGCGCAGGAACTCCTTGGGCACGGACTTTTCCAGTTTCAGTTCGACCGCCAGCGGTGTTTTACCCTTGGCAAGGCCGGTTCGGTTCCCGACGCGGAACAGGTGCGTATCGACCGCAATGGTCGGCGCGCCAAACGCGATGTTCAGGACGACATTGGCCGTCTTTCGGCCCACGCCGGGCAGTTTTTCCAGCGATTCGCGATCCTCCGGCACCACGCCACCATGGTCGCGTACCAGGATTTCCGCGGCCTTCATCACGTTCTTGGCCTTGGAATTATAAAGGCCGATCGTCTTGATGTGGTCTTTCAGCCGTGCCTCGCCCAGCGCCAGCATGTCCTGGGGTGTAGACACGATTTCGAACAGCGCTTTGGTTGCCTTGTTGACCCCGACATCCGTTGCCTGCGCCGACAAGGCGACCGCGACCAGCAGGGTATAGGGATTGGTCCAGTTCAATTCCCCTTTCGGTTCCGGGTTCTGGGCCTGCAAGCGGGTGAAGAATTCGTGAATGTCGGCTTTTTTCATGGAACGGTCCGCCAATCGGTCACTGGAATGCGTGTTCGACCTTAATGGATGCCATATCGCAATAGAAAGACTTTCCCGGGGCACAGGTCCGACCTAATCTTTTTTGCATGAGCCGGGAACATGACGACAAGGTCTATCTGGATGCCACCCTGCGCCCGAACCGCAGCCTCAGCCGCGCCGGGTTCCTGTTCGTCATGTCTGCAGTCGCCCTTGGCGGGTTCGGCATCGGGACGGCCTTCTTCCTGGCAGGTGCCTGGCCCGTTGCCGGGTTCTGCGGGCTTGAAATTCTGCTGGTCTATATCGCATTCAAGGTCAACTTCCGCGCAGGTCGCCGCCGGGAACGTCTGTTCCTGAACCGAGACGGCTTCCAGATTTTTCGCATTTCCCCAAAGGGGGAGGAAACGGTGGAACGGTTAGAGCCGACCTGGCTTTCGGTCGACCTGGTCCTGTCCCGGCAGCGCCAGCCGCGGTTGATTTTGCGGTCCCACGGAAAGGAGTGGGAAGTCGGCCGCTTCCTGGCGCCGTTTGAAAAGGCAGAGGTTGCCGACGCCCTGCGCGTTGCGTTGGGCCGTTATCGCGCCCGGGCCTGACTTCCACCTGCGCCGGCGGTCCCGCCGCTGACGGTTCTGGCAAGCCGGGGATAGAGCGCGCCCAGCAGGGCGCCGCGCAGGAACAGGAAGATGTTCAGCGCCGCCCAAAGCCCGTGGTTCCCGAACTGTCCCGCCAGAACCCATTGCGCCGCCAGATACAAAACCAGCGCGACGACCATCGCGTTGCGAAGGGAACTGGACCATGTGGCGCCAATGTATATGCCGTCGATGGTAAATGCCCAACATGCGGTCACCGGCATGATCGCAGCCCAGAACAGATAGGTCGATGCCTGTTCGCGCACCGACGCCTGGTCCGTCAGACCGGCGACGACAAGGTCCCCCAGTACCAGGAAGACCAGGGTGGACGGAATTGCGACGGCAAAGGCCCAGGCATGGCTCAGCCTCACGACCTTGCGGAAGGATGCCTCGTCCCGCCGACCGATCGTGTGGGCAACCAGGATTTCCGCCGCATTGGCGAACGCGTCCAACCCGTAGGAACAAAGGTCCAGGAAAATCAGCAACACGATGTTCGCTGCCAACACTTCCGTGCCGAAGGCGGTGCCCGCGACCTTGAAATGCGCGAATGCGATCAAAAGGCACAATGTCCGGATGAAGATGTCGCGATTCACGCCCAGAAGACGGCGCACGTGGCCTGCGGACATCAGTGCCGCCAGGGGAATGCGGTCCCCGCCGCGTTTCCGGATGATGGACAGAATAGCGACGGCACCGATCAGGGTTCCGGACCATTCCGCAATCACGGTTGCCGCCGCGACCCCTTCGATGCCCCAGCCAAACCCGAACACGAACAGGAAGTCCAGTACGACATTGATCAGGTTTGTCGCGATCTGAACCACGACCGGAATACGCATCGATCCCAGCCCGAACAGCCACCCCAGCATCGCCATGTTGATCAATGCGGCAGGTGCGCCCCAGATCCGGATGTTGAAATAGTCCAAACCCAGACGTTTTACCTGATCCGTCGCGTCGGTCAGGTCGAAAGCACCTTCGCCCAGCCAGACCTGAAAGGTCAGCATCGGGACGCAAATGACGAACGCCACAGCAATGCTGCGATATAGCGTGGCGCGGGTTTCCGCCCAGTCGCCCGCACCGAACGACTGTGCGGTAATCGCAACCGTACTCATACGCAGGAAACCGAAGGCGAAGAACAGGGTGGAGAATATCACCGCACCCAGACCCACAGCGGCAAGGCCGCTTGCTTCCGGCAGGTGTCCCATGACGGCGGTATCGACGATGCCGGGTAGGGGCACGGACAGGTTCGCCAGAACGATCGGCCCGGCCAGGGCCAGAAGTTGGCGGTTCCAGTTCTGCGGTGACGGGTCGGAAGGCGGCAGGCTACTCATGGCGTCGGGTTATGGGTGAAAAAATGCCCGTCGAAAACTTTTAAAATTTTTCGGGTATGTGAGTGATACCGGTCACTTCGCAATCCCGATATCGATGTTATCTGATTGTCACAAGGGTTGGGTCCGGTCGAACAGAGGGGTTATGACCGGAAAAGAGTATGGCGATAGGCAAGTATCGGAACCGGGGTCAAGACGATGATTGAAATAGATTATGAGAACTATCGGGAAAACCAGGCCGCCTGGGTCGAAGGGCTATTGCGGGCCGCACGCAAACAGGAAGGCATGACAGCGGAAACGGAAATGAAGCTGACCATGGCTGCGGGCGACATCCTGGAACGGCTCAGCAATCCCAATGCGCCGGTGCGCGTTCACATTGACGATCCCGCGGCGGCGGACTGAAACGCCCACCCGATTACCAGTCGGGGTTGACCCCCGGCAGGGCGTGGCGGGCCCGAACGATGGATTCCGGCGGCAATTCCGACCACTGTGAAAACGCCATCAGGTCGGGTTCGAATCCCAACAGATAATCCAGTACGGCGCCCAGAAAGGCCGGATCACCGATCCGGCCTTTGATGTCCTGCCCATCCATTCCGGTCATGGCCAGGAACCGGGCGGACAGGTCCTCCTCCCCCATGATATAGGCAACCGCGCGCAAGGCGATCGTCTCCGCCTGTTCCTGCTGCATTTATCCTCCATTAGCCAACAAGGATGAATCCGGCGATAAAGCGCATTCAACCGTCGAATGAACTGGGCCGGATAGTGCGGGACTCGGACACGTGGATGCAAAGACTAATCGCCGGGTTGGCCATCTATGGCGACCGGCGCATTGTCCTGATTGCACTGATGGGAATTGCAAGCGGTCTGCCGTTGTTGCTGACCCTGTCGACGTTGAGTTACTGGCTGCGCACGCAAGGCCTGGACCTGGGGGCGATCGGCCTGTTCGCGGCGGTTGGTATTCCCTATAGCCTGAAGCTTTTGTGGGCGCCGTTGATCGACCGTCTTCCTGTTCCGCTGCTGACCACCGCATTGGGGCAACGGCGTGGATGGGCGGTCACGATCCAGGTGCCATTGACCGCCGCGATTGCCGGGTTGGGATTTACCGACCCGGCGGTCGATGTGCTGCCCACCGCCATTCTGGCAACATTGGTTGGGTTTTTGTCCGCCAGTCAGGACATTGTCATAGACGCCATCCGTATTGAACTGTTGGACGATGACGAGCAGGGGGCGGGTGCTGCGGCGACCCAAGGCGGTTACCGCATCGGACTTTTGATCGCGGGCGCGGGGGCACTACTGCTGTCGGACTACGTACCCTGGTCGACCGTGTTTCTAATGCTTTCGGCATTCATGTCCATCGGGATTGTCGCGGTGTTGGCCGTGTCCGAGCCGACTGACGCGGGACGCAAGACATCCGACAGCATCCCTGACTTCATCAGAACCGGCTATATCTCACCCTTCGCGGAGTTTCTGAACCGGCCGATGGCGGTCGTGATCCTGGTTTTCGTGCTGCTTTATAAATTCGGCGATGCCATCAGCGGGACGATGGCGAACCCGTTCTATGTGGATATGGGATATTCGGGAACTGACATTGCGATCGTCAGTAAGACCGCAGGGGTCGCGGCCACCATGGTAGGGGTCTTTGCGGGCGGGGCGCTGGTCAGGATGATCGGCCTGCTGCGCGCGTTGGCGGTCGGCGGCATATTGCAGGCGACGACGAACATTCTTTTCTGCTGGGTTGCCCTGAACGACCCAAACCTGACCATTCTTGCAAGTGCGGTCTGGACGGACAATTTCGCGGGCGGGCTAGGGTCGGCGGCATTTGTCGCCTTCCTGTCCGCGCTGTGCAACCGGCAGTTCACAGCGACGCAATATGCGATGCTGACATCCTATATGGCGTTCGGCCGCACGCTTCTATCGACGCCGAGCGGCTATATGGTGGAAGCTGTCGGATGGGTCGAGTTCTTTGCGCTGACAGCAATTCTGGCGATCCCGGGACTGCTGCTGATCGCCGTGATCCGAAAGGCGGATTTCCTTCCCGCCCGTCCATAGTCGGGCAAAATTCGAATCATTTATTGTGCAGTGCACAAATATATGGCACATTCCTGTGGATTGTCAGAAAACAATAACATTTCCTGATTTTTGCGGGGCAAGAATATGCTGATCGACAAGATCCCCGTTGGCGCAAACCCGCCATGGGACGTCAATGTTATCATTGAAGTGCCGCTGGGGGCCGACCCGGTGAAGTACGAATTGGACAAGGAATCAGGTGCGATGTATGTCGACCGTTTCCTGCACACGGCCATGTTCTATCCGGCGAACTATGGGTTCATCCCGCATACGCTTTGCGGTGACGGCGACCCGATCGACGTGCTGGTAGTCGGACGCGTTCCCGTCGTGCCGGGTGCCGTCGTCCGGTCCCGGCCTGTCGGCGTCATGATCATGGAAGATGAAGGCGGCCAGGACGAAAAGATTATCGCGGTGCCGCACGACAAGCTGCACCCCTATTACGAAGACGTATCCAGCTATCGCGATCTTCCGAAAATTTTGATGGAACAGATCGCCCATTTCTTTGCCCATTATAAGGACCTGGAAAAAAATAAATGGGCTAAGATCGCGCGCTGGGGCGAAGCAGGTGAAGCGGCCAAGATGATCGAAGCGTCGATTATCGCCTACAACAAGACGGAAGGCTGATCGATGGGATCCCCATTGCATACCGACGCGACAGATCGTGCCCCGTTGCACGAGCGCCTGTCGGTGGTTGTGGGCGACATCACGAAAATAGACGCAGATGCCATCGTGAACGCCGCGAATGAAAGCCTGTTGGGCGGTGGCGGCGTGGATGGGGCGATTCATCGCGCGGCGGGACCGGAGCTGCGCGAATATTGTGCCCGCCTTCATGGCTGCCCGACCGGTGAAGCGCGCATCACACCGGGGTTCCGCCTGCCGTCGCGCCATGTGATCCACACCGTGGGACCAATCTGGGACGGCGGCGTGCACGGCGAAGACCGGTATCTGACGTCATGTTATCGGAACTGTCTGGCGATCGCGGCGGAAAACGGCATTCACACCCTGGCGTTTCCCGCCATTTCGACGGGGGCGTATAGCTATCCGATGGATCAGGCGACCCTGATCGCCGTGTCTACGGTATGCGAACATCTGGCTGCCAGCCCGACGCCCGTTCGCGTCATTTTCTGCTGCTTCAGCGAGGATGACGCGCAGCTTTACCGCGACATCATCGAAGTGCGTCAGGAAACCGCCGCATAGGGTCCCTGTTGGACCGGTTCGTCCAGGACCGGTGCGCCGACCGACATGCTGGCGGCTTCGACGATCATCTCCCCGAATTCGCTCAGGAACACGGACCCTTTCACCGTGCGTTGAACCAGGACTGACCGACGGTCATCCGGGTCCGGCTTGCGGCGGACAAGGCCCAGTTCGGACAACCGATCAATGGCACGTGTCACCGCGGGTTTTGCGATGTTCAGCGTTTCCGCCAGTCCGCGGACGGTGTGCGGCTTCTGAACCAGATAGATTGTCGTCAGGATCGCCATCTGACGGGCACTAAGGTCCGGCGAGTCACGCCGGACGCTTTCCACGATCGCACCGCGCCACAGGTCCAATGCTTCCGTCGCATTCACGGGTCTAATCCTTTCGAAACGACACATGTTTGATATTCGAATCGATTCGCTATCGTGATTCGGTGCGATTCTGAAACGATTATTTGAATCGGAACCGAACAAAATTACCTGACTACCGCAGGCACGGTCACCCGAACCGTTCGCAAAGTGCTGAAAACACACCGCGAATTGCCTGCGCCTCACCGCCTTCCGGGCGTCCCGGTTTGCTGGAAGTATTCCAGCTCATCAGGTCGAAATGGGCCCATGGTGTCCCTTCCGCCACAAATTTTTCCAGGAAAAGGGCCGCCGTAATCGCCCCACCGAACCCGCCGGGTGAAATGTTGTTGGTGTCTGCAATCTTGCTGTCCAGAAGTTTCCGGTATGGCTTGTGAAGTGGCAGGCGCCAGATCGGGTCGTTCGATGCCACCCCATGGTTCAAAAGGTCCGCCGCCAGTCCGTCGTCGTTGCTGAACATGGCCGGCAGGTCGGTACCCAGTGCGACCCGTGCCGCACCGGTCAGGGTCGCGAAGTCAATCAAAAGCGTCGGCGCTTCCTCGCAGGCCAAGGTCAGTGCATCACCCAGGACCAGTCGCCCCTCCGCATCCGTATTGCCGATTTCAACGGTAATGCCCTTGCGGCTGTCCAAGATGTCCAGCGGCCGAAAGGCGTTCGACGATACGCTGTTTTCCACCGCCGGGATCAGCACGCGCAGACGCACCGGCAGGTCGGTCGCCATGATCATGCGCGCAAGGCCCAGGACCTGAGCCGCGCCGCCCATGTCCTTTTTCATCATCTGCATGGCGCCCGCCGGTTTCAGGTCCAGCCCGCCGGTATCGAAACACACACCCTTTCCGACCAGCGTCAGCCCGGGATGGTCGGCGTCGCCCCAGGACAGGTCGACCAGCCGCGGCGCACGATCGGACGCGCGGCCGACTGCATGGATCATCGGGAAATTTTCCGCCAGCAGCGCATCGCCTTCGGTAACCTCTACAGTGCCGCAGAATTCGGCTGCCAGTGCCTCGGCCGCGCCTGCCAGTTCGGCCGGTCCCATGTCGGACGCCGGTGTATTCACCAGATCCCGCGTCAGGTATATCCCGGATGCCATGGCATCGACGCGGGTCGCATCGGCCGCCGTCGGCCGCAGAAGTATGCGCGGCGAATCCTCGTTTTTCTTGTAACGGTCAAACCGATAGCATCCCAGCGCCCAGCCAAGGCACGCGTTGTCGGCCGTGCTGGCGTCATCCGCCCCGCCTTCGATGCGGTAGGTGCCGGCGGGCAGGGAATGGGCCGCGCCGCCCCAGGACCACAGGTCGCCCGCTCCCTCATGCACCAGAAGCGCCCGTGCGCCGTCGCCGTCCGCACCTGGAATCAGGCAGGTGGCACCTGCTTTCCCCTTGAACCCGGAAACGGAAAGCCAGACCTTAACGGTGTCGTCTTGGCCTTCCAGCCAACCGTCGAACTCCTCCGCAGCGAGGGCCGTCAGGGCCGTTGCTTCCCGGCCATCATCTGTTTTCAAGCAATCCATCAACTCTGACTCTCCCTCTCATGCCGCGAACCCGCGATCAGCAAACCGGCGTTTGATTGGCATCGACCGCACGAAGATGCGCGACAATCGTCATGAACCCGACTTCGATTGTCATGCGTGTCAGGACGCCGGTTGGAAGAATGTCCCCGATGACGGTGCCGACCGGCGTGTTGTCCCCGCCTTCCGGTGAAAAGAACGTCGTGACGATGCGAAGCGGCCCCCCGGTCAGCAGGCTGTCTGGGTCTTCTATCCCATCCGGCACAGGTTCCGGCGCCCCGGCGACCAGATCCGTTGCCCGCAGCACCCCATCTTCGCCGCCATCGAAATAGAAATAGGTCCGGATTCGCTCTCCGTCGACCCAGAATGCCTGAACCATGTCGCGCACTGATTCATACGGAAATTCCGTGGTCGCAGGCAGATCGAACGACACGCCTTCCGGCATGGAATAGGTGACTGTCCCGCCTTCGCCGGGTGTCATGACCGCCGTTCCGGCGCTGGACCCGACATCTTCGCCATTCAGTCTGTTTTCGGCTTCAAACTCGAAACGGGTTCCGTCCAGTGCCTCGCGATAGGTGGAAACGCCGGTCAGTTCGAACATCTGTGCGCCGCCCGCACGGGCATACATGGCCATGTCCAGCGCGCTGATCCATTCGTCACAGGTTCGGGTAAGTGTGGCCTCCAGGCTGCCGTCAATGGATGAAACCTCACCGACACTGGCTTCCAGCAGTGACAGGGAATACACCGCGCTGTGCGGGCGGATTTCAACTGTCTGCTGGGCGGTGGCGTCCGCCGCGCCAATCAGAAAGGCGATGGCCGCAATACTGCATCGGATGTTCTTCATGCTAGTTCCGCCTTCCCACCAGTCCGCGGGCGATGACCTGCGCCTGAATTTCCCCTGTCCCTTCGAAGATATTCAGGATGCGCGCGTCGGCAAGGACGCGGCTGATCGGCGTTTCTTCTGCATAGCCGATACCGCCATGGATCTGTAGGGCATCGTCGGAAGCGACCCACGCAATCCGTGCGGCCAGCAGTTTCGCCATGCCTGCTTCGACATCGCAGCGCCGACCGGTGTCCTTTGCCTCTGCCGCCTGACGGGTCAGCTGGCGGCAGATTTCCGTTTCGGCCGCCATAAGCGTGATCTTGTCCGAAATTCTGGGAAAGGCGATCAGGGGCTTTCCGAACTGGCGCCGCGTTGTCGCGTGGTCCAGCGCAAGCGACAGTGCGTTGCGTGCAACGCCGACCGCCCTGGCCGCCGTCTGAATGCGGGCCGATTCGAATGTCGTCATAAGCTGGCGGAAACCGTCGCCTTCCGACCCGCCCAGCAGGTTTTCCGCGGGCACTTCGAAATGGTCGAAGGCGATGTCGTATTCCTTCATCCCGCGATATCCAAGCGTCCGAATCTCGCCGCCGGTCATGCCAGGCGCCGGGAACGGGTCGTCGACCGTGCCGCGCGGCTTTTCCGCCAGCAGCATGGAAAGGCCGCGGTGGTCCTGGCTTCCGGCTTCGGTGCGCACCAGAAGGGTCATCAGGTCGCTGCGCGCGCCGTGCGTAATCCAGGTCTTCGCACCTGAGACCTGATACACGCCCCCGCGCCGGACAGCCCGGGTCGAAAGATGCGCCAGGTCGGACCCGATATCGGGCTCGGTAAAAACGGCGGTCGGCAGGATGTCGCCAGACGCGATGCCGGGCAAAAACCGCTGTTTCTGGTCGTCGGTTCCGGATCCGGCAATCAGTTCACCGGCGATTTCCGGCCTGGTGGCCAGCGACCCGGTCGGAAGATGTACAGTGGACAATTCTTCCGTCACCGCGACCATCGCGCGTTTGGAAAGGCCCAGGCCGCCATAGGCTTCCGGGATCGTTACGGCAAAGGTTCCCATTTCTGCCACGCGGGCCAGCGTGCCGTCGGGGATCAATGTGTCTTCCATGTGCCAGCGGTGGCAATTGGGCGCGATTTCCTGGCCGGCAAAGCGGGAATAGGTATCGCGCATCATTTCAATGTCGGGGTCATCGTCCGCCGGATCGGAAAACCCGCGATCCGCCAACGCTATGGCAGTGGCCGAGCGGACTTCAGCCAGGTCCGGATCGTCGATGATCGTCATCACGACAGGATCGGACAACAGACTCAAGACGTCCTTCGTCAGGCCCAGCGCAGCGGGCCGCGCTACCTCGGTCCCGCTCATCGGAATGCCGTGTGTCAGGCGCGCCAGATATTCTGAAAACCCGATGCGCAGGATGCCCGCTTCGACCGGGCCCATCCTGTCAGAAGTCTCCAGCCGGGTCGCCCAGTTGTCCAATGCCGTCAGCCCGGCGACGTGGGCGACCAGCCAGGCCATGCCGTGATTCAGGTGCTGCGCGCGTTCAATCCGGACAGGGTCGGCCTTGCCGGTATCCGGGTCCAGGTTTGCAACTTCTGCCGCATTCAACGCGGCGGCTGCCAACTGGTCGCAAGCGGCAAGAACATGGCGTCTGATATCGGGTGAAATCAACGGCGCGGCCCAGCTTTTTTTCGATCAATCGCGGTCACGGTGTGACGAACCGCGACCACCCGGCCTGCCTGCATGGTGGCCGCGCGCTGCGCGCGGCGCACGCGGCTGAAAGCTCAGGACATTCTGGGCGTCGTGCCCGTCCACGCGGGGTGGTCCGTCGGCGGCGGCCCGTTCTGCCTTTTCCCGCGCAGCGCTGTCCGCATGCATTCGGCCCACCTGTTCAACCACGGTGTCGCTGTTCATGGGAAAGGTGGCGTTGAACCCGCCATGCTTGTGCCGGACCATTGCCGCCGGCCGCCGGCCGAAAATCCATAAATCCGCCATTCAGGATCGCTCCCGCGCATACGCAATAGGTCATAGATGGCATGTGCGGCACGCAACGGCAAGCGTGCGGCGGATGCTCGACTTTTGCACCGCAGCAAGGTTTAGTGTGCGGATGACGCTGACATTCGAAAGCTGGATTGCGCCGGTTGCCGCCCTGGCCCTGTCGGCTGCGACACCGGGGCCGGGATGGGCCGCGATGATGGTCGAAACCGGCCTTGTCGCCGCGACCCGGTCCTAAACGTTCGCCAAGGTAGGAACCGGTTCTTGGAAATCATTCTGAACATCCTGCTTCCGGTCTTCGGCATCGCCGCAATGGGATATGCCGCGGTCCGGTTGGGCTGGTTTTCCGAATCGGCAGAGGCCGGTGTCTCCACCTTCATCTTCAACTTTGCGGTCCCTTTCATGATGTTCCGCACGATCGCGCGGACCGATCTGCCGGATCGTATTCCGTTCGATTTGTTCGGCACCTATTACCTGCCTGCACTGATCGTTTTCGGGATCGGGCTTGTGATGGGGCGACGTGTGTTCGGGCGCGATTGGTCCGGTGCCATCCTGACCGGGATGGGAGGCGCATTTTCGAACACCGTCCTTTTGGGCCTCCCGATTGTCGTACTGGCCTATGGCGAAGAAGGGGCGCTTCCGTTTTTTCTGATCCTGTCTGTCCATGGGCTGGTGATGTTCACCGGCACGACGATCCTGCTGGAAGTGGCGAAGTCCTCCACTCATTCGGCGTCGGCCCTGATCGGGGAGGTGGTGAGCGGCCTTGTCCGGAACCCCATTCTTATCGGCATTTTCTTCGGAATAGTCACCAACCTGACCGGCATCGGCATCGCCGAGCCGCTGGATCGGATCGCCCAAACGATGCAAGGCGCCGTCCTTCCCGGCGCGCTGTTCGTCCTGGGCGCATCACTCAGCCGGTATGGCATCGCCGGGCGGCTGACGCAGTCCGCGTTTCTGGTGCTGATGAAACTGGCTGTTTTTCCGGCGCTGGTTTTCGTCTTCGGGACATATCTGTTCGCGATGGACCCGCACTGGACCGCCGTTGCCGTTATCACGGCTGCACAGCCGGTCGGCGTGATGGTCTATCTGTTCGCGTCGCGATACGGCACGACCACCGCCTTGGCAACGACGACGATTTTCCTGACGACGGTTCTGTCGGTTGCCACCAACGGCCTGATCCTATGGTTCTTCGGAGTTTAGGGCATTTTTTGGGGTCAGGCTGCGGCAGGTGACGATTGTCACTGTCAATGCGACATCATCTGATAAGGTCCTTATCCGGAAACCACTTGGTTTGGTAGGCGCATATGTCCTTCCTGGATCGAATAAAGGCGTGCAACAACGCGGACCTGTTGAACTATCACCCAGTCTACGGACGCGGGCAGCGTTTCGGGTGGGTACGCCAGGACAACACGCATATTCTGGATGGGGCGTCGGATGTCTTTGTGGTCGGCGGACGCCGTGTGGATCTGCATATCACACTGTTCAGCTATGAAGATGCAACGCAGGCGGTCGACAGCGCCATGAATCGATTTCGCCAGGCGGGGCATTTCCCGAACTGGCGTGATGAACGCTATCCGGTCGCGGTAACATTCGGCGGGGAGCCGATCTTTTCAATCGAACGGGCGGCCTGCCCGCTTTTGGGAATCCGCAGTTGGGGGTTTCACCTGAACGGATATGTCCGTAAGCCGGATGGCATTCACCTTTGGATCGGAACGCGCGCCCGGGACAAGCCGACCTATCCCGGTCAGTTGGATAACATGGTCGCGGGCGGTCAACCGGAAGGGCTGACGCTAGCCGAAAATGTCGTCAAGGAATGTGCTGAAGAGGCCGGTATGCCGGCCGATTTGGCGCGGAAGGCGGTTCCGGTCGGCGCGATCACCTATATGCACGAAACGGAAGACGGTCTGAAACCGGACGAGATGTTTAGTTTCGATCTGGAACTGCCGGAAGATTTTGTACCTGAGCCGGTGGATGGCGAAGTGGAGCGTTTTGATCTGATGCCCGTGCGCGAGGTGATGGAAATCGTGCGCGAGACGGACCGGTTCAAATTCAACTGCGCGGCGGTGCTTGTGCATTTCTTCATCCGTCATGGCCTGATCGATCCGGATGACGAACCGGACTACGGGGAAATTTGCGCGGGCCTTAATCAGGGAATCCGGCGCTAGCGCGCACATCCGCCGGTGTATGTCCGGCCTCTCTCAGCGCGGCGATCGTCAGGCTGCGGTCGCGTTTGGCGAACCGTTTCCCATCCTTGTCTGTCAACAGGCCGTGATGACGGTATTCCGGTTCCGGCAATCCCAGCAGCGCCTGCAGAACCCGATGCACATGGGTCGCATGCAAAAGGTCATCCCCCCGCGTCACGCGTGAGACATGTTGCAGCCCATCATCCACCGTGACGGACAGGTGATAGCTGGTGGGTATGTCCTTGCGTGCCAATACGACATCGCCGCACGTCTCCGGGCGGACGTCAATTTTTCCGCGATCCAGGTCGTGAAAGGTCAGCGGACCCGCCATGTGCGCCGCCCGATCCATATGCAGGCGGATTGCATGGGGTTGGCCCGCCGCGATCCTGTCCGCCGCCACCGCGGAATCCAGTGTCTTGCAGATGCCCGGATAAAGCGGTCCATCCGGCCCGTGTGGCGCGGACTGCGCACCATCGATTTCCGACTGGATTTCCTTTCGCGTACAAAAACAGGGATAGGTCAGGTGTGCCTCTTCCAGAACATGCAGAAACTTGTCGTACAGCACCAGGCGTTCCGACTGCCGCAGCACGGGTTCCGCTGGCAACAGCCCCAGCCATGCCAGGTCATCCAGAATGGCAGCTTCGAATTCCGGCTTGCACCGACCAAGGTCGATATCTTCAATCCGGATCAGGAATACGCCGCCGATGGCTTCTGCCTCTCTGGCTGCGAAAAGGGCGGAATGGGCGTGGCCCAGATGAAGAAATCCAGTCGGGCTGGGCGCGAACCGTGTGGCGGGTCGGATAAAGGTTTCCATGCGGTCTGGCGTAGTGCGGGCTTTGGGCGTAAGTCAAGCAGCATGGAAAAACCGATACTGATAGACCACCTCAACCGGGTTGCCGCGCGCGATAAACAGGTCGCCGCGGGACTGGACCTTGTCGGGTATCCCGAACCGCGTGTCAGCCCGCACGGCTTTTCCACGCTGATGAACATCATCATCTCTCAACAGATCTCGCGGGATGCGGCGGGCGCCATCCGCGCGCGTGTCGATGCGCTTTATCCGACGGGGGATGCCGCGGAGTTTATGACGCTTGAGGAGGAGGCTCTGCGGGCTGCGGGCTTGTCCCGGCCAAAGGTCAGATACTGCCGTGCCTTGGCGGAAGCCGTGGCATCGGGCGCCCTGGACATCGCCGCGCTCCCCGACATGACCGATGACGAAGCGGTGGGGGCGATCATGGCACTTAAAGGTTTCGGCCGCTGGAGCGCCGAAATCTATTGCATGTTCGCACTTGGCCGCCCTGATTTCTTTCCGGGAGAAGACATCGCCCTTCAGGAGGCGATGCGCCGCCTGAAGGGGCTGGATGGGCGTCCTGACGCGAAATCGGCGCGATTGCTGGCGGAGGAATGGTCGCCACACCGGACGGCCATGTCTGTTTTCCTGTGGCATTACTATCGTGGCGCGCCACAAAGCTGACTGTGGCTGTGCGGTTTTGACATACCGTCGTCATTTGCGCTTGCCGGTTTGATCGTCCATGGTTCCGGCATCGCAGGTCGTAAGAGATTAAGATTCATAGGGGCACAGCATGTCGGAAATCCACGAACTAACCGGCCCGGAAAAGGCGCCCGCCAATGGTGGCACACCGGACAGGTTGATCGTGTTTCTGCACGGGCTTGGCGCCGACGGGAATGACCTGATCGGGCTGGGCGCCATCCTGTCGCAGGTATTTCCGCAGGCCCATTTTGCGGCCCCGGATGGTCCGTTTGCGTGCGATATGGCCCCCCCTGGGATGGATTCCGGTCGGCAGTGGTTTTCGATGCGGGAACTGGATCGGCAGAAGCTGGAAGACGGCGCCGAAGCCGTAACCGCGTCCATCAATGCCTATATCGATGCATTGCAGTCGACGCATGGTCTTTCGTCGGACCGCGTCGCGGTCATCGGCTTCAGCCAGGGCACGATGCTGGCGCTGCACGCCCTGCCGCGCCGGACAGAGGCTCTGGCGGGTCTGGTCGGATTTTCGGGCATGTTGCTGTCGCCGGAGGCGCTGGCGGATAAGGCCGTCAGCAAGACGCCATGTCTTCTTCTGCACGGGTCGGATGACGAGGTGGTGCCCCCGGAAATGACCGAATATGCAGGTCAGGCGCTGCAGCTTGCCGGGTTCGACGTTCAGGCGGCAACACTGGGCGGCCTTGGTCATTCCATCGATGAACGCGGATTGCAGCTGGCTGTCGAGTTCCTGGCGCGCGCCTTCGGCGACATCGATCCGGAACAGGCGGCCGACCTGCCGGAAGAAGCGGAAAGCAGCCCTTCCTGAAATCTGCCTGTTGGCGCGTCGCGTGTTATGATCCTGTCATAAAATCGCGCTATGTAGTCGACGAACGGCGCAGTTATTACAACAACATGATATCTTGCGCATGCGAGATACAGGATGTTGTGGTAATTACAGAATATGGATAACATCCTGTTCAGGTGAAAGGGAAAGTCGGAGAAGCAGATGATGCTGACCGCCTTGGATAACAGCCCGGCCCTTGTTCTGAACGCGGACTTCCGTCCGCTGAGTTACTTTCCGTTGTCGGTCTGGGATTGGCAGGACGCGATCAAGGCGGTGGTCGCAAGCCGCGTCAATGTGATTTCCGAATATGACCTGGAAGTGCACAGCCCGACCTGTACCTTCCGGTTGCCCAGCGTCATTTCACTCAAGGAATATATTGCACCCGCGCGCCGCCCGGCCTTTACGCGGTTCAACGTGTTTCTGCGCGACCGGCTGGTCTGCCAGTATTGCGGCGATGCATTTCCCGCGCACGATCTGACATTCGACCATGTGGTGCCGCGCAGTCAGGGCGGCACGACCGTATGGGAAAACGTGGTCGCGGCATGCAGCCCCTGCAATCTGGCCAAAGGCGGGCGCACGCCGAAGCAGGCCAGCATGCCCCTGCGGCGGCGGCCGCTGGAGCCGTCCACCTGGGAGTTGCAGGAAAACGGTCGCGGGTTCCCTCCGAATTTCCTGCATGAAAGCTGGCGCGATTATCTTTACTGGGATACCGAGCTGGAGACGTGATAGGCTGCCGGCATGGCAGTTTTCTATCCTCATGACAGACAGGGGTTCACGGACTCGCTCTGGTCCGCAACCGCGGTTCCTGCATTGGATCTGTCGCCGCTGGACGGCGACCAGGATGCCGATGTCGCGATCATCGGCGGTGGGTTCACCGGTCTTTCGACCGCGCTTCATCTGACGGTCAAGGGCACTCGCGTTTCGGTTCTGGAAGCAGGCGAACCCGGCTGGGGTGCCTCAGGGCGAAATGGCGGACAAGTCAATCCGGGCCTGAAATATGACCTGGATGGGCTGATCCCCCTTGTCGGCCGGGAAATGGCGGAACGCATGATCCCGTTTGCCGACGACACGGTCGATTTCCTGTTCGCGCTGATTGACCGGCTGGGACTGGACTGTGACGCGGGCCGTGGCGGCTTCGTCTATGGCGCGCACGCCAAAAGTGCCCTGCCGGTCCTGGAAGCGAAAGCCGCCAGGTTAAATGCGCGGGGCATACAGGCAAAGATCCTGGACCGGGACGAAACCGCGGCCATAACCGGGACCGACTGGTATCGTGGCGGCTTCTTTGACCCAAGAGGCGGAACACTGCAGCCGTTGAGCCTGGCGCGCGGTCTGGCAAAGGCAGCGGTGGATGCCGGTGCCCGGATCTATTCTCAGACCGCCGCGGCTTCGATCCGGCGGAACGGCGGACGCTGGCGGGTTACGGCGGAAAATGGCGCGTCGGTCACGGCGTCGCGGGTTCTTGTCTGCACGAACGGATATTCCGACCTGACCGGGGTCGCGGGGGGCGTCGCCCGTTCGGTCGTCCCGTTCTACAGCTATCAAGTCGCGACCGAGCCGCTTTCGGACAATATTTTGAAGACTTTGCCGAAGCAGGGTGTTGGCGTGTCGGAAACGCGCCAGATTCTGACTTATTACCGGGTCGACGCCGGCGGGCGGTTCCTGCTGGGTGCCCGGGGGCATCTGGACGGGTCATTGGAGGCCCCTGCATTCGATCGCGCAAAGTCCCGTCTGCGGGAACTGTTTCCCCATGTCGCGGACGCCAAACTGGATTTCCATTGGAATGGACGGGTGGCGGTTACGACCGATTCCCTGCCGCGCGTTTTCGAGTTGGAGGATGGCGTTTTCGCGGCATTGGGGTGGAACGGTCGCGGTGTTGCGATCACGACGGCCATCGGGCCTCATCTGGCGGCCCTTTTGTCTGACGACGCCCGCGACGATTTTCCCCTGCCGATCAGCCCGGTGCGTGAGATTCCATTCCATTGGCTGCGCCGCCCGGCGGCGGGCCTGGCCGTTACCCTGAAGGACCGTCAGGATCAACGGGAACGCGCAGCCGGGTAGGGCGGGCAGGGGTCAGTACCCCAATGCCGGGTCCACAATGTTCTGCAGGTCTTTCCCGGCAAGCCAGCGTTCCAGATTGTCCGCGAACGCCGCCGTCATGTTCTCTTGCCAGTTGGAAATGCTGTCCGCGACATGCGGCGTGATCAGAACATTTTCATAATCCCAAAGGGGGCTGTCCGCGGGAAGCGGTTCCGTGTCGAACACATCCAGGATGGCAGTGCCGATCTTACCCGCATCCAGCGCGCGAATCAGTGCCGCTTCGTCAACGACGGGACCGCGCGCCGCATTCAGGAAAATGACGCCGTCCGGCATTGCGGCAAAGGCGGCATCGTCAATCAGTCCGATCGTTTCCGGCGTCTGTGCCGCGTGGACGGATACGAAATCGGCACCGGTCAATGCGGTATGCAACCCGTCGGGACCGAATACCTCGTCGATCCCTTCGGTCGGCCGTGCGGTGCCGCGGGTGCCTACAACCTGCATACCAAGCCGTTTGGCTTCGGCGCCGACGGCGCGTCCGACACTGCCCAGCCCGACAACGCAGAACCGCCGTCCCTGAAACGGCTTCCAGTACATCTGTTCCCAGCGGTGCTGACGCTGCAAGGTCTGGTATTGGAACAGGCCCACATTGGCTGCCATGTGCGCCGCAATCGTGAATTCGGCCAGATAGCGCGCATTGACGCCCGATGCGTTCGTCACGATCCTGGCCGTCGGGTCCCATTTTCCCAGATGTTCGACCCCGGCACCGCCGTTTGACAGCCACTCCAGGTTCGGGGAATTCAGAATTTCCAGAAAACCCGCTTTTGCGATCGCGCCGTCGTGATGGCACAGCGCGACCGTCGGCCGGAATGTCGCCAGCGCATCTGTGACTTCCTGCTGCGAACGCGCGAACCGAATCGATGTGCCTTCGAAGCGGCCTTGAAAAAACGGCTCTTGCGCGTCGGAGTTTTTGGCAACCACCAGGACTCGGGCCTCACGCGTCATATTATTTTTCCTTTTTCGGCTTGGTATTCTGACCGGTTCACGCTAGCCATTCATACCGCCTGCGAAAACCCAAATTGCCGGGTAACCACACCCTGTCGAGGGGAAAAGGCAGTCAAAGTCCATTGGTGTTCAACACAACATATTGTGTTCATGACACAAAATTTTCCCATAAAAAGTCTTTGCGCCGGTGAATCGGCTGTGGCACTCTAATTCTAGTGTTGAATTTGCATCGATTTACCAGATGTCGCGGTAAACCCGATATCTGGGGGTCAGGAGAGAGGCCCGGATGCAAAGGACGCGCGACGAAGTGTGGAGATGCCGGTCCGGACCGGGCGCCCCCAAAAAGGCGATTATCGGGCCAGGCGCCGGGACCCTCCCTTCCGCGGCCTAGAAATAGGGGAGAAGACCCATGACCAGCCTGCAGGTCGACCATTCCGAACAGCTCGCCAATCCGCTCGACATCCTGGAAGCCATGTTTCAGGCGAATGAGTGGCCGTTCGAACGATCCGATGAAGAAGAGTTGGTCGTCGAGACGACGGGGGGGTGGTGCGACTACCGCCTGCTGTTCGTTTGGCGCGAGGATATGCACGCGTTCTATTACACCTGCACCTTCGACCTTAAGATTCCGTCGGACCGGCGGCGCCGGGTCGCGGAACTTCTGGCGCTGATCAACGAAAAAATGTGGATGGGTCATTTCGACCTGTGCTCCGAAAATGGCGCGCCGACCTATCGACACACGCTGCCGACCAGGGGTATGGCGGGTTTTTCCGTCGAACAGCTGGAAGACCTGATGGATATCGCGCTTGCGGAATGCGAACGGTTCTACCCCGCCTTCCAGTTTCTTCTTTGGGGCGGATATGCGCCGGAAGAAGCGGTTCAGGCGGCACTTCTGGACTGTCAGGGCGAAGCCTAGGTCGTAGAATTCGGCAACGGATCAAGGGGGCCTGCCGGTCTGATACCGGTGGGCCCTTTCCTTTGTTTCCCGGTGCGCTCTTCAATTGACATTGGCTGTTGATACTTTGAGATTACGGCTATGGCCTCCATAGGTGTATCGCCGGGGCCGCGATGGTGGGATAGTCGAGGTCGCAAATGTTCTTTCACAAGCTGAGCCAGGTCCAGAAGGTCCGGCTGCTGGCGCTTGCCAAGCGCATGATGATTGCAGATGCCAAGGTTCGCGTGGAAGAAGACGCGATGTACGGCGTTTTGCGCACCGAACTGGGGCTTGGCTCCGACCCGCCGACACAGGACGTGTTCGGGGAAATTGACGTGTCGCCGTTCGACGACACCTATTCGCGGCTGCTGGTGCTGCTGACCCTGGCCACTATGGCGCATATCGACAACAATTTGCACCAGTCCGAATCGGATGTCCTGCGGGAGGTTGCCGCGCGGTTCGGCGTCGACGATGCGACCTATGCGCGGATCATGGGCCTTGCGGAACGTCAGGGCGATCTTGTCCGCGATTTCGAGGATTTCTTCGAACAGAACATCTAGTTCCGGCCCGTGCGTCGGAGGAAAGCGTCAATTATGAGCAAACTTGAACGCCCGCTGGTCCTGATCGGTTGCGGCAAGATGGGCGGCGCCATGCTGGACGGCTGGCTTAAGTCCGGGGTTGTTGCGGACGGGGCCTATGTTGTCGACCCAATGGGCGCGCAACATATGGCCGGTCGCCCCGGGGTAACCATTGTCAAAGGCGCCGACGAACTGCCCGATGATCTGAACCCGCAGGTCGTGGTGCTGGCGGTAAAACCACAGCAGATGGATGCGCTTGCCGCCGATTATGCGCGTTTCGCCGGGCCAGGGTGTTTTTTCCTGTCGGTCGCGGCGGGCAAGACAATTGCCTATTTCAAGTCGAAACTGGGCGACGATGCGTCGGTGGTCCGTTCCATGCCGAACACGCCGGCAGCGATCGGTCAGGGCATTACTGTGGCATGCCCATGCGACCGTACGTCTGCGGACCAATTGGCCTTGGCGAAGGATCTGCTGTCCGCCGTCGGGGAAGCGGTTTCGGTGGAGGATGAGGGACTTCTGGACGCCGTAACGGCGCTAAGCGGCGGTGGGCCTGCCTATACCTTCCTGTTGATAGAGACGATGGCCAAGGCCGGGGTCGCGGCGGGTCTGGACCCAGATATGGCCGCGCGGTTGGCATTGGTGACGGTTGCGGGCGCGGGTCAACTGGCGCTTGCCAGTGACGAGCCCCCATCGAAATTACGGGAAAATGTGACCAGTCCTGCAGGCACGACGCTGGAGGCGCTGAATGTCCTGATGCGCGATGGGGACGGACTGCCGGACCTGATGGTCGAAGCGATTGCCGCCGCGACACGCCGTTCAAAGGAACTGGGGAGCTAACGCCTGATGCGGATCACCGGGGTGCGGGCATATGCGTTGCCCTTTGCCTTTACCGGTGGCGGTTACCGCACAAGCTATGGTGCGCGCACGCATCTGAACAATCTGCTGATCGAACTTCGGACCGACAGTGGTTCCGTGGGATATGGTGAGGTGGCGCGCCTGACGGGAAAGTCGGTAGAGCCGACTGACAAGGATTTTGTAAGTCGGTTGCGGGTGATGTTGGAACCGGTGCTGGGCCGGGATGCATCGGCACCCGATCTGGTCGTAACCGCGATGGGCCCCCTTCCGGAAGGGTTCACAAACGTTGCCGCCGCTGTCGACACCGCCTGCTGGGACCTGAAGGCAAAACAGGGCGGTGTGCCGCTTTGCGATCTTATCGGTGGGCGCCGGCGGGACAGCATCCCGTGCTATCATTCGGTTGGTCAGAACAGCCCGGAACGGATGGCGGCGGCCGCCGCGGGCGGTGCCAGCGCGGGGCACAGGGTCCTGCAGATGAAGGTCGGCGATTCCATCGATGCGGACTGCGCGCGGGTACAGGCGGTTCTGGATGCGGTGCCCGAAGATACGATCGTACTGCCGGACGCAAACGGTGGTTGGGACATCGCGACGGCCAGCAGTGTCGTCTGTCAAATCACCGATCCACGATTGATGTGGGAGGAACCGTGCAGCACCTATGCGGAAAACCGGGCCCTGGCCGAAAAGACGGGCGCCGGGCTGGTGCTGGACCAATGTATGAAGGGGCTGGGGGAATATGAACAGGCCTGCCGTGATGGGTTTGCCGCGGGCTGTGGCCTGAAACCGGCATTTCAGGGTGGGATATCCAATTCTGTTGCCGCGCGGAATCTTTGTGTGGAAAGCGGTATCGCACTGAAGATCGACGATTCCTGGGGCGCGGACGCGACCACTGCCGCCGCACTGCATCTGGCGTTGGGGGTGGCGGGCGATCTGTTGCTGTGCGGTGTCGATATGCGTATCTATTTCGATCGGCGCTACGCCGAAGACGGCCCGGACTATCGCCCGCCGGACCTGTATCCCGGTGCCGGGCCCGGCCTTGGCATCACGCCCGATACCGCGGGATTGGGACCGCCGGTTCTGGAATTGGTCTGGTCCGGCGCACAAACGGGGTGATAGCATCCCCCAAACCGAGAGGAGGAGATCGGGCAATGACTCTCGCAACCGTGTCGAACATCGCACGGACGATGTCGGAAGAAGAATGGCAGGCACGCGTCGAACTGGCGGCCCTGCACCGTCTGTATCACCACTTCGGCATGACCGACCTGATCTATACGCATTGTACCGTGCGGGTGCCGGGCGAACCGGACCATTATCTGATCAAACCGGATCCGCTTTTGATGGACGAGGTTTGTGCATCGAACCTGCTGAAAGTTCATATGGACGGCACGCTGGTCGCTGGGGACTATCCGGCCAATCTGGCGGGACATCTGATCCATACATCCGTTTTGGGCGCGCGGCCGGACCTGCATGCACTGGCCCATACCCATACCCGCGCCGGTGTTGCCGTTTCTTGTATGGAAGGCGGCATCCGACCGCTGTCGCAGCATGCGAATATGATCATCCCGGCGACCGGCTATCACCCCTATCAGGATGTCACCACGGCGGAGGAGGAGTGCGCCGCGCTCGCCCGCGACTTTCCCGCGCCGAAGAACGTTCTGGTCATGCACAATCACGGACTGCTGGCGGGCGGTCGGTCGGTCGCGGAATGCTGGTACTACCTCTATTACGCAGAAATGGCCTGCAAGGTGCAGGTTGATGTTCTTGGTTCCGGACAAAAGCCGCTTGAATGTTCCGACAGCATTGTCGACGGGCTGTACAGTTTCAACGGTGTGCCGAAGAATGAACCCATCGGCGTTGCCCGGGTCTGGCCGGCAATGCTGCGCCTGCTGGACCGCACCCAACCGGATTACCGGGACTAGGCTGCGGTCCCGATGCCCGCCGTATCACAGGTTGCGCTGGAACTGATCGGGCGGCGTCGTTACCTGGGCGCGCAGAAACTGGCCGGCGGATACACGAACCGGGTCTGGCGCGTTTTCTGCGAAGACGGTGCAACCTATATCGTCAAAAGTTATCGCGCGCCCTGGACCCGTGCCAATGAACAGAATGCCATCGCTGTCCTGGGGCCGCACCGGCTTGCCCCGGCGCACTATTATGCCCGCTCTGCGAAGGTTCTGATCTGGCCGGATGACGGCCTGGTCCCGATGAAACGACGGCGCGATGAGGATCTGCGCGCGGTCGGTTATGCCCTGCGTGCGATCCACGAACTTCCTGCACCACAGACGCTGACAACTGAAAAACCGGGTTGGCGCACCGTAAACCGAATCGCGGCGCGCGGCCTGTCGGGCAGCGGTTTCGCGCCGGACTTTACGAACTGCGTTCATGGCGACCCCTGTCTGGAAAACGTTTTGTGCGCGGGAAATGGCCGGTTCGCGCGATTCAACGATTTTGAGGAGTTCGGTCCGGGCGATGTTCGGGCCGACCTGATCGTTTGTCTGTTGGAAGCAGCGTGTTCCGTCCCGGAACGGCGCGAAGACGTGGTTGCGCGCCTTGTCGAAGGGTATTGCATGGCGGCGCCACTGCCGGCGGATTTGTACCGTCCGATCACCGAAACGGAGGTTCGAAGAAGCCTGGCACAGGCGGCATTGAACGAACTGGCCGGATGGGCCGCGCAGAACAAGGAAGTCGACCTTGTCGCGCGCTACCGCAATGCCGGTCCAGGTTCCGTCGATGCAATCGTTGCACTGCGATTCCAGATTTAGTGATATCCGTACGGTCGTCCCTGAACTTCAATGGGCGGCGCGCTTAACAGTCCCTCAGGGGCGGTCAGCAGGACCGAACTTCCCAACAGCGTTCGTGTGCGCTCCCGCAGCCGCTCTTCAATACTGTCCGCCAGAACTGCGCCTGCCAAAATCTGAAAATCGCCCCGGCCGGCTGCTTCGACCAGAATGTCGAACGGGGATAGCGGCTCCGGCAGAATGACAAGGTCCATTGCCGAATCGGGTTCCAGTTCGAGAATGCTGCGGATTGCGGAAAATGCCTCTTCAAAGCCGCCGAGTTCATCCACCAAACCGACGGATTGCGCCGCCGACCCCAACCAGATCCTGCCGCGGGCCGCTGCATCCAGCTGTGTCGCATCCAACCCTCTTCCCTCGGCGACCTTGGTCGTAAAATCTTCATAGACGAAGTCTATCGCGTTGGCGAAACGTGCCCGTTCCCGCTGGTCAAAACCGCGATTGAACGACCACATTCCGGCATTGGCGCCCGCCGTCACCTGTTCCCAACGCACGCCAAGGGACCGCCAAAGCTCGCTTGCGTCGAACATGCCGCCATAGACGCCGATGGATCCGGTCAGCGTACCGGGGCGGGCAATAATCCGGTCCGCGTTAGCGGAAACGAAGTATCCCCCGCTGGCGGCAATATCGCCCATCGAAACGACAACCGGTATGCCTGCATCGCGCACACGCCCGACGGCGTTCCAGACCGTGTCCGACGGACCATATGCGCCGCCGGGGCTGACGACTCTGAACAGGACGGCATCGGCTTCAATTGACCCGTCCGCGATTGCGTCCAGCGTGGCGATCACCGAATCCGGATCGAATCCCCGGTCTGAAAACGGGCCGGCGCCATCATCTGGCAGACCGATGGGCCCGACGCCATAAAGGACCGCAATCCGCGCCCCCGTTTCTTCCGGTTCCGTCGCGGCCAGGAGGAAAGGTGCGGAAATACGCTGCGGATCGGCAAATTCCTGGTCTACGAAGTTCCAGAAGTCCGATTCATAACCGGTCCGGTCAATCAGGTCCGCGGCCAGTGCTTCACGTGCCAGGTGGGGTCCGTTGTCGACCAGGGCACGGACCGCGTCCGGTGTCAGATCGCGGTCGGCCGCGATGGATGACACGACCTGTTCCAACAGCCCGTCCGCCGCACCCTGCAGCGACCGGCGAAGTGCGATCGGCATCCGATTGCGGATGAACGGGTCGGCGCCACCCTTGAACTCGTGACGCTGTTCGAACTCCCCCTCAATGCCAATTTCTTCCAGGGCGTCGGCGGCAAAGGGTATCTCCAGTGAAATGCCGGTCAGACCGACCGAACCGGATGGCTGCAGCCAGACCTGGTCGAACGCGGATACCAGCATCATCGTCGACGTGGCATCACCCATTGTCGCCAGATCCTCGGCAAACACATAGGCGGGCTTGCCGGATTGGCGGAACCGACGAATCGCGTCGGCAAGTTCCTGCGCCTCGGCAAAACCAAATGGCGTCCGGCCCAGCGTCACAGTCAAACCGGTGATTTCCGGCCGGTCGGCAGCGCGGCCAATGGCCTGAACCGTTTCCAGCAGCGTCGCCTGATCCCGGTCCGGAAAAACCGGTTCCGTGGCGCGGTGTTCGGGGATGGGCCGGTTCCAGTCCAGTGCCAGAATGCTGCCTTCCGCAAGCTCCGGGACCTTGTCCCGCACACTAAGTGAAAACAGCACGACTGCTGCCACCAATGCAGTGGACAGCAGCCCCAGAATGGCGAAAAGCCACAGGATGAATTTTCCAATTGCGCGCATGGCGGGACTATGCAGAAAAGCATTCCTTCGGTCCAGAACATGTTCCGGTATCTCAAATACGCGGAAAATCCAATCATTCACCCCCGTTGGTTCAATTGCTTCTGAAAACGAAGGGTGCGATAACAGGTCTTTGTGGAAACGCTATGCTGACACCTCAGAATAAACCTTCCGTCGGGGGTGACGTCCGAATTCTTTTTGGCGAGCCGGAGGCAAGTCTTCGCCATGCCCTTCGTGCTGCGCTGAATCGGGAAGGGTTTGAAGGCGTAAAGGACTTCGACCGGTTCGATCAGCTTAAAGAGGCAATCCTCAAGACAAGCCCGGATCTGATCATGCTCGATTCCGAAATGGATACGGGCGAGGCGGATTCCCTCATCACGGACCTGCGCTACAACCGGCTTGGCAACAATCCGTTCGTTCCGGTCATCGTCACCATCTGGGAACCGACGCGGGATCAGGTGAAGCGTGTTGCTTCTTCCGGGACGGACGACATGCTGGTGAAGCCGTTGAGCCCGTCGCAGGTCTTCGACCGCATCAAGGCGCTGATCAACAACCGCAAACCTTTTGTCGTCACCAGCGACTATATCGGTCCGGATCGGCGTAAGGATGTCGCCCGCGGGTCCGAAATACCGACAATCGACGTTCCCAACACCCTGCGGTCCAAGGTGAAGGGGGAAAAGGTCGACAGCGCAGATATCGTCCGCGCGGTGAAGGAGGCGCAGGCTGAAATCAACGATCAGCGTCTGAAACGCAACGCCTTCCAGATCAGTTTCCTGATTACCCTTTTGATGCCGGAGCTCGAAAAATACGAGGTGACGGACGAACGGATCAAAACAGTTGAACGCCTGATGGACGTGGCGCGCGATACCGGAAAGCGGATGAAGGGGACGGAATATGAACACGTCACCAGCCTGTGTAATGCGCTGATCCGGGTCGCCTCTTCGATCAATGACAGTATCTCACACCCCGAAACAAAGGATGTCAGCCTGTTGAAGCCGATGTCCGAAGCGATCATGGCCGCTTTCAACCCGGACGGATCTTCCGCCGATTTCGCGGGTCAGATTTCGTCCGCCGTGTCCAAATACAAGGAACGGGTCCAGGGCGGCTGATTCTGTACCGTCCTAAAGTGGCAGTCTTATCCGGACCCGCAGTCCGCCATGGGGCGAATCTTCCAGCGTCACATCGCCGCCATGGGTGCGGGCCACATCCCGGCTGATGGAAAGGCCCAGGCCTGTGCCGCCGGTTGCCGGATTGCGGGATTTGTCCAACCGATAGAAGGGGCGAAAGGCATCTTCCCGGTCTTCCGGCGCAATGCCAGGGCCATTGTCGTCGACGGTGATTTCAATCGCGTCCCGCCGACGGCCCGCCTGTATCCAGACCTGATCGCCATAGCGTGACGCATTGGCAATCAGATTGTCGATACAACGGCGCAGGGCATTCGGTTTGATCCAGGCGACGATCTTGCCTTCCACATGGCAGTCGATGGCAATGCCGCCGGCCTGCCACTGATGGGCCAGGTCACGGACCAACCCGCCCACGTCCTGTTCGACGGATTTCTCCCCGCCTTCGCCACGCGCAAAGGTCAGATAGTCCTGTATCATTTTCTCCATCTCGGAGACGTTGGCTTCCAGTTCCCTGGATTCCGGACTTTGGCCCAGCATGGCGATTTGAAGCTTCATGCGTGTCAGCGGTGTGCGCAGGTCGTGGCTGACACCGGACAGCATATCCGTGCGCTGGCGAATCTGGCGCCGGATTCGTTCTGACATCAGGTTGAAGGCGGTTGCGGCCTGACGAACTTCAACCGCGCCTTCGGGTTTGAAATCGCGTTCCGGGTCTCGCCCCTTGCCGAAACTGTCCACGGCGCGTGCAAGGCGGCGAAGGGGGCGAACCTGATTGCGCATGAAAATGGACGCAATGGCGAACAGGATCAGGGAGGTTCCGACCATCCACAATACGAAAATATAGGTGGTCGAACTGAAAAGCCGGCTTCCGGGGACGGCGACAGTCAGCACCGCATCGCGAAGCTGAATGTGGATGACGACTTCCTTTCGGAAACTGGAACTGTCGATGACGAACGGCCTCTGAACGCGTTCGTCCATGGCCCTGGCCAGCAGACGGTCCAGCAGTCCGTCCTGAAAGGTTGGCTGGTTCGGCAGGATCTCCCCAGGATACAGCGCCATATCCAGTTCCATGTTTTGACGAATTGCCCAGAAAATCCTGTCCTTATCTTCCGGATGTCGGCGTAACTGTTCGATCGCGTTTGCGATGTCGCCTGTCACGCTGACCGAGAGGCGCCATGTCATCGTTTCCCAATGCCGGTCGTAGAAAATCCACACCGAAACAAGCTGCAGCAGGATAAGCGGCATGACGATGATCATGAGCGCCCGGCCGAACAAGGTCTTCGGCAGCATTCGTTTGATGCCAAGCCGGATACGTCGCGCGGTGGAAAATACAGGCGAGATATATTCGGCCGCGCTCATCTGTCGGGCCTCAGGACGTAGCCTCTCCCGCGCACCGTCTGCAGATAACGCGGGATCTTCTGGTCCGGCTCAATTTTTCGGCGCAGACGCGTCACCTGTACGTCGACCGCCCGGTCGCCACCGTCAATTTCCAGAAAGCGGGTAAGTTCCGCCCGGCTCATGATTCGGCCCGGTTCTTCCGCCAGAAGGCGTAGAAGTGCCGTCTCTGTGGTCGTCAGGCGTACCGGTCTATCTCCGTCCAGCAGAAGTTCGCGGTTCAGGTCGAACCGAAGTGTTCCGAGTTCAACAAGGTTTACGCGCGGCGGGTCTGCCTGTTCCGGGACGCGGCGAAGGATCGACTGAATGCGCAAGACAAGTTCGCGCGGTTCGAACGGTTTTGCCAGATAATCGTCTGCGCCCGCTTCCAGCCCCTGAATTCGGTCGCCGGTTTCGCCCATTGCCGTCAGCATCAGGATGGGGATGCCCGCCACGCCGCGCACGGACTTTGCGAACTCGATCCCGCTTTCGCCTGGCATCATGACATCCAGAATGATGATGTCGAATGCAATCCCGGCAATCTTGCGCCGGGCATCGGCGGCATCTTCCGCCTGGGTCACGCGAAAGCCTTCCTTGGTCAGGTAGTCCCGAAGAAGGCTTCGCAGGCGTTCGTCGTCGTCGACCACCAGAATGTGCGTCTCGCTTTGCATGGCGGCCACTATAATGCGTCGCTGCTTGGAACGCACCGCCGAATGGTGTAACCGGGGCGCGCCGGATGTATTGCCCGGCAACAGGATCTTTAGGATACGGAAATGGCAATGGCCGACAGTGAACCGGCACCTAAATCAGACGCAGCGGTCCCGCTCTGGCCCGCAATAGCGGCCGTGGCGGCTGGCCTGTTGGCAGTGCGCGTCGGCGTTTTGCTGTTCAGCGACCTCACGCTTCATGGGGATGAGGCACAGTACTGGACATGGAGCCGGTCCTTCGAGTGGGGGTATTATTCCAAACCGCCTCTGATTGCGTGGGTAATCGGCGCGGCAACGGCCGTTTGTGGCGATGCGGCGGCGTGCGTGCGCCTTCCCGCGACGCTGTTTCATATCGGGTCCGGCCTGATTTTGACGCTGCTTGCCCGCGACCTGTTCGGTGCACGAACCGCGCTTTGGTGTGGCGTGGCCTGGCTGACGCTGCCGGCGGTTTCCTATTCGTCGCTTATCATGTCGACCGACACGATCCTTCTGTTCCTGTGGTCGGTTGCTCTTCTGGCCTATGCGCGCATCCTCGCGGGCGGCGGCTGGCGTTGGGTCCTGTTGTTGGCGATTGCCTTCGGGTTGGGGCTCAATGCGAAATACGCCATGGCGTATTTCCTATTAAGCGCCGTGATCCATGGGCTTGCGTTCCGCCAGGTTGGCCTTTCCGCCCTGCCCAGACTGCTGGCGGGCTTTGCGCTGGGCGCGGCGATGATCCTGCCGAACGTCCTGTGGAATGCGTCAAACGGCTGGGCCACAATGGAACATACCGCCGACAATGCGCATTGGCAGGGGATTGTCCTGCATTTTGATGAGGTCTGGGAGTTCCTGTCGGCCCAATTCGGCGTTTTCGGGCCGATCTTCTTTGCATCGCTGATCCTGATCCTGCTGCGGCGGCCACGCGGTGACGGCGCGCTGTCCGATCCGGCGAAGTTTCTGATTTCCTTTTCGGTGCCTGTGCTGGCGGTGATTTCCATTCAGGCGCTTCTGTCCCGGGCGAATGCGAACTGGGCGGCGACGGCCTATCCCGCCGCAACGCTTCTGGTGACGGCGTACCTCCTGTCCGGACCGGTCCGGATACGCTGGCTGAAAGGGTCGGTGGGTGTCCATCTGGCTGCTGCCCTGGTGCTGTATGTCGGCGTATTGCAGCCCGACCGCACGGCGGAGATTGCAGGCCGTGACCCGTTCGAGGATCTGAGTGGCTGGCAGGAAATTGCCGATCAGGTGGAAAGTCTGGCGGCGGCGCGCGGGATTGAAACAATTCTGATGGACAACCGCCTGATGATCGCCACGCTTGCCTATACAATGCGCGATAGCGACCTATCGATCCGGGCGTGGAACCATGATGCGAAGATCGACCATCATTATGAAATGGCCTGGTTGTACGACCGCGCGCGGGACGGGAATGTTGTCTTGTTGATCACGCCGCACGGGGTTGAACCGTACGAGGCAGCTTTTGCGGGGGTTGAGGCACTGGATGATCTGATCCGCGTGGATCGTGCAGGCGAAGAGCACATCCTGCATGCGCGTGTACTGACCGGGGAAACGCCATGACCGAACCGCAGTCATCATCGATTTTTCCGCGCCTTCAGGTCGACTGGACCACGGTCGGCATGATGCGGGTCTGTTGTGTCGCGTTCATCGTCGTCACCATGATCTTCCTGCCATACCCGGAAATCGACCTTTGGGTGGCGGAGATTTTCTATTACGGCAACAATGACTTTTGGCTTCGAAAGACCGAGTTCAATGTCATCCTGAATGACTTTATCCGGCCCGCGGTCCGCTATGTCGCGATAGGCGGGCTGTTGGCATTTCTGTATTTCTGGTGGCGCGCGCCCTTGGATCGGGTGCGCAAACTGGCGCGTTATGCATTTTTCCTGATCTGCATCGCACTGGCCAGCGGCCTGGTGGTTCACGCGGTGCTGAAGGATAATTGGGGGCGCGCCCGCCCGAAACATGTTGTCCAGTTCGACGGGGAACAGGTGTTTACTCCGCCGCTGCTGCCGGTGAACGAATGTGAACGCAACTGTTCCTTCGTGTCGGGGGATTCGTCGCTGGGGTTCGTCTTTCTGAGTTTCGCGCTCTATGCAGCACGGCACCGGCGCTTCTGGATATCGCTGACGGTGGCCTCCGGGCTTGCGCTTGGTCTGATGCGCATGATGAACGGGTCGCACTTTTTCAGCGACATTCTGTATTCAGGTATCTTTACCTGTTTTACGGTATTGCTGCTGTACCGATGGTTTGAGGAAAAACGATTCAAGCAGGATGCCGGTATCCTGTATCCCGCGTTTGCCGCCTTTGGGTCGCTGGTCTTTCAGATATTTGAAAAGCTTCCGGTGCCGCCGGAAAAGCGCGCGGAATTCTATGCACGTTCGCGCGCGCTGTTTACGGACCCGCCTGACGAGGCCGCCTGATCTGACACGTCGGCCTCGCCCGCCATGCCGTCGCCGTCCGGGTTCGCGACTTCCAGGTCGGCATGCTTGCGTTTGTGAATGAAATAAAGATTGCGCAGGTATATGACGAAACCGGTGGACTGACCGACGATCAGCACCGGTTCGACCTTATATATGCCATAGGTCAGGACGATCGTGGCACCGGCCAGGCTGAAGTACCAGAATGCGATTGGGACGACGCTGTCGCGCTTCTTTTCGCTGACGATCCACTGGATAATGAACCGCATGGAAAACATCGCCTGGCCGAAAAGACCGACGCCCAGCCAGATGATTTCTTCCAACGTATAGCTTCGCAGGGTTTCCCACGCACCGTCGAGCCATTCGGTCATTTCAGCTATTTCTCCGATATTTCAGGCTGTTTCGAGCGCTTCAGCAGCCAAAACACGCCAAACAAGTCGACCGCCCCAGCCAGGGCGCGTTCCAGTGTGCCGTATTTCGATTTTCCCTGCCCGCGAGGGCGGTGGTTGACCGGTTCATAGATAACGGAACATCCCTCGCGTCCGACCAGGGCCGGCATGAATCGGTGCATGTGATCGAAATAGGGAATCCTGAGGAAAACTTCGCGGTCCACAACCTTTGTTCCGCAACCGACATCCTGTGCGTTGTGGTTCAGCAGGCCCCGGTTACAGGCGTTCGCCGCGCGGCTGATGAAGCGGCGGAAACCGGAATCGCGCCGGTTCTTCCGTTCGCCCATAACCATGCCGATATTGACGCCACGCGACGATGCCTGGTCGAACAGCTGGATCAGGCGCGGCAGGTCGGCAGGGTCGTTCTGTCCGTCCCCGTCCAGGACGCAGATCAGCCGCCCGCGCGCATTCAGTACACCCGACCGGATCGCGCGGCTCTGGCCCGTCCGGTGGCTGTGGGTCAGAATTCGAAGGTTCGGATGCAAGTGTCGGCTTTTTTGCAGGATCGCTGCCGTATCGTCCCGACTACCGTCATCGATGAACAGGATTTCCGTGGCATCCGCATCCGGAAAGGCATCCGCGATTTCCGCCAGAAGCGGCGCGATATTGTCCTCCTCGTCGCAGACGGGAACAATGACACTGATATCTGGCACGCGCATGGTTCGTCGGGTTCCAGGAATCCGGGGATCGAACGAAATCGGGGTCGGGCTTTAACACGCCCGACCCCGATTGGCACGACAGAAAACGCGCGGTTTCAGACCTGGATCAGGCGGCACTTCCGCTGATCAGGGCCGCCTGGTCGCTGTCACGGCGGACAAGTTCGTCATACGCTTTCATCAGCGTTTCACAGACCCGGCCAGGATTGAAATTATATTCCCCGATGGAAGAAACGGGCGTTACCTCAACGGCGGTCCCGGTCAGGAACACTTCTGTCGCATTAGCCATTTCTTCCGGTTTGATGTGTCGTTCGACCACTTCGAAGCCGTGTTCTTTCGCAAGTTGAATGACCGTGCGTCGGGTGATGCCGTCCAGGAAACAGTCGGGTTCCGGCGTATGCAGTTTGCCGTCTTCCATCAGGAAGAAAATGTTGGCGCCGGTCGCTTCGGCAACATAGCCGCGCCAGTCCAGCATCAACGCGTCGTGATAGCCCTCTGCCTCTGCCTTGTGTTTGGACAGTGTACAGATCATGTAGAGGCCGGCCGCCTTGCTGATGACCGGCGCAGTGCGCGGATCCGGGCGGGCCCAGTCGGAAATGCGCATTTTCAGGCCGCGCATGCGTGCTTCCGGACTGAAATAGGCGGGCCATTCCCACGCCGCGATCGCCAGGTGAATTTTGCTGCTTTGCGCGGAAACGCCCATCATTTCCGACCCGCGCCAGGCAACCGGGCGGACATAGCCGTCTTCAATGCCGTTGTCCCGGATCAGCGCGTTGCAGGCATCGTCGATTTCCTGAACGGAATAAGGGATTTCGAACCCCAGAATCTCCGCCGACTTATGCAGGCGTTCGGTATGTTCCGTCAGCTTGAAAATCTTGCCGCCATAAACCCGCTCACCCTCAAATACGCCCGATGCATAGTGCAGGCCGTGGGACAGGACGTGCAGTTTCGCATCCCGCCAGGGAACCAGAGCGCCGTCCATCCACACGGTGCCGTCGCGGTCGTCAAACGGTACAAGAGCCATTTTTCCACTCCGTTTTTGCGGCGCCTTTTTGCTGGAAATCCCGTCTGGCGGTTTTCCGGGGTTTTTGGGCTGTCCGCGTAATTTTATTTCAAAATATGCCGGTCAAAAGTTATGATCCGACAAGCTAACAGGTTGCATGACGTAACATCGTGAGGCATATAAGTCAACATGGCTGACATAAATTCTTCCACGAGTGCCATTCCGGCGGGGAACCGCGATCGCGCCAGGGCAGGCAACCCCTTGTTTTTGCGCGATGAAGAACTGCGCCAGGCAATCGAGATGCTGTTTTATGCCTATCGGGACTTCACCGGTGAAGCCGATGAAATCCTGGTGGAAAGAGGGATGGGCCGGGCTCATCACCGGGTCATTTATTTTGTCGGCCGTTATCCAAAGATGACCGTATCGGAACTTTTGGATATTCTTAAAATCACGAAACAAAGCCTCAGCCGTGTGTTGAGCCAGCTGGTGTCGGACGGTTACATCCTGCAGGAGCAGGGACCGGTGGACCGGCGTCAGCGGCTTTTGAGCCTGACGGAAAAGGGGCGGGACCTGGAAGCGACGCTGACCGCTGTGCAACGGGAGCGCATCGCGCGGGCCTATCGCGCAGTGGGGCCCGATGCCGTTGCCGGATTTCGCGATGTCATGCTGGGTATCATGTCCGAGGACGTGGACCGGAACCGGTTCAAACGCTGATCCTGGCCGCGGGGCCGGAGCTTATTCAACGCAGTATTGTGCCAGTTCCTCAGGCAGGGACGATAGCTGGGTATCGATCGTATCCAGATGTGTTTGGCAATAATGCGGGCTGGCGGACAGGCTGCTCCAGTCCGGGTTCGCGCAGTTTTCCAAGGCGTCGTCCATGGCTTCGATGCAGCGACGGAATCCTGCGCGCGCGGTGGTGTATCTTTCCTGACTGCCGTTCAGGAAGGCACATGTCTGCTGGTCTGTGGCGGTTTCCAGCTCGACGCCGGCGCGGGCTTCCTCCAGAAGCGATTCCGCCGCCTGAAGGTCGACGATCGCATCCTGCATGAAGGCTTCGACCGACGCGACACCTTCGCCGCAATCTGCGTGGGCAGGTATGCCTGCGGCGGTGGCATAGATTGTGACCGCGACGCTAGCCATTCGGATGAAAGAAACCGTGTATCTGACGGGCCACGGTTTTTGAAATGCCATCCACCTTCTCCAGGTCGGCGACCGCCGCGCGGGAAACCGCCTTGGCCGAGCCGAAATACAATAGCAGCGCTTTCTTGCGTCGGGCGCCGATGCCCGGAATTTCGTCCAGCGGGTTTCGGGCCTGGTCCTTGGCACGGCGTTTCCGGTGCGAGCCGATCGCGAACCTGTGGGCTTCGTCGCGCAGACGCTGAATGAAGTAAAGCACAGGATCGCGTGGCGGCAAGAGGATTGGATCGGCGCGGCCGGGCAACAGGATACGTTCGCGCCCTGCTTCTCGCTCCGGACCTTTGGCAACCGCCATCAGCGGCACGTCGTCGCCCAATCCCAGTTCGTCCAACGCCGCCTGGGCTGCCGAAAGCTGTCCCTTCCCGCCATCCAGAATGACAAGGTCGGGCCAGACGCCGGTTTGCCGGTCCGGATCTTCCTTTAGCGCACGGGCGAAACGCCGATGAATGACTTCCTGCGTCATCGCATAATCGTCTCCGCCGGCCGAAGTGCCTTTATCCTGGGTGTCGCTATGGGTGGTATCCGACCCCGTCTCTCCGCGGATATTGAATTTCCTGTAGCTGTTCTTGGAAAAACCGTCCGGTCCGGCGACGATCATTGCGCCGACCGCCTGTCGGCCCTGAATATGGCTGTTGTCGTATACTTCCACCCGCGCGGGTGGAACATCCAACCCGGCCAGATCCGCCAGCCCGGACAGCAGCCTGTGTTGGCTGGACGTCTCTGCCAGCCGTCGTTCCATCGCTTCGCGCGCATTGTCGGCCGCCATTTCCACCGCCTTGCGACGTCCACCGCGCTGGGGCCTGGAAAGCGACACGCGGCGTTCCGCCTTGATGGACAGCGCCTCTTCAAGCAAGGCGCGTTCCGCCGGATCGATGTTCACCAGAATGAGTTTCGGGGGCGGCCGTGTCTCATAGAATTGACCCAGGAAACCCGACAGCACCCGATCCGGTTCCATTTGTTTGTCGTGACTTGGGAAATAGGCACGGTTTCCATTGTTCCGACCCGCACGATAGAAAAAGACCTGGATACAGGTCTGTCCGCCGCGCTGTTCCAGGGCGATGACATCGGCATCACCCAGTCCTTCGACATTGATGTCCTGGCTTGACTGGACATGGGCCATGGCGCGAAGCCGATCGCGCAGGCTGGCCGCCTGTTCGAAGTCCAGCGCCTGGGATGCGTCCTGCATCGCGGTCGCCAGCGCGTCCTTCACTTCCTGGGACCGGCCGGCAAGAAAGGCCTTTGCCTGATCCACGGTCGCGGCATAGTCATCCTTGGAAATCAACCCGACGCAGGGCGCACTGCACCGTTTGATCTGATATTGCAGACACGGGCGCGACCGGTTGCGAAAAACACCGTCGGAACAATTCCGAAGAAGAAAGGCACGCTGAAGGACATTGAGGGTCCGGTTGACAGCTCCGGCGGAGGCGAACGGTCCGAAATAGTCGCCCTTAATTGTTCGGGCGCCGCGGTGCTTCTCAATCTGGGGGAAGTCGTGATCATGCCGAATCAGGATGTCGGGGAAGGTCTTGTCGTCCCGCAGCAGCACATTGTACCGGGGCATAAGCTGCTTGATCAGATTGTTTTCAAGCAGTAGCGCCTCCACCTCGCTGGCGCAGGTCACAAATTCCATGCTGACGGTTTCGGCCACCATCCGCTGAAGGCGGATCGGAAGCCGGTCCGGGCGGGAATATGTGGTGACACGTTTCCGAAGATTATGCGCCTTGCCGACGTAAAGCGCCTCTCCCCCCGTGGCAATCATGCGATAGACGCCGGCTTCGTTGCCAAGCTTCGGTAGATAGGCCGCAATGACAGCCGCCCCCGTCTCAAGGCGCGTTGCGGCCTGGGGTTCGGAATCTGCGGTGCTGTCGGTCGTCGTGTCGGCCATATATGTGTTATTCGGTCCAGGAGAGGTCGGGTCAACCTTCGGCATCTTCGATTCGTTGCCGGAAGTCCGTGCGATCCAGAGCCGCCAGAGCGTCGGACAGAATCTTTCGCAACGGTGCATCGATTTCTTTTTCCAGGCCGTCGATCGCCGCCAGACGTGCCGACCAATGGCGGCCGAGATCGTCGTGAAGGGCTCGTCCCATGTTCGTGAGGACCAGCGCCCGTGCCCGACCGTCCTTCATGGGAACCTTTCGAAGAAGGCCTTCCTTTTCCATCAGCTTTACTGTCTGACTTATCGCACCCTGGGTGGAAAGGGATCGTGCCTCCAGTTCCGTGACTGTCAGAGGCGCGCCGTGCAGGGCACGCAAGATCGGAGTGTATCGCGCCCGTGTGGTAACCCCCGTCTCGCGATAACGGGTTTCCGATCCGCGATCGATCCGCTCCGTCAGATGCCGCAACAATGTGCCCAGGCCGGGCGCGGACTGGTTGTCGGTCTTGACCATGGGATTTAGATACATTAGCACTAATGTAAATTCAACCATAATTGCATGGCTGCACAATGTCGCTTCGATCGCTTTCCCCGGGAATATCCCACTCAACCAGGCTTCTTGTGACAGATGATCTGACAGTTCCGGAAGTGTCTGACAGTCTGACGGCCTTTTCGGATATGCCTCGGGTCTTCGCGACCGCATACATGGTTGCGTTCGCTGAGGCCGCCTGCATCGAATGTATCGCACCCTATCGGGTGGAAGACGAACATACAGTCGGCACGTATGTCGATATCAACCACGTGGCGGCAACACCCCCTGGCATGGAAATTTGTGCTGAAGTGTGCCTGGTCGAAGCCGCCGGCCGGACGCTGACCTTTGATGTAACCTTGCGCGATGATTTGGAAATCATCGGGCGGGGGCGGCACCAGCGTGCTGTCATTTCCAGGTCGCGATTCGAATACAACGTTCAGAAGAAAGCGGAAAACGCAGTTTCGTCGGGGTGAATTTGACAGTGGGTTGAGCCTCGGGCGGGTCAATTTCCGACATCCGGTCAATCGGGTCCGATATCATGCCTCGCCGAAGTCGGCGTATCGACCGCCTCGTGTGGTCAGCCCTGTCAGTTTCAACACGGTAATCTATCGGTGTCCGGTGGTTAATTCCGCAGATTTTGGATTTAACTGTCTTTGCCAGACCCTATATCCGAAAGGCGTCAAAATGGGGAATGTGGTGACGACGGGCACGTCAAGACGTATGCAAGCCTTTGTAATTCATTGCAGTTGAACCCGCGGGCAAGGGCATGGTCGAATCAGACGGCCGCAGCTATCCACCGACCCTGTGGATAACCCTGTGAGTACCTGGGCAGGGATTTCATCAGACCCCGGAATCACAAGGGTTTGTACGTTTGTGCACAAAAATTGTGCATACTTTATTAACATGTTGAAAATAAACATTTTTAAATGTGTCAAGTGTGAACGAAAAATTAAAACAAACAATTTTATCTATGTTCGCGCTGATTCAGCCGCCCATCGATACGCTTGTGCACAACTGAATTCGGCGAAACCCATTGGCAAACAAAAATACTTTCGCGTCGTGATGCCGTCCGTCAGCGATTCCTGTGCGGACCGATAATTCACTCGGGTATGTAGGCACCGTCCGCATCCTGACGCCATCCCAGATGTTCGCCACCGTCCAGCGCAATCATCTGGCCCGTCAGGTTTGATGACTCAATTATGAAACGTACCGTTTTCGCAACATCACTTGCGCGCGTCCGTCGCCGAAGCGGGACAATATCGACCTGACGCTGGAAGCTTTCGGCGGACTGCCGGGAACTGGGTTCGGTCGGTCCCGGTCCGATCCCCATGACCCGAATGTCCGGGGCCAATGCCATTGCCAGCGTCCGGGTCAGCGTCCACAGACCGGACTTGGACACGGTGTAGCTAAGAAAATGCGGCGTAAGGTTGAATACCCGCTGGTCGATCAGATTTACGATGATACCGTTTTGACCCGGCTTTTGGTGGCCGGCAAAGGACTGGCTGATCCGCAGTGGCGCTTCCAGGTTGATCGCCATATGGGCCGCCCAACTCTCGGCGGTCGCATTCTGCCAGTTATCTTCCTCGAATATCGACGCGTTGTTGACGGCAACGCCAAGGCCGCCCAGTGCATCAATTGCGCCATCCACAAGCGCGCTGCCCTGCGTCGGGTCTGACAGGTCGGCGTCGAACAACACCGCACGTCGGCCCAGGTCTGTGACTTCAGCGGCGGTCTCCTCAGCCTCCTCCGTCGATCCCTTATAGTGTAGCGCGATGTCGAACCCCATGCGGGCGAGTTCCAGGACGATTTCCCGTCCGATCCGCCGCGCACCGCCGGTTACCAGAGCGGCCGGATAGATGGTCTCATCGGTGGTGCGAATAAGCCCGACAGTCATGACCCGGTCACCGCCGTGCGCCACGGCGTTTTGATTTGGATGCACCGCGTCGTCCCTTCGGCACGGCGTCCGGTGTCTTGCTGATCAGGCTGGCCGCGATCGCCGGGTCCAGGGGCGCCGCATCGGCGGGCATGTCCAGGTCGAATGCTTCCAGCCGTTTGATTTCGTCACGCATTTTGGCCGCCGTTTCGAACTCCAGGTCCGCAGCGGCGGCCTTCATCCGTTCTTCCAGATCCTTGATGTAGGATTTCAAGTCGACGCCAACCAGATGGGACTGTTCGCCGTCGCCGGTTTCGACAGTCACGCGGTCGCGTTCGTAGACGGAGTTCAATACGTCGGAGATGGATTTCTTTACGCTTTCCGGTGTGATGCCGTTCGCTTCGTTATAGGCCATCTGCTTTTCGCGACGGCGGTTCGTTTCCTCGATCGCGTAGGTCAGGCTGTCTGTCATCCGGTCGGCGTACAAAAGCACACGTCCTTCGACATTGCGTGCCGCGCGTCCGATCGTCTGAACCAGCGAGGTGCGGGACCTCAGGTATCCTTCCTTGTCCGCGTCCAGAATGGCCACCAACGCGCATTCTGGAATATCCAACCCCTCCCGCAACAGGTTGATACCGATCAGGATGTCGAAGGCCCCCAACCGAAGGTCGCGGATAATCTCGATCCTCTCCAGCGTATCGACATCGGAATGCAGGTAGCGGACCTTCAGACCCGTCTCGGACATGTATTCCGTCAGATCCTCCGCCATCCGCTTCGTCAGTGTCGTGACCAGCACGCGCTGGCCCTTTTCCGTGCAGGTGCGGCATTCCGAAAGCAGGTCGTCCACCTGATCCGCCGTGGGCCGAACGATGCAGACCGGGTCGATCAGACCGGTCGGACGGACCACCTGTTCGGTAATGACCCCTGCCGTGCGTTCCAGTTCCCACGGTCCGGGGGTCGCGGATACATAGATTGTCTGCGGACGCATGGCGTCCCACTCTTCGAATTTCAGCGGTCGATTATCAACACAGGACGGAAGCCTGAACCCGAATTCGGCAAGGGTCGACTTGCGGGCAAAGTCGCCGCGGAACATGCCGCCGATCTGGGGCACCGTGACGTGGCTTTCGTCCAGGACCAGTAGGGCGTTGTCCGGAAGGTATTCGAACAGCGTCGGTGGCGGTTCCCCCGGATTCCGGCCGGTCAGGTAACGTGAGTAGTTTTCGATACCGTTACACGAACCCGTCGCTTCCATCATTTCCAGGTCGAAGGTTGTGCGCTGTTCGATGCGTTGCAGTTCCAACAGTTTACCGGCCTGTTCGAACTCGCTCAGCCGATGCTTCAACTCCACCTTAATTCGATCCGCCGCCTGCTTCAGGGTCGGGCGCGGCGTGACATAGTGGCTTCCGGCATAGACGCGGACTTTTTCAAGCGTTGCTGTCTTTTCGCCGGTCAACGGGTCAAATTCGTGGATTGCATCGACCTCATCCCCGAAAAAGCTGACTCGCCAGGCCCGGTCTTCCAAATGCACGGGAAAAATTTCCACCGTGTCGCCGCGAACCCGGAATGTGCCGCGCTGGAATCCGGTGTCGTTGCGCTTGTACTGGAGGGAGACAAGCTGGCGCATCAACTCCCGGACATCCATGATCTGGCCAGCTTCCACCGGGATGACCATCTGGGAATAGGTTTCCGGCGATCCGATGCCGTAGATGCATGAGACGGATGCGACGATGATCACATCTTCCCGTTCGAACAGGGCCCGCGTGGCACTGTGGCGCATGCGGTCAATCTGTTCGTTGATCGAACTTTCCTTTTCGATATAGGTGTCCGACCGCGGGACATATGCTTCCGGCTGATAATAGTCGTAATAGGATACGAAATATTCGACCGCATTGTCGGGGAAGAAACTTTTCATTTCCCCATACAACTGCGCGGCCAAGGTCTTGTTCGGGGCCAGCACCAACGTCGGACGCTGAAGTTCCTGCACCACATGGGCAATCGTGAAGGTCTTGCCGGATCCCGTCACACCCAGCAGGACCTGGTCGCGTTCTCCATCCCTCGCGCCCTTGGTCAGTTCGGCAATCGCCTGGGGCTGGTCGCCGGCCGGCAGATAGTCGGACTGAATTTGAAACCGTTTTCCGGCTTCGGACAGGGGGCGTTCGTACTTGGGCGCGTCCCCTGAAATGAAGCCGGCTGGTTCGGCAGGTTTCAGACTGATTTCGTTATCCATGGGAAGGACTATAGACCCGGTCGTCCGCCGCTCAATACCGCCGGACGCGCCGCCGCACACATTCCTGACAGCCGGTCAGCCGCGTGCGATCCAAACGATCAGAACCCCGATCATGATTGCACCCAGCCCAAGGCGCCGCAATCCGTCGTTGGAAATTTCCTGCATCATTTCCCACACCCGGCGAATGGCGCCGGGTGCCAGCGTCAGCACCAGCCCTTCGATCACCAGGACCAGCCCAATCGCGGTGAAAATCGCAATTATGAGTTCCGTACTCAAACCGTTCTCCGAATTCGGTGCCGTATGCCACACCGCGACACAAATTGACGCAGTTCGCCCCGACACCGTTCGCTTGCCTTGTCGGGTCGATTCCCGTACCTATCTTATCCCACCAAGAGAGAGGGAAGTCGCGCTGTCGGCCCTTCTTCGGGCTTAGGCGCCGCGTCATTGTCTGACGTGCACGGTTGACGTAGAAACTAGACTTGATTCGGGGGGACGACCATTCCCGTTCGCGACGTATCCGTTCGCCGCATAGCGTGCGTTTTGTCCGTTGCCATGATGGCGACGATTGTCGCGATTCCAATGGGTTGGTCCTCTGCCGTTGCCCAGACCGAAACGGCGGCGGCGCCGCCGGTCTCTTCGGACGTTTCGACTGACCTGCCGGCGGTCCTCTCATTGCAGGACGCCGCAATCTACCGTGAGATTTTCGATCTTCAGCGTGACGGGGACTGGGATGCAGCCGACCGGCTGATCGCGCGACTGGCGGACCCAATCCTGATGGGACACGTGAAGTTCCAGCGTTACATGCACCCGACGGACTATCGGTCCTCCTATGCGGAATTGCGCGACTGGATGGCGGATTACGCGGACCATCCCGGCGCATCGCGGATTTATCGGCTGGCGCTTCGTCGGCAACCGTCCGGTGCCTCCGCCCCGCAGCCTCCGCAGGCAACGGAATTACCGGACATCGACCTCATTCGCGACTTTGAAGAATTCGCCGACGACGACGATGTCAGCCTGGAAGAGGAAAGCCGACGGTTCGAAGGGCGTTCGTCGTCCCAACGCGATCAGATCCGGTCGATTCAGCGCGTTATCCGCGACATGGTCCGTAATGGCAGTGTGACAGCGGCGCGCGAACGCCTGGCACATACATCGAACCGAAACCTGTTCGATCCGGTCAGTTATGCGCACAGCCTTGGGGTCATCGCGCACGGCTATTACCGCTACGATCTGGACGACAAAGCGATCGAAGTCGCACGCGAAGCTTATGAGATTGCCGGGAACGGTGCCGCGCTTGCCAGCTGGTGGGGTGGTCTTGCCGCGTTCCGTTCGGGCGACCTGGACCAGGCATCAGTCTTTTTCGAAGCGCTTTCGAATTCACCGGAAACCGACGACATGCTGCGCTCTGCAGGTGGTTTCTGGGCATCCCGTACCTTCCTGATCAATGGTCAGCCGCAGCGGGTAAGCGAAATGCTGGCATCCGCCGCGCGCTATCCGCGGACCTTTTATGGATTTATGGCAAGCCATGCGCTGGGTCTGACGCCGGCACTGGACTTTAACCTGCCGCGGCTTTCGGAGACGGAGGTTGAAATCCTGTCCCGCGTGCCGGCGGTGTCACGGGCGCTGGCCCTGATCGAAGCCGGTCAGGCTGATCTGGCGGACGCGGAAATGCGGCGTTTCGTGGATGAAGCCCCGCCGTCGTTCGCAGCGATGCTGTTGGCGTTGGCGGAACGGGTCGGGTTGGCCGATGTGGCGTTCCAGGTTGGACATGACATTACCCGGCGTGAAGGGATTATCCTGGACGCGGCGCTCTACCCCGTGCCGGGGTGGTTGCCGCTTGACGGCTATACCGTGGACCGGGCGCTGGTGTTTGCCGTCGTGCGTCAGGAATCGCAATTCCGGACCCGCGCTGAAAGCTATGCCGGGGCGCGCGGTCTTATGCAGTTGATGCCGCGTACGGCGGAATATATCGGCAACCGTTCCTTCAGCGGTGCAGCGCGCGCGGCCCTGTTCGATGCCAGCCTGAACCTGTCGCTGGGGCAGCTATATATCCATCACGTCCTGGAACACCGCGGGATCGAAGGGAACCTTTTATTTGCGCTTTCCGCCTATAATGCGGGGCCGGGCAATCTGCTGCGCTGGAAGGACCAGCTGAATTTCGCGAACGACCCGCTGCTGTTCATTGAAAGCATCCCGTCAACGGAAAACCGGAACTATGTGGAGCATGTCATCTCCAACTTCTGGATCTACCGGATGCGTCTGGGCCAGGATGTGCCCAGCCTTGAGGCGCTGATTCGCGGCGAATGGCCGACCTATGTCGCTCAGGATGGCCAGCGCAGCGACGGGGTTGAACTGATCCCGGCCAGCACACAGCCGCAGTAGCGCCACCCGGAAAGAGGCCGTCCGTGCCGATTGACGAAAAGCGTCCTTTCAAGCCGGTCCGCATCGCGGTCCTGACCGTGTCCGACACGCGCACGCTGGAAGATGATCGGTCAGGCGATACCCTGCGCGACCGGTTGCAGGCCGATGGCCACGTCCTGGCGGCGCGGGAAATCGTGCGTGACGATGCGGCTGTCATTTCAGAAGTCCTGTCGCGCTGGATCGACGATCCAGCGATTGATTGCATCATTACGACCGGCGGCACCGGACTTACGGGACGCGATGTGACGCCGGAAGCGTTCGACCGCGTGTGCGAAAAGGAAATTCCTGGCTTCGGCGAATATTTCCGCTGGATATCAGCATCGAAAATTGGCCCGTCCACCATTCAAAGCCGCGCAACTGCCGGTGTCGCAAGGGGCACCTATCTATTTGCCCTGCCGGGGTCGACCGGTGCCTGTCGTGATGGTTGGGACGAGATTTTGCATCATCAGCTCGACTATCGGTTCCGGCCCTGCAATTTCGTGGAACTGATGCCCCGCCTGCGGGAGCACGAGTAGGAAATGTTGATTGTGTTCATTGTTTGCTAACGGATTAAGACTAAATTTGGCCTGCGATCGCCCGCTGCCGTGATAGGAGCGCAGGACGATGACGATAGGTCAATTGGAGCACGCGGTTAGTCTGATCACCGAAGAGGAACGTATGCGTTCCGCCGTGATCACGGATGCAACACAACCGGACAACCCAATTATTTTTGTGTCGGATGCATTCGAAATGCATACTGGCTATTCGCGGCGAGAGGCGGTTGGAAGAAACCCGCGATTTCTGCAAGGGCCGCAAACCAACTTGGAAGATACCGCCGCCTTCCGTAAGGCAATTGCGGCAGGCGATACTGCAAAAATCGATATAATGAATTACCGAAAGGATGGAACGCCTTTTGTGCACCGTGTCCATCTGAAGGCGATTCGAAACGATGCAGGGGAAATCACGAATTTCGTCGCAGTCCAGCAGCCAATTGTTCCCGAGGACTAGACGTTAGGCAGTTGTCGGGCCGCGGTCTCTGCAGCGGCTGCCCGGTACTACATCGAGACGATACCGGTCTCATCCGCTTTCATGTCCAGCGCCGCTGCCATCAGCGCCCTGGTGTAGGGGTCCTTCGGCTGGTCAAAGATCTGGTCCGTGGATCCGGCTTCGACCACGACACCGTCGCGCATGACGATCACCGTGTCCGCCATGGCGCGTACGACCTTGAGGTCGTGGCTGATGAACAGATAGGCAAGCCTGTGCTTTGTCTGCAGGTCGCGCAACAGGTCAACAATCTGGGCCTGAACCGACATGTCCAGGGCCGATGTCGGTTCGTCCAGGACAACAAAGCGGGGCTTCAGGATTAGCGCGCGGGCGATGGCAATGCGCTGCCGCTGACCGCCGGAAAATTCATGCGGGTAGCGGTGCCGGCTTTCGGGATCCAGGCCCACTTCCTTCAGGACTTCGACGACCATTTCGTCTCGTTCTGAAGCATTGGCGCCGATGCCGTGCACATCCAAGCCTTCCGCCACGATTTCGCCGACCGACATGCGCGGGCTCAGACTGCCATAGGGGTCCTGAAAGACGACCTGCATCCGTTGGCGCAGCGCCCGAAGGTCGCGCCCGGACAGGTCCGCAATGGACGATCCGTCGAATGAGATCCCGCCTTCGGCTGCGATCAGGCGCAAAAGCGCCATTGCAAGCGTCGTCTTGCCGGACCCGCTTTCGCCGACAACGCCGACCGTTTGTCCTTCACGAACGGTAACGTCAATGCCGTCCACCGCCTTGACGTAGTCGACCGTGCGGCGCATCAGTCCCTTCTTGATCGGGAACCAGACCTTGACCCCGTCGCCTTGCATGACGATGGGAGCGTCAGGCGCGGGTGGGGTCTTCCGGCCTGACGGCTGTGCCGCCAGCAGCGCTTTGGTGTAGTCGTGCTTTGGTACATCGAAAATTGGCTGCGTCGGCCCGGATTCGACGATTTCGCCGCCCTTCATGACACAGACCCGGTCGGCGAACTTCCGCACGATGCCCAGGTCATGGGTGATAAACAGCATTGCCATGCCGGTTTCCCGTTGCAGGTCTTTCAGCAATTTCAGAATCTGGGCCTGGATCGTGACGTCCAGCGCCGTGGTCGGCTCGTCCGCGATCAGAAGTTCCGGTTCGTTCGCCAGCGCCATGGCTATCATGACACGCTGCCTCTGGCCGCCGGACAGTTCATGAGGGTAGGCGGAAAGCCGCTGTTCGGCGTTCTTGATCCCGACCTTGTCCAGGAGTTCCAGCACCCGTGGTCGCGCCTTCTCGCGGGAAAGTCCCTTGTGGATGATCAGGGCCTCCGCCACCTGTTTTTCAATGGTGTGAAGCGGGTTCAGGCTGGTCATCGGTTCCTGGAAGATCATCGCGATATCGTTGCCGCGTACCTTGCGCAGGGACCGTTCCGGGGCGCCGACCAGTTCCGTGCCGTGAAATGTGATGGACCCGGACGGATGGCGCGCGGTTGGGTAGGGCAGAAGTTGCAGGATCGAAAGCGCACTGACCGACTTGCCTGAACCGCTTTCGCCGACCAGCGCCAACGTCTCGCCGCGTGAAATGTCGAAATCGATATTCTTGACCGCCAGGACTTCACCACCCGGCAGGTTGAAGGCAACGGACAGGTCCCGGACACGAAGCAAGGGATCGGACTTTTCGGTCATGAACGGTTCCTGTTTCCTTTAGACCTGTGCCTTGCGGGGGTCGAACGCATCGCGCACGCCTTCCCCGACGAACACAAGCAGCGTCAGCATGATCCCGATGGTGAAGAAGCCGCTCAAGGCCAGCCAGGGCGCCTGCAGGTTCTCCTTGCCCTGTTTCATCAACTCCCCCAGGGAGGCGGAGCCCGGCGGCAGCCCGAACCCAAGGAAATCAAGCGCAGTCAGGGTCGTAACCGACCCGGTGGTAATGAACGGCAGAAAGGTGATGGTCGCGACCATCGCGTTCGGCAGAACATGGCGCCACATGATGGTGTGGTCGGTGACGCCCAAGGCTTTCGACGCGCGAACATAGTCGAAATTGCGTGCGCGTAGTGTTTCCGCCCGCACAAGCCCGACCAGCGACGGCCAGGAAAACAGGACCATCAGCCCCAAAAGCCACCAGAAATTTGGCTCTACGATGGATGCCAGGATAATCAAAAGATACAGGGTCGGCAGACTGGTCCAGATTTCGATGCCGCGCTGGCCCAAAAGGTCGATCAGCCCCCCGAAATATCCTTGTGCCAGACCGATGAAGACGCCGATGACGGAACTGACCAGTGTCAGCGCCAGGCCGAACAGAACGGATATCCGAAAACCATAGATCAGGCGGGCCGCGACGTCGCGGGCCTCGTCGTCGGTACCAAGCCAATGGTTTGCGTCCGGCGGGGTCGGTGCGGCGGAGGTCAGGTCATACGCCGGTGTGTTGTTGCCATAGGGGATGGGCGGCATCAGGTACCAACCCTTCTCCTCTATCAGCGACAGGACTTCACTGTCCGTATAGTCCGCTTCGGTGGGGAAGAACCCGCCATAGGTCGTCTCCGGCACGGCTTCGACGATCGGGAAGTAGAAGCTGCCGTCATAGTGGACGATCAGCGGCTTGTCGTTGGCAATGAGTTCCGCAAACAGGGATACAATGACCAGCACCAGAAAGATACGCAGCGACCATGCCGCGCGGGGATTGGCCCGGAACCTGTCGATCCGGCGCTGCGTGATCGGCGTGATCCGCATGCCAAGGAACCTGGGCACTGTGGGGGGCGCGGTCATCGGCTTATCCTTCGCGCGCTTCAAAATCGATACGCGGGTCGACCGCCACATACATCAGATCGCCGATCAGACCCATGACAAGTCCCAGCAGCGTGAAGATATAAAGCGTCGCGAACATAACCGGATAGTCGCGGTTGATTGCCGCTTCGAACCCAAGCGCCCCCAACCCGTCCAGAGAGAAGATCACTTCGATCAGAAGTGACGACGTGAACAGGATGGAAATGAAGGCGCTTGGAAAACCCGCGATAACGATCAGCATGGCATTGCGGAAAACATGGCCATAAAGGACCTGGCCGTCGTTGAGGCCTTTCTGACGGGCAGTCACGACATATTGCTTGTTGATTTCGTCCAGGAAGGAATTCTTCGTCAGCATGGCAAGTGTCGTGAACGCGCCGACGATCATGGATATCAAAGGCAGGGCCAGGTGCCAGAAATAGTCCAGGATCTTTTCGCCCAGTGACAGCCGGTCGAAATTTTCGGACACCAGCCCGCGCAGCGGGAACCAATCGAAAAACTGCCCGCCGGCAAACAGGATCACCAGAAGGACCGCGAACAGGAAGTTCGGTATGGCGTATCCGGCGAACAGCACCGCCGACGTCCAGATATCGAAAGGTGTGCCTTCGCGCAGCGCCTTTCGAATGCCAAGCGGAATTGCCACCAGATAGGTGATGACGGTGGTCCAGAGGCCCAAGGAAATGGAAACCGGAAGTTTGTCCGCGATCAGGTCGATGACGGTGCGGTCGGTGAAATAGCTGGTACCGAAATCGAATGTCAGATAGTTGCCGATCATCTGGAAGAAGCGTTCATGCATCGGTTTGTCGAAACCGAAACGTTCTTCCAGTTCGGCGATGAATTCCGGCGGAAGGCCACGGGCCGCCCGACTTTGGCTGTTTCCGCTGGCGGAAGACGATGCCTCGTTCGTCAGGTCGCCGGCCCCGCCCGATACCCGTTCAATCGCGCTTGGCGCCTCACCGCGGAGTTCCGCCAGAATCTGGTCGATCGGCCCGCCGGGTGCAGCCTGTATAACGACAAAGTTCACGACCATGATGACGAACAGGGTCGGTATGATCAGCATCAGGCGTCGGAGGATGTAAGCGTACATCGTTACCCATTACCATGTGCGTCCGGTTGCGTCGGGAACTCTCAAATCCGCGGGTCAGTCGCGGCCCTGCCGGCGCAGTGCGGCATCCAGTTCCGCATCGACCCACCAGAAGCTGGAGTCGGTGCCCAGCATGGGCGGTTCGCCGGACGGTATGCCAAAGCGATTCCAATAGGCGATTCGGTCGGTCTTTGCGTGATACATCGGAATCCCAGGGAAATTCCAAAGCAGCACCCGGTCCAGGGCGCGGGTCCGTGCCACCAGTGTTTCCCGGTCGGGCGACGCGATCAGGAGTTCGATCAATTCATCGATGACCGGGTCCGAAATGCCGGCGGTGTTGCGGCTGCCGTTCCGTTCGGCGGCTTCGGAACTCCAGAAGTCGCGCTGTTCGTTGCCTGGCGACAGGGACTGGCCCCAGCCGGAAACCACGACATCGAAATCGAAACTGTCCAGCCTGTTACGGTACTGTGCCGCATCAACGACGCGAATCGTTGCCGTCCCGCCCAATCGTTCCACACCGCGCACCAGCGCCTGTGTGTGCGGTGTGAACAGGTCCTGAACCAGCAGGATTTCTATTTCGAACGGCGCGCCGGTTTCCGAATGGATCAGGGCGCCATCCTCGACGACCCAGCCCGCTTCCTGCAGCAGTTCAAAGGCGCGGCGAAGCTGCTGGCGATTGTTGCCGGACCCGTCGGTCGATGGCGGTGCGTAATCTTCGGTGAAGACGCGTTCCGGCAGCCGGTCGCGGAACGGCTCCAGAACCGCCAGTTCCTCCCCCTCCGGCAGGCCGGTCGCTTCCAGGTCGGAATTTTCAAAGAAGCTGTCCGTGCGGGCATAGGCTTCGTACATGATGTTCTGATTGACCCACTCAAAATCCCACATGTAGGTCATCGCCTCGCGCACCCGGACATCCTGAAAGACCGGGCGGCGCTGGTTCATTACATAGGCCTGCATGCCGGTGCCGCGTTCATGGTTGAATTCCCGAAGCAGGATGCGCCCGTCTTCCACCGCCGGGACGTCATAGGCGGTGGCCCAGTTTTTGGAACTGTTTTCCCGGCGAATGTCCAGGTCGCCCGCCTTGAATGCTTCCAGCAGGACCGTGCGGTCCCGGAAATATTCGTAGCGGATGCGATCGAAATTGTTATGCCCGCGATTGACCGGCAGGTCGGCGCCCCAGTAATCCTCCACCCGTTCGATGGTAACCGACTGGCCTGGACGTACTTCGGCGATTCGATACGGGCCGGACCCCAGGGGCGGTTCAAGCGTCGTCCTGGCGAATTCGCGGTCCGCCCAGTAATGTTGCGGCAGGACCGGGACCTGACCCAGGATCACCGGCATTTCCCGGTTTTCGCCGGGGATCAGGCGAAATTCGACGGTCAGGTCGTCCAGCGCGACCGCTTCATCGACATTTGCATAGTAAAAACGATAAAGGGGCGCCCCCTCGGTGACCAGTTTGTTGAACGTCCAGACGACGTCATCGGCGCGCACCGGCTCACCATCATGGAAACGCGCTTCTTCGCGCAGGCCGAAACGGATGGCGGTGAAGACACCATCCGCATCCGACTCGGCTTCGATCCATTCCGCCAGAAGGCCGTATTCGCTGTTGGGTTCGTCCCGCGATGTCGTCATCAGTGTGTCATAGATCGCCGAACTGCCGGCGCCGGGCGATCCACTGATAATGAATGGGTTCAGTGAATCAAAAGTGTCCGGCACGCCGAATACGACCGAGCCGCCTTTCGGTGCATCCGGGTTCACATAGTCAAAATGTTCGAAGTCCGCCGGGTATTTCAGGTCCCCGTGAATGGCCCACCCATGGGACCGCACGACTTCCTGCGCATGGGCGCCGGAGACGGGCGCGGAAAAAATGACACAGGCCAAGGCAAGAAAAACGAAACGGCGAACAGAAATCATGACGGCGCGGAACCTCCCGGGTAAAAAACGGTGTCGCAGAAGAATGTGGTTCTGATGCCCGGAATCGCAAGCGTCTTGCGCCTTCTTCAGGTCAGATGCGTCCTGGCTGCAGCGGCAAGTTCCCGGCTGGCGGCGGAAATTGTCCGCCCGTCGGACGAAAGTGAAAGTGAATCGCCGTTCCAGTCGGTCATTATGCCACCGGCCCCTTCGATCACCGGGACCAGCGCACAGAAATCGTAGGGCTGAAGTCCCTGTTCAATGACCAGGTCGACAAAGCCGGACGCCAGAAGACCGTGGCAGTAACAGTCTCCGCCGAATCGGGTCAGGGAAACCGCGCGCCGAAGCGCGTTGAATCCGTCTTCCGCATCGGTGCCTTCAAACATCTCCGGCCCGGTGGAATAAAGTGTGGCCGTTTCCAGATCCGTCTTGCCGGAAACACGGATTGGGTCGCCATTGAACGTACTTTGCCGGCCCTTTGTTCCGACCCAGCGTTCTTCCTGTATGGGTTGGTCGATAATGCCCAGAACCGGCACATCGTCGACGCAGCACGCGATCAGCGTCCCGAACAGGGGCATGCCGGTGATAAACGCTTTCGTCCCGTCGATCGGATCCAGGACCCAGACAGCGGGCCCGTCCAGACGGACGGCGCCGTGCTCTTCCCCCAAAATACCGTGATCGGGAAAGGTGCGTTCGATTTCTTCGCGCATTGCGGTTTCGATCGACCGGTCGGCGATGGTCACCGGGCTTTCGTCATCCTTTGCGATGATATCCAGCTTTGTGCGGAAGTACTGTCTGGCGACCGGACGGGCGATGTCCGCCAGCCGGTGGGCAAGTGCGATCCAATCGTCGGGGCAGGTATCCATGAATTACATTCCTGGGAGAACAAGGGCCTGAAACGAAAACGGGCGGAGAGTTGTTTCCTCCGCCCGTAAAACCTAACGCGATTCCGGTTACCGCATCATGGCAGCGGCGCCGGGCTGTCGCTGAGCGAACGCAGATAGACGATCAGGTCCGCACGGTCCTGGTCGTTGCGCACGCCGCGGAAGCTCATCCGCGTGCCGGGAGAATAATCCGCCGGCGCGTACAGAAACCCGTTCAGTGCCTCGTAGTCCCAGACGCCTTCCATCCCGTTCAGCACATCGGAATATGCGAAATCAGCCGCGGCAATGTCGGCATTCACGATGTTATACAGGTTCGGACCGGTCCGCGCCGGGCCACCGGCTTCGAACGTATGGCAGGACTGGCATTTGCGCGCGACGTTTGCGCCTTCTTCTACAGAAGCCGTCGCCAGCATCGGCAAAATATCCGTTGGCCCCGCCGGCTCTTCTTCAGCCATTTCGGTGGCGCCCGCGTCGTTGGACGGGGTGGCAATGACAAAAGCCTGTTCGGAAATGTCGATATCACCTTCGATATGGAACAGCCCACCCGCGATTTCCGCGGAAACCATTCCCAGAAGCCCGGCCACAAGGACCGCAGCGGCAAGCTTATTGATTAGAAGCGGATCGCTGTTCATTGCATTCCCCACAAGACTTGGGTTCGTTCAATTTTTGCCAAAGGGTTTTCAGGCCCCCAAAATTGCCGCCTTCCCGTTTCAAATGAAGGGGTTGGCGAAACCTGCGTGCCTTTGTCACCGTACCTGTGCGGTATATCCTGTCATGATCGGAGAATCAACGCTACCTGTTCGCGGCGCACGGTCGCATCTAAACTGCCGCATCAGGAAGCATAAAGACACCAGTTCCCGGGAGCGAAGCCTTGAATCCAGTCGTTATCATCCCATCCCGACTTGCCTCGCTGCGGCTGCCGGATAAGCCGCTGGCGGAAATTCATGGCAAGCCGATGATTGTTCATTGTGTAGAACGCGCGGCAGAGGCTGACCTGGGACCGGTCGTGGTCGCGGCCGGGGACGCGGCCATTGCGGCCGCCGTGACGGCGGCGGGGTTTTTGGCGGTCATGACCGACCCGGCACATCCATCCGGGTCCGACCGAATCGCAGAAGCGCTGGGTCGGTTTGATCCCGATGGACGATACGATACTGTCATCAATGTCCAGGGTGACCTGCCGACGATCGATCCGGGATCGATCAAGGCGTCGCTGGCCCCGCTTTCCATGACGCCCGAGGTGGACATCGCAACGATCGCTGCAATCATCACCCGTGAGGAAGAACGCGATAACCCGAATGTTGTGAAGGCTGTCGCCGGGTTCCCGCCGCCTGGTGAGGGATTGCGGATTGCCCGTGCGCTGACTTTCACCCGGGCGACAGCACCTTCAGGACCGGGGGACCTGTATCACCACATCGGACTTTATGCCTACCGGCGGGAGGCGCTTATGCGCTTTATCGAACTGCCGCCCGGCATCCTGGAGCAGCGTGAAAGGCTGGAACAATTGCGCGCCCTGGAAAACGGCATGCGCATAGATGTCGCACTGGTCGACACGGTGCCGCTTGGCGTCGATACGCCGGAAGACCTGGAACGCGCCAGATCCGTTCTGGGGTAACAAACAGACTACCCCAAAAAACCGTTGCCTCGCGCACCCGAATCGCGGCCTTGATAGGGCATAAATGTGCGGGCGTGTAGCCGCGCAAGAATCGGGTGGCGATTTCGAGGGGTCATAGAAGCGTGATTGAGACGACACGGTCAGGAATGTGCATGGCCGCGCTTGCCGCGATTCTGGTGACCAGCGGATGCATCGGCACGGGAACCGGTTCGGTCCAGCGCGGTCCGACAGCCGGGGTCCAGGCTGTTTCTCCCAACGACCCGAACGCGGTTGCCCCCGAAGGCGAATTGCCGCCCAATGTTTTGACCATTCCCGATCTGCCGGTTCCGCCGGGGTCCGAAGTCGTCCTGGGCGATACGGTCATTGTCGGGGACGATCTGGCCTGGACGGGACAGGTCGTGATGCTGGGCGAAGCAAACCAGCCGGTACAGGTCGTAGAATTCATGCGCCGGAACATGCCGAACTACGGTTGGACGGAAACCGCGATCGTTCGGTCCCGGCGGACATCCCTGACTTATGTAAAGGGCGAACGGTTCGCGACCGTGCGCATCCTGCCGCTGGAAAGCGGGGTGGAAGTGGATGTCGTCGTGGCACCCGCGGGCCGCACGGCGGAACGTACGGTCACCGGCGTTCAGTCCGGCGGCGTGGTCACGATCACCCAATAGCCCGTCTTTAGGTCAATCCCAGTACGTCACGCATGGAATACAGGCCATAGCCCTGTTTGCGTGCCCATTGCGCGGCCCGGATGGCACCTGCGGCAAAAATCTTCCGGTCGCTGGCGCGGTGGCCAATTTCTATCCGCTCCCCATCGCCGGCGAATATGACCGTGTGTTCCCCCACCACGTCGCCGCCACGCAACGTGGCATAGCCAATCTTTCCGGCCGGGCGGGCACCTGTCTGGCCTTCACGGGTAAAGACGGCCGCTTCCTCGTGCGCGATATCACGGCCCCTGGCCGCGGCCTTCCCAAGTCCCAGCGCCGTACCGGACGGTGCATCGACCTTGTGTCGATGGTGCATTTCAAAAATTTCGATGTCGTAGTCTTCGCCCAGTACCGACGCGACCTTCTCCGTCAGCGCCAGCAACAGGTTGACCCCGACCGACATGTTCGGCGCATAGACGACCTGACAGTGTCGCGCCGCGAGTTCCAGGGCGCTTTCATGGTCCGCCGTCAGACCGGTCGTGCCGACGATATGGGCGGCATTGGCCTGGGCGCACAGTCTGGCATGTTCCACGGTGGCATCCGGGCGGGTGAAATCAATGACCGCGTGCGCGCGCGCAATCACCGGTGCCGGATCGTCTTCGACCGGAATGCCAAGTGCATGAACGCCGGCCAATTCGCCGGCATCCTTGCCAATTGTTCCGGATCCCGGTGACCCTGTCGCGCCGGAGACGCGGCACCCTTTGGTATGGGTTACCTCGCGCACAAGCATGCGTCCCATGCGCCCGGCGGCGCCGACAATGGCTATGTTGATTTCGTTCGTCGTCATGGCCGGAAGTTAGACGGTTTTACGTGCCACCGGTCAAGTCCGGGGGGCGCGTTTCACCGGTGTCGGTTCATCCGCCTTGCCGATCCGGATTCGTTCGGCCGTCCCATGACGCTGGCTGTCGCGTACATCCGCCGGGACGCTCGCCTGCAGTTCCTTCAGGCGCAGACGCTGCGTCACCGGGACGATGCGTCCGGCGTCGGACAGTGCGTCATAGCGGGACTGGACCGCCTGTTTCCGTCTGACCTGATGGGGTTGCCAGTCATCCATGTCCCGTGCGGTGTGTTGGCTTTCCTCCACAATTGCGCCGGCCGCTACCGCCGCCCGCCACAATCGTTCGCCCCGCGTGCTGCGGATCAGGACCCCGTTGCTGCCGGGGTCCGCATGATGGTTTTCGGCCTGTTCGACGGTGGGGGAACCGCCGGGCCAGCAGTCGGCCGCCGCAATGTCCGCTGCTTCGCCGATACCGTCGGCGCAGACCTTGCACCGCCACGGCAGGCCCCAGGCGCTCTCATCCGCCCAGAAATCCAGATAGGTCTTTTCCAGGACCGTCCCGTCATCCTGTTCCAAGCGTGTTGGGCCGGGACAGCCATGGCCACGATATCGCACCATGGTCAGCCGATCGAAATTCAGGCCAAACCCGGTCAGCGCCTTTTCCAGGGCTGGCGTCTGCATGAAGCCGCCGCAGACCGGCGTCAGCATATAGCGACAGTAGCGGTTCACGCGGTCATCCACCTGTGCCAGATTCCGGATCGCTGTGATGTCGCACGGTGTGCCGATAAAGGCGAAGGGTCGTTCCTTTGCCAAATGGTCCCTTATGTCGATCAGCGTCGCGGTGGGGCCATAGCGTGACCCAGCGCCGGCCAAAACGTCGTCCCGGGTTCGGCTGACATGGCGAACACCGAAAGAGGGGCCGAGTTCGGGGTCACCGACCGGCATCCGCGCATGGACAATGAAGTCGACTTCATCGCTTTCGATCAGGAAAACGGCCAGTGCGGTCAGTACGCCGCCCGCGGCAGCCTTGAACCGAATCTCTGGGTCCGCGGCATGGGCCTTGGCGATCCGTTGAAACGCCCCCCAGACCAGATCGCGCTTCGTTTGTGCATCCGTCAGCGTCTCCGGCAGGCCCTCAAGCCGGGTGCCTGGACAGGTGCGATAGACACGATCGACGCTTTCGTCCGTCAACCTGTCGGTCGGGACGGGGCGCAGCGCGCCGTCAGGCGTGCGGACCACTTCAATCTGATCGGTGCCGGCGACGGACTGGCACATCCCGCATCCGATGCACAGGCCCTGTTCACTGATCCGGTTCAGGCGTTCGATTGGCGTTGTCATGGTTCCTCTCTTGCACGACCTGTCGGCCGGGTCAAAGCCGGGGTCAGAGACGGGGATGGATCGTCCGCGACAGGGCCGCCAGCCCGCCCAGTACAATCGCCAGGACCAGAAAGACCGTTTCGATCGGAAGGAAGACCAGCAGGACCGCGAACAGCGCTGCATGGCTTATTTCCGCAACGTCCCGATAGGTCGTGAATGTCGGGGTCATGTCCGTGCGGCGGCTTGGCCTGCAGGCGCGAAAGAACAGCGCATTGCCGTATCCGTCATTCATGCTCATCGCCAGGGCGGCAATCAGAATGCCGGCGGCACCATATTCCGCGGAACCGGCCAGGGCCCAGGCCGCCGCGCATCCGACGGATGCCGCAATGAAAGTCAGGCATGCCATATGTCGGATTCCCATCTTTCGCGTCATCCAACCCCACACCGGCATGCCCAGCATGCCGCCCGCACCGGCGGACAGCATGACGCCGCCCACCGCCTCGCCCAATCCGTTCTGTACGGCATAGAGCGGTGTATAGATGAAGAAGCTCATCCAGAACATGGCGCGGCCCGACGCGTTCAGCCACGCGTGAAGCAGGCGCCGGTCGCGCATGAATTCGCCCAGATTCTGAAGCGGGCTCTGAAAGGCCCGTGTCTGGGTCGGGCGGACGCCGGGTGCCGACTTGAAGCGAAGTGCCCAGAATATGCCGATCAGGACCAGCATCATCGCTCCGCTGAAGTAATAGGGCGCTTCTGCGGACACGTGCTGCGCCAGGAAAACACCGACCGCAGGGCCAATGATCCAGCCGATGCCAAGCGACAGCATCCGCATCGGTTCCGACCGGCCCAGGTCGCCACGACGGACATAGTCCATGATGAAAAGGTTCAGGCAGAAACTGACCAGCCCGACCGCAAGGGCACGCAGGATGTAACCCGCAATCTGTGCTTCCGCCAGGAATAGTGAGAACAGCAAGGCCGCCAGTGCCCCGCCGACAGCCGCGCCGGTCATGACGCTTGGACGGCCGAACCGTCGTGCCAGCGCCGGTGCCAGCAGAAGGGTCGGGATTGTCACGATTGACCCCAACAGGACACAAACGCTTACCGTTTCGTCCGAACCCAGAATTTGTACCGTATCGATGGCCAGTACAGCCGATGCGGACCCGCGCGACAGCGCCTCCAGCCCGAACATGAAGGCCAGTGTCTCCGCCCCCGGCGCGCGAATGCGCCTTAGCCAGACTGCGTCCATAAGAAAGACATCCCGATCGCAACTGATACAAGGCCTTCATCTGATCCGGGATAAGCCGCTGTGAAAAGCCCAATTCTGCCTATTCCGCGGGCGGATCGGGAGGTGCGCCAAAGTGTCATGTTTTTGAGTGCCGGAGTCTTGTTGCACCGCTGGAACCCGTGTGCTAAACGCCCTCTCGTTCCTGGGGGGACACGCATTCAAAAAGCTGGAATACAGCGATTTTGAGCGTGATTCTTCGCGGTTGGAATACGGCTTTGGCCGTGTTCTAATCCTGCTGGTTCGGGGGATGCGGTTCGGGTCGAAGAAAACCGCGCGTCCGATGCAAGCGGCGGGAGCCAGCGGCAAAACCGTTTTGACTGAGGGGTCTTCAAACAGTGGCAGCCAAAGGTGGCGTAAACGAAATCGCGGATCGATATGCGAAAGCGCTGTTCGATCTGGCGGACGAAGCAAAGCAGCTGGATGCCGTGGCGGATGATCTCCGCGCCCTGGGCACCATCATCGACGAATCCGAAGACCTGCGGCGTCTGGTCCGCAGCCCGGTGATCAGCCGCGCCGACCAGGGCAAGGCCATGACCGCCGTTCTGGACAAGATGGATGTCAGTGACCTGACCCGTCGTTTCGTCGGTTATGCGGCGGCAAACCGGCGTCTTTTCGCACTGAAACCAATTATCAAGGCTTACCTGACCGAGCTGGCGAAGCGCCGCGGTGAGGTTACGGCCGACGTAACGTCCGCAAAGGCGTTGAGCGATGCTCAGATTGCCGCGGTCGAAGACGCGCTGAAAAAGGCCATGGGCGGCAAGGTTGCCGTCGAACATCATGTGGATCCGTCACTGATTGGCGGACTGATCGTCAAAGTGGGCAGCCGGATGATCGATACGTCGGTCGCAACCCAGCTGCAGCGCCTCAAGCTTGCGATGAAGGGAGCTTAAGAAATGGAACTCCGGGCCGCGGAAATTTCCGCAATTCTGAAGGACCAGATCGCGAATTTCGGTGCCGAAGCCGATGTCGCCGAAGTGGGTCAGGTTATCTCTGTCGGGGACGGTGTCGCGCGCGTCTACGGTCTGGACAATGTCCAGGCGGGCGAGATGGTCGAATTCCCCGGCGGCATTAAGGGCATGGCGCTGAACCTGGAAAGCGACAATGTCGGCGTCGTGATTTTCGGTTCCGACCGTGAGATCAAGGAAGGCGACACCGTCAAGCGGACCGGCGCCATCGTGGACGTCCCGGTCGGCAAGGAACTGCTGGGCCGCGTTGTTGACGGCCTTGGCAACCCGATCGACGGCAAGGGGCCGATCGAAGCCAAGGAGCGGGCCCTGGCGGAAGTTAAGGCGCCCGGCATCATTCCGCGCAAATCCGTGCATGAGCCGGTGCAGACGGGCCTGAAGGCGCTGGACGCGCTGGTTCCGATCGGCCGTGGTCAGCGTGAACTGGTCATCGGCGACCGCCAGACCGGCAAGACGGCGGTGATTGTGGACACGATCCTGAACCAGAAGCCGATCAATGCCGGCAATGACGAATCGAAAAAGCTGTATTGCATCTATGTCGCGGTCGGCCAGAAGCGTTCCACTGTTGCGCAGGTTGTGAAGACGCTGACGGACATGGGCGCGATGGATTACACCATCGTGGTCGCCGCCACGGCGTCCGATCCGGCGCCGCTGCAGTTCCTGGCGCCGTATACCGGTTGCGCCATGGGTGAATATTTCCGCGACAACGGCATGCATGCGGTCATCTTCTATGACGACCTGTCCAAGCAGGCGACGGCCTATCGCCAGATGTCGCTGTTGCTGCGCCGCCCGCCGGGCCGTGAAGCCTATCCGGGGGACGTGTTCTACATTCACTCCCGTCTGTTGGAACGCGCCGCGAAAATGGGCGACGACCATGGTGCGGGCTCGCTGACGTCGCTTCCGGTCATCGAAACCCAGGCGAACGACGTGTCGGCTTATATTCCGACCAACGTGATTTCTATCACAGACGGTCAGATCTTCCTGGAAACCAGCCTGTTCTATAAGGGCATTCGCCCCGCCATTAACGTCGGCCTGTCGGTCAGCCGTGTCGGTTCCGCCGCGCAGACGAAGGCGATGAAGAAAGTTGCGGGTTCGGTCAAACTTGAACTGGCCCAGTATCGTGAAATGGAAGCTTTCGCCCAGTTCGCGTCTGACCTGGATGCGTCGACCCAGCGCCTTCTGGCCCGTGGTGCGCGCCTGACGGAACTCCTGAAGCAGCCGCAGTATCAGCCGCTTAAGGTGTCTGAGCAGGTTCTGGCCATTTATGCCGGTACCCACGGTTACCTGGACAAGATCGGCGTCGGCGACGTGAACCGTTACGAAGCAAAGCTGCTGGAACATGCCCGTAACGAACACAAGGCGACCCTGGACAAGATCGACGATACCGGCGTTCTGGACGAAGATACCGAAAAGGCGCTCGTCGCGATCCTGGACGGTTTTGCGAAGGTCTTTGCCTAAGGCCGGATTGCTAAGGGGATGGGCCCGGCAATGGTCGGGCCCTTGGGAAACGAGCAGGATATCGGGATAAGACATGCCGTCTCTTAAGGACTTAAAGACCCGGATTTCCAGCGTTCAGTCGACGCGGCGGATCACGTCGGCCATGAAAATGGTCGCTGCCGCGAAGCTGAAGAAAGCTGAGGAAGCGGCCGGTGCGGCACGCCCCTATGCGGAACGGATGGAGCGGATGCTGAATTCGCTGGCCGCCGGTGTTTCCGCAGACAGCGCGCCGAAGCTTCTGGCTGGTACCGGCAGTGACGATACGCATCTGATTGTCGTTGTCTCGTCCGATCGCGGTCTGTGCGGCGGGTTCAACGGGTCGATCATCCGTGCCGTCAACAAGCGCATCGACCAGCTGACGGGGCAGGGCAAGACGGTGAAGCTGATCGCCGTCGGCCGAAAGGGTGTCTCCCTTCTTCGCCGGACGCATCGTGACAAGCTGGTCCACGGGTTCGAAGACCTGATCAAACCGGCGCCGCATATCGAACATGCCGATGCGGTCGTCGCAAAGGTCGTTGAAATGTTCGAAGCGGGCGAGTTCGATGTCTGCACGCTGTACTTCAACAAATTCATCTCGGCGCTGACACAGGAGGTCACTCCGCTTCAGCTGATTCCGTTCACCAACGCCGATGACGGCGGGGGCGATGCGGATTCCGGTGATGACCTGGGCGGCGCGCAGTACGAGTTCGAACCGGGTGAAGAGGAAATCCTGGAAGCCCTGCTTCCGAAGAACCTCGCGGTTCAGGTCTATCGCGCGATGCTGGAAAGCTTTGCCTCTGAACAGGGCGCGCGGATGACCGCCATGGACAATGCGACCCGCAACGCGGGCGACATGATCAATTCGCTGTCGATCACCTATAACCGGGCACGCCAGGCGATGATCACCAAGGAACTGATTGAAATTATCTCGGGCGCCGAAGCGCTCTAACCGACTGAATTTTTAAGTCCGAAGGACAGGAGCAACCGTCATGAGCAACACCACCGGCAAGATCACGCAGGTTCTGGGCGCCGTCGTCGACGTCGCTTTCGATGGCGACCTTCCGCCGATCCTGAACGCGCTGACCACCAAGATCGGGGATCGCACCCTGGTTCTGGAAGTGGCGCAGCACCTGGGTGAGAACACGGTTCGCACCATCGCTATGGACACGTCCGAAGGTCTGGTTCGTGGCCAGGATGTCGTCGACACGGGCGATGCCATCGCCGTTCCGGTCGGTCCGGAAACGCTGGGCCGCATCATGAACGTCATCGGCGAACCGGTGGACGAACGCGGCCCGATCGGCAACAAGATGACCTATCCGCTGCACCGTCCGGCGCCCGACTATGTCGACCAGGCGACGGAAACGGAAGTTCTTGTCACGGGGATTAAGGTCGTCGACCTTCTGACGCCGTATCCGAAGGGCGGTAAGATCGGCCTGTTCGGCGGTGCCGGGGTTGGCAAGACCGTGCTGATCATGGAGCTGATCAACAACATCGCGAAAGGCCACGGCGGTTATTCCGTTTTCGCCGGTGTCGGCGAACGTACCCGCGAAGGGAACGACCTTTATCACGAAATGATCGAATCCGGGGTTATCAACCTGGAAGGCGATTCGAAAGTGGCGCTGGTCTACGGCCAGATGAACGAACCGCCCGGCGCGCGTTCCCGCGTGGCGCTGACCGGTCTGACCCAGGCGGAATATTTCCGCGATGAGGAAGGCCAGGATGTGCTGTTCTTCGTCGACAACATTTTCCGTTTCACCCAGGCAGGTTCGGAAGTGTCCGCGCTTCTGGGTCGTATCCCGTCCGCGGTGGGCTACCAGCCGACGCTGGGTACCGACATGGGCGCGATGCAGGAACGCATCACTTCGACCAAGAAGGGTTCGATCACATCGGTCCAGGCCGTTTACGTGCCTGCGGATGACTTGACCGACCCGGCGCCGGCCACGACCTTTGCCCACCTGGATGCGACGACCGTCCTGTCGCGTCAGATTGCGGAACTTGGCATTTACCCGGCTGTGGACCCGCTCGACTCCACGTCGCGCATTCTGGACGCGTCCACGGTTGGCGAACAGCACTACAAGGTTGCCCGCCGCGTTCAGGAAACGCTGCAGCAGTACAAGGGCCTGCAGGAAATTATTGCGATCCTGGGCATGGACGAACTGTCGGAAGAAGACAAACTGGTCGTTGCCCGCGCGCGCAAGATCCAGCGCTTCCTGTCGCAGCCGTTCCACGTTGCCGAAGTCTTCACCGGCTCGCCGGGTAAGTTCGTCGAACTGGAAGACACGATCAAAGGTTTCGAACAGATCGTGGATGGTCAGCACGACGATCTGCCGGAAGCGGCGTTCTACATGGTCGGAAGCATCGATGAAGCGATCGAAAAGGCGAAGAAGATGGCCGCAGAGGCCGCCTAAGACCGCCGTCTCGATCCGTTCATTCAGGAGTTAGGACATGTCCGACAAGGTTGCCTTCGAACTGGTCTCGCCCGAGAAGCTTCTTTTCTCAGGGGAAGTCGACATGGTCGTTCTTCCCGCGGAAGAGGGGGACATGGGTGTGCTGCCCGGCCATTCGCCGGTCATCGCGACCATTCGTCCGGGCACGATCTGCATCTATGAAGGGGCGTCGATCAGTCAGCGTCTGTTCGTGGCCGGCGGTTTCGTCGAAGTGACGCAGGAACGCTGCACGGTCCTGGCCGATACCGCGACGCCGATCGAAGAGATCGACACCGCCGATGCGCAGGCGAAGGTCAAGGATTTGGGCGAGGATGTGTCCCACGCCAAAGACGAAGCTGAAAAGGCGGTTGCCGAAGCCGCGCTTGCCGCTGCCGAAGCAAAGCTGCACGCCGCACAGAACCCGGCTTACAAGTAGGACGTTCCTTCCAAATCGGAAGTGCAAGCGGCCCGTCGACCCGGCGGGCCGTTTTCGTTTAAGACTATCCGGCTAAATTTAATCCGTTAAGGTTTAGTTCATTTATTAAACATAGACTATTGCGCGTAACTATGGACCGGTGGGGATCGGCACTTTGAGCGACAACGTCAGCAAACCAAGCGATATCATGGGAAATCCCGGTCTGGCGACCGGGAACCGTCCTGTGTCGCCCAAGACGACCAAGGATGCGATTTTTCATGCCCTGGGCGATTTCGCCCATGAATTGCGCAATCCGCTGAACGCGGTCTATGGCTATTCGCAACTTCTGTCTGATTTGGATGCCTCGGAAATCCCGCCGGAAAAACTTCGCGATTATGCAGAGACGATCAACAAGGGGGTTCGTCAGGCGCTTCAGGTCTGCGAACGGGTGCTGGCGAATGCCGTCGAAGAAACACCTGAAGTGCAATTGACCCAGGTCGAGGTTGGCAGCCTGATCAACGATGTGATTGATATTCTGGGTAAGATTGCGGAACAGAAAAAAATCAATTTGCGGTCCAGCATCCAGGACAACTTTCCAAATGTACGGACCGACCCGCTTCTAATGCGTCAGTATCTGCTGAACGTTGTCGGGAACGCGGTGAAGTGCACGCCATCGGGTGGCGCGGTGGAAATTCGCGCCACAATGTCCGCGCGGGGCGATGCCATGATAATCGTTGTTCAGGATACCGGACCGGGAATTCCCAGTGCAATCTTGAGTCAGCTTCAGATGGGGCGCGAAATTATCCGCAGCGTCCCTGACCAGGGCGGGTTTGGTCGCGGGCTTCGTATTTCCCAGGATATTGCGCAGAAACTGGGGGCGGCCCTTGAGCTATATAATGACCCCGCGGGCGGTGCGGTATGTGTCCTGCGGCAACCGATCGCAAAGGTGGTACCCAAAAAGGCATAGCCTTTCGCCGTCGTTTGACGGGAAAGAGCATTGTATCTCCTGAAATTATACCTTTCCCCGCATCCTGGCCGCGTTGTCGCCACAAAACCAAAATCCTCCACTCCCAGGATTTCACGCGAAAAGTGTCGTTATCTATGCTAGATGTCGTGGGTCGCGCGACGATTGGCGCGACCAGGGTTCGAGTGAGGAGGAGGTCTCATATGAAACGGAAGCTTTGGACGAAGGTCCGTGGCGGACTTGGAGCGGCCGCATTGGCTGCGATGGTTGCGTCGGCGGGGTCCGGCGCGGCCCATGCACAGGATGTGGATGACGGCCTGCTGAAGGATGCGGATTTCCTGAATTCGGTCCTTTCCTCCTATATCAGAAGTCATGTCTATGACGATTATTCCTATGGGACCGGCGTATCCGACGTGGGGGTGGAAGATTTGATCTTCGGCCTTCAGGATGCTGTCGCCTGGTCGACGGAATACCTGACGGAAGTCCGGCTGTTGGAGCGGATAGAGCGCGCAAACGCAATTGTGGTGCTGGAAGGGTATGCATTGGGCAACGGCCCAGACCTTGCGGCACAGTACGGTGCGGACGAAGCATTTCAGAACACCGTCTGGTATCTGGTGGAAGAGGGCGTGTTGGGCACGATGGGGTCCAGCGTGGATTCCGCACAAATCACGCTTTCCGGCTGCCGGGCGGTCCGTCGCTATTTCGATGGCGCGGACTATTCGGCTTGTGCGCGTTACGGCGAAGAAGCAACCTACCCGGTCCCGATGCCGGAATACTATCCTATTTCCGCACCGCACGATGGTGGCGGCGTCGTCGATTTCACGAACGTCGAAATGACACTGCGGAACGCTGATCTGGGCGAGGCGACCATTGTTGACCCGACGGTCGATATCCCGGTCGTTTGGACCGAATCCGTGGGCGGGGAACAACAGGCAATCCGTCTGGACATTGCGGCAACCGAAACGGAACAGACGCTTTACCTGCGTACGCTCGCGGACCCTGGCGTCGACCCGGTTCTTGCAATCTATCTGGGGGACCCGGATGCACTGGCAGGTGACGTCGTTGTGCCCAGTGATGACCGCCATCTCTATTCCGATGATGATGCGCTGCCAAACTTCAATTCCGAAGTCGTCTTCACCCATCACCAGGCTGCGACCTATTGGATCGTGCTGTCCGAATATTCCGGACAGCCCGGGTCGGTCGAACTGACGCTCAGCGATGTCGGATTTCACATGGTTCCGGTCGATGCCGAAGTGCAGCAGACATTTGACCTGACCGGGGAAATTATCGGGCAAATTCAGGAAACAGGCGGTTTCCGGGTGCAAATCGACCCTGTGATCATCGGTTCCGACCCGCAGGTCGTGCAGTTCACCATGCCGGACACGGGCCTGTCAGGGCCGGTTTATGTCTGGACGGAATCTGTTGGAATCGACCCGGTGGCCGAACTCTACGAGGCTACCATCATGGCGGATGACACCATGACGGTTCCGCTGGCCCCGGCCGATATCATTCAGTCCAGTGACGATGGTCCGCCGCCGCTGGAACTCAATCCGATCATGGAATTCTACCCGGATGGCGAACAGACCTACTGGCTACGGATTCATGAATATTGGGGAGAATCCGGCCAGGTCCGCGCGGTGATTTCCAACACCCCGCCCTGGTAGGAGCCGCTGCCTAGCCGAGGGTGACGGCAGTGCCGTTGGCGACGACCATCAGCATGCCGTTTTCCTTGCCCAGGACTTCATAGTCCAGATCGACGGCAACAACAGCGTCGGCACCGGCATTGCGGGCCTGTTCGACCATATCTTCGATCGCGGCCTCCTTTGCGTCGCGCAGTACCTTTTCATAGGAACCGGACCGGCCGCCCACAATGTCCCGGACGCTTGCGAACAGGTCGCGGAAAATATTGGCGCCGATGATGGCTTCGCCGCTGACGACGCCGCGATAATCGGTAATCCGGCGTCCTTCGACCCCGTCGGTGGTGGTTACGATCATGGTGGGCATTTCCTTCTGAAGCGTGTTAGTGGTTTGGCAGTCAGCGGGAACCATAATCCGGGTGGGCGTAAAAATGAACCGTAAGGCCGTCTTCGGATGGTGTTTTTACGATTGGGCGAATTCGGCTTATCCGACGCTTATTTCGACCTTCGTCTTTGCCACCTATTTCACGCAAGGTATTGCCGAAACGCCAGAGGTGGGGACCACCCAGTGGGGCTATGCAACGTCCCTCGCGGCCCTGATCATTGCGGTTCTGGCACCGGTCCTGGGTGCAATTTCGGATCGGGTCGGGCGCCGCAAGCCGTGGCTTCTGATCCTGACGCTGATCGGGGCGGCATCGTCCATCGGCCTGTGGTGGGCTACGCCCGAACCGTCCAGCGTGACCCTGGCGCTGGTATTCGTCATAATTGGCACAGTCTGTTTCGAACTGGGCATGGTTTTCTACAATGCCATGCTGCCCGAAATCACGAATGAAAGTCATGTGGGGCGGGTTTCCGGGTGGGGCTGGGGCCTTGGCTATCTGGGCGGCTTGTCGGCGCTTGCGATCAGCCTTGTCTTGTTCATCCAGCCCGATCCGTCGCCCTTTGGTCTGGACAGGGGGGCCGTCGAACATGTCCGGATCATCCCCGTCTTGGTTGGCGTGTGGATGGTGGTCTTTGCCATCCCGCTGTTTCTGTTCGTCCCGTCGCAGCCTGCCAGCCCGATCGGCATGGGACAGGCCGTGCGCGACGGGCTTGCCACGCTGTGGCGGACGCTTCGCCATTTGGGACAGTATCGCGAGGTTCTGAAATTCCTGGTCGCGCGGATGCTTTATATCGACGGGCTGAACACTCTGTTCGCCTTCGGCGGGATATTTGCCGCCGCTGCCTTCGGGATGGACAGCGAACAGGTGCTTTTGTTTGGCATCTCCCTGAACGTGTCGTCGGGCATCGGTGCCTTTGCCTTTTCCTTTTTGGATGACCGCTGGGGGCCGAAGCCGGTGATTGCCGTGTCGGTTGCGGGCATCGCATTGTTCGGTGGCGCGATGCTGCTTACGGACGACATTAGGGTTTTTTGGCTGTTGGGACTGGGAATCGGGTTGTTTCTGGGACCGGCCCAATCGGCCAGCCGGTCGATGATGGCTCGGATCGCCCCTGCCGAACTGCGTGCCGAATTCTTCGGGCTCTATGCCTTCAGCGGTAAGGCGACGGCCTTCGTCGGGCCCGCCCTGCTTGCAACAGCGGTCGATGCGACCGGGTCCCAACATTGGGGGATGGCGACGATCTTCCCCTTCCTGATCGCGGGTCTGCTACTGCTGGCGTTCGTCAGGAATCCCCGGAAGGGCGGTCCGGCGACGGTTTGATCTGATCGTCGGTGAAGACTTCCTTGCGCGAACAGAATTCACAAACGACTTCCAGCGTGCCGTCTTCCAGTTTCAGGTCCTGGAGTTCGGCGTTGTCCATTGCCTGCAGCACGGTTTCAATCCGTTCACGCGAACAGCGGCATTCGTCGGTAATGGGCCTGCTGGGGAAGACACGCACGCCGTCTTCGTGAAAAAGACGGAACAACAGGTCGTTCGGCGGCAGGTTGGGATCCAGCATTTCCTCGTCCTTTGCCGACCCCATCAGCGTGACCGCACGCCGCCATGCGTCGCTGTCGGCCATGCCGACCTGGGTGTGGTCGCCCCCTTCATCCGGCAGGCGCTGTACCAGAAGGGCGGCCGCCCCCATGGTCCCGTCGGGGCGTTTCCCGGCGGCAAGATTGACCCGCGATGCGAACTGTTCGGACTGTTCGAAATAGCGCTGAACGCAATCCTCCAGGGTTGCGCCTTCCAGCGCGACGATACCCTGATATCGTTCCATGTCCGCGCCCTGATCGACCGTGAACGCCATGTAGCCTTCGCCCAGAAGTTTCGGGATCGGTGCCAGAATGGCCTCATGAAGCGGGGGGACATCCCCCTTGATCTGGGCGAAGCCGCGCATCTTTCCGTCGCTGGTGACGTCGGCGACCAGCATGGGTACCGGGCCGTCGCCTTTTGTCTGCAGGGTAAACACGCCATCGAATTTCAATGCGGCCGACAGCCCGGCCGCAAGGGCAAGTGCTTCGGCCAGAAGCTGGTTGACCGCATCCGGATAGCCGTGGCGGCCCAAAATCTGCTGGACGGACGGCCCTAGTTTGACCATCCGTCCATGCAGTCCCGTTGCGTCGATCATATAGGGCTGCACACAGTCGTCGGTATCCCGGTCGCCCGGCGCGGTCTGCGCCGGGGCGTCTATGCGGATTTCGTCGGACATGCCCGCCGGTTCCCCTATTTTCCGATCTGGTCCAGGCACCATAGAAGGATGCCCTTCTGTGCGTGCATTCGGTTTTCCGCCTCGTCCCAGACGACGGATTGCGGTCCATCAATGACACCGGCCGTCACTTCCTCCCCACGGTGGGCAGGCAGGCAGTGCATGAAGATCGCGTCGTCCTTTGCCTTTGCCATCAGACGCTCATCGACCTGGAACGGTTGCAACAGGTTATGGCGTACCGGGGCGTCTTTGTCCCCCATGGAGACCCAGACGTCCGTGACTATACAATCGGCACCGTCGACCGCATGATCGGCATTGTGCAGCACTTCAAGCTCGCAGCCCTGTGCGATGGCCCAGTCGACGACATCGCGCGGTGGCTGCAGGTCTTCGGGACAGGCAATACGCAGTTTGAACCGGAAGCGCACAGCCGCATGGATCCAGCTGGTGGCCATGTTGTTGCCGTCGCCGGTCCAGGCGACCGTCTTGCCGGTAATCGGACCGCGATGCTGCTCATAGGTCATCACATCCGCCATCAACTGACACGGATGGGTGCGGTCCGTCAGACCGTTGATGACCGGAACGCTGGCATGTTCCGCCAGTTCCAGAAGTTTCTCTTCGGTCGTGGTGCGGATCATGATTGCATCCACATAACGCGACAGGACGCGCGCCGTGTCGGCAATCGTTTCACCCCGGCCAAGCTGGGTTTCCGCCGGCGTCATGACGACGACATGGCCCCCCAGCTGTTTCATACCGACATCGAAACTGATGCGTGTCCGGGTCGACGGCTTTTCAAAAATCAGCGCCAGCGCCTTTCCTTCCAGCGGCTTTGGGCTGTCGGAAGGTGCGTTGCGATAGGAATTGCCGGCATCCAGCATGGACCGCAGTGCGGCCTCATCAAACTTATCCAGGTCCAGGAAATGGTTAGGCGCCATCTTTCGCCTCCACTTCTGCGGCAGTCCGGGCGATGATGTCGGCTGCTTCGTCCACATGTGCTTTTTCGATGATCAGCGGTGGCAACAGGCGGATTACATTCTCCCCCGCACCGACGGTCATAAGACCGTTTTCGCGCAACGCATCGATGACGGACAGGTTCGTGAATTCCGGCTGGCAGACCAGACCCTGCATCAGGCCTGCGCCTCGCACGGCGGCAAAGACCTTCGGGTGCTTGGCGACGACGTCGCCCATGCGCTGCCACAGATAGTCGCCGACGTCGCGCACATGGTCCAGGAACCCCGGCGCCAGGATCGTATCGACCACGGCATTGCCGACCGCCATGGCCAGCGGGTTGCCGCCGAATGTTGTGCCATGCGTGCCGGGTGTCAGGCCGCGCGCGGCCTCTTCCGTTGCCAGGATCGCGCCCAGCGGGAATCCCCCGCCGATGCCTTTTGCCGTTGCGACGGCGTCCGGCGTGATTCCGGCCCATTCGTGAGCCCACATACGCCCGGTCCGGCCATTGCCGCTTTGTACCTCGTCCAGGATCAGCAGAATGCCGAATTCGTCCGCCGCGGCACGCAGGTCGCGCAGATACTGCAGCGCGGCCGGGCGGATGCCGCCTTCACCCTGAACGGGTTCCAGCAGGATTGCCGCGGTTTCCGGCGTGATCGCGTCGCGCAGTGCGTTCATGTTGCCGAACGGAACATTGTCGAACCCTTCGACCGGGGGGCCGAAGCCGTCCAGGTATTTCTTGTTGTTTGCCGCCGCGATGGTGGCAAGCGAACGGCCATGGAACGCACCTTCGACCGTGATGACGCGGTACCGTTCCGGATGTTCGCCGACGGCGTGATAGCGCCGCGCCAGCTTGATCATACCCTCCAGCGCCTCGACGCCGGAGTTGCAGAAAAACACCCGGTCCGCGAAGGAATCCGCCGTCAGCTTGCGTGCCAGCGCCTCCCCCTGCGGGATGGTATAGAGGTTCGTCGTGTGGATAAGCTTTCCGGCCTGGGCATTGATCGCCGCGACCATGGCAGGGTGCGCATGGCCCAGCGAGTTGACGGCAATGCCGGCATAGAAGTCCAGGTATCGTCGGCCGGCCGTATCCCACAGATAGACGCCTTCACCGCGGTCCAGGGCAATTTCGGACCGGGCATAGGTATTCATCACTGCGGATTGCGTGGCTTCAGACATCTCCTTGACTTCTTTCGCTCAAATCAACCGGCCGGTCGGCCGCACGGTATGCGCGGCACATCGAAATCCCGCCCGGGAAGGGCGGGTTTTGTGCCGGGGAAGCGCGCGCAAGTCAATCGGCTTAGAAGTTTTCCTTGTGGAAGCCGAACCCGTTCGCCGCCGCCTCTTTCGCCAGCATCTTGGCCAGCGGGGCCGGCCCGCAGAAGAAGACGGTTACCTTGCGGCCTTCATTTTCCTTCGCGATGCGTTGGAACTCGGACTTCCAGTTGGGCCGGTCCAGTACGGTGCGGTTCCGCAGGCCGGTGAACAGGTCACGGCCGGTTTCTTCCTGGTGAACGTCCAGCGCGATGTCCAGCGTTGCGGATGTCATGTCCACCTTGACGCCCGTCAGGAAAACACGCGCATCCAGGAAGGACGCGTCGGGGTCGCGGGCTTCCAGGCCGCACAGCATGTCCGAAAACCATTCGAAGGCATACTGGTCCCGGTTCATCCACATGAAGTAGGATTTCTTGACCTTCAGGTCGCCCGCAGCGGTTTCGCGTCGTTCAAAGATGGACTTCAGGATGGCCGCAAACGGTGTCACACCGATGCCGGCGCCGATCATGACCGCGACTTCCGACTGGAAAATCTGGATGCTGGGCGTGCCATAGGGTCCGTCAATGAAGGCTGCGCCTTTTTCATCTTCCTTTTTCAGCGATTTGGCATAGGCGTGGAGCTTCTTCGTCCAGTTGCCAAGGCCGCGCACATGGACGGACAGGATCCCCGTCTCCTCAGGGCAGCTGGTCACCGTGAACGGATGCCATTCATGCTTCGATACCGGCGGATACTTGATGAAAACATAATCACCCGGTTTGTATCGGAACTTGTCCGGAAGCTGCATTTCGACGCGCGTGACGGACGACGGCAACGGGTCCAGCCCGCTGACCTGGAAGGCGCGTCGCGTGTTCCGGAAACGGACCACCCGTTCGATCAGGTACCCCAGGATCGGAACGCCGGCCCAGATCCAGAAAACCGGTCCGTGCACCAGGCATAGCGCGAACCACGCGAAATAGCCCATATGCGTTATGTAGAAGAGTTCGAAATGTCCGCCGCGGCGGATGAAATCCAGGGCACAGATCCACATCACGAAAAAGACCAGCATCAGGATCAGGCCCGTCAGCCCTGCGGTCGTACCGAACAGGTATTCCGGAATGCCACCGGTCAGGGTCGAATAGTTGATCAGGTGCGCCGCGGTGTGGATCACCGCGAACACCAGCATCGTGTGGCCAACCAGCTTGTGGAAGGCAATCGCGTGGTCCACGGGGATGAGTTCCCCCAGCACGGATGCACGAACCCGGGTCAGAAGGTGTCGCAACATCGGGACAAGGATCAGCGCGCCGTTGAAATTAAGGCACGCGCCACAGCCCCGCGCGATCTGGACATAGATGTTGGCACCTGCATCGCGGTAGGTGTCGACAGCATTCCAGAACAGACCGACATTGACGACCGCGTAGACTACCAGAAACCACGCCGCCAGCGGGTCGTTCCGGGCACCCTGCCATTGGGTGCGAAGCCAGTCGCCGATCCCGGGTGATTTCCTTGCCGCCGGCCGCGCGGGGCGCAGCCACGTCGCAGCCGAAAAGGTCATCTGTTTCTTTAGTTTTGGATAGGCGTCCAGTACGGCCTTGAACTCGTCGAAGGATATGGAGCCGTTTTCGTCCTCGTCCGCGCGCCGAAACAGCGCGTCTGTCAGGTTCTCCACCGCTTCGTCCGGAAGGCTGGCGCCATGTTGCGCGAGGCTGGATTCAAGAATCTGACGGAGTTCGGCGGGTTCGATCGTGCCGCTATCATCCGGGTCGTGAAGGCGAAAGGCGAACTGCAGCTTTTCGTCATCGCTGCCGGACATGATGCCCCTGACGAAGCCGATGAATTCATCCGCATCGATTTCGCCACTGTTATCGCTGTCGACCATCTGAAACAGGCGACGGGCATAATAGGGGTCGCGCAGGGAAAGCGCGCTTGCGAGTTCATCATGATCGACGGACCCGTCCTCCCCCGCGACGCGAATGAATCGGTCCCGGATGTCGGAAAGCAGTTTTTCTTCCGACGAAACATCGGTTTTGGACATCATTCCCCCACGGCGCCACACACCCCACCATCGCGCACCCTATCCCGGTTCGGGAGTTCGGGGGAAGGAATTATCGGAACAGGGATTCCGGCAATTCGGCTGGAATGATGTCCGCCAAGTCCTCCACCACCGCACAGCAGCAGTCCGCCGCGGCCAGCGGTTCGCGCCATTCTTCCGCGGTCCGCGCGGCGATAAGCGATGCGACACCGGCCCGTGTTGCATCCGGTGTGTCACGATCGCGCCGCAGGTCGTCGGAAAGGCCGATTGCATCGCAAAAGGCTTGCCAGAACTTTTCCTCCAGAGCACCGACGGCGATCGCGCGGCCGTCCCGCGTTGGGTAGATGGCATAGCGCGGGCTGCCCCCGTTCAGAATCCAGTCCCCCGCCTTCGGGACAGTTCCCGTCGCCGCCCCGATTGCGATGGCCCACCACGCAAACGGCAACAGATTGTCGGTCATCGAAATGTCGATATGCACGCCTTCACCGGTCCGACCCCGTTTTATCAGCGCAAGGGCGATCTGCATGACCGCGGGATAGGTGCCGCCCGCAATGTCGGCGGCCAGAACCGGCGGGACGATTGGGTGTCCGCCCCGGCCGGCTGTCAGTCCCAAAACCCCGCTTTCCGCCATATAGGTGATGTCATGCCCGGCCCTTGGTGCGTTTGGACCGGTCTGTCCGTATCCGGTGATCGAACAATAGATGATGCCCGGATTGATCGCCCTGACGGCATCGTAGCCTAGGCCCAGTCGATCCATGACACCGGGCCGGAACTGTTCGACCAGGATGTCGGCGTTTTCGATTTCAGGCCGCAGGACGGTCACGGCGCCGGATTCCTTAAGGTCGATTTCCTGAATTTCCTTGCCGCGGTTCAAAAGCCGGTAACAGGCGCCCTGTCCCTTGTGCGGTCCATCTTTCAGAAAGGGCGGGAACCGGCGCATCTCTTCCCCACCGGGGGGTTCGATTTTCAGGACCGATGCACCGGCCTCTGCCAGATAAAGTGTCGCAAGCGGCCCGGGCAGAAGGGTGGAAAAGTCAATAACCCGGATTCCGGCCAGCGCATCGCCAATCATGGTGTGTTCCTCTTCGCAGAACGGGCGGGCAGGATTTCAACCACCCCTGCACCCGCGATCAGGACCGTGCCGAGAATTTCCCGAACTCCGAATGGTTCGTCTTCGATCAGGATGGCGGCGGAACCGACGGCCACGACGATTTCCGCCAACAGCAGCAGCCCAACCGTCGCCGGCGGCAGCCGCTGCGTGCCCCAGACCGTCAGAAACAGGATCGGGATCATCAGCAGCAGGACACTTGCCGCGATGATTGGGATGGATGCCTCTATCGCGGCGGCGGTCGGCGCTGGCCCCATCACATCGACCGGCAGGAAAAGGATGCCGGCACCGGTTATGACGGCCGCGCCCAGGGCAAAGAAGGACGCCGTCTCATAAGTGCCGATTTCCTTTGCCAGGAAAATCCGGGCGGACCCGACGGCCCAGGCAATGCCCGACACAAGGGCCATCCAGTCCCCGACATTGCGCGGCAGCGGCAGACCTTCGTCCGCACGCAGGACGATCAGCATACCGGCGACGCCCAGGACCAATGCCGCAACCCGCTGAGATGTCAGCCGTTCCCCCAGCCAGATCAGGCCTATGACGGTGCCCCAGATCGGCATCATGTAGAACAGCAGGACCGAACGTACGACATCGGTCAGGTTGAGGCTGATGCCGTAGAGGGCGAGCGCCCCACCCGCGGCAAGCCCGCTGAAAAGAAGGCTACCAAAATGGCGCGCAACGCTGCCGCGGCGGCGGACCAGACCGGGCATCAGGATGGCAAAAACAACGATATTCAGGACCAGGCTGGGCCATGCCTTTGCGATGCCGCCAGCTTCCAGGTATCGCATGGGAAGCCAGTACAGGCCCCACAGGACCGCGGACACGGCGACGGCCGCGCTGGGCAACAACCGGGATTGCGCCGCCAGCGCTGTCATGGCGCCGCCGTCAGGATATCGGCGACCCGCTGCCGCAAGACAGGAAGGACATCCGCATCGAACCAGGGGTTTCGCTTCTGCCAGCCGACAGTGCGCCAGGACGGGTGGGGCAACGGAAAGAACCCTTTTGACAGAGGACCTTGGAAATTTCTGACCAGATCGGTCATCGACGAGGTTTTGGACAGGTAGCGCTTCTGCGCATAGGTGCCGATGATGAGCGTGAGTTGGATGTTGGGCAAGTGTGCGGCCAGTTTGTCGTGCCACGCAGGCGCGCATTCGGGTCGGGGCGGCATGTCGCCGCCTTTCGGATTGCGACCGGGGTAACAGAAACCCATGGGCATGATCGCGACGCGGCTTTCATCGTAGAATGTGTCGGGATCGATCTGCGTCCAGTCGCGCAGGCGTTCCCCCGACGGATCATTCCAGGGAATACCGCTTTCATGGACCTTTGTCCCCGGCGCCTGTCCGATGATCAGAAGCCGCGCGGTTGCGGCGGCCCGCACGATGGGGCGCGGTCCCAGCGGCAGGTCCGCCGAACAGAGGGTACAGGACCGGATGTCCGCCAGAAGTGTATCGAATTCTTCGGGTCGGGTCGTCATGCGGTATAGGTCAGGACCTGATCGACGATCTGCGGCACCATTTCCGTCGCCTTGCCATAGACCGTTTCGTGAAACAGTGTCGCGCCTTCTGACGGTTCCAGGTTTATTTCTACCGTCTGTGCCTTGCCCGCATCCCGCACGGCGCCGACAAATCCGGCGGCGGGATAGACGTTTCCCGACGTCCCGATCGACAGGAACAGCCCGCATCGCCCGAGCCATTCATAGATCGTATCCATCATGAACGGCATTTCCCCGAACCAGACGACGTGCGGGCGCATGCCGCCCTTTCGACCGCAGGCGGGGCAGGGTGTCTTTACCGTAAGATTGACGGCCCAGGGCGCGATATTGCCGCACCCGCCGCACCGGGCCTTCAGAAGTTCGCCGTGCATGTGGATCAGGTTCATGGTGCCCGCGCGTTCATGCAGATCATCGATGTTCTGGGTCACGACCAGAACTTCCCCCGGCCATTCGCGTTCAAGGCGTGCCAGTGCCTCATGGGCCGCGTTCGGCCTTATGTCGGATGCCGTCAGCCCCGCGCGCCGGTCATTGTAAAATGCATGCACGCGTTCCGGGTCACGCTTGAACGCTTCTGGCGTTGCGACATCTTCGATGTTCACGGTTGCCCAGATGCCGTCCGCGTCGCGGAAGGTCGACAGACCGGATTCTTTGGAGATGCCGGCACCGGTCAGGACTACGATGGGAAAGGCTTCACGGCTTTTCGTCATAGTGGGTTCATGCTAACCAGACTTACTCAAAAAAGGCGAGGGACGATATCATGACGGACCGCCCGTATCGGGTTCTGATGGTGTGCACAGGTAACATCTGCCGTTCGCCGACGGCGGAGGGCGTCTTTCGCAAGATGGTGTCAGATGCCGGCCTGGACGGAAAGATCGAAGTCGACGGCGCCGGAACCACCAACTGGCACACCGGCGATTCCCCCAGCCGCCTGGCCGTCGAACAGGCTGAAAAGCGCGGCTACAATCTTTCCGTGCTGAAAGCTCGCCAGATCACCGATCGGGACTATGCCGAATTCGATCTGATCCTTGCCATGGATGAAGGGCACATGAACCATCTTCGGCGCGATTGTCCGACGGGCGCGCGGTCCGAACTGGCCATGTTCCTGGACGCGTCGCCGGACGCTGGACGCAAGGATGTTCCGGACCCCTATTACGGCGGCGCCGAAGACTACCGCTATGCGCTGGATCTGATTGAAACCGGATGCCGGGCGTGGCTCGACATCATCCGGGACAGGGTGTGATTCCACGTACCCGACAGTTAATCGAACGGGAATTGGGCGCATCCGTGCGCCATGCAAGGGCGCTGGGCGGCGGCTGTATTGCCGATGCGACACGCGTCGATCTGGAAGACGGCCGTTCGGTCGTCCTTAAAATCATGGAACCCCGCTCGCAGCCGGGCGATCTGAAGCCGGCAACACTGATGGATGAAGCATTCATGCTGAACCGTTTGCGGCAGTCGGGCACGGTTCCGGTGCCAACGGTCCTGTATGCGGACCATAAGCACCTGATCCTGGACTATATCGCGAACGACGGCACCGGATTTCAGGGGGCGGCTCAGGTGTCGCTGGCCGATCATATCGCCGCATTGCATGGCGTAACCGTGCCGCGTTTCGGATTTGACCGACCGACGCCCGTCGGCCCCCTTCAACGGTGCAATGACTGGTCCGCGGACTGGGTCGATTTCCTGGTTGCCCACCGGCTGATGTTTCTGGGCGGGCTTGCCGACAGGGCGGGTAATCTGCCCGGCGGGTGTTTGTCCCGGCTTGAGATGCTGTGCGCCAGACTGGACCAATGGATTCCAAGGGCAGGATCGGCGGGGTGCGCGTCCCTTATTCACGGGGACCTTTGGTCCGGGAATGTCCTCTATCGCGATGGAAAGCTGGCCGCGCTGATTGATCCGGCTGTCTATTTCGCAGACGCGGAAATCGAACTGGCTTTCATGACCTTGTTTGGTGGAATTGGCGATGCGTTCTTCGACCGTTACCGGGAACATCGGCCCATCGACCCGTTATTCTTTGAAGAACGGCGGGCCGTCTATCATCTTGAACCGTTGCTGGCGCATGCCTGGTTTTTCGGTGGCGGATATGGAAGCCGGGCGGATGACATTCTGAAGCATTTTGTCGGGGGGTAGGGACGATTCGCATTCTTGTCTTCATTGCCTTCACGGCGGCCTGTGTCTGGGCCTATTTCTTTTTTACGGCTGAACGCCCGCCCCGTTTTCAGACCGGCGAAAACAGCCGTTTCATGCACGAACCACCGGAAACTGCGGGGGGGCTGTCACCATTCGACCTCGCAGACCCGGATCGATATGCCCTTATCCTTTATCTTACCGGCTCAGCCGGGGAGGGGGAGGAAGACCAATGCGATACGTCCAGGCCCGGCATTAACATCCCGCATACCGCGACCGATCTGGCCGGCCGTCTCGTGGAAGGGTACGAAATTCTGCTGTATGCATTCTGCACACCGACCCGTGTCGGCGGGTTCAATCAGCCGGACGGCGACGGGGTTACGAAAGTCGTCCGCCGGGCCGAAGACCTGGAAAGGATGCTGCAGCATATCACGGCTGTTGGTTTCCCGGCACAACGGACCTTTGTCATGGGCCAATCCGCCGGGGCATGGGCCGGCCTGCTGGTGCAGCGTTGGGGCAATGCACCTTATGCCGGGCTGATCGGGTTCGCGCCCGCCTTTGCCGGGTTGCATCGCAGCCGGACCGATGTCTGGCAGGCGGAACGCGACCGTCAGGCCGCGCTGATCGCAGAGGCACCCCGGATCGATGCACTGATCTACGGGTTCGAACAGGACCGCTTCGAACCCGCACGCGCCATGGAATGGCTTCGCGTGGTGCCGGGGGTCAGATTTGTAGAACTGTCCGGTCGCAATGTACTGGGCTTCAACTGTGACAACCGCCACCCCCATGCCACCGTCTTCAAGGATTGCTTCCGCTTTTTCCGTCAGCGCCAGATTCTGGATTATATGGCAGAGCGAATGCGGGCGTCCGCCGTCGGATAGGTCACGGCCATTTCGCTTCCGGCGGCAGGGACATCAGAACCGCTTCCGGATTGCCGCCTGTCATCAGGCCGAATCGGGTGCCGCGGTCATAGACCAGATTGAATTCGGCATAGAGGCCCCGTTTCACCAATTGCCATTCGCGGTCGGCATCGGTCCACGACTCGCCCAGGTGCCGGCGAACCAGCGCGGGATAGATGTCGTTGAAACATTCCCCCACGGCCCGAACGAACGCAAAATCCGCATCCCAGTCGCCGCTGTCCAGGTAGTCGAAGAAAATGCCGCCGACACCGCGGGCCTGATTGCGGTGCTTGATAAAGAAGTAATCGTCGCACCATTCCTTGTAGCGCGGGTAGTCCGCGCATTCATGCGCATCGCATGTCGTCTTCAGCGCCGCATGGAAATCGGCGGTGTCCTGCGGCACTTCGATCATGGGGTTCAGGTCCGTGCCGCCGCCGAACCAGCATTTTGACGTCACGATCATGCGGGTGTTCATGTGGATTGCCGGCACTTTCGGGCTGCGCATATGGGCCACCAGCGAAACCCCGCTTGCCCAGAATGCGCCACCGCTTTCCTCGGCTCCGGGAATTTCACGGCGGAACTGTTCGGAGAACGTGCCTTCGACCTTGGAAATATTGACGCCGACCTTTTCGAATACGCGTCCGCCGCGCATGACCGACATAACGCCGCCACCGCCGTGCCCGCCGGCCCCGTCACCGTTCGGATCATCGGGGCGCTGCCATTCCGTGCGTTCGAACTTGCCGGGCGGCAGGTCGGCGTGGGGTTGGTCGTGGGGAAGTTCCTCCTCCAACTGTTCGAACGTCGCGCAAATCCGGTCGCGAATCGTTGCAAACCATTCTGCGGCCTTGGTCTTCTTGCTGTCATCCATGAACGAAGAATACTCCAGGTGAACTAGGCTTGGGTTGGCAGGCCGCCCGTCTGTCTTGATGCCTCCGCCAGTATGATTCCGGCGGACATGGCGACATTAAGGGACCGCGCCCCGGTTGCCATTGGAATTTTTACCGCATTGGGAACGGCATCGTGGATTTCCTTTGGAACGCCCGCCGATTCCTGACCGAACAACAGTATGTCGTCCGGCTGGAACGCAAAATCGAAGGCGGTTTGTTCGGCTTTTGTCGTCGCAAGCACCAGTCGTCCGCTTACTGCGTCGCAGAACGCAGCCCAATTCATATGCCGGGTTACGTTTGCGAGTTCCATATAGTCCATGCCTGCACGGCGCAACTTGGCATCCGACCAGACGAACCCGCACGGTTCGATAATTTCTACCGGCACCGAAAAACACGCGGCCAGACGAAGGATCGTGCCCGTATTACCGGGAATGTCGGGCTGAAAAAGGGCGATGTGCATCTATGGGGCAAGTTTCCATGCGTTGAAGGGCAATAAACGAAGGAACCGTAGCGCGCGGCCACCGTCCACGCAAAGGGGCAGAGGGCTGTTTTCGCGTCGGAAAATTGTGGACTTCCAACCCTTTCCAACCCGCAGACAATGAAGTATACGAAAGCAACGCCGGGGTGCGGGGACGCCTATCAGCGGCTTTTCCCGGCGACTGCGGATACCGTGTTGTCGCGGCCTTGCGGCACGGTGTCGCAAACGGCCTCGACGGCGGCTTGCGCGGGGCTATTGTAGGCGGGGGGCGAGAAATCGTTCCATCAAAATCAAAGTAGTATTTGGACCTTTTCGCGAGGATTCGAAAATGGCGGCTGAAACTCATTCCGACGCAATGCATGAGGAGGAGGGCGTGCAACGGCGCGACTTCCTGAATTATCTTGCGGTCGGAGTAGGTGCTGTCGGTGCGGGCGCATTTGTCTGGCCGGTGATCGACAGCATGAACCCATCGCGTGACGTACTGGCGCTTGCGTCGGTAGATGTTGACTTGAGCCTGATCGAAGAAGGCTCTGCCATTAAGGTGTTCTGGCGTGGCAAGCCGGTATTCATCCGCCATCGTACGCAGGCGGAGATATCAGAGGCTGAGGCGGTCCCGGTTTCCGACCTGATCGACCCCCAGACCGATGCCGACCGGGTCCAACGCCCCGAATGGCTGATCATTGTCGGCGTGTGCACCCACCTGGGTTGCATCCCCACCGGCACGGCCGAGGGTGAGACGAAAGGCGAATACGGCGGCTGGTTCTGCCCGTGCCATGGGTCCCATTACGATACATCCGGGCGCATCCGCAAAGGTCCCGCGCCGCAGAACCTGCTGGTTCCGGACTATGAGTTTCTGACCGATACGTCTGTGCGGATCGGCTGAAGGAGATCGATGAAATGAGCGATCATCCCGCACCAAATTTCAAGAACCCGGTGGTCCGTTGGGTCGACCAGCGCTTGCCGGTGTTTTCGTATGTGCACGCCGAATACGGTGTGTTCCCGATGCCGAAGAACCTGAACTATTTCTGGAATTTCGGCGCGCTGGCCATGGTGGTCCTGGTCACCATGATCGTGACCGGTATCATGCTGGCCATGCAGTACACCGCGCATGTCGATTATGCGTTCAATTCCGTTGAGCGCATCATGCGCGACGTGAATTCAGGTTGGCTGCTGCGCTATATCCACATGAACGGGGCGTCGATGTTCTTCATCGTCGTCTATATCCACATCTATCGCGGCCTGTATTACGGGTCCTATAAGGCACCGCGCGAACTTCTGTGGATTCTCGGTGTGGTCATCCTGATCCTGATGATGGCGACCGCCTTCATGGGATATGTCCTGCCATGGGGCCAGATGAGCTTCTGGGGGGCGACGGTTATCACCAACTTGTTCTCAGCCATCCCGTTGGTGGGCGAAGGCATTGTGCAGTGGCTGTGGGGCGGTTTCTCCGTCGACAACCCGACGCTGAACAGGTTCTTTGCACTGCATTACCTGTTGCCGTTCGTGATTTTCGCGGTGGTGGGTCTGCATGTGGTTGCACTTCACATCGTGAAGTCGAACAACCCGGACGGGGTAGAGGTGCGCAGTTCCAAGGACACCGTGCCGTTCCACCCGTACTTCACGGCGAAGGATTCGGTCGGCCTGGGCGTGTTCCTGCTGATCTTTGCGTTCTTCGTCTTCTTCGCGCCCAACTATATGGGCCACCCGGACAACTACATCGAAGCCGATCCACTGGTGACGCCGGCGCACATCGTGCCGGAATGGTACTTCCTTCCGTACTATGCGATCCTGCGTTCATTCGTCGATGGCTGGTGGGTCTATGAGATCGTGTTCGGCTGGTGGGGTGTAACCGCCAAGCTGGCAGGTGTGCTTGCCATGTTCGGTTCGCTGATCCTGCTGGCGCTTCTGCCGTGGCTTGATACGTCCAAGGTGCGCAGCTGCCGTTATCGTCCGATCTACAAATGGGCAGTGATCCTGTTCCTGGTCGATTTCATCATCCTGGGATGGGTCGGCGGCAAGCCGGCGGAAGAACCGTATGTCACGATCGCGCAGGGCGCGACCATGTACTACTTCTTTCACTTCCTGATCCTGACCCCGTTGATTGGTTGGATAGAACGTCCGAAGCCGCTGCCCGCCAGCATCTCCGAACCGGTTCTCAAGGCCGGTGGCGGTGCACAGGTCGCGGGTGCCACAGCCGCAAAGATGGAGAAGCCCTGATGCGTAAATTTGGTCTGACCGTCGCCGCGGCCGCACTGGCCACGGGTCTTGTGGGAACGGCGCCGCAAACCGCGGATGCCGCAAGCGCAGCCCACCCGCCGCAGGGGGACTATTCCTTCACCGGGTTCTTCGGAACTTTCGATAGGGGTGAGCTTCAGCGGGGCCTGCAGGTTTACACCCAGATTTGTGCCGGGTGCCACGGCCTTGATCTTATCCGTTTCCGTGAGCTTGGCATGCTGGGCTATTCGGACGAACAGATCGCCGAATTCGCCGCTGAATTCCAGGTCCCGGACCTCGATGAGTGGGGTGAGCCGACAACCCGCCCGGCAATCCCGGCTGATTCGTTCCCGGCCCCGTTCCCCAACGATATTGCGGCCGCTGCTGCGAATGGCGGAAAGGCTCCGCCCGATCTGTCCCTGATCGTCAAAAGCCGTGCTCATGGCCTGGGTTCTATCGGCCTCAACTTCCTGGATATGCTTCAGGGGGGTGAGTTCGCCACAGGAACAGACTATATCGCCGGTCTGATTGGCAGCGGCTATGTCGATGGCGCACCGACGCTGGAGCAGAAGATGAACTGTCTGCCGCAAACAGCCGGCGAAAGCCAGGAAGACTATGTGGCGCGGCTGGAAGCGTTTGAGATTCCGGACGGGACGCACTTCAATCAGTGGTTCCCGGGTTGTTCCATCGGCATGGCGCAACCGCTGTACGGTGACGATGTCGAATATGAGGATGGCACTGAAGCGACGGTCGAACAGATGTCGCACGACGTTGCCGTGTTCCTGACCTGGGCGTCCGAACCCTATATGGAAGACCGCAAGCAGACCGGCATCAAGGTCGTGCTGTTCCTGTTGGTGTTCACCGGCATCCTGATTGCTGTGAAACGCCAGACATGGGCGGGCGTGAAGAAGCACTGATCGACATCAGATGTCGATCACGGATCAAGGCCCGCAGTGATCGCTGCGGGCCTTTTTCGTCGTTAGAGCAGATCTTTCTGACGCAGGACCCGCAAAGTGGTTGCGATGGCGATTGCGTCATCCATCGCGTCATGGGCACGGCCATCATTGGGTTTCCCCACAAGCCGTGGAAGGTCGAAGGATGACGTTTGGGCGAACTCTGGTCCTGCCCGTTTGCCCAATACCCGATAGAGTTCGCCGAAACGGTCGGTCTTGACCGGTTTCAGGCCGTGCAACTGACAGTTTTCGACCAGGACATGCGGGTCCCCTGAATAGGACAGGATCGCCCGTGCCCCGTCACAGAAATCCATGAAGATGTCCAACGCCTCCGGAAAGTCGAACCCGGTGTCGTCAATCGTGTCCTGATCTATTCCCGTCAGGTTGATGATATAATCGGACAGTTTCGGGTTCCGGACCGGCGTCACATAAAGCAACAGCCGGTCGATCTCGCGAAACTTGGCGTCGTCTTTCACCCGGACCGCCCCGATCTGGATTATTTCGCGATATTCCCAGTCTTCGGACCAGTCCCGTTCCTGGCTTCCTTCCCAGGCGGTGAATTCCATATCGAACAGGACGATTTCGCCGGACGGCGACGCATCGAACGGGTCGTTTTCCTGTCCATAGCCCAGGACGGCATTCTGGAACAATGCTGTGTCGTTCATACACCAATCGCTTTCGTCAGCCGTTCCACGGAAGCCTGCATCGCGGAAACAGGAACCGCCGAAAACCCCAGTAACAGACCACGGTCCGCGTCCTGGGCACGCGCATAATAGGCGCTCAAAGCGGATACCGTAACCCCATGATCCGCCGCGCGGCGTTGAATGTCACGGTCGCTCAGCCCCGGAGCCAGATCACCGTTCAGCCGTGCCAGCAAATGCATGCCCGCCTGTGACGGTGCCAGGGATATCGCTTCGCCGAAGTGATTGTTCAATTGCACTGCAAGGGCTTCGCGCCGTTCGGCATAAAGCTTTCGCATGCGCCGCAAGTGGCTGGCGAAATGCCCATCTTCAATGAAGGCCGCAAGTGCGGGTTGCGCGATGGAGGACGGATGATCGTCCAGCGCCGCACGGGCATTGCCGAACGGTTCCGCCAGATCTTCCGGCACGACCAGGTAACCGATGCGAAGCGACGGAAACATGACTTTTGAGAACGTGCCGGCATAGACAACCCGCCCGACCTGGTCCAACCCCTGCAGCGCCGACAGGGGGCGCCCGGAATACCGGTATTCACTGTCATAGTCGTCTTCCAGGACCCATCCGTCATGACGCGCGGCCCAATCCAGCAGTTTCAGGCGGCGGGCCAGTGTCATCGTCACGCCAAGCGGATACTGATGGGACGGCGCGACACAAACCAGCCTGGCATCGGGGGCAAGTGCCTCGCCCGCATCGATATCCAGTCCTTCCTCATCCACCGGCGCCGTCCTGGTTTCAACGCCCGCACCCATCAGCGCGCCCCTTACGCCGGGATAGCCCGGTTCTTCCATCAGGGCCACGTCGCCTTCGTCCAACAGGACATGGCAGGCAAGCGAGATCGCCTGCTGCACGCCGGCGACGATAATCACTTGGTCGGCGGTACAGCGAACCCCGCGGGCCGTCGTCAGGTAATCGACGATTGCCCGGCGCAGCGGCAGGTAACCCGCCGGTTCGGCGTTTGCCAGCAACTCCCGCGGTGGGCGGCGCCACGCCTTGGTCATCAGCCGGGACCAGACATCGAATGGAAACCTGTCCAGATCCGGCAGACCGATGGAAAACGCCTTGGTGCGCCGGTCCATCCGTTTGCCACGCAGGGCGGCCAGCCGGACACCACGTCTGGAAAGCCCAAGACGGCGCGGTTTCTGTTCGGCACGATCCCCCGGATCCGCCCGGGCTGTCAGCGCGTCTTCCGGCAGTTGGTCGGAAACATAGGATCCGGAGCCGACGCGCCCGGTCAGGTATCCTTCGGCGAATAGCTGGTCGAAGGCGGCGGTGATCGTATTGCGTGACACGGCAAGGTCCCGTGCCAATGCTCGGCTGGACGGCAGGCGTTTGCCCGGCGTCAGACGCCCGTCCAGGATCAGGCCGCGAAGCTGGTCGAAAAGCTGGCGGTGCATCGGCACATCGCTTTCCCGGTCCAGGGCTAGGGGAAGAATGACGCTGCCGGTCTCGCGGCGTGGCATTGGTCGGTTCCTGTCGAAGTGGACCTGTAGTTTCCTTTGAAGCGGCCCTTTCTAGCAAGCCAATTCTGGGCTACCTCACCCGCTCACCGATTGGCGCAAGGAATAGTGGAATGGTGTTGACGATTCGTCCTGTCGAAGCCCGGGATTACACGGCATGGGATCCGCTTTATGTGGGGTATTGCAAATTCTACCGTGTGCCGACAACACCGGAAAAGCGCCGGGTCGTGTTCGACTGGCTGATGGACGAGGCGCAGGTTCTGGAAGGGTTGGTCGCCGAACTGGACGGCAAGGTTGTCGCGCTGGCGCATTTCCGGGAAATGCCGCGCCCCCTTCATGGCGCCATGATGGGATTTCTGGATGATCTGTTCGTTGACCCCGATGCGCGCGGCGCAAAAATCGGGGAAGCGATGTTTGAACGTCTGACACAAATATGCCGTGAACGGGGTTGGAAGGTCATGCGATGGCTGACGCAGGACCATAACTACCGTGCGCGCACGCTTTATGACCGCATTGGCGCGAAAAGCCTGCTCAACCTCTACGAAATGAATGTCGACTAAAAGTCGAAACAGCGTCCCGCTTTTTCCCAGTCCCCGTAGCGGGTGGGCTCCAACCCCTTCGGGCCACCGACTTCGCGAGGGGCATCGCCGGACTGTTCGCGTTGTTTCCGATCGCGCTCACCCGCGGCTTCCGCCTTCAATTCGGCAAGCCGCCGCTCATCGACCCCTTTCAGGTCGTCCTGTGTGACACCTTCAGGCAGATCGGTTGGGTCCGGCGCGGGCCGGACTTTCGGCTTGGTGGTCTTGAACAGGTCGGATAGCTTGCTCATACCTTTCTGATATATCCATTTCAGGTTCGCAGGCAAGGTGCGGGCGAAATTCCGGTCGCTTCCGCAGGAGAATATGGGAATGCCCGGAAAGTTTCGTGCAATTTCACTGATCGTGCTGGCCGAAGTGCTGGCGCTATCTGTTTGGTTCTCTGCGACCGCCGTCATACCGGTGTTGACGACTGAGTTCGCACTTGCGCCCGAGGACGCGTCTGCCCTTACGACCTCCGTTTCTTTCGGTTTCGTGGCGGGCACAATCGTAAGCGCGGTGTTCGGGTTGGCGGACAGGCTTAATCCAAAGGTGTTTTTTGCCGCTTCCGTGGTGTTTGCCGCGCTGGTAAATGGCGCGGTCGCGCTATGTGACCCCGGTTCAGGGACAATGACCCTGCTTCGTTTTTTGACCGGCGCCGCCATGGCAGGTGCCTATCCGGTCGGCATGAAAATGGCGTCATCCTGGGCCGAACGGGATATGGGGTGGCTGATCGGGCTGCTGGTCGGGGCTGTTACACTTGGTTCGGCAATGCCCCATCTGCTTGGCGTGCTGGATGTTGGCGGCGTCACCTGCGACTGGCGACTACCCGTTTTGGGCGCGTCGATTCTTGCCTTGCTTTCGGGCGGGATGATTTTGTTTGTCGAACTCGGGCCCAACCTCACAGCGGCAACCAAGCTGCGCGCCGGCGATGCGCTGAAGGCATTTACGGTCCCATCGGTTCGCTATGCGAATTTCGGGTATTTCGGTCATATGTGGGAACTCTATGCGATGTGGGGCTGGATCGGCCTGTTTCTGAGCGAGAGTATGGCCGCCAATTCGGTGGGCGAAGACATCCGTTCCACAGCGGCATTGATAACGTTCGTGACCTTGGCGTCCGGCGCCGTTGGCTGCGTGCTTGGCGGTCGGCTCGCGGATCGTTTCGGGCGTACCACCGTGACGATAGCCGCCATGACAATCAGTGGCGGCTGTTGTCTGATTGCAGGTTTTCTTTTCGGAACGCCCCTATGGATCCTGGTCCCCTTCGTCGTGATATGGGGCATGGCGGTTGTCGCGGATTCCGCACAATTCTCGTCCTCCGTCATTGAACTGAGCGACCCGCAGATTCGCGGCACGATGCTGACGGTGCAGACCTGTGTCGGGTTCCTGATCACAACTGTGACCATCCAGTTGGTGCCGTTGCTTCTGGCTGCGCTTGCTTGGACAGGGGCGTTCGGAATTCTGGCAATCGGTCCGATACTGGGTGTTGTCGCCATGTGGCGGTTGCGCTGTCATCCGGATTCCGTGCGTCTGGCTGGTGGCCGGCGTTAGAGGCGATCTTTGAAACCTGTATTTCGTTCCTATCTTTAGGGAAGTCAGAAACCGAAAAGTATGGGAATCCGATGAACACACTACGCACAGGCATCCTTATGGCGGCGATGACCGGCCTGTTGGGCGTCTGCGGGTATCTGATCGGTGGGCCGACCGCTATGCTGATCGCGCTTGGTTTTGCCGGCATCAGTAACCTGATCGCGTTCTGGAACGCAGATAAGATCGTGCTGTCAATGCATGGCGCGCGGCAGGTCGACGAACGCACCGCGCCGGACCTTTACGCGATCGTAAGGGACCTTGCTGCCCGTGCAGACCTGCCCATGCCGAAGGTCTATATCATCGAAACCGACCAGCCCAACGCATTCGCCACGGGCCGCAGTCCGGATCGCGCCGCGGTGGCGGCAACAACCGGTCTTTTGCGGATCCTGAACCGGAACGAAGTCGCCGGCGTCATGGCCCATGAATTGGCCCATGTGAAGAACCGCGATACGCTGACGATGACCGTGACGGCGACAATTGCCGGTGCCATTTCCGTTCTGTCCAATATCGCGATGTTTTCCAGTCTGTTTGGCGGCGACAACCGGAATAACCCGTTGGGCGCAATCGGCGCCATTCTGGTGATGATCCTTGGACCATTGGCTGCGGCACTGGTGCAGATGGCAATTTCACGCACCCGCGAATATTCCGCCGACCGGATGGGTGGGGAGATTTGCGGAAACCCGTTGTGGCTTGCGTCGGCTCTGGAGAAACTGCAGGCCGGTGCGTCGCGCATTGATTACGAGGCTGCGGAACGCAACCCGGCGACGGCACACATGTTCATTGTAAATCCGCTGCACGCGCGGCGGATGGATGGGCTGTTCACGACCCACCCGAAGACGGAAAATCGGATTGCTGCGTTGGTTGCGCTGGCCGAAGAAATGAAGCGATCGCCTGGCACATTCCGACCTGCGACAGCCGCATCGCGGCGCGCGTCGCCGCCCGGCCAAAAACCGTCGCGGCGATCACGCATCCCGGTTACCGAAACCCACGCAAACCGAAAAGGCCCCTGGGCCGATTGATTACGCCTTTGGGAAGCCTATGCGTCCAGGACCTGGATTTCCGTGATCAATAGGTCCGTCGCAATACCGTCGCCCAACGCTTCTTCGACTGCGCGCAGCATAATGCGCTGGACCGAACGCGCCCCGGTGTTCTGGGTTTCCCGCAGGTGATCTGATAAGGCGTAGAACAAGGATGATTCGATCCGGGGTTTGTAGGCGGTGATGGTCGAACTCTGGTTTTCCGCTCCGAACGCGATCTGGTAGGCGACCACAAGTGTGCGCGACCCGCAGGTTTCATGTTCGAACTGAACATGAATATTTCCCATATCATAATAGAAAGTCGCGCCATCCGCTGCGGGCGCGTCACGAGGCGGCAGCCCGGCGGCAAAGGCAAACATGACGCCAAGGCAAAATGCGAAAACTGCGGATTTCATTTCAGCCACTCCCTGCAGTGTTTTTTTTGGTTTCCCCGATCAACTGTGACCTTAACTTTCCTAAAACGGCGGGGAAAGATTGATTGTTCGTGGCCGCATCGTTCGGAAAAATTATTTCGGAAACGTACCGAACATTATTTTATTTTAACCATGATTGTGATAGACCTTTGCCGATTTTCATTGCCAAGAGTTCATAATTTTGTGGAGTTTTGGGTTTTGACCAGCCCCTATTTAAATCGGCCCGCGCGCGACCTGGAGCAGGTCCTTGTGCAGAAAGGGATGACGCGTGAAGGTGTCGGGATAGGCCCCGCCGGACGTCAGGGCGGGCAGAACGTCCGGCCTCGGCTGGTGTCATTTACCCGGTCAACGGCGAAACGGTTTTCCTATGGCATTGCGGCGACGCTGAGCCTTTGTGCACTGGTTCTGGCGGCAAGTGCGATTGCGCTGACACTGTTGGGCACCTCCGATCAGGTTGCGAATGAACCGTCGATGGAAGAAATCGGCGATATTGCACCCGCCGCCGGCCCGGCAAATGGTCCTGTGCCGGCATCGGAGGAAATCAATCATCTCATGATTGATCTGGGCGACAGCGAGACGCTGCGGCCGATGCCCGATTGATCCGATTTTTTTAGCTTTGAAAGAGTCGGCCGCCCGGGGAGGGGCGGCCGAGTTGAACAGGGGTACTGTTTCACGTCTTGAGCCCAAGATAGAGGGGTTGGGGTTGGGCTCGAGGGATAGACATACAGAATTTAGCCGCTGTTTCCTAAGGAACGGTTAATGGAAACGGAAAAAGCCTAGCCATCAATCCGTACGACCTGTTTCCCGAAATTCCGGGACGTCAGCAGTTTCAGGAATGCCTGGGGCATTGCGTCGATGCCGTCCAATATGTCGGTCTTGAAGCGAAGTCGCCCATCAGCCGCCCATTTGGCCAATTGGCGCCTTGCGGTGTCATATTCGGCCTGATGATCGAAAATCAGAAACCCCTGCATCGTTGCCCGCGAAACCAGAATTTTGCGCAGGAACCGTTCACCCATGTCCGGTGCCTCGAACTGAGCGGCCAGGCTGATTGTTCCACAGATTATAATACGCGCGCCGATTGCGAGATTCTGCATTGCCGCGTCATGAATCGGTCCTGCGGTATTGTCGAAGAAGACATCAATGCCGTCAGGGCACGCATCTTTCACCGCCGCTGTCAGATCAGGGGCGCTGCGATAATTGATACCGGCATCGAACCCCAACTCCCGGCACCAGGCGAGTTTGTCTTCGGAACTGGCGACGGCGACAGCCCGCGCACCCTTGATCTTCGCAATCTGGCCGGCCACCTGTCCCACTGCGCCGGATGCCGCGGAAATAAGGACGGTTTCCCCGGGTTGAATCTTTCCGATACGGTCCAGCGCGATTTGCGCGGTCAGGCCGGGCATCCCCAAATAGCTGAGCCAGGCATGTTCCGGCCCCAGAGTTGGGTCGACCCGCGTTAACCCGTCGCCGGATAGAGTGGCATGGGTTTGCCATCCGAAGCCGATGGTTTCAAACAGGTCGCCCGGTTTCCAGTCTGCATGCCGGCTGTCGATCACCTCCGCAACAGCACCGCCATGCATGACGTCACCAACAGCGACCCCGCCCGCGTAATTCGCCTGTTTTGAAATGCGCCCACGCATATAGGGGTCCACGGACAGCCAGCGTGACCGCGCCAGAACCTCGCCGTCACCTGGCTCCGGCACCGTGCGTTCTTCCATGCGCCATGTGTCCAAGGTCGGCATGCCGTCCGGATGGCTTGCCAGGACCCAGCAGGAATTTCTGTCCGTCATCCACTCCCCCTTAAGACTTGAAAAAACTTTCCGCCGCCCCGCGCGCATCCTTCTTGGATGCTATTTTTTCGCGGACCCGCGCGATTTCCGTTTCCAGTTCCTCGATGTATTCTTCCAGCGCGTCTATCCCCAGGACATCCAGGTCTTTTGGCTGAATATTCTTCGGTTTCGGCTGTTCTTCCTCGTCGAACATGACAGCACTCCCTCACTTGCGGTGGTCCCGCCCGACTGTCAGTATCGCCGCCCGAAACCATGACAACAAGCGTCGGGAAGGGAAATCTGATGGGCGTTCCGGCACAGATGAAGGCGGTCGAAATCAGCGAACCGGGCGGTCCTGACGTTCTGGTGCCCGCGACGGTGGCGACGCCGCAACCGGGCCAAGGGGAAGTCCTGATTCGGGTGCGGGCTTCCGGCGTAAACCGCCCCGATGTCATGCAGCGCGCCGGTGCCTATCCGCCACCGCCGGGTGCATCGCCGCTTCCGGGACTTGAGGTTTCGGGCGAGGTCGTGGCTGTCGGCGAAGGCGTCTCGACGCTGCGTGAAGGGGATGCCGTCTGTGCGCTGACGCCGGGCGGCGGATATGCCCAGTACTGTGTGACGCCGGCGGCCCACTGCCTGCCGCTGCCAAAGGGGTACGACCATATTCGCGCGTCCGCCCTGCCAGAGACGTTCTATACCGTCTACTACAATGTCTTCATGCTGGCCGGCCTGAAGGCGGGCGAACGGTTTCTGGTGCATGGCGGATCCAGCGGTATCGGGACGACCGCAATCCAACTGGCAAAGGCATTCGGTGCACCTGTCGCGACAACGGCGGGCACGAATGAAAAATGTCAGGCGTGTCTGGAACTGGGGGCCGATCTGGCCATCAACTATCGCGAAGGCGACTGGGTGGAACAGGCAAAGGCATGGACCAAACAGATGCCGGGTGGCCCGGGGCTGGACGTTATCCTGGATATGGTCGGCGGCCCCTACATTGATCCGGGCCTGAAGCTGCTGCGCCGCGACGGACGGTATAACTTTATCGCGTTCCTGGGCGGCCCGAAGGCAGAGGTCGACTTTACACGCGTTCTGGTTAACCGCCTGACGGTCATGGGCGCGACCTTGCGGCCGCAAACCCATGACGAAAAGGCAGCGATAGCAACGAGCCTCCGCCAGGATGTCTGGCCCTTGCTGGACTCAGGCAAGGTTGCACCCGTGATGCATGCGGATTTTCCCCTGGACCGGGCTGCGGACGCGCACCGGCTGATGGAAAGTTCCGATCACATCGGCAAGATCGTGCTGACGGTCGACTGACCGCGTCAGTCGACGCTGCAGTCGCACGGAACACGCAGTTCAGACGTATATTCGTGGACCGGCGGCGGGTCTTCGGTAAGGCCGGAAGTCGCCATGAACTCTGCAAATGCGTAATACCGTCCGGCATCCAAAACATGCGGATCGTCCGCCAGCAAGGGGATTGTATCGGCCCAGGCGCGACGGTTCAGTTCGTCATCCAGGTCCGGGTCGCTTTCGACGAACAGGCGCCAGGCCTCATCCGGCTCGCCCCGGATGAAGGCTGTCGCGTCGCGAAGCGCGGCTAGAAAACGCGGAAGCCGATCATCGCTTTCCGCCGTGTCGGTGTGGGCGATCAGGATCAGTTCGTCATAGGCGGGAACGCCGTGATCTTCCGGAAAGAAGGCGCGTCCTGGTGCACCCACAATGTCCATCTGGTTCAGTTCGAAATTCCGAAATGCACCGATAACAGCGTCGACCTGTCCCGCGATAAGGGATGGGGAGAGCGACCAGTTCACGTTGATGAGTTCAACATCATCTAGCTCCAGCCCAACGCCCTGAAGCATGGCGCCAAGAAGTGCGTCCTCGAAACCGCCCACGGAATAACCGACACGCCGGCCGCCCAGATCGGCAATTGACCGGATCGGCCCGTCGTCCAGCACGACCAGACTGTTCAGCGGGGACGATACAAGGGTTCCTATGCGCGTCAGCGGCAGGCGCTGGTCGGCCATGATGTGAAGTTGTGGTTGATAGGAAACCGCGACCTCGGCCTCACCGGCGGCAACCAGCTTCGGCGGGTCGTTCGGGTCCGCCGGCGCAATCAGTTCGACATCCAGTCCCTGGTCGGCGAAAAATCCGCCGCCGCGCGCGACAATCAACGCCGCGTGATCCGGATTGACGAACCAGTCCAGAAGGACGGTCAGCCGGTCCTGTGCGGATGCGGGCGCGGTGAAAAGCAGTTGGCCGGTCAGGATAAGGGCAAGTGCAAGACGCGATTTCATGGATCTACAGCCTTTTCAAGTCACGGAATATCGGTTCAGGCATAACCGCTTTCGGCCTGCCATGGGGTAAGCCGCCGGACCAGCCGGTCGACCGCGAAGTAAAGGATAAGGGCGATGGCCGCCAATACCGCCAGTGCCGCGAACATCAGGTCGGTCTGCATGCGCCCGTTTGCATGCAACATCAGGTAACCCAGTCCGCTGGATGCGCCGACCCATTCACCGACGACGGCACCGATGGGCGCGACCGCCGTCGCGACGCGCAGCCCGGACCCGAAGGCGGGCAGGGCGGCCGGTATCCGGATCAGAAGCAGAACCGTGGCGCGCCCACCACCCATGACACGGGCAAGGTCTATCCACCCCGGATCGATACGTCGCAGCCCGTCGTAGAATGCGGCGGTTACTGGAAAATAAATTATCAGTGTCGCCATGGCGATTTTCGAGAGCATACCGTAGCCGAGCCACAGGGTCAGAAGCGGCGCCAGCGCAAAGACCGGCAGGGCCTGACTGACCACCAGAACCGGCATGATCCAACGCCGGACCGGTGGCGCCGCGATGAAGGATATCGCGCTGAGCGCACCCAAGGCAGTCCCAAGCATCAGGCCCAGGAGGATTTCCGCCGCCGTAACGCCGGCGTGCGGCAGAATTCGGCCGAACTGGTTGATCAACGTTTCCAGAACCTGGATCGGTCCGGGCAGGATGAAGACAGGGACAGCCGAAAACACGACGATGCCCTGCCAAATCAGCAGAAGTCCCGCCAGCGTGACGGCCCATCGGATCGGTGCGGTGATCATGCGGTTCTCTGTTCCGGTCGGGAATTCGCTGCCAATTCCGCCAAAAGGGCCGCAATTCGCGCCGCCATGTCCGGGTCGGCGGGGTCGCGTGGGTCCGTTACCGGCGGCAGGTCGCTTACGGTGCGAATGGACGGCGGTGCACCGTGAAGAATCAGGATCGTCCCGGACAACCTGAGCGCTTCCATCGGGTCGTGGGTGACCAGTAGTACCGTGCGGTCCCGAAGCAACCGATACGCCGTTTCCTGAAGTTGGAATCTGGTCAGGGCGTCCAGAGCGGAAAAGGGTTCGTCCATAACGACGATCGGGCGGTCTTCCATAAGGGTTCGCGCCAGTGCCGCGCGCTGGCGCATGCCGCCGGATAGGGCTTCCGGTCTTTCCGTCGCCCGATCGGACAGCCCGACGGCGTCCAAAAGTTCCAGGGCCCTATCCCGGTCGGCTTGTTCTATCCGTTCCCGCCGCAACCTTTTGCCGATCAGCACATTGTCCAAAATGCTGGCCCAGGGAAGCAGCAGGTCCCGCTGTGCCATATAGGCGATGCGTCCGGAAAGCGGTGCATTGTCCGACGCAGACACGGACCCTTCCAGCGCCGCCCCTTCTGCCGGCAAACCGGCGACCAGACGAAGCAGGCTGGATTTGCCGATGCCGCTTGGTCCCAGGATCGCAGTCCATGCAGCGGCCGCGACCTGAACATTCAGGTTCTGAAAGACCTGGCGACCACCGAACCGCAAACCCGCATCGGTAATCAAAATGCCCGGTGCGGCTGGTCTGTTCATCTGGCCGGTGCCGGTCACTCGCCGCCCCAAACCGTCTGATAGGTGGCGGCGGCGACTTGACCCGCGCCGCCGGTTAGAAAGGATCGGCGCTTCATTTCATGCCGCCTTCCGCCCAGAAGGCGTGGAAGTGGTGAACGGGACCATGGCCGGTCCCAACCGTCAGACTGTCGGCCGACGCGATGGCGTTCGATATGTAGGCCTTGGCGGCTTTCATCGCTTCCGCGGGTTCAAGCCCCTTTGCCAGGCCCGCTGCTATCGCGCTGGACAGCGTGCATCCGGTGCCGTGGGTATTCTTGGTTTCGAACCTGCGGCCGGGAAGCCAAATGCCCCCATCCGTCGTCAAAAGATAATCCGCGGCGTCCTGGCCCTGCAGATGTCCACCTTTCAGCAGGACAGCTTTCGGTCCCAGCGCCAGAAGCCTTTCCGCCACGTCGCTCATCGCGTCCGGCGTATCGATCGTAACCTGACCGCCCAGCAGCGTTTCCGCTTCCGGCAGGTTGGGTGTGATGACATGGGCGACTGGCAGCAGGTGTTCGATCAGCGAAGCCACGGCCTCGTGGGCAAGAAGCGCATCGCCGCTTTTCGCCACCATGACGGGGTCCAGCACGATCCAGTCCGGTTTGTGGTGGTCCAATCCTTCACGGACCGTGCGGATCAGCGCATCGTCCCCCAACATGCCGATCTTCACCGCCCCGACTTCCAGGTCGTCAAAAACCGCGTCCATCTGCTGGCGCACGAAATTCGGTGGGACGGCATGAATGCCGGTGACGGCGCGCGTGTTCTGCGCCGTCAATGCGGTAATTACCGACGCGCCATAGACACCCAGTGCGGAAAAAGTCTTCAGGTCCGCCTGAATACCGGCCCCGCCGCCGCTGTCGGATCCCGCAATCGTCAGGGCAATCGGTGTTTTGGGGATGGGCGTGTTCATGCAAGGCGCCTTTCCTGTTTGTCGCGCGCCGCCCCCACGGTCGCCCGAAGCAGGCGGGCCGCCTCTTCCGGGTGCGCGGCATCCGTAATCGCGCGGATGACACAGATACCGTCAGCCCCGGCGGCGATTACGTCGGGTATGCGGTCCTGGGATATGCCTGCAATGGCACAGCGTGGTAGGCCCGGGGCCGCCGCGGACAGAATGTTGTTCATTTCCCGCAAGCCGTCTATGCCAATAGGCGGGTCCGGGTTTCGCTTGCTTGTCGTCTCAAAGACCCCGCCGACAGACGCATAATCGATGAACCGCGGGTCGGCGGCGCGGGCATGGTCCGGTTTCTTGACTGTCAGGCCGACAATCTTCGACGGTCCCAGAATCATACGCGCATCACTTGGGGTCATATCCTGTTGGCCCAGATGCACGCCGTCCGCACCGGCCGCCATCGCGACATCGACCCGGTCATTTACCAACAGGGGAACTCCGGTTCCTGAAAGCGCATCCCTGATAGCGCGTACGTGTTCGACCATCGTGCCGGTGTCGGATGTCTTGTCCCGATACTGGATCAGCGTAACGCCGCCTGCCGCGACCTGCCGGGCAAGGGAGGTCATGTCGCCGCCGCCGTGGGTCGGGCCCAGGATCAGATACAGTGACAGATCGACCGATGCGCGCATCAGAACGTCCCTCCTTTGCGTGCGGCGGTTATCGGAAACTGGGCGTTCAACGCCGCTTCATCCATGCGGTATAGCCGGTCCAGAAGCGCGGCGGCAAAGCTGCCCGGCCCGTTGCTGTCCTGGGCTGCAAGCGCGCCCGCCGCCCCGAACAGAGTAAGTGCGCCGATACTGGCGTTGAATGGTCGGTCCGGCGCAACAGCAAGAAATGCTGCGACAATTGCCGACAAGGCACAGCCGATTGCGGTCACGTGCGCCATCATCGGGTGTCCGGACTTGAGCATGAACTCCCTGCCGTTCTGGCAGATATGATCGGTTTCCCCCGTCCGGGCGATGACACCCGCATAGCCGGTGGAGTGCAGCGACAGCGCATCCGCTTCGGCCGTGTTGCAGCGGATAACATCGGGGCCTTCCGATAGGAACTCCCGTGCCTCCCCAAGTCTTGCGGGGGACCGGTCGACCATCACCGGGTCCAGTACCCAGGGAACCGGTTTCCGGTTCGCGGTATCCACAGCGCTGCGCCGGGCACGGCGCATCTCCCCACTGGGCGTACCCAGATTGATCAGTAAGGCATCGGCACTTTGGACGAAATCATCCAGTTCCGCAGCATCCGAGGTAAGACTGGGAACCGCGCCAACGGCCAACAGGGCGTTTGCTGTGATCGGCTGTGCGACCGAATTGGTCAGGCAATGAACGGCCGGCCGGGTTGCGCGAATCCGCACCAGCAGTTCCATGGTCTGTGCTGTCAGGTCTTCGGCTGACATGTTCCTCAATCCAATCGGGTTCGCGATGCGATCCGGCAGGAGAGCGGGAAGTGTGAGAGGATTTTTTCGGTGTTCCGATCAAGTCTCTCCTTCCCTCCGCCGGTGCGAACCGGTTCAGGTTCCACGGGTCGGCGGAAAACCGCCTCTCAGCCTCACTCGCGTCACGTGACGCGATCGAGGCACCCCGAGGAGATGCCCATCGACACTACGCATTCCCATAGACAGGTCAACCCGGTACACTTTCAACAGACTGGGGTAGGAGATGTCACCATGACCGACAGGCCGGAAACAGCCGTTGTTCACCGCTACCTGCGGGATGCGGGGGCGACGTGGTCCGTTGCCGTGTTTGGCGCGATCGCGGAGTTCAGCCGTGAAGAGGGCGAAGAAGCCACCATCGAAACGACGGAAGGCGGGGGCACCATTGTCACAGACCGGGGGGCGTGCCGCATCGACTTGTCCGGCGACGTTCGGATGCTGCCCTATGAATTCCTGTCGAAGCGCCGGGATTACTGGCTGAACGGTATTGCGTTCTGTCTGCCAGATGGCGCGTACCCGCCGGCACCGGGTCCGGGGCTGCGTGAAGTCGGTGTCGATAGCGGTGCACTTAGGCCGGTTGATGCCGGTGATGTTCTTTTTGACCTGGGCCTGGGGCTGCGGACCGTAACGGCAATGGTGCGCACCGGGGATCCGGAACTGATTGCACGCCTTCGTTCATTCGAAAGGGTCGACATTCTGGGGGGCGGTCAGCAGGGGCATGCAGCCTTCAGCCTGTTGCAGGAAGCAAGTCCGCACCGTGTCTTCGATTGTCCGTTGGGGCGGGTGGAGGTCTATCTTCCAATTCCGTCGTCGGATGCGGCCACCCCGCACGGCCCCCACACCCATATCCTGCCGAACTACCTTGCATCCGGTCGCACCCATTCTGCGAATGTCCCAATTCCGGACGGCTGGCTGCCCTGCCTTCAGCTTTCCCCGCCGCACCCGATCCTGACCCATGATGGGGACGTAAAGCCGTTCTTTGACAGGGATGCTTACGACACGTTTCAGTCCATGCTGAAAGAATTCGGAGCGAGCGACCTGATACAGGCGAAGGAAGGCGTGGAGACGGCGCGCGCTGCGTTCATTGGTCCACCGGACCCGGCCAGCTTCTCACGGGCGGAAAGAACGGCAATCCGGGTCGCATTGCGGCAGGCGGCTCTGATCGACCCGGGTGACCCGGTCGTCATGGATTGGCAGGCGGCGTTTGAACCCATGCACGGGTCGGACGAACCCGATCCCGATATCGTCGATTAGCGTTAGTGCAGTTCCGCCCGGACGCGCTGGCGGAAGGCATCGATCGGGACGGACTTACGTTCGTCGCTTTTAACCTGCCAATAGGTCCATCCGTTACACGACGGTGCGCCCTGTACCGCGGCGCCAACCTGGTGGATGGATCCGCGATGTTCGGCCGAGATGATCGTGCCATCCGCGCGGACCTTGGCGGTGTGGCGTCGGCAGGGACTTATCAGGACAGTGCCGGGGCTTAACATGCCGCGTTCGACCAGAAGGCCGAATGGCACACGCGGTTCCTTGCGTTTCGGCGTGGTGTGCTGTGTTACTTCGCGATCCGTCGCTTCCGGCTCGGCAGCGATGCGGCGCCGCGCGACCTTCAGGTAATCCTCTTCCCGTTCGATTCCGATCCAGCGCCGCCCCAACCGTTTGGCGATAGCGGCGGTCGTGCCGGACCCCAGGAACGGGTCCAGTACAACCTGACCCGGCTCCGTGGATGACAGGATCACCCGGTGCAACAGTGCCTCCGGCTTTTGGGTCGGGTGCGCCTTTCCGCCGGTTTCGTCCTTCAGCCGCTCCGCCCCGGCACAGATCGGCATGGTCCAGTCGCTTCGCATCTGAAGGTCGTCGTTCAGGGCCTTCATGGCTTCGTAGTTGAAGGTATAGCGCGCGTTCTGGTCCTTCGAACACCAGATCATCGTCTCGTGTGCGTTTGTAAACCGGCGGCCCTTGAAGTTCGGCATCGGGTTGGTTTTCACCCAGATGACGTCATTCAGGATCCAGAACCCCATATTCTGAAGCGCGGTGCCGACACGGAAAATGTTGTGATAACTGCCGATCACCCAGATCGTGCCGTTCGGCTTCAGAAGGCGACGCGCCGCAGCCAGCCAGTCGCGGGTGAACCGGTCATAGGCATCGAAGTCGTCGAATTTGTCCCAATGGTCGTCGACCGCATCCACCTTTGTATTGTTCGGTCGATAAAGAGAACCGGACAATTGCAAGTTATAAGGGGGGTCCGCGAAGATCATATCAATGGATTCTTCCGGAAGAGACCGCATTACTTCAATACAGTCCCCTTTCAGAATTTGATTCTGAGGGAGTTTCTTCATGATTCTTCATGAGCCTTCGAGGTTGCCAGTGATCGAATCATGATTCTTCTAGGGATTCTGGTCAACAAATATCTGAATCACTTAAGATTTTTCTATATATAGAGTCCAGTGGCAGTCCGGCGACTCAATATGTAGGGGCGCACCGGTAGCGGTTTGTTGCCGATAATGATATCCTTCGTCGAGGGAGAGGCATGGCAAGGGTGGGACCGTATCGTGCCAATAGAAATAAAATACGAAGACGGTTTGATCCGTTTCAACGCATCCAATCCGGTTTGTACCGCGGATGTGATAGCGGCGATTGATCGGGCATTTGGCGATTGCCCGGCGCCTTTTGCGCTTTGGGATGCGCGGGGCGTCAGCCTGTCGGCGGTCAATGCGACGGAAATTCAACGGATTGTCGACACGGCGGGAAAACATGTGGAAAGGCGCGGCGCCAATCCCCGATCTGCGGTCGTTGTCAGTGACCCGTCGAACAAGACATTGATCAGGCTCCTTGCGGCCTATGGGGAGGCGTTCAATGTCGGGATCGAGTTTTCCCTGTTCTGTGACATGGACAGTGCACGGGCCTGGTTGGGCCGCGACTAGCCTGCGCGGTCCAGATGCGTGCGGATGGGGGCGAAGCTCTTTCGGTGATGTTCGCAGATGCCGACCTCTGCCAGACCCTGCTGATGCGCCTTCGTTCCATAGCCCTTGTTTTGGGCCCAGGCGTATTCCGGGAATTCCCTATCCAATGCGCACATCAACCGGTCGCGGCGAACCTTCGCCAGAATGGATGCAGCCGCAACGCTGGCGGACCGGCTGTCCCCTTTGACGATCAGGCCGGTCGGGATGCCCAGGCCAGGGTCCCGGTTGCCGTCGACCAGGGCGCCCGCCGCCGGCCTGGGAAGGGCCGCAACGGCCCGGCGCATTGCAAGCAGACTGGCCTGTAGAATGTTCAGCCTGTCGATTTCATCCACCGTCGCCTCCCCGAATCCGAAGGCGACGTGGTCCTTCAGCGCCTTTTCCAGCGTTTCGCGCCGGGCTTCGGACAGGCGCTTGGAATCGTCCAGCATGTCGAACAGCTGGGCGGTAAGGCCGCCGTCGGGGGCCGTCACATCCGGTAACAGAACGGCGCAGGCGACGACGGGGCCGGCCCAGGGGCCGCGCCCGACCTCATCCACGCCGGCGACGGCGGAACTGCCCAATTCGGCGGCCATTGCATGTTCGAACTCAAGATTCGGCATCGGGCGCCGGTTGAGTATTGGGTTTTTTGGCGGGTACCGTTGCGTCGGCCGCCTTTGCCTTTGCGGCCTTGGCCTTTTTGACTTCTACGTCCGGGGCCTTTCGTTCCTTGGGCAGTGTCTCGTCCATCGCGGCATCCTTCGGTGGCGGCGCGTTTTCGTCTACAGGGCCCGCAATTTTCTTTCGAAGGGCCGTCTCCTCCATCTTTTTCTTGGCGTGCTGGCGCATCCGATCAACCCGGATCTGGGCCCACGTGGCGACCCGGAAAGCCAGGGCGAACATCCCCCGCGAGATGCGTTTTGTGATCTGCCATTCGCGGAAATACGCAAATCTGAACAACCCCCCGACACTTGAGATATGCCCGGCCGCGCGGTGGCGGATACGTTTGTTCATGTCGAACATCAGCGGACTGGACATCAGAGACAGAACGGTCAGCGCCACAATCATCTTGTGGATTTCGTCGTTGATGACCGCGGTCGATGCCGCGACGGCCGCCATGACAAAGGAAAATTCCCCCATCTGCCCGATAACCAGGGAGACAGAGAACGCCGTCTGCCAATTCTGGCCCTGCAGCCGCAAAATAAGGACGTTCAGCGCGGTCTTGAATATTGCGACGAATGCCAGAAGTCCCAACAGAAGCCCGATATTATCCAGGACGAACTGCAGGTCGATCAAAAGCCCGATGGACAGGAAGAAAACCATCATCAGGATCGCCTGGATCGGTCCGGCGTTTTCGTGGACTTCCTGTCGCTGTGCGCTGTTGCCGACGATCAGCCCGGCCAGGAATGCGCCGAACGCAGGTGACAGGCCGATGACACCGGCGATCGTGGCCATGCCGAAGCAGACGGCCAGGGCGGCCAACGGTTTCAGGTCGGCACTCGGGCTGATGATTTGATGGAACGGCAGATTTACCTTCGACCGCCGCGTCAGGAACAGGATGATCGTGATCAGAATGCCGATCGACAGACCCACCTCAAGGATCATATGGACCAGGCCATCCTCGTTCTGGGCGGACATATTGGAAATCACGACCAGCATCGGCGCGACCGCAAGATCCTGGGCAATCAGAATGCCGATCGCCAGCCGCCCGACGGAGGAACGGAGTTCCCCCGTATCTTCCAGCACCTTGACCGCGACCGCTGTTGATGAAAGGGCAAGGCAAAACCCGAAGAATATGGCCCATTCCCGCGGCCATTCGAACATTCCGCCCAGTACATATAATGCGCCGACCGAAAGCCCGATCTGGGCCATCGTGGACAGGATGGCCACTTTCCAGATCGTGCGGAAACTGCGCAGGCTGAGCTCCATGCCGATGAAGTAAAGCAGCATGATGACGCCCAACTGCGCCAGAAGGTCGATGGATTCCCTGTTTTCCACCAGCGAAAGGCCGCTTGGCCCCAGCAGGATGCCTGCAAAGATATACCCGATGATTGCGGGTTGGCGCATGCGCACCATCGCCATGCCGCATAAAACCGCGGCGACGGCGACGATTGCGATACCGGTAAGGTCGGATGCTCCGTGCATGATAGGGTCAAGCTTATCCGCTTCGTGTGCGGCGCGATAGGTGCAAGTCGATGAATCCGAACAGAAATTTACAGATTCAGGATACGGCCCTCCAGAATGGTCGCCGGATAGGAAAACGGCACCGCATCGTTTGATATCGCAGCCGTTATTTCGGACCGATAGACGTGATCGTCGATCATTCTAAGGACGAATGCATCAGGGTCCTGGTCCCGGGCGAGACGGTGGCGGATGGCTTCCAGCATCGTGGGCGTGTCGAAGGCCGGGGAATTGCGCCCGGTCGCGCGCACGGCGGCCAGCGGGTGTGCCGCCGCCTGCGGCGTTGGCAGATGACCGCGGGCGCCGACATAACACAATGCCTCGTCCGCTGTCCCGCCGCCGTCCAGACGCAGTTCAACATTGTCCAGCCGGGCATAGGCGTAGTTCGCAACCGCCATCTCGCTGGCATGCATGACGGTCAACTGGTCATCATCCAGCCAGGTCACGGAAATTTCGACGGTGACGCCCGACTGATGCTGCAACATGGCCGGTACCGCGCCATAGGTCGTGATATGGGCGGCATAGACGACGTCAAAGTCGCGAAGCCATGCGCGTTCCACCGGAATTGCGTGGCTGCCCAGGTGACCGAATTTCTGTTGCAGCCGTTCGGGTGATCGGTTGGATCCGAATGCCAGGACGGGCGTTCGTCCGGCGCGGTCATTGGCGTCGAAGGGCAGGGTGGCGCCGTCCTTCCAAAGGTAGCTTTCCGCAGGGCAGGCATAGGGGTAGCCCCGCGCGCGGGCAAGACGGGCCGTGTCGTTGTGGGTCAAAGCTTTTCTATGCGAAATCGTGCGTAGGCGTCATCGATGGCCGCCATGGACCGCGCCTTCCATTCCGCCTGTGCGCTTTCATAGGTGTCGAACGGACCGGATCGCACTTCCTCCCCCCCGTCGGCGAGCGTTAGGAAGTCCGTGTTGGTATAGATTCCGCCAATGACCCAATATTCCGCGTGGCTGTCCTTTTCGATGGAAAACCGCGCATGGGCGTCGTCCACCGTTTCCATGGCCTTCGCACGCCAAACGGCTTTCGCCTGGGCATAATCCGCGAACGGACCCAGGCGCGACGGTTCCCCGCCGCCAACGATTTTTGTGAAGCTCGTGTCGGTATAGATCCCGCCAACGACCCAGTATTGAGAGGACATATTATTCAAATCCAAGCTGCGTCAGCCGCCCCTTTTTTGCACAGTGCACAATCGCTCTCAACCGTCTTTACGAAAAATCTAATTAAAATGGAAAAATTACAAACTTATGCAATAATACTCGTAGAGAACGTATGGAGGGGGATATGAACATCAATAATGGGTGTAATTTTGATCGGCTTTTAGAGCGATCATTTCACTTTTTCAGAGTGATTGCTTACGGAGCATTTTTAGTTGGAATGCTTTCTGCGTGTGAGGCCTTTGGGACGGCCGATGAAACATTTGGCGTGGACCCGATCGCATCACCTGATGAAATTGAGAGGGTCGATTTGCTTGCTGTTCTTACGAATGGGAGCAACAGCTTTGGCACACTTTCGGACGATGATGACCATCTGCTGGCCCTCGAAGGTGCGATGATGAATTTTGATCGGGATAGACCTGACGACCCCATCTACATTCATCGCCGAAACATGGTGCAGGATCGTGTGATCGCTGCATCAAACCAAGTCTGCTCAATTTACATGAATAACCTAAAGGCAGAGACAACCCGATGGAACATGCTGCTGGGCGGCACAACCACGCTTTCTGCAGGGCTTGGATCGATATTTACGGCGGTAGATACGGTTCGCGCCTTGTCCGGATTTGCTGCGATTCTGTCAGGTGTGCAGGGACAGTATAATGAGAATTATCTGTCCAATCAGACAATCCAGGTTATCACGCAGGGTATACAGGCAAGAAGGGACGAAATCCTGGGTCAGATTGAATTGAACAGGAGAAACCACGTGCCGCCTGGTGTCAGATCATCGAATGTCGATCGTTTGGACTATACCGTTCAACGGGCTGTCGCCGACGCAATCCAGTATCATATGTCCTGTTCGTTGATTGTCGGCTTGGAGCAAGCTGCGGAATCAATAGAAAATACCAGAAACCCGGGTGTGGAGTTCTTGCGCCGCGTTTATGACGACCAAAGGCAAATGTATTCTGCCTACACGCTGATGACTGAGCAGCAGATAGAAGCTTTGCGGCAGGTCGAGATTATGCGTGACGGCATCGAAAGCGGCGATCTTGCACCGCTTGGTGGTTTGAGCCAGTAAATCGCTGGGTCGACGATTGAGCGCAAAATGTCGCGCAGGCAATTGGCTTGACTAGTCCGAATTGGCCCTAAAGTCTCCTTGGGAAATTCGGAGCCATTTACGTATGCCTTTCAAGTCCCTGCGTGATTTCATCGACCTTCTGGAAAGCCGCGGTCGCTTGCACCGTGTTTCCAGACCGGTTTCGACGGTCCTAGAAATGACCGAAATCCAGACCCGGCTGTTAAAGGATCGCGGGCCGGCGGTTTTGTTCGAAAACCCGACAGGTCCTGACGGTAAGCCGGCGGATATGCCTGTGCTGGTTAATCTGTTCGGGTCGGTCGAACGCGTCGCCTGGGGTATGGACCGGACGCCGGAAGAATTGCGTGCGGTGGGGGAAACGCTGGCATTCCTGCGCCAGCCGGAACCGCCCGGTGGCTTCAAGGATGCGATGGGTATGCTGCCGCTGGTGAAGCAGGTCCTGGCGATGAAACCCAGAACGGTTTCCCGCGCACCGGTACAGGACGTTGTGCTGGAAGGCAGCGATATCGATCTTGCGCGCCTGCCGGTCCAGACTTGTTGGCCGGGGGAACCCGCGCCCCTGATCACCTGGCCGCTGGTGGTGACGCAAGGGCCCAATCCGAAAGGCGACCGGACGGACAATTTCAACCTGGGCATCTATCGCATGCAGGTGACGGGACGCGACACGACGCTGATGCGCTGGTTGAAGCATCGCGGCGGCGCGCAACATTATGCCCGCTGGAAATCCGTGCGCCCGGAACCCCTTCCGGCGGCTGCCGTGTTGGGCGCCGACCCGGGGACGATCCTGGCTGCGGTGACACCGGTACCGGACACGCTGTCGGAATATCAGTTCGCAGGTCTTCTACGCGGGAAAAAGGTGGATCTGGTCGACTGCAAGACGGTGCCGCTGAAGGTTCCGGCTGAGGCGGAGATCGTCATCGAAGGCCATGTCATGCTGGACGAATATGGGGACGAGGGACCCTATGGCGATCACACCGGGTACTACAATTCGGTGGAACCCTTTCCGGTTTTTCGGGTGTCCGCGATTACCATGCGCAAGAATCCGATCTACCTGTCGACATTCACCGGGCGTCCGCCGGATGAACCGTCGATCCTGGGGGAGGCGCTGAACGAGGTCTTCATTCCGCTGTTGCAGCAGCAGTTTCCCGAAATCACGGATTTCTGGCTGCCGCCGGAAGGTTGTTCCTACCGCATCGCCGTCATTTCAATGAAGAAGGCGTATCCCGGGCATGCCAAACGGGTGATGCTGGGGGCTTGGTCCTACCTGCGGCAGTTCATGTACACCAAATGGCTGATCGTTGTGGACCAGGACGTGGATGCGCGGGACTGGAAGGACGTAATGTGGGCGATTTCGACTAAGATGGATCCTGCCCGCGACATTACGGTGATCGAAAACACACCGATCGACTATCTGGATTTCGCCAGTCCCGAAAGCGGCCTAGGGTCAAAGATCGGCCTGGATGCCACCGACAAATGGCCGCCGGAAACCAAGCGGGAGTGGGGTCAGGAAATCCGGATGGATCAGGCCGTGGTCGACCGGGTAGACGCAATGTGGGCGGACCTGGGTCTACCGGGCGACGGAAAGAGCATCTGGTAGCGTTCGGTCAGACAAGGTTGGGGAACATCAGCCGCAGGGTATAGGCTGCCGGTCCCTTAAGTCGCCGTATGGGCTTTCCGTCCAGATCATAGGGAAGGACCGCATCAAAAGGTGCCGTCCAGGCGGTCGATGGTGCGATGCCATAGACAAACTGCAGAACAGTGCGGTCCCGATCGACCGGCGGTATGCCGCGGTGGATCGCTTCCGTATTGGCGACAAAGCGTGTTCCGGCCCGGCCGCCGATCGAGATCGGATTTATTCCGATATGGGCGGCGAGTTCGTCTTCCGTCTTACGAAGCGTGCCGAAATACCATTTTTCGAAAGCGGCAAATCCAGCCGTCCCTTCCGACGGGGCCTTGCCGGCGATTACGTCGGGGCGATGCGTGGTGGGTACGAACATGTGCGGACCTGATCCATCGTCGACATCGGTCAGATAAAGGAAAACCTTGCAGAACCGATAACTGTCCAGATCGAAATGGAACAGTTGCGCATCCCGTGCTTCCTTCGCGCCGGTATCGCCGGCGAAGGACCGCCAGGCTGAAACGTCTATCAGGATCGGCGGTGCGCCCAGATGTGCTGCAACCAGCGACAGCAGGTCCGGGCTGGTGGCCTGGTCGACCAGACCGGGAAGACGCAGCACGTCCGTGGCGCGCACATGCGCCAGATTGTGGCCGCCGCGAAGGTCATCCGCCCCTTTGGCCATGACGTCGCGCGATGTGGAGAAAATGGCATCCGCGGGCACAAAGCCGACTTTTTCGATCCGGTCGCGGATTGTGGTGACATGGGCGTCCGCCAGGGGCGGCAGGGGGGCGTGACCAAATTCGTTCAACTGTGCAAGGATCGACGGGTCGGCAGACGGAAGAGTGGCATCGGGTTCGCACCAGGCTGTTGAATTCTGTTTGACGAAAGCGGCGATAACCTTGGTGACGCTGTCCCGCAGTTGTGGGTTCATGGACCGGTGCAAATAGCCGATCGCACGGGTATGCAAACGCACCATGTCGCCGGCGCTGCAGCTATGCGTCGCCTTACCGCCGAAAAGCTGAAAAAGGGATGACAGCTGCGGAACGGATTCCAGGAATTCCTGGAAACGCCGATACCATTCCACCCCGTATATCAGGGGGACAACCGGTTCTTCTTCGCTGTAGTCGCCAGGTTTCAGGTCGAAAATGCCGCGGGTGTCCTGGCCCGTCGATTTTGTCATGCCGGACCATGCCACGATTCCGCAGTGTACTGGAAAGGATTATGCGCCCCGGCCTTGCCTTGCCGGGGCATTCGGGGTTCAGTCGGCAAGGGATAATTCTTGCGACGGGAGCCACGGCTTCATGACGGCGGTGACGGAAGGCGGCGACGGCAAATTGCGGCTGCCGTACTGGTTTTCAGCGGCACATTTGTGCATCGACTGGCCATTCGGTGCGGTCTATGTGATTGCCCCCGTAATGGCCGCAGCCTTCGGTTGGTCGCCGGCGCAGGTCGGCCTGTTGCTTACGTTGCAAAGCGTCGTCGCGGCGGTTGCCTATATCCCGGCGGGTCTGTTGATGGACCGGGTGTCAAACCGTGGCCGCGTGTTGGCGATGACCTTTTTTTGGGTGGTCGCGGGATACCTGCTGGCTAGTACGGCGGGATCTTTCTGGCCGCTGGCACTATTGATGGCGATGGCCGCGATCGGTGATGCCGCCTGGCATCCGATGGCAACCGGGATTCTGGTCAAAAGCGCGCCTGACAAAAGGGCGAAGGTACTGGGAATTCATGCAATCGGCGGGTCACTGGCGGTCGTGCTTGCACCGTTAAGCACTGGATACCTGCTGGAATTCGTCGACTGGAGAACGGCATTTCAGCTTATCCTGGTGCCGACATTGGTGATGGGCGCGTTGATCCTGTTTTATGTCGGCCCCCGCATGCCGCGGGTCGCGCTGGACAGGGCGGTTTCGGTCGACTTGAAATTGCTGTGGCGGCAATGGTCGACGCCATTCGCCCTGATGCTTGTCCTGATGATGGTGCTCTATAACCTTGGGCAGGTCGGTGCCATGGCGATGATGCCGCTGTATCTGAAAGGAACCTTGGGTTTCGATATTTCGCAGACGGGACTCGCCTTTGCCGCGGTGCTTCTGGTCGGCGCGCTGATCCAGCCCTGGGTTGGGCAGGCATCGGACCGGATCGGCCGGCGGCCGGTGATTGCCATGTCCTGTGCGCTGGCAGCGGCGGGCGGTGTCGCTGTATTCCTGGCGGACGGTCCGGTGCTGGCGCTGTTGGGGCTGACCGTCTGTACCGGCGCATTGACCGGTGTGCGTTCCACGGTTTTGGCCTGTGCGGTCGACCTTTCGGGACAAAGCGAAAGCACGACCATGGGCGTTGCCTTTGCCGTCATGGACGGTATCGGTGCGATGGGCGCGCTGATCGCGGGGCTGGTGGGTGAAGTTGAACTGTCGCGTGCCTTTTTGATGGCCGCTGTGTGCGCGGGTGGGGCCGGGACCATTGCGTTGATTTTGAAAGGCTGGGGAGGTCGGTGAGCTTTTGCGCAGCGCGGCCGTCTTGAATGGTGCCAGCTTACGATCTACCTCATATCCATAGACAGTTGTTCGATGCCGTAAAGGGATACGCCCATGTTTTTTGTTCCGAAACAAAAGACCCAGATGCCCGATCCGAAAGACGCGCTTCCAGGCCGTTTGGAAAGCATGCGGGTCAATCCGACCCACCACCACCTTGGTACCCGGATAATCGCGCCGTTCCCCGACGGCAGCGAAAAGGCGCTGTTCGGTTTGGGCTGTTTCTGGGGAGCGGAGCGGGTCTTCTGGCGCACTCGGGGGGTCATTACGACGGCGGTCGGTTATTCCGGCGGTATCACGCCGAACCCCACTTATGAAGAGGTCTGCTCCGGCCTTACCGGCCACAATGAAGTCGTGCTGGTTGTCTATGACCCGGGGACGGTGACCTATCCTGACCTTTTGCGGGTCTTTTTCGAAGCCCATGATCCGACCCAGGGTATGCGCCAGGGCAACGATACAGGTACGCAATACCGGTCCGGAATCTATACGTTTGATTCCGCACAACAGGCGGATGCAGAGGCAATACGCGACGCCTATGACAAGGAACTGCGTGCACGGGGCCGGGGTGCCATCACCACGGAAATTTGTCCGGCACAGGAGTTCTACTATGCCGAAGACTACCATCAGGCCTATCTGTCGAAGAATCCCGGCGGGTATTGCGGTCTGGGCGGGACGGGGGTCAGTTGCCCGGCCGTCCAGCAGGGATCAGTCTAAAGGGATCTCTGTCTTTTCCGGTACATGGGGCTTGCCGGACCCGTCCGCCGGGCCATGATAATCCATGTGGCCGTCTGAATAGGCGGCGCACGCGAGCCGGATATATAGCGGAATTTCGATTTTTTTCCCGTCCCGTTCCCCCTTTTCATAATACTGGATGACGCGGCGCTTCACGCCCAGAGCATGGGCGGCATCCTTTTGTGACAGGCCAACACTTTTGCGCCAGCGTTTAAAATCGTTTGGTTTCATGCCGTTAACTTTCAAGCCCCGCCCAGGTAACCAGTGTTTGTAACATTTCAGTAATGTTGCGCACCTCGTGCGCATTTTTTTCTTGAATGATCTACATGACGCACTTATATCTCCTATCAGAAGCGCACAGGGTGCGCAACACACCAGCCTCTACGAAAGGGGGGTAACGCGATGACGATGCTCTATGTTGGAACGAAACACGCCTACCGTGACGAAGTCTCGGCGGCGCGTGCTGAATCCGCCCGAGTTGCAGTCAACGGGCCCCGTGCGGACTCCCTGGATTTCAATCCGGGTCTCCTGTTCCGGGTTACCTGGGACGGTGCCGAACGATATACGACGGACGATATCGAGGTCCGCCACCTGGTCGCGCAGCACCCAGATTGCGATGTGAAAGTAATTTCTGTCGCCCGCTAAAATCAGTTTTGCGGCCAGCCCGGAAACGCCAGCATATGCAGCGCGTATCGGGCTGGTTCGTTTTCTACCGTTGCCGGTTCACCGTTCCAGCCGCGCAGAGCCGGAAGCGGATAAGGTCCCTCCCACATGGAGAAGGGCGTTATGCCGAACACGAGCTGTACTACGCAACGGTCGCGTGATCGGGGTGGCTCTCCCCGGTGAATGCCTTCGGTATTGGCAACAAAAACTGTTCCCGCCGCGCCCGTGACAAAGTCTGGTTGGGTGCCCAGCCACGCGATGCTGTCTTCCTCGCTCTTTCGTAGTGTCTTGAAGTACCATCGATCAAAATCGTCTCGCCTGTGGTCCCCTTCAGGCGGACGGCACGCAGCTATTTTCTGGGGGCTGTGCGACCCAGGTATGAAAACGTGTGGACCGGTGTCGATATCGACATCAGTCAGATAAATGAAAACCTTACAGAACCGATAGTCATCCTGATCATAGTGAAAAAGCTGGGCATCCTTTGCGGTCTTGGCCCCGTCTGGAGCACAAAAAGACCGCCATGCTGAAACGTCGATCAGAATTGGCGGCGCACAAAGATACTTTCGCACTATTCCCAGGAGTGTCGGGTTCGAAACCAGGTCCGGCAACCCGGGCATTCCTAGAACCAGATTTCTGGGTATCTGCCCCAGGTTATGGTCGGCACGCAGTTCTTCTGCGCTCCTCAGTTCGATGTCGCCGCTACAGGAATCGCTGATTTGTGCATTCGGGATCAACGGCTGGCGGTGGAACCAGCTGGTCAGAACATCCAACTGCAATTCCGACAAACGCGGCAGAAAAGCATATCCTCGGGTATCCAGGCGCTGCAGGGTCTTTTCATCCTCATCGGGGAGATGTCCATTGGGATCGCCCGCATTGGCGAGCTGGTCGGACAGAAATGCGCCAACCACCCTTGCGTAGGATAGCCTCAATTTTTCGTTCAGGCTGTGATGCAGGAACGCGACCGCACGGGTGTGTTTCATATAAAGTTCGGCCGGCGGAAAGGACATGGCCGCCTCGCCGCCAAGCATTTCGGCCAACTGCGAAAATCCGGAATGCTGTAGCAGAAATCTTTGAAAGGCGCGAAACCAGAAATAGGAACTTCGGCCCGGATAGACGTCCTCCGTGGCGGACGCATTCAGATCGATCATCCCACTAGACGAAGTCATGACATATCATACACGGTACCGGACAATTGAGGCCAGGAATGTGGAAAGCCATTATGGCCGCGAAATACGCCAGATCGTGCCACCCGTGTCATCCCCGACATAGATTGCGCCGTCGGGCCCGACGGCAACGCCGACGGGACGTCCCCAGACTTGCGCGGACGCAGGATTGTCGGGGTCGGGTATATCGATGCGAAAACCCGTCAGAAAATTCACATAGCGACCGGTAGGCACACCGTCTTCGAATTCGATGCGCACGACCTTGTACCCGCGCGGAAACGCGGCATTCCAGCTTCCGCGCAACGTGACCAGTGCATCGTCCCGCCAGCCTTCGGGTACATCCGCGTCCGCCAGGAACGTCAAACCGATGGGGGCGCTGTGTGATTGGAAAAGAACATCCGGTACAATAGTTGCGGCAACCAGATCCGGACGCCGGTCGGCGAACTCGGGCTGGGGGTTGGACCCGATATAGGCATAGGGCCAGCCATAGAAGCCGCCTTCGCGCACTTCGGTGAAATAGTCCGGTACCAGACCGTCGCCCATGCCATCGCGTTCATTGACGACCGTGAACAGACGGTCCGTGCCTGGATAGAATGCAATCCCGACCGGATTTCTGAGGCCAGAGGCAAATGTGGTTCCTTGCGCGATACGACCGTTGGGTGACAGGGAAAACCGCTGGATTGTCGCGCGGGGTTCGTCTTCCTCATCGATGTTGCCGCGTGACCCGACGGATGCGAACAGGGTCGATCCATCTATGGAAATCGCAATATTTCGCGTCCAGTGGCCACTTTCGCCGCCGAAGACACCATCGGGGCTCATCGCTTCCAGACTGTCATGGACGGGGATGCCGCCGTCCCATGCAACACGGTACAACCGTTCCCGATCCGCAAGCCAAAGATAGCCGCCGTGAAAGGCAAGACCGTGGGGACGGTCCAAACCGCGCAGATAGTCCGCGGCGTCGTCCGCAGTGCCGTCACCGTCGCGGTCCCGCAATACCGACACGGCCCCGGCGCGGCTGCGGGCCACGACGACGGAACCGTCCGGGGTAACCAGCATGTTGCGCGCACCAGCGATATTTTCCGCGAACAAGGTTACCGTGAAACCGTCAGGCGCTTCGGGGGTGCGGCCTTCACGGCTGACGGAATCAGACCCGTTCGAAACCGAATTCGTGGCATAGGGTGCCGGCATGTCTTGCGGCAGGACATGGAAAACCTGACCCGGACGGTCCTGCTGTGCATGTGTGGGTGAACCGGACAGGGCTATCAGGGAAAACAGAATAAATATCCGGGCTGATCTCCCTGCCATTCGCATCATGTCCCTTGCCGTCTTATTCGCCCAATGCCGCTACACCCGGCAGTTCGCGCCCTTCCATCCATTCCAGGAACGCACCGCCTGCGGTGGAAACATAAGTAAACTGGTCTGTCACGCCCGCCGCAGCAAGGGCGGCCACCGTATCGCCGCCGCCGGCGACCGAAACCAGCGACCCGGCCTGCGTCAGTTCCGCGGCCTTTCGCGCCAGTGCCATCGTACCCTGGTCGAATGGCGGAATCTCAAACGCGCCCATAGGGCCGTTCCAGACAAGGGTCCGGCAATGTTCCAGCTCGGACGCCAGAACCGCGGTTGTTTCCGGCCCCACATCCAGGATCATCTTGTCTGACTGAACGCCGTCCAGGCGCACGGTCTCGTACGCTGCGCCTGCAGCGAATTCGGCGGCGACCGTGACGTCGTTCGGCAAGCCGATCCGACAACCGGCCGCGTCCGCCCGTGCCAGAATTTCCCGCGCCGTGTCGGCCAAATCCGCCTCGCACAGGCTTTTTCCGACATCCTTGCCCATCGCGAACAGGAAGGTATTGGCCATGCCACCACCGATGATCAGGAAATCGACCTTGTCGATCAGATGATTCAGGACCGCGAGTTTCGTCGATACCTTTGCCCCGCCGACAATGGCGGCCACCGGGCGCGTCGGGTCGCCCAACGCGGCGTTCAGCGCCTCCAGCTCGTTCTGCATGTTGCGGCCCGCGCAGGCCGGCAGCAGCGAGGCAATGGCGTGGGTCGATGCATGGGCCCGATGGGCGGCTGAAAAGGCGTCGTTTACGTAAGCATCGCCCAAATCTGCGAGCGCGCGGGCGAACGTTTCGTCATTCGCTTCTTCCCCTGCATGAAACCGCAGGTTTTCCAAAACGACCAGCTTGTCCGGACTGGCGCTCAGGATCGCGTTCTTTGCTTCGTCTCCGACGCAGTCCCCGGCAAAGACGATCTGACGGCCAAGTACGTTTCCGACCGCGTCGGCAACCGGGCCCAGGGACATGGAATCGACGAACTGTCCTTTTGGACGTCCAAAATGCGACAGCAGCACGACTTTCGCACCCCGCGCGATCAGATCGTCCACCGTCGGCCGCAGCCGCTCGATCCGGGTTGCGTCCGTGACAATCCCGTCCTTCATGGGGACATTCAGGTCTGCGCGAACCAGCGCGGTCTTGCCGGAGAAATCGATGTCGTCGATGGTCTTGAACACGGGTTTTCTGCTTTCCTTGGTCAAATGTTCGCGGTTTCGGAAATTTCCGAACGAAATATGGATCGTCGTAGCCGATCACACTATTTCAGGAAAGAGGGAAGGCGTGCCCTAGTGACGCAATCCCGCCGAAATTCGTCATGTTAGGGTGTTGGCATGTCTAGCGCAGGCAAATCAATTTTGGGCAGGGCCCTGTTCGACGCCACCCAGATGGCCCGGACTGCATGGTTTGGCGCACAATATGGCCTGGCCCAGCGTCTGGCGCCGCCACTGGACGCGCCGCTGCCAAGGCCCGGAACTCTGCCGGGTTGGCCGGTGATCCTGCGGGACCTCAGAACCCTGCAGCAGCAGGACTGGCAGAACGTCCAGGCGGGATACTACCCCCGGCCGGCGGACATTTTCGCGTCCCCAATGAAGATGCTGCGGAACGCGGCACGGTTCTTCGCAGACGTGCCGGCGGTCAATCTTCGGCGGCGGGAAGGTCGGAACAGCGATGTCTTCACAGACGATACGCGCACGAAGCGGCCACGCTATTATCTTCAGAATTTTCATTACCAGAGCGACGGCTGGCTGACCGACGGCAGCGCGGCGCGCTACGATCATCAGGTAGAGGTGCTTTTTACCGGCGGGGCGGATGCCATGCGCCGACAGGCGCTTTTACCGATTCAGGACTGGTTGCGTGTTCGTGGCACCGATGATGCAAACCTTCTGGATATTGGCTGCGGAACGGCGCGATTTCTATTCGATGTGAAGCGTGCCCGTCCCGAATTGCCGGTCATCGGCCTGGATATGAGCGAAGCCTATTTGAAACGGGCGCGCCGAAATCTGCGCCGCTGGCCCGGCGGGCACCAGATGATCCTGGCGAATGCGGAAGCCATGCCTTTTGCCGACGGTGGCGGCCGGCCGCTGGTCACTTGCATCTTCCTGTTCCATGAGCTTCCGCGAAAGGTCCGGCGGCAGGTCGCAGGTGAAATTGCCAGGATCCTGCGACCGGGTGGAAGGGCAGTACTGGTCGATTCCATAAGGATCGGCGATCACGCGCCCTATGACGCATTGCTGGACCGGTTCCCCGCCGCGTTTCATGAACCGTACTACAAGGACTATATTCGCGACGACCTGGAATCGGTCGCGGTGGGGCATGGTCTGGTGCACGTATCGACCACGCGCGCATTCTTCAGCCGGGTCATGACGTTCGACAAACCGGACTGAAGGGCCGGTGTCACCGCAACGGCAACGGCCTATTCCGCAGCACTTCCCGCCAATGCAGCAGCCTGAATGCCCTTGTTCCGCATAAGGGCGATTTCCGTCGGTGCCGGCCCCTGTTCAATGCCGTCTTCGTTGAATTGATTGAAGACTTCGGAATAGACATGTTCGCGCACGATTTCGAAGTCGTTGTATTCATCGATCCAGAAGTCAACGCGGTAGCGGTGGAACAGGCCGAGTTCGAAGACCTTGATGCCGTCATAGCGCCAGGTGTAGGCGTCCAGCGCATCGTCGCGACCCAACGCCTCTTTCAGTTTGTCGCGAATGCGCGGTTCGGCCTTGCGGATGGATTCTTCCACCTGTCCGGGACTGTATCTTTCAGGCAGGAAGAATTCCGCGCTGAACCGTACCATATCCCCGGTCGAGAAATTCTGGATCAGCGATTCCGACACCTGACCGTTGGGAATGCTGACATGATAGCCGTCGCGCGTCCGCAGACGCATCGTCCGCCAGGTGATGTCGGTGACAACGCCGATCGTCTCGTCGATGCTGACCCAATCGCCAACCTTGAACGGGCGTTCGATGTTCAGGACGATGCCCGAGAAGACGTTGGCGATGTTCGCCTGAACCGCGAGGCCGATGATCATTGCCAACAGGCCGGATGTGGCAAGAAGGCTGGTCAGCTTCTGGTCGAACACAAAAGCGACAACGCCGAATATCGCCAGAAGATAGACACTTCCGCCTGCAAACAGCCTGACGACGTTCGGAATGCGCCGGCCGGACCGTTCCTCGATCGGGACCCAGATGAATCGCTCCAGCGAAATCGCCATGAGCCGTGCGGGAATCAGCCACCACAGGCTGTCGAAGATCAGGACAATCGTATCGGTGATGGCATCCGGAAGATTTTGGGCGGAATAGTCCAACAGCAGGGTACTGGCGGATACCAGCACAATTGGCCAGGCGATGACCCGGATTCCCAATGTCTGGAACCGCCAGAACTGACCCCGGTCCTTGCGATCCATGATGGATGCGAACACCAGGCCGACCAGCCCGAAGATGAACAGATAGACGAACCAGTTGTAGGGGACGACATCCGCCGGGTCGACGCCGGCCGGCCCCAGGATGACGCCCAGATCAATGCGGGTGAAATCAGCGGCCGGTTTACCGAACCCAATGAACGCAGGGTCGCCTTCGCCGGTCCCCTCATAGATTTCCTGGGAAATCCAGCTTCGTTCCGGAACCCATTCGGGCAGGGGGGCAAACACACGGCGCGACTGAAGGCTGTCCAGCAGCGGGTCGCCGCTGGATCCTTCCCCCAGCAGGGCGGCAATATCGATATCCGCCAACCCAAGCGAGGAAAGTAGATCATCCGTCTCTTCCGCGACATCCGCCGTGCTGTCGTCCGTTTCAGGCAGGACAGGTTCGTTCGCGTCGACGCGCGACCCGACCAGCCCCATGCCAAGGACGTCCGTCACATACATCAAGTTGTTTCGGCTAAGCGTCCGGTGGTGGAACCCGACACCAGTCAGAATCGTACCGTAAGGGTGGCGGATATCCGAAAATTCCAGTTTGAAATCGCCCGAGACGCGGTAAGCCTCGTACTGCAGGTCACCGTCCTGTCCCACACGGTCGGGTTCATCCAGCGTGATCGGGTCGACCGCATTTACGAAGACGACATCCTGAGGTTCGAAGTCGCCGCGATAGCGGAACCAGATCACGAAGTCGATCTGGAACCGGTCTTCCAGGATTCGGCTGTCTTCGCCGTCGCCTACGCGGACGGGTTCGACATTGAGTAGCTGAAGCCCGGTATAGACGACATTGGTGCGATACATGAACCGGTCGTTCACGTAGAGGACGCGTCCCTCCTGCACCAGGTCCAGGAATCCCGTCACCCCGCGTTCCAGGATCGGCTGAAGCTGGGTCAGGGCGGAAATCATGCTTGCGCCGTTGTACAGGCCAATCTGCACGCTGGTTGAATTTTCACCGTTCGGGCCGAAATAGCGTTCGCCGCCAACGACGCGCCGTGCCCGTTCGGGGTGGTCCAGACCCAACAGGAAGTCCCGAACGGAAATGCGTACCTGGTCGATATCGGTGACATTTTCCGCATCGTCGTCGGCCGGCCCCTGTCCCAGGTCCGCGATGACAGCGTCCAAGGCGATACGCGCCGCATCGAACGAAAACGCCGCGACCCAGTCCGGCGCGCTTCGGTGGACGTTCAGATAATCCGTGCGGAAGTTCTGGGCGATTTCGGTGGCAGTGTCGAACAACAGCGGTGTCGTGACGAACATGCCATTGGTGATGGCGGCAGCGGGTTCGCCCGGCGGCTGTGCACGCCCGACCTCTGCGATGAAGGCGGATGACGCCATGTCGGCCAGACCGACGATGCCGTTTCGCACCTGCCCCTGGCGAAGGGCCGTTGCAATCCGTGCAGCCTGCGGCGCGCCGCCTTGTATGAAGATATGCCCCGTCAGCCGGCGGTCGCGAAACTCTGCGGCGATTTCCTCACTGCGTTCGCTTAGCCCGTCCAGATCGTCGGGATCATAGGCCCAGAAGTTAAGGACGCGCGTCCCGAACCGGCGGTATGTTGCATCGAACGCTTCCGCCAGGGCGCGACCACGTTCCGTGTCTTCGTGGATAATGGAAACCGTTTCCTGGCCGACGACATTGCGCAGGTAGTTCGCAAGGAACCGCGTCTGAACCAGATCGTCGAACACCGTGCGGAAGATCCAGGACCGCGTTTCGTTTTCACCACGCACCCTCGCGGGCGTGGTGGTGAAGGCGGGTATTTCCGCAGCCTCGTAGATTGATTCCGCAGCTGCGGTCGTCTCGGGGCGTGCGTGACCGATAACCGCGACGACATCTTCCAGGGCGACCGCCTCGCGCGCGGCATCCAGCGCCCGGTCCGGGTCGTTCGCGTCATCGATGCTTTCAATGACAACGGCGCGGCCGCGAATGCCGCCGGATTCGTTGATTTGGGCTGCCGCCAGCTCTGCGCCGCGGCGCATGGCGCTTCCCGTCGCGGAATCCGGCCCTTCCATCGGGCCGACGACAGCGATGCGGAACGGATTTGAATAATCGATATCAAGGACGGTCACACGTGTGACCAATGAAAACACGGCGGCCGTGATCCCCATGGCAAGAAGGATCACCAGGAACATATTCCGCTTGGTCATCGGCCAGTTACCGAAAACCGTACGCCACATTTTCGTAAACATGATTACATTCGCCCCTGAGCCATCATCGCGTCCGGGGCAATTTTCGCGCGATTCGCGCTGCCTCAGACCACGGTAATGTCAATCTGTTCGGTTACTGTATCCGTTCCGTCGGAAATCTCCACCGTGAAGCTGTCACTTTGCCCGTCTCCGACGTGATCGTACACGAATTTATTGCCATCCAGCGATACCGAACCGTGGTCCGGGCCTTCCTTGATGGAATAGGACAAACTGTCCGAATTCGCATCCTTGCCCAGAAGCAGGCCCTTGTAGATGTCGTTGTTCGAAATCGACACCTCCACCATGTTGCTGCGACCGGCATTGCCCTGAAGCGTCGCGTCATTGCCGTTTCCGGTCTGGTCAACCGCGTTTCCGGTGTCTTCGTTGAAGGACCAGTATCCTGCCAGGCCGCTTTCGTCGCCATTCAGTTCCTTGTTCATGTTGGACTGCAGCGCGGTTTGGTCCAGCGCGGTATCCCAGATACGAATTTCGTCCACTTCGCCGCTCAAATAGCGCGGGTCGGGATCGAAGCCGCGACGGCCGATCAGCAAATCCGTATTCAGAACGGAAGGGGCGGGAACACCGGTCTGACTACCAACTTCGGTGCCGTCCACATAAAGCTTCAGGTTTCCATTGTCGAAGGTCGCGGCCACATGGTGCCAGGCACCGACATCCATGGCGTCCGAAACGGTCAGGCTGGGACCCGAGTTGTTGGTTTCGTATTCCAGCGACAGTTTGCCGTCCGAACCGGTATATACGGCCATGTTGTAGGCACCCGAAGTGTCGACGCCGCCGGAGCCGTCCTTGCTGATCAGCGTGCCCGCACCGTCTGCCTTTACCCACATTTCGAACGTGAACGTAGTCGTGACATCCAGTGCTGCGTCGCTTGCGATCACCGCATGGCTGGACCCGTCGAGGCTGAGCGCGTTGGAATGATCGGCCACGACCGGCGGGTCGTTCACCGTCACCGTTACGGTTTCGATCCGTGATGCGTTTGTGGTCGTATCCGTGACCTTGACCCGGAAACTGTCAGACCCCGCGAAACCTGCGCTGGGCGTATAGGTGTAGCTTCCGTCGCTCGAAACGGCGAGCGTCCCGTTCGCCGGTTCGCCATCCTTGGCGAACTCTACGGCATTGCCGGCGGGGCTTTCGCCCAGAAGCGTGCCGGTAAGCGCGACGCCTTCGCCGGTGGTGAAGTCAAGCTGCCCCAGCGTGACACCGGTCTCGTTGATCGTTTCCACAGTCGCGCCGTTCAAAAAAGTGCCGTGATTGTTGTTTGCCGAACTGTCGCTGACCCCGCCATCTTCGAACGTGTAATAGGCCGCCAGATTGGCTTCGCCCGCAGGGTTGGCAATGCCGCTGGTCATGCTGTCCGCGATCTGGTCCTCGCTGCGCGCTTCCGACCAGACTTCGATGCCGGCCATCTGGCCATCGAACTGTCGGCCGTCGAACTTGTCATAGCCGATCAGCATCGGGTCGGTATTGGCCGCGCCGAATGAATAGGCAATGGACGTTCCGGTGACGGATTCGTCGCCATTCGCGATCGTCTGTTCGACACCGTTTACAAGGATGCTGACATTCGTTCCGTCATAGACCAGCGAGACATGGGACCATTGCCCGGTCGGAACCGGGGTACCCAGTGTGTGGATTTCACCACCATTCGGATTCCAGCTGGTAATTTGCCCGTCGATATAGTGCAGCCGGAAAGACGGTGCGTCGAAAGCGTCGGAATCCGACTTGTCGATCAGGGTCTGCAGTCCGGACTTGGCATCCGGATTGATCCACATGGAAATCGTCAGCGGGTCGTTGCCGCTCATGTTGAGGGATGCACTGTGATCGACTTCGATGAAATCATCCGTCCCGTCCAGCGTCAGTACATGCTGATTTCCGATGGACCCCAGGAGTTCCGGTGCCTGACTGCCATTTACCTGATAAACGGTGCTGATCGGGGCGGACGAAAGGCCATCCGTCGCCTCGTAACTGACGGTCAGGCTGATGCTGCTTCCGTCTGCATTCAGGTCTTCGAACTGGGACATGTCGATGGACAGGCTGCCGGTTTCCGCATCCAGCGTATAGTTAACGGTGCGGTCGTCAGACGCAGTGATCGTCAGGTTGGCGACGTCGATATCGCCTTCGCCGCCCGACACGCCATCCAGCAAGTCCACCGCAATCGCGTCCGCTTCAGTGCTGAACACCTCCACATTTCCGCCATCGGATTCGATCACCAGATTGTCGATCGACCAACTCTCGTCAGTGGCTCCTTGATCAAGAGTTGACGAGAAATTCAGCGTAAGCAGCTTGTTGCCGTTCCCATCCGTCGGCAGCGCATCCAGTTGTGCTGTGGAAAGCGCGACTTCGACTTGGAAAGTTCCATCGCCGTAACCGGCCGTACCTGCGACGCCGGTATCCGCTGTTGAAGTCTGCGTAAACGTACCAATCGTGGTGCCTGCACTGGGATAAGAACGCTGCGCCACGACTTCGCCGTTTGCAGTCAGCGTGAAGGTTTCACCGTCCCACGTATCGTTGAAATGGACGTCGAACGTCAGGTTCGCTTCGCTGGCGGAACTGCTCAGTGTGAAGGTTTTCTCTGTCGTGTTGTTGCCGTTCGCAAACGGGCCGAGCACGTTCGTCACGTTGCTGGAAACCGCCGAACCGGCACTCCAGCCACTGACGGCACCCTCGAAGTCCTCATTGGCCACGATGGTGGTGGAATCGCTCTCGGTCGTGGCATTATTCAGGGTCAGCGCCGGCCCGTCAGGGTTTGCGGAATTGACGATGGTATTGCTGTCTTCATCCATGCGCCAGTCGATGACCAGGTTCGGTTCATTCGCGGAATCGACCAGGTTCCCAGCGTTGTCGGCAATTTCCTGCGCCGTGCGGGCGACATCCCAGATGCGCACATTGTCGACAGACCCGGTCAGGGCGTCGACCTCGCGGTACGTACCGCCAAGCGAATCCTGCTCGTTCCCGATTGTAAGGATACCACCAGCAGTCAAAGCCCCGTTTGGTGTGAAAGTGTCAATTTGCACGCCGTCCACATAGACCGATCCGGTGCCCGCGCCATTGTCGAAAGCTATTGCGATATGGTGCCATTCACCGTCGTTGATACCGAGGTTCAGGTCATTGATGACCGTTGATCCGTTCATGACCAGACGGTGGTTGCCATCAGGGTCGTGAAACAGCACCAACTGGTTCCCGTCGCTGGCGCTGGACGTGGAATAGCCGAAAAGTGCGAAATCGGTATCCGTGGTCCGGACGTCCATTTCCAGCGTCATGGCGCTGGTCGGCATTTCATCCAGATTTTCGGCGATACTGAAGGAGAAACTGGAATCGTTTCCGTTCGTTCCCAGCCCCTGGAAGTCGATCGACCGGTCTGCTGTCTGATTGAAGACAACCGGATCATCGACCGGATTGACGGTGACATCGACCGTGTCCGAAACAATGCTGGTTCCGTCGGTAACCGCGACTGAAATCTGGGCCGTGCCGTTGAAGTTGGCGGGCGGCTGAATGGCCAGCGTCTGCAGCGCTGCATTCACGTCGGCTACCGGACCGGCAATCGTGATGGAATCCCCGCCGGAACCCGTGACGGTCGCACCGCCGGAGTTCAGTGCCGTCAGTATGCTGCCGGACGGGCCGTCCAGTGTCACGGTCAGGTCAGAACTGTCTATGTCGCCGACAATGATGTTCTGAACCGCGATCGGTGTGTCTTCGTCGCCTGCGGGGCCGGACGAAGCGACCGGATGATCGTTTGCCACCGCAGTCGCAGTGTTCACCGCTGTGCCGTCATAGTTTCCGGTGGCGTCAGCGACCGTTTCGCCCGCGGTGAAATCGTCCGAGAAATTATAAAGCGCCCGCAGCCCGGCCTCGTCGCCAACCAGCGTCGCGTTCATATTGTCGGCGATTTCGGTGGGTGTGCGAATAGTGTCCCAGATGCGGAATTCCGCCAATTGCCCATCCAGGGCATAGCCACCGCTGCCTTCGGAATGCATGCTTCCGATGGTCGCACCGCCCCCATGCGGATACGTCAGGGTCGGAATACCGAAGTTTCCGGCAGCCGTATCCTCGGCAACACCATTTACATACAGGGTGCCCGTGGAACCGCTGAACGTGACGGCAACGTGGTACCATTGCCCGGTCTGCAGGGTGGTCGTGCTGGAAAGCTCCGTATTGCCGTTATAGGGGCGCCAGGTCAGTTGGCCGTCCGGCCGCTCTTCACCGCCAAATTGCCCGACCTGAAGAAGTGCGGTGGAGTTCTGACCATGCGCCTGGTTGGAAAAGATCGTCTCGTTCGTGTTTCCGTCCAGGAGCACCCAGGTTTCGATCGTGCCTTCGCTGCGGCCGTTGATCACCTCACGGGGCAGGTCGACATAGGAATTGGCACCATTCACATCCAGCACGTTGCCGCCGGACGCGTCTGTGGACAGCGTCGGGGCGTCGTCCCCTTCAGCGACGTTCACTGCTACCGAGGTGGACCGCGTCGCCGTGCCGTCGAAGACATCGACATCGATGGACCCAAGCCCGACGAAATTCGTATCGCCCGCATAGGACAGTGTGTTGAGCGCAGTATTGATGTCGGCCGCGCTGCCGGAAATCACCATGATGCCGGTGCCGTCGCCCACGATATTCGCCCCGCCGCCATTCTGGTTGGCGGTCACAGTGGCATTGTCGTTGGCGGTCAGCGTAACCGTCAGGTTTTCCCCGTCATTGTCGCCGACACTGATGCCGACGACGGCAATTTCCGTATTCTCCGATCCGCTGCCAAGCGGTACATCGGTCGCGGTGATCGACAGGTTGTCGACGGCCCAGCTTTCGTCACTGGCATCCTGGTTCAGTGTGGAACTGAACCCAAGTGTCAGGTCGCGTCCCCCCGTGTCATTCAGGGGCAGCGCCGCAATTTCGGCGGCGGAAAGTGTAATTGTGGTCCGGAACGCCTGATCGGGGCCATGCCGGTTGTTGACGTTCGTGCTTCCGTCATCAAGGGCGACGAACGAGCCGACCGAATCCCCCTGTGCGACAAACAATCCGCCGTTAAAGGACACCGTTTCATGCGGAGTGCCGTTAATGCTGACGGTGAAGGTTTCGCCATCCCAGGTATCCATGCGGTAGAAATCAAATGTGATGGTCGTGCCGCCTGAACCGTCCGGGATGCTGAACGTCTTCTCCGTCGCGCCGCCTTGTGCAAACGTTCCCAGTGCACTCGAATAAGTACCCAGGTCGCTGGTGGTCGGGTCGGACCATCCGTCCGCGCCGGCTTCAAAATTTTCACTGGTGACAGTCGAACTCGTGGACGCGGAAACGGTCGGCGTATCGTTGATCGCCGTGATTGTAACCTGCGCTTCGGTCGGGATGGAATTCCCAAGGCCGTCCGAAACATTGTACGTGAATGTCAGCGTTTCGCTGGGGTCGCCGGTATCCAGATCATCGAAAGCGCTGGTAAAGATTCGCAAGGCGCCCGTATTTGCGTTGATTGAATAATGCGTTCCTTCGACAAGGGCGCGGTCGCCGTTGCTGTTGGACGCAACCAGATCTTCAACCGTCGGGGCGGCATTGTCGTCGATGTCCAGGACATTCTGGAAAAGGTCGATCGTTTGCGTTCCGGCATTGTCCGTGAAACTGCCGGCGTCGATATCGCCGGTGACGATATGCGCATCGTTGCTGCCGGTGACGGATACCGTGACGGTTCGCGTGCTGGACGTCGTTCCGTCGGATACCTCGATCGTATAGGCGATGTTGAGCGTTTGTCCTTCGCCGACAAAGTCGAACGCTTCCAGACCGCTGTTGAAGCTCCAGTTCACGGTTCCCGTGGTTTCACCGGCCCCAATGACGTCGCCGGCGTCAACCGTCATCATGGATTGCAGGATGAAATTGGGAATCGGGACGTCGGCGGTCAGTCCGGATGCCGATACCCCCGTCACACTGACAGATACCGTGTCCGACGGGTCTACGTCTTCCACGCTCAAGGTGCCCGCGGTCGTCAAATTCGTCGCATCGGTTTCGTTCACCGTGCCGGTGTCGCTATCGCCGCTGCCGACCGAAAGCGTCGGGGTGTCATTCGCACCCGAAACCGTGATGTCCAATGACCCGGTCGCGGTGGCGCCGCTGTCGTCCTGCATGGTGTAGGTCACGGTGACGACCTGTGTGTCGCCATCGTCCAGCGCCTCAAAATCGGTGCCGGGATTGAACCGGACCTGATTGCCTTCGATAGACACGGACCCTTGTCCGGCAGGGACACTGACGTTCGTCAGGGTAAAGTTGGCCGGGTTATCGTCGCCATCGACATCCGTATCGTTGGCCAAGACATCGACCAGAAGCGTACCGTTCTCGCCGACACCGCCGGTATCCGCGACCGCAACCGGCGCGTCATTTGTCCCCGTCACGGTCACGGTAACCGTCGAGGAGGATGCAGCGCCGCTATCATCCTGCATATCGTACGAAATTGTGACGGTTGCCGTGTCGCCCGCGTCCAGATCGTCGAAATCCGTGCCCGGTTTGAACACAACCTGATTGCCGACGATTGTGACGCTGCCCTGGCCGGCCGGGACGCTGGCGTTCGTGACGGTGAAATTGGCCGGGCTGTCGTCACCGTCAATGTCCGTGTCATTGGCAAGGACGTCGATCGTAAGCTCTTGATTTTCCGTGCCGCCTGCCGTGTCGGCGACGGCTACCGGGCCGTCGTTCATACCATTGACGGACATGTTAAGCGTGCCGGTCGAAACCGCGCCGCTGTCATCCTGCATCGTATATGTGATTGCGACGACCTGCGTGTCGCCGACATCCAGGCTTTCGAAATCAGCACCCGGATTGAACCGCACCTGGTTTCCTTCGATCGAAACCGTGCCTTGGCCGGCGGGAACGCTGACATTCGTCAGGGTGAAATTGGTCGGATTGTCGTCGCCGTCCACATCCGTGTCGTTCGCAAGGACATCCACCAGAACGCTACCGTTTTCGGTCACGTTGTCGGCATCGATGACCGCAACCGGTGCATCGTTTGTGCCTGTGACGGTTACCAGAACCGTGCTGGACGCGCTGCCGCCCGCCCCGTCGCTGACTGTATAGGTGATGGTGACGTCTTCGGTGTCACCATCGTCCAGGTCGTCAAAATCCGCGCCGGGATCAAACTCGATGGTACCACCGGAAATGGCGACGGTCCCTTTGCCTGCCTCCACCGTCGCGCTGGAAATCGTAAGCGAGTCGCCGTCGGGGTCGCTGTCGTTCGCCAGGACGTTTATGGTCAGTGTCTCATTTTCGTGACCGGCGCCGGAATCGGCGCTGGCGGTCGGCGCCGTGTTGATGAAGATGTCATCGTCACCCGCACCGCCCGTCGTCGTGTCATTGTCCCGGCTGGAAGTATCGCGGGTGGGGCGCGTCGCACCCCCGCTGCCTGTGCCGCCCGTCGGCGTGGTCGAACCGGTATTGCCGAAAGGACCGGGGTTCAGTGAATTCTGGAAATTCGGGGCCGGTCCGGATGGGCCGGTATTGCCGCCGCCGGCATTGCCGCCGGCGGCTGTCGCGACATCGTCCAGCGCATCAATTTCCGCATCGGTAAGGCCGCCCGGGTTCTGCTGCTCACCTTGTCCCTGGGCCGGTTGCCCATTTTCGGCATCGCCCTGTTGACCTTCTTCAGACTGTCCGGTGGACGCGGTCTGGATTTCTTCGGTCACGCCCTCTTCCGTCGGGCCGTCCTGGGCAACATCCTCGGTCGTTTCCTCGCCGCCTGGCGCCTGATTGGCTTCCTCGGTCGACTGCGCGGTCTGTGTTTCCGTCTCGGTCTCGGTCTCGGATTCCGCCGCGGTCTGCTGCTGCGGCTCCTGGGTCTGTTCGGCCTGTTCGGTTTCAGTCGTCGTGGCCGGCTCTGCTTCGGCTGACGTGCCTTGTTCCGCTTCCTGCGTGCCGCCGGTCTGTTCCGGCTCGGCCGCCGCGGTCTGCTGGGGTTCCTGGGTTTGTCCGGACTCTTCTGACCCGCCGCCAGCCGTCTGCTGTTGGGTTTCTGATTCGCCGGACTGTTCGGCCGCAGCCTGTTGTTGCGGCGCGGCCTGGGTTTCGCCGCCATCGGTAGACTCGCCCCCGGCTTCCGCGGTCTGCGTCTGCTGGGCCGCTTCGTTGGACGGCGGGTTTACCTCACCGGTCGCATCGGCAATTGCGCCCGATACATCGACATCGTTAACCGCATCGCCGCCCTGCGCCAGGGCCTGGACCGCAGCGTCGGCCGGAACCGACTGCTGTTCAGCAGTCGCATCTGCGCTTTGCTGGGTTGCAGCGGCTTCTTGCATTGCTTCGCCCGCGTCGGCTCCGCTGGCGAGCTGATTCATCATCTCGTCCCCGCCGGCATCGCCGACACCCGCGTCCTGCATCGCTTGATCGACGTTTTCACCAGACGCCAGGGACGCCGCCAACTGATCGGCGGCGGAAAGCGGGACGGATTGCTGCTCTGCCGTGGAATCGGCGGTCTGTTGCGCAGCCTGCGCCTGCTGCATCGCGTCGCCGGCATCGGCTCCGCTTGCAAGCTGGTTGATCATTTCATCGCCGAACGCATCACCGCCGCCGGCATTTTCAATCGCCTGGTCTACATCCTGGCCTGACGCCAGGGACGCGGCCAATTGGTCAGCCGCGGACAGCGGAACCGATTGCTGTTCAGCGGTCTGCTGTTCCTGTTGCTGGGCCTGGTCGGCCTGCTGCATGGCGGCGCCCGCATCGGTCCCGCCCGCCAGCGCATCTTCCAGTGCATTGGCGAATGCTTCGCCGCCCCCGGCTTCCGCCAGTTGTTCTGCAACATTGTCGCCATTCGCCAGCGCCTGAGCCAATCGGTCCGCCGCGCTCAGTTCAACTTCCGCGTCGCTGCGGGCCTGGGCAACGTCATTCGCAGTCTGCCCCGCCGTGTTCAGCGCATCATCGGCGTCTTCACCGCCGGCCAGGGATGCTTCCAATTGGTCGACAAAGGCGTCCGCATCGCCGCCCGACTGCTGGATTGCGTCATTTATGGCGTCGTCAACATCGCCGCCACCGGCCAGCGCCTGCAATATGGGGTTTTCAACCGGGACCGTGGCGTCGGCCAGCGCATCGGACGTGCTTTGCGCGACGTTGGAGGCATTCGCCATGGCCTGATCCGGGGATTCACCGCGGGAGAGGGACGCCTGCAGTTCGTCCAGGAAAGCCTGTTCAACCGCCAGAGTATTGTCGTCGGATCCGGTTTGTTCGGACATCTCGCGCACGGCGCGGGCAACCGCCTCTTCGATGCCTTCGCCGGAAGCAATCGCGTTGAAAAGCGCGTCCGTCGCGGAAAGCTGGGATGTGGAGGGGTCGTAGGTTTCGAAGGTGCGGCCCATGGATCGTTGGGCATAGTCGGCCGCACTGGTCAGGGTTTGTCCGCCGTTGAAAAGCTCTTCCTGAAGCGTCGATGTGAAGGCGCTTGCCGCTGCGTCTGCCGCGCCCGGGTCCCCTCCCTGATCGATGATCTGCTGTGTGATCGACTGGTGCACTGCATCCAGTTCTGCTTCGGGGTTCCTGCCTGAGGAGATCGCGCCCAACACGCCTTCAAGCTGTTCGAGCGTGATTTGCGGTAGATTTACCGACAACCCGGCGTCGGCTGCGGTCTGGATGTCGTCAGACATTGTTCTTCCCTCTCTCCCAAGAACGAACGGACCTGCCCATTGCCGCGCCTCGGAATCCTAGGCATTTTGCCCAAATTAGGCGAAAATTGCGACTCATATCTGGGGGCTAATTAATATTTTCCCAGTAATTAATGTGTGTTTGGTTAAAATTGTATATAATTTTTTCTAGATTTTGTTAACGTTCCCGCATCGTGGCGCGCATCGCACTGACGTAAGGGTCCAGAATATATTGGGCGATACGGCGTTCGCCGATGATGATGCTGCTGGCGACGCGCATACCCGGGTAAAGCCGGTATTCCAGGCTTCCGTCATGAAAACTTTGTTCAATCGGTTCGATGCGTACGGAATAGTAAGGGACGCCTTCTTCATCCAGAAGCGCGTCCGGACTGACGCCGACGACGGTACCGTCCAGGTTCCCGAAACGGCTTGCATCGGAAGAGGTTAGCGTAAGCTGAACCGGCAGACCGGGTCGAACGAATCCAATATCCTCCAACGGCAGACGGGCATCGACGACCAGTGTGTCATCCAGTGGCACGACTTCCATCACAACGTCACCGGGCGCAATGACGCCGCCGACACCGCTGACGGCAATGGTGTTGACGGTACCCGCCACCGGCGAACGGATGACCATCCTTGCCTGGCTGTCTTCGAACTTGCGAAGGCGTTCGCTCAATTCCTCAAGCTCGCGGTTTGCCTGGCTCAATTGCGCGCGGGCTTCTTCCGAAAATCGTTCCGCGATTTCCGACAGGCGCGCCCGGGCTTCTTCCAGGCCGGCGCCGGCACGCCGCCGGATGGCGCGGTCTTCCTGAACCTGACCGTCCAGGACCGCCAGGTCCCGCAGAAGATTCAGGTGTGTCATCCGGTTGGTAATATTCTGCTGCAGTAGGGTGTCGGAAATGCCGATCTGTTCATCCAGGAAGGCACGCGTCGTCTCTGCCGTCGACAGGCGAGCGTTGACTTCGGCGATTTCCTGTTCGCGTTGGGCGATCAACTGGCGCTGGACATTAAACTCCGCTGCCAGCCGCCGCCGCCTGGTTTCCATCAGCCGGCGTGCGGCTTCGATCTGTTGTGGTGCCGTTTGCAGCAAGTCGTCCGGGAAGGCGGGGGTATCGCTGCCGGAAAGCTCAGCTTCCAGGCGTGCGACCTCGATCCGCAATCCCACCAGGCGCGCACGCAGTTCCGCCACTTCGGCATCGATTTGGGTCGGATCCAGACGGATCAGTTCCTGGCCGGCGGACACGACCTCCCGTTCCTGGACCAAAATGTCCGCGACAATCCCCCCTTCCAGATGCTGAATTTCGCGAACCCTGGAACCCGGTACCACTTCGCCGATGGTGGCACTGACGATGTCCAGCGTCCCGTACCATGTCCAGGCGCCGACCGCGCACAGGAAGGCCGCCGACAAAAGGATAAAGGATACGGTTCCTTTTCCTGAATCCTGGATTGGTCCTGCCGGTGCCTCTTTCGTCATTCGGCTGCCCTCGGATCAGGGGCTTTGGCTGCGGCTTTCTTTGCCGCGGCGGCCTTTGCCGGTTTCGCCGGCGCCGATTTTACGGGCGCGGATTTTGATGAACCGGACTCCGAAGACGCCCCGGCGCCGGCCTGCCATTCAGTTGATGTGCCGCCCTGCGGCAACTGGCGGATGGCGGGGCGCGGCTTGTTGTCCAGGTCGATGAGGATTTGCGCGCCGCGAATGATCTGCGGGTCGTGGGACGACACAAGGATTGTCCGCCCGGCCCGCGCCAGCTGGACCAGCGTCTCATAGATCTGACGTACGCCTTCTTCATCCATGCCTTCGGTCGGCTCGTCAAAGACGACCAGACGTCCGCCCGTCGCAAGCGCCCGTGCCACCGCCAGCCGGCGCCTGACACCGCGGGCCAGCGTCATGCCGTTCTGTGTGATCATGGTGTCCAGGCCATGTTCGGTTTCGTGTACGAACCGATCGGCGCCGCTGCGTTCCAGCAAGGCTTCCAGTGCTTCGTCCGTCAGGTCTTCACGGATCATCGTTAGATTGTCGCGGATGGTCGCGTTCACAAAGGTCGGTTCCTGCGGAAGATAGACCAGCTGGCCGCGCCACCATCCCGGCACCAGTTGCCGAAGGTCAACACCGTCGGCCAGAATTTGTCCGCGATCCGGGTCGATGAGACCGGTGATCAGCCGCGCAAGGGTCGTCTTGCCCGCCCCGTTGCGCCCGACAATGGCGACAACAGATCCCGGCTTCAGCGTCAGGGAGAAATCTTCGAACAATGGGGCAGGGGCGCCGGGCGGCGTATAGGCGATGTCGCGAAATTCCAGCTTGCCGGAATATTCCCGCAGGGCTGCGCCTTCCCCCGGTTCCACGGGCAGGGCTACTAGTGCCTTTGCACGTTCGGCCGCCTGATGTGACTTGACGATTGCTTCCGAAAGTTGGGCAAACCGGGTCACGGGCTGCAGTGCCCGCGCCGCCAGCAGGTTTGCCCCGATCATCATGCCGACATCCAACTCGCCGGCTACCACCAGCGTTGCGCCTACCGATATGACACCCGCACTCATCAGTCCCTGCGTGCTTTGCGTCAGCGACTGAATGACGCCCTGTCGGCGGGCAAGACGCCGGCGCAGTGCCTGCACGGCCGACAGGTTGTTGGCCCAATCCGCGATCAGTTTCTGTCCGGCCCCGAACGCACGGACGCTTTCGGCCATTGACGTCGTTGTGCTGATAAGACCATGGCCGATGGACTGATGTTCGGTCATTTTCGACGCGAGCGGGCGCAGGGCGATTTGGCTTGCAATACCCATCGCGGCGACGATGCACAGCGCGATCAGCACGATCAGCGCAAGGACCGGGCTGAAAAGATAAATCGCTGCCACGTACAGAAGAGCGAACGGCAGGTCCAGCCAGGCCGTCAGGTTCGGTGCGGCATATCCGGCTTCGACCTGTTCGATCCCGGCCAGGGCCTCGCGCCGTTCACCGGCCGGTAGTTTTTCCAGGGCTGCAAGTTTTGCCGTCGTCAGGACGCCGAACGCGCCGACGCCCAGGTTATAGTCCGGTTCACCCGACGCGCTGGCGGCAAGCCGCATACGGCTCCAGCGAAAGCCGAGTTCGAACATGATCGCCGCGACCACGCCGACGGTAAGCGTGATCAGGGTGGAATCGACACCGTGAGAGACGTAGCGGTTCAGAACCTGGATGACGTAAAGCGAAGAAGCCAGTCCCAGAACATTGATCAGGATCGACGCCAGAACCATCATCGCGGACTGGCCGGGCCTGCGCCGAAGTCTGTTCAGCAGTTCAATCATGGACGCAAGTCTTGCCCCTCACTGGCGGATGGTCATGCGAAATGCAACCGGCACCGCGCAGGAATGAAAATCCATTTTTATTGTGCCCAATCGAAGAGCGGGTTGTCGAGGTCGGTCTCCGTCGGCTGTTCGGATACCGGTGGCGACGCGTCGGGGGTTGACGGCTGATCCGATACCGGTGCCTCCGGCTGGTCAGGTTCCTGCGTGCCGCCGGTCAGAACGTCCGCCGCGGCGGGTGCCCGGGACGAGCGCGGCGGCGCCGCTGGTGGGTTCGGGAATGGGAGTTCCGCTGCGCCGCCCGGCAACTGAGTGGAATCGGCCGGCGGGGTCACTTCCGGTTCGATCGGTGCGGCATCGGCAGGCGTCTGGGGCGGATCGACGGGTTCGACGGGGTCCGTGCCGAAGCTGGGCGCGGATTCAAATGAATTGCGAAGGGCATCCGGATCGTTCGCAGCGCCGCCCTCCAGCTCCAGCGAAGACACGGGCGGTTCGTCCGGTGCCGGAGACGGTTGCAGCGGTGTCGTCTGTGTTGTGCCCGGGTCCAGGGTTTGGGTCGGGTCAAGCGGTGCATTCGGATCCAGAAGCGGGGCCAGACCATCACCTGTGCCGGGCGGCGGCGATATGCCCTGCCCGGTACCCAGCATCTGGGATGGGTCCAGGATGCCGCCGTCTTCCCCGATCGGCCCCAGCAGATTCATGACCGGGTCCGGCGCGGTGATGGCGCCAAGGCCAGCGATCGGTTCCAGCATCTCTTCGCGGTTTGCCCGTTCCACGGTGCGGATGACGCCATAATCTAGGCTGCCTGAGGCGGCCAGCAGTTCGACGATTGCCAGTAACACTTCGGCCTCGGCAGCGATTGCATCGCTTTGGGCGTTGATGAGCGATGTTTCCCCGGACAGGACGTCGATCAGCGAGCGTTGACCAAGCTGGCGTTCCTGAACGGCGACTTCCAGAAAGGCCCGTGCGATTCCGGCCTGATCGAACAGGTAACCCGCACGCTGCTGGGCGGTCTGAAACTGGGTCCAGGCATTGCGAACCCGCTCTTCAACCTGGAGTTCCAGGTCGCCCATGGCCCGACTGGAAGACACGACGTCGGCTTGAGCCGCGCGCAGAGTATTGATGGATGTAAAGCCCAGGTTGAACGGGAAGCTTAATTCAAGCTTGATCGACTGTTCGACGCGCCGACCGGCGGTGCCGCCGTCGTTTTCCAGCATCGTCTGTTCGCCGATCAGCTCGAACGTCGGCGCGAACGCATCGGCCATCGTGCCCAGTCTGGCCTGTCGCGCGATAGACAGATCCAGGCTGGTCAGGCGCAGGTCTAGGTTGCCCAGATAGGCAAGCTCCAGTGCTTCTTCCAGACTGCCGGGAATATAGTCCCGGTTCAGGTCCAGTCCCGGCAGCGCGTCCAGGTCACCCGGCACATCGCCGAACACAGCGCGATAGCGGTTGAGCGCGATTTCGAACTGTCCCTCGGAATCGACCCGTCTTGCCTGTGCGCCGGCAAGTTGTGTCTTCGCCTGCAACAGGTCGGTGGACAGGCCCGATCCCGCTTCGATCCGCGCTTCCTCCAGGCCCGTCTGACGACGAATATTTTCTTCCGACCGGCGGGCGAACAATACGACGTCGGCGCTTCGGATCAGGTTGATATAGGCGGATATCGCCTCTGCGATCAGGTCCTGACGGGTCTGGACCAGGCCGAGTTCCGCCTGAACATGTTCCAGGCGGGATGTTTCGATTGTTGCATTCGTCGATCCGAAATCCCAAAGCAACTGGGTTATGGTCGCGGTCACTTCACGCGCCGGGTGAATGGTGCTTTGGGTCTGCGAACGCTGAAGACGGTAGCGTTCCAGGTTCGCGGTCAAGTCCAGCGTCGGGTACCAGGCGCCCAGGCTTTCGATCGACCGTTCCTGCGCGGCGGTCAGGCTGGCCTCGCTTCCCAAAAGACGGTCGTGGTTTTCGACTGTCTGAACGATGAACGCTTCCAGGTCCATCGCTTCGGACCCGGCGGCGGATGTGTCTTCCGTTTCTACCTGACCGTCGAGCGTTTCGGGGGATTGTGCAGTTTGGGAAAATGCAGGCATGTCAAATGGGCCGCCGAAGCAGCTAACCGCGATAAGTGCGGCCCACGACAAGAGATGCGATACACGCATTCCCATTTCCTATGGGCATTCAGCCCAGTACTGCGGGGTCCAGAAAACCAAGCTTCTTCGCGATGTTCGGATTTTCAGATTGCCCCTACTTTGGTTTAACGAATGCACGAGGTAAGCACTACCCTTTTTCCGTCATGTCGTTGAATTTACTCTCCATAGTGATTTTCTTGTCGTTGTGGAGAACTGGCAGAATTGAACAATCCGGTTGCGTCCCCCATCCGAAAGGTTGGCAAGCTAAGCCGGATCGCGCAGTCTTGCCTGATCATTTTTCTAAACTTCCATTGATTCTGCCGTCTGGGACAGATCAAAAATCAAGCAAGATGAGGGTTTTCGTGACGCGACGCATCGGAAGATCGATTGGCACAGCCGGTTCGAAACGCATGAGGCGGCATCTTGCAGCCGGGCTTCTTGCCGGCGCCGTCGCAATCGTGAATTCGAATGTTTCGGCGGCCAGCACGCCGTCGCTGTACGGCGCCTATATCGGCGCCGGATACGCGGAGGAGATATCGGATTTCGAAACAGCGGCGAACTTGCTGGAACGTCTGCTGGAAGTGGAACCGAACGACCCGCTTCTGCAGCGGCGCGGTCTGCTTGCCAATCTGAATGCAGGACGAATGGAACGCGCGGTCGATCTGGCCCGCGATCAGGTCGCCGTCTATCCGCCGGAAACGGACATTGCCACGCTTACGCTGGTTGCGGACACCGTCCGCAAGGAAGATTGGGAAGGGGTGTTGAACCTTGTCAATTCATCCCGTCCGACGCTTCTTGCCCGCTTTGCCGTGCCCGTGATCAGCGCCTGGTCGCTGATGGCGCTGGGCGATACCGCCGTCGCGATTGAGGCGCTGGAACCACTTCGCGAAGAAAACGAATTGCCCGAATTTCCGAACTACCATGCGGGACTGATCTTTCTGCATGCGGGTCAGCCGGACGAGGCGGAAGCTGTGCTGGCGCAATATGCGGATGCGATCCCTGACAGTGGTGTCGGCACGCTGCGGGTTTTGGTTCGCGCCTATGACGCGCAGGGCCGAACGGAAGATGCCCACGCGATCCTGGAAGAATTGGCCGTCTTGCATCCGGGGCTTTTGGTCGTGGAACGGGATCTGGCGGCACTTGACGCGGATGAGACACTGCCCCCGATGGTCGATGGGCCGGCCGCCGGAATATCGGACGCCATGACCGACCTTGCGCTGCGGATCAGAAGACAAGCACCCGCAACCGCATTGCGATATGCGCGTTTGGGCGTCCACATGGATGCCGGCAACGACCTGGGCCGGATGATCGCGGCATCGGTCCTGGAAAGCGTCGACCGGTTCGACGAAGCAATTGATGAGTTGGCACAGGTCGACCCGGCATCCGTCTATGACTGGGATGCACGCATTGCAATCGGGGAAAATCTTATCCGTTTGTCGCGTGACGATGAAGCGGTCGAACACCTTGAGGCGCTGGCGGAAGAAAATCCCGATGATGTGGAAGCCCTGCGCCAGTTGGGATACCTGATGCGCCTCAGGCATCGGTTTGAAGAAGGCTACGACTATTACGATCGGGCGCTTGACCGGGTCGATGGCAACAGTCCGGATGATTGGGCCCTTTATTACAGCCGCGGCATCACGCTGGAACGGACCGGTCGCTGGGAAGAAGCGGAACGGGACCTGAAGAAGGCGCTGGAACTCAACCCGGGCGATCCGCTGGTTCTGAACTATCTGGGTTATTCCTGGATCGACCAGGGTGTGAATATCGACGAAGCGATGGAAATGATCCGCGAGGCGGTTGAACAGCAGCGCAACAACGGGTTCATCGTCGACAGTCTGGGATGGGCACATTATCGCGTAGGTCAGTTCGAAGAGGCTGTGCTTCAGCTTGAACGCGCGGTGCAACTGGAACCGGGCAATGCCATCGTGAATGACCATCTGGGAGATGCCTATTGGCGTGTCGGGCGGCGGTTTGAAGCGCGATATCAATGGGAACGCGCGTTGAGCCAGGATCCGGACGATGACTTGCGGGAGACGATCGAGCGAAAGCTTGAGGAGGGTCTGGACGCGGTCGAAGGGGACAGTGACGGCTGACCCATGCACCTCTAATGGACCATGCCATGGAATATGAGGGTGCACTTGCGCCCGCAAAGGTTAATCTGACGCTGGCGGTCACCGGCCGCCGGTCCGACGGGTATCACCTGCTGGACAGCGTCGTCGCCTTTACCGATTTCGGTGATCGAATAAGCGTCATGCCTGCGGAAGAGGTCACCCTTGCGGTCGACGGCCCCTTTGCCGCGGGGGTGCCGGTTGATGAAGGAAACCTGGTCTTCCGGGCGGCCCAAATTCTGCGCCAATCGGTTGCGGGGCGGGAAGGGGCGGCAATCCGCCTGACGAAAAATCTGCCTGTTGCAAGCGGGATCGGCGGCGGGTCCAGCGATGCCGCACAGACGCTGTTGCTGCTGGACCGTATGTGGGAGACAGGCTTGTCGCGCACGGATTTGGCGTCGCTTGCGTTAATGCTGGGCGCAGACGTTCCGGTTTGTTTGGAAGGCCGCGCCTGCCGAATGCGCGGTATCGGCGAACGGGTGGACCGGCTGCGCCTGCCTGAATGCGGGATCGTTCTGGTAAATCCCATGGTTCCCTGTTCGACGGCCGCTGTTTTCAAACGCCGGGATGGAGCGTTCAGTCCCATGCCTGATGATCTGCCGGACTTGTCGACACTGAGCGGTCTTTGCATCGCGGTCGATCAGGTCGGCAATGACCTTTTGACCCCCGCCATATCCGAATGTCCGGAAATTGGGGTGGTACTGGCTTCCCTGGAGGGTGTGCCGGGCGTTCGCGCTCACGGCATGTCGGGAAGCGGTGCCACCTGTTTTGGTCTTTTCGACGATGCCGCCACCGCCAAGCGCGCATCGGATGCGCTGCGCACGGCACAGCAGGCGGCAAACTGGTGGGTTCATGCGGGGGTGATTGCCGGTGACTGATGCGGAAAAGGACATCCGGCTTCTGGTCTGCGTGAATCCAATCGGCGGGAACAAACCCTGCTGCGGCGGGGATCGCGGGTCCAAGCAACTGGCGGTCGCGTTGGAACAAGGCATGAAACAGCGGGGGATCGCGGCACAGGTCGAACGCATCCATTGCCTGAACCGCTGCCTTAAAGGCCCCGCGATGCGAATCGCACCGGGCGGGCGGTTCTTTCTGGAAGCCACCATGGACGATGTGCCGGCAATCCTGGATGAAGTTCAGTCTGTCGCCGGTCTTAAGAGGGAAGAGGACGACCCGGATCCTTTTGCCGGGCTGGGCGATGCCTTTCCCGGCGGGTAGGTGCTCAACGGCATTTTATTGTTTTTCATATTAGACAAATTAAATTGCATCAGATGAAAATTCATGATCCGATGCCGGTATGAACGACGCTGACATAGATGCCGTCACAGCCCGGATCGGAAACCGGGTGCGTGAAGAACGCCACACCAAGCGTTTGACTTTGAGCGAACTCGCTTCGCTGTCCGGTCTGTCGGAAGGGTTTCTGTCCCGTCTGGAACGGGGACATGCTGCATGTTCCATCGCGAACCTGATCCACATATGTCAGGCGCTGGGCATCGACCTGTCGGACATGTTCGCGCAGGAAGGCAAGCCGCCCCGCAGCATGGTCACGCTGCACCGCGCTTCGAACGGTAACCCGGGGGAGGTGACGGCAACCGGCTATCGATATCGCCATCTCGCGGGCGGTGCGCTGCAAGATGACATGGAAATTTTCCATCTCGTTTTTCCGGCACAAAACGGAATGGAAACAAGGGTTGCCCATCCGGGACAGGAACATTGTTTCGTGCTTGGCGGCGAAATCGACTTTCTGGTCGGAAATGAACAGCATCGCCTTGGGCCGGGGGACGGCATCCTGATCGATTCCGGACAGCCGCATCTGGCCCGCAATGCGGGCGATACACCCGCCGAAGTCATCATGACCGTCACCCATGTCGGCGCCCCGGCGGCACCGGAATGGTGGCGGCCGGTAACGGCAACGGAAGAAAAAGGAACGGAGGAGGCGAATGACAAGTAACGCCACGACAACGCGCGAAGCATCGCGAAAGGACCACCTACCCTACGAAGTGCGCCATCTGGACGACATGGATTGGGAAACGATCCGCTGGCCGGGTGAAACCGGAAAGATGCTGTTCCACCCGCGCCCCGAACGGCCGACCGAACCCAATGCCGGCATCCTGCGGTTGGCGCCCGGTGCCTACCATCCGGAACATTACCATGGTTTTGCCCAGGTCTGGTTCATCATGAAGGGTGAGTTCGAAATCGACGGTGAAGTCCACGGACCGGGAACGATGCTGTTTCACCCAGACCCGCATTTCGAAGGCGAATTCAAGACGGAAAAGGGCGGGGAGATCCTAATCGTCCAGTATCCGGGACCGACCACCGGTGAGAACCCCATCTATGACGACCGCTTCAACAAGAAAAAGCGTATGTCGGTCGGGGAAGAACGCGTCGACCTGTGACTGACGCGTCTTCGCTTCCTGTGCCGGGCCGCCGCGGCTTTCCGGTAAATGGCCCCGGTCAGTTCAGGAAGTCGTCGTCGAATGGATAGGATGTCAGGTTTTCAAACCCGTCTTCGGTGACGACAACCTGATCTTCCAGTTTTACCCCGCAGCTGCCGCCGACCGCGCCGGCATAGACTTCGACACAGATGCACTGACCCACTTCCAGGTGACCGTCGTAGCCGACGGCTTCCCAGTCTTCGGGGTAGAAAATCGCCGGGTATTCGTCGCACAGTCCGACACCGTGAAACTTAACGCCGTAGCGAAGGTCGCGGTATTTTTCCGGCAGCCGGTGGCCGCCTTCCATCAGGTCGTGAAACGACACACCGGGTTTCAGAAGCTGCATGTTCGTCATGATATGTTCGTATCCGACCTGATACGCCTCGCGCGCTTCGTCGCTGGGCCGTCCGTCGCCGATCCACCAAGTGCGCGACAGATCGGTACAGATGCCGTAGGCCCCGACCATGTCGGTATCGAACGCGAAAATCTCATTGTCCTTCAGGACACGGGGGCCGGCCTCCTGGAACCAGGGGTTGGTGCGCGGTCCCGATGACAGGATGCGTGTTTCAATCCATTCCCCACCGCGAACATGGTTCGCGCGGTTCAGTTCCGCCCAGGCATCGACTTCCGTAATCCCGGGGCGGACCATGGCACGCATTGCGTCCATGGATGCTTCGCAGGCATGGATCGCACATCGCATGGCATGAAGTTCTTCCTGTGACTTCACCTTGCGCGCGTGTTCGGTCAGCTCCTGTCCTTCGAACAGGTCGATCCCGACTTCTTCCAGCGCCCAGGCGCCGACCAGTTCGATCCTGTCGACCCCAAGCCGTCGGTTCTCACCGACCCGCTCGCGCAGGATGCTGTCGATTTCCGCTGCGAACTTCTTCGCCCGCTCGGCCGCACGGTCCCCGGCGTCGAAGTAAAAGAAGTCCGCGCCATGTCGAATTTCGCGAACCAGCGGCAGATGCGCCGACAGATGGTCGCAACTGTGGAAATCCCAAAGGACCATGTATCCGTCCGCCAGGACCAGACAGGCGCGGCACGGGTTGTGGGTGACCCAAAGCTGCATGTTTGTCGAATCCGTCGCATAACGGATGTTCAGCGGGTCGAACATCAAAACGCCGGCATAATCGCGTTCGCGGATTGCATCGACCAGCCGCTGAAGCCGGTATTCGCGGATGGCCACCAGGTTGGGAATGGTCAGCACGGCGGCCTGCCATTCCTCAAAGGCCAGATCGCTTGGTCCGATTTCCACCCGGTCATAGTCATTGGGAGACCCGTCCGGCAGGACATCCAGGGCCGATATACGCCGACGATAGGGGTCGATCTTGCGGTTGGACCCGATGACAAAGGGATCGTCCGGCATTTCTGATTGCTTCCTTTGATTGGGCGCCGCTGCGACGCCACGTGACCGAATATGGTGAAAATCTTTTCAGCAAATCATTTTCCCGGTCAATTCGGTTTGCGGCGTGTCGGAACCGGTTTCTGTTCAGGACGCGTCAAACTGAACGCCAATGCCCGGTTTCCGACATCGCCGGTCATTCCAGAACAGTTCCGGTCGCGGGGTGAGAACACGCGCATGCGGACGCAAGACATTCTCTAGCCCGATTGATGCGTTATCCCTCAAGGCTCCGGAAGGTTCTGATCCATGAAATCTCATGCCCAGGCAGTCGTCATCGGCGGCGGCGTTGTCGGTGTTTCCGTTCTTTATCACCTGACCAAGCTTGGCTGGAAGGATGTGGTCCTGATCGAACGGTCGGAACTGACGTCCGGGTCGACATGGCATGCGGCGGGTGGCTGCCATACGCTGAACGGCGACCCGCAGGTCGCGAAACTGCAATCCTACACGATAGAGCTTTACAAGGAGATTGAGGAAATTTCCGGTCAGGCAACGGGCTTTCACCTGACGGGCGGGGTCTTCCTGGCCTGTACGCCGGAACGCATGGAACTCCTGAAGGTCATGCAGTCCCAGGAAAAGCTGCTGGGTATCGACACTGAAATCCTGACCCCGAAAGAGGCAGAGGCGATTCTGCCGATCATGGACCCGGACCAGTTTCTGGGCGCGCTTTACACGCCGATGCACGGCCATTTGGCGCCGGCGGACGTCACACACGCCTATGCTAAGGCGGCGAAGATTCAGGGGGCGGAAATCTATCTTCGCAACCGGGTGACCGAGCTGGTTCAGGAACAGGACGGCACATGGAATGTCGTGACCGAACAGGGGACGATCACCGCCGACCACGTTGTCAATGCCGGCGGCCTTTGGGCACGGGAAGTGGGTCGGATGGTTGGCCTGGAACTCCCGGTATTGGCAATGGAACACATGTATCTGATCACCGAAGACATGCCCGAGGTGGAGGAGATCAACAAATCCACCGGCAAGGAAGTCCTGCACGTCGTCGACCCGGACGGCGAAATCTATATGCGCCAGGAACGCAAGGGCATGCTTATGGGCACATATGAAAAGGCCTGCGTGCCCTGGTCACCAAAGGAAACCCCGTGGGACTTCGGACACGAGTTGTTGCAGGAAGACCTGGACCGCATCGCACCGTCGCTGGAAGTCGGGTTTCGCCATTTCCCGCCGTTCCAGAAGACCGGCATCAAACAGATCATCAATGGGCCGTTCACCTTTGCACCCGACGGCAACCCGCTGGTCGGGCCGGTCCGCGGCCTGAAGAACTACTGGTGCGCCTGCGGCGTCATGGCGGGTTTCAGCCAGGGCGGCGGTGTCGGGCTGGCGCTGGCAAACTGGATGATCCATGGTGACCCGGGCTTTGATATATGGGGCATGGATGTAGCGCGCTACGGCGACTGGACGACGATGGCCTTCACCAACGCCAAGGTGCGTGAAAATTATTCCCGGCGCTTCAAGGTCCGGTTCCCGAACGAGGAACTGCCCGCCGCGCGGCCGCTGCGCACCACACCGGTCTATGAACGCCAGAAGGCGGCGAACGCCGTCTTTGGCGTTGCCTACGGGATGGAACAGGCACTTTGGTACGCGCCGGAGGGCATGGACCCGGTCGAAAACATCACCTTCCTTCGGTCAAACGCGTTCGAACCGATCAAGGAAGAGGTGCGCGCGGTCAGAAACGGTGTCGGGCTGTGCGATATCTCTTCCTTCGCGAAATACGAAGTGACAGGTCCGAATGCCGAAGCCTGGTTGTCTCATCTTCTGGCGAACAAGATGCCACGAACCGGACGCATGACCCTGTCACCGTTGCTGAACCGGAACGGCAAGGTCATCGGCGATTTCACCGTTGCCAAACTGGCGGACGAACATTTCTTCATCTTCGGGTCGGGAACGGGTGAGAATTACCATATGCGCTGGTTCGAAGAACACCTTCCGTTCGAAGGGGGCGTTTCGATCCACCCGCATGGCATGGGAATGGTCGGCCTTTCAATCGCCGGGCCGAAGGCGCGGGATGTTCTGGCCAAGCTGACGGACGAAGATGTCTCCAATGCCGCGTTCAAATTCCTCGACTTCCGCAAAATGGAACTTGGCATGGTTCAAGCCCTGGTCGGACGGGTCACATTTACCGGCGATCTGGGGTACGAAATGTGGGTGAAGCCCGAATTCCAGGCCCGCCTTTGGGATGACATTCTGGCGGCCGGTGCTGAATTCGGGATCAAACTGTTTGGGTCACGCGCCATGCGGTCCATGAGCCTGGAAAAAGGCTTCGGGTCCTGGGCAACCGAATATCGGCCGATATACGGGCCGGAGGCGTGCGGCATGGGCCGGTTCGTCGACTTCAAGAAGAACGACTTCATCGGTCGTGATGCCGCTGCAAAGGAACGGGAAGACGGACCGGAAAAGCGCCTGGTCACCTTCACGGTGGAGGCGAAACAGTGCGATGTCATGGGGAACGAGCCGATCTATCGTGACGGCAAGATCGTCGGTTATGTCACGTCCGGCATGTATGCCCATCACGCGGACAAATCCGTTGCGATGGGATATGTGCCTTCCGCCATGGCGGGCGACACGTCGGACGGTGCGTTCCGGATTGAAGTATTCGGCGACATGTTGCCCGCGACGATCCAGCCGGAACCGCTTTTCGACCCTGCGGCCGAACGCATGCGGGGATAGAACGCTTTCGGGTTTCAGGCCGCCTGCGACGACTGCGTCAGGCGGCCGAACTTCGTCAGCAGATAGTCGATATTGTCGACACCGAATTCTTCGACGATATCTTCGTTTTCGGTCAGCAGATGTTCCAGCAGGCGGCGCATCCGCTGCTCCGGATCCTCGTCGATACGTTCCATTTCCGCGTTCTTCACCATCTCAAGGGCGGAACGATACGCGGGAAGAAGACCCGGCGGCATGCCCGCCTTTTGATATAGCGATTTCAGACCCAGTGCGCCTTCGTCATGGATCAGAACACGCGCATTGTTGACGGGAACACCGGCCAGGGCTGACAGGGCGTGTTCGAAGAAGCTCAAGTCGCCGACGCACAGTGCACGCAAGACGATGGACGGGGTAAGTCGCCCATTGTTTTTGAGCTGATCGACAAGCGCCGCCACCTCTTCCGAGCTGCCGCCGCTTAACCCCAATGTCGCCTTTTCGCGGCTCTGCAGAATCAGATCCGCCGCTGTCTGTTCCGGTAATTCGTGATGCGTCACCAGGTAATCCTGAAGATGCTGGGCGACCTTGTTGACCAGCTTTTCGGCAATCGTGACCGGCAGGGTCGGGCGATGGACCAGCGGTTCCTGCATCCGGGCCGACTCGCCATACGTTTCCACCACCTGATCCAGTGACCGCTCACTGATTTCGGCACCCGCATTCGATACAAGCGCAACCACCGCATCCTCATCGCCATGGCTTACGATCGCGTCGGACACGGTTTCCGATATACGCGGGCGCTGGGCAACAGCGGTGGTACGCGCACCCCCCTGCTTCTGGACGATTTCCACCAGGTCGCTGTCGGTAAGCGCGTCAGAGAACTGCAGCATCGGTATGGCGACCGAATCGGAAAGGTCGCTGGCCAGTGTTTTCGCGATGTCGCGGCTGAGGTCCGGCGCATTTTTCAGATGGCGGGACAGGGCGCCACGCACGCGGTCTTCCGCGTCGCGAACCATGACCTTGAATATATCTTCCGCGATGGCGCGTTCGGACTGTGAAAGACCGCCGCCTTCGAATTCGGACGCAATCTTGTCCGCTGCTTCCGCTCTGCTTTCTGCGGAAGGGTCGGTAAGCAGCCGTTCGACATCAGTTGAAGAGAGTTTTCCTGCCATATCGTCCTGTTTGGCCTGTCAGTCTGTAACACAGGGTATCACATACACATGCTGGCCGGTAGCCTTCGTCGCTATCGCGGGTTTCGGGCCTTCCCCCGCGCCAAAAGCAGTGATTTGCAGCCAATTGATTGCATATCATATTAAGGATCGGAAATTCTGTGATCAAACCATGTCAACGCGGGTGTCCTGAAAATGCGTCACTTTGTTCTAAAGTCGGTTTTGCTGGTCTGTTTCATATCGGCGCTTACGCTTTCGTCTGCTGCGGACAGCCGCGCCGAAGATGGCGTGATCGGGTCCGAACTCGCTTTTGAACAGATGCAGGCAGGCGGGCTGACCGTGATCGATATTCGGCGGCCCGAGGAATGGCTGGAAACCGGCATACCGCAGGGTGGCCATGCGATCACGATGCATGATCCGGCTGGGCAGGAGGCATTTCTGGCAAACGTGCTGTCTGCTTTGGATGGCGACCGGACAGCCCCTGTCGGATTGATATGCGCATCCGGCGTACGGTCCACCTGGGCCAGCGGGTATTTGGCGCGCAACGGCTTCACCAACGTTTACAACATCCGTGAAGGAATGCTGGGCCGTGGCCGCCAGCTCGGCTGGATAGCACACGGCCTGCCGGTCGAAAGCTATTCGGAATAACAGCTGCCGGCGGGTTATTCAGCCGCGCTGGGCTCCGTTTCGGGTGACGTTGATCTGTCCGCCGGGTCGCGTCCGCTTTCCAGCAAGCCCAGGAAAAGTGATAGAAGCGGCGGAATGATCGTCAGCGTCAGGATGGCCGACAGCGACAACCCGCCGACAACAACGGACCCAAGTCCGCGATAGATTTCCGACCCGGCACCCGGCAGCATGACCAGCGGAAGCATGCCGAACACGCTGGTCAGGGTCGACATGAAGATCGGTCGAATCCGGTTTCGCGTCGCTTCCAGGATTGCGTCCTGCGGCGACATCCCTTCCTCACGCAGATGATACAGCGTCTGATGCACGATCAGGATCGCGTTGTTCACGACAATCCCGATCAGGATAACGAAGCCCAGCAGCGTCAGCATGTCCAGCGGCTGCTGAATATAAAGGTTCAGGACCTGAAGCCCGCCGACACCGCCCGCCATCGCCAGCGGTACCGACAGGACAATGATCAAAGGATAGAAGAAGCTTTCGAACAGGACCGCCATGACCAGATAGACGATAACCAGCGCCAGCAGCAGGTCGAACTGCATTTCCCCCCAGGTCTGTTCCAGCTTGTCTGCCGTGCCGGACAGTTCCAACTGAACACCTGGCGGCAGACCCTCTTCCATCAGCCGGTCCAAAATCTCCGTACGCACAATTTCCAGTGCCGCGCCCAATGCGATGTTGTCCTGGGGGCTGAGTTCCAGCGTGACGGTCCGGACCCGTTCGGTATGGCGGATTTGCGATGGACCGGAGGTTACTTCGATTTCCGCCAGCGAACTGGTCGGCAGGATCGTACCCGACTGTGTGACCACAGGAAGGCTGCCCACGCCCTGGGTCGCCGCAACACCATCGACATTGCCGATCAAAGTCAGGTCCATCAGGCGCCCGCCAACGGTAATTTCGTCTACGCGAAGTCCGTCATTGAAAGCATCGATGGTCTGGCCAAGTTCCGTCGCAGATACCCCGTTGTCGGAAAGCCGGACCGGGTCCGGCAATACGCGCACTTCCGGTTCACCCAGTTCCAGTCCGGGGTTCGGACGCACCTGATTGCCTTCGCTTAACGGGAATGCCTGGACGACCAGGCCCATGGTGCGGTTTGCGACTTCCATCACCTGGACCAGATCCGGCCCGCGGACATCGATTTCAATCGACCGCGATCCACCGATGCCGCGACCGAAAATCGACGGCTGTCGGAAGAAACCATAGGTACCCGGTTCACTGAACACCGAATTCTGCAGATGTGGCAGCAATTCGCGCACGCGATTTGCCTGTTCCTGGACGACGCGGGCCCCCATGAAGGTCCGCGAGTTCAGCGCCACGAAGAAAAACGCGTCCATGCGCGGCGGCGCATCCACGGCTTCTTCTTCTATCGGCGGGCGTTCCGAATCCCAAAGCGGCCGGACGGCATCTTCCACCCGGCCGGCCATTTCTGTCATTGTTCCCAGATTATAGCCTGGCGGTGGCAGGACGATTCCGAAAATGAAGTTCTGGTTGCCTTCCGGAAGGTATTCCAGGTCCGGCAGCATCTTGTAGGTGGCGAATCCAGTGCCCACAGTCATGAAGACGACCATGAAAATTGCCAGCATACGGCTTCGTACGACCCGTCCTGTGAACCACATGACGACGTGAACAAACCCCCGGCCCAGATGGTCAATTCCCGGCAATGGCAGGGCGGGTTTCCCGCGGTCGCTGATTCCTGTCTTCAAAAGCCAACGGGACAGCGCTGGAACCAGCGTGACGGAAACCAGAAGGGACAGCATGACCGCAACCGAAATCGCAACGGCGATGTCGCGGAACAATTGTCCGACCTCGAGTTCCATCACAAGGATGGGAATGAATACCATCACGGTCGTCAGTGCAGATACCAGAATGGCGCCCCACACCTGCTTTGCGCCCAGATAGGCGGCAATTTCCACAGGTTTCCCGTTCTGCCGGTGCCGATAGATGTTTTCCAGGACGACAATGGCCGCGTCGACCACCATGCCGACGGCAAAGGCGATTCCAGCCAGACTAACGACGTTAAGCGACCGGCCAAGCGCCGCCATGGCGACGAAGGATGCGATGACCGATACCGGGATGGCCAAGGCCACCACAAGCGTCGCACGGGCACTGCGCAGGAACGTCAGCAACAGCAGCGTCGCCAGCATCCCGCCGTAGAAGATGTTTCCGGTGACGAGTTCGATCGCGCTGTCGATATAGATCGTCTCGTCATACATTTGTTCCAGGACCAGGCCGTTCGCGGCCAGGATGCCGTTATTCAGCTCATCCACGGCAATCCGGATTCCCGCCATCGTTTCAATGACGTTCGCGCCAATTTCCCGGGTGGTGTTCAGGGCGATCGCTTGGATTCCGTCCGACCGGATATAGGCGGTGGCTTCCTTGTACCCGAACCGAATGTCAGCGATGTCCGCGACTGTGACGCGCGCGATTCGGCCCGTTGCCGGGTCCGTCGATGTCCGAAGCACCACGCTTCCGACCCGGTCCACACTGCTGAATTCATTATCCGTGCGCACGACATAGCGGCGTTTTCCTTCATCCACGTCGCCGCCGGTAATAGACGCATTCGCATTGCGCAGCGCATTTACCAGGTCCGTTACCGTCAATCCGAACTCCGCCATGCGGACCGGGTCGACCAGCACCTGCATTTCCTCTTCACCGCCGCCATAGACGTTCGATCCGCCGACGCCGGGTACCCGTTCCAGTCGGGCCTTCACATAGTCTTCGGCAAAGTCGCCGAACTCGTGCATCGGACGGTCGTTGCCTTCTGCCGGCAGCAGGCGGAACCAGGCGATGGGATTGTCTTCCGACCCTGCGGTATCCAGGGTGGGTTCGTCCGCTTCCGGTGGATAGCTGGAAACCCGGTCCAGCCGGTTCGACACCAGCAAAAGCGCCCGGCTCATGTCTGTGCCGATGATGAATTCGAGTTCGATTTCGGCATAGCCGTGGTTGGCCAGCCCCGTCATCCGTTCCAGACCTTCCAGCCCGTTCAGGACGTCTTCCTGTTCGTTCAGAATTTCACGTTCGACCTCAGCCGGGGCGGCGCCGAACCAGTTGGTCCGGATCGTGATGACCGGCCTGTTCACATCCGGGGCCAGTTGAATGGGGATGGACGACAGGGCCACATACCCGAACAACACCGCCATGATGACGGCGGAAAGTACGGCCGTCGGACGGTTGATGGCGGCGCGGATCAAATCCATAGTTTATATCCGTCCTTAGCCGGAAGAGCCGCTGCGCGCGGCCTCTTCAGCGCCGGCGCCTTCCTCTTCGGGGGCTGCCGGAACTGGGGCCCCGGGCCAGGTGACAGGCTGTCCCGGGCGCACACGTTCGTTCCCGCGCACGACAACCAGATCGCCATCGGCAAGGCCGTCCAGAACCTCAAACCGCTCACCGACCGCCTCACCCAATTGCACCGGGACCATTGCGATGGTCATGTCGTCTTGCACCAGTGCAACCGAATTCTGCCCGTTGCGGGCAAGGATCGCGTCCTTGTGGACCGACAGGATGGTCCGCTCCTCGCCAATCGGAATTTCAACGGTGACGGACTGCCCTGCCGCGGGCGCCACCGCCAGGCCGCCGCCGATTTCCGGGACGAACCGCACCAGACGCGTGCGTGTCAGGGCATTTTCTTCCGGCAGAACCGCCCGGACTTCCGCGCGGTATCGAATGTTGTTTGCAAACTGGACCACTACTTCGCGGCCTTCCGTCAGCCCCGCTACCCGTGGGGCGGGGACATCGGCCTCCACCTCCAGATAGGTGTCGTTGATCAGCGTGACGGCCGGGTCACCGACATTCATGTAATTGCCGCGGACTGTGTGCCGGTCGATCACGACGCCATCGAACGGCGCCCGTATGACACCCAGATCCACGTCCAACTGCGCTTCGTCCAGAAGGGCGCGGGCGCGGGCAACCTCTGCCTGTGCTTCGCCGATCTGCGCGCGCCGGACCGCGACTTCGAATGTCTTGTCATCCAGTGCTGCGGGGGAAAACGCCGCAGACCCGCGCAGTCGTTCCAGCCGGACGCGTTCCTGTTCCGCCAGTTCCAGCTGGGAGCGCGCGGTCGCAACAGCCGCCAGCGCGGCATCCACGGCCTGTTGGGCGACATCGCGGGACCGCTGAAGCCGATCTGTAGCCTGCGTAACCAGAACATCGCCTTCGCGTACCCGGTCGCCCACATTCACATGAACCTCAGACACCGGTCCGCGGGTCAGGGCCGCGACCGTCCCTCGCTGGATCGCCACCAGCCGGCCCAAAACCGGTACGGTCTGGGACAGGGGCTCTTCCGAGACCGTATCGACGGCAACCAGTGCCGGCCCCTGGCCCTGTGCCAGGGCGGGGGAGGCGCATAACGCGCCAAAGGTGAGAATGAGCGCCGCTCGGATCGTATTTCGTATTTTCATAGGCGTTATATGTTCCTAAATCGCGGCTATGGCGAGCTTTTGAATCATCTTTCGTGAAATTATTGGCGCTAGGACATCATCGCTTTGACATGGGCGGCCGTGGAACGGCCCAGCGCGACCAGATCATAGCCGCCTTCCAGCGTGGATACGATGCGTCCGTCACAGCATTCGTCGGCGACGGCGACGATTTCACGCGTCACCCAATCATAGTCGTCTTCCACCAGTTCCATCTGTGCCAGGGGGTCGTCCCGGTGGGCGTCGAAACCGGCCGAAATCAGGATCAGTTCGGGCGCAAATGCGCGAAGTCTTGGCAAGACGATGTCGCGATAGGCCCGGCGGAACTCCGCCGACCCCGCATGGGGCGGCAACGGGGCGTTCACGATATTCTTGGCAATGCCCTGTTCGGTTGCGGCACCGGTACCGGGATAAAGCGGCATCTGGTGCGTAGACGCAAACATAAGGTCCGGCTGCAGTTGGAACATCGCTTGTGTGCCATTGCCGTGATGAACGTCGAAATCGACGACTGCCACGCGTGACAGGCCGTGCGCGTCGCGGGCATGTCCCGCACCGATCGCGACGTTATTGAACAGGCAGAAACCCATCGACTGATCAGGTTCCGCATGGTGGCCGGGCGGACGAACGGCGCAGAAGGCGCGATTCGATTCCCCCGTCATGACCGCATCGACCGCGGCGATCAGGGCGCCGGCGGCGCGCAGGGCCGCTTCCTTCGACCCTTCGTTCACTGCCGTGTCCGCGTCGATCTGGATTCGGCCCTGTTTGGGGAACAGTCCCATAAGCCGGTCGACATAGGACTGCGGGTGCATCAGCGTCAGCCGCTCCGGGTCGACCTGCGGTGCCTCGCGGCGGTCCAGTGCCGCAAATTCGGGCGCATCCAGTGCCTTCAGAACCGCAGCCAGCCGTGCCGGCTGTTCCGGATGACCAAAGCCCATGTCATGTTCGGCGCAGGCCGGGTGCGAATAAAGGATCATCACCCCACCCTTGATCTGATGTATTGAATTTCGCACATCCTTCGAAGATATCGCGTCCTGGCGACGGACCAAGAGTTTTGTTGTGTCCGCTGCAGCGGTTCGACCGCACCGGTCGGCGTCTTCACTTGCGTGCGGACCCGACCGCGCCCTACACTCGGGCGCTCTTGAACTCAGGTGTGTTAAGGTCCGGTATGAGCGAAGACAAAAAGCCAGAAATCTCCACCCTTTCTTTCGAACAGGCGATGACCGAGCTGGAATCCCTTGTGCGCAGGCTGGAAGGTGGTGAAATCGATTTGGAAGAATCGATCGACGCCTATGAACGCGGTATGGCGCTGAAGCGTCATTGCCAGGAAAAGCTGGATCAGGCAAAGGCACGGATCGACAAGATAACGGTCGGCCCGGACGGGAATGTCGGCACGGAGCCGGCGGAATTTAACTGACGGTACCCCACAATATGAGCGAACCCATTCACGGCGCACTTGCCGATGCCATGGCCCGTACGGCTGAGCGCCTGGAGACTGTGCTTGACCGAATGATTCCGGTTGAACAGGCACCCGAACGGGACCTTATCGAGGCAATGCGTTATGCGACCCTGGACGGCGGCAAACGCATCCGCCCGTTCCTGGTGGTCCAGTGTGCATCGCTGTTCGGCGTGGCCGAAAATGCCGCCCTTCGCGCCGGTGCGGCCGTGGAAATGATCCACTGTTATTCGCTGGTTCACGACGACCTGCCGGCGATGGATGATGACGAATTGCGGCGCGGAAAACCGACCGTCCACAAGAGATTTGGGGAGGCGACGGCGATCCTGGCGGGCGACGCGCTTCTGACCCAGGCGTTTGAGGTCATGGCATCCGATAGCACCCATTCGAACCCGTCCGTGCGTGTGGAACTTGTTTCCGCCATGGCGAAAGCGGCGGGCGCGCATGGCATGGTTGGCGGTCAGATGATCGACCTTAAGGCGGAGAAGGTGGATGTCGACGAAAGCGATATCGGTGCGATCACCCGCCTTCAGCGGCTGAAGACCGGGCGCCTGATCGATTTTTCCGCGCAAGCAGGCGCGATCCTGGGGCGGGCACCACTTTCCGCGAGAGAGGCGCTGCGCGGGTACACCCATGACCTGGGGCTTGCTTTCCAGATTGCGGACGACCTTCTGGACGTAGAAGGGGATGCGAAAACGGTCGGCAAGGCGACACAAAAGGATGCCGGTCGGAACAAGGCGACGTTCGTGTCCATTCTGGGAGCGGAAAAGGCCCGCGATCAGGCAAACCGGTTGGCCGACCAGGCGGCCGCGCACTTGAAACCCTTTGCGGAAAAGGCGGACCGTTTGCGTGATCTGGCCCGTTTCGTAGTCGATCGCACCCACTGACCATCTTCCAGGTCAAGGGACGGGCGGGCCATGCCGGGCCGCCCGCCCTGTGGATGACGTTACATCGCGCGCACTTTTTCCAGGAAACGTGACACGCGTTCGTTCAGGTCATCGGACCGTTCCGTCAGATCCCTTGCCATGTCCACTACCATTACCGACGAACGGCCGGTATCTTCGGCCGCGGCCTGAACGCTGGTAATGTTTGATGCTACTTCCCGCGTTGCCGCGGCCTGTTCCTCTACCGCGCCGGAAATAGAGGTACCGATTTCACTGACCTGGCTGATGACGGACGTGATCTTGTTTATCGTATCGGCGGTCGTCTGACTGACGTCCTGGATTCCCGCGACCTGTGATTTGATCTGTTCGGTGGCGCGCGCCGTTTCAGCTGCCAGGGTTTTCACTTCGGATGCAACGACGGCAAAGCCCTTCCCGGCTTCACCAGCCCGGGCGGCTTCTATCGTGGCGTTCAGCGCCAACAGGTTGGTTTGCGAGGCAATGTCGGAAATCAGTCCGGAAACACTGCCGATCTGTTTTGCGGCATCGACCAGCCCCGACACCAGTTCCCGGGAGTTCTGCGCTTCCGTCACCGCGTCTTCGACAATCCGGGTGGAGGAGGCAACTTGAGACGAGATCTCGTTCACAGATGCCGAAAGCTGCTCGGATGCAGTTGCGACGGTGCGGGACTGACTGTTTGTCTCTTCTGCCGCCGCCGATAGAGTCTGCGCGGTCTGTTCCATTTGTTCCGACGACCCCTTTACCGCTAGAACGACGGCGCCGACATTTTCCTGGAACTCATTTGCCAGCCGCACATTCTCTTCCTTGCGGGCCGTCAGGTCGGTTGCGAATTTGATGACACAATAGGGTTTGCCGTTCGGGTCCAGGATCGGGTTATACGTGGCTTCAAGCCAGATGCCCTTGCCGTCCTTGCCGACACGCTGAAACTGGCCGCTTTGATATTCCCCGCGGTTCAGGGCCGCCCAGAAATTCTTGTAATCGGCGCTGTCCGCGACACCGGGACCTGCGAACATGCTGTGATGTTTGCCCCTGATCTCCTCCAGACGATAGCCGACCACCTTCAGGAAGATTTCATTCGCATCCAGGATGGTTCCGTTCATATCGAACCGGATAACGGCCTGGCTGCGCTGCAATGCATTCACCTGTCCCTGAAGGTCCGCAGCCTTGTTCATCCGGTCCGTAATGACAGACGCGATTTTGACTACTTTCTTGGTCTTCCCGTTTTGGTCCAGCACCGGATTGTAGGATGCTTCGATCCAGACAACGGCGCCGTCTTTTGCGATGCGGCTGAATTCCCCTGCGCAATATTTGCCCTGACGCAGGTCTTCCCAAAACTGGGCGTACTCCGCACTTTCCGCAAAGTTGGGATCAACGAACATGCGGTGATGATGACCGACGACTTCGTCCCGGCGATAACCGACGGCTTTCAGAAAATTCTCGTTTGCGTCAAGGATATTGCCGTTCGGGTCAAATTCGATAAACGCGGAAGACCGGTTCAGGGCTTCCAGTTTCTCCAATGCTTCGGAAGCATTGTTGTTGGAAATGAAACGTTCTTCGGTGGTGAGTGCATTCATAACAACTCTTCTCTCTTATTTTGATCGATTTGGTCTGCATCGATGCGGTTATGAACCCACCCGGTACGCAATAAAGATCAAATACCTTTCGAAGTCACTAACACAACGCGCAAATTTTACCGTAAGTGCTTAATATCAAACACGATTATCGCCAATGTTGAGGGGTCGCAGAGTGTTTCTCGCATTAGGCGTGATTATCGCGGCGGTCGCGTAGGCCATGCTTGGCGGTCGGTTGATCGACCCGCAGACGGCAAAAGTGTATATCGGCGAAAATGATATCGGCTCAGTCACCCGCCTTCAGCGGTTGAAGGCTGAAGGTTGGTCTCTGTTTTCGCGTGTGCAAAGGCGATTTTTGGCCGGGCGCAGCACTTCGCCAGTGCGGCTTAGCACGGATCGAACCAACAAATATGGATTATTGCATGCGCGGCGCTGTCAGGTCTGGCGGTGAACATGGGCAACACCATCCGCCATTCTGCTGTTTAGTGAATTCTGTTTTTGATGATGGACGCGATTTTAATGACCTTTTTTGTCTTGTTGTCTTGATCCATAACCGGATTGTATGACCCTTCGACCCAAACAACGTCCCCGGCTTTTCTCACCCGGCTGAATTTGCCCAAACTGTTTTGGCCGCGCCGAAGGTTTTCCCAGAAATGTGCGTATTCATCGCTTTCGGCGTGGCTTGGTTCCACGAACATACTGTGATGTCGCCCGACAATTTCGTCGAGTTCATAACCCAATGCAGTCAGGAAGTTTTCGTTGGCAGTCAGAACAATTCCGTTCGAATCAAATTCGACGAATGCGGTTGATCGACTCAATGCATCCATCATATCCAATCCTTCGGACGTCTCGTCAGATACCATTGCTTGTTCCCCGTTCGTGTAAGCGTTCATATTTTTCAGTCTTTCATATTCTATGGAACAAATTTGTAGTCAGGCGGCAATCGATCCGCCTGGCTGGAATTAAAGGTCAGAATGCTTTCCGAAAACTTAATATTGTCAGGTATTTTTCGAATAATTGCCCATACAAACCACATGCTTATCGTGTGCATTGCGTTGGCACTCGTTTTCTCCATCCATTGGTGTGCCTTATGCCAAAAAGGCGGTCGTGATGGAAGAGGTAGCTGAGAAATCGGCGCAATAGGCAGAAGGTTACGCTGAACGGATGTCGATTTGCCGGCCCCTCAATAGGCAGGCTCGCTCAAGGTTATGGTCGGTGGTAACCGCGCACCCGTCGGATCGGTTAAGCTGGGTCCACCCCAGGCAACTCGATCGCGGGCATTCAACATGCCGCGGTAAAGACGTGCCGCCGCGTCTGAACGCAAACTAAATGTCCAATGTGCGCTCGGCGCGATACGCCAGACATGCCATGTACCACATGGCTGTGACGGCAAAGGGCACGGCAATTGCGGCGCTTATCAAAACCGGGTTCGGGATGTGGGGAAAGTGGCTTAGGACTGCCCAATCCAGGGCGACCAAAACGGCAAAGACCTCGACACCGACGAGCGTCGCGGCAAAAAGCGCATTTAAGGCGCTTCCTGATCTGGATGTCATGATCGTTCCGAATGTTACCGGCACTCCGCGGTGGAGCCCCGACGTCCCCTAGATGGGTATGCTTCTGTCATCCGTCCAGAGCCACTGCTGGGCAGGGGTGAATTACGCTGCATCCCTGCGGCAATAAGGCCGGGATTGCGCCTGGAGATCGCCCCGATTACGGTTTAGGTTCTGGCAATAATACCAGAATATAATGGCCAGTCGGCCAAAGTATGGGATCGGGATGGAATGAGTGAAGGTAAGAGCGCGACGCCGCTTCTGGACCGGATAGAGCTTCCGGCGGACCTGAAGGGGTTGAGCGACCAGGAACTGGCGCAGGTCGCGGACGAACTGCGGTTGGCCACGATCGAAGCCGTGTCAAAGACGGGCGGCCATCTGGGTGCCGGTCTTGGCGTGGTCGAATTGAGCGTCGCGATCCATGCCGTATTCGACACGCCGGATGACCGGCTGATCTGGGATGTCGGTCATCAGTGCTATCCGCACAAGATTCTGACCGGACGGCGCGACCGTATTCATACATTGCGTCAAGGCGGTGGGCTTTCCGGTTTCACCAAACGGTCAGAAAGCGAATTCGACCCGTTTGGCGCGGCGCATTCCTCCACCTCGATATCGGCCGGACTGGGAATGGCCGTGGCGCGGGACCTGTCCGGTGGCGACAACCACGTGATTGCCGTCATAGGCGATGGCGCCATGTCCGCCGGTATGGCCTATGAGGCAATGAACAATGCCGGTGCGATGAATTCGCGCCTGACCGTTATCCTGAACGACAACGATATGTCGATTGCCCCGCCGGTGGGCGCGATGAGCGCCTATCTGTCGCGAACGCTGTCGTCCAAATCGTACCTTAGCCTACGGGAAATCGGGAAGCAGATCGCCGTCAAATTCCCGCGCCAATTCGAACGCGCGGTGGAAAAGGCGGAAGAGTTCGCTCGCGGGTTCGTAACAGGTGGCACCCTGTTCGAAGAACTGGGCTTCTATTATGTGGGACCCATCGACGGACATAACATGGACCATCTGTTGCCGGTTCTTCGCAACGTCCGGTCCGCGAAGGATCCGGGTCCGGTCCTGATCCATGTCGTCACACAAAAGGGCAAAGGCTACGAACCTGCCGAAGCATCCGCGGACAAATACCATGGTGTCGCGAAATTCGACGTCCTGACGGGCACGCAGCACAAACCGAAACCGAATGCCCCGGCCTATCAGAATGTGTTCGGGCAGGTGCTGGCGAAACTGGCGGAACAGGATGACAAGATCGTGGCGATTACGGCTGCGATGCCGTCGGGTACCGGTGTCAATCTGTTCCAGAAGGCCCATCCGGACCGCACGTTCGATGTTGGTATTGCCGAACAGCACGCGGTGACCTTTGCGGCGGGCATGGCGACGGAAGGATATCGCCCCTTTGCCGCGATTTATTCCACATTCCTTCAGCGCGGCTACGATCAGGTCGTTCATGATGTGGCGATCCAGAAGCTGCCGGTGCGATTCGCCATCGACCGTGCGGGCTATGTCGGCGCAGATGGCCAGACCCATTGCGGGGCGTTCGACCTTTCCTACCTTTGTTGCCTGCCGGATTTTGTCGTCATGGCACCGTCGGACGAGGCGGAGTTGGCCCATATGGTCAAGACGGCGCAGCTGATCGACGACCGGCCGTCAGCCATCCGCTATCCGCGGGGCGAGGGCGTGGGCATAGAAATACCCGAAAACCCGCAGCCGCTGGAAATCGGCAAAGGCCGGGTCCTGCGGGAAGGTAAGACGGTAGCGATCCTGTCGCTGGGCACCCGGCTTCAGGATGCGCTGGCGGCGGCGGACGATCTGGCCGCGCACGGATTTTCCACGACTGTCGCCGATGCTCGGTTCGCAAAGCCGGTCGATGAGGCGCTGATCCGTGAACTGGCGGAAGGTCACGATGTTCTGGTGACGGTTGAAGAGGCATCCATCGGCGGTTTCTCCGCACAGGTGTTGCATGTTCTGACCGAAAACGACCTGCTGGGCGACCTCAAGCTTCGGACTCTGTACATGCCGGACATGTTCCTTGACCACGACAAGCCGGCGGCACAGGTTGCGGCGGCGGGCCTGGATGCGGCCGGGATCGTAAAGGCGGCGCTGAACGCGTTGGGGGCGGACCGCGCGGATGGTGGCCAGACGGAGGAACCGGCGCGGGCCTGATTTGAAAGGGTTGTTTCATTGTTGGAAAAGTTTGGAAAAGAAGCCGGGTTGCTTTTGATCGACGTGCAAACCGGTGTGAACGTTCTGGAACATTGGGGAGGACCGACCGGACGGCGAAACAATCCGGAAGCCGAAGATAAGATGCGGGCGCTCTTGGCGGCATGGCGAGACGCGGGTCTCAAGGTTTTCTTTACGAAGCATGACTCACGTGAAGCATCATCGCCGCTGAAGTTGTCGCTTCCGACCGGGGCCATGATTGATGGGTTTGAGCCCCGCAATGACGAGGTCGTAATAACGAAGGATGTGAACTCCGGATTCGTCGGAACCAATCTCGAACTGCGGTTGCGCCAATTTGGTGTTCATCGGCTTGTGATAGCGGGGTTTTTCACAAATTTCTGCGTTGAGACGACAACCCGTATGGCGGGCAACTTGGGATACGATACCTATCTTGCCCATGATGCTTGCGCGACGACGAACCGGATCGGGCTAGACGGGACTGACTATGATCCGGAGGTGGTGCATGATTTGTCAGTCGCTTCGTTGCACGGGGAGTTCTGCACGGCGGTCGCTACGGAAATCCTGGTCGGCCTTACTAAAGCCGGTAATCCCGAATTGGAGCGCGTGCAGGGGAATGAATAGCCGCCTTTGAAAGGCCGTTCCGATGGCATTCTTGAAAAGATCTAGTCTCAATGGTCGCGTTGAGAAAATTCTTTGGTGTCGCAATAGAACCGCGTCATTGGTTAGTGAGGCTGTTGATCGAGCGGCCTTAACCTTTTCAGGCCTGCCGGACGATGCGCATTCGGGGCTTACTCGTCCATCCTGTGTACGCGTGAAAGAGCTGTATGAGAAGGGAACCGAAATTCGCAATTCCCGTCAGTTGACGATCCTTTCCGAGGAAGAATTGGTGGCGATCGCATCGGACATGGGCGTTTCAAAGATCGAACCCGAATGGTTGGGAGCAAACATTGTCCTGTCTGGCATACCGCACCTGACCTTATTGCCACCTTCTTGCCGTCTCCAATTCGCAAGTGGCCCTGTTGTGGTCGTTGATTTGGAAAATGGCCCCTGCATTCATCCCGCCCGCGTGATCGAGACACATTGCCCGGGAAAGGGCAGCAGCTTCGTAAAGCATGCAAGAGGTCGTCGTGGGGTCACGGCCTGGGTGGAACGTGAGGGTGTGATCTCAAGAGGAGATAGCGTCGTCGTGCACGTGCCCAACCAGCCGCCCTATCCCGGCGCGTTAGATATTTGACAGCGAACGGGCTGCCTCGTTCGTGGAAAGAAACCTCTGCGGATGAGTAGAATTTTGTATCTTTGCTTGGGTTTCTGTTTTTCCGCCGTCGGCTTTTTAGGCGTGTTTCTGCCGCTGCTGCCGACGGTACCCTTCCTTCTGTTGGCGGTCTGGTGTTTTGCCCGGTCGTCCGAACGGTTTCATGCCTGGCTGTACCATCATCCGAAATACGGACCCGCCATTCAGGCTTGGGACCGGGACCGTGTGATTCCGATCAGGGCGAAGGTCGCGGCCTGCACGATGATGGCGGCCAGCATGGTGATCATGCTGTTTGTTACGGACCTGGAGGCCTGGCAGTACTGGCTTATTGCCCTGACACTGCTGGTCGTGGCTGTCTGGGTCGCCAGCCGTCCCGGCACGGCCCGGGACTGTGGGCCGGAACCTGCGCCCGATAGGACTTTCCCCCCGTCCGGAAATCCGCCATAAGCGGTCGATGACACCGACCGATGAAAACGTGACCACAGCGCCGGCAACGCGCTGGGACGAAGTCCGCGCGACCCTGTCGCTGGCAGGACCCATGGTCATGACCATGGTTGCGGTCATCCTGATGGAAACCGTCGATACCCTGATGATCGGCCGCCTGGGGGAAGAGGCATTGGCCGCCGCCGCCCTGGCGCTGACGACATGGTTCGTGCCGCTGCTGTTCGGGATCGGTCTGTTGGGCGCCGTGTCGTCCCTGGCAGCACAGGCCGTCGGCCGCGACGACCATCGCGGCGTTCGTCGCAGCGCACGACAGGGACTTTGGGCCGGGCTGATGCTGGGTGCCCCATCGGCGCTGGCGCTGACACAGGCCGAACATCTTTTGATATGGCTGGGTCAGGTTCCGGAGATCGCCCATGCCGCCCAGGAATATCTGAACTGGATGGGGCTGGCGCTGCTGGTCATTTTCCTGAACATCCCGCTGCGACTCACCATGGCATCCTATGGCGTGACGCGCCCGGCGATGCTGATTGTCTGGGCCGGCGTGCCGTTGAACGCGCTTTTCAACTGGATCTTCATGTTCGGCGGCCTGGGCGGTCCGGTGATGGGACTGGAAGGGGCCGGCGTGGCAACAATGCTGGTCGACCTGCTGATTTTCATTGGGGTTGCCGCCTATATCACCCGGCACCCCCGGTTCGCGCATCTGCAGTTGTTTCGGAACTTCTGGCGGGCGGACTGGCCGCGGTTCCGGCGCCTAATGGTCGTTGGCCTTCCGGCCGGCGCGATTGGCGTCATGGAACACGGACTTTTTGCGGCCGCAGCGATCATGATGGGATGGGTCAGCATCACCCAACTGGCCGCACATATGGTTGCGACCCAGATTGTGTCGATCACCTTCATGATTCCGTTCGGACTGGGGCAGGCGTCGAATATCCGGATCGGTCTGGCCGCAGGGGCACGGGACCTTGGGGCCATACGTCTTGGCGCACGCACGCAGATTGAAATCACAGTCATTTTCATGACCGCCTGCGCAATTCTGTACTGGACACTGGGAGCACCGCTGGTCGGGCTTTTCCTTTCCCCTGACGACCCGGATCGTGCCGCCATCATTCAATATGGGGCGGTGTTCCTGGCTATCGCGGCGATATTCCAGGTGTTCGACGGTGTACAGGTTGTGGGCGGTGGCATCCTTCGCGGTATGAACGATACGTTCGTGCCCATGCTGTACGCCATTTTCGGCTACTGGGCCGTTGGGGTGACCGGCGCCTATTGGCTGTGTTTCGAACTGGGTCTGGAAGGGGCCGGCATCTGGTACGGGCTGATCGGCGGCCTGGGCGTCTGTGGGGTGGGGGTCATACTTAGAATTTGGCAACAGACGCGCACGGCGAAACTCGCCTTCAGCCGTGTGGATTAGGGGCGGTCAAAGCTTCTTCGTCACGTCCGCCAGCCATTTAGCCGTATCCTTGTCGACCAGCGGTTTCAGCGTTTCGCGCACCCGTTTGTGATAGGAATCGACCCAAGCGATTTCATCCTTCGTCAACAGCGACTTGTCGATCAGTTTCCGGTCATAGGGGGCCAGCGTCAGCGTTTCGAATTCCAGCATGTCCTTTTCCGCGCCTTCCGGTCTGTCTTCGACCGCCCGGACCACCACCAGGTTTTCGATGCGAATGCCGTATTCACCGGTCTTATAGTAACCGGGCTCGTTCGACAGGATCATGCCCGGTTCCAGCGCAACCGCATTGTGTGCCTTCGCGATGCGTTGCGGTCCTTCATGGACATTCAGATACGATCCGACGCCGTGACCTGTCCCGTGGTCGAAATCCAATCCTGCCTGCCAAAGCGGATGGCGGGCCAGCGGGTCCAGTTGTGAACCGGTAACCCCACGGGGGAAGCGTGCGGTTGCAATGGCGATATGCCCCTTCAGGACCAGGGTATACCGGGTCCGCATCTCGTCCGTGGGTTCGCCGACGGCAATGGTCCGGGTCACATCGGTCGTGCCGTCCAGATATTGTCCGCCGCTGTCGACCAGGACCAGTTGTCCGTCCTCAATTTTACGGTTCGTTGCTTCGCTGGCGCGGTAATGTATCACGGCGCCATTCGGTCCGGCACCGGCGATCGTATCGAAACTGGCACCCCGGAAATGTTCGCCGCCGTCACGAAGACCACGCAGGTGTGCAATGGCGTCCAGTTCCGTCAGGCCGTCGTCGGCCGCTGCCGGAAGCCATTTCAGAAACCGGGTCAGTGCCGCGCCGTCGCGGCGATGCGCCGCGCGCGTGCCGTCGATTTCGACCGGGTTCTTGCAGGCTTTGGGCAACAGACAGGGGTCCGCAGCCTCTATCACCTTGCCGCCCCCGTAGTGCAGGGCATCAAAGATGGCGCTGGGTGCGCTTGCCGGGTCGGCCATGACGGTTTTTCCATCCTGGCCAAGCCGCGTCAGCGCTTCGGCAAACTTCTCTTCCGGATGAATGGCAATGGAATTACCCAGCGCCGCACGCGTCGCGGCCGTCAATTTCCGGTCATCGACGAACCAGTTGAGGGACCCGTCTTCATGAAGAATGGCAAAGCTGAGGGGCAGGGGACAGTTCGGCACATCACCGCCTCTGACATTGATTAGCCAGGCAATGCTGTCCGTTGCCGTGACAGCAAGTGCGTCTGCGCCCTGTTCCGAAAGCTTGTCTGCGATTTCCCGGCGTTTTTGCGCACTGGAACGGCCCGCAAACTCCTCCCCATGTGGATGGATGGCGGCCACCGGCGCCGCCGGTTGGTCCGGCCAGATCGCATCGACCGGGTTGGGCGCGACACGAACCAGCTCCGCGCCAGCACGCGATGCCGCCCGGTTCAGATGGCCCGCGCCGTGAAGCGTATGCAGCCACGGGTCATATCCGACCTTGTCGCCCGATGTAAATTGGTCGGCAATCCAGTCCGTGACCGGCTGTTCAATCAGATGGCGCGGTTCGAAACGTACTGTATCTACCTGGTCGCGTACCTGAAGCGTGTATCGCCCGTCGACAAAAATCGCGGCCTTTTCCAGACCGACTACCACGACACCGGCGGATCCTGAAAACCCGGTCAACCATTGGACCCTTTCGGCGCGCCTGGCGATATATTCGCCCTGATATTCGTCGGTGCGTGGGATAACGAGCCCCGAAAGGCCCAGCCTGCGCATTTCAGCCCTTAGCAGGTCCAGGCGTTTCGGTGGGGCGGGTGACTGGTCCAACCCATCAGACAGGTCCGCGATATACCGGTCGGCCAACGCGGTCAGATCGGCCGCAACGGCCTTTGAAATCCCGGCGGTCGGGGCAAGCAGACCGATCCAGTCATCGCGGCTTTCGTTCGGTGCGGCGGAAACGCCGGCCAGAAGCGACGCAATATCCGTCTCGGATGCGGAAATTCCGTTCTCACGCAGTTTTGAGGACAGTTCCTGAATGGTGGTGTTTCCGGTCATCGCAATGTCCCTGAATGCGCCGTCGAAGGATCTTTAAAGCTATGGAGCGGCTGGTCTTTTGGCAAGCGGGCTGGTTTGGGCGTAAAAGACGTTAAACAGCCATGCGACAAATGCATATGGGGGCTGCATTGTCCTCACTCTACAAAATGGGGGTTAGAGGACATATTTATTTCAGTAAGCGGCGTCGCCCACCTCCTCCCCCAACACCAGGGTGACGCCCTCTGCGGGTACCGGTCCTTAGGGGCCGCTACACCGCAGGCCTTATTTCAGTAAGGCGGCGCCCCGTTCCTCCCCCTCCCCTGGAACGGGGCGTTTCATTTTCGGATGCTGGGTGTTTTAGAAATTCAGCCCCTGTGTATCTTCCGATGACGGCAGGGTGAGGAACAAAAGCCATTCGTCATCCCCATCCGAATATCCGGGGATTTCAACCGTTGCGCCCGCGCGTGTTGCCAGCTTCCGAACGGCAGCTTCAATCACCGAAGTTTCATTGGCGGGGTGCGCCGATCCAACCGCGTGCGATGTGGCACGGGCCGCGAACCGGAAACGGAATGCGCCGTCACCACCGCTGTCCGTCGCAATGGAAATTCGACCTGTTTCACCGATGCTGATCAGGCATAGCGACAGGGCCTTGCGAAAAAGTTCATCGGCACAGTCCGGCGGCAACATCACCGCAGGCAGCGTACCGAATGCGACCTGGCTGCGGGAAAACCGTCCGGATGTTTCCACTTCATCGATCCACGCGCTGATTGCCCGTTCCGGGGATACCTGAACGGGTGTTTCGGGCGGCCCGCCTGTTTCGACGGATATGATTGCGATACAGGCTTCAAGCGCGTCATGCAGTTTGCCGACCCGTCCTTCCGCGCGGTCGGCGCGGTCTTCCAGTGCTTGAATGGTCCCCCGTGCTTCGGACCGGTCATTCAGATAGACCGCGAACCGAAGAACCGCGCCGTCGGGCCGATCCAGTGCCATTGCATGAATTGTACAAGGAACCGCGCGTCCTTCGGCACCCCGCGCGCTGGCCTGACATGTAACCGGTTGTTCCGCGGCCAGATCCAGGATTTCCATATCGGATCCGAAGTCGGACACCAAAAGGACACCTGCCCTGGCTTGTAGTGCATCGATGGATGCGACGTTGAAAAGGATGAGCGCGGCATCATTCGCACCAATCAATTGTCTGTCCGGTCCGAAAACAAGAACCGCCTGCGGCGCGTTTCGGGTTATTTCCGCAGCGGCGGCCAAATCTTCCTGGTAGGTGTCGGACGTTCTGAGAAGAAGACCGTCGATTGTTCGGCCAAGCTCACCCAACTCATCATTTCCTGTATCGCCCGTAACGAAACTGTCGGCAATGTCCGGTCGATCAATCGCCTTTGCGACCGCATCGCGAAGTCCGAACAGCCTGGAAAACACGATCGTGTCCATGGCAACGGCAAGCCCACAGAAACAGGCAAGCGCAAGGACCAGCACGATCAACCCGACATTCAACAGGTACCCGTTCAGCCGATCATTGATCCATTGCGTGTCGGTCCGGACAATCGCATGCAGCGCCAGACCCGTTTCCTGAAACGGGATGAAGAAATCACGCGATGACCCATCTTCGCCCGCACGGTCGAAAGTACCGTCCCGTGCGACAGTGCCGATATCCAGCGTCGGCCGTTCTCCGAAGGCGATGCGTTCCGTACCGTTCGCGTCATAAAGAACACCGCCGCGCAGGAATCCGTGGTTGGTCAGAAAGGCGCCGCCACGGTCCATCGCGCCGTCACGGGTTTCCGCATCAGATCCAAGCGCCGCACCCAGGACCGCGACCGCTTCGGACCGGACTTGTGCTCGCAGGTCGCGCTGTAGACCGAAATAGGACGGAATCAGGACAAACAGTTCGACGAAGATGATGATCGCCGTGAGTACCAGCGTCACTTTTATCCCGACGCGCGAAAAGACGCGCCCAAAAAATGGCGCGAACACTGTGTCTGCGGTCTGATCTGCGGTCATTCGGGGGCTGCTGCTCGGTTCGGATGCGTGTCAGCCCCAGTATGCAAGGATTCGCGGCGCGTCACTTACAGGTGTGTGATTCCGTAAGGATCGGAACGCGGCCGGATATATGAAAATCAATTGGTTTCCTGGCGCACAGTCCAGGGGTTGATGAAACGGAACAAGTCGCGGTCCAGTTCCGCACCCAGGGTCGGGTTCTGCAGAACCACACGCGTGGTCAGACCCTGTGTGTCCATCACGACCCATTGCAATAGTTCCAGTGGGTCTTCATCGAAAATGAACGTCAGCGACCCCAGGTCGTCTTCCTGATTATGCGTGACGGTAATCATCAGCCGCCCATCCGCCCGCGCGGCGTCAGTCACCCGAAGGTCGTTTTCCAGGGACAAGGGTTGGCGAAGCAGGATTTCCGCCGGCGTCAATTCCAGTGGAATGTGGCTTGCCTGTTCCAGTTCCTCATCGACGAAAATATAAAATGTGCCGTCTGCGACGATCAGGTAGGGGACCGGGTCGTCATATTCGATGCGCATTTTGCCCGGGCGGTCGATCAGCAGGTCCCCCTGATAGATCGTGCCGTCGGAATTGAACTGAAGAAACCGGGACTGCATCGTATCGACCGAATTGAAATAGGATTCGATCTCGTCCAGCAGGATCTGCTGTTCATCCGGCCCCAGAAACATCGGCTCCACACCAAGCGCGCCCGCATTCGGGTCCGTGCTGAGTACCTGTTCGGCGACGGCCTGGCCGGAGAAGGCAAGTCCCTGTGCGACCGAAATCCCGATCGCAAGAATACCCGCTTTAGCCGCACACCTAGTGATTGCCGACCAGGACCTCGCGCTTTCCAACATGGTTCGCAGCACTGACAACGCCTTCCTTTTCCATACGCTCCACGATACGCGCGGCGCGGTTATATCCGATCTGAAGATGGCGCTGAACGAAGCTCGTCGAACATTTGCCTTCACGCGCAACAAGGGCGACCGCCTGATCATACAATGCGTTTTCGCCGCTATCATCGCCGCCACCGGACATCGGCGCTGACGCGCCACTGACATCGGTATCGAACCCGCCCGACATATCGTCTTCATCCGTGACGCTGTCAACATATGCGGGCTGTCCCTGGGCACGTAAATATTCGCACACGGCTTCGACTTCCATGTCGTCGACAAACGGACCGTGAACGCGGGTGATACGTCCGCCGCCTGCCATGTGCAGCATGTCGCCCTTGCCCAACAGTTGTTCTGCACCCTGTTCGCCCAGAATCGTTCGGCTGTCGACCTTTGAGGTCACCTGGAAGGATATTCGGGTCGGGAAGTTCGCCTTGATCGTGCCGGTGATCACATCGACCGACGGGCGCTGGGTTGCCATGATCAGGTGGATACCGGCCGCGCGCGCCATCTGCGCCAGGCGCTGGATCGAAGCTTCGATATCCTTGCCCGCCACCAGCATCAGGTCCGCCATTTCGTCCACCAGAACGACAATGTAGGGAAGGGGGGTGAGGTCCAGCGGCTCTTCTTCGAAGATTGGTTTTCCGCTTTCGGCGTCGAAGCCGGTTTGGACGCGCCTTGTGATGACTTCGCCCTTGCGTTCCGCTTCACCGACCCGCTTGTTATACCCTTCGATGTTGCGCACGCCCAGTTTCGACATGGACCGATAGCGGTCTTCCATTTCCCGAACCGCCCATTTCAGCGCAACCACCGCCTTTTTCGGGTCAGTCACGACAGGCGCCAGAAGATGGGGGATATCGTCATAGACCGACAGTTCCAGCATCTTCGGGTCCACCATGATGAATCGGCATTGGTCGGGCGTTAACTTGTAAAGAAGCGACAGGATCATTGTATTCATGCCGACGGACTTGCCGGAACCGGTTGTACCGGCGATCAGCAGGTGCGGCATGGTGGCCAGGTCCACGACCTCTGGAGAGCCACCGATATCCTTACCCAGGATGAGGGGCAGTTTCGCCTTGGACCGCTCATAAGTCTCGGACGCGACAAGTTCCCGGTACCCGACCATTTCCCGCTTGCCGTTCGGCAGTTCGATACCGATGACACTGCGGCCCGGAACGGTTGCGATACGGACCGAAATGGCCGACATGGACCGTGCGATGTCGTCGCTGAGCCCGATCACGCGGCTGGTCTTTGTGCCGGGTGCGGGCTCCAATTCATAAAGCGTGACAACCGGGCCGGGCCGGACCTTCACGATCTCACCCTTGACGCCGAAATCTTCCAGCACGCCTTCAAGCATGCGCGCGTTCTGTTCCAGTCCTTCCTTGTTGCTGCTCTGTGCTTCGGGGTCGGGTTGGCGGTCGACCAGGATATCCAGCGGCGGCAGGTGGTATTCACCGTCCTGTGCAGGCAGGTCCAGTGCGATCTGGCGTTCCTTCTTTGCCCGCTTGGACGGCTTCGGTGTGTCGGGGGCTTCGATCCGGCCGTCGCGGACGGGTCTGGCCTCTGCCGGGGCGGTCTGGCGCGGGGCGGCGGTGCGCTTTTCCTTTTGCGTCAGGCTGGGTTCGACACGACCGTCGTCGCCACGCTGCATCAGGTCACGCACGACCGGCATGACGCGATCCGCCTTCGATGGCAGGCTTGCGGTTACACGCACACCCGTCCAGCTGCGCCGTGCCATGGCACGCCATTCGGCCAGTGTTATCCCGAAGGCGTAAAGGCCCAGGAACAGGACCGGAATTGCGGTGCCAAGACCAATCCAGGGGTGTGCCTCCATGGGCAACAGGTTCTTGACCGGGCCGATCAGCATGTCCCCCAGAATGCCGCCCAGGCCGACCGACAGCGGCCAGCCATCATAGGGAACAAGGGTTGCGACGGAAACGGCCAGCGTGACGACCAATAGCGGCGTTAGTGCCAACCGGATCCAGGCGCGCGGCAGTTGGCGGTCCACCATCAACCGCCAACCCCAGCCCAGCAACAGCGGCACAAACAGACCCGACGCCAGCCCCAGGCTCTGCAGCGCAACGTCCGCCGCATAGGCGCCGGGCAGGCCCAGCATGTTCGTCGCGCCGCGTGCACTGGAATGATTGGGCGACGGGTCCAACGGGTCATAACTGACCAGTGCCGCCAGGATCAGGACTGCCAGCGCGATTAGCGAAAACCCAAGGATTTCCATGCCGCGCTTTCGCAGATAGTCCGTCGTTCCTTCCGGAAGAAACGGGGTCTTTTCCTGTGCTTTTGCCGCCATTGTCCTTAACTCCGACTCCCAAAAAAACTTGGCTTTCCTAGGCGCTTTCCAGAACGTTGCGCATCCGCGTCAGGGCATTCCGGACGGTGTTCCTGTCATGCACCAGCGCGATGCGCACATACCCGTCGCCGGGCGAGGTACCGGTTTCAGGGTCGGGCCGCGCCATGTAACGGCCCGGCAGGACCTTGACCCCGGCTTCCGCCCAAAGGCGGCGCGCCGCTGTTTCCCCGTCACCCAGCTTCCGGGTGGTATCCAGCCAAAGGAAAAATCCCGCCTTCGGGGTCCTGTAGCCGGGGATGCCGCCCAGAGTATCGTCTGCAATTGTGACAAGATCGTGGTAGCGTTCGCGGTTCGCCTTTGCATGATTTTCGTCACGCCACAGGGCTTCGCCTGCCGCCATCAATGGGCCCGGTACCTGAGCGCCACCGTAGGAGCGCAGCATGTTCAGCGGGTCGATCAGCGCAGGGTCGCCTGCTGCAAAGCCGCAGCGCAGGCCCGGGGACCCGGATCTTTTGGACAGGGAATTGAACACAATCAGATTGTCGACGGGCAATCCGTCCGCGATCAGGTCGAATCCGCCCGGCGGCGGCCCATCATACCAGATTTCCGAATAGCATTCGTCCAGCGCCAGGACGAAGTCATGCTTTTGCGCCAATGCAAGCATCCGCGCCAGCGTATCCTTCTGCGTGACCGTGCCGGTTGGATTTCCCGGTGTGCACAGGTAGCAGATTGCGGTGCGATCCAGGGTTTCCCGGTCCAGAGATTCGTAATCCGGAACGAAATCGTTCTTGGCCGTGCAGTCGACCAGCACTGCTTCTGCCTCTCCGACGACGGCGCCGCCGAAATAGACATGATACATCGGGTTCGGGACCAGAACGACGGGGGCTGAACCGGGCGTTCCCATACGGTCCTTTTTACGCAAAATTGCCATCAGCGCCGCCTGGAACAGTCCCTCGCGGGTGCCGCAAAGGGCGGTGACCTGGCTGGGCGCGTCAATTGCGCCCTGTTTCAGGTGATAGCGCGCCTCGATCCATCTGGCGACCGCGTCCTGATAGGATGGCGCTCCGTTGGCGGGCGGATATTTGCCGAACAACGTGGCGTTGGCGGCGACAGCCGCGGCGACCATATCCGGAACCGCGTCCTGCGGTTCGCCGATTTGCAGGAAAAGCGGCGGCTGCGCAGGCTCTATCCCTTCCAGAAGCGCGTTAAGACGCCGGAATGGAAAATTTTGAAGCAGGGTCAATCGGTCGCTCATCCGCCCGTTTCTCATGCATTTCCAATAGATATAGCGCATAATGACGCAAAATCCGGGCCATTGCGCTGCATATCGTGGTTTATACTATATGTGGTTCGGGTTTGCATCCTCTGCCTTTGTCACTACGGACCTGGACAAAAAAATCCCCGGAGAGAGTTCCTCTCCGGGGGTTCCAAGTTTGCGGGGTGGAATGTTTTCGACCGTGGTCTCGTTATTTTCCTTCTTTTGAAGGTGGCCTTACATGGCCGACGAGCCAGGTCCGAATTCCGGGTATGCCTCCATGCCGAGGTCCGACTTATCGAGGCCAAGCTGTTCGCTTTCCTCATCGACACGGACACCGACGGTCAGCTTCAGGATCGTCCAGACAATGAAGCTGGTGACGAAGACGAAGACGCCGATCGCCACGATCCCGGTTACCTGGGCAACGATGTCGGCACCGGAGAAGACGACCGCGATCGTCCCCCAGATGCCCGCCACCAGGTGAACAGAGATCGCGCCGACGACATCGTCTACTTTCAGCTTGTCCAGAAGCGGCACCGCGAAGACGACCAGGGCACCGCCGATGGCGCCGATGAAGATGGCCAGCATCGGGCTCGGGGCCAGCGGTTCGGCCGTGATCGCGACCAGACCGCCCAGTGCGCCGTTCAGAGCCATCGTCAGGTCGATCTTTTTGTAGATCACCTGTGTCAGGATCATGGCGACGACCACGCCGGCTGCCGCGGCAATGTTGGTGTTGATATAGATGGTGGCGATGTCGGTTACGTCCTGCATCGTTCCCATGGCAAGCTGCGAACCGCCGTTGAAGCCGAACCAGCCCATCCACAGGATGAACGTACCCAGCGTCGCAAGCGGCAGGTTTGCACCGACCATCGGGTTAACCTTGCCGTCGGCGGTGTACTTGCCCTTACGCGCACCAATGACGATGGCACCCGCCAGCGCGGCCCAGCCGCCGACCGAGTGTACGATCGTCGAGCCTGCGAAGTCGGAGAAGCCCATTTCGCTGAGCCAACCGCCGCCCCAGGTCCAGGATCCCTGGATCGGGTAGATGATGCCCGTCAGGACAACAACGAAGATGAAGAACGGCCACAGTTTGACGCGTTCCGCCACCGTACCGGAAACGATGGATGCGGTTGCCGCGACGAAGACCATCTGGAAGAACCAGTCGGAACCGGCCGCGTATTCGCCGCCTTCCAGGGCTTCGGCCGCCGGAATTTCGCCAGCATCCCAGATTGCGAAGCTGCCGATGAAGCCGCTGACATCCATATACATCAGGTTATAGCCGATGATGTAGTACATGATGCCCGCGATGGAATAGAGCCCGATGTTCTTCAGGCATTGGGTGGCGGTGTTTTTGGAACGGACCAATCCGGCTTCCAGCATTGCGAACCCGGCTGCCATCCACATGACCAGGAACCCGTGCATCAGGAAGGACAGGGTATTGAAGATATAACCCGTCTCCAGCGGCACCTCCGCCATGGCGGGGGTCGCGATCATCGCCACCGCCGCCGCTGCAGCGCCGGCCAATCCGACGCGTTTGATTGTTGCTGTCATCATTGTCACTGAATCCTTCCTCAAAGTGCTTCTGCGTCCGTCTCGCCCGTGCGGATGCGAACCGCCTGCGAAACGTCCAGCACGAAAATCTTTCCATCGCCGATGCGACCGGTGTTTCCGGACTTCTGGATGGCTTCGACGGTTTTTTCGGCCATGTCCGCCGGAACGACGACTTCGACCTTGACCTTCGGCAGGAAGCTGACCGAGTACTCTGCGCCCCGGTAGACCTCTGTCTGCCCCTTTTGACGGCCGAAGCCTTTTACTTCGGTTGCCGTCAGACCCTGCACGCCGACGCCGGTGAGCGCTTCGCGCACATCGTCCAGCTTGAAGGGCTTGATGATCGCCATGATCAGTTTCATAGAATTTCCCCTTGGGCTCCTGTCACATGAAAACGCGTTGCTATGTGTTTCTCGCGACGCCGGCTTCCCGTGATGCCCGATTTCGACCAACCGCCGTCGGGCATTCGGGTGGTGTGCGGCGCACAAGACCCGACGACGTAATTCCAAGATGTGTGCCAGACTCAAAAAAACTTAAAAAAAATAGCAATTACATATACTTAAAGGATTTTCGGTGATGACTGTTTGCGCTAAACAATAGAATTTTATGACTAAAAAATGATCAAAAAATATTGTTGATTAATAATTAGGCATATATTGCGACAACCTTATGTATGGACAAGTGTGCCCGTGCGCCTACGGTGTCTGGCGGGTGGCATTGGGCCGGACGACAGCTTTGAAGCGGAAAGATTAAGATGCGCACGGATATTGTTTTTGCTGGTGGTGGAATGGTCGGGCTTAGCCTGGCGGTCGCCCTTGCCCGTGCGGGCATTCGCGTCACCGTTGTCGATCGCGAAACACCGGAATCCGTCCAGAAACTGACCTATGACGGGCGTGCGTCGGCCATCGCGCTGGGGTCCAAGAAAATCTTGGAATCTGCTGGTATCTGGCCCGAAATGGCGACGGAAGCGTCCCCGATCTGGGATATCCGCGTCGCGGACGGTCATCCGCTGCGTGGCGTTTCGCCGCTGTTCCTGCATTATGATCATAGCGAGGTGGGGGACGATCCGTTTGGATGGATCATTGAAAACCGTATCGTGCGCCGGGCCCTGCACCATGTGGCGGCCAATACGGACGGTCTGACGCTTGTCGCACCGGCATCGGTTCGATCGCTGAACCGCAGTGCGGATTTCGTCGAAGCCGCCCTGGTCGACGGACGGTCGATCCGCGCGTCACTGGCAGTGGCGGCCGACGGCAAGTTTTCCCAACGGCGGGAAGAGGCGGGGATCAAAACTGCGGGCTGGCGCTATGATCAGGTTTCCATGGTCGCGACGGTCCGCCACGAACGCGACCATGCCGGAACGGCGGTCGAACTGTTCCTGCCGGGCGGCCCGTTTGCGATGCTGCCGATGACCGAAAACCGCAGCAATGTCGTTTGGTCGGAAGACAAGGACCTTGCCGCCCGATTCATGGCGATGGACGACAAGGGTTTTTTGGCGGAGCTAAAACTGCGCTTTGGCGATTGGCTGGGAGACGTGGAACTGGCCGGCCCGCGCTTTTCCTATCCGCTCAGCCTGCAACAGGCGGACCGCTATACCGACACGCGCTTTGCGCTGATCGGCGATGCGGCGCATTCGATCCACCCGATCGCGGGGCAGGGGCTCAATATGGGCCTGCGGGATGTGGCGGGCCTGGCGGAAGCCATTGTTGACGCGCATCGGCTGGGACTGGACATCGGATCTCAGGCGGTGCTTCGGGCCTATGAACGGCGGCGGCGTTTTGACAATGTCCTGCTGGCGGCGGTAACGGACGGGCTGCTGCGGCTGTTTTCCAATGACAGTGCGCCCGCCCGCCTTGCCAGGGACGTTGGGTTGGGCGCCGTAAACCGGCTGCCGCCCGTCAAAACCTTCCTGATGCGCCATGCCATGGGAACGGTGGGCGACCTGCCGCGCATGGTGCGGGGGGAGGCGCTTTAGGGTTCGCGGCTCAAACCCTTGGCTTCAAGATCCTTCAGATAGCGGTCCCAGCGGTCCTCGTATTCGATCCCCAGCTCATAGAGATACTGCCAGGAATAGATTCCGGTATCGTGCAGGTCGTCGAACAGAATGCGCATGGCGTAATTCCCGACCGGTTCCAATTTCATGATGCCGACATGGCGACGCCCTGCGACGGTCTGCTTCTGGCTGGGCGAATGGCCCTGAACCTCTGCCGACGGGCTTTCGACCCGCAGGTATTCGGCCGGGAAGGAAAACCGCTTTCCGTCGTCGAATGAAACATCAAGCCGCTTGTCGTCTTTCCGCAGCTTGATTTCTTCGGGCCAGGCCTTGGTCGAAAACCCGTCTTCCGTCATTTGGGCGTTCGTCAGTCCGCGTCGATCTGGCGGGCTTCCTCGGGCAGCATGATCGGGATGCCGTCGCGGATAGGGTAGGCAAGGCCCGCGGTTTCGCTGACCAGTTCCTGAGCGTCCCGGTCGTAGCGAAGCGTCCCGTGTGTCACCGGGCATACCAGGAATTCCAAAAGCTTCGGATCAATTCCAGGTGCCGCTTGGTCGGACCCGATTTCCCCGGTCGCCTGACCGTTATCGGCGTCGTTCGTCATGTCTTTCACCCTTCCAGCCAGCCGGAACGAAATCGCCCGGGTGCGATATTACTGTCTGGTTTTTTCTCCGCCGTCGCCGTCGGTGTCAAGAACAGCCATTTCCATCAGCGCGGTCAGAACCTTTGCGCGTTCGGCCAGGTCAGGCGCTTCCAGCAGGGCCTGCTTTTCCGGCCCGCTGAAGGGACAGATCATGGAAAGCGAATTGATCAGGCGCTCATCCGGCGTATCGCACAGCGCTTGCCAGCTTGCCTCGATCCCCTGTGATGCGAAATAGGGCTTCAGCCCGCCGAAAAGGGCCTTGCGGTCAATGTTCTTGCCGTCAGGCGGTGAGAGGTCCTCGCGGAAGTCATCCCAGTCCGCACGGACAACCCGGTATCCCCGGGTCGATGAAATTTCCTCTGCGATTTTCAGCCGGCACACGCCTTTCAGGCTGATCAGGAAACGGCCATCGTCCGTTTCTTCAAATGCGGTGATCCGCCCGGCGCACGCCAGGGGATAGACCTTGGGCTGGCAACCGTCATCGCCCTTTGCGCATGGCTGAACCATGGCGATCATCCGGTTCCCGGCAAGGGCATCCTGAATCATGTTCAGATACCGCGGCTCAAAAATGTTCAACGGCAACATGCCCCTGGGCAGCAGAAGGACGCCCGGAAGCGGAAAAATGGAGATTGTCGCCGGCAGTGCGTCGAACGTTGGGTCAAACTGGCTCATACAGCCCCGCTATACTTACGAATGCCGGACCCCGTTTCCCGATTGCTGCATTCACGCGGTGATGTGGCGGTCAGCTGAACAGCAGGGACGACAAACGTCGCCTGCCGCTCAGAACCGCTTCATCCGTCGGTCCCAGGGCCTCGAATACTTTCAGTAAGTGTAGGCGGGCCGCGTCGTCATTCCAGCCCCTTTCGACCTGAATTATATGAAGCAGGTTGTCGATCGCTTCTTCGGACCGGCCCATCGCGGCCTGCGCATCCGCCAGGTCAAATCGTGCCTGGTGGTCGTTCGGGTTGGCAGCCAGCGTTGCCTCCAGTTCACCCAGGCGCGCCGCGGCCTCGCCGGCCTTTTCCGCCAGCTCCAGCGCAGAACGCGCGGATGCGACATCGGCATCGCTGGCCTTGTCCGCTGGAACTCCGGCCAGGACTTCGCGGGCCGCCTCCAGCTCTTCCAGTTTGATGTAGGCCTGTGCCAGTTTGGCCAGCGCCTGAACCTGTTCCGGGTCATGCTGGACCACCTGGGCATAGATCGCCGCGGCGGTGGCATGGTCGCCGGCTTCGGTCGCGGCGGTGGCCTGTTCCATCGCCTGTTCGACCGGGTCTTCGCCGGCTTCGCCACCACCCATCTGGATCAGCCGGTTGACGAATTCCTTGATCTGGCTTTCCGGCAATGCACCCGCGAACCCGTCGACCGGGCGTCCGCCGACGAATCCGAACACGGCCGGGATCGACTGAACGCGCAGCTGGCCGGCAATCGCCGGGTTTTCGTCAATGTTGATCTTGACCAGTTTCGCCTTGCCGCCGGCATTCGTGATGACCTTTTCGATCGCCGGGCCAAGCTGTTTGCATGGGCCGCACCAGGGCGCCCAGAAGTCGACCACCACCGGCACGGACATGCTGGCGTCGATCACATCTTCGCGAAAGGTTGCGTCACTGCCGTCGGTAATGCTGGCGGCGCCTGCCTGACTGCCGGCCTGGCCCAGAATCGGTTCCATTGGGGCCTCTCTCCCTATTGTCATGTTCGGCCATTGCGACCGCCACCGCTGATCTAGGAAATTCCACGCGTTCCCTCAAGCCCCGGTGCGGGAAAAACGCCTATTCCGGCGCACCCAGCGGTATGCCGAAGTCGATAATTTCCGGGGCATATCCCTCTGCCGACAAAAATGCCATCAGTCCGTCGGCGGAAAGGGTCGTGGTCCGATCATTGCGAAGCGGGTGACAATTGACCAGATCGTGGTCCAGGATTCCGCTGTCCAGAACGACGCTCACGCGCCGATCCGTATCGTTGAAAACGCCGAACGGCGTGACCGCGCCCGGAATGACGCCCAGAACCTCCATTAACAGATCCGGTGACCCGAAGCTAAGCGATCCTTTCGCACCAAGCCTTGTGCGCAGTGACTTCAGGTCCACGTCCCGGTCTTCCAGAACCGTACACAGCCAGATGCGCTTTTTTCGGTCGCGCAGGAACAGATTCTTGATATGCGCGCCGTCCAATTGGCCGCGCAACGCCTTGCTGTCCTCGACCGTATAAAGTGGTGGATGTTCGGTCGTCTTGTGATCGATCCTCAATTCAGTAAGGCGGTCGAATAATTCAGTGTCGGTCTTGGGCATTCGGGGCGGCTTTCCTTATGTGGGCAGTGCGTTTTCGGCCGATAGAGCTAACGCGAACCGACCGACAGGAAAAGCCATGCGGGTCAGGAAATGGGAGAGTGTGAAATCGGGCTTGCATTGCCGCGCCCACCCGGATATACCGCCATCCGCTTCGGCACTGCCGGGGCGTAAGCCTATCCAGGATGCGGGCGTAGCTCAGGGGTAGAGCGCAACCTTGCCAAGGTTGATGTCGTGAGTTCGAATCTCATCGCCCGCTCCAATTTTTCCTTAAATTTTCAATCCCGCAGCAGGCAGTTCAGCATTGCCTGTTCGATGCATTGCGCGATCTCTTCATCGGGCCATCCGCAATCGCTTTTCAGAAGCCCCCAGACCTGAATGCTCGTCTGCGCCCAGAATACCCTGCTTGCCTGTTGTGCGGTCCAGTGACCCTTTAGGGCCCCGTCCTCATACAGGCTGTGTGTGAGGGCCAGTAGCCAATCCCGCAGGTCACTCATGCGGTCTTCCCAAGCGGCTGCGGCTTCCGTGTCCGTATCCCGCAAGCGGATAAGGTCCTTCGCAACCGGATAGACCTTGGGGACAAAATTCAGCCATGCCCGCAATGTATCCCTTAGCCTTTCCCTGGGGTCGCTCTTCTCCAGCGCCGCATCGAACTGTTCCTTGATCCCGAACCGTTCGTCCGCGCGCCGCACAAGCGCCATCAGCAGCCCGCCCCTTGTACCGAAATGCAGATAGACGGTCTGGCGACTGATCCCGACCGTAGAGGCGATTTCAGATACCGATACGTCGGCTCCCTGACTGGAAATCAGGTCCCAAGCGGCATCGAGGATTTCTGACCTTGTCTTGTTGCCACGTGTATTTGTTGACATGTGTAAAGAAACCTATTTTATTGACGCGTGTCATTAAAATAGGAGCGGACAATGAACGTCAATGAAACACTTTCGGTGCTGGTCGACGCGTATGGGGAAAGGAGTGACGGGAATGCACCGACGGCGGCGCAATGGGCGCGTGTCCTGGAACGCGACCCGGAACTCCCCTTTGTCCTGGTGAACTTCTTCAAATTCAACGCGAAAGCAGACTATGGCTCATCTGATGAACCTGCGCTTTCCGGGCGTGAAGCGTTCCAGCGTTATGCGGATGTAAGTGTTCCGTCGATGCAAAAGGCGGGTGGAGAGTTTTTGGCAGTGGCGCCGTTTGCCGGCAGTTTTATAGGACAGGATCAAGATTGGGATCTGATCGCAATCGGCAAATATCCGAACCTTAAGGCATTTGTCGCATTATACGGGAACCAGGATTACATCCGTGCATTCAGGCACCGGACGGCCGCGGTCGAACGGCAAGCCGTCATTGTCATGGAACAATAGCCCCTTTTCGGCGCTTGAGGCTGGTTTACCATGATGACCCGGTTCGGTGGCGGTAGGTGCCCAGCCTATTTTCCAAACATCGGCCAGGTGTCCGATAACCTATATCCGGCCGGCCATGGGTCTTCCGGGTCCAGCATCAGCTGCCGCGTGCCGGTCAGCCAGGCGCGGCCGCGAATTTCCGGCACGATCGCGGGACGGCCCGCGACCACGGCTTCCGCCAGGATGCGACAGTCGAACCGGCTGTCGATCACGGAGATCCCGGTAAAGGGTTCATCGATGCCGATCTGTCCCCTTGCATGCAGGACGGCCAAACGCGCCGAACAGCCGGTGCCGGTGGGCGACCGGTCCAGTTTTCCCGGCTGTACGACCACGGTGTTCCGGCCAATCGTGACGTCTTTTTCCCGGACCAACGGCATGGTGAACTGGCAGAAAGAGATATGGTCCAATTCCGCATTTTCCGGGTGGGTAAACCCAAGTTGTTCGTTGGCCGCACGGGTGATCCGTACGCCGGTTTCCGCCAGATCACGGGCTTCGTCAGGGGTAATCTCGAATCCAAGGCTTTTCGCATCGACAATCACGAAGCTGTCGCCGCCATAGGCGGTGTCGACCGTCAATGTACCGAGGCCCGGCACCTCCAACGGCGCGTCCAGACGGTCGGCAAATGAGGGGACATTGCGGACAGTAACTGAATTGACCCGCCCGCCACGGCAGTCGACGCACGCTTCTACCAGACCTGCCGGCGCTTCCAGCCGCAAAATGGTCTCCGGCTCCGTCATCTCCACGATGCCGGTTTCCAGCAGCACTGTCGCCACGCAGATCGAGTTGGACCCCGACATGGGCGGGGTGTCTTCCGGTTCCATGATGATCCATCCCATATGCGCGTCGGGATGTTTCGGGGGAACCAGAAGATTCACATGACCAAAGACGCCGCCCCGTGGTTCGTTCAGTACGAAATCGCGAAGACGCCCGTCATTGGCGATATAGCGGGACTGTTCCCAGACGGTTGCGCCGGGGGGAGGCGCCACCCCGCCAACGATGACGTTTCCGACCTCTCCTTCGGCATGGACGCCGACGATATGAACGACCCTGCTGGACTGCATTTCCTCACACTTTTTTACCGAATAAACCCGATCCCACGCTAGGGACAATTAAAACTCACCGCAAGGTGTGCGGGTGCCGGGACAAAATTACCAATTGATGACATAGCCGTTTTCAACTGTGTGAAATTGCGTTAGTTTTCACCCGCGTTTGAGGGGAGAGGGGAGCCCCGGCAAATGCTGAAGCAACGCGCTTCACGTCGTGCGGGAGATCAGGGATGAAAAACTACGATTTCCGCTTTTTGCGGGTGCTTGTCGTTGACGACAGCAAGTTCATGACGCGTGTCGTCAGCCAGGTTCTCAAAGCCCTTGGAGTTGGCCATATCGAGACATCGAATTCCGGTATGGACGCCTTTCAGGTGGCAAAGGATTTCGGGCCGGATGTCGTGATTTCCGATTGGGATATGGACGGCGGTGAGGGGCCGGAACTGGTCAACATGCTGCGCAATGCCGAAGACAGCCCGTGCCCCTATGTCAATATCATCATGCTGACCGGCTATGCGGAACGGCGCCGCGTTTTGCAGGCCCGTGATTTCGGAATTACGGAGTTTCTGACCAAGCCGGTTTCCGCCAAGGCGCTTCTCATGCGTTTGATCAACATTGTCGAACAGCCGCGTCCATTCGTGCGTGTCCATGATGAGTATTTTGGACCCGACCGGCGGCGTGCCGCGAACGAAGACTATAAGGGACCCGAACGGCGCAACGACGATGTTGCCGAAATCGGGTAGGCAGGTCAGGTCGAATGTCCGCAAATAACGATGGCAAGACCGCCGACGGTAAGGCGGAGTTCATTAAGCCGGCACCGTTGGCGGACAAGGTGCCGCCCATGGGCGGCCCGAATCCTGCCGAGGCGCTGCGCCGGGCAGAGCAGGCCATCCGAAGCGTGGCTGCGGAGTTCGACGACATTCTGGCAGAGGAACTGGCAGTTCTGGACGAATTGATGGTCGGCTATCATGCCGATCCCAGTGAGGAGAACCTGAATAAGCTGTTCCGGCGCGTGCACAATCTGCGCGGCCAGGGAACCACAATGGGATTCCCGCTGGTGACGCGGATCGGCAATTCATTTTGCGGCTATGTCATAGAACGCGATGAGAAAAAGGCGATTAAACCGGCACTGATCGACCAGCACCTGAAGGCGCTGCATATCGTCCTCAAAGAAAAACGCACCAATTCCGGCGATCAACTGGCCGAACAGGTTGCCGCTGCCCTTGAAGAGGCTGTCGCCAAAGAAAAGGGCTGACCTTCCGAATCTGCCCACGCGTTGGGCGGCATGGCGCCAGGAATTCCCCTATTCCAGAACGGAACTGAATGCCAGGAGGACGGCCGCGGCGGCGGTGTAGAGTACGCATGCGCCCAGGGCGAACATCAGGACATTGACCACGGACCGGCCGATGCTGCCGGCATTGTGTTCGCGGATGCGGTCCGGTGGGCGGCGTTCCCGCCCCAGGATGAAACGGACATATACAGGCCCGCCGATCCAGGGGAAGCGGTATCGCGCGTCAACGCTATGGTCCGCGCTCCACCCTTTGCCGGAACCTCCGCCGGCGGTGCCCGGGCCGTCGCCCGAATCCAACATGTCCTGTGTTGTCGCCATTCGCCCTTTGCCCGAATTTGTCATGTCCCGATAACCATTCTGACAGAATGGCATGCCGAAATGCAAATGAACCACAAGGCAGAGACCCCGTTTGCGCCAAACGGTTTTCGGATTAAGGTAACGGTAAAGAGAATGCCCGTAAGTCCGGTGCATCGCAGACGCCGGACCGGAAGGCGGGCACGCAATCGACTGACCCCGGTTTCACGAAAAGGGTCGGCATTTTGACGGCGGGGAGAGTGTTTCATGTCCATCAACCGTTACGAGGCGCGCAAGAACGAGCTGCTGGAAAAGGTCCATGGCTTGATCGATTCCAGAATGAAGGCCGATCAGCGTGAGCCTGCCCACGTCTTTACCACACACTACTACCGCAATGTCGCGCCAGAGGATATCTGCCGCAGCGAGGCGGAGGATCTGTACGGCGCGGCGATTTCGATGTGGTCGTTCGGACAGAAGCGCACGCCCGGAAAACCGTCCGTCCGGGTATACAATCCGCGCTTTGAAAAACATGGATGGCACGCGACGCATACGGTCATCGAAATCGTCAATGACGACATGCCCTTCCTGGTGGACAGCGTCACCATGGAACTGGCGCGGCAGATGTACACCGTCCATCTGGTCGTACATCCGGTGTTCGGCGTCAATCGCGACGACAAGGGAAATGCCATCGATTTTCCATCCGCGGATGGCCGGACCGAAGACATGGGGCGCGAAAGCTTCATGCACATCGAAGTGGACGAACAGTCGTCACCGGAAGTGCTGCAGGGAATCGAAGACGGAATCCTGGCGGTCCTATCCGATGTCCGGGCCTGCGTCGATGACTGGGCGGAAATGCGTAAACGCGCACAGGAAATTAAGGCGGAGATTGGTAAGGGGCGTGCCAAGGGCGTCGGAAAGGGACCGGACAAGGCGTCGCTGGCGGAGGCAAAGGAATTTCTGCAATGGCTCCACGACGACCATTTCACCTTCATGGGGTACCGCGAAATCAATTACGTCGGGACCGGAAAAAAGGCGAAGCTGGAAATTGTGAAGGACAGTGGCCTGGGCATTCTGCGGGATCCAGAACGACAGGTCTTTGAGGGGCTTCGGAATCTTGGGGCGCTGCCGGCGGAAATTCAGGAACATATGCGCGCACCGGACCTGTTCCGGATTACCAAGGCAAATAACCGCTCTACTGTTCATCGGCGCGTTCATATGGACACGATTGCCGTCAAGAAATTCGACGAGGACGGTAACGCGATCGGCGAGCGTCTGTTCATCGGTCTTCTGACGTCGGTCGCCTATAACCAGTCACCGCGGGAAATTCCGCTTCTGCGGGAAAAGGTCAATGCCGTGATCGAGGCATCAGGCTTCCGCCAGGGCGGCCATTCCGCGAAGGCGTTGGCCCATGTGCTGGAAAGCTATCCGCGCGATGAGCTGTTTCAGATTTCAACCAGCCTGCTGCAGGATATTTCCCGCGGCATCCTGTTCCTGCAGGAACGTCAGCGGGTTGCCGTATTCCTGCGTCCGGATCCGTTCCAGCGGTATGTGTCGGCGCTGGTCTATGTGCCGCGCGACAGGTTCTCGTCCGGACTTCGGCGCAAGATCGGTGACCAGCTCTCACGCGAGTTCGACGGACATATTGCGGCCCACTATACGTTCATGACCGATGAACCGCTGACCCGCGTCCAGTTCATCATCAAGACGACTCCCGGGTCCGTGCCCGATGTCGACACCAAGGAACTGGAAGACAGGTTGGCCGAGGTGACCCGCACCTGGGAGGATCGGCTGCACCAGGCGCTGATCGAAAACCTGGGAGAGGAAAAAGGCATCGGCCTGCATCACAAATACCGCGATGCATTCCCGCACGCCTATACCGTCGACTTCAACGTTCAGACGGCCTGTTATGACATCGCGCAGGTCGAAACGGCGCTGACCAGCGGCAGTCCCCAGGTCAATCTGTACCATCCGATCGAAGCAGGCGACCACCAGCTTCGGTTCAAGATCTACAGCCCGAATCGCCCGCTGATCCTGTCATCCGTAATGCCCATGCTGGAAAATATGGGCGTCATGGTGATGGAAGAACTTCTGTACGAAGTGCACCCGTCCGAAGAACGGCGCGGCGCGGGGCGGCAGTCCGCCCAACAACGCATGGGACCGGATGCCGGGGATGGGGATGCCGGCTGCTATATTCATGATTTTGCGCTGGAAAGCGAAGACGGCCGGGCCATCAGTTTTCAGGAAGTGCGTGACGTCTTCCATGACTGTTTCCTGCGGGTTCTTGCGGGCGAGATGGAAAGCGACGGGTTCAATCGTCTGGTGCTGTCGGCAGGTCTTTCGTGGCGTGATGTCGTCATGTGCCGGGCCTATTCAAAGTATCTGCGCCAGGCAACGATCCCGTTCAGTCAGGATTACATGGCTGAAACGCTGGCGAAAAATGCCGGCATTTCACGGGCGCTATCGAACCTGTTCAACGTTCAGTTCAACCCGGCGTTCGACGGCGACCGGGACAAGGCCAGCGCCGAGATTGTCCAGCGGATCGAAGCGGAATTGGAAGATGTGTCGAATCTGGACGAAGACCGAATCATCCGGCGCTTCATGAACATTATTCAGTCGACGCTGCGCACCAATTTCTATCAGATCGGTGCCGACGGAAAACCGCGGGGCTATGTATCGTTCAAACTGTCCAGCCGTGACATCCAGGAAATTCCCCAACCGGCGCCGTTGCGGGAAATCTTCGTCTACAGCCCGCGGTTTGAGGCGGTGCACTTGCGCTTCGGTCTGGTCGCGCGCGGCGGACTTCGCTGGTCCGATAGGCGGGAGGATTTCCGCACGGAAGTCCTGGGACTGGTCAAGGCACAGCAGGTCAAGAATGCGGTCATCGTCCCTGTCGGGTCAAAGGGCGGGTTCGTACTGAAGAAGGCGCCGCCGCCGTCGGATCGCGAGGCTTTCCTGAAGGAAGGGATCGCCTGCTATCAGCTGTTCATCGGGGCGATGCTGGATATTACCGACAATCTGGTCAAAGGCGACGTCGTTCCGCCGGAACAGGTTGTGCGGCGGGATGACGACGATCCCTATCTGGTCGTGGCTGCGGACAAGGGCACGGCGACATTTTCCGACTTCGCAAACGAAATTTCGGTTAAGCACGGGTTCTGGCTGGGCGATGCCTTCGCGTCCGGCGGGTCTGCCGGTTATGACCACAAGAAGATGGGCATTACCGCCCGTGGCGGATGGGAGGCCGTAAAACGCCACTTCCGGGAAATGGGCCACAATACCCAGACCGAAGATTTCAGTGTTGTCGGCGTCGGCGACATGGGTGGCGACGTTTTCGGCAATGGCATGCTGCTCAGCGAGCATATCCGCCTTAAGGTGGCGTTCAATCACCTGCATATCTTCATCGACCCGAATCCGGATTCCGCAAAGACCTTCAAGGAAAGGAAGCGCCTGTTCGAAGCGGTCAAAGGATGGAACGAATATGACACCAAGCTGATTTCCAAAGGTGGTGGTGTCTTTGACCGAACGGCAAAATCGATCAAGCTGACGCCGGAAATCCAGGCGATGTTGGGCGTTGAAGAGGAAACCATGCCGCCCAACCAGTTGATCAAGGCCGTTCTGAAGATGGAAGTTGATCTGCTTTGGTTCGGCGGGATCGGAACCTATGTAAAACATTCGGACGAAAGCCATGCCGATGCCGGGGACCGGGCGAATGACCCCCTGAGGGTCGATGCGGACGAACTGCGCTGCAAGGTCATCGGCGAAGGCGCGAATCTGGGTGTCACCCATCGCGCGCGCATTCAGTTTGCCCGACGTGGCGGCCGGGTGAACACGGATGCCATCGACAATTCCGCTGGAGTCGACTGTTCCGACCATGAGGTGAATATCAAGATCCTGCTGGGCGATGTGGTCCAGCGTGGGGACATGACCGAAAAGCAGCGCAATGCCTTGCTGGAAGAAATGACGGACGAAGTCGCCCAGCTTGTGCTTCGGGACAATTATCAACAGACCCAGTCCCTGTCGGTCGAACTGTCCCAGGCGGACGCCATGATCGACCGGCATCAGCGGCTGATCCGGGCGATGGAACGGTCCGGCGACCTGGTTAGAAGTCTGGAATTCCTGCCGGATGATGAGGAAATCACCGAACGCATGCAGAAGAAGGAAGGGCTTTGCCGTCCGGAACTGTCGGTGATCCTGGCCTATGCCAAGAACATCACCTATCGCGAACTGCTGGATTCGACCCTTCCGGACGACCCGATGCTGGAATCGGATCTGTTCCGGTATTTCCCCGTACCGCTTCAGGAACGTTATGCGGAAAACATCCGGTCGCACCGTCTGCGCCGGGAGATCATCGCGACGGCGGTAACCAACTCCATGATCAACCGTTCCGGTCCCGCCTTCGTCAACGAGATGCACCAGCGCACCGGCATGGATGAGGCCGAGATTGCACGTGCCTATACCGTGGTTCGTGAGGTGTTTTCCCTGCGGGACATCTGGAAAGGCATTGAATCGCTGGACAACAAGGCAACCGCAAAATGTCAGATCCGGATGCTGCGCGAAACGGAACGCACGGTCGAACGCATGACCGAATGGTTCCTTCGCAACAGTGAACATCCGATCGACATGCAGGCCAGCATTGAAACCTATCGATCGGGCGTCACGACACTTAAGGAAAATCTGGGCGATATTTTGTCCGATTTCGCCCGTCAGGACGTCGAAAACCGGCTGGAACGGTTTGCGGAAGACGGTGTGCCGGCTGACCTTGCCCTGTCGGTCGCACAACTTAAGGTCCTGTCGTCCGCGTGCGATGTCGTTCGACTGGCGACACAAGCCGACGCGCCGGTCGTCAAAGTCGGTGGCATCTATTCGACCGTCGGGGATCGGTTTGGTCTGGACTGGTTGCGTTCGTCCGCGAACCGGATACCGTCCGACAACCAGTGGCATCGTCTGGCGCTGGGCGCCATCATCGACGACCTTTGGGGGCTGCAGTCGGAGATTACCAGCCGGGTCCTCGCAAAACAGGGCGCGTGCGACGATGCGGTCGATGGGTGGACGTCGGCGCGCGGCGAAGTGGTCGAACGGCTGGACGGTCTTCTGGGTGAAATTCACGCCCTGCCGCAGCTTGATCTTGCCATGCTTGCCGTTCTGAACCGGGAACTCAGGAACCTGACTGCGGGTTGATGGCGGCCCTTAGAAGTTGGGCGGGTAATCAGAAAAAAGGCGGCGTTCGGTTGATACCGGAACGCCGCCGCGTATTTCGAAGCCGCTATGCGGGAGACGCTATTCCAGGACGGATGAACCGTCCGCAGCGACCACGCGGGTACCGTCCACGACATCGCAGCCGGCATCGGCGGATGCCAGCGTGATTTCCTGCTGAAGGGATGGCGACACACGCATCGCATAGGCGACAGCGACCCGCTCAATCTCAATATTCTCAACCAAAAGAGCCCGGAAGGCGCGTTCGGTACCACCACAATAGTCGTCGTAATCCTGTGCGTGGCGGACTGCGGCATAGTTCGCGAGGCCCGTCACATAGGTGTTGATTTCGCGGTTCGCGCCATCGCCGTGCAGTCGGGTGAAGTAGTTCCGGAGTTCCGTGCCGTGGTTGCGCAGGGGCGGGCGGAATCGGACCGCAAAGCCATTATAAAGTTCACGCTGGTTACAGGACAGGCCCGCGACCATCAGGTCGCTTTGCAGCGTACGAACGGAAAGCGCCATCGTGTGGGCCGGAACTGCAACATTAAGACAGGCCTGCGCCACGCCGGAGACTGCGACGGATATCACCGCGGCACCGATTACTGTACTGGCTTTCACCGCGATGGTTTTGATCGTACTCCGGAACGTAGACTGCATGCCTTCGGTCTCCCATGCATTGTGGCATAATCGTGGCGGGAGTGTACCGAATTGGTGTTCACGATCAAGCGTCACGGTCCAGCCGTTATCTAACAAGGGCTTGGTCGCGGCCCGCCATTTCGGATTATGGAAGGATTAGACAATTGAGTCGGAAAACGATCATGCAAGGCCGTTCAAATCCTCAAGAAGCATACGGATTCGGCCGCTGTCATGGCTTTCCATAACCATGCGGGCGCGGGCTGTGGCGGCGGTCAGTTCTACCTGACCAAGGCGTTGTTTCACCCGCAACAGGTTCGTCGCCGACATTGAGAGTTCCCGTATCCCCAGACCGATCAGCAGGGCGGTAAACCGTGGATCGCCGGCAATTTCACCGCACACGGAAACAGGAATGCGCGCCCGCAAGGCCGCTTGTACCGAAAAATCCATCAGTCGCAGCACGGCCGGATGCAGCGGATTGTAAAGGTGCGCCACCTGATCGTCCGTGCGGTCGATTGCCAGGGTATATTGCGTCAGGTCATTGGTCCCGATCGCGAAGAAGTCAGCCACCTGTGATAAAGAATCCGCTGCCAGCGCGGCACCCGGCACTTCGATCATGACGCCGACGGGCGGGGTGGGGTTGGCGAACGCCATTCCCCGACGTCGCAGTCTTTTCACCATACGGGCCATGACCTCGCGGACGGCACGAACTTCCGAAGCCGTCGCGATCATCGGAAGCAGTATGCGGACCGGGCCGAACGCGCCGGCCCGCAGGATTGCACAGATCTGTGCTTCCAGCAGTTTGGGGCGTTTCAGCGAAAGCCGTATTGCGCGAAGCCCAAGTGCGGGGTTTGGGGACGCGGCCAAATCGTCGCCAAGTGCATAGCTCAGTTTCTCGCCGCCGACATCCATGGTCCGGATGGTCACGGGTTTTCCATCCATCGCCTTGACGACGGCCGCCAGGGTGTCGAATTGTTCATCCTCGCTGGGCGGGGTGTCCCGGTTCATGAACATGAATTCGGTGCGAAACAATCCGACCCCGTCCGCACCGACCCGGGTCGCCATGTCCACTTCCTTCGGGATTTCCAGGTTCACTTCAAGACGGATTGCGACATCATCGCGTGTGCGGGCGGGCTGGCCGATCAGCGTGTCCAGTGCGCGCCGTTCGCGTTCCTGGCGGGCCATTTTTTCGCGGTAGCGCACCGTCTGATCGCGGCCTGGATTGACGATGACGATCCCTTCCGTGCCATCCAGGATCAGCGGCGTCCCGTTCGCAATTTCCGCCAGCCCTTCCGACAGGCCAAGGACTGCCGGCAGACCAAGCGAACGCGCCAGGATTGCGGTATGCCCCTGTGCACCGCCCAGAGCCGCGGCGAAGCCATTGATCCGGGCAGGGTCCATCAACGCGGTATCGGCCGGGCTGATATTTTCAGCCAGCAGAATGGAATCGGCCGGCACATCGGAAAACGCATTTCGCGGCGCATCGTGGAGATTGCGCAACAGCCGCCCCGCAACCTCCAACACATCGTCGGCGCGCCCGGCCAGATAGGGATCGTCCAGACTTCTGAAGTCCTGTGCGATCTCCTCGGCCTTTGTTCGGACCGCCCCCGACGCATCGAAATGATCCTGTTCGATTTTCTGCTGTGCGCCCCGGATCAGGCGCGATCCGTCCAGCATCTTTATCTGCGTATCCAGGACATCGCCCAATTCATGGGCGGCATCTGTCGGAAGCCGGGATCTAAGCCGCTTCAGGGCCAGGATCTGACGGCGGCTTTTCCGCATGGCACGGTCCAGCCTTTCCAGTTCTGATTCGACCTGGTCGGGGGTGACTGTGTTGGGGTCGGCACCAAGCGCGCCTTGTTGAACCATGGAAACCGCCGTGCCGAATGCGACACCGGGGGAAACGCCGATGCCGCGCAGGATGACCGGTTTTGCATTGCCGGTCATGGGGCGCCGACGTCTTCGTGAAAACCGGCGGCTACAAGCGCCTGAAGCGCGTCCATCGCCTTGTCTTCATCCGGCCCGTCGCAGCGCACGTCGATGGATGTGCCTTTGGACGCCGCCAGCATCATCAGGCCCATGATGGACGACCCGGATACCGATACATCGTCCTTGGATACTTCGATAGCACAACTGAATTGTTCGGCGGTTTCCACAAATTTCGCCGCCGCCCGCGCGTGCAGTCCGCGCGCGTTGCGAATCGTAAGCTGCCTTTCGATCATTTCAGGAGTTCGCTGGCGATATTTATGTATTTCGTGCCTGCGTCCTGCGCCTGGCGTACCGCATCTTCAAGCGACGACCCTTCGCGACATTTGGCCAGTTTGATGAGCATTGGCAGGTTCAGTCCTGCCAGCACTTCAACCTTTGCCTGATCCATTACCGAAATGGCCAGGTTGGACGGGGTCCCGCCGAACATGTCCGTCAGCAGGACAACCCCTTCGCCGGTGTCGACGGATTTCACCTTTTCCAGGATATCGTTGCGGCGGCGTTCCATATCGTCGTCCGGACCGATACAGATCGTCGCCACATTCTCCTGTGCGCCGACGACATGTTCCATCGCGGCGACAAATTCGTCGGCAAGTCCGCCGTGGGTTACCAGGACAAGCCCAATCATGCGCGATCCTTCCGATTGTCACTGTTGAGTGTCGTATCTGTGCCGGTCGGGGGCAAGTCCCGATGGTAGGTATAGGCGTGCCGCCCATTGTCCCGCAGCCACTGACTGATCTGTTCCGCCAGAAATACGGACCGGTGCCGTCCGCCGGTACAGCCAAAGGCAAGGGTGAAGTAACTTTTCCCTTCGGCCTCGTAGCGGGGAAGGATGCGCTTCAATAGGGTTACAAGTTCGTTCCGGAAACCGTCGAAATCCGCATCTTCACAAATCGCCGCACCAACGGCATCATCCAGCCCCGTCAGGTCCTTCAGGGCAGGATCATAGTGTGGATTCTTCAGAAACCGGACGTCGATCACCATATCTGCTTCCCGCGGGACGCCACGGCGATATGAAAAGGACATGACGGTCATGGCTGCGGCAGGGGACCCGCTGGCGGCAAAAAGGTCCGCCATGCGCTGTTTGAAATCCCAGATCGTCAGGTCGGACGTGTCGATCACGATATCGGACGATTCCGCCAGCGGCGCGATTGCCCGTCGTTCGCTTCGGATTCCATCGGAAACGGGCCGGTCCCCGGCAAGTGGGTGGCGGCGGCGGGTTTCGGTGAAACGCCGAAGCAGCGCATCATCACTGCAATCCAGAAACAGGGTGGTAACCTTAAGGCCGAAGGCCTGCTGTATCTTTCTGATTTCCGACTGTAGGGCGGCCACGCCAAAATCCCGTGACCGGATGTCCAGACCGATTGCCGTCTTTGTCGTCTTTTCATCTTCACCGACGGAAAAGGCAAGGCGGCTCAGGAACGTGAGCGGCAGATTGTCGACCGCATCGTACCCCAGGTCCTCCAGCACCGCCAATGCGGTGGACCGCCCGGCGCCTGACATGCCGGTCACCACAACAAGGGATTTTCCGTCCAGGCTGTCACTCATTCCGCAACCTCGACCAGACTGTTGCGCAACGCCAGACGAATGCGTGCCGTCGAAGATGGTTCGAAGGCGCTCATCCGAATAACCGGTACGGCCACCCCCAGAAAGTCCCGGAAACGCTGTTGGGGCAGTCGCACTGCAGGCGGCGTCAGTTCCGCGATCAGTTCAACGGGAATCCCATCGACATAGTCCACGCGCATCAGGCCGATACCGCGCAGTTCTATCATGCCGGCGATTTCTTTCGGCGCGCCGGCAACCAGAAGGTTCCCGTCGCGCCGCAGGTCCGTTCGGTCGTCGGCTATCAGCGTTGCCCCGTCATCGATCAGGCGGATGGCCAGGTCCGACTTGCCGCATCCGGACGGCCCCATCAGGAGCACCGCCCGCCCGTCAATACAAATCGCGGTAGCATGGATGTTCATCATGGATTCTTGTCGACCGCCCCCTGCTTTCAACAAGTCCGAAGGGTGGTGGGCGCGCGGCAAACTGTCAATCAGATCGAACCGGGGCTTTCAATCACCATGATGCGTGACGGAACAAGCGGTTCTGCCTTGTGATTGTCGCCTTCGCGGCAATGGACCGCATCGCCGGGCACCATGTCGAAGAAGTCTTCGACGCCGTTTGCGTCGCGATAGTGCATTCGAACCGAACCGGACAGAAGGATGAAAACCTCCGGCCCGTCGTTAACGTGCCAGATGTAGGATTTATCCGTCCAATGCAGGCGCACCGTCGCGGCATCGAACCGTTCGATGTCCAGCGCATCCCACGCTTTGTTCCCGGTGAAATCATCCGGCCGATACAGTTTCACGGCATCGTTCCCTTTGAAGCGGCAGGCGCGCCACTGCGCCGCCGAAGACCGCAAAGCCTATGCATCCGTGGCATGAAATAAAGAGATATCTTGGCCCATGCGATAGGCGGCCGCCGGAGGGGGGAAGGGCCGGCGGCCGCCATTCGCGTTTGCAACGGCTCGGTTGGTAGCCGTCCCGGGGCTATTCGGGGGGCGCCCCGGTGAGAGGGAAGGTCTCAGCACCAAAGATATTGGGTTTTTCAACAGGCTTTTTGAGGGGTCGAATTAAGGCAATTTCGGGGCGGAACCACACGAATGCGTTACCGGTCCGTTAGTGCCAGATGAACCCCCAGCCCCGCCAGGGTGGACCCGCCGGCCCAGCGCATTGCCCGGATACGGTTTTGACCACGCCGCACCGCACCCAGAATACTGGATGTCAGAAAAACCACCAGAATATCGGCTGATGACAGGCAGATATTGACGATGACGCCCAGGATCAGCATCTGCGCCCAGATCGGCAGGGCGGCGGCGGGGTCCACGAACTGCGGCAGGAAGGCGATGAAAAACAACGCAGTTTTCGGGTTCAGGACTTCGACCGTGATGCTCTGCAGCAGGGTCTTCGGGCGCTTCCCGGCAGCGGGGGATTCAACGGGCCCAGGTTCGCGATCCTTTGTCAGGATCATGCGGATGCCCAGATAGATCAGATAGGCCGCACCGGCGAATTTCAGGACCGTGTAGACAGTGGGAACCGCCGCCAGCAACGCCGACAGGCCCAATGCGGCCGCGATCACGTGAAAGAAGCCTCCCAGATGCAGGCCGAACGCCGCCATGAACCCGCCTTGGCGACCGTGCGCCAGAGTTTGTGCCGCGGTGAAAAGCAACGCCGGCCCCGGCATGATCGCGAATACCAGTGATGCTGCGAAGAAGGGCAGCAGTAAATCCCATCCCGGCATGTTTCGGAAACTCCCGCGTTCTGGTTAGGATGAAAAATCGCGTGTGTCGTCAATGACCTTGCCGTCGTTCGGCAGGCTGTCCGGTTCGACGAGTTCGACGTCGGCCTTCAACTTTGTGACTGATTGTACCGTTTCTGCGACACGATCGCGGTCCAGGTCGCCGGAAACCTCGCACCGTACCGTCATCGTGTCTTTTTTGGCATCGTCGGAGCCGATTACGATCCTGGCCTTCGAAATCTCGCCATGCCGCGCGACGATTTCCGCAACCTGGCTGGGGCGAACGAACATGCCGCGAATTTTTGCCGTCTGGTCTGCGCGCCCCATCCATCCCTTGATTCGTGGCGCTGTGCGCCCGCAGGGGCTTGCCCCGGCAAGAACGGCGGACAAATCGCCGGTCGCGAAGCGGATCAACGGGTAGTCGGGGTTGGTCAGCAACGTGACGACGACTTCCCCCACCTCTCCATCCGGGACCGGGTCGCCGGTTCCGGGACGGACGATTTCGACGATCACCCCTTCATCGCAGATCAGCCCCTCCATTGCGGGGCTTTCATAGGCAACACAGCCCAAATCCGCCGTGCCGTAGTTCTGAAGGCAGCTAAGGCCGCGATTGTTGTAATCCTCCCGCATGGACGGGAAAAGCGGGCCCGCGCCGACAGTCAGTTTCCTGAGGGAAGACAGGTCGAACCCCAGGTCCACACCCTTGTCCAACAATGCCTTTGGATAATCCGGTGTTCCGGCATAGGCCGTGGCGCCGAACAAGGCCATCGAATTGACCACCGCTTCGGTATTCCCGATCCCTGCGGGAATCACGACGGCGCCGCACGCATGGGCGGCTTCTTCGAACATGCGGCCGGCCGGCGTAAGGTGATAGGAAAAACAGTTTACGACGATGTCGCCTTTTCGGATGCCGGCCGCCCAAACCGCACGTCCGAAGCGCCACCAGTCATGCTTTGGTGCATGGCCTTCTGGGTCCAGAATGGGGCCTGGGGACATGTATAGCCGGGCCAGGTCCTGGACCGCCGTTGCCGTCATGCCGGCAAATGGGGGTGATGCCTTCTGCGCATCCAGCAGGTCGGCTTTCCGAACCAGCGGCAGGGCTGCCAGGTCCGACAGATCGCCCACTTTGGCGCCGTCCAGGCTGTCCTTGAAATAGGGGGCTTTGCCTTGTGCCAGCGCGACCTGGGCCTTTAGTTGGTCCAACTGGCGCGCGGCGCGTTGATCGCTGCTTTGAGTTTCAAGCTCGTCGAAGAAGTCTGACATGGATGCACTTACAGCCAGCGTTTACGGCGTTTGTAGTGCTTCACCTGGCGGAAGTTTCGCCGCCCTTCGGTCGAAAGACCAAGGTAGAATTCCTTCACATCCTCATTCGATAAAAGGGCATCCGCTTCCCCGTCCATCACGACGCGCCCGTTTTCCAGGATGTAGCCGTAGTTGGCGTAGCGAAGTGCAACCATCGTGTTCTGTTCGGCCAGCAGGAAGGTCACGCCTTCTTCTTCGTTCAGGCGTTTCACAATTTCGAAAATCTGTTCAACCAGCTGCGGCGCCAGCCCCATGGACGGTTCGTCCAGCAGGATCAGTTTCGGGCGTGCCATCAGGGCGCGGCCAATCGCGCACATCTGCTGTTCGCCGCCGGATGTGTATCCGGCCTGGCTTTTGCGCCGTTCCTTCAGGCGCGGGAAATACTGATAGACGAGTTCAAGGTCGTCCTTTACGTCGGACCCGCCACCGCGCGTGTACGCGCCAGTCAGCAGGTTTTCCTCCACCGTCAGGTGTTCGAAACAATGCCGGCCTTCCATCACCTGCACGCAGCCGCGTTTGACCAAATCGTTCGCGGTCATGTGCTGCACCTTCTCGCCGGCCAGTTCGATGGTGCCTTTGGTTACTTCCCCGCGTTCGGCACGAAGAAGGTTTGAAATCGATTTCAGTGTCGTTGATTTTCCGGCACCGTTGGCACCAAGAAGGGCGACGATCCCCCCTTCGGGAACCGACAGGGAGACACCCTTGAGCACAAGGATCACGTGGTCGTAGATCACTTCCACGTTGTTCACCTGCAGAAGCGGTGTTGCGGTTGCTTGACCGGCCGCTGCGTCGGCTTGAACTGCGCTCATCGGGCGTCTCCCAATATCGGGTTACTTAGGTCTTACGAATACCGTGACTGTCCGATCAGGAGCAGTCGCGGGCTTCCAGGCCCTGTTCGGCCGCGTAGGACTCTGCCTCCGCTTCCAGGATCGGGCGGGTCAGGTCCGACATTGCCGGGATCCAGTCCGTCACGATTTCATACTCGGACCCGTTCCACTGCTGGATCAGAACCGCCGGGTTCTGGCCTTCGTGGTTGTCGCAGGTCACCGTAACCGGCGGCACCAGGCCGGCGGCACCGATGGCTGCGATGTCTTCTTCGCTGAGGTCCAGATTCTCAAGCGCCCACTGCATCTGAGCACCGGTGATGACGTTTCCGGCACCAAAATGCTCGTGCGCCAGTTTCAGCGCTTCCACGACATAGATGGCGTTCGCAACACCGCGGTTATAGAGCACACGGCCCCACTGGTCGCCATTGCCGGCGGCCAGACCCGCGTCATAGACATGCTCACGCAGGTCGTCATAGACATCGTAGTCGTCGCCCGCACCGTGGAAGGTTGCTGCCATGTAACCGACGGCCCCATCGCCGGCAGCTTCGACGGCATCTTCACCCGCCGACCACCAATTGCCGATGAAGCGGTCCATCTCAAAGCGAATGTTGGCGGCTTCGTTGACGGCCGTGCCGTTCATCGCGCCCCAACCCCACATGATCGCATAGTCCGGACGCTGACGGCGGATCTGCAGCCAGATTGACCGCTGTTCCGTCATGGACGCCGGCGGAACCGGATACTGGTCGAATGAGAAGCCGTATTCGGCCGCCAGAACGTCCAATGTCGGCAGCGGCTCACGCCCATAGGGGTGATCCAGGAAGATGTAGGCGAAGTTCATTCCACGAAGGGAATCAAGCCCGCCTTCACGTTCCGCAATGTAACGGATAATGGCGGTCGCCTGGTTCCAGTAGGTTGACGGGAAGTTGAAGACATACGGGAAGTAACGCCCGTCCGCCGCCGACGTCCGGCCATAGCCCATAGACAGGATCGGAATTTCGTCTGCCGTCGCCTTTTCGATCAAGGCATAGGTGATGCCCGTCGACCACGGGCTATAGACCGTGGCACCCGCACCTTCGTTTTTCGTGCGGTCATAGCATTCGACGCCGCGGTCGGTGTTGTAGCCGGTTTCGCATTCGACCACTTCGAACTTGACGCCGTTGATGCCGCCGTCGCGTTCGTTGATCAGGGTGAAATAATCTGCATACCCATCGGCCAGCGATACGCCGCCCGGTGCGTAGGGACCCGTCCGATAGACCAGCGACGGGATAACCTGTGTGTCCTGTGCAAAGGCTGCGGGTGCTGTGGCAACTGCGCCCAAACCCACCGCCGCGCCCAATGCCGCCCCCATGAGGGACTTGGGCGTACGCTTCAACATGTCTGTTACCAACATGATAGAAATCCTCCTTGCTCAGTTGGTTTTTCTTTTTCCCTCTTATCCCTGAGGGGTTGGGGTTTCGCAGCTCCGCCGGTCTTTTCGCCAGCGTTCCAACGCTTCCGGCAAGTCTAATGCGGAAACGGCCACAATCTCAATTTTTCCTTCGCAATCTGCCACAACCGGGCGAGCCCGTGCGGTTCAACGATCAGGAAAAAGATGATCGCCGCACCGAATATCATGAACTCCAGATGTGTGACCGTCGCCGTCGATATGCCCAGGTCCAGCCAGTCCGCCATGTTGTTAAGGAAGATCGGCAGCAGGAAGATGAAGGCCGCGCCCAGGAATGAACCCAGCACGGACCCCAGCCCGCCGATAATGACCATAAACAGGATCTGGAAGGACCGGTTGATCGAAAAGGCAGTCGGCTCGACCGTGTTGATGAAACAGAACGCCCACAACGCGCCCGCAACCCCGCAATAGAAGGAGGAGATTGCAAAGGCGCTGAGCTTTGTGTTCAGCGGCTTGATGCCGATCAGCTCGGCCGCGATATCCATATCCCGGATTGCCATCCAGCTGCGTCCGATCCGCGATCGGGCCATGTTCCGGGCAAGAATTGCGAGGATGATCGTAAAGGCCAGAACGAACAGATATTTCGCTTCCGGTATCGCACTCGCCCCGGTGACGGGATAGCCCAGGATCGTGCTGGGCGGTGCGGACGGAACGCCGGAAATGGAATCGTTCACGAACCAGCCGACCTTCTGGAACATCCACAACAGGAAGAACTGCGCGGCCAGTGTTGCGACCGCCAGATAGAAGCCCTTGATCCGCAGGCTGGGAATACCGAATGCGATCCCGATCATGGCCGCGAACAGGCCACCGACAATCACCGGAACCCAGATCGGCAGGAAGTCCGGCATGTTCGTCGCGACCTTGTAGGACATATAGGCGCCGGCCGCCATGAACCCGCCGGTCCCTAGCGACAGCTGCCCTGCGTATCCCGTCAGGATGTTCAGGCCCAGTGCCGCGATCGACAGGATCAGCACCGGAATGAAAATTGACTCCAGCCAGTACTGGCTCGCCAGCATCGGCACGGCGATGATGGCGACAAGCACGATACCGATAACGAAATACCGGTCCATTGGGATCGGCAGCATCTGCTGGTCGGCGGCATAGGACGTTTTGAACTGTCCGGCTTCGCGGTAGAACATCTGTATCGCCCTTCCTTACACGCGCTCGATAATCTTTTCGCCGAAAAGGCCCTGTGGTCGGAAAAACAGGAAGGCCATCGCGACGATATAGGCGAACCATTCTTCGATCGCGCCACCGAAGAAGCTTCCCATGTAAACCTCTGCCAGCTTTTCGCCTGCACCAATGATCAGGCCACCGATGATGGCGCCCGGAATGGACGTGAAACCGCCCAGGATCAAAACCGGCAGGGCCTTCAGCGCGAGGATCGACAGGGAAAACTGCACCCCGAGCGCCGACCCCCACATGATGCCGGCGACCAATGCGACAAACCCGGCGACCGACCAGACGATGATCCAGATGTGATTCAGCGGAATGCCGACCGACAGGGCCGCCTGGTGGTCGTCCGCCACCGCGCGCAATGCGCGACCGATGCGCGTATAGTGGAAGAACAGCGCCAGAACCGCGACCAGGAAGCTGGCGATCACGGCGGCGGTAATGTCCGAATCCTGGATCATCGCATCACCCAGGAAGGTAACGTCCTGGGAAATACCGACATCCAGCGGCTTGATGTTCGATCCCCAGATCAATTCGCCGAATCCTTCCAGGAAGAAGGCGATTCCGATGGTCGACATGAAAAGGGAGATATGCGGCTGGTTGACCAGTGGACGCAGGACCACGCGTTCGACGGCCATTGCAAGCAGTATCATGACGACCATCGTCAGGATGAAGGCTATGACGACCACCAGCCAGAAGGGCAATGCGCCCATTCCTTCGAAAATATTCAGGAACCCGACGAAATTCAGTGCCGCGAACAGCACCATGACGCCTTGGGCAAAGTTGAAGACACTGGATGCCTTGAAGATAAGGACGAACCCCAGCGCAACCAGCGAATACATGACGCCCGACATCAGGCCGCCGACGAAAACCTCGACAAAGAACCAGAGGTCGAAAGGGTCGATTCCAAAAAGACCGGCGATGGCTTCCATTTCTTCCTGTCCCCCCGGTTAGTCGTGTGCGACGCCAAGATAGGCGTCGATCACCGCCTGATTGCTGCGAACTTCGTCCGGTGTACCGTCCGCCAGCTTTTTCCCGTAATCCAGCACGACGACACGGTCCGAAAGGTCCATGACGACGCCCATGTCATGTTCGATCAGTGCGATGGTCGTCCCGAAATGTTCATTCACGTCGATGATAAACCGGGACATGTCTTCTTTTTCTTCCAGGTTCATGCCCGCCATCGGTTCGTCCAGCAGCAAAAGTTTGGGTTCTGCGGCCAGGGCCCGCCCCAGTTCGACGCGTTTCTGCAACCCATAAGGAAGTCGGCCGACCGGGGTCTTGCGGATCGCCTGGATTTCCAGGAAGTCGATCACTTCCTCGACAAACTGGCGATGTTCCAGTTCTTCGGATTTTCCGCGGCCAATGTAGAAGGCCTGTTCGATCAGGCTTGCCTTCTGTTTCAGGATCCGGCCCGTCATGATGTTGTCCAATGTCGACATGCCCCGGAACAGCGCAATGTTCTGGAATGTGCGGGCAATGCCGTTCGATGCGGCGTCATGCGGGCGCATGGGGCTATAGGTCTTGCCCATGTACCAGATCGACCCTTCCTGCGGCTGATAAAACCCGTTGATCACATTCAGCATGGACGACTTGCCGGCGCCGTTCGGCCCGATGATGGAACGAACCTCTCCTTCGCGGATGTCAAAGGACACGTCGCTGATTGCCGTGACGCCGCCGAAGCGCATGGTGATGTTCTCGGCGCGCAGAATCACTTCGCCGATACGTTCCTTCTGGGACTGCTGGGTTTCCGGTGCTGGGGCGCTGTCATTCACTGGTCACGGTCTCCGGTGGAAATCTCTGTCAGGTCCGACGGGTGGTTTCGCGCAACGTTCGGGTTCATTCCGCCGCCTGCGCGGCCGATGGCGCGGAAGTCGTCGTTTCCGCATCATAAATATCGACCGTCGCTTCCAGCATTCCCTTGCGGCCATCCTCGAACGTGATCTCGGATTTGATGGAACCCGTCTTTGCGGCTGGATCGTACAGCGCATCGATCAGCGGGCCATATTTGTCCGCGATGAAACCGCGCCGCACCTTGCTGGTCCGGGTCAATTCCCCGTCATCCGCGTCCAGCATTTTGGGCAGAAGCAGGAACCGCTTGATCTGCGAACCGGCGACCAGTTCTTCCTTTGCCAGATCCCGGTTCACCTGTTCGACATGGGCCTTGATGATGTCATAGACCTGTTTGCGCGACGACAGGTCCTGATAGGACGCGTAGGACAGGTTGTTGCGTTCCGCCCAGCTGCCGACGGCTTCAAGGTCGATGTTGATGAAGCACGCGCAATAGTCACGGTCATGGCCAAAGGCCACCGCTTCCTTGATGTTGGGGAAGAATTTCAGCTTGTTTTCAATGTATTTAGGCGCGAACAGGGTCCCGCTGTTCAGTTTTCCCACATCTTTTGCCCGGTCGATAATCTTCAGGTGCCCGCGGTCGTCGATCAGGCCCGCATCGCCGGTATGAACCCAACCGTCCTCCGTCTTTGCCTCGCGGGTCGCGTCCGGGTTCTTGAAATATTCGACGAAGACGCCGGGGCTGCGGAACATCACTTCGCCATTGTCGGCAATTTTCAGTTCCACTTCCGGTGCGGCCACGCCGACCGTGTCGTCGAAGATTTCCCCATTGGGCTGGATCGTCACGAAGACCGATGCTTCCGTCGAACCATAAAGCTGCTTCAGGTTCACGCCGATCGAGCGGTAGAAGGAAAAGATATCCGGTCCTATCGCCTCGCCCGCCGTGTAACCGACCCGAACGCGGGACAGCCCCAGGACGTTTTTCAGCGGGCCGTAGACCAGAAGTTCGCCCATCCAGTACAGAAGTCTGTCGCCAATCGAAACCGACCGCCCATCCAACAGTTTCACGCCGACCTTGCGGGCATGGTTCATGAAGAAATGGAACATGTTGCGCTTGATGCTGCCGGCGTCTTCCATCCGGATCATCACGGTCGTCAGGACGTTTTCGAAAATCCGAGGCGGCGCAAAGAAATAGGTCGGCCCCAATTCGCGCAGGTCCGTCAGAACCGTTTCCGAACTTTCCGGACAGGCGACACAGAAACCGCAGATGAAGGCCTGCCCGTAGGAGAAGATGTGATCCCCGATCCAGGCGATCGGAAGATAGGCCAGGCTTTCGTCCGTCGAACGCAGACCTTCGAACGCGGCGCCGTTATAGGCTGCGCGCATTACATTCCGGAAACTGAGCAACACGCCCTTCGGATTGCCGGTTGTTCCGGACGTATAGGGGATGATGGAAACATCGTCGGCCTTCCCCTTGTCGATTTCGTCATCGATCAGGGATGGATTTTCCTTCAGCAGTTCCGCACCGCGCGCGCAGACCGCGTCATACCAGTGCAGGAAGGGATAATTGTAGTCCCGCACGCCGCGCGGTTCGTCGAAAACTATCTGTTCCAGTTTTGGAAGCCGGTCCCGGATCGACAGCAGCTTGTCGACCTGTTCCTGGTCCTGGACCACGGCAAATCGAACCTCTGCATGTTCCAGCGGGAAATGTATCTCTTCCGCAACGGAGTCCTGATAGACGGGCACCGGCACCGCGCCCAGGCACTGGGCGACACAGATTGTCCAGTAGAGGCGGGGCGTGTTGTCGCCGATAATGGCGATCTTGTCACCGCGTTCGACCCCCAGTTCCTTTAGCCCGGCGGAGAAATTGAAAATTTCTTCCTTTACCTGTCCCCAGGTCCAGGATTGCCAGATACCGAAATTCTTCTCGCGCATGGCCGGCTTGTCGCCGAGACGTAGAGCGTTATGCCGAAGAAGTTTCGGAAACGTGTCATAGACATCAATATCCGGTAGATCGGCCGATGGCCGATCGGTCGTGCCGCCCATGGCGTGACGAGCCTCCCTCCTGTTAACCGGTCCCGAATCTGTCCCTCGATGGATCGAGGCCGCTCAGGTTCCGGCTTTTTATCTTGGCAATCCTATAAGTCTTTCCGTGAAAGAAAAAGACAGATTTCTCCGCCGGCTCGCGGGGGACTTATCGGACGCGTTTTGAGAATATGATACAAAGAGACGCCAAGATCAAAGAACTTTTGTATCGCTTTTTAGCTCGCCCTGACCTGTATGGGATCGCGTATCCAGTCCGCGGCAAATTCCAGCCGGGACACTTTTGACAGTTTGCGATGGCGCTCCAGCTCTTTTTCCAGCCGGGTCATTCGCGCCTTGCTGTGCCTCAGCCCCGGTTCCGGCCAGAATGCCGTGACGATCAGACAGTCCGCGGCGCGGTCCGCCTTCATATCGATGCGCCCGATCAGGTGGTCTCCTTCCAAGATTGGAAACACATAGTACCCGTAGGTGCGCTTGGGGGCAGGGACGAAAACTTCGATCCGGTAATCAAATCCGAACAGCCCCGCCAGGCGTTTTCGGTCCCGTAGGACAGGGTCAAACGGGTTCAGGATCCGAAGCGCGTTCGGCGGCGGCTCCGCCGCGGCAACCGCCGATTCGATATCGGGCCGGGCATAGAGTGTGCGCCGTCGCCCGTCGATCTGTTCGACGCTGGCCAGGGTGACGTCACGCCCAAGGTGGCGTTCACACCAGTCCTTTGCTTCATCTGTTGAAATATGGTCCCAGTATCCGGCAATTTCTCCGGCGGTGCCGAAACCCAGACGGCCAAGCGCGGTTCGACAGGCCCAATCGATAAAGACATCCTCCGGGATGGTGTCCGCCCGGTGGGTCTCCGGGACAACACGATGGGTCAGGTCGTATGCTTTCTGAAACCCGACCCGTCGGGAAACAGCCAGATCGCCGGTTCGCCAAAGATATTCCAGTGCTGTTTTAGACGGGTGCCAGTTCCACCATTGGCCGGGGCCCTTGCGTTCATCCGGCGACAGGTCACGGCTCAACACTTCGCCGTTATCCTCGACGTGGCGCAGCACGCGTTCGGTTTCAGACAGGAACTCCGGGCCATGCCACCGGGTGTATCGGGCGCCCAGGCTGGGCCGGTGGCGTTCGAAACGCGTGGCCCAATAGGGATAGAATTCGCAAGGCACGATGGATGCATCATGGGTCCAGTTTTCGAACAGACCGCGCTTCTTTTCCAACAGCCGCGTCAGGTCGACCGGTTTGTACTGCGTGGACCGGGCGAACAGGATCATGTGATGGGCGCGTTCAACCATATTGATGCTGTCGACCTGGACGAAGCCCATGCGTTTAATCAGATCCAACAGGGCGGTATCGTCCAGACGGCGGCGGTGCGATTCGCCAAGACCCTGAAGCGAAAGTACCAACCGGCGTGCTCCGCCGACGGAAACCGGAAATGGATGCTGCGTCATGCGTCTTGTGCCCCGGAAACTTCAGGGATGGGCTTTTCCATGAATATGACGGGCAGGGCGGTGCCGTTGGCATCCATTTCGCCGCGTTTTACCGCCCGATAGCCAAGTCGCGCATAAAACGGTTCCGCATTGGCGTTCGCGCGCACGTAGAAGGACGTGTAACCGGCACTTCGTGCGTCGCGTTCCGCCGCATCGACCAGCGTTCGTCCAAGGCCGCCGCCGGCATGTTCGGGGTGAACGAATACCTTTCGGATGCGCGCGGTGTTGTGGGCCGCGTCATACGGGCACCAGCCGGCGCTGCCCAGGACCGATCCGTCTGCGGACCGGGCAAGAAGAAGGTTGTTGGACAGAAGTGCGCTGGCGTAAACGTCGCTTTCGATCAGGGCGACATGGGCCTTGTTCTGAACCGTGCTGTGGTGGGCGCCTGCGATGCCCAGCCACGCGGTTTTGTGAAGCATACGCACCGCCTGAACGTCGTCTGGTTCGATAGGGACGATCCTGACGACGCCGTGTCTGTTGTTAGAAATGGTCACGAGTCCGGCAGGGCCGTGCGCCGGCGCCGCCGCGGGCGAAGGTCGCTTTCGGAAATGCGGCCCGCGGCCATGCGGCGTTGTTTGAGCTGCAGAACTATTTCGTAACGGCGTTCGTTAGAAGCACTTCCCCATTCGGCGATTTCCGCCGTGGTGCGCATGCAGCCCGAACACCGGCCCGAGACGGTGTCCAGCGTACAGACCCCGATGCAGGGGGAGGGGATATTGGGAAGGTTCGCCATTTCCAGCCAGCGTATCCTCAATTGGGCAATCGACGCGCCGCCGAAAGAGCGGACATTTCCATGTCCAACCCAGCTACGCCTTCCAGGAAATGAAATCAAGGGCGCGCGGTCACACTCATGTCAGGAGGGTTCCGTAAATTACTATTTCGATTATTCTAGAAATACCGTTGACAGAAATCCGCGTGGCGCATAGATTGGATGGTATGAGTGACCTTGAACAAACAGCCAGCTGCCTTGAAGCGCTTGGGAACCCCACCCGGCTTGCGGTCTACCGCATGCTGGTCCGGTCCGGGGGCGACGGGCGCAGCGTCGGCCAGATTCAAAACGAACTCGGAATCCCCGCTTCGACCCTGTCCCATCATCTGAAACATCTGGAATTGGTCCGCCTTGTCCGACGCAGCAGGAACGGAACCACGCATGTATGTGTGGCGAACTATCAAATGATGGACGCCGTGCTGGGATACCTTACGGAAGAATGTTGCATCGACGCCGGCGGGCACGAGGAAATCGTAACCCCGCACGCGCACGACGAATCCCTCACCTGAACGGATTGAAACCATGACGGACCATAGTCTTGAAACCCAGCCGGTGTTCGGCGACTACCAATCCCGCCTTCTGGAATGGTTGCGCGGTGTACCAAAAGACCGCGTCTTCTGGGCCTTCATTGCGTTGGCCGGCAGCGCCTGGGTCGTGGCGGGCGGGGAGCAGGCCCTGTCGCTTCTGCGGTTCGCCGGGGGCAGCCTGATCGAAACCGGCCCATTCATAATTGCCAGCGTTCTGATTGCTGCGTTCATCAAGGCGACCGGCGCAGACAAGACGATTGCGCGCGCTCTGTCGGGGAAGCAGGAAACCGCCGTCTTCACTGCGGCGCTATTCGGTGCGCTTTCCCCTTTTTGTTCCTGTGGCGTGGTGCCCCTGATTGCGGCTTTGCTGGCCGCAGGCGTTCCGCTGGCGCCCGTATTGGCTTTCTGTCTTGCGTCGCCCGTGATCGACCCTGAAATGATGGTGTTGACCTGGGGCGTTCTGGGGGCCGAGATGACGATTGCCAAAACCCTGTCGGCCGTCGGTCTGGGCCTGATGGGCGGGGTGACCGTCATAGTCCTTCAGCGCATGGGTTACCTTCAGGAAGCGCTTCGCCCCGGCATCGGTGCATCTTCCTGCTGTGGCGGTGGAAAGCCGAAACTGCCGGACGAAAAGCCGTACTGGGCCTTCTGGCGCGAACAACCGCGGCGTACCCTGTTTGCATTGGAAACCGGGACCATGGGCTGGTTCCTGTTCAAATGGCTCAGCCTCGCCTTTCTGCTGGAAGGGATGATGGTTGCATGGGTTCCGATGGATCAGGTTGCGGGTGGCCTTGCCGACCTGGGCGCCTGGTCGATCCCTGCTGCGGCGGCCGTGGGTGTCCCGGCCTATCTGAACGGTTATGCCGCTATTCCCCTTGTCCGCGGCCTGATGGAAGTCGGCGTCGACCCCAGCGCGGCACTGGCCTTCATGGTGGCGGGGGGCGTCACCTGCATACCCGCGGCGATCGCCGTCAATGCGCTGGTCCGGCTTCCGACCTTCCTTCTGTATCTTGCGATCGCGGCGACGGGCTCCGTTGCCGCAGGGTTCCTGTACGCCGCCTATATTGCGATCTGACTTCGGAACGACCCGGCTAATGACGAACCCTTTGGCTTTCCCGCCGAAGGGTTCATCGCTATGGAAGGAGCCGGAAATTTGAATGGTCATTCCAGCCGACTCTGCCTAGCTTCCTTTACAGCATTCGGAGGTCGGAAATGGGACGGCACAAAAGCTTCGATCCGGATCGCGCCCTGGAAGCGGCCATGCATGCCTTCTGGGCGAAGGGATATGAAGCCACATCGGTCGAAGATCTGGTTGCGCAGACGGGACTGAACCGCGCCAGCCTTTACGGGACCTTCGGCGGGAAGAAGGAATTGTTTCTGAAGGCCTTCGACCGATATGTGGACGAAGGCACGGTCGCCGCACTGGACGGTGCAACGGCGGCGGGGTCGGCGCATCCAGCCCTGTCTGCGCACTTCGACGGCCTGATCGACCGCGCCTGTGATGGCCGGGCGGCGGGATGTTTCATCACCAATACGACCGCCGAGTTCGGCATGCGCGACGACGATGTCCTGGAACATGCCAGGCGCGCGCTTGCACGCATCGAAAACGCGATTGACCGGTTGTTACGCCGCGCACAGGGATTTGGGGAAATTGATGCCGATGCCGACATTCGCGCCCGTGCCCGCCATTTGCTGGCAACCATGCAGGGCATACAGGTCCTGTCCAAGGTGAACCCGGACCGAAAGGCGCTGCGTCAGATAGCAGACGTCGCCCTGGATGCGGCTTTCCGCTGACGCGGCCGGGCCGATGGTCATCACGAAAGCGTTATCTGCTGTCCACAAGATTTTTATTGGAATAAACATTCCATAATACCATCTGGCTGTTGCGATGCGGGTAGGCATGCGGCTTTCCCGCCGAAACAGATGAACCGAGAGACACTGATGAGCGAATTCAAGATTTACGAAACGGCGAATGCGCCGGAAGCATCACGTCCGTTCCTGGAAAAGGCTGAGGCGAAATTCGGTTTCCTTCCGGCCATACTGGGCGCCATGGCGGAAGCACCTGCGACCTTGGAAGGTTACCTGACGCTGGCTGGCATTCTGGAAAAATCCAGCCTTTCACCTGCGGAACGCCAATTGGCGCTGTTGGCGATCAGCCGCGAAAACGACTGTCACTTCTGTGTTGCCGCCCATTCAGGTGCGGCTCTAAAGGCCGGTCTCGATAAAGGGACCGTCGATGCACTGCGCGAGGGGGAGGCAATCGCCGACGCCAAACTGAACGCATTGCGGAACTTCGCCGTTGCCGTGACGGTCAATCGTGGTCACGTAAGCGCGGCGCAATTGTCGGCCTTCCTGGAAGCGGGATACACGAAACAGCAGGCTTTTGAGGTGATCCTGGCCGTTGCGGTCAAGGTCATGACCAACTATGTCGACGCGTTGGCGGATGTTCCGTTGAATGAACAGCTTTCCCCGCTGAAATGGGTCCCGCCGTCGAAGCGCGTCGCGGCCTAGCAGCCTGTTCCCGATCGTTGAAACAATACCGAACGGGGCTTCCGGCAGGCGGCCCCGTTTGGGCTTTTCTTGATCGGGCGCTCTGTTATTGTCCGGCTGAATTTTCCCGCGAACAGATTTGGCAAGGGAGTATCACACTATGCCCAATGCAACGGACTTTTACATCGACGGCGCCTGGGTCGCGCCTGGCGCCGCCAACCCGTTCGACGTCATCAACCCGGCAACGGAAGAAGCCTACACCCAGATCACGCTTGGCGCGGCGTCCGACGTCGACCGCGCTGTTGCCGCGGCGAAGAAGGCGTTTGAGACCTGGGGGCAGACGACGCCGCAGGAACGGATCGAATATCTGACCAGGCTGGCTGAAGCCTATGAAAAACGCGCCGATGACATGGCAAAGGCGATCTCCCAGGAGATGGGTGCGCCGATGTCGCTGGCGACGCAGGCACAGGCCGCCGCCGGTATCGGTCATCTGAAGTCGTTCATCCGCGCGGCCAAGGCGTTTCCGTGGGAACATGCGCTGCATGAAAAGACACCCAGCGAATATATCGTCCATGAGCCGATTGGCGTCGCGGGCCTTATCACGCCGTGGAATTGGCCGATGAACCAGGTGACGCTTAAGGTTGGCGCTGCACTGGCTGCGGGCTGCACCATGGTGCTGAAGCCGTCCGAAATTGCACCGATGTCGTCCATGCTGTTCGCAGAAATCGTGGACGATGCCGGCATTCCGGCGGGTGTCTTCAACCTGGTCAATGGGGACGGCCCGACGGTGGGTGAGGCGATGAGCCGCCATCCCGACATCGACATCATGTCGCTGACCGGGTCCGCGCGCGCGGGCATTGCGGTCACCAAGGCGGCGGCCGATACGATAAAGCGCGTGTCTTTGGAACTGGGCGGCAAGGGTGCGAACATCATCTTTGCCGACAGCGGCATCGACAAGTCGGTCAAGCGCGGCGCGATCCACTGCTTCAACAATACCGGTCAATCGTGCAACGCACCGACCCGCATGCTGGTCGAACGCAGCGTCTATGAAGATGCGGTCGAAATTGCCAAGGCCGCGGCCGACGCGACCCAGGTCGGCGACCCGGCGGAAGAAGGCCGCCATATCGGCCCGCTGGTCAGCCAGATGCAGTTCGACAAGGTCCAGAACCTGATCCAGGTCGGGATCGACGAAGGTGCGCGGCTTGTCGCCGGTGGCGTCGGTCGGCCTGAAGGCGTCAATCGCGGCTATTTCGTCCGCCCGACCGTCTTTGCAGACGTCAACAACGATATGACGATCGCACGCGAGGAAATCTTCGGCCCGGTACTGTCCATGATCCCCTTCGAAGACGAGGAAGAGGCGGTCAGCATCGCAAACGACACCGTCTATGGGCTGACAAACTATCTGTCCACGGCCGATCAGGACCGCGCCAAGCGCGTTGCCCGCCGGTTGCGTTCCGGCATGGTTCAGATGAACGGCGCCCAGCGTCCGGGTGGGTCCCCCTTCGGTGGCTACAAACAATCCGGAAATGGGCGCGAAGGCGGCTATTGGGGCATTCTGGACTTCCTGGAAGTGAAAGCCATCAGCGGCTGGGAAGCCGACGCGTAAATCAGGACACAGTTCCGATTTTAGGCGCGAAGTGCCCGTCTTGGTGCTTCGCGCCTTTTCTTTTCCGCACGCTGGCTTACCATTTTGACTTGGTAGTAGGTAACCATGTCAAAAATGGCATTGTCCAAAACAGTCTATACCCTTGCGACGGGCGATGACGACGCGCGGCTGTGCCGCGACATCCCTGATGCGCAATGCAACGACCAGCCGCAGAATTTCGGCCTTCAGATCATCGCGCAGTCCTTCAGCAAGACGGGGGATGCACTGGCGGATGCAAAAGTCGTCCTGCCCTGGTTGATTGGAACGGTGGGGGCGCCGGTGTTTCTGTTGGGGCTGCTGGTGCCGGTGCGGGAATCGCTTGCGCTTTTGCCGCAAATTCTGGTGGGAAGCATTCTTCGACGGCGTGCGATCCGAAAATATTTCTGGGTTACGGCCAGCGTCGTTGAAGGCGCATGCGTTCTGGGCATGGCACTGGTCGGTCTTTCCGGCATGACGGGGGCGGCCGCCGGCTGGTCGATTTTCGGTCTGCTGGTGGGGTTCAGCCTGGCGCGTGGTATCGCATCGATTGCGGCCAAGGATGTGCTGGGAAAGACAGTATCGAAATCCCGGCGCGGACGGGTCAACGGCCTGTCTGCCAGTGCCGCCGGACTTGCCGCCAGCGCGGTTGGTGTCCTTCTAATTCTGGTGCCGGAAGCAGCCCTGCCTGACTGGGTTCTATATGCCATGTTGGTCGCGGCGGCGGCATCCTGGCTGGCGGCAGCGCTGACCTATGCGGGGCTTGCGGAACATCCGGGGGCGACCGGCGGCGGCATCGGGTTAGGTGATGTCGTTCGGCGGCAGTGGGAAATTCTGTCCGGGGATCGTGAGCTACAGAAATTTCTGCTGGCACGCACCCTTATGATCGCAACGGCGCTGATGGGGCCGATCTATGTCGTGATGTTGCAGCGGGAAGCAGCAGACTTGACGGCGCTTGGCTGGCTGATTCTGGCAACCGGCGCGGCATCGGCGCTGAGTTCCTGGGTGTGGGGGGTCTTCTCCGACCTGTCCAGCCGCCGGACGATGGCGGCGGGGGCGGTGATCGCGGGTCTGGTCGGCCTGGGCAGTGTTATGGCACTCGGCGCCGTTCCGTCGCTTTCCGGCAGCATTGCGTTCAATGCCGGGGCTCTATTCGCGCTGGGCATCGCCCATGCCGGCGTTCGTGTCGGGCGAAAGACCCACATCGTCGATCTGGCCGGCAAGGACGAAAAGGCCGACTATGTCGCACTGTCGAACAGCCTTATCGGTGTTCTGTTGCTTGTAATGGGCGCGTTTTCGGGGATCGTCCTGACAATCGGAATGGATATCGCGCTGGCGTCCCTTGCGGTCCTGTCACTGGTGGGCGCAGGGGTCGCGCTGACGATGCGCGATGTCCAGGTCGATCAGTGATCCTTGTGCGACTTGTCGAAGGCGGCTTTCTGTTCGACTGACGCTTCGGTCTGATACTTCGCCTTCCATTCGGAAAACGGCATACCGTAGACGATTTCGCGCGCCGCTTCCTTGCCAATTTCGATGCCGCGGTCGGCTGCGGCCTCATCATACCATCGGCTCAGACAGTTTCGGCAGAAGCCGGACAGGTTCATAAGGTCGATATTCTGCACGTCCGTGCGTTCCCGCAAATGGTCGCGCAGCCGCCGGAAGGCTGCCGCTTCAAGCTCTATTTTTGTCTGGTCGTCGATATCAGCGGTCATGATTTATCCTTAACATTTCATCGTTCCCGTTGGTGCAGGATTTAGGGCGTACCCTGCCGCGCCGCAAGGTTCAGCGCAGGTCGACGATCGACCCGAAGTTTTCCATGCGGAACGAGAAGACTTCACCGGTTTCCTCATCGAACTCCCGGCGCGTTTTCATGTTTTCGAACATTGTTTGATACAGATGCAGGTGCAGCAAAGGCTGGTCATCGGCCGCGGCAATGGAATGGACACCGTCCGGCAGCATGGAAACCGCGGTGCCGGGTTCCACCGTCAATGTCGCCTTCAACTCAATCGGATCTTCTTCCCGGCCCGTTTCCTGGAACATGCGATGATGTTCGCGCCCCTGGACCCCGCCGACAATGGCCCAAGAACCACCGTGATTGTGCGGGCGGTAATACTGGCTGGGCTTGCCGGCATTGATATAGAGCGCATAGCCCCCATCACCGTCCGCATGCACCAGATAGCTGATTTCCGGCCGGGCGTCGGTCGGCAGCGGGAATGCATCGAACGTGAAAAGGTCGGTGCGACCGCACAGCCGGACCAGATGTTCCTTTGCATCTTCCAGCGCTGCCACGTCCACCTTGTTGTCCAGGATCGAACGGATTTCGGTCATGGTTTCCGCAATTGCCCGGCGGCATTCCTGGCTGAGCTTGCTCATGGTTTACAGGTCCTTCATTGTCGCGTCGATCAGCCAGTCGGTGACCGCCTTCAGTGCCTCATCATCGGTTTTCCCCGCATCTTTTGCAGCCCGGTAGGTGGCGACCTGATTGTGCGCACTGGTCCCCCGGTTCAGGATTTCGCGGGCGTGGGCCACCTCGTCCGCGCAGTTCAGGCGCGCGGCATCCTCCTCCGTCAGGGCGATGATTTCATCCAGCAGGTCCGCGTAGGGGACGGTTTGGGTAATGCCGAAATCTATCAGTCCCTTGTCGAATCCATAGCGTTGCGCGCGCCAACGGTTTTCCCGGATCAGCATATTCGCATAACGCCGCCAGCGCTGGTTGGCGCGGCGCAGGCGCTGCAGCATCGAGATCAGACAGGCATAAATCGCCGCGACGGCGATGCCGTCGTCCAGACGCGTGCAGATATCGCAAATCCGCATTTCCAGCGTCGGGAACCTGAAATGCGGGCGGATGTCCCACCAAAGCTTGGACCCGTCTTCCAGCGACCCGGCATCAACCAGGGTTTCCACATGTTTTTCGTAGTGGGACCAACTGTCGAAATGTTCCGGCAGGCCTGTGCGCGGCAATTCATCGAAGACCGACAGCCGATAGCTGCGAAGACCGGTGTCACGCCCCTGCCAGAAAGGGGATGATGTTGTCAGCGCCAGAAGATGCGGCAGAAAATAGGCGATCTGACCCAACAGATCGATGCGGTGTTCGTTGTCGTCAACCCCGACATGGACATGCATGCCGCTAATGACCAGGCGTCGCGCGACCTCCTGCAGGTCGTTCGCCAGCATGTCGTAACGTTCCTTTTCCGTGTGCTGCAGGCGTGACCAGACCGCGGTCGGATGCGTGGATGCCGCAATCGGTGCCAGGCCATGCCGTTGGGCCGCTGTCGCCACAGCGCCGCGCAACGCGCGCAGACTGTCGCGCGCTTCCTGAAGGGAACGGCAAACGGCAGTCCCCACCTCCACCTGTGCTTTCAGGAATTCCGGTGTGGCCATTCCGACATCGTCGGAAATCTTGGACTTAACCTCCTCGATGATTGCTTCCTGAACGGATTGGTCGCCGACAAGTTCGCCGGTGCCGGGGTCGACGAGAAGGTATTCTTCTTCAATCCCGATCGTAAGGGGGCTGTCTGTCATGATTGCTTTCGACCCTTGCCTGCGGTGCCGCCGTCAGGGGTGAGGGTGTCGTGTCCACCGTCCGCCCGTCAAGCCTGTTGCCGACAAGGACCGCGAAAGCCTATCGCGCGAACCGCGTGAAAAGGCTGGGATCACCCAGAACATCCCGAAGGACGGTGGCCAGGATTTCACCGAATTCATGCTGACCGCTTTCAGATCCGATCAGGTCCTGGCGAACCTCGAAAATCACATTGGGGCGACCCTGCGGCAGCGCGTGCGTTTCGTTGGAATATCCGTACGGGTCCAATCCGGAATAGGGTTTGTTATCGCCAATCGTCAGGTCGGGCCGATGGGCCGCAAGGCGCTGCAGCACCCGTTCCGCCAGCCGTCTGTCCCTGTGCGAAAGAACCCCGATGTGCCAGGGCCGCTTCACACCGCGATATTCGTCGGTGCAACTGTGGACCGATATAATCGCGGGAACCGGAACGGATTCGCATTTCGCGGCGATCGTATTTTCGGCCGCCCGATGATAGGGATCAAACAGTTCTGCAACCCGGGCTGCGCGGTCGGCGTTGCTTATACGTCGGTTCCCCGGGATAATCGCGCCGTCATAGATTTCGCGGATACTGGTAAAGTCGTCCGGCGGGCGGTTCAGGTCGATCACAAGCCGGGAATAGCCGCCCAGAACAGCGGGCAGGCCAAGCCGGTCCGAGACGATTTCCGCCATGCCCTTCGCGCCGATGTCATAGGCGATGTGCCGTTCCAGCGCGTCAACCCCCAGACCCAGACGGTCCAGACGAGCCGGGACCAGGTTCGAAGCGTGGTCGCAAAGGATTACCGCGGGACCGGCACCGTCCGGGTTCCGTACTTCAAACGCCGGTGGATCGTCCGGTCCCAGCAATTTTGAACTCTGTAGGTGGGTTGTCATGGCGCGGGAATATAATCAGGCGTACGGAATTTGAAAGCACCGGTGGCCGCATCCGGCGACGCGGGTTAACTTAAGGGCCGGGTCATGGATTTTGTATCAGACGGGGTTTCGGCGCATGCAGGCGCAGCCGTTCAAGGAAAAGGATCGCGAACGTTTCCGTAAGATCGTCGGCGTCATGGAAGGGGCGACGATCGACGGGGAACGCATGGCCGCGCGTGAGGCTGCGGAACGGCTGGCGGCAATTCACGGCATGACCCTGGATGAGGCGGTCCGGGAAACCCATCCTGAACGTGACGACGGGCAGATCGACGCCGCCGAACGCCGTGCGCGGCGGTCGGACTTCGAGGCCTGGGCTGCCGCCCGCACCCGGATGACCGCAGCCCAGGAACGGGCGGAACGCGCGCGGTATGAACAAGCGAAGCGGGAGGCGGAAGCGCGGGGGCTGGACCACGAGGAACCGGTGCGCGGCAAAGCACGTTCGCGCACAACCAGCCGCTATGGTCCAACGCGATACCGCCCGACGCAGGAAGATCGGTTCCGGCTGATATCGGGCTTGCTGCGCGACGGCGCAAGCCTGCGGCGCGCGGCTGATCTGGCTGACGTGTCTACGAATGAGGTTGCGCGGATCTGGTTGCTTCTGCGTTGATCGGACCTTCGCACGGGATGCCGGCTGGGCATTGGCGGGTCCTGGATTTCCCCGTATAAGGGCATCAGACAACAATAACTTTTTGGGTGGAGGCGTCCCGAGGTGTCGGAGCGCGAAGCGCTGCATGGCCCGCGGGAGAGAATTTCGGACCGCGTGACAGCGGCCATATTAAAGAAGATCGCAAGCGGGGAGGTCGGACCGGGGCAAAGCCTTCCGGCCGAACGGAAATTGGCGTCTGAACTGAATGTCAGCCGCGTGTCCGTGCGCGCCGCGCTGCAGTCGCTAAAAGCGCAGGGGTTTCTGACTTCAGTTCAAGGCGGTGGGACGCGGGTGGTATCGAACGCCTCAAGCCCCGATCCTGCGTTGGCGGAACTTGTCAGGCTGGATCGAAGCAACATGCGCGATCTTATGGATCTGCGGTGCGAGATTGAAGTCTGGGCGGCCCGTCGGGCGGCGGAAAACGCGACGGATGAAGGAATTGCGGTACTGCGCGATACACTGGCGGCAATGGACCCGGACTGTCCGGACAAAGCCGCGGCCGATGTTGCCTTCCATATGGCCATTGCAAAATCTTCGGACAGTGCGGTCTATCGGCATTTGCTGGGGGTGGTGCGGGGCACTTTGACGGAAATGCTGACATTCCACCGCACGGAATTGTTCGCAACGGCAGAGGACGACAGAACGGTCATGGCGCACCACACCGCGATCGTCGACGCCATAGAAGCCCGCGACCCTGATGCCGCAGCACGGGCGATGCGCCGGCACCTTATTTGGGCGCGCGACCATTACGAAAGCAGACGCCCGGTAAACGACTGAATTTTCCCGCATGCGGCGGACGATATCGATTGCAAAGCCAGGTTGCCAAAGGCAATAGCGTTTGCATGTCGGTTGTTGCCCTGACTTCGAAACGCGTTGAACTTGTCGCGGTGATCGGGACGGTCTGCGCCTTTGCGTTCTGCATAGGCTTCATCTATCCGGTGGTCGCCCTTTCGCTGGAAGCACGCGGCCACGACGAAGCGGCAATCGGCCTGAACGCGACCGCCTCGGGGTTGGGCATTTTGATCGTCGGGTTCCTGGTTCCACGCATCGTCCGGAAATTCGGCACATTCGGTGCCCTTGCCATCGGCGTGGCGATTTCGATCGCTTCCCTTGTGGCGTTCCCGATGTTTCAGAATTACTGGATCTGGCTTTTCCTGCGACTGGTTCTGGGCGGGTCGATCGGCATTTTGTTCACTGTGGGGGAAGCATGGATCAATGCCATCGCGGACCAGGAAACACGTGGTCGCACGGTTTCAATCTATGTCGCTGCAATGGCACTTTGCTTCGGGGCCGGGTCCGGTTTCATTTCCGTTATCGGCCATGAGGGTGCGATCCCCTTTGTTCTGGCCGGCGCGGTTATCCTGGTTTTTGCCGCGCCGACGATACTGTTTCGAAACTTCGACCGTTTGAGCGACGGGGAACTGGACCCCTCCCAGAAGGATGGTCTGTTTCTGTCCGTGCTGAGACAGACAATGGTGCTGATGGCTGTCGTACTTCTGTTCGGGGCGCTGGACGGGGTGGCGCTGGGGCTGCTGCCATCCTATGCGCTGGCGAAAGGGGTTGCGGTCGCCGATGCGTCACTTCCAATCGCGGCGATGGCGTTCGGCGTTGTCGTGATGCAAATTCCGATCGGACTTTTCAGCGACTATGTCGCGCGGGAACGGACCTTGTCCGTGCTTTTGATCGCTGTCGTGGTTTTCGCAGCAGGCATTCCCTACGTCGATTTAGTAAGCCCGTTCGGCCTGTTTTATATGCTGATTTTTGGCGGGTTGTCCTTTGCCCCCTATACGCTGGCGATGGCGATCCTGGGGGATCGGTTTACCGGTCAGCGTCTGGCGGCGGGAACGGCACTGTTTGCCATCATGTGGGGCGTAGGAAGCACAGGCGGCCCAGTCGCATTCGGGGCCGCCATGGAATCCTATGGCGCAGAAGCATTGCCGATCGGAATTGCGTTCCTGTTCGGTGTGACCGGGGTTGTATCGCTGCTGGATCGCGGCGTCAGGCGGAACTCGTCGTCCCTGCCCTGATCAGCTTGCGGAAGGTTGAACGCCAGTCATCCACGGGACGACTGTAGGTCACGATCATTCCGTCTTGACCTTTGCGCAAGACCTTTCCGTACACCGGTATTTTCGCATGACGCCAACGGGTTGGGAACAGCAACCGGATGAAGACGCTGCTGCCTGGCTTGGTTGTTGGCGGTCCGCCACTGACGCGCAGGGCGACTTCCGAAATATCGAGAACCGCGGACAGACTTTTGTCCAGTTCGGCCTGCATATGATGGATCGTGTGACGTTTGTAGCGACGTCGGTTGGCCTCGCGCGGCTTCTGCTCGCGCACATACTTGAAAATCATCGGACAGCCCCTTCTTCCGAAGGCCGACCTCAATGGATCGGCTATATTCGTGCCTTCTGGCACAGTCGCGGATTCTAATGGAAAATCATGCTCGGGCAGAACCAGATTTATCATCCATCCTTGGTCGGAAGCGGCCCATGTTGACAAATTTGTCACGTTCTCGCGCATAGATGCGTGCCTACCTCAACATGTTGGGGCGGATATGTGGGCGACCCCGAAATAACGCATGCCACGCAACAACTTGTGTCGAGAGTCCGGGGTGATTCCAGAATTATAGTTAACAGCTAGCGGAGGCACTTTGGCGCTGGGGGCGAGGGCTCAATGGCGGCACCGTATGGCCATACGAACCGCCGGACTGGCGGAATATGCCCGGAATTTCGACCATTTGATTCGCAAGAATTGGGAACAAATGGCGAACTATGGAGAGGGTTTTCGAAAATTAACCATATACTTTGGAAATTGATGCCTTGGTCCCGTGCACATTTCTTGATCGTTGCGGCATGGGGCCGCGAAATGCCCTGAATTCAGCAGCATATGCAAATTCCGAAGCGTGTGGAAATTGAGCGTAGAATCCAGTTCTGGTAGTCTTAGGTTGGGAGAGTGACGAAATATCGGGTGTTTGCGACAGGCACCAGCCCCAAGCGGTGGTTTCGAAATGGCCGCGGGGCAAAAAGTTTATTGCGGCGTGTACGTCGGTGCGGCGCGAAAGGACCAAAGATGATCCTCGAAGGCAGATGCGACAGTTCGATGGACCATGTTCGTTTGGGGGGCGGCATTCGATCCGCGGGGGTTGCGCTGTGCGCGCTGTCCGTTCTGGCGCTTGGTGCCGGCAATGCCGGGGCGGTGTCTCTTCGCGAAGCGGTAAGGTCGGCCCTTCAGACCAACCCGGACATCGGGATTGTGGCGGAAAACCAGCGTGCCGTTGAATATGAGGTCGACCAGGCCGTGGGGCAGTACTACCCGGTGATCGACTATACCGGTTCCGGTGGGTACGAAGCGACCCGGGACGGCACATCTTTCGAGCGCGGTGAGGGGGAAGGCAGCTTTGGTATGCCGACCTATTCGTCCACAGTTACTCTGACGCAGACGCTGTTCGACGGCCGCGCGACGGATGCGGATGTGATGCGCCAGGAAAGCAGGCTGATCTCTGCGACGCGCCGTGTGCGGGAAACTTCGGAATTTGTCGGTCTGGACGCGATTGAGGCGTATCTGGAAAGCCTTCGGCAGCGTGAGCTGGCGCAAATTGCCGAAGAAAATGTCCGGTCTCATGAATTTATTTTGGAACTCGTTGAGCAAAAGGCCGCGGGCGGTGCCGCCACGACAGCCGATGTTCAGCAAGTGGAATCACGTCTTGCTGCGGCGCAGGCGACCCTAACCGAAGCGGAGGCAGAGCTTCGGGATGCCGATGCGACCTATGTCCGGGTCATTGGGGAATCGCCGCGAAACCTGGTCCGGCCGGTGCCGCCGGTCTGGGCGCTTCCTGATACGCTGGAAGAGGCGGTTGCGCTTTCCTTGCGGAACAACCCGACCGTTGCGGTTACCCGTGCGGACCTGGAGACGACGCGGCAGGAGTTTCGCTCCGGACGGGCGGCCATGTGGCCGACAGTGAATCTGGAGCTTTCTGGCAACGCGGCACGAAACGAAGACGGGTCTCGCGGCGCGGATATCAGCGGTTCCGCGCTTATCCGCGTGGACTACAACCTGTTTCGCGGGTTCCGCGATTCAAACCGGGTCCAGGAACTGATTCACCGGATTGGCGAATCCCGCCAGCGGCACAATCGCGCGCTTCGCCTGACAGAAGAAGAAATGCGTATCGCCTGGAACTCGTTGACCAGCGCGCGCGACCGACTTGCCGCTCAGCGCCGCGAGGTTGAGGCGAACGACCGCGTTCAGCAGACCTACCGTCAGCAGTTCGATGTCGGCGGGCGTAATCTGCTTGAGTTGCTGGATGCAGAGAACGAACTTTTCATCGCGCGCGGCAATCTCGTGACGACCGAATTTCTGGAAATCTTCAGTATCTTCCGGATTTTGGCCACGGGTGGCGTCTTGATGTCGGTGATGGATGTGCCGCAACTGGGTGAGGGCCGGTCGGAATACGAACCGATCATGCCGGAAGGTGTCGATCTGGAACGTGCGATCGAAGGCGGCGGCGGTTCCCGTTCGCCCGGGACCGGTGCGGACCCGATTGTCGACCCGTTGGCACCACTTGATCCGACGGCTCCGCTTTCTCCGTTGGACCCGGCGCAGCCGCTCGACCCTCTGGCGCCGCTGGACCCGGCCGCGCCAAGCGGTTCTTCAACTCAATTGCAGCCTCTGGACCCATTGGCGCCCAGCCAGGCGCCATCGTCTGAATTGGACCCGCTGGCGCCGTTGCAGCCGCTTGACCCTCTTGCTCCGCAGGATCCCAATGCGTCTCTGGACGGGATGGATGTCGCGCCGGTCGAAAGAATTGGCGAAGTCGATCAGCCGCGCCCCATTGCCGAGGTCGATGAGCAGATGTTCGACAGTACGCCCAGTTTTACGGCAGGGAACGGCCGTGGGGCGCCGGTATTTGACATCCCGGAAGCGCGACCGATTACGTCTGATGTTGTTGAGGCCGCGCCGCGCACCATCACGGAAACGTCTTATTCCCTCTTCGACTGAGGGGAGTTCAATCACTCATCCTTGTATATTGATACGGGTCCTTCCTGCTTACTTGGCGGAGGTGGGCTTGCGCCCGTTCAAAATGAAGGTCGGAAGCTGGTCCGAGAGGGCATGCCTTCCTCGCTGATGCAGTTCAATGGATCTCTGGGCGGCGGCTCATGTTCTTGTGTATCGTGGCGATCCGAGTCGGAAATCGAACCCTTCATCCCGGATTCTCGACCCGTTGGAACCGATATGGTTAACAAAGATACAAGTCGATAATACCTTTTAAATCAACATAGTATGTATTTTAAATAAATTTTCAGAAAACTTTTCGTTATTTTGGTGGAAATCGATACCCCCCTATGACCATCTTATTAGCGGAGAGATGTACGCGGGCCATGAGTCTGTCGATTTTTCGTCGGAGCATGGCAGATCGATTAGAACCGCGTGCCGGGCCCTTCGGTGGAATACCGTGGCCCAGATGTATGAGTAGGGAAGTTTAAAGTGTCGAATTCCCCAATGTAAGGGGCGATTTGGGCAAAGCCGGTTCCGCGTAAAAACCAGCACCGGCATCAATAGGGTCACGAGAAAGGGCAAGTGACATGGCTGTTGAAGGACAAATCCCAACACTAGGCTATCAGAATGGGGCGGACGATCAGTTCGACTACATTTCTGAGAACAACCCGGCCTCTGCGGATGCGATCACGCTTCCCGCACCGGTCCCGGGCGAGACGACAACCGTCTCTATCCCGCCGGGAACGCCGATCCGTGCGGAATTCGACATGGGATCCACCGAAGTTAGCGGGGATGGATCGCAAGTTCAGATCACCATGCCGGACGGAAGCGTGATCATCCTGCAATCGCCCGAGCCCGGGGCGTTTACGGATGACCCGCCGATCCTGATGACCCCCGAAGGTGCCTTCAACGAAGCCGTCGCCCTTTACGGTTTCGATGGGCTGCGCGGGGAATTCACACAGGCGAACGAAGGAATTTTCGAATTCGGGTCGACCAGCGATCAGACCCTGGTCGGGGATTCGTTGACGATTGAACGGCCGGCACCCGGCGACAGTCTGGTATATCAGATTGGCGCGGGCCAGCCGTTGCAACTGACCTTCAGCCTGGACGACGTGGACGATGTCCTTCAGTCCGATTCGGACATCGTCCTCATTTTCCCGGACGGTGCTCAGCTCACATTCTCGGCGATGGTGGACGCCGCCTTCTCCGATGCGCCGCCGATACTTCTGATGCCGGATGGCGGCATCATGGATTCCCGGGAACTTCTTGATCTTGGGTCGGATATTAACGCGCTGGCCGACGCCCTGCAGGGCGTGGATTCCGCTGCGGGTGGCGACAATATCGGTCCGGTGACCAGCTATGGCTTTGGTGGAGGGGAAGATTTCTCCTTCAATTTCGTGCCGCCGCTGCCGCCGCCGCCGATCGCTTTCTCGCCGCCGCCGGCCCCGCCGCCGCCGCCCCCTCCGCCTCCGCCTCCGCCTCCGCCGCCTCCGCCGCCTCCGCCGCCCGAGACGGATACACTGCCGACCATTCCGGCGGCCGCATGGACGCTGGACGAAGACGACCTTGGCGTGGAAGCCGGCGATGTCGAATTGGGTACCGACCAGGTCCAGGCGACATCTGTTTCGCTGACCATGAATATCGATTTCGGCGCCGACGGTCCTGCGGCGACCAATCCGGTCATCTTCAGCACATCCAGCCTGACCAACCTGCAGGCGCTGCAGATTCAGTCCCACGGCACGCCCCTGACATATAATCAGGTCTCGCCGACGCAGATTGAAGCGACCGCGAACGGCGAGGTCATCTTCACGGCCGAGATCGTCAACACCAACGGCACCTACAGCCTGGATTTCGATCTGACCGGCGCGGTCGACCATGTCGCGCCGACCGGTGCCAGTGATGAAAACCTGTCTATGCTTTCCGGCGCGACGTCTTCCGGTGTCGGCGCGCTTCCGTTTGGCATCACCGTCACGGACGGCGACGGCAGCAAGGCAAGCACGACGGTTTCGATTGCCATCCGCGACGATGTTCCGGTCGCGGTTGACGATGATGGCGGTGAGACGAAGGTGGGCGGTCAGAGCCTGTCCGGAAATGTTCTCACCAACGATACGATTGGCGCGGATGACGACGGCACCAACCTTGTCGTCGACGCCTTTAACTTCAACGATTCGAACGGAAATTCCGCCACCGGCACGCTTGGCAGCGAGGTCGATACGACCTACGGCAAGCTGACGCTGAACGCCGACGGTACGTGGGACTTCACACCCGATTCGTCGATCGTATTCCCGTCCGGCGCCACCAGTGTGACCGAATATGTGACATATTCGATTGTCGACGACGATGGCGACCAGTCCACGGCCCAGCTTGAAATCCTGGTGAAGAAGGGGCCGAGCATCACCGTCAACCCGCCGCCGGATGGTGACCCGAATCTGGGTGCCAACGGTGCTTTCGTCGATGAAGACGATATGACCGCGGCCCAGGGCGACAGCGAAGTCGGAACCGACGGGACCGGTGCGTCCGTTGTCAGCGGTACGGTCAATATCGACGTTGGTTCGGCCGGCTTCGGTTCGCTCACGATCGATGCGTCGCCGGCGCTCAACGCCATGAATCTGACTTCTGACGGCACCGGGCTGGTTTATTCGACGAACGGGACGACCGTCACGGCGACGGCCGGTTCCGGTGGCCCGACGGTCTTCACCGCGACGTTGACCGGGGACGAAACGAACGGGTTCGGCTGGACCTTCGACCTGATCGGCAATCTGGATCACCCGACCGGTCAGGGCGAAAATGTCCTTAACGACCTGGAGTTTACGGTAACGCTGACGGACGGCGATGGTGCGCAAGTGTCTGATGCCGTCTATGTCGATGTCATCGACGACGTTCCGGTGATTGAACAGACCTCTGGCCCGGATGCCGCGCAACAGGTCACGGTGGACGAAGACGATACCGCCGATGGAACGGACGGGTCGCAGTCGACCTCGGCGACCGGAACGCTGGGCCTTAGCGGTATCGCGTTTGCGGGCACCGTCGGCGCCGATGCGGACGGGTCCACGACCAGCGGGACCGGGGCGGTCAGCTACGACCCCAACAACATGACGATCACGGGCCCTGCCGGTCTGACGTCTGGGGGCGACCCGATCACCTATACCCAGTCGGGCAATGTTCTGACCGGCTCTGCGGGCGGCGATACGATCTTCACCGTTACCTTGAACGCCAATGATACCTATACCTTTGATTTGGTTGGTAGTATCGACCATGCCGATGCACTGGATCAGAACTCGATAGAGCTTGAGTTCGGTATCGAAGGCCCGGTGACCGGCGACCTGACCATCACCGATGGGGACGGCGACACGGTTTCCGCCGGTGATGTCACGGTCACCCATGGCTTCAAGGTTACCGTGGTCGACGATGTGCCGCAGGCGGAAGTTGATGCCGGTGCGATCGGCACGGCGGATGTCGGTTCGGTCGACGAAGACGACCTGGCCGATGGGTCCAGCCCGGATGCGGGTGCGTTGACGACCGGCGGAGATTTGGGCCTCAGCGGCGGCGATCTGATCAAGTTCGATTTCGGTGCGGACGGCCCCGCGGCCGGTGCGCCGACGGGCCTGCAATATGGTGACTTCGACTATACGCTCACCGGTCCGTCCGGCCTGACCAGCCATGGGGAGGCGGTGACCTACACCTATGATGCGAACACGGATACCCTGTCGGCTACCGCCGGCGGTCGCGATGTGTTTACGGTTAGCCTGAATCCCAACGGGACCTATACGTTCACGCTGCAGGACGCGATCGACCATCAGAACGCGAACGGCGAAAATGTCGAACAGCTTTCCTTTGCATTGGAAGGCGTGCCGAGCGCGTCCGCGCTGGGCGATACGGACTTCGACCTGGACGTGATTGACGGTCTGGGCGGACTGTCGATCAGCCAGAATTTCGCGATCGATGTGACCGACGACATTCCGACGGCGGTTGACGATGCCACGGTCGACGCGACCGAAGGCGGGGCAAGTGTCGGCGGCAATGTGCTGACGAATGACAGTTTCAATGCCGACAATGTAGACGGCACGCTGACTGCCTTCAGCTACACCGACGAAAACGGTGCCCCTGCAACGGCGCCTGCCGGGACGACTGTCGATACGCAGTATGGCGAATTGACCGTCAATGCGGACGGTTCGTGGACCTATACGCCGGATGCGGAATCCGACCATTCATCGCAGTCCGGAAATGGGCCGCTGATGGACAATTTCACCTATACGATCGTTGACGGCGACGGTGACACGGCTACTGCCGAACAGCCGATCAAGGTGGCCGACGATACGCCGACGATTACGGTCAACCCGCCGCCGTCGGGCGACCCGAACCTGGGCGTCGGCGGTGCCTTTGTCGATGAAGACGACCTGACCGCCGCACAGGGCGACAGCGAGGTCGGTACCGACGGGACCGGGACCAGTGCGGTTTCCGGTACGTTGACGATCGATGCGGGTCAGGACGGGATCGACACTGTCGAACTCTCTGTGCCCCCGGCGCTCACCAACATGGGCCTTACGTCCAATGGCGTTCCGCTGACTTATTCGGTGTCGCCGGATGGTCAGACGGTCACCGGTTCCGCCGGCGCCGACACCATCTTCACCATGTCGCTGACGGGCGATGCCCAAAACGGCTATGGCTGGACGTTCGACCTTTTGGACAATCTGGATCATCCGACGGCGACAGCGGAAGACTTGATTGAAGACATTCCCTTCACCGTCACTGTCACGGACGGCGACGGTTCGACCGCCAGCGGTACGATCACCGTCGATGTCGTCGACGATGTCCCTGAGGCAAAGGATGACGGCGACCACCGCATCCAGCAGGCGGGTGAGACGACCGGCAGCACCGTTTCCGGCAATCTGTTGGTCGACAACGATACGGTCGGTGCCGACAGTGAAGGGGCGGAGGTCGTTTCCTTCACCTATACGGACGAAAACGGCAACCAGCAGTCGGCAAATGCCGGGTCCACTGTCGATACCGAACATGGTGAACTGACCGTCAACACGGACGGATCCTGGACCTACACGGCGGATTCGGATGTTGTGAATGTCGGCGGTGCCGACGTCCGTGACGAGTTCACCTATACGCTGGAAGACGGCGACGGCGACCAGGATACGGCGGAATTCGCTGTCGTTATCGGCGACGGCGTGCCCGAAATCTATTTCCCGACGGATCAGGGGCCGCAGGCCGAAGGTGGCGGTGTCGTCGATGAGGACGACCTGGATACCGGCGACGGCGATGCGGTCAACGGTTCCGATCAAAGCCAGGATTCCGCCGTTACGCGGCCTGTCGCGGTTGACTTCGGTCCGGATGGTCCGGCGACGCAGGATGCGCTTCTGTTCCAGGACCCGGCGGTTTCCGGTGACCTGGCGGCCATGGGCCTTACGTCCAATGGCGTGCCGCTGACCTATACGATCGATCCGACGTCGACGGTCATCACCGGTTCTGCCGGCGGCCAGACTGTCTTTACCATGACGCTGAATGGCGACCCGCAGAACGGCTACAGCTATACCTTTGATTTGGTTGACAATCTGGACCACCCGACGGGCCAGGGTGAAAACCTGATTGAAGACATTCCGTTCGGCCTGATCGCGACGGACGGCGACGGCAGCCAGGCAACTGGCGCCATCAAGATCGACGTTGTCGACGATGTGCCGGATGCGAAGGATGATGGCGAATTCCGTCTGGATCAGGCGGGCGACAGTGTCAGCAACACCGTCACGGGCAACCTGCTGACGGATAACGACACGTTGGGTGCCGACGCGGACAACGCGCAGATCACCGAGTTCAGCTATACCGACGAAAGCGGCAACACCCAAACGGCAGCGGCTGGCAATACGGTTGATACCGAATTCGGTACCCTGACCGTCAATGCCGACGGTTCCTGGAGCTACACCGCCGACAGCGACATTCAGAATGTCAGCGGCCAGGATGTCGAAGACGATTTCACCTATACCTTGCAGGACGGTGACGGCGATACCGATACCGCGACCGTTCATCTGGTGATCGGCGATGACGGTCCGGAAATCTATTTCCCGACGGATCAGGGTCCGCAGGCCGAAGGCGGCGGTGTCGTCGACGAAGACGACCTGGACACCGGCGACGGCGATGCGGTCAACGGTTCCGATCAAAGCCAGGATTCCGCCGTCACGCGGCCGGTCGCGGTTGACTTCGGCGAAGACGGCCCGGCGGCGCAGGATGCGCTTCTGTTTGAGGATCCGGCGGTTTCCGGCGACCTGGCGGCCATGGGGCTTACGTCCAATGGGGTGCCGCTGACCTATACGATCGATCCGACGTCGACGGTCATCACCGGTTCTGCCGGCGGCCAGACCGTCTTCACCATGACGTTGAATGGCGATCCGCAGAACGGCTACAGCTATACCTTTGATTTGGTTGACAATCTGGACCACCCGACGGGCCAGGGCGAAAACCTGATCGAAGACATTCCGTTTGGCCTGATTGCGACGGACGGCGACGGTTCGACCGCCAACGGCGTCATCAAAATCGACGTTGTCGACGATGTGCCGGATGCGAAGGACGATGGCGAATATCGTCTGCAGCAGGCGAATGAAACGGTCAGCAACACCGTTACGGGGAACCTGCTGACGGACAACGACACGTTGGGTGCCGATGCGGACAATGCGCAAATCACCGAGTTCAGCTATACCGACGAAAGCGGCAACACCCAGACCGCGGCGGCCGGCAATACGGTTGATACCGAATTCGGTACCCTGACCGTCAATGCCGACGGTTCCTGGAGCTACACTGCCGACAGCGACATTCAGAATGTCGGCGGCAGGATGTCGAAGACGATTTCACCTATACCTTGCAGGATGGTGACGGCGATACCGATACCGCGACCGTCCATCTGGTGATCGGCGATGACGGTCCGGAAATCTATTTCCCGACGGATCAGGGGCCGCAGGCCGAAGGTGGCGGTGTCGTTGACGAAGACGACCTGGACACCGGCGACGGCGACGCGGTCAACGGTTCAGATCAAAGCCAGGATTCCGCCGTTACGCGGCCGGTCGCGGTTGACTTCGGCGAAGACGGCCCGGCGGCGCAGGATGCGCTTCTGTTTGAGGATCCGGCGGTTTCCGGCGACCTGGCGGCCATGGGGCTTACGTCAGGCGGTACGGCGCTGACCTATACAATCGACCCGACATCGACGGTCATCACCGGTTCTGCCGGCGGCGACGCCATCTTCACGATGACGTTGAGCGGCGACCCGCAGAACGGCTACAGCTATACCTTCGATCTGATTGGTCAGCTGGACCATGACACGGCGCAAGGCCAGAATCTGATCGAAGACATTCCGTTCGGCCTGATTGCGACGGACGGGGACGGTTCGACCGCCAACGGCGTCATCAAGATCGACGTTGTCGACGATGTTCCAGAAGCCAAGGATGACGGCACGGTAACCGCCGAAGAAAACGGTCCCGCGATCACCGGCAATGTTTTGGACAATGATATTGAAGGTGCCGACGGGGCGGACCTGACCAGCTTCACCTACACGGATGCCAACGGCACCCCGCAGGTGGCGAATGCCGGTGATACGGTTACCACTGAATACGGCACCCTGACGGTCAATTCCGACGGGTCCTACACCTATCAGGCCAATTCCGACATTCCCGGCAACGAAACCGTCGATGTCTTCGACGGCTTCACCTACACCATCACGGATGGCGATGGTGATACGGACACTGCCGAGCTGAAGATCAAGATCGGTGAAGACGTCCCGACAATCACCTTCAAGGAACCGGGTGAGCCGGATGCCGCGACGGGCGACCGGGTGGTTGATGAAGACGATCTGGGCACCGAACAGGGCGATGTGGAATCCGGTACCGACCAGACAGGTGCGTCTTCGGTAAGCCAGGGCATCAATATCGACTTCGGCGACGACGGACCGGCGGCGTCCGACCCGGTCGTGCTGGAAATTCCGACCGCGCTGACGAACATGGGCCTTACGTCCGATGGCCAGCCGCTCAGCTATACGCTGTCGCAGGACGGGCAGACGATTACGGCGAACAACGGCACGGACGATGTCTTCACGCTGACGCTGAATCACGATCCGCAGGATGGCTACAGCTATACGTTCGACCTGATGGCCAACCTGGACCATGCGACGGGCCAGGGTGAAAACCTTGTGGAAGACATTCCCTTCACCGTGGTCGTGACCGACGGCAACGGGTCCGTGGCCCGGGGTGAAATCAATATCGACGTCGTGGATGATGTGCCCGAAATCGGCCCGATTTCCGGCCCGGTCGCCGCACAAACCGTGACCGTCGACGAAGACGACACCGCCGACGGTACGGACGGGTCGCAGTCTACCTCCGCGACGGGCACGCTTGGCCTCAGCGGCATTACGTTCGGTGCCACGCTGGGTGCCGATGCGGACAACGCGACGGCCACTGGCGGCGGGGTCAATCCTGATCCGTCCGGCCTGACGATCGAAGGGCCCGCTGGCCTGACGTCCGGCGGTGTTCCGATCACCTACTCCCAGACCGGAAACGTACTGACCGGTTCCGCGGGTGGGGACACGATCTTTACCGTCACACTGAATGGCGACGACACCTATACTTTCAACCTTGTCGGCAGTGTCGATCATCCGGCCGGGCAGGACGAAAATTCGATGGAACTCGAATTCGGCCTGACGGGCACGATGTCCGCCAATGCCTCCGTCACGGACGGTGATGGCGATACGGTCAATGCCGATGACGTCACGATCGATCACAGCTTCAAGGTTGAAATCGTCGATGACGTCCCGGTCGCGACGGCCGATCAGAATGCGGTCGGCACGGCCTTTACGGGTTCGGTGGATGAAGACGATCTGGCCGACGGTACGGACGATACGAAGGAAGGCCTGACCACGGGCGGGGATCTGGGCCTTGCGGGCCGCGATCTTATCAACATCGACTATGGTGCGGACGGCCCGGCGGCGGGTTCGCCGACGGCGCTTCAGTATGGTGACCTGGACTACACGCTGACCGGGCCTTCGGGTCTGACGTCCCAGGGCGATGCGATTCTCTACAGCTACGATGCAAACACCGACACCCTGACGGCGGAAGCCGGCGGGCGTGAGGTCTTTACGGTCCAGCTCAATGCGGACGGCAGCTACACGTTTGAACTGAAGGATTCGATCGACCATCAGGATGCCAACGGCGAAAATGTCGAAAACCTGACCTTCGGGTTGGTTGGCAAGCCCAGCGCCGATGCGCTGAATTCCGCCGACTTCGACCAGGACACGGTCGACGGTCTGGGCGACCTTCAGATCACGCAGCAGTTCACGGTTGGCGTCGTCGACGATGTGCCGACGGCGGAAGCCAACACCGGTGCGCAGGTTCAGGCGGGGACGGCGTCGGTCGATGAAGACGACCTGGCCGACGGAACAGACGGTTCCGACAGCCTGTCCGACACGGCGACGCTGGGTCTGGGCAATACCGAACTGATTGCGATCGACTATGGTGCCGACGGCCCCGCCGCGGGCGCCCCGACAGGCCTGACCTATGGCGACCTGGATTGGGCGATCCAGGGGCCGGCGAACCTGACATCGAACGGCGACCCGATCACCTACAGCCAGACCGGCGACGTGCTGACGGCGGAAGCCGGCGGTCGCGAAGTCTTCACGGTGACGCTGAATGCGGACGGTTCCTACACGTTCGAACTGAAGGACCAGATCGACCATGAAGATGCCAATGGTCAGAATGTCGAATCCCTCGACTTCGGGCTGGTCGGCACACCGGACGCGGACGCGGTCACGGACTATGACCTTGACCCTGCGGCCTTCACGGGCGTCACGTTCGATCATGGTTTCTCTGTCGATGTGACAGACGATGTGCCGGTCGCACAGGCAAACCAGCAATATGTTGGTGAAGCGACGGACGGGTCTGTCGACGAAGATGACCTTGCCGACGGCACGGACGATACGAAGGAAAGCCTGACCACGGGCGGTGACCTTGCGCTGGCAAACGGCCGTCCGCTGGTTTCAATCGACTACGGTGCGGATGGCCCTGCGGCGGGTGCCCCGGACGCTCTGGAATATTCCGACATGGACTGGACGATTGCGGGCCCGACCGGTCTGACGTCGAACGGCGATACGGTCACCTACAGCTATGATGACGCGACGGACACGCTGACGGCGGAAGCCGGCGGGCGTGAGGTCTTCACGGTTCAGGCCAATCCCGACGGCACTTACACGTTCGAACTGAAGGATCAGATCGACCATGTGGATGCCAACGGCCAGAATGTGGAGGACCTGCAGTTCTCCATGGTTGGTGTGCCCAGCCAGGCGGCGAAGGACGCGGTTCGGGACTATGATAACGACGCAGCGGATGGTCTGGACAGTGCCCAAATCACGCAGACGTTCGGTGTTGATGTCGTCGACGATGTGCCGGTTGCCCAAACCAACCAGGATGTGGTCGGTACGGCTGTTACCGGTGCGGTCGACGAAGATGACCTGGCCGACGGCACGGACGATACGAAGGAAAGCCTGACGACGGGCGGCGACCTGGGTCTGGCCGGTGGCCGGGACCTCGTCACCATCGACTACGGTGCGGACGGCCCGGCAGCCAATGCTCCGGACGCACTTGAATATTCCGATATGGACTGGACGATTGCGGGCCCGGCGGGTCTGACGTCGAACGGCGATGCGGTCACCTACAGCTATGATGACGCGACGGACACGCTGACGGCGGAAGCCGGTGGGCGTGAGGTCTTCACGGTTCAGGCCAATGCGGACGGTACCTACACGTTCGAACTGAAGGATCAGATCGATCATGTGGATGCCAACGGCCAGAATGTGGAGAACCTGCAGTTCTCCATGGTCGGTGTGCCCAGCCAGGATGTGAAGGACGCGGTTCGCGACTTCGACCAGGATGCGGCCGACGGCCTCGACGGGGCACAGATCACGCAGAGCTTTGCCGTCGACGTGACGGACGACGTGCCTGTGGCTGTGGTTGATGACAGCGGCATCGGACAGGCGCAAAGCGTCTCACTGGATGAAGATGATCTGGCCGACGGCACGGACGACACGAAGGAAAGCCTCAGTGCGTCCGGCGATCTGGGCCTCGGAAACGGCGACCTGATCACCATCGACTATGGTGCGGATGGCCCGGCGAACGCGAACGCGCCGACGGGTCTGACGGCGGCGGACCTGGTCTACAGCTTCGACGAGACCAACCTGCCCAGCCTGACGTCCAATGGCGACACGGTTACCTACAGCCAGTCGAACGGCGTGCTGACGGCGGAAGCAGGCGGGCGCACTGTGTTCACGGTGTCGATCGACCCGGCGACCGGCGACTATACCTTCACCCTGTCTGATCAGATCGATCACCAGACGGCGAACGGCCAGAATGTCGAAGGTCTGACCTTCGATATCATCGGTAAACCCGATGCCGCCGCGCTGGCGGAAAAGGATTTCGATCAGGATGCGATTGACGGTCTTGCGGATGCGCAGATTACGCAATCGTTCGGTGTCGATATCGTCGATGACGTCCCGGTTGCTCGTGACGAAGCTGATGTGAGCGTCCGTTCCACGGACGAGACGGTTGGGTCGGCAAATGGCGGCGCCAACCTGCTTGCCAACGACAGCTACGGCGCGGATGGCCCGGAAGGCAATCAGGCCGAAGTGGTCGGCTTCACCTATACGGATGAAAACGGCAATCAGGCGACCGGTACGATCGGCCAGCCCGCCGACACTGAATACGGTACGCTGACGGTCAATGCCGACGGTACCTGGACCTACATGCTGGACCAGGACGTGACGCAGCAGCAGATGGAAGCCGGCTTCGAAGACAGCTTCAGCTATACGATACGCGACTTTGATGGCGATGAATCGACGGCCCAGCAGACGCTTGTCGTCGACGGGCCCGGTATCTACTTCCCGCCGCCCTATACGGAAAACGGCGAACCGGTTGCCGATGCCGGCCAGCAGGTCGTCGATGAAGATGATCTGGATACTGACGACGGCGACAGCGTTGACGGCACCGATCAGGACAATGTGGACAACAGCCATACCGGCCAGGCGATTTTCGTCAATTTCGGCGCGGATGGCCCGGCGGCGCAGAATGCGCTGGTCTTTGAAGATCCGGCGGTTTCCGGCGATCTGGCGGGCAAGCAGCTGACGTCCGACGGTACGCCGCTGACCTATACAATGAACCCCGAAGGCACCGTGATCACGGGATCTGCCGGTGGCGACACCATCTTTACGATGACGCTGAACGGCGATCCGCAGAGCGGCTATTCCTATGACTTCGACCTGGTGGGGCCGTTGGACCACGCGGCCGGTCAGGGCGAAAACCTGGTTCAGGATATTCCGTTCAAGATCATCGCGACGGACGGCAACGGCACACAGTCCAAGGCGGACATCGAAATCGATGTCGTCGATGACGTCCCGGTGGTGAAGACCGACGCGATTGCTGTTGGACAGGCGGAATCCGTCTCTGTGGATGAAGACGACCTTGCGGACGGAACGGACGACACGAAGGAAAGCCTCAGCGCCTCTGGCGACCTGGGCTTCGGCAGCGGTACAATCGTTCCGATCGACTACGGTGCGGACGGCCCGGCCGACGGTGCGCCGGATGGGCTTGGCTTCGCCGACATGGATTGGACGATCACCGGGCCTTCCGGTTTGACGTCCAATGGCGATGCGATCACCTACAGTCAGACGGGGAACGTTCTGACGGCGACTGCCGATGGCCGCGAAGTCTTCACGGTCGAAGCAAATCCCGACGGCACATATACCTTCACGCTGAAGGATCAGATCGATCACGAAGACGCCAATGGCCAGAATGTCGAAGGTCTGAATTTCGGGATTTCCGGCACGCCCAGCGCTGACGCCATTGCTGCGGCACTGGACAATGACGGTGACCCGGTTGCGGGCCTGGACGCGGTTGAAGTTACCCAAAACTTCGGTGTGGACATCGTGGATGATGTCCCGGTCGCACAGGCAAACCAGGGTGTGATCGGAACCGCGACGGCAGGCTCTGTCGACGAAGACGACCTGGCCGACGGCACGGACGACACGAAGGAAGGCTTGAGCGCGTCAGGCGATTTGGGCCTTGGTTCGGGCGACCTGATTACCATCGACTATGGCGCGGACGGCCCGGCCGACGGTGCGCCCCAGACGGGCCTTGGATATGACGATCTGAACTGGACGGTCGAAGGCCCGGCGGGTCTGACCAGCCAGGGCGAAGCCGTTGTCTATTCCTATGACGAAAATACGGACACGTTGACCGGTACGGCCGGTGGTCGCGAGGTCTTCACCGTCACGCTGGACGGCAATGGCGGCTATACCTTCACATTGAAGGACAGCCTGGACCATGCCGACGCGCAGGGCGAAAACCTGATGGACCTCGGCTTCACCCTGACGGGTGTTCCCAGTGCAGAATCGCTTGCCGGTACCGACTACGACCAGGACGCGATCGAAGGGCTGGCCGATGCGTCGGTTACTCAGGACTTCTCCGTCACCGTGGTGGATGATGTTCCGGTTGCAACGGTCAACGAACTGACGACGGGCGGGCAACCGGTCATCAAGACCGGCCGCGTCGATCATGAAAGCTATGACGATCCGGATACCGGTTTCACGGTCACGGCCCAGCAGATCCTGCCGGACGGCACCCTGTCCAGTGCGTCGCTGGACAATGTGTCCGTCGGCAATTCGACGGGCGGACCCGGCATCGGTGTCAAAGCGACCCCGGAATCGGGTGTCGCCGGCCAGTTGGGTTATGACCCGACGGAAGCCCTGTCGGAAGTCATGACCATCGACTTTGATTACGACGTCACCAGCGTTACCTTCACGGTCGCGAACCTGTTCCAGACGGAATACGTACAGGGCGAAGGGATCGAAGAAGGCCACGTGGTCGCCTACAAGGACGGCCAGGTGGTTGCCGAGTTCGACTTCACGGCGAATACCGGCTCCAACCAGGGCACGTACACGATTAATATCCCTGAAGGGCAGTCCATCGATCAGTTGGTCTTTACGGCGAACCCGTATCAGGACGGCACCCCGGATGGCGACGACGGGCAGACGACGAATCAGGACAGCTCCGACTACTGGATCACCGGAATCGACTTCACCTACATCGATCCGGACAGCACCGGCGGTGGCGGGACGGAAGTCACCGGCGAAACGGTCATCATCGATGAAGACGACCTGCGCGAGGCGGAAGGCGCCAGCAACGACGGGTCCGATCAGGATCGCGAATCGCTCAGCGCCAGCGGCGACCTGAACCTGACCGGTCACGACCTGATCACCATCGACTATGGTGCGGACGGTCCTGCGCCGGGCGCAAAGACCGCGCTTCAGTACGAAGACCTGGACTTCAGCTTCGATTTGTCCGGCATGCCGACGGATCTGACGGCCAATGGCGATGCGGTTACGTTCAGCCAGTCGAACGGCGTACTGACGGCGACGGCGGATGCCGGCGGCGCGGGCGAACGCGAAGTGTTCACCATCACGCTGAACGCGGACGGCACGTACACCTTTGAACTGATGGACAATCTGGATCATCCGGTCTTCACGGAAGAAGATGTCCTGACCTTCGACATCGCACTGGAAGGTGTGCCGAAGGAAGGTGTCGGTGCGGACTTTGACCTCGATCCGGCGGATCTGAACGGTCTGGTCTTCACCCACGGCTTCAAGGTTGCGGTGGTCGATGATGTGCCGACCGCGGTGGATGACGCGGCGCAGACGCTGAAGGAAGGCGGGGAAACCGTCATTGGCAACGTCATGGACAACGATGTCCAGGGTGCCGACGGCGCGGAAATCACGTCTTTCACCTACACGGCGGAAGACGGGTCCACCCAGACCGGCCAGGTCGGTGTCGCGGTCGACACGCAGTACGGCACGCTGACGGTCAATTCGGACGGGTCCTACAGCTACACGTCGGATGCGAACGAAGATCATTCCGGCGGCGACCCGCTGACGGAAGGGTTCACTTATACGCTGACCGATGGGGACAATGATGTTTCCACGGCGACCCAGACGTTCACGATCACGGATGACGGGCCGACGATTGACCCGCCGACGCCGGAACCGCCGAACCCGCCGGAACCGCCTCCTCCGGGCGAGCCGCCGGTTGGCGAGGAAGACCCGGATCACCCTGAATTGGGTGTGAATGCGGGCCGC
>JAVJPW010000005.1:0-536927 GCA_040217575.1 Alphaproteobacteria bacterium | reverse complement strand
CAATACAAGGGCATGCTGGCAGCTTAAGGCGGAAGCCTACCCTCAATGCGGTGACGATAGCGGGCGCGACTGCTGCGAACGTGTGAACCATCATTTCGAGATAGCCCACAACGATCCGAACAACCTCTTTCCTTCATCGGGTGAGGTGAACGGGAACCGCAGCAACTATCCCTATGGCGAAGTCGAAGGAGAGCCACGCGTCTATGGCTCATGTGACTTCGAGATGGGGCGAAACGAGAGCGGCCGCGTCGCTGAGATTGCGGACGGTCCGGTTCGCGGGACTGTGGCGAGGGCAATGCTCTATATGGCGGAAGTCTACGGCTCGACCGTCATCATGCCTATGGCAGAGGTTTGGGAGTGGCATCAGAGCTACCCGCCGGCCGATTGGGAAATAGAGCGCGCAGAGCGGATCGCGGAAGATACGGGGCTTCGGAACCGCTGGATACTGGACTACTAGGACCAAGCTCATGAGTGAAATGGTTCCGGCATCCAAGACCAAGGCGTTGGTGTCCAAGACATATCAAGGGATCACCGGACTCGCTGACGGATATACGGGGTTGTGTCTAAAAGGGGCACTGGCGGTTGGAGCGGCGCTACTGGGATTTCCTGTAGTTGAAACTATGATGCTAGGTGCGGATCCAACTCTTGCGGCGGTCCCGCATGCGGTAGTTGGCGCTTCCACCGTCACCCTATCGTTGGGGTGCGATTTCCTGGCAAAACAGAATGACAAGTACAAGCCGGTTCCCCGCGAGGTATTCGATGCGCAAGCCCTCGATATGGTGAAAAAGTCAACCGAGCTTAGCGCAGCGGTTTCCACCGACATTGAAAAGATGAAGGACACGATCAAGAGGCAGGGCAACGAGATCGCGGAAATTCGGAAACTCGTTCATGAGCAACTCAGCAGACTCCGACTAGTCGGGACAGCAGCAGCCACAGGCGCATCGGTCATGCTTACCTACGCCCCGCAATATTCCCTTTAAGTGCCAATGGAACCTATCGACATATACCGCACCGCCAAGCTGCTCATGGATCAACACGGGACAAGCGCGCGTGTTGAGGCCGCATTGAAGGCCGATGCGTGCCTGGACAAAGGCGACCTCGACGGGGCCGCTGTTTGGCGTTCGGTGATACGTGCGCTGGGGGAGTTGGAGGCAAAGTCAGGGACGGTGCATTAGGGGGCAGGGGCTATGGTTCGAGACATTGAGACTATTCGAGAGATACTTTTAGCTATCGAGGGCAGCGCAAATAACCTGGCAAGTGGAGAACTTGTTCCTGAACGAGATAGGGCGGAAGTCCTTTATAACCTTGAGCTGCTTATTGGGGCAGGTTTTGTGGAAGGTATAGACGCTTCGAGCTTAGAGGGGCCCAGGTTCTTAGACTTGCGGCTCACATGGTACGGGCACGATTTTTTGGAAAACGTAAGGGACCAGGGTGTCTGGAAGAATGTTCGGGCTAGACTCGCTGAAGTCGGAGGAAGCGCGAGCCTGGATGTTGTTAGTGACCTAGCAAAGTCTGTGGTGCGCTCGACACTGGGGATTTGACCTGTTTGAAAATCGTGTTCCGTCCCTAGCTGTCTAACCCCACGGCGCAATGAGCTGCCTCAGAGGTTGAGAAGACATTACAGCTTTAGACCGGGAGCTTCCTATACCTCCGATATCAGTTAAACACCTCGATATCTTTCGCCGCATATACGGCAAAGGTGAAATCCCAGAAGTGCATAAGGACGCCCTGAGCGACGTTACCTTACTCGATATCCAGGCGCTGCTTAAGGCCGGGTGGATAGAAGAGAAGAAGCGAGGACGGTATCAGGGGTATCTGGTGACGGGTTCGGGAGGTCTGGCGCATTCTATCTTACGGCGAACTATACAAGGTGCATTGAATTGCGGTGAACTATAGTGTGCAAAAAAGATGTGGGGTGATAGCGTCTTTGGCGCACTTTTGTGAAGCGAGAAAGTTTAGGTGGTGCATTGGTCTGGACGCCGGAAAATCTTTTGATACTTGGGGCAGGCTTTTCACTAAATGCTGGTCTACCTGTAGCGAAAGACTTCACTGAGAGTCTGTTATCCAAAAAAAGACTTAAGAAGGGTGGACCTAGCAGGCTACAGGTGGATTTCCTTCAGCACTTCGTGAGCGAGATATTTAACGAGGGAGAGGCTGCCAATCCGGAAGCGTGGCCCGATCTCGAAGACGTATTTACGATGGTCGATCTAGCTGCAAACACCGGACACAATCTTGGTCCAGATTGGTCATCCTCTGATCTGCGAGTTGTACGTCGAGCCATTATAGTTCGAATGATTCGAATGCTGTCTCAGCGTTACAGGCGCGCGAAAAAGCAATCAGACTTTGATTGGTCGCATTTGGACCGGCTATTCAGTACATTTGATTGCTCAACTTCAGCAGTTCTCAGTATGAACTGGGATGGCGTGTTTGAGAACGAGATTGCCCTTAAACAGAATCTGCGGCGCGTCGATTATGGTTGCGATGCCATTGCGTGTAGGTTCATTAACACCTCACTTGTTAAGCGGTCGGCAGCGAAAGTTGAACCGCTGCGAATCCTGAAGCCTCACGGATCGGTAAACTGGCTATACTGTGACGCATGTCGTGAAACGTTCTGGGTGCCGGCGAATCACTACCAAATTGAAAGGGTCGCGCGGACCCTTTTTCGTCAACGTGATTGGGAGGTAATTCAAAAGAAGATCGGTAAGGATTCACAAGTCCAAGTGTACGACACCGCATGTCCTCGATGTGAGGATGCCGGTACACTAGGTACCAGATTTGCAACGTTCAGCTATCGGAAGGCTCTCGATTTTCCGATGCACGCAGCGAGTTGGAGAATGGCCGAGCGCTATTTGAAGGAGGCAGTTAATTGGATATTCATTGGGTATTCATTGCCTGCGGCAGATTTTGAGATCAAACATCTTCTTAAGCGAGTTCAACTAAGCGAGAATCTGCGCCCAAACATTTCACTAATTACTGGCGGAAATGCCGGACCAGATACGATTGAGCGTTTTAAGAAACTGTTTGGCGATGTACCTGAAGAACATATCTTCTGTAATGGGCTTGACGATGATGCATTGGAACATCTGGAAGCACTGGGTGTTTTGACTTAGAGAAAGAATTCAGTTCTAGGGTTCTCGCTTCCCTCTTGCTTCCCTGGAAACATGTTTATCTTGAGGAATCTTTATAACTTATTGAAAAGATTGGTGGGCGGTACTGGGATTGAACCAGTGACCCCTGCCGTGTGAAGGCAGTGCTCTCCCGCTGAGCTAACCGCCCGCGCCGCAACGTCGTTCGTGACCGCGCGTGAAGGCGCTTGCGATACTCCATTCATCGCGGGCGTGTCAAGCGGTCCTGTCCGTCGTCGGGGCGGGGTATTATTGCGCCCGGACGATGTCCCGAAGGATTTCGACCACGACGCCTGATGCCGCGTCCAGAATGGCAACATCATTGCCAACGATGACCGCGTCGACGACATCGCCGATGGTTGAGGTCTGGGTGCGAAGGTCGCTGCGCAGCGCGCCGGGCAGCTGTCGTCGGGCAATGCCGGGGGGAAGCGGCTTGCCGCGTTCGACATTGCGTGCAATGCCGGGCGGCAGATGGTCGATGGGTTGGGGATTCGCCTGGAAATAGTCTTCGAAAACCGCACGGGTGGAGGCGTCGATGACGCTTTCAATCGCGATATCCACGGCATCGCGACCTTCAGCGCTGCCGGTGACCTGGCTGTGGGATTGCGCGCCGTCATGGCCGGATCGAGCATTGTTCTGTTTCGCGGAAACAGGCGCGGCCATCCCCAACGCGACCGCCATTGTACAGGCGAGGAAGGTTGTCCGGGAAAACTGCATTGTTGCACCTCTTCTCCTTGTGACTGATCACATAAATATCCTGCCCATTGGTCATCACTTGGGAAGCCAGGCCCCCGGATCAAGCGGAAACATTTCGTGTTCAAACTAAATGCCGGAGTTCATGGCTTAACTTGGCGAAATCCTGCCATATATCATTACGCTGGGAATTCCGTCTGATGGAGGCAGTTTCGGATGCGGGTCTATAGTTGTATCGCGGGTTTTGCTGTCCTGGTGATCTCATTCACGGCCGCAGCTCAGCCTGACCGTGCCGCCGTTGCGACCGCGGTGCAATCGTCCGCGGCGGTGGGTGACCGGACTGGAATTGTCCCGTCGGGGACCGAATTGGCGTTGCAGTATGAAGCTTATTTCGGCGGGTTCCATGTCGCATCTGGCCGGACTGAAATTCAATGGACGGACGACGGGTACAGGGCGACGGCCCGCGCCCGTGCCCGTGGGCTTCTGGACTGGTATGCCGGCTGGGTGGGGGAGGCACAGTCGCAAGGCGGCTTTATGGATGACGGTCAGCCGGCACCGGCCCGTCACAGTAACGAAGGGTTCTGGCGCGGCAATACCCGCGCGAACGAGTTGACCTATGGTGCGGACGGAACCATCGCCCTGCAACAGGTCTCTCCGCCGGACCCGAACAAGCTGACCCCGATTCCGGAAGACACGATCCCCGGCACGATCGACCCGATCACCGCCATCCTGACCCTGTCCCGGGCCCTTCGTGACGCATATGAATGTGCGGGCGAACTGCCGGTTTATGATGGGCGACGGCGATACGACCTGACGCTGGAACCGGTGGGACGGCGTGTACTGGAGCCCAATTCCTATAGTGTTTTCAGTGGCGAGGCGCTGGAATGTCGCGTGTCGGTGGAACGGATCGGCGGGTTCCGGCTTGAACAGTCGCGCTATACCGAAACGGCGGGGGAAAGGATTGTCTTTGTCGCAAGTCCGATCGGCGATGCGCCACCGGTGCCGGTTCGAATTCATGTGGAAACGGACTATGGCGATTTGATCGTGCACCTGACTGCGGTGCGCTATGACGGTGCAGAAGTGGCGCTGGAGCCCGGCAAAGACAATCTGGCGGATTGATGCGGGTTTACGCACAAAGACCGGAAAAGATTTACCATTCCCTCTTTTTACTAACGATTTCGTAAGAGATCTGGATTAAGCTTCTTCCATCTTGAAAAGGGTGGGCCCGTCTTGGAAACGACAAACGACAAACTGAATCAGATCCGCGAGGAAATGGCGTCAGTTGTTGGTCCTGATCTGGCCGACAGTCTGGTGCGTGCAGGCCGCAAACGCGGTCAGTTCGACCTGGACATGCAACTGGCCATCAATGACGGTCTGGAACAGCTCAGCCGGGAAAAGCGGGAAAAGGCGCTGGCTCTGATCGATTCGCTGATCCGTTCCAATTAGGAACCCATCAGCGCCGCGCTGTCGGTTGAAACGTCTGGAAACAAACGGAAATTTCCTGAAACAGCATGTGACTTGGAAGGCCGCCCGGCTTGTGGCAGTTTCGCGGCGTTTCGTAATCTCCCGCCTTATTGAACCAGACCGATGCCCCAGACCCCAGTCGCTGTGATTATCCTTGCCGCCGGAATGGGCACGCGCATGAAATCTGCGCGTCCCAAGGTTCTGCATCCGGTCGGCGGCCTTCCGCTTGTCGGGCATGTCATTGCCGTTGCGGAAACACTGGCACCGGAAAAGATTGCGGTCGTGATCGGGCCGGAAATGGACGATCTGGCACAGGCGGTATCGCCCTGTCCGACTGCGGTGCAAACGGACCGGCTGGGGACGGCTGATGCGTTCAAGGCGGCCCGACATCACTTTGAAGACTTCCATCAGGGAACAATCCTGGTTCTTTTGGGGGATACCGCGTTTCTGGATCCGGCGGCGTTGGCCGCACTGACGGAGAAACGGGATGAGGGCAACGCCGTCGTTGTCCTGGGAATTGAACCCCATGACCCCGGCAGTTATGGGCGGATGATCGTCGATGCGGATACGGGCGAACTGCGTGAAATCGTCGAAGTAGCCGGTCGGGACGATGTCCGTTCCGTCGGGTTGTGCAATACCGGTGTCATGGCCTTTGACGCATCCCTTATCTGGGATCTTGTCGACCAAATCGGAAACGACAATCCGAAGGGTGAGTTCTATTTGACGGACATCGTGGCCGTCGCGCGCAAGGCAGGTCACCGCTGTGCGCATATCGTGACCGACAGTTTTCAGGGTATCGATTCGCGCATCGGCCTGGCACAGGCGGAAGTCAGCTGGCAGGACAGCGCCCGTCGCGCCGCCATGGAAGGGGGCGCCACCTTGCTGGATCCCGCGACCACCTATTTTTCATTTGATACCGTCATTGGCCGCGATGTGATCATTTCCCAGAATGTGGTGATCGGACCCGGTGTTACGATTGCAGACAATGTGCGGATTGAACCGTTCTGCCACCTGGAACATTGTGTCATTGAAGAAGGCGCCGTGATCGGTCCCTTTGCGCGGCTGCGTGGTGGCGCCAGGGTGGGGGAGGGTGCCAAGATCGGAACCTTCGTCGAATCGAAAAACGGAACTTTCGGCAAGGGGTCCAAGACCCCGCACCTGAGCTATGTCGGCGATGCGGAGGTCGGCGCGGGCGCAAATGTCGGCGCAGGCGTGATCACATGCAATTATGACGGTGTTCTGAAACACAAGACGATTATCGGGGACGGGGCGTTTGTCGGGTCCAACAGTTCGCTGGTTGCGCCCGTGACCATCGGTGCCCGGGCATTGATCGGGGCGGGATCCGTCATTTCCAAGGATGTGGCGCCGGACGCAATTGCGACGACCCGCGCCCCGCAAAAGGAAATACCCGGTGCGGCGACAAAACGCCGGGAACGACTTCAGAAAATCAAGGACACCCGCAACGGACACAAAGGATAGGCTCAAAGGGCCGGTCCGGGTCGAAGGAACTGACGAATGTGCGGAATTATCGGCATTTTGGGGCAGGCGCAGGCAGCGCCCCTGTTGGTCGACGGATTGCGACGGCTGGAATACCGCGGCTATGACAGCGCCGGTATTGCAACCCTGGTCGACGGTGCGATCGGTCGTCGGCGTGCGGAAGGCAAGCTGGATAACCTGGATGCGGCCCTGAAGAAGGAGCCGCTTTCCGGAACCACCGGGATCGGACATACCCGCTGGGCGACCCATGGCGTTCCGTCGGAAGAAAACGCCCACCCCCATGCGACGGACCGGGTCGCCATCGTGCACAACGGGATTATCGAGAATTATCAGGAACTTCGCGATGGACTTGCAGGAAAGGGCGTTACCTACTCCAGCGAGACGGACACCGAAGTTGTCGCCCACCTGGTCAGTGATTTCCTGGCCCAGGGGTTAAGTCCGCGCGATGCGGTCGCGAGGACGATGCCCATGCTGGAAGGCGCGTTCGGCTTTGTGATGCTGTTTGCCGACCATCCGGATGTTCTGATCGGCGCACGGCAGGGAAGCCCGCTGGCGATCGGTTATGGCGACGGGGAGATGTATTTCGGATCGGATGCGCTGGCGCTGGCGCCGTTGACGCGGCGCATCAGCTATCTGGAAGAAGGGGACTGGGCGGTCGTCACCCGCGACGGCGCCGAAATCTATGATGTCGACGGCAACCGTGTGGAGCGCAAGGTCGTTCAGACGGTCGTCTCGGGCGCCATGATCGGCAAGGGCAACTATCATCACTTCATGCAGAAGGAAATCCACGAACAGCCGACGGTGATCGGGGATACGCTGCACACGGTCCTGAACCCGGCGACACAGACAATTACGCTGTCCGACCTGCCGTTCGATTGGGCGGACGTGCCGAAAGTGACCGGTGTCGCCTGTGGCACCGCATCTTATGCCGCGATGGTCGGGAAATATTGGTTCGAAGGACTGGCGCGCCTTCCGATGGAAGTGGATCTGGGGTCTGAACTTCGGTACCGCGAAACGCCACTTCCAGCAGGGGGCGTCGGATTGTTCGTCAGCCAGTCCGGGGAAACAATGGATACGCTGGAGGCGCTGCGATACGCGAAGGGCCAGGGTCAGCATATCCTGTCGGTCATCAACGTTCCGGAATCGACCATTGCACGGGCGTCCGATGCCGTGATCCTGACCAAGGCGGGGCCTGAAATCGGTGTCGCGTCGACAAAGGCGTTCACCACACAGCTTACCATCCTTGCCTGCATGGCCATCGCGGCGGCAAAGGCGCGTGGAACCCTGTCGCGTGAGCGTGAGGCGCAGCTTGCCAGCGCGCTGGCGGAAGTGCCGGGACGGGCGGCGGAAGTCCTGAATCATGATGAACTCATTCGCGAAATTGCCCAGACCGTGTCCGAGGCACGAGACGTCTTCTTTATGGGGCGCGGGTCGGCTTACCCGATTGCCATGGAAGGCGCGCTGAAACTGAAGGAAATTTCCTATATCCACGCCGAAGGCTATGCCGCCGGGGAAATGAAGCACGGTCCGATCGCACTGATCGAAGATGACGTGCCGATCGTTATGATCGCACCGTCCGGTCCCCTGTTTGAGAAGACGGCGTCAAATGTCCAGGAGATGGTGACCCGCGGCGGCAAGGTGATTTTCCTGTCGGACGCAGACGGGATCGCGCGGATGAACCGCATGGCAAAACCGTTCGCATCCGTCGAATTGCCGAAGGTCGACCCGTTCGTCGCGCCGATTCTTTACACGATCCCGGTGCAGCTTCTGGCCTATCACACGGCTGTCTGGAAAGGCACGGATGTGGACCAGCCCCGCAATCTGGCGAAGAGCGTCACGGTGGAGTAAAGTTCCACCCGTTCCAGCGGCCCCGGGTGAAGGCAGAAAACGTAATGAAGATGATGACCCGCAGTGCGGTTGACCAGCGCCTGTTGGGCGCGATCCTGCGCTATGCCGAAACGCGCGATCATCCGGATTTCGAACCGTTCATGCGCCTTCTACGGGACTGGGGCGACCAATGGACCCCGGTCGAACCACAGCATTTCGCCGCGTCTGACACGTTGGCTGCGGCGGCGGACAAGGCCATTCCGGCGGCACGTGAGATGGTCGCGGAATTCGTGGAATTCAGACATCGCTGCCGCTGGCGACAGACCTATACCCGCGAAGACGGTCTGGTCGGCGACGACATGCTTTCGAACTACGGCTATGTCGAAGTGGTGGGGCCGAACGGCCCCTTCGTCAGTGAGAAACTTCGGTGCGGCCTGTTCCTGCTGGGCCCGGACATCACGTATCCCGCCCACCGTCACGCCCCGGCGGAGATTTATGACATCGTCGCCGGCGACGCGATATTCTTCATCGGGGAACAGTCGGAGGTCATGCACCCGCGCATCTATCGCGCGGGCGAACATGTCTACATTCAACCGAACCAACGCCACGGCTTTGCGACGGGGGATGACCCCTTCGTCGTTTTCTATTTCCACGCGGGCGTGGATCTGGTGTCCAAATCCCGGTTCGACTAACGCAGGTCAGAACGACAGCGTCTTTATCTGCTTGATCTGCGGCAGGGCATTCAGCTTCTGCAGAAGGTCATCCGACAGTGCCTCGTCAATCGCGATCAAGGCAATCGCGTCGCCCCCTTCTGCCGCGCGACCCAGATGGAATGTCGCAATGTTGACGCCCGCATTGCCCAACAATGTTCCGATGCCCCCGATCAGGCCGGGTTTATCCTCGTTCGTGATATAGAGCATGTGCGGCGTCAGTTCCGCTTCGATGGAAATGCCCTTGATATCGACGACGCGCGGAAGGGCACCCCCGAACAGGGTGCCGGACACACTGCGTTCGAACCGTTCGGTTTTCACCGTAAGGCGGACCAAAGTCTGATAGTCGCCCGGCCGGTCGTGGATCACCTCGGACACATCGATGCCCCTGTCTCGGACAAAAACAGGGGCATTCACCATGTTGACCGTGTCGGAGAAGGGTTTCATCAGTTCCGCCAATGCGGCCTGAACCAACGGTTTCACGTTCAGCGATGCGACATGACCTTCGAACTCGATCGTGACTGCCTTGATCGCCGTTTCCGTCACTTGACCGGCAAACGACCCCAACTGGCAGGCAAGCGTCATATAGGGTTTCAGTCGCGGCGCATCTTCCGCCGAAATGGACGGCATGTTCAATGCATTCCGGACCGCCCCTTTCAATAAGTAGTCAGCCATCTGCTCCGCGACCTGGATGGCGACATTTTCCTGTGCCTCTTCGGTCGCTGCGCCCAGGTGCGGGGTGGCGATGACATTCGGCAGGTCGAACAGAGGATTTTCGTGTGCCGGTTCCTTCGCGAACACGTCCAACGCCGCGCCGGCAACCTTGCCGGACTGCAAGGCGTCGAACAGCGCGGACTCGTCGACGATGCCGCCGCGCGCGCAATTGATGATCCGCACGCTGTCCTTGCATTTTGCCAGGGCCTTTGCGTCCAGAAGATTGCGCGTGCTGTCGGTCAACGGCGTGTGAAGGGTAATGAAGTCCGCACGCGCCAGCAGTTCATCCAACTCAACGCGCTCCACCCCCAGTTCCTGTGCGCGTGCCGGTGTCAGGAACGGGTCGAAGGCAATGACCTTCATTTTCAGGCCCTGCGCCCGGTCTGATACGATGCTGCCGATATTGCCGACACCGATCAGCCCCAGCGTCTTTCCGTAAAGCTCCACCCCCAGGAACTTGGATTTTTCCCATTTCCCGGCCCGGGTGGATGCATCCGCGGCCGGTATCTGCCGGGCCAGCGCCATCATCATCGAAATCGCATGTTCGGCCGTTGTGATCGAATTGCCGAACGGCGTGTTCATGACCACGATCCCGTGGCGCGTCGCGGCGGGCAGGTCGATATTGTCGATCCCGATGCCGGCGCGCCCGACGACCTTCAACCGGTCCGCGCCGGCCTTTAGCACGTCTTCCGTCACCTGCGTTGCCGACCGCACGGCCAGTCCGTCATAGTCCGGTATGCGCGCAATCAGGTCTTCCGGTGACAGGCCGGGTTCAAAGTCGACGTCGATCTTGCGCTGTTTGAAGATCTTGATCGCCTGTTCGCTCAGACGGTCGGAAATAAGTACCTTCGGCATTTTTATTGTTCCTCGGCAACTTTGGCATAGGCCCAGTCGAGCCACGGCATCAGTGCGGACATGTCATCCGGCTCGACGGTGGCACCGCCCCAGATCCGCAAGCCGGGCGGTGCATCACGATAGCCATTGATGTCGTGGGCGATCCCTTCCTTGTCCAGAAGGGCGGCGATGCGTTTGGGCGCTGTGGCGCGCGCGTCCCCGTCCAGCGGACACTTGTCGGAAAGCCGCAAACAGATCGATGTGTTCGACCGGGTCGCCGGATCGTTGGCCAGAAAGTCGACCCAGTCGGTGCGTGCGACCCAATCTTCGACGATTTCAAGGTTCGTCATGCTGCGGGTCTTAAGCGCATCCAACCCACCGATCTGTTCCGCCCAGCCGAGGGCGTCCAGCACATCTTCGACGCACAACATCGAAGGGGTGTTGATCGTTTCCCCGCGAAAGACGCCTTCGATCAGCTTGCCGCCCTTGGTCAGGCGAAAAATTTTCGGCAGCGGCCAGGACGGTGAATATGTTTCCAGCCGTTCCACCGCCCGCGGCGACAGGACCAGCATGCCGTGGGCACCTTCGCCACCCAGTACCTTCTGCCAGGACCAGGTCACGACATCCAGTTTCTGCCAGGGCAGGTCCATGGCAAAGACGGCGGACGTCGCATCGCAAATGGTCAGGCCCGCACGATCGTCCGCGATCCAGTCGGAATCCGGTACCCTTACACCGCTGGTGGTTCCGTTCCAGGTGAAGACGATATCGCGTTCCGGGTCCGTTGCATCCAGGTTCGGGATTAGGCCGTAGTCCGCCTCAAAAACGCGGACATCTTCCAACTGCAACTGTTTTGCGACATCGCTGACCCACGTCTTTCCAAAGCTTTCCCATGCCAGCATGTCGACGCCGCGCGCACCCAGCATGGACCAAAGGGCCATTTCAACCGCACCCGTGTCCGAAGCGGGCACGATTCCGATGCGATAGTTTTCGGGAATTTGCAGGATAGCACGCGTCTGGTCGATCACGCCTGCCAGTTTCGCCTTACCCGGCCCGGACCTGTGGGACCGGCCCAGCAACGCGTCCTTCAGAACATCCGGCGACCAGCCGGGTCGCTTTGCACATGGGCCGGAGGAAAAGTTCGGGCATTCAGGCCGACGGTTCGGCATGGGATCGACTTCGGACAATGGGGGCGACTCCTAAGGAAGGCAGGAATTGAACGCCGCGAACATGTCGTCTTCGCCTGTCGTCGTCAATTCGGAATTGTCGCTAATTCAGGAAAAAGTGTCGCTCTTGTATGTTTAGATGGATGGACAGTCATCCCGGGCATGATTCGGGAACGCGTCGGCAAGGATGCGACAAAGACGCGGTTCCAGATAACGGGCAATCGCCTCGGCACCTGGAATGGAAAAATGGATCTGGTCGATGTAGTGCCGTGTGTCCTTTGGCAGGTCGCGCGCCAGGTCGATCAGCGGGACTCCCGTCCGTTCGGCGACTGCCCGTGTGATATCGTTATAACTTTCCAGGATAGCCCACGCCGTCGCCCCGTTCATGTCCCGGTAATGGATACGTCCAAGGTCTATACCTGACGTAACATCCCGTTCACCCGCCGCGCCAAAGGCGGCCGGGTGGGTCATCAGGATCGGCAGAATACCGGCGTCTTGCGTCCGTTGAACCAGGTCCAGGACCCGCGCTTCGTACGCGGGCAGATAATCGTTGCGATGTGTGTTCAGACGGTCCTGGTCGATGTCGGCGTCTGGAAGCGGGACCCCGGTTGCCAGGTCCAACAGCGGGCTTCCTTGAATTTCGTCCACCTTGCTTCGTTCGTACATCGCCAGCAAAACGGCGACCAGTTCGCTTTGTTTAGCCAGCCATTCGCGAAAGACCGGATTTCTCCGGTCCGGGTCAAGGGCCGGGCTCAGGTTCAATGTATCGTCATAGCGGGTCCGCTGGATCAGACCGTCCATGTCGTTGCCGCCGATCAGATAGACGATCGCGTCAGGCGACAGGTCGGCTAGATGCTGTTCAAAAAGATGCAGGTGACCAAAGCTTGAATGGCCATCCAGTCCCGCATTGTTGATCCACAGGTCTTTGAAATAGGGCTGCAGCAGGTCGTCCGTTCGTTGGGGCCAGGTCTTCGCATCGTCCAGGTAGAAGCATTCGGTCGTGCTTCCCCCGACCATCAATACGGTAAGTGCCTGGTCGAATTCGTCCGGCGGGTTCGGCCCCCGAAAACCGAGGCCGTTCTTGGTGTGCATGGCAATGGGGTCCAGCCTGCCGTCGCCTGTCAGTTCATTGCGCAGTTCATAAGTCTGGAAGTATGGCAGGCGGATTTCCGTGCCGCGAAGGCGAAGCTCGTATGGTTGTGCAAGGCGCACATAGACTTCGATCGCAACCAGTCCCAGCAGGATGGACGCCAGAATGACCGTGCAGTTGATCAGCCCCTTTTTCATTGTTCAGATACCTTAGTGCTGGTTCGCGATGATGCCGCGAAGCGGCGGAAGCAAGGCGGCGGCAAAATGGGCGTTTGCTTCTGCGTTCGGATGCGGGTCTGGGACCGTGACCCACAGGCTTTCCGGTGACACGTCGGCAACCGATCCCAGCAGGTCGACCGTGATCCAGCCGAAAGGCTGGGTCTGCCGTGCCAGCCAGTCCGTAATGTCCTGAAACGGGTAGGGGTCTAGTTCCCGCAGTTCCGGATAGATCGCGAAAAGGACCGGAATGCCGTCGGCGCGCGTTACGATATTCAGGTCGTTCAGCGCCAGAATCATATCGTCCCTGGCGCGGCTATCGGGTGAATAGAGCGCACGGTAATAGTCGCGCCAATCCTGGCGTTCCTGCGTTCGCCGCAGAAGGGAATCCACCATTCCCGAAATCAGAACGAAGGCGGCGGAATTTTCCCGCAACCAGCCGCCCTGTCTGCGGGGGATCGGTTCCGCGTCATTGATGAAATAGTTGAAGACGATGACGTCGGGTTCGAGTTCCGCGCCGTGCTCAAGATACCACGCGACCGACATCGCGGCGTTGTAGTTTCCGACACCCGCATTGATGACTTCCACCCGGGTGCCGGGAAGGCCAGGATCAGAATTAAGCGCAGATTCGACCCGTTCCGAAACGCGGTCTTCGTCCGGAACGCCCCATCCGAATGTTATCGAATCGCCCAGAAACAGCACACGGACGGTTCCGTCCGGTTTCGGGACCGCGACCGGGTCATCGCGAAGCCCGATGTCGTTGATCGCGACGTCGACTCCCATCAGGCGGGCACCGGCACCCGGGACATGTTCGTGGCCGATGTCTTCATTCGCGCTGACGCGTTTGGCCTCCAGGGCGTATTTCCACATCTCCAGTTCATACTGCATGCCGTCATCGACGACGACCCGCACCGCCGCTTCCAGTGCAAGGCAGGCTGCCGCCAGACCAAACAGAGAGAGAACCGCGTTTTTCAGGAAATTCGACATTGTGGCCCTTGGTAAACGATCAACACGCGCCCGTCACATGACCTGGAAACTGTTCGGCCAGCAGGGTGCAAACCCCGGGGTAAAGAATATCCGCAACGCGGTCTGCGCCGTCCGGCGTAAAATGCACTTGGTCCAGGAAGAATGTCGAATCCTTCGGCATTTTGTCCGCTAGGTCCATCAGCAAGACCTCGTGCCGATGTGCGACGTCGCGCATGACGTCATTATATGCTTCCAGAAGGCGCCAGCTTGTGCGGCCATCGAACCCGTCCACACCGTTTCGAATGGCCCCAAGGTCAATGCCGGTCCTCGGATCGGTCGCGGGACCGTAAACCGCAGGCTGCGTCGCAAAAATGGGAATGATCCCGGCGGACCGGCTGATCGCAACCAGATCTTCCAGACGGTCGCGATATCCAAAATACGCATTGTCGCGATGCCGGGCCAACTCCGCCTGCGCATCTTCTGGCGGTGTCGGTCCGGTCAGCAGTTCCGTGAAATCGCGATCCTGACCGGTCAGGTCATGCTGTTGCGCGCGCCATTGTTTGTACGCAGCAAACGCCAGCGACACCAGGGCGCTGTTTTCCGCCGCCCAGTGACGCAGGGCTTCTGCGGTGTCTTCCTCTTCATTCAGTCGACGGTCATATGCTTCCGTGAACTCGGAGAAATAAAGGTCGTTGACGCCGACCAGAAACAGGACCGCATCTGGACGGATATCGACGATATGCTGTCGCAGCAGTTCGATATGCCCCTGGCTTGTATGCCCGGCCAGCCCGGCATTGTTCACCCAGACGTCTGAAAATGTGCCCGAAAGTCTTTCCTGCAAACGGGCGGGCCAGCACAACCCGTCCCCCAGTGCGAAACATTCCGTCGTACTGCCGCCAACGGCGATCAGAGTCAGGTGCCGTTCGAAATCGTTCGGCGGCGGCGGTCCGCGAAACCCTAGCCCGTTTCGGGTATGGACAGCCATTTCCGGCAGCCTGCTGCCCGGTTCCGCGGTAATCCGGTATTCGCGGAAATGCGGCAACCGGATTTCACGCCCCTGAAGCCGCAGTTCAACGGGTGAAAACACGCGAAGGCAGATTTCCACGACAAGCAAGGCAACCAGGACGGAAAGCAGGAACAGCCCCGCGCTGCTGAGGCGTGATTTCATTCAGGACTTCCCGTTAATGGACATTGCTTGGGCCAATGGTTCACTATCTGCGGAATGAGCCGGAGTCGCGCGGGCGAAACGACCAAAGCCCGACCGCCGCCAGGAACGGGACCGTCATCACAACATAGCGAAGTTCGACAAACAGCGCCCCATAATAGGCATGTACCATAATTGAGACGATCCATAGCGCCGCCGCCGCAATCGTGGGGCGGTCAAGCCGGGCAAGTACCGTTCTTCGTATGATGCGAAGGGGCGCCAACAGGACGGCGGCGGCAAAGATGACGACGGAAAGCAGGAGACCCACAGTATACAGACCCGCATAGACATAGCTCGTTGGTCCCTGTGCCCCGCCACGCATGATCGTCGAATAACCCGGAAACGCCCGATCACCGGTCATCAGCAGGTGCGCCTGGTTCAATCCGAACGCAGGATTGATAAGCCCGCTGGCAAATTTCTCATCAAAGTTTCTGAACCACATGCGCGCGAATATGGCGGGGTTGTCGAAAACCGTGTCCAGATAAAGCGACATATTTGCCCGTGCTATCTCGTGCGGCGACATACCCTGATCCGAAAACAGGTGGCGGTTCACGTCATAGATCTGTTCGTATGTCAGGTCGGGTGCGTGGGTCCGGATCGCCGTTCGCAGTGGATCATCGCCCTCAAACGGTTCGGCCCCCAGCCGCGCCATCTCGAAGACTGGCTGTACCAACGCAATCTGCCCGCCGGTGGTAAAGAACGCGTCCCCCGTTCGGTAGCGGTTCCATTCCATCACACCGGCATAGGCAACCAAGCCTGGCAGGAATACCAGAATGCAGGCGGCCGCCGAACGGATCCATCCGGCGCTGCGGTCGATAGACGCCAGAGTGATGACGGGGACCGCCAGGATAAGCATGTGGATCCCGTTGCCGCGCATACAGACGATCGGCAGGGCAAGGAGCCCCAACAGCAGCGCAGCGACCAGGCTAAGCGGTCTTCGATCCAACCAGCGGATGACACAGACCGACACGATGATGATCCAGCAGGAAATGAATATCGAGTCGGGAAGAAGAGAGGTTTCGTACGCAAGCCCGACCGAAAGACCGTAGCCCAGTGTGGCGATGAATGCGCCGGCGTCGGACGACAGAAGTCGGCTTACGGCCGCGAACAGATAGGTGCACGCGATCAGACTGACAAATGTTTGAAGACATTGAACCACAAAAACGAAATGGTCGCCTGAAACGAACTTCGCCGCCGCAAGAATGAGCGGAAAGCCGATCGCCCGAAATCCTGTGCTGGGGAGCGGGTCGACTTCCAGTTCATGAAGCCATGTGCTCCCCGACAGGATCATGTCGGCATAGTTCAGATAAAGGAACCTGTCGGGAAAACCGGTTCCGTCATAGGCCGCCACGGCATAGATGCGCACAACTGCCAGAATCAGAATGACGGCCCAGTACCAGCCGCTGAATATCAGGTTGGCGGCCGAACGTGCATAGGGCGCGTTCATGGCGCCGCCGGTTTCTTCGCGCGCGTGCTTTTGCGGCGGGAGGCGGGTCGTGCGTCGGCGCGGTGGACGTCCCGCACGACATAAAGCGGCCTGCCTTTCACTTCGGCATAGATGCGTCCGACATATTCTCCCAGAAGGCCGAGCGACAGCAGTTGCAGCCCGCCCAGAAACAGGATGAAAACGATGATGGATGCATAGCCTGGCACATCGACGCCGAAAATCAGGGTGCGCAGGACAATGAACCCGGCATAAAGGAATGACAGCAGGGCCACGAACCCGCCGACATAGGACCATAGCCGAAGCGGCAGGCTGGAGAAGGATGTAATCCCCTCCAGCGCGAAATTCCAAAGTTTCCAGTAATTCCAGCTGGTCGTGCCCGCGGCGCGGGCATCGCGTTCGAACGGTAACTCCGTCGTCCTGAATCCGGCCCAGGCGAACAGGCCCTTCATGAAACGCCGTCTTTCCGGCAATCGTTTCAGAACCTCCACGACCCGGCGGTCCATCAGACGAAAGTCGCCGACATTTTCCGGTATCGGCGTTTCGGCCAGCGCATTGTGGGTGCGGTAGAACAAGGCGGCGGTCAGCCGCTTGACCGGACCTTCCGCGCTGCGGTCGACGCGTCGGGCCAGGACGACGTCAAACCCGTCCCGCCATTTGGCAACCATCTCCGGGATCAGGTCCGGCGGGTCCTGAAGGTCCGCATCAAAGGGAATGACGGCATCGCCGCGGGCGATATCGATCGCGGCGCTCATCGCCGCTTCCTTACCGAAATTCCGCGAGAGTTCGACAACGACCAACTCAGGATGTCCGGCCTGTTTTTCGCGAAGGCGTGCCAGCGTTTCGTCCCGGCTTCCGTCATCGACGCAAACGATTTCGTAGTTGCTCTTCAACCCGTTCAGTACCGGTATCAGACGGTCGAACAGGACATCGATGCCCGGTGCTTCGTTGTACATCGGGATCAGGATGGACAGTTCGGGACCGTCGCCGGACTTGTTTGTGTTCTTCGGCATACCTTGTGCCGCCGCTCCGCCAGGATTGTTCGTTTCAGTGTGCATGGCGTTCATTGCCCCCGCAACGCCGGTATTCTTGCTTATGCCGCGACTCGCGCGCATAGATAAGGCCAAAGTTTCGGGCGAAAGGAAGCGGGTTTTCGAATGTCCCGGCGTTATTTCGGTACGGACGGTATTCGCGGTACGGCGAACCGCGCACCAATCGAAGTTGATACAGTCCTTCGGCTGGCCCTTGCGGCCGGTGCCTATTTTCAGCGCGGCGGCCACCGGCACCGGGTGGTCATCGGCAAGGACACGCGCCTGTCCGGCTATATGCTGGAAAACGCACTGACGGCCGGTTTCTGTGCGATGGGCATGGACGTCATGTTGTTCGGGCCGTTGCCGACGCCTGCGGTCGCAATGTTGACACAGTCTATGCGCGCCGATGTCGGCGTCATGATCTCCGCATCCCACAACCCGTACCGCGACAACGGGATCAAGCTGTTCGGGCCTGACGGGTACAAGCTTTCGGACGAGACCGAGGCGGAAATCGAACGCCTGATGGACAATGGCGGAGAGGAGCGGGCGGAACCGGAAGCAATCGGGCGCGCAACGCGCCTGGATGATGCGCCCGGCCGCTATATCGAAGCGGTAAAACGGACCTTTCCGACCAATCTGCGCCTGGACGGTATCAAGGTGGTGGTCGATTGCGCACATGGGGCGGCATACAAGGTTGCGCCGGTCGTCCTGCAGGAACTCGGGGCTGAAGTGATTCCCATCGCGGTGTCGCCGAACGGCAAGAACATCAACAGTCATTGCGGTGCGACGTCCCCCATGACGATGTGCGAGACCGTGTTGGCGCATGGGGCGGATGTCGGTCTGGCACTGGACGGGGATGCGGACCGTCTGATCGTTTGTGATGAAACGGGGCAGGTGGTGGACGGCGACCAGCTGATGGCGTTGATCGCCGGGTCCTGGCTCAGCGCCGGGCGGTTGCGGGGCAATGTCGTTGCGACTGTCATGTCGAACCTGGGGTTTGAGCGTTTCCTTCAGGATCTGGGCGTCGGGTTGACCCGCACCAAAGTCGGGGACCGCTATGTCGTCGATGCGATGCGCCGCGATGGCTGCAATCTGGGTGGCGAACAGTCCGGCCATATTGTGTTGAGTGATTATGCGACAACAGGCGATGGTCTGATCGCGGCCCTGCAGGTCCTCGCGGTTCAGGCGCGGTCCGGAAAACCGATGAGCGAATTGGGCCGCGTGTTTCAGCCTGTGCCGCAGCGCCTGCACAATGTGAAGTTCGACGGCGGAAAGCCGTTGGAAGCACCGGCAGTCGTCGACGCCATCGCAAAGGCGGAACAGTCGCTTTCGGGAATCGGGCGGCTTGTCATCCGTCCATCGGGCACGGAACCGGTCATCCGTGTTATGGCGGAAGCTGATGATCCCGCGGTAATCGATACGGTGATTGACGGAATTTCCGGGGCGATCGAACGGGCCGGCTAGGCAGTCCTGCGCCGGTGCAGATTCCACAAGCCATGCAGGGTTAAGGCCCCGATCACGATACCGCCGCCAATCAGGGCATTACGGCCCGGCTCCTCCCCGATGAATAACCAGGCCCAAATCGGGCCGATCACGGATTCCAGAAGCAATAGCAGGCTGACCTCTGCCGCGGGCAGGCGCCGTGGACCGGTGATGATCAGACTAAAAGCGGTGGGAAGAAGAATTGCACAAAGGAAAAAGACCAACAGCGCTTGATCGCCGGTCAGGGCGAATGGCGCCGCAAAAGGAACCGAAATCGCGGCCGCCAAATAGCCACCCAACGCCAGGTTCGGGACCATGTTGATGTCCTTCCTGCGGCGTGCCAGCACCAGTGTTGCCGCAAGGGATACGGAACTCATCAGCGCGATCAGATCGCCGTGCAGATTGCCGGACCCGTCCGCCAAGAAGCCTTCGGATACAACGATGGCGATGCCGCAGATCCCCGCAAGGATGGCAACCCAGGTTATTGCCGGCACGCGTTCCTTCAGGAAAATCCAGCTCATCAGTGCGGCAAACAGCGGCGATGCCGCCAGCAGGACCAGCGTGTTCGCAACGCTGGTCATTGAAAGCGCAAGCATGAAGCCGACAGCGGTAACGGAATGGCAGAAAATTGCAGCAATTCCGGGCCGTCCGCTGCTTCGCAGGCCATCCAGCACGGCAGCGGGGCCGATCCGAACACACATGTAGGTCATGAACGCGGTGGAAATCAGGATCCCGCGCCAAAAGACCATTGTCCAGGGGTCCGTTGCAATCAAGCGCACAATCAGCGCGTCCGGTGTGATCAGCACGACGCCCAGGAGTGTCAGGCCGAACCCGACGCGATAGTCGCGTGCTGCCGTCGCGGCGGCTTCCATTTTGACGTTTCTCCTCATACACCTGAAGTTGCGACAGGGGCACATGTTTTTCGGGATTTGACAAGTCCCGCCAAATGCCTATAACCCCGCGTCATTCTTGGGAATGCGGAAGTGCGTGAATTGCGTTCTTCCCGCCGCCCGATGATCGGTTTCGAAGTGAACCGTTCTGCTGGGGTCGGACTACCGGGACAAATTGAAAAACACCGTTTTGTACGGGAAAGGAAAAGTTGCATGTCGAAGCGTATCAACGCCAAGCACAAGATTGACCGCCGTCTGGGGGTCAACCTTTGGGGCCGTCCCAAAAGCCCCTTCAACAAGCGCGAAACCCCGCCGGGTCAACATGGTCAGCGCCGCCGCAAGCCTTCCGACTTCGGAATTCAGCTGATGGCGAAGCAGAAGCTGAAAGGTTACTACGGCAATATCGGGGAAAAGCGCTTCCGGAAATATTACGAAGAAGCACAGCGTCTGCGCGGCGATACGGGTGAAAACCTGGTTGGCCTGCTGGAACATCGCCTGGATGCAATCGTCTATCGCGCGAAGTTCGTCCCGACGGTCTTTGCCGCGCGCCAGTTCGTGAACCACGGTCATGTGCTGGTGAACGGTCGTCGGATGACCGTTCCGTCCTATACGGTGAAGCCGGGCGACGCGATCGAAGTGCGTCAGAAGTCCCGTGAATTGCCGCTGGTGCTGGAAGCGATCCAGAGTGCCGAGCGCGACGTGCCGGACTATCTGGAAGTCGACCATAACAAGCTGACGGTAACCATTACCCGGACGCCAAAGCTGGAAGACATTCCCTACCCGACGCAGATGGAACCGAACCTGGTGGTCGAGTTCTATTCCCGCTGATCGGGATATCAAGTTTTCGGTTGGTTGGAAGCCCCGCCGGTCCCGGCGGGGTTTTCATTTGCGCGGCACGGGTCAAAAATCCGGCAGGCGCGACAGGATCGCCGGGTTGTCCCATTTGGGGCGGCGGTCTTCGACCAGGACGGAATCACCCTCATTGCCGCATTCGACGCGGACCTGGACGAAACGGGGAACCAACTCGTTGCTCAGGTCCGCCAGGATTCGCGCCGCCAGGACGGCAGGGCGCGACGGTGCCTTTATCGTATCCAGATAAGCCTGCAGGCCCGTGGCTTGAACCGTCCTTCGGTCCGGCACGAAATAGACGGTGACGGTGGCGGGTGGGTTATGGATGCTTGCGTTAAGACGGCACAGGACATCGATGCGCGGAAGCGGATTTTCGTCCGTCCGGATCGGCGCGTCGTCGGCCAGTTTCTCGCGGGCGATTTCCGCGTCCTGTGCCAGCTTTTCAATCAGGTCGCTTCGTTCGGTCACACAACGACCCCCGGTGGTTCGTGTCCGCTGGTCAGGGCGGGAAGCAGGTCGAATTTCGGCACGACACGGAACTCGACCTGACCGCCCAGTCCCAGGGCGGATACGGTGTCGGCAAACAGTCCACGGATATCGTCGCGTTCTTCGGCTTCCAGCGGCTTCTGGCTGCGGATCATCAGATCGATCTGTTTTTCCCGTGCCAGCCCGTCGAATTGGATTGGCCCCAGCCGGCTGAAGTCGGCTTCCACGACGAAGCGCTTCGCCTTCGACATATCGTCATCCCCCTCGCCAGCATCCTCTTCGGAATGATCGCGAACATAAAGCCGGATTTCGTCCAGCTGTCCTTGATTCAGGAAGGGAAGGGTGGTCATTCGCCATTCCTGTCCGGCCGCGTCGCGGGTCTGCCCCTGCCCGCCCGCATATTCAGCGTCCAATGCCCCCAACAGCCCGGCGCGCGCCGCACCGGCGGCGTTCAATGACCGTACCCCGTCGGACCCCAGCCATTTGTCCATGCCGCCCTGTCGCATAGCGCCGATCAGGAAGGCGGCCGCGATCCCAAGCTGTGCGTTAGGCTGCGGGATCAGGGATTGTGTCAGGCGTTGCGCGGCACCCGGATCGCCGCTGCGCATCAGGGCAATCGCATCCTGCAATGCATTGAACCGGTTTGCAGCCGCGCTTCCGACGCCGCTCCCGGCTTGCGGCAGGCGCGGGTCACCGACGATGCTTAGCAGCAGTTGGGTTCCAGGACCGGGCGGGTTCGGCACATTGATCGAAAGGGTCCCGGCCGATGTCTGGACGGTTGCGCTTCCGCCCGGGCCCTGGCCGGTCACGGTCCCGGTCAGGGTGCCGGGCGTGCCGGCGCCGGACAGAAGCTGCCCCTGTGGTGCGATCGATAGCAGGCGCAACTGCATCGTCGTACCTGCGGGATATGTTTGCGCGGGCGTGCCCGTTGTCCCCTGACCGCCTGCATTCGCTGCCGGCGACTGGCCCTGGGCGGTCTGACCGGAAACGGCGCTTTGTGCCGCACCAGACTGGGCCGGGTTGCCGCCGGTCGCCGTCGCGCCATACCCCGATCCCGAAACCGTTACCGTGGCTGTCAGGACCGACCCCTGGGTCAGGCTGGTGACGACCGCGGGTTGGCCGGCGGCGGTTCCGCCGGCCGTTGGCGTGCCCTGGGCCGCAGCCTGTCCCTGCGCCGGTGCCTGTCCGCCCGTGCCCTGGCCCTGACCGTGAACCGCTGTTTGCCCCAGGGGCTGCAGCGTCAGCAGGGCAGGCGGCCCCGGATTCTGGAGTGCGACAGTCAGGCTGGTGCCGGGGGGAAGGGGCAACGTTGTCTGAACCTGAACCGATTGGCCGCCCGGCACCGACAATGTCAACTGACCGGGATTTGGTCGCGCGCTCACCTGCGCGGTTACGGTACCGCCATTCTGTAGGGCGGTTGCCAGACTTGGCGGCAGGGATTGCACAGTTCCCGTGCCGGATGGAAGCGCTGTACCACTGCCGCCCCCGCCACTGCCGGATGAGGTTGTGCTGCCGGCCGGTGTGGCCGGATTTACGGGATTGATCGGTGTCTGCATATGGATACCCGCACGGTTCTCCGTCGCGTCCTTATAGCATGTTTCAGCCTTCGGTGCCTTTCTGGCGCCGGTCTGTACAGGTTTTAAGCAAAATTCGCGCCAAGCTCTGCGGCTTTAACCCCGTCGGATGGCGTCCGCGATCTTCTCCACATCGCCTGCCGCGTCTGATGTGGGCGACCGTGTAATCAAGAGCGATTGCGCGCGAATGGCATCCCGCACCTTGTTATCGCGCCGGACAACGCCCAGCAGGGCAGGGACCCGTTTCAGGAATGCGTTGCTGGATTTCTCCAGCTTCGTGAAGGTGGCGCGCCCCTTGTCCAGGGAATCGGCGCTGTTCACCACAACGTCGATGCGCATGTCGGGATGCGCCTGCCAACCCAGTTTCAGGAACGCATATCCATCTGTAAGGGATGTCGGTTCGTCATTGACCAACAACAGCGCACGTCCGGCCATGGCGGCCAGGCTTTGGACGGTGCGGTCGACGCCTGCACCCAGATCGACCAGCACATGATCGTACATGCCTGCGATCGCGATCAGTTCCCGTCCCAGCCGTTCGATGCGCGGTTGCGGCAGGCTGGCCAGCGAACCGCTTCCGGACCGCCCGGCCAGCACATCGAAATTGCCGTCCGGATAGCGTTCGATGCACCGGGTCAGGCGCGTCTTCCCGGCGATGGCCTGTCCGACATCGCTTTTCGGCATAAGCCCAAGCTGGATATCGATATTCGCCAGTCCCAGGTCGCCGTCGAAAAGCAATACCTTGCGTCCGGCGCGCGCCAGCGCATGGGCAAGGGTGATCGCAAACCAGGTCTTCCCGACGCCGCCTTTACCGGAAGCAACGGCGATCAAATTGTTTTTCGGTCCGTTTTCCGCGGTCATGGCGCGCGTACTCCGTCGTCATGGGATGTTGATCCGTTCGGTTTTCGGCCGGGCAGGATCAGGGATGCCAATCCATCCGGCGTCAGTGGCTTTAGACCTTCCCCAATCTCGGGCGCGGTCGATATCTCAGACAGGGCAAGTCCTCCCGCCTCGGCCGCGGACAAGATGGAGCCGAGCCGCCGTGCAATATCCAGGCCCGTCGAAATCAGGCGCGTTGCCCCCAACGGCCGAAAGGCGGATGCGATTTCGGCGGCTTCGTCCGGGTCCCTTCCGGCGGAAAGGACCAGTATGGAATGCGGCTTTGCGCTGTCGGACAGTTCGATCAGGTGAGCCAGTTCGGAAAGGTCGAAAGGGTTCGTCCCCGCCGTGTCGATCAGGGTGGTACTGCGCCGCCGGGCCTGACCGAGAAGGAGCGACAATTCCGGGCCGTCTTTGGCGACGGCCAGCGACACGCCCAGCTTGTCCGCGTAGATCCTAAGCTGGTCAACCGCGCCCAGGCGGACAGTATCGGCGGCAATCATCATCACATCCCCGGGGCCGGCAGTACCCTGGGCAGAAAGGACCGCGCGTGCGGCCAATTTGGCGCAGGTGACCGTTTTGCCGGTACCAGGGGGACCGATCAGCATCAAAGGCGCCTCAGTATACCGGTCCGGCAGGGGGGAAAATGTAAAGACTTCTTCCAATGCCTGGGACAGAACTTCGGCCGGGTCGCCTTCGCTGACGGCGGATGCGGCCTCGACTATGCGATCGGTCAGCGTGTTCGGTACGCCATGGCTTTCCAGCGCATTTGTCAGGCGTTCCAGTGTCTGGTCGGATGCGCCTTCGTTAAAGAAATCAAACCCCTGATCTTCCGGTTCGATTGCTGCGGTTACGCGGGCACCCCGGTTTGCATCGTCTTCGTGCGTTGCCACGATGATTGCGCTTGGCCCCAGCGTCTGGCGAACCAGCTCCAGGGCGGTAGACAGGTTGTCCGCATGGAAAGTCTTAAGCCGCATACATAAATGACTAGAATACCTGTGCGTTACTGGAAAGCGTGAAGTTGGATCACGAAGCCTCTACCGCGCGAATTCGGACTGTAGTATATTGATACCGTCGTGCAGAAGGCACGATACCATTGAAAGTTAGAAAACATGACGACCTTGTCTGATGTTGGCGGCTTTGACGCACAAACGCATCAGCTGCCACCCGCGATAGATCCCAGCGAACGGTCCGACCGTGCCAGGACCGTGGCCGACGCAAAAGCCGCCGCGGCCAGGAACGCTGTTCAGAGTCTGGAAACCGCGCTTGAAAAGGCAAAAGAGACGCGCCGTACCATCGCCGCGGCACGTGTGCAGCAGCTTCGCGAACAGTTGCGCATCCTGCGCTGGTTTGCCGCCACAGATCCGAAATCGGCAGCGCGGCAGGCCGCCCGGATGAGCCAGGAACTGCGGTCCGCGGTTCGGGACTACACGAACCCGACACCGTCAATGCCCCGTGCAATCACGGAAATCCATCAACCCTCCCCGGACGAAAGTGGTGAGGACATTCGTAACCGCTTGCGCGCACAGTTGGCGCAGCTGATGGATATGAAAGCGGCGCTGGAATCGGAACCCCGTAACGCGGCGTTTGTCACGGATGCGCTTGCCCTTCGGTTCGGGATACAGGGACTGGTCGAAGCCGCAAAATTTGGCGGGCGTGCCGATTCATACGTCCGACGCGACATCGGAACAGCGGCACGCGCCCTGAACGAGGTGGATTTGACGCTGGGCGGATTTGGCCGCCGGTCCGTCAGCATATTGGCCTGAGGCCGAAACCCTAGATCTGGTCGACCGTTTTGATCCTGGCCTTGGGGTGTATCTCGTTCTGGCTCATCACGACGGTCATGGGTCTGAAGCGTTCAATGACGGACCGCACAAAGGGACGGATGTTCGGGCTGACCAGCAGGGCCGGGGTTTCGCCCTGCATCGCCTGACGCTCATAGACCGTGCGGACCTGGGTTATGAATTCCTGAAGCTTTGACGGTGCCATGGCAAGCTGGCGTTCGTCCCCTTGACCGACAATGCTTTCGATAAAGGCCTGTTCCCACGCCGGTCCCAGTGTCACCAATGCCAGGAAACCGGCGTCGTTGACGTTCGTATCCGAAATCTGCCGGGCGAGGCGTGTGCGGACATGTTCGGTGATCTGCGTCATGTTGCGGGTGTATCCGACCGCTTCCGCAATGCCTTCCAGAATGGTCGGCAGGTCGCGGATCGACACCCGTTCGTTCAGAAGATTCTGCAGGACACGCTGCACCGCCCCCAGGTTGATCTGGTTGGGGATCAGGTCGGACACCAGCTTCTGCTGACCCTGTGGCAGTTCGTCCAGAAGCTTCTGCGTTTCGGCATAGGACAGGAGTTCGGACATGTTGTCCTTGATGATCTCTGTCAGGTGGGTGGTAATGACTGTCGCGCTGTCGACGACGGTATAGCCGCGAAAAATCGCTTCCTCACGCTGATTGTCCTGAATCCAGACGGCTGGCAGCCCGAAGGTCGGTTCCACTGTTGCTTCGCCCGGAAGAGATATCTTGTCGCCACGCGGGTCCATGCAAAGCTGGAGGTTGGGCCTCAGGTCGCCGCGGCCCGCTTCGATCTCCTTCACACGGATGACATAGGTATTCCCTGGAAGCTGAAGGTTGTCCTGAATACGGACCGCGGGCATGACGAATCCCATATCGGATGCCAGTTGCCGGCGAAGCGCCTTTATCTGGTCGGTCAGCTTGTGGTCCTGCGATGCGTTGATCATGGGCAGCAGTCCGTAGCCGAGTTCCAGGCGGATCAGGTCGATCTGCAGGGCGGCCGAAATCGGTTCTTCCGCCGGGGCGGATTCTGCGGCCGCTTCTTCTTCCAACTGCCTTGTCTCTTCCTCCACCTTCTTTCGTGCGTTGGTCTGCGACACAAAGAACGCGGCCGATCCGGCCAGTGCCGCCATGACCAGAAACGGCCAGGCGGGTAGGTCGGGGATCAGCGCCATCAGAAGCAACAGGCCGGATGCGATGCCAAGCGCGCTTGGATATCCGGAAAGCTGACCGAACAGTGCCTTATCCGTCGCGCCGACGACGCCTGCCTTGGTCACCAGCATGCCTGCGGCGACGGATACGATCAGTGCGGGAATCTGGCTGACCAGCCCATCGCCGATGGTCAGAAGCGTGTAGTTTTGGGCTGCGTCCGCCATCGACATGTCGCGCTGAACGACGCCGATGATGATCCCACCCACAATATTGATGAAGGTAATGATGATCCCCGCAATGGCATCGCCGCGAACGAATTTGGATGCACCGTCCATGGCCCCGAAGAAGGAACTTTCGGCTTCCAATTCCTTGCGTCGGCTGCGGGCCTGATCCTCGTTGATCAACCCGGATGACAGGTCCGCGTCGATAGCCATCTGCTTGCCGGGCATGGCGTCCAAGGTGAAACGTGCCGCGACTTCCGCGATCCGGCCCGCACCTTTCGTGATCACGATGAAATTGATCAGCACCAGGATGGAGAACACGATCACCCCGATGACATAGTTGCCGCCGGCCACGAACCCGCCAAATGCTTCGATCACCTGTCCGGCGGCAGCGGTTCCGGTGTGACCGTCCGACAGGATCAGCCTGGTCGATGCGACGTTCAGCCCGAGTCTGAGCATGGTCGCGATCAGAAGAATTGTCGGGAAACTGGTCAGTTCCAGCGGCGACATGATGAACACGACCGTCATCAGGATGACGACCGAAATGGTAATCGAAATGGAAAGAGCAAAATCCAGAAGCCAGGTCGGCAGCGGAATCAGCAGAAGGACCAGGATTGCGACGATCCCGATGGGCAGAAACAGTTCGGTGCTGGTGAATGCGGCACGCAGACGCTGGCCCGCATCAGAACCCGAAGTCCTGACCGTCGTGCCTTCGGTTCCGTCCGTCTGTGCCATCTATTCTATTTGTTCCTGTTCCAGTGGCCTGTACCTGCCGCTCCCATCTCATGATTCGCGGACATCAGGATTCACCCGGCGCCGGGACGGCATAGCCTTCGTCGGAATACTGCTTCAGCTTGTTCCTGAGGGTCCGGATCGAAATTCCAAGGATCGTGGCCGCGTGCGTTCGGTTTCCAAGACAATGTCCCAGCGTGTCGATGATCAGGTCGCGTTCCACATCGGCGACGGTTCGCCCGACCAGGCTTGCGGCGCTTTCGCCGCCGTCCGCGGCGGGCGATGCCGCAGCGGGGGCACCGGTAGCGGATTCCGCTGCTGACGCAGGGGCCGGCGCTGCATCCTGTGACGGGGCGGTACTCTGCCGCGGGGCTTCGCTCAGGATGATTGCCTCCTCCCCGATCTCTTCTCCGCTGGCCAGCAGGACGGCGCGGTGCATGGTGTTTTCCAACTCCCGCACATTGCCCGGCCAGTGATAACCCTGAAGGATCGCGACCGCGCTTTTCGACAGAAGACGCGGGGGAAGGCCGTTCGCCTCGTTATACTTCTTGACGAAATGGTCCGCCAACAGCGGCACATCCAGCGGCCGGTCCGCCAGGGACGGCAGGTCCAGGTTCACAACGTTCAGTCGGTAATACAGGTCTTCGCGAAACTCGCCCTTCCTGACCGACTCCTGAAGGTTACGGTTGGACGTCGCCAGGATACGCACATCGACCTTTACAGGCTTGTTGCCCCCGACTCGGTCGATTTCCCGTTCCTGGATCGCGCGCAGCAATTTCGCCTGCAGGCGCGGGTCCATCTCGCTCACTTCATCCAAAAGAAGTGTGCCGCCGCTTGCTTCCTCGAACTTGCCGACCCGCCTTGCAATCGCGCCGGAAAAGGCACCTTTCTCGTGGCCGAACAGTTCGCTTTCCAGCAGGTTTTCCGGGATGGCGGCGCAGTTGACGGCGACGAAATTGCCGCTGGACCGGCGGGATTTCGCATGGATGTAGCGCGCCATGACTTCCTTGCCCGTGCCGGACTGGCCGGTGATCAGGACGGACGCGTCGGACGGCGCGATCTGATCCGCAAGCTTGATCACCGCCTGGGTCGCCGGGTCGCGGTGAATGATGCTGGTACTTTCTTCAGCCACCGCTTCCAGGACCGCGGCGATCAGATCCGGGTCTGGCGGCAGGGGAAGGTATTCCTTGGCGCCGGCGCGGATCGCCGCTGCGGCGGCCGATGCTTCTGTTCCTTCGATCCCGCAGGCGACGACAGGCGTGTTGATCCGTTCCGCTTCCATCGCCGAACAAAGGCGTTCCACGTTCAGGCGCACGTCGATCAGCACAAGATCCGCACCCTTGCCGCTGCGAAGATGATCCAGACCCTGATCGATGGCGTCCACAGCGGCGACTTTTGCGCCCCGCTTGATCGCGATCTGGCTGGCGCCCGTCATATGGCCTTCCAATGTGCCGATTATCAGAAGTTTCATCGCGTTCTACCCAAAATAATCCACCCGGTCTGAGGGCGGCAGTATTGTGTTGAAAAGCATTTCCAGACGGCGCGGGTTTTCCTGGCGCGCGATGGAAGAGGCGGCCATGACATAAAGCTGGTTTACAACCATCTCCTCCGTCGCATTGCGTTCCATCTTTGCCGCAAGCGGCGTGAAAACCAGATTGGACAGCAGCGCGCCGTAAAAGGTCGTCAGCAGGGCGACCGCCATGGACGGGCCGATCGTGTTTGGGTCGTCCAGATTGGCCAGCATCTGGATCAGCCCGACCAGGGTGCCGATCAGACCCATTGCCGGCGATATTTCGGCCGCCTTTTTGAATATCGCAATCGAACGGGACTGGCGTTGCGTGCCGCTTTGAACCTCGCGCCGCATTATGCGTTCGACGTCTTCCGCGGGAGTTCCATCGATGACCATATCCAGGCCCGCCTTAAGCATCAGACGGTCCTCTACGGCGGGCATGTAGCTCTGGATGGCGAGGACTCCGCGATAACGGGAAATCTGGGCAAGCTGCAGCAGCTGAATCGCCGCCTCGCGAACATCGATATTGGTCCGCACGAAGCTGCGCCCGGCGTGTCCGGCGGCGTCCACCATATCCCGTAGGGAGAAACAGGCGGTGACGACACCAAGCGTACCGCCCACAACGATCAGGGATGAGGGCCAGTCGACGAAGGAACCGGCACTGCCACCCAGATAGATCGCGGTCCCGATCAGCACGATCGCACCGACGATGCCCAGGATCGTCGCGATATCGATTGATCCTCGCGTCCCCGGCTGTGTCAGCGGGCGGTCGCCTGCGGCGCCTCGTCCTGTCTGTGCCTCGGTGGCCATTCGTTGATCCTGTTCAGCCCGTCAGGTCAGTTCTGTGACTTCTCGGACTTGATAATTTCCGTCATCGTGACCCCCAGCTTGTCGTCCACCAGCACAACTTCGCCGCGGGCCACAAGCCGGTTGTTCACATAGATGTCGATCGCTTCGCCAACCTTTCGGTCCAGTTCCACGACCGCGCCGCGTCCAAGTTTCAGAAGCTGGCTAACCTGCATATTCGATTTGCCGAGTACGGCCGCCACCTGAACCGGGATCTCATAGACCGCTTCCAGGTCCCGCGCGCCCGTCGGCGCCATCAGTTCCGCGGCCCGCGGGTCCAGGTAATCGTCCTGGCTTGTCCCATCCCCCAGTTCCTGAAGGTTCAGGTCCTCCATTCCGCCGACGGCGCTGTCTGCGCCACCGTTTTCCCCACCGTCGTTTTCCGCACCGCCGTCAGCTGGTGCGTCGTCATTCTGATCTTCGGTATCGTCTGCCATGGTCTATTGCTCCTGCGGGTCGGGGCCGCCGGGTTTCAAAACTGTATCTTCCTCTTCCTCGGCAGCGGCGTCTTCCGCGTGAGGAGGGGCATGTTGTTCCGTTTCTGATGCCTCCAGGTCATCCTGGTCGCTTTCCGGCGTCGGGTCCTGATGCTGGGGCGGATCCGGAACGGTCGAAATCGGGTCGGATGTCGCAGCGTGCGCATCTTCGGCGACAGCGTCCGGGGTGTCGCCGGCAGTGCCATGAAGTTCCTCGATTTCCGCTTCAGCCCGATCCACAGCCCGATCGATTGCCGCGTCGATTTCGGCCTTGATCGTTTCATAGCGCCGTTCCGCGCCACCCGCGCCCCAGTCCAGGCGGACATCGGACGGGCCGAACTCCTCTTCAATCAACAGGCGAAGCTGTCCTTCGAACCCGATGCGTTGAACCACCGACTTCAGGCGTTCGCCGATTGCATCATGGGTTTCCTCACTCAAATGGATGGTCACCCGGCCGGCGTCCTGCAGTTCTGAAAGACAGTCGGAAATGACCTGCAGCGCTTCTTCGGCACCATGCTGACGCAGATAGACCGGCATCAGTTTGGCGGTCAGTTCCTTCATCATCCGGGCCATATTCGCCTGCGCCAGATCGTTAGCGCGGGACTGCACGGATTGCAGTTCCAACAACGACGGTTTGATGGCTTCAAGCAGGTCGTTCAACTGTTTTTCCAGCGTGTCCATCGCTTCCGCATGGCCTTCACGGAAACCGTCGGCGTGACCGTCCAGGTAGGATTGACGCTTTGCTTTTTCGAAGTCTGCTTCCGAATAGGTGACTTCGATCGGTTCTTCCGCAACCTCTGCCTCTGCGGCCGCCTCGGCGGAGGCGACAGCCTGTGCCGCCTCAGCTTCGGCGCGGGCTTCCACGGAATAATCGTCGCGGTTGACCGTGTCGAACCCGTCGAACGACCGTTCAAAAAGAAACGGCTTCATGTCTGACTGTTTCGCGCTGCGCGCCATATCTGTACCGGTCCAGTTTCTCGCCATGCCATCCAGGGGCAGGTTGCTTTCAATAGGGTGGTTGATCTGTACGGACATTGTTTCTGTCGCGGTCTGACACCCCGGCCTTTCATTCCTAGTAGATCAACTCGTCGTCGGCACCGCCTTCGGAGATCACGATCTCCCCCTTTGCGGCCAAATCCTTTGCAAGGTTCACCATTTCCATCTGTGCTTCGTCCACGTCGCGCAGCCGGACCGGACCCAGGGCGTTCATATCCTCGCGTAGGATCTTGGCGGCGCGCTCGGACATATTTGAAAAGAACAGTTCCTTGATCTGTTCGGACGACCCTTTGAGCGCGGTGCCCAACTTGTCCTTGTCCACATTTCGCAGCAGGGTCTGAACGCCGCCAGGGTCTAGCTTCTGAAGATCCTCGAAAGTGAACATCAGCGCCTTGATGCGTTCGGCGCTGTCGCGGTTTCTTTCTTCCAGGAGCGTCATGAACCGGTTTTCCGTATTCCGGTCCAGCGCGTTGAAGATTTCCGCCATCATCTCGTGACTGTCGCGGCGTGCCGTTCGCGCCAGGTTCGTCATGAATTCGTTGCGCAGCGTGCGTTCCACGTCGTCCAGAACCTCCTTCTGAACGGCCTCCATACGCAGCATGCGCATGATGACTTCCATCGCGAAACTTTCCGGCAGCGCTGCCAAGACGCGGCTGGCATGGTCCGACTTAATCTTGGACAGGACAACCGCGACCGTCTGGGGATATTCGTTCTTCAGATAGTTGGCCAAGACCACTTCATTCACATTGGCCAGCTTGTCCCACATGGTCCGGCCAGCGGGCCCCCGGATTTCCTCCATGATCTGGGCGACCTTGTCGGGATCCAGGGCCTTTTGAAGAAGCCGCTCGGTCGATTCGTAGGAACCGACGAGCGAGCCCGTGGAGGAAATCTGTTCGGCAAATTCGACGAAAAGGCGTTCGACCAGGTTCGCGTTCACGGTTCCCAGATTGGCCATCGTCTGGGAAATCTCGCGGATTTCCTCATCGTCCATGTGCTGGAACAGCTTCACGGCATTGTCCTCGCCAATGGCAAGGATCATCATAGCCGCCTTGTCGGGGCCACTCAGTCCGCGATAATCGTCCCTTACACGCATGGCTCCAAAGTACCCTTACATCGCCGTCCCGTGTTCCGCGCTACCTCAATAGCGGAGATCCGGTCGCTCAATCCATAAAGGAGCCATGATCTCCGCGATACTGTTCAACCCCTCCATATAGGGCGAGTCCCGCGCTTCCAACATGAGAAAACGACAGGGAATCGCATCACCGAAAACTGTTCTAGTTCGATTCCTGATACATCCAGGTTCTCAGGATCGAAACAGCCTCCTCGGGATGCTTTTCGACAATCTCGCCGATCTTCTTCAGCGACGATGCCTTCACCCGCCCTTCGATATGGGCGATGTCGATCATGCTTTCGAATTCATCCTGTTCGCCGGCCGGCACCATGTCGGTGCCTTCAGCCCCGTAGGGCGCGCCGGACTGGTCGGTCAGCATGGTCGGCTGATCGGCCTGGGCCCGTGCGGCTGCGGCCTGTTGCTGCATGTCGAACAGGCGCGTGATGAGCGGCCGGACGATCAACAGCGCGATCAGCAGGACGACCAGGGCGATGATCCCGGTCTGTCCGACGGAACGCAGTTCCGCGACAGGAATGCCGAACAGGTCTTCTTCGTCCAGGCTGTCAAAGACCGGCACTTCTTCGAAACGCAGGTTGTGGATCGTGACCTGGTCGCCCCGGGCGCGGTCGATACCCACCGCCGATTCCACCAGTTCGCGCAGAACCTCCATCTCTTCTTCTGTGCGGCTCTGGTAGGTACCATCCTCAAGCCGGATACCATCCACCACGACCGCGACGGAAAGGCGTTCCACACGGCCGGGCGGTACGATCCGTTCCGTGCGCGTGTTGCCGGTCTGGAAATTGGTGATCGCGTCGATGCGGGACCGCTGCTCCGAATCGCCGGACACCCCGCCGTCCAATCCGCCCGCATCCGGCAGGTTGTTGCCGACAGTTACGGTGTCCTGAGCCCCTTCGGTCGATTGTTCGTTTTCCTGCGTCTCACGGGACGAGACGACAACCTGCTGTTCGGGGTCATAGGACTGGATGTTCTGAACTTCCTGAGAGAAGTCCATTTCCGCGGAAATTTCGACGCGTGCCTTGCCGATGCCAACGACGCGCTCAAGCATCTCTGTAATGCGGCCGGACATGCGGCCTTCGAAGCTGGACCGCATATCGGCAATAGAATCCGGTGTCAGGGTGCCGTCTTCCGCGTCGCCCCCGCCATGCAGCAGCGTACCGCGATCGTCGATGATCGTGATGCGCTGCGGGCTGAGTTGGGGGACGGCAGTAGCCACCAGTTGCTGGATGGCGCCGGTCTGGGACCGGTCCAGCCTGTGGGCGCCCTGCATGCGCAGAATGATGGATGCGGTCGCTTCCTGCGGGTCGCGGCTGAACAGTTCGCGCCGGGGCATCACGATATGAACCCGCGCGCCGCGCACATTGTCGATAGACGCGATGGTACGGGACAATTCGCCTTCCAATGCCCGAAGACGGTTCACTTCCTGTGTGAAGCTGGACTGCCCCAGGCTTTCATCCCGGTCAAACAGGTCATAGCCGACGATGGCGCCGCTCAACCCCTGTTCCGCGAATTCCAGGCGCAACTGCGATACTTGATCGCGCGGCACCGAAATGCGGCTCTGGTCGTTCGACATGCTGTATTCGATCTGCCGGCTGGCCAATTGATCGGCAATCTGGTTGGTCGCCTGCGGATCCAGGTCGCTATACAGGAGTGCCATTTCCGATTTGGTGCCGTTCGCAATCAGAAAGATCAGCAGCCCCAGCATCGTTGCCGTGCCGGCAATGATTGCCGTCAGCCGCGGCATCCCGATATTTCGTATCGTTTCGATCAATCCACCCACAGTACCAATCCTCTCCCGCTCGGCTGCCAGGCGACGTGTTCGCACCTCTCATGCACGGTCCACGCCATCCGAATGTAACGCTCTCCCAACTTAGTGCGTCGGCTGGTTTCGACGCTCTTTCGCGAATCGATTCGGCCAACTGCGTGACCTGAATTCGCAGCTTTTGCTTACCGTCACCGAAACCATTGATTTGTCCGGTTTTGCCAGGGTGTTCGGTCGGCAAAAATTACCTACTAATCGCGGAACATAACCGAATTTGGTAGTGCCGCAAAGAAAAATGTACCAGATATTGAATAAAACCGAATCGAATCTTGATCTATTATCTGGTTACACTTTCCCTTCAAAAACCGTCAGGGCTGTTCTTTTGAGTCTCTTCAGACTGTTAGGCGCGTTTCTTTGTGCCCCGCCTAACTTTCCGCGCCGGACTGGCGGTAATAGCCAAGTCGCGTCACGCGCAGCCCGCGCACGCCATGTCGCGCCACGAGTTCCCGCCAATGGTTGAGTTCTTCGACCGTCAGGGAATATCGCTGACAGGCCTCCGCTTCGGAAAGAACACCATGTTCGACTGCTTTTACGACCTGAGCCTTTCGCGAAATGACCCAGCGTCGCGTTGTAGGTTCCGGCAGTTCGATCGCAGGCGGCTTTTCGCTGTGTCCTTCATGTGACAGCGCGTCGTCCAGTGTGTTCGCGCGCTTTGAAAGCGGGTTCCGTGTCGTTCCTGTCCATACATCATTCATTGTTTTATCCATCCTCTTTTAACCCTCTCCGTTTTCTAAGGTTCGTTTCTATTCGTTAAAAAAGGATAAATATACATAAAATTTTACGAAAAATAGAATTTCGCAAAGAAAATGGGCGCCGCCGGGAACCGGCGACGCCCAATGAGGATGAACGAAAGGCTGGAGAAGGCGGAGACCGTTAACGTTTGGCCCGGATCAGTTCGTCCAGCATTTCATCCGCTGTGGTGATAATTCGCGTGTTCGCCGCGAACGCCCGTTGTGTGACGATCAGTTTGGTGAACTCGTCAGCAAGGTCGACAGTGGAACTTTCTAGTGAGGAGGAGGCGATCAGACCGGCACCACCGGTGTTTGCCACCTTCACAACCGCCTGACCGGATTCATCGGTCTGGGCGAACACGTTGCCTGTTCTAGGGTCGAGGCCGTTCGGGTTGTTGAACGTTACCAGCGGCACCTGGAAGAGTTGGCGCTGTTCACCGTTGTCGAACAGGGCCGTCAGGACGCCTGTGTTGTTTACCGACACCGAAGACAGGGACCCGAACTGCTTACCGTTCTGGGTAATGTCGTTGATAACGCTGGTGCCTTCGAACTGCGTGATCCCGTCGGATCCGTTTATCGTGCCGAGGTTGATGTCAATCGCAACCGCATCGGTCGATGTCGTGTTGTCGCCGTCGTAATCGACGATGACCTGCATCGTGTTGTTTCCGACCAGCGCAACACCCGAGTTCGCGACCCCGCCAAAATCATCCGATATGCTGGCGATTGTGCCGTTCGCGTTGAAGGTGATTCGGCCCAGGTTCGCGGTGCCGCCCGCACCAATCGCATCTTCAGCAAAACCCGAATAGTCCGTTTCCGTCCCGAAGAATGTCGTCTGTTCCGTTGTATCCAGGAAGTCCGCGGAAGAACCGGCCTGATCGGTATCGATGCCGGACGCCGTTACGCCATCATCGTTCGTAACGTCCGTGTCGATGAATTGGCCGGCCGACAATGTTGCCGACACGTCCCAGGTGTTGGCCGCTGTTCCCGGGTCGATCTTGGTGTAAGTCAGGGTCAGTGTACGCTGTGCGCCCTGGCGGTCGAAGATCTGGGTCGAGATGTCGAAAGTATCACCCGTTGCCGACGAGGCCTGCAGGTTTGCGCTCATGGTGATCGCAGAGGTTGGGACCGGGGATGCGGACTGACTGGCAACGTTGACACCGTTTAGTGCGGTCAGAACGTTGGTCACATCAAAACCGGTATCCGTAGAGTTGCGCGGGAACCCGATCAGGAAGAAGCCGCCGGTATTGACCAGGTTGCCGTCCTTGTCGGCGCGGAATTCGCCGGACCGCGTATAGAAGATGTCGCCGGTCGGCTCATAAACGCCGGTGGTGGAATTCAGCGTTACCGCATCGGTCACGGCAAAGAAACCCTGACCGGAAATCGCAAGATCGGTCGATGCAGTTGATGCGGCCAGAAGCCCCTGTGCATCGATCTCGCGGCCAACCGTGGACTGCACACCACCCGAGGCGAAAAGGGTTTCGGACGATTGCGTCGTCACCAGGGTCGAGAAGCGCGGACGGTTCACCTTGTAGCCGACCGTGTTCACGTTCGCGATGTTGTCCGAAATCATCGCCATGGACTGGCTCTGAACGAACAGGCCGGACACCCCGGATCTCAGACCACCGAAAATACTCATAGCTTCTTCCTCCGCTCATAGGGCCCTTGGGCCGTCCCGGCGTCTTCCGCCGGAGAAATCATCAGATGGTTGGATCCTCAACGCGCAGGATCTTGGAAAGTGGGATGCGTACATCACCCATAAGCAGTGTCGTCACACCGTCTTCGAACTCGGCACCGGTAATGATGCCTTCGGTCTCGTAGGTTGCATCAATGGGCTGGTCATCACGGTTCACCGCGCCGATCTGAAAAGAATAGGCGCCGTCCGGAAGCGTGTTCCCGAAGGAATCCGTTCCGTCCCAGGTTACGGTATGGGTGCCGTAGCTTTTTTCGATGCCGGCAATGATGGTGACCAGGTCGCCTTCCTGGTTATAAATCTCAAGCGCGCCCGTATCGGCGTCTTCCGGCAGTGTATATGTCATGTTTACGGGATCGCCCTGAAACATGACCTCGTTATAGTCGGCGCGCACGGCCTGACCGATATAACTGACCGCGGTAGAAGCGCCGCTTTGACGCTGAAGCGCGATCAGGTCATCCAACTGGCCGCTTTGGCGCACCGATTGTTCGACATCCGCGAACATCACCAACTGGTTGGTGAATTCGTGCGTATCCAGCGGCGAAAGTGGATCCTGGTTCTGAAGCTGGGTCGTCAGGATCGTAAGAAAGTTGTCGAAGTTCGACGACAGGCTGTTCAGGGCGCTCAACTGCTCCTGCGTTTGGCCGGTATTGGTCGTCGATGAAATCGTTGCGATATCGTCAGCCATTCTCTCTCTCCAACAATCGATCGCGCGTCGGTTGATCCGCGGCGAAAGTTTGCGTCAATCCTCTCCTAGATGCGGACATCCAGGCGGCCGTCATCGTCAAAGCCGCCCGTTTCCTCAAAATCGAATCCTGTCTCGATCAGTGGGTCCAGATTGTCTTCACTGCCCGAACCCGATCCATTTCCGCCGGATCCGTCACCGCCAGAGGCATTCTGGTCACCCTGTTCCTGAAGCTGGAAATTCAGGCTGTTTTCATCCGCCTGCATTCCGGCGTCATTCAACGCCTGGATCAGGCTTCGAGAGTCCTGGCGCAGCATGTCCAGCGTTTCCGGACGTTCCGCCGCGACCACAACGGTCATTTTGCCGTCATGGGCCATTTCCATTTTGACCTCGACCCGGCCGAGTTCCTGCGGGCGCAGCTGTACCGTAATCCGGTCCTGGCCCTGGGCTACTCCGCGCTGAATATTCACCGCGACCTGATCCGCGACTACATGGGCGGGAACGGGTGGCGGGCGCGAGGCGGCGCTGGTCGGGGAGGGGGCGCTGCGGCTCTGGACGCTGTTGTTTTCACCCAGCGTTGCCGTGGAACCGGATGTGCCGTCAACGGTGACGGCCGATTGTTGTGTGCCAGTCAGGGAGGATACCTGACTGTTCGCTGCAATGGCGCGTTGCAGGCCGGGGGCGATTTGGGCGGCCGGGTTCTGCTGTGCCTGTGCCGTTGCCTGGCCGGCCTGTGGGTCGCCGCTGGAGGCGCCGCCCTTTGCCTGGGTCTGGCCGGCGTTCGCATTGCCGGCGGCGGTCTGCGCTTTCAGCCGGTTGAAGATATTGTTGGCACTGGCGTCCGCTTCCACAGAAGCCTCGCCATCCTGTGCGGCCTGTTCAAGTGCGCTTGCATTCGCATTGAGCTTGTTGGACGTGGCAGCATCGACAGCGGCGCGTGCACCCAGGTTGGTCTGCGGCAGGGACGTAACCCGCGCGCTTTCATCCGTGACGGTGGCGGCGATGCGCTGAGCGTTCGGGTTCGCCTGACGGGTGACAACATCCAGCAGTTCCGGCGTATCGGCATTGGTCTGAAGGCTTTCACCGCCGACAGTCCTTTGTGCCGCTTTCGATGCGGCCGACGCGTTTTGCTGGTTCGCGGCATTATTCTGGTTGCCGCCCTCATTGCCCTTGCCCGCGTTTCGGGCCGCTTGGGCCGGTGTCGCGTCGTCGTTCGCCGGCTGGCTGTCACTTCGGGCATTCGAACCGTTATTGTCCGTGCGGGTGACCCGATGGTCCTGGTTGTCGGAAACCGGTGCCGCCGCCACGGTATGACTTGCGTCTTCCAGTGTATCCGTCGGGTCAAAAGCATCGACATCGCGATCATTGGACAGGTCTTCACGGCGGTCGATCACCGGCGCCTTCGCGCGATCCTCATGGACGCGTTGCGGCATGCTCAATTGCTGGTCAAGACGCGTGAAGACAATGTTGGACGTAAGGCGCCCGCGCAGAAGTTGCGAGAACTGCGTCTCCACCTGGGAGGTGCTGACGGACCCGCCGTCGCCATTTTCATTCCGGTCGCTGTCACGCTGTGCGGTGGACGTGCGGTCCTGATCGCGCTGGCGCTGATCGGCAAGTGCGAACAGGTCGTTTATGGCGTCCGAGGCATTGTTTACCGACATGATCCGTCTCCAATGACAATATTGCCGGGATATCAGCAATTGCCGGGCCAGATTCAGAGACGGCTTCTAACGCATTAAAATTTATAGAGATTTGGCAATCTATGGTGGGCGCCATTAAGGCAGGGCGTTGCGACCGAACGGTAGGTTACGCCCCTGAAGGGCATGGGATGGGAATCTTCTGCCCGCTGCAGGTGGGAATCTTCGCGCTGGTACAAAATGCGCTATCCGCGTCCGATCATGATGTTAAAAAATGAATTGGGCGCCCGGGGAAAGAACCCTGAGTTGGGTCGATCCGGGACAAAAAAACCGGTTCACGCGGACATAAATCTGGTCCGCGCGGGCGTGCCGTGAAAGGCGCGGCCGGCGCAAATCGAAAAAGGGGAAAGCGCCGATCAGATCGAGGCGTCGAGCGCCTGCGCCGAGCTGGATCGTGCCGCCACCGGGTCAACTTCCGACTGAAGGAATTCGATCAGGTTCTCCGACGGAATGCGTCGAATGACCTCTTCCGTGCGCGGCAGCAGAATTTCCAGGAACACACGGTCGCTTTCGGCATCAAAGCCAACGCGCGTACGCAGTCCCTGAAGCTGGAAATCCTGCAGCGATGCCAGGGCCTGTTCCCGCTCGGATCGGTCCTGACGGCGCAGGGCATCGTCTTCGCGTGCACTGGTTTCCGTCGCGTCCGTCGCCGCGGTAACGACATTGTCCGGCACATTTTGTACCGTCGCAGTCGCGCCCGATTGATTGGTGGCATTGGGTGCCGATTGCTGCTGTTGTCCCTGCGGCAAGGGCACCTGAGTAGTCAGGTTCACGTCCATTTCTAGTCTCCTCGACAGCTTCTGCTATCGTTAGTGTGGTCACCGGATTCCTACGAAATCCGAAAGTTTCGCAAGTCCCAGCCCGGCCGTGACCGGACCAGGGTACACCCGTCCACAGCACAAATATGGCCCAAAAACCCGAAAAATGCAAGGGCCCGCCGGTCAGACAGTCCAAGCACCGGGTTTGCGCGATGCCACGGCAAGCGTATATGAAGGGGAGGGGCCGGCCATAATTCCGGCATGATTCCAAGACGAGGGACCGACATGCCGCTCAGGATCAAGCTTCCGTCAAAAGAACGCATTATCATAAATGGCGCCGTGCTTGAGAATGCCGGGGAAGCAACGACCATTATCGTTCACAACCGGGCCGACATTCTTCGGCGCAAGGAAGTGATGAGCGAGGCGGACGCGCAAAGCCCGGCCCGCAGGGTCTATTACGCGCTGCAATGCGCCTATATGTTTGAAGACGAACGGCCCCGCTACAAGCAGGTCGCGATGGAGTTTCTGTCGCAGTACGAGGCGGCGGCCCCCAGTGCGGGGGAATTGACCGCGACAATCCGCGAAGAGACTGAAAATGACAGGCTCTACAACGCCCTGCGAAGCGCGCACCGTCTGATCGAGCATGAAGTCGAGCGGTTCAAGAGTCTGGGCCTATGGCCCGACGAAGAGGAAGAGCCGGAAGAGCAGGATATCTAGGCGCCATTCTTACGCATCCGAATCGTTATTCCCGATGGGTGTATAGATCCAATTGAAGGCCTTTATGCGGATGGCCAGTTCGTCCTGATCGACATCGCCTGGGACCTGTCGCATTCGGTCGAATTCCGCTTGGGTAGTCTTGCGGCCCGACCATATTTCACCATTGCCAGACAGCGGCTGACCGATCCGTGCAAGCGCAACTGCGTTCCGCAGGAAGATGCGGGCTAGGCGTTGATAGGCCTCTACCGCGATCTGACCTGCACGGTCCAGACCAATAACCGGGAACCTTTCACAATCCAGAATTTCGCCTTCATCCACCTTTGCCAGCATGCGATGGAAGGTAACACCGAAGACAGGCGCGCGGGCGTAACAGGCAAAGGCCGAAGGGCGGTTGCCGGGAAATTCCGGTGGGCCCGGATGAAAGTTGTAGGCGTCATCCGGGAAAGCGGCCAGCACGTCAGGCGGCACGATGACCGACGTAGAAAAGCCGATGAGCCGTGCGCCGGGGGCGGTTCGGCCGATTGCTGCGCGGGTTTCACTCAGATCCGGGGCCCAGGTAATCCGGAGTGCAGGATTTATGCGTGATAGTGCCGACGCGCAGAAAGCTGCCTCGGGCTCCTTCATGACCAGAAGGATGTCGGTCGGATTTTTCGAACGGGAAATGCGCAGCGGCGCTATGGGCGGCGATTGGGCGCCCGCGTTTGCTTTATTGCTGCTGCTCACGCCTCGTGGTCGGTCGCGGGGGCGTCCGGCAATTCCTCGGCCGCTGCCCCTCCGCCCGTTTCTTCGGTCTGGGTCGGTGTGGCGTTGGTCTGCTGTGCCTGGCGTTCAGCGAATTCCTTACGAAGCCGTTCCGTCTCTTCCGGGTCGTCGGATGGGCTTCCCAACAGCCCGGCACCAATCTGCCGGTTGATATTAATCATCACCACAAGTTTTGTGGCATCCGGCGTCGCGATCAGTTCGGCCGAACGCTTGTCGATGAAGTTTGACAGGCTGAGCAGGTTTTCGCGGATCGGGATCGGGGTCTGGCAGGCCGGGTCGACCAGCTCTGCCTGGAAAATCGTCCACACGCGCCAGTTCAGACGGACAACGTCACGGATTGCCTCGATATCCTCCGGCGTCTTAGCTGCCTCATCCAGGCGGCGGGCAAGTTCAATCAACGCGTAACCTTCGGCGGCCTGAGGTGGGGCATTTTCAAGCGCCGCGCGCTGCTGAGAGGCGTAGGGATTGGACATTCTTAGATCTGACCGTCTTGTTTATCTGAATCTGAACCGGAAAATTCCGGCCACCGGTGCGCTGTACTCCCTAGCCGGAAACCCGACGCGTCCAAGTCCCCTGCGTCGTACATTTTTCCAGCCCTGGATACCAGAAATCCGATTCTTACTGTGTCAGTCTAGGCGATTTTCGTAAAGTCATGGTTAACGCCGGTGCCCAAGGATCAAGCCGCGAACAAAATTCATGAAACTACCTTAGGAAGTTGACCAGGGTCAGGCTGCTTTGACGCGCGATTGTCGTGAAAGACGCTTCCAACTGGTTCTGCAGGGACGAGATTCGCACAGCGACTTCTGCATCGTCGATAACCTGAATGTCGTCCAGGGCGATGCGCGAGATGTTTATAAAACTGGTATGGATTTCACGCGTGCGCTGAAGCGTGTCCAGTACCGTTCCGTTCGATGCCTGGATCTGACGCAGTTGCCCGCGCGCATTGTCCAGGGCCGTCCGGGCGTCGCCCAAGAACTCGTCGCGTTCTTCCTTGGTCAGGCCGCTTTGAGCGGCGGACTTAAGTCGCAATAAGCCTTCGACGACATTCTGAAATGCGGACTCGGTTGCCGTGATTGTATAGGTCACGGGCTGGTTGTCGTTGACCGTGACGCGCATCGTCTCATGCGCCTTCGTGTCGATCGTTCCGGTTCCTGCGAAACTGGTGTGATAGGATTCGACCGTAGCAGCACCGCCCGCGTCGACAACATGTTCCGGCACCTGGTCGGCCGATTCGATCACGTTCGCGGTCGCGCCATTCGAAACCAGGTCCGTCGTGTTGTAGAGTGTCAGGGAGCGCAAATCCGTTACCGGCGCTGTACCGAAATTCGTGCCGGCAAAAATGAACCGGTCGCCAATCTTGATGTTCAGGTTGGCTTCGACTTCAAGCATGAAGTTGTTGGCAAGGACGGTCGTGGTCGTGGGAAAGTCCGGGTCGTCGCTGGAAAGGGGTTCCGCTGCCTTCAAGGCGTCGGTCGTAACTTCGATCAACCGTTCCAGAACAGCATCGTAGGACGTTGCTGTTGTTTCCGTGACATCGATGGAACGCTTGTATGCTTCACGCGCCTGGATGTCCTTTTCAAGGTCGACAATCCGGCTGGCGTCTTTCCCATAGAACTTCAATTGCTGGAACCGTTCACCGGTCGCAAGAGCCGTGTTCAACTGGTCCAGATTCAGCCTGTTTCTGTTGATGAGCGACAGATTCTGCGTCAGTATACCGACAGCGCTGACACGGGATACCATGGTGTTTCGTCCTTCTAGGTTCGTCGACTTTGTCGCCTGCGCTTCTGCGCGGCGCAGACGGACCGAAAAGCCGGATAGCCCTGTTCGGTCGCGGTCCGCCGTTTTGGTGAAAGCAAGGAGTATGCCAGAATTTCACCCACCATATGACGCGGCGTCGTTTACAGGTGGCGAGACGGCAGAGAAATTCAGTCGGGCGACTTTTTTGCCTTGACATGCTTCTGGGGCCGGCCTATATGCCCAAGTGTTCGGGACCCCCGAATGCGTCCGCAGAAGCAGGGCGTCACATATTGGCATTCCAGAAAGGAGACAAGCCATGGCTAGCGATATTACCCTCACCGGTGCACAACGGTCCGCTCTGCTTACCCTGCAGAACGTGTCCGATCTTTCCGACCGTACTCAGACCCGTCTGACAACCGGTAAGAAGGTCAACGGCGTTGTTGACAACGCGGTGTCCTTCTTCCAGGCAAAATCCCTGAACGACCGCGCGACCGACTTCACGGATCGTAAGGACGGCATCGACCAGGGTATTTCATCCATTACCGCCGCGTTGGACGCCCTCGACGCCCTCGACTCGCTGCTGAAGCAGATGAAGGGTGTCGCCGAAGCTGCCAAGACGCAGACGGATACGGAACGGGTTTCGGCGACGACCCAGTTCGAAGAGCTGGGCGACCAGATCTCGCAGCTGATCGAAGACGCGGCTTACCAGGGTTTGAACCTTCTGAACAACACGGGTTCGCAGCTTGATGTTGCGTTCTCGACCCGCACGGCGTCCCGCCTGCAGGTGGATGGGTTCGATCTGAACGCGACCAACGGTTCGACCACGGGCGACCGTGCGCTGTTCACGGGTATTCAGTCCACCATCGTCGCCGACAAAAACGGTTTCGACGGATCCCTGGACTTCGTCGGGATTTCGGCGCTGACCAACAGCTCGATCGCCGCGACGGACGCACTTACGTTCGACGGTTTCTCCGATCTGGGTACGAACAACTCCTACATCGGTGCGGTGGACGACATCATCACCAACCTGGACGCGGCCATTAACAAGGTCCGTTCGGTGTCCGCCGAACTCGGTACCAACGTTGCTATTCTTCAGACCCGCCTGGACTTCACGGACTCTTACGTGAACACGCTGGTCGGTGGTGCGGACAAGCTGACGCTTGCCGACCTGAACGAAGAAGGTGCAAACCTCGTTGCCCTGCAGACCCGTCAGCAGCTGGGTATTCAGTCCCTGGCGATTGCCGGTCAGCAGCAGCAGGCCATTCTGGCCCTCCTGAACTAATTCGATCTGACTTTCGGATCAGGAGTATGGTAACAAGAAAGGGGCCCGATGAAAGTCGGGCCCCTTTTCGTTTCAGTGCGCGTCGCTACGCCATGAATGGATCCGCTTTGCGATCCGGCGAATCGCGGCACTTTCGGAGCGCGCAAACACCGACGTGATTGGCACAAGATTAGCGATGTCCGACGATATCTTCGATTTCGACTTCGACTTTGATCTCGATTTTTCCGGTGGGTCTCAAACCGATTCATCGCCGGTATCTCAGGCGCTTGTGAAGTTGGCCAATAATCAGCCTGGCGAAGCTCTGCCATTCATTGAGCGCGCAAAGTCCGAAACGGGCGATACTCCGCTGGTTCGTCACCTCACCGCCCTGACCCTGGCCCGCATGGGGCGGGTTGTGCCGGCCATTCGGATTTTGGAAACCGCCCACGCGAAGTCGCCGAATGCGTTCGAACATGCAGAGGTACTGGCTGCACTGTTCGCCCTGGTCGGGGAACGGGTGGAGAGCGTTTATTACGCGAAACTATCCAGCGCTCTCAAAAAGGAATATCCGGAATACGCACTGGTTCCGGAATGGTTGGTCAGCTTCGGTGTCTCTTTCATGATGGCGGAAGAAAATCCGCTGGCGGACAATGCGGTTCTGCTGATGAACGATGGTGACTATGACGCCGCAGCAGAGAATTTTATTGATGCCATTGACCTTAACAGTTCGGATGTTCGTGCTTGGCAGGGGCTTGTCGACGTCAACAAAAAGCGCCGGCGACCCGGCGACAGTCTGCGCGCGGCAGAGGCGCTTGCCGCGGTAGAAGAAGATAACGCCGACCATTTGCGCGAACTTTGCAGTTGCCAACTTGACTTGGGACTGACTGAACAGGCGTGGGAAACTGCTAACCGCGCATTGACCGCGGCCGGACCCGATCCTGAAATAGCCCGGATGCTGCCCGCGCTTGTTCGCTATGACGGCTCTGCACCGACGGAGCTTGGGGTCCAGTTGTCACATGCGTGGTACAATCTTCTGAACGTATCGCCGCAGCCGCTTACGGTAACGCCCAGGCAGAATGAAATCGAACGCTTCCGGGTTGGTATCCTGTCCGGTCAGATCCGGTCCGGTACGGAACGCGTAGCGGTTCTGTCGACCGTAGAGGAATGTATCGGTCGTGCTGCAGAGCTACACTATTATTCGAACGTACAAAGCGAGGATTCGGTTTCCCGCCGACTGCGTCGCGCCGCGGTGCGATGGCGCAACATTTCCCGCATGGACGATGACACGGTTGCCGAAATCATTCGCAATGATGAAATCCAGATCCTGATCGATCTGGATGGCTTCGGCTGGACCGGACGTCCGGGGGTTACGGCCAGACGACCGGCGCCGGTGGTTTTGTGTGCGTTCGGCCAGCCCGGCGCGCTGCCGGGCGATCATCCGATGATCATGGCGCTGGGGGAACCCGGATTGCCCGGTTATGAAGGCAATGCGGACCGCACGGTCCAGATACCGCAGGGGCTGTCCACATGGCCGTTGTATGTGAAGCCTTCAGGTGAGCAGGACCGTCCTAGAACCGGGCGAATTCTTATCGACGGCCCGGTCGGGCGCATTTCCGGACAATTCGCAATGGATCTTTCGCGGGCGGTCAAGGAAGGCATGTCCGGTTCCATCGTACTTCGCGGGGACGATCCCGAAGATGCAATTGCGTTGGAACATCTGGTACAGCGCTTCGCGGATGCAGGTCTGGACATTTCCAATATTGAACGCATTTCCGGCCATATGCCGCTGGACCAGGTGCTGGCGACCGTCGATTTGCTGGTCGACACCTGGCCGGTTCCGTCCACCGAAGCGGCGTTTTCCGCATTGCGCTATGGCCTGCCGGTCGTGACCAGGGCGCCTGAAAATCCCGCCAATGCGACCGTGTCCAGCCTGCTTGCAAGTCTTGGGCTTCAGGAATTGATAGCCGACGGTAGGGATGCCTTTGCCGGGCTTTTGGTGCGGCTGACATCGAATGATGGTGAATTGGAAGCGACGCGATCCCGGATTGCCCAGGCGCTGGATGTCGCATCGGGCCTTGATGTCCGGCTGCAGCGCGGGCGGGCCTTTGCGGCATTGTTTGACGAACTGCTCGAAAAAGCGAAGGCGGAACAGAAATGAAGACGCTTGATCTTTCGTCCGATCCGGACAGCAACGCACTGTTCGAACGCAATATGGAGGCGATCCGGCGCCACAGTGAAGAGATCGCCGGCAAGTTGGAGGCGATTTCCCGGCCGCTTTCGAATATCGTGGAGGTTGATGGGGATCTGAACCTCGATATAGGTCATACGCTGTTCTACGATCAGGGTGTGCGCCAGTTCGTTGAAGACCAATTCTCGGTGTTCAAGAAAGAGCCTTATCGCATCGACCTTAACTGGCCGCGAACCGACAATGAGCCGCCCCAGATCATGACGAAAATCATGATCCGGCGTCTGAACAAGCAGCGCGCCGACCGCGGGATCGACTTTCGCGAGAAAACAGATCAGCGCGGAGTAACCGGATTTGCGGTTTCCATCGGGATCGGCATCGGTGACCATATCGGACGGTTGATCAACGAATACACGGCACAGTCCCTGATTGTTGTCGAACAGTTCATTGAGTTTCTTTGGCATTCGCTGCACATCAATCCGTGGCATGAATGGATTGAGACGATCGAAGGCCGCAACGGTCGAATCTTCTTCATTCTGCAGGACAGTGCCGCGTCGGCTTCGGCGGAACTGACCGACGCGCTTCGGTCCGACAATGGCGGTACCCTGGACGGGTCGCTGATCTATACCCACTACAGGTCCCATCTTGTGCGGGAAATCCACCGCGGCCTATCGGACCAGATTTCCTACATCGGGTCGAACAGAGGATTTTTCGAAGACGAAAATATCATGCTGACCAATGCGACCAGGAACTTCCTGAACGCGGACTACAGCATCTGGCGTGCCCGACCCCGGCGCGAGAAGGATTGCCCGGCCTTTGTGGTCGCAGCCGGTCCTTCCATCGACCAATCCATTGACGTGATCCGGGCAAACAAGGACAAGGCCGTCATCATTTCCTGTGGGTCCGGTCTGCGCGTCCTGCTGGAATACGGAATCAAACCCGACTTCCATGTCGAGGTGGAAAATACCTTCGGTCAGGCGGACATTTCCGAACGGGTGGCCGAAAAGTATGATGTGTCCGGCATTACCTTTGTCGGTGCCGCGACTGTCAATCCGCGCACCGCGAATGTGTTTGACCGGGCGGTCTTCTTCCATCGCGATACGGTCTGCTCAACACGGTTTTTCGAATTGAAGAAGCGGCCGATCTATCTGGCTGTTCCGACGGTTGCGAATTGCGGGATTCGGTTTGCCGTCGGCATGGCTTTCCGCGAAGTCTATATGTTCGGCATCGATTTCGGTACACGGGTCGAAGGCCTGCACCATTCAAAAGCATCCGGCTACTACACCGACCGGGACTTCATGTATTCCTTCCAAGGGACTGAAGAATCAACGGAATTCCCGTATACGACGGAAGGGAACTTCGGTGGCACGGTGATGACCAGCCACGGGTTCCTATTGAGCCGGCTCTTCATGCAAAAGCTGCTTGAGGCCTATCCCGGTTATAACGTCTATAACTGCTCGGACGGAATGGAAATTCCGGGCGCGATCGCAAAGCTTCCCGGGTCTGTTGTCGTAAAGGCGGACGAGGCCGCACGTACCCGCGCACTGCAGCAGATAGATGGTGAACTGGCCCATTATGCCAAGGGGGAAAATGTTCCCGCATCCCGGTTCCGCGACCTGCGGGAAAAAACGGTGCAATGGTTTGCCTCCGCACAGGAGACAGTGGACCGTATGGATTCGATCGAGGAGGTCGACCCGTTCGCGGCCTATGATATGTTGTGGAGTCAGTTCCGCGTTGACGATGAAGAAGAATTCGACCCGTTGGAAGCGGTGATCTGGCAGAACTGTTATGGCACTGTCATGACGACCTACAACGTCTTTTTCCGCATGTATCGTCGTGTCACGGACGAAAGCGCGCGGCCGCTCTATACGCTCTACCTGGAAGAACTCCGCGCGTTCCTGCGGGACATGGAAACGATCATGCTGGGCGTAGTCGACGAATTGACGGCAGAAGCCGAAGCGGTGGAAGCGGAGAGTGCGAAATCCGCATGATCCGTGACCGCTTACCAAGGAGCGGCATCAATGCAAATTTTCGGGGTGGATACGACAAAACGCCCGGCCATTATCGCTGAGATTGGCGTCAACCATGAAGGCAGCGTCGACAAGGCGTTGGAACTGCTTGCGCTGGCTGCACAGTCGGGCGCGGACGCGGTCAAATTTCAAAGCTATACCGCCGAACGGTTTATCAGCGCCGACGATCCTGATCGACAGGCACGTGTCCGGCGGTTTGGTCTGAACGAAGATGCACATCTTGCCCTGAAACAGGCGGCGGCCAATCAGGGTATCGCGTTTTTTTCGTCGGCCATTTCGGAAGACTGGGTTCCTTTCCTGGCGGAACACTGTGCAGCGATCAAGATTGCCAGCGGCGACATAGATTTCGAACCGGTGATTCGTGCGTCGGCTGAAACCGGGTTGCCGGTTATATTGTCCACGGGGACGGCGACATTGGCCGAAGTCCATGACGCGGTTTCATGGGCCGTGGACGAAATGGGGGAAAAGGGCGCTGCTGAACGTCTGGCGGTTTTGCATTGCGTTTCGGCCTATCCTACGCCGCTGGAACAGGCAAACCTGCTTGCGATCCGCACGCTGAAAGAGACCTTCCCATCAATCACGATCGGCTATTCCAACCATGTTATCGGCCCGGAAGCGCCCATCGCGGCGGTGGCGCTGGGTGCCGAGATCATAGAGGTTCACTTCACCGATCAGAAGCATAGACGTGATTTTAGGGACCACGAGTTATCATGTGATCCAAATGACTTATCATGTCTTTGTAATGTATTGCCTAAAGTATTTTCCGGGCGTGGGAATGGCGAAAAGACCCCGCAGAAATGTGAGGACGGCACCGGGCCGGCGATCCGGAAGGGATTGGTTGCGGCGCGTGACCTGGATGCCGGTCAGCTGATCGACGAAAGCGACCTGATGTTTGCCCGTCCTGCAACGGAGTTCCGCGCCGCGGACCGGACGTCCGTGACGGGGCGAAAGTTGCTTCGCGCGCTTCGGGCGGGGCAGGTTCTGCATCGCGCCGACGTTGAATAGATGTGTGGCATTGCCGGACGCATCGCGGACAGACCGCTTGAAACAGACCGGTTGAATGCCGCGCTGGCGAAAATGGCGAACCGGGGCCCGGACGGAACCGGACACCATGCCGGGACGCGTGTGGATGGGCGTGCGTATGACCTGTTGCACAGCCGACTGTCGATCATTGACCTGAACGAAAGGTCCGATCAGCCATTTCGGCGGGACGGTCTGACGCTGATCTACAATGGTGAAATCTACAACTACCGTGAACTCAGATCGGAACTGCTGGGGCGGGGCCACCATTTCCGAACCGAAGGGGATACCGAGGTACTGCTGATCGCGTGGAAGGAATGGGGCACTGGTGCGCTGGATCGCCTGGTCGGCATGTTCGCCTTTGCCATTCTGGATGATGCGACCGGGGCAATCACCATCGCCCGCGACCGGTTTGGGGAAAAGCCGCTATATCTCTGGATGAATGCGGGCGAAGATAATGCGTTCCTTTTTGCTTCGGAAATCAAGGTGTTGGCCGCGATGGCGGGGGCGGCCCCGGCACCGGACCTGGACCAGCTAAGGCGTTATCTAGTCAATGGGTACAAGGGCCTGATGCGGGCGAACCGTACCTTCTTTGTCGGGGTGCAGGAATTGCCGGCGGCCCATTATCTGGAATTGGTACCGGGCCGGGAGGCAGGGACCCCGGTTCGTTATTGGCAACTTGGCTATAGTCCGGTGGAGATGACCGCACAGGAAGCCTCCACCCGTGTTGAAGCGGCGCTGACCACCGCGATGGAGCGGACGTTGCGCGCGGACGTACCGGTCGCGGTCCGACTGTCGGGCGGCATAGATTCCAATGTCATCGCGGGCATTTCCCACCATCGGCTCCATGCAGACATTACCTGTTTTTCGATTGTCGAAGACGACTGGCGCTATGACGAAAGTGCCATGATCAAAAAGGGGCTGGCGGCGCTGGGTGTCGAAAACCATCAGATCCGGATTCCCGAAGACGGCTTCCTGGACCGTCTTTCCGATATGATTGCCTATTTTGACGGTCCGCCGCTGACCATCTCCTACTACCTGCATTATCTGGTCAGCCAGGCAATCCATGATCACGGGTTTCGCTTGTCACTGGGCGGGACCGGTGCGGACGAGGTGTTTTCCGGCTATTACGATCATTATCTGTTTTGGCTGGCGGAAATGAAGGACGCGGCGGATTTCGATGACCTGGTCAGCGATTGGCGACGTACATACGGGCAGTTCGTGCGCAACCCGTTCCTGCAGAGCCCAATGGCGTTTATCGAAACGCCGAATGCACGGGACCATATTTTCCTGGGGGCGGATCGCTTTAGCCGGTACCTGACGGAACCGTTCGACGAACCACATCGGGAAGCGGCGTTTACCCCGGCTATCCTGCGAAACCGGATGATGAATGAACTGGCGGTGGAGACGGTCCCCGTCATGTTGCATGACGATGACCTGGCATCCATGCGCTGGTCGGTGGAAAACCGCGCCCCCTATCTGGATCGGGACCTGGTGGAATGCGTGTCCCGAATACCGACCCGGCATCTGATCGCAGATGGTCTTCCCAAGGCGTTGTTGCGCAAGGCCGGGAAGGGCATTGCACCGGACGTGATCATGTCCAATCCCCGAAAACAGGGAATAAACGCGCCGGTCACGTCCATGATCGACTTCACCAACCCGGACGTGCGTGACCGGTTGCTGGCGGACGGTGCCTTCTTCGATCTGGTGGACCGGTCCCGGTTCGAAGAATTGATCGGAAGCGATGTCTCTCTGAACAGTGAAAGCAAGTTTCTATTCTCCCTTCTGGCCACTAGGCTGTTTCTGGATCAGTTGGCCGCGCAAAGCGGCGGTTGAGGCAACCCATGCGCTATTGCACACGATGTATTCTTCCCGACACGCGGCCCGGAATTGTTCTGGATGACGATGGCATCTGCACGGCCTGTCATGGCCATGACGACAAGGAAACAAAGATCGACTGGGACGCGCGCGCGGCGGCATTCGCCGAACTGGCGACCCAGTCAAAGGCACGCGCGGAAAATTATGACTGCATCGTTCCTGTATCTGGCGGAAAGGACAGTTGGTATCAGATCATCAAGGCGCAGGAACATGGGCTGAATGTGCTGGGCGTGACCTGGCGAACACCGGCCCGGACGGAAATTGGGCAGCGAAATGTCGATCGGATGATTGAACGCCTGGGCATCGATCATATCGACTATACGATTTCGCCGGATGTGGAACGCCGGTTCATGAAGGCGGCATTCGAAGAACGCGGAACGACCGGTCTTCCGATGCATATGGCGCTGTTTGCGATCCCCATCCGGCTTGCGGTTCAGTTCCGTATCCCATTGATATTATGGGGGGAAAACCCGCAACTGGAATATGGGGGAAGCGAGATCGAACGCCTGTCCGATGCGTTGGATGCGGATTGGCTGGCAAAGCATGGCTGTCTGGAACAGACCGACGCCGACAGTTGGGTCGGAAAGGAAGGGCTGACCGATCACGACCTTGTGGCCTATCGCGTGCCGAAGGAACCGGACTATCTGGTTCGTTCCGTGTTCCTAGGCGCGTTCTTCAAATGGAACAGTTTCAAGAATACCGAAGTCGCGCAAGCGCACGGATTTGAGTATTCGCAAGACGACATCAAGACAGGAACTTGGGAGTTCGCCGATATCGATTGCAACTTCATTTCGTTGCATCATTTCCTGAAATGGTACAAGTTCGGGTTTACGCGCGCATTCGATACGCTGTCGGTACAAATTCGCTATGGAATGGTATCCAGGGATGACGCTATAGAGATTGTTTCGCAGCGTGGTTTGGATATACCCGAAAAGGATATTCAGGCGTTTTGTGAGTTTGAGGGGAAGCCGGTCGAATGGTTCTGGGAAGTCGCGGAGCGATTCAGGAACCACGATGTCTGGGAATACCGGGACGGTCATTGGCGCATTCCCGGATTTCTGATTGAAGACTGGTCGTGGGGATAGAACGGGGTAACAGGTCTTGATGATAGAACCTGGAAAACTGAAGGTTGGTATCCTGACCACGGATACGCCGCACCACACCCGTTTTGTCGAAGTTATTTCGAAACGCTGGAATGTCGTTCGCGTTTTTGAAGAAAGGCGCACAGCCAGCGCCAATTTCGAAATCCACCACCCATTCGAAGACGAGCGGGAAAAATATGAAATTGATACCTGGTTTGGCGGCACAGCAAAATCCTTGTCGGACGTCGCAAAGGTTGAGACGTTCAAGGACCTGAACGACCCGGACGCCATCGCCGCGATGAAGGATGCCGGTTGCGACGTTCATGTCGTTTTCGGCACGGGGCGGTTGGACCAGCCCGTCATCGACGTCACGCCAGACCGGATCGTCAATTTGCACGGCGCGGACCCGGAACATTATCGCGGTTTGGACACGCATTTGTGGGCGGTCTATCACCGGGATTTCCGCGGTCTTGTGACAACCCTGCATAAGGTCAGCCCGAAACTGGACCGTGGCGGCGTGGTCATGAAGATGCCGATCCCGATTGAACGGGACATGCAGCTTTATCAGTTGCGCAAGGTGAACACCGAAGTTTGCATCAGCCTTACTGACAAGGGGCTTGAGATGATGTGCAACTACGGCCAGTTCATCAGCCAGCCGCAGCTTTATATCGGCCGGCACTATTCCTTCATGCCGGCGGTTCTGAAGGACCGCTGTGTGAAGCAGTTCGCGGAATTTACCGCGACCCTGTGATGGCGCCTTCGACCGATTTCGACTGTCCTGTGACCGGTGCCGCTGACTGGACCCTGGTCAAAACTTATCATGCGCCCCCGGCGGGGGAGACGGATTTCGGAATTTCCCCGTATCGCCGGGACTTGCTGCAAAGCCCGTCCACCGGGCATATCGTGAACCGCCACCACTTCGATCTTTCCGGCCTGTATGTCGGGGATTATTGGGACCGGACCTATGGTGGCGGGCGCATGGCGCGCGTCTTCGACAAGATTATGGCTCTGCCATCGGACCAGTCGGACAATCGCGGGCGTGTGACTTTCGTCGACGGATATTGCAGCGGACGTGTTCCGGACAGAACATTGTTGGATGTCGGGTCAGGGCTTGCGGTATTTCCTGCCGCGATGAAGGCCGCTGGTTGGCAGGCAACCGCACTGGACCCCGATCCACGGTCCGCGGACCATGCCCGGGACAAGGCGGGGGTCGACGGCTTGGTTGCCGATTTCATGAAGGACAGGATTGACCGGCGCTATGGCCTGATCAGCTTCAACAAGGTTCTGGAACATGTCCCCGACCCGGTCGCCATGCTGACCCGCGCCAAAGACGTGCTGGCGCCAGGCGGGATCGTTTATGTCGAATTGCCGGATGGGGAAGGGGCGCTGGCCGCCGAAGGTCCCGACCGGGAAGAGTTCTTTATTGAACATTACTGCGCCTTTTCCGCGGCGTCGTACGCCATGTTGACGCGGCGGGCGGGCTTCCGGCTCGACCTGATGGATCGGCTTGTCGAACCCAGCGGTAAGTACACGCTGCGCGGTTTCATGACCCTGCCGGAAGACGCCCGGTGATCCCGGAATTCTGTACTGACCAGCCCTTCGACGCGTCGGTCCTGGGGGCGCCGGTATGGCGCCTGAATGACGTTGGCCGGACTGCCGATGCGGTGTCGGCCGCCAGGGCGGCCGGCGTGGGGCTGATGTTTTACCGTGGCTTGTCAGACCGAACATCGGAACTGGAACCGCACGGGTTCCGCCGGGTTGAAACCCTTGTCACCTTCGAAGGGGATTTGCCCGCCGGGCCCGCGCCGAACCATGTCCGGCGCGCGACAACTGGCGATGCGGACGCCGTCGCGTCAATTGCCCACTCCGCCTTCCGGACAGACCGGTGGCATGCGGACCCGCTGATTCCTGATGACCGGGCGGACGAATTCAAGGCGGCCTGGGCACGGAATGACATAACCGGGCGCGCTGATGTGGTCCTGCTGGCCTGTGCTGCGGATGGTGCGGTCGCGGGGTTCAACGCAATCCTGCTGCGCGGCGATGTCGCGGCGATCGACCTGATCGCCGTTGCGCCAGGTCATCAGGGACAGGGGATAGGACGGGCGTTGATTCAGGGTATGGGTGCTTTCCTGCCAACGGCCCGATCCGTACGCGTCGGCACACAGGCCGCCAATGTTGCGTCCCTGAAACTGTACGCGTCATTCGGCTGGCGCGAAGTCAGCCGCGCCGACACCTGGCACTGGGTTCCCTGAATTTTTGCTACGCTGCCTGGGGCTGGACCTTCAGGATTTCTGAAAGGGTCGCCCTTTTCGGGTCCGGCAGGAGTTCGATCAGGCGCCTTGCGCGGTCCAGATCCTCTTGCGTGTCGACGGCGATCGACAGGTTTTCGTACCCCGGGTCATCCGGCGCCACGCTTTCGATGCGAAAAGCGTCTGCGTTTTCATAGGCATAAAGCGTGACATGTTCGCGGTACGCCAGGTCGGGCGTCGCATCCATAATGCGCCGCATGGCCGTGGCTGATACGGCTTCGGCGCTGGCACCGACCGGAAAGGACCGTGGAAAGACGTTGGTTGCGATTTCTGCGCCCGTGTCCAGGAACGCCGCCGCCACGCGATCCACGACGCCCGGGTCCGCGAACGGGCTGTCACCGCAGATGCGCACAAACCAGTCGAGGCCGTTTGCGGTGCAGGCATCGAAACAGCGTTTCGCGACGTCCATCGCATCGCCACGATAACAGCCGATCCCTTCGGCGCGGGCAAACTCTTCCAGCGGATCGTCGATGGCGCGGTCCGTCGTCGCCAGGATCATGTCGTTGACCAGTCCGCAACGCGACAGGCGGTCGACCGCGCGGCCCAGGACGGAACGTCCGCCCAGATCCATTAGTCCCTTGCCGGGCAGGCGGCGGGAATCCAGACGCGCAAGAAGGAGGAGGGCTGCCTTGCCCCGGGATGTCTGGGTCATGGCTCAGTTCGCCTCTGTCCGCTGTTCGGCACGGCGCCACTGATCGACATACCATTCGCAATAGCGCTTATACCCGGTCTCCAACGTCCATTCCGGCTCGAACCCCAGTTTTTCCCGCGCCCTTTCGTTCGAAAGCGTCCCACGGATGGGTTTGTCCACGGCGCGTGGTCGGTCTTCCAGAATGGCTTCGGGCACCACGGATTTCACGACGGCCGCCAGATCGGCAATCGTCCGCGCGTTTCCGAATGTCAGGTTGAAAGTGGAACTGTCGTCATGACCCTTGTGCAACGCCAGCGCCCGGACCATGCCCTGAACCAGATCGTTGATATAGGTGAAATCCAGCCGTCCGTCGCCGCCGCCTTCCAGAAGCAGCGGCTTTCCGGTCAGCGCGTTTTCGATAAAAACCTGGCTGACGCGCCGGGATATGCAGCGTTCACCATACAATGCGGACGGTCGGATGACGGTTGTGCCCAGGCCATACTGTGTTCGGTAAGTGCGTACCAGACGTTCGCCCATGAACTTGGCATTGGCATAAATGCCTTCCGGGCGGGGAAAGGTGGTTTCATCCACGCTATCGCCTTCGAAATCGCCATAGACGGTTGACGAGGACATGAACATGACCTGGTTGATGTCGCGAACCTTGGGCCGCACCAGTTCCAGCACGTTTCGAAGCGTGATCAGTTGAAGGTCAAAGGCCAGGCCCGGTTCTGCCTTTGCATCGACGGCGCTGGCAATCGCCGCCATCTGGACGACCTTGGTCGGGCTGAAATTCTCGAATACCCGGCCCAGGTCCGCCAGCAACCGCGCATCGGAATTCATCAGCGTCACGCCAGCCTGGCGCAACAGCAGAAACCGGTCCAAAAGGAATGTCTGGTAGGCCTGTCGCTGCACCTGGGCGCGGCCCGGTTCGTAACAGTTTTCGATCAGGCTGTTGACCATCAGGTTGTCGCAAATACCGACGGTCGCCCCCATGCGCGCCAGTTCCAGCGCCAGATTGTGCCCGATGAATCCGGCTCCACCGACCAACAATATGCGTTGGCCCGCAAGGTCTTTCTTGAGGGAATCGTAAGGGATCTTGGTCATCGCGGTTCCTCCTTCTGGTGCTGCCGCAAATCAATATCGCACGCATGGCTTCGCCCGGCCTTCTGCCGCGAAATCATACGCTTGATCCTATATAAGCGTCCCGGAACGCATTTCCCACCCTTTCAGCGTCATCTACCGAAAGATGCGGGCCGACCGGCAGCGAGATCGTCTGTTCCGCCAGCCATTCCGCGACCGGAAAGCTGCCGGCAGAATAGCCGTATTTTTCTTTATAATAGGTAAAGAGCGGAACCGGCCCCGGATAGTGTACGGACGACCCTATGCCGGCCGCTTTCAGCGCGTCGACCAGCCGGTCGCGGCTGACCGACCCGTCACTGGGTAAAACTGCGTTCAGGCAGTAATGGGACGACACGGCTTTTCCATGGCTGTCAGGAAAGATGGTCAGTCCATCAATTTCCAAGAGAATGGCGCGCAGCACGGCATCGTTCCGGGCGCGCGCTGCCATGAATTCGTCCAGACGCGCCACTTGCGCCAGACCGACGGCGGCTTCTACCTCGCTCATCCGGTAATTCATGCCCAGGACGTCGACATCATAGATGCCGGGCCGTGCGCGTTCACCCAATGCGCGGTTGTATCCGAACGCCCGACGCCGCCGAAGTTCGGTTGCGAGTGCTTCATCATCGGTGGTGACCATGCCCCCTTCGATGGAGGTCATGTGCTTGACCGGATAAAAGGAGAAGCTGCCCGCGAGGCCAAGCGTCCCCGCCTTGCGGCCGTCCCAGGTCGCGTCCACCGCAAGCGCGCAATCCTCCAGAATGAACGCGCCCTTGTCTTTTGCCACGGCCGCTATCCGGTCCATATCGCACGGCAGGCCCAGATAGTGGACCGGCATGACGGCGGCCAAGGGACCTTCCACTGCCGCCAGACGGGCAGGGTCCATGTTTCCGGTTTCCGGATCGACGTCGACAAAGACAGGTTCCGCCCCCTGCAGTTCCACCGAATGGGCGGTTGCTACATGTGTCATGGCGGGCACTGCCACCCGGTCGCCGGGGCCGATGCCCTTTACAAACAGGGTCAGGTGCAGACCGGCGGTACAGCTGGAAACGGCAACAGCGTGCTTGGCACCGATGCGTTCGGCGAACGCTTCTTCGAATGCCGGCGTTACCTTGCCGTGAACCAGCATGCCGCTTTCCAGGACGTCACGCACCGCGTCGAATGCAGCACCGTCCAGTTGTGGCCGGCCGAAGGGAATGGAACTGTCACTCACGCGGTGGCTCCCCAGAAGTTCGCGTTAACCGTATTGAATTGACTGAATAGCCTAGCAAACTTCACGCCAATAAGGCAGGAATAGTGGCATGAAACCGCGTTGCATGATGGTCGGAAATTTCGTGCCGCTATGTTCGATCTGGGACATGGGGCGTGACATCCGAACGGCACTGGAAAATGCCGGTGTCTCGGTCATGGAATATATGCGCGCGGACGCCGCCCCCACACAGCTGCATCATGTGATGCTGAAATACATCATCCAGTATGAGGGGCCGAAATTCCTGTTCGACTTCAACGCGGCGGAAAATTACGAAACCGGTGGCGAGTCGGTCTACGACAAGTTCGGCCTTCCGCGTTTCAGCTTTGTCGAAGCCTGTCCGACCCGGCATATGGACAAGATTCTGGCGCTGCCGAAACGTTCAATAATCAGCGTCGTTGATCGGGACTTCGTTGCCATTCCGGGTGACTATGGCGCGCCCTGCCAGAAGGTGATTGCGCTGCCGCACGCCGGACCACCGCCGCTTGGTAATCGCATCCCGAATGGTAGAAGGGAGGCTACGGTCCTGGTGGTGGGAAACATCGGACCCGCGCCGGAACTCGCGGCTTTTCTGAATGAAAACGACAACGGTGATCCAACCGTCCGAAAGGCGCTGGACCGCATGGTTGAACGCGGCCGGACGGAGACGGTCGTTCCCTACCGCCTGGTAGCCGACGAACTCCCGGGCATAAGTCTGGAACGCCGCTCGGCCCTGACCAATGCGCTGGAAAGTTTCCTGATTGCAACCCGACGGCGCGACCTGTTGCTCGGGCTGGCGGACAGGCCGGTCGAAGTCTTTGGTCTGATCGATGAAACCGCGCGCCGCACCCTGCCGGATACATTCAGCTATGGCGGGGAAGCCACGTTCGAAAGGGTTCTTGACCGGATGGAACAAGTTCGCATCGTCGTCAACAGCTCGCCCAGTTTCAGAAACGGCGGACATGAGAGAATATTCTATGGCCTTTCCCGTGGGGCAGCGGTTGTAACGGAGCCGACGCGGCTTTTCACCGAGACAGAGATCGATGCCATGGGCTTGTCCATTTTGCCTTTCGACGCGAGGAAGGCCGGCGATGCGGTCGAACAGGCCATGTCACGCGATGACGGCGACATCGAAGCCGCACAGGAATCCTATTCCGGGACCCATACGTGGGCACAGCGTGTCGACGGCATGTTGGCCCATATTCGTGCGGAGTTCTGGGATGGCTGATACAGCAGCACGTTTGCGTGCCGATCCAGCCACCGCCGGGGTGCGATGGTACCGCGGGTTTCAGGAATTCATCTGTTCAAACCCGTCCTTCGCTGGAATCGCAAAAATGCTGGGCGGGCGCGACGCTCTGGCGCTCAATCCGACGGATCTGTTCCGGCTGCATCATCGCGCCATTACGACCCTGCATCAGGGGCTGAACGACGGGCTTCTGGCTGCCTTTGCCAAACTGGTTGAGGTGTATGTTGGCACCGCTTTTCCCGGTGTATCGGCGGAGCCCACCCAGGCTGGCGGTACAAAGGATATCGGACAGTCGCTTGAAGACATGCGGCATCAGGGGTTTACGCGTTTGCCGACAGTCGATGCAGAACGTGTCACCGCTTTTCAGCATTGGTTCAATGAGGGTGGCTATATCCCCGCAGAGGATGTCCGCAAGCCCATGGGTAGTGTGGAAACCCGGTCGGCAGAGATACTCAGACACAGTCTTAATCTGGCTTATGTGCCGCGAGACCGGGTTCTTCAGGCGCCGGGGCTGCTCGACATTGCGACCGATCTATCGGTCCTTAAACTGGTCCGTGCCTATCTGGGAGCGCCGCCGGTTCTGATCGATATCTCTGCCTGGCGATCCTTTGCGGGCGAAGGCGGTGCGAAGGACGCGCGGGATGCACAGCTTCTTCACTACGACCTGGACGATTATCGGTTTGTGAAATTCTTCGTCTATTTGACCGATGTGGATGAATGTAGCGGCCCGCATGTTTTTTTCCCGCGCACGCACCGGCTGGAGACGATCGCGAATTCCATGCCGGATGGTGGTCCGGAGCGCGAGGCCTTTCAGCAATGGTATTTCGGCACCTTAAGGAAGTCGGATGAGGAGGCACGGGATCGGCTTGGTATCGAACCGGTATCCCTGACCGGCAGTCCAGGGACATGCCTGCTTGTGGATACGTCCGGTCTGCACAGGGGCGAACCACCGTCGACACGCGATCGGATCGTTCTGCAATTCGTTTATGGGATAACGCCGTTCGCGGGTTGGGACGACCCGTTCGAAATTGACGGACCGCGCGGTCTTTCAGGAGGTCCGGCCCCGCGTTTGACGGGGGAAAGAGCCTATGCCGCGCATGTGATCTGTCCCTGGACAGCGTAACGTCAGGCTACCAAGTCCGGCACGGCCACCGTGCGACCGGTCGAGGCGCTTTCCCAAGCACTGATACAGATGTTCATGACTTGGAAAACGTCCTTCGCGCCGACGATGGGTTCGCGCCCTTCGCGGATGGCGTCGATGAAGTCGGGTAGCAGGTCGCCTTTTTCGATCGCGGGATAGGGCACGTCGAAAACCTCTTCATCCTCAGGCTGGTCACCGCGGTAAAGTCGGGCCGGGCCGTTCGCATTTTCAAAGCTAAGCTTGGTACCATAAAGGTTCAGCGTATGGATCTGGCGGCGCTGCGGTCCAAACGTCGTGGTCGATTTTGCCAGCAGGTCGCTTTCGAACCGCATCAGGGTTGTCATTGTGTCCGGGTACTTGAAGGTGCTGGCGCGGGTCAGCTTTTTTGTCGCCATGGCGGTTACCTCCACCACCTCTTCCCCGGCGATCCAGCGCATCAGGTCGATCAGATGGATGCCGCCGCCATATGTGACGCAGTAGAAATCCAACTTTCCGCGCCAACCTTCTGTAATCTTCCACAGAATCTGGTGGATATAGTCGCCTTCCATATAGTGCAGGTCGCCGAATTCGCCGCCCCTAACCATTTTGCGGACAGCCTGAAACCGGGGGCTTTGACGCAGGATCAGGTTGGACGACAGGCATTTTCCACTGTTGGACCAGGCGCGGACAACCCGGTCCAGCCCGGTACGGTCCAGCGCGATCGGCTTTTCACAGAAGACGTGCTTACCCGCTTCGAATGCCATAACGGCCTGATCCACATGGGCGTCGTCATAGGAACAAATGGACACCGCATCGATGGACGGGTCCGACAAAAGTGTGCGGTAATCCTTGTGTAGATGGGTGACATCCTGGCGTTCCGCGACGGCTGCCATTTTTGCCGGATCGATGTCGCAGATGCCCGCAACTTCCACCCCGGGGATGGCGCGATACCCGACGATATGCCGTTCGCCAACGCCAAGGCCGATGACGCCGACGCGCAACGGTTTTTGGGCGTCGGCGGTCATGGGTTAGCGGCCCGCCAATTCCAGTGCCTGGAACATCTGGTTGATCGTATCGATGACCCGCGCCGTTGCGGCATATGCGTTTTGCAGGACCGTCAGATTGGCCATTTCTTCATCGATGTTCACGCCTACCTCGTCCCGCAAGGCCTGTTCCAGGTTGCCGCGCAGAATCTCGCTTTCCTCCGCCTCCAACGTGGCGCGTTCCGCATTCTGAGTCAGGTTGGTCAGAATGCCTGAACTGAGGTTGGTGTAGGACGCATTGTTCAGCGTCACGCCGGACCCGTTGATGGACCGGATCGTGGCATTGAAAGATTCGACCACTTCCGTACGGGTACCGGTCTTCACGTTCGATGTATTCGACGAAAGGGCCGTCGCCAGTGCGAAGTTCGTGCGTGTTACATCCTGTGGCGTGGTCCCGGACTCGGCAACGAAGAAGTCGTTGCTTTCACCCGTCTGTATAGTTCCGCTGATGCTGGCAGTGGTGCCGTTGACCGTGAACCCCAATGCCGTCAGGGGCGTGTTAGTCACTTCCGTCAGGGCAAGCGACCCTGACTTGCTGGAAATTTCCAGCACATTGCCGTCGCCGATCCGCGCATACATTCCTTCGCGCGCATTCACGAAATTCAACAGATCCTGGACCGTGTCACCGGCACCGACCGTAAAGGTGACCGCCCCACCAAGGTCGGTGTTGTTGAAGCTGAATTCGTCGCCAACCGCAATTCCGTTGATCGCCGACAGCACCGTGGTGGTGGTCGTGGGGACCGTACCTTTCGCCCGTTCCGCCTTGTAGGCGTATGAGAATGTGTCTTCCGCATCCGCGGAAACCTGCGTGGTGGACAGGCCCAGCTCTGTGGCCGCCGTGCCGCCGATAGTGAATGCACCGCCGCTGGACAGAACCTGCAGGTGCCCGTTTCCGTCGACACGCGCGCGCATCTGCGTGACGCCGTTGATCGCGGTTACCACGTCGTCGATGCTGTCGCCGGCGTTGATGGTGACCGTGCCCAGCAACGTGCCGCCGATGGTAAAGGTCAGCGTGTTACCGGCGGTGACAAGACCGTCCCCCGACAGACTTGCAGACCCTTGGACAAAGGTCGTCCCGGACGTGCGCGCTGTCGAATCATCAGCCAGAGAAAAAGCGAATTCGTCCAATTGATTGCGCAGCTTTTCCAGCCCTGCATCGCCTATGTTGGAACTGGAAAGTGCGGTGGAGTCCGTGCGCAGGAAGTTCGTCTGGGCCGCCAGTTGCCCGTCCGGCAGTTGGCCGCCGGTGACAAGGTTCGTGGAAGACGAACCGCTGAGCGTCAGGGTTTGTGTCGCGGCGTTCCAGGTGAAGCTTTCCGGTTCCGAATCCACCAGGACCAGGCCGGTCGTCAGATAAACCGAAAGTGACCCGTCGTCGCGTTCGAACGTCCGGATTTTGGCAACTTCGGCAATGGTCGCGACCTGTGCGTCGCGCAGGTTTTCCAGGTTTGAGGTGGGTCGGCCCGCCGCCTTTTCGACGGCAATGCTTCCATTCAGCCGATCGATCTCGATCAGGGCCTCGTTCATGTTTTCGACGGTGTCTTCAATGTCGCGCAAGACCTGGTTCTCGATCAGGTCCAACCCGTCCGACAGGCGTGTCAGTTCGTTTGCCAGCTGGGTCGCGGCAATCAGGACATCGTTTTCCGCCGCATCGCTTTCCGGTGACGCTTCCAAGGCCTTGAACGCGGAACGAAGACGTTCCGTCTCATCTGCCAGGGGTGTTTGCCCGCTGATTGTCCCAAACAGCTGTTCCAGTTGATTGAACAGTTCATCCCGGGTGCCGTCCGCCTTTGCGGTCGTCGTCTGCTGGAAAAGGTCGCGCAAAAGGCCTTCATTTGCGGCGCGTTCCACGTTCGCCAGTTGCACGCCGCCGAATTGCAGGTTCGCGAATTGCGAAACCCGGCGGTTGTATTCATCGTTGGTCGCGTTGGATACGTTGTCGGAAACCACGCGAACCGCGGAGTTCAGTGTGTTTACCGATGTAATCGCGACGCTAAGTGCGGAAAAAAGGGACATCGGCTTTGCCTTTCCTTGCCTTTTCCTGTGTTTTGCCGCCGGGGCTTGCGATCGCTTTCTGCGTCGCCTGCCAGCCGGGGCAGTTTCCTAAAGGTCAGATCTCTTGGTTCATGGCGACCGGTGCGGCGGCGCCTTCCTTTGCGACGCTCCCGGCACGCCCGTAATGCGGCACATGCCCGGCCGCCTTCTTCGCCGCATCGACGATGCAGTCGACGATTTGCTGGCTGGATCGCGTCAGGATTTCAAGCTTGCGGCGGTTCTTGGCCATCGTCTTCTCGAACGCTTCCGCCAGCTGTTTCAACTGGTCGCGAATGTCGTCCGGCAGATCGCCCAGAAAAGAGCTATCTGTCGCGATTTCCGCGATCTGATCGTTGTACAGCTTGAACAGCGCCTGCTTTTCTTCGACCACGGGTTTCAGGTCATGGGCCCGCGGGCGGTCCAGCATGGCATTTTCCCGTTCCAGGACGTCGATCAAGTCTTCCAGAACTTCGATCAGGTTCTGTGCGCGGATTGACGCGTTCATGACTGTTCCTCCGTGGTAGCGGTTTGTGTCTGTCCCGACTGCGCTTCCTGCGCGCGAAGAAGTTCGGCTGCGACGGCGTCCGAAATTCCCAGACCGCCGCGCTTTGCGATCTGTTCGCCGAATTCCTGGACCAGAAGCGATCGGAAGATCGATTCGCCCTGGCCGCCGCCGAACAGCCCGTCGGTAGAGATGTCCTCGAACATCGGCTCCATCATCTGGGCCATGAAGACGGCTTCGAATTCCTGTGCCGCCTCGCGGATCGCCTCGGGCGTTCCTTCGCGCGGCACATAGGGGATTTGTCCGAACGCCAGGTTCGCGGCGTTCTGCATCATCATATCTGCGGCTGAATCCATCATCACATCACCTGGATTTCTGCTTGCAGGGCCCCGGATGCCTTGATCGCCTGAAGTATGGTGATCATGTCGCGGGGGCCGACCCCAAGGGCATTCAACCCGTTCACAAGGTCCTGCAGCTCCACCGTGCCGCCGACAATGCCCAGCCGGCGATCCTCGTCCTCGTCGATTTCGATTTCCGTCCGGTCGACGACTTCGGTCGTACCCGTATTTGAAAACGGGCTGGGTTGGGAAACCTGCTGGCTTTCCGTGATCCGCACCGTCAGATTGCCCTGGGCCACGGCGACGGTGCTTATGCCGACATTTTCGCCCATGACGATCACACCGGACTGTTCGTCTATGACGACGCGGGCAACCTGATCCGGTTCCACACGCAACTGTTCGATGTCCGTCAGAAGCTCGATCAATTCGCCGTTATAGCTGGGCGGAATGACAAGCTGTACCGTTGCCAGATCCATCACCTGTGCGGTCGGTTCGCCGACGAAGGCGTCAATTGCCCGGGCGATGCGCCGTGCGGTCGTAAAGTCCGGGTTGCGAAGGCTGAGTTTTACCGACTGGAGCTGGGCCAATTCGAAGGGGATTTCGCGTTCGATGATGGCGCCGTTGGCAATCCGTCCGGATGTGGGCACACCGCGCACAACGGTTTCCGCCGCGCCTTCCGCGCTGAACCCGCCGACGGCGATCGTTCCCTGCGCAACAGCATAGATTTCCCCGTCCGCGCCCAGCATCGGGGTTACCAGCAACGTGCCGCCCAAAAGGTTGTCGGCATCACCCATCGCTGAAACGGAAACGTCGATGCGTGAACCCTGGCGGGAAAACGGCGGCAGTGTGGCCGTTACCATGACCGCGGCGACATTGTCCGTGTCCAGATCGTCGTCATCGGCATTGATGCCCATGCGCTGCAGCATGCCGACCAGGCTTTCGCGCGTGAAAACCGCGCTGTCCAGGCTGTCGCCCGTGCCGTTCAGTCCGACCACCAGCCCGTAACCGACCAGCATGTTGTCCCGGACACCTTCGATGTCGACGATATCCTTGATGCGTGACTGCGCGGACGCTTCGGCCGGAACCATCGCCCATCCCAGCGCCAGGGCGGCAAGTGCCGCAATCCAGCGCACGAAACGGCGCGCAAAGCTTGGCCGCGTAACCGCGTAACCCTGCGAGCGTATGCGAAAATCTCGGTCTATCATTGTGGTCTCTCTCAAAAAACCGGGCCTCTCATTCCCGTCGGAACACTGATATGCGAAACTCGTGCCAGAGCGGCTATGTCTTAAATTATTGATTCTAATGAATTAAATTTCGTGATTTGCGGAACTCGTCCAAGCCGGTAACTCTTGCCGGGTCAGGGCCGCACTTGATTCCGACCGGGAATCGGATGCCGATGCCATGAGAGGTTCGAAAGATCCCTTGAGAGATCGCAACGACGAATTGGTCATTAAATGAAGGTCGACGGACCCGGATCCAGCTCGAATATCAACAAGGGTAAGAAAACCGCCAAAAAAGGCGGGTCAACCGGCGCGGCCTTTTCCGAAAGCCTGCGCGGTGGCCGCGCGGATGCGGACGAAAACGTCGATTCCGCATCGGGGCTTGCCGGCGGTGCGGCGCTGGGGTCGATTGATGCGCTTTTGGCGATACAGGGGGCGGATACGGTCGACGCCGCCGATCCGGATCAGAAGGGCGGAAACCGTGTCGCGGCGGAACATGGGGCGGATCTGCTGGATCGGCTGGATGATATCCGTGTGGCGCTGCTGACGGGCCGGCTGTCCCAGGGAATGCTGATGAATTTGCGCGACACGCTCTCTCGCCGGGCTGAAGGCGCGACGGACGCCGGTTTGAAATCCTTGATTGAGGACATCGAACTACGTGTCGAAGTGGAGCTGGCGAAGTACGACCGGCGATGACCCCTGATCGCCGGGATGGCAATTTGACTGTTGTTTCAGATATCTATGGTGTCGCCGGGGAGGGGACACTGCATGTTGGTGATGTTGCGCCGCAAATCCTGATCGCGAAAATGTTATTCGTAGAAAGGGGTTGCTATCTATCGCATCGCCCAATATAAGCCGCGCCATCCTGACTGGGATATTTTGGTGGTTTTCTGATACGGGGAGATGCCGATGTCGAGCAGTGAAGCTTCGGATAATACTTCCGCTTCCTCAGACGTACCGTTTTCTTCTACCTTGTTGCCGCCGGACTACCGTCCGTCCGATGACGAAGAGTTCATGAATCCCCTTCAAAAGGAATATTTCCGCAGACGCCTGCTGACCTGGCGGGCGGAACTCCTGCGTGAATCTTCCGAAACGCTTGAAAGCATGCAGGAAGAAAGTCTGGCACAGCCGGACCTGACGGATCGCGCATCGATGGAAACCGACCGGGCCATCGAACTGCGTACCCGGGACCGGGAACGCAAGCTGATTGCCAAGATCGACGCGGCCCTGGACCGCATCACGGACGACAGCTACGGCTATTGCGAAGAAACGGGCGAACCGATTTCTCTCCGTCGGCTGGAAGCGCGCCCGATCGCGACGCTGAGCCTTGAGGCACAGGAGAAGCACGAACGGATGGAACGTCTTCACCGCGAAGACTGATTCCGGTTCTGCCAGGACACGAAATCCGGCCCGGTGTCGTTTGCGACACCGGGCCGTTTTCTTTTGCGCGGACGCCGAAAAGAGGCGCCCAAAAAGGGAAGGGCCCGGTCTTGAAGACCGGGCCCTATCGGACTCCGCCGCGTGGGGAGAGAGGAGAGAGAGGAGAGAGTACGCGGGCGTGTCCGAATCTCTAAATCAGAAGGGCAGGATGATATCGATGATCTGCGTGCCCCACCGTGGTTGCTGGAAGTCGCTGATATGGCCGCTTCCGCCATAGGCAAGGCGCGCTTCCGCGATGTCGTCGTAGTTGACGGTGTTGGTTGATGTAATGTCCTGGGGCCGGATGACGCCGGCGACCTGAAGTTCACGGACTTCGTAGTTCACCCGAGTTTCCTGGCGACCGTGAATGACCAGATTTCCATTCGGCAGTACCTGTGTAACCACGGCCGCGACGTTAAGGGTGATCGTCTCCGACCGCGCGATGACGCCGGTGCCGACATTGTTCGTACTCCCCGTTATGGAGGCAAGGCTGGCCGGGTTGACTGCTTCAGGCAGGATGTTGTCCAGCGCGGCCTCATATCCCAGCAGGGATGTCACGCCGGATGCCTCTGCCGTGGTGCGGGTTCGCGTCGTGGAGTTTGAAACATTGGCTGTGTCCGAAATGGACACTGCCACCGTCACGATGTCCCCGACGTCGCTGGCGCGCAGATCCTCAAGAAAGGCGCGGCTGCCCGGCCGCCAGAGCGAATTTGCGTGAGCCACCGCTTCGGTCGGTTGCGGCATCGGCATGCTGACGGGCTGGTAGTTGATGTTGTGGGTCGGGTTGGAAACCGGGCTCAGAGGCGGTTCCGTGCCTACCTGGCTCAATCGCTCCAGGTTGTTACATCCCGTCAGAAGGCCCATGGAAAGGGTCAATGCGGTTGAAAGCTTCAGAACCCGGCCAAAGGCATTGTCGCGTATTGGTTTCATCTTGCAGGCTCCGTCAGTTCGTTTGCATGGCAAGGGACAGCGGCAGTTCGACACGTGCACGTGCGTCCCCGGTCACGATTGCCTCTATGACGTTGTTGGATTCGGTGTTCTGAATTCGGATGATGTCGCCCATTGCGCCGTCGTCCAGGGCGCGTCCCTGTACGGTAAGGATCATGGTCTGCGTCTCCAGCGTGACCAGGACCTGGCGGTTTTTCTGAACCAGGACCGGTGGGCGGATGTCGTTCGCGCGGACCGGTTCCCCGGCGCTCAACGCACGCTGGACGGACATGCCGACCAACATGTCGGGATCGCTGACCAGATTGGTCCCCAGGCTGCGTTCGCGCAGGCGGACCATCACAAGGTCCCGTTCCCGGATGATGTGGTCCCGGCCAAGGCGTGTGTTCGGCACCGGCATTTCCGCAAGACGGTGAAACTGGCCGGAAACATTCATGCGTTCAATCGGGGACCCTTCGGCAGGGGACACCACGGTCGCGGTGAACCGCCCGGACCGCGGATCCAGATTGAACCGGTCTATCCGTGCGGTGGGGGAAGCCGTCACCGGAAGATGGATCGCCCGCAGGCTGCCGTCCGTTTCCAGGTCGATCAGATCATCTTCGCCCGTCCGCATGAAATATTCATCCATGATAAGGGATGTGATGGCCCCTTCGGTCACGGTTGTGCTGGGACGGGTCACGGTCACCGTGTCTTCGGTGCTCAGCGGCCGCCAGTCGATGCCGAAGGTCCGCGCCGTGCGCCAGAGCCATACCGCCGGCAGGGTGACCTCCTCGCCCGGATCGGGCGCGCGGGCGATTGCCCGGTCCGCATACCGGTCGATCGGTGAAAACACGTCGCCCAGAAGGATATAGTCACCGTCGAGTTCGACCATGGGGACAATTACGACGTCGGCCACGACGCCTTCCTGACTGTCGCCTGCGGAACCGGATGCCAACGCGGCGCTGGTGACGGCAGGAATCGCAAGGGCAAGCAGCAAACCGGACAAAAGCAACGCATAGACGACGCTCAACGCGGGTTTTGTGAGTTTCGGCATAACTGCTACTCCTTTCCTTGCTACCGTTTGCCCGATCGTGTGCCGGGATTACCGCAGGTTCGTCAGCGTCGACATCATCTGGTCGGACGTCTCGATAACCTTCGAGTTCATTTCGTAGGCGCGCTGTGCGGTGATTAGGTTCGTAATTTCTTCCACCACGTTGACGTTCGACGTCTCGAGGAAGCCCTGTTGGATGGAACCGAAACCGTTCGTGCCGGGCGCGGCCGTGGTCGCCGCACCGGATGCCGGTGTTTCAAGGTAAAGGTTGTCACCAACAGCCAGCAGACCGGCTTCGTTTGCGAAGCGCGAGATTTCAAGCTGACCAACATTGCTTTGGGCGGTCTGTCCGTCGATGGACACCAGCACTTCGCCCGATGCATTGATGGATATATCGACCGCGTTCGCCGGGATCGTAAGGCCCGGTTGCACCGTAAAGCCGTCGACAGTGACCATGTCTCCATCGCCGTCCAGCTGGAACGATCCGGCCCTGGTATAGGCGGTCTCTCCATTCGGCAGTTCGATCCGGAAATACCCCGGGCCGTTGATCGCGACATCCAACGGGTTTTCCGTCAGGGTCAGGTTCCCCTGTTCGGTGATCCGGTAAACGGCGGCGGTTTTCACGCCGAGCCCGACCTGAACACCGACGGGTACGGTCGTGTTGGCGTCAGAACTGTCGGAACCGACGCGCCGTAGATTCTGGTACAGGAGATCCTGAAATTCCGCCCGGCGTCGCTGGAAGGACGTGGTGTTAAGGTTCGCGATGTTGTGCGAGATTACTTCGACGTTGAGCTGTTGTGCCAGCATTCCCGTCGCGCCGATGCTCAGACTTCGCATGGTTCAGGTCTCCTTCGTCGCTCGCGTCGTTCGCTCAGGCCGTGTCGTCGTTTTCATCAGGCCTGGGCCGGACGACCGATCCGGTCCAGCATGTCCTTGATGCGGTCATCTTCCTGTTTCAGGAAACGTGCCACGCTGTCGTGGGTCCGGTGGATGTCCATCATCCGTGTCAGCTCCAGAATGGGCTGAACGTTCGATTCCTCGATCATGCCCTGGGCAAGTTGAGGGTCGTCCATTTCTTCCGGCTCTACGTCAGGTGGGGCCGTGTAAAGCCCGTTTGCCGCCTTGCGCAGTTGCTGGGTGTCTTCAAAGTCCACGACACGAAGCTGGTCGACCACGCCTTCGTCATTCGAAATCGTGCCGTCGATTGCGATGGCAATCGGTCCTTCTTCGCCATCGATCGTGATCGGGCCGCCGGCGCCCATCACTGGATATCCGGTACTGGTGACCAGGGTGCCTTCTTCATCCAGCTGGAAGCGTCCGTGACGCGTATAGCGTTCGCCAAGCGGCGTATCGACGACGAAGAAGCCTTCTTCCCGGGTGATGGCAACGTCCAGGGCATTGCCTGTCGACACCAGCGGACCGTTCGTCGTGTCCCGCGCGGTTCCGACATCCTGAACGAAGGACAACTCGTCCGACGATTCGGAAGTGGACAGGAACTCACGGAAGATCAGGCGTTCGCCCTTGAACGCCGGTGTGTTGGCGTTGGCGATATTCTGGGCCACGATGTCCATTTCGCGGCGCAGTCCGATCTGTCGGGATAAGGCGATATATGTAGTATTTTCCATGGCGCAGGACGCCTTTCGCTCTCTCCAATTCGCATCAGCCGGTTCTCCGCCAGCAGCGATGCCTCTCATTCTCTCTCGCCGGAAGGAACAGCAATTGGCGTGCCATTTTTAAAATCTTATTAAAATCAAATGGTTAAAAAATTTCTGGGTGGATTTGGTGGCTTGCGGAGCGACCCAACGAGCCCCAGCTGGGGAAGATTTTTCACAACTTCAGACAAATCATGCTAGGGGTTGGGGCAGGATTTACCGGGCACGCGTGATCCTGTTATCCGGTCGGCGCCTGGGCGTGTCGGCACGGGCATCTGGATACATCGGTCCGTTGGGGTATCGGTTAGCGCTGGGAAGCAGTAAATGAGCGAAGAAGACGACGGCGAAAGCGGCCCGCCAAAGAAAAAGGTCAGCGGCAAAAAACTCATCCTGTTTATCGTTCTGCCGATTCTGCTGCTGGGCGGAGCGGGGGCGGCTGTGTTCATGCTGGGACTTCTGGATCCTCTGCTTGGTATCGAAGAACCGGCCGAGGAAGAGATGGCCGACGAAGAACCGGCGGTAGAAGAAGTGGTTCCTCCCGGCGTCTTCTATGAAATGGAGGAAATGACGGTATCTCTCAGTGGTACCGGGAACCGGCGCAATTTTCTGGTCGTTGGCATTCAGATTGAAATGGAAGACGATATTGGCGTAGCGCGGATCGAAGCTGAACGACCGCGGCTGATCAGTGAATTCAACGTCTTCCTGCGGGAATTGCGTGTCGAGGAACTGAACGGCAGCGAAGGGGCCTATCTTGTGCGTGAAGAACTGTATCGTCGCGCTTCACAGGTTCTGAGCCCGACGCCGGTGCGCAATCTCCTTCTGGTGAAGTTGCTGGTACAATAGGCCGCCGCCGGTCCACGTGACGTTGCGTGAAAGTCGCTGTAGACTCCAATCTCACAATGTTTGGCCCCGATATTGCTTGCGGTGTTTGCGATATTAAATGAGAACGCAAGCGCGCAACCGAGGCAGAGGATATGGCTGACGACCAAGAAGCAATGGCCGACGACTGGGCCGCCATGGCGGAAGAAGATGTAGGCCAGGGCGATGCCGGTGGTGATGATCTGGCGTCGGAATGGGCTGCGATGGCCGACGGCGGCGGCGACGAAGGCGGCGGTGCGGCCCGTGTTCTGAACCAGGATGAAATCGACAGCCTTCTGGGTTTCCAGGAAGGCGGCGACGACGAAGGGACGAAATCCGGCGTCGAAGCGATCATCGATTCCGGCATGGTGTCTTATGAACGCCTGCCGATGCTGGAAATCGTCTATGACCGACTGGTCCGGATGATGTCCACGTCGCTTCGTAACTTCACTTCTGACAACGTCGAAGTCAGTCTGGACAACATTACGTCGATCCGCTTCGGCGACTATCTGAACTCCATCCCGCTGCCGGCCATGCTGACCGTCTTCAAGGCGGAGGAATGGGACAATTTCGGCCTGATCACCATCGACAGCTCGCTGATCTATTCGATCGTCGACGTTCTTTTGGGGGGGCGCCGGGGAACCGCGGCAATGCGGATTGAAGGTCGCCCCTATACCACCATCGAACGCAACCTGGTCGAACGTATGATCAGCGTGGTCCTGGCCGACCTTTCCGCGGCATTCGATCCGCTGTCGTCGGTGACGATGCGTTTCGACCGGCTGGAAACGAACCCCCGGTTCGCAACGATCGCACGGCCCGCGAACGCGGCAATTCTTGCACGCCTCAGGATCGACATGGAAGACCGGGGCGGCCGACTTGAGCTGCTGTTGCCGTACGCGACACTGGAACCCGTTCGTGAACTCCTGCTTCAGATGTTCATGGGGGAGAAGTTCGGGCGCGACTCCATCTGGGAAAACCACCTGGCGACGGAATTGTGGTTCACCGAAGTCCCGATCGAAGCAGTGCTGGACGAAGTCAGCATGTCGCTGGGACAGGTCCTGGACTGGGAGGAAGGAATGTACCTGCCGCTGCAGGCTACGCCGGAATCTCCCGTTCAACTGCGGTGCGGCAGTATGCCCATGTTCACAGGAACCATGGGGCGGAAAGCCGGCAATATTGCGGTTCGAATAGACAAACGCGCCGAAGTCGAGTAGCCACGCGGGTATCGGCGAATCCTGTTAGCGTTCGTATCAGGGACCGATTGCAGTTCCCCGTGTTGGGGTGTTTGTAAGTTGCGCCCGGCTTGCAGTGCCATGTAATGGCTGAATGTCCCTGTCGGCCGATTGCCGCTGTGATGGACGAAACGAAATGGTTGGCGACACGCTTGGCATCATTCTGGATATCGCGCTGATGGTCATGCTCGGCGTGGCAGTCTTCTACGGCGTTCGCCTGAACCGTCAGGTGGCTGCGATCAAATCCGGCCGGGCCGAACTGGAAAAGCTGATCCGGGAGTTCGGAACGGCCACGGACCGTGCGGAATCCGCACTTGCGGATCTGAAGTCCAATGTCGGCACGACCTTGACCGAAGCCCGCCAGACAGCACATAAGGCAGCGGAGCTGAGCGACGATCTTGAGTTTCTGATAAAGCGTGGCGAACGTGTAGCGGACGCACTGGAAATCGGGGTTCGAGCCGGCGGCAGTGCCGGTGCCAAAACGGTCGGGCGGACCGGTCCTGGCGCTGATGACCGCGGCAGACAACCGGTCGAGGACGATGGCGACACCCGGCGAAGCCTGACCGTAACGCCGGAAGACCGCCCGGATGCGGACGGCCAGCCCGGCGGACAAAGGCGCAGCGCCGCAAAGAAGGCTGCCGCCAAGTCCAAATCGGAACTGCTGAAGGCGCTGCAGGATATGCGCTAGCCCGTGATGCTGAGAGACAAAGGCAATAGGGGATGAAACTGCGTCTGATCCCAGCACTGATTTTCCTGGCCGCGCTGGGGCTGTCCTTTCGGATCGGGTCGATCTGGGACAGTCTGTCCGATGCGCTGCCCAGCGAGGGACCTGGTACAGCCGCCGCGCAGGACGCCGATGCTGTGCCGCCGGTACCGGGCGATTCCGGTGAGGAAATGACACCGTTGGAGCTGGACGACAGTGAGGTGCCGATCATTGACGGGTCCAGCGATATGCACCCCACTGAAATTCGCCTTGCCAACAGCCTGGCGAGACGGCGGTTGGAACTGGACGACCGTGAGCGGGAGCTGGAACAGCGCGAGGCGGTTCTGATGGTCGCCGAAGAACGTCTGGCCGACACGCAGCAGCATCTGGAAAGCATCCGCGATGAAATTGCCAATCTGGTTCAGCAGTTTGAAACGCTGGAAGATGAGGAAAGCGAGCGCCTGCAGCGGGTGTATTCAAACATGAAGCCGCGGGCAGCGGCCGCGATTTTCAATACCATGGACCTGGATACGGTCCTCAGTGTTATCCGGGGTATGAGCGAACGCAAACTTGCGCCGATCCTGGAAGCCATGGATCCGGAGCGCGCGGTATTGATCACCCAGGAAATCGATGCGCGTCAGGATCTGCCTGATCTGACGCAATAGAAGACCGGTCTCAACTATTCTTGACGTTGCGAACGTTTTGCAGGATTTCGTTAACTTCAAAGAAAGGAATGTCCGATAAATATTACATAAACGAGACCGGTATCAGGGTAGTTTTCCTGGCTGGGATCGGATAGGAGGAAACTTCGTATATGGGGTAGGCCACGCGGAGTTCGAACTTCGTTAATTAGCGATCAAGTGGAGTGTGGCAATGTCGGTTGATATGAACATGAACGTCCTGATTGTGGACGACTATAAAACAATGCTGCGGATTATTCGGAACCTGTTGAAACAATTGGGTTTCAACAATGTCGATGAAGCGACGGACGGCGGCGATGCGCTGGCCAAGCTGAAGAACAAGGACTATGGGCTGGTCATATCGGACTGGAACATGGAACCGATGACCGGGCTTGAGCTTCTTCGGGAAGTTCGCTCCGATGTGCGGATGCAGAATTTGCCGTTCATCATGATTACGGCGGAAAGCAAGACCGAAAATGTGATCGCCGCGAAAGAGGCTGGCGTGAGCAACTATATCGTGAAGCCGTTCAATGCTGCGACACTGAAGTCGAAGATCGTCTCTGTTATGGGAAATTTCTAGTGCGCTGATCGCCGGATTATATATCGTGCGAAGAAGGGGGGCTGTCCGGTTTATCGTGCGGCCCCCTTTTTTGCGTCGATGTGTCGATAACATCCGGAGTGGATCATGATTGATGCGGAATTTGTGCGGGTGATGGCCCGCTACAACGAGTGGCAGAACCGGAACCTTTACGATGCCGCCGACGGTCTGTCGGACGCGGACCGGCGTCGGGACCGCGGCGCATTTTTCGGATCGATACACGCGACCTTGTGTCATTTGCTGTGGGGCGACGGCATGTGGATGCACAGGTTTGCGGGCTTGCCGAAGCCGGATGGCCCGATTTCCGGATCCGTGGATATGGTCGGCGATTGGCCGGAACTGCGTGCCGCCCGCGCCGATATGGACGCGGCGATCCTGTCCTGGGCGACATCTCTTTCGTCCGACTGGCTGGTGGGTGACCTGACCTGGTATTCAGGTGCCGCCGGGCGTGACCTGTCGCGACCGAAAGCGACACTGGTCACCCACTTCTTCAATCATCAAACCCACCATCGCGGTCAGGTTCACGCAATGCTGACCGCGGCGGGAGCGCGGCCCGGAGACACCGATCTGATGCTGATGGGAGACGCGGTTTGACCGGTGTTTTCAGCCTATGGGGTTTGGTCGGGATTATTGCTGAAAAGACGGAGAATCCGGCATATTCAACGTCATGATTGCCAGTGACGAGATAGAAGATCAGGAATCAGATCCCCTTCCGGTCCGCCGGGAGACGGGACCCCTCATGTTTTTGAGCCTTTTCCTGCTGTTGCTTGCCTTTTTTATTCTTTTGAATTCGATTTCGACGCTGCGGGAAACCAAGTCCCGCGATGTCCTGAGTTCGGTGGCAGCGACGTTCCAGTCCGATGCCGACCCGGACACCACTGCCGAAATTCTGGTGTCCACCCTGGGGCCGGTCCTTGAGCCGGAAGAGGTTCTGGATGAGGTGGAACGGCTTTGGTTGAGCGAAGTGCCTTTTGTCCAGCTGGACCGGGTAACGAACGGCCGTTATATGGCGGTCGAACTGCCGACCATCCAGCTGTTCGTCGGTGCGGAGGCGCGCATTCGTGGCGATCGTCGCGATCTGGTCAATGCGACGGCCCATGTCCTTTCCAACAGGCTTCCAAATCAGGTCGTCATCATGCAGGCGATCCTTTTTGTCGATGATCTGGCAGATGTCGGTATCGCCTATCAGGCGGGCGCTGTCGACGCGGCGAACCCGAACCAGACGGTGGATGTCGCAGACCCGGACGCGCAGTTCGTTGCCGTACCGGATGTCGACGGATCGGAATTGTCGTTTTCGCGGGTTGGTGTCTTGGCACGGGCGTTGATCGACGGCGGGACACCGGCTGAGAACTTTGAAATCGGGGTACGCGAAGGCAACCCGTCGCGCGTCCGGTTCCGATTTTATGTACGCGATATCGATGCGGTTCGCATGACGCTTTCGGAATCGGACGAACCCCGACCGGCATCTCAAGCGGCGGGGGACGGCTCTTGAGCGATCAATACGCAGATCAGGATCGGGATACCGAAATCCAGGACGAAGACGGCGAAGTCCCCGAAATGTTTCGTGGAAAGGAGGATCACGAGCCCCAATCCTTGATGCATCTGGAATCGGTCGCCATGGACATGGAATCCGTACCGGAGGACGTGGTCGAAAAGGCGCCGATCTGGCTTGTTACATTTGGCGATGTGACGGCTTTGATGCTGGCATTCTTTGTCATGCTGTTTTCCATGTCCCACCTTCAATCCGAAGAATGGGATGCGATCATTTCCATCCTGGCGACACGCGAACAGCCGGTCAGCGAAGGTGACCCGCGTCCGGTCGGGGAACGCACGGTTTCGCGCATTGACCTGGTTGCCGCGCTGCCGGTCGGATATCTGGAACGGATCCTGCGTGAGAAGCTGGCGGCAGAACCGGAACTGTCCAATATCCGCATCACCGGTCTGGATGAACAGATCGTCCTGTCACTGTTTACCGACGATATTTTCGGGGGCGACGCGACGACATTGTCACCGCGCGGCGAACGGGTGATTTCTCGTCTTTCGGTGGTTTTCCGGCAATTCGGGAACTCGATGCTGATTCGCGGACACACCGACCCGGACCCGCCGCCGCGGAGCCTTGGGTTCGATGACAATTGGGACCTTTCGCTGGCGCGGGCGTTGACGGTTGCGCGGGCCCTGAACGAGGCCGGATATGGTGGCAATTTCACCGTGTTGGGTCTTGGGGACTCGGCGTATCGTCACCTGGATCGAAACTATTCCGAACCGCGCCGATACCAATTGGCGCGCCGGGTCGATATCGTGATCCTGCCGGAGGCAAGCGGACAATGACGGTCCGGCCGACACTATGGAATACGCTGTGTGCGCTGGTTCTGCTTGCGTGCGCGTCTGTGTTTGCCATGTCGGCCAATGCGCAGGAATCTGTCCCTGTAAGGTCTTGGCAGCATTCCGATTTCGCGCGATTGGTATTCGACTGGTCGTCGCCGGTCGAGTATCAGGCATCCGTCAACGGTCAGGTTCTGACGGTCAGTTTCAGTCGCGCCTTGCAGTCGGATCTGTCCGACCTGAGCCAACGGCTTCCGGCCTATGTGACGGCCGCCGCAGTCGGGTCGGACGGGCAAAGTATCGTGTTGCAGCTGACCGCGCCGATGACCGTCGGTGACTTTACGAATGAAAACTCGATCGTGATCGACCTGCGGGTCGATCCGAATGCCGCCCCGACTGCAGCACCCGCACCGCAGCAGCAACAGGCCCAGGCCCCGCCGCAGCCGCCTGCACAAACCGTATCGGCTCAGGCGCCGGCCGGTGCCGTCAGCCTTGGTATCCGGGTTGGTGAGCATCCGGACTATACGCGCATCGTGTTCGACTGGCCTGAGCAGCCGGGATACGAGGTGAACCGGAACGGTCCCGCGGTAACGATCAGTTTCGGTCGTGCGGCGGACATCAATGTCGCGGCGTTCGCGGACCAGCTGCCCGCAGGAATTACGGTTGCCGCCGTCATTCCGTCCGAGGCGGGAACCCAGATAACCCTTGCGGTTCCGGATGGTGTGGAAATCAGCCATTTCCCGCTGGAAGCGCGCGTTGTGGTCGACATACAGGGCGATGCCGCAACCCGGAACGCCCCCGCGCAACCCTTGCCGGCAGAACTCATCCCGACGCCCCCGGAACAGGTGGCCGCAGCGCCACCCGCCCCGGAACCCGAACCTGCGCCGCAAGTGGAACAGACGCCGGAAGTGGTCCCCGAACCCGAGGCGGAGGAGGCTGCCGCCCCCGATGTTCCGGAGTCGACACCTGAGCAAGTCGCCCAGCAACAGGATCAGGCCCTGGCCGATGCAATCGCCGACGGAACGATCGAGTTTCGCCGTGGCCTTGCGACTGAACTGGATACCGGGCCGTCGGATCCGACGGCACAGACGGAAGACGCTGCAACGCGGGAACCGGTACCAGCGCCAGAAACCCAGAATGTTGCCCAGCCGGAGCCAGAGGCACCAGCGGCCGCGCAGGAACCGGAACCAACCGAACAGGCGGCCAGCGAGGTTGCGGCTTCCGGGCCGCCACTGGTAACCTATAACTTCCAATGGTCGCAGGATGTCGGGGCCGCTGTTTTCCGGCGGGCAGAGAATATCTGGATCATCTTCGATGAATCCGCACCCATCGACCTGACCCCGCTTCGTACCGAAGGCGCGCCGATCATCGAACGGTTGGATCAGTTGCCGATCGGCAATGCGACCGTTCTGCGCCTTTTGGTACCGGATTCGGAAATAAACGCGTCTACCCGGCGCGAAGGTTTCAACTGGGTGGTCGACTTCCGGCGTGCGCCGCAGCGTCCATTGGCGCAGGTGCCGATCCTGGCCGATGTTACATCCGAAGTCGGGCCGCACCTGATATTTCCGTCAGACACGCCAGGGGCGGCGCTGAACCTGCCGGACCCTGGAATTGGCGACACGCTTCGGATTGCAACCTTTCTGGATTCCGGTGTGGGAATGGAAGGGCTGCGGCGTTACCCGGAATTCGAACTGCTTCCGACCGCCCAGGGTATCGCCATGGTGCGGATTTCGGACAATGTCCTTCTGGATCGGAACTTTGACGGCTTCATGATCTCCGCACCGGATGGGCTTGCCATCAATGCCATCTCGCCGGAGGCACCGGTTTCATCCGGTCCCATATTAAGCGCCCGGCGGCTGTTCGATCTTGCCGGTTGGATGCGCGGCGAGAGTTCGGAGTTCAAGAAACTGCAGGAAGCGGTATTCCGGTCACTGGCCGAAGTGCCGGACGACCGGTTGAATGCGGCGCGTATCGATTATGCAGGGTTCCTGATGGCCCACGACCGCCCGCAGGAGGCGTTGGGCGTCCTGCGGGTTGTTCAGCGTGATGACGAACAGCTGATGGCCCGTCCGGAGAACCTGGCCCTGATGGCGGCGGCGAATATTCTGGCAAACCGTCCGGAAGAGGCGCTGCAGCTTCTGAATGACCCGCGACTGGACGGGTTTGCGGAATCTGCGATCTGGCGCGGGGCGGCCCTTGCCACACAAGGGGAATATCTGGATGCCCACACGGCGTTCGGTCCCGGCGACAGCCTTTTGTCGCGGTATCCGTTCCCCCTGCGCGCGCGTCTGGCCCTGTTGAGGATCGAAACGCTGTTCGCCAACCGCGATGTGCGGGCGGCGGAATCCTGGATATCGAACCTGGAACAGGAGCGCGGCTCGCTCACCCGCGGTCAACGGGCGGAACTGGACTATCATCGTGGTCGCCTGGCGGTCGCTCAGACCGACTTTGATCTGGGGGAGGAGATATTCGAGGAAGTCATCAAATCCGGTGACCGGAAGTTTGCCTATCGCGCGGAGCTTGCATTGGTGACCCTGGGTCTGCGGCAGGGGTTCATGGACCAGGACGAAGCGTTGGAGCGTATGGAGCGGCTTCGCTATGCCTGGCGAGGTGATCGAAGCGAATTGCATCTTCTGCGACGTTTGGGCGAACTCTACCTGGAACAACCGGACTATTTCGAAGGACTGGGCGTCTATCGGACCGCGGTTCAATATTTCCCGGACGACCCTGTTGCCGACGATCTGGCGGGCGAAATGGTTGAAGTCTTTGGCCAGCTTTTCCTGGAGGGCGGTGCCGATGATATGGCACCGCTTCGCGCCATCGCATTGTATGAGGAGTTTTCCGAGCTCACCCCGGCGGGTGAGGTCGGGGATCGCGTGATCGAAAACATTGCCGACCGTCTGGCCGCGATCGACCTATTGCCGGAAGCGGCGGAAAAACTGGAAGGCCTGCTGGCCGACGAAGATCGAATTCCCCCAGGGGAAGAGCGCGTCCGGTTAAGTTCCAAGCTGGCGCTTCTGTATTTGCTGGATCAGAAACCGGATCAGGCGGAACGAGCGCTTGGTCTGGGCCGTCAGGGGTTGGAGTTGAACGATTTCGGCATCGACCCTGACCTGCTGGCCGACCGGGACCGCTTGCTGGCGCGGGTGCGCTATCAGCAATCCGAATACGAAGACGCAATCAAGGAACTGGCCGGCGATGTCAGCCTGGAAGCGGACCTGTTGCGCCGGGACATCTATCGGACCACCCAGAACTGGCAGGAGGCGGCAAAGGTGCTGCAGCGACTGGCCGGGAATCCGCCGGATGATCCGGCCGATGGGGTGGACGGGGAACGCGCGCGGTTCGTCATCAACTGGGCGGTTGCGCTGTATCAGAACAACGACACGGCCGGCCTGCGCGATCTGATCGACCTGTGGGGGCCCGCCATGTCCAACAGTCCCGTTGCGGGCGTTTTTGACTATGTCAGCGACCTGGAAGGGGCGCCGTCCGGATCGAACGTTCTTGAAACGGTAAACCAGCTTATCGGTGCGGACCGCTTCGATGCGTTCCTGACGGGGTATCGCGAACGCCTGTTCGCGCCGCCGCCGCCGCCGTCCGCCCAGGTCAGCGCGACATCTTCCTGATCCGTTTTATGGTGAAAAAGCAGTGCGTTGCTATATTGGGTTGAAGCTTTGCACCAGGCTTCCGACCACCAGATACCAGCCGTCGACCAACACAAAAAATATAAGCTTGAACGGCAGGGAAATCATGACCGGCGGCAGCATCATCATCCCCATGGACATGAGGACCGATGCAATGACCATGTCGATCACGACAAAGGGTACGAACAGCAGAAACCCGATTTCGAAGGCACGTTTCAATTCGGATATCATGAATGCGGGGATAAGCGCCCGAAGGGGCGTCTCCTCCGGACCCGCGACGGGGTCAATTCCGCCGATATCCATAAAAAGGGTCAGATCCTGTTCCCGGACATGGCGCAGCATGAACTGGCGGAACGGCACCATGGCGCGCTGGAAGGCTTCTTCCTCGTCAATCTCTTCCTCGATCAGCGGCACGATCCCTTCGTCATAGGCCGTCTCAAGCGTCGGCTGCATGATGAAGAACGTTAGAAACAGCGCCAGGCTGATCAACACGGTGTTCGGCGGGGTCTGCTGGGCACCAAACGCTGTTCGCAAAAGCGAAAAGGCTATAATCAGCCGGGTAAAACTGGTGATCATGATCAACAGCGACGGTGCCAGGGACAGCACCGTCAATAGTGCGACCAGCTGTATCAGTCGGCCGGTTACCGAACCACCTTCACCGATGTCGATGTTTATCGACTGTGCGGCTGCCGGGTCTGCGAAGACGGTGAGGGTGGTGACCAGGACCCCACCGCAGATCCAGCGCGACACGGTGTTTCGTTCGGGGCCGGTCATTGGCGCCCCTCCGATCCCGATTTTCCTGGTGCATTGGGCCCCGGCGCCGCCGGTGCCGCGTTTGCGGGTTCCTCGTTTGCCGGACCTTCGTTTGCGGACAGGGATGGCTGACGGATCAGTCGGCGGACGACGGCATCAAACCGTTGGGTCAGTCCGCTGTCACCGTCCTGCTGATCGGGACCGAGTTCCGCATTCCGTGCGGGTATCGCGCTTTCGACCACCGTTTCGGATTGCGGACCCAGGACGATCAGGTGTTCGACATCGTCCCGGCGAACCAGGACAAGTCGGCGCCTTGGGTCCAGCGGCAGGGCATCGACGATATGAAGCCTGCGTTTCTGACCGGGCTTGTATCGGGGCATTGCGATCCCGCCGCCACCGAAGCGGCGCAGGATGACCGCCAGCATTCCGATCAAACCGATGACAAAGATCAGCGCAACGGCGAATTGGATATAGTCGGCCGCCTGCATGGCCTTATGCTCGCACCCCTAAGCGCTGTGGTCCGGCCGACCGGAAAGGGCCTGCCGCAGGACGTAAGCCATGGCCCGATTCAGGGACGCGGTTCAACGACTCTTTAGGAAATTCGGTGCCGTGGCGCTTCAGCGGTCGCCGGTCTCCGGAAGTGGCGGTTTCTTGCCGTTCAGTTCATACACATACCGCAGGATTTCGGCCACAGCGATGAAGGCTTCGACGGGGATCTCATCCCCCACATCCGTTGCGGCCAAAAGTTCGACCAGATCGGAATCCGAACGAACAGGCACGCCGCTTTCTTCCGCCATTTCGATGATTCGTTCGGCCAGGTAGCCGCGCCCGCTGGCGCTGACGACGGGCGCCTGGTCTTCATTTGTGGGCTGGTAGGTCAGCGCGACCGCGACTTTCTCCGGCGGCGAAACCCCGTCGGAATCGCCACGCGCATCGGACCCTTCAGCAAGGGGCCTCGTCGTCAGGGGCGTTTTGGATCGCGCCATCTCTCACCTGTTGCATTGAATTTCAGCCTGGCCGGCCCGTGCCGGGCGCGCGCCTTCCTGCTGCACTAACCGCAATAACCATACCACGGTCATGGTTAACGATCATTTACCGATCGTGTCGTGTTTTATTGAACTTCTTTTTGTTTCACTTACGCTTATTGAAGCTTCGCTGTTGTGAATTCAGGCGAATCCCTGTTTCACAAGATGTTGCAGATAAAGGATTAGTGGCGCGATTGGTCAGATTGGCACGCTGATTGCTTACCCTTCCGGGTAGAGAGCGGATATGGTTCAACGCCGGAGGAGAGACCGGCATATCGTATCCGAAAGTGCAGGAGAGAGGGACTTGAACCATGGCATTGGGTGATAGCACTCTATTCGGGATGATGACCCAGCGTATGGACTGGTTGAGCCAGCGTCAGCGTGTCCTTTCCGAAAACATCGCGAACTCCGATACGCCGGATTATGCCGCGCGCGACCTGGAGCAGCTGAGCTTCTCGGACACGATGCAGCGTCAGCAGATGCAGGTCACGCTTGCGGTTTCCGAACCCCAACATGTCGCCATGCCTCAGGCCGACAATCGGTTCGAGGAAGGCTCGGCAGGTTCCGTCTACGAGACATCGGTGTCTGAAAACAGCGTCGTTCTGGAAGAACAGGTCATGAAGATGGCCCAGACGTCGGGCGAGTTCAACGTAACCACCAACCTGTACAAGAAGTATCTGGCTCTGCATCGGATTGCACTGGGCCGGAACGGTGGCGGCTAACGGAAAGCCGAACCGGAACAGGATTAGGAGGACGAGGAAATGGACGACTTTAGCGCTTCGATGTTTATCGCCGGGTCCGGCATGCGCGCGCAGGGACTTCGCCTGCGTGTTATTTCCGAAAACCTTGCGAACGCGGACTCGACCGCGAACACACCGGGCGGTGACCCGTACCGGCGCAAGACGATTACGTTCCAGAATGTCATGGATGAGGCACTGGCCGCCGACGTTGTCCGGGTACGCGAAATCGGCGAGGACCCGTCGGAATTCGACCTGCGTTTCGACCCGTCGCACCCGGCGGCGAACGAAGATGGTTACGTTCAACTGCCGAATGTCAGCAGTCTGATCGAAATGATGGATATGCGTGAGGCTAACCGCAGCTATCAGGCAAACCTGCGGATGATCGAAACGGCGCGCAACATGCACGCACAGGCGGTGAGCATCCTGCGATAAAGGCCGCCTGAGCGTCCGGCGGGGAAGGAGAGAGCCCGGCCGAACGCAGACACCGGCGGCGGCATGCCGGAAGTGGCATGAGCGAAAGGAGAGAGGACATGGCAATCGATCCAATGTCGGCGGCGGCAGCCTATCAGTCCGCGGCGCGTGGCGAACGCGTTTTTGATACCGGGTCGGCCACGGCCGCACTGACAGGGGCGGACACGCAAGGCTCTGGCTCCAGTTTCGTCGATATGGTTCGCAGCGTCGCCGAAGACGCGATTGATGCGAACTACAATGCCGAAGAAGTGTCCGCCCGGGCAATGGCCGGACAGGCAAGCGTGACGGAAGTCGTCACCGCGCTTTCCGAAGCAGAGGCAACCCTGAATACGGTGGTGACGATCCGGGATCGTGTGATTTCCGCCTATCAGGAAATTCTGCGGATGCCGATCTGATTTTTGTTTCTAGGGTACAAGGCCGCACGGATGGTCGCCGCAATGGCAGTTTGATCGTCTCGACGACCGCGGAATCGACTATAGTCCAGGGATGAATGAAGCACAGGCGCTAGATGTCGCCCGAGAGGCGATTTTCACACTTCTCATCGTGTCCATGCCGCTCATGCTGGTCGGCTTGGCGGTGGGGTTGGTGATCGCCATTTTCCAGGCGCTGACGCAAATCCAGGAAGTCACCCTTACCTTTGTGCCGAAGATCATCGTGGTGTTCCTGTCCATGCTGGTGCTTCTGCCATTCATGCTGCGTACGCTGACGGGGCTTACGGTGTTCCTGATGGACAAGATCGTCGCCATCGGTTAGTCGCGCCTTGGGCCAGCGGGGTTTTTGTCCGCGGGAAATCTGAATGCTGCAAGCGGTCCTTACAGCGGAACTGTTCACGGTCCTGATGGTCTTTGCCCGGATCGGAAGTGCGTTTGTCGTGCTGCCGACCATCGGGGAAACATTCATCAGCCCAAGAACCCGCCTGACTTTTGCCATTCTGGTCGCGCTGATAGTCGCGCCCGCGGTGGAACCCGTCGTGCCTGCATTGCCGCCGGACCTGCCGACAATGATCGGACTTCTGTTCATTGAGATACTGGTCGGCCTGTTCATCGGGACCGCAACGCGGCTGTTGTTTTCGGCTCTTGCGATTGCCGGTTCCTTCTACAGTTTCATGAGCGGCCTTGCGAGCGCCCTGATGTTCAACCCGCTGATGTCGGATCAGGGTGCGCTTCTGTCGGTGTTTTTGTCTTTGTTGGGGCTGTTGTTGATTTTCGCGACGGACACGCACCATTTGCTGCTGCGCGCTGTCGTCGAAAGCTACGTCATGTTCGAACCGGGCGTGTATCCGATGATCGGCGATATGGCGGATGTCGTCACCCGGACTGTTACGGACGCATTCCGGATTGGTTTCCAATTGGCGGCACCGATCGTCGTCGTGGCGCTGATGTTCTATGTGCTGCTGGGATTGCTTGCGCGCCTTATGCCGCAGATGCAGGTCTTCTTCATCGCAATGCCGTTGCAAATTCTTATGGGGCTGTTTCTGTTGATGATAACCTTGAGCGGCATGATGATGTGGTTCCTGGAGGAATATCACGGTTTTCTGGCGCAGTTCCTGCCGTACTAGGGAAAATTACGGGTAGATATGGATGTCTGAACAGTCGGACGACTCACAGAAAACAGAAGAGCCAACCGCGAAACGGCTGCGCGATGCGCGCGCCAAGGGTCAGGTTGCGGTCAGCCGCGAGGTGAACACGTGGGTCCTGTTGTTCGGCACCGGGCTTATGATCGCGTTGCTGTTCCCACCACTGATGTTCGATCTGGGCCGGATCTTCAGAAGCTTTCTTGAGCGGCCGCACGAGCTTCTGACGGACAATGGCGGTCTGGGACAGGTGACATCGTCCCTGATGGTCGAGGTGCTGACTATCCTGATCATACCGATGGGCATGTTCATGGTGATCGCGTTCATTGCGGGGGCGTCGCAGACGGGACTGAATTTCGCGACGAAACCGATTGAACCGGAACTTTCCAAGCTTTCGCTGGTGAAGGGCATGCAGCGCCTGTTTTCGCAGAAGCAGCTGGTCGAGTTCCTTAAGGGCATTCTGAAAATCGCGCTGGTCGGCGCGGTCGGGGTTATCCTGCTGCTGCCGGAACTGCCGCGCCTGGATACGTTGCCGACCATGCCGGTTACGGAAGTCCTGGACGAAATTCACGCCCTCGTTTTGCGTATCTTCATCGGCATTCTGGCGGTTCTGTTCGTGATCGCCGTGGTCGACCTTTTCTTTCAGCGCATGCAGCACATAAAGCAGCTTCGCATGACGAAGCAGGAGGTGAAGGAAGAGTTCAAGAACACGGAAGGGGACCCGCAGGTAAAGGGGCGCCTGCGTGCCATCCGTGCGAAACGCGCGCGTGAACGTATGATGCAGGCGGTTCCCCAGTCGGATGTCGTCATCACAAACCCGACGCATTTTGCTGTCGCATTGACCTATAAGCCGGACGAGATGGAAGCCCCGATCCTAGTGGCAAAGGGACAGGACTTCATCGCACAACGAATCCGGCAGGTCGCCGACGAAAACGATATCCCGATCGTCGAAAACCCGCCTTTGGCGCGTGTTCTGTATTCGAATGTCGAAATCGACCAGGAAGTGCCACAGGAACATTACGAAGCAGTGGCAAAGGTCATCTCCTACGTCTTCAACCTCAAGGGACGGAGGATGCCGGCATGACCGGCTGGCCCTTCGCCGGTGGCGGGCGGTCAAAGATGAACGCGCTGGAAGCGGAACGCGACCGGCTGGTTCAGATGTGGCGCGCCTTGGCACAGACGCAGAAGCTGACGCTGCTGGAACTCGGGCGCGACCTTCGCACGGTCGTTGCCTGTACAGATGGCGCAGGGCTGTTTCCGTCACCTGCTGCGGCCCCGTCGGATGTGGGGGCGGTCGCTGAATGGCTGGGGGACAGGGAAGCGCTGCAGTCCGTCATTGACCGTGCGCAAGGCAAGAAGGACGAGGTAGGGAATTCCGCGTCGGCTGAGGATTCGATTGCAGATGATCCGGTTCCGCCAGTTCTGTCCGTACTCAGGAACCCTTCGGAGGACACAGCGGATCAGGCCGTTTGGATACGGGTTGACGCGTGCGCGATACCGGGGGCAGGCACTGACGACGTTGGCCCGCATGTTCTGATTACGCTGCAGGACATCACGGACGACAGGGCCGCCGCGGTCAGAACGGAAAAGCGCCTGTCGCTCATGACACGTGCGCTGGACCATGCACCGTTCGGTCTGGTCATCCTGGACAGTGCCGGTGCCATCCGCGACATGAATACGGCCTTTCGTCGGCTGGTGGACGGAAGACCCGTCTCAGGCAAGCCGTTTCGGGAAATTCTGAACAGGGATGATACGGCAGCGTTCGACGCGGTGATGGAACAACTTGCGGCCGTGAAGTCCGGTGCCCGGCCGCCGGAACCCCTGGACCTCAGGTTCCATGATGTGGAGGACCGGATCGTCACCGTTTATACCAGTCAGGCGCCGTCCTCGTCCCCTGAGCGGGCGGCATATCTGCTACATGCAATCGATTCGACGGAACGAAAGCGCCTGGAAACCCAGTTCGCCCAGTCCCAGAAGATGCAGGCGGTCGGTCAGCTTGCCGGCGGCATCGCACATGACTTCAACAATGTTCTGACGGCCATCATCGGATTCTGCGATCTGTTGCTTCAGCGGCATCAGCCGGGCGATCCGTCCTTCTCTGACGTGATGCAGATCCAACAGAATGCGAACCGCGCGGCCGGGCTGACGCGCCAGTTGTTGGCCTTTTCACGCCAGCAGACCATCCGTTCGCGCGTGTTCGACGTGACGGACGCGTTGGCGGAACTGTCCAATCTGCTGCGCCGTCTGATTGGGGAACGGGTCGAACTGTCCGTCACTCATGGCCAGGACCTTTGGCCCGTTCGCGGGGATCGCGGGCAACTGGAACAGATCATCATCAACCTGGCGGTCAACGCCCGCGACGCCATGGAACGCGGCGGACGGCTTATCATCCAGACCGACAATTTTTCCAGCGACAAGCCCTACCAGATGCGTGAAGAGGTCATGGCCGCCGGCGACTATGTGATGATTGCGGTGACCGATACGGGCATGGGCATGTCGGCGAAGGTGCTGGCGCGCATTTTCGAACCGTTCTTTACCACCAAGGAAGTCGGGCAGGGGACGGGCCTGGGGCTTGCCATGGTCTATGGCAGCGTGCGTCAGATGGGTGGCTTCGTCGTTGCCCATTCCGACGGTCCAGGGAAAGGGGCCACTTTTTCGATCTATCTGCCCCGGGCAACGGCAGAGGATATGGAGGAGTTGAAGCGCGGTGACGAGGCGGCCGGCAAGGAATCCAAATTTGTCGACGACACGGGCGGGGAAAAAATTCTGCTGGTCGAAGACGAAGATGCGGTAAGGCTGTTCAGCGCGCGGGCGCTGCGTTCAAAAGGCTATGACGTTGTTGAGGCACGCACGGGAGAGGTTGCGCTCAGCATTCTTTCGGACCAGTCCTTCGATCTTCTGATTACGGACATGATCATGCCAAAGGTGGACGGCGCGACCCTGATCCGAAAAGCCAGAATGGCCATGCCGGATCTTCCGGTCATCTGTATCTCCGGCTATACCCGCGACTCTGTGGCCAAGGAAGTAAGCGAGCTTCCCGGCGTGACGTTCCTGTCGAAGCCTTTCTCGCTAAAGCAGTTGTCCGGACGGGTTCGGGCATCGCTCGAATCGAAGGAAGGCTGACCCCGGAACATTCACGGGGTGCCGCGGTTGTGGCGTATCGATTCCTTTCCGAAATATACTGGAACGTTTGAGGACGTATTCGATACAAATCGAATTAGTTCCGCATCATATTGGAATTATTGATGTTTGAAGAAGAACAAAAATAGTCCTTGCGCAAGAGAACAAACCATGTACTTTGTTCGCAGTTGATTTGACGCAATGGCTGTGACAGGAAGGACGACAGATCATGCAATCCGCTCTACGCCTCGTGGAAAAAAGCGATATGGACAAACAGAAGGCACTGGAAGCCGCGCTGGGTCAGATCGAACGGTCGTTCGGCAAGGGCTCAATCATGAAGCTCGGCCAGCAGAACACGCTTGATATCGAAGCGATTTCCACCGGCTCTTTGGGGCTGGATATTGCACTCGGTATCGGCGGCGTGCCGAAGGGCCGCATTGTCGAGGTGTTCGGCCCGGAAAGTTCGGGCAAGACGACGCTGGCCCTTCATATCGTGGCCGAAGCACAGAAAACCGGCGGTACCTGCGCTTTCGTTGACGCGGAACATGCCTTGGATCCTGTCTATGCGCGGAAGCTCGGCGTCGATGTTGACGAACTCCTGATCTCTCAGCCTGATGCGGGGGAACAGGCGCTGGAAATCGCTGATACTTTGGTCCGGTCCGGCGCCATTGATGTGCTGGTTATCGATTCCGTGGCCGCGCTTGTGCCGCGCGCTGAACTGGAAGGCGAAATGGGCGACAGCCATGTGGGGCTGCAGGCGCGCCTGATGAGCCAGGCGCTGCGCAAGCTGACCGGTTCCATCAAACGGTCGAACTGCCTTGTTATTTTCATCAACCAGATCCGCATGAAGATCGGGGTCATGTTCGGCAGCCCGGAAACCACGACGGGCGGCAACGCGCTGAAATTCTATGCGTCCGTTCGTCTCGATATCCGGCGTATCGGTCAGATCAAGGACAAGGACGAAGTTGTCGGCAACCAGACCCGCGTCAAGGTGGTCAAAAACAAGGTGGCCCCTCCCTTCAGGATGGTGGAATTCGACATCATGTACGGGGAGGGAATCTCCAAGACGGGTGAACTGCTCGACCTTGGCGTCAATGCCGGCATCGTAGAAAAGTCGGGTTCCTGGTTCTCCCATTCCGGGGACCGGATTGGGCAGGGCCGGGAAAACGCGAAGCGCTATCTGCTCGACAATCCCGCAACCGCCATGGCGATTGAAAATGCCATCCGGGAAAAGGCGGGGATTCTGTCTTCCAACATGCTGGAAGGCCCGGACGAGGCAGAGAAGGCGGAAGCGGAACTGTCACCGGAAGACGCGCCGGAGGCGTAATCCGAATGTGACGTCAGCGGCTCTCCTCGCGGTAAACGCGGGCGAGGGCCGCAAATTCCTCCACGCTCAGGGTTTCTGCCCGGCGCGTCGGGTCCAGCCCCGCTTTCCCCAACAGTGTTTCCGGTTCGCGGGTCAGTGTTTTCAGTGATCCGCGCAGCATCTTCCTGCGCTGACCGAATGCGGCGCGGGTCACCGCTTCCAGATCTTCCAGTCTGCAATCGGCCGGGGCTGGGTGCCGCGGCGTCAGGGTTACCACGGCGGACGATACTTTGGGAGGTGGCGTAAAGGCACGCGGCGGGAGTGTTATTTCGTATTGTGTGTGGCAGCGCCAGTTGCACAGAACGGATAGCCTGGAATAGGCGTCGTCTCCCGCCGCAGCGACAATCCTGTCGGCGACTTCCTTCTGGAACATCAGGGTCATGGATGTAAACAGTTCCGCCTTCGCAATCCAGCCGGTCAGAAGCGGTGTTGCCACATTGTAAGGCAGGTTGGCGACGATTCGAAGCGGCGGCGGTCCCAGGCTTGCGATATCCAGTTCCGTCGCATCGCCTTCCACCACGGCCAACCGTCCTGCTGCGGCATCGACCAGCGGGCCAAGGGCTTCGATGCAGCGTCGGTCCTTTTCTATGGCAACGACGTTGTTGGCCCCTTCCATCAACAGGCCGCGGGTAAGTCCGCCCGGCCCGGGCCCCACTTCCACGACCGTGCCCGCGTCTAGCGGGCCCGCGACACGTGCGATTTTGGCGGTCAGGTTCAGATCAAGAAGGAAATTCTGACCCAATGACTTCCGCGCGCCCAGGTCGAACTGTGTGATGACGTCGCGCAGCGGAGGCAGGTCGGCGACCGGATCGTGTGTCATTGGTGCGTCCGGTCGGGACCCAGGTCCATGCGCATGTCATGCGCGGCCCGTATGGCCGCAATCAGGCTGTCAGTCCGGGCAATGCCCCGGCCGGCAATGTCGAATGCGGTTCCATGGTCGGGCGATGTCCGGATGAAGGGCATGCCTAGTGTGATATTGACCCCGTTGTGAAAGTCCAGGGTCTTCACGGGGATCAGGGCCTGATCGTGATACATGCAGATGGCGGCATCATAGTCGGCTCTGCGTTCGGCATGGAACATCGTGTCCGCCGGGAAGGGGCCTTGGGCATCGATGCCTTCGGCACGCAGCCTTTCTACGGCCGGTCTGACGATGTCCCGGTCTTCGTTCCCGAAGCGACCGTCTTCGCCCGCATGCGGGTTCAGACCCGCCACTGCAAGGCGCGGATTTTCGATTCCGGCACCGCGTTTCAGGCTGTCCGCGACGATCCGTCCCGTATCGACGATTTCCGTGGCTGTCAGGCGGGTCAGCACGTCCCTCAGGGCACAATGGATCGTCACCGGTACACTGCGCAGTCCCCCGCCGGACAGCATCATGACAGTTCGGCTGACCCCGGCCAGTTCAGCCAGATATTCCGTGTGACCCGGATGCGTGAACCCGGCGTCCATCAAGACGTGTTTGGCGATCGGGTTGGTGACCATGCCGCCCGCCTTTCCCGATTGGCAGTGGTCGACGGCTATCCGGATTGATTCCAGAATGGCGGGCGCGTTTGCGCTATTCGGCCGGCCGAGTTGTGCCGGGGCGGGCAGGGCGATGGGGAATACCGGAATCGCATGCGCATATGTCGCTTTGGCTTCTGCCGGATCCAGAATCGTTTCGACGGGCGGTGCGTCCGGTAGACCGGAATAGACCGATGGGGCTCCCACGACATAGAAAGCCGGCAGGGCTTTTTCCTCACGCGCCTGCCAGGCCTTCGCAGTCAGTTCCGGGCCGATCCCGGCCGGATCGCCCATGGTCAGAACCAGTGGAAGGTGTGGGGACATGGGTCGCCGGGTCAGATCCGGACGTCGATGAAGGCTTCGCGGCGCAGGTCGCGCAGAACCCGCCTTGCAAGCAGGTCGATTTTTTCCCGCAGAATGCGGTCCTGCACCTGCTCGCGTGTCGGCAGGGTAATGCCGGCATCTTCACGCGCGCAAATCCCGATCAGGACAATCGTGTTGCCGGTATCGATCGGGGCAGAAACGTCGCCGGCGCCCAAGGGGGATACCGCATCGCGAACCGTCGGCGGCAGTTCTTCCAGCCGGATGCCGTTCGCGGATGCAACGGTGGCCGTCGCGCGCTGCTCACCGAATGACTGCAGCGCCTCACACCCGGACAGCTGTGCGCCGGCAGCGGCCAGTTCCTGTTGTGCGGCGGCTTTCGCGGCTTCCCTGCCTTCCTGCGGCAGACGTTCCATGACCTGGACCAGGTCAATCGTCGTCTCTCCCTCGTTGCGGCCAAGGAACTGGATATCTGTAACGTAGAGGATGTAGAACCCGGTCAGGGTTCGGATCGGCTGGGAGACCATGCCTTCGCCCATTGAAGCCAGCGCTTCGTCCAGTTCCTCCGGCAACTGTCCCGGCGCGATCCAGCCAATGTCACCACCCTGTTCCGCGGTGGAACTCTGGGAGAAGTTGCGCGCGATGGACGAAAAATCCGCACCGCCGACGATCTGGGACAACAGCCGTTCGGCGTTCTGTCGAATCTCGGCCGCGTTGTCGACATTATCGATGCCGAGGAAGATTTCAAAAACGCGCTTCTGTGGCTGATCGGCCACGGAACGAAGACGGGCTATTTCGTCGTCGATTTCCTCCTGACCGACTTCAACCTGCCGCACCAGACGCCGTCCGATATATTTTTGCCAGGCGATCTGTGCTTCGACCTGGGAACGCAGCGCATCAATGCTGACCCCCTGCTGACCCAGTATGGATGCGAACTGCAGCGGCGGAATGTTGTTCCGTTCGGCAATGGCCGTCAGTTCCTGGTTCAGTTCGCGTTCGGTGACGCTGACGCCGTTTTGTTCGGCTTCCTGCATCTGCAGCCGTTCGTCAATCAGCGTTCGCAGGATTTGCGGCAACAGCCGCTGGCTGGCCTGGGCGTCAAGTTCGATGTTGGACACCAAAGCGGCCAGGCGCAGGCGCTGTTCGACATCCAGAACCGAAATAATGTCGTCATTCACCACGGCCGCAATGCGCATGACGTTGGATTGCGCGAACACACCGGGGGAAAGGAACGGCAGAGTGCCGACGGATGCGCCAAGTATGAGAAGGGCCGCGAATACGCGCCCGGCAAGTCGCCTGTTGCAGATTTTGAACGCCATGTGTCGTTCGGTTCCCGTTAGAAGGTTACTTCACCCAAGGTCTTGAATGTAAGCTGGAAATAGATCGTGTCATCTTCTTCAAGGTCGGCGCTTCTGGTGTAGGAACGGATGAAATTGGCGTCGAATATGAAGCATTCGTCCTCATAGACAAACTGGGCACGATGGTTCAGCGACCCGCCATCCTTTGTCAGGTCTTGCAGAGTAGAAGCGCGTACCGTCCAGAAATCGTCAATGTCGGACGCGATTCCAAGGGATAGTTCTTCCACCTCCGAAGAAGTTACGTCCAGACCGTCCCGAACGAAGGTGTAGTTGCCCGAAAACTGCAGTCCGGGCCCACCCGCGGAAAAAGATAGTTCGTTTCGGTTGGCAAGCAGTTCGTCGGACTGGAAATTGAAACGGTAGTTCAGGCTGAGGTAATCCATCGGATTGAACGACAGCCGGCCCACCCAGTCAGATTGGTCGCTTTCCAGGCCAGTCTCCTCTTCCAGGGTGTTGTCTTCCCGAAAGCGATAACTTTGTCCAAGGAACAGGGAAATTCTTTCTCCGTCATTTCCGAAATGCGCCATTTGGAACCCGCCGATCACACGCTGTCCGGTTTCAACCCGGTCCAGCCCGTTTGTTCGGCTGGGGGAGAACAGATTGACATCGTCCGTTTCGAAGACACGGCTGTCCGCGTTCGGGATATCGGGGTGATTGCCGCCGTTTGGTGATGCGTATGCGGCGACGATGGGTTCGATCACCTGACGGCCGTTCGTGGAATAGCGCGCGAAAGGATAGCGAGCTTGCACGCCGATGCGCGGTATGACGCGGCCGGTAAATCCGTCTTCGACATTGTTCCCGAAATCGTCTGTTGGTCCCACCTGGTCCACGAAATACCCGTCGGTACGCAAACTGCCGGACAGGGTGGTCACCAGACCGATGTCGGAGATGAACTCGCGCCGGTAGCCCGCTTCGACAGAGACCCGCTGGCTGTCGGCGTCGTCGCCGTCATAAAGGGACTGGAAATTGGCGTCGATCGACCATCGCCCGCCGAAGCTGTCGACTTCCCCGATCCCGTTGTAGTTCAGGGTTGGTAGAATGAGTTCGGTGTCCGACCGCTGACCCAGCCGCAGGTCCTGATAGCTGTTTGTCCGGGCGGACATGTAATTCCGGCCTCGGAAACCTTCGGCATAGGCGGTCGACGTCATGGAGTTTCCGGGATCTTCCCAGAAACTGAATTTGCGAAGGTAGGTCTGATCGGTCGACCGGTTTACATCCCATCCCCAGCGCCAAGTGTCGTCCGCATGGAATTCGCCTTCACTGAAGAAATGGCCGCGGAAGACATCCGTTTCGGTGCGTTCGATCACATTGTCGCCGATATCTTCGTCGGCGACCGTGAAGCTGCCGGAAACATCGAAATAGCCCGTGTCATAGGCCTGACGGTATTCGGCGCTGAAGAAGCCGCGCTGATCCTCGCTCAAGATCGGGTCGATCGTCGCGTCGCGGTCCGTCGCGATGTTCCAGAAATAGGGTGTGCGCAGGAACATGCCGGTGTTCGTGCTGGTCCCGAAACTGGGGGCCAGGAAACCGGACTGCCGTTGGACCGTCGGGTCCGGGTGCGTGAAATAGGGCGTATAGGCAACCGGGATGCCATAGAACTCCATGACCGCGTCGTAATATTCGACCTGACGCGCCGCCTGGTCATGGATCACGCGGTCGGCGCGAACCTGCCATAGCGGGTCGCGCGTCGGGTCCTCGCGGCAGACTTCGCATGGTGAATAGACGCCGCGCGCCATTTCCGTCCGGTTTCCGTTGGTGCGCCGGCCGCCGGCAGCTGCAATTCTGGCATTTTCCGACAAAAGGATGCGCAGGTTTTCGATGGTTCCTTCGCGCATGTCGTCGCTGAGTTCTATATACTCGGCGAAAATCACTTCGCCAGTCGGTTCCAGCAGCCGGATGTTTCCCGATGCGGTGACGGTACCCGCCTGTTGATTGAAGCTCAGCGTATCCGCCAGAAGCACCCGGTCGCCCTGCGCGATTTCGACATCACCGCGCGCGACGATGACCCCCAGTTCCTGGTCGTGCGTAACCTCATCCGCGCGCAGCAGGATGGGCATGCCGTTGGCGTCAAGCGACTGGGCGACATTCGTCTGGTCGGCCTGTTGGGCAACGACCGGGGCCGCCGAAACACCGACCGATACGATGGCGCCCGCAAGGGCGCAGGCCGCGAACCGAAGAAACCGCATCATCCGTCCTCCAGATGCAGGAGGGCGGTAACACCCAGCATCATGCTGACACCGGCCGGCGCCCAGGCCGCAAGCTCCGCGGGGATGCTTTGCGACAGGCCAAGCGCGTGGACCACATTGGTGAAAAAATACAAAAGGAACCCGCACGTCACCCCACCCAGAATTAGCGCCCCGGTCGACGACCGCCGGGACGGGCGGATCGAAAAGATCGCCGCAATCAGCACCATCGCGCACAACAATGCCGGCGTCGCGACAAGGCTGTGCAGGTACAGCCGGTGGGCGTTGGCGCTGAACCCTGCATCTTCCATGGTCCCGATGAATTTCGGAAGCTCCCAGAAAGACAAAGTATCTGCGGATGCGAAGCTGTTCTGAATGCCTTCCATCGTCAGTTCCGTAGCCAGCCGATAGACGCCGACTTCATCCGTGCCGCCTTCGGGCTCTGAAATGTAGGCATTCGTCAGTTCCCAGTAGCCGGGACGCAGCGTCGCTGCATCTGCATCGATCCGGCCTTCGAACCGGTCCTCACCTTCAAGCTGCAGGACCATGACGTTGTCCAGGCGCGCTGCATCGCCGCTTCCGACGACCCGTTCCGCGTGGATAACGGCCTGGGAATCCTCGTTACCCTGCCGCAGCCACACGCCCGTGTCCGACACCGCGAGTTCGGCGCGGTCGCTTCCCAGGTACCGGCCTTCCAGCGTTTCATAGTGCGACCGCATGGCCGCCGCGAACGGGTTGAAGGTCGTAACCAGAACGACACCGATCAAAAAAGTGATTGTCAGCGGTGCGGTCAGGAACTGCCAGGCGGACATACCGGCCGCGCGGGCGATGACCAGTTCATTTGACCGCGCCAGACGCCAAAAGCACATCATCCCCCCCAGCAGAACCGCAAATGGCAGCATGTCCTGCACCAGATGCGGCAGCTTCAGCAGCGACATCTGGACCAGTACATCCGTTGTCACATCCTGTTTTCCCGAGGCGCGGCGCAGAAGTTCGACCACGTCGAACATGGCGACGATTGCCATCAGGGTTACGAACACGCTGGCAAGCCAGAACGCGAACTGGCGGCTCATATAGGTGGAAAGAGTTTTGAACCCCATGGTCCGCGCGCCCCCTATGCCTCTGCCGTGGCAGGAAGCCGCGCGCGTCGGGAATTGATCGGCGCGCGCAGAAGGGCGAACAGGCCGATCAGAACCGGCAGAAGCGCATTGGCATAGATTGCCGGCAGCAACCGTTCGTCCGTTCCGGCGGATGACACCAGCGACATATGCCCGACCAGAACCAGGGTCATGCAGGCAACGGCCCCGGCCAATGCCCAGACATTGCCGCGTCGGGAATAGGATCCCCGCAAAATGAACGCCAACGCGATGCAGGTATAGGAAAGCGGTAGGAGCGCGATCGCGATCCGGCTGTGCCCTTCGGCCAACAGCTTCAGGCGATAATAGCTATCGTTGCCATCGGACAGATCGGGGGACAGGAGTTCCGGCAGGAACCGTTCTTCCGGCTGCCGCCAGATCGTGGTCGATCCTTCGCTGGAAATGCCGATATCGATAGTCGTGCGCTCGAACTCGACCAGGTGCAATTGTCCATCGGAAAAGGTCTGGCGGCTGCCATTGACGACCAGGATGCGCGGGCCGCCGTCCGTTTCGACCACCGCACCCCGTTCCGCCAGAATGGTGTAGGGTGCGTCCGGGTCTTCCTGATTGTGATACAGAATTCCGAACAGTTCCGAACCCTGACGTTGTTTCACGAAAAGGGTGATTTCCGACCCGACGGACGTAAAGCGCCCTTCATGCAGAAGGGCCGCGCCCCATTGGGATCGGTTCTTTTCGACGTGAAACCGCATCTCCTGCGCCGCCAGCGGCATCATGAACAGCGTCATGCCCAGACAGACCACACAGGATATCACCCCTACCGTCAGGCCCGGACGGGCAAGGGACAGGGTGCTCATCCCAGCCGAACGCATGACAACCAGTTCACTGTCGCCGATCATGCGGTTGTAGGTGAAAAGCATTGCCCCGAAGAGCGCGATCGGCATTACAAGCGCAACAAAACGGGGCACCATGAGCGATGCGATATAGGCGAATTCGGTCAGCGGAAGCCCGCGGTTGACGATCAGGTCGACCAACCGGACCGATTGGACGAGCATGACTGCGATGCAGAGCACGACCGTGGCAAAAACGGTCACGCCGACAACCTGACGCATGATATAGCGGTCGAGCTGTTTCATTCGTCCATATCTTGACTTAACACCAGGGCCTAAAACCGGACTGGAAGTCGTAGCAGAAACGATTTGATTCTGCACGGTTTTTCTATGTTTCCGTTATTTGAATTTACTTCCCAATACTTGGCACGAAGACCTAACCGGCACTTGTCGGGTGGTGCGCAGAAATCTTTGGCGTGCGCGGCTTCCTTTTCACGATCGGCAGCGATAAAGTCAACCCGCGGCGCGGCGGCCCGTACCCGGGACCGTCGCGTGAATCTTCGCCGCTACACTCTACAGACCAACGAACACGCACATCCGAAGGATATCCTGGGTTATGAAAATTTCGTTCAGCGCAAAATTCGATTTTCCGAAAAGCGGGACCCTTGCGGTCGGTGTCGAAGAGGGCGGCCATCTTCCCCCCAAGGCGCGCGATGCGGATACCGCGACGGGGGGCATGATTTCCCGGGCCCTGGCGGGAAACAAGTTCAACGGCAAAAAGGCGGAGACCCTGACCCTTGTTGCGCCCGCCGGAATGGATTGTGCGCGCATCGTACTGTTCGGAGTCGGAAAGGCGATGGAAGAGGCAGACTGGCTGTCTCTTGGATTCCGGCTCGTGCGTGCCGCCAACTCGGCCGGTGACAAGCATTTGACGGTGCAGATCGATTGCGGTGGTGAGGATCTGGCGGAAGGCGCCGTCCATGTCGCTGAAGGCGCACGGCTTGGTGCCTATCAGTTCAACCGCTATTTCACGAAAAAGAAGACGGAAAAAAAAGCGACGGTGAGTGCGCTGTCTTTGCAGTTGGAAGACGCGGTTGCGGCCAGGAAATCCTTCAAGCCGCGAGATGCGGTCGTCGATGGTGTCTATCTGACCCGTGATGTTGTGACTGAACCGCCCAATGTGATCTATCCGGAGACGCTGGCCCAGAAATGCAAGGAACTGGAAGAACTGGGCCTTGAGGTCGACATCCTGAACGAAAAGAAAATGACGAAACTGGGCATGGGCGCGCTTTTGGGCGTGGGACAGGGATCCGTCCGGGAAAGCTTTCTGGTAACGATGCGGTGGAACGGCGGCAAGAAGAACCAGGCCCCGGTCGCTTTCGTCGGCAAAGGCGTAACATTCGATACCGGAGGGATATCTCTGAAACCCGGCCCCGGTATGGAAGAAATGAAATGGGATATGGGCGGCGCGGGCACGGTGATCGGGCTGATGAAGGCGTTGGCCGGCCGAAAGGCAAAGGCGAATGTTGTCGGTGTGGTCGGTCTGGTTGAAAACATGCCGGACGGCAATGCACAGCGGCCAGGCGATGTCGTGACATCCATGTCGGGACAGACGATTGAAATCCACAATACGGATGCCGAAGGCCGGTTGGTCCTGGCGGATGCGCTTTGGTACACGCAACAGCAGTTCAAGCCGCGTGCGATCGTCGACCTGGCAACGCTCACAGGCGCGATGATCATCGCGTTGGGCCACGAATATGCGGGCATGTTCTCCAACGACGATACGCTGTCGGAACAGCTGGATGCGGCGGGCAAGGCAAGCGGGGAACCGGTCTGGCGCCTGCCGCTTGGGGATGCCTACGACAAGATGCTGACGTCCGATTGCGCGGATATGAAGAACATCGGTGGTCGCGCTGCCGGGTCGATCACGGCGGCACAGTTCCTTCAGCGGTTTATACAGGACACGGCCTGGGCGCATCTGGACATTGCCGGGATGGCATGGTCCGGCAAGGACCGGGCTCTTTCGCCGAAAGGGGCGACCGGCTATGGCGTGCGCCTTCTGGACCGGTTCGTTAAGGACAGCTACGAGAGCTGATGACAGAAATCCGCTTCTATCATCTGGAACGCACGCCGCTGGAAAGTGCGCTGCCGAAGATGCTGGAGATGTGCCTGTCCCGCGGATGGCGGGCGGTTGTCATGACCGGGTCCGAAGAACGCGCGTCGGCGCTGTCGGATCATCTGTGGACTTTTGATGACCGTGCGTTTCTTCCGCACGGGGACAATTCCGACGGTCATGCGGCCGACCAGCCGGTCTGGCTGACCGCGTCGGATGAAAATCCCAACGGTGCGACCGTGCTGTTTCTGACGGATGGCGCGGAAAGTGCCGCGCTGGGCGGCTTCAATCTGGTCTGTCGGCTGTTCGATGGTCGGGACGGGGACGCGATTGCGGCGGCACGGCAGTGTTGGAAGGCGGAAAAGGATGCCGGCCACCAATTGACCTACTGGCAGCAGACGGGTCAGGGCTGGGAAAAGAAGGCCGAGGTCGGCCCGAACGCCGTTTCGTCCCTTGAAGGGGCGGGAAACGAAGCGGATGATGGATGACCGTCACCGCGGTTGAAGTTCCGGTGCGTCGTACTAACATGAGCACCGAATGCAATTGAGTAACCGTGAAAAGATTGAAAGGACTCACTTCCATGGCTGTCGAACTGCCGCCGCTTCCCTACGACAAATCCGCGCTTGAGCCTCATATTTCGGCCAATACCCTGGATTTCCATCACGGCAAGCACCACAACGCGTATGTCACCAAATGCAATGAGCTGATCGCCGGCACTGATTTGGCGAATGCGTCTGTCGAAGAAATTACGCAAGCCGCGCATGACAGGGGCGATCAGGGACTTTTCAATCAGGCCGCGCAAATCTGGAACCATACGTTCTACTGGCACTCGATGTCGCCGAATGGCGGCGGTGCGCCGACGGGCGATATCGCGGACAAGATCAATGAGGATTTCGGTTCGTACGACGAGTTCGCCACGGCGTTTAAAAACGCCGGTGCGACGCAGTTCGGCTCCGGCTGGGCATGGCTTGCACTTGATGGCGGTAAGCTGGTTGTAGAGAAGACGCCGAATGCCGGAACGCCACTTGTTGACGGGAAAACCCCGATTATCACAATGGATGTTTGGGAACATGCCTATTATCTGGACTACCAGAATCGTCGTCCGGACTATATGGGGGCATTCCTGGGCAATCTGATCAATTGGGATTTTGCGAACGCCAATCTGAAGGCGGCGTAAGAACTCTGCCTTTTCGTGCAACACTTCGGCGCCTCTCCTTGGGGGGGGCGCCGTTTTCCGTTTGATGACGAATTTATCCCGTTGATGTAGTATCCCCGCAGAAACAGACAGGAATCTGCGGAGGAAGCCCCTTGCCGAACCATCTGACGCCGGAACAGGAAACCGCCTATCACCGCGATGGCTTTGTCACGGTGAAGGGGTTGTTCGACCCTCAGGAAGTTGAATATCTGAACCGGGCGATGGCCGAAGACCCGGCGATTCGCGACCACATGCTTATCCGGCCCGACCAGGAAGGTTTCGGCACAAAAATCGCGCTTTGGAACCGCGCCGGAAACAGCGTATATGGGTTGGCGGCCCGTGTCCCAAGAATGACAGGGGCGGCCGAACGCCTGGTTGGGGAACCGGTTTACCACTACCAGTCCAAGCTGACGGCGAAGGAACCGTTCGAAGGCGGTGCCTGGGAATGGCATCAGGATTACGGCTATTGGTACTACAACGGCTGTCTGCGCCCGGCGATGGTCAGCTGCATGATCGCGCTGGACCGCACGACCCCGGAAAATGGCTGTCTGAAGGTCGTGCGCGGCAGCCATCATCTGGGGCGCGTCGATCATGTGCCGCTGACGGAAAAGCAGAATGAGGCCGATCCCGCGCGCATGAAAGAGATTCTGAAGCGTCACGAAGTCGTCGATGTCATTATGGACCCCGGCGACGCCTTTTTCTTTCACTGCAACACGTTGCATCGGTCGGACCGCAATACGTCGGACCAGCGGCGCTGGACCCTTATCATCTGCTACAATGCCATCACCAATGATGCATTCGTAACGGAAGACGACCGTTCATTTGTGCCATTGGAACCTGCAGCGGACGATTCCATCCTGGCCGCAGGCGCCCGTTTCTCGGACGGGGAACAGGAACATTTCGCATCGAAGCCCTATGTTCCGGATGTCCGCAAGGCCGGTTAGGTTTTGCCGCAAACATGCGGATAGGCGGCTCTTAATTTATCGTGATCGGTCGTCGGGTGTGCGATCCAGAAACCTTGTGCATAATCGCATCCGGCATCCCGGAAAACGGCGGCGTCTTCGGCGGATTCAATTCCCTTTGCGATCGCCTGTGCCTTCAGGGCGTGCGTGAAATCGACAAGGGCCTGGATAAAGGGACGCCTTTTCCTGTCGGTTTTTGATTCCGTGGCGAAATGCGGGTCGATTTTCATATATTTCGGTGCGTGCGTGTAGCAGACACGCAATTCGCCGATCCCGCGCCCGAAATCGTCGATTGCAAGACCGTAACCGTTCTCCCGGCAAAGCGCGGGTTCGCCATCATGCCAACTAAATGGCTGGCTCGCGTCCAGGAAACGACTTTCCAGGACGATCTGGTCGGATGACAGATCCGTCTTGCGCAGGACATCCAAATTCCGGACGCGACGCCCGTCGCGGTCCGCCATGATACGGGCATCGACATTCAAAAAGACCTTTCGGCCAGATAGTGCGGCGACGTTCGAAACCTGAGTAAGCGCCAGCGAACGTATCAGGAAATCAACGTGCGTCAGGATCCCAGCGCTCCAGGCATAGTCGAAAAAGGCGGGGATGGACTGGAAACCCAGCTTGTCCAGATTTCGGATCAAAGCTTCGACACCATGTGTTTCACCCGTTCGCAAATCGACGATGGGCTGAAATGCAAAGGTGACCGTCTGTTGCAGCGCCTCTATGAATGCATCGTTTCCAGACAGGCTGCGAACCGTTGCCATAACGTGCTCCCGATCAGGTCGCCCCCCCAATCCGGAAATTCTAAGGCGCAATTCTGAACAGAAACTTACCGTTCCAGTGCATTTGAACTAACGGGTATTTTTGCTGTTGTGGGATCGTGCCTACCGCTGCGCCCGATAGGCGTGCATGTCCAGCCCCGCAGACAGGCTGTCGCACATCCAGTCCGCAAGGGCGACCTTTGCCGAAATGGCCGACAGCGTCAGGCCAAGATGGTTATGTCCGAAATTCAGGTATGCCCGCGGCGTTGCGGGCGCCCGCCCCAGATAGGGAAGGGAATCCGGTGTCGACGGGCGCCGGCCCATCCAGCGTGATTTGGCATTCAGGTTCAGGCCGGGAAGCATTTCGCCGGCCCGTTTTTTCTGGCGTTCCAACCGACGATAGTCCGGCGGCGCGTTCAGGCCCGCGAACTCGGACTGGGTCGTCATTCTGACGCCGTCTTCCATCGGGCAAAGTACCATGCTTTGGTCAACCCAGAAGACGGTTCGCCCAAGGTTTTTTTCCGGTGTTTCGAACATGGCGTGGTAACCGCGCTCGGCCTCCAGAAACGCGTTGGCCCCAAGTTTACTTGCCAATGGTCCGGAATAAGCCCCCTGACATATCATCAGCCGGTCCGGATGATGCACCGTCTGATCGGTCGACAGCGCGATGCGCCCGTCTTCGGCCACGTCGACGTCTTGTGCGAATTCCTGTCGGAAGACCGCGCCCTGTGCCGCCGCCTCTTCCGCCACGGCCCGGATCATCCTGCCGGGATTGACGATGGTCAGGGCATCCGGCTGGCGGATCGCACCCCAGAATATCGGGGCCAGATTCGGTTCCAGTTGGCGCAGCTCATCCGCATTCAGGATTTCAAGCGGCCCGTCGCGGCGGACCAACATGTCCCGTTCAAAGGAATATTCGTGAAAGGATTGTTCGGTGGAATAAACCTTCAGCCACCCGGTTTCGCGCACCAGGTCCTGCGCCGGAGTTCCGCGTACCAGTTCCTGCCAGGCATCCGGTGCCTGACGCGACAGCGCATAAAGCGCGATGGAGTTCGCTTCCGTCCGTTCAGGGCCGCATTCCGCCAGAAAACGCAGGAACCACGGCAGCGCCCGGATCATCTGTGCCGGGCGAATCGAAAGCGGTCCTTCAGGGTCCAGCAGCATCCCCGGGACCGAATATGGCAAACCCGGTTGTGCCAATGGTGCGGCCGACGGGACGATGCCACCGGCATTGCCGAAGCTGGCGCCGCTGCCCGGTTCGTTCGGATCGACGACGGTGACCCGAAAGCCGTTTCGCGCAAAAGTCAGGGCCGCGGCGCACCCAACCGCGCCGGCGCCAACGATCAACAGGCTTTCGCCCGGTCTTGCCGGAAGTTCGGAACTCATGCTGTCATGGAACTCCACAAAAAAGAACGCAGTACCGCCCGACGCTACCAGACCGGGCGGACACATGAAAAGGACGTGATGTTGATGGAAACCGGTTCCCATGCCCACGGCGAAGACCCACGCAATGCGGATGTCAAAATATCCGTGAACGGACAGATTGTGGCGCGCAGGGACGCAGTCATTTCCGTTTTCGATTCGGGCTTCCTGCTAGGGGATGGTGTGTGGGAAGGGATCCGCTTGCACAATGGAAAGCTGGCCTTCATCGACCGTCATCTGGACCGCCTGTATGAAGGTGCAAAGGCCATTGATATCGATATCGGGCTAACGCCGGATGAAATGCATGACCGTATCCTGGCAACCTGCCGGGCAAACGACATGGAAAGCGGTGTGCATATCCGCCTTGTTGTATCCCGCGGGCTGAAGACAACTCCCTACCAAAGCCCGCGTGCAAATGTTGGCGGCGCGACCGTTGTCATCATCCCGGAATGGAAACAGCCCAACCCCGCTGTGCTTGAGACGGGACTTCGCCTGCATACCGTGCATGTGCACCGCGGCGCGCCGGACGTTCAGGACCCATCCTGGAATTCACTTAGCAAGTTGAACTGCATCACGGCCTGCATTCAGGCGGAAAAGGCCGGTGCCGACGAAGGGTTGATGCTGGACCCGCAAGGCTTTGTCGCCACCTGCAATTCGACACATTTCTTCATTGTGCGCGGGGGGGAAGTATGGACCTCTTCCGGGTTGTATTGTCTGGGCGGAATAACGCGCGGCAATGTTCTGTCGGTTGCGAAGGGGCTGGGTATCCCGGCATTCGAAAAGACATTTCCGCTGACCAAGGTCTATTCCGCGGATGAAGCGTTCGTCACCGGCACCTTTGCCGGGCTGATTCCGGTGCGGGAAGTGGACGGCCGCACCATCGGTGACGGCACGCCCGGGCCGTTGACCCGGAAACTGCGGCAGGGATATTACGATCTGGTCGACAGGGTTTGCCCGCCCAAGTCGGTGCCCGTATGACCGGAACAGTTCGGATTGCAATGTGGTCGGGGCCCCGCAATATCTCGACCGCGATGATGCGCGCGTTCGAAAATCGGCCCGACTGTGCCGTCAGTGATGAGCCGTTCTATGGCTGTTACCTAAGCCGCAGCGGCAGCAACCATCCGATGCGTGACGAGATCATGGCGGATATGGACTGTGATTATGCGTCCGTTGCCGGGGCGTTGAACGGGCCCGTTCCGGGTGGTGCGTCGATCTGGTACCAGAAACATATGAGCCACCATATGCTGCCGGGGGACGACCTGTCCTGGGCAGACGGAATGGCGCAGTGCTTCCTGATCCGTCGTCCGGAAGAGATGGTTGCATCTTACGCGCAAAAGCGCGGCAATCCGGCGCCGGAAGACTTCGGGCTGGACCGGGAATGCGAAATTTTCGATCGGGTGGCGGACCAATCGGGTGTTGCCCCGCCTGTCCTGGATGCGGCGGATGTGTTGCGAAATCCGCAGGGGATGTTGACGGCCCTGTGCCGCCGTATCGGCATTTCATTCATGCCGGACATGCTGTCCTGGCCCCCGGGGCGGCGGGACAGCGACGGCATCTGGGCGGACCATTGGTATCATGCGGTTGCAGAATCCACTGGATTTCAGCCCTACAGCCCAAAGTCGATCGACCTGTCGGACGACCTTCAGGCGGTGGCGGATCAGTGCCGCCCGGCCTATGAACGCATGGCGACCTATCGCCTGCAGCCGATTGAGGGGGAGGTGTGAACACGTGGTGAACCTTGTGGCCACGGACCAGGACCAGACTGTCGTCCGGGATTTTCCGCACAAGATTCACGTCATCGACCATATGCCCGTGCCGGTCGGGGATGGGGTAATATTGTCCGCGAAAATCTGGCTGCCGGAAGATGCGGAAGACAATCCCGTTCCGGCGATCGTCGAATATGCGCCGTTCCGCCATGGCGATTTCACCTATCCCCGCGACCGGCTGATTCATCCCTGGTTCGCCGGGAATGGTTATGCGGCGGTCCGACTTGAACTGCGTGGTGCGGGGGATTCAACCGGCCTGCCTATGGACGAATATGTCGCCCGTGAACAGGATGATGCGCTGGCGGCCCTTGACTGGATTTCCAGGCAACCCTGGTGCAGCGGCAGGACGGGGATGATGGGGATGTCCTGGGGGGCGTTCAGCGCGCTGCAGGTTGCCGCCCGCCGCCCGCCATCATTGGGCGCCGTGATCGTCGTACACGGCACGGACGACCGATTCCGGGACGATGTCCATTTCATGGGCGGTGCAATGCTGTACAACAACCTGTCCTGGGGTGCGCAATATTTTACCTATACGGCGCGTCCGCCCCTGCCATGGGTGACAGGCGAAGGCTGGGGCGACCGATGGAAGGAACGGATTGAAAACGCGCCATTTGTGCTTCGCGACTGGGCCGGTCACCAGTTTCGGAATGATTACTGGCGGCATGCATCGGTCGCGGAAGACTACGGCGCCATTCAATGCCCGGTCTATGTAATAGGTGGGTGGGCGGACGGATATGCTGCCGCGGCGATGCGCATGGCCGCGGGTCTGCGTGTCCCCCGTCGGGTTGTCGTCGGCCCGTGGGCCCACACCTATCCGCACATTGCGCGCCCCGGGCCGCGCATCGGGTTTCTTCAGGACGCGACGCGCTGGTGGGACCGGTGGTTGAAGGATGTGCCGAACGGAATTGATGCGGAAAGGCCGATATGGCTCTGGCTGCGTGGTGCCGCACCCCCGGCACAGGATTATGAAGAAAGGTCCGGGCGCTGGATTTCATTCGCCCAATGGCCGGGCAAGGGGATTGAGGAACGGTCTGACATCGCCCTCACGCCAGTTGACGGTCCAAGCAACAGTTTTCGGTCCCCGCTGATCAGCGGGGCAACAGGCGGTGAGTGGTTGCCGCATGGCGTCGGCCCGGAAATGCCGTTGGACCAAACGGCGGAGGAGGACGGCGCATCGGTGTTTGAAACCGGTGTCTTTGCCGCCCCGCTGGACATATGCGGTGCGCCGGTGTTGCGGGTGCGGCTGTCCTGTAATCGTCCGACCGGACATCTGATTGTGCGAATGTCAGATGTTGCGCCGGACGGACGGGCAACGCGAGTTACCTATGGTGTCCTGAACCTGAAACACCGCGACGGTCTGGGTGAACCGAAACCGATTTCCCCTGACGAGCCGATGGACGTGACGGTCAAACTGATCGACGTTGCACAGCGTTTCGATGCTGGGCACACGATGCGCATCTCGCTGGCGACCAATGCCTGGCCGCTGATCTGGCCGGCGCCGGACGCATCGACCCTGACGGCGGAACTGGAAACGGTTTCCCTGACCCTACCCATCCTTCCGGACGGGGCAGGTGAGGGCGCGCAGCATCCATTCGCGCCGCCTGCGGTTCCTGGCGGGTTTGATGTCACGGTTCTGAAGCCCGTGGGTCGTGAAAGGACCATATCGACCGATCCGGTTACAGGTCGAACGACCAGAACCTATGTGAAAGACGACGGTGCCTATCGGATTGAAGAAAGTGGCGTCGAAGTCGAAACCAGCGCCAGACAGGATTATTGGGTCGAAAAAGACGACCCGCTTTCCGCCGGCGGAACGATGGCTGTGACTATCGAAATTCGGCGTGGCGATTGGCGCGCAGGCATCCAAAGCCGGACGACGATGACATCCGGTCGTGACGAATGGCGCGTTCAATCGGAATTGACGGCCCATGATGGCGAAGATCTGGTAGGCACCCGGACGATAGACGAAGCAATACCCCGCCGGTTTTCCTGACCGGCGCATCGCGATATCCGGTCACAGCACCTGTTCAAACCGGCGTCTTGCCGCCTTAAGGGAATGGTGAGATTTTAGCGCCATGATGACAAATCGTGTGCCTTCAGCTCGGCTTGCGGCCGCGTTTTCAGACGTGGGCCACTTCCTGTTTCATTATTTCGCGGCGATGTATTTCACCATCGTCCTGGCGATCGAAAGGGACTGGGAAACATCCTATGAGTCGCTGATGGAACTTTGGTTCCCGGCGGCGCTGCTGATCGGCCTTGCCGCACTGCCTGCGGGGCGGTTGGCGGACCGCTGGTCCAGTCCCGGAATGCTGATCATCATGTTCATCGGTATGGGCTTTGCGACGCTGGCCTGTGCGTTTGTGGAAACCGGTCTTGCCCTGATGATTTTCCTGGGCGGGCTTGGCCTGTTCGGCGCGATCTATCATCCGGTCGGAATCCCGTGGGTTATCAAGACCAGCGCGGGCAGAACCGGGATGCGACTTGCCGTGAATGGCATTTTCGGTGGGCTGGGCGCGGCCGGGGCCGCGATGATCACCGGCTGGCTGATCGAAGGGTTCGGCTGGCGCGGCGCGTTCGCCATTCCCGGTACGGTCTGCCTCGCTATCGGAATTGCGATGCTGTATTCGCTTTGCACCGGCCGCATCGCCGAAGGGGCAAAAGTATCGGCGGAACGCGCGGCCCAGGCCGATTCCGGCGGGAACCTGAAGGCGGTCGCGGTCATGCTGATCCCGATGTTCGTCCTGGGACTAATCTACAACACTGTCCAGAACGTCATGCCGAAACTGTTCGAAGAACGGATGGTCGACCTGCTGGGCGGGGAAATCGGTCTGGTGGGTACCACAGTCGGTGTTGTTTATGGCGCCGGCGCGGTGATGCAGCTTGTTGGCGGATATCTGGCCGACCGGTTCAGCCTTAAACTGATTTATGTGAGCCTGTGGATGTTCCAGGCACCGTTGCTTTTCATCCTGGCTGAGTTCAGCGGTATTCCGCTTGGCTTGGCGGCTGTCGGCCTTGCCATGGCAGGGACCGCAATCCTGCCGGCGGAAAACCTGATGCTGTCGCGATTTGCGCCGGCGGCACACCAGGGGGTCGCATTTGGAATTAAGTTCGTTGTGTCCTTCGGTGCGGCGCCGCTGGGCCTATTGCTGATCACCAGAACGCGGGAGGCAACGGGCGATTTCACACCGCTTCTGACCGCGTATGCATTGGCCGCCGCGGCGGTCGTGCTGGTAGCGATGTCATTGCCCCGCAGCCGGCAGTACCAGGCGACGGCACAGCCCGCCGCGGCTGAGTAACGCGATGACGCTGCGCATCGATCGATTGGACCACCTGGTCATGACCGTGCGCGACATTGAAGCGACCTGCCGTTTCTATGAAAAGGTTCTGGGCATGACGCGCGAAACGTTCGGCCCGAAAGGCACCAGGGTGGCGCTGGTCTTCGGCGACCAGAAAATCAATCTTCATCCGGAATCCGGCAATGACATCGGCTATCTGGCGCGCATCGCACAGCCGGGCACGGAAGATCTGTGTTTCATTACGCAAGAAGAACCGGATGTCGTGTTGGCTCACCTAAGGGCATGCGGAGTGACGCCGCTTGATCCGGGACCGGTTGCACGGACTGGCGCCAAGGGCCCGATCCGGTCCGTCTATTTCCGCGACCCGGACGGCAACCTGATCGAACTTTCGTCCTACGGCGCCGTCTGATCCGTCACCAGTCGCCCGTCGTCATCGACCCGGCGGAAGAAGCAGGTCCGGAATCCGACATGACAGCAGCCGCCGTCTCCCTGCGGCCGGACGGACAGCAGAACCGTATCCTGGTCGCAGTCGATGCGGACTTCCTGGACAATCTGGACCTGACCGGACGTCGCGCCCTTGTGCCAAAGTTCCCCCCGGCTGCGGGACCAGTAGTGTGCTTCACCGGTCGAAAGGGTCTTTTCCAGTGCTTCGGCATTCATATAGGCCATCATAAGGACCTGACCGTTTCCGGAATCGACTGCAATGGCGGGAACCAGCCCGTTCTGATCGAACTTCGGTGCCAGGACGGTGCCGGTTTCAACGTCACTGCGGCTCAAGCTGGAAGGATCGGGAAAAGCCATGATGTTTGCTCCGATGGGGAAAATTTGCCGGACTATACGTAGGTGCCGGGAAGGATAAAAGGTTCACCGCCCAGACCGGCCTTGAAATGCGCGACCCCGGCTGCATGGGTCCAATCGAACCCGCCAAGGTCCAGGTCGCGAATGCCCTTGTCCGCCAGCATGCTGATCGCCCGCCAAAGCAGAAGGTTATGCGCGTGCGCCGCGCGGCCCCGGTCACTGGTCCAGCCAACCTGATATGTGGCGCTGCGCCCATGCAGAATGAAAAGGACAGCCGCGACCGGTTCATCTCTGCCGTCCAGCCGCGCTTCCAGGCTGAACAGATCGCGGTCGGGCAGGGCGGCGATCAAGGCACCTTCGGGCGCGGCATAACCGACGGCGTGTTTCTGTGTCTCATAGTGGGCCAATAGGGGGCGCGGGTCGTCCGGTTCGGTCACGCGAATGTCCGCTGTTTCGGCCTTTACAAGCTGGTTGCGAAAATTCTGGCGAAGGTTGGCGCGAATTTCCCCCGTCGGTTTCGTCAGGTCCAGCCACGCCGTTTCATATGGACCGAACGCCGCGTGGAACCCGGCGTCTCGCAACAGGCCGCGGGCTGCGGGACCATCCGGCAGTTCCGGCAGGACAGAAAACCGTTTCAAACGGCGCAACGGATATTGCCGGGAAAGCTGAACCAGCGCGGCAATCCGATCCTCCGGCATCACGGGCTGGTGAAACAACGGGCCGCGAAGGACCTTTCCCAGCGTGAACAACCCCAGGCGCCGTTCCTCGAATACCTGGACCAGACCGACCGGCCGCCCGTTCTTTAAGATGTCGGCCCGCCGGACCGTTGCATCCCCCATTGCGGCAACGGCTGCGCCCCAGGACCAGCATTGAAATACGGTAGACCGCGGCATCCTGGCAAAAGCCTTTCGCCAGGCGGCTTCTTCGGGGCTTTCCCAATCCAATTGGATCGTGCTCATGTACGGATCAGATCAGGTGAGGGTGCATCATGGGTGAAAGCAAAAGACGGCGGCAGGCGGGGCCAGTCGAATCCGGTGGCGGGCGTGCGGTGCGGTCCGGCGGGCGGTTCCGGCTGACCTGGCGCGGCGTCGGCTTGTTCATGCTGGCCATGGTCCTGCTTGACCTGATCTTTTACGGGGTCTTTCGACTCGGGTTCGACAGCTGCTACGCGGTTCTGTGCCTGTTCGACTGACAGGGGCGGTCAGATGGCCCGTTTCTTGGCCGTGATCACCCGAGTATTGAACCCGTTCCAGCCGAGTTCCCCCGACAGTCTGGCATATTCGATTTTCGGACACCGGTTCATGACGACCTTCAGCCCCGCTGCTTCCGCCTTGTCCGCGGCCGCGTGATTGACGACCGCCAACTGCATCCAAACGACCTTCGGCTGTGGTGTGAGGGACAGCGCCTCATCCACCACGCCTTCGACCTGGTCGGGGCGGCGGAACAGCTGGACGACATCGACGGGCACATCGATATCGGAAAGCGATGCGACCGCCGTTTCGCCAAGGATGTCCTGTCCAGCGGCGCGCGGATTGACCGGAATAACCCGATAACCTTTCTGGATCAGGTATTTGGATGCGAAATAGCTGGGCCGGTTCCAGTTCGCGCTGGCGCCGACACAGGCGAATACCTTCGCATCCCGCAGAATGTCGCGGATATAGGCATCGGCGTAATAGTCTGAATGATGGTCGAAATCGACGGGCGCGGACATTCGGGGGACTTTTCCTATTCGTTGGACCAGAGGGGCGGTCGCTTTTCGATAAAGGCGGCGATGCCTTCCTTGCCGTCGGCCATTTCCAGGTTCCCGACCATGACGCCCCCGGTATATCGATAGGCGTCGGCAAGGTCCATTTCGATCTGACGATGGAATGCTTCCTTCCCGACCTTCAAAACCTTGTGCGACTTGGATGCGATCTGGGCGGCAAGTGCCGCGACTGCGCCATCAAGCTCCGCCTCGGGCACCGCGCGGTTGATCAGCCCGATTTCCACGGCACGGGCACAGTCGATCAGGTCCCCGGTTAGCAGCATCTCCATCGCCAGTTTTGGGTGAACGGCGCGGCTCAGCGCGACCATCGGCGTCGAACAGAAAAGGCCGATATTAACGCCCGGCGTTCCGAACTTCGCGCTGTCGGCCGCGATTGCCAGATCGCAGGTCGCGACCAGTTGGCACCCGGCCGCCGTCGCGATGCCATGCACCTTTGCGATGACCGGCTGACGCAGTTTCGTTATGGACAGCATAAGACGGGAACAGGTCTCGAACGTCTTTTCCCGAAAGGGTTTTTCGGGGTTTGCCTGTAGTTCCTTCAGGTCATGGCCGGCACAGAAACCGCGACCGGACCCTTCGATCACGACGACGGCGACCGTTTCGTCCCGGTCGATTGCATCCAGTTCCGCCTGAAGGGCATCCATATGGGCAATCGAAAGCGCGTTATACGCCCCGGGCCGGTTCATGGTCAGCGTCGCAACCGCACCGTCCTGGCGACGCAGGACAAGTTGGTCAGGTGTATCGGATTTTTCTGCAAGGTTTGCCATGGGCCACATTTCCCATCGTTCCGGTAGGGCATCAGTGTCGGGCAAATCCGGTGCTTGTTCAAGGCGTGCCGTATTGATAGCAACACTGGGCATTCAAACAATTTCAGGACAGTGCCATGTCGTCCACGAACCTGCCGCGGGAAGCATTGGACCGGCTTCTTTCGACCGATGCGCCCTTTGCCGAACATTATGGGTTCGTTGTCGAAAGCTATGACGATGACGGAAATGCCCGGATCAGGCTGCCCTATGACGCCCGTCATATCCGGCCCGGCGGCACGATCAGCGGCCCGGCGATGTTCGCGCTGGCGGACTTTTCACTGTATATCGCCGTGCTGGCGGTCATCGGACCGGTGGAACTGGCTGTGACGACGAACATGACCATCGATTTTCTGCGCAAACCGGCGGAACGGGACCTGATCGCGACCGTGCAACTACTGAAATGCGGCAAGCGGCTGGCGGTCGGAAAGGTCGATATTCGCGCGGAGGGGGAAACCGACCTGTGCGCCCATGTGACGGGAACATATTCGATCCCGCCACGCTGATTTTCACCCGGAAATGCGAAATCCGGCGCGAATTTGTGTGGTAAAATAATACCGCTATTTTAAGTAATTGATTTTATTACAATTTCTTTTGGTGTGGTGCAAAAACAGGTGTTGACGGCGCGCGGGCCGCGATATATTACCCGCCGGTCGCCGGGCCAGGAAGGTTCGGCCCCGAACAATTTGATCAAGCGGGTTGGAACGATGAAGACCTATTCAATGAAACCGGCGGAGGTCCAGAAGACCTGGTACATCGTCGATGCCGAGGACATGGTGCTCGGCCGCATGGCGAGCGAGATTGCCAAGATCCTTCGCGGCAAGCACAAGGCCGGTTATACGCCGCATGTCGACTGTGGCGACAACGTGATCGTCGTGAACGCCGACAAGGTGCGCCTGACGGGCCGCAAGCTGTCGGACAAGAACTACTATTGGCACACCGGCTATCCGGGCGGCATCAAAAGCCGTACCGCCGGTCAGATCCTCAGCGGCCAGTTCCCGCAGCGGGTCATCGAAAAGGCCGTCGAACGCATGGTGCCGCGCGGTCCGCTGGGCCGTCAGCAGATGAAAAACCTGCGTGTCTATGCCGGTACTGAACACCCTCACGAAGCGCAGCAGCCGGTCGCCCTGGACCTTGCCGCGCGCAACCCGAAGAATAAGCGGAGCCGCTGATCATGGCTGACGAGCAACAATCCCTTTCCGAACAGCTGAGCGCCGTCACTGGTGCGGAAGCTGCCGCCGCTGTGGTCGCCGAGGCTGTTTCGCCCGCCGAACCTCAGAAAGACGAATATGGCCGTGCCTATGCGACCGGTCGCCGCAAGAACGCCGTTGCACGCGTCTGGATCAAGCCGGGTTCCGGCAAGGTCACCGTCAACGGTAAGGAGCTGGATGTTTATTTCGGCCGCCCGGTTCTGCGCATGATCCTGAACCAGCCGTTCGAACAGACCGACCGCGTCGACCAGTTCGATGTAAGCTGCACGGTCAAGGGCGGGGGACTTTCCGGTCAGGCCGGCGCCCTGCGTCACGGGATTTCCCGCGCGCTGGTCAATTTCGAACCGACGCTGCGCCCGGCGCTGAAGTCGGCCGGGTTCCTGACCCGCGACGATCGTAAGGTCGAACGTAAGAAATACGGCCGCGCCAAGGCCCGCCGCAGCTTCCAGTTCTCGAAGCGTTAATCGCCAGGCTACATCAGTAGTGATGGAAACGAAGGGTTGCAGAGATGCAGCCCTTTGTTTTTATGCCTCTTCTGAAGGTCGCCCACCGAAAACGAAGTGGTTTACCCAATTCGAATTCGAGTGATTGAGGAACCCTGAAACCAACTAGGAAAAGGTATTCCGATGCCGTATGTGAACGTAAAGATTCTGCAGGGGGCCACACGCGATCAGAAGAAAGGGCTGGTCGAAGATATCACCAATAGCCTTGTTGAGAGAATGGGAAAGAAAGCCGACACGATCCATATCGTCATTGACGAAATTGCGGACGAAAACTGGGGCTATAGCGGAATGTTGACGGATGATTACAAAAAGATCCGAAGTCAGTGATTATTGGAAATCCAATAATGATCGATGTATCTTTATAAATTACAAGTATTTGCCTAAATAGGAATCCATTGATCCGGATTATCATTACTCCGGTCGCGTGATACTGGAAATGTTCGGTGTTCCGGCGAGTAGGGAACCATTGTATGTCCGGGTGGATCATCGCTGTTGTAGGAGGAAATGGTTGTTCGAACCCTGCGACTGCGGAAGCGGTGAAAGCTATATCGGATGTTGCGGGCGGCTTCATTCCGGGTCACCGGCAAGGAATGCCGAAGAGCTTATGCGGTCGCGCTATTGCGCGTTCAGTCGGGGAAACGTTCCCTATCTGATGAAAAGCTGGGCCGTTGAAACCCGGCCTCCGACCCTCGACCTGGATGCGGACCAGGTGTGGACGGGCCTAAAGATCGACCGGCACGAGATGACGGGTCCAGACACTGCAATCGTCCGGTTCACCGCCAACTGGCGGACGGGAAACAGGAAAGGCCGCCTGTCGGAAACCAGCCGTTTCCGGCGGGAAGGGCAGGGCTGGGTCTATGTTGACGGTGACGTCGACTAGTCCTGGCGCATCCGTATCCTCACCGAAAAACATTCTCTCATCGCGCTCGCCGATTGCTTTCGACGCGCAGCGGCTGCTTGGCTGGCCCAGATCGTTCCAAAGGCCGTCACCTTGCCCGGAAACCGGTTCACGCATGATTGGCGCACCATTGGATGCCTGATAGGCTGGCAATCATTTTTGCCGGTTGAATGCTTCCGGGAGGCTGCTTCATGACCGATCCCTTTCATGACAAAAGTTCCACCGAATCGCTTTCGATGCCGGTGGCGGAAACACTCTATGCCTCAAGCGCGGGCTGTGACTGGCAAGAAAGCGGGGTGCCCGGGTTTCTTATGAAGCCGCTGTTCGAATCCGGCAGCCGGCGGACCCTGCTCATGAAGGCCGAACCCGGCAGCTTTTCAGAAATGCATGCCCATGAGGAGACCGAGGAGCTGTTTGTTCTGGAAGGCAGTTTCTATGATCAGGACCGAACCTACGGCGTCGGTGATTATGCGATACGGGCGCCAGGGTATATGCACGAGGCCGGAAGTGAGAACGGGGCTGTAATTCTGCTGATCTATTGGTAGACCTCACGTTCGTATGCACCACAATTTGCTGATTCCCGCTGGCGCCGAACATCTTTCATGCAGAACTTTGACGTGATCATTCTGGGTGCCGGCGCGGCGGGGCTGATGTGCGCGGCCCGTGCGGCCCGGCGCGGGCGGCGGGTCATCGTCCTGGACCACGCCAGGAAGCCTGGGGAAAAGATCCTGATTTCCGGCGGTGGGCGGTGCAATTTCACCAACCGCCATCTAAGCCCTGCCAATTTTTTGTCCGACAATCCGCATTTTTGCATTTCCGCGCTGAAGCGGTACACGCAATACGACTTCATCGATCTGGTGGAACGGTACGGGATTGCCTATCACGAACGCGATCACGGCCAGCTGTTCTGTGACACGTCCGCCCGCGATATCGTCGCCATGCTGTTGGACGAAGCGCGGGATGCGACCGTTCAGACATCCACCAATGTTCAATCGGTAGAGCGTACGGAAGGGGATGGACCTAGGTTCCGCGTTGCGACGGACCGCGGCAACTATGGCGCGGATGCGGTCGTGGTCGCGACCGGCGGCCCGGCGATCCCGCAGATGGGGGCAAGTGGTTTTGCCTATGACATCGCCCGGCAGTTCGGGTTGAATGTCATTGAACCGCGCGCAGGACTGGTGCCACTGACCTTTGACGACGTGACCATGGGGCAGTTGCAGGGGCTGTCCGGGGTTTCGCTGGATGCGCGCGCGGAATTGGGGAAGGCACGTTTTGACGAGGCGCTTTTGTTCACCCATCAGGGTTTCAGCGGGCCGGTAATCCTGCAGATATCTTCCTACTGGCGGGACGGGGACACGCTGTCGATCGACCTGTTGCCGGGCGTGGATGCGCTGGACACCCTGAAGGCCGCGAAACGCGATCAACCCCGCAAGGAGGTACAAACGGTCCTGTCGTCTTTCCTGCCCCGAAGCCTGGCCCTTCGGCTGGCAGAAATGACGGGCTGCAATGGTCGCATGGCGGAAATCTCCGACAAGGCGCTGGCGCGCGTCGCCGCGCAAATCAACAACTGGCGTGTTACCCCCAGCGGCTCGCAGGGGCTGCGCAAGGCGGAAGTGACGCTGGGCGGCGTCGATACCCGCGAGCTGTCATCAAAGACGATGGAGGCAAATGCGGTGCCGGGCCTTTATTTTATTGGCGAATCTGTCGATGTAACCGGTCATCTGGGCGGCTTCAATTTCCAGTGGGCATGGGCATCCGGCCATGCGTGTGGCGAGGCGGTTTGACCGTTAAGGGTTAATGATCCTGACTTTCATTTTGGTAATCTGGAAATGATTCCCAAGGGCACTCCATAAGCCTGCAAGATGAAGTCTTTAGGTTAATGTCTCAATGGGATTGGTCACCCGTCGCCGCGGCTTCCGGCAACGGCAAAAGTATGTCGCACAATCTTCTTCGCGGCGCCATCAGCTCATCCAGTGTGTGCTGATCCAGGACCGCCATGAATGCGGCCAGCGCTTCGTCCAGAATTCCGGGTAACATGCAGGCTGGTGCAATGGGACAGGTATTGGTGTCCGGGTCGAAACACTCGACCAGCCGCATGTCATCCTCACAGCTTCGAACGACCGCGCCCAGGTTGATGTCTTCCGGCGCACGGGCGAGTTTCAGTCCGCCATTTCTGCCCCTTACCGTTTCGACATAGCCGTGCAGACCCAGCCTATGGACGACCTTCATCAGGTGGTTTTCCGAAATTCCGTAGCGGTCGGCGATTTCCTTGATTGTCGATAGTTCCTTCCCAGGTTTCAGGGCAAGGAACATCAGAACCCTCAAGGCATAGTCGGTATGGCGGGTGAAGCGCATCGTATGTTTTCCATAATTGTCGGAATAAGATGTATTTTAATTATTGCTTTTAATCAAGTGCGCGCATATATGGTGTATTGAAAATGCATCTTTAATGGAGGTGTCGAAATGACAAAACCGATGGATGCTGCCCGGCACCATGTGCCGGCAGACTTGGGCGACCGTGTTGCCTTCGGGTTCGTAAAGGCGCTTCGTTTTGTGGCCGACCGGTTTTTTGCCGGTCGCTACGGTCACCGCGCGGTCGTACTTGAAACGGTGGCGGCTGTCCCCGGTATGGTGGGCGGGCTGCTACAGCATCTGAAGGTTCTGCGCCATATTCGCGACGACAGGGGGTTCGTGCGCGAACTTCTGGACGAGGCGGAGAATGAGCGCATGCATCTGATGACTTTCGTCCATATCGCAAAGCCGACATTGGCGGAACGGGTGGTCATCATGGTGACGCAGGCCGTGTTCTATAATTTCTATTTCTGGCTCTATCTCTTCACACCCAAGACCGCCCATCGGGTCGTCGGATATTTCGAAGAGGAGGCGGTGGCCAGCTATACGCAGTATCTGACCCAGATCGACCGGGGGCACCATTCCAATGTCCCGGCGCCAAAGATCGCAATCGACTATTGGAATCTGCCCCCCGATGCGACGCTACGTGATGTCGTGTTGGCGGTGCGCGCGGACGAAGCCGGGCACCGGGACCGCAATCACGGCTTTGCCGATGCTTTGCGGCGTGGGGAAACGCCGGTCGGGGTCGATCACGCGGAAATTGCGGACGAACGGGCATAGGGGCGGGGTCCATGACGGAAATCCATGCTTCTCCCGCGCCGCATCCGAATCGCGCCCCTTTGCATCCGGATATCAACGACCAGATGATCGAAAGGTTGGTTCGACATTTCTATTTGCGGATCCGTGAGGACCGAACCCTGGGTCCGATATTCGCGGCGGCGATACCTGCGGACTGGGAACCGCACCTGCAGACGATGATGTCTTTTTGGTCGTCCGTAATGATGATGAGCGGGCGCTATAAGGGACAGCCGGTCCCGAAACACCTGGCCCTAAAGACAGTGCGGCCGGAACATTTTGAAATCTGGTTGCACCTGTTCCGCGAAAGTACGCAAGAAATCTGCCCGGCGGAGGTGGCGCCCCTGTTCGTCGAACGCGCTGAGCGTATCGCCGAAAGCCTGAAACTTGCGATGTACGGGGTGCCCGAAATTCGCACGCCGGGCACCTGATCCACCGTGTGAATCGCAGGCCGTCGAGGGGCGGGAAGGCCAGACCGCACACAAAATTTCAATCCCCATGTTGACTGTTATTAGAATTGTTCTAAATTAGGAAAATAGTTTAGAATTGTTCTTAACTAAGCAGTGGCACTGTGCGGCCCGCAGAACAAGGAGGAATGCCATGAATGAGATCAAATGCCCCGTCATGCACGGCGGTAACACGTCGGCGGATGCGCCCGTCACCAAATGGTGGCCCCGCGCGCTGAACCTGGACATCCTGCATCAGCACGGTGCACGGACCAACCCGATGGACCCGGACTATAACCACCGTGAGGCGGTCAAGGGGCTGGACTTCGAAGCCGTTAAGGCGGACGTGAAGGCGCTGATGACGGAAAGTCAGGAATGGTGGCCGGCCGACTGGGGTCATTACGGTGGACTGATGATCCGGCTGGCATGGCATTCCGCCGGTTCCTATCGCATGGGTGACGGTCGCGGGGGTGCCGGGTCCGGCAACATTCGCTTCGCACCGCTCAACAGCTGGCCTGACAACGGCAACCTGGACAAGGCGCGGCGTCTGCTGTGGCCCGTGAAAAAGAAATACGGCAACGCGCTTTCCTGGGCCGACCTGATTATTCTGGCGGGCAACATGGCCTATGAATCGATGGGTCTGAAGATGTTCGGCTTCGGTTTCGGTCGTGAGGATATCTGGGCGCCGGAGCAGGATGTAAATTGGGGCGCCGAAGACGAATGGCTGGCCGATAGTAAGAACCGCTTCGGTGACAATGACGATGCAAAGTCGCTCTACAATCCGCTGGCGGCCGTCCATATGGGCCTGATCTACGTCAACCCCGAAGGTCTGGATGGAAAGCCCGATCCCGCGAAGACCGGCCAGCTGGTTCGTGAGACCTTCGCCCGCATGGCGATGGACGACGAAGAAACGGCGGCCCTGACATGCGGCGGTCATACCGTTGGCAAGGCACATGGTACCGCCGCGGGCGCCAATGTCGGTCCGGAACCGGAAGGCGCGGGTATCGAAAATCAGGGTTTTGGTTGGATGAATGATGCGCTGGATGGCAAGGCGACCAACGCCCACACCTCCGGTATCGAAGGCGCGTGGACCCAGAACCCGACGCAGTGGGACATGGGTTATTTCGACTATCTGTTCAATTACGAATGGGAACTGACCAAGTCGCCCGCCGGTGCAAACCAGTGGAAGCCGGTCGACATGCCGGAAGACAAAATGCCGGTCGATCCCACCGATCCGTCGGTGCGGCGCATGCCGATGATGACCGACGCGGACATGTCCATGAAGGTCGACCCGATCTACAACAAGATCTGCCGCAAATTCATGGCTGACCCCGACTATTTCGCCGACACTTTTGCACGGGCCTGGTTTAAGCTGACCCACCGCGACATGGGCCCCAAGGTAAACTACCTTGGCCCGGACGTGCCGGCGGAAGATCTGATCTGGCAGGACCCCATCCCGGCGGGCAACACCGACTATGATGTGGCCGCGGTAAAGGCAAAAATCGTCAACAGCGGCCTGTCAGCGGCGGAACTGATTACCACCGCCTGGGACAGCGCGCGGACCTTCCGTGGGTCCGACAAGCGGGGCGGCGCCAATGGTGCACGAATCCGTCTTGCCCCGCAGAAGGATTGGGAAGGCAACGAACCGCCCCGGCTGGCGAAAGTGCTGGGCGTGCTTGAGCCGATTGCCAAGGAATCCGGTGCGTCGATTGCCGACGTCATCGTCCTGGGCGGCAATGTCGGACTTGAGCAGGCGATCAAGGCTGCCGGTAGCAGTGTCGAGGTACCGTTTGCGCCGGGTCGTGGCGACGCGACGGACGCGGACACCGACGCGGACTCTTTCGACGTGCTGGAGCCGCTCGCAGACGGGTTCCGGAACTGGCAGAAAGAAAAATATGCCGTCAAACCGGAAGAACTGATGCTGGACCGCGCGCAACTGCTGGGCCTGACCGCCGCGGAGATGACCGTTCTGGTCGGCGGCATGCGTGTCCTGGGGACGAACCACGGCGGCACGAAACATGGTGTCTTCACGGATCGTGTCGGACAACTGACGAATGATTTTTTCGTCAACCTGACCGACATGGCGAACAGCTGGCACCCCGTCGCCGGTGACACCTATGAGGTTCGCGACCGGAAGTCGGGCGCCGTCAAGTGGACGGCCACCAGCGCGGATCTGGTTTTCGGGTCCAACTCCATCCTTCGGGCCTATGCCGAAGTCTATGCGCAGGACGACAATGGCGATAAATTCGTCAAAGATTTCGTCGCGGCCTGGACCAAGGTCATGAATGCGGATCGCTTTGACTTGATGTGATCCGATCCTAAAGCGTAAGACTGACGGCCCCCTGGATTTCTGGGGGGCCGTTTTCATTGGCCATCCAGGGAAGCTAGCGAAATGGCGATACCCGACCCCGCAACGCGGTTTCCCATCCGCGATATCGATCGATTGGTATTTCTGAAAAATGTCATAACCAACCCGATGATTACGGTGGGGGACTACACCTATTATGACGACCCGGCCGGACCGGAACGGTTTGAAGACAACGTCCTTTACCATTTCGATTTTGTCGGCGACCGGCTGGTGATCGGCAAATTCTGTCAGATCGCGGCAAAGGCCACCTTTGTCATGAACGGCGCCAATCATGGAATGGGCGGTGCATCGACTTATCCGTTCGCGGCGTTCGGTGGTGATTGGGCGGGACGTTTCGACGGGGAACTGTCGGGGGAAAACAAGGGCGATACGATCATCGGAAACGATGTCTGGATCGGCTATGACGTGCTTTTCATGCCGGGCGTGCATGTCGGCGACGGCGCGATCATTGCCGCGCGCAGCGTGGTAACCGAAGATGTCCCGCCCTATACAATTGTAGGCGGTAATCCCGCGCGCCCCATCCGCAAACGCTTCGCCGATGACGACATTCGGTTCCTGTTGGATGTGCGCTGGTGGGATTGGGATGTCAAAAGGATCACCCGGCTGATCCCCGCCTTGGGGCAGGGGGGCGTTGGCGCCTTTCGGGATGCAATCAGCTAACTTCCGCGGCTTGGTGTGGAGCGTTGACGGTGCTTCACGATACAAAAAAACATCGATAGAGGCATTTTCGGAAACAGAGTTTATAAAATTTATCCAATTATCACATGCACAGAAACACTTATGTTGCCTTTGAGATGACGACAGGAGTGTTCGAAAGTGTCCAATAGTTTGCCGACCTATTTCATTTCCCATGGCGGTGGTCCCTGGCCCTGGCTTCCGGACTGGCGTGCCCGGTTTGCGAACCTGGAGGAGTCGCTGAAACGAATGGTCGCCGAATTTCCGGAAAGGCCGAAGGCGCTCCTGTTTATTTCCGGCCATTGGGAGGAGGAGGCATTTGCCGTCATGGGGTCGCCCAATCCGCCCATGGTGTATGATTATTACGGCTTTCCGGAAGAAACCTATCGCGTCAGCTATCCCGCGCCCGGTGCGCCTGCATTGGCGCAGCGGACGATGGAACTGTTGCGGGGGGCGGGCCTGCCGGCACGGGTTGACGAAACGCAAGGGTTCGACCACGGCACGTTCGCGCCATTGGCCATCATGTTTCCCGACGCCGACATCCCGGTTTTTCAGGTAAGCCTGCGCCATGGTTATGACCCGGCGGAACATTTTGCGGCGGGCCGTGCGCTGGCGCCGCTACGGGACGAAGGGGTGATCATCGTGGGTTCCGGCCTCAGCTTCCACAACCTGCGTATGCTGGGGCCGCAGGCAAGGGCGCCGTCGGAAGCATTCGACGGATGGCTGGCCGACGTTATGGCATTGGACCCCGCCGCCAGGCGCGCCGCGTTGGAAGGATGGGAAGGCGCGCCCCATGCGCGGACCTGTCACCCGCAGGAAGACCATCTGGTCCCCCTGTTCGTCGCCCTTGGCGCGGCTGAAGATGGGGCGGCCACGCGCATATATCATGACGTCGGATTGTTCGGCGGGGTAACGGCCTCCAGCTATCGGTTTGGCTAGACCTGCAATTGCTGCAATGGACAGGCCGGAAGGTTTCGTTGTAACGGTGGTTTCATGGACCATCGGGACATTCTGCGCGGGCTAGACGCCGAACAGCGGGCCTATCTGACGGAAAAGTCGGATGGCAAGGGGCTGACCCGTCTGGCCGCCCACTGGGCCCCTATATTTTTGATAGGCGGTGCCATCGCAGCCCAGGTGCCTTTTTGGCAGGTTTTGGTCCTGCCACAGGGGATCCTGATCATCTTCTGCTTCACGCTGTTGCACGAAACGTCCCACCGGACCGTGTTCCGAACCCTTTGGCTCAACAAGGCCGTCGCCTGGGTTTGCGGCTTTTTGATCGTCCTGCCGCCGGACTGGTTCCGCCAGTTTCATGCCGATCATCACCGCTTTACCCAGGACCCGGACCGGGACCCGGAACTGCAGGCGCCGAAGCCCGATAGTGCGGCGGCATATCTGGTGCATCTAAGCGGGGTTCCGGTCTGGAAGTCGCAAATTACGACATTGTTCCGGAACGCCCTCGGCCGGGTCGACTATCCGTATGTTGCGGAGATGAACCGACCCCGCATCGTTCGTGAGGCACGTCTGATGCTGGCCCTATATGCAGGGCTTACCGGTCTGTTCGCCGCGTTGGGGTCACCGGTTCTGGTCTATGCCTGGATCCTGCCGGTCCTGTTGGGACAGCCGTTCCTTCGGCTTTATCTTCTGGCGGAACATGCCGGATGCCCGCAGGTGTCAAACATGCTCCTGAATACGCGGACCACATATACGAACCCGGTCGTGCGGTTGCTTGCCTGGAACATGCCCTACCATATCGAACATCATTCATTTCCCGCCGTACCGTTTCACAGACTTCCGGAGTTTCATGCGATTCTGCGCGACCATCTGGGGGTTACGGAAGCCGGTTATGTCCGGTTTCACGTGAACTATGTCCGGGCCCTGGGAAAGAGTTCCGCGACCGCTGCCTGATTTGGATTCTGATGGTTTGACGTGCGTCAAAGACGAAGACGCGCCGGTATGGGATTCCCCTGTCCATCGGAATCGAAGTGGCCGGGGGGGCAAACGCTATGGGCGTCATTCAATCGTATGGGGACAGGGATGCTGGGTCGCTGGCAGTAAAGTATGGCGGCGCGTTGCCGCGCTATACCAGCTACCCGACAGCCCCGCATTTTACCGACTCGGTCAACCCGGCCACCTATCGCGATTGGTTGGCGGCTATTCCCGACGGAATGTCACTGTCGCTTTATCTGCATGTCCCGTTCTGCCGGGAAATGTGCTGGTACTGCGGCTGTTTTACCAAGGTTGTGAACCGGTATGATCCGGTCGCGCGATATGTTGACCTGTTGCTGCGTGAAATCGACATGGTGGCAGACGCGCTGGCCCGGGAACAGCCGGTCGGTTTCGTCCATTGGGGCGGTGGCAGTCCAACCATCATGACCCCGCAGGACTGGTCCCGGACGATCACGCGACTGCATGCGCGTTTCGATATTGCCGACGACGCGGAAATCGCGATCGAAGTCGACCCAAGGACCGCCACCGGGGACTATGTTCGGGCGCTGTGCGACCTTGGTGTCAATCGGGTCAGCATTGGTGTTCAGGAATTTGATGGGGATATTCAGCGTGCGATCAACCGCATTCAGCCGTTTGATGTGACGGAACGAACGGTCGCCTGGCTGCGCAGGGCGGGGATCGGGAACATCAATCTTGATCTGATGTATGGACTGCCGAAACAGTCCGTGGCGCATGTCGAACGAATGACGCATAAGGCACTGACGTTGCGCCCGCAACGGATCGCACTGTTCGGGTATGCGCATGTCCCGTGGATGAAGACACACCAGCGGCTGATCAACGAACAGGACCTGCCGGGGGTGGAAGCGCGTTATGAACAGGCTGCGCGTGCCGCCCACATCCTGGTTGCTGCGGGCTATGTTCGTGTCGGGTTCGATCATTTTGCCCTGCCGGGCGATGTCATGGCCGGCGGGGTCGAAGAAGGGGTTACCCGAAATTTTCAGGGCTATACCACCGACGCGTCCGCAGCCCTGATCGGTCTTGGCGCGTCGGCGATTGGCGCCCTTCCACAAGGATATGCCCAGAACGCATCGTCATTGCAGAGCTACCGCGCGATGATCGAAGAGGGTCAGTTCGCGACCGTGCGGGGAGTGGCGCTGAAGGATGAGGACCGGCTGCGGCGTCACGTCATCGAAAGGATCATGTGCGACCTGTGCGTCGATCTGGCGGATGCGTGCCGGCGATTCGGCATGCCGCCCGATGCGTTGGACGGTGCCTTCGGGAAGATGGTCGGATTGATTGAAGATGGGCTGGTCCATGTTGACGGATATACCGTCCGGGTGGAGGAGGGCGCGCGCCCGTTGGTCCGGAATGTCGCCGCGTGCTTTGATGCCTATTTTGGCGGTGGCCGCGGACGTCATTCCAGCGGTGTCTAGCGCTACATTCCCTGGTCGCTCAGCTGGGCCGTGATCGGTTCAAACGGACATTCTGGCATGATGGTCTCGGGCGTGTCGTGCGGACCGATCAGGATATGCACGGACAGGACATGGCGTACCAGACCGTCCTTAACCAGGGGCAGGTCCAGTCCCATAACATTGATCGTTTCGCGCCCATGCTGATCCAGGGGGCCATAGGCAAGCCCGACGAAGGGGCTTTTGCACATTCGTTCGAAATAGCGCCACTCCACCTGTTTCCAGACTTCGGGCGTTGTCGACTGCGCGCCGACCTCACGGTTGGTGTAGTCGACGCCCCACCATTCGGTCAGGCGCGTCCCCCATAGCACGAAACGGACATTCAGCGGGTTGCGTTCCACCTTGGCGATGGAAATTCGGCCCCACCATTCCTGAAAGTCGAAGAAGTCGAAATCCGACCGCGACGGAAGCGCGCCGGTGCCCGGTCGACGGCTGATCCAGAGTTCCATGAAGCTTTGAAACGGACCGAACAATGCCGGGTCCGTGGCCGGATTGCAGGCACTATAGTGCCATTTCAGGATGTCATGCGCATCCGACTTCGCGGATGCTTGTTCCTGGCATCTTTGCGTGCGTTGAAGCATAGGTGAAATCCGGCGTCTAACTGCAAGTTCTGGGGCGACCTTTGCGCATAAAGGATGTGCCCATGGATCGATATTGGCAGATGGCGTTTAATAAGAAGTTAAGATTCCTTCGCAACTGGTAAGAAATTTCGGCAACGGCCCTTATCCCGCGGGCCGGGTGACCTTATATCAGGCGTTTACTCATCTCTAACAGAAATTGAACGGCCGATCTTGCGCATGCGTGGGACGGATGGGGGTTGATATGGAATTCAAGGGAAAAACGGCAATTATTACCGGCGCAAGCCGTGGGATTGGCGCTGCCGCCGCACGGCATCTTTCTTCTTTGGGTATGAATGTCGTGCTGGTTGCCAGAAGTGCCGGCGCGATCGGCAATATATCACACGAGATCAATGAATCCGGTGGAAATGCCGTCGCCGTTTCGGGCGATGTCGCCGATTTCGCCACGGCAAGCAATGCCGTCGAACTGGCGGTGGACCGGTTCGGAAGCGTCGATGTTCTGGTCAACAATGCCGGTGTCATCGACCCAATCGCACGGCTTGCGGACAGCGACCCCGATGAATGGGCGAATGTCGTCGATATCAACCTGAAAGGCGTCTATTTCGGGCTGCGCGCAGCAATACCGGTCATGGAACGCCAGGGGGGCGGCACGATCATCAACATCAGTTCCGGCGCGGCGACCAGCGCCCTGGAAGGATGGAGCCATTACTGCGCAACGAAGGCCGCCGTTCTGTCGCTGACGCGATGTGCCGACAAGGAATATCGGGATAGGGGAATTCGCGTTGTGGGTTTGAGCCCCGGCACGGTTGCGACCGAAATGCAGGTGTCGATTAAATCGTCCGGGATCAATCCCGTCAGCCAACTGGACCCTTCGGTTCATATCCCTGCCGATTGGGTTGCGAAGGCGATCGCGTACCTGTGTACGGACGATGCCGCCGAGTTCGCGGGTACCGATTTTTCGCTCAAAACGGATGACGGTCGCGCCCGGGTCGGGCTTCCCGCCATCTAGATCAGATGAAGACAGAAAAAGGGTGCCGTCACCGCCAGTGCTGGAAGGCACCCTTTCCCTGGTCAGCTTTCAGCCTATTCCGCCGGCTTGTTGGTCCAAGCGGTCCGGTCGATGTCCAGATCGGGGAAGTCCGCTGGGTTTAGAACCGGTCGTTCGATCCCTTCCTTCAGTTGTCTGCGGAAATCCTGCAGAATTCGCAGGCATGTCGGCAACAGCATCATGATGACCACAAGGTTCACAAGCGCCAGAAGCCCCATGGCCGGGTCCGAGAAGAAAAAGACCGCCGTTGCGCCGGGTGCCGCAGCGCCCAGGAAGACAATCCCCATGATCGCGACCCGCAGGACCTGAATTGCCATCGGGTTCTTGGTGATCACGCTCAACGCATTCTCGCCCAGATAATAGTTGTAGATAATGGAGCTGAAGGCGAAGAGCAGGATGATGAACGTCAGGAAATACTGCGTCCAATCCCCCAGATGCGACACAAGCGATTGCTGCGTCAGGACCACGCCGTCAATGTCGCCGCCCGGCACGTAGACATCGCTCAACAGGATAACAAGCGCCGTACAGGTGCAGATGATGATCGTGTCGATGAACACCGAAAAGGACTGCGTGATGCCCTGACTGATGGGGTGGCGTACATCCGCCGTTGCCGCGACGTTCGGGGCGGAACCAAGACCCGCTTCGTTGGAAAACAGACCCCGACGCAGGCCGTTGGCGATTGCCGCGCCCATGCCGCCGCCCACTGCCTCTTCAAAGCCGAAGGCGTTGGCGAAAATGGTTCCCAGTACGGCCGGCACATCGGCGATGTTCATGACGATAATGACAATCGCGATCAGGATATAGGCAAGCGCCATCACCGGAATGACGATGTCGGCGACTTTTGCGATGCGGTGAATGCCGCCGAAAACCACGAAGCCGGCGATAACCGTCAGAAGGCCGCCGGTGATATAGCGGCTGACCCCCATGCTTTCTTCCGCCGCGCCTGCGACTGTGTTGCCCTGGAAAGCGTTGAAGCCGATGGCAAAGGACGCAATCAGGCAGACAGCATAGACGACCGCCAGCCAGCGGTATTTTTCACCCAGCCCGTGAATAATGGAACGCGCCGGCCCGCCGCGGAAATCGCCATTTGCTTCCCTGCGTTTGAAAAGCTGCGCCAGCGAACATTCGACGAGGCTGGTCGCCATTCCGACAAGGGCGATGGCCCACATCCAGAATACTGCGCCGGGACCGCCCAAGGTAACGGCGACTGCGACACCGGCGATATTCCCGCCGCCGACTCGCCCGCCGACGGACACCAGCAGGGCCTGACGGGCCGAAATCGCGTTCGGATCGCCGCTTTGGTTCTTTGAAGACAGAACGCGGAACATGCGCCGGAAAAACTGAAACTGCACAAAACCCGTCATCAGTGTGATGAACAGTCCAAACACGACAAGCATGGGGACCAATGACCAACCCCAGGTCAGATCGCCAATTAGGCCGAAAAAGCCTTCGATCATTTCCATTGTCTTACCCCCTACTGTCGGCTCCGATCTTCCGTTGCAGGAATGTGGATTTCCCTGTTCCAGGGGAGCCGCACTTTCGGTCTCGGGTGTATGCCGTTTCGGCATCTATTAGTTGCGTTCGACCGAATGAAGATCACCCACTGGCATCATCTTGCGGCGTATCTGCGCACCATTTCAATTGATTTCTTGGGATTTTTGACGGATGGCCTCTCCCGAAAAACACGTGTGATAGAAAGTAACGCGCTTTGAAAACCGGGATTTTTTACCGCCTCTAACCAACAAGTCGCCGCAGGACCCATTCATTGAATTTGCGGATCTGTGCGTCACGGTGGGACAGGCGGCCCGGCTTGTAGAAGCGGGTGGAAAGGGCAACCTGTTGCCTTTCCAGGATACCGACATCCTCCCGGCCAACCGCTTCCCATCGGGCGTAGTAGGGCAAGGCCTTTTCCTGGAAGTCGCGCCGTTCGACAGTGGACTTCGGGAAACACCCGCCGATTTCCAGGATCGACCGGTCCGATGCGACAGGGATCACGTTCAGCCACCACAGGCAGTCCTGCGCAAACACCAACTGGCAGGCCGGGAACAGAAGCGTGAAATAGGTCCCCTGCTGGGCATCGGCGTCAAGGCCGTCGATGGGCGGCAAGGGCGGCAACTGATCTGGCAGGGTCGCAATACTGCGGTCGCTCAACACCTGTATCGCCAGCCAGTCGCCGCTGGCGTCGACATCGCGGGACGTTTGCGCCCCCACGGTTTTACGGTGAACCAGTCCGGTATGGTACGTCTCCACCGCGTTTTCCAGGATCAGTTTCCAGTTGCAGGCACAGTCCAGTTCAACGGTCCAGGTATGCCTTAATTCTTCAGGCCTGTGGCTTGCCATCCGGTCGGGAAGGTTCCCAAGACTGACCAGCAGAGGGGGCGCGGTGGTATCCGGATTTATGAACAGAAAGCCCGCCCATTCCTCCATTCGGACCGGGACCAGCCCATGGTCGGCCGCATTGAAACCAACGACGTCTTCCATATCGGGCGCGCCGGACAGCCGTCCGTCGGGATGATAGCTCCATCCGTGATAGGGGCAGACGATGCGTCGGCATTTGCCGCTGCCGTCCAACAGGATCGACCCGCGGTGGCGGCAGATATTGGCAAAGGCGCGCAGGGTTCCATCCGCATCACGGACCAGCAGGATCGGGCCGGCGGCTGTGTTCACCGCGCGATAACTGCTTCGTTCCGCGACCTGATCGGTACGCCCAACGAAAAGCCAGCCGCTGTCGAACATCGACGCGCGTTCCGCCCTGAATAACTCGGGCGATGTATAGAAGTCACCGGGAAGTGCCGATGCCTGATTGATTGGAACCGCCACGCGGGGCAGGGCATCCGCCGCCAGCCGGGATACATCAGTTGACTTGAAATCCTTCAACGCCACTGTCTATCCGATCCGATACCGTTCTATGGCTGCGGGGTCGAAGCAAAAGCCCGTGCCGTGACGTTCCGGCACGACCAGGCAGCCGTCTACCAATTCCATCGGTTCCGACAGGATCGGCGCGGTCCAGGGCATGTGTTCGACGGACATGCAGTTCGGAAGACTTGCGGCGACGCACAGGCTGTGTTCGGTGAAAATATGCGATGAGACGGGTATGTCGAATGCGGCGGCCAACGCGCCGGCACGGCGGAACTCTGTCAGCCCGCCGATCCGTTGCAGGTCCGGCATCAAAATATCGGCCGATCTTGCCTGAATCATGTCACGCATTCCATAACGGGTGTATTCGGTTTCCCCACTGGCAAGCGGCATCGGGATTGCGCTTCGGATTTCCGCATGGCCCGACAGATCGTGATAGGGGACCGGTTCTTCAAACCAGATAAGGTCGAACTCTTCCAGAGCGCGTGCCAGGCGGATTGCGTGTTTGACCGTCAGCGACTGGTTTGCATCAACCATCAGGCCGACATCGGGACCGATTGCGTCGCGCACGACGCGGGCACGTAACACATCGTCTTCGATGCGTTTTGAACCGATGCGCAGTTTGACGGCAGTAAAGCCTTGGGCAACGTAACCCTGCGCCTGTTCCGCGCATTCATCCGGTGTCATGGAAAGCCAAAGACCGCCGCTGGCATATGTCGGGATACGGTCGCGGCAGGCACCGAACACGCGGTGCAGGGGCCGTTCCAGCGCCTTTCCGACCAGATCCCAACAGGCGGTATCCAGGGCTGAAAGCGCGGCAATCACGGGTCCCTTATGCCCCATGAAATTGGTTGCCTGAAACACAGCCTGCCAGTGCCCTTCGGCGAAGTACGGGTCTTTCCCGACATAGAAGTCCGCCAGACTTTCGACCATTTCGTGATAGGCAGCCAGCCGCGCGCCATTCAGGGTGAACAGGTAGCCTTCGCCTGCAAGGCCCTGATCGGATTCCAGGGTGACCAGCACGCAGCCGATACCGCGAATGTCATGGACGGCGGTCCGGATCGGCTTGTCAAAAGGCACATCGACCAGATCGCAACTCAGTTTCGTGATTTTCATGTCAGCGGGTCCAATCAGGGACAATAAGGTTCATAGCATCACACCCTCAATGTCAGAGACCATGTTGCAACTTAAGACAGGACTTTCACAAGAAGGGGTAAGCGGAAATCCACACGCGATATAGAAAAATGTGATGACCAGGCCTGTTCGATGGAACACTCTTGCCCGGGCTTTGAAATGCAAATTGGGTTGCGGCGTGACCGAAACGGCGAAGGATATCGGACTGATGGCGGGACACCCGCCCCCCACGCAAATGCGGGTGACGCTGGAAAATTTCCTGTATCCGCCTTTCAACCGCTGGGCGTTGCAGCACATGCGTGAACTTGTGCCGACCCGACCCGTGTCCGCATCGGAAAATCCGATCCTTCTAAATGTTGCGAAACGCGATCTTTCGGATCTGCCGATCGATTTTCCGGAAAGCGGGACAAAGGCGCTCAAATCCTGGCTTCATGACAGCTATACCGACGGCTATATCGTTCTGCATCGCGGGAATATCGTTTTCGAACATTATGCAAATGGTCAGTCGCCTGCGACGCAACATCTGATGTTTTCCGTCACGAAGTCGGTGACCGGTACGTTGACCCTGATGGCCATTGAACGGGGACAGTTGGATGAAGACAGGAATGTCGCATTCTATGTGCCGGAACTCGCTGGGTCGGCGTTTGGCGATGCCAGTGTATCCCACCTTCTGGACATGACGAATTCGGTCAAGTTCGACGAAGTCTATGCGGATGAGACGTCGCCCATCGCACAGTATCTGTACGCCATGCTGCCGGGCGGGGCGGGGATTTGCGGGTATCTGCCGTCCCTGACGGACCGGGATTCAGACTATCCGCATGGATCGGCCTTTCATTATGTCACGCCCAAGACGGATGCGTTGGCCTGGTGTCTGCGGCGTGCGACGGGATGCGGGCTGGCCGACCTGTTGGGCAGCTGGATCTGGGAACCCATGGGGGCGGAGCATGAGGCCCACTACTGGCTGGACTTCCAGGGCACGGAATTCGCCGGTGGCGGGCTTTCCATGACGCTGCGGGACGCCGCCCGGTTCGGCCAGTTGATCCTGCAGGATGGTCGCGTCGGTGACCGGCAGGTCATTCCGGCATCGGTCGCGCGGCGGATCAAGACCCCGCGAAACCAGGACCTGTTCGCGATCCGTCAGGATGACCCATGGTACGGCAATGTCGGATCCGGGTACCATGACCAGTGGTGGAGCTATAAGGGGATGGCTGCGGTGACAGGCATCGGCATCCATGGCCAGTACCTGACCGTCAATGCCGACGCCGATCTGGTCATCGTAAAGCAGTCATCCCGCCCGGAGGCATCGAACGACCGGGACGACGACCCGGTTCTGGCGATGAAGGCGATTGCGGCCGCGCTGGCCTGAACCGCCCGTGCTTATAGCTGATCCGTCGGAAGACGGACCGGGAACTCCGACCGCAGCACCGCGTCCATGTCCGGACCGATATGGCCCGGATGGTGATCCCGCAGGATTTCGGCCGTTTTCTTGACGGCGCGGTCGATAATCGTGGGGGATCCGATTTCCACCCATTCCTTCGGGCTCGTCCGGTCGCCGATCGTCGGGTAGACATAGTCTTTCTGCATTCGGCCAATGGTCTGGTCGTGCCCCAGGTAGTGGCCGGGACCTTCGATACAAACCTGGCGTATCGTCTCGATCGACAGGGAATCATCGTCCGTTTCGATTCCGCGAACCGTGCGTAGGCACGCGCCAATGGCGTCATTGTCGATCACCAGACTTTCCAGACAGAATCCCAGCAGGCTGGCGTGCATGCCCGCGCTTTCATAGACAAGGTTGGCACCGGAATTTCCGACAAGGGCATAGTTGTAACCCTTCTCGTACCCGGCCTGTGCGTCAGGTACCTTGGAATCCGCCATGCCGGCGCAGACGCCGCCCGTCAGGTCATAAAAGTTGGCCATCTGGGCACAGGCCGACATCAGCAGGGCCTGTTCCCCGCTACCGCCGGACATCGCACCTGTCCGAAGGTCGGACACGAACGGCCATGTTCCGAAAATCGCCGGGTGCCCCGGGACGATCGCGTTTACATAGACAAGACCGCCCAAGACTTCGGCGACTTCCTGGACGACCGCGCCGGCCAGTGACGCGGGACTGGTCGCGCCCGCCTGACCAGCAGCCAGAAGTAGGACCGGCATGCCGCCACGCACAGCAGCTTCCAGACAGCGACAGGCGTCTTCGGCAAATTTCATCGGCGGGACGACAAAACAGTTGGACATGGAAACAAACGGACGGTCGCGCCATTTATCCTCCCCTCCCGAAACATAGTGAAGAAGCTTCAGCCCCTCTTCGACATGTTCCGGCAGAACCCAGCTGGACCCGACATGTTTGGTCGTGCCCTTGATGCAGGCATAAAGCGTGTTCAGGTCGAGTTCCCGCGGGTCGGGCAGGTCACGGCACACGATGGACCGCTGGAAATAGTGGATATGGTCCATCCGGTCGACGACCCGGGCGATGTCATACAGATCCTTCAGCGTGGAATCGCGATACTTGCCGGTGACCGGGTCGACCATGTGAACGGCCGCGCCCGCCGTTCCAAAATAGGTCTTCTTGTCCCACGGTTCCATGTCGTGAACCGGGTCCTGCCCATGCAGGACGAATCGTCGTGCGGCGATTGCCAGCGTATCTTCCACCAGTGCGCGCGGAATACACAGCCGCCCATACTCACTGACGAAGCCGCCTTTGGCGGTAATCGCCTCGATACAGGATGGAATGGCGTCGGCCAGCCCGACCGTTTCCAACAGGGTCAGCGCCGCTTCGTGGATGCGTTGAATATCCGTGTCGTTCAGGACCTTGTAACGTCCGCTTTCCATGCCGGGTCGCACGGGGCGAATATCTTCGGCCAGCGGTGCCGCCCGAAGGGCCTGGCGTGCCTGCCTGCCGCCGCGCCTGCGCCCGGTCGCCGATTCCGACGAATCGCTTTGGGGGCTTTGTTGTACGGGGGCTTCGGATACAACAGACATCGGACGCATATCCTTCTTGATTTCGGCCGGTGATGCCGGCCCGCAATTTACCGGGTGACTACTTTCGTCCCAGATTAGTCAGTCTACGCACGATCCGGAATTCACGACAAACGCGATATTCTCAAATTTCGGTTAGTTCAATTCACGTGATTTCCGTGCTGCACTGCGGTATGGAAAGGAGTGTAGAACTCCGATTTCCGCTAAAGACTCAGGAATCCCAGGAAGGTTCTCTATGGTTAGGGAAACTAAACACAAGCCAAAGCAACCCGCGCCGATCAGCGCCACGAACTCGGATTCGGACCGCCGCAGACGGATGCCCCCGCTAAGTGCCCTGAAAGCGTTTGAAGCCGCGGCCCGTCACATGAGTTTTCGCGCGGCTGCGGACGAACTGAATGTGACCCATTCGGCCGTCAGCCATCAGATCAAATCCCTGGAGGAATTCCTGGACGTCGCCTTGTTCCTGCGCGGCGGGCGGGCAGTGAAACTGACGGAAGAGGGGCGCCTTCTGTTTCCGGTCTTGCGGGATTCCTTCGACAATATCGCGGCGGGTACGGACCTATTGCGCCGGCGGCGTGTTTCCGGTTCCCTGACGCTGCAGGTCTATGTCACGCTGGCGGTTAAATGGCTGCTGCCGCGACTGCATGACTTCGCCAAACGGAATCCGGAAATTCAAATCGCCCTGTCGACATCCTATACCGGATGGGACTTTTCGCGCGAAGAAGGCGACGCCGGGATCATCTTTGCCCGCCACAAGCATGCGGAACTGCATTACACGCACCTGGGTCGGGCGACATGGTTTCCGGTGTGCGCGCCGGGCCTTCTGAAAGGCGATCCACCATTGGAAAAGCCGGTCGATCTCCTCAATCATCGGCTTTTTCAGGTCTATCCGGCCCGCAGTGCCTGGTCGGACTGGCTGGGTGCCGTGGGGGTTGGACCGGATATCCCGGACATCACGGGCCCTTATTTCGACAATTACCTGCTGGCACTGGAGGCGGCGGCATCGGGGGAGGGGCTTTCCCTGGCGACCCGGGTTTTCGTGGAACAGGACATACGCGACGGCCGTCTGGTCGCACCGTTCAAGAAAACATCGGAGACAAGCGGCGGTTGGTATTTTGTGTGCAGTAAGGAACGACGGCAGGAACCGCGTATCGCCCGGGTTCGCGACTGGCTGTGCGCGCTGGTAGCGGAGTCGGGAAAGGAAAATCCGTTCGATTGATTGCGGGAATTTCCCGATACCCGTGCATGCAACAAGGATGGCCAATAGTTGGTTAATATAGGACTCGCCTAGGCCCGTCCGATCCGGTAAAAAAGAAGCCGGTCGGGGGGGATGCCACTCGGCAATAAGAGACAATAAAGATCGATCAGGGATCTGTCTGTCAGGTGAACTTTTTTGGGGCCGGTGCGCTTCCTGGGTTGCGCGGGGCCGGCAGGGATTTGACTGGGTGATGGGAACGCAAGGATCGGCGCAACGCCAGCCGGGTGCCATTCGGACAAGATTTTCCAGACTGTTTCGTGAGCGTGAGGTTATTTTGCGCTCTGAAGGTCGGGTGCGATACTTCAAGATCCGCCCGTATGCACAGGCGTCACTTGCATGCATCATCTGCGCGGTCGGGCTATGGCTGGTCGGCGCGAACGGCTATGCCTGGTGGCAAGATCGGGTCATCCAATCCAAGGAAAATGAAATACTTGAGGCGCGGGTTGCCTATGACCGACTGCGCGACGAGCTTCAGGCCTATCAAAACCGTGTGGCTGGTCTGGCGAACGGTATCCTGGAACAGCAGGGGACGGGCAATCTTCCCGATTCGATAGACCTGGAGGCGCTGTCCCACGTCACTGCGGGAATTGAATCGGCGTTTGAACGAATCAACCGCGACCTGGATCTGACTGAAGCGGATCGCCTGCGCATCATCCAGAGCCGCGACGCGTTACATCAGCGAATCGCCGAACTGGAAGAAGCGATCGATCTATCCGCGGATCGGATCGCGGCGCTGGAGGATGAGGTCGAGGCCCGCGACGAGTCGCTGGACCTAGAACGTGCGACAATCGCGTCCTTGAGCGAAAGCCGGGACGACTGGCGGAACCGGGCGCAGACACTTTCGTCGGAACTTCAGAGCGCGCGCAGCCGTATCAGTTCGTTGGACGAAGAACTGGGCGACACCTACGCCGCGCTGAACGAAGAGCGGGAGCGGGTGGAAACGCTTTCGGAAATTCGGGATCGTCTGGACCATCAGGTTTCCACACTCCAAACCGGGCTTGATGCCGCACAAGTACGGGGCGAACGTTTGGCCGGGGACCTTCAGCATCTGACGCAGTCGCTGGCGGCGCTCGAAACCGAACGAATGGCCATCGACGGTGAACGTGCGGCGCTGGATGCCGACTTGAACATGTTGGAAGCAGAACTGAGTTTGCACCAGGATGCGACGGACCAGACGCGCAAGCGGCTGGAAGCGGTGGTCGGGCGCCTGGCCGAACTGACGGCAGGCGGCAGCGACCTTACCAACGCGGAAAACATGAACGCGCTGCAAGCGCTGGAAATCCAGATCGCAGAACTGTCCAGCGAACTCGTGTCCGCACGCGGCAATGCCGCCGACATGGAAGGTGCGATTGGCGATGTTGTGGTAGAACTGTCCCGCGTGGTCGGAACGGACCCCGTCGCCCTGTCGGAAATCGAGGCACCGTCGGATCGGGTAAATCTGACGCGCGACCTTCTGGGGACGGTCCGTCAGGTTCAGGACGATCAGCTTGACCTGATCCAGCGTTTGATCGGTCAGACGGAACAGGAAATCGCCCGTCATGAGGCGCTGATCCTTATGACTGACATGGATGTCGATCATTTGCTGACGCTGTCCGGTTTCGAAACGGGTGTCGGCGGGCCGATGGAGATCGCCGTGGCATCCGGACCGCCAGATCACCATTTGGCATCTATGCCGATGCCGGATACGGGCCTGCTGGCCGCCGAAGTTGACGTACTTGAAAGTCGTCTGCAGCGGATGGCCGCGCTGAATGACCTGATGGCCTGTATTCCGCTGATGGCGCCGGTGGACAATTTTCAACTAACGTCCCGGTTTGGACAGCGGCAGGATCCCATCAATGGGCAGAGCGCGTTTCATGCGGGAATCGATATTGGCGGCTGGTCCGGTATTCCGGTTCACGCTTCCGCGCCGGGCATCGTTACCTACGCCGCGCGCAACGGCGGCTATGGGTACATGGTCGAGGTTGACCATGGTTGCGGGATATCGACAGTCTATGCGCATCTGCGTCAGATCGAAGTTTCCGTTGGGGATGAAATCGGTCACCGTGCCGTTGTCGGCACGCTGGGAAGCACGGGGCGCAGCACCGGACCGCACGTTCATTACGAAATTCGAGTAGACGGTGATGCGGTTGATCCGCTTCCGTTCATCGAAGCCGGACGTCATGTTCACAAAATCTAATTCCAATGGGGCAGGGGGCGGCCCGAAATCGCCCGCCAAGCCGACAGCGCCGTCGATCGTGTCGCGGGACCTTCGGATTCAGGGCGATCTGGAAAGCGAAGGCGATGTTCAGGTGGATGGGCGTGTGGACGGTGACCTGCGGGTCCGGACTGTGACCGTCGGTGAAGACGCGCTGGTGAACGGTGCCGTATTCGGCGATTCGATCACGATTGCCGGACAGGTGAACGGCGAAATCCGCGGTAAGTCGGTTAAGCTTCTGGCGACGGCGAAAGTCGTTGGCGACATCCACCATGACAGCCTGGCAATTGAAGCGGGCGCCTTCCTTCAGGGGCTGTGCCGGCGGATTTCGGAAATCCCCGGGGAAGGGGTGGATGAAGACAAGCCGCCGTCCGCCGCCAGGAAGGACAAGGCCGGGACGAAGTCCCTGAACTAGGGGCGTGAAGCACCGCCGGCCGGTGATCTTCCTTGTGGCCCGGCTACCTGACCCAACTGTCGTCCGGGGCACGGCGCCACGCGCTCAACACACGGTTTGCCCCTTCGCGGTCGATGCGTTCAAAATAGTCCACGATTTTTACGAAATTGGCCGTCTGCCGGAATTTGTCCGGCTCGCCCCCACCCTGAAGGACCGCAAGCAGGTCCCCGAAATTCCGCCGGTCGAACCCGCAGGCCTTGCAGGCGATGGCAATCGCTTCCGGACCCGAATCATACAGAACCCGGGTTGCCCCCTGTTCCGTCAGGTCCGTCAGTTCTTGAAACAGTTCTTCGAACCGGAACAGGTCGTTCTGTTCCAGGGCACCGACCAGAAGGCGCGGGTGGGGTTTGAAACCAAGGCCGCTTTCGGTGGCATACATGCTGGGTTGATCGAGCGGGGAATGGAAATCTTCCTGTTCCAGCGCTTCGGCCACCGCCTGGTCGACGACCGCGTCCATGTCGGTTTCCGCTGGCCCTTCCCAAACGGCTTCCATTTTTTCCGACAGGGTCTTGCGCATCGCATAACCGACGAACTCATACATTTTGCGCGCCTGCGCGGTCGACAGTTCCTTACGGTTGATCAATGGCTCCTGCAGATAGGCGTCGTCTTTCGCCATCTCCACGATGTTTTCTATCGACCGTTCCGAGAACCGTGCCCCGGTGTTCGACAGAGCCGCCGCAATGACCGATGAGTTTTCCGTCTGAACCAGCCTGTCCGTGACCTTTTCCGGCAGTGTCTCACGCTGGGTGATTGCCATATGGTGTTCTTCGGCCTTGTCCATGATCAGCTTCAGCAGGTCGTCATCCTGAAGCACCATGCTTTCGACGATGATCGGTCGTGCGACTTCGATTACATCGTTGGCCAGTGTCGTCACCAGGTTGTGCGGGGCATCTTTCTGCGACGCCAGTTGCTTCGACAGTGCGGCGCGTACCTGCGTTTCCACATCCCGGATCAATGCCGAGATAATGTCGTACGCAATTGTCTTTTCCTGGTTGGAGAGGTTTCTGCCGGCCTTAAGGCAAAGTTCGCCTATCGCTTCCGCAAGCGCAGAACGGTCTTCGCGCTTCGAGCTGCGCGCGACCTCGACAAGCTGATCAACCGGAATGTTTCGCATTCCGAAATCCCCTTAAGGACCGTCCGAATACATTGGGCCACTTTCTGCGCGCCCATGCGCCGGAACTGAGAGGTCGGCCCTTCAGGGCATCATGAAGCGATTCGTGCTTCCGATGCTTTCACCCCACGTTGTCCAATGTTAATATCGCACAGTGAATCACGATGCAAGGTCGTGATCGACGGGCGACCTAAGTAATAGGTTGAAATTTCTGCGCGATGGCCGGTCTGGCCGGACCTTGCGGGCGACGGTCCAATTTCATCAGACCCGCGGGCGAACACGGGAAAGACTGAAAGATTGTTCCCTTCCTTCTTTTTTCGACTAAAGGCGTCCGGTGTACCGGTCAGTCTGCGGGAGTATCTGAGTCTGATCGAGGCACTGTCTGCGGATGTTTGCGACAAGGACGCTGAAAGTTTTTATTACCTGGCGCGGGCGGTTCTGGTTAAGGACGAACGCTACCTGGACCGGTTTGACCGGGTGTTTTCCGAAATTTTCAAAGGTGTTCTTTCGGACTCCGGGACGGAACCGGTGCACCTGCCGACTGAATGGCTGATGAAGCTGGCGGAAAAACATCTGACGGACGAGGAAAAAGCGCTGATCGAAAGCCTGGGCGGATTCGAGAAGCTGATGGAAACCCTGAAGAAGCGTCTGGAGGAACAAAAGGACCGCCATCAGGGTGGCAGCAAGTGGATCGGAACCGCGGGAACCAGTCCGTTCGGTGCCTATGGTTATAATCCGGAAGGCGTTCGCATCGGTCAGGATGAAAGCCGGCACCGCCGCGCGGTCAAGGTCTGGGACAAAAGGGAATTCCGGAACCTGGATACCGATGAGGCGCTGACGAACCGGACGATGAAGGTCGCGTTACGCCGCCTGCGTCGTTTTGCACGCACGGGCGCCGACTTCGAACTCGACATGGACGGCACCATTCGGTCGACTGCGGACAATGGCGGTTATGTCGACATTCAGTGGCAGCGGGAAAAACGCAACGCCGTCAAGATCGTCGCGCTTTACGATGTCGGCGGCAGCATGGACGATTTCATTATGGACAGTAAGAAACTGTTCGACGCGATGGAGACGGAATTCAAGCATCTGGCCTCCTACTATTTTCACAATTGTGTTTATGAAACGCTCTATACCGACATGCGAAACCGCTACAAAAGCCGTGTTTCGACCTTTGATGTCCTGCGTACCTATTCAAAGGATTATCGATTGGTCATCGTTGGGGACGCGACCATGTCCCCTTATGAAATCGCCTATCCCGGTGGCAGCGTAGAACACTGGAACGACGAATCGGGTCGTGTCTGGATGCAGCGGCTTCTGGATCATTTCGACCGCGCGGTCTGGCTGAACCCGCAGCCGGTTTCACGTTGGGGTTATCACCAGTCGATTGCGATGCTGCAGGAACAGATGGAAGGGCGCATGTTCCCGCTGACGGTTCAGGGACTGGACGATGCGATGCGTGAATTGTCCTGATTGATTCCGGTGTGACTTCGGCACGGTTCGTGGCATAAGGTCCGGCATGGAAAGCAAATTTGCCAGCATGTTCAAAATTGTGCCGGTCTTGGGATTGTCGGCCGCGATTCTTTCTGCATGCGCGGACCCGCCCGGCCCGACGGATACGGGCGGCACGCCGCCGACGGAATTGCAGACGGTGGCATTTTGTTATTCCGGTCAGACGACGACCCGGGACCAGTTGTTCGCGATGGCACTTGCGGAATGTCCGGCCGGTACGCGCAGTGCCGAAGTCTGGGAACATGATACGTTCTTCAACAGCTGCCCTCTCAGCAAAAAGAACCGCGTCACTTTCCGCTGTCTGGGTTACTGATCGGGGCTATTGATTTTTAGCACCGCGCAGCGGCGTCACGTCGCCGGCGCTTTCGGCCTGTGCCTCGGACTTTGCCTCCTGATCCTCGATATCCTGCAGCCGCATCGCTTCTTCCCGCAATTTTGAAAACCGCACGACAGCGACGGGAAGGGTTGCCAGGTAAAGGACGCCAATCGACAGAAGCGTGAACCACGGATTGCTGGCCAACCCGGCCAAGGCAATACCGACTGCCACCATGAAAGGCAGGATCAGACGCGGCGCGAGCTTGAATTTCTTGAAGGAAAAGGTCGGAACTTCACTGACCATCAGCAGGGCGGTGGCAACGCCCCAGGCCGCGGCGGCCCAGCTGGGCACTGCATTGGCGTCGCCCAAAACGAACCCCAGGGCCAGCGGCATAAGGCAGATTGCGGCCCCCATCGGTGCGGGTACGCCCTGAAAATAGTTGTAGGCATAGGGGGGAAGCTTGTCCAAGCGGCTGTTGAAGCGCGCCAGACGCAGTCCGCAGCAGACGGCAAAGAACAAGGCAATCCACCAGCCGGGGCCACCCAGGTCTGACAGCCCCCAAAGCCACAGGATCAGTGCCGGGCATACGCCGAACGCAACAAAGTCCGAAAGGGAGTCCAACTGTGCGCCGAAGTCGCTGGTCGCACGCAGAAGGCGCGCCATCCGCCCATCCAATGCGTCCAGGACAGCGGCGACGATAATCGCTGCGACCGCGAACTCCCATCGTTCGTCCAGGGCATAGCGAATGCCGGTCAGCCCCGCACAGGTCGATGCGATCGTGATCATATTGGGAATCAACCGCGCAACGGTCATTCCCTTTGTGCGCGGGCTTTCGCGGCGTTTGCGTCTTGCACGTAGCATTGTCTTTGCTTCTTTCCCGATTGCGTTCGCAACAGGTGCGGGCGCTGGCCTACCGGATTGCGCCTTCGCGGGGCGGTTCCTTGCCTTTCGGACCACCTAGGTCCGCTATGACGGTTTCGCCGGCAACCGCGCGCTGTCCCACCGCGACCAGCGGCACTACATTCGGCGGCAGATAGACATCTACCCGGCTTCCAAATCGGATCATGCCGATGCGCTGACCGGCCAGGACATCGTCGCCGGTTTCCACATCCGCGAGAATGCGGCGCGCAACCAGTCCCGCAATCTGAACCACCGCCAGTTCCTTGCCGTTTGCGGCTTCGATGCGAAAGGACTGGCGTTCATTGTCGACGCTTGCCTTGTCCAGAGATGCGTTCACGAACTTGCCGGGACGGTATTCCATCTTTCGGATGACGCCGTCCGTGGGCGCGCGGTTCACATGCACATCGAACACATTCATGAAGACGCAGACGCGCCAGACCGATTTCGCCGGCATATCCAATTCAGCGGGCGGTTCCGCTTTGTCCACGCTTTGCACCACGCCGTCGGCGGGGCTGATCACCAGTCCCTGTCGCGTGGGGGTGACACGATCCGGATCGCGAAAGAAATAGACGCACCACGCGCTCAGCACCAGGCCGACAAACCAAAGCGGGCTCCACAGCATTCCCAGCCCCAGTGTGGCCACCACGAACAGTACGATAAACGGATAGCCTTCCTTGTGAATGGGAACAAGGACGCCATTCATGAAACTAGGCATCGAATCAAACCCCTAGGTCATATCGCGCATCAGCGCGGAATTTCGAAGACCTGGCCCGGGTAAATCAGGTCCGGGTCGCGAATCTGGTCGTTGTTGGCTTCATATATGATGGTGTAGTTGAAGCCGGTTCCAAGGGTTCTTCTGGCAATTCGCCAGAGACTGTTGCCGGGTTGTACGACGATGAACGCATCGCTGTCGAGGTCTGTCAGCGGCGCGGCGCGGCTGAAAGGGATTTCCAGGCGCGATACGACGTTTCCGTCCCGCAATGCATCAAGCCGCAGCCTGTAGACACCGGGCGCTACTTCCCGGTCCGGATTGATGCGCCAGTCGCCGTCCTGATCGACCGGTGCCGCGCCAAGGGCGCTGTTATCCAGATAGGCGACAATGTCGCTGTCCTGCGGTCCGCGCCCGGCGATCGAGATGTTGCCTTGCGGGTCGTAGTCGATCGTGTCTACGGCCAGGGCGCCGTCGCTGGACCGGACGCCGCCCGGTTCCGCCGTTGCCGTTTGCGCAAGGTTCTGGCCCGAAGAATCAGACGCGTCCGTATCCGTCGCATCGGCATCGGATGTGCTGCTGTCGGCAGGCGGTGCCTGAATGACTTCGGCACCGGGTCGGTTGCCGTCGGGGATCAGAAGAACCAGCGGTTCCTGTGCCTGCGGGTCGTCGGTTTCCCGACCGGCAATGTCCTGACCACGTTCCGGCACCATCATAACGACGGCGTCCCCGCCGAACACCGGGTCGGACCCTTCTGTTTCCGCCCGCAGACGCAATTCGTGGGACCCCGGCTCCAGCGGGCTGGACGGCAGGAAAACCCATTCACCACGGCTGTCGGCGGTCACTGTGCCAAGGACATCTTCCCCGTCCAGAATGGTCACATTCGCGCCCGGCTCGGCGCGTCCGGCAATGACGGCATCGCCGGTCCGGTCGATCCGTATGACATCGAAACTGGGGGCTGTGTCGGGTCCCGGTGCTGCATCGGTGGCGGTTTCCGAGCCATCCTGTGTTGCACTTGCACCGGATTGTCCGGAATCGCCCGTTCCTGCAGTCGTGCCTGTGGCAGCCTGTTGGGTGTTGTCGGCGCCGTCCTGACTGTCGGGGGCATCTGGCAACTGTACGGATGTGTCTTGCGTATCGTCCGCCGTATTTGTGCCGGTACCGTCCGCGGCACTTTCACTTTGTTCCGAATCCGGCGCAGTCGTCGCGGTCTCCGGCTCCTCCCAAAGGGCAAGAATAAGCGCCAGCAGGATAAGCCCGCCGCCGATGATGCCGATCCAAACAGTCTTTGACACAAAACCCCCCGCCGCAATCGCGTCATTGGACGGTTTGATTGGAATACAGTCCGCACCGTCCAAGGCTTAGTCTAAATGTCATATGGGCCGCGCGCAAATGGATCGGTAGGGCTGCGCGCTTTCCGCGCCGGCTGGATTTTCAGCTTGTCCTGCAAAGCCGTTTCCCATAATCCGCAAGGCTCGATAGACTTCGACACGGGGCCGGGTTGGTCCCGTGCAGGAAAGGGTGATCCCGTGCACGCCAGAATTTCAAAAGTTTGCGTTTACTGCGGTTCCAGCTTTGGCGGACGCGCGGCTTATCGCGATGCGGCGGAAACGCTGGGGCGCCACCTGGCGGAAGCGGAAATCCGTCTGATCTATGGCGGCGGTGGCGTTGGGCTGATGGGGGCGCTGGCCGAAGCGGTTCTGAATGCCGGTGGCCGTGTGACCGGCATTATTCCTGACTTTCTGGACCGGGCGGAAGTCGCGCTGGAAGGAGTGACCGAACTGATCCGTACGGACACGATGCACGAACGGAAGTTCCAGATGGCCGAAATGGCGGACGGGTTCGTCGTTTTACCGGGTGGGTTGGGCACGCTGGACGAAACGTTCGAAATTCTAACCTGGAAACAGCTTCAGCTTCATGACAAACCAATCATTCTGGTCAATGTCGACGGCTATTGGGATCATTTCGTTCATCTGGTGGAACATCAGGTACGCGAAGGCTTCGTACGCGAACGCTATCTGCATCTTTTCCGGATTGTCGAAGGCCCCGGCGAAGTCATTCCCGCCTTGCTTGAAGCGGCGTCAGAAGGCATCACCACCGAAGACCGTCTGGACCGGATCTGATCGGCGACGTCAGGGGAACGCGCGTGAAACTCACCAGCACATACCGAAAGTTGACCAAGAACACGACGATCAACGACGAGACCCTTCTGTCGACCGACTATCTGAATCATTTCAACGAGCTGGTGATGATGCTTGAGATGGTGCCGGACATGCCGGAAATGCTGGCGGAGGCTGAGGCATGGGTCCCGAAAACCTATCAGGAGCATTTTCGCGACAGCAACTTCCAGCACAAGGAACTGGCGGTTTGGGCCTATGAACAGGCACCGGACAAATATCGTGTGCCGCTGGACGATTGTATCGAACGCATGGATACGGAAATCGCGGAGCGCCTTACGGAGCTGCGAGTGCTGGTCGATGGTGAACAGGCGGCGGTGCTGCAGGAAACGGTCGCAACGACTGCCGGGCTGCTGCGCCGTCGCATCGACACAATGAGCGCGCTGATCAACGGCGCGATGGATGCGGAGGCGTACGAGGCTGAAATGGCCGCCGAAGGACCGACCGATCATGGCGGGTCCGTGATGGGCCAGTCGGACATCGATGCGCTGTTCGACTGAACGGTCGCGGCGCCGGATTTTTTAACCCGCGTCGTCTCGACGCGTGCCGATTGCGGCGATATAACCCGTCGGCTATTGTCCGCCGCGACACGAACAGTCCGGTTTGCGACCGCGCGGACCGGGCACATTTCCACGTAAGGGAGCCCCGAACCCATGTCCAAGATTAAAGTCGCAAACCCCGTCGTTGAACTGGACGGCGATGAGATGACCCGGATCATCTGGGAGTTCATCAAGTCCAAGCTGATCCTGCCCTATCTGGATATCGACCTGAAATATTACGACCTGGGCGTCGAGAAGCGGGACGAGACGGACGACCAGATCACCATCGACGCGGCCAATGCGATCCGGGAACACCGTGTCGGCGTCAAATGCGCGACGATCACGCCGGATGAAGACCGGGTGGAGGAGTTCGGCCTGAAGAAGATGTGGCGGTCGCCCAATGGGACGATCCGGAACATTCTGGACGGCACCGTGTTCCGCGAACCGATCGTGTGCAAGAACGTGCCGCGGCTGGTCACCAACTGGTCGAAGCCCATCGTCGTTGCCCGCCATGCCTTCGGAGACCAGTACCGGGCAACGGACTTCACGGTTCCGGGCGCCGGGCTTTTGTCGATCACCTTCACGCCGGAAGACCCGGACGGGGAGACGATCCGCCATCAGGTCTTCAAGTTTGAAGGCTCCGGCATTGCCATGGGCATGTATAACCTGGACGAATCGATCCGCGGTTTCGCACGCGCCTGCATGAACTATGGGCTGATGCGGAAATATCCCGTCTATCTGTCGACCAAGAACACGATCCTGAAAGCCTATGACGGTCGCTTCAAGGACCTGTTTCAGGAAGTCTATGAGGCCGAGTTCGAAGAAACCTTCAAGAAGGAAGGCATCTGGTACGAACACCGTCTGATCGACGATATGGTCGCCTTCGCGATGAAATCCGCCGGTGACTTCGTCTGGGCGGCCAAGAACTACGACGGCGATGTGCAGTCCGATTCGGTCGCCCAGGGATTTGGCTCCCTGGGCCTTATGACGTCCGTTCTGATGACGCCGGACGGCAATGTCGTGGAAGCGGAGGCCGCCCACGGTACCGTGACGCGCCACTACCGCCAGCATCAGCAGGGCAAGGAAACCTCGACCAACCCGATCGCGTCGATTTTCGCCTGGACGCGCGGCCTGAAATACCGCGGCAAGTTCGACGACACACCGGATGTCATCAAATTCGCCGATACGCTGGAACGCGTGTGTGTGGAGACGGTGGAAAGCGGCGACATGACCAAGGACCTGGCACTTCTGATCGGCGAAGATCAGAAGTGGCTGACGACCAACCAGTTCCTGGACAAGATCGACGAAAACCTGAAAACCGCCATGGACAAGTGGTAAGACAAGAAAAAGGGGCGCTTCGGCGCCCCTTTCGAGTTTTGGAGGAGAAATTCTTACCTAGTCAAACAGTGCGTCGATGTCCGCTTGGCTGATGCCCTGATTTTCCAGTTGCGGGCCGTTCAGAAGGTCGGCCTCGGTGCCGGTCGCCTCAGTCTGGATGGGCATTTCGGCAAAAGCGTCGACACCCCAAATGTCGATCATGGCTAGCACCCGCTGTTCGATGAAGCGCACAATCTCGACAACCTTCGTAATGCGCTGGCCGGTGATGTCCTGGAAGTTACTGGCTTCCATGATCCGGATCACCTCGCCGACGATCTTCTCGCTTGCCGGGACGACGTCGGTGTCGTCGTGGCACAGCGCGGCCAGGTTTACCGCTTCCTTTTCGATCCGTTCCGCAGCGTCCAGGATGTCGCAGGTCGCGGCCTCCGTCGCGCAGACGATGGCATCCAGTTCGTTGGACGCGGCGATCAGACGGTCGTCATCGGCCATTGGATGCTTGATCGCGGCAATCTCCTGTTTCGCCTTGGCGATCGATTTGACCAGTTGCGTGATTTCCAGCTGGACCGCCTGAATTTCGTCGCGGCCGGCCGCGGGGGCGGGTGCAGTCGTGGACGACGGTTCCGTCCGCGATTGCTGCATGGTCGAAATTTCCGCCCGCAGAAGGGATATCTCTTCTCTGAGCGCGGCGATTTCACGAAGTTCCGCGCTTTCGACGACGGATTCGTTCGATGACGATCGGCCGTTGCGGCGTTCGATGGCGAAAGGCCGTCGTTTCGGTATGGAATTCACGATGCTGCTCCCATTCAGATGTCGGGTTTCACCCCGGACCCAGCGATAGGGTATTATCGGGCCAAATTGTTAACGAAGGCTGAAACAAAGCCGATTTCCTTCGGCTGAAGTTTCCATGGATTTATGATATTTTCGGGTCTTGGCAGGCAACGCGGCTATTGCTATAAGCCGCATCCGCGCGCAGGGGAAATATCCCCGCGAAAGTGTGCGATAGACTGGTCCGCGGTAGCTCAGCGGTAGAGCAACCGGCTGTTAACCGGTTGGCCGTAGGTTCGAATCCTACCCGCGGAGCCAATTCATGAGAAACGCCGTCCCTCTGGGGCGGCGTTTTTTCTTTCCCGGAACATGGTGCCAAGATGTCTTTCCGCCGGGACGGCTTTCCAAGTCCGACGAACGCCGCATGATGGCGAGATGGGAACGGACCGGATATCGACCGCATTGTTTCTGGCCGTCGCGGTTTTGACCGTCGGTGGAGAACTGAGCAAGATTGCCTGGTTGACGGACGCCGCCGCGGTGGCCGTTGTCTCCTTCCTGATTTTGGAATACCGGCGCATTCCGTTGCTGCAGCGCGCGGTCGGATCCGCCTTTCTGGCGGCGGGGCTGGCGGCCTGCGCCTTCGCGGACGATCCGCTGCCAACCGCCGAACGGGGCGTCATCCGGGTGTTGCCGTTCCTGCTGCTGTTTGCGTCGATCGTCTGGCTTCAGGCGTCGTCGACCCGCAGCCCGTCGCTTCTGGCGCTTCGCAATACCGTCGTCAGCCAGCCGCCGGGCCGGCGGTTCGCCTGGGTCACCGGCGCGGGGCATTTTCTGGGGGTCGCATTCAATCTGGCCGGTCTGTCCCTGTTGACGCCGATGATCGCAAAGGGCGCGGACCCGACCCTGCAAAAGCGCCTGGGCCGGGCGATGATCCAGGGGTTCGGGGCCGGCACATGCTGGTCGCCGCTTTATGTCGGGACGGCATTCATTATCGCATCCGTCCCCGGAGTTACCTGGTCCCATGTGGGGCCGCTTGGTTTTGTGGTCGCAATTGGGCTGCTGGTCTGGGGCTGGGCGTTCGACCGGGCATTTGCACGTGCCCCCGGCCGCGCCGCGAAGGCCACTGCACCGTCGCCGGTACCGCTTGGCCGGGCTGTCGGCGTTCGCGTCGCCGGCATTCTGGCGGCGCTGTTCGCCTGTATCGTTGTGTTTGTGGAAGGGTTGGACTGGTCCATTCCCATCGCGCTTGCGGTAACGGCACCGCCTTTCGCGCTGATCTGGGCGGTCCTGATTCGGCGCCGGGACCCGGAGTTCGGGCCGGGGCAGGTGGCGCGCGGGGCGCTTGAAATCCTGCCCAACCTGCGGGCCGAAGCGCTTCTGTTCACTGGGGCAACCGTCTTCGGGGTTGGTGTGTCGGCCCTGATTCCCGACGCCCAGGCGGGTGGGACGGGGCCGATTCCCGTCCTTCCGGCATGGGCCTGGATCATTACGATCATGGCGGGATATGCGCTGTTCAGCGCAATGGGCATTCACCCGGTCGTGACGGTCGTCCTGGTCACGTCCATCCTGCCGGCGGAAGCGATCGGCCTTGCGCCGGAAATCCTGGCGCTGTCCCTGATGGTCATGTGGGGGCAGGGGACGAACGTATCCCCGTTTTCCGCAACCGTTCTATTCATGGCGCGCATTACCGGGGCCGGCGGCTGGACGGTTGCGTGGAAATGGAACGGGTTGTTTGGGGCCGTGACGACCGTTCTGCTGATCGGCGTACTTCTGGCAATCAACGCGTCCGGATTCTATTCAGGACCCTAGTCTATCACCGGCATTTCCGGCGGCGCACGACGGGTCAGCCATTCCGCACCGTCTTCGCGGATGACGATGTTTTCTTCATGCACCATGACCTTTCCGGGGGCGAAGGTCATACCCGGTTCCAGCGTCAGCACCATGTCGGGTTCCAGGATCGTCCTGTCGCCGATGCGGTTGGACGGCCATTCGGTCAGTTGCATGCCAAGCCCATGGCCCAACCGTCCGACATCGTTGCCAAGCGCGCCCGCTTCTTCCATCACCGTCGCCATGGCGCGACAGACCTCCTGGCACGTCGCACCGGGTCTCGCGGCCGCAAAGCCCGCGTCCGTTGCGCGAAAGACGGCCTCATGCGCGCGCCTTGCAGCATCGTCGGCCGGGCCAAAGGAATAGTTGCGGTCAAAATCGCAGAAATAGCCGTCGAAGGTGCAGCCCGTGTCCAGAATCAGAATATCGCCGGTTTCGGCGACCCGTCCAGCAGGGGGGGAGATGATGTCGCCGTACCCGCCCTGTCCCAGTGCGCCGACCAGATAGGACACATCGTCCACGCCCGCTTCCAGGCAGGCGACCTTGAACCGCCGAAAGATGTCTGCATCGCTCATGCCCGTCCGGATCAGGCCCGGCAGAGCCTCAAACACATCGGACACGCGGGCGCAGACATAGGCGATCTTTTCAATTTCCCGTTTCGATTTGACCATGCGAAGGGACCGGACGATGGGGGTGCAGTCGCGCACTGAAATGCCGTCCAGCGCTGTCAGAAGCCGGGAAAAATCGGACTGCGGCATGCGCAGATGCGTTTCCGGTCCCTGCATCATTCCAAGTGATTTCGAACCGTCCAACGCTCCGCGCAATGCGTCGGACAACAGGCTGATCCCTTCATCTTCCGGCGCGGGTGAAGACCAGGTCCTGACATCGTCGATCCAGGTGCGGCCCATGCATTCCGCGCCGATCTGCGGAATGACGGCGATGGGCTTGCCCGATGCCGGCAGCACCAGAAACCAGGGGCGGGTCGGGCTTTGCCAGAACTGGGTCAGGAAACCGGTGAAATAGCGCACTTCCGGTTCCGTCGTCAGAAGCAGCGCGCCCAGGCCGGCTTGCGCCATCAGGGCCTGTGTCTTTTCGGTCCGGGCCTCAAACTCATCTTGCGGAAAGCCGCGGGGCGGCGGCGCGGGGGGCGTCACCACCCTAGCCACCGGACAGACCCAGAACGGCGCGGTCCTTTGACCCGTCTTCCGCCAGAATGGCGTCATAGATCGCGCGGTCCGTCGCCCCTTCGCAGCCGATGACCAACAGGCGGCTTTCGGGTCCGACTTCCATTGCGTCGCGGACGGCAGGGTCGCCCGCCGCCCCGACTGCGGCGATCAGCCCGGGGACCGCCGATTCGCCGGCTTCGACCGGAATGTCGCCGAAGGCGTCCGTCGCGATCAGGCGCATGGCGGGGCCGACACCTTCCTCCCCGATTGTCAGAAAGTCGGACGCGCCTACCGACAGGATGTCCCAGGCCAGAAGCGACACCTCCCCACAGGACAGACCGGCCATTACCGTTTCTTCCTCAATCGCCACTTTGGCGGGGGCATCGGTTCGCGCGCTTTCCATCAGACATGCGGCGCGCGTCGGCTCCACCACAGCGATACGCGGGCGGTCTTTGTCCAATACCTGCCAGAACCGGGCACACACGGCGGCCGCGACGCCCCCGACGCCGGCCTGGACGAACACATGGGTCGGCGCGTCGCCACGCAGTTGCTGCAGGATCTCCGTCGCCATGACGGTGTAACCGGCCATGACATAGCGCGGCAGGTCCATGTATCCGTCATAGGATGTATCGGATATTACCTGCCAGCCATGGGCCGACGCGTCGGAAGCGCAGACCTCCAACGAATGGTCATAGTCGCCATCGACCCGTATGACCGTTGCGCCAAGCGCTTCCATCGCGGTTTTGCGGCCTTCGCTGACTTCCTTGTGGATGTAGATCCGGCAGTTGCATCCCACCATCCGGGCACCCCAAGCAACAGAACGCCCGTGGTTGCCGTCGGTCGCGGTGATGACTGTGCGACCGGACAGGATGTCGGCGTATTTTCCGGACCGGACATCGTCAATATCCGGCAGGGCGCCAATCTCCTTTTCCACGATGCGCGATGCCCAGACCAGTACCGCGTAAGACCCGCCCAGCGCTTTGAAACTGCCCAGACCGAACCGGGGACCTTCGTCCTTGTACAGGACCGACGCGACCCCCAGTTCCCATGCCAGTCGCGACAAGTCATGCAGCGGCGTCGGCTCATAGGACGGCCAGCCGGATATGGCATCATAGGCACCGTCCGCCATGCCTGTGGAAAGGATGCGCGTCAGGTCGCCCGGATAGGGGCCGGATGCGGCCGCGCGCTGAAAGTGGGATTTTATCAAACCTGTCATGCACCCACGCTAACAGAGTTCGTCACGCCTGGAAAACCGGCATGAACCGGGTGTCGATGCAAACTGTCAGGGCAGGGAGGTTTGGAGGCGCGAGCCGGAATCGAACCGGCGTACACGGCTTTGCAGGCCGCTGCGTAACCACTCCGCCATCGCGCCGCCAAGTGGTTGGTGAACGGGTCTATACAGCCCCGCCTGAGTCCGGTCAAGGCGGCGGCGCGGGACCGGGTTCGGTAGCGTCGATCCCGTTCATCGGCGGGCCACCCAGACCGATTGCAAAGGCCGAACACGGGCCCTATAAAAGGTGTGTATTTCCCGTGATGAACAGGACAAGGCGCAAGTCATGGATTTTGCCGTTGCCCGCCGAAATATGGTGGAATCGCAGCTTCGGACGAACAAGGTTGTCGACCCCGACCTGCTGAACGCGCTTCGGACCATCCCGCGGGAGGCGTTTTTGCCCGCCCGCCTGCGTGCTCAGGCCTATCTGGACGAACATATCCAGCTTTCTGCGGACCGCTGGATGACACCGCCCATGCCGATTGCGCGTCTGATCCAGGAAGCGATGCCGGGGCAGGGCGACAATGCGCTGGTGATCGGTGAACCGACCGGTTATGCCGCCGCCGTTCTGGGCGCGCTGTGTCAGTCCGTGTTCGCGCTGGATCAGGATGCGGATGTTGTGTCCGCGATGGGTGCCGCACTTGCAGGTCAGGCCTGCGACAATGTCGTGCCGATTGAGGCGCCGCTGGAAGAAGGGCTTCCCGGGGAAGGACCCTATGATGTCATCCTGCTGGGCGGGCGTGTCGAATTTGTTCCGGACACACTCAAGGACCAATTGAGCGAAGGCGGGCGCCTGATGGCGATCGTCGGTGGGGAGAATGAGGTCGCGTCTGCGACACTGTTCGGGAAACGGAATGGGGTTGTTTCTTCCAGAATCCTGTTCGATGCATCAGTAAAGCCGTTGCCGGGTTTCCGGCGGGAGAAAAGTTTCTCCCTTTAAGGTTTTGTTCGGCGGGGTCGTTTTTGCGATTGAACGGTCCACGGTTCGGTTTATCTGGGTAACGAGGGCTGGGGCCCGACGATACTTGTCTTGATGAAGGGCGTTGAGGCGATATGGGCTTCAGGGACTATTTAGGTGTATTTTGCGTTGTCGCAGCGGTCAGCGGACCGGTTGCCCTGACATCGTCGGCACAGGCGCAAAGTATGGAAGAGGCCCTGATCGAGGCCTATCTGAACAACCCCACGCTTCAGGCACAGCGCGCGCAGCTTCGCGTGACCGATGAAGGCGTGCCCCAGGCATCGGCCGGTTGGCGGCCCAATGTGGAACTGATCGGCGACATCACGGGAACAAGAAGCCGGCTTCGCACCCGCACGTCGCGCACGGATTCGACGCGCCTGAGCCAGGGCATCGACTTGCGGGTAACGCAGAACCTTTATGACGGCGGTGGAACGGATGCCGCAGTCGAAGGCGCGCAGGCCGACGTCCTTGCCGCGCGCGCGAATTTGATTTCCGCCGAACAGTCCATCCTGCTTCAGGTCGTCACGTCCTATATGGACGTGCTGCGGGATGAGGCTGTGGTCGAACTGAACCGCCAGAATGTGGAACGGCTCCGCCGGCAGCTGGAAGCGACACAGGACCGGTATGATGCCGGCGTCGCGACCCTGACGGATGTCGCACAGGCGGAATCGCGCATTGCGCGGTCCCGGTCCGACCTTTTGACGTCGGAAGGGGATCTGGAGGTCAGCAAGGCCCTTTTCGAAGAAGTGGTCGGCATGCCGCCCACGAACCTGTCGACGCCAAGCCTGGCACCCGACCTTCCTGCGGGACGGGCGGAAGCACGTGAAATATCCGTCGAACAGAATCCATCGGTTCTGGCGGCTATCTACAGCCGCCGCGCCGCGCTGCATTCCATCGATGAACAATTCGCGGACCTTCTGCCGTCGGTCGACGTCATCGGCACGTTGAGCCGCAGCTGGGATGAAAACAGCAACGGGTCGCGTTCCCGCAGCTATTCGCTGGCGGCCCAGGTCACGGTCCCGATTTATCAGCAAGGCTTCGAAACCAGTGAGGTGCGCGCCGCAAAAATGGCCGCTGCACAGGCGCTGATGGAAATTGAGGAAGCCCGGCGGGATGTCGTCGAACAGACGCTCAGCGCCTGGGAATCCTATACTTCCGTGGTCGCGACCATCACCGCGATTCAGGAAGAAATCCGCGCGGCGGAGATCGCGCTGGAAGGGGTTCAGCAGGAAGAACGGGTTGGTCAGCGCACCGTCCTGGATGTGCTGGATGCGGAACAGGAACTGCTGGACGCCAATGTCAGCCTTGTCCGCGCACGCAGGGACGAAACCGTTGCGCGGTTCGAACTGATTGCCGCCCTTGGGTCGCTGACGGCGCGGGACCTGGACCTGGATGTGCAGTTCTATGACCCGGGCGTGCACTACAATGCCGTGGAAGCCCTCTGGTGGGGCATCGGCGACGATGTCCCAACAGATGCGACAGACGCTGCGGCGCGCGGTGTGGAGCCGTAGCGCCCCCCTGCCGCTTGGCCGATGGAACGTCGGCATAGACCTTGTTTTCCCATAGAATTTGCAGGCTTGCGCGATCAGACGTGAATCGGGCACGTTCCCTAGATTATGCGGCTGGTTTTTTTGGATGACGTGCCGGGAATCGGCATACCCTTCGCCAAACGCGGTTCATCCCCGTTTACAGGGGGCCTTTGTTCAGGGGCGATGACGGAACGATGAGTGATAATCAAGAACCTTCGATGGAGGAAATCCTCGCGTCTATCCGGAAAATCATTTCGGAAGACGGGGATGACGAGCCTGAGAAGACGGAAGAGCCCGCGCCCGAACCGGCACCCGAGCCGGAACCTGAACCGGAACCCGAGCCTGAGCCCGAACCGGAACCCGAGCCCGAGCCCGAACCGGAACCTGAAGAGGAACCGCTGGAGCTTGAGGAAGAGGTAGAGGAAGAACCCCTGGAACTGGACGAGGAGGTCGAAGACGACGTCCTTGAACTGGATGAAGAGGTTGAGGAAGAGCCCCCCGAACTCGAACTCGTGGATTTCGAGGATGAGGACGAGGAGGAAGAGGACGAACCGCCGCCGCCACCCCCGCCGCCACCGCCTGAACCGGAGCCGGAACCCGAACCCGAACCTGCCCCACCGGTCGTGTCGGAAGACGACCGCATCATTTCCGATCCGACGGAAGCATACGGTATCCATCAGTTCGCCGCGCTGGAACGATCCATCCGCATGGGACAGGCCGGGGAAACGTTGGAAGACATCGTCAAGGGCCTGCTGAAGCCGATGCTTCGGTCCTGGCTGGACGAGAACCTGCCGGGGCTGGTGGAACGGCTGGTCCAGGAAGAAATCCAGCGCATGGCCCACCGCGCGCGACGCAAGTGGGACGACGAAGACGATTAGGCCGACCACGGGCCGTTTGGGTATGTTCCGGAATAATGGACTGAACCGGTAGGCGCTGCGTAACCAGCGTGTGACCGTTGGCTCATACCTTTGGAATGCCTGAAACCGCCATAAGCTTGTCGGAAGCAGTCAGGTTTTCAAACCCATTCTGACGCCGTTATCTCTGCCTGGCGCTTGAACCGTTTAAGTGGCGGCGCCCGCCATTGACATGGCGATTCGGTGGATGGGATTACAGGAATTTCAAGAATTGGGAGAGTTCTTATGGAAATGGGACTGACCGGAAAGCGGGTCCTTGTCACCGGCGCCAGTGGCGGTATCGGCGGTGCAATTGCGCGCGCCTTCGCGGCCGAAGGCGCGCGGGTTGCCGTTCAGGCGCGCACCCCCGAAAAGGCGGATCTGGTCGCCACGGATATCGGCGCCGGGGCAATCGGCGTGTCCGGCGACCTGGCAGACCCGACCCAGGCCCGCACAATGGCGGCGGACACGGTCGCGCGCCTTGGGGGGCTGGATATCCTGGTCAACAATGCCGGCATCTGCGAGACGGCGCCGGTCGAAGCGATGACGCAGGACCTTTGGGACCGGACCTTTGCGATCAACGCGACGGCTTGCTTTACCGTGACGCAGGCGTGCCTGCCGGCGATCCGCGCCGCCGGGGCGGGGGCTTCGATCCTTTTCATTTCATCCACCAGCGACAAGGACGCGGCCGCGGAATACGCGGCCTACAATGCATCGAAACATGCTGTGCGCGGGTTCATGCGCTGTCTGGCGGTGGAAATGGCGCCGGAGAAAATCCGGGTCAATTGCGTCGCCCCGGGCTGGGTCGAAACGCCGATGGCGGAAAGATCCCGCCAGCGTTTCGTTGCACAGGGCAAGGGCGACCGCGACGCCGTCAGCAGCATGATGGCGGGCACAATGATGTTGGGGGAGATGATCCCGCCGGAGGCAATAGCCGATATGACCGTCTTTCTGGCATCCGACCGCGGCGCCCATATCACGGCGCAGTCTGTCAGCGTCTGCGGCGGCACCACCCATTGGGGATGATGCGTCCTAATAGGGGATAGGCTGGCCGTCCCATGCGAAAAGGCCCCCCGTCGCTTCCGCCCCGTTGGCGTTGATGACCGACAGCATGGCATTTGCGGAAAAGGCGGGGGTGAACAGCTTGTCCCCCGGTACGCCCTTCTGAAACGGCTGGGAAAGCGAAGTGTCCACCGTCCCCGGATGCAGGCCCAGAATGCAGCCCTGGGTGTGGGTGCGGGCGAATTCGACCGACAAAGTCTTCAGCAGCATGTTCAGTGCCGCCTTGGACGCGCGGTAGCCGTACCATCCGCCAAGCCGGTTGTCCGTGATGCTGCCGACGCGGGCGGATATCGCGGCAAAGCAGGATTTTCCGTCGCGGGGCATTTTCGGCAATGCATGTTTTGCCACAAGTGCGGGCCCGAACGCGTTGATACGCATGACATTTTCCATCCAGTCAACATCCAGTGCGCGCCATGATTTCTCCGGCCCGCGCGTCTGATCATGTAGAATTCCGCTGGCAACGATCACAAGGCGCGGTGCCTCGACGTCGGCAAGGGCCGCCTGGATCGATTCTTCGGACAGGATGTCCACATGACCGGAACGGATGTTGGTCGGGCCGAACTGCGCCGGCTTACGCGACAGGGCATGGACAGTTGCGAAGCGTCCGGATGCGGCGACCATTTCTGCGAAGGCACGGCCCAGCCCGCCGGACGCGCCAATGACGACGGCGGATCCGTTTTCCGGAAATGACGAAAGGTCAGGCATGAAGGGTCCCCGATGGGATTGGCGTTTCTGACGGTCGAGCTATGTCAGTTGGGCCGCGGTTCAACCGTCCGCACGAACAGAGGGCCCGACGTCAAGCCAATGCCAAAAATGCGAAAACGGGCGGATCTGCCGACCAAAACTTGCGAAGCGTGCGGGTTGCCGTTCTCATGGCGACGAAAATGGGCGCGGGATTGGTCTGCAGTGAAATACTGTTCCGACCGTTGCAGGCGCACCCCGCGGAGTTCGCGGCCGGCCACGGGCCGGGATGCAACGCCACTCGCCTGATCATCGGATCGCTGTTAGTCTGGTGATATGGAAGAAAATGGTCTGATTGATCGGCTGTTCGACCCCGCACATTGGCAGCGGTTCGCCGAAGCGTCGCTGGAATGGGCGCAGACCGAACTGCTGGTCCCGTCTACGATCGTCCAGTTCGCCGTCGTCGTCGCGGCCTGGGCGGTCGCGCGTTTTCTTGCTCCTAAGATGCGCGGTGTGCTGGAAGGGCGGATCGGGAAACTGAGGCCCGTTCGCATTGTCGATGGGGTCATCAAATCCATTTTACCGCTGGTTCTGCCGCTGATCTGGCTATTGCTGCAGTGGTTTTCCGTCTTTGCGGCGCAGCGCGCGGACTGGCCCCACCACATTGTCGAAAGCGCGGTCAGTCTGCTGACCGCCTGGGTCGTCATCCGGCTGATGGCGGGCGCGGTGCGCAATCCCGGTCTGTCGCGGACGGTCGCCGTGCTGGCCTGGGGCGTGGCGGCCCTCAACCTGCTTGGTCTGTTGGATCCCACCATGGCGACCCTGGACAGTATGGGCGTGACCCTGGGGGAAGTCCGGATCAGCGTTCTGGGCGCGATCAAGGCGGGCATCATGCTGGCCGTCCTTCTGTGGCTGGCGGGTATCCTGTCGCGGCTGACCGAAAGCCGCCTGGCACAGTCGCATTCCCTATCGCCGTCCGCGCGCGTCCTTCTTGGGAAGACGGTGCGCATCTCGCTTCTGGCGGTGGCATTCGTATTGGCGTTGGACAGCATCGGGATCGACTTTACCGCGCTTGCGGTCTTTTCCGGTGCCGTCGGCCTTGGCGTCGGTTTCGGCCTGCAGAAGGTCGTCTCCAACCTGATCAGCGGTCTGATCCTTCTGATGGACAAGTCGGTCAAGCCGGGCGATGTGATCGCAATCGGCGATACGTTCGGATGGATCAACTCCCTGCGGGCGCGCTATGTCTCCGTCATCACGCGCGACGGGACGGAACATCTTATCCCGAACGAGGAACTGATCTCGCAGCGGGTGGAGAACTGGTCCTATTCCGACACTCTTGTCCGACTGAAAATTCCAATTGGCATTTCCTATGATTCCGATCCGCGCCTTGCGATGGAACTAGCGGTGAAAGCGGCGGAGGGGGTGGACCGTGTGCGGGACGACCCGGCGCCGGTGGCCCGGTTCATGAACCTGGGCAGCGATGCGGTGGAACTGGAACTCAGGATCTGGATCAATGACCCGCAAGCCGGCGTCGTCAATGTGCGCAGTGCAATCCTGATGAATGTCTGGGATTCCTATCACGAAAACGGAATTTCGTTCCCGTACTCTCAGCGCGATCTGCACATCAAATCATCCGTGCCGATCCCGGTGGAAATTGCCGGCGATAAGCCCGGTCAAGACCGTCCGTAGACGTCGTCCAGACGTTCGATATCGTCTTCTTCCACATAATCGCCGACCTGTACTTCGATCAGGTGCAGCGGCTCCGTCCCCCGGTTTTCCAGCCGGTGCGTCGCGCCGATGGGAACATAGGTGGATTGGTTTCGCGACAGGACCGTTTCTTCCCCGTTTATCGTGACATGGGCTGTTCCCCGCACGACGACCCAATGTTCGGACCGCTGTGCATGGCGCTGCAATGAAAGCCGTGCGCCCGGATCGACGACGATCCGTTTGACCCGGAAATTATCTTCGCGGTCGATATCCTCATACGTGCCCCAGGGCCGCGTGACGCGCCGGTTTTCCGTTGCTTCCGCACGGTCGGCCGCCGACAGGTCGGCCAGCAGGTCCTTTACCTCGGCCGCGCGCGCCATGGGGGCCACCATCACCGCATCCGCGGTGGAAACGATGACCGCGTCCTCAAGTCCTAGGGCGGCGACCAGGCGGCCGTCTTCGGCCCGAACCAGCGTGCCTGTCGCGTCCCGCAGGAAGGCAGGACCGGTCGTTGCGTTGCCGCGTTCGTCCTTTTCCGCGATTTCATGCAGCGCGTTCCACGCGCCAAGGTCGCTCCACCCGATATTGGCGGCAACCGCGGCTGCCCGGTCCGTCTTTTCCATGACCGCATAGTCGATGGAAATCGCAGGGGCCGCATCCAGCCCATCGCGATCCAGGCGCAGGAATTCCAGGTCCGTGTGCGCATCGTCCAGTGCATGGCCGGCCGCCGCCAGACATTCCGGCGCATGGGTTTCCAAGGCGTCGATCATGACATCGGCGCGGAACACGAACATGCCGCTGTTCCAGCCGTATTCACCGCTGTCCACGTAGGTTTGCGCGGTCGGTTTGTCCGGTTTCTCAACAAACGAAGATACCGTATGCACCCCAGCGATGCCCGGCAGCGGATCGCCCCGCCGGATATAGCCGTATCCGGTTTCCGGACGGGTCGGGACAATGGACAGGGTCGCAATGTGGCCGGCACCGGCGGCGGCGGACGCCTGGTCCAGAACCGCACCAAATGCAGCGGTGTCGCGGATGAAATGGTCGGACGGAAAAATGCCGACAATGGCGTCCGGGCCTTCTGCCCGCGCGACGCTTAACGCCGCCACGGCAACGGCGGGGGCGGTGTTCCGGCCAACCGGTTCCAGAATGATCGCACTGTCCCTTTCCGCGATATCGACCAATTGCCGACGCACCATGAAACGGTGGTCGTCATTTGCGATGACGCGCAAGGATCCGGTGCAACCGACGTCGCGCAGCCGACGCACCGTTGCCTGCAACAGGCTTTCGTCCCCGATCAACGGCAGAAGCTGTTTCGGATATGATTTCCGCGACAGCGGCCAAAGGCGTGTTCCGGAACCGCCGGACAGGATGACAGGATACAGGCTGGGCACGGGCAAATGACTTTCTTGGATAAGGTAAGCCCGACACTATCGTTCGGGCCGCAGGGTGAAAAGCATCACACGACGCCGGTTGGTCGTTCCGCGCGCGGCGGGTGGCCGAAGCGGCCTGAATAGGCGCGGCTGAAATGCGCGGCCGACGAGAACCCGCAACGAAGGCCGATATCCAGTACCGGCATTTCCGTCTGACGCAAAAGCTGGCGTGCACGGTCCAGTCGGATATTTCGGTAATAGGCGCCGGGCGTTGTCTTCAGCCACTTGCGAAACTGGCGTTCCAGTTCACGCGCGGAAAAGCCGGCGGCCTTTGCGATCCGGCCGGTGGAAACCGGATCTTCGATATTCTGTTCCATTGCCTCCACCGCCCGGATCAGGCGTGGATTGACCCCGCGCAGCCGGTCGCGAAGCGCCATCTTCTGGGTTTCTTCCGGCGCGCGCACACGGGCATAGACGAATTCGTCCGCCGCCTTCGTCGCCAAGTCGGGCCCGTGGCGCAGACGCAGAAGCGTCAGCATCATATCCAGACCGGCAGTACCGCCTGCGGCGGTGATCCGGTCACGGTCGATAACGAACAGGTCCTGGGTAAACGTGATGTGGGGGTACCGCTCCACATAAGTCTCCAGCATCTCCCAATGCGCAGTGGCGCGATATTCGTCCAGCAGACCTGCTTCCGCCAAAATGAAGGTGCCGTTGTCCAGGGCACCCAACAGGGACCCGAAACTGGCCCATCGCCGCAGAAAGGCCAGGATATCGGGTGTTGCAAGGTCCAGGTGATCATAGCTGGCGACCACTATCACGGTTGGAAGGCGTTGAACGGAGCCGATGGAATGGTCGACCTGGACATCAATCCCGTTGGCCGCGGCGACCGGGCCGCCGTCGCGCGAAATCAAAGTCCATTCATAAAGAGGTTCGCCGGTCAGCCAGTTCGCCATACGCAGCGGGTCCAACATGGCGGAGAAGGCCAGCATGGAAAATCCAGGCAACAACAGAAAGGCTATTTTTTCAGGCTTTTCGGGCGTCTGGTCGGTCAGCATCGGGTTTGAATAAAGCCGGAAAACATCAAGTACAAGTCGGAAAATGAAAATAGACACCGGACCGCAGCGCTAGGATGCCCGAAACAACGATATCCAGATAAGGTAAGGAGCGCCCCATTATGAATACCGATGTCGTCATCACGTGCGCCGTGACCGGTTCCGGCGCGACACAAGACAAGCACCCGGATCTTCCGAAGACCCCGAAACAGATCGCCGACAGTGCTGTCGACGCAGCGAAGGCGGGGGCCGCGATCGTGCATATCCATGTGCGTGAAGATGACGGCACGCCCTGTCGGGACGTCGGCATGTTCAAGGAAGTGTGCGACCGCGTACGCGACAGCGGTGTCGATGTGGTCCTGAACCTGACTGCGGGTATGGGCGGGGACCTGACGCTCGGGCCGCCGGAAAATCCGATGGCAATCAACCACAATGAAACGGACATGGCGCCGTGGTCCGAACGGTTGGACCATGTGCGCGAATGTCTGCCGGAAATCTGTACCCTGGACTGCGGCACGATGAATTTCGGCAACGGCAATTATGTCATGACCAACACCCCGCCGATGCTGCGCGCACTGGCGAAGGGCATGCAGGATATCGGTGTGAAGCCGGAGGTGGAGGTTTTCGATACCGGTCACCTGTGGCTGGCAAAGCAGCTTCATTCTGAAGGTCTTCTGGACGACCCGCCGCTGTTCCAGTTTTGTCTGGGCATTCCCTATGGGGCGGAAGCGAACACGGTCGCCATGAAGGCGATGGCGGACCTGCTGCCTGACGGCGCCAACTGGTCCGGTTTCGGGATCAGTCGTATGCAGATGCCGATGGTCGCCCAGGCGGTCCTGCTGGGCGGAAATGTCCGCGTCGGGCTGGAGGACAACCTGTATCTGGAGCGCGGTGTTCTGGCGACCAATGCGCAACTGGTCGAAAAGGCCCGAAAGATCATTGAACTGATGGGCGCGCGGGTCTGCACCCCGGACGAGGCGCGGGCGAAGTTCGCGCTTAAGAAGCTGGTCTGAGGAGCATCCGGAAATGACGGGAATACAGACGGTCGGCCTGGTCGGCGGCGGTGTCATTGGCGGCGGCTGGGCGGCGCGCTGTCTTGCGAACGGACTGGATGTCATTGCCTATGACCCCGCCCCGGACGGGGAGGCGATTTTGCGCGGCAAGGTCGCCAACGCCTGGCCCGCCCTTCAGAAGGTCGGTCTGGCCCCGGGCGCGTCCCAGGACCGTTTGCGCATGGCCGCCAGCATCGCCGAAGTCGCAGCCGCATCGGACCATATTCAGGAATCCGTGCCGGAACGGTTGGACCTGAAGATCAAGGTCCATGCAGAAATCGACGCGAATGCCGCACCGAACGTTCTGATATGTTCGTCGACATCCGGTCTGTTGCCGTCGGATTTTCAGGCCGATTGTACCCATCCGGACCGCGTGCTGGTCGCCCATCCCTTCAATCCGGTCTATCTGCTGCCGCTGGTCGAAATCGTCGGCGGAAAGAAAACGTCGGACGACGCAATGGAACGTGCCGCCGCATTTTGCGAGGATATCGGCATGTATGCCGTTCGCTGCCGCACGGAAGTCGAAGGCTTTCTGTCTGACCGGCTGCAGGAAGCGCTGTGGCGCGAAAACCTGCATATGCTGGCCGAAGGACATGCGACGACGAAGGAAATGGACGACGTCATTACCTATGGTCCGGGACTGCGCTGGGCCTTCATGGGGGTGAACCGTACCTTTGCGCTGGCGGGTGGCGATCAGGGCATGCGCCATTTCATGGAACAGTTCGGACCGGCCCTGAAACTGCCCTGGACGAAGCTGGAGGCGCCGGAGCTGACGGAAGAGCTGATCGACACGGTGGTTCAGGGAACCGAGGAACAGCTTGCCGACACAACAATTCCGGAGATGGAACAGCTTCGCGACAATTGCCTGATCGAAATCATGGAAGCGTTGGCGAAATATCGTGAAGGCGCGGGCGAGGTACTTCTGCGCCAACGCGCCAAGGCAGGGATGTAAGGAAAATGGAATTTTCGATTTCCGAAGAACAGAGACTGATCGTCGAAACCGCGCTGCGCTTCGTGGAGGAAGAACTCTACCCGTACGAGGAAGAGGTCGAAAAATCGGACGAGGTGCGCCGTGAACTGGGCGACCAGATAAAGAGGAAGTCCATCGAACTGGGCCTTTATGCGGCGAACATGCCCGAAGATGTGGGCGGCGGCGGGTTGGACACGCTGTCCATGTGCATGCTGGACCGGGCATTGGGACGGGCCAGCATGGCGTTGAACTATCTGGTCTATCGGCCATCCAACGTGCTGCAGGCCTGTGTGGGCGACCAGCGTGAAACGTACCTCTATCCCGCCTGCCGTGGTGAACGGGTCGACTGTTTTGCGATGACTGAACCCGGTGCCGGGTCCGACGTGCGCGGCATGAAGACTTTCGCCAGGCGCGACGGGGACGATTTCGTCATCAACGGGGTTAAACATTTCATCAGCCACGCCGACTGGGCGGATTTCGTGATCCTGATGGCCGCGACCGGCGAAGAAGACAGCCCGCGCGGCAAGCGAAAGAAGATCACGACATTCCTGGTCGACATGGGAACACCGGGCTTCACGGTTCGGCCGGGTTATCACAACGTTTCCCACCGCGGGTATCATAATTTCATCCTGGAGTTCGACGATTGCCGCATTCCCGCCAGCCAGGTGCTGGGGGAAATCGACATGGGTTTTGACGTTGCAAACGACTGGTTGGGGGCGACCCGCCTTCAGGTTGCGTCCCTGTGCCTGGGCCGCTGCGACAGGGCGCTGGAACTGGCGCTGGAATGGGCCGCGAACCGGGAACAGTTCGGCCAGAAGATTGCAAAATTTCAGGGCGTTTCCTTCAAGCTGGCGGACATGCTGTCGCGCCTGAAAGCATCGGAACTGGTCACTTACGAAGCGGCATGGAAGTACGATCAAGGCACGATGACCGACACGGATGCGGCGATTTCCAAGCTACAGGCGACGGAAACGCTGGCCTTCATCGCGGATGAGGCGATCCAGATTCACGGCGGCATGGGCGTCATGTCCGAATTGCCACTGGAACGGATCTGGCGTGACGCGCGGATCGAACGGATCTGGGAAGGGACCAGCGAGATTCAGCGCCATATCATTTCCCGCGCCATGCTGCGGCCGCTTGGCGCGTGAGCGAACTCATGGAAAAGCCCGCGGCGCAGGGGCTGGACCGGTTGCTGCGGCCGCGCAGTATCGCCGCCATCGGTGGCCGTGAGGCGGAAAAATGCGTGCGCGAAAGCCTGGCCGTCGGCTTTGACGGCGCAATCTATCCGGTCAGCCGGTCACGCGACAGCATGGCCGGCATTCCGGCCTATCGTTCGCTTGCCGACCTGCCGGCGGTGCCGGATGCCGCCTATATCGCAATCCCGCCGGATGCGACGATCGAAGCCGTTCGGGAACTTTCCGAAATGGGCGTCGGCGGTGCGGTGGTCTATGCCTCCGGCTTCAGCGAGGTGGGACAGGTCGGTGTCGAACGGCAGGCCCGGCTGATCGAAGCGGCGGGTGGCATGGGCCTGATGGGCCCCAATTGCTATGGCATCATCAATTATCTGGACGGGGTCGCGCTTTGGCCCGATGACCACGGCGGACGGCGCGTTGACCGGGGTGTCGGAATTGTCAGCCAAAGCGGGAATGTCACGATCAGCCTGTCGATGCAGGCGCGCGGGCTGCCGGTCGGGTTTATCGGGTCCTTGGGAAACCAGGCAAAGGATGGTGTGCCGCAGGTGATGGCGTCCCTGTTGCGGGATGACCGGATCACGGCGATCGGTGTGTTCCTAGAGGGGCTGGCGGATGTGGACGGGTTTCGCGCCGCCGCATGTGCCGCCGCCGAAAAGGGCATTCCCGTGGTCGTTCTGAAGACCGGAGAGTCGGAAGCCGCGGCCCGTGTCGCGCTGTCCCACACCAGTTCGATGACCGGGTCGTCCGCGGCCTTTTCCGCCCTGTGCGAAAGTCTGGCGGTGGTAGAAGCGCGGTCCCTTTCGGATTTTCTGGAACTCCTGAAGTTCCTGCATGTGTATCCGGGATTGCCTGGAAACCGGCTAATGACCATGAGCTGTTCCGGGGGGGAAGCAGGGCTTCTGGCCGACGGTGCCGCCCGGCGCGGCATCCCCATGCCGCCCTTTCCCGAAGATCGGATTGCTGCCCTCAACGCGGTTTTGGGGAATCGGGTTGCGGTCGATAATCCGCTTGATTACCACACCTATATCTGGGGCAACCGGGACGCGATGACCGCCTGCTTTACCGAAGCATTGCGCCATCCGTCGATCGACATCGGCCTGTTGGCGCTGGATACCGCGGATCGGGACGATCTGGACTTTTTCGGCTGGCCCGAAGCGCAGGACGCGATCTGTGCCGCAGCCAGGGAAAGCGGTACGCCGACCATCGTAGCCTCAAGCCTGGAAGAAAACATGCCACCGGCCCTGCAGGACCGCTTCCTTTCCGCCGGCATTGCGCCGATGCATGGGTTTGATGCGGCCCTGACAGCGGTGGATCGCGCCGCATGGTATTACGGTGCGCGGGACCGGGTGAGGTTGCGGACGCGGGATGCAATCTTCCCCGCACCCAGAACGGGCGCGCCCGTCACGCTGGATGAATGGCGGTCCAAACGCGCGTTGGCGTCATTTGGCATGCCGGTGCCGGACGGCGCACTGGTATCCACCCCGACGGAGGCGGTCGCCGCTGCGGAAGCAATCGGCTATCCGGTCGTCGTAAAGGCTTGTGGCGCGAATCTGGCCCACAAGACGGAAGCGGGCGGGGTCGCACTGAACCTTATCGATGCGGATGCGGTCCATTCCGACGCCGAACGGATGCTTGGGCTGACGAACCGCGCAATTGTCGAAGCAATGGCGCAAGACCCGGTCTGTGAATTGATCGTCGGTGTCAGTCGCGACCTGCAGTTCGGCCTGTTGCTGATGGTCGGTGCGGGCGGCATTCTGGCGGAAGTCATGAAGGACGCTGTCCTGCTGGCGTTGCCGGCGGGCCGCGATGAAATCGATGCCGCGTTGGGCCGGCTGAAGGTGGCGCCGGTGCTGGCGGGGTACCGCGGCCGGCCTGCGGCGGACCGAACGGCCCTGTTGGATGCGATAGAGGCGGTCACCCGGTTTGCGGAGGCGCATTCGGACCGGCTGCTGGAATTGGATGTTAACCCGTTGATCGCCGGTTGCGACGGTGTGGTGGCGGCCGATGCCCTGGTCCGCTGGGTCGAAGAATGAAGAGAGGGAGATGGAAATGACGGACAGCCCGGTAAAGACGGTGCGGAACGGCGCCGTGCTTGAGGTAACTCTGGACCGGCCGAAAGCGAATGCGATCGACGGGCCGACCAGCAAGATCATGGGGGATGTTTTTGCGGAGTTCCGCGATGACCCGGACCTGCGCTGTGCGATCCTGACCGGGGGCGGGGACAAGTTCTTCTGTCCCGGCTGGGATTTGAAGGCAGCGGCCGCGGGTGAAACGCCGGATACGGATTATGGCGTCGGCGGGTTCGGGGGGCTTCAGGAACTGCCGAACCTGAACAAGCCGGTGATTGCCGCGGTCAACGGCATCGCATTCGGCGGCGGGTTCGAGTTGATGATTTCCTGCGATATCATCATTGCGGCGGAGCACGCGACCTTTGCACTGCCGGAAATTCGGTCCGGGGTCATCGCGGATGCCGCGACCCTGAAACTGCCGAAACGCATTCCCTATCACATTGCCATGGACATGCTGTTCACGGGTCGCGTGGTGGACGCCGAAGAAGCGGCACGCTGGGGCTTCGTCAACGAAGTGGTGCCGGCGGATAAGCTGATGGACCGGGCGCGCGAAAAGGCGGCCCTGCTGGCATCCGGCCCGCCGTTGGTTTATGCCGCGATCAAGGAGGTCCTTCGGGTCGGGGAGACGCTGTCTTTCCAGGATGCGCTGAACCGCATGAACCGTCAGGAAATCGCGTCGGTCCGAACTCTGTACAATTCCGAAGATCAACTGGAAGGCGCAAAGGCTTTTGCCGAAAAACGCGACCCGGTCTGGAAGGGGCGCTAACGCCCGACAATCCGCTGCATTTTTCCAGTTCGTAAACGGAACTGAAAACGTCGCGGTGCGTGGCGACGTGTAGCCGACCCGTCCCGAATGATCTGCCGATAGCTCCGGGTTGATACCGGACCGTCGACCCGGGGAGGGACCAGTGACCGAAGCGTTCGATTACATTGTGGTGGGGGCGGGCTCGTCCGGCGCAATCCTGGCAAGCCGCCTGTCGGAAGATCCCGATGTATCAGTCCTGTTGCTGGAAGCCGGAGGCGAAGACAATCACTGGACCGTGCGCATGCCGGGCGGGTTGCGCGCGCACTATGACCTGAAAAGCAAATACAACTGGCATTTCCAGTCGACACCCCAGGCACATCTGGACGGACGTTCGCTCTATCAGCCGCGTGGCAAGGCACTGGGCGGGTCCTCATCCATTAACGGCATGGTCTTCCTGCGCGGCCACGCACAGGATTACGAGCGCTGGGCACAGGAAGGGGCTGCGGGCTGGGCCTATGCGGACGTTCTGCCGTACTTCAAGCGGTTCGAAAGGGCCGAACGCGGCGCGGACCGGTATCGCGGCGGGGAAGGGCGCGTCGTCGTCCGGCGGCAGGAAGACCTGGACCCGCTGGCTGCCGCGTTCCTGAAGGCGGGGGAACAGGCGGGCTTTCCCTTCACCGATGACGTCAATGGCGCACAGCAGGAGGGCTTCTGCCGGTTCGACATGAATGTGGACAATGGCGTGCGGTCCAGTTCGTCCTATGCCTTTTTGCGGCCGGCGCGGGCCCGCCGGAACCTGACGGTGATCACGAACGCCCTGGTTCACCGCGTGGACCTGGAAATGGGACGGGCCGTTGGCGTGACCGTCGAATGGCAGGGACGGGTCAAATCCCTTCCCGCCGCGCGGGAGGTAATTTTAAGCGCGGGCGCCGTCGGTACGCCGCATATCATGATGCTGTCCGGTCTGGGGCCGGCGGATCACCTCCGCGCCCACGGACTGGACGTCGCGCAGGATCTGCCCGGGGTCGGGGAAAATCTTCAGGATCATGTCGAAATCCAGCTTCAGCACCGCACCCACAAGGATGTGTCCATGAACCGCTATATGCGTCTGGACCGGAAGGTGCGGGTGGGGATGGAATGGTTTCTTTTCAAATCCGGTATTACCGCGCGCAATCAGGGCAATACCGGCGCATTTCTGCGGTCGAACCCGTCGGTCGCCCATCCGAATATCCAGTTCCACTTCTTCCCTTTCTTCTTCGGGGAAAACTGGACCATGCGCCACGATGTACAGGGCTATCGTCTGGATTCGGGACCGTTGCGCCCGACCAGTCGTGGGACGATCCGGCTGGCGAGTGGCGATCCGAAAGCGGCACCGCATATCGACCCCAATTTCCTGGCGACACCGGAAGATCGGGCCGAGATGGTCGAAGCTTTCCAGATCGCACGGGATACATTGTCTCAGCCCGCGTTTGATGAATTCAGCGCGGGGGAGACCGACCCCGGACCCGACTGCCGCAGCCGTGCGAATATCGAGGCATTCATTCGCCGAACGGCGGGAAGCGCCTATCACCTGTGCGGCAGCTGCAAGATGGGCGCAGACCATGACCAAATGGCAGTCTGCGACCCGCAGGGGCGGGTGCGCGGCGTCGACGGGCTTCGGGTCTGCGATGCGTCCCTGATGCCATCCATCGCCAGCAGCAACCTGAATGCCGTTTGCATGATGATCGGCGAGAAAATCGCCGATGCCGTGCGGCACAAGCGCCCGCTTCCGCGCGAGGAAGCGCCGTTCCAGAACGCAGGCGACCCCGGGCCTATGCCCGTTGTACCCGCTGCATAAGCCCGGAATCGTGCGGCATGTCGCATTTTCGGAATGGAATGTCGTACCCCTAGGATTATCGCGAGGCGTCGTGTTAGAATTTTCGCAATCGCAGCCCGCGTAGAACGAGGCGGCAATCAATCACTCACTGGGGGTGCGCCATGATTGTTTATCCGAATATCCAGGTAAAAGCCGGAAAATGCGTCAACCTGCGCCGCGGGAACGTGGACGACGTCCAGAATTATGCCGTAAGCCCTCTTGATGCCGCCAAATCCTGCGTCGAAAAGGGGGCGGAATGGCTCCACCTGGTCGACTTGGACGGCATTCTTCAGGGCGGGGAACATAATGGCGACGTGATTACGGAAATATTCCGGTCGGCCGGTGCGAAATGCATGGTCGGCGGCGGAATCCGCACCATGGCGTCGGCGGAATGGTGGATTGACGCGGGCGCTGCGAAAATCGTTCTGGGTACTGCGGCGGTAAAGGACCGCACGCTGGTCAAGGAAGCCTGTGCACGCTGGCCGGACCGGGTGGTCGTCAGTGTCGATGCATTCGAAGGCAAGGTCGTCATTGAAGGCTGGCGTGAAAAGACGATGTTCACGCCGCTGGAACTCGCCATGGATTTTCAGGACGTGGGGGTATCCGCGATCATCTATACCGATATCGATTTGGATATCGACCTGCCGGATGCGAGTTTTGCCCACACCGCGCAACTGGCGAAAAAACTGGACATCGATGTCATTTCATCCGGCGCCGTGCGGTCGCTGGACGATGTCGCCGTGCTGAAGCACCTGCCGGGCATTGCAGGCGCCGTGATCGGGCGGGCGCTGTTCAGCAACAAGGTTTCGCTGGAAGACGCGATTGCCGTCGCCGGACAGAAGGTGACGGAAACCCCGTTTATTTGAAGGCGCCTTCAGGCACCGTCTAGAGCATGCTTGTGTGGCCGTCGACGGGGATTGCCTGGCCGGATATGCGCGCGCCTGCGTCCGAACACAGGAACAGGACCGTGTCGGCCAGATCGTCCGCGGTCACGAAACACCGCATGCTGGTATCCTTTACATAGTCCGCGCGGACTTCGTCTTCTGTGCGTCCGGTGGTGGCGGCTTCCGCTTCGATGACACGGTCCATCCGGTCTCCTTCCACCGCGCCCGGACACAGGGCATTGACGCGCACGCCGAACGGCCCGGCTTCTGCAGCGGCGGTTTTGGTCAGTCCGATAATGCCCCATTTGGCCGCGCAATAGGGGGACCGGTCCGCATAGCCGAACAGGCCGGCGGTAGAAGAAAAATTGACGATCGCGCCTGACCCTTGCGTCTTCATTGCGGCAAGTGCGGGCCGCAGGCAGTGATAGGCGCCGGTCAGGTTGACGGCGATGCAGGCCGCCCATTCCGCGGGATCGGTTGCTTCGATCGGGCCGGTCGGGCCCTTGGTCCCGGCAGCGTTGATCAGGATGTCGATGCCGCCCAATGCGCCCATCGCATTTTCAAAGAAATGATCGACGGCGTCCGCGTCCGATACGTCCAGGATATCCCACCCGATAGCGTCCGGCAGGCTGGAAAGCCCGTTGCGGTCAATGTCGCCGGCGAATACCTGCGCGCCTTCCGAATGCAGGCGTTCGGCGATACGCCGTGCGATCCCGCCGCCGCCTGCTGTCACGATTGCCTTTTTCTCTGTCAGACCGCGCATCACCCTCTGCCCCTCGTCTTACTGTGCTATTGTGCTGAGAATGGCCGAGACCGACCTTAAGGAGAAGCCGAAAACCGGCACTGAACGCAAGAAGGACGACACGCTGTTCTGTGCGGCGTGCGGTGCGCCTGTGACCCGCGAACGATTTGCCGTGTCCGAACGCGGCGACCATGAACATACGGTCTTCAACCCGGCGGGGCGGCTGTTCACGATCCGATGTTTTTCAGACGCGCCGGGCGCCGTCACGGTGGGACGACCAACCATGGAATTCACCTGGTTTCCCGGCTGCGCATGGCAGCTGGCGGCGTGCGACGCATGCGCGGCACATCTGGGATGGTTCTATTCTGGCGCCGCCCGGTTCTTCGGGTTGATCAAAAAAGCGATCAAACCGTCTCCGTCTTAGGTGTGGAAGGGGCGATTTCCGCGGCATGGCAGGCGACATGCCCGTCGCCGGTCGGCCGGGACAGAGGCACTTCCGATTTACATCGGTCCATGACAGAAGGGCATCTGGGGTGGAACGGGCAGCCCGGCGGCGGATTGATCGGGTCGGGAATTTCGCCCTTCACCTTGTCCGCGGTGCGTCCGAACGCGTCGATGCGGGGGGCGGCTTCCATCAGCATGCGGGTATAGGGGTGGCGCGGGTTTTCAAACAGTGCATCCCGGTCCGCTTCTTCCACCAACTGGCCCAGATACAGGACGCCGATCCGGTTCGCCATATAGCGCACGACCGACAGATCGTGGCTGATGAACAGATAGGTCAGGCCCAGGTCGCGCTGCAGGTCCTTCATCAGGTTCAGGACCTGGCTTTGCACTGACACGTCCAATGCCGACGTCGGTTCGTCGCACACGATGAATTCGGGGTTGGATGCAAGGGCGCGGGCAATCGCAATCCGCTGCCGCTGGCCGCCGGAAAATTCATGCGGGTATTTGACGCCGTCGTTCGGGCCCAGCCCAACCTGTTCCAACAGTTCGGCCACGCGGGTGTTGATCGCGTTTTCGCCCGACAGAAGACCGAAGGCGCGGATCGGCTCCGCAATGATCGACCCGATGCGCCAGCGCGGGTTCAGGCTGGCGTAGGGGCTTTGGAATATCATTTGAATGCGTCGGCGCAGGGACCGTTTTTCGTCTTCGTCCTGGCTGCTGAAAAGGTCCGTGCCGTCGACCGTCACATGCCCCGACGTGGGGCGCAGCAGACCGACGATCATTTTCCCGATTGTCGACTTGCCGGATCCGCTTTCACCGACCAGGGCGAACGTCTCCCCCCGCGGGATGTTGAAGGTAACGTCCCGTGCCGCCGTCAGCAGGCGTCGTTCCTCGCGTTCGATGACACGGTTCAGCCACGGCTTTGAAACATCGAAAACGCGCGTCAGCTTCTCTGCACAGATCAGGGGCGAATCGTTGCTCATGCCGGTTCCCCCGCAGCATTTTCCTCTGCCCGTCCGTCCGCCCGTCGCGGATTGCCGCTCAACGCTTCATCATACAGCCAGCAGGCGACCGAACTGCGCCCGGCCGGGCGGATTTCGGGAAGTTCTGTAGAACACGGGCCGAAAGCCTTCGTGCATCGCGGATGGAAGGCGCAGCCGTTCGGGATATTGGTCAGGGTCGGCATGGCGCCCGGAATCTGGCTCAACCGGTCGGCTGCACCGGTCGGCGACGGTGTCGACGCCATCAGACCGATCGTATAGGGATGCGCGGGGTTGCTGAGGACATCGCGGGTCGGGCCGATTTCCGCCAGCCGGCCCGCATACAGGACCGCGACCCTGTCCGTCGTTTCCGCGATCACGCCCATGTCATGGGTGATCAGCATGACGGCGGTTCCACGTTCCCGGCACAGCCGTTTCAGAAGTGCCATGATCTGTGCCTGGACCGAAACATCCAGTGCCGTTGTCGGCTCATCGGCAATCACCAGTTCCGGTTCCGCGGCCAGGGCCAGGGCAATAACCACCCGCTGGCGCATGCCGCCCGAAAACTGATGCGGATAGCTGTCGATGCGCGACGCGGCCGCGGGGATGCCGACTTCTTCCAGCGCGGCGACCGCGCGTTTCCGCGCCTCCGACTCCGATACCGAAAGATGGGTGCGGATCGTCTCCACAATCTGGTCGCCGATGGTCAGTAGCGGGTTCAGGCTGGTCAGCGGATCCTGGAACACCATGCCGATGCGTTTCCCGCGAACGCGGCGCATCTTGCCGGGCGCGATATTGTCGATGCGTTCCTTGCCCAGCCAGATTTCACCGCCGGAAATGCGGCCCGGCCGGTCGATCAGACCGACGATTGCGGACCCGGTCATCGACTTACCGGCGCCGGATTCGCCGACGACACCCAGGATTTCACCGCGGTTCACGTCAAACGATACGCGGTCCACCGGGCGCAGGGTGCCGCGCCGGGTCGGGAATTCGACAATCAGGTCGCGCACGCTCAGAAGGGGACTTTCACTCATTCTTGTGTCCCCCTTAACGCAGTTTCGGGTTCAGGACGTCGCGCAACCAGTCGCCCACCAGGTTGACCGACAGCGCCAGCGCCAACAGCGTCAGCGACGGAAACAGCAGAATCCACCATTCGCCGCTCAGGATGAAGTCGCGCCCGATATCGATCAGTGTGCCCAGGGACGGCTGGGTCCGCGGCGCGCCGACGCCAAGGAAGCTGAGCGTCGCTTCGGCAATGATGGCCAATGCCAGGCTGATCGTCGCAATGACGAGAATGGGGCCGGTGACGTTCGGCAGGATGTGGCGGATCATGATGGACCATCGCGACAGGCCGATCAGGTGGGCCGCCTGCACATATTCCTTTTCCCGTTCGACCAGCGTGGCACCGCGCACGGTGCGGGCGAACTGCACCCATTCCGACAGTCCGATGGAAACGATCAGGACCCAGATGGCCATTTCGTCACGCATGTCGGTCGGAACGATCCCCTTGCCGATACCGTACAGAAGCATGGCGACCATGATTGACGGGAAGGTAAGCTGTACGTCCGCGATCCGCATGATCAGCCCGTCGATCCAGCCGCCAACATATCCGGCGATCAGCCCCAGCGTGACGCCCAGCGTCATGGCAAGTAGAACCGCCAGAATGCCGACGAACAGCGAAATGCGCAGGCCAAACAGAATGGTCGAAAAGACGTCGCGTCCCTGATCGTCCGTACCCAGAACAAAGAACTCACCGGTGAACTCGTTCGCGGCAAAGGGTTCGGTGAACCCGTTCATGAGGTTGAGCGAGCTTGGGTCGAACGGCGTATAGGGCGACAGCAGGGGCGCGAACACCGCGCCGAATATCAACAGCACGAATACCGACGCCGCGACGACCGTGATCGGTGACTGTTTGAAGGAATACCAGATATCGGAATCCCGCCAGCGTTCCAGGAACGACCGTCCCTTCGGCGTCGCGGCTATCGTGGGGCGTGCCTCGGCCCCTTTGAAATCCGTATCAGCCATCAGTGACCGCCCCCGTTTCCTTCGACCCGCAGGCGCGGATCAACCACGAAATACAGAAGGTCGACCACCAGATTTATCGTGACGAAGATAACGCTGACCAGCAGCAGATAGGCGGAAAGCACTGGAATATCGACAAAATTGACTGCATTGATGAACAGAAGCCCGACGCCCGGCCATTGGAAGACGGATTCCGTGATAATGGCGAATGCGATGATCAGTCCCAACTGAATGCCGGTAATCGTAATGACCGGCACCAACGTGTTCTTCAGCGCATGCCCGAAATGGATCGCGCGGTCGCTCAGCCCCCGGGCGCGGGCAAAGCGGATATAGTCCGTCCGCAGAACTTCCAGCATTTCAGACCGGACCAGGCGCATGATAAGCGTCATCTGATACAGGCCCAGTGTTATCCCCGGCAGGATCATGGATTTGAACCCGTCCCAGGTGACGATCGCAAGCTGTACGCCAAAGACCTCTGCCGTGTCGCCGCGCCCGAAAGAGGGCAGCAGACCAAGGTTCACCGCAAAGGCCCAGATCAGGAAGACCCCGATCAGGAAGGTCGGCAACGACACCCCGACAAGAGATGTGGTCATAATAAATTGTGCTAGGAACCCGTTTCGCCGGATCGCGGTATAGATGCCGGTTACTATTCCCAGCACGATTGCGAACAGACCGGAAAGTGCGGCAAGTTCCAGGGTCGCAGGAAGGCGCTGCATGATGATCTGGCCGACGGGAAGGCCCGCCCGGTAGGAGACGCCGAAGTCCCCTTCAAACGCACGCGCCAGATAGCGCACATATTGTATTGGGACCGGGTCGTTAAGGCCCAATCGTTCTTCCAGTTCCGCGCGATCGGCGATCGTCGCTTCCTGGCCCAGCAGGTTTTCGATCGGGTTGCCCATGAACTTGAACATGGCAAATGCAACAAATCCGACCGCTGCCAGAACCAGCAGTGCCTGTCCGATACGCCTTATGATAAACGCGAGCATGTCCGTAACTCTAAATGCTAAAAACGCGCCGGTGAAGGGGTATCCTCACCGGCGCGTCCTTTTCGTACCTCAATCCGATCAGTTGAACTGAAGGAACTTGAAGTGCGGCTGATCTTCCGGCTGAACCGGGAAATCGATGTTGGAGCGCATGCCCCAGTTCAGAACCTGGTTGTGGATCGGAAGATACAGGATGTCTTCCTGAACCTGATCCCAGATCTGGGCGATCGTCGCATTACGTTCGTCCAGGTCCGTGTTGGACGCCAGGCTTACAATCAGCTGATCCAGGTTCAGGTTGGAATAGCGGGTGCCGTTCCAGGAACCGAGTTCATCCGTCGTCGTGTGAACCAGGAAGTTGAAGATATATTCGGAATCGAACGTCGGAACGGCCCAGCCCAGCATGTAGAAGTCGGTTTCCCGGTTCTGGATCAGCGGGAAATGCTGCGCCTTAGGACGGGCATCCAACGAGACGTTGATGCCGATCTGGCCGAACATGCCAACAGCTGCCTGACAGATCGCTTCATCGTTGATGTAACGGTCGTTCGGGCAGTTCAGCGTCAGGGAGAAACCGTCCGCATAGCCGGCTTCAGCCATCAGGGCCTTCGCGGCATCCAGATCGTATTCCGGATAGGCGTCGAGTTCTTCGGTCCAGCCATTGACGAACGGCGGCATGATGACCCCCGTCGGCGCGGACTGATCGCGCATGACGACACGTTTGATCGCGTCACGGTTGATGGCGATGTTCATCGCCTGGCGTACGCGCACGTCCGCCAGCGGGTTGGCGCCTTCAACGTTGTCGCTGGTCAGGTCGTCATCCCCGATATTCATGCCGAAGAAGATGGTCCGGTTCTGTGCCGCGGTGATTACCTGAAGGCCGTCCGTACCGGCAACCCGTTCCAGATCCTGCACGGGAACGTCCTGAATCAGGTCCACTTCACCCGACAGGAAGGCCGCCACGCGGGTCGCGCTTTCCTGAATGGGGGTATAGATGATTTCCGTTACTTCCAGCGGGAAGGTGCCGATGCCCCAATAATTCGGGTTTGCCTGAAGGACGGTCTGTTCGTCCTGGGCGCGGCTGACCAGCATGTAGGCGCCGGTGCCATTGACTTCGCGGACGCACGGGTTGTCGCCGCCGTTGGCAATGTCCTGCGGCTCGGCGCAGCCCATTTCGTTCGTCCAATCCTCATCCATGATGAAGAGGTTGGTCAGGTTGTTCGGCATCAGCGGGTTCGGGCCGCCGGTGACGATATGAACGGTATGGTCGTCGACCGCACGAACTTCTTCCACCGAAGACAGAAGTTCCTTCATTGCAGAGGTCGGCTTCATCGCACGGTTCAGCGAGAATACGACGTCCGATGCAGTGAATTCCGCGCCGTTGTGGAAGGTGACCCCCTGACGCAGGTTGAATTCCCAGATGTTCGGGTTGCTTTCCAGGGCGTACCAATCGGTCGCCAGCGCCGGAATGATCTGGCCGGCCATGTCCCGCTGCAGAAGCGGTTCATACATCTGGTGCGAAAGTGTATGCGTCGGGCCTTCGTTCTGGGCATGTGGGTCCAGCGTCAGCGAATCGCCTGCGCGCGCCCATCGAAGCGTTTCGGCCTGGGCGGCGCTCATCGCCATCCCTGCCACAATCCCCGCCGACAGCAGGGCTGTAAGGGTATTTTTCATTGTACTCCCTTTCCCAAGAATGGGACCGCCATTCGGGCAACGGCTCACGGCTTCTCCGCCGCCGGTCCCTGGTCCCTCAAGTTATCGGTGCACCGTTTATCCGCCACAAGTCCCGTAACCTGATCGGTCCGGTTCTTCCCTCGGGCATATTGTTACGGCTGTCACCCTGGCGCGCAGTATAAGGGAAAGCGTTATCGGGTCGTCAATACAAACCGAACTTGTGATCACATCCGCGCGAGGTGATTTGGACGACTGACGTTGCATTCCGACCCTTCCAAGGGCACGATTGGCGCATAAATTGTGTGTTCGTAAGCGCGTGGTCGCCTGAAGGAGATGCCATGAAACTCGTTCGATATGGTCAGAAAGGTACTGAAAAACCGGGACTTTTGAACGATGACGGTGACATTCTGGACCTGTCGCATGAAATGGATGACATCGGTCCGGACGCCCTGTCGAAGGAAGGGCTTGCTGCGATTCGCGAACTTTCCCGCAAGGATCTTCCCCGTGTCGAAGGCAAGCCGCGCCTGGGCGTGCCGGTGACGGGAATCGGCAAAATCGTCTGCATTGGCTTGAACTACAAGGACCACGCCAAAGAAGTCGGCGCGTCGATTCCAACGGAACCGGTCGTCTTTATGAAAGCGACCAGCGCGCTGACCGGTCCCTATGACGATATCCAGCTTCCTCGCGGGTCCCACCATTCGGACTGGGAAGTGGAACTGGCCGTCATCATCGGGTCCCAGGCACGCTATGTGAAGGAAGAGGATGCGCTGGACCACGTTGCGGGCTATGCGACCTTCATCGATTTTTCCGAACGCGAATACCAGAACAAGCGGGGCGGGCAGTGGACCAAGGGGAAAAGCTGCGACACCTTCGCGCCGCTGGGCCCCTGGATGGTCACCAGGGACGAGGTGGTCGAGCCGCAATTGCTTGGCCTATGGCTGGACGTGGATGGGCGCAGGAAGCAGTTCGGCAACACCGAACTGATGATTTTCAATGTGGCCCGGATCGTCAGTTACCTGAGTGAGTTCATGTCCCTGCAGCCGGGCGACGTCATTGCGACGGGGACGCCGCCGGGGGTCGGGCACGGTATGGACCCGCCGCAGTATCTGCGCGCTGGAAACCGTGTCGAATGCGGGGTCGACGGGCTGGGTGGCCAGAATCACTTCGTCGTTGCCGTCTGACCCATCTCAATTCCTTTCCGCGGTCTATCTGATACCGGTTGTCGACCGGATGGCTGCGCAATCGGGTGCGGGCCGTCACGATCGGAGATCCGGAAATAGGGCGAATCGCCCGGCCGATCAGAAGTCGTTCTGATTTCCGTCCATGTATAGCGCTTCGCCCAGATAGGTTCCCAAGCCGTCATACAATCGGTATGTGCCACCGTCCGTCTCGCTCAAGAAGGCGCATTCGGCTTCCATCCAGCCACTCGCGTCCCGCAGGGTCAGACATCGCCGGCCGTCATCCAGAACCGTCCATTGGCCGGCGATGTCCTGATTGGCCCATTCACCGCGAACACTGCCGTCCGTATCCAGATAGAGTCGATCGATCCCACCGTTCGGGCGGCGGCGCTGTTCGGTGCGGCCCGGCAGGATCATCTTGGCGACCGCGGTCGCGATCCCGTCACTCAACCGTGGTACCGCAAGCCCGTGGGGGTTACCGAATGCGATACGCATGGGGCGGATTTCGGGATTCTGACCGGCACCGTCCGCCCGGACTTCGACGAATGCATCGTCACCGACCTTGAATATCACCGAACACCTGCGTTCCCCGGTGGGGGCGCGTTCAACGCAATAGCGTCCCTGGTCGTCCACTTCCCATGTGCCTGAACCGCCCGTTTCGGCGTATCCACCGTTCGGCGCATGGTACCGGTGGATCGGGTCGCCCTGTGCGGTGGAATACTCGACGGTGGCGTCCGCCATCGCCTGATTCAAATGGCTGGCTGACAGGCGCTCTTCCGGCGGTGTCAGGATCGGCAGGTCAAGCACGGCCAGACCGCCGTCAGCAATGAAGGTCAGATTGGCCGCAGGACCGCCGGAAAGGGCGATCTGGGTTTCACTTCCGCTTCCGGATTCCAGGAATTGCATCGCGGCGTCCTGGAACGATTGAGAAAAGGCGGCAATGTCGACATCCGCCCCCGGCATCAGATAGTCCAGCATGGTGTCAGTGGCGGAGACAAAAGCCGCTGTGTCTTCCGGAGCTGACAGGTTCTGGACCAGCCGGGCCAGTACAGCCCGGTTTTCCGCATTGTATGCAACCTGCAACGACTGTACGTGGGCGGTGCCGTCGGGCGGTTCCGTTTGACCGGAAAGGGAGTAGACCGCACCGGAAAGCCCGACACGGCGTTCGGAATAGCTGTAACCCAGTTCGGATTCCAGCCGCAGAACCAGAATTGGCCGGTCTTCGGCACCTGCACGCGGCAACGTCAGGAACAGCAAGATCGACGCAAGGCCAAAAACAAGTACGAGACGCAGCATACGACTATCCGCCCATGTATGTTTCATGGGCAACGGGATACAGCGCACACGGGCCGGTCGAATGTCGGAAGCGTGGAATTTGTTCGGCATGACGGTCTGCATTTTGCCTTAATGCCCGCGGAACTCGGGTTTACGTTTCTCGTTAAACGCCGCGATTCCTTCTTTTCGGTCGGCGGTATCGACCAAAGTTTCATAACAGCGCAGTTCGGCCGCCAGCCCGTCATTCAGGTTAAGGTCCACCCCATCCCGCACGGCCCGCTGTGCCTGCATAACTGCAAGCGGTGCATTCGCCGCAATGGCGTTGGCGGTTTCCAGCGCATCGCTCACGGTATTCCCCGGTTCGCACAGCCGGTTCACAATTCCCCAGTCGTATGCGTCCTGGGCGCCGAACGGCTTTCCCGTCGCTAGGATTTCAAGGGCACGGGCGGTTCCGACCCGTCTGGGCAGAAGCTGCGTGCCGCCGATGCCGGGGATCAGTCCCAACGTTGTTTCGGTCAGGGCAAACCGTGCTGTCCTGGATGCATAGGCGAAGGCACAGCCCAGCATCAGTTCGAATCCCCCGGCGAAAGCAGCCCCCTCGACCGCGGCGATCACCGGTACCGGACATTTCATCAGATCATAGGACATGCGCTCGAAGGTGCGATGCTGGCGGCGCCAGTCCGACGCGGACATGCCGTGCCGTTCCTTGAGATCCGCGCCCGCGCAAAAAGCCTTGTCGCCGGCGCCGGTCATTACGACCGCGCGGATGTCCGCGCCGGTCTGGCCGGCAAGCCCCTGCCAAAGTCCGATCAATTCCTCCGCCATCTGCGTGTTGAAAGCATTCCGCCGGTCCGGGCGGTTCAGCGTGACCAGCAAGACATGATCGGCGGGGCGTTCCGCGATCAATGTTCCGAACTTCAGCTGATCGACCTGTTTCATGACCGCAATGTTTGCCCTGGCTGCAAAGAGGCCCTGATCAGAAAGGGCCCTGGCTGGCACGTCAAGTTAGATTGGATGCCGTGTAATTTTCGGTTGGTAGTACCAATTGCCATCTTTCCAAGTCGAACAGGTCACGCTAAATTCCTTGCCGACGTCTTCGCGGGATCAACGACGAAGATGCAATATGACCGTCGGCCGAAGGTGTCGGCGGCACGAACAAGGGAGAGCCGATCAAAGACCGTCGAAAAGGCGGCTCTACGGGTTCGCCCGCTTGATTGGGAGGCAAATATGCACATGCGTAAACTTGGAGTGGGTCTTGTTGCCGCTGCGGCGATGACGATGGCCTCTGCCCCGGCTGTTTCCAAAGTCGAAGGCAATACCATTTACCTCGGTTCGGCGATTTCGCTCACCGGCCGGTACTCGACCAACGGCATTCACACTCAGAATGGTTACGAACTCGCGGCCCAGCTCATCAACGATGCTGGCGGCGTGGAGGTCGGCGGCGAAAGCTACCAGATCGAAATCGTATACTATGATGATGAATCCACCCCGGCTCGCGGTGCACAGCTGGCGGAACGTCTGATCAGTCAGGACGGCATCCAGTTCATGCTTGGCCCGTATTCGTCCGGCCTGACAAAGGCGATCGCGCCGGTCACCGAACAGCACGGCGTCCCGATGGTGGAAGCGGAAGGGGCGTCCCGGTCGCTTTTCACGCAGGGTTACCGCTACCTGTTCGCGGTTCTTTCGACGTCAGAACAGTACCTGGCAAGCGCGATTGCTCTTGCCGCGGCACAGGCGGAAGCGGAAGGGCGTGACCCGTCCGAACTGACCGTCGCTCTGGCGTTCGAAAACGACCCGTTCTCTCAGGATGTGCGGGCCGGCGTCATGGAAGATGCAGCCAGCTTCGGCATGCAGATCGTCATTGACGACAGCCTGCCGGCCGACCTTTCCGACATGACCCCGACACTGATCAAGGTGCAGGCGGTTCAGCCGGACCTGCTGATCATCTCCGGCCACTCCAAGGGGGCCACGACGGCCGCCCGTCAGATTGGCGAGATGGGTATCAGTGTTCCGATGATTGCCATGACGCACTGCGACGCAGCCAAGATCACGGAAAACTTCCCGGCGGCATCCGAAGGCATCCTGTGTGCAACGCAGTGGTCGCCGACGCTGACTTATTCGGACGAACTATTCGGTTCGGCCCAGGACTTCTCGGACCTGTTCCAGGCGACTTATGAAGGCTACGAAGCAGGCGTGCCCTATCAGGCGGCGCAGGCGGCGGCGGCCGTCATGGTCTTCGCGGACGCGTTCGAACGGGCCCAGTCGTTCGACCAGGACGCCGTGCGCGACGCGCTTTCGGCGACCGACATGATGACGTTCTACGGCGGTATTCGTTTCTCCGAAGCCGGGAACAACATCGCAAAGCCGATGGTGCTTTGGCAGATCCAGGACAACCAGTATCAGGTGGTCGCACCGCCGGAGTGGGCTTCCCACGAACTGGTCTATCCGCGGGTCGCGGGCGAATAATCGCCTGACCAATTAGGTTGAGACAGCAAGGTCGCGCCCTTCGTTCGACAAAGTGATCGAGCGAAGGGCGCGGGTTGCGCGGACAACCTTATAAAAACAATCCATTAGTGACTTTGATTTGTTAAATAAATCAGGGGCTTAGGTGTGGCATGCTGAGCAATATCGGAATTTTGATCGATCTGCCTCCGTTCAATATCGGATTGATCGTAAACGGACTTCTGGCGGGCGGCGTCTTTGCGCTGGCGGCTTACGGGTTGGCGCTGGTGTGGGGCGTCATGAACGTGAAAAACCTGGCGCAGGGGGAATTCGTCATCATGGGCGGCTATGTCGCCTGGTGGGGGGCGCGGATGACGGACCTGAACCCCATCATCTTCCTGCCGGTGGCGGCGATCCTGATGTTCGCATTCGGTTGGGTCACCTATATCCTGATCATCCGGCGTGTCCTGGAAAAGGATATGTTCACATCGCTTCTGTCCACGTTCGGACTTGCGATCGTTATACAACAGGGGCTTAACTTGGCTTTCGGACCGGAGGTACGCGTCGCCGAATCCGACATGGGCACGCTGCGTCTGATGCAGGTGAACCAGATCCTCTATATCAAGTTTGTGGCATTCGGACTGTGTCTGCTGCTGGCCGCGGCAATCGTCAGCTTCATGAAATACAGCCGCATGGGCCAGGCCATTCGCGCAACCGCACAGGACCCCCGCGCGGCCAAAGTCATGGGGATAAATACAGACAGGGTGTATGCATTTACATACGCGCTGAATGCCGCGATCTGCGGTGCGGCGGGTGTTCTGATATCCATGATCCTGGTGCTGCAGCCCTTCTATGGCGTCATTCACTCGGTCCGTTCCTTCGTCATCGTGACGGCGGCCGGGATCGGAAACCTGCCGGGTGTCATCTTCGCATCGCTCGGTCTTGGTGTGGTGGAACAGTATTCCGGGTTCGTTCTGGGCGCGGAGTTCCAGGTCGCGATTGTGGTCATCATGCTGATCCTGGTGCTGGTCTGGCGCCAAATTCAGGCCGCGCGCGTCCGCCAGGTCGTTCAGTAAGCCGGGACGGGAGACGTTTGAAAGATGCTTGCTACGAAACGTAATGAAAACTTGCTGATGGTCGCGATCCTTGCGTTCGCAGTCATCGCTCCCATCCTCTTCCCGGCCTACACGATCCAGATCACCTTCATGTGGATGATGGTTCTGTTCGCGCTGACCTGGGACGCCGTGGGCGGACAGATGGGTTATAACTCACTGGGAAATATCGCTTTTTTCGGGATCGGCAACTATATCTGCGCGGTCGTCCAGATTATGGTCGGCGGCTATGATGTAGGGGAATACACATCCGCGTTCGGCGCCATTGTGGTCGATATCACCGAAACGCAGTATTTCACCGGCGTTATCCTTGGCGCGCTGATCGCCGGGGTCGGATGTGTCTTTGTCTCGCTGTTCCTTGGGTTCGTCTTCTTTGGCTTGCGCGGTCCGTATTTCGCCATCGGGACCTTGGGCTTTGCGCTTACGGCCGGTGAATTGATGTCCGCATGGCGTTGGGTCGGTGCCGGGTCCGGCATTTCGCTGCCGCTGTTCCCGGATACGGTGGAAGTCCTGCCGGAAGGCTATTCAGAAGAGGGCATGTTCTATTACATCGCCGTTTTCGGTGCCATGGCCGCATCCTTCTTCTTCTACAAGTGGCTGTACGGAACCCGCTATGGTCTTGCGGTCAATGCCATCCGTGACGATGAACAGAAGGCGGAAGGCATGGGCATTCACACCATGCGCTACAAACAGTTCGCCTGGGCCAGCGGCGCGTTCTTCATGGGAATTGCTGGTGGGCTGCATGCCAACATGGTCCACTTCATCGACCGCGAGGTCGCGTTCCCGGTCCCGACATTCGGTATCTTCATGGTGGCGATGGCGCTTCTGGGCGGGAAAGGGACCCTGTGGGGGCCGGTTCTGGGCGCGGTGCTGTTCCATGTCATCAAGGAAGTGACCTGGACCCATCTTCTGGGCTGGCAGTATGTTGCGCTGGGCGCGCTTATCATCATCAACATCGTCTTCTTCCAGCAGGGAATTGTCGGCTGGCTGAAAGATACCTATCCCGAGAAGTTCGGGATCAAGGTGGACGTTCCGGATGGGTCGGCTCAGCCGGCGGGAGCAGGCCGATGAGCAATCTGATCGAAGTACGCGGCGTGTCGAAATCCTATGGCGGCGTCGTCGCCAACAAGGACATCGATCTGGATGTCGCAGACGGCAAAATCACCGGCCTGATCGGGCCGAACGGATCCGGAAAGACGACGCTTTTCAATTCCGTCGTCGGGTTTCACCCGATCGACGGCGGGTCAATCAAGTTCGAAGGAAAGGAGATTTCCAAGCTGAAGGTACAGGAAATCGCCCGTCTTGGCCTGTTGCGGACGTTCCAGCAGACACGGATCTACCGCCATATGGATTGCGTCCAGAACATGTTGATTTCCATTCCGCACCGGAAGCATGGATTTTTCGACATGTTCGGCAGAACGGCCGGCGCGGATACGGAAAAGGCGGAAAGCCTTTTGGAATTCGTCGGCCTGTACAGCAAGCGGAAACTGGCCGCGGGGGACCTTTCCTTCGGTCAGCAGAAGCTTTTGGAATTTGCCATGGCGCTGATGAACGAACCGCGCGTCCTGTTGCTGGACGAACCCACTGCGGGCATCAACCCGACGCTGATCAACGGTCTGATCGACCGGCTGAAACGGGCGAATACGGATTTCGGCATCACGCTTCTGGTAATTGAACATAACATGCGGGTTATCATGAACATGGCGGACACGGTCTATTGCCTGGCTCATGGGGAAATGCTGGCTTCCGGCGCGCCGGAAGACGTGCAGAACGACCAGCGGGTCATAGACGCCTATTTGGGCGCGCACTGACGGAAGGACGCAAGATATGAGCGATCAGACCGGCACAGACGAAAACACGCGCTCCACCGGCTATCATGTCGGCAGCGTGGACACCGTTATTTCCGTCGACGAGGTAAACCGTCAGGCGAAGCAGATCGGCGACAGCGTGTCGCTGGAACGTGTGCAGTCCCTGGTGGACGGTGACCCCTTCGTGGTGATCGACAGCCTGAAGGCCGGATACGGCAAGATGGAAATCCTGCACGACATAAACCTTCAGGTCGGCAAGGGGCAGTCGCTGTGCCTTATCGGTCCGAACGGGGCGGGTAAGTCGACCATCCTGCATTCCATATTCGGCTTTGCCTCAGTGTTCTCAGGGACAATCAAGGTGGGTGAGGGGGCCAACAAGACAGATGTCACCCGCATGTCCGCCAACCGCAAGCTGAAGCAGGCCGGCATTGCCTATATCCTGCAGGACAAGTCCGTGTTTCCCGGCATGACGGTGGAAGAAAACCTGTGGATGGGTGGTTATTTGATGGACCGCCCGGAACAGGCCAAAGAGGCAGCCGAACGCGTTTTCGCGAAGTACGACCGCCTGGCCAACCGACGTAAGCACCAGGCAAAGGTGCTGTCGGGCGGGGAACGCCGCCTGTTGGAAATTTCCCGGGCGCTGGTCATGAATCCGGATGTGTTGCTGGTCGATGAACCGTCGATTGGACTGGAACCCCGCTTTATCGATATGGTATTTGAAATCCTGGAAGACCTTCAGAAGAACGAAGGCAAGACCATCATCATGGTCGAGCAGAACGCCAAGAAGGGACTGGAATTTGCAGATATCGGTTATGTCCTGGTTTCCGGCGAACTTGCGATGGCCGGACCCGGTGACGAATTGCTCCAGGATCCCGAAGTGGGCCGTCTGTTCCTGGGCGGTTGACGTTCGCTTTCCAAATCGTACGGCCCGGATTGCGTCAGCAATGCAAAGTCTGGGGGCCGCATGACGGACGATACGAGTATCGATCAGAACGACACGGATTCCGCGGCCGGAATGGGGGCGCCGGACAATAACGGCGAACATTCGGATGCCCGGTTCAAGGCCGCGGTGAAGGCGCTGCAGGCCGGCCGCCTTCAGGAAGCGGAACTGCTGGTCCGGCAGGTCCTGAAAGACAATGACCGGGATGCGCAGGCGGTCCATCTACTGGGTGTCATCGCGCACCAGGCCCGAAAGACCGAAGCCGGTGTCGATCTGGTGCGGCGCGCCATTGAACTGGCGCCTGATAGCGCCGCCTATCGCAACACGCTTGGATTTCTGTTGCGCCTGACCCGGAAACCGGATGAGGCGGTGGATGCGTTGAAGGAGGCGATCCGCCTTCGGCCCGACTATACCGAAGCGCACAACAATCTGGGCATCGCCTATGCCGAATCCGGAAAGTTCGACGACGCGGTCGCCGCCTATCAGGCGGCCCTGGAGCGGCAACCCGATTTTCCTGAGGTTTTGAACAATCTGGGCAATGCCTTGGCACGCAAAGGTGACCTGGCAGGCGCGATTGAACATTACGACCGCGCGATTGAAGCCCGCCCGGACTATGCGGAAGCATGGTCGAACAAGGGCGATGCCGTTCAGGCACAGAATACCGATCAGACCGCCGAAGAAAAACGCCGTGCGGCGATCGCGTGCTATGAGAAGGCGACCGAATTCAACCCCCGCTGGGCAGAGGCATGGTTCAAATTGGGCCTGTGTCGTCACGGGGAAAATCTATTGGCGGAATCCGAAGCGGCATTTCGCCAGGTGCTTCGCATCAACCCGAACCATTTGCGCTGTCTGACTTCCTATGCTGCAACGCTGGAAAAACTGGGCAAGCTGAAGTCCGCGGCATCGCACCTGCGCCAGGCCCTGACGGTTGCGCCGGACGATGTAACCGCACTGAAAAGCCTGGGGCACATCACGTTGAAGCTGGGCAACGCGGTGGAAGCAAAGCACGTTCTGGCCCGGGCGCGGGAAATCGTGCCGGCGGACCCGGATGTCCTTTATTCCTATGCGAACTGCCTTCTGCGGATGGAACAGCTTCAGCCCGCGATGGACCTTTATCTTCGGGTACGGGAACTACAGCCGAATCAGGCGCGCGGTACGTTCGCGCCCGCGGCCGTTTTGCTGATGGACGGTCAGTACGAAAAGGGGTGGGCCGCGTACGAGTCCCGGTACACCATGTCGGCCTTCAAACCCAACGTGCCCAACATTCGCGAACGGCTTTGGGACGGATCACCCCTGGACGGGCGAACGCTTCTGGTTCATGTCGAACAGGGGTTTGGCGATACGATTCAGTTCTGCCGCTATCTGCCGATGATCCGCGAGTTGAAAATGGGCAGCGGCGGCAAGGTAATTTTCCTGTGCGAACCGGAAGTGCATCGTCTGATGAAGACGTTGGCTGGTGTGGACGCCCTGCATCATCTTCGGGAATCGAACCTGGAAATCGTCTATGATGTTCAGGTACCGCTTCTGTCCTTGCCCCACCGGTTCGGAACCACGGTCCAGACCGTGCCGCAGGCTGTTCCGTACCTGGGCGTGCCGGATGAGGCGCAGAAGGAACCCGGACTTCCGACATCGAAGGACGCGGTTGCGCGCGCCGGTATCGTCTGGACCGGGCGGCCCACCCATTCAGACAATATCTACAGGTCCATCCCGCTGGAGGAATTGGCAACCCTGTTCGATATCGAAGGGGTGGATTTCCATTCGCTTCAGGTCGGTGTCGGCGTGGATCAGATTCAGGCCTATGTCGACCGGGACAATGTCTTCGACCAATCGCCGAACATTCGCGACTTTGCGGATACCGCCGCCATTCTTTCGGAACTAGATGTGCTGGTGACTGTCGATACCGCCGTTTGCCATCTGGCCGGCGCAATGGGCAAGGATGTGTGGACCATGGTCCCGTATGGCGGGGAATGGCGGTGGCTCAGAAACCGGGAGGACACGCCCTGGTATCCGACCATGCGCCTGGTCCGGCAGCGTGTCCTGGGGGACTGGGGCATGGTTCTGGAACGGGTGCGCGAAGGACTGGAAGGTGCGGTCCGGTCACGCCGTGAACAGGGGCAGGAACTGTCCGGCCGACTTTCGCTAGATGCGGTTCCAAAGGCAAGGGCGGCCGCGCCGAAGCCAAAGAAGGCGGCCGGAAAGAAGTCCGCATCGAAGAAGTCGAAAGCCAAAAAGGCATCGGCGAAAAAATCGGCCGCAAAGAAATCATCCGCAAAGAAGAAGACCTGACCGACCGGGCAGGGCGCCCGCCTACTTGGTCGTCGCGACGTAGACGCCATCCGAATCCGCCGGCGGCGGGTTGTCGCGATATTCCTGAATACGGGCGGCGTAGATATTGTAGAACTCGTCCAGATACCCGTTCATCCTGCCCTTGCAGGCTTCCGCGATACGCAGGGCATCGTCCCAGCGCTGTTCGCGATAGGCCTGAAGCATGTCCTTGTGCTGTGCAATCGCGGCGCTGAAATCCGGGTCCGACAGCATGTCCTTGTCGCCGGGGACGGTGAAGATCCGGACGGCTTCGGTCTTCCCCTTCACCGCGATCAGGTCCAGTTCCGCGGTCGGGTAAAGCCCGTCCACTTCCTTTGCCGTGTCCTCACCGATGACGATCCCGACGCCATAGCCCTTGGACTGGCCTTCCAGACGGGCCGCAAGGTTCACGCTGTCGCCCAGGACGGAATAGTCGAACCGCTGTGCCGATCCCATGTTGCCGACGACACAGTCGCCGGTGTTCAGGCCGATCCCGATATTCAGCGGCAGAAACGTGATACCTGCGTCCAGTGCTTCCTGTTTGCGTTCTTCGTTCAAAGCCTCCAGCGACTTGAACATGGCAAGTGCGGATTCGACGGCCATTTCTTCCTGGTTCGGAACGTCCAAAGGCGCATTCCAGAAGGCCATGATGCAGTCGCCCATATATTTGTCGATCGTGCCCTGGCGTTTCAGGATTTCGTCGGTCAACGGCGTAAGCAGCCGGTTGATCAGGACGGTCAGCCCCTGCGGGTCGGCCTTGTACTGTTCTGAAATGGTCGTGAAGCCGCGTACGTCGCAGAACAGCAGCGTCATCTTCTTGGTTTCACCGCCCAACTGCAGCTTGTCCGGGTCTTCCGCCAACTGTTCGACAAGGTCGGGCGACAGGTATTGCGCGAAGGCACCGCGGACCTGGCGTTTTTCCGCCGCGTCGCGCGCATAGTTCGCGAACGCCAGCACCGCGTATATCGAAAACACCAACCCGCTTGGATAGGTGAAATCCAGCAACAATCGGTCCGATGTGAACAGATACCAGCTGGTGCCGATGAACCCGCCGACGCCGATGGTCAATCCGACCAGCGTAATGACCGGACCGACGCGCGGGATGAAGATGATCAGAAGCCACCCGACTGCGGCCATGGATATCAGTTCCACCAGTCGCATCGTGTCCGGATAGCGGATGAACTCCTGCGTGATAATGTTTTCAATCACGTTGGCGTGGACTTCGACCCCCGGCAGGCGCGGTTCGATTGGGGTCGCCCGAATATCCAGAAGTCCGACCGCCGATGTCCCTACAATGGCCAAGCGCCCGGCAATCCGTTCCGGCGGCACACGGCCATGCATGATGTCGGTGGCGGAAATATACATCCGCCCGTCATTATTGGTCGTGTTGAACTGGTCCGGTTCAGCGTAATAGACCCAGATGCGTCCGTTTGCGTCCGTCGGGATCGGGAAGTTCTGACCCGGCGTCTGAATGCGTATTTCGTGAATGCCGCCCGGGCTGATCGCACCGATCAGATTGTTTCCGCCCAGACCGACCCGGATCATCTCGACGGACAAGGTTGGTTTCGTCACCCCTTCGATATTCGTCAGCAATGGGACACGCCGAATGACGCCGTCCACTTCCTCCTGCACCGAAAAGACCCCCAATCCGGTGGCATATCCTTCGATTTCAGGCCGGTTATAAATAAGCGTCGGTTCGGTATATATGAACTCGTCCAGCCGGTCTTCGGGGTTGGATTCGCCAAGGACACCAATCGTGGCAGAGAAAGAGGTGTAGGCCGCAATATCGCTTTCCGGCAGGACCTGCGGCGAACGGGTGCCCGCCTGTCCCAACACGGTGCGGACCGTCTGCAGTGCCTGGGCCATGCGTTCTTCGTTCGACGGAACGCTCATCAGGGCCTCGCGCAGGGTCGGGTCCAGATCGTCGCGGCTTTCCGCCAACACGGACGGGGATGTCCTGTCGAGTTCGGCAAAGACCATGTCGAAACCGATAACGGCGATGCCATTGTCCCGAAGGGCTTCCAGCAGTCGGGCGATCTGTGTGCGCGGCCACGGCCATTGACCGACCTCCGCCAGGCTTTTTTCATCCAGATCGACGATGATGACCGGCGACTGTTCCGGCGGTGTGCGGGGTTCCAATTGGTTGTAGAAGTCGAAAGTCTTCAGGCGGACCAGTTGGACAGGGGCGGGGTCAATTATCCGGATCCAGATGCCCAGGGCCAGAATGACAAAGGCGATCATCGCCGGGACGGACGGAATATACCATTTCCCCGACTTTTTGCCCTTTCCGACAAAAAGACGACGAAGGAAGCCTGGCTTCTCTTCCGATTTTGGTTTGGCGTCCGCCATGACCCCCGCGTACCCCGATCACCGATCCTGAATTCGGCTAAGTGTTTTTGTTGTCGGGAAGTTTAGCGGGTCCCGGGTGACTTGTCCGTTAAAAATTAGATGTTCACCGCCATGTCTGTATCGACATAGACATTGGCACCGTTGCTGGCGGTGTAAATCGAATAGCTGTCGCTGTTGGTGTCGCCATCATGGTCGACGCTGACCGTCGTCCCGGTAGCGGTAAAGGTGCCGCTGGACAGGTCAAGTGTCTGTCCGGCCTTGCCGGAAATGACCAATGCGTCTTCTTTCAATGCGTCATCGATCCCAAGCCCGCTGATCAGGCCGTTGATATCCTCGGATGCGCCGAAAATGAAATCTTCGGTCATGTTGATGGTGCCGGTCGATGCCTGATTGAAGTCGATGGCCTCCAGATTGTTGAACTTCCAGATATCGCCCTGACCGAAATCAAGCTGTTCCGTATAGAACAGGTCGGTGCCCGAACCGCCGTCCAGGAAGTCCAAAGCGGCGCCGGCAGAAAGCGTGAAACTGTCGTTGCCGGCAAGGCCGAACAACGAATCGGTTCCACCCGCCCCGGTTTCCAGAACGTCATCGCCGATGGAGCCCAGAAGCGTGTCGCTTCCGGTCAACCCGTTCAGAAGGTCGCCAATGACATCGGCGATTTCCGTTGCATCCGAAAGACCGAGCGAGAAATTGTTTCCGTCGAAGGTCGGTATCACAAGCTTGTCCAGGACCGTGCCGTCGAAGTCTGCAGAACCGTCTTCGTTCAGGATGTCGATCCGGTGCACCTTGCCCGAGCTGCTGTTCGCCAGGATTGCGTCATAGTCCGCCCGGAACCCGTCGCGAATGCGGAGTTCGAACGTACCGGCATAGGTCAGGCCGCCATCGACTTCCATCACCGCGCCGATGTTGCCGATGCCGTCCCCGCTGTCGATGATCACTTTCGAATGTTCATTCAGGACAAGGTTCTGGGTGATCTTGATACTGCCCACTTCCTGCCCGATTACCGAATAGTCCGCGACATGGATAATGCCGCCCTCTGTCGCGTCGGCTTCGACCGACCCCTGAATTTCAAAGAAATCGACGACGGTCTTGTCTTCCGCCAGTTCGGTGGTGATCAGGCCTGCATTCGTCAGGGTGCCATCACCGCCGCTGGCCAACCTGAGTGTCATACCATCGCCGCTGGCCACCGGATCGAAAGTGATGGTGCCCGTGTTGGTGAAGTCGCCGACCTGCAGGGTTCCGTCACCGGTTCCGTCCAGAGAGGACAGCTTCAGGATGCCCGAGTTTTTGAAGGTGACGCCCGCCAGGTTGGCGGTCCTGTCGGCGGAAACGGAGAAGTTGAACGCACCCTGGTTGTCCAGTGTGCCGCCGCCCGTAATGATCCCGCCGGATACCGACAATGTGCCCAGGTTCGTGAATGTGTCGTCCAGTGTCAGCGAACCGCTGTTCGACAGGGTGACCGACTGGGCACCGGCCACATTGCTAAAGGCGGTCGAAATTGTGCCACTGTCCAGGCTCATGTTCGCCTGGTTCACGAATGCGGCCATATCCAGCTTCATGCTGTTGAAATCAGCCAGCCCGCCGGTGTTCGTAACCGTGCCGGTTCCGCCCAGCACCGCATGTCCGAATTCGATGCCAATCGTGTCCAGGGTGAACTCGCTGCCGTCCAGCGTGTAGTCGTGGTCGAAGGCAAGCACCGCATCGGCCCGCAGTTCGATGTTGCCCTTTGCACCGGTGAAGCCGGTTCCGCTTTGCAGCGATAGCGTCGTATCGGCACCGACTTCCAGAACGGTATTCGTTCCGGCAAAGTCGATGGTGCCGGTGTTGATCAGGGTTCCGCCGCCGGTATCCTGCGCGAGCGTCAGGGCAGGGGTGGCGCCGGTCGCGACCAGTGCGATCAGCCCGCCATTGGCAAAGACCGACGCATTGTTCAGGCGCAGATGCCCCTCATTGGTCGAGAACGTGCCAGTCGGGCCGACGGAGAAACTGGCGCCGCCGGAACCGTCGATGGTAAGTGTCTCACCCGTTTCCAGGTCCATTTCGCCTTCGTTCAGGACGTCGATATCTCCGCTGATGAGTTTCCCGCCCATGTTCAGCGCGATTGTGCCGGCTTCGTTGTGTAACTCCCCGGTACCGGTCAGCGTATCGGCGGCAATGGAACCGCCATTCTGGTTCGTCAGCGTGACGCCTGCGAAATTCAGGCTGCTGGCCGCCGTGTCGGAGCGCATCGTGATCGCGCCGCCGTCGTTCACGAGGTTCCCGATGGAAAGTGTCACTTCGCTGGAAAGTTCCAGTGTCGACTGGTTGGTAAATGTCCCGCCCCCATGGATCGCGACATTGTTGGCCGGTGACACGGTGCCGCCGAACTCGAAATCGGCATCGTTGTCCACATAGACGAAGTTTTCATCATTGTTGATGTTGAGTGTCGATCCGTTCGTCAGGCGGATCGTGCCGTCACCGGTCAGGTTCGTATCCGACCCGACGGTCAGCGTGGCGTTGTTCTGCAGCGCAAGCCGCTCTTGTCCGCCGCCGCCGGCCGGGGAGACGTCCAGCCTGCCGTCGGTGGTATCCAGGATATGGCCCACGGACAGTTTGGCAAATCCGTCGATCGTGATGGTACCGGTATTGACGACGTCGGTATCGATCTTGCTCTGCAGGGTCGTGCCTGCGCCATCGCCCCCGGAAAAGACCATCGTGCCCGTGTTCGTGAACGTCGCGTCATCACCGCCCGATATGTCCACCAGCGTGGCCTCATTCGACGACGCGTCGAACCTGTAGGTGCCGGTATTCGTTATGTCGCCGCTTATTTCAACCGAAGCATCGGCGCTGTCGGTCTGCACCGTCAGCACACCGCCCGTATTGTCCAGTAAGGTTGATTCCAGCGTTAAAGTGCCGCTTAGGACCGAGATCGTGCCGTCATTGTCTATACTGGCGCCGGTTTCCAGAACGGCACCGGTGAGGTTGAGAGTCTGCGAGACATCAATCTCAAGCGTCCCGCCGCCGGTGATTGTGCCACCAGCCGTGAAGTCGACGCTGAAATTGTCATGCTGTGGCGACACGTGCTTCAGGAAGACATCGTTGGACTGTGTAGAATTGTCGGCGTAGCTGACGGCAAACCCACCCGCATCATCCGCAACGAGTGCGAAGTCGGAAAGGGAGCCGAGGCCGCTTTCGACGACCGTCAGGGCGCTGCCGACCTGATTTCCGCTTGTATCGTAAACCCGCACTTCGACATCGCCGCTGCCCGCCTGATAGAGGACTGCGAAATTCCCGTCGCTGAGCGCCGACACCTCGGGCTTTGCAAAGGAGAAGGCGCTTCCTAATGTGACAGTCGTCACCAGGGATTGAGATGCGTCATAGAGCGCGACTTTGGACTCTCCAACTTCGCTGTCGATGGCATAGGAGACCGCAAATCCGCCGCCGGTCAGTGCGGCCAGTGAAATGCCGTTGGAGGAACTGACACCCGAAATTGTGGTGTTCAGCGAACTGTCCGTCAGGTCGTCCTCATAGGTTCGGACGATCAGATCGCCATCCTTGATATAGGCGTGGACGATGTCGGTGCTGCCGTTCTGAAGGCCGGTGATGTGCGTTTCGTTGATATCCGTGAAACTGGTTTCGACGTTTCGGAACCCATAGAAGCCGCCATTACTGGACGCATGTTCCTGTATGACCAGATTTCCACCTGAAACGTAGGAGCCGATATATCCCGGCGATCCATTCGCGTCATAGGTTCCGACATCGAAGACGCCGACACCGGTTCCGTTGCCAAAACTGGGGAAGCCGGCCTGCGAACCACTGCCCGTTGAATCGAACAGATACTGCCGCATAACAGGGTCGCCGCTGTTGTCTTCCTTCACCCAGAAAATAACTTTGTCGTCGGAAGAAACGGCAACGCTGTAGTCGGGGCTGCTGGCGGAATCGTCGCTGGAATTGACGGTGACCGGACTGCCCTGTGCGGAACCGTCGGAATCATAGCGTTGGAACTTGTACGTGCTGTCACTGTCGTCATGGTAGGCGACCCAATAGTCACCCGTGCTAAGCCGGACGACCTGGGATTCGTTCTGTTCACCAAAACCACTGGCCACAGTTGTTGTGCTGGCACCCGCGGCAAGGGTCGCTTCGCCAAAGGTAAAGGTTTCGCCCGAAGTCAGTTCCAAATGTCCGCCATTGCCGAATGACAGGGTGCCGCTTCCGGAAATGACGCTGTCTTCGCCAACCTGGACCGTGTTCGTCCCGACAAACAGGGACACATCGATTTCTTCGCTATCGTCGTTGTTGACTGTGATGGTGCCATCGGTGTTGTCGATTTCGGCACCGGACAGGGCCGTTTTGGCGCCGATTGCGATATTACCGGTGTTGACGATATCGGTGCCCAGTCCGACGTCGTTGTCCGGGCTTCCTGCGTTCAACGCGCCATATGACGTGGCGATCGTTCCGGTATTGGTGATCGTACCGGTGCCGGTGATCTGTGCGATGCCGTCATCGGCACCCTGGTCGGACGTATTCAGTGTGATATCGATCAGCCCGGCATTGGTAATGTCCGCATTCAGGATCAGATGCGGGTCATCGGCTTCATCCGCGACAAGCGAAATTGTGCCGCCGGCATTGTCGATGTTCGAACTGGCGATTGTCAGCGTGCCGTCGGTCAGGCTGATGGTGCCGTCATTGTCGACAGTCACGCCCGCGGCGATGGTACCGTCCGTTGCGGTGTCCCAATTGCCGGTGTTGTTCAACGTTCCCGTGCCGGAAAGCGACCCGCCGCTTAACAAGGCGATTTCGACCGTGCTGGCGTCATGGACGAATGTTTCGCCAGCGGCGACCTTGATTTCGCCGCTTGTCGTCGTGCGGAAGGTGCCGGTCAGGGCGGAGTTCGACCCGATGATCAGATCACCGTTCGTCTGGAACTCATGCCCGTTCTGCATGGTGATCGTACCGTTGGTGGTATCGACCTCCAGACCGCTTCCGACCTGGATTTGATTGTCCAGTGTCATGGTGCCGGTATTCACCATATGGCTGCGAATAACATCGAAGCCGGCAGAATCTTCGCTGGTGATGACGCCTTCGTTTGTAAGCGTCTGCACACCGTTGGTCAGGCCGCGGATTTCGCGGTTAAGCGCGCTGGCCCCGTCCACACCGCTGGACAGAACGATTGTGTGTCCCGCTGCGTTGGTCAGGTCCGTTTCCATATTCAAGGTGCCGCGCGTCGACGCGCTGGACGTGACGACCAGCGATCCGCTTCCGCTGATCGTCCCGGTATCGAAATGACCGATCGCTGCATCGATTGAGACCGTTCCGTTGTTCGTCAGCCCGCCCATGGCAAGCGTCGCACCGGAAATATCCAGGTCATAGTCGGCGCTGACCGCCAGCGTGCCGTCGCCCGTAACCGAATGCGTCCCAAGGTCGACATCAACGACCTGGGCACCGGTGGTGCGTACCAGAATATCGCCGCTGCCGACGGTCTGATCCCCATATGCCACTGTGAACAGGCCGTCGCCCAGATGCGCGATGTCCCCACCGTCGGTCAGTGCGACTGTCCCTTCGACGATCGTGTTCGACGATATCAGTGTGCCTTCGGAATCGTAGCTGGACTGGTATACGCCGGCCCCCGTATTGATGATCCCCATGAAACCGCCGTCCGGTCCTTCGGAGATCTGGGTATCGAAACTGCCGGCGATCAGCGTGAAGTCGCTTCCAATCTGGTCGCCTTCGTTGTCATAGATCGACGCATAGGTATTGGTGCCGTCGGTCCAGGAAACCGCGAAGTTCCCATTTGTCAGGCCCGCGACATCCAATTCATTGGTGGCGGATGTGGTGCCAAGCGTAACCGTCGTAACCACGCCGTTCGAATCATTGATGATTTTGGCGACGACTGTATCGGACGCGCCGGATTCCTGCAGATACGCGATAACCGCATTTCCGTTGGTCAGTTTCGATGCGGAAACACCGGCGTCACCATTCACGCCACTGATTGACAGTGTGGTCCCGCCTGTCTGGCTGTCGGCATCCAGAACCTGTGTGGTGATGGTGCCATTTGTTGTGAATGCGATCAGGACGTCATTGTCCTGGCTATCGCCGATTCTGGTCAGATCCAGGGCAGTTAGGGACCCGGCCGTGGTCGCGGAAAGCGAGAACGCCGTTGCGGACGTGATATGCGGGTTACCGGCGCTGTCAAATGTCCGATAGTTCACCAACGTGTCGGTGCCGTCATCGACGACATAGACACCGACGACGTCGTCATTGTCGCCATATGTCGAAATCTGCAGATGTTCGGCGCCAAAATCATTGCCGTCATTGACGGTCAGGATTGTGCCGGTGGCCGTTCCATCGGCATTCATCAGCGCGATTTCGTCCTGCAGGTCGCTGTGATTGTCCCAACCGACCCAGAAGCTGCCGTCGCTAAGCACGGCGATATCCGGATTATTCTGCTGTCCGGCGGATGTATTGGCCGTGACGGGGGAACCCACGCCGCCGGCTGTGACGAGGCCCAGCGTGAACGTTTCCCCGGCGTCGATGTCGATTGACCCGAACGCAACTTCCAGCCTACCGGCCCCGATAAGGCTGGTGTCCGTACCCGCTTCCAAGACACCGGAAACCATAAGCGTCTGCCCGGACGCGATATCGACCGTGCCGTCTTTCGTGTCCAGTGTGTTTCCGGACAAAACGCGCATTTGCCCGTCTACATCGATCAGGCCGGTGTTCACGATGTCCAGGTCCAGGTCATAGTTGTCGCCGTTGCCTAGGTCCATGCCCTTCAGAACGCCCGCGTTTGTAAGGACCACGCCGGCCGCGGCTTCCATTGTCCCGCTGCTGCTGTTTGCGTTGGAAAACGCGATTGTGTGACCCGCCGCATTGGTCAGGTCGCTTTCCAGATACATGACAGCACCCAGGGACGCGCTGGATTCGATGTTCAGGACACCATCACCCGTCAGCATGGACACGGCGAACGTGGTGGTACCTTCCTGCATCGTGGTCGTGCCGTCATTGTCCAGTGTGGCAACCGAAACGGTGGCGCCGGTAATTACGTTGGACGATGCGCCAAGCCGTAAGGTGCCGGCACCGGTCAGTTTTGCGTCGCCGACGGCATCCAGCGAAACCGTACCGAGATCCAGTGTCTCACCGGTATCGACGGCGATTTCACCATTCGCGTTGATGCTGACGCCGCCCGCGCCGGCAAAGGTGATGTTGTCACCACCAGTCAGCGTACCATTAAGTACAAGGTGTTGGCCGGATTCGATGTCCACCCGACCGGAGATCATGTCCAGCGTGTGGCCGGTTGCGACGGTGGCGCTGCGGTTCAGGTCCAGCGTGCCGGTATTTTCGATGTCCGCATCAAACACGCGGTTACCGGCGGTGCCGTTTACTTCGATTGTGCCGGAGTTCGTGATGGTACCAGCCGACGCAAGTGTTACCCCGCTGGCCGTGGTCGTGGTTCCCATCTGCAGGATGCCTGCATTTTCGAACGTGCCGCCGACCGTCAGGGTGGCTCCGGTTTCCCCGCCGATCAGGGACAGTGTTCCGTTCTGGACGCCTTCGCCACCCGTGTCGCTTTCGTTGGAGAAGTCGACCAGTGACAGGTCCACATCGCCTTCGATGTAGATATGCCCAAGGTTCGCAAGCTTGCTCACCGAAACGTCGGTATCGCTCAGGAACAGCGAACCGCCATCGTCGACAGAGATCGCACCGGCGCCTGTCAGGGAACCTTCTTCAAAAAGGAACTTGCCACTATCGTAGGAGAAGGTGCCATCCGAGACAGCCATTTCCCCGCCCGCGATGACAACGGTTCCCGAACCGTTATGGCTCGTGTCCCCATCGACCGTCAGCACGCCACCGTCGACAGACAGGCTGATGCCGCCGCCCACGAAAAGACTGCCGTCGGAACTGTCCAGATCGTGCGAGCCGCCGATTGTCGTGTCGGCGCTGACGCTGAAGGTTCCGGTATTCACAACATCCAGATTGAACGCCTTGATGCCACCGTCGCCCGTTTCGTTTTCAACCGTGATCGTACCCGTGTTGGTCAGGGACTGGTTGCCTTCGTTGGCGTGATCGATCGTGGCGCCTGATGAAGCCGATCCGCCCGTCAGCCACAGGTCGCCCGCATTGGTAAAGTCCTGTTCCAGGACAAGGCCGACCGTATCGCCCGTGCTGTCGCGCAGCTTCAGGACACCGCCGGTCGTATCCAGACCGGTGGTTGCGATGGTGGTCGTGCCGGTCTGGACGGCCATCGTGCCGTTCACGTCAATGGACGCCCCTTTCAGCACCGTGTCGTGGACGGCCAGTGTGGCATTGTCGGCGATATCGAACTCGCCCGAACCGGCGATCGTGCCGCTGTTCATGTCGATCGCGACCTGATCGTCCCAGGTGAAGGTTTGTCCTGCGACAACGACCATGGACCCGTCGATATCCAGCGTTCCCTGACCGCCAAGATGCGTATTGTCACCGACCAGCAGGGTGCCGTTCATGTCCAGCGTATGGGCGGCGCTGGAATTGACCAGCGAGATTGTGCCGCTGGATGTGTCCAGAACGGAGTCTGAGTTTACATCCAATCGATGGTCGACCGAAATCGTGCCTTCGTTGATGACATGGCCGTCGATTTCGTGCGCGACGGACAGGGAGTCGCTGAAGGTGGTCCGCAGCTGGCCCGTAAGGGTCAGCGTGCCGTCATCGTAAACCGTAAGCGTTGAACCACTGCTGCCGGAAAGGCCCTCGTGGTTCATGTCGATGAACCCGCCCAGTGTCCGGGTGCCGTCGATGAACAGTTCGGCTTCCTGATCTCCGGAAAGAAGTTCGATTTCACCGTATTCGTTGTCGAAGTCCGATGTGTTCAGCGTGACGATACCGCCAGACGAAATCTGCAGGACGCCATTGTTGTCGTAATGGTCCCCATTCATGCGGATTTCCGCATCGCCCGTCGTCAGGGTGGCGCCGCTGGCAATGCCGAATGTGCCGTCGCCGCCGATGGTCGTGCGTTCTCCAAGGCTGAAGCCGATGGCCGCCATGGATCCGGAGTCGTAGACGAACTTCTCGCCATCCGTGACGGCCAGATAGGAATCGTCGTCGAAATGGAGTGTGCCCAACCCGGTAATGTTGGTATCCGCGCCGACCAGGAACGTCCCTTCATTCATATCCAGGTATTTACCGCCGGCGATGTTGACGACCCCGTCAACCGTATCGAATGTCAGAGTTCCGCCGGTGACATCCGTCTGGAACTTAGTTGTTTCATTGACGTTAACCGTGCCGGTGTTCGTGATGTTGGCATAAATGTCGCGCGCTGTACCGGTCTCGAACGACAGCGTGCCCGCATTCGTTAGCGTTGCGTTGTTTGTCGATGTAATGCGCGCCCCAGAACTTCCCCAGGTCTGAATATCGTCGATAATAATGTGGCCGGCGTTTGTAACATCGGTATCCAGGCGCAGTTCGCCGTGACCGCTGTCATCGCCGATGATTTGGATTTCACCGGTATTCGTCAACGATCCTGCAATTTGCAGGGACCCTGCCGTCACCTCAACAGAGCCGGCGGCTTCATTGTCGAATTCGCCGTTGATCAAGAAGCCACCCCGATGGCTCAGCACGCCCGCATTGGTCAGCGTCGCGCCGGATTCCAACTCTACCGCGCCCGAACCCGTAATCGTATTCTCGTTGCGAAGCTCACCGGTCCCACTGATTGCCGAACCGTGCAGCAAGTCGATGGACGGCGCGCTGCCGCTGCCGGCCGAGAGGGAACCGGTGCGGAAGGCGATGTCGTTGCCATCCTCGTAGACCACGACAATTGAACCCGTTGCGGAATCGCCGCTGAGCGCCAACACGACAGGCAGGTCGTGAGACGCGCCGCTTCCGGCATGCAAGGTCGTTTCTGCACCGACGGCGTTCCCGCCGGAATCGAACCGCTGTCCCAGGATGCCGTCGTTGCCGGTGCTTTCCCAGGTGACGATATAGCTGCCGTCGGAGAAGGTATCGATGGACGGGTTGCTCTGGGTACCGGATGTATCCGTGTTGACCGTGAAGGCTGAGCCATTGAGCGCGATGCTGGTGCCGCCGTTCGTCGTGCCGGTTACGTCAATCCGTTGTGCCTGGATATCGCCGCCGCTGGTTTCCCATGTCAGGATCAGGTCACCGTCGGCGATGGCCCCGATGTCGAAGCTGACCGCACCGGTCGTGCCCAGGTCGAACTCGTCGAGTTCCGTGCTTAAGATTTCGTCGCCTGACGAGTTGATGAGGGCGATCTGCAGGTCGCTTCCGTCATTGTAAACGGTAGCAATGTTCCCGTTGCTCAGTTCAACGGTTTCCAGGACGCCGTCGTCGCTGAACATGCTGTTGAGGGTGCCGGATACACCGTTCGCCGAACCGGCGGAATTATATCCCTGATAACTCATTCCACCGTTGCCATCGGCTGTGACGACAATGAATCCGCTTCCCAGCGTGGTTACGGAATGGCCGGCAAAGCCGGGCTGATAATACGAAGTAACTTCCGTAAACGACCCAATTGTGTTGCCTGAGTCGTCATAGCGCTGGAAGCCTTGAACGGTAACATCCTGGAAGAATCCGCCACCGATATCGCGGTTTTCCTCGAACGTTCCCATGACGACAAAGGAACCGGTGTTCATGGCCGCGATGTCGCCGTTTTCCGTGAATTGGGAACTATGCAGTGCCTGTTGAGATGTTTGTGCAGCCCCGGCGCTGTCGAAAATCCGGAATGTAACGTCGCCGCCGTCGTCCCAGACCATGGCGACAAAGCCATTGGTAAGCACCGCCGCTGAGGGATTGACTTGCGCCCCGGAGGCACTTTCGTCCGCTGTGATCTCTGCGCCCAACGAGATGCTGCCGCCACCGCTGTCACCGCTGGAAAGCGTAAAGACTTCGCCGGCGGCCAACTTGAGGACGCCGCCGTTCTTGATTTCGAGTTCGCCGTCGCCGGTCGGGGTGGTATCGACGCCGACGATCAGCGTGCCGCCGACTTCCAGTCCACCGGCATCGTCCAACGCCAGTTCCGCATCTCTCGCGTCCAGGACACCGTCGGACGCGACGCTTAGGCGCGCATCTGCCGTAACGGTGCCGGTGACGTCGACATTCCCGCTGATGTCATGTTCGTTCCCGGCGCCGACCCCTTCGCTGTCGGTGGCACGCAATTCGCCTGAAATCGTCAGCGTTCCATCGGAAACCACCAGGTCCGCGTCCGTATTGGCAAGGGACGACCCGGACCCGTGATCCAGGATAAGGACGCCGCCAATGCTGCCGCCATTCAGGAAGTCGAGAGCGGCATCTGACCCGTCTGCCGTCGCGATGATCGTGCCGCTGTTTGTCAGGCCCGTATTCGCAAACGTAATTTCGTTTCCGGCGACGCTCAGCTCACCGGCATTCTCAAACGACGCGACCGTGATGGAGATGTCGTCTGACTGTGCGATGGTGCTGCCGGACACGTTGCCGAATGTACCGGTACCTCCGATCACACCATCCACATTGCCGGTACCGATCTTCAGTTCCAGCATATTGGCGCTATCGTAGTTGAATGTTGCGCCCGCTGCGACGGACAGGGTGGATCCGCCGTTAACCAGCATCGTGCCGTTGGTATTGGCAAAATCCGCGCCGGTGCCCAGGACCCATTCCGAACCGGCCAGTGCAATCGTATCTGAGGCGGAGTCCAGTGTGGCAGTGCCGGTCTGTGTCACGGTTGTGCTGGAAACACCAAGGGTCGATCCGCCGTCAAACGTGATGTCTACCAGGTTGATGTCACCGGACCCGTTGATAGATGCACCGCCGGCGCTGCGCAGGGTAAGATCGCCGTCCAGGGTGCCGTTGATTGTGACGGAACCCGTGCTGTCCAGGCCAATATCGCCGGTATAGATCAGGCCCGCATCGATTGTGATGCCGGTTGCTTCCAGTTCCGACGCGTTGGTGACGCTGCCCGTGCCCGCAAGCGCACCGCCGTCACCGACGGTGACGGATGCGCCGCTGTCGCCTATCAACGAGCCATCGACGGTGAGCGTTTCACCGGCTGAGACCGAAATTTGTCCGCCGCCTCCGCTGGAATCGTCGTTTTCGAAAGTCGCGTCGGCTGCAATCGTGACTCCGTCCAGGGTCATGTCGCCCCGGTTCGTGAATGTGCCGGGGCCTTCCAGCGTCGCACCGCTGCCCAGAATGTATTCGTCGTTGTTCGTGATCGTAAGCGCCGCTTCGGTCAGGTTCAGCTTTGAATTCGCGCCGGTGATCAGGATAGCGCCTGAATTGTCGAAGCTCATCGACGAACCGGTTGCCAACTGCAATTCAGAACCGGAGAAGGTGAGGGTGGTATTGTACAGAACCTCCATCTCACCATTCGTGTTGTCGAACACCAGATCCTGGAAGGTGAGGGAGGAGAAACCGTCTTCCTCGCTTCCCGGTGCCTGGAAGTAGCCGGTGTTGATGATGCGCCCGGCCTGAATAATCCCGGCTTCGTTCACCTCATGTGCCAGGCCCCGCATCGTCCCGGCGTTGGTCAGCGTGCCCGACCCATCACCGACGATCAGAGTCGCGGCATTGTCGATCTGAAGCGTGCCGTCGTTCGTGAAGTCGTTTCCGACCATCAGAACGCCGTTTTCGTTCGTGTTTACGGGGTCGACCTGGATGAAGCCGTTGTTGGTGACATCGCCCGACAGGATCAGCGTGCCATCCGACCCGCCTTCGCCGCCGACAACGATGGACCCGGTCGAACCGACCACCAGGTTGGCGCTGATCTCACCACTGTCGGACGAATTATTGGCCGAAAGAGTGCCAGTGATTTCAAGGACATCAAGCGTGGATGACCCGGCAATTTCGATCCCGTCGCCAATGGAAATCTGTCCGTCCAGTGTCGTCGTGCCACCGGAATTCAGGGTCAGCGTGCCATTGTCCGCGATTGTAAGCGTGCCGTCCGTATTGTCGAAGTTGCCCAGGATTTCGAACCCGTTGGCGGTGATCGAAACCGTGCCGTCATTGTCGAACGTCGCGGACGAGCCCAGCGTACCGCCGTCAATCAACATAACGCTGGTCAGATCGGCATTCACAAATGTGCCCGGGCCGTCCAGGGTGGCACCCTGGTCCATTTCCACTTCCATGGACGTTGTGCCGGTATTGCCGAAGAAGACGCCGGTCCCGTCGGCGTCCGCACTTTCATAGAAGAACACTGCCTCCCCGGACTGCGCGCCGGGTGCCGCGGCAACGCCCGACTGCATGCCGCTGACGTTGGTGGCGACGATTTCCGATGCCGTGGTGACGGTACCGCTGGAATTGTATGTTACGGCATAGATGTCGATACCCTGACCGAGGGTGCTCTTGGAGTGGAAAATCTGGAACCCGCCGTCGGCAAGTGGGGCAACCGAAGGCCCCTCGTAGGACACTGTGTTGTCCACCAGGAAGGCATCGACCACCGTGCTGCCGGATGAATCCACGATTTCCGCGTACACATTGGCGTCTTCGGTCCATACGACGACGATGTTGCCGTTCGAAAGGGTCGCTATATCGACGCCACCGATCGTAGTCGCGGTGAAGGTTTCGATTGTGCTGACCGAATTGGTGCCCGTGGTCGGGTCGATCAGCATCAGGCGGACGTCATGCACGTCACTTGCGAACTCTTCCAGCCAGGTCATGGCGACGGTATCGCTGTCGACAGCGTCGGCGCGCACAGAACTGACCAAAGTGCCGGTCAGGCTGCTTGAAACCGTGCTGGCGTGCGCGCCGGACCCATGGAAACGGATTTGCAGATTGCTGGCGCCGGTTGCCTGGGTGACGTATCCGTACCCACTCGCCCCCCAGCCGAACACGTCATAGTTCTGATACGGCCCGGACGTTAATTCATGGAATGCGCCGATGAACGAACCGTCGTTGTTCACCAGTGCATATTTCATGATGCTGTCTTGAGTATAACCGACAATGTAGCTGCCGCTGCCTATTTCCGCGACGCGGGGAACCGGAGGCGTGCCCCGTGTGTCCAGCAGAAGCTCGTCGGAAATGGCATTGCCGTGGACGTCGAATACGCGGGTATAGACGGATGTGTCCGCGGACATCCAGACGGTGGCATAGTTGCCGTCGGACAGAAGGGTGATGTCGGTTGCTTCCTGGTCGCCGGTCGTCGTCGAATTGGCGGCCACGTCAGTCGTTTCGGAATCCAACCCGTCGTTGGTGAAGGTTTCGCCGTCCGCAACTGCGATGGTCGCGCCATCACCAATCAGCATGGTGCCGATCGTGCCAAGGTCCGTATCCTCACCCACAATAAACTTACCGCCCGACGCGATGGTCAGCGTATCCGTGGTCCCATCGGCGACAAGGGTGCCGTCGGTCAGGTCGACCAGGGCGCTGATCTGTGCGGCACCGGCGGAATAGTTGAGCGTGCCGTCCGTGGTCAGTGTACCTGACCCGTTGATTACACCGCCGGAGTCTATGGTGATGACGCCGGACGAGTCTGTCGTGATTTCGCTCGTCAGCGTAACGGACCCGCTGTCGAAGACGATGCTGCCGGTATTGGTGATCGACACGCCGACAGAATCCGAATCGAACGCCAATGTGCCGGAATTGGTGATCGACCCGTCACCGGTCAGTGCGACGGAGCCGGAATCATTGAACAGGGCCGATGCATCGCCCGTGTTGTTCCACACGCCGTCGATGTCGACTGTCGCGCCAGCGGCGAAACTCAATACGCCCAGATCGTCGGCATCGACATTGTAGGTATGCCCGGACGCTACCTGAAGCGTGGACCCGTCCAGGAACTCGACCGTGCCGAAGTTGGTGTCGGTATCCAGGTCGGTTTCGTTCCCGACGATGATCCGGCCGCCGCTGGCCACGACGATCTTGTCGCCCGTATCCATGTTCAGCGTGCCGCTGGTCAGGTCCAGGACTCCGGTAATCGTCATCGTGCCGGTGTTGGTCAGCGTTTCGGTCGCGACCATGTCCGTGCCCGCGAAGATGCCGCCGGTTATGTCCAGGTCGTCATTGATGTTGTAGCGGCCGTCGCCCCGGAACGTTGCCCCCGCCTGGGCCGTCAGAACGACATCGGCGCTGGTCTCATCGATTGTGAAAGTCTGGCCAGCCGCGACATTGACGACAGCCGTGGACCCGATTGTCAGTTGTGCCGTGCCGTTCGAACTGTCGCCGGTCACCAGCACACCGCCGTTCATGTTGAGCGTGCCGGAGGAGAAGGTGTTGGAATTGCTGAGTTCCAACGTTCCCTGGTTATCGAAATTGTCGGCGCTGAACGACAGGCCGTCGATGGTGAACAGACCCGTGTTGACGATGGTCGGGGCAATATCCAGGCTGAAATTCTGCACGCCTTCCTGGCCGTTCAAGCCAATTGCGATACTGCCGGTCATGGTGCCGCTGTTCAGGATTGTACCGGACCCGGTGATACCGCCGACCAGTTCCAGGGACGCGGTACTGGACACGTCGATATTGCCGGTGACCCTGCCGCCCTCTATCGAACTGTTGCCGCCCAAAAGGGAAATGGTTCCGTCGCCGGAAAGGGTTCCGCCGCCCATAACCAGATTGTCGACTTCCACAACCGCGGCGGTACCCGCGTCAATTGTGCCGATGTTCAATTCGCCGGACGACAGCGATATCTCGCCGACGGTACCGTTGTCGACCACAGACAGTTTGTCGCCGGTGCCAATGGCGATGGAACCGACATCGGACATGGAACCGATCTGGGTGTTCGTGCCGGCGATGTTGATCTTCGAAGACGAATCTTCATCGACAATGTCGGTTTCGATCCGCGAAAACCCATCCATGGTAAGGGTGCTGTTTCCACTCAGAATGATCGTTCCGGAACCTTCGATCGTTCCGTTGTTTTCGACATTCAGGATGTTGCTGCTTTTCAGCACACCATCCAGTGTCAGATCATTGTTCGTGACGGCCACCGTGCCGTCGTTATCCAAGGTGACACCGGTCTGGACGGTCGCGCCGTCCATCGTGATCGCGCCGTCGTTCTGCAGTTCCCCGGTGCCGCTGATGGTGGAATTTTGGATATGCAGGTCGGGGGCGGTGGAGTCGCCGAACGTAAAGGTCTCACCCGATGCGATTGCCAGATGTGAATTCGTTGTAAGCGACACTTCACCGTCGCCGGTAATGTCTGTATCGGCCCCGACCGTCAGCGTCGACCCCGTGGCAACCAGGGTTTCCCCGGAAGCGACCGAAATGTCGCCTTCCGTGCTGTTCACATCCAGGGAGGAGAGGGCGAGGTCGTTGCTGACATCCAGAAGCCCGTCATTGATGACGATACCATTGCCTTCCAGCTGTTGGCCGCCGCCTGCGGCTGTCGATACGGTTCCGGTGTTCGTGAACGTTCCGCCGATGCTGACCGTTCCGTCGTCGGCGATGTCAAACTGGCCGCTGTTCGCGAAGTTTCCGTTAACGGCGTTTGATCCGCCTGCGAGTGAGACGGTACCGGTATTCGTCATATCGACCGAGATAGTATCGTTCTCAATCTGCAGAATGCCGCTGTTCGTGAACGTCCCTGACCCGCCGATTGTGGTGGATATGGTGCTTCTGAAGTCGGTGAATGTGCCAGTGTTCGTCGCACTTCCATCAATGTTCAGACCACCGCCGTTGAAGATGACGTCTTCCAGCGCTGACGTCAGTTCGAAAGTCGAACCCTGATCCAACGCCAACACGCCGTTCGACCCAAGCGTGATCGCACCGCCCCCGATGCCGAAAATCTGGGTGCTGTCGGAAATGGTCAGTGTGCCAAAGTCCTGAACGGTCAGACCGTCGCCAAGCAAGAAAATGTTGCCGTCGGTGCTGTCCACAAGGCCTGTTGCAACGCCGCCATTTGCGTTGATGTCGCCGTCATTGTCGACAAAGCCCGCCAATTCCGCATTGGTCCCGGCAAGCGAAATCGATCCCGTGTTGGTCAGTGTGCCCAGACCGGTCAGTTTGGCAGCGCCTTCCAGGTGGATAGACCCCGTGCTGTTCCAGTCCTGTGTGACGGAAAGGGTCGCATCCTCTTTCACGCGCGTGATGCCGGAGTTATCAAAGCCACCCGAGAAGGCGCTGGTCAGGGCTGAGTCTTCGAAAAATGTAACGGAATCAACCACCAGCGAGCCCTGGTTGTCGAAACCGACCAGGAAATTGTCACCCGCGATTTCCAGCGTGCCGGAGTTGATGAATGTGCCAGTGCCGGAAATGGTTGTCGTTTGTCCGGCGCGAAGACCGGAATAGGCCGCTGTTCCGGCTGTTGTGTTAAGGACCGTGCCGTTTACGATCAGATGGCTGTTGTTGCCTTCAAAATTCAGGGTGCCGCTTGACCCGTCCCAACTGAATTCGCCCAGGTCCAGGGTTTCGCCGACATCGACCTGGATCGCACCGCCGCCTTTGACTGCGATGGTGCCGTTCGACGGGTTGTTGAACGTCGTGTCGTCACTGAGAACCAGCGTACCGCCATCCTCGACATTCATTCCGGAATTGGCCGTGTTGTAGCGGACCGTCGTGCCGGTCACGTCCAGGGAGCCGGTGACATCCAGCGTCCCGGTCAGCGACAGCGTATCCGCCGTGAAGTTGGCGATGCCGATCTGGACACCGTTGCCGACATTCACAAGATTGGCGTCGACGACCGTGCCGGTGCCGTCCAGAACTGAATTCGCGCCTAAAAGCAGGTTGCCGCCGGAAATCGTGCCGTTCAGCGTCAGCAAATCGCTGTCACCGACATAGATGGTTCCGTTGTTTATGACCTGTTGCGCACCTTCCTGTTCGACGCCGACGCCGATGGATTCGTTCCGGACGAAAACATCCAGTGTTTCGTTGTTGAAACCGATCGTGCCGGTATTCAGGATTGTCCCGCTACCGCCGATGTCGACGGTTCCGATGGATTCAAAATCCGTAAAATAGCCCTCGTTCCGCCAGACGCCGTTTACGTCCAGGGTCGCGCCGTTGAAGAACCGGACTTCCGGCGCCAGATTGTCAAGGTCAACCGTCCCGCCGGATGCCAGTTCCAGCGCCCCACCGTCGTTCACATCCAGCGACAGCAGGGACACCGTGTCGCCCGCATAGACGGTATTGGCACCGATGATCAGACGCCCGCCATCCTGAAGGTCGATATCCTGCGACGAACTGCCTGTGAAATCGATCGTACCGTCGCGCGTGTCCAGTGTGCCGCCCGTGACGTCGAAGACGGACCCGCTATCCACGACCACCGTTTCGTTGTTAACGAACGTACCGCCGTTCAGGTGGACATTGTTTCCGGTAAATGTGCCGGAGTTCAGGAACCGGTCGACCGATACGGTAATCGCCGAATTGTCCATCAGCGTGTTGTTGTGGAACGTCCCCTGGCCGCCAAGTCCCGCGTCGCCGGCGAAACTGAGCTGTGGCGCAAGCGTGCCGCCATTATGTTCGTAAACGACACCGTCATCGATGTGCAACTGCGCGGACTGGGTAAATTCCAGTGTCGCGCCCGATCCTGTAAAGGTGCCGCCGTCGGCCATCAGCATGGTGCCGGATCCGCGGATGTCGATGTCGCCCACATCGGTGCCCAGATAAATCTGCCCCTCGTTTTCCAGCGTGCTGGTCAGGGTCAGGGTGGACCCTTTTCCTTCACCGACGGCTTGCCCCGACAGGTCCAGGATGCCCGTGTTCTTGAAGGCGACGTCGATGGAAACCGCTGCATCGTCATCCAGTGTCATCGACCCGGCATTGACGACATTGCCCGTGCCGGTCAGCTTGTCCCCCGCCACAAGGTCCAGCGTTCCCGCGGAATTCAGGAAGGTCGCGTTGACGAAAAGGGTACCGACATTTTCGGTATATTGTTCACCGGCACCGGTATAGTTCAGCGTCCCGTTGCCGTTGATATAGCCGGGCTGCGGTCCGACGGTGCCGCTGGTGTCATCGCCCAATTCGTCCAGGGCGCCTACTTCCAGCGAGCCCGATCCGATAACCAGCGTACCGCCGTCCAGGTCCAGCGTCCCGATCGTGCCGCCGGTCGTCGCTTCGAAATAGGCACCCTGATTGATTTCAATCTGGTCGGCCAGGTTCAGCGATTCGCTGACAACCAGGGAAGACCCGGCGCGAATTTCGAACGTGTCCGTGCCGGTCAACGCGCCCAGCGTCAGTGTGCCGCCGATATCGAACTCGATGTCCTGACCGGAATTGACGACGACCTTGTCGCCGTCCTTCGGTACCGGAACGGACGACCCGGAAGAGAAGGGGGTGGACCAGTTCGCCGCGTCGGACCACAGGTTGCCGTTCGACCCGTCAAAAGTCTTGAAGGTGGATTCCGCGCTGCTGGCCAACCCGTCCGTCAGGATCAGCCCGACCGTGTCGTTGACGGTATAAAGGTTCCCGACGCCGGAAATCGATTCACTGAATGCCCATCCGTCTGTCGTGAAGATGACGTTGTCCGCGCCGCCCAGAATGGTCAGCGTGCCGGAATCCGTCGTCGACAGGATCGCTTCCGCCGTGATGGCAAGGCTGGCGCCATCCTGGCCGACAAGGGCGGAAAGGTCGATCGTTTCGAACCCCGACAGGTCGCCGCCTTCGGCATAGGACAGGATGCCGGCCCTGCTATCGATACCGTCGGCGACAAAAATGTCGTTGCCGCCACCACCATGGGCCGCGAAATCGCCCAGGGTCAGGGTCACGGAATCGTCGCCGGACCCGCCTTCAACCGCTTCAAAACCGCTGAATGTGTTGGAAAGCGTGCCGCTGTTGGCAACCAGGAGCGCATCGCCGCTGGTGATCGTCAGATTGCCCGAAAAATCACCCAGCGAGACCGTGTCTGTGCCGCCGCCGCCGACCGCGTTCTGGTCCAGGCTGGAAAGGGTGAAGGCATCGTCGCCGGACCCGCCGACAACGCTTTCGAAATTCGCATAGTCGGCCGACAGCGTGCCGCTAGTGGCGTCGCCGCTTTCGAATGAGAAATCAACGCCTGCGGACAGGCTGGAAAAATCGAGCGTGTCCGTGCCGACATCGCCGTCCACACTGACGCCGACGGCCTGGATGTTGACCTGGTCGTCGCCGTCGCCCAGCCGCACATTTTCGATGTTGGTGAACGTGTCATTGTCGATTACGCCGCCGCCATTGTCGGTAACGGAACTGGTGCCGCCCGCGTCGGTGACCGTGGCCGTCAGATTGACCGTCAGCGACCCGGCAACTGAATCGTAGACCAGGGAATCGTCGTCGTCCCCGCCATCATAGAAATCGTCGCCGTTGCCGGTCCCGCCGATGATCTTGTCGTTCCCCGATCCGGCGTTGACCGAATCATTCCCGGACCCTGTCTTGATCGTGTCGCTGCCGGAACCGGTCGTGATGTTCAGCGCCGCGGTCTGGGAACTCAGATCCATGGTGATGTTCAGCGCCGACCCGGACCCGTTGAAAGTCAGGACCCCGTTTACGGTCTGAAGGTCGGCAGCCGTGACAACCTGTTCTGTGATTTCTTCCTGTTCATCTTCATCGTCGAAATCCAGCGGGTCGTCGTCGTCGTCATTGTCGTTGAAGCTGTCGTCGTTGCCGGTCTGGGAATCGAAGATGTCGTTGAAATCATCGAACCCGGTGTCGTCGAACACGATAATATCGGTGAACGTATCCCCGAAACCGGTCCCGGGGTTGGTAAAGAAATCAAGAGGGTTCTGATTTGGGCCCTGTCCGGGTCCCTGGTTCGGTCCTTGCCCCGGACCCTGCTGGAACGGGTCCTCCCCGCCGGGTGTGGTCGGGTCGTTGCCGCCGCCTGGCAATCCGTCGCCCGGACCCAGGTTGGTATTTCCTTCGGCCAGTTGCGGCGCTTCCTCCGGTTCGCCAACCAGGTCGCCTTCTTCGATTTCGTCGGGTTCGTCGTCGTTGCCGCCGTCGCCTGCCTCCGGCTCTTCGCCGCCGTCGGGATCTTCGACACCGATATCCTCGTCACCCGGCTCGCCGCCGCCCTCGTTGCCAAGTGCCGTTTCAAACTCGTCAAACTCGCCGTCTTCGGAGGCGAGGTCTTCCTCACCCTCTTCATCGCCATCTTCTTCGGCGACTTCTTCCTCTTCTTCGCCTTCTTCTTCCTCGCCCTCTTCCTCTTCGGCGACTTCTTCCTCAACCTCGGCGAGTTCCTCCTCGCTCAGGGTTTCCTCGTCGTTGGACGCTTCCTCGTCGGTGCCGTCGCCTTCTTCGTCCCCGCCTTCGCCTTCTTCCTGCTGTTCTTCCTGCTGCTGTTCTTCTTCCTGTTCCTGTTCCTGCTGCTGGCGGGTCACGTTTTCGACGATGCTGCCCAGGTCCAGTTCGATGGTCTGGCCGGTCCGCTGCTGGACCGTGGTCTGGATGGCGCGCTGGATGTTGTTCAGGTCGTCCGGCGTCAGTGCGCGGAATTGGGCGGAGTTCCGTGCAATGACGTTTTCCGGTGTTTCCACAAACTGGGCGACCCGTACTTCGCCGAACTCGTTCGTCTGACCGCTGGCGGTCGCGAAGTTGTCGCTCAGCACGATCGTCTGGTTGCCGGCGGACACCGCGACTTCCCCGTCGACGACGGTAAACCGGAACGTCTCTCCGCCGGCGGTCTGGACGCCGGGCACTTCCCCGGTGACGACGGTGCCGCGAATCCCGATGGTCGCGACGGGGGTCGTGACCGTCATGTCGTTCGGATTCGTCTCCGCAATCTGGCCGGATACGAACAGAAACCCGCCTTCCAGAATGGAAAATGCCGAAGACCCGGACTGGCTGGCCGGGTCGAAGACCATTTCGTCCAGCGACAGGCGCGCGGATTCACCCAGCGTAAAGATGGTTCCGTCGATAAAGGTGATTTTCAGGTTGCCGCCGTCGGCGGTTTCCACCTGATCGCCCTGAAACACGGGATCGCCCGCCTGCAACAGGACCCGCGTCCCGTCCGGGCGCACGGCATAAACCTCACCCGTCAGCGTATCGACCGACCCGATGGATTCGCCCTGTGCCTGAGCAACCTGTTCGTCGCTCAACGATGCGGTTTGGCCTGGGGCGAGGGGGCGCAGGAAGGAATCGACCAGATCCGGCGTCAGGATGCGCCCGAACGCGCCGTGGATATCCGGCGGAAATTCGACCGCGAAATAGTTTTCGATCAGAACCGCCGTGCCGTCATCCAGGATCAGCAGAAGGTCGCTGCCTTCGCGCACATATTCGGCATCGTACATATAGGCGAGGTCGGAAAGCTGGATTCCCTCGCCAGAGGCGGCATCGAACGCTTCGACAATCGTGGGGGCGCCGTTGGCATTGACGTCGCGCGGGTCCAGCGGCTGGAAAACATCGTCCACCTGGATTTCGTCGCTTTGCAGAAGCGACCCGGCGTCCCCGCCGAAGGAATTGCCCGCCTGGTCCAGTACGCGGTCCAGTGCCGACGTTTCCGTACCGGCGCCGCCCTGCGGGGTGGCATCAATCCCGGAACCGCCCGCATCGGACCCCTGGGACACAGGCCCGTTCGCCTCACGCCCTTCGGGTGACAGCAGGGACCCGGAATGATCCGGCCCGTCCATATCAGAATTTTGCGTAGCGTCCCCGTGAGAGGTCGGCGTTTCTACACGTGCCATTACAATCCCCAGGAACGGAAAACCATTTCAGTTCAATCGCTTCTGCGATTGAAAGCCAGAAACAGCGGTTTTCCGCTCGATAACAGCTCACCCCTCGTTAATTAAGGGTTAACACTATCCGCCTCATTTGCAAAGATTTTGATGAGAATTTTCAATGAAATCCGCCGGATTGATTAACGCCGGAAGCGGCGGCGTCGAACAGTGGTGACGCGTTGGCTTGTTGCCGTTACACTCCGCCCCTTCGTGCGCCTCGGAAACGGTCGGGGCGATGGATGCGAAAATCGGGATGTATCGGATGTCCGCGGGACGCGTAATCAGGCTTGTTTCCCATGCGCTTAGCCGCAGTAAGGGCCGCCTTGCGGAAGCTGTGTTTTCGTCCCTTTTCATTAATGTTCTGGCACTGGCAATCCCCATATTCATGCTGCAGGTCTATGACCGCGTCGTCTTCCATGCGGGCCTGACGACGCTGCAGGGGCTGGCCATTGGCATGGCGGCGGTCATCGTTTTCGACGGTCTGCTGCGAATCGGCCGCGCCCGGCTGTTCCAGCGGATCGGCCTGGATATCGACATTGATGTCGGTCGGGAACTGTTTGAAAAGATTATGGCTTTGCCGCTCAGGGTATTGGAGGCGCGTCCGGCAACATCGTGGCATATCCTGTTCCGCGACATCGACGCGGTCCGGGGTGCGTTGTCCGGGCCGTCCATGGGGCTTTTGCTGGATCTCCCCTTTGCCGTGCTGTTTCTGGTTGCGATCCTGTGGCTGGCCCCGCCGTTGGCGGCGGTCATTCTGGTGGTTCTGCCGCTTTTCGTGCTGTTGGCCTGGCGATCGGGTGCGTCGGCTGCGCGCCTGACCGACGCGGAACGCGATGAAAGCAGCAAGCGCGAGGCGCTGATCAACGAAATCGTGGCGGCGCGGGGCACGGTCAAATCGCTGAACCTGGGCGACCGCCTGCGGCCGATCTGGGAAAACAGGCACGCGGACACGATCCGCGCATCGTTGCACCGCGGCACCGCCGGGGACGCGCATATGACGCTCAGCCATGTCATGTCGCTGGCAACTACGGTCTCCATGACCTGTGTCGGGGCGCTTCTGATATTGGAACAAAGTCTGACGATCGGTGCGCTGATCGCATCGAACATGCTGGGCGCGCGCATGGTGGCGCCGATAGCCGGGCTGGTCGGACAGTGGAAGACGCTGCAGAACGCACGCGATGCCGCGAACCGTTTGGACGAGGTGCTTCATCTGGACGAGGAACGCACGGGCCCTGCGATGCCGCTCGGTCGCCCGAAAGGGGAAATCAAGCTGGAGGAGATCGCCTTTCGCTACTCCCAGGACGGTGATCCGGCGATTGAAAAAATCGACGGAACGATCGGCCCCTATGGGCTGCACTGCATTGTCGGCCGGAACGGCAGCGGCAAGACAACCTTGTTCAAGCTTATCGCCGGGCTTTATCCGCCGGAAAACGGGCGAATCCTGCTGGATGGGGGGGATGTTTCGCAGTTTCCCCGGCGCCAGATGGCGGAATGGATCGGCCTGATGCCGCAGGATGTGATCATGTTCACCGGTACGGTTCGCGAAAACATTGCCATGGGGGCTCCGGATGCCGAGGACGAAGATGTGATAGAGGCGGCGAAACGGGCCGGTGCCCATGACGCGATCATGCAGCTTCCCGACGGGTATGAAACGGACATTGGTGAGGCGGGGGCGAAACTGTCCGGCGGACAGCGCCGACGCGTGTCGGCGGCGCGAACCATGGTCGGCGACCCGCCGGTCTTGCTTTTGGACGAACCGTCCGGTGACCTGGACGGGGATGCGGAAATCGCACTGGGGCGTGGCCTGCGTGAACTCGCACAGGACCACACGATCCTGGTTGCGACGCATTCGCCGACCCTTCTGACAATTGCCGATTCCATCCTGGTCCTGGAACGCGGCAAGGTCGCCCTGGCCGGGCCGGCTAAACAGGTCCTGCAGAAGCTTCGCAGCGGCTTGCCGCAGCGCGGTGGCGGGCCGGCACCCGCAAATGCGCCGCCTGCCAACGGTTCGGCCGCGGCAGAGTAGGGGACGGCAATGACGGCGACGACCCAGGACAACACGCAAAGCCCGCTGGAACGGCTTCGGTCGTCCGTCCGAATCGGCGGGTCGCGTTTTTGTACCTGGGGGCCGGGGCTGTTGCTGGCAGGGTTCTTAGGCTGGGGGGCCATGGCGGAACTGGACGAGGTTGCGGTCGCCATTGGCGAGGTAATTCCCCAGCAGCAGTTGCAGGTCGTGCAGCATCTTGAAGGCGGGGTTATTGAAGAAATCCTGATCCAGGAAGGCGATCAGGTGTCCCGCGGGCAGGTACTGATGCAGTTGAATCTGGCCGCTGGCGGGATCAACCGCGAAGAACTGCAGATTCGTCTGGACGGCATGCTGCTGGCGCGGGCACGTCTGCATGCCGAATCGGAAGGCGGCGAAAACGAACCGGAGTTCCCGCCCGAACTAATTGAAACGCGCCCGGAACTTGTCCAGGCGGAACTGCGGGCGTTCATGGCGCGCAAGCGCGATTTGTTGAGCTCCTTGAATGTCCTGGACGAACGGGCCAGCCAGCGCCGTCTTGAAGTGGGCGAACTGGAAGCGCAAATCGCCTCCACCCAGCGGGATCTGGCCCTTGCTGAAGAACGATTCGCAATGTCGTCGGACCTTCTTGAGGAAGGACTGGTTCCGCGCATGGAACATGTGGAGGTCGAAGCGGAGGTCGAACAGCTGCGCGGGCAGGTGGATGTCCTGAACCAGTCGATCCCCCGCGCACGCGCCGCATTGAACGAAATCACCGCGGAACGCGAACGGGACCGCGAACGTTACCGGCGCCGGGCGCTTGAGGAACTTGTACAGGTTGAAACCAACATCGCGGGCCTTCGCCAGACGCTGGAAACCGCGACGGATCAGGAACTTCGCGCAGAAATCCGCAGCCCGATCGACGGCGTTGTGAAGAACCTGCGCACCAATACGATCGGTGGCGTTATCCGGCCGGGTGAGCCGATTGCCGAAATCGTGCCGGATTCTGACGAGTTGGAGATTCGCGCCCGCTTGAACCCGCGCGACCGGGGGTTTGTCAGCGCCGGGCAGCGCGCCGTGGTCAAAATCACGACCTATGATTACGCACGCTATGGCGGGCTGGAAGGGGAGGTGATTCGCGTTTCTGCCAGTACCAATACGGAATCGGACGGTCAGGCCTTTTACGAAGTCGTTGTAAGAACAGAAAGAACCTACCTTGGTGATAATCCGGGTGACTTTCCCATCACACCCGGTATGGAAGCGAGTGTGGATATCCACACCGGGACGCGTACGGTGCTTGATTATTTGGTCCGCCCGGTGTTGAAACTACAGCATGAGGCATTCCGCGAACGATAATCTGTCGGGTGTCATACGGCTTTTGGGGAGCCATCAACGAATTTGGGTAGGCAGGGATAACTCCTCCGAATTGCAGAGTATCTGCTTGATCCCGCGTCATTTCAGGATGACGTGTACCAGAATTTGAAAGGGGGGCCTGGGGCGCACACTGTGAGGACGTTTGGTGGGAAAGTCTCGCGTGTCCTGCTTCGCACCTTTGTTGCGTCGGCGATCCTTGTTTGTCTTTTTTCCATTTATTCAACAAGTTACGCGCAGTCATTAAACAGTGAACTGACCCGACTTATTCAGATTCATCCGCAGATTGAAGAACAGCGTACGATCCTGCGGCGTGCCCAGGAATCGGTCACTACAGCGCGGTCCGGCTATTACCCCAATGTTTCCCTGACCGGCAGCTACGGCAGTGAAATTACGTCTAACCCGACGACGCGTCTTACCAACGATGACAACGACGCGCTTCTGTTCAACGCCCTGGGGATTGAGGTTCGCCAAACCCTGTTCAACCGGCTGCAGACGGATAATTCCGTCGATGCGGCGATAATGGCCCGGGACAGCGTCGCTTTTGCCATGAACAGCACGGTCCAGACCGTGATGCTTCAGGGGATCACATCCTATATCAACATCCTGCGGCTGAACGAGCTGATTCGCGTGTCGCGTGCGCGCGAACGCACGATCCGTCAGCAGATGGACCTTGAAACCGCGCGGGTGGAACGCGGTGCGGGGATCGAAGTCGACGTCCTGCAGGCGAAATCACGCCTTCAGATCGCCATTGAACAGCGTGTAGATCTGGAAGGTCAGCTTCGCCAGGCGGAAGCGGCCTATGTTCAGGCATTTCAGCGTCAGCCAGATATCACGCGGATGCGCCTGGACCCGCCGCCGATGGATATGGTGCCGGCGTCCCTGGACGAAGCGCTGTTCATGTCGCGGGAAGAAAACCCCCTGGTGCGTGCACGCGAATTCCTGTCCCGCAGTGCGCGGTTCACCATCGATGCGACGCGGTCGGGGTATTATCCGACCTTTGAAGCCGTTGCCCGGTGGGACCATGAATACAACGTGTCCCATGTGCGCGACGATGTGAAGAAAAGCGCGATCCTGATCGAGATGTCGTGGGATCTGTTTGCGGGATTTGCGACCAATGCCGCTGTAGCCAGTGCTCAGGAATCCCTGCTGGCGTCGTTTGCCGTTGCCGACCGGACCCTTCATCAGGTCGAACGCCAGGTCCGCACCGCCTGGATCAAGCTTGAGAATACACGCCAGCGCAAGGAACTGCTGCTGAATGCGGTGTCCATCGCCCAGGAAGTGTTCGTCGCGCGCCAGCGGCAGCGCGAAGCGGGTCGCGAAACGACCCAGAATGTGCTGGACGCGGAAAGCGAAGTCTTTCAGGCGGAGCAGAACCTGATCCGGGCCGACTATGACGCGCGCATCGCGGTTTATGAACTCGTGGCCGCGATGGGGGTTCTGACCCCGGCGCTGCTTGGGATCGATGTCGAGGTGATCGAGGATATCGATCAGTATTTCAGTGCCGAGGACGATGTACGCGACCTGGCCCCGATCGAGGAGATCGAGGCCCGCCGCCGCGAAATCGAAGAAATGCGTGCACTGGGACAGCGCGACAGCCTGATTCCGGAACCGGGCCTGATTTCACCGGGTTCCGAGACCGAAGACAATCTGGTTGATCCCGCGACCGATGCGGCTGCTGGCAGTGACGGCACGGTGATTGAACCGCCCCCGGAGCCGGTGCCCCAGTCCGAAGTGATTGAATCTGAAGAATCTGCGCCGATTGAAGTGGCGCCCGTCGACCCGGTGGAGGAAGAGGTTCTGGAGGAATCCCGCTCCAACGCGCCTGCTGGCGGCTTCCAATCCGTTTCGTCGGAATCCGGCGCGTCCGGTTTCGATGTACAGGATTCCTCCCTGCCGTTTGACGGTGACGGCGCAGCACAGTCCTTGGCCGTCCCGGAACTGCCCCCGGCGGCGGAAGTTGGGCCTGCGGCTTCCGAATCGGTTTCTGCACCGGTTTCTGCGGCGGCCGATGCCACGGTGGCGACGGCGCCCGAACCCATCGAACAGCCGGTCCAACAGGCGGGATCTACGGATTTCATTTCCGGCGTGCGCAGGCTGCTTGGATTTGATTCTGACGAAGTGGCGCCGGTTGAAACGCTTGGTGTGGGGAACAACCAGCAGGGCAGCGACCTTCCGGAAAACGGGCTGTCGTTCGCAGGGCAGGAGGCTGATGCCGTTTCTGTGCCGGCGCGCCAGGCAGCTGATGATGACGGTGCCCGCACCGTGACGCCATCCCCCGAAACCGTCGACGCTGCCGCTGCTCAACGCGCGGGCGATCCGGCGGTGGAAGATGAAGGGGACGAAGCGAACGCGTCGGTTACGGCGGCGGAATTGCCGCGCGCGCGGGCCGGTATGCTGCACCCGGATGCGGTTCCGGCGGTGCGGGATCAAGTGGTTGATACGGCGATTGCAGAAACTGCTGGCGAAGGGTCGATTTCCGGCATGTCCGCAGCTTCCGAACTGTCTGACGCAGACCCTGTTACCATGGAACCCATTGCCGTTGACGCGGCGGAGGTAGACGCACCGGCGCCAGAGCCTGCTTCGGTCGATGCGGCGCCTGAGGTTTTACCGGAAAACGAGCCTGCTGGAGAGGTTGAGGAAGCGCCCGTTATGGCCACAGGCGGCATGCAACAGCGCCCGTCCGTTGCGGCCCTGCCGTCGCCGGCCCCGGCTGTGCAGGCGGCAGCACCGGCGTCTCCGCTGCCTGCGCCCGTGCCCGCGGCCATCACTGCCCCACCAGTGTCCGAACCTGTAGCCCCCGCATCCCAAGCAACCCCGAACCCACAGCCCGCCACCGCCGCACCGGCGGCGACGGCAGCCCCCGTTTCTTATCCCTTCGGGGCGTCTGCGGGCGGTGTTGCAGTGGACGGGGATAGCCTTATCACCCGACCGGAATCCAATTCCGGTTTCGATGTTCCGGGTATGACGCTGTTCGGGGACGCACAGACACTGCCCGTTCCCCGATAGAACCGGGCACGATTGGAGTTTGAGTGGACGGAGGACTGCCCATGGCGCGCCTGACCGGCTCGCTGACATCGGATGGCGTGTTTCGTAAGGCAGTTGCGTGCGCTGCTGCATCCCTTCTTGCCGTGAGCCTTTCCGCCTGTGCGGACCTTCCGATGCTGGGACAGATGAGCGACGGTACCGATGTTTCGGAAGACCGGGTCGCATCTCTGCGCACCGGGGCCGCGACACCGCCCGCGCTGCGGCCGGGCGACCGATTTACCTATGGCAACCCCGACGTAACCTGGCAGGTCATCGCACAGGTGGACGAAGGTAGCCTTGCCTGGCAGGCGTCGGACGGATCGACCCAGATCACGGCCCTGGACCCGCTGATGCCGGCTCTGGAATGGAATTCGCCGACGACAGGGGCGGGGCGGCGGCTGATTTCCGCCCGGTCGGAACCTTTGTTTCCGCTGGAAGTGGGAAAGCGGGTGGCATTCCGGTCCACCGTTGATTCGGATGCACCGCCCTATGCCTGGGAATTCGATTGGTCCTGCGAAGTTCTGCCGATCGAGGAGGTTACGGTGCCGGCGGGCACGTTTTTGACCTATCCCGTCAATTGCGGGCGCGGCACCGGTGACGATACGAAGTTTTACTATTCACCGGTCGTTGGAAACTATGTCCGGGTCACGATCGAAAACCCGGATGGCGGGGCGCCTGTTATCCGGGACTTGCTGTCCTATTCGCGCGGCGATGGCGCGATGAGGCTTGCGGACGCGGAAATCGCGCCTGAAGTGGGCGAGGTGACGACGGAAGAATCGGACGACGGGCGCGCCATCATGAGTGCGGAACCGGCCTCCAACGATGCATCGCGCACCAACGGATCGTCCGGGGGCGCGCCGATGGCACTGGGCATGCTGTCCGGTGTGGAACCGGCACCGGCCCAGGCCCCACAGTCGGAGATTATGACCGACGGCGCGGCAAGGACGGAAACGGCCGATACGATTGGCGATACAACGCGTTTCGATCCTAACAACACCGCGGCGCCCGAAACACAAGGTACGGCAGCCCTTCAGGACGCCACTTCGACAGGGCAGGGCGTTTCCGACGGGTGGACGGTCGCGGTGCATTTGGCGTCCTACCTGAACCCGGACAATGCAGAGGTTGGCTGGGGGCAGCTGATGGAGAACAACCGGGACCAGTTGAACGGGACGCGCCCGATGATCCGTCAGGTCGACCTGGGCAGCCAGGGCATCTTCTTCCGGCTGCATGCGGGGCCGATTTCAGGCGAGGCACAGGCGGCGGAGATCTGTCGTGTTCTGACCGCGCGCGGCGTCTATTGCCAGGTCACGCGTCTTTAGAAACGAATTCGGGGCCGAATCGAAAAGGCCGCCCTGATCGGGCGGCCTTTCGAAACAATGCGACAAGGCAGCAAAAGACTTATTTGATCTTCGCTTCCTTATAGGCGACGTGCTGACGGATGACCGGATCGTACTTGCGGAATTCCAACTTTTCCGTCTGCGTGCGCGGGTTCTTTTTCGTGACATAGAAATGCCCCGTGCCGGCGGTGCTGACCAGCTTGATCTGTACGGTTGCGGGTTTCGCCATGACTTTCGTCCTTAAGTCTTTGCATCAGCCGGTCTGTCAGTCATCCCGGTCGCGCGGTTGTTCAATTTCGCGGCGGAAAATACCGTTGCCGTCGGCCAAGTCAAGCGCCGAATGCGTGCGGGATGCCTGTGGCTATTCCGCAGCCTCTTCCGCCCCTGATCGTCCAAGCCAGACGGCCAGATCGCCCAGTGCGCGTTCGGACAGGGCTGCCTTGCGGTCGCGGCCCCGTTTGCGCGTCTTTTTCCGGTCGTCGCCGGGTAGGGGCGGGAACAGACCGAAATTTACATTCATGGGCTGGAAGGTCGTTTCGTCGGCGCCGCCCGTTATATGCCCGATCAGGGCGCCGAGCGCGGTCGTGACGGGCGGTAGGGCAATGTCTTTCCCCAGAGCGTCGGCGGCTGCGAAACGGCCCGCCAGAAGGCCGATCGCCGCGGATTCGACATATCCTTCGACACCTGTAACCTGGCCGGCGAAACGGACCGACGGTTTGACCTTCAACCGCAATGTTTCGTCCAGCAGGCGCGGGCTGTTCAGGAAGGTATTCCGGTGAATGCCGCCCAACCGCGCGAACTCCGCATTTTCCAGCCCCGGGATGCGCCGGAATATTTCGGATTGCGCACCATATTTCAGCTTCGTCTGGAAGCCGACCATGTTGTAGAGCGTCCCCAGCTTGTTGTCCTGGCGAAGCTGCACGACCGCATGCGCGCGCGTGCCCGTATTCGGGTCGGTCAGGCCGACCGGCTTCATCGGGCCGAATCGCAGTGTTTCCCGGCCCCGGGCAGCCATTACTTCAATCGGAAGACAACCTTCGAAATAAGGGGTGTTGCGTTCCCATTCCTTGAATTCGGTCTTGTCGCCTTCCAGCAGGGCATCGATGAAGGCTTCATACTCCGCCTCCGTCATCGGGCAGTTGATGTAATCCTTGCCGTCCCCGCCGTCCGTCGATTTGTCGTAGCGTGACTGGAACCAGGCCCGTGAAAAGTCGATGCTGTCCTTGTGGACAATCGGGGCGATGGCATCAAAGAACGCAAGCTGGTCCTCGCCCGTGACGGACAGGATGGATTGCGTCAACTCGGGCGACGTCAGAGGGCCGGTGGCAACGATGGCGGGCGTGTCCCCCAAATCGTCCAGTGACGTGATTTCCCCCCGTTCCACGGAAATCAGGGGATGGTCGGAAAGGGCCGCCGTGACCCGGTCTGAAAACTCCTCACGGTCCACCGCGAGAGCCCCGCCCGCGGGCACACGGGCCTGGTCCCCCGACCGCAGGATCAGGGACCCGGCACGTCGCATCTCCTCGTGCAACAGGCCAACGGCATTTCCGGTCGCGTCGTCGGACCGGAATGAATTGGAACAGACCAGTTCCGCCAGGCCGTCCGTTTGATGGGCATCGGTTTTCCGTACCGGACGCATTTCAACCAGCCGAACGGATACGCCCGCTTCCGCCAGTTGCCACGCGGCTTCGCTGCCGGCCAGTCCGCCACCGACCACCAGAACAGTGTGATTTGACGCCATATTGGCCATCCCTTTGCGACTGACGTTGAAAAATGCCCCGGCACAAGCCAACGGCCCCGCGTGTCGCCGGGGCGACACCGGGGCAGTGAACGCCGGGTTGAACCTTTGGTCCGCCTTAGCTGGACGGGTCCGATACGTAGCGCAGATACGGCTTCAGTCGGCGGAACCCTTGCGGGTATTTCGCTTCGGCATCGGCGTCAGAAACCGCCGGGACGATGATGACGTCGTCGCCCTTTTTCCAGTTCACGGGCGTCGCAACCTGGTGTTCAGCAGTCAGCTGCATCGAATCGATCACACGAAGGATTTCATCGAAATTACGTCCGGTCGTCATCGGATACACGATGATAAGGCGTACCGTTTTGTCGGGGCCGATCACGAAGACGTTGCGAACCGTCTTGTTGTCCATCGCCGTGCGGCCTTCGGACGAACCTTCCGTGCTGACCGGCAGCATGTTGTAGAGTTTGGAAACCGCCAGGTCCGTATCGCCGATCATCGGATAAGCGGGGCGGTGGCCCTGCGTTTCTTCAATATCGTCGGACCATTTGGCGTGGTCGTCGACCGGGTCGACCGAAAGGCCGATGATCTTGACGTTGCGTTTGTCGAACTCCGGCTGCAGGCGCGCCATGTAGCCCAATTCCGTCGTGCAGACGGGGGTGAAATCCTTGGGGTGCGAAAACAGCACGCACCAGGAATCGCCGATCCATTCATGAAAGTCGATTTCACCGATGGTGGTGGTCGCCTTGAAGTTCGGGGCGATGGAACCGATTGTAAGGGACATTGAACTGGCCTCCGAATGAAGGAAATGTGGCCAAGCCACGGTTGCGTTTGGACAGAAGGGTGGCGCTGATGACTGGGATTTTCAAGCCGGAATTCGGTGCCGGGCCAGCCCGGCCGATCTATATCGCGTCGGAAATTTTCCGGAAATCGCGCTATGGCGGGAAACACCCGCTTTCCATCCCGCGCGTGTCGCTGGCGACGGATCTGGTGCGGGCTCTTGGCTGGCTGCCGCCGGCGCAGTACCGGGATGGCCCGATCGCGACGCCGGCCCAACTGGCCCGATTTCACGACCCGGACTATATCGACGCCTTGTGGCGTGCGGAAACCGTGGGGCTTAGTGACGCCGACAAGGACCTGTTCAATATCGGTCGTGGTGGAAACCCCATCTATGGGGAAGTGTATCGCCGGCCCGCGACCGCCGCAGGCTCGTCAATCCTGGCGGCGGAACTCGTACGCGATGGGGGGACGGTGCACAGCCCGGCCGGGGGAACCCACCATGGCCGTCGGGACAGGGCCAGCGGGTTCTGTTATCTGAACGATCCGGTACTTGCGATCCTGACGCTAATGGACGCTGGCGTGTCCCGCATCGCCTATGTCGATCTGGACGCCCATCACGGCGACGGGGTTGAAGATGCCTTTGCCGATAATCCCGATATCCTGACCATTTCGGTGCATGAAGCGGGGCGCTGGCCCCACAGCGGCGACTGCGTTGGGGACACCCGGACCGGTATCATGAACATTCCGGTTCCGGCTGGGTTCAACGACGACGAGTTCCTTTTCGTGCTTGAAGCGGCGGTCCTTCCGACGGTGGAGGCATTTTCGCCGGAGGCTATTATCGTTCAATGCGGTGTGGACGGTCTTGCCGACGATCCGATGTCCGGCCTGATGCTGTCGAACCGTGTCTTCCCGACGGCGGTGTCGGAACTGACTGCCCTTTCGCCGCGCCGGATCATACTGGGGGGCGGGGGGTACAATCCCTATGCACTGGCGCGGGCCTGGGCCGCAATCTGGGGTGTGTTGGACGGCCAGGACATGCCGGACCGGCTTCCGGAAGCGGCGCGTTCGGTATTGGCGGAGATTGAGTGGCGGCACAGTCGCGCCCAGAACCCACCATCCCGCTGGTTTGACACGCTCCTGGACCCGCCATCCCATGGCCCCATTCGCGATTCGGTGCGCGATCTGGTCCGCATCGCAGGAAGCAAAACTTTTGAAAGTCATGCCGTTCGAATCTAGGGAACGCCGTCTTTATTCCGCCATGAATTCGGGGTATCCGATTTCCATGACCCGATGGCTGTTTGTCATTTTCGCCTTGTTGATTGCGCCCGCGCCCGCGTTGGCGCAGGAGGATGAGGTTACCTTTGCGACCGGGACCCTTTCGATCATAACCCGGGACGGGACGGAGCATCCCTTTACGGTGGAGATCGCAGAAACGCCCGAACAACGCTCACGCGGGCTGATGTTCCGGTCTTCGCTGGAACCGGACCATGGAATGTTGTTCGATTTCGGTCGGGTCCGGCGGGTCGAAATGTGGATGCGGAACACCATGATCCCGCTGGACATGCTTTTCATTGAAGCCGACGGAACGGTGGTTACCATTGCCGAACGCACGGTTCCCTATTCACTGGACACCATTCCATCCAGAAGACGGGTCCTGGCGGTCCTGGAACTGGCGGGCGGCAGTGTCGACCGGTTGGGCATCCGAACCGGTGACCGGGTTGTCCACCCCTTGTTCGGCGGGTAGCCGCAACCGCGCCTGGCTCAAACTTAATCAATTGCGCTATGCGCCAGAATCGCGGTCAATTCCGGTGTCGGCAGCGGTAATGCCGACGTTTCCCGTGGGGAAGGCGTGTCATCATGACGGAGATGAAGGCGATGTTGGGCGGAATTCGGAACGGTGCGGTGATTGCGGCTGTCGCAGGGATGGTTGCGCTTGGCGGGTGTTCCATCAACTCAAGCGACCCCGCGGACATACCCGTCATTTCAGGGAATACGTTCGACCTACAGAACAACCTTGCCGTGACGCTTCCCGTCGCCGAACGGATCAATATCTCTTACGAATATGTCTTGGCGGAAGACTTCAACCACGGAACCTATGTGGAGCAGGAAGGCGTCTATGAAGGCGTGCTTTGGTGGTATCGTGAACGCACGGCCCTGGATCCGGAACAATTCCTGGCAATCCATCTTTTGAACCGCCATCCGGATTTCGAAGAAGGCCCAGGTGACATCGTCAAGCTGTCCCGCACGAATTACACCGCCCAGTCCTACTGCCTGGATCTGACAAAACCGGAAGAAATTCCTGATGTCGTGCGGCCTTATGTCGAAACGCTGGTTGACCTGGATTACCCGATCTCTTCAGACCTTTACATTCGCCGCTTCGTGCTGCGGAACGAAAGGGAAGGGAACGAACGCACCGACGTGATCTATGCGCGCGATATCGTGCGGCTTGGCTATACCTGCGATGCGATCGGGGATTTGATGTCGCCAAATCCCGACGTGGAAGAGGTCGTTCAGCAATTGGTCCGCGATGCCCAGGCGGCGTTCGAGGTTATGACCTGATACTGCGCGCCGGTCGCGGGGCCGTCAGGCCGCCAACCGGCGATCCATTCAATTGATCCAGCGCAATGCCGTGCCGGGGCGACCGGTTTAGGCAGGGACTGTTGCGATACCCGTCACCGGGACGCGTAGCAGTTTGGGCTGGGTACAATTCATGACCGACACGACGCACGGGCTGATCGAACCGAATCCTGGGCCGGTGGAACCGGAAACCGATCCGGAAAACCAGCCGTTATACGCGGCGCGCAAGAAGATCCATCCGAAGGCGGTATTCGGTTACTTCCGGAAACTGAAATGGGCCGCGCTGGCGGTCCTTCTGGGTATCTATTACATCGCGCCCTGGCTTCGTTGGGACCGTGGACCGAACGCCCCCGACCAGGCGTTTCTGGTCGATATGCCGAACCGGCGGGCATATTTCCTTTGGATCGAGATTTGGCCGCAGGAGGTTTATTACTTCACCGGCCTTCTGATCATTGGTGCGGTGGGACTTTTTTTTGCAACCGCCCTGCTGGGCCGGGTCTGGTGCGGCTTTGCCTGTCCGCAGACGGTATGGACCGATCTTTTCATGGCCGTCGAGCGACTGATCGAAGGCGACCGCGGCGCACGCATCCGCCTGGACAAGGTGAAATGGTCCCTAACCAAACTGTGGAAGCGTACGGCGAAACACGCCGCCTGGCTTCTGATCGCGTTGCTGACCGGTGGCGCGTGGGTGATGTATTTCAATGATGCCCCGACCCTGGCAGCGGATATCGCGGCGCTGGATATTTCCGGCAACCAGATGTTCTTCATCGCGCTGTTCACGCTGACGACCTATCTGCTGGCGGGATATTCGCGCGAACAGGTCTGTACCTATATGTGCCCATGGCCGCGTTTCCAGGCTGCCATGCTGGATGAAGACACGCTGATCGTGACCTATGAACGCTGGCGCGGCGAGCCACGGGGAAAGCCGGCAAAGGACGGGAACTACGACGGTCGCGGGGACTGTATCGACTGTGGGCAATGTATCGCCGTCTGTCCTACCGGCATCGATATCCGGGACGGCAATCAACTGGAATGCATTGGCTGCGCGCTGTGCATCGATGCCTGCAACTCCGTAATGGACAAGGTCGGACTGCCACGTGAGCTGATAACATACGATTCCGTCAATCGGCAGAACGCACGCGCTGTCGGGGCATCGGTAAAACGGCGGTTCGTGCGCCCGCGCACGATCATTTATATCGTGGTACTGGCGGTTGTCTGTTCCATCTTCTTTGCCGCACTGGCGACGCGCGGGCATCTGGATGTCAACGTGATCGCGGACCGGAACCCCATCTATGTCACGCTGCGCGACGGGTCGATCCGCAACGGGTATTCGCTGAACATCCTGAACAAGACACTGGAGGAACACCGTTATTCGTTGAGCATCGACGGGCTTGAGGATTTTACTTTGTCGATCCAGGGATCAAGCGTAGAAGGCGCAAGCCACCTGTTCACAGTTGCACCCGACAGCGTACGTGCCATCAAGGCATTTGTGATCGTCCCGCCCGATGCGCTGCAGGATGAAACGCAACAATTCTATTTCACGGTAATCGAAGACACGGCACCCGGCGAAACACCGGTTTCCGGAAATTACGAAGCGACCTTCAGGGGGCCATCGCAATGACCAGCGTAACTTTTGAACCAGGGAACCGCACACAGGGTCGGAAAAGCCGAATACCGCTGATTTTCTTTGCATTCTTTGGTGTAGTCCTGATTGCGAACGCAACAATGATCTGGATTGCGCTTTCCAGCTGGACTGGGCTTGAGACCCGAAATCATTACCTGAAGGGGTTGGACTACAACCAAACACTGGAAGACATTCGCGCACAGGACGCGTTGAACTGGACTGTCGAAAGCGAGCTTTTGGATGCCGGTATGCCTGGGCGGTTCCAACTGGTCGTGCGCGTGACAGGGGGGGATGGCGTAGCCATCACGGCCGACCGCATCATCGTCCGGCTGGAACGTCCGACCCATCACGGGATCGACCAGACGGTGGAGTTGCAACAACAAGGCCCGGGCGTTTTTTCCGGACAAGCGGAAATCGTCCATGCCGGGAACTGGAACCTGCGCCGGTTGGTATGGCAGGGTGACATGACCCACCAAAGCGTGGAGCGGATTTTCGTCGATCCCGGACGGGTGCCGTAATGGACCTGATTGCGGGCGGATGCTGCACCCCATTGCTGGAGGCGCCTGGCCGGGACGCGGACCAGTCGGTCCGCGATAGATTCGGCGCCTTGGACCCCTATATATCCGCGACAGAGGACGGCCATGCCCGCATCAACCTTCTGATTGAAGGGATGACGTGCGGTGCCTGTATTCGGACAATCGAACGAAGCCTTGAGAATTCGGTCGGCGTGAAATCCGCACGCGTCAATTTTTCCGCCGCCCGGCTGGCAATTGAATTTGACCGGGGTGCCGTCAGTGCCGAAACGCTGATTGCGACCCTGGATGCACTTGGCTACCGGGCGGTTCCTTTCGACGCGGACGCCATGCTGGCCAGCCGCACGCGCCATGAACAGTGGTTGTTGCGATCCATGGCTATTGCAGGGTTCGCGGCCGCCAATGTGATGTTGCTGTCCGTTGCGATCTGGGCTGGGCACTTTCAGGATATGGGCCCCGGAACGCGCACGTTGTTGCACTGGATTTCCGGAATGGTCGCCGTGCCTGCAGTTCTGGTCGCCGGGCGGCCGTTCTATGACAGCGCACTTGCGGCAATACGGGCCGGACGCACGAACATGGACGTTCCGATTTCGCTGGCCGTCCTGCTGGCCATCGGGATGAGCGTGTTCCAGACGACGCGCGGTGCGGAACATGCCTATTTCGACAGTGCGATTACGCTTCTGTTCTTCCTGTTGATCGGCCGGTATTTGGACACGCGGGCCCGGGGCAAGGCGCGGTCGGCGGCGGAAAGACTGACCGGATTGTCCGCAATCGCCGCCACGGTCATCGAACCGGACGGCACCCTGCGTGCCTGTGCGCCGGCGGCGTTGAAGCCTGGCATGACGGTTCTGGTGCCGGCGGGTGAGCGGATGCCCGCCGACGGGACGGTGATTCACGGCAAGACAGACGTCGACACCCAAATCATTACCGGCGAAAGCCTGCCGGTTTCCGTTGGCGTGGGGGACGTGGTCCATGCCGGGTCGGTCAATTTGTCTTCGCCGCTTCATGTGCGCATCGAAGCTGCGGGGGAAGGGACACTTCTGGCCGAAATCGCCCGACTGATGGAATCGGCCGAACAGCGGCGCGCCCGTCATGTCGGGCTGGCGGACGCCGTTTCGCGATGGTATGCGCCGGTGGTTCATATCCTGGCTGCGGGCGCTTTTGCGGGCTGGTACTTTGTTGGTGGCCTGGCCTGGCAGGACAGCCTTCTGATCGCGATTGCGGTGCTGATCATTACCTGCCCCTGTGCATTGGGGCTTGCGGTGCCCGCGGTGCAGGTGATCGCCAGTTCGCAGTTGATGCAGGCCGGGATTTTGTTGAAAAGCGGATCGGCCCTGGAAAGACTGGCGGAAATCGACACCGTCGTGTTCGACAAGACCGGGACGCTGACCGAAGGGCGGCCCCGATTAATTCCGGACGCCGAACGCGACCCCGCGTTGCTTGCGAAGGCGGCGTCAATCGCGGCGGCCAGCAGCCACCCGCTTTCCCGGGCATTGTGCGCCGCGGTGGACGGACCGGTCTGTGCTGTGCCGGGGGTGACGGAAATCCCGGGCGAGGGGCTTTCCTGGTGCGGGCCCGATGGTGAATACCGGCTTGGGCGACGGGAGTTCGCCGGCCTGGCGGTTGATGCGGCCATGTCGGACGAACGTGAAACGGAAATCTGTTTTACCGGGCCGCGCGGCATTCAGGCCGTCTTCCGGTTCGAAGACACGATCCGGACCGATGCAGCGGATGTACTGAGCCAACTGCGGGCGGCGGGTCTGGACGTCCATCTGCTGTCTGGCGACAGGCGTGCGGTCGTCCGGGACGTCGCCACGCGGCTGAACATCGAAAGCTGGCAGGCGGAAGTCACGCCGGACCGGAAACTGCACTATGTGGAAGAATTGCGGCACGCGGGCCGGAAACCGGCGATGGTCGGTGACGGACTGAACGATGCACCGTCGCTTTCGGCGGCATTTGTGTCCATGTCGCCGGCCAGCGCGACGGAAATCAGCCGGACGGCCGCGGACATCGTATTCCAGGGGGCGAAACTGGGGCCGGTTTTTGATGCCTATCGCATTGCCAGACGGGTTCGCACGATGGTGCGTCAAAATTTCGCGCTCGCCTTCCTCTATAATCTACTCAGCATACCTGTCGCCCTAGCTGGCCTTGCCACTCCGCTGATTGCCGCCATCGCGATGTCATCTTCTTCGCTTATGGTGATCGGAAATGCCATGAGGTTGGGGTGGACGCGCGCGGGCCGGTCCGATAGGGTCCGGCCAATCTACCCGCGCGATGAACCATCGGCACGGGCGAACACGAGATGACGGGTCTTCTATATTTGATCCCGGCGGCGCTGTTGCTAGGCGCACTCGGCTTGGGCGCGTTCCTTTGGGCCATGCGTTCCGGTCAATTCGACGATTTGGACGGTGCCGCGCACCGTGTTCTGTTCGAAGACGAAGATCCGCCGAACAACCCCTGACTTGGAAGGTCATAATGCAAGGAAATACGGCTGAAGCGGCCAACGAGGATTCCGGAATCGCCTTTAGAATTCGTGAGGCACGCGAAGCCCGAAACTGGACGATCGAACAGTTTGCACAGCGTATCGGTGTAACGCCAGATACGGTTGCCGACTGGGAATCGGGAGATCGCGACCCGCGGTCCAACCGGATCATCATGCTGGCCGGCGTTCTGGGCGTCAGCGCCCACTGGCTGCTGGACGGAAGCGATGCGTTCGCACCGACCGACGATGCCGACCCGAAAGTCACCATGCAGGCGCAGGTCGATGCCATGCGCGTGAAACTGGCGGAAGTTCAGCAGATGCTGGACGATCTGGAACGCCAGATCTGATTTCGAAAATATACTGATCCGCCGGGTCGCTCACCAAACCGGAACCGTTATCGGTTCCGGGGCAGGGGATGCTTTGCCGCGACGACGGATCCACGGATGTTCTCGCGCCAGAACGCGTACAGCCCGCTGCCAACGATCAGAAAAATGCCTAGCGTCGCCGTCACGTCGGGCCATTCGCCGAAAATCGTGACGCTCCAGAAAACGGCGGCGGGCAGAACGACATATTCGAAAGGCGCCGCGGTCGTCGCCTCGACCGTGCGGTAGCCCATCGAAATCAGATAGGCGCCGAAGGCACTTAACGTGCCGATCGCCAGCATCAGCATGAAGTCTGACGATTCCGGCATGGTCCAGGCGCGCAACAGGAAGTAAAGGCTGGGATTGTCGATCCCTTCCGAAAAGCGACCGTCGCCAACGGCAAGTCCGATCCCACTGCACAGTACCAAGAACGTAAACTGGATGAAGAAGGCCAGCGTCGAAGCGCGTTCCGTGGTGCCGATTTTCCGGGTTATGATCTGCATACTGGCATAGGCGGTTGCCGCGATGACCGGGCCCAGGGCGGCAAACCGGAACGCCTCTGTCCCGGGGCGCAGGATCACGATAACCCCGACCAGACCGACGACGACTGCAATCCACCGTTTAATCCCCACCTTTTCCCCCAGAAAGGGAACGGACATTGCGGTAATCAACAGCGGCGCGATGAAGAAAATGGCGGTCGCTTCCGCCAGGGGCATTGTTGCAATCCCGGTGAAGAAGGCCATGTTGGCAATGAAAACGCACAGACCCCGCAGGATGTGCATACCAAGCCGTTTTGTCTTCAGGTTGTGAAAGCCGCCTTCCAGCGGCATCAAGACCAGCATGATCACAACAAGGGAGATTGCGGCGCGGGCGAAGACCAGTTCATGCAACGGGTAGCCGTCGCTCAGGAATTTGATCGTCATGTCGGTCGTGGAGAAACACAGCCCCGCGCCGACGACGCACAGGATTCCGATGGTTGTCGGCGATAATTGCTTGAGCATGAATTCCCCTTAACAGACCCCGATCACAATGACCCTACAGTGCATCGGAAAAACTGACGCGACGAAAGCGACCATTTCCTGTTCGTTTCGGGCGCACTAGGATGCCCGCGATTCTGAGCGTTTTCTGTTTGCCGGAGCTTTTGTATGTCCGAACAAGAAATAGACGTGTTCAAATCCGGGTCGTTGGGCCGGATCGTTTTGAACCGCCCCAAAACCCTGAACGCCGCCACATTTTCCATGATTTCCGCCGTTGCGCGGGCGCTCGACGAATGGGAAGGGGATGACAGTGTTCGTGCCGTTCTGATCGAAGGGGCGGGGGACAAGGCATTCTGTGCCGGCGGCGACGTCGTTGCGGTAAGCCAGGCCGGCAAGGAACAGTCGGAACTGTCCCGGACCTTTTTCCAGTCGGAATACCGTCTGAACCGGCGCATACATGGTTATCCAAAACCCTATGTCGCGCTGATCGATGGAATTGTCATGGGTGGGGGCGTGGGCCTTTCTGTCCATGGAAGCCACCGCATTGCCACCGAACGAACCATGTTCGCGATGCCGGAAACCGGGATCGGTCTGTTCCCGGATGTCGGGGGAAGCTATTTCCTGCCTCGGTGTCCCGGGCGTATGGGCGAATATCTGGGACTGACCGGTGCCCGTCTGAACGGTGCGGAAATGGCGGCGCTAGGGTTGAGCGACGGATACATCCAGTCTGCGGAGACAGCCCGCCTGATCGATGGTCTTCAGGACGCGCTGGCGGACGACAGCGCACCGGCGGCAGACACTGTTACGCAGGTTTTAAACGCCATGGCATCCGACGCGGGGGACGCGCCGATCCTGGCCCATCAAGGCCTGATCGATGCGGCCTTTTCAAAGCCGACAGTCGAAGAGATTCAGGCACATCTGGAACAGGACGGATCGGACTTTGCCGCCAAGACGCTGGCCACCTTGCGGCAGAAGTCGCCGACCCTGCTGAAGGCGGCGCTGGTTCAGATCCGCCGTGGCCGGGACCAGACGTTCGATAAGAACATGGTCATGGAATACCGCATGGTGCGGCACGCGCTTCGGCCTGACGGCGACTTTCATGAGGGGGTTCGGGCGCTGCTGATCGACAAGGACAAATCCCCGCATTGGAACCCGGACAACCTGGAAGCGGTGACCGATGACATGATAACCGACTTTTTCCGGGAGCCGCCGGAAGGGGACCTGACATTTTAGGGGATTGTCGCCCGCCCGGACTTAGGTAGGGCGGATCGGGATTTCGTTCCGTGCGGCGGTTTTCTATACTGCCGGCGGCATTCGATAAGCGGGAATACCCGCACTGTCAGAATTGGATCAGAACAGGGAGAAACGTAGATGAAGATCGGGTTTATTGGTGTTGGGAACATGGGGGGGCCGATGGCGCGCAATCTGGTTGCTGCCGGCCATGATGTGACGGTTTTCGATCTGTCCGCGGAACTGGTTCAGGCTGTCGCCCAGGCCGGTGCGCACGCGGCGGATACGGCGGCCGACGCGGTACGCGATGCCGAATGCGTAGTGACCATGCTGCCGGCCGGCAAACATGTGCGCGAAGTCTATACATCCTCAATTCTGGGGACTGCGCCGTCGGGTGCCATTCTGATCGATTGTTCGACAATCGATGTGGAAACCACCCGTGATGTGGCGTCCGCCGCCAGCGAAGCAGGGCATCCGATGATCGATGCGCCTGTCTCCGGCGGTGTCGGCGGGGCAGAGGCAGGAACCCTGACATTCATGGTAGGCGGTCCGGACGACGCTTTCCAAGCGGCAAAGCCCATCCTGGAAAAAATGGGAAAGACGATCGTCCATTGCGGTGGTCCAGGGAATGGTCAGGCTGCCAAGATCTGCAATAACATGATGCTGGGGATTCAGATGATTTCCGTCGCAGAAGCCTTTGTCCTGGCGGAAAAACTTGGCCTTGATCATCAGAAACTCTACGACGTGTCCTCCAAGGCTTCGGGGCAGTGCTGGTCGCTGACCACCTATTGCCCGGTTCCGGGACCGGTTCCGACCTCGCCGGCCAACCGGGACTACAAGCCCGGTTTCTCGTCCGCCATGATGTGCAAGGATCTGGGACTGTCGCAGGACGCAGCGGCCGCCTTTTCGGCAGAGACGGCGATGGGCGCGCGTGCGCTGGACCTTTATCGGGCGTTTACCGATTCGGGAAATGGTGAGGTTGATTTCTCCGGCATAATCAAGATGGTGCGCGATAAGTCCGGCAAATAACCTTTACCTGACAGCATGTTAGGGGCTTGATTTCAGTTCGCTCTAGGCGATATCGTCAAATCGGTGTAACACCGACGATGCGTTTTCCGGACGGATCGAATTGATTTTGCGTCGATGGGAGGGCGGTCGCCGGAAAACTTTTTTGGGCCCATTCAGATTAAGAAAAGAGATGTGCGGTGAAGGAGGAATATCTTAGCGTCATTCGGTTGATTGAACGGCTGCACCGGCAGTTCCTGGAGGTCGTGAAGGGGGAAATCGATCGTCTGGGAGTACGCGATATCAACAACATCCAGGCGCTTATTCTCTATAACATCGGCGAAGATGAACTGACGGTCGGGGAACTGACCCACCGTGGGTACTATCTTGGCTCCAATGTCTCCTACAACGTTCGAAAGATGGTCGAAAACGGCTATCTTGTTCAGGAACGTTCCACCCATGACCGCCGGTCCATCCGTGTCCGGCTGTCGGAAAAGGGGCTTGATGTCCGAAACAAGGTGGGCGAGCTGATCGACGAACAACAGAAGAAGCTGGGTGAAACGGGCATCAATGCCGAACAGCTTCAGTTCACCGCGACGGTGTTGAACCGGATCGAACGGTTCCTGCTGCACACATACGGCTACGGCCCGGTTCGCTGACGCGTCCGCTATGGCCTGGAACGCTTAATCGTCATCCGCCCTGCGTTCCGGAAGGTGCGTGTCCAGTTTCAGCCAGTTCAGGCGCGATTCCGTGTGGATGTTTAAGTCCGCCGGCATGATCTGATCTTCCCGCAGGCTGCAAAGCGTTACGTCGACCTCATCCGGAAAGCGGCTTGTCTGGAATGTGATCGGCGTGCCGCAGGTGCCACAGAAACCGCGGCTTCCATGGTCCGAAGACCGGAAGGTGGACAAGGGCGCGCCGGTCAGCCGGAATGCCGGCTTTTTCACGGTGAACCAGGTCAACGCGACCGATCCCGCCTGCCGACGGCATTGTTTGCAGTGGCAATGTGCGATGCGTCCTTCGAAGGGGAAATCCACATCATAGGTGACCGCCCCGCAGAGGCAGTGACCGGACAGCGTCTTTGTCGTCATTTCAAGTATCCGGGTTATTGGGCGTCTGATCGCGAAATCTAGCGCATCATGGTAGCGCGCGCATCGAAAGAAGGCGTTCGATGATGCGTTCAACCCGCATTACATCCTTTTCAACGGAAATCAGGGACGCACACAAGTTCGCCGCCACAGGCGTGGGAAGGCGATGTTTCGCAATTTCGGACTTCAACCGGTCCAGCGCGGGACCGCCCCCCCGATCGATATCCGCTATGACCGGCGGGCTGAAGGCGTGTACCGCGTCCAGTTTGGAAAACCCTGCAATCGTGTCCAATGCGCTCAGCAGTTTGGGGCCGACCATCTGCGGTGCAATCCGATCCGGGTCCGCGCGCGCGATAATTCGTTCGGTGGTGTCGATCAGGAAGGGCAGGGTGGTATCCCCCTTGCGGAAAAGGCAGGCCGCGTTATGTGTGTTGCGCCACGCCTTCATCTTACCTTTGGCATCGATATCCACCCAGATTTCCCGCCCGAAAGCGGCAGTGGCATCAATGGGGCCCAGATCGAACGCGTCCGGAGCGAAAACCAGAGTGTCCGCGTCAAGCCAGACTGCCGTATCGTGCCCGTTTTCCAGCGCGTCCCGCAGAAGATACAGGCGCGCCAGGTCCGCCAGGATCGGCATGCGCCCATTGAGCTTCTGCCGGTACCAGCCCGGCAGCGGATCGAATATTTCGTCCCCCAGAAACCGGTAGTCAAATCCGCATGACGCGGCCCAATCCCGAACGCTGTCCACGCATTGCCCGATCCATCCCCGCAGGACGGAGAATGAATGGCTTTGCAGGACGATGGTATTGCGGGTCGACGGCAAGTTTCTAGGCGCTGAGCCGGCACCATACCGGCGTGTGATCCGACGGCTTTTCCTTAGCGCGCGGCGTCTTGTCGATGTCACATGCCTCCAGCCGGTCGACCGCCTGCGGCGACAAAAGAAAATGGTCGATGCGCAGACCCTCATCCTTCTGCCAGCGGCCCTTCACATAGTCCCAATAGGAATAGCGATGCGCCTCACCCGGATGCAGGGCGCGGTACGCCTCCGTCAGGCCAAGGTTCAGCAGCCGGCGGAACCGGTTGCGGCTTTCCGGGCGGCACAGCGCGTCGTCTGCCCATCCCTTTGGGTCGTAGATATCGTCATCTGTCGGACAGATATTGTAGTCGCCGCCAAGGACCGTGGGCATTTCCATCGGCAAGACGCTGTCGGCGATGTGGCGGTGCAGGCGTTCCATCCAGGAAAGCTTGTAGGGAAACTTCTCACCGTCGACTGGGTTGCCGTTCGGCAGATAGATCGATGCGACCCGCACACCGTTCACGGTCCCTTCGATATAGCGCGCCTGTTCGTCGCCATCGTCACCCGGCAGGCCGCGGCGGACTTCTTCCACAGGCGATTTGGAAAGGATGGCAACCCCGTTATAGGTCTTCTGGCCATGGGTTTCGACGTGATAACCGCGCTCTTCGATCTCCAGGCGCGGAAAACCATCATCCTCACATTTCAGTTCCTGCAACAGGGCCACGTCCGGTTTGGCCTCATCCAGCCATTCCAGAACCCGCGGCAGGCGCGCCTTGATGGAATTCACATTGAACGTCGCTATCAGCATGGTTCGTACCCTATCTTGCGTCGCAACGGCTGAACAGCCTTGAGTGATGCAGGTCATTTGGGCAGACTTTTCTGGCATGCCGGTGGCGGAACAGGGGGATTTTCATGACAATTCTTTATGAAAAGGAACCGGCGGTGCTGACCGGAATAAACGGTTTCGCGGAACGAGAAATCTTCCCCCGCCTGCGCCAGCTTGGCGGCAGGCCGAAACAGGAAGTCCGGAAACAGAAAGCGAAGTTTCTGGCGATCGGTGTCGCTGCGATCCTGATCCTGTCCTACCTGATCGCGGGTGGGGATGGCATGATCGTTCTGGTTCCGATCCTGACGCCGTTTGTTGGCGGGATCGTCTATCTGATCTATCGGATATCAAAGGGGCCGACCGCGAAAACCGAAAGGGAACTCATGGACATCGTGCCCGGTGGGATTGCGCGGCATCTGGGCCTGTCGCTTAAAGATGAAGGGGGCGAAGACTTCGCCCGGGAATGCATGAAGGTCGGGTGCGTCGGGGATTTCGACGACATCTCCGTGCAATTTTTTCTGACGGGGACACTGGGGGACAATGAAGTCCGTTGCGCCCTTGTCAGCATGGGGGATGACACGACGGGTACCGTTTCGGATTTCTCAAAATCCGGGTTCGTCGGGTCACTCTATTCGGTCAGAACGGGCAAGAAGATGCGTGGGCGCACCCTCCTGATGCCCCAGATGCATATCGGAAATTTTCTGAACAAATATTCGGCCAAATTCAGCGAGACAGAGGATGAAAAGTTCGAAGCGGTCGATTGGGGGGAGCCGGATTTCAAAGCGCGTTTTGCGGTCTATTCCTCAAACCCGGATGGGGCGAAATCCCTTCTGAACGGCGTGATGCAGGACCGCCTGGTCAAGGCGGTTACGGATGTACCGAAGTTGGGGGCTTCCGCGGCCCTGGCCGATGGCACGATTTATCTTGCTGTCCTGGACGGAAAGCCGCGGCGCCTGCACCCGAAGTTCAAGGAAAACGCGCCGGCGGATGATCCGGAACCCGTGCGCGCGGTCGCCGATGCGATGGCAGAAATCGTCGGGCGCCTGAAGGCGATGGCGGACTAGATCAGATCGAAAAGGACGTTCCGCAGCCGCAGGACGATGTGGCGTTCGGGTTGTTGACCGCGAAATAGGCGCCGACCAGGTCATCGACAAAATCGACCTGACTGCCTGCCAGCAGGTCCAGCGAGGCACTGTCGGTTACCACGCGCACACCGTCGCGTTCAAAGACGCGATCGTCGTCGCCGGCATTTTCATCGAAATCGAACCCGTACTGAAAACCGGAACAGCCGCCGCCGGAAACCGTGACCCGCAGCATCAGGTTCGGGTTTCCTTCGGCCGCGACCATTTTCGAAAGGCGCTGAACGGCCGCGTCCGACAGGGTCAATTCCCGGTCCTGGTGTTCGATTTCGATCGCAAAAGGATCAGACATTTTCCTGGCGACTTTCCTTGGTTTGCCGGACTGGCAAGTTTGCCACAAATCTGCGTATAACGCTTACCTAATCTATCGTTTTCCAATGTCAATCGCCGTAACGGCGGTCAGGTGTGAAGGTAAGGTGCCAGGTGACGCCGTTTCGCGCAGCCTATGCAACGGATTGGGAGAAGTCGCGCGGCCGTCTGACGGATGAGGCGCCGTCGCGTACCAGGACGCCCTTTCAACGCGACCGGGATCGTATCATCCATTGTACGGCCTTCCGCCGTTTGCAGCACAAGACACAGGTTTTCATCTCTCCGGAAGGGGACCATTTCCGCACCCGGCTGACCCACAGCCTGGAAGTGGCGCAGATCGCGCGTTCCATGGCCCGTGTCCTGCGCGCGGACGAAGACCTGACGGAGGCGATCGCCCTTGCTCATGATCTGGGGCATCCGCCGTTTGGTCATGCCGGGGAAGATGCACTGGACCTCGCCATGACCGCCTATGGTGGGTTCGACCACAATGACCAGGCGCTGCGGGTGCTGACGCTTCTGGAACAGCGCTATCCGGATTTCGACGGATTGAATCTGACGTGGGAAACGCTGGAAGGGCTGGTGAAACACAACGGCCCGATTTCATCCGACAAGCCGCTTCACACGACGCTGTCGTGGCTGAACGACGAGTTCGACCTGGAAATCGGCACCCATGCCGGACTGGAGGCGCAGATTGCCGCGATTGCGGACGACATCGCCTACAATCACCATGACATGGATGACGGAATTCGCTCCGGACTATTTTCGTGCGAGATGCTGTGTGACGCAGTCCCGCATGTCGCCGCGGTCTATGACGAGGTGCGTCGGGAGTATGACGAGGATACGCCGGAAGACCTGATCGTGTCCGAAATGGTACGTCGGCTGATCGGGGCGATGGTCGATGATGCGCTGGCATGCAGCCTGAATCGTGTTCGACGGATCAACCCGATCGACAGTGAAGAGTTGCGCCATTGCGGTGAACCGATTGTCCAGTTCACCGACCGGATGAAGGAAAATGAACGGGCACTGAAGAAATTCCTGTTCGAAAACATGTATCGTGCGCCGTCGGTCACATCAGAGCGTCAGGCCGGCGCACAGATCGTCCAGAGCCTGTTCACCTATTTCAGGGAAGTGCGCGACGCACTGGACATGTCCTGGCTGACGGCGTATCCCCGCGCCGTCGATGCGTCTTGGGAACGGATCGTCGCCGACTATATCGCCGGTATGACGGACCGTTTCGCAAAACGCCTGCACCGGAAAATTTTTACCGAAGAGTAACAAAGACTATGAACCTGTTTCGTGAGGTTCGCGAAGACCTTCTTCGCGCAATTGAAGGCATGGCAGCCGATGGGCATCTGCCGGCCGGCATGGACCTGTCCCGGATTTCCGTCGAACCGCCGCGCGATCGGTCCCATGGCGACATGGCGACAAACGCCGCGATGATCCTGGCGAAACCCGCGGGAAAGAAGCCGCGCGACCTGGCCGAGGAACTTGCCCGTCGGTTGCTTGCTGCGGACCGTATCGAAACGGCGGAAGTGGCGGGGCCCGGGTTTATCAACCTGCGCCTGTCGGTGGCGGCATGGCATGGTGTCGTCCGGTCCGTCCTGGGGGCGGGGATTGCCTATGGCGACAGTGATATCGGTGGCGGCCAGCCGGTCAATGTCGAATATGTCTCCGCCAATCCGACGGGACCATTACATATCGGGCATGCCCGCGGCGCCATTGTCGGTGACGTGCTGGCGCGGCTTCTGGGCAAGGCCGGGTTCGACGTCTGCAAGGAATATTGGGTCAACGACGCCGGATCCCAGATCGACAGTCTGGGATGGGCGGTCTACTGGCGGTATCTGGAAATTCTGGACCCGGAACGTTTTGATATTGCTGATGAAGACGCGATCCAGAATTTCATGGCGACGACCGGTCAGCCGGACCGTGAACTGGAATACCGCGGGGAATACCTGATCCCGGTCGCAAGGGACCTTCATTCCGAACTGGGCGACAGTCGGGCCACGATGAACGGCAATGGCTATGCGGCGCGTCCGGCAGACGAATGGCTGCCTGAAGTCCGTACCTTTGCCGTCGCCAAGATGCTGGACCTGATCCGATCGGATCTTTCGATCCTGGGGATAGACCAGGACGAGTTCACGTCCGAACGCTGGATAGTCGAGAATCACGTGCCCGGCATCGTTCAGGAACTGACGGGCCGAGATCTGATCTATCGCGGCATCCTGGAGCCACCCAAGGGCAAGAAGCCGGACGATTGGGAACCGCGTGAACAGACACTGTTTCGCGCGACGGCATTCGGCGACGATGTCGACCGTCCGCTTCAGAAGTCCGATGGAAGCTGGACCTATTTCGCGTCCGACATCGCTTATCACTGGTACAAATACGATCGCGGCTTCAAACGTCAGGTTAACGTGTGGGGGGCCGACCACGGCGGCTATGTGAAGCGCATGCAGGCCGCGGTCACCGCGGTGTCCGGCGGGGAAGCGTCACTGACCGTCAAACTGTGTCAGATGGTGCGCCTTCTGGACAAGGGCGAGCCGATGAAGATGTCGAAACGCGCCGGCAATTTTGTCACCTTGCGCGATCTGGTCGATGCCGTCGGTCGCGATGTCGTTCGCTTCTATCTTCTGACCCGAAAGGCCGATGCGCCGCTGGACTTCGACCTGAGCACGGTCAAGGAACAGTCGCGCGATAACATGGTCTTCTACGTCCACTACGCCCACGCCAGAACCCATTCCGTCATGCGTATGGCCGGTGAACAGATGCCGGACCTAAATGTCGGGGACGAAGCGCTTGCAGATGCCGACCTGACCCTTCTGTCCGATGACCAGGAACTTCAGATCATGAAGTTGATCGCCGAATGGCCCAGACAGGTTGAAGCGGCAGCCGAAGCCGAAGAACCGCACAGGATCGCCTATTATCTTTATGACCTCGCCTCTGCCTTCCACAGCTGGTGGACGAAGGGCAAGGAAGATACGGCCCTGCGGTTCATTCAGTCGGACGATGCGGCGGTCACAAAAGCCCGATTGGCGCTGGTCATCGCCGTGCGAATCGTGATTGCGTCGGGACTGTCCGTTTTCGGCGTGACACCGGTGGAAGAACTAAGCTGACATCCGGCTTGAATCGGCGCTGGGGCGGACCTACCTGCGACGTATGGCCCGTGGCATCGGGCATTTGGAGTTCTGGCTGAATGATCGCGTCTGAATATGACGAACTGGACCGTGAACTGGGGACGCTGGACCGTGAGGTCCGGTCTTCGTCGGCCGGGTTGCGGATCATTCCTATCGTAATTGCAGTCGTAGCCCTGGTCACGATCGCCGGTATCGTCTGGTACGCCTATTCCCAGGGAGTGCGGGAAGGCAGCGAGACGGCGGCGCCGCTGTTGCGCCCTGACGGACCGGCCAAGACGGAACCGGACGATCCTGGCGGTCGGGAAATTGCCGGAACGGAACTGGATGTCTATCAGCGGATCGATGGTGATGATGCCGTGCCGGCGCGTGCCGAACGCATTCTGCCCGCGCCCGAAGAACCCCTGACCCCGCCCAGCGAACCTGCCGTGCCGGAAGCGCCCGCGTCGTCGCAGGCGCCGGAACCGACGGCCGAAGGGGTGACACGCGCCCCCATTCCGGAACCGGATCTGCCGGACCCGACCCTGGCTGCGCCGGAAGCGCCGCCGCCGACGGTGGGCGGTGCGACCGAACAGGTTGCGGCCGCGCCCGCCGAAGAACCGGCGGAACCTGCCGCCCCTGCCGAACCGGCAGCAGCTCCGGCGGTCACCGAACCCGCCGCACCAGCCGCACCGCAAGGGGAAGCAGCCGCATCCGCAGGGACGGGGTGGCGCATTCAGATTGCGGCCCTCCGCACCCGCGAGGCGGCAGAGGCGGAATGGGCACAGCGTCAGTCCGCACACCCGAACCTGCTGGGCAATCTGGCGCTGGCGGTCCAACAGGTTGAAGTCAACGGCAACACCTATTTTCGGGTACGCGGCGGTCCGCTGGCCAACGCGGACGCGGCAAAGGCGCTTTGCGACCAGTTGAAGGCCCAGGGCCTGGACTGCATCACCGTTTCGCCCGAAAGCTGATCCCACATCGCTGCCAAGGAGTTCGATCAGGTGCCGTCGGCTGTTATTTTCGGGTGTGCGGGACCAACCCTGTCGGATGAGGAGCGGGCGTTCTTTGCCGAAGCCGATCCGCTGGGCTTCATCATATTCAAACGCAATGTCGAAACGCCGGGACAACTGCGGTCCCTATGTGCGGATTTGCGGGCATGTGTCGGCCGTGATGATGCGCCGATCCTGATCGACCAGGAAGGCGGGCGGGTTCAGCGGCTGCAACCGCCCTTCTGGCGTGCCGCGCCGCCGGCGCGCACATTCGGGGAACTTTTTAGGCGTGACCAATCCGCGGGCCTTCGCGCCATCGAACTCAATACCCGGCTGATTGCCCATGAACTGACCGACGTCGGTGTCAATGTGGATTGCCTGCCGTGCCTTGATGTGCCGGTACCGGGGGCCCATGACGTAATCGGCGACAGGGCATTTTCGGACGATGTCGATGTTGTCATCGCCTGCGGTCGTGCCGCAGGGGATGCGCTGCTTGCGGGCGGGGTGCTTCCCATCGCGAAACATGTGCCCGGCCACGGGCGCGCAGGTGCCGACAGCCACCATGACCTGCCGCGCGTCAATGTGTCGATGGACTGTCTGCTGGAAACGGACTTCCGGCCGTTCCGGGCACTTTGCGAAATGCCGGTCCTGATGACCGCGCATATCGTCTTTCAGGCGCTGGACCCGGACCGCCCGGTAACGCAGTCGCTGGCGGCGATCCGGTTCCTGCGCCGTGAATTGGGGCTGGACGGTTTTCTGATGACGGATGATCTGTCGATGAAGGCGCTTTCCGGCGGGTTTGCCGACCGCGCCCGGACCAGCCTGGACGCCGGATGCGACTGTGTTCTTCACTGCAATGGCGACATGGCTGAAATGGTGTCTGTGTTGGAAGGAACGCGCCCGTTATCGGACGATGCCGCGCGCCGCTGGTCAAACGCATCGGGGTTGCTGCAAACGCCGAAACCGTTCGATCCCGATGCCGCACTGGCGGAATTGAGCGCATTGCTGGCCTGACCCTGCGGCATGAAGGTCCTGTGGCCGCTTGCCAAGGCGGGTGCCCTCCGGCAAACCAGTGGGAATAGTGCGGAAAAGGACCCGTCCCTTGAACGAACCAGAAAACGGCCAGCACCCCCCCGCATTCGAGGAGGATAGTGCGCCCCCGGCGCCACTGACGATCGATGCGCTGGTTCTGGCGTTGGACGGGTTTGAAGGACCGATCGACCTGCTGCTGACACTTGCACGGGATCAGAAAGTCGATCTTGCCAAGATTTCGATTCTGGCACTTGCGGAACAATACCTGGATTTCGTAAACCGCGCCCGTGAACTGCGCCTGGAACTGGCGGCGGATTATCTGGTGATGGCGGCCTGGTTGGCCTACCTGAAGTCCCGGTTGCTTCTGCCCCCGCCGGCGGAGGAGGAGGGGGAGGAAAATCCCGCGGAGCTGGCCGCACGTCTGGCCTTTCAGCTTCAACGGCTGGAGGCTATGCAGAATGCCGCCAAACAGGTCTTTGAACGTCACCGCCTGGGTCTTGATTTCTTTGCCCGCGGAATGCCGGAACGATTGAAGGTCGCAAACCGTCCGGTTTATGAAGCGAACCTTCTGGACCTGATGCGCGCCTATGGGAATATCCGAAGCCGACAGGATATCGGCGGCCAGCTTCGGATCATGCCGACGCGCCTTGTGTCGATGGAACAGGCGGCCCGCCGTTTACGCGCGATTCTGGGGGATATGCCCGACTGGCAAACGCTGGAAGGGTTCATTCCGTTCGACAGTGACGATCCGCTGTTGCGTCGGTCCGCCATGGCGTCCACATTCGCGGCCAGCCTGGAACTGACGAAGGAAGGGCTGGTGGAAATCCGTCAGTCCGACACATTTTCCACCATCTATATGCGCGCGAAACCCGGGGCCGATCTGTCCCGGCAAAGCACGGTCGAAAAAAGCATGGAAGACGAGTAACGATGGATCGGTTCCAGCAATTGCGGCTGCTTGAAGCCATCCTGTTCGCTGCGGCAGAACCGGTGGGAGAAGGCGCCCTGATCGAACGCCTGCCCGAAGGGGTGGACCTTGCCAGCCTGATGGAAGAACTGGAAGGCATGTATGCGTCGCGCGGCGTAAACCTGGTCAAAGTCAACAATGCCTGGTGCTTTCGAACCGCGCCGGATCTGTCCGCCCACATGACACTGGAGCGCGAGGTTCCGCGCAAACTGTCCCGCGCGGCAATCGAAACGCTGGCGATCATTGCCTATCACCAGCCGGTGACCCGTGCGGAGATTGAGGAAATTCGCGGTGTGGCCCTTTCAAAAGGGTCGTTGGACGCGCTGCTGGAAGCCGAATGGATTCGTCCGCGGGGGCGGCGCCGGGCGCCCGGAAAACCCGTCACCTGGGGGACGACCGATCGGTTTCTGGCGGAATTCGGTCTGGAAGACCTGGCAGCCCTGCCGGGTGCGGATGAATTGAAAGCGGCGGGACTTCTGGACAGCCGCCCGAACCTGGGTGCGATTTCCATGCATTCCGGCGACGGGGAACAGGATGCGGACGACGATTCCGAAGAGGACGCGGAACGCGAAGCCTTTTTGGAAAACGACGATGTCTATGACGCGGTCGAACAGGACGACCAGATCGCGTTGGAAGATTAACCCCCAACACTCTGCTGGCTTACGTTTTTCTAGCGGCGATATGGCGCAGCCAGCCGAACCTTGCCCATGCGAATCGCTCGCAATACAGTCCGGTCATGAACAAAGACAGTTCCGTCATCGAATTACGCGGCGTTTGCCACCACTACGGTGCCTTCGAATCCGTGAAAGACGTCAGTCTGTCGGTCGGGGCGGGGGAAGTGGTCTGCCTTCTGGGACCGTCCGGCTGTGGCAAGACCACGGCGCTTAGGCTGGCCGCGGGTCTGGAGACGCTTAGCGCCGGGACCGTTCATATCGACGGGCAGGTCGTGTCCGACGCCCGGTCGATGGTTCCCCCAGAACGGCGCAATCTGGGGCTGGTTTTTCAGGATTATGCACTGTTTCCCCACATGACCGTTGGGCAGAATGTGGGATTCGGGCTGAAATCACCCGATGATGGTCGCGTTGCGCGCGTACTGGACCAGGTTGGCCTTCGTGTACTGGAAGGGTCCTATCCCCATGAACTGTCCGGTGGACAGCAGCAGCGGGTCGCACTGGCCCGGGCCCTAGCGCCGGAACCGCACGGGATTCTTATGGACGAGCCCTTTTCCGGTCTGGACGCGCGATTGCGCGAATCGGTACGCGACCGGACCCTTCATATCCTGAAAAATGCCGGGGCGGCCATTTTGATGGTAACCCACGATGCGGAAGAGGCGATGCACATGGCCGACCGGATCGTGGTCATGCGCGACGGGCGGATCGAACAGGAAGGTCCGCCGGATCAGATCTATTTCGCGCCGGCCAACGCCTTTGTGGCGTCATTTTTCGGCGACGTGAACCGCTTCACCGTGCCGGTCAGCGGCGGTCAGGCGGAAACCGCAATCGGGTCTTTTGATGCCCTTGGCCTGCCGGATGGGGCTGCGGCGGATGTTGTGGTACGCCCGGAAGCCCTTCGCCTGAATGGGCTTAGCGGGTCCGGTCCCCGGGTTACGGTTCAGGCCGCCCGGATGCTGGGTCGGACCAGCCTGATCCACCTGGAAACATGTGCGACACCAACACAAGGGGCGGTCCACATTCATGCGCGCGTTCCCGGTCGCTTTCTGCCGGAAGACGGCAGTCAGCATTCCATCGAACTGGACCGCAGTCAGGTCTTTGTTTTTCCGGCGGAAGACGCTACATAGCGGGGGAGAGCCCGCCCGGCGGATGCATCATGCAGTAGGACCGGGTCAATTTTTGCTAGCAAGGGGTAGATTATGGGTACCTTTTCCATTTGGCACTGGCTGATTGTTCTGGCCGTCGTCCTGGTATTGTTTGGTGGTCGCGGAAAGATTTCCTCGCTGATGGGGGATTTCGGTAAAGGTCTGAAATCTTTCAAAAACAATATGCGTGAGGATAATAGTTCCGACACAGCTGCGTCGCAGGACACGACCGCACGGATCGAATCTGCGGAAAGCGATGGTTCGGCTTCCAGCGAAGAAACCCGCGACAAGGCTGCCAACAGCTAAATTCATCGCGGCGGTTTCCTTCGGTCGGACGCGAGGCTGCGCGCCCATTCCGCCGCATTTCCCTCAGCCATGTTGCTTGGATGAGCCATGCTAGATTTCGGCTGGCAGGAATTCTTGGTGATTGCGATCGTGACGGTGCTGGTCGTCGGCCCGCGCGAATTGCCGCGCGTGTTCCGCACGATAACCGGGTTCATGCGCAAGGCCCGGTCGCTGGCCGGCGAGTTTCAGGGGGCAATGAATGAAATTGCCCGTGAGGCGGACCTGGAAGACCTGAAAAAGGAAGCCCAGAAGCTTAAAAAGGGGGAATCCGATTGGGTCAAGAATATCGACCCGACCGGAGAGGTCGGCGATTCCGTGCGCGCCATGAAGGACGAGGTCGAACAGACCCGCGCTGCGGTGAACAAGGCCGGGCAGACCAAAACCGGCGAAGCCAAAAAACCCGAAGTCAAGATCAACGACCCGCCTGAAATGCCAAGCTCGCTTGCGGCCAAAACCGCCGGCGGCACGCAATCGGCGTCGGCCGGGGCGGACGGTACGGCCAAGTCCGCGGGCACGAAGAAAGCGGCGGCCAAGAAAACCGGGTCCAAGAAGTCTGCGCCCAAGGCCGGTGCGGCGAAGAAGGCGGTTGCGAAGAAAGCATCGGCAGCCAAGGCCGCGCCGAAGAAGGCGGGTGCAAAGAAGACCGCCGCAAAGAAGGCGCCGGCGGCAAAACCCAGCGGTGACCCGGTATGACGGTGGATGACGACGATATCGAGGCGTCGAAAGCGCCCTTGATGGAGCACCTGAAGGAACTGCGTCAGCGGCTTCTTTATTCCGTCGGCGCGCTGATAGTCGGCTTCTTCATTGCCTTCGCCTTTGCGGAATCTGTCTATAACTTCCTGGCTGGCCCGCTTGTTTCCGCGTGGGGGGACGATCTGGAAACGCGACGCATGATCTTTACCGCGCCGCACGAATGGTTCTTCACACAGATCAAAGTCGCATTCTTCACGTCCTTCTGTTTCACTTTTCCCTTTATCGCATGGCATTTGTGGGCGTTTGTGGCGCCCGGCCTGTATCGCCACGAAAAGAAGGCATTTCTGCCCTTCCTGATGGCGACGCCGTTCCTGTTCGCGCTGGGCGCGTCCTTCGTCTACTACCTGGTCATGCCCGTCGCGCTGAGCTTTTTCCTGGGGTTTGAGCAGCAGGTCGCGGACGGAATGCGGGTAGAGATGGAAGCAAAGGTCAGTGAGTATCTGTCCTTTGTCATGACCTTGATTTTTGCGTTTGGCCTGTGTTTCGAACTGCCGGTTCTGTTGACGCTGCTGGTGCGCGTCGGCATGGCGACGGCGGAAGGTCTGCGCACGAAACGTCGCTATGCGATCCTGATCGCCTTTGTCGCGGCGGCGGTTCTGACCCCACCCGATCCGTTGAGCCAGATCGGTTTGGCGGTACCCATTATCCTGCTGTACGAGATTTCGATCTGGTGTGCCGTTCTGATTGAACGGCAGCGCAAGGAACGGGACCGAATGCTGGGTCTGGATGTCGATGAAGACGAAGAACCGGACGCCACGGATGCCGAAGACGAGGCGGAAGCCGCAAAGCGGGATGCCGGTCCCTGAACGACGTAAGAATGGTTAGATTCCGATGCACGACCTGAAACTGATCCGCGACAATCCGGAAGGGTTCGACAAGGCGCAGGCCGGACGGGGCCTTACCAACCCGTCGAAGGAGATTCTGGCGCTGGATGAAGCACGCCGCGCTGCGCAGACCCGCATGCAGGAAATCCAGAGCCGCCGCAACGCCGCTTCCAAGGAAGTGGGCCAGCGCAAGGCGAAGGGGGAAGATGCGGACGACCTGATCGCCGAAGTTCAGGCGCTGAAGGACGGACTTGCGGCGGCGGAAGCGGAAGAACGGGATCTGGCGGAAAAGCTGGATGCGCTTCTTTCCTCCATCCCCAATACGCCGCTGGACGATGTGCCGGTCGGCGCGGATGAAAACGACAATGTGGAAGTGCGCCGGGTCGGTGAGCCGCATACCTTCGAATTCGAACCCAGGGAACATTTCGACCTGGGGGAGGGGCTTGGCCTCATGGACTTCGAAACCGCGGCGACCATGTCGGGCGCGCGGTTCGTCTTGCTGAAAGGGGCGCTGGCGCGCCTGGAACGCGCACTGGCCAACTTCATGCTGGATACGCATACGACCCAAAACGGCCTGACGGAAGCTATTCCGCCGTTTCTGGTACGCGACAATGCAATGTACGGAACCGGGCAGCTTCCCAAATTTGCCGATGACCTGTTCCATACGGATGACGGGTTCTGGCTGATCCCGACATCGGAAGTGCCGCTGACGAACACCGCAGCGGAAACGATCTGGGACGAAAGCGATCTTCCGATGCGTTGGACTGCGTGGACGCCGTGTTTCCGGTCGGAAGCAGGCGCGGCCGGCAAGGATACGCGCGGCATGATCCGTCAGCACCAGTTTTCCAAGGTGGAAATGGTGTCCGTCGTTCATCCGGATCGTTCCGAAGAAGAATTGGAACGCATGACCGCGTGCGCCGAAGGTATCCTGAAGGCACTAAATCTGCCGTTCCGCACAGTCGTCTTGTGCACCGGCGATATGGGGTTCGGGGCCCGCAAGACCTATGACATAGAGGTCTGGTTGCCGGGTCAGGACCGGTACCGGGAAATTTCAAGCTGTTCCAACTGCTGGGATTTCCAGGCTCGTCGTATGAAGGCACGGTTCAAGAAAACGGGCGAAAAGGGAACCCATTTCGTCCACACCCTGAACGGTTCGGGCCTGGCGGTCGGCCGGACGCTGATTGCCGTTCTGGAAAATTACCAGAATGCGGACGGGTCGATCACCGTACCGGAAGCAATCCGCGGTTATATGGGCGGGCTAGAGGTCATCGCCAAGCCATGACCCGGGACCGCAGCGCGATCGACCTGGCTTCCGCGCGGGTTCTCATCACCAACGATGACGGTATAGAGGCGGAAGGTCTTCGGCGACTGGTCGAAATCGTGCGCCCGCTTGCCCGGGAAACATGGATCTGTGCCCCGGCTGAAGGCCATAGCGGCGCGTCTGCAATGGTATCCCTGCGCCGGGAGGTGACGTTCGAACAACAGGGTGAGCGTGCCTTTGCCGTCGGTGGCCGGCCTGCGGACTGTATCCATGCCGCCCTTCAGCTTGCCATGCCGGACAATCCCCCGGACCTCGTTCTTTCCGGCATCAATCACGGCGTCAACATCGGGGGTGATCTGATCTATTCGGGGACGGTCGGTGCCGCAATGACAGGCGCGTTCAACGGAATTCCTGCGGTCGCGTTAAGCGCGGATCATCCGCCGAAGATGCCAGTGGCGGACGATACCTGGGATGCGATCGCGGACCATCTGCCGGATGTTCTTCGAACTGTCCTTCGGCTGGGGTTCGCCCGCGGCACAGTCTGGGGCGTGAACTTCCCGGTTACCGTAACGTCGCCGCGCCCGGTACTGGCATACCAGGGCGGTACCTTCGACATGATGCGGTTTCACCCGCTGGATCGTGCAGGAAGGTATATCATGCATCACCAGTCCCCGGACCGTGAGGTGTCGGATTATGGCGGACCTGACGGACCCGACGGGATGAGCGACTTTGCAGCCGTTCGGGCAGGCCATATCACGCTGACACCGCTTACCATTGACCGGACGGACCACGCCCTCTTGCGTGAGGCCGCCGAAGCGCTTTAAACAATGCGCCAGGGACGCGTATCGCGCGGGGCGCCAGTTCGTGCATGACGAAGATGTTCAGTCGGAAATCGCGCAGCTCATCCTGACGCTGCGAAGCAACGGTATTACCGACCAGTCGGTCCTGTCCGCGCTGGAACAGACGCCGCGCGAATATTTCATTCCTGAGACCTTTCAACGCCATGCCTATGACGATTCCGCGCTGCCCATCGGGCAGGGGCAGACCATCAGCCAACCGCTGATCGTGGCCATGATGACCGAGGCGCTACAGGTCGACAAACGCTGTAAGGTCCTGGAAATAGGCACGGGTTCCGGATATCAGGCGGCGATCCTCAGCCGCCTGTCCCGTCGGGTCTATACCGTCGAACGACACAAACCCCTGCTGCGGGAGGCGGAATCGCTTTTCAAGCATTTTGACCTCCACAATATTGCCACCCGGTTTGGCGACGGGATGGAAGGATGGCCGGAACAGGCGCCGTTCGACCGCATCATTGTGACCGCCGCACCGGAAGAAGTGCCGGCGGCCCTGCTTTCCCAGTTGAAGGAAGGGGGGCGCATTGTCGTGCCCGTCGGCGCGGAGGGGCGACCGCAGCAGCTTTTTGTCGGTCAGAAGGGGCCTTTCGGGTTCGACTGGCAGGAAATCTGCGACGTGCGTTTTGTTCCGCTTGTCCCGGGTGTGGAGCAGGGCCGTGCGTAGAACGGCTCATCTCCGGGCGCTGATCATCATAGCCTGCCTTGTTCTGGGGGCCTGCGGCGGCGGTTCGCGCGGTCCCGATATCCGAATTTTCGACGGTTCCACAGTATCGCCGGGTGGTCAGGGGCAGGCTGCGACCACAGGCGGATCGAGCCAATCCCCGGTTGCGTCGGACGGCATGCATTCCGTTCGGCGGGGGGAAACGCTATATGCCATCTCCCGGGCCTATGGGGTCCCCTTACGGGCGCTGATTACCGAAAATGGCCTTAGCCCGCCCTATGAACTTGAAATCGGCCAGCGGCTTCGTATCCCGGCATCCCGGGTTCATACGGTCGTTTCCGGCGATACGGTTTACGGGATATCGCGGCAGTACGGCGTATCCATGTCCGAACTTGTTCGCGCGAACCAGATCGCGCCGCCATACACGATCCGTCTAGGCCAGCAATTGGCCATACCAGGATCGATGGCCCGGTCGACGAATACGGTCAGCGCGCCCGCGCAGCCGTCGTCCGGCGTGTCCGATGTGACGCCGCCGAACAATCCGCCGCAGACCGCAGCCGTGCCCGATCAACCTTTGCCGCCGCAACCCGACCCACCGTCACCGCCGGTTCCTGTCGAACCGGACTATGGGCCGGACGGTGTTGTCTATCCCATTGAAAAGCCGCGCCCCCCGGTTCGGCTGGTCGGGCCCATTCCGCAGCCGCCTGCCTTGTCGGGGGATGGGTTCCTTTGGCCTGTTCGCGGGTCGGTCTTGTCCACGTTCGGGCCGAAAGACGGCGGGCAGCATAATGACGGCATCAATATCGCCGCACCGCGGGGCACGCCGATCCTGGCCGCCGAAACCGGGGTCGTGGCCTATGCCGGCGACAATCTGCCGGGTTTCGGGAACATGATCCTGATCCGCCATGACGATGGTTTCATCACCGCCTATGCCCATGCAGAGGCGCTGCTGGTGGAACGCGGGCAGGTCGTACGCCGCGGTCAGGCGATTGCGCGTGTCGGGTCGACGGGGACCGTCGATGTCCCACAGGTGCATTTCCAGATACGTGAAGGACGGGAAGCGATCGACCCCCGGCGGCACCTGCTTACCAGTTAGTGCATTCCTCAGCCGGACTCCTTTGCCGCCATCAGCGCCTGAAAACGTTCAAGCATGCGCCGTTTTGCCATTTCCGGGGGGACCGGGGTCGGGTCGAAGACACCGTCCGGGGTGACCGCCGGTTCCTTGCCCCAGAGTTTCCGCGCTTCCGTTTCGCTGAAACCGGCTATGCCGGTTGCTTCAATGCGGGCAGCCTGCAGGTCCGCCTTTTTGATCAGGGCCTTCAGTTTCGGTGGGGTGCGGGCGGAAAGGCCAAAGCGAATATGAATGGCGGCCTGAATGCGATCTTCCACTTCGCGATAATCCAACCCGATCGCATTCTTGAAGGGGGAAATCATGTCCCCGACCACGAATTCCGAGCCGTCGTGCAGAAGTGCCATCAATCGTTCCGCGGCGCGCAGGGACGGTTGCAGTTCGACACACAGCGCTTCGACCATCACGCTGTGCTGGGCGACGGAAAACGCCCAATCGCCCGTGGTCTGCCCATTCCAGCGCGCCACCCGCGACAGGCCGTGGGCGATATCCTCGATTTCGATGTCTACCGGACTGGGGTTCAGAAGGTCCAGGCGACGACCGCTCAGCATGCGTTGCCAGGCGCGCGGTTTTTCAACAGACTTTCGGGTCATGCCAGATAGGGCTGCACCCAGGCCAGTCCGGACCAGGTATCCTGACGTGGTGTGTATTCGCAGCCCACCCAGCCATCGTAGCCCAAGCTGTCCAGCCGTTCGAAAAGGGCGGGATAATTTATTTCCCCGTCATCCGGTTCGCACCGGGCGGGCACCCCGGCGACCTGAATATGCCCGATCTTGTCCAGACAGCGTTCAAGGGTCGCCAGTATATCGCCTTGCATGATCTGGCGGTGATAGATGTCGAACTGTATCGAAATGTTGTCAAAGCGCACATTGTCCAGAATGCGTTCAGCCTGTTCCGTCTGGTTCAGGACATAAGCCGGCATGTCGCGCGTGTTTATCGGTTCGACCATGAGTTCGATTCCGTCGCGGGCCGCGACGGGGGCGATACGCCGCAGGTTTCCTTCCAACGCTGAAAGGTGGACCCTTTCGTCCAATGTGACCGGCGCCACGCCGGCCATGACATGCAGCCGGTTGCAGTCCAGCGCGCGCGCATAGTCCATGGCGGTTCGGAAACTGCGGTCGAACTCGGCTTCGCGGCCGGGAAGGGCGCCGATCCCACGGTCGCCGCGTGCCCAATCCCCCGGCGGAAGATTGAACATGACCTGTTTCACATCGGCGCGGTTGCGGGCGTCTGCGACCTCATCCGCGGGATGGTCATAGGGGAACTGACACTCCACCCCTTCGAACCCCGCATCCTTGGCCGCCTGATATCGTTCCAGGAAGGGCACTTCGGTGAACATCAGGCTCAGATTTGCGCAAAAGCGCGGCATTGTGCTTATCGCCCTCTTTCTACTAGGCCCGAACCCGTTTGATCGACCGGACCTGGTGTCCCTCCAACTTCAGTATATGTGCTTCCAGGGAAGAAAGGGGCCAAATTCGTGTCGACATGTCCGTCGCGTTGCAATGCAGGATATCATCGCCGTTCAGCATGATGCCGACGTGCCCCGGCCAGAATACCAGATCACCGCGACCAAGGCCGTCCTTATTGCGTTCGATGCGAATGCCGACTTCCGCTTCCTGCATATCGGTGTCGCGCGGGCAGTCGATGCCGCATGCCGTCAGTGCAAACTGTACCAAGGCGGAACAGTCCAGACCTTCGCTGGATCGACCGCCCCAAAGATAGGGACATTCCAAAAACCGCAAGGCGACACCGGTCGGATCCTCGTCGGTTTCCGATATCGGGGTCAGGTGTGCGGAATAGATCCACTGGCCGTCGGCGATCTGCGACCAGCGACCGGACTGGTCGACGACCGTGACGACACAGCCGAAGGAAAGCGCTTCCGTTACGAACCGTTTCAGTTCCGGCGCCGGATATAGATGGCTGCGGATTGCCGATATGCGGTGTGTCGGTTCCGGCGCTTCATAGGCCAGCGCGTCCGCATCGATATATCCGACATAGCCGTCGCGGGACGATTTGACCCATGCCCAACCGTCGGCAATGTCGAACACCCGCACTGGTTCCCCGAACAGGTATTCCGTGTCCCGTGGGCGCAGACGGTCCGGTTCCAGCCGGGAAGGGACCACGGCACGCGCAATGCGGGCCTCATCCCCCTCGACGAAACGCGGGCAATCGATTCTTCCCTTCAGCGCGATTTCGCAAAGGTCCGCCCTTACGGCAAAGCGACGTTTGTCGGGTGCCGTCAATCGAACAGCTTATCGATCTCGTCCTGAGAGATCGACGCCTCTTTCTCAAGGGCCGGGCCGTTCAACAGCGCTTCATCGTCGGTAATCTCGTCCGCGCGCTTTTCCGAAAACTCAGTCGCAAGGCGGTTAATCTCCTCCTGACCCCAAAGGTCGATCATGGAGTTGACCCGCTCTTCCACGAATTTCATCGATCGCACGATCTTTGTGACGCGCTGGCCGGTAATATCCTGAAAGGTACAAGCTTCCATTGCGGCGACGGTTTCACTGTCGATCGCATCGCAAAGTTTCGCGCGTTCATCCGCATCGTCCGCCTGCCGAAGCAGTGCGACATGCTGGTCGACCTTTTCCATCTTTTCCAGGATGGTGTTCGTCGCGTCTTCCGTAGCGGCGACAATCGCGTCCAGCTGGTCAGACATCGTTTCGAACCGGGTCTGGTCACCGTCAGCGGCAACCATCTGTGCGACTTCTTCCCGGAAACGACGGATATATTGGACCAGATTGACAACCTCTGATTTGAACCGCTGGTCCTTATCTTGCGTCATATGCATCACCGCATCTTTCATGGTGGCGTTTGGTTCGCAACATGGCGCGAACGGCTAGAATGCCTTGAATGCAAGCGTGGTGAATGTATCCCGCACGCCGGGCAGCCGCTGAATCTGTTCGGTCACGAAATGACCAACGTCCGTTTCTTCCGGCAGATAGCACTTAAGAAGCAGGTCGTATTGCCCGGATGTCGAATAGACCTCCGAGACGAATTCGACGTCTTCGATCGCGGATGCCGCTGTTTTGTAGGCGTCACCCAGATCACATTTCACTTGTACGAACAATGTCTTCATGTGTGGCCGGTGCTTTTTTCTGCGGCTTTCGGATGTCGCAAAGAATGCCCCGCGCGCGTGGCCGAACGCAAGAAAAACCCTTAATCAAACGAAGGGGGCCAAGCAGGGGAAATTCAGTGAACCCTAAGCCTATCGGCGCAAAAAGGCCGGGACGAACTCGGTTTCCCCAAACGGGACCTTGGACACGTCGGGCATGGAATCTTCATTCGCCGGCTTGCGACCGCGTCCCGTCCTCGTTTCGCGGGGGGTATCCTTGCCCGCCGCATTCGACTTCGACCGGGACTTGCGGGATGATCCGCTGGGTTTCTTGTCGTCGGGCGCGTCACTTTGCACGGGTTCTTCCGAATCCACCGCACTTTCGGCGTCCGATCCGCCATTGCGCGGGATTTTCTTGCCGATCAGCTTTTCAATGGAGGCCAGAAGCTTGTCGTCCGAACTTGACGCCAGTGTTACGGAATGTCCCTTGCGACCGGCGCGTCCGGTCCGCCCGATGCGGTGGACATAATCTTCGGCATGAGTGGGGACGTCAAAGTTGAAGACGTGGCTGACCCGGGGAATGTCCAGGCCGCGGGCGGCAACATCCGAACAGACCAGAATCCGGACTTCGTCCTTCCGGAATTTTTCCAGCCATTCCAGTCGCTTGTATTGGTCCATATCGCCATGCAGGGCGCCTGCGGAAAATCCTTCTTGCACCAGCGCGCGATACAGCGATGCCACGTCGCGTTTCCGGTTGCAGAAAACCAGCGCGTTCTTGATCGCATCGTCTTTCAGCAGACGGTAAAGGGTCGACCGTTTCCGGCGTCCGTCGACTTGAAGGAGGCTCTGATCGATTGTGTCCGCGGTACTGGCTGGCGGGGCTACGGTAATTTCCTTGGGATTGCTCAGGAACTTTTCCGCCAGTTTCTTGATTTCCGGTGGCATCGTCGCGGAAAACATCAGCGTTTGGCGCAACGGGGGCATCAGAGAGACGATTTTTTCCACATCTGGAATGAAGCCCATATCCAGCATGCGGTCGCCTTCGTCGATCACCAGGACCTTCACATCCGTCAAAATGACCTTGCCGCGTTCGCAATGGTCCATTAACCGACCCGGTGTGGCGATCAGGACATCGACACCTTTGTTGATCTTGGCTTCCTGTTCCGAAAAGGACACGCCGCCGATCAGCAGCGCCATGTTCAGATCGCAATATTTGCCATAGGTATCGAAATTTTCCGCGACCTGTGCCGCCAGTTCCCGCGTCGGCTCCAGAATGACGGTCCGCGGCATCCGTGCGCGACTGCGCCCCTGGTTCAGGATATCGATCATCGGAAGGGTAAAAGACGCTGTCTTGCCCGTACCGGTCTGTGCGCATCCCAGGATGTCCCGGTTCATCAGGACATAGGGAATTGCCTTTTCCTGAATTGGCGTGGGTGTTTCATAGCCCGCGTCCGAAATTGCGCGCAGGATCGGGTCGCTTAACCCAAGGTCGGAAAAAGTAGTTGTCATGCCATCCTTCACGATATGGCGGTGGAGCGAATGCCAGTGCCCGGTCGCCGGGTGGCCGCTATTAGGTGGATATTTGCCCGCTCCACAAGTTGCGGCGGACTATATGGTCCGGGGACTTTAAGTCAACTGGAGCGTGGCCGGATGACGGGTATTCGGGCCATATGGGCGGGTCATTTGTTGCGCCCCAGTCACGATTCGTCCTTTCTGGAGCGGCTTCTTATGACTTTCCAAATATTTCTTCCCCAAAACCCCACGATCGGCGTATAACCTATACTTCTCTATAGGAGGGGAAAATGACGGCTTCGACCACGCTCGAAGGCGACCCGCATCTGCCATTGTTCAGAAAGCTGGCGCAATCGATTCGAAATCAGATCGTTCAAGGCGACTGGGGCCCCGGGGACAAGATCCCATCTGAAAACGAATTTTCCGACCGTTATGGTCTGGCGCCGGGAACGGTGCGGCAGGCCCTATCGACACTGGTTGAAGAAGGGTTACTGGAACGCATCCACGGCAAAGGGACATTTGTGCGGCGGCCGAATTTCTCCGGCTCGCTGATCAGCCGGTTTCGTTTCGACCTGGAAAAAAGGACGGTGCGCCTGATTTCCAAAAGCGTGGTGAATGCCCCAAAATATGTCGCCGACAAACTGCACCTTGAGCCCGGAACATTGACCATCCGCCTTTATCGCCAGCATCTGGACAGTGAGGTGAAGAAACCGGTCATGCTGGATGAAATCTGGCTGCCATACGGCCGGTTCCAGGCCCTGATGGAATTCAAGGATGAGGCTTTCGGCCTGAAAATATACGAGTTGTACCGGGAAGAGTGTGATTCCATCGCTTTCGATGCGACCGAGGTGCTGTCGGCGGAAACCGTCCCGTCAGAGGCGGTATCCCTTCTGGACGTTCAGCGCGATGCGGCCGTCGTTCGCATCGATCGTGTGACGCGTGCCGTGGACGGCAGTGTACTGGAATGGCGTCGCGTCTGGGGCAACGCGAAGGGTTTCCATTTCGAATGGCGAATATCCTGACCCAGCAAGGAAAGGGCGGGTCAGATCAAGTGCAGTCGTCTTGGCAGCCGCCGATATCGTGCGGATTGCGCGGGGGCGTAATCTGTCGCAGGCCCTGACGCATGGCCTGACGGAAACCTTCACCGCCAGGCATGGCGCCGGCGGGCATTCTGATACGCGCTGCACTCATGGCACTGTCATCCCGGCAATAGGCAATCAGAATTTCGTTGCCATTGGCCGCATCCAACATGCTGTCGTCCGGTTCCGTGCCGCAGGCCGTTTCCGGCAACAGATCGACCCTTGCGCTGAAGACAAGAAGCAGCCTTGATCGGTAGCTTGTTCCGGCGGCAGCAGGACTGAAGGATACCGGCAGGAAGCCATTCGCCTCGCGGAATTCCGCTGCCGCGTCCGCCGTCAGTTCCGGGCCTTCCCTACCCAGATAGGGGCCGATCGAAATGACGGGCATGGGGGCATCGGCATGGTCGCCGGTAAGCACGATCGGGCTATAGTTCTGGTGGAACCGGACGTTATAAATGCTGGTACCAGTACAACCGGACAATAGGCCAAGGCTCAGGATGCCGATCACCAGGCCGCGAAGTCGTGTGCGATTCCAGTATTCCAAATGCATGCGATGAGGATACTGCAAATCTCAACCAAGACAAAATCACGTCACCGCGATTTGCCGGGCGCGGGCGGCTAATGTGGTCGGCTTATAGGTCCAGGTCGTCAATGAAGCGCGCGTTGTCCTGAATATACTGGAATCGCAATTCCGGCTTCTTGCCCATCAGGGTTTCGACGATCTTTGCCGTGCGGCGGCTTTCCTCCAGCTCTTCCTCACGGGACCGATCGGGAAGCTGAACGCGAAGCAGGGTGCGTTTCGCCGGATCCATCGTCGTTTCACGCAATTGCCCGGGGGGCATTTCGCCCAAGCCCTTGAATCGACTGATATCGACTTTTGCATTTGCCTTGAATTCGGACTTCAGAAGGGCGTCTTTCGCAGCGTCATCCATCGCATAGACCGATTTCCCACCCTGCGTCAGGCGATAGAGCGGCGGTTGCGCCAGATAAAGACGGCCCGCTTCCACGAGGCCCGGCATTTCCCGGTAAAAGAAGGTCATAAGAAGCGATGCGATATGCGCGCCGTCGACATCCGCATCGGTCATGATGACGACACGTTCATAACGCAACTTTTCCAGCCTGAAATCCGCCCGCGTACCGCATCCCAGCGCCTGGATGATATCCTTCAGTTCCTGGTTTTGCTGCAGCTTGTCGGCAGAAGCGGAAGCGACGTTCAGAATCTTGCCCTTCATCGGCAGGATAGCCTGGGTCTTGCGGTTGCGCGCCTGTTTGGCGCTGCCGCCGGCGCTGTCGCCCTCAACTAGGAAGATCTCCGTTCCATCCGCACTTTCGTCCGAACAGTCGGCCAGTTTCCCGGGAAGACGCAGCTTTCGGGTCGGTGTCTTGCGACGCTGTTCCTTCTGGGCCTTGCGCTTCTGGCGTTCATCCACGCGTTCCAGAATGCGGTCCAAAAGGTCGTTTGCAGAGGCGGGGTCTTCGGCCAGCCAATGGTCGAACCGGTCCTTTATGGCACCATCCACCATCTTGCCCGCTTCGACGGACGCCAGCTTTTCCTTCGTCTGGCCCTGGAACTGCGGGTCCGGAATGAAGACGGACAGCATGATGCAGGCTTCGCCGGTGACGTCGTCGCCCGTGATCTGGGCCGCCTTTTTGTTGCCCACCAGTTCGCCATAGGCCCGCAGGCTTCGGGCAAGGGCGGACCGCATGGCGCTTTCATGGGTCCCGCCCAGCGGCGTCGGAACCGTGTTGCAATAGGTGTGGCAGAAACCGTCGCCGTCTGCGGGCCAGTGAATTGCCCATTCCATGCGCCCGACGCCTTCGGAAGCTTTCCAGGCACCGGCGAATGGACGGGGCGTGATCGTCGCACGTGCACCCAGCGTAAAGACCAGATAATCCTTCAGGCCGCCTGGAAAATGCAGGCTTTCCTTCTCCGGAACCTCGTCCGGGTTCTTGATCAACGCCTTCGGGCAGGACCAGCGGATTTCAACGCCCTTGAACAGATAGGCCTTAGAACGCGCCATGCGGAATAGGCGGGCCGGATCGAACCGCTGCTTGTCGCCGAAAATTTCCGGGTCGGGGCGGAACCGAACGGTCGTGCCACGTCGGTTGGGGGCATCGCCTACGGTTTTCAGCTTCGTGACCGGTTGCCCGCGTGCGAATTCCTGACGGTAGAGCTTGCGTTCCCGCGCCACTTCGACCGACAGATTGTCGGAAAGGGCGTTCACGACGGAAATACCGACCCCATGCAGACCGCCCGACGTCGCATAGACCTTACCCGAAAATTTTCCGCCGGAATGCAGTGTGGTCAGGATGACCTCCAGTGCGGACTTGTTCTTGTATTTCGGATGCGGGTCGACCGGGATTCCGCGCCCATTGTCGCGAACGGTGCAATAGCCGTCTTCATCCAGTTCCAGTTCGATCCGGCTGGCATGGCCCGCGACCGCTTCGTCCATGGAATTGTCCAGGACTTCCGCCACCAGATGATGGAAGGCCCGTTCGTCCGTTCCGCCGATATACATACCCGGGCGGTGGCGGACGGGCTCCAACCCCTCAAGGACCTCGATGTCCTTGGCGGAATAGGCGGTTTCCTTGCCGCCGGAATTCTGGAATAGATCACTCATATGGGCATTATAGAAGCTGGAAGCGCGCTCGCAAGCCTATAAGGTATGCGGATGCGTGGTTCGCCACAAGATATTGATTGGAAAGGCGCAAGGACGGTGGCATCTGCTACAATTGAACCCCGCGGGGAACTGCAAATCCGGACTTTGGCCATGCCGGCGGACACGAACCCGGCCGGTGATATTTTCGGTGGCTGGGTGCTGGCCCAGATGGACATCGCCGGCGGCATTCTGGCGCGCGCCCGGACGAATTGCCGCGTGGCAACGGTGGCGGTCGACAGCATGACCTTCTACCTGCCGGTTTTCGTTGGCGATGTGGTCTGTTGCTATGCGGATATTGAACGGATCGGGCGCACGTCCATTGCCGTCAACATACAGGCCTGGGCGATGCGCGAAAACGGTGCCGAACGGGTGCTGGTGACGGAAGGTATCTATACCTATGTCGCAATCGACAACGATCGCCGCCCAAGACCGATTTCGGGGGACTGAAATGGTCCGGAAAATCGCAGCAATCACAGCAATCGCGGCAGTCGTGACGCCGGTGCTGATCGGAACGGCGTTCGCCGGGGAGGCGGATGTCCTGAACGTCGAACTGACACGCATGGCAAACGGGGCCTACAGCATTGATGTCACGGTTCAACATGCCGACGATGGCTGGGATCATTATGCGGACGGCTGGTCCGTTTCGACACCGGACGGCGTGGAACTGGGATATCGCGTTCTGCATCACCCGCATGTGAACGAACAGCCCTTTAGCAGAACACTGGGCGGGCTGGATATTCCGGATAATGTGACCCATGTGACGGTTCGTGCCCATGACAGCATTCATGAATGGGGCGGGGCGGAGATGACGGTCGAAGTCCCACGGCAGTGAGGAAATGGTGACGCGATGAGCCTGGAAATGGAAGTCCGCCCGGTCTCCCCCGCGATTGGCGCGGAAATAAAAGGCATCGACCTGTCCCAGATGGGGGATGAGGCATTCAGTGCGGTCAAACAGGCGTTCGCGGACAACGGCGTTCTGTTCTTCCGGAACCAGACACTATCGCCGGACCAGCATATCGCGCTTGCTGAACGGTTTGGCGACATCGTCGTGAACCGGTTTTTCACGCCGACCGAAACGCATCCGCAAATCGCCGAAGTCCGTAAGGAACCGCATCACAAACGAAATATCGGAAGCCGCTGGCATACCGACCATTCCTATGACGAGGCACCGGCCCTGGGGTCGATCCTGGTGGCCCGCGAACTGCCGCAGACCGGGGGCGACACGCTGTTTGCCGGGGTTGCCGCGGCCTATGATGCGCTTTCGGACGGGCTGAAGTCGGTTCTGTTGAGCCTGAAGGCCTGGCATTCAAGCCGCCATTCCTTCGGCTATCGCGCGGAAATCGACTGGAAGGATAACGAGGGGCGTTTGCAGAACCCCGATGCTGCGGTTCAGGATGCGCTGCATCCGGTCGTCATCACGCACCCGCTTTCGGGACGCAAGTGCCTGTATGTGAACCCGGAATTCACCACCCATTTCGATGGCTGGACGGCGGAAGAATCTAAGCCCCTGCTGGAATTTCTGTACGCCCACATCGCGCGCCCGGAGTTCACCTGCCGGTTCCGGTGGGAAGACGGGTCTGTTGCCATTTGGGACAACCGCGCGACCCAGCATTGCGCGCTGAACGACTATACCGGCCACCGGCGCCTGATGCATCGCGTGACCATCGCCGGCGTCCCGCTATCCTGAACCGCGAAAAGGAAACCCGCATGTCGCTCAAAATGCCTGTCGCCAAAATGGTTGCTTCCGCCAAGAACCGGATCCGTGAAATTCCCGCCAAGGAAGCGATTGAAATGGCGAAAAGCGACAATGTCGTCATTGTCGACCTGCGCGACCCGCGGGAGAGGGAGCGGATGGGCTACATCGAAGGTGCCTTTCACTGCCCGCGCGGCATGGCGGAATTCTGGATCGACCCGGACAGCCCCTATTTCAAGCCGATCTTCGGGGAAAAGAAGGCTTTCGTCTTTCATTGCGCATCCGGCTGGCGATCCGCGTTGACCGTCGCGACGCTTCAGGACATGGGAATGGAAAACATCGCCCATATTACCGAAGGGTTCAGTGGCTGGGTGAAGGAAGGCGGGCCGATCGTCGGCCCGGCGGAAGAAGGCTAAGACTTCCTTGATCCTGTCGCGGATCGACATCTGGTCCTATCAACCATTGATGCGGGACGGGCCTTATGCCATGTCCCATGTGGTTCAGGACCGGATCTATGGCCGGGTTCTGCGCCTTACAACAGACAATGGTCTGACCGGATGGGGGGAAATCGTACACGCCCCATCCGTCCCTGTGGAAGGACGACAGGCGATGGTCGACGCGGAAGGGGACCTGTTCGCCAAGTTTGTCGGTCATCCGCTTGGGGTGCTTGCGGATTATGTCGGCGGCGCACGGTCCAGGGACAAACCCTATCGCGGCGTCGCCTTTGGCCTGGAAACCGCGATGCTGGACCTGCAGGCAAAGGCGGCTGGATTGCCGCTATACGCCGTTCTGGGGGGTCGGAAGGCGGAGAGCGTTGCCGACTATTTCTCCATCGCGGAAAGTACCGAAGACCGCCTTCGGCATCGGATGTCAGTCGCCGGTCCCGACCGTTCAGTCATTCAGTTGAAGCTTGGCGTCGGAAGCCTGGACGATGACCGCGCAAAACTGCGGCTGGTTCTCTCCCTCATGAATGCGGGTCAGACCCTGCTGGCGGATGCAAATGGGGGCTGGACCGTGGATCAGGCCCTGGAAATGGCGGCGGAATTTGTAGACCCCCGCCTGTGGTGGGAAGAACCGTGTGCCACTTATGACGACAATATCGCGGTCGCAAAGGGGACGGCGACACCGGTGATGGTTGATCAGTCGACAGCCAGTTACGATATTGCCATCCGTGCAATCGATGACGGCATTGCGGCCGCCATTTGCATCAAACCGGCATTCCTTGGCGGATTGCAGGTCGCCCGTGAAATCCGCGATCTGGCGGCGGAAAAGGGGATGCGCATGCGCATCGACGGGCCCTGGTGCGGGGGTATCGCGACAGGTGCGATTTTGCATCTGGCGCTCGGCACCCCGCCGGATCTGCTGATCTGCGGCTGTGACCTAAGGGAACCACTAGCGCTGGACCCCAACCTGGGCGGCGCGGTCCATATTGAACGTGACCGGATCGCCCCACCAATCGGCGCCGGGGTTGGTCTTACGATTGGTGATAATTTTGGCGCGCCGGAAGGCACCTATGCGGCACCGACGGTCAGCTGACATCCTCCGCCTGCATCAGCGGCAACCAGTCCAGGCGCGAATGGGTATAACATTGCTTTGATGGTATCAGGTCGCGGCGATTGTCCAATGCCCCGACGCGAATGCCATAGACCTTCGGACCGTCGCCCACGGGCCCGGAATAGATCGGCGTGCCGCAGGTTGGGCAGAAACTTTGCATCCGTTCGTTCCCGCTGTCGGCGACCTTGATATAGACGGTCGGTTCGCCCTTGGTGACGGTAAGTCCATCCGGCAATGTAAACGCCACCGTTCGATAGGCAGAACCGGAAAGCGTCTGGCAGTCCGTGCAGTGACAGACAATCACGTCCTTCGGGTCGATTTCCGCCTTGAATTCGATGCCGCCGCAATGGCAGCGCCCGGTCATGGTCATGTCTATCCCGCCTTCTTTTGCGTCTGCTTACCCAGATACGGGGCCAGATAGTGCCCGGTGTGGCTGCGTTCGGCCTTGGCAATTTCTTCCGGCGTGCCCTGTGCGACGATTTCGCCGCCGCGGGTTCCGCCGTCCGGTCCCAGGTCGATAATCCAGTCCGCCGTCTTAATGACTTCCAGATTGTGTTCAATGACGACCACTGTGTTACCGGATTCAACCAGAGTCTGAAGAACCTCCAGCAACTTGCTGACATCATGGAAATGTAGGCCTGTAGTCGGTTCGTCCAGGACATAAAGTGTCCGTCCCGTCGCCTTCTTTGATAGTTCCTTGGCAAGCTTGACACGCTGGGCCTCACCGCCAGACAGGGTCGTCGCCTGTTGTCCTACCTTGATGTAGCCCAGGCCGACACGCTGCAACGTTACCAGTTTGTCCCGGATCGACGGCACGGCCTTGAAGAAATCCGCGCCCTCATCGACCGTCATTTCCAGAACGTCGGCGATCGACTTGTCGCGATAGGTGATTTCCAGCGTCTCGCGATTATAGCGATGGCCGTGGCACTGGTCGCATTGAACGTACACGTCGGGCAGGAAGTGCATTTCGATTTTGATGACGCCGTCGCCCTGGCATGCCTCGCACCGGCCACCCTTGACGTTGAAGCTGAAGCGGCCGGGCTGATAGCCGCGCGCCTTTGCTTCCGGCAGGCCGGCGAACCAGTCACGGATCGGCGTGAAGGCACCGGTATAGGTCGCCGGGTTCGACCGCGGGGTCCGACCGATGGGCGACTGGTCAATGTCGATGATCTTGTCGAGGAAATTCATCCCTTCGATCCGGTCGTGATGGCCGGGATGCGCCCTGGCGCCCATCAGGGTGCGGGCCAACGCGCGCTGCATCGTTTCGATGATAAGGGTCGATTTACCGGACCCGCTGACGCCGGTGACGACTGTCAGCGTTCCTAGCGGGATTGTCGCATCGACGGATTGCAGGTTGTTTTCAGTGGCGCCGAAAATCTTCAGCAACTGGCCCTTGTGCCCCTTGCGGCGCTTCTTAGGGACTTCGATCTGGATGAAACCGGTCAGATACTGACCGGTCAGGGAATTCGGATTCTGTATCACCTCATGCGGCAGACCGGCGGCAACGACCTCGCCCCCGTGAACGCCGGCACCTGGCCCCATATCCACCAGATAGTCCGCCGCCCGGATCGCATCCTCGTCATGTTCGACGACTATGACCGTATTACCCAGGTCTCGCAAGCGCCGCAGCGTCGCCAAAAGGCGGTCATTGTCGCGCTGATGCAGGCCGATGGACGGTTCATCGAGCACATAAAGTACGCCGGTCAGGCCGGACCCAATCTGGGACGCCAGCCTGATGCGCTGGCTTTCCCCGCCGCTGAGCGTGCCGGAATTGCGGCTGAGCGTCAGATAGTCCAGGCCGACATTGTTAAGGAACCCCAGGCGTTCGTTGATTTCCTTCAGGATGCGATAGGCAATTTCCTTTTGCTTCTCGGACAGTTGGCTGTCCAGACCTTCGAACCATCGTCCGGCGTCGGCGATGGACAGTTCGGCCACTTCCCCGATATGCCGTTCGCCGACCTTCACCGCCAGCGCTTCCGGTTTCAGGCGGTAGCCGTTGCAAGCCGGGCAGGGGGTGACGGTCTGATATTTCGATAATTCTTCGCGTGACCAGCTTGATTCCGTCTCCCGATAGCGGCGTTCCATGTTCGGAACCACGCCTTCGAACGGCTTTGTCGTCTTGTAGGATCGAAGCCCGTCATCGTATCGGAACTCGATCTTTTCCTCCCCACTGCCGTGCAGGACACAGTTACGCACGTCTTCGGACAGATCCCGCCACGGGGTCTTCAGCGACGCGTTGTAGTGACGTGCGATCGCTTCCAGCGTTTGTTTGTAGTAGGGGGATGAGGTTGTGGACCAAGGCGCAATCGCCCCCTGCCACAGAGATTTTGTCGTGTCCGGGACGATCAGGTCGACATCGAATTCCATGTCCGTGCCCAATCCGTCGCAGGTGGGACAGGCGCCAAACGGATTGTTGAAGCTGAACAGGCGGGGTTCGATCTCCTCGATCGTGAAACCGGAAACGGGGCAGGCGAATTTGGCGGAAAAGATCGTCTGATCGCCACCGTCCGCATTTTCCGCGAACAGAAGCCCGTCGGAAATCTGCAAGGCCGTTTCGATGCTGTCCGCCAGGCGTTGCTGCAGCCCGTCGCGAACCACCACGCGGTCCACGACAACGTCGATCGTGTGCTTGATTTTCTTGTCCAGGGCCGGGACATCGTCGATTTCGTGGAACTTGCCGTCCACCTTGACCCGCTGGAACCCGCGTTTGCGCAACTCGGCAAACTCCTTGCGATATTCACCCTTGCGGCCCCGTACCAGCGGCGCCAGCAGATACAGGCGCGTGCCGTCGCCCATGTCCATAATACGGTCGACCATCTGGGTGACCGTCTGGCTTTCGATAGGAAGGCCGGTTTCGGGGGAATAGGGCACACCGACCCGCGCCCACAGAAGGCGCATATAGTCGTAGATTTCCGTCACTGTTCCGACGGTTGACCGCGGGTTGCGGCTTGTCGTCTTCTGTTCGATGGAAATCGCCGGCGACAGCCCTTCGATCAGGTCGACGTCGGGTTTCTGCATCATTTCCAGAAACTGACGGGCATAGGCCGACAGGCTTTCGACATAGCGCCGTTGACCGTCCGCATAGATCGTATCGAAGGCCAGCGAAGACTTTCCGGATCCGCTCAGACCCGTGATCACGACCAGTTTGTCGCGCGGAAGGTCCACGTCCACATTCTTCAAATTGTGTTCGCGTGCACCGCGGATGGAGATCGTGTTGTTGGTCATGAAAGGCCCGGCTCAATCGGAGGAAAAGCGAAATGCGAGCCAAGGAATATAGAGGCCACGCACGCCCATTTCGAGTCGCGATGTCCGCATATCCACAGGAAAAGGCGGCTGATGTGGACATCCTGTGGACCAATGGCCGCTTATTGGTCAGCACCTGTCATGAAGTGGTCGCGGTCCCTTCGAGTTTGTGCCGATTTCCAACTATGACCGGTGAGTATTCGTCCAATTAGCGCTTTTTTTGTCGTCGCGCGGAAATTTTGCAGTTTGGAGATGGTGGATCGTTAACCGAATTTTGGCTTTTGAAGTGATAGGCAGAGGTCGAAAGACCATCTACCCGGGTAAGTGGAGAACTGTACGATGACGCTGGTGGGGAATGACAGAGTGGCCGCTCAAAGTGAGGAGCGTTTCTCTGAACGATTCGGACTGCGCGCGAAGTTGCTGATTGCGATGGCCGCAATCGCGCTTACCACCATGATTTCCGCGGGTATCAGTGGTTTTTCCTTCCAGCGCATATCAGCTCAGATGGACGTCTTCAGCACACGCACCCTGTCTGATTTGGAAGCAGCACAAAGGGTCAGCGCCCTGGGTCCCAGTGTCGCCGCGGGTGCCGCCAGCCTGATAGCATCGCCAACGGAAGAGGAGCGAACCCAACGGTATGAGCGGTTGCAGCGGGATATCCAGGAATTGCGTTCCGTGGTCCAGGAACTTTCTGGTTCGGATGCAACCGGTTCGGACATCGAGGAAACGATCGAAGCCCTCGCCGCAAATCTCAGCGCCATTAACGATGCGGTGGGCCGCCGATCCGGACATGAACAGGCGGTCGCAAATGCGTTTGAAGAGATCGCCTCGACCCGTCAGACGCTAAATGACCTCCTTGACCCCTATCTGGAACAGTTGAGCGCCGATGTAACAGACAGTTTCAACCAGATGCTGATGCAGCCTGACGCCATGGCGGATTACTTTTTTCCGTTGTACGGCGCCTATGGCAGGACGCAAATCCTGGGTACAGTTCAGGCATTTTCCGACCGGGTGATGACGCATGTAGTGACCATCGCCACGGCCCCTAATGAAGAGCGGATGATTGCGGCTAGTGAGGAAGTTTCGGACCTGCTGCGCTGGGCTTCGGACACACGGTCCGCGCTGAATGCGGATTCAAGCGACCTGGGTCGCGGCGTAGCGAATAGCCTGGGCGAATTTTTCGAAGTGCTTGGCAAGGAGGACGGTCTGGCATTTCACCGCGCCGAAGTGTTTGCGGTGATATTGGAACTTGATGCCTATTTGATGGAAAACCGCCAGTTGGTCACCAAACTGGAGGATTTCACACGCGCGGCCGCTGAAGAGGCAGCGCAGAGCGGGCGGCAATCCATCGGTTTGGTGGAGGATACCGTCTTTCGTTCGATGATCTGGCTTGCGGCGATAAGTGCAGTGGCCGTCGCATTGGCTTTTGGTATCGGCTATTTCTACGTTGGACGAATGGTCGTCGGTCGTCTGTTGGCACTTTCCGATTCAATGGGACGCATCGCCGGCGGCGATCTGGATTCCGATATTGATACCGGACAAAGCGACGAAATCGGCAATATGAGCCGCGCGCTTGTCAAACTGCGTGAGAATTCACGGAAGGTGGAAAGCCTTCGCGCGGAAAGGGAAGTTGCCAACCAAAACGCTGAACGCCAGCGTCGGGCGGCCTTGAACCAACTGGCGGATGATTTCAATGGTCGGGTTTCTGCGATCGTACAAAGCGTCGACGCTGCGGTTTCTGGGTTGGGCGAAGCTGTCGACGGTATGGCCCGCGAAGCGTCGCGATCAGCCGGAATGGCGCGCGATGCGTCACTATCGGCACAATCCGCAACAGACCGGATTTCCAGCGTTTCCCAGACGTCGGAGGAGTTAACGAAATCCATGCGCGATATGAGCGTGCGGACGAATGAAGCGTCGCAAGTCTCACGGGCTGTCACGCAGGATGCCGAGCGTACAGATTCAGCAATTGAAACCCTATCCGACGCGGCGAGCAGGATCGGGGATGTCGTCGCATTGATTTCGGATATCGCAGAGCAAACGAACCTTTTGGCGTTGAATGCGACGATTGAAGCCGCCCGTGCCGGTGAGGCAGGGAAGGGGTTTGCAGTCGTGGCCAATGAAGTGAAAAGCCTTGCAAATCAAACTGCGTCCGCAACCGGCGAGATCGTATCCCAAGTCGATGCCATAAAGTCTGCGGTTCGGGATGCAGCCGATACGACGAGGCTGGTCACGGATGGGGTTAGCAAGGTGGATCAGGTCGTCACTGACATTGCCGATGTGACGCAACAGCAAAACGATGCGACGGCTGCAATTCATGAAACGATGCAGTCGACCTCGCAGGAAATCGAATCCGTGAATGCTCAGGTCGGTAGCATCATGTCCGCATCCGATCAGGTTCAGACGGCATCCGACGCGCTGGTCCGCGGCGTCGGAGACGTCAGGCAAAGCACGGGCGATCTCGCTCGCGAGTTGGAGAGATTTGTCGCCGACGTACGGCAGGACGAGCAAGAGTCGCAGGCGGCCTGATTACGTCCGTGTAAGAAATTCGCCGATCCGGTCGATTGCCCGCAGGATGTTTTCCTTCGAATTCGCATAGGAAATGCGGATATAGCCTTCGCCGTGGATGCCGAAACTTGTGCCTGCGATGGTCGCCACATGGACCTCGTTCAGCAGTGCGTCCTGAAGGTCCGCCGCCGTCCTGCCGGTTTCGGTAATATTCGGGAAGGCATAGAAAGCGCCTCCCGGTTCAACGCACGAAACGCCGGGCAGGCCGTTCAGGGCCGCGACAGTTGCTTTCCGCCGGTCGTCAAAAGCCTTTACCATCTCCATCGCCGCGTCCTGCGGGCCTTCCAGCGCGGCAATACCCGCATACTGGGTCGGTGCATTGACGCAGGAATGATCGTTGATACATAGCCGCGTTGCCTTTTCCACCAGGGCCTTCGGCCATACCGCGTAACCCAATCGCCAGCCGGTCATGGCATAGGTCTTGGACCAGCCGTCCAAAAGGATCGCCCGGTCGCGCAGGTCTGGGTAATTCAAAATCGATCGGTGTTCGCGCCCGTCATACAGCATGCAGGAATAGATTTCGTCCGACATGATGTGGACATGCGGGTGGTCCGCCAGACCCGCTGCCAGCTTATCGATTTCTTCCGCTGGTGTGACGCCACCCGTCGGGTTGGCAGGTGAGTTAATGATGATAAGGCGCGTTTTCGGTGTGATGAGCGCCAGAAGTTCGTCGGCGGAAAAGGCAAAGCCGTTTTCTTCCCGAAGCGGCATCGGTACCGCGGTCGCACCGGAAAATTCGATAGCCGACCGGTATATTGGGAAGCCGGGATCCGGATAGATGATTTCGGCGCCCGGTTCGCCGAACATCAGCATGGCAAAAAACATGGTAACCTTGCCGCCGGGAACGGCGACGACGCAATCCGGGTCGACGTCTGCACCGTGACGCCGGTACAGGTCGGCGGCCACCGCCTCGCGCAGCTTCGGTATTCCGTTCGCCGGGGTATAGCCGTGATGGCCGTCCTTTAGCGCTTTGATTCCCGCCTCGACGATATGTGGTGGCGTCGGGAAATCCGGTTGCCCGATCGACAGGCTGATGATGTCCGCACCGTCCGCCGCCAGCTTGTTCGCGCGGGCAAGGACGTCAAAGGCGGATTCGGTGCCAAGGCGCTGCATGCGTGCGGCCAGGGTCTGCATTTCGGTGGGTCCTTTCGGTTGTCGATAGGCAACAATATTTTCCGCGCGCAGATTAGGCCCGCGTCGCTTGACGGGAAAGGGGGGAGGGCGTAATAACCGCGCCCGGTCGGAATGGTGCAAATCGCCGTGCCCGGCCGGCAAGTATCAAAATGTGGTGGCTGTAGTTCAGTTGGTTAGAACGCCGGATTGTGATTCCGGAGGTCGTGGGTTCAAGTCCCATCAGCCACCCCACTTCAATCCTCCGACATAACTTATTGAGAACGCTTCATCTCCCGAACCTGAAAGCGGACGGGAAGAAGGGCGTCTGAAATGTCCGCTTCCAGTGGGGAAGGGCGCCCTGTCAGCAAGGACGTCAAGTGGTCGGCCAGAAGAAACGCCGCCTGAAATCCCCTGGCGCCCAATCCGGTGAGCGCAAACAGACCCGGCCGATACGCCGTGCCCGCATTCGCCGCGGCCGTTTTGCCATGACGAAGACCCGAATGGATTTCGGCGAATCGCATGGCGTCCTGCACCGGACCGGCAAGGGGAAGATGGTCACCCGCATCGCACCGGAGCCCTGTCCAGGGCACGACTCCATCGACGGGGCCTGTCAGGTCACGGTGGCGGTCCAGAATTTCTTCCGTCGCATCATCGGATATCGCTACGGGCGCCAGGGCGGCGTTGCCTGTCGCGGTCGCACCCATGGCAACAGTTCCTTCATCGTCCGCGCTGGTCAGATAACCGTTTCGAAGGATCGCTGTCGGGGAAGGGACCGCCGGTCGCCCCATCAACATCTGTCCTGAACCGATTCGGAGACCGGACGGGATGCCCATCAGTCCGTGCGCTGCCGGACCGCACGCCAAGACGACGCAGTCAGATGTTGTCAGGACCTGCCCGTCAGCATCCAGCAACTGCCATGTTCCGTCCTTCCGGTTCAGCGCCGCGACATCGGATTTCACGTCCGGCGGCCCACACAGATGGGACAGCAGCGCGGGGGCATAGACCGAACCGGCCTTGGGCAGATTCAAAGCCCCATTTTCCGCGATTGAAAGATGGTCTGTGGGCCATTGCAGTTCATTGACCAGGGCGCGGTTTCGCCCACGGTCGTCCGGTATGGCCAATCCCCGCGGCCCGACCCAGATGTCCGGTATCCGGTCCAATTCGCGCACCGCGTCCCAGAAAGCCTGCCGCCAGATGCGCGGAAACGGTTCTTTCCCGCGTACCAGCTTTGGGGCGATCAGTGCCCGGGGAAGTGTACTTGCGGCATAGGCACGGCTGCCGGTACCGGACAGTCGCGTCGGTTCGAATCCCGCCTGCTTCAGGCTGCGGGCAAGACACCGTGCCGCAATGCCGTCACCGACGATGGCAATGTTGTTTCCAGACGAAATCGGTTCAGGCCGGCGCACCCACGGGGGCCTGTTGGATGTTTCGGGGGCTGTTCGCATGACACCAGCAATGCAGTGTCGTTTACGGCCATGTCCTGCACGCCTTTCAATATCGAAACCCGCTTGCTGTAGGCGGCCGCGAACGGTCCCGGCGGCAGTAAAACTTGCAAGCGTCGTACCTGGCCGTGACAGGCGCGCCACATGCGCAATCAGTTCCGGTGTCCACATGGCCGGATTTTTGGCCGGTGCGAACCCGTCCAGGTACCAGATGTCGGCCCGAAGCCCCTGACGGGCAAGCATCGTCTCCGCCTCCCCGAACAGCAGGATCAGGCGAACCGATCCGTCGCAGAATGACAGGCGATGCACGCCCGGTATCTGGCCGGGCCAGGCGGTTCGCAATTCTTGCGATAGTGCGCCCAGTTCCTGGAACGGTTTGTGGGCGCGGGAAAGGTCAGCCACATCAAGGGGTGCATTCTCGACCGATAGGAAGGTTAGGCAGGCGCCGGGCTTCCGGAGCTTTCGGAACAGGCGCCAGCTTTCCAAAAAGTTCAGTCCGGTCCCGAAACCTGTTTCCGCAACGGTTACATCGCCATTGGCGACCTGTTCGGAAAACCGCGACCCGTCGATGAATGTGTGCCGAACTTCCCCCAACGGATCTTCACGTGAATAGTAGGGGTCATCATAGCGGTTGGATATCGGTGTCGCGCCGTCCCATCGCGTTTTCCCCGATGGTTGGTCTTTGGGATTGTCGTTTGCTGACTGGTCAGGATCGGACATGGTCCGAATCCATGCCGTAGCGTCCCCAAAACGGCAAAAAAAAACGACGCACCGATTGCTGGCCTACTCTTAATCTCATCGGCCGAAAATCGTGCGTCGCCAGGAAGCCCGTCATTCGTTAGGTCCGAACTCGGGGCGGTTGGTCGATGGGCAGACCCTATTCCGCCAATGTTACAAAGGGCTTACGCGGCAGTGTTTTAATTGTGACAGGGGCCAATTCTCGCCGATGGCACCGATGGCTGGGAAGTTGCTTCGTTATCAGCGGTCGGTTGCGTCTTCTTCCGTAATCATTTGGCGCGCCGTTTCCCGTAGAAGCGCGGGATAGGCGTCATCCAAATCAGTGCCATCCCGGGGGATCACCGCCAGAATTTCCACCAGACGTCCGGATTCATCACAAATGATGGTGCGGAAGACAGCTTCTTCCGGATTGCCTACGGGATCATACCCGGTTCCCTGACAGGCAGATATTCCGGTATAGCCTGCGGGTGTATCGTGCAGGATCAGGATCCAGGGCGTTGTAACGGGTGCCGGGATTTCTTCGCCGCCGAACTCGAATTTCAGGAATTGGTCCCGTTCGGCAAGCCAACCGGCATATTGTCCGGCGACCTCTTCCGGCGAACCGGTAATCGAACTCACGACATGGATCGGTATGACATTTCCGTTCATGACGGCCGCCACCAGCGCCGGTCGGCTTCCGTGGGGCGTGTCGTAAATTTGCTGCGTGCGCGGACCGTCATCGCAACCGCTCAGGCCAAGTGCCAGTCCGGTAAAGAGAAGCGGCGCCAACACGTTCATAGCGGATTTCGAGTTTATTTGCATGACCTGTCTATTTGACCTAACCGGAAAGTGATTTCAATCCGAACCGCTTTCGGGGAAACTGGCATCCATGGAAATGACCGAAGCGGATCAGGCGCTTAGCGCACATGGATTGGCGGTGGATGCGTGGCGAACGCATGCCCTGCTTTCGCCGTCTGAAATGGAAATCGCGGATCGCCTTGTTATCGAAGGGGGAACGGCTGGCATTGACCTGATGGAAGCGGCCGGAAAGGCCGTGGCGGATGCCGTATGTGACCTGTATGGCCCGGATGCGGGCACTACCGCCATATTGTGCGGACCGGGCAACAATGGCGGGGATGGATTTGTCGCCGCACGCTTTCTGGCAGAACGGGGGTGGGCGGTTAAGCTGGGACTGTTGGGGGACCGTTCCAGACTTACGGGTGATGCTGCGCTGGCAGCACAAGCATACGGCGGTACTATTGATCCGCTTACGACGGACATCCTTGAGGGTGCGGATATTGTTGTCGATGCCGTCTTTGGCGCGGGCCTTTCCCGTGCGCCGGATGGGGATGCGGCGGCAGTCCTTAAATCGCTAACCGGAAGAACAGTTGTTGCAGTTGACCTGCCCAGTGGCGTATCGGGCGCGGATGGGTCTGTTCTGCTGAACCCGATGTATGAGGCGACCCGGACGGTCAGCTTTTTCCGGGGCAAGCCCGGCCATTGGCTTCTGCCGGGCAGAATTGCGTGCGGGACGCTGACACTGGCGGATATCGGAATAAGTGACAGTGTCCTTGATCGGATCAACCCGAAGACGGCCTTTAACGGTCCCGCTCTTTGGCAGGGCGAGTTGCCCGCGCCGGACGTTTTTTCCCACAAATATTCGCGCGGATCGGTGCTGGTCGTCGGTGGTGCGGAAATGGTCGGCGCCGCAATGCTTGCTGCGCGGGCGGCACAACGGGGCGGGGCGGGGATTGTAACCATCGCGTCGCCGGTGCAGCAGGGGCCGATCTATCGGCTTGGTCTGGAAAGTGCGGTCGTCAAGTCAATCAAGGACACGCGGGCCTTCATCGAACTTCTAAGCGACCGGCGGGTCGATGCCTGTGTCGTCGGGCCGGGACTTGGCGTATCGGAGCCGGGTTCCATGGAACGCGCGCTGGCAGTTCTGCGAACCGATTGTGCGGCGGTCGTCGACGCGGATGCGATTACGCTGTTTGCCGATGGGCCGGACGTATTGTTCGACATGACAGGGGAAAATCATGTCCTGACGCCCCATGACGGGGAGTTCGCGCGCCTGTTTCCGGACCTTGCCGGCGAAACCGACAAACTGGTCAAGGCCCGAACAGCGGCGGCCCGCGCGGACTGCATTGTGCTGCTGAAGGGGTTCGATACGGTTGTCGCTGCGCCCGATGGTTATGCCGTCATCAATTCGAACGGCAGCCCCTACTTGGCGACGGCGGGCGCGGGGGACGTTCTGGCTGGGCTGATCGCAGCCCTGATGGCCGGCGGAATGACACCGTTTTCCGCTGCCGCCGCGGCCAGTTTCATGACATCTGACGCCGCACATATGTTCGGCCCGGGACTGATCGCCAGTGACCTGCCGGACTTTATTCCCGGTGTTCTGGAACGCTGCCGCACCCGAAATGCGGTCTAGTAGTGATCAAAGAAATCATGAAGTCTCCGGATTGATCTAGAATCCGATAGGTCGAAATAGGTAGAACTTTCATCGAATTGTAATTGGTTACCATTTGTAAACCTTTGACAGTTATCAATTTTTGCTGACACAATAAAACCGTCACAATCTGGCAAGTCTGAAAATTCGGTGTGTTGGGTGTCAAAAGGGGTGGCGCGCCATTTGGCGTGTTGGGCGCGAATTTGATGAGGTGACAGTATGTTATTCCGAAAAGCATCGCCCGTAAGGGAAGTCACGGTTGGCGGCATGTTTCGGCGATCCCGATCTGATAAGATCGTTGAAGTCGCTGAAGTAACGGGTATTTCGCCCGACGGGTTCGGTATCCCGCATGTCCGGTATGAACTGACCCTGGAACGGCCCTATTCACGCGGCAATTACAAGGCAGGGACGAAGGTTCTGGCGCTGGCGGCCTTTTCGGCAACCTATCGCGATGCGGTTCTTTGATCTGCCTCTTTCTCAGGCCGGTCCGTATTTCTTCCAATTGACGTTTTGACGCGGGCAATCGCGTTTGCTATGACGCGCGCGCTTCGGCGCCGGGCCGGAGTGTGCGAATTGCTCTGGAAAACCGCTGGTTTTGGAGCCTCGCTTGGTCGGACCGAATTCGTGCGGGCGTGGCGAAACTGGTAGACGCGCCAGATTTAGGTTCTGGTGGGGCGACCCGTGGGGGTTCGAGTCCCTCCGCCCGCACCAACGGTTCAATCGGCGGGGTGCGCGATTAATCGCGCTCCACAGCGTCAGCAGCATGAAGCGCGTTCGTTAACTTGTTGCAGCTAAGGCATTTTCATCCATGCAGGTAGTAGAGACTAAGAACGAAGGGCTGAGCCGCGAATTCACCGTTACGGTGGAGGCCGCCGAAATCGATAAAAAGGTGGAGGCGAAGCTTTCCGAGGTCGGTCAGACCGTCAATATGCCGGGTTTCCGTCCGGGTAAGGTCCCGATGAAGATCCTGCGGCAGCGTTTCGGCAACGCGGTTCTGGGTGAAGTGCTGGAAGCCATGGTGAGCGAATCCAGCAACTCCATGCTGACCGAACGCGGACTGAAACCGGCGATTCAGCCCAAGATTGAGATCGATTCCTTCGACCCGGGTGCGGACCTGGTCTACACAATGGGCGTCGAAGTGATGCCCGAGATTGAGCCGATCGATTTTTCGACGATTTCAGTGACGCGCTACAATCCGGCCATTTCAGACGATGAAGTGAATTCCGGTCTTGAAGAACTGGCGCGAAATAACCGTGCGACGGAAAAAGTGGAAGAGGACCGCAAGACCCAGTCCGGGGATGTTGTCGTCATGAACTTCAAAGGGTTCGTCGACGGTGAGGCATTCGAAGGCGGGGAAGCAAGTGACTTTCGTCTGGAACTCGGCAGCGGCCAGTTCATCCCGGGCTTCGAAGATCAACTGATCGGCCACAAGGCGGGCGAGGATGTGACCGTCAATGTCGCATTCCCCGAACAGTACGGCGCGGCGAATCTGGCCGGCAAGGACGCTGTCTTTGAGTGCAGGATCAACGAGATTCACGCCTATACCGACCGTCAGATCGACGACGAGTTCGCAAAGGAACTGGGGACCGAGTCGCTGGACGATCTGAAGACCCAGCTGCGCAGCCGCCTGGAAAGCGAATATTCCGAACTCGCCCGTGCACGGACGAAGAAGGAACTGCTGGACGTCCTGTTCGACCGGCATGATTTCGATGTCCCGGGCGGAATGGTCGATCAGGAATTCAACCAGATCTGGGACCAGTTCGCGAAAGCACGTGACGAAGGCAACATCGACGACGAAGACAAGGAAAAGGACGAGGATACGCTGAAAAGCGAATATCGCGACATCGCCAGGCGGCGCGTCCTTCTGGGACTGCTTTTGAGCCATGTCGGCGATACCGCGAACATCCAGGTCAACCAGGATGAGCTGCAGCAAGCGGTTTTCCAGCAGGCGCGGCGCTATCCGGGTCAGGAACGCGAAGTCTTCGAACACTTCACGAAAAACCCGGAAATGATGGCAAGCCTGCGCGCACCGATCTTCGAAGAGAAGACGGTCGATTACATTCTTGAACTGGCCGAGGTAACGGACGTTGCCCTGCCGGTGGAAGAACTCCTGGATACGGACGATTCCGCCGCAGCACCGGCCAAGAAGTCTTCATCTAAAAAGGCGGCGAAGAAGTCATCGTCCAAGAAGGCATCCGCCAAGAAAGGCGCATCGAAGAAGGCTGCCGCGAAGAAATAACGGCGTATATACCGGCGCTGCGTCGCCGGTTGTAAATGCCCGTCCCATGCCGGGGCGGGCATTTTTATGCGCGTAATCGCAAAAACGCATCGTCGGGTCTTTACACCCGGGTTTTCGCAATTAACTCTGGCAGGCGGCCGGGTTCACCGGCTGCCTTTGCTTCGACCGTTTCGGTTCTAGTTCTCAGTTTCAAGGAGCACAAAATCCCATGCGCGATCCCATCGATCTTCACATGAATACACTGGTCCCCATGGTGGTCGAGCAGACGAACCGCGGCGAACGGGCATATGACATCTATTCGCGGCTGCTGAAGGAACGGATCATCTTCCTGACCGGCGGGGTGGACGACCATGTCGCCAGCCTGATCTGTGCGCAGCTGCTGTTCTTGGAATCGGAAAACCCGAACAAGGACATCGCGTTTTACATCAATTCGCCCGGGGGCGTCGTGACCTCGGGCATGTCGATCTATGACACGATGCAGTATATCCGACCCGAAGTGTCCACGGTTTGCCTTGGACAGGCGTCTTCGATGGGTTCCTTGCTTCTGACGGCGGGCGCGGCCGGAAAGCGATTCGCGCTGCCCTATAGCCGGATCATGGTGCATCAGCCGTCCGGCGGCGCTCAGGGGCAGGCGGCGGACATCGAAATCCAGGCGCGCGAAATTCTTCGCATGCGCGAAATGCTGAACGGCATTTATGTCAAACACACGGGCCGGACCCTGCCCGAAATTGAAGAAGCGATGGATCGCGATAAATTCATGAGCGCGACCGAAGCGAAAGAGTTCGGTCTGATCGACGATGTTGTCGATTCGCGGCCGGCGCCGGAAGGCGAAGGCGAACCGGAATAAGCGTCGTTCGCGGGCTGTCGGATTGCAACAGCCCGCGAATCGCCGCGGAAATTGGAATCGGTGTTAACGATTTCACCATATTTCGGTTGGCATACTACCAAAGTTCGTCGCCCTTTTATGAAGGCTCCCTTGGGCGGCGATTCGGAAAGTCTCTTGGATTTTCCGTTTGAGGGGGCTGGTCGCTAAGGGTACGATGTCGCCGACGAAAATGGCGGAAAGCGGCCGGAATTCGAATTTCTGGAGATGGTATGAGTAAATCCAGCGGTAGCGACGGAAAAAACACCCTCTACTGTTCGTTCTGTGGCAAGAGCCAGCACGAGGTGCGCAAACTCATTGCGGGTCCGACCGTGTTCATCTGTGATGAATGCGTCGAACTCTGCATGGACATCATCCGCGAAGACCATAAGTCAAGTGTTTCCAAAACCTCGGACGGTGTGCCCACACCACAGGAGATCCGGGAGGTTTTGGACGATTACGTGATTGGACAGGACTATGCCAAGCGTGTCCTGGCGGTCGCAGTGCACAACCACTATAAGCGCCTGGCCCACGGCCAGAAACAGAACGAGGTCGAACTGCAGAAGTCGAACATTCTGCTGGTCGGGCCGACGGGGTGCGGGAAGACGCTGTTGGCGCAGACGCTGGCGCGCATCCTGGATGTTCCGTTTACCATGGCCGACGCGACGACGCTGACCGAAGCCGGTTATGTCGGTGAGGATGTGGAAAACATCATCCTGAAACTGCTGCAGGCCGCGGACTACAATGTCGAACGCGCGCAGCGCGGCATCGTTTATATCGACGAGGTCGACAAGATCAGCCGCAAGTCGGACAACCCGTCGATCACCCGCGACGTTTCGGGTGAGGGTGTGCAGCAGGCGTTGCTGAAAATTATGGAAGGAACGGTCGCCAGCGTTCCGCCGCAGGGCGGGCGGAAGCATCCGCAGCAAGAATTCCTGCAGGTGGACACGACTAATATCCTGTTCATTTGCGGCGGTGCGTTTGCCGGGCTTGAACGGATTATTTCTTCCCGCGGGAAGGGGTCTTCCATCGGGTTCGGTGCGGATGTCCGGGCGGAGGATGACCGAAAGGTCGGTGCTATCCTGCGGGAGGTCGAACCTGAGGACATGCTGAAATTCGGTTTGATCCCCGAATTCGTTGGTCGTGTTCCGATGATCGCGACGCTTGAGGATCTGGACGAAGATGCGCTGATCGACATCCTGACCAAACCCCGCAACGCGCTGGTTAAACAGTACGGCAAGCTGTTTGAGATGGAGAATGTCGGGCTGGAATTCACCACCGACGCGCTTTCCGCGATTGCCCAGCGGGCGATCGAACGAAAGACGGGCGCGCGGGGCCTGCGGTCCATCATGGAAGCGATCCTGCTGGATACGATGTACGATCTGCCGAGCCTTGAGGGCGTCGACCAGATTGTGATCAACCGCGAGGTTGTGGAAGGCCGGGCAGAGCCGCTTTACATCTATAGCGACCGCCGCGATGAGGTCGAAAGCAACGCGTCCTGACCGGGGTGCGTCTGTTGCAGCGGGCTTTCCGGGGCCATTCCGTTCACGTGTCTTGAAGTAACTACAATTGATACCTAGTTCGCTGTGATCGGACACCGTATGGGCAATCGCCGAATATCATCTCCGGCCATTGTCACGGCTGAACTGCCGGTCCTTCGTAAACTCGCTTTTTGTTCATTGGAGCGTTAAGGAATGCAAGAATTCAAACAGGCGGTCGAACTTCCTGTTCTGCCCCTTCGGGACATTGTCGTCTTCCCCCACATGATCGTGCCGCTTTTCGTCGGGCGCGACAAATCGGTGCGTGCGTTGGAAGACGTCATGCAGGACGACAAGCAGATCCTGCTGGTCTCGCAGCGCAACGCGGGTGACGACGACCCTTCGCCCGAGGAAATCTACGACATTGGTACGGTTGCAACGGTGTTGCAGTTGCTGAAGCTTCCGGACGGAACCGTCAAGGTCCTGGTTGAAGGGGTGCAGCGCGCGCAGATCATCCGTTACGTCGAGACGGAGGAATTCTTCCAGGTCGAAGCAGAATTGATCGAAGACCCGGCTGAAGGGGAAGCCGACCTGGATGCGCTCAGCCGCGCGGTCGTCGGACAGTTTGAACAGTACATCAAACTGAACAAGAAGGTTCCGGCAGAAGTCATGATCTCAATCGGCCAGATCGAGGATGCGTCCAAGTTGGCGGACACGATCGCTCAGCATCTGACGCTGAAGATTTCGGACAAACAGGACCTGCTGGAAATTGAAAGCGTATCCGGCCGGCTTGAGAAGATTTTCGGCTTCATGGAAGGGGAAATCAGTGTCCTTCAGGTTGAAAAACGCATCCGCAACCGGGTCAAACGCCAGATGGAAAAGACCCAGCGGGAATATTACCTGAACGAACAGATGAAGGCGATCCAGAAGGAACTGGGCGAGGGCGAGGACGGAAAGGACGAAATCTCGGAGCTTGAAGAGCAGATCGAGAAGACGAAACTTTCCAAGGAAGCGCGCGAGAAGGCCTATGCCGAGCTGAAGAAGCTGCGCGGCATGAGCCCGATGTCCGCCGAGGCGACCGTTGTTCGTAACTACCTTGATTGGCTCTTGAATATTCCGTGGAAAAAGCGGTCGAAGGTCAAAACGAACCTTAAGGATGCGCAGGCGACCCTGGACGGCGACCATTACGGGCTGGAGAAGGTCAAGGAACGGATTCTGGAATACCTGGCGGTTCAGGCGCGTCAGAAGAAGCTGAAAGGCCCGATTCTATGTCTGGTCGGCCCGCCCGGCGTGGGCAAGACGTCGCTTGGCAAATCTATCGCCAATGCCACGGGCCGCGCGTTCGTTCGCATGTCCCTGGGCGGTGTGCGCGACGAATCCGAAGTGCGTGGTCACCGCCGCACCTATATCGGGTCCATGCCCGGCAAGGTCATCCAGGGCATGAAGAAGGCGAAGAAGTCGAACCCTCTGTTCCTGCTGGACGAAATCGACAAGCTGGGTGCGGACTGGCGGGGTGATCCATCCTCTGCGCTGCTGGAAGTGCTGGACCCGGAACAGAATGCGACCTTCAACGACCACTATCTGGAAGTCGATTACGACCTTTCGGATGTGATGTTCGTGACCACGGCGAACACGCTGCGCATGCCGCAGCCGCTGATGGACCGGATGGAGATCATCCGTATTCCCGGCTATACCGAGGATGAAAAGGTTGAAATCGCCAAGCGGCACCTGATTGAAAAGCAACGCGGCGAGAACGGCCTGACCGAAGAAGAATGGTCGATTTCGGATAATGCCCTGCGCGACCTGATCCGTTACTACACGCGCGAAGCGGGTGTCCGTAACCTGGAACGCGAAATTGCGAACCTGGCACGCAAGGCCATCAAGGAAATCATGATGGGCGACCGTGAAAAGGTCGCGGTCACCACCCAGAACCTGGGCAACTATGCCGGCGTCCGCAAATTCCGCTTTGGCGAAATCGAAGACGACGACATGGTGGGTGTTGTCACCGGTCTTGCCTGGACCGAAGTCGGCGGCGAACTGCTGTCGATTGAAGGGGTTCTGGTTCCCGGCAAGGGACGCGTCACGAAAACCGGGAAGCTGGGTGACGTGATGCAGGAATCCATCCAGGCGGCGGAGAATCTGATCAAAAGCCGGGCGGTATCTTTCGGGATCAAACCGACGGTTTTTCGGTCGAATGATATCCATGTGCACGTTCCCGAAGGCGCGACACCCAAGGATGGGCCGTCGGCGGGCGTCGCCATGGTGACCAGCATCGTGTCCATTCTGACCGGGGTGGCCGTTCGCCGGGATATCGCGATGACCGGCGAAATCACCCTTCGTGGTCGGGTTCTGCCCATCGGCGGGCTGAAGGAAAAGCTGCTGGCTGCGCTGCGTGGCGGTATCAAGACCGTCCTGATTCCAAAGGATAACGAAAAGGACCTGGCGGATATTCCGGAGAATGTGAAGAAGGGGCTTGAGATCATTGCCGTCAGTTCGGTGGATGAGGTCCTGGGCCACGCGCTGGTGGCACCCCTTGTGCCGATCGAATGGAAGCCAGAGGACGAAGAAACAGCCGAATCGCCCATTACGCCGGCAGAAGACGTGGATGATCGCGATGGGTTGATGACCCACTAGGCTGTTTATTCCCGTTACGTTCTAAAATTTTTCGTTCTGGAACATCCCGGTGCACAGGTTCGCACCGGGATGTTTTCCATTCCCCCATCCGGCTGAATGAACTGTTCACGATTTCGCTAAAAAGCCGCGGAAAACTGGGGAAAAACGAACCTTTCAGATTGACGTCCGCGCGCATCCTCCCATACACTCATCCCACTCGGACATGGACGTCCGTGCCAGTTATTTTCAATCCCAAGACATAGGGGGGTTCCCAGTGAATAAGAACGATCTTGTCGCCGCCGTTGCCGATTCCGCAGGCCTGTCCAAGGCTGATGCTGCGAAAGCTGTTGATGGCGTGCTCGACGCAATCACCGGCCAGCTTAAATCCGGTGGTGATGTCCGTATTGTCGGTTTCGGCACGTTCGCGGTCAGCCAGCGCGCGGCCTCGACCGGTCGCAACCCGCAGACCGGTGCGACGATCCAGATTCCGGCGTCGAACCAGCCGAAGTTCAAGGCCGGTAAGGCTCTGAAAGACGCGGTCAACTGATCTTACGGACAGTTATTGCGAATTGCCGGCCGTGATGCGAATCACGGCCGGTTTTTTTTGCCTATCACGCTACGAACCTGTTTGAATCCCCCGACCGGACCCAGTATACCAGCGCATCCTGCATTGATGGTCCGAAGGGGCCGAATGCGAAGGGCGGTTAGCTCAGCTGGGAGAGCATCTCGTTTACACCGAGAGGGTCGGCGGTTCGATCCCGTCACCGCCCACCAATTTCCCCACCAGTATATGATAGCCAGCAATTCGAGTCCGGGTGAGGGGGCTTCCCGATTCTGTCTTTACAGACGGAGTATGGGCCTTGCGACATCTTCGGGCGGCATGACAGGCATTGTCTTACAGGTTCCCGAACCATCTGGCGGTGACCTGATCGGTTCGGTTTTTGGGCTTGGCGAGGACGATAACCGCTTTTGTGAAAAATCTTTTCGCAACCTTGCTTGACAGGTGTCTGTGGGTGCAATATCACCCGCGACGCCGACGGACATCAGGCGTCGGAATACACCTGCGGGGGTGTAGCTCAGTTGGTTAGAGTGCCGGCCTGTCACGCCGGAGGTCGCGGGTTCGAGCCCCGTCACTCCCGCCATTCACTTCAGATGAAAATCGATGCTGTTTGGACCGCCGTTTTCGCAAGCGGAGCGCCGCGTTGCGTGTGCAGAATTCCCTGTCGGGTGCGCACGCTGTTTGCAGCGCAAGACGGACGCGTTTATAGTGGTTTCATAGTCGTTTGCGCGGCATCGGCGCGCACCTGCGTGAGGGTCGCTTGACCCCATAGGCGGACCGTGCAACATGACGTTCAGGAGTCGCGGTTGGGCTCCCGATAAGGCGGTCCCATTGCTGTTTGGCAGCATGGGTTTATCGGATCCCGGCAAGGCATTGAGTTTTGGGTGCGACACCTGTTTGTGGCGGTTCGGCGACCCGGCCGATTGTTGAGTAGGGGACACGAATGGAAGAGCTGCTTAGCGAGTATTTTCCAATCCTGGTTTTCCTGGGAATCGCGATCGGTCTTTCGGCTCTCATGATTCTGGGCAGCATGATCGTCGCCCGCCAGCATCCCGATTCGGAAAAACTGTCGGCCTATGAATGCGGTTTCGAAGCGTTCGATGATGCGCGGTCCCGGTTCGATGTCCGGTTCTATCTTGTCACGCTGCTGTTCATCATTTTCGACCTGGAAGTCGCATTCCTGTTTCCCTGGGCGGTGGCGCTTGGCGATGTCGGGCTTTTCGGTTTCTGGTCCATGGTGATCTTCCTTGGCATCCTGACCATCGGCTTCATCTATGAATGGCGGAAAGGGGCCCTGGAATGGGAGTAACGACACCGACCGACGGCGCGATCCTTCATCCTGGTGCGGAACAGGACCGGGTTCTTGGGGCGGTCAACGACCAGCTTCAGGACAAGGGCTTTGTCGTTGCAAATCTGGACAAGGTGGTCAATTGGGCCCGCACCGGGTCCATGTGGCCGATGACTTTCGGTTTGGCCTGCTGCGCAGTGGAAATGATCCACGCCTATATGCCGCGATATGACCTCGACCGTTTCGGGGTTGTCGTGCGCGCCAGCCCCCGCCAATCGGACGTGATGATTGTTGCCGGCACGCTGACCAACAAAATGGCGCCCGCGCTGCGCAAGGTTTATGACCAGATGGCGGAACCCCGTTGGGTTATATCCATGGGCTCCTGCGCCAATGGCGGCGGGTACTATCACTACAGCTATTCCGTTGTGCGCGGATGTGACCGGATCGTACCGGTCGACGTTTATGTGCCGGGGTGCCCGCCGACGGCGGAGGCATTGGTCTACGGAGTTCTGCAACTGCAGAAGAAAATCAGGCGGACCGGGACGATCGCGCGGTAGGGCGAGCGTTCCGGGAATGTCCGGCGCTGCCGGAAAACGGATTTACGGCCGACAAAACGGGGCAAACGGCGAAACATGGCAGTCAATCGGGAAGCACTGACGGATCTGGGGGACTATCTCTCCGCCAAGTTCGGTGAGGCATTGACGGAAAACGAAATCCGCAATGGCGAGCTGATTATCGGCGTCGGCCCGCAGGATCTGTTGCGGCTGTCGAAGTTTCTGCGCGACGACACGCATTGTCTTTTCAAGCAGTTGTCGGACATTTGCGGCGTGGATTTCCCGGAACGGGAGCCGCGCTTTGAAGTCGTATACAACCTTTTGAGCTTCAAACATAACTTACGCATCCGCGTTAAGGTTCTGGCGGACGAAGATACGGCCGTGCCGTCGGTCGTGTCGATTTGGCCCGCAGCCAATTGGTACGAACGCGAAGTCTGGGACATGTACGGGGTTTTCTTCTCCGACCATCCGGACCTGCGCCGTATCCTGACCGACTATGGTTTCGACGGCCACCCGCAGCGCCGGGATTTCCCGCTGACGGGCTATGTCGAGATGCGTTACGACGACGAACAGCGCCGCGTCATTTACGAGCCGGTGAAGCTGACGCAGGAATTCCGCAGTTTCGATTTCATGAGCCCGTGGGAGGGGATGACCCCCCGGCTGCCCGGCGATGAAAAGGCGGACGCCCAGGAAGAAGGGGGCGCGTCATGAGCGTGACCGACGCACAGGCTCGCGGATCGATGGTCGGAACCGATCAGGACCCGACCATCAAGACGCTGACGATGAATTTCGGCCCCCAGCACCCTGCCGCGCATGGCGTTTTGCGCATGGTGATGGAAATGGACGGGGAGGTCGTGGAACGTCTGGACCCGCATATCGGACTGCTGCATCGCGGCACCGAAAAACTGATCGAATACAAGACCTACCTTCAGGCAATCCCGTACTTCGACCGCCTGGACTATGTCGCGCCGATGGCCCAGGAACATGCCTTCGTGCTGGCGGCGGAACATCTTCTGGGAATCACGCCGCCAGAACGCGGGCAGTATATGCGCGTCCTGTTCGATGAGATCAGCCGCATCCTGAATCATCTTTTGAATGTGCCGGCCTATGCCATGGATGTCGGCGCGATGACCCCGATGCTTTGGGCGTTCGAAGAACGCGAAAAGCTGATGGAATTCTACGAAGGGGTCTGCGGCGCACGCTTGCATGCAGCGTTCTACCGGGTCGGGGGCGTCCACCAGGACATGCCGGCAGTGATGGCCGAACAGATCGCGGAATGGGCGGACGGGTTCCCGAAATTCATCGACGATATGGAAAACCTTTTGACCGAAAACCGCATCTTCAAGCAGCGGTCGGTCGATATCGGTATCATTTCCCCCGACGATGCGATGGCCTGGGGCATGACGGGGCCGGTTCTGCGCGGATCGGGCATTCCATGGGACCTTCGCAAGTCGCAGCCCTATGACGTCTATGACCGTATGAAGTTCGACATTCCGGTCGGTAAGAACGGCGACTGCTACAGCCGCTATCTGGTCCGTGTGGAAGAGATGCGCCAGTCCCTGAGGATCATCAAGCAATGTCTTGAAGAAATGCCGAAAGGGCCGGTTCTGTCTGAAAACACGAAAGTTGCGCCGCCACGCCGGGGGGACATGAAACGGTCGATGGAAGCATTGATCCATCACTTCAAGCTTTACACCGAAGGGTTCCACGTGCCGGAAGGCGAAACCTATACCGCGGTCGAGGCGCCGAAGGGCGAGTTCGGCGTTTATCTGGTGTCCGACGGGACGAACAAGCCCTACCGCTGCAAGATCCGTGCGCCGGGTTTCGCGCATCTGCAGGCCATGGACTATGTCTGCAGGGGGCACATGCTGGCCGACAGCGTCGCAATCCTGGGCGGGTTCGATGTCGTGTTCGGGGAGATTGACCGATGAGTGACGCGGCGTTCGAATTCACCGGCAAGCATCAGGCCGAAGCCGACCGCGCGATTGCGAAATATCCGCAGGGCCGTCAGCAGTCAGCCGTTCTGGCGCTGCTGTTCGAAGCGCAGGAACAAAACCACGCCAACGGGCATTACGTGACCGAAGCGGCGATGCGCAAGATTTCCGAAATGCTGGATATGCCCTTCATCCGCGTGATGGAGGTGGCGAGTTTCTTCACCCAGATCAATCTGGAACCGGTCGGGGAATATCACCTGCAGCTTTGCGGGACGACGCCGTGTATGTTGCGCGGGGCGGAGGATATTCGCGCCCGCATCGAAGAAAAGCTGGGCATCCACGCGGGCGAGACAACGTCGGACCGGAAATTCACACTGACCGAAGTTGAATGCCTGGGCGCGTGCTGCAATGCGCCCATGGTTCAGATCAACGACGATTATTACGAAGATCTGACGCCGGACATCATGTCGGACATCATCGACCGTCTGGCCAAAGGGGAGGAGGTTCCCCCCGGACCGCAGAACGGTCGCATGTGTTCCGAACCGCTGGGTGGGCCGCAGACGCTGCTGTCCGGTCCCGCGCCGCAGAAGAAGGGCTGAGCCATGCCGGACTGGACCCCCTTGAAGGACGAAGACCGGGTTTTCCAGAACCTCTACGGTTATCACCCGTGGAACCTGGAAGCGGCAAAGAAGCGCGGCGCCTGGAAGGATACGAAGTCCCTGGTCGAACTGGGTCGGGAAAAGATTTGCGAAACGGTGAAGGCATCCGGGCTGCGCGGTCGTGGCGGCGCCGGGTTCCCGACGGGGCTGAAATGGTCCTTCATGCCGCCGGCGAACCCGGAAAAACCGTCCTATCTGGTCGTCAATGCGGACGAATCCGAACCCGGGACATGCAAGGACCGGGAAATCATGCGCAACGACCCGCACACCTTTATCGAAGGGTGCCTGCTGGCCTGCGTCGGGATGGGCGCGCATGCGTGCTACATCTATATCCGCGGTGAATACCGCTATGAGTACCGCATCATGGAACAGGCGATCGCCGAGGCTTACGAAGCGGGCCTGATCGGCAAGAACGCCTGCGGTTCCGGCTATGACTGCGACGTCTTCATGCATCACGGTGCCGGTGCCTATATCTGCGGGGAGGAAACCGCCCTTCTTGAAAGCCTGGAAGGAAAGAAGGGGCAGCCGCGTCTTAAGCCGCCGTTTCCGGCCATGGCAGGCCTTTATGGCTGTCCGACGACTGTCAACAATGTGGAAAGCATCGCGGTGGTGGGCGAAATCCTGCGTCGCGGGTCGGACTGGTTCCTGGGGTTCGGGCGGGAAAACAACGCGGGTACGAAACTGTTCTGCGTTTCCGGTCACGTGGAAAAGCCGTGCAACGTCGAAGAGGCGATGTCGATCCCGCTTAAGGAACTGCTGGAGCGCCATTGCGGCGGGGTCACCGGCGGCTGGGACAATCTGAAGGCCGTAATTCCGGGCGGTTCATCGGTTCCGCTGTTGCCGAAGGATATCTGCGACGATGTCCTGATGGACTTTGATGCGCTGAAGGAACAGAAGTCGGGCCTGGGTACCGCGGCGGTCATCGTGATGGATCAGTCGACCGATGTCATCAAGGCGATCGCGCGGTTGAGTTACTTCTACAAGCATGAAAGCTGTGGCCAGTGCACGCCGTGCCGGGAAGGCACCGGCTGGATGTGGCGCGTCATGGAACGTCTGGTCCGCGGCGAGGCGGAGATTGAGGAGATTGATACGCTCCTTGAAGTGACGAAACAGGTGGAAGGTCACACGATCTGTGCGCTTGGCGACGCCGCCGCCTGGCCGATTCAGGGGCTGGTCCGTCACTTCCGCGACGAAATCGAAGACCGCATCAAGAACCGCACGCGCGTGTCGATGTCCGGCGCGGCCGCGGCAGCGGAGTAGGGGCGATGATTGACAGTAACATCGCTGCCAATGCTGGGCTACTGGAATTGTTTTTGCCGCTGATCCAACTCGTTATTTGGGCGGCGATAATCCCTTGTTGGTTCGCGGCCTCAAAGGCAGGAAAATCGGGGTTTGTTTCACTTTTTCTTCTCCTTCCGATATTCGGCCCTTTGGTTTACTTGATGTTGATGGCGTTCGGTAAATGGCCAGCAATTGAACAGGGGGAAGCGTGATGTTTTCTCCAACTGAATATGTGTACATGGTTATTTTTGTCGCTTATATCGCCTTGTCCTGGCGCATTGTTCAGCGCGCTGGCTACTCAGGTTTTTGGACGCTTACTTTGCTTGTTCCATTTGTAAATCTTACCATGATTTTTGTTTTTGCATTCTCGAACTGGCCGGTGCTTGGCAATGCGGGCGCGGGCGCGGGCGGCGAGGCTACGATGCGGGCCTATACGCCGGGCCAGCACCTCAACAATGAAGGACCTTCGGCATAATGGCGACGATAACGGTCAAGATTAACGGCGAAGAGCACGAGGTCGAACAGGGCATGACCGTCCTGCAGGCGTGCGAACAGGCCGGCGTCGAGGTGCCGCGCTTCTGTTACCACGAACGGCTGTCGATCGCGGGCAACTGCCGCATGTGCCTGGTTGAGGTCAAACCCGGGCCGCCGAAGCCGGCAGCATCTTGTGCCCTGCCGTGCGCGCCGAACCAGGAAATCTTCACCGATACGGAAATGGTCCACAAGGCGCGCAACGGCGTCATGGAATTCCTGTTGATCAACCATCCGCTGGACTGCCCGATCTGTGACCAGGGCGGGGAATGCGACCTGCAGGATCAGGCCATGGCATACGGCCGTGGCGGGTCGCGATACGACGAAAACAAGCGTGCGGTGAAAGACAAGTACATGGGGCCGCTGATCAACACGATCATGACCCGGTGTATCCATTGTACGCGCTGTGTACGGTTCGTCGCCGAAGTGGCGGGTGTTGAAGAGATCGGCCTTCTGAACCGCGGCGAAAATGCAGAGATTTCCAGCCTGGAAAAGGCCGTCGACAGCGAAATGTCGGCAAATGTCATCGACCTGTGCCCGGTCGGGGCACTGACGTCGAAGCCCTATGCGTTCGAAGCGCGTCCGTGGGAACTGAAAAAGACCGAAAGCATCGACGTCATGGATGCCGTCGGTTCCAACATTCGGGTCGACACGCGCGGGAACGAGGTGCTGCGTGTCCTGCCGCGCCTGAACGAAGACGTGAACGAGGAATGGATTTCCGACAAGACGCGCTATGCCTGTGACGGGCTGCGCCGTCAGCGGCTGGACCGCCCATATGTTCGTGGCGCGGATGGGAAACTTGCGCCCGCCAGATGGCAGGACGCGATTGCCGCCGTTGCCGGCAAGGCCAAGGGGTTAAAGGGTTCGGAAATCGCCGCCATCGTGGGCGATCAGGCCTGCGCGGAAAGCATCTATTCCCTGGGCAAGGTGATGGCGAACCTTGGTTCCGCCAATACGGACTGCCGTCAGGACGGCGCGAAACTGGATGCCGGTGTCCGCGCCGGTTACATTTTCAACACGACCATCGCGGGGATCGAGGAGGCGGACGCCCTTCTGATCGTCGGTGCGAACCTGCGGTGGGAAGCCCCCATCATCAATGCACGGGTCCGTAAGCGTTGGATGCGCGGTGGCATGCGCGTCGCCAATATCGGCCCGCAGGTCAAGACGACCTATGATGTCGAACAGCTGGGCGCGGGGCCGCAGACGCTGAAGGATGTCGCCGACGGCAAGCATTCCTTTGCCGATGTCCTGAAACAGGCTGAACGCCCGATGCTGATCGTCGGACCGGGTGCGGTGGCGCGCGACGATGGTGCGGCGGTTCTTGCGACCGCCCGCAAAATCGCGGACATGTACGGCATGATCACCGACGGCTGGAACGGCTTCAACGTCCTGCATACGGCGGCCAGTCGCGTCGGGGCCCTGGACCTGGGATTTGTGCCGGGGGATGGCGGCCGCGATGTGGCGGGCATCGTCGACGGAGCCAGGGACGGCGCGGTCAAGATGGTCTATCTGATGGGTGCGGACGAGGTGGATACGGATGCCCTGAAAGCGTCCGGGGCCTTCGTTGTCTATCAGGGGCATCACGGCGACAAGGGCGCCCATGCGGCGGATGTGATCCTGCCGGGGGCAGCCTATACGGAAAAGAACGCGACCTTCGTCAACACCGAAGGGCGCGTACAACTGGCACGACGCGCCGCCTTCCCGCCGGGGGAGGCAAAGGACGACTGGGCCATCCTGCGGGCCTTGTCGGAAGCACTGGGCCAGCCGCTGCCGTGGAACGATTTTGACGGCCTTCGCAAGGCAATGCGCGACGAATATCCGCATCTGGCGCGCATCGACGATGCGGAAGCCGCGTCCTGGGGCGATTTTGGTGCAGCCGGTGACATGAACGACGCCGCATTTGCAACGCCGATCGAGAATTTTTATATGACCGACCCGATTTCCCGGGCGTCGGAGACCATGGCGGAATGTACCCGGGTCTTCGTACTGGGCCAGAAAGCAGGGGAGACCGGCACCAATGGATGAGTGGGGCGCCAGCCTGATCGATGCTGCCTGGTGGTCGGGTTATGCCTGGCCGACGCTGTATGCCGTGATCCTGATCCTGGTGATCGTGGTCCCGATTCTGGTGGCGGTTGCCTATCTGACGCTTGCTGAACGCAAGGTCATCGGCTGGATGCAGATGCGCAAAGGGCCGAACGTCGTTGGCCCCTTCGGCCTGCTGCAACCCTTTGCGGACGGGTTGAAGCTGTTCCTGAAGGAAACCGTCGTTCCGTCCGGGTCGAACCCGGTTCTGTTCCTGATCGCGCCAATGCTGACCTTCATTCTGGCGATGGTCGCCTGGGCGGTTATTCCGTTCGACGACGGCTGGGTCCTGGCGGACATCAATGTCGGGGTCTTGTATCTGTTCGCGATCTCGTCCCTTGGCGTGTACGGGATCATCATCGGCGGATGCGCGTCGAACTCGAAATACGCCTTTCTGGGTGCACTTCGGTCGGCGGCGCAGATGGTGTCGTACGAAGTGTCCATCGGATTCGTCATCGTCACCGTCCTGATTTGCGTCGGGTCCCTGAACCTGAGCGACGTCGTGCGCGCGCAGGCCGGAACCGGCTTCTGGAACTGGTTCTTCCTGCCGCTGCTGCCGATGTTCGTCGTCTTCATTGTTTCGGCCCTGGCGGAAACGAACCGCGCGCCGTTCGACCTGCCGGAAGCGGAAGCGGAACTGGTGTCCGGATACAACGTCGAATATTCGGCGATGGCGTTCGCTCTCTTCTTCCTGGGTGAATATGCGAACATGATCCTGATGAGCGGGATGACGGTTGTGCTGTTCCTGGGCGGCTGGCTTCCGCCATTCGATTTTGCGCCCTTCACCTGGCTTCCCGGCCCGGTCTGGTTCGCGCTGAAGATTGCAATGGTTCTGTTCGTGTTCCTATGGGTACGCGCGACGTTCCCGCGGTACCGCTACGACCAGCTTATGCGGCTGGGCTGGAAGGTATTCCTGCCGCTGTCGCTGTTCTGGGTCGTGGCAACCGCAGGGTTCCTGATCGCGTTCGATCTGGTTCCGAATGCGGGCTGACAACAAGGATTGGTAAGCAATGGCTAGCCTGGATCAAACCGCGAAGTCCTTTCTGCTCAGCGAACTGCTGAGCGGTATGGCACTGACGCTGAAAACCATGTTCAAGCCGAAGGTCACGATCAACTACCCCTATGAGAAGGGGCCGTTGAGCCCGCGCTTTCGCGGTGAACATGCGCTGCGCCGGTATCCGAACGGTGAGGAACGCTGCATCGCGTGCAAGCTGTGTGAGGCTGTTTGCCCCGCCCAGGCCATCACGATCGAGGCGGAGCCGCGCGCCGACGGGTCGCGCCGCACGACACGCTATGACATCGACATGACGAAATGCATCTACTGCGGATACTGCCAGGAGGCGTGCCCGGTGGATGCCATCGTCGAAGGTCCGAATTTCGAATTCGCGACGGAAACGCGCGAGGAACTTTTCTACAACAAGGACAAGCTCCTGGAGAATGGGGAGCGCTGGGAGGCGGAAATTGCCGCCAACCTGGAACTGGACGCGCCCTATCGCTGATCGATAGCGGACAGGGACCAAGCGGGGGAAGAAAATGGCGTTTGCCGGCTTCATGTTTTACGTCTTCGCGGCAATTGCGGTTGCCTGCGGCGTGATGGTGATCACGTCGCGCAATCCCGTGCATTCCGTGCTTTTCCTGATCCTGGCGTTCTTCAACGCGGCGGGCCTGTTCGTTCTGGTCGGTGCGGAGTTCCTGGCGATGATCCTGGTCGTCGTCTATGTCGGCGCGGTTGCCGTCCTGTTCCTGTTCGTTGTCATGATGCTGGACGTGAATTTCGTCGAGCTGCGCAAGGGCGTTAAGCGCTACATCTATATCGGTGCCGCACTGGGCGGGGTCCTGTTCATTGAACTGGGACTGGTCGCGACGTCCTGGACGATCGGCGCGGACATGGCCAGGGCAACCCTGGGGCCCGTCGCCGGTGACGTTCACAACACCCGCGCGTTGGGTCAGCTGATCTATACCGACTATTTCTACCTGTTCCAGGGGGCGGGCATGATCCTGCTGGTCGCCATGGTGGGCGCCATTGTCCTGACGCTGCGTCAGCGCGCCGGCGTCAAGAAACAGGTGATCGCGGATCAGGTCGGCCGTTCCGCAAAAGACGAAGTCAGCGTGGTCGACGTGCCGACCGGCAGCGGCGTTTAAAGGGGGACGGGACGATGGAATTCGGAATCGGACTGGGACACTACCTGACAGTCGCGGCCATCCTGTTCACGCTGGGACTGTTCGGGATCTTCCTCAACCGGCGCAATGTGATTGTCATTCTGATGTCGGTGGAGCTGATGCTTCTGGCGGTCAACATCAACATGGTCGCGTTTTCTGCCTTCCTGCAGGACCTGACCGGACAGATATTCGCGATGTTCGTCCTGACCGTGGCCGCGGCGGAAGCCGCGATCGGCCTTGCGATTCTGGTTGTGTTCTATCGCAATCGTGCGTCGATCGCCGTCGACGACGTCAGCAATATGAAGGGGTAGGGCAAGTATCATGGAAGCCTTGATTGTATTCCTGCCTCTTATCGGCGCGCTGATCGGCGGTTTCGGCGGCCGCGCCATCGGCGGTCACAAAGGCGATCTGTTCGCGCAGGTCGTGACCTCAGGCCTACTGGTGATCGCAGCCATTCTGTCATGGATCACGTTCATTCAGGTGGGCGGCATCTTCAACGGCGGCGTGGCGGCTCCTTTGGAACCAATCCAGCTGATGCGGTGGGTTGCCGTGGGTGACTTCGTCTTCGACTGGTCCCTCCGGATCGACACGCTGACGGCGGTCATGCTGGTCGTGGTGACGACGGTGTCGTCCCTGGTCCATATCTATTCCGTCGGCTACATGCACCACGACCCGGGCATTCCGCGGTTCCAGGCGTATCTAAGCCTGTTTACCTTCATGATGCTGATGCTGGTGACGGCCGATAACCTGGTTCAAATGTTCTTCGGATGGGAAGGGGTCGGGCTGGCCTCCTACCTTCTGATCGGTTTCTGGTACAAAAAGCCGTCCGCCAATGCCGCGGCCATCAAGGCCTTCATCGTGAACCGTGTCGGTGACTTTGGCTTTGCGCTTGGTATTTTCGGCGTCTTCATCATGACGGGCGCGCTTGCCTTCGACGATATTTTCGCGGCCATTCCCGGGATTGCCGCCAGCGAAGCGGAAGGCGCGGTTTTCACATTCCTGTGGATGGACTTCACACCGGGCGAGGCGATTACCTGCCTTTGCCTGCTGTTGTTCATGGGCGCATGCGGGAAGTCGGCGCAGTTGGGCCTGCACACCTGGTTGCCGGACGCGATGGAAGGTCCGACGCCGGTTTCCGCCCTGATTCATGCGGCTACGATGGTGACCGCCGGTGTCTTCATGGTCTGCCGCCTGTCGCCGATTTTCGAATATTCCGAAACCGCGCTGCTGGTCGTGACCTTCGTCGGTGCGGGCACCGCGTTCTTTGCGGCGACCGTGGGCCTGACGCAGAACGACATCAAGCGGGTGATCGCCTATTCCACCTGTTCGCAGCTGGGTTACATGTTTTTTGCGGCCGGGGTTTCCGCCTATCCGGCGGCGATGTTCCACCTGTTCACCCATGCCTTCTTCAAGGCGCTGCTGTTCCTGGGCGCGGGCGCGGTAATTCACGCCGTTTCCGACGAACAGGACATGCGCAAGATGGGCGGGCTGGCACCGCACATCAAAAAGACGATGATCATGATGTGGGTCGGTTCGTTGGCGCTTGCCGGGATAGGGATTCCGGGCACGCCGATCGGGTTTGCGGGCTTTTTCTCCAAGGACCTGATTCTGGAAAGCGCATATGGCGCGCATACCGGGATCGGCATGTTTGCCTTCTGGCTTGGCGTTGCGGCCGCGATCATGACCGCGTTCTATTCGTGGCGCCTTCTGTGGATGACCTTCCACACACCGCCGCGCGGGGATGAAAAGGTCATGGCCCATGTCCATGAATCGCCAAACGTCATGCTGATTCCTCTCTATGTCCTGGCGGTGGGCGCGGTCTTTGCCGGCGTCGCCTTCTATCCGTTCTTCGGCGATCAAAACTGGCAGGACTTCTGGGGCACTTCGATCCTGATCCTTGACCATCACCAGGGGTTCGAAAACGCGCATCATGTGCCGCTGTGGGTAAAATGGACGCCGCTGGTGGTCGGAATTATCGGAATTTCCGGCGCGATCTGGGTCTATCGCAACGGCCTGGAACGTGGCCGGGCAATTGGGGAATGGTGGGGTCCGTTCTACCGGTTTTCCTTCAACAAATGGTATTTCGACGAACTGTACGACTTCCTGTTCGTGCGTCCGTGTTTTGCCATTGGCCGGATTTTTTGGAAACGCGGTGACGGTAACGTGATCGACGGATTCGGTCCGGACGGGGTTGCCAAGACGACCACCTATACCGCGGGCAAGGTGAGCTTGCTGCAAAGCGGCTATGTCTATCACTACGCATTCGCGATGCTGATCGGTGTCGTGGTGCTGATCAGCTTTTATCTGCTGGCGGGTTAACGGGAGCGGCGTTCGGATATGGAATCCTCCTTTCCACTACTCAGTCTGACGACATTCGCGCCGCTTGTCGGCGCGGCGTTCCTGCTGACCATTCGCGGGGAAGCGGCGGAAGTTGCGCGCAATTCCCGTTGGGTCGCGCTTGTCGCATCGTTGACGACCTTTGTCCTGTCGCTTGTCGTTCTGGCCAATTTCGACGGTTCGACGGCCGAATTTCAGTTGGTCGAGTACCGCCCGTGGCTGGAAAGCGTCGGTATCGGCTACAAGATGGGCGTAGACGGCATTTCCGTCTGGTTCGTGCTTTTGTCCACCCTGCTGACGCCGCTTTGCATCCTGGCCAGTTGGGAAGCGATCAAGACCCGTGTGCGGGAGTTCATGATCGCGTTCCTGGTTCTGGAAACGATGATGGTCGGCATGTTCTGTGCGTTGGACATGCTTCTGTTCTACATCTTCTTTGAAGGTGTCCTGTTGCCGATGTTCCTGATCATCGGTGTCTGGGGCGGCGCACGGCGGATTTATGCGGCGTTCAAATTCTTCCTGTATACGCTGCTGGGGTCGATCCTGATGCTGGTCGCGCTGATTGCCCTGTATTATGCGGCCGGCGGCACAACCGATATTCCGACCCTGATGCAGACGTCCTTCACGTATGAGCTTCAGATGCTGGTCTGGCTGGCATTCTTTGCCAGCTTCGCGGTCAAGGTTCCGATGTGGCCGGTTCATACCTGGCTTCCGGACGCGCATGTGGAAGCCCCGACGGCCGGTTCCGTCATTCTGGCGGGCGTGCTGCTGAAAATGGGCGGGTACGGGTTCCTGCGTTTCTCGCTCCCCATGATGCCGTTGGCGTCCGAAGCCTATGCACCGCTGGTGTTTTTCCTGTCCTGCGTCGCGGTGGTCTATACCTCCCTCGTCGCACTGGTGCAGGAGGATATGAAGAAGCTGATCGCTTATTCCTCCATCGCGCATATGGGGTTTGTGACGGCGGCCATCTTCTCCGTCAATGAAACGGCGATTGCCGGGTCCATCATTCAGATGTTGAGCCATGGTCTTGTGTCCGGTGCACTGTTCCTGTGTGTCGGCGTCGTCTATGACCGTCTGCATACGCGTGAGATTGCGCGCTATGGCGGGCTTGCCAACAACATGCCCAAATATGCCCTGGTGTTCATGATCTTCACCATGGCGTCGGTCGGCCTGCCGGGGACATCCGGGTTTGTCGGCGAATTCCTAATCCTGTACGGCGCGTTCGAACACAACACCTGGGTCGGTGCCTTCCTGGCGACAGGCATGATTTTGGGCGCAGCCTATATGCTTTACCTCTATCGGCGGATCATTTTCGGGGACCTGACGAAGGACGACCTGAAATCCATGCTGGACATGAACCCGCGGGAAATCGCCGTGTTCGCGCCGCTTGTGATCCTGACCATCTGGATGGGGGTTTATCCATCGACATTCCTGGACCCGATTGAAGTATCGGTGGCCAACCTGGTCGATGCCTATGACACCGCAATTGCCGCGGCGGCGGAAAGCGCGTCCGCGCTTGCCGACAGCCAGTGACGGAGGCCTGACGAATGGACGGAATGAATATGTTCTTCGCCTCTGCTACACCGGAAATCGTTCTGGCGTGTGCCACCATGTTCCTGATGATGGTCGGCGTATTCGCGCCTGCGTCGGGGGCATTGAACCGCGTGATGCCCCTGTCTATCGCAACGCTTGCGGTGACGGGGTTGCTTGTGATCACCGTCGGGTCCGAGTTTCAGAAGGCGTTTGGCGGCTTCTTTGTCGTCGACAGCTTTGCCTTCTACATGAAGATTCTGGTCATCATTGCGTCCATCCTGGCGCTTCTGATGAGCGACAAGTTCATCCGGCGTGAGGGGATGGCCCGGTTTGAATACCCGGTCCTGATCTGTTTCGCGACGCTGGGTATGCTGATGATGATATCGGCGGACGACCTGATCGCGCTTTATATCGGCCTGGAACTCCAAAGCCTGTCGCTCTATGTCGTCGCTGCTTTTCAGCGTGACCAGCTTCGTTCGACCGAAGCGGGGCTGAAATATTTTGTCCTGGGGGCGCTTAGCTCGGGCCTGCTGCTCTACGGCTGCTCCCTGGTTTACGGCTTTGCCGGTACGACGAGTTTCGAAGGCATTGCTGGTGTCCTGGGGCAGGGCGGCGACGCGTCGACCGGCCTTGTCGTCGGCATGGTCTTTCTGTCGGCAGGACTGGCGTTTAAGATTTCCGCCGTGCCGTTCCACATGTGGACGCCCGATGTCTATGAAGGCGCACCGACGCCGGTAACCGCCTTTTTTGCCGTCGCCCCGAAAATCGCAGCGATGGCGCTTATTCTTCGGGTCATGCTTGGTCCGTTCGGCGAAATGGTCGACGAATGGCGCCAGATCATCTGGCTGATTTCAGTTGCGTCCATGATCCTGGGGGCCCTGGCAGCGATCGCACAGACGAATATCAAACGGCTGATGGCCTATTCCTCCATCGGGCATGTCGGCTATGCGCTTATGGGGCTGGCTGCCGGTTCGGAAGCCGGTGCCGGTGGCGTCATGCTGTATATGGCGATCTATCTGGTGATGAATGTCGGGACCTTCGCCTGCATCCTGTCCATGAAGGTCAAGGACCGGATGGTGGAGAATATTTCTGATCTGGCGGGGTTGTCCAAGGTACGGCCCGGCATGGCGTTTGCGCTGATGCTGTTCATGTTTTCCATGGCTGGAATTCCGCCGCTTGCCGGCTTCTTCGGGAAGTTTTTCGTCTTTGCCGCGGCGATCGATGCCGGGTTGATCTATCTGGCAATCATCGGCGCGCTCAGCAGTGTGGTCAGCGCGTTCTATTACCTTCGCATCATCAAGGTCATGTATTTCGATGACGCGGAAGAACCGATCGATCCCATTGAAAGCCGGATCATGAAGGGGATCATGATCCTCGCCTCCATCGGGGTTGTGGTCTTCGTTCTGGCACCGCAGACAATAGCGGACTACGCGGCATTCGCTGCGACGTCGCTATTCTGATCGGCCTGAAATGACGGGCAGCGGCAGGAACCGTCTTCCGGACGGTTGGACGTGCCATAGCTTCGACGAACTCGGTTCCACCATGGATGCGGCGCGCGACATGGCGGAAAGTGGCGCGCCGGACCGCACCGTTGTGCGCGCGGGCCGCCAGACCGGGGGACGGGGCCGGCAAGGCCGTCCATGGACGTCGGAATCGGGAAACCTTTACCTGACCGCGATTCTGCGTGAAATGCGCCCTCTGTCCGACTGCGCACAGTTGAGCTTTGCTGCAGCCCTGGCAATCGGGGATACGGTGGATCATCCGGGCACCCGGTTTAAATGGCCAAACGATGTCCTGATCGATGGAAAGAAAATCGCGGGGATTCTTTTGGAAGGGGGCGGTTCACCAGCTACCGATGGCTGGGTTCTGATCGGCATTGGACTGAATGTCGCCCATCATCCGGAAGAAACGATTTTTCCCGCAACAGACCTGACGGCGGAAGGCCGCGCACAGCCCCTGGATGCGCTGTTCCGTCGCGTGCTTGAGGGAATCGACCACTGGCGGGCAATCTGGCATAAGGATGGCGCTTCGGCGCTGCAAAATGCCTGGATGGACAGGGCCCACGGGCTTGGCCAGACGATCCGCGCGCGGACGGGAAAGTCCGAAATGACGGGACGGTTCGACGGGCTGGACGGCGATGGGGCGCTATTGATCCGCGGCGATGACGGTATAACTCACCGGATTACGGCTGCGGACGTCTTTTTCTGACCGGTCGGGATACAGGTAGATGCTGCTGGCAATTGATTCAGGCAACACGAATGTCGTGTTCGGCGTTTTTGACGGCACTGATTTTGTGAAGGCCTTTCGCTGTGCGAACGATCCGAAGCGCACGGCGGACGAATATATCGTCTGGCTTAGTGAGCTGATGAAGCTGAACGGGCTGAACCACGCGGATATCACCGGCACGGTTATCGGCTCCGTGGTGCCGGAAACGGAGTTCAACCTTATCAGCCTCTGCCGGCGTTATTTCGATGGCGCGCCGATCGTAATCGGCGATGACGGCGTTGAACTCGGCATCGAAGTTTTAATCGACCGACCCGAACAGGCCGGTGCGGACCGTCTGGTCAATGCGGTGGAGGCACATGCGACCTATGGCGGGCCGCTCATCGCAATCGATTTCGGGACTGCGACCACATTCGACATTGTCGATGCTGACGGGAACTACCGCGGGGGTATCATCGCGCCGGGAATCAATCTGTCACTAGAAGCGCTTTATCTGGCGTCCGCCAAATTGCCGCTGGTTGAAATTGCACCGACGGAAAAGGTGATTGGCAAATCAACGGTGCCGGCCATGCAGTCCGGTATTTTCTGGGGTTATGTCAGCATGATCGAAGGGATGGTCGCCAGAATTCGCAATGAATACGGCACGCCCATGAAGGTTGTCGCTACCGGCGGACTGGCAGAAATGTTCTCCGAACGCACGGACGTTATAGAACATACCGACCGTTCGCTGACGCTTCGCGGTTTGGTGCGGATATACCGCAATAATGGAGGTGCGGTATGACCCGGCCAGGATTTGCGGATACCGACACACCCGGTCCGGACGAGTTTCTTTTCCTTCCGCTGGGTGGTACCGGCGAAATCGGCATGAACCTCAACCTTTACGGCCATGATGAAAAATGGCTGATGGTTGATTGCGGCATCACATTTGGGGATGAACGAACGCCCGGCATCGATGTCCTGATGCCGGATCCCGCATTCATTGAGGAACGGAAGCAGGACCTGGCGGGTCTCGTCCTTACCCATGCACATGAAGACCACCTGGGGGCGGTTCCCTATCTTTGGCCGCGTTTCGAATGCCCGATCTATGCAACGCCCTTTACGGCCGCGGTGTTGCGCCGGAAACTGGCCGAGACAGCATTCGCGTCAAAGGTCCAAATTCATGAAATTCCCATGTCCGGTCAGTTCACTGTCGGTCCGTTTGAAATTGAACTGGTGACGCTCACCCATTCCATCCCGGAACCGAACGCGCTTATTATCCGCACATCACTCGGCGCGGTCCTGCACACCGGGGACTGGAAGCTGGATCCCGACCCGAAGATCGGCCCCACGGTGGATGAGGCGCGACTGATCTCCCTAGGGGAGCAGGGGGCGCTTGCCATGATCTGTGATTCGACAAATGCGCTGTCGCCCGGGCGGAGCGGGTCCGAAGGCGATGTGCGCGAAAATCTGGTGGACCTGGTTCGCGGCCTGGACGGTGCGGTTGCCATCGCCTGTTTTGCATCCAATGTGGCACGCTTGGAAAGTGCTGCCCGCGCGGCGATGGAAACCGGTCGCCAGGCAGCCCTTATCGGACGGTCCCTCTGGCGGATGCAGGAGGCGGCACGGGAAACCGGTTACCTGAAAGGTATTCCCGATTTTCTGACGGACGAAGCGGCGTCAAAATTGCCGCCGGATAAAGTGCTGTTGATCTGTACCGGAAGTCAGGGGGAACCGCGTGCGGCCTTGGCACGGATCGCCCGTCAGGATCACAATCATATTGAACTGGGGGAGGGGGACACCGTCATCTTCTCCAGCCGGGAGATCCCCGGCAATGAGGTTGCGATCGGCGAACTTCAGAATGCGCTGACAGAACTGGGATGCCGGGTCATTACCGCGTCGGATGCGGACATTCATACATCCGGCCATCCGAATCGGGATGAATTGTCGGATATGTACGGATGGGTACGTCCGCGAATCGCAATTCCGGTACATGGTGAACACCGCCACCTGTTGGCCCACGCCAGACTGGCGCAGTCCTGTCAGGTGCCGCACGGAATTGTGGCACGCAATGGGATGCTGATGAGCCTGAACGACGACGGTGTTCATGTCATCGACGACGTTTATGCAGGGCGCCTTGCCCTGGACGGTGAACGCCTTATCCCAATGGACCACGGGTCCATTCGTCAGCGCCGCCGAATGGCATACAATGGTTCCGCCGTCGTTTCCATTGCCTTGGACGGAAAGGGTCGCCTGGCGGACGAAGCGCAGATTTCCGTAAGCGGCTTGCTTGATTCCGACGGGCCGGAATGGGAGGAGCTTTTGGATCTGGCAGAGGAAACGGTCGAAAAACTGTCGCCGCGCCAGCGTGAACAGGATGGCGAAGTGTGCGAATCCGTGCGTGTAGCGATCCGCCGAAAACTGCAGAGGCTGACCGGCAGGCGCCCGCAAGTGGATGTTCATTTGTTAAGGGTTTAAATGGGTTAGGAGTTACTGTCTGATGATTGGAAAATTAAACCATGTCGCAATCGTCGTTCCGGACCTGGAAGCGGCCAGCGCGGTTTATCGTGATACGCTTGGCGGTGATGTTTCCGAACCGCACGATATCCCGGAACATGGCGTGACGACGGTTTTCGTCAATTTGCCCAACACGAAGATCGAACTATTGCACCCTCTGGGTGATGGTTCTCCCATCGCAAAATTTCTGGAAAACAACCCTTCCGGCGGCATGCATCATGTCTGCTATGAAGTTGATGACATTATTGCTGCGCGAGACCGCCTGAAGGCCGACGGCGCACGCGTCCTGGGCGATGGAAACCCGAAGACCGGTGCACACGGGAAACCGGTTCTTTTCCTGCACCCAAAGGATTTCTGCGGGACCCTGGTCGAACTCGAACAGGTCTAGCGCGAGAGAACGGCCGAATGAATGTTGCGTCGTTTATTGTCGTTTATGTAATCGCCTGGTGGCTGATACTGTTCATGCTGCTGCCGATTGGCGTGAGGCGTGATGACAATCCGGAGGAAGGGAACGACATCGGCGCCCCCGTGCGGCACATGATCGGCAAGAAGGCGCTATGGGCAACCGTCTTGGCGGGTATGGTCCTTCTCGTCTATTGGGTGCTGGTCGATATTGTCGGTGTGACCCTGGTCGATCTGCCGGGCCGCTAGATGGCTGGTTGCAAGATCCGACACGGCCTGGACATCAGCCAATCAGACACTTGTCGCCATTTTGACTGCCGCCTCATAAAGCGGTGAATCTGGCTCATTCAGTGCTTCAACGACCGTGAAATGGTTCTTTCCCGGCAGTTCCAGGTATTCGGCGGACGGTGAAATCTCTTTCGCAAGTTTTGTGTAATTTTTACTTTGCTGGCAGAAGCTCTCGCTTTCATCGCCACCGACGGCACAAATGACGGGCCCGGCATGTCGACCGTCCATACGTGTAACGCTGACAGTCCGGGCGCCGGCCACATCCAGGTTCAAAGCTGCGTTCAAACCGGTATGAACCAAAGGTTCGACATCGAAGACGCCTGATATGGGCAGGCACCCTTTGATAAGGTCTGCGGGCAGATCTGGACTGATCGATGGCCAGTCCGTCCGGCCCAGGACCGCGGCCAGATGCCCGCCTGCTGAATGGCCGCAGACGGTTATTCGCGTTGCGTCGTAACCGAACCCTTCTTCATTGCGATACAAAACCGCAGCGGCGGTCTGACAGTCGCGGATGATTTCCGCGATCGAAGAAGGCGGACAAAGCGGATAATTGACGGATGCAACGGCTACTCCCGCATCCACCAGGGCAGCGCACAGATGGCTGTTGTCCCGCTTGTCCAGCGCCTGCCAGTATCCGCCGTGGATAAAAATCATTATGTGCGGTTTGTCTTTGTTTTCTGGCAGATAAAGGTCGATCGCGTGTTTCGGATCATTTCCATAATGGATTTCCGCGGTCCGGGTCTTCTGGAACGCCGTGCCCTGAATGCGCCATTTGGCCATGATATCCGCCGCTTCCGGGACAATGGCCCTGGGGCTGTATTCGCGGTTCACTTCTGTTTTCGTCAGGCCGCGATAGACCGGGGCGTCGGAAGGTGGGCTCACGGCCAAAACGGCTTCAATACTGACGACGCCATCGGAGGTGAGGAGCCCCACCGTTCCGGCGTTCCCCCCCAACATCTCGCGATACAGCAGGTCCAGTTCGACCAGATCGTCCATGAACGCCTTTGTATCGGGAACATGGATTGCCAGAGTGCGGATGTCCGCCGGGACCACGCTGTTTCGGCGCAAATCCGCGCCCAGGCTTCCTAATGCTGCCAGAAAGGCGGCCCGCAAAGTCATGTTTTCGCCAGATGTTGCGCTGCCGGTGGCTGTCACGATGCGGACATCCGGTCCGAACTGGGGGGCAGGGGGCGTTTCGTTGAAAAAGGTCGGCTGCATGTCTGCCTTCTATTGAATTGGGTCTGCTGTCATGGCGCGGTCCAGAATTGCGGCGGCTAGCACGCGCGCCCCGTCTGCCAGATCTTCCGGTTTCGCGTTCTCGAGTTCGTTATGGCTGAGGCCGCGTTCGCAAGGCACGAATATCATTGCGGTCGGCTGCAGGTCCGAGACGTAGCAGGCGTCATGCCCGGCCATCGAGAAAATATCCATGGCGGGAAGGCCCAATTCGCGCGCCTTGTGTTCCAGGAGACTGATAAGGGTGGCATTAAATTCGATCGCACCTTCCTGATCCAGGACTCTGTGGTCGATGGCAACAGGGCATTCTTCGCCAACCCGGGATGCCGCTTGGTCAATCGCGGCGGTCATGGAGGCGATACCTTCATCACTGGGATGCCTAAGGTCGACCCAGAAACGAACCGATCCCGACACGACATTGCGTGAATTGGGATAGACTTCCATTGCGCCGACGGTGCATACCCCCTGCGGCGGGTGTTCCCGCCCGATTTGTTCCAGCGCGATGACAAGCCGTGCGGCTGCGGCCAATGCATCCTTTCGGATATCCATGGGCGTCGTCCCGGCATGGCTTTCCTCGCCCGTTATCGTGAAGACAAAACGCGTCTGTGCCCGCGCACCGCGCACAATCCCGATCGAAAGCCCGGCCGCCTCCAGGATCGGGCCCTGTTCGATATGGGCTTCGAAGAAACTGTCAAACCGGCGACCACCGCATGGTGCCGTGCCCTTCGCGCTGATCATGGTCAGCGCGTCCTCATATCGTATACCGTCGGTATCCGTCGCATCATACAGGTCCTGCAGGGGAACCTTGCCGGCGAAGGCGGCAGATCCCGAATGATCGAACCGGGTTCCTTCCTCGTTCGACCACGCGACGACTTCTATAGGCCTTAGGGGTGTGATGTTCGTCTGTTTCAGGGCGTTCAATACCTCCAGGCCCGCTAAAACACCATATGCCCCATCGAAACGTCCGCCGGTGGGTTGCGTGTCCAGGTGACTTCCGGTTGCAACGGCGGGAAGGGTCGGTTCACGTCCGTCAAGTCGGGCAAACAGGTTGCCTGCGGCGTCTGTGGTAACCGTGCAACCCGCGTCTTTTGCCCAATTTTGGAACAGTTTACGGGCGTCGGCATCTGCCTCTGTCAGTGCCTGCCGGTTTACGCCGCCCCGCGGCGTGGCCCCCAGTTGCGCAAGCTCTTCATGCATGCGCCACAAGCGGGTGGGGTCGATTTCAAGCTCTAATTGTGGCATGGTTATATTTTATTTAGACATGACGGACACTTAGGGCGGTATAGTGCGCTGATTGCGCGGTCCAGGAAAGAGGGTTGGCGCGTGAACGCAACCGACTTCACAGTTGACGACGAACTCCTGGAAAAAATTGCGGGTGAACTGGCTTTGTCCGAAAGCCCGACACTTGACGGTCTTTTCGACCAACGTGGTGCCCCTCGACCGCTGCTGCTTTTCGACCCGACAATCGGTGAGCTTGGAGAATCCAGACTGATGTCGCTCATGGAATATTGGGCAGAATTGCCGCGAATTGATGACCTGCCGGCGGCGGCGCGTTTGGACCCGGTCGATATTGCGTCCGTGCTGGCGATTGTCATGCTGTTGGAACCGGTGCATGGAAAAAACGACTACCGCTACCTGGTTTACGGCGAGGAAATTGCCAAGCGTTTTACGCGGAACATGGTCGGTGCGCTGACCAGCGAAATACCCATTCCCGCCAACGTGAAGGCGCTATTTCTCGGGGGATATCTTGCCGCGATCCGTCATCGAAAACCGTTGCTGACGGAACATACCGCACCGCCGACCGTTTCCGTGACGAAATGGCGGCGTCTTATTTTACCGCTGGCTGGTCCGGACGGAACAGTAACGCGTATTTTGGTCGGGAACATACCCGGCGATTGGCGCAAACCTGTAGACGGCGCCAAATGACGGTCATGACCTGAAATCGTTCAGATAAGTTCGATCTTGTCGGCCATAGGTCCCTTATCACCCTGGCGGGCGACATAGCGGACGCGTTGGTCGGACTCCAACGTCGCAATTCCGGCGCGGCCCAGAATCCTCGCTGAAACAAAGACGTCCTGGCCGCCGCCATCCGGCGTTACGAACCCGAAGCCTTTCGATTCATTGAAGAATTTGACCACACCTTCGCCGGGTTCACCGGGCGGCCCTGGCGGACGTCGTCCGCCGCCATGGTCGGAAAACCCACTTTCGGGACGCGGTGCGCGCGGCGCCGGAGCGACGGCGGTGGACAGGTCTACGGAGTAAACCGTCGAGACCATCAATCCTTTCGGACCTTGCGCCAAGTCACAGACAAGCGTGGCACCTTCGGCAATGCTGGCAGCTTCTTCCGCCGGCAGCACAGAAGCATGCAGGAAAGCATCCTTATCGCTCTGTTCCTCGGTAACGACGAACCCGAACCCTTTTGTCGGGTTAAACCATTTGACCCGAACGGACACCTGCTCCTGTACGACGGCAGGCGGCAAACGATGATTCATTTTGGTACCGGCGCTCCTTCGCAACTCCCCACCGCGGCGTCGGTAAAGTAAAATCCGGCCGCAGTACGCAAACCTGACCGAGGCTGCCACAAGCAATTCGCCCCGACCCCGTGGTATATTCTTACGTCATTAGGCTTCCCGCGTCTATGGGTTATCGCGAAATCTCTAGCATTCTAGCTATTTCAAAAGGCTCAATATTACCCGAATTACCGCACTTAACGGCTGAAAGGGCCGCAACCGGCGGTGGGCGGTGGCCAATCGGCTAATCCCGGCAGGTCTTCATGGCCCGGCCGATCCCGCCATAGGCATCCAGCATGGACTCGAACCAGGCGTTTACCGCGTCATCGGATTCAAGCAATGCAACCGGGTTCACAATGCGTATCCATTGAAGGGTTGAGAACACAAGATGGTCGGCGTGGTTGGGATGCTCGCCGCCGATGAAAGGTTGTTCCGACAACATCGTGCGAAGCGGGGTCAGCCCCTTTCTGAACGTGTCCAACCGCTTCTCTTCATCTCCGTAAAGCTCTTCCAGTGTGCGGCCGACGCGTTCCTCTCGTGTTTTCCGGAAATACTGCTTGTTCTCCTCATCCAGAAGTTTCCAGACAGGAAGCATGGCCAGCGGTGCGGCCAGGGGGAAAAGTGACCCCACCCAATTCTTTACGAACACGACGCCGGGAAACCCGGCTTCACCGGCAAACAAGCTGGGGCGGTCGGGATAGGTTTGTTCCAGATAAAGTGCGATGTTCCAGGAATCGGCCACAACCGTATCGCCATCGCGCAGGACCGGCACCGTCTTGCTGTCCGCAAAGGCAATGGCATCCTTTTCGATAAACCGCCAGGGGATGGGCGTATGGTCCAATCCCTTGTGGGCCAACGCCATGCGGGCCCGAAGAACGAACGGGCTGAACCGGATTTCAGGATCGCGCCCGCACAGTTCGAAAAGTTCGATTGCCATAATATGCCCTGCCTTTGCCTGTTCCATTAACGTGAACCGCACTATAGCAACGCCATCTGGACGGAAAAGTAATACGAAACCGATGTGCGGTAGGACGGTCGAACGGAAAATTTTGAACTTTTGGCACCGGCCTTTCATTGTGTCACGAAAGGGTCATACAGCATCGCTATGCCATGGGCTCTTTCGCCCCTATCTGTCCCAACAGCATATTAATTGAGGTACGCACATGCCGACCGTGGCCATCAATGGATTCGGACGTATCGGGAAACTACTTTTGCGGCGCCTGGTCGATGCGGGGTTCGCTGGGGAAGTCGTGCTGGTTAACGACAAGACGGGTGACGCCTACCAGCATGCCCATCTGTTGGAGTTCGATACGGTTCACGGGAGATGGCCGCGACATGTCGAAGGGTCCGGCGATGTTCTGTCGATCGAGGGGCGCCCAATTCGTATCACGACGGAAAAGACCATTGAAGCTTTGCCGCTTGATGATCTGGTCGTCGATCTGGTGATCGACTGCACCGGTACGTTCAAGACAGTGGAGAAGCTTCAGCCTTATTTCGCATTGGGCGTGAAAAAGGTTCTGGTATCCGCCCCGGTGAAAGAGGAGGGCGCGCTGAACATCGTCTATGGCATCAACCATGATCTATACGATCCGGCGCACCATGACATCGTAACTGCCGCCAGTTGCACGACGAACTGTCTGGCACCTGTGGTAAAGGTCATGCACGAGGAAATCGGCATCCGTCATGGCTCCATCACGACAATTCATGATGTGACCAACACACAAACCATCGTAGACAGGCCGGCGAAGGACCTGCGCCGCGCCCGATCCGCGCTGAACTCGCTTATCCCGACCACGACGGGGTCCGCCACCGCGATCACGGTCATCTACCCGGAATTGAAGGGGCGTTTGAACGGGCATGCGGTGCGTGTGCCGCTGTTGAACGGGTCCCTGACCGACTGCGTCTTCGAGATGGAGCGGCCGACAACGGCGCGGGAGGTAAATGACCTGTTCGAAGCCTGGGCAGACGGCCCCCTGAAAGGGATTCTGGGGTTTGAGGCACGACCTCTTGTCTCGGCTGATTTCACGAACGATCCGCGCTCATCCATCATCGATGGGCCGTCGACCATGGTTGTGAACGATACGCAAGTTAAGACCTATGCCTGGTACGACAATGAATGGGGGTATTGCTGCCGAATGGCGGATATCGCGGCGATGATGGTCGAAGGGTTGGTCTGATGCAGGACGGCGCCGGTATCGACAGGCGCAACGGCGTTGCCGCCTATGTCGCGGTAACGGCGGCCTATTGGGCGTTCATGTTGACCGACGGTGCCTTGCGCATGCTGGTGCTGTTGCATTTTCATATATTGGGCTTTTCGCCGATCCAGCTGGCATATCTGTTCCTACTGTATGAACTGGCCGGCATCGTAACCAACCTGTCGGCGGGGTGGGTCGCGGCGCGCTTTGGTCTGACCAGCACGCTTTATGCCGGGCTTTCGATTCAGGTGATTGCTCTCGCCGCCCTGTCACAGCTGGACCCTGCCTGGTCCATCGCGGCATCTGTGGCGTTCGTCATGGCGGTGCAAGGGGCATCCGGCGTTGCCAAGGATCTGGCGAAGATGAGCGCCAAAAGCGCCGTCAAGGTCCTGGCGCCCGAAGACCAACAGGGGGCTCTGTTCCGCTGGGTGGCTGTTTTGACCGGGTCGAAAAACGCTGTAAAGGGGTTTGGGTTCCTGTTGGGCGCTGGACTTCTGGGGCTTGTCGGTTTCAAGGCGTCCGTGATTGCCATGGCGGTTGCACTTGCAATCATTCTGGCCGCGGTTTCGTTCCTTATGCCTGCCGGACTGCCGCAGGGCAAAAGAACCGCACGGTTCAAGGATGTCTTTTCAAAGGACCGGAACATCAACCGGCTGTCTGCGGCCCGCATGTTCCTGTTCGGTGCGCGGGACGTCTGGTTCGTGGTCGGTATTCCCATCTATTTCTATGCCGTTCTTTCTGACGGCAGCGAGGGGGGCAACCGCGACGCATTCTTCCTGATCGGCAGCTTCATGGCGCTTTGGATTGTCGGCTACGGCGCGGTGCAGGCATCGGCACCGGCGCTGCTTCGTGCTGCGGGTGATTCCGTTGCCCGTACCGTAGGTCGTGCGCGGCTTTGGGTCGGGCTTCTGACCATGATACCGGCATCCCTTTCCATTGCGGCCTGGGTTGCCGGTGACGGGCATCCGGGCTGGCTGACGGTGGTGCTTGTGACGGGGTTGCTGCTGTTTGGCGCGGTCTTCGCGATCAATTCGTCCCTTCATTCCTATCTGATCTTGGCGTTCAGCGACCGGGACCGGGTCACAATGAATGTCGGGTTCTATTATATGTCGAACGCGGCGGGGCGGCTTTTGGGGACGCTTTTGTCGGGGGTAAGTTACCAGATGGGCGGGCTGTCCCTGTGTCTGGGCACCGCTGCGGCCATGGCGGGATTGAGCTGGTTCTGCGCGGTTCGGCTTTCAAAAATCGGTTCCGACGTTTCTTATCGTTGACCAAGCGGGCGGAAGTCTGTAAGACCCCGCGCGTCGCGGCCAGGCGATGTAATGGGGCGTGGCGAAGCGGTCTAACGCACCGGATTCTGATTCCGGCATTCCTAGGTTCGAATCCTAGCGCCCCAGCCATCTTTCAAAGATTTGTCGCCTCCAGCAATTCGGCTCGTCGCACAATGCTGCACCGGGACCAAGGGGGTCGCCATGCCGAACAGGAAAAGCGGAAAAGGCGGAACATCCAAGCACCGCAACGTGTCGGACGGGCGCGGCGTCTACACAAAGGTGAAGACGGCCAGGGGTCGCAAGCTTTCCTCAAAACTGTGGCTGGAACGGCAACTGAACGACCCTTACGTCGCCGAGGCACGGCGCTTGGGCTATCGCGGGCGCGCTGCATTCAAACTGGCGGATATCGACGACAAGCATCACCTGCTGAAGCCGGGTGCGCGGATTGTCGACCTGGGGTGCGCGCCGGGTGGATGGACCCAGATCGCGATGGCCCGTTGTGGCCAGAACGCACGTGTCGTTGGTATCGACCTCTTGGAATGCGATCCGATTGCCGGTGCGACCCTGCTGGTCGGCGATTTCATGGAAGATGATGCCCCGGACCGCCTGAAGGCGGCCCTGGATGGACAGGCGGACGTCGTGCTGTCCGACATGGCGGCGAACACGACCGGCCATTCCAAGACAGATCATCTGCGTATCGTGGCGCTGGTTGAAACGGCTTATGCCTTCGCCAAAGAAGTGCTGGCACCGGAAGGGGCCTTTGTCGCGAAAGTATTCGCGGGAGGTACCGAAGGGGCGCTGTTGAACGAACTGAAGCGCGATTTCAGGAAGGTCTTTCACATGAAGCCGCCATCCAGCCGCAAGGAATCGCCGGAAATGTATGTTGTCGCCACCGGATTTCGTGCGGTCAGGGATGATTAGGCGGCTGAATCCTGCATTGATTTGCATCGTGAGTTCAGATTTAGCGAAATAATCTGTCAGTTTTGCAGGCAATACCGGCGGGAATAAGTCTTTTTAATTAATTTTTGCAGTGCGGTGGGGTGATTCCGGTTGGATTGTGGCGGACTCCGACTATATTGCGCGCCACCGCCAGCCAGAAAGGGACCGCCCGCCCATGTCATTCGCCGAAGCCCTCACGTTCGACGACGTCCTTCTGCAACCCGGTCACTCCGAAGTTCTTCCGGCGTTGACCAATACGTCAACCCAGCTGACCAAGACCGTGAGCCTGGGAATTCCCCTGATATCCGCCGCCATGGACACAGTCACCGAAGGGCCGCTTGCCATCGCCATGGCGCAGCAGGGTGGCATCGGGGTCGTCCACAAGAACATGGATATCGAAGATCAGGCGAATGAAGTTCGCATGGTGAAGCGGTTCGAAAGCGGCATGGTGGTGAACCCGATCACCATCTATCCCGACCGGACACTGGGCGAGGCATTGGACATAATGGAACGGAACCGGATTTCCGGTATCCCGGTTATTTCCAAGCGTTCCAAGAAGCTGGTGGGTATCCTGACCAACCGCGATGTCCGATTTGCCGAGGATAACTCGACCCCGGTGAAGGAACTGATGACAAAGCGCGGCCTGATTACCGTGCCGGAAGGCGTCAGCCGGGAGGAGGCAAAACGTCTTCTTCATAAGAACCGTATCGAAAAACTGCTGGTCATCGACGGGGAAAAACGCTGTGTCGGCCTGATCACGGTGAAGGATATTGAGAAGGCCCATGCCTATCCTAACGCCTGCAAGGACGAACAGGGGCGCCTTCGTGTTGCCGCAGCCACAGGAACCGGCAAGGACGGTCTGGCCCGTGCGGAAGCCCTTCTGGATGCCGGCGCCGATGTAATTGTGGTCGACACGGCACACGGCCATTCGAAAGGCGTTCTGGAACAAGTCACCAGTGTCAAGAAACTGTCGAACTATGCACAGGTGATCGCCGGCAATGTCGCGACGGCCGACGGTGCCAAGGCACTGATCGACAGCGGAGCGGATGCCGTGAAAATCGGCATTGGACCCGGTTCGATTTGTACGACGCGGATTGTCGCTGGCGTCGGTGTGCCGCAGCTGACCGCCATTATCGAAGCATCCGAAGCCTGCCGGGCGCAGGGCGTGCCGTCCATTGCGGATGGCGGGATCAAGTTTTCAGGCGACATGGCAAAGGCCATTGCGGCAGGCGCGAATGCGGTCATGATCGGGTCGTTGCTGGCCGGAACACAGGAAGCACCGGGGGAGGTGTTCCTGTATCAGGGGCGTTCCTACAAGGCCTATCGCGGCATGGGGTCGGCGGGCGCAATGTCACGCGGGTCGGCAGACCGGTATTTCCAGGAAGAGGTTTCCGAAAGCCACAAGTTCGTCCCGGAAGGCGTGGAAGGGCGCGTCCCTTACAAAGGGCCGGTCGCAGGGGTCGTGCACCAGTTGGTCGGGGGGCTTCGCGCCGCCATGGGGTATACCGGCAGCCGAACCATTGCGGATATGCAGGATCGGGCGACCTTCCGGCGGATAACGAATGCAGGCCTGCGTGAAAGCCACGTTCACGACATTACGGTGACCAAGGAGTCCCCGAACTATCAGTTGGAGCGTTGATCCTGGCAAACGGAACGACCCTGCTGTTGGTCCTGTCGATACTTTTTATGAGGGGTCGGTACGGATGACACCCGGCGCACGCATTTCCGCCGCGATAGATCTTTTGGATCGGCTGGCACCGGCCGACGCGCCGCCGGCGGACAAGTTGCTGGCGGATTGGGCGCGCGGTAACCGTTATGCCGGTTCCAAGGACAAGGCTGCGATAGCACAGGCTGTCTATGGTGTGCTGCGCCGACGGGGGCAGATCGACTGGTGGTTGAAGCGCTGTCAGGGCGGAGTACCGACGTCACGGGCGCGTATGCTGATATGGCTTTTGCTGGGGGAAGGGCTTCGCCTGACTGACCTGGACAGCCGGTTCACGGGCGAGCGCCATGATCCGTCCCCCCTGACCGCCGTGGAAAAACGTGTTGCCGTCGAACTGGCAGATCAGCGTGGGTTCTCACTTGGCTGCCAGCCGGTGCCTGTGGCGTCCAATGTGCCGGATTTCCTGGGGGATGCGTTGACCAGCCTTTACGGCGATGACGCCGCACGGCAATTGGCGGCCCATGGCGACGAGGCGCCGGTGGACCTTCGTGTGAATTCCCTGAAAGGAACGGTGGAGGAGGCTGCGACCGCCCTGCGGGAAGAGGGGATATCAGCCACCCCGACGCAACTGTCCCCATTTGGTCTTCGTCTTCCGGAACGCCGGCCCCTGTCAGGGACGAAGGCGTTCAAGGACGGCTTGATCGAACCGCAGGATGAAGGTTCGCAACTGGCGGCCCTTCTGGTCGAAGCCAGACCGGGAATGAAGGTGGTCGATTTCTGCGCCGGGGCCGGTGGGAAGACCCTGGCGCTGGCAGCCGCAATGGGAAATTCTGGCCGGATCGTGGCATGTGACGTGTCGGAGGCACGACTGAAACGCGCCCAACAGCGTTTCAAGCGGGCAGGGGTCTTCAACGTTGAACCGCGCCATCTGTCATCCGAACGCGACAAATGGGTGAAACGCCGCAAGGCGAAGTTCGACGGTGGCTTCGACAGGGTATTGGTGGACGCGCCCTGTTCCGGTTCCGGTACGTGGCGCCGGAATCCCGATCAGAAATGGTCGCTGACACCGGAAGGGCTCAATGAACTGACCGGCAAGCAAGCGGGTATTCTGGAAAGCGCGGCGCGGCTGGTTTCCCCAGGCGGGCGGCTGATCTACGTCACCTGTTCCATCCTGCGGGAAGAAAACGAGGAACAGATCGACCGGTTCCTTGCTGAAAACCAGTCGTTTTTTGCGCATCCCATTCAGGAAGTCTGGCAGGCGAGCCTTCCGGGCGTCGATTGTCCGGTGGACGCGGACGCCATGCACCTGCGTCTTACGCCGGCGGATCATGGTACGGATGGGTTCTTCGTTGCGGTTCTGGGGCGCAAGCTGGTTCATTAGCGCACAAAGCAAGGGAAAGGGGGATTCGGGCCATGGCCGACATTCAGCATTTTATGATCGCAGACGGTCCCACACCGGTTGCACCCTTTTCCCACGCGACGGAGGCCGGGGGCTTTGTCTTTCTGACAGGTCAAATGCCGACCGATCCGAAGGACGATACGAAACCGCTTCCCGACGGGATAGCAGCACAGACGCGCCGGGTGATGGACAATCTGATCATCATTCTGAACGGCGTGGGCCTGACGCTTTCCGATGTCGTGCAATGCCGACTCTATCTGACGCACTTCGACCGCGATTACGCGGTTATGAACGAAACCTACGTTTCCTATTTCGAAGCCGGAAAGTTGCCGGCGCGAACGACGATCGGCGTGACCGGCCTGGCTGTCGGCGCATTGGTTGAAATAGACATGGTGGCCAAACGCCCGAATTAGACTGAACTCAAGTCCGCGCGATAAACGACTGGAATCATTGCCATGACAGACATTGATGTAGACGACCGTATTCTCATCCTCGATTTCGGAAGTCAGGTGACCCAACTAATCGCCAGGCGCGTTCGCGAGGCTGGTGTCTATTCCGAAATTCACCCGTTCAATGCGTTCTCTGACGACGAGATCCGTGCCTTCAACCCGACCGGGATCATCCTGTCGGGCGGCCCGGCCAGCGTGACCCACTCCGATACGCCGCGCGCGCCTGAAATCGTCTATTCGCTGGGGGTACCGATTCTGGGCATCTGCTATGGCCAACAGACCATGTGCGCGCAGCTTGGCGGTACGGTCGAAGGGTCGGACCATCAGGAATTCGGTCGGGCGCAGTTGGAAGTGACGGATAATTGCACCCTGTTTGAAGGGGTCTGGCAGAAAGGGGGGCATCCGCAGGTCTGGATGAGCCATGGGGACCGGGTGACGGCCCTGCCGGACGGGTTCCGCGTCGTCGGCAAAAGCGCGAATGCCCCCTATGCGGCGATCGCCAACGACGACAGACGTTTCTACGCGGTTCAGTTTCACCCGGAAGTCGTCCACACACCGGACGGCGCACGGTTGATTTCGAACTTCGTGCATGTCGTCTGCGGATGTTCGGGCGACTGGACAATGGCGGCATTCAAGGCACAGGCGATCGAAGGGATCCGCCGTCAGGTGGGGTCGGGTCGCGTGATTTGCGGCCTTTCGGGCGGCGTGGACAGCTCTGTCGTCGCGGTCCTGATTCACGAAGCCATCGGCGAACAACTGACCTGTATCTATGTCGACCACGGCCTGATGCGACTTGGGGAAAGCGAACAGGTCGTCCGCCTGTTCCGGGATCACTATAACATCCCGCTGGTTCATCGTGATGCATCGGACCTGTTCCTGGGGGAACTGTTCGGTGTCGATGACCCGGAAAAGAAGCGAAAGACCATCGGGCGGCTATTCATCGATGTGTTCGAGGAAGAGGCAAAGAATGTCGGAGGCGCGGATTTCCTGGCGCAAGGGACGCTATACCCCGATGTAATCGAAAGCGTGTCCTTTGCCGGGGGGCCTTCGGCAACGATCAAATCACATCACAACGTCGGCGGTCTTCCAGAACGCATGAACATGGCCCTGGTCGAACCGCTTCGGGAGCTTTTCAAGGATGAGGTGCGCGAACTGGGCCGCGAACTGGGCCTGCCCGAAAGCATGATCGGACGGCACCCGTTCCCCGGTCCCGGTCTTGCGATTCGCATTCCGGGCCCAGTGGACCGGGAAAAGGCGGATATTTTGCGCAAGGCGGACGCCATTTACCTGGAAGAGATTCGGAACGAAGGGCTGTATGACGAAATCTGGCAGGCGTTTGCCGTCCTGCTGCCGGTCAAAACGGTCGGCGTCATGGGGGATTCGCGGACCTACGATCATGTGTGCGGATTGCGGGCGGTGACGTCCAGCGACGGTATGACCGCCGACAGCTATCCGTTCGAACATGCGTTTTTGAGCCGCGTTGCGACCCGGATCATCAATGAAGTGCGCGGCATCAACCGGGTGGTCTATGACGTCACATCGAAACCGCCCGGCACCATCGAATGGGAATAGAGCCGTCAGGCGTGTTCGGTCAGTGGTCCGAAACAGTCTGAAACAGATGACCCAGCCCGGTATCGTAATCCAGCCCCGCCTGCGTAAGCGTGACAGCGGGCAGGGTTGTTTCTTTGGCCAATCCTTTTCTGGTCAGTGCTGCCCAAACGGCGGGATTTGAAAACCCACTGATTTCGCGGGTGGAAACCACGAAGGAACCGATATGCACATGGTCCCCATGCGGGTGGGGCAGGGCCGGAATGTGCGTGTCGCCAGTCGCGTCGTCGCGATGTGCCAGGGCGGGGTCTTTTGCCACAACCTGCGCCAAAGCAAGTGTCCGTGCCTGGAGTTTGTTGAGTTTCAGCGAATTCGGGCGTGTCGTCATGTCTGGCGTTTCTTTCCTTTGTTAACCGGCGGCTTCGACCGCTCATGTTTTTGGGCATTTCCGGCGACGATCCATAGATTAGTTGTCGGTACAGCAACATAGAACATCCGTATCAGTAAAGGCGGTCCGTCCGGTTCGCCAATCCATTCGGACCCGGCAGTTCAATTGTTTACGGTTGAAGACCTGGAAGGGATTGCCTATGCGCTGAAATCCGCCTAAACACCTGCGTCCATCAGACCGTCGGGGCGTAGCGCAGCCTGGTAGCGCATCTGCTTTGGGAGCAGAGGGTCGTTGGTTCGAATCCAGCCGCCCCGACCAATCGCCCAATTTTGTGAGAGCTACGCCGTCCTGCGTGCGATAAAATAGCCATATCCGAAATGGCTGAAATGATGCTCATAAAGGGCGATTTCTTTCTCCTCGGCGGAAACAATGGCCCTTGCGGATTCTGAATTCGCGTTGCGTTCCAGGAAATTGGAAAACCGCCGCTGCATTGGTCGGTAGTAGTTTTCCAGCCAACAGTGCGCAGGCAAAGAAAAATATCCAACCGGCGAATATCCGTTCGTTTCAAGGGCAGCCAGTTTTTCCGCGGCGGTGGCCACGCCGGGATACTGCGTGCGCCAGTGGCTTTCCAAGTCCGGGGGTCGATCATGCGTCAGCCATGTCAGGTCGGACACTGCAAGGATGCCACCGGGGCGCAGAAAACGCCGCCACGCACGAATTCCGTTTTCAAAGCCGATATTATAGATCGCGCCTTCGGACCAGATCGCATCCAAGGAACGGTCGCCGAAGGGCAGGGCGTCCATTGACGCAACTTTGGTTTCTATGCGGTCTTCCAGGCCACGTTCTGCAGCCCTTGTTTCCAGACGTTTCACAAATTCCGGCAAAAGATCGATGGCTGTAACATTGGCGTCCAGGTCCTGCGCCAGCAAAAGCGCCGATGCGCCGGTCCCGCAGCCGATGTCGGCGATCCGCAATCCGCGCGTGCCGCGAAGGCGTGACAACGCCATAGCAAGACGGGTTTCGTCGTCGCCGCCGGGCCCCTGGCGATCCGCGTCCAGATGCAGGTCAATCAGCAGGGCGAGGTCGTGCATGTGTCGGTTCCACGGTTGATTCGCAGACCTATCCGGTAGTAGCGGGTTTCCGACGAAACAGCGCTACATCTCGGATAATTCACCGGTCGACAGGTCAACGCGAAATCCGAAACTCTGTTCTTCCAGTTCCGCCCCCGTCAAATGGTCTCGATCCGCGTAGGGTACAAAGAAGACGACACTGTCCCGGTCGTCATACCCCTCAGCACGATCCATATGGATCGTTCCGGTTCGGAGCAGAATCCGGCAAAGCCTGGGCGGCCCGTCGGAACCGGTGTTCAGGCTTGTCAGGATCAGGACGGAACCTTGGCCTTCCGGTGCGTCATGGTCCCAAGCCTTATAGAGCCGAACCTGTCCATCGCCCCTGCCGAGGGAGTTCACCTCCCACGGTTCTGCGATGACGTTGGACTGACCAAGTACGCCGCAGTCGGCGGCGGGAACCGACTGCGCGGACGCACTGACGGGCAACCACGCCAGCACCGTGATAAGCGGCAGAAACCGTATCATTCGTAACTTTCGTAATATTGCTGGGTCAGCGCGGCGATGGTTCCGTCCCCCTGGAGTTCACGCAACGCGGCGTTGAACAGATCCAGCCACTCGCGCCCGTGCGGTACCACGCGGGAGACGATCACGTAGTGAGAATTTGATTCTTCCGATACACGGACGGCCTTGAACCAGGTCGTTTCGTCTACCAGTCGCGCGGCAACGGTACCCAGCCGACGGTCCATGGACACCGCGTTGACTGTGCCTTCCCGCAGCGCCTGGAAACATCCGACGACATTTGTTCCGGTCACCACCGTGAGCGAACCATTATCAACCAATTCAGAAAGATAACTGTCTACCGCCCACCCGTTCGGTACGCACAGGGTCAATCCGTTCATGTCATCCAACGTGGTAAGCGCGTGCGATTGGTAGGTGCTGTGAAAAATGTGCGGGCGAACGGCAAAAATCGGGTCGGAATACAAAAATTGCTGATGCCGTTCGTCAGTATAGATATAGGGGAAGGTCCCGACATGCTGACCGGCAAGGGCGGAATTGTAGCCATCTCCCCATGGCATGAATTCGATCTGCGGGGTGGCCCCCATCTTTTCCAGAACGGCGGTGACGATGATGGTCGCCAACCCGCCACCTGTCAGGCGCTCATCGGAATAAGGATAGTAGTTGTTCCCGGTAACCATGGGAATGGTCTGTGCCTGTGCGGCACCAACAAAAAAAACCACCGCCAAGGCGGCGCAAATTCTAAGCAGATTGTTCACGTTAAACCCTCCGATTTCCCCAATAAGTGGATAGTATCCAATAAATGAAAACAAAGAAGGTTTTTTTACATTGATGCAGGTCCGACGCCAGATGGGCGCAACCTTCCGTCTGGGAATGGCGGAATGATCGTGATATTAGGGGATCGATGAAGTGATTTTCGGTTTTTTGAGGAGGCCGTCCAAGTGGAAGTCAGGATCTACAAACCCACCAAAACCGCCATGCAATCCGGCCGTGGTCAGACGAAAGAATGGACTTTGGAGTTCGAACCGACGGACGCCAGCCGTCCCGACGCATTGATGGGGTGGGTGGGGTCCGCTGACACGCGCAAACAGGTCCGTCTTCTGTTTGATACACAGGAGGAGGCGGTCGCCTATGCCAAAAAGCATGGGTATTCATATACCGTCGAAAAACCGCGGGAACGACGGATCAGGCCAAAGGCCTATGCCGACAATTTCTCGTTTGACAGACGCCGGCCCTGGACGCACTGACGCCCGTCTGGATTTATTTGCGGGTTCTCTTGCATCCGCCGTTAATCCGGCCCCTTAGCTCAACTGGATAGAGCACTCGCCTTCTAAGCGAACGGTTGCAGGTTCGAGTCCTGCAGGGGCCGCCATTACACTATTGTAAGAAAACTCCAACGAGTTCGAAATGCGTATGCCATCGATCCACGATACAAAGCCCTCCGTTCCCTACACGGGACTCTTGCCATCGCTTCTGCCCGCGCGTTAACCTTGTTTCCGCCGAGCGCCGAAGAATGCGCAGGGCTTATCACAATGAAACGGGGATTTATCATGAATAAGCTATTTTTCGCCGCAGGCGGAGCGTTATGTTCTGCGCTGTTGGCCACTTCTGCCTACGCACAGACGGAAATCCATTGGTGGCACGCTATGGGCGGTACGAACGGCGAGCGTGTCGATCGCATTGCCGCGGACTTTAATGCATCTCAATCAGAATATGTCGTCGTCCCAACCTACAAGGGGAACTACACCGAGACGATGACCGCTGCGATTGCAGCGTTCCGAGCGGACGAGCATCCGCATCTGGTTCAGGTCTTTGAGGTTGGAACAGCCACGATGATGGCGGCGGAAGGTGCCATCTATCCAATTGAGCAATTGATGGAGGACGCTGGCGAGCCCTTCGATGGTGCCGCGTTCCTGCCGGCCGTTGTTTCCTATTATCAGACTCCGGATGGCGAGCTTCTGTCGATGCCGTTCAACAGCTCAACGCCTGTCCTGTGGTACAACGCTGATGCGCTCGCGGCCGCGGGAGTAGAGCCGCCGACGACTTGGGAAGAAATGCGATCCGCATCACAGGCACTTGTCGACAACGGTATGGAGTGTGGTTTCTCGTTCGGCTGGCAGAGCTGGGTCATGATCGAGAACTATTCGGCCTGGCATAACATTGAGATGGGGACGCAGGAGAACGGCTTTGCCGGCCTTGATACCGAATTCACCTTCAACAACGATGCCGTGGCGGCGAGGTTGGACGATATTGCGTCCATGATGGACGGCAATCTGTTCGTCTATAGCGGCCGCAGGGGCGACAGTCTGCCGAAATTCACGAATGGCGAATGCGGCATGTGGATGAATTCCTCCGCCTACTACGGCTCGATCAAGTCGCAAGCGGAGTTCGAATTCGGACAGACAATGCTCCCGCTTGATACGGCGGTCGCGGACGAACCGCAGAACTCCATCATCGGAGGGGCCACTCTTTGGGCACTTAGCGGACACGAGCAGGAAGCCTACACAGGTCTTGCACAGTTCATGACGTATCTCTCGTCGGCAGAAGTGCAGGCATGGTGGCATCAGGAAACCGGCTACGTCCCGATTACGACCGCGGCGTACGAGTTGAGCCAGTCGCAGGGGTTCTATGATGAGAATCCGGGCACGGACACGGCCATCCAGCAGTTGAGCCTGAACCAACCGACCCCTGCGTCGCGCGGTTTGCGGTTCGGAAACTTTGTTCAGGTTCGCGATGTCATCAATGAAGAGATGGAAGCGATCTGGGCTGGTGATAAGACGGCGGAAGAAGCCCTGGACGACGCCGTTGAGCGTGGCAATGAGCTGCTGCGCCGCTTTGAACGTACGAACTGATCAGGCTGGTTGAGTGAACGAAGGTTGGGACAATTCGGGACTTTAGTCGGTTCCGGTTGTTCCGACCTGTTCATGTCCAGTTGAATTCTCGTTTGAGAAACTCATGATCAAGCGCGTTCATTTTCCGACCTCGCTGCTGCCCTACCTATTGGTGGCGCCGCAGATCATTATCACGTTGATCTTCTTTATCTGGCCCGCCAGCCAGGCTGTCTATCAGTCTTTCCTGGTGGAGGATGCCTTCGGTTTTTCCACCGAGTTCGTCTGGTTTGAGAATTTCGTTTATCTGGCCGGGAACGAGCATTACCTCGATACCTTCGGTCGAACGATTTTCTTCTCCGCCTGTGTTGCGTTGTTGTCGATGGCTGTGGCGCTTGTTCTTGCGGCGTTTGCGGACCGAGCGGTCCGCGGTGCAACCGCCTACAACACGCTGTTGATATGGCCCTATGCCGTGGCCCCGGTCCTGGCAGGTGCGCTTTGGGTCTTCATCTTTAATCCGACACTTGGAATATTTCCGTATCTGCTAAGCGCGATCGGGTATGAATGGAATCACTATCTCAACGGCGGTCATGCGATGTTTCTGGTCATTGTCGCCGCCGCTTGGAAGCAGGTTGCCTATAACTTCCTTTTCTATCTGGCTGCCATGCAGAGCATTCCGCGATCGATCATAGAGGCAGCGGCAATTGACGGCGCCGGGCCGATGCGGCGCTTCGCCACGATCGTGTTCCCGCTGATTTCGCCCACCACATTCTTCTTGTTGGTGATCAACGCGGTCTATGCGTTCTTCGACACGTTCGGGATCATTCATGCAGTGACCCAGGGCGGCCCCGCGAATTCGACGACGACGCTGGTCTACAAGGTCTTCAATGATGGTTTTGTCGGGCTTGATCTAGGCGGGTCGGCGGCGCAATCGGTGATCCTGATGATTCTGGTGATCGCGATGACGGTTGTACAGTTCAAGTTTATTGAGAAGAAGGTCGAGTACTGATGGTCGAGAACAGATCAATTCTGACCGTCGTAACCCATGCCGTTCTATTGCTGGGGATCGCGATCGTTGCTTTGCCGGTATGGATCACGTTTGTGGCCGCTACCCATGAAGAGACACGCATGCTTGTGGCGCCAATTCCTGTCCTTCCGGGTGGCCACTTCTTCGAGAATCTAACGCGCACCCTGTTTGGTCAGGGCTTGGCAGGGACCGAAACCGCCCCGGTCTGGCGGATGTTGCTCAACAGTCTGCTGATGGCCCTGATGATTGCCTGCGGAAAGATCGCGATTTCACTGCTTTCCGCCTTTGCAATCATCTACTTCAAGTTTCCGTTCCGGATGGGGTTCTTCTGGATGATATTCATTACCCTCATGCTTCCGGTCGAAGTCCGCATTCTGCCGACTTTTGAAGTGATCGCGGATCTTGGAATGCTGAACAGTTATTGGGGCCTGTCGATTCCGCTCATTGCGTCTGCAACAGCCACATTCATGTTCCGGCAGGTTTTCCTAACAATCCCGGACGAGATGCTTGAAAGCGCTCGGATCGACGGGGCAGGTCCTATGCGGTTCTTCTGGGATATACTGATCCCCTTAAGCAGGACGAACATCGCCGCCCTGTTCGTAATTCTCTTCATATACGGCTGGAACCAGTATCTTTGGCCGCTGCTGATTACGACCGATTCCAACATGATTACGATCGTGATGTCGATTAAGCAGATGCTTGAGGCGGCTGAACAGTCGCCGCAATGGAACGTCATTATGATGACCGCACTATTGGCGATGATCCCGCCGGTCTTCGTGGTGATTGGTATGCAAAAGCTCTTCGTCAAAGGGCTGACAGAGACCGACAAGTAAGGCGCACTCTTGAAATGGCTGAAATAAAACTCGACGCACTGACAAAGACCTATGGCCCGGTCCAGGTGCTGCATCATGTCGATGCGGCAATCGAAGACGGCGAGTTCATCGTCATTGTCGGGCCGTCAGGATGCGGAAAATCTACCTTGCTGCGCATGGTTGCCGGACTGGAGACCGTGACCTCCGGAGAAGTTTCCATCAATGGTAAGCGAGTGAACGACCTGGAGCCGGCAGATCGCGACATTGCGATGGTTTTCCAGAATTACGCGCTTTATCCGCATATGAGCGTGCGGGAAAACATGGCATACGGTCTAAAGATCCGAAAGCTGCCCAGGGCCGAGATCGACCGCCGTGTCGAAGAAGCCGCGGATATTCTTGAAATTCGACCGTATTTGGACCGGAAGCCCCGACAACTTTCCGGGGGGCAGCGCCAGCGGGTCGCAATGGGGCGCGCCATCGTGCGCGATCCGCAGGTATTTCTGTTTGATGAGCCTCTATCCAACCTGGACGCAAAGCTCCGTGTCCAGATGCGGCTAGAAATCCGAAAACTGCAACGACGTCTGGGCGTGACGTCGATTTTCGTAACCCATGATCAGGTCGAAGCAATGACGCTTGGCGACAGGCTGATGGTTCTGAACGGCGGCTATGTCGAGCAATTCGGCACACCGATAGAACTGTACGAACGGCCCGCTTCGGTCTTTGTGGCGGGCTTTATTGGAAGTCCGTCGATGAACTTTCTCCCGGGAGAAGCAACCGGAAATTCGGTTGTGATTGCGAATGGCCCGACGCTTGAGACAGAAACCAGCGCGAACGGCAGTGTGACGGTGGGCGTTCGACCGGAACATTTGGTTCCCGACGAAAAGGGCACGATCGGTTTGTGTGTTGAGATGGCCGAACTCCTGGGAGGCGTGACGCTGCTTCACGGGACAGTTAAGGGAACCGATATTTCCTTGACCGTGAGCCTTGATGGCATTGTTTCCGCGGAGGTGGGGCAAACCATGCAGTTCTCTGCGCCGGCGTCCGCCTTGCATCTTTTCGACGCAAAGAGTGAAAGACGCATTGGACTTCAGGAAACTCCCTAGTTTTCTGGCGAATTGCTTTGTTCCGTCGCCGTATCTGTTTGACCACAAACCTCGGCCTCGATTTTTATCTGTGAGCGACCGGTTGCGAATGATTTGTCACCTATTTCCTGGTCATCATGCGAAATTCCGGCCTTTTTGAAGTATGTGTTCGCGATAATCAGAAGCATGTAACGCCCCTCTGTTATGGAAATTGACGTCTCTGGTAAGGGTGTTTCTCCATCACTGAATGGGCCGGATTGAAAGAGCCGTTATGAACAGGGCGCAGTCTGGCCAGGAAAACGATCCCATCCGTGCGATTGCAATCCTGCTGGTCGAAATTTTTTTCATGGGCATGATTGCGGTTGCAGTCAAAGTGCTGGACGGTCAAGTTCCCCTTCTTCAAATTCTGTTCTTCCGTTTCGTGCTGGCGTTGATATTTCCCGCCGTCATGGCGTCGCGCCAGGGCGGTATATCCCTGTTGCGTACCAAGCGCCCCGTGGAACATGCCCTGCGGTCCGTTACGGGAATGATGGGGCTTGGCTTTTACTTTCTTGCCGTGTCGGAACTGCCGCTTGCGGATGCCACCGCCCTGGTCAGTGCGGCCCCTTTGTTCGTTACAATCTATGCCGTCCCAATCCTGGGGGAGAGGGTAGGCCCATACAGGCTGTTCGCTCTGGGGCTTGGAATTTGCGGCATGCTTCTGGTTGCCGGACCAGGGCAGGGAAATGGTGAGATTTCTTTTGTGGGCGCCGCGGCGGGAATTCTTGCGGCCCTGTCTGCCGGTTTCGTCCCGGTGTTTATTCGCCGGATGAGCAACACCGAAGCACCGCTGACGATAGCGCTTTTTCATAATGCGACGGGGACGGTCGTGTTTCTAATCGCGTCGCTGTTTGTTGGGTGGGAAACGGACCTGGCCGCATGGGACTGGGCATTGCTTGCGGGGTTGGGCCTTGCCGGTGGCGTTCAACAATACCTTCTGGCGCTTGCCTATCGCTATGGGGAGGCAAGCATGCTTGCGCCATTTGATTATATGGCGCTGCCTATCGCAGCGGTGCTGGGGTTTGCGATTTTCAGCGAAGTGCCAACGCTTGTTTCATTGGCGGGTGGTGCCATCATCATTGTCGGCGGACTGATCACAGTCTGGCGTGAACGGGTCCGGCATATTCCGCCGCGGCCGCCGCGACGCACGAAACTGAAATAGCGCAGGCGGCGCTAAAGGCCGCCCTTCAATGCGTGCGCTGCCAGTGGTTGGCGCATTCCCTTGACTTCAAAGGCACCCATATCCTCTGTCCCGGCATCTATGTGCCGGATGAACTCGTCCGACATCAGTAGCGGGCGGTCAACCTGTTTGGTGAGGGATTCAAGGCGCGCCGTCCTGTTTACCGCGGGTCCCATCACGGTGAAATCCAGCCGGGTCGGCGCACCGACATTGCCGTAGATCACTTCGCCCAAATGCAGACCGACACCGAACTTTACCTCCGGCTTGCCTTGTCGCTTTCGCCGGTGATTCAGCGTCGCAAGACCGTTGAAAGAGTCCTGTGCCGCGGCCAGCGCATTCCGACACGCCTGGTCGACGCCACCAGACCGTTCAATCGGAAAGACAATCAACATGGCATCTCCGATAAATCGCAGGACCTCGCCGTCATAGAGTTCAACTGCGTTGTAGATGAACTCGAAATAGCTGTTCAGATGGTCCAGCAGGTCCTGCGCGGGAAGTGTTTCTGTAAGGTGCGTGAAGTCCCGCAGATCGCTGAACCAAAGGGCCGCTTTGATAACCTCGCCATCGCCGCGTTTGATACGCCCTTCCAGTACACGCCGACCCGTTCGTTGCCCGACATAAGTGTCCAGCAGGGCGACGGACAAGCGGTGCTGCGAGATCGATTCGATTACCGGCAGAAGAAACCGGGCAAGCGCATCGAATTTCGCAATGTCGGCATCGGTGAACCCGCCGGGGACATCCGTATTCAGGAACAGGCTGTCGACTTGGCCTGTGAATGACACCATCGGGATGGCGTAATAGTCGGTTTGTCCCTGATCGCGCAGGTCGAACAGCAGCGAATGGTGTTTTTTCGGATCCAGTTCGATTTCCGCCAACCGATAGCGGACAGGCACTTTCTTTGTGCGCAGTTCTTCCGCCGGGCTGCCGATATATTTGTCGGACTGAAATATGCTGTGGGAAACCTCGAACGTATCTGTATGGCCATCGCGGTGCCACTGGTGTGCTATCGCCGCGACAAGCGGGTGCAATGTCCAGAAGGCAAGGCGGATGCGGGAAATTTCGGCGCCTACCCTGACAAGTTGCCTGCCAAGGCCCGCATTCAGGTCTCGGGCGTCATTCAACAGGCAGCCATCACGAAGAAGCCAGTCGATAACCGGCGCCAGCGGCCAGCCTTCGGTTTCTCCCAACAACAGGACCGCCTGATCCTGCGGGCTTAAGGGTACATTCTGAATCATCGCGGTAATATGGGCCTGCGTGGCATCAATGGCCAGTGCCGGGGACGACTGTCAAATTGCCGCTTTTCGTGCCCGCTCCAGCATGTCTTCGTGCGTGTCGGACTTCTGAATGCCGCTGGTGCCGGCATCCGCCAGGGTGCTTATCGATTTCATGACCTCTTCCCCCAGATGGAATTCCGAACGATGGAGGATGCCGACGATACGTTGAACGACCCGGTTGGCTTCCTTTTCGGGCGTCCCTGGAAGAAGTATCCCGAAACTGTCTTTGTCAACGCGCGCAACAAGATCTTCAATCCGCGTCATGCCGGTAATCCAGTCCGCCAACTGGTGGGCCAGAATTTCCGCGCTGTCGTCGCCATATTCGTCACGAACACGTGCCAGTGTCGGCGACGTTATATACCCTACAGCAAGACTGCTGGACCGTTCGTTCGCGGTCCTGACCAATGTTTCCGAATGGCGGTCCCAGAATGCGCGGGAATAACATTTTCCGGTCTTGTCCGCCGTAAGCCGAGCCAGCGTGGCCTTGAACGGATCGCGCATCGTCCAGCGAAGCCGCTGCCGCGCGATCAGCATATGAATATAGGTCGCCATATGCTCGTGGGCGTTCGGCGACGACAGGACGATGGCCGCGCCACCGCGATAAAGGGCGTTGTCACCCCCGTTGCCTGTCGTTTCCTGCAGCACCAGCGTCGGTAGATTGAAAAGCCGGGGATTATTTCGAATATGGCCGCACATATACTGCGCCGGACCAAAATCGTCCTTCGGGCCAATCGAAATGACGGCGGCATCGTACCGACCGTCATCCAACCCGTCCGCTGCCTTGAAGGGGCTTTCTTCGACCGTGCTGTCCAACCCGTCTTCGTTCAGGGTCTGGGCCATTCTTTCCCGTACGGCCTGGTCGCGGGCTACGGTCATAACCAACGGCCGTTCGGGATATCCGCGGCGATAAGTTCGCGGATCGACCGCGACACCGAATTCAGCAGCCGTAGCCACGCGACGACGCAGCTCCGCCGACATGATGGAAGACCGCGTAAGCCGCGGAAGTCGTACGACCACCTCGTCCAGGGACTCCCCTTTGACGAATACATCGTCGATGCCAATTTCCCTGGCACCGGTCATCAGAGTCGCGTTCGCGGACGCATCCAAAAGGACAACCGGAATCTGATTGGTGGCGTCGGCTTCCTTAAGGGCCTGGGCGATGCTCAGGCTATCGACGGGGGCGCTGTAATCCCCGATCAGGACAACATCCGGCTGTTGCGATTCGGTAAGCGCAATCAGGGAATGGGGATCGGTTGCGGTAATACAGCGATAACCGCCGGCCCCCAGTTCCTCCGCCCAGGCAAGCGCCCGGGTCGGGTTCGGGTCACCGATCAAAAGATAAGCAATATGCGGCATCGCGTCCTTTGCCTTTTCGTCTGACAAAATCGGGTCACGGGTGACCCTTTAATGTCGGGTTCAGACTTGACCGCAGCAGTCCACTCGCGGACAAAGATACCAAATGACCGCAGTCTTGCGAGCAAAAACTAAAGGACCGGAGCGGGAGCTGGCCGAATGCAGGATCGCCAAAACACTATATTTGACCGCGATTTAGACAAGACTGGGGCGAACTATGTGCCTTTAAGTCCGGTCAGTTTTCTTCGGCGCGCGGCGGTCGTCTTCCCACATCGGGTCGCGGTTATCCATGGCCCGCTGCGATATACCTATTCCCAGTTCTATGAACGTGTAAGACGTTTTGCGTCCGCCCTGCAGGCTCGCGGGATCGGTCGCGGGGACACGGTTTCGGTTCTATCCCCCAATATTCCGGCACTGCTGGAAGCGCATTATGCGGTTCCGATGATCGGTGCCGTTCTTAATGCGTTGAACACACGACTAGATGCCAAAACCATCGCGTTCATCCTGGAACATGCCGAATCAAAGGCGGTTCTGTCAGAATCGTCCCTGAACGGGGTCATGTCCGAGGCATTGGCTATGACTTCCAATGTGCCGGATATCCGCATTGACATCATCGACCCGGTTGCGCCGGACGGGCCGCGAATCGGAACCACCGATTATGAAAAGATGCTGTCGGAAGAAGGGAATCCGGAATTTGAAGGCGCACTGCCAGGTGATGAATGGGACGCACTGGCCCTGAACTATACATCCGGGACCACGGGCAATCCAAAAGGGGTCGTTTACCACCATCGCGGGGCCTATCTTAATGCATTGTCAAATGCGCTGACGTTTCAGGTGAATGCGCGGTCCGTCTATCTTTGGACATTACCGATGTTCCATTGCAACGGCTGGACCTACACTTGGGCGGTGACGGCGGCATGCGGCACCCATGTATGCCTGCGTCAGGTAGACCCGGCCCTGATATTCCCGATGATTCGTGACCATGGCGTGACGCACATGTGTGGCGCGCCGATCGTCCTGACGATGTTGATCCATGCACCCGACGACCAGAAAGTCAGCTTTCCGCAAAGGGTGGAAGTCTGTACCGGCGGTGCGGCGCCGCCATCGTCCGTAATCGCGCGTATGGAAGGAATGGGTTTCAATGTAACCCATATGTACGGCATGACGGAATGCTACGGCCCTTCCACCGTCTGTGCATGGCAGCCGGATTGGGACGACATGGACCTTTCCGACCGGGCACCGTTGATGGCCCGCCAAGGTGTTGCCATGGTGGCATTGGAAGGCCAGCGCGTCGCAGACACCGAAACGTTCGAAGACGTACCCGCGGATGGAGAGACGATCGGTGTCTTGATGCTGAAATCCAACACCGTCATGCGCGGGTATCTGAAAAACCCGGCTGCGACCAAAGAAACTCTGAAGGATGGATGGCTGAACACCGGCGATCTGGCGGTCATGCACCCGGACGGCTATGTCGAGATCAAGGACCGGGCCAAGGACATCATCATCTCCGGCGGCGAGAACATCTCGTCTTTGGAGGTAGAGGAGGTGCTGTTCAGGCACCCGGACATCATGGAAGCGGCCGTCGTCGCGAAACCGGATGAAAAATGGGGGGAAACGCCGTGTGCCTTTGTCACGCCGTCCCCGGGTAAGGAAGGCGCGCTGGATGAGGCGGGCGTCATAGCCTATTGCAAGGAAAACATGGCTCGCTTCAAGGCACCGTCGACCGTCATATTCGGACCGTTGCCGAAAACCGCGACAGGCAAGATCCAGAAATTCGTTCTTCGGTCCCGCGCCAAGGACCTGTAATCGGAAAACCAGAGGCAACCAATCATGGAACTGCGTGTTGATGGAAAACGCGCCCTGATAACCGGCGCATCGAGCGGGTTCGGGCGGCACTTTGCGATGACACTTGCCAAGGCAGGTGCTGATGTCGCGATTGCAGCGCGCAGGGTCGATCGCCTGGATGATTTGGCAGGGGAAATTCGCGCAATGACGGGCAGGGCGGTTCATGCCGTGGCCTTGGACCTGGCTGACACCGGAACCATCAGCGCGTGCGCAGAATCCACGATCCGGCAACTGGGGGGGATCGATCTTCTGGTTAACAATGCGGGTACGGTTGTCCCGAAGCCGTCACTGAAGCAGACGGAAGCTGATTGGGACTCCGTCCTGGACGTCAATCTGAAGGGCGCCTTCTTCATGGCACAGGCTGCGGCGCGGGCGATGGCGGACCAGGAATCCGGCGGTGCCATCGTGAATATTTCCAGTCTGCTGGCGGAGCGGGTCTCAAAGTCCGAAATCTCGTACTGTGTTTCCAAGGCGGGGCTTTCGCATATGACCCGCGCACTTGCCTACGAATGGGCAAAGTACGGAATTCGCGTAAATGCCATCGCGCCGGGCTATGTGGAAACCGACCTGAACAGGGCCTTCCTTCAAAGTGATGCTGGCCAGGCAATGAAAAAGAACCTGCCGATCCGACGTTTCGGTACGCCGGAAGACCTGGACGGCGCGCTGCTTTATTTGTGCAGCGGCGCTTCCTCCTGGACGACCGGGACCGTCTTGACGGTCGATGGCGGGCACGCTCTGGTAACGCCCTGATACGGATGAAATTCTGAAAGATCGAAAGGTACAGTTTCTATGATCGTCGACCATCGAACCTATGATTTACACCCGGGAAAACTGAATGATTTCCTGAAGATTTACGAAGAAAAGGGGCTGCCCCTTCAGCGCAAGTATCTGGGGGAACCGATCGGCTGGTACGTCTCCATGGACATTGGTGAACTGAACCAGGTCGTGCACATGTGGGCCTATGACGATATTGCGGATCGTGCTGCAAAGCGCGCCAAGCTGGCAGCAGATCCGGGCTGGGGCGAGTATCTGGCGGCTGCCATGCCGTTAATGCAGAAAATGCGGAACAAAATCCTTTCGCCGGCCCCTTTCTTTAAAGGCTGATTGTTGATGAACTTTACCATTCCTTCGGAAATAGAGGCGCTTCGCCTAAAGGTGCGCTCGTTCGTGGGGGACAAGCTGATCCCGTTGGAGGGCGACCCCGCATCTTTTGACGAATATGAAAATATCGACGAAGGCCTGTTGGTCCGGCTGCGCGACGAAGCGAAGGCTGCCGGACTATGGGCGCCTCAGATGCCGGCGGATCGCGGCGGTCTTGGCCTGAACACCCAGGCCATGGCTGTGTTTTACGAGGAAGCGAACCGGTCGATCTTTGGGCCGGTCGTTTTCAATTGCGCCGCGCCGGACGATGGAAACATGTTCATTCTGAACCGGGTTGCCCGCGACGATCAGAAGGATACCTGGCTGCAGCCCATCATCGACGGAACCGTGCGCTCCTCCTTCATCATGACCGAACCGGCGCCTGGCGGGGGTTCCGACCCGTCAATGATCCGAACACGGGCTGTCCGGAATGGGAATGTCTGGAACGTGCATGGCCACAAGTGGTTCATCACGGGCGCTGGTGCGGCCAGTCATTTCATTCTGATTGCAAAAACGTCTGACGATCCGCGCAAGGGGCTGACGGCCTTTCTGTTTCACAAGGATCAGCCCGGATGGGAAATTGTGCGCCGAATTCCGATCATGGGACCCGAAGAACATGGCGGACATTGCGAACTTCGGTTCGACGGGCTGGAAATTCCCGACGAAAACCGGCTGATGGATGTCGGCGATGGCCTGAAGCTGACGCAGATTCGGTTGGGTACGGCCCGGCTGACCCATTGCATGCGGTGGCTTGGCCTGTCGCGGCGGTGTCTGGACATCGCACGGGCCTACGTTGACGAGCGTGAGGGCTTTGGAATCCGTCTTGCCGACAGGGAATCAGTGCAGCTCATGCTGGGCGACGTCGCCATGCAGATAGAGCTGGGTCGACTGCTGACGATGCGGGCGGCCTGGGCACTGGACCAGGGTGACAAGGCACGAAAACAGGTGTCCATGGCGAAAATCCAGGTTGCCGACACCCTGCATAGGGCAGCGGATACAGCCATACAGCTGAACGGTGCGCGGGGGTATTCAAAGGACACCGTTCTGGAATGGATATATCGCTATGCACGGCAGGCCCGGCTGGTGGACGGGGCATCCGAAGTGCACAAGATGGTGCTGAACCGTTTCCTGTCCGCTGAAGGCGACGGCTTCTTTTCCTGGGATACTTAGGAACAACAATGGTTGAGAACGTGTCTTGGCCCGATGACGCGCGCGCGCGCGCCGGTGTCGAAGCCTTTCTTTGTGCAGAATTCGGCGCTGCAAATGTAACGATTTCGCAAGCGTCGCTGCTGTCCGGGGGCGCAATCCAGGAAAACTGGGCGGTTGATCTGGATGTGGATGGCGGCAACAAGGCCGGCCTTCTGAAAGTGGTTCTCAGAACGGACAGCCCTACCGGTCTTGCGGTCAGTCACTCCCGGGCCCAGGAATTCGAACTGTTGCAGGCGGCGTGGAATGCGGGCGTCACGGTTCCCGAGCCTTTGGCGTGTACGACCGATACCGGGGTCCTGGGCAAGGAGTTCAGTGTCATGCGTCGTGTCGGCGGCACGGCGATTGGCCAGAAAATCACGCGGGACCTGGCGTTGGGGGGGGACAGGGAAAAGCTGACGGAACAGCTTGGCAGGGAAATGGCGCTTATTCATTCCATTACGCCGAACAGCCACAGGTTTGACTTCCTGGGCGACCCGCCTGCGGACCCTGCAGTGGCGGAATTGGCAACGATGCGGCGTTTTCTGGACGACATGGGGTACCAGCGGCCTGTTCTGGAACTTGTTTTTCGATGGTTGGAAAAAAATCTTCCGAAACCGGACCGGGTTGTCCTGGCCCATCATGACTTTCGAACTGGCAATTATATGGTGGATGAAAACGGGCTGACCGCGATTCTGGATTGGGAATTCGCCGGTTGGTCTGATCCGTGCGAGGATATCGGCTGGTTTCACGCGATGTGCTGGCGATTCAGCGGTCGCGACAGACCGGCGGGAGGTGTTGGAAGCAGAGAGGATTTCTCACGCGGATACGAATCCGTGGGCAGTGCCACGATCGATTGGGAGCGGGTGTTCTATTGGGAGGTGTTTGCCCACTTACGCTGGGCGGTGATAGCGCTTCAACAGGGAGACCGGTTTCTGAAGGGCGGAGAAAGGACATTGGACCTGGGCCTGACCGGGCGCCGCCCGGCGGAAATGGAATTGGAAATGCTGCGCATGATCGATCCGGATAGGACAAACTCGGCCGGGATTGGTGGAAACTGATGGAACGCGACCAGCCCGAAACTAAAGATTTGCTACGCGTGGCTGCAGAGGCGATGAAACGCGATATCCTGCCGAACCTTGCGGCAGACAAGCATTTGGACGCTTTGATGATTTTGTCGATCCTGTCTGCTGCGGAACGGGATCTGGCGGATGCGGGCGGATTGGATGAACGTCAGCGTGAACGGCTTCAGTCGATTCTGCCGTCGGGCGGTGGCGTGGCGGAACTGTGTGCCGGAATTCGGGACGGTCAATTCGACGATCCTGCGGACTATCGTGCGCTGCATGGCTGCCTGTTGGAAGATGTTCGTGACCGATTAACGCTTGTGAACCCGAAATACCTGGCCACGGCGGACAAGGATGCTCCGGAACGCTAGTCGAACCGGCTAGATTTCGAACTCATCTTCCTCAGCAGCTCGTCGATCCTTGCCGCTGAAATTCGGGTCGTCCATACGCCGTCTGTCCGGTCCGAAATAGTCGGATGACCGGACGAACGGACGCGGGCGCTCAATGACGGACACGACACGCTGATAGATGGATCGTACCGTCATAGGTTTCGCCAGAAACTCCGTCACGCCCGCATCACGGGCTTCAAGAACAACTGAAAGTTCGGCATGTCCCGTCATCATAATGACGGGCAGATAGCGGTTGTTGCTGTCCGGATCCATGCGAATGCGCCGTGTCACTTCCACGCCGTTTTCCGGTTCGATGTCCCAATCCAGAATCAAAATATCATATGTGCCTGCCGACAACTCGTCGAACACCTTGGTCGAGTCCATCGCAAGTTCGATATTCGAGATTCCAAAGCCATTCAGGATTGAACGGGTCAAGGAAAGAATAAATGTATCGTCGTCTGCGATCAGAATGCGCAGACGGCTTAAGTCAAGAGACATGGGGCCGTCACAAAGAATTTTTGCATGAAACCGATCACGTCCATCATGCGATGAAGGTCAACACTGTTAGGATGAAAACCGTGCACGTAAAGCAGAAGTTTGTCATCCTCGTTTCAGGCAGGGAAGGGCAGTATGCGGGGCGGGTACCCGGAAAGGGGGCTTGTCTTTCCTATCGATTTGGACCATACCCTACGCGCTCGCGCCATCCGGTCGGGCAATCCAATCGGGAAAACCGACAACAGTTTCGAGAATGCGAGCCGACAGTACATGTCGAAAGAAGAGCTAATTGAATTTCAGGGGACGGTGGTCGAGAAGCTGCCGAACGCGACTTTCAGGGTCGAACTGGAAAACGGCCATGAAATTATCGCGCACACCGCTGGAAAGATGCGCAAATTTCGCATCCGGGTCATGGTCGGCGACAAGGTCGATGTGGAAATGACCCCTTACGACCTCACCAAAGGCCGGATCACTTTCCGCCACAAATAGGTTCGGGCGACCAGGCCTAGAACGCGACAGAGGCAAACGCCTCGTCGATGGCTTCCTGTTCCCAGCGGGTCGGCGGTGTCGGCGCGGCTTGTCCGTGCATCGGAAGGAAGGTCCCTTCCTCAGGATCATCCAGTGTCACGCTGCCTTCGACGCTTGTGACTTCGATGGCGCCTTCCAGGATCATGAAACCATAGTGCAATTCGCCTGGCGGCATCCCGGATGCAAGCGGCCCGCCGAAAAAGTCCGTGCCCCGAATGCCGATTGTCGCGACAGGGGTCGTTACACTGACACGCCCCAGGTCCGCCCTTGCGACGGCGCCGGACAGATACCGAAAGGTCCCCTCGAACACTTCGAATGCCTGTGATACGGAACCGGACTGTTCCGCTCCGGCGGTATAGACCATCTCGTCCATCGTAAGTTGCGCATTTTCACCAAGGGTCATCTGGGATGCGTCGATGAAAACGATCACCAGGCGCGCACCGGCACCGGTTTCGATAACGGACCCTGCATGTACGCCGGACCCGGCCTGCAGCGTTTCGGTTCTGCCGTTCATGGTTTCGGACGCGCTGCCCAGGATACGGGTCACCTGTCCGATTTCGCCGACATCTTGCGCAATCGCCGGCTGTTTGATCAGCAGGAATGCCGCAAGGGCCAGCAAAGTCAGAACTGCGACTATAAATCCGCGGCGTGGGGCCGAAAGGCGATCATTTTCAAGCATGTTACCCTATCTCGTGTTCCTGCAGACGGCGGCACGATAGCTGGAAAACTTGCGGACACAAGCACCGTCGCCGGTGATGGTTAAACTTGAATACCGGATCATTTAGTTTGTGATCGGGGAAGGGCCAGTTCCCGTTCCCGAATTCGCCGGGGTGAACAGTCTTTGCGTCTTTCAGGGGACTGTGGCAATAGACCGGCACAGCGGGATGGAACCCGCCGAGAATCGGATTTCTGAAGGGCATCAGACATGGGTATTGAACAGCGCACTGTTTCGGTCGGCGGCATCGATATTTCCAATGATCGGCCCTTTGTCCTGATCGCAGGACCTTGCCAGATGGAAAGCCGCGATCATGCCATTGATATCAGCGGCCGCCTGAAGGAAATCTGCAACGGCGTTGGTATACCGCTGATCTACAAGACCAGTTTCGACAAAGCGAATCGCACGTCGCTTGGCGGTAAGCGGGGACTCGGCCTGGAAAAGGCGCTTCCCGTTTTTGAGGAAATCCGCAAGGTGCACGGGCTTCCGGTTCTGACGGACGTGCATGAACGCGAACAATGCGCGGACCTCGCGAATGTGGTCGATATTCTTCAAATTCCGGCGTTCCTGTGCCGCCAGACAGACCTTTTGGTTGCCGCCGCGCAGACCGGTTGCGTCGTCAACGTGAAGAAGGGTCAGTTCCTGGCACCGTGGGATATGAAGAATGTCGTGGACAAAATCGTGGAAAGCGGAAATTCAAATGTCCTGGTGACGGAACGTGGTGCCAGTTTCGGGTACAACACCCTGGTCACCGACTTCCGCGGGATTCCAACCATGGCCGAACAGACGGGTATGCCCGTTGTCTTCGATGCGACCCATTCCGTCCAGCAACCAGGCGGGAAGGGCGGTTCGTCGGGGGGGCAGCGCGAGTTCGTCCCCGTGCTGGCCCGCGCTGCAATTGCCGTCGGGGTCGCCGCCGTGTTTATGGAAACACACCAGGACCCGGACAATGCCCCGTCGGACGGACCAAACATGGTGCCGATTGACCGCATGGAAGGTCTGTTAAGCATGCTTCAGGACTTTGACGCGGTTGCGAAATCACACGGCCAGAGCCTTCTTCGATAACGAAAACGCCAGATCAGGAAAGTACAGACCATCATGACCGCCATCATCGACGTTCACGCCCGCGAAATTCTGGACAGCCGGGGTAATCCCACCGTCGAAGTCGAAGTAACACTGGAAGACGGCTCGTTTGGGCGCGCTGCGGTACCCTCCGGTGCATCGACCGGCGCGCATGAAGCGCACGAATTGCGCGATGGCGGGGCGCGATATGGCGGGAAGGGCGTGCTGCAGGCCGTCGATTCCATCAACACAGACCTGTTCGACCTTCTGGTTGGCGTCGAAGCGGAAGAACAGATTTTGATCGATCGCGGCATGATCGATCTCGACGGTACCGACAACAAGGGACGGATCGGCGCGAATGCGCTTCTTGGGGTTTCGTTGGCCGTGGCAAAGGCAGGCGCGGCTGCGGCCGCGCTGCCGCTCTATAAATATGTCGGCGGAAGTTTCGCCAGCCGGCTTCCGGTGCCGCTGATGAACATCGTCAATGGCGGCGCCCATGCGGACAATCCGATCGATATTCAGGAATTCATGATCATGCCGGTCGGTCAGGACCGGTTTTCGGAAGCATTGCGCTGCGGTGCAGAGGTGTTTCACAGCCTGAAGAAACAGCTTCAGGACGCCGGGCACAGCACCAATGTCGGCGACGAAGGCGGCTTTGCGCCCAATCTTTCGTCCGCGACCGAGGCACTGGATTTCATCATGAAGGCGATCGAAGGGGCCGGATACAAGCCTGGGTCTGACGTCGTCCTGGCCCTGGACTGCGCGTCCACCGAATATTTCAAGGACGGCGCTTACCAGATGGAAGGCGAAGGGCGGACCCTTTCCCCCCACGAACATGTCCAGTACCTGGCGGACCTTGTGGCCCGTTATCCGATCGCGTCCATCGAAGACGGCATGGGCGAAGATGATTGGGACGGTTGGAAGGCACTGACCGATGCGATCGGGGATAAGTGCCAGTTGGTGGGTGATGACCTGTTTGTCACCAATCCAGTGCGACTTCGTGACGGCATTTCTAGGGGCGTCGCGAATTCAATCCTGGTGAAGGTGAACCAGATCGGTACGCTGACGGAGACGCTGGAAGCGGTCGAAACCGCCCACAAGGCGGCCTACACCGCGGTTATGTCGCACAGGTCCGGCGAAACGGAAGACGCGACCATTGCCGATCTGGCGGTGGCTACGAATTGCGGCCAGATCAAGACAGGGTCGCTTAGCCGCTCTGACCGTCTGGCGAAATACAATCAACTCCTTCGGATTGAGGAAGAACTGGACATCGCTGCCGTATATGACGGGAAAGCATTTCAGCGGGGCTGACCGGTCTGTTAGGGGCCCCGACGGCGACCTGCGATACTGTATATAGCGTATGGTTTCCGGTGGCGCGGCAATATCTGCCGACAATAGGCAAAACATGCCCATAACCTATTGAATTTATTGCCCATTGACAGCGCGCGCCGTTTTGTGATTCAACGCTAGGGTTATGTCAGCCCTGTCCGAGATAAAACGGCGATCACGCCATATCGCATTCCCTGCCATGGGGGCGTGCGTGCTTGCCTATTTTGTCTATCACACGGTTCAGGGGGACCACGGTTTCCTGTCCTATCTTCGCTTGGGCAATGAAGTGGTCAGGGCGCAGATCGCACTTGATTCTCTGCGCCAGGAACGGCTTGGTCTGGAACACAGGGTCGGGCTGCTTGATTCCAGAAGCCTTGATCTCGACATGCTGGAGGAGCGGTTGCGGCTCGACCTGCACCGGATCCGGCAAAACGAGTTTGTGATTTTCTACTGAACGAGCCTCCGGATTTCCAAAGAGTCTGTTTTTTTACCCTGCGCATCGCCGGTGGAGGGCGCGTCCTCACGCCAAAATCAATCATATAAACCATAATTAAGTTATAATCTGATTAATTGCGTCAAATCAATGACTTGTATGGATTATTGATTTGAATATCCAATTCTCGTAACGTCAATTTTGAAAGACACGGGAAGACACCTGTGCAACGCTGTTCGTGTGACAGGGAATTGGAAACGCGCTGTTCCAGCATAGATGAAGTGCCGCGCCCAGTAACTTGGTGGGAAGGTTTGAACTGCGCCGACCATACTGTTGGGGTGATGCCACAGGCCCGGATCGCTTAACTTTAAGGGGAATAACCCATGGCAAAGAAAGCCACTGCCAAGACCGCCGCCAAGAAGGCTTCGGCCAAGAAATCAACGGCAAAGAAATCGCCCGGAAAATCGCCGTCAGCGAAGGTGTCCGCCAGTAAGGAAGAACTCCTTAAATACTATCGCGATATGCTTCTGATTCGCCGGTTTGAAGAAAAGGCGGGCCAGCTCTACGGGATGGGCCTGATCGGCGGGTTCTGCCACCTTTATATCGGACAGGAAGCCGTGGTTACCGGTATGCAGGCGGCGACGAAGGAAGGCGATGCGGTCATCACATCCTACCGCGACCATGGTCATATGCTGGCGACCGGTATGGAAAGTCGGGGGGTGATGGCGGAATTGACCGGGCGCGAAGGCGGTTATTCTAAGGGCAAGGGCGGTTCCATGCACATGTTCTCTAAGGAGAAACAGTTCTATGGCGGGCACGGCATCGTGGGCGCCCAGGTTCCGCTTGGGACCGGCATAGCGTTCGCCATGAAATATGAAGATACCGACAATGTCTGCCTGACTTACACCGGCGACGGGGCCATCAACCAGGGCCAGGTTTATGAAGCCTTCAATATGGCGGCGCTCTGGAAACTGCCGGTCGTCTATGTAATCGAGAACAATAAGTATGGCATGGGCACGTCGGTTGAACGGATTTCGGCATCGGGTGCCAATCTCCACGACCGGGGAAAGGCGTATGGTATTCCGGGGGACGAAGTTGACGGCATGGACGTGCTGGCCGTGCGGGCAGCAGGTGAAAAGGCAATCGCCCACTGCCGTGCAGGCAAGGGCCCTTACATCCTTGAAATGAAGACCTATCGCTATCGCGGGCATTCGATGTCGGACCCCGCAAAATACCGATCCAAGGAAGAGGTCAACAAGGTCCGGTCCACATCGGATCCGATTGATCGGGTCAAGAACCTGCTGATCGAGGGCGGCCACGCGAGCGAGGAAGAATTGAAGGAAATCGATAAGGAAGTGAAGGCGATCGTGTCGGACGCCGCCGAATTCTCCCAGACCAGCCCGGAACCCGATCCGTCGGAACTTTGGACCGACATTCTGATCGAAGCGTAAGACAGCGTTCTCAAGGAAGGGACAAAAAGACATGGCAACCCAGATCCTCATGCCGGCGCTGTCGCCAACGATGACCGAAGGCACGCTCGCAAAATGGAACGTCAAGGAAGGCGACACCGTATCTTCCGGTGACGTGATGGCTGAAATCGAAACGGACAAGGCGACGATGGAATTCGAAGCCGTGGACGAAGGTGTGATCGGCAAGATTCTGGTCCCGGAAGGAACCGAAGGGGTGGCGGTCAATACGCCGATTGCCGTCCTGCTGGAAGAGGGCGAGGACGCAAGCGCCATTGACAGTGCTGGCACACCGTCCGGCGCACCGGCCGCGCCCAGTCCCGATCCGTCCCCTGCCGCGGAACAGTCGGCGCCAGCCCCAGTCGCGACGCCGGCTGCGGCAAAGTCGCCGGATCCGGAACCTGAATGGGACGGCCCGGTCAAACAGCAAACCGTGCGTGAGGCCTTGCGGGACGCCATGGCCGAGGAGATGCGAAGCGACGGCAAGGTGTTCCTGATGGGCGAAGAAGTCGCGGAATACCAGGGCGCCTATAAGGTCTCTCAAGGACTTTTGGATGAGTTCGGGTCAAAGCGAGTTATCGACACGCCGATCACGGAACATGGCTTTGCCGGGCTGGGCGTCGGCGCCGCATTCAAGGGCCTGAAACCCATCGTCGAGTTCATGACGTTCAATTTCGCGATGCAGGCGATCGACCAGATCATCAACTCCGCCGCCAAGACCCTTTATATGGCCGGCGGTCAGATGGGGGCACCTATCGTCTTCCGCGGGCCGAACGGCGCGGCCAGCCGTGTGGGGGCGCAGCATTCGCAGTGCTATGCGTCCTGGTACGCCCATTGCCCGGGCATGAAGGTCGTATCCCCGTGGAGCGCCGCAGACGCAAAGGGACTGCTGAAATCCGCGATTCGCGACCCGAACCCCGTGATCTTCCTTGAGAATGAGATCATGTATGGCAAATCCTTCGATGTTCCGGACAGCGATGACTGGACCGTTCCCATCGGTAAGGCGAAAGTCGTCCGGTCCGGGTCGGATGTCACGATCACGGCCTTTTCCATAATGGTCGGCAAGGCCTTGGAGGCGGCCGATCAACTGGCGGAAGCGGGTATCGATGCAGAGGTGATTGACCTTCGGACCATCCGGCCGCTGGATGTCGAAACGATTGTCAATTCCGTCAAGAAGACCAACCGCCTCGTCTCTTGCGAGGAAGGTTGGCCCACTTGCGGCATTGGCGCGGAACTTGGCATGCAGATGATGGAACAGTGTTTCGATTATCTGGATGCCCCGGTGACCCGGGTTGCCGGTGCGGACGTACCGATGCCCTATGCGGCGAACCTCGAGAAGCTGGCGCTGCCACAGGCGGAACAGATCGTCGAAGCGGCACGCGCCGTAACATACAAATAGGGCGGGGAAGGGACTGACCGATGGCTATCAAGCTGCTCATGCCGGCTCTTTCGCCGACGATGACCGAAGGCACGCTCGCCAAATGGCTTGTGAAGGAAGGCGACGAAGTCGCATCCGGCGATGTCATGGCGGAAATCGAAACCGACAAGGCAACGATGGAATTCGAAGCCGTGGACGAAGGCGTGATCGCAAAGATTTTGGTGTCCGACGGCACCGAAGGGGTCGCGGTGAACACGCCCATTGCCATTCTGGCGGAAGATGGTGAAAGCACGGATGACGCAATCGCATCTGCAGGCGATGGCGGTAGTGCTCCGGCGCCCGCACCGGCTCCGGCGGGGGAAAAGTCACCTGAACCGGCGCCGGCTGCTGCGCCGGCATCGTCTGCTGCACCAAGTACGCCGGCGCCATCATCCCCGTCCGGCGGTGGTGCACGCATCTTCGCAAGTCCGCTTGCAAAGCGCCTGGCCGCGGACGGCGGGCTTGACCTGGCCCAGTTGTCCGGGTCCGGACCGCATGGCCGGATAGTGAAGCGGGACATCGAAAAGGCCCTTGCGGATGGAACCGGAAAGGCTGCGGCGAAGACTGCCGACAGCGCCGCGCCCGCCGCCGCCCCGACAGCTGCTGCCGCGCCTGCGGGCGCGCCGCCCGTACTATCGGCGGACGACCCGATCTTCGGCATGCTTCCGGAAGCAGAGAAGATCCCGCACACCAATATGCGCAAGACCATCGCACGGCGTCTGACGGAATCGGCGCGCGATGTGCCGCATTTCTCCCTTCAAGTGGACGTGGAAATCGACAAGTTGCTCGCCATGCGCAAGCAACTGAATGAAAGGGACGGCGCCGACTACAAGATTTCGGTCAATGATTTCTTCATCAAGGCGACCGCCCTTGCACTGACCCGCGTTCCGGACTGCAACGTTGCCTATACCGACAGCGCAATCCTGAAATTCTCCCGTGTCGACATGGCGATCGCCGTTGCGATTGACGGCGGGCTGATCACGCCGATCATCAAGGATTGTGCCTCCAAGGGCCTGGCAACAATTTCCAGGGAAGCAAAGGAACTCGCTGGCAAGGCGCGGGACGGAAAGTTGAAACCGGAAGAATACCAGGGCGGTACCTTTTCGATTTCCAATCTGGGCATGTTCGGGGTCAAGAGCTTCACATCCATCATAAATGCGCCTCAGGGCGGCATCCTGTCGATCGGGGCGGGCGAACAGCGTGCCGTGGTAAAAGACGGTGCGCTGTCCATTGCCAATGTCGTCTCCCTGAACCTGGCTGTGGACCATCGCTGTATCGACGGTGCGGCCGGGGCCGGGCTTATCAAGGAGCTCAAGGCGCTGATCGAAGATCCGATCGCACTGATGCTCTAAAGAGGTTCGAAAATCATGTCAGAACAGAACTTCGATGTGGTGATCGTCGGCGCAGGTCCGGGCGGTTACGTAACGGCCATTCGTGCGGCACAGCTTGGTATGAAGACCGCGGTGGTGGAAGCAAACCATCTGGGCGGGATTTGCCTGAACTGGGGATGTATCCCGACGAAGGCGCTTCTGCGCTCGGCCGAGGTTTTTCACTATATGAGCCATGCAAAGGATTATGGTCTGGCGTGTGACAATCCGCGTTTCGACCTGGATGCCGTCGTCAAGCGCAGCCGCGCAGTCTCGAAACAGCTGAATTCCGGTGTCGGACATCTGCTGAAAAAGAACAAGGTGACGGTCATCGACGGGTGGGGGCGGCTGAATGGCGGGTCGAAGGGCGCGCGAAAAGTTGCTATTGAAAAGGATGGGAAACCCGTCGCGGATTTGGTCGGAAAGCATGTCATTCTGGCAACCGGCGCGCGGGCGCGCGAACTTCCGGGGCTGGAGGCGGACCATAAGCTTGTCTGGACCTACAAGGATGCGCTTGTGCCGAACACCATGCCCAAGAAACTGTTGGTCATTGGGTCGGGCGCGATTGGAATCGAGTTTGCCAGTTTCTTCAACACGCTGGGGGCCGATACGACTGTGGTCGAAGTCATGGATCGTGTGGTGCCCGTGGAAGATCCCGAAATTTCCGCCATGGCGAAGAAAAGCTTTGAAAAACAGGGCATGAAGATCATGACCGGCGCGACGGTAAAGGAATTGAAGCGCGCGTCGGATACAGTAACCGCGGTTGTGGATCAGGGGGGCAAGACCCAGGAAATTTCGGTCGACCGGGTGATTTCCGCCGTCGGCATTGTCGGCAATGTAGAGGATATCGGCCTGGAAGGGACGAAAATCAAAGTCGAAAAGACACATATCGTAACGAACGAGTGGTCAGAGACGGATGAAGCCGGCGTCTATGCGATCGGAGACCTGACCGGCCCGCCGTGGCTTGCACACAAGGCCGAACATGAAGGTGTCATCTGTATAGAGAAAATTGCCGGACTGAACGGTGTGCATCCGTTGGATACCGGACGGATTCCGGGGTGCACCTACTGTCATCCGCAGATTGCGTCGGTTGGTTTGACCGAAGAAAAAGCAAAGTCCGCCGGGTATGACGTGAAGGTTGGACGTTTTTCATTCATCGGGAATGGGAAGGCGATTGCTCTCGGTGAACCCGAAGGGCTTATCAAGACAGTTTTTGACGGCAAGACGGGGGAACTTCTGGGCGCCCATATGATTGGCGCCGAGGTAACCGAACTTATTCAGGGATATTCCATCGCCAAGACCCTAGAAACGACGGAAGAAGACCTGATGCATACGGTCTTCCCGCATCCGACGCTCAGTGAGATGATGCATGAATCTGTGCTGGATGCCTTTGGCAAGGTTATTCACATGTAATGAAAGGTGTCGTTGTTTCAAAGGGGTAGGGGATATGAAACGATCTTAACCAAAAATTAAGAAAATAACGGATAAAATATATCTAAAATTTAAAACGTTTTTTGTTATCCCTTGCACGGAAATATGGCAGGTGTAAGAGTATGGATGCGGCAGTTACGATGATACCTACAGAGGGGGCAGAGGGAATGCAGGGGACAAATCACCCGCATGTCCTCGAGGTTCGGCGTGAACTTCATTACGACAATGGAAACTGGCGCCATATTCTGGTTGTCATTACCGATCTCCCATTGGACCCGCAGCAGGAAGGTCACGACCCAAAAGGGTTGAATGACGTCATCCAGCATGTTGCGAACGAGGCGTTGAAGGCGCGTAACGGCTACAACAGCATCGCAGTCCGCAACCCTTAATCCTTCAATCCCTAGACAGCGCCTGCTTGCCCGCTATCTGTTGGTAGCGGGGTGAAAACGTTTTTTCACCGGGACGTCCAATATGGTATGGATCGTACGGAACCAGGGAAAGGCGACAATGTCCGCATCTGATACGACCGACAAACCGAAGTACCGGCATCCGGAAAAGCGAAACCGGCCGGACAATCCAATTCAGCGCAAACCGGCCTGGATTCGGGTGAAGGCACCGGTCAGCCGCGAATACAAGGAAACCCGCAAGATTGTGGAAGACCACAATCTGGCCACAGTATGTCAGGAGGCCGGGTGTCCGAACATCGGGGAATGCTGGGCAAAAAAACATGCAACCTTCATGATCATGGGGGAAATCTGCACGCGGGCCTGTTCGTTTTGTAACGTGACGACTGGGAAGCCCGCCGCCCTTGATCCGTTCGAGCCTTATCGCGTTGCCGATGCGGTTGAAAAACTTGGGCTGGAACATGTCGTCATAACATCTGTGGATCGTGACGATCTGGCCGACGGCGGCGCAGAACATTTCGCAAAGGTCATTACTGCGATCCGCGAACGCAGCGACCAGGTTACCATCGAAATCCTGACGCCGGACTTCAAAGGCAAGGACGGAGCCCTTGAAACGGTGATGGAAGCCCGCCCGGACGTGTTCAATCACAATCTGGAAACGGTTCCGCGGCTCTATCCGACAATTCGACCGGGAGCGCGCTATTTTGCATCGCTTCAACTGCTGGCACGGGCAAAAGAACTGGATCCAACCGTCTTTACCAAATCCGGTCTGATGGTCGGTTTGGGTGAGACGAAAATTGAAATCCAGCAGATGATGGACGACTACCGCGCGGCGGATGTCGACTTCCTGACGATTGGGCAGTATCTCCAGCCTACACCGAAACATGCCGCAATCGATCGCTTCTGGACACCGGAAGAGTTTGATTCCCTGGCGGCCATGGCACGGGCGAGGGGCTTTCTGATGGTATCGTCCTCGCCTTTGACGCGGTCCAGCTACCATGCCGGTGACGATTTCGCCCGCCTTCGTAAGGAGCGGGAGCGGAAGCTGGCGGCTTCGGCCTGATCCCAAACCATCAGCAAAGACGTTTGCGACGACTATGCCGAGACACGCGGAACGTAAGCACTTGCCTTATCGTGCGGTCGACATGTTTGACCTGGTTGCGGACGTAGGCAGCTATCCGGATTTCCTGCCATGGTGTCGGGGCGCGCGTATCCGGACCAGAACAGAGACACTTCTTGTCGCCGATTTGATTATTGGATTCAAAGGCGTGACAGAAAAGTTTACCAGTCGGGTTCAATTGGATCGCGAGATCCTTGCCATTCAGACAAATTATGAGGATGGACCCTTCAAATATTTGGAAAGTCACTGGAAATTCGTTCCAACTGATGGCTCCTCAACCGGTTGCGAAGTGGACTTCTATGTGGATTTCGAATTCAGGTCCCGCCTTTTGCAGGCGATGATCGGCCTTGTCTTTGCAGAGGCGGTGCGCCGAATGGTCGGTGCATTTGAGGCTCGTGCCGAAGAATTGTATGGGCTTCAAACGTAGTTTTCGATTGTGCCGATATCGAAATGACTTTCTGTTGAACCTTCACTTGTAGTTTTTTGTCTGCAAAGGACTTTGTCCACAATTGACTCTGGTGGCGCCTTCCGGTCCGGCTGCAATATATTGTGGCTGAAACGGGACTCGTGTAGCTGAATGGGATTAAATTAGGTCTGGAAACTAATTTCGGGGAAAAATGTGATTTCGCCGTCCCAGATTCGGGCTGGTCGCTCGATCCTGAATGTAAAGCAAAGCGAACTTGCAAAGGCGGCGGGAATATCGCTTGCGACGCTGAACAATATTGAACGCGGCGTTGGCGACCCGCGTGCCAGTACACTGGAAGCAATTGAACGCGCGCTATATCGGGCCGGGGTTTCGGTGGAAGGCGATGGAATCAGTGAAACGCTGCAGTTCCACAAACTTGCCCGTCCCAGTGTGTATGAAACCTATCAAGCCAGTCAGCGTATTCTGGAATCGCTTGGCCGTGACAGCCTGTTGAAGGTTGAACGCATTCTGTTTTTTGTCCGCCGGGACCGTTCGGCCGGAACGGACAAGGCCGGCGACAACGGCCTGCGCCTCTGTCTGATGCTGGATGGGCGTGCGCGGACGCTGCTTTTTGATCAGGTCAGTTTCACATTCGCAAATGGCGCACGAACGGCCGAATCGGCGGGCGTTCTATATGCGGCTTTCCTGACCCATGGGGCCTCACTCTTTTTTCTGGATACGATCCAGGAAGACACGACACTGGTATCCCTTCGCGACGCGTTCGACCAACTGCATGAACAGGAATGGGTACGAATGCGCCATCCCAAGGACCTCGTCGATCTTATTGATGACTGGGATACGATGAAAAACAGATACAGCGACCGGGACGGCCACCCGATGGCGCAACTTCTTTCCGTGACCGAGGAGTCGATTGTCCTGGAGGATGATCTGGAAGAGGAACAGGGGGCGGTCACGGACGAGGCAGCCGAACTTCAGCCATCCGAAGAAACTGCGGGACTGGATGCACAGCAAACGACCCAGGGACAGAATGACCCGGTCCGGACGCCTCCGGACCAGTCCGACGAGTTCGACGCGGACGATTTCGATATTGATGTTGATTTCGGCCCGATCGGCGATGACGGCGGACAGGAACGGACCTGACGCCCGTCTATTCCAGGGGTGCGTCTACCAGCATGTCCAGTGCCGCAAGGGCCGACGCCAGCCGGACCGCATCCCGGTCACCGGAAAAGCGATGTTCCCGGACCTGCGTTGCGATGCCTTTTCCGGCGAAACCAATGAAGACCAGGCCCGCGGGCTTTCGTTCCGACTGCCCCGGTCCGGCAACGCCGGTTACGGATACGGCCCGGTCCACGCGGGCGGCCGCAAGTGCGCCATCCGCCATCGCGCGCGCAACAGGTTCGGACACCGCGCCATATTCGGCGATCATGTCCGCCGGGACACCGATCAGTTCATGTTTCGCTTCATTCGAATAGGTCACAAAGCCTCGGTCCAGGACGTCCGATGATCCCGGGATTGCGGTCAGTGCCGCGGAAATAAGACCGCCGGTACACGATTCCGCGGTCGCCATGCGCAGCCCCTGTTCTTTCAGGCGTTCAACGACTGTTGTGGCCCTGGCAACCAGCTCCTGGTCGAGTGTCATAAGATTCCTCCTGCCACGACAAATCCGATCCCGTAAACGGTTGCCATGGCATAGATCGCCGCCAGTACGTCATCCAGCATGACGCCGAACCCGCCGGAAACCCGGCGATCGACCCATCGAATCGGCCATGGTTTTATGATGTCGAACAGTCGAAACGCGGCAAATCCGATCGCGTAATGCAGCCAGTCGACCGGCACGATCGACAATGTCAGCCAGACGCCGACGACTTCGTCGACGACAATTTCGGATGCATCGTGTGATCCCTTGTCCCGGTCGTACCTGTCGGCCGCCCAACACCCGACCGGAAACAGAATTGCGGCGGCCGGAATCAATGCCAGTGGATCCAGAAATGTGGCGATGGCCCAGGCGAAGGGAAGAGCCGCCGCGCTTCCCCAGGTCCCCGGCGCGGGTTTCAAAAGGCCGCTTGCGAACCAGGTCGCGATAACCGTCGACAGTGTCACGGGACGCGCACCGATACCGCGGCCTGGCAGGCAATTCCTTCTTCCCGACCGGTGAAACCCAACCGTTCCGTTGTCGTCGCCTTAACCGATATGCGTGCGACGGGCAGGTCCAGGAGTCGGGCTACATTGTCGCGCATGGCTGCGCGGTGCGGGGCGATTTTCGGTCTTTCACACAGGATCGTCAGGTCGCAATTCATAATTTCAGCGCCGGCTTCGCGAACCAGATTGGCTGCGTGCGTCAGAAACAGGTCTGACGGCGCACCTTTCCATTGTGGGTCGCTGGGCGGGAAATGGTCGCCGATGTCACCCAGTCCCATTGCCCCCAGAATAGCATCTGTCAGCGCGTGCAGGGCGACATCCGCATCGCTGTGGCCGATCAGGGCACGGCTGTGCGGTATATGAATGCCGCACAGGAATACGCCTTCGATGCCGTCTTCCCGTGTTCCTAACCGGTGGACATCGAACCCGTTTCCGACACGAAAGGTTGCCTGGCCGTTCAGGCGAGCCTCCGCCGCGCGGTACTGCCAGTCATGGGTGATCTTTTCGTTCATACCGTCACCATCCACGAACCGGACGGATACGCCAATGGATTCGGCCAGCGCGGCATCGTCGCTTGCGTCCCAGTCGGATGATGCCTCGTCATGGGCGCGAAGGATCAGGTCCAGACGAAACCCTTGCGGTGTTTGCGCCAGCCGCAGGCCGTCTCGGTCAACTGATCCGCCCACGGTGCCGTCGGGTCCCAGGGATTTCACCGAATCCACCGGCGCGATCGCCGGAATGGCCGCCCCATGCGCGCAGGCGCCATCAATGACGCGGTCCATCACATCAAAACTTACAAAGGGCCGGGCGGCATCGTGGATCAAGACAATGGCATCGCCGGCGACCAGGGTGCCCAACACTTCCAATCCGCCACGGACCGATGCACGGCGCGTCGCGCCACCAACGCAATAGTGTATGTTCGCCATGCCTGTCAGGGTTTCCCGGCATATCCCCGCCTGATCGGGGCCGTGAACCACGACAATCGGTCCGATCCGTGGGTGGCCGGCAAAGGCCTCAACCGTGCGCCGAAGGATGGGAACGCCCCCCAGTGGCAGATACTGTTTCGGCAGGTCGGCGCCCAGCCGAAGCCCTTTGCCCGCGGCAACGATAACAACGCCGACGTCGGAGGTGCTGTCCGCAGGCACGGCATCGCATTCTGAAGAAACGGTCACAATTAAAAATCCGGTATATCTTGCTCGCGCGCGATGATCTTTCGGGTGCCAGCGTCCCGTCAACTGATATATAACGCGCGAATGATGGACCCTTTGCCAATCCTGCAGCTACTTGCGTTGATCCTGATTCTTCCGGGACTGTATCATTTCCTGGCAGCGGGCAGGGAAGGTCCCGTCCCGATCCTGTGGCAGCTTGTTCCGACCGTGGCTCTTGTCTTCTGGTGCGTCGTTGCCGTGACAGGGGGCTGGCGTCAGGATGTTGGCTTCACCCTTTCAATTTCCGCAGGTGCGGTCCTTCTTTTGCACCTTTTTCTGGCTCTTTGCTCAGAGACGATGCGCCGCCTGGGTGGGTTGGTCCTGGGATATGGGTTCATTGTCGGACTGCTATCGGTCTTGAGCGGGCTTGCCGGTGAACACCGCATGGACCTGCAAGGGGGGTGGATTGCAATCCATATCGTGATTTCGCTGCTTGCCTACGGACTTATTACGCTTGCCTCCGTCGCGGCGCTTTCGGTGGTATTGAAGGAAGGGGCATTAAAATCGCGCAGGATGACCCGTCTGTCGGCCGCGCTGCCGCCGGTCGTTACGGGCGAAGCGGTGCAATTTCGCCTGCTTGCCCTGGGGGAAGCGGTGCTGGCGGCAGGGCTTGTGACCGGAATTTCGGTCCAGGTGACGCGCGACATGCCGATTTTCGCTTTGGATCACAAGACGATCCTGCTTGCCGGCACGTTCCTTCTGATCGCGGTCCTGCTTATCATTCAGCAAACGTTCGGATATCGCGGGCGCCGTGCCAGCCGAATTGTGCTCGCAAGCTGTTTGCTGATCACTTTGGCCTATCCGGGGGTCAAGTTCATTACCGACATTCTGGTCACGGCTGTTTCTACTGTTCATCTGGCACTGAATTAGCGCTGGCGCGCCGGGCATCACTGGGATAAAAGACGGTAAATTTGCTGGATATTTAGGCATGCCTGCTTCTGCACATAATTTGGTCAAATCCGATACTCCCCAGCGTCCGGGAGAGTTACAGGTGGGCCCGCATCGCATAGAGATACCGGTTTACCTGGCGCCCATGTCCGGTGTGACCGACCTTCCGTTCCGGCGGTTGGCCAGAAAGCTGGGCGCGGAAATTACCGTATCCGAAATGATTGCCAGTGGCGAAGTGCTTCGGGAAACGCGCGCGTCCTTGAAACGAGCCGCTGGTGCGGAAGACGGCCATCTGAAAATTATTCAGCTTGCGGGTCATGACCCGGAAATAATGGCGGATGCTGCGCGGTTCTGTGTCGATCTGGGTGCGGATATCGTTGACCTGAACTTCGGATGTCCGGCCAAGAAGGTGACGCGAAAGCTCTGCGGGTCGGCGCTGATGCAGGATTTGGATCATGCGGAACGCATTGTCGATACGGTTGTCGCCGCTGTTTCCGTCCCTGTGACGGTCAAAATGCGCACGGGCTGGTGTGATGCAGACCGGAATGCCCCGGAATTCGCCCGCCGCGCCGAAAGCGCCGGCGTGGCGCTGGTTACCGTCCATGGCCGAACCCGGGAACAGAAATACAATGGCACCGCAGACTGGTCCTTTATCCGGACGGTAAAGAATGCCGTGTCGATTCCGGTGATCGCGAACGGCGATATCAAGGAACTGCCTGACATTGACGCGTGTCTGGAGGAATCCGGCGCCGATGGGGTGATGATCGGCCGTGGCGCACAGGGGCGACCCTGGTTTCCGGGGCAAGCCACGCGCTATGTCCGGGACGGCGTTCATCCGCTGGAACCGGGCGGTCACCGACGCCGCGACATCCTTTTGGAACACCTGGATGGAATGTTGGACCATCACGGAACCGAAAGGGGGCTTCGGATGGCCCGCAAACATATCGGCTGGTCCCTGACCGGTATGCCGGACGCGGCGGCCTTTCGGGCGAAGGCAATGGCGGCGGAATCGCATGGTGACGTTCGAACTGTCCTGTTCGATGCGTTCGAACACGCAAACGACAGTTCGGAAACGGACGAACCCGTCCATGCCTCGGCGACCGAACCGGTCAGAATGCTGCGGGATGAGGGGGCTTAGAATGTCGCTTGCGCCGAATTCCCGCCCTGGCGGCAGCGGCAGCCGCAAGACGGTTGCCGTCGAAAGTGCGGATGCAGTCCTTGATTCCTTAAGTGACCCGGTGATCGTGGTCGATGGCGATGGCGATATCGTTTACATGAACGCCGCGGGTCAGGACTTCCTTCGTACCTCTCAGGCCGTCCTGATCGGGACCAACCTTCAGGACCTGATCCCGCAGGACAGTCCCATCCTGTCGACGGTGGACCGTTCACGTAGGATCGGCAGCGCCATGACCGTGCACGGCGTACGCCTGGCAACGCCCCGTGTCGGCGAACATATGGTCAGTGTAACCGCATCCCCCATGATGGATCGACCCGAACGGATCGTGCTGCGATTCAATGAACAATCGATCGCGGGCAAGATGGATCACGCGACGACCCAGCGCGGTGCCGTCCGGTCGGTAACGGCCCTGGCCGCCATGCTGGCGCACGAAGTCAAGAACCCGCTTTCCGGCATTCGTGGCGCAGCACAGTTGCTGGAAACCATGGTTCCGCCGGAAGACCGGCAACTGACACGGCTGATTACCGAAGAGACCGACCGCATCGTAAAACTGGTCGAAGGGATGGAAATTTTCTCCGACCGGCCGGCGTTGGACCGGCGACCGGTCAATATTCATGAGGTTCTGGACCGCGTCGCCGATTTGGCGCGCAATGGCTTCGCGAAGGGTGCCCGCCTGGTCGTGTCCTATGACCCGTCATTGCCGCCGGTGTTGGGCGACCGGGACCAGCTTATTCAGATATTCCTGAATTTGGTAAAGAATGCATGCGAATCCGCCCTGGAAGGCGGGGCCGCCGAACCGGAAGTGGCGATATCCACCGCCTATCGTCACGGCGTACGCCTTGCCGTGCCGGGTATCGAGGCGCGCGTGCATCTGCCGCTGATGGTTTCCGTGCGCGACAATGGCAATGGAATTCCGGACGATTTGAAGCCGCATCTTTTCGATCCTTTCATCACGACAAAGCGCGGCGGGTCGGGTTTGGGACTGCCGCTGGTCGCGAAACTGGTGTCAGAACATGGCGGTGTCATCGATTTCGAAAGTCAGGTTCGACGAACCACCTTCCGCGTGATGCTGCCGGTATTGAAATCAGCGCAGGAGCTGGAGGCGCTCCTGAAGGAGGATCCGTTGAGTGGGGACGACCATACTGAAGGACCGATGCGATGACCGGTGAGACAATTCTGGTGGCCGATGATGACCGTGCAATCCGCACCGTCGTGACACAGGCCCTGGCCCGCGAAGGGTATGATGTCCGCACAACCGGCAATGCCGCGACGCTGTGGCATTGGGTTTCCGGTGGGGAAGGGGATCTGGTCGTAACCGACGTGGTGATGCCGGACGGAAACGGGTTGGATCTTATCCCCCAGATCCGAAAATTGCGCCCTGACCTGAACGTGATCGCGATGAGCGCGCGCAACACCCTGCTGACGGCAGTTCAGGCAACCGAACGCGGCGCATTCGAATACCTGCCAAAACCCTTCGACCTTAGAAATCTGGTTGAAACGGTGACGCGGGCACTGCGGTCGAATGCCGGCGGCGACAATGCGCGTTCGAACGACGCGGATGATGAGCCCATGCCGCTGATCGGACGGTCACCCGCGATGCAGGAAGTCTATCGCGTGATCGCGCGCCTGACGGCAACCGACCTTTCCGTCCTTATTACCGGGGAATCCGGGACGGGTAAGGAGCTTGTCGCGCGCGCCTTGCATGATTTTTCCAATCGGAAGAACGGCCCGTTTGTTGCGGTAAACATGGCCGCCATTCCCCGTGAACTCATTGAAAGCGAGCTGTTCGGCCATGAAAAGGGTGCCTTTACCGGTGCCACGACCCGGAAGTCGGGCCGGTTTGAACTGGCGGACGGGGGGACACTTTTCCTGGACGAAATCGGGGACATGCCGCTTGAAGCGCAGACCCGGTTGCTGCGCGTTCTTCAGGAAAGCGAATATACGATGGTCGGTGGTCGCAACCCGATCAAGACGAACCTCAGGATAATCGCGGCCACGCACCGGGATTTGCGCCGGCTGGTGGCACAGGGTCTGTTTCGCGAGGACCTGTATTACCGGATCAATGTCGTACCCATAAGACTGCCCGCGCTGCGCGAACGACGGGAGGATATTCCCGATCTGGTGCGCAGTTTCCTGTCGCAGGCGGCGGAACAGGGGCTGCCGCACAAGTCTCTTAGTGAAGCCGCGATGCAGCGGCTTATGCAGCATTCCTGGCCCGGGAATGTGCGTGAGCTGGAAAATGTCGTGCACAGGCTGGCCGCACTGCATTCTCAGGACCGGATCGATCAGGATGTCATCGAAGCGGAACTGGGCGACCCGCCGAATTTCGGGGGCGCGGAAGACGGTGGTCGCGGCGGCGGCGACAGTCTGAGCGAATCCGTGCGCCTGCATCTGGAGGATTATTTCGAAGCCCACGGCGGAACCCTGCCGGCATCCGGTCTGTATGCGCGCATTCTGCGGGAAGTTGAAAAGCCCTTGATCGAACTCAGTTTGAGCGCGACCCGCGGGAACCAGGTCAAAACCGCAGAGATGCTGGGACTGAACCGAAATACCCTGCGCAAGAAGATCCGAGACCTTGAAATCACCGTTGTACGGATGCCCAAGGACGGTTAACCAGTCATGTGCCTTTGCCGCTTTTCCGGGCGCAAGGCGGCTGTCCCAATGGCCTTTGACTGTGGTACATCTTTTTCATGACGGATTCCGATACGATCCATCCCCATTCCGACAATCTGGATGGCGACAATCTCGCGGGGAATGAGGCTTCGCGTCTGAACGGTCTGGTCCGTCGAATACTAAGTTCCAGGCGCGTAAGCCGCACACTCACCATAATTCTGATTACACTGACCGTTCTGGCCGGCGCGGGGACCTATCTTGCATTTACGGGCAGCACGCCGGTCGGCGCCGATCCCAGCGCCCTTGTCGTTCTGATCTATGTCGACTTGGTTCTGCTGCTGTTGCTGGGGTTTATGATCGCCCGGCGGATTGTCGCCCTTTGGTCCGAACGACGCCGCGGTTCAGCGGGGTCGCGGCTGCATGTCCGTTTGGTGGCCCTTTTTGCGGCGCTGTCCGTTGTGCCGACGATCGTGGTTTCGGCATTTTCCGTCCTGTTCTTCGATCTGGGCGTGGAAAGCTGGTTTTCGGAAAGAGTACGCACCGCAGTTCAGGAAAGCCGCGCGGTTGCGGAAGCGTATCTGGTCGAACACCGGAACAACATTCGCGCCGATGCCCTAAGGATGGCGCAGGATCTGAATTCCGATGCGCAGCGTCTGCAGTTGAACAATCCGCTGCTGAATCGGACATTGGAAATTCAGCGCCGTGTCCGGCAGTTGAGTGAGGCCATCATTTTTCAGGGGCCGTCGCGCGAGGTCCTGGCCCGGGCCGGGTTGACGCTGGTTCTTGAATTCGAACCCCTGAGCGTTGCCGACCTTCAAACCGCTGCGGCCGGTGAAATCGCCGTGATCACAAGCGGCGCCGACGACAGGGTGCGGGCACTTCTGAAGTTGGAGGCATTTCCCGACGCCTATCTTTACATCGGTCGTCTGGTCGACCCACAGGTCATATCGCGCATCGAACAGGTGCGCGGCGCGGCGGCACAGTTTGAACAGCTGGAATCCCAACGGACAGATATCCAGTTGTCTTTCGCCCTGGCGTTCGTCGTGGTCGCCCTTTTGCTGTTGTTGGCGTCCATCTGGATCGGCCTGACCATCGCAACGCAGCTTTCCCAGCCAATCAGCGCGCTGATTGCGGCGACGGAAAAAGTCCGGGAAGGGGATCTGGACGTTCGAGTGAAAGAGGTTGTGGGTGAAGATGAGCTTGCCCTGTTAAGCCGTGCTTTCAATAGAATGACACAACAAATTCACACTCAACATGAAGAGTTGCACGAAGCAAACCGCCAGATTGACGGCAGGCGCCGGTTTTCAGAAGCCGTCCTTTCCGGTGTAAGCGCGGGTGTCGTTGGCATGGACAGCCACGGCCGGATTGATCTGCCGAACCGCCGTGCAAGTGAGCTTCTGGCGCTTGAAACGGAACAGCTTGTCGGGGAAAAACTGACCGACATCGTCCCCGAACTCGCTGAAACCATGGAACAGGCGCAACGAAGCTATTCGGGGCGCCCGGTCGAAACACAGCTGCGCGTGACTTTCGGCGGGGAGGCGCGGATCCTGACTGTCCGGATCGTCGCAGAGCGTGCGGATGGCGAAATCCAGGGTTATGTTGCCACCTTCGATGACGTCTCACCGCTGATATCCGCCCAGCGCAAGGCGGCATGGGCCGATGTGGCCAGGCGAATCGCCCATGAGATCCGGAACCCGCTGACGCCTATCCAGCTTTCGGCGGAACGGCTGAAACGGAAGTACCGGAAAGAGGTTACGACCGATCCACACGTCTTTGAAGGTTGCATCGACACCATCATTCGACAGGTGGATGATATCGGGCGGATGGTAGAGGAGTTTTCGTCCTTTGCACGGATGCCGGCGCCAACCATGCGGGACGAGGACATTGTCGACCTGTGCCGACAGGCGATTTTCCTGCAGCGGAATGCGAATCCTGAGATCGAATATCAATTCAACGGACCGGACCAGCCGCTGACTTTGCGGTGCGATGGCCGTCAGATCAGCCAGGTTCTGACAAACCTGCTTCAGAACGGGGGAGATGCCATCGAAGGCAGACTGGAAGAGGCGAAAGAGAGCGGTCGGATCTTGGCCGAGGAGCCGGCAGGGCGGATAACGCTTTCCATCTCACAGGCGGACGGGCATGTTCTGATAGAGATTGAAGACAACGGGAGGGGCCTTCCGGTCGAAGAACGCGACCGGTTGACTGAACCTTATGTGACGACTCGCAAGAAAGGCACCGGTCTGGGCTTGGCGATCGTAAAGAAAATCATGGAAGATCATGGTGGTTCATTCGTTCTGGACGATGCCCCGGAAGGCGGGGCCATTGCGCGTCTGACGCTGCCGGAACTACATGACGGTAATGGAATGGCGGACACTGATACCGCGGTCGGGGTAAACGGTCATGGCGCATGACATCCTGATCGTCGACGACGAAACCGATATCCGGATGCAGATTTCCGGCATTCTGGAAGATGAGGGCTACCAGACCCGCGAAGCGTCGAATTCCGCGGAAGCGTTGGCAGCGGTGTCCAGTCGCCAGCCGTCCCTTCTGATCCTGGACGTCTGGTTGGCGAATTCCGAATATGACGGCCTGCAAATCCTGGAGATCGTGCATCGCGACCATCCCGGGTTGCCCGTGGTGATGATCAGCGGTCACGGCACATTCGACATGGCTGTCAGCGCCACGAAAAAGGGTGCCTACGACTTCATCTCGAAACCATTCAAGACGGACGTATTGCTGCTGACGATAGAACGCGCCCTGAACGAGGCGCGCCTTCGTCACGAGAATGCATCCTTGCGGCAATTGTCACCTTTTGCGGTTCTGGACGAACTGGTCGGCAAGTCCTGGGCGATCAACGAGGTGCGCCGGTCGATCGACAAGGTTGCAGGCACGGACAGTCGCGTCCTGATTTCCGGACCTCCCGGGGCCGGGAAGGGGGCTGTCGCGCGTGTTTTGCACAGCCGTTCGCACCGAAAGGACGGCCGATTTGTAACCCTGACCTGTGCAAGCCTGTCGGTCGACACGCTGGAAGGGGCCTTGTTCGGAATTGAAGCCCACGACGGCAAGCCGCGCCGGATCGGTGTTTTGGAAGAAGCGCATGGCGGGACACTTCTCTTGGACGAGGTGGCGGACATGGACCTTGCCACCCAGTTCAAAATCGTTCGCGTTCTGCACTCGAAACGGTTTCAACGCGTGGGCGGGGAAACCTGGGTTGAGGTGAACGCGCGTGTTCTGGCGACAACGTCCCAGGACCTTCAGGCATTGATCGCGGACGGAAAATTCCGTGAGGACCTGTTCTATCGACTGAATGTGGTGCCGCTGACGGTTCCCGCCCTGGTGGACCGACGGGAAGACATACCGTTGCTGGCGAACCATTTCATGGAACGATCGGCCGCCGCGAAGGGTCGGCAGCCGCGGCGCCTGGGGCCCGACGGTGTCACGGCGCTGCAGGGATATGACTGGCCCGGCAATGTCTGGGAACTTGCGAATGTGATCGAACGTTTGCTTTTGCTGGCGCCGGGCGATCCGGGCGAGCCATTGCGCGCCGACGCGGTGCAGCAGGCAATCGGTTCCGCCGATGATACCGGTTCGCGCTGGGACCGCACGCCCGAGGTCATGGGACTTCCATTGCGGGAGGCGCGAGAGGCGTTCGAGCGTGAATATCTGGTGTTTCATCTGGCGCGGTTCGGCGGCAACATTTCGCGCACGGCGGAATTCGTCGGTATGGACCGGGCTGCTCTCCACCGGAAATTGAAGGGCCTGGGTGTCGGGACATCGTTCCGCCCGAAAGACGGCAATGCCGAAAAATCCGAAAACACGGTAAGTTCATGAACCGAAGGGTCTCGGCCTCCATGAATGGGCAGGTTGCAACATGAAGGTTGTTATTTGCGGTGCCGGTCAGGTCGGCTTTCACATTGCCCGCTATCTTGCGGGCGAAGACAATGACGTAACCGTGGTCGACCAATCGCCGGAACTGATTGGCAAGATCAATGACCAGCTGGATGTACAGGCCTTTGTCGGGCACGCGTCCCATCCGGACGTCCTGGAACGCGCCGGGGCCGAAGAAGCGAACATGCTGATCGCCGTGACCTTTGCGGATGAAGTCAACATGATCGCCTGTCAGGTGGCCCACACGCTTTTCAATGTTCCGATGAAGATTGCCCGCATCCGTCAGCAGAATTACCTGAACCCGATGTGGTCGAACCTGTTCGCACGCGACCAGCTGCCGATCGACGTGATCATTTCCCCGGAAATCGAAGTTGCCCGTGCGATTACACGGCGCATCCGCGCACCGGGCGCGTTCGACATGATCCGCATGGGGGACGACCGGGTGCGGGTGATCGGCGTCCGATGCAATGAACGGTGCCCGGTTGTGCACACGCCGCTGCGTCAGCTGACCTCTCTCTTTCCGGATCTCAACATCACGGTGATGGCCATTTTCCGGAACGAAACGATGGTCATCCCGAATGCGGACGACCAGATGCTTCCGGGGGACGATGTCTATTTCATCGCGGATTCGGATCATGTGCCCCGCGCGATGGCAGTGTTCGGCCATGATGAGAAGGAAACCCGCAAGATTGTTATTGTGGGGGGCGGCAATATCGGCACCACGCTGGCGGCTGAACTGGACAGCTTCGGGGAAGGCTATTCCGCAAAAATCGTTGAACTGAACAAATCCCAGGCGCGGCGCGTCGCCGAATTGTTGCCCACGACGGTGATTATCCAGGGAAGCGCCCTGGACGACGAAATTCTGGAGGAAGCCGGCATCAGAAATGCCGACGCCGTGGTTGCGGTCACCGACGACGACGAAACGAACATCTTGAGTTCGCTTCTGTGCAAACGGTTTGGGGTCGAACGGGCAATCACCCTGGTGACGTCCGGATCCTATGGACCGCTGATTACGACGCTTGGGATCGATGTCGTTGTCAGTCCGCGCGAAATCACGGCGTCGACCATTCTTCAGCACGTTCGGCGCGGTCGTATTCGCCAGGTTCACAGTCTGCGCGATGGTGTGGCGGAATTGATCGAGGCGGAAGCCATGGAAACCTCCAACCTGGTGGGGGAGGCGCTTCGCGATGCCAAGCTGCCGTCCGACGTCATTATCGGCGCCATTGTGCGCGGTGATCAGGTGATCATCCCGCGGCCCGACACCGTCGTTCAGACCAAGGATCGGGTTATCCTGCTGGCGGCGGCCAAATCCGTCAAAAAGATGGAAAAGATGTTTGCCGTGCGTCTGGAATATTTCTGATCCAAATGAGCAATTTACCTCGCCCCACGGCCATTCTGTACGACTGGGACAATACCCTGGTCGATACCTGGCCGGTCATTCACAGCGCCATGAATGTTCTGTTCCGGTATATGGATATGCCTGAATGGACATTGCTGGAGACAAAATCGAACGTTCGACAGTCGATGCGTGATGCCTTCCCGCGCATGTTCGGCGACCGATGGGAAGAAGCGCGCGACGTCTTCTATCAGGCGTTCGAGGCGGTTCATCTGAATGCGCTTGTATCGTTGGACGGCATGCGGGAACTGCTGGACGGGGTCAAAGCGGCCGAAATTCCCCAGGCCGTTGTATCAAACAAGCAGGGACGTTACCTTAGGAAGGAAGCGGAACATCTTGGAATTGATGGGATATTTCATAGCCTGATCGGCGCGGGTGACGCGGCCCGGGACAAACCGGCCCCGGATCCGGTGCATGCCGCGTTGGAAGGTACCGGCATCGCATTGGGGCCTCATGTCCTGTTCGTCGGTGACTCCGGGATCGACATGCAGACGGCCCATGCGGCGGGCCTTACCCCCATTCTGATCGGTATGCCGGAAGGGGATGAAAAGGCCCTGTCAGATTTTCCGCCTGCCGGGAGGTTCGACAATTTGCAAGCGCTTCACAAATTTGTAACATGTCATGCTTGAATATTCTGATAGTTTCGCCAATTCGCCCCGACGGGGTGAACTATTTTCTGCCCAATAACAACAACGTTAGAGAAAGGGGGCGTCGATGTCGTCAGACAAGAACCAGAACCTCCAGGACACGTTCTTGAACCATCTTCGGAAGAACAAGACCCCGGTCACGGTCTTCCTGGTCAATGGCGTGAAACTTCAAGGAATTGTCACATGGTTTGACAATTTCTGTGTGCTTCTTCGCCGGGATGCCCATTCGCAACTGGTCTATAAGCACGCGATTTCGACCGTGATGCCCGCCGCGCCGGTTCAGCTTTTCGAACCGGATGGCGGGGACAGCGAAGGATAGCAGGTAGGCCCGTCCTTGACTGATCTGACGCGTCCCCCGGCTGACGGGCGTGGGTGGTCAGACCCCGGACCTCAGCGCGTATTCGTACTCTATCCGGACATCCGCGATGCTGCCGGCCCCCGTCGTACGCCTGACGCCAGGCTTGCGGAAGCGGTTGGTCTTGCCCGTGCGATCGACCTGGAAGTCGTCTGTGCGGAGGCGGTTCGGCTGACCCGACCCGTACCGGCAACCCTGCTGGGCGGGGGACTGGTGGACCGGTTGAAAGCACAGTGCGAGGCGGATGAGATAGGCCTGCTGTTCGTGGACAATCCGCTTACGCCGGTTCAACAGCGTAACCTGGAGACCCGCGTCGGGGTAAAGGTGATCGACCGGACGGGTCTGATCCTGGAAATCTTCGGCGCCCGGGCCCGCACCCATGAAGGGCGTCTTCAAGTGGAATTGGCCGCGCTCAGTTTTCAGCGGTCTCGGCTGGTCCGAAGCTGGACCCACCTGGAACGCCAGCGTGGAGGACTTGGGTTTGTCGGGGGGCCCGGAGAAAGCCAGCTTGAAATCGACCGCCGCCTGATCGACGAACGGATTTCAAGGATCAAGCGCGACCTGGAAAAGGTTGTGCGTACGCGGACCTTGCACCGTGAAGCGCGGGAACGCGTGCCGTACCCGATTATCGCCCTGGTTGGCTATACAAACGCCGGAAAGTCGACATTGTTCAATCGTCTGACCGAAGCAAAGGTGATGGCGAAGGACATGCTGTTCGCGACGCTGGACCCGACCATGCGGCGGATTGAACTGCCGAACGGGACACCTGCAATCCTGTCCGACACGGTCGGGTTCATTTCCGAGCTGCCGACGGACCTGGTCGCTGCTTTCCGCGCAACGCTGGAGGAGGTACGATCGGCCGAAGTGCTCATCCATGTGCGCGATATATCCAGCGACGCGAGCGAGATTGAACGCGCCGACGTCGATCAGGTGCTGAAGTCCCTTGATATTGCGGAGGAGACGATCCGGATCGAGGCGCTGAACAAGATCGATCTTCTGGACACCGAAGCAAGGGCGGACGTTAAAGACAGCACGAACCCGTCCGCGGTCGCGGACAGCGCCAATCAGCGCGGCATGAGTTTCGCGCTTTCCGCAGAAACGGGGGAGGGGGTAGCCCCCCTGATCGCCGCAATAGAGGAAGTGCTTCAGCGCGGTTTCAGCACCGTTACGTTCGACATTGCCGCGCGTGACGGCGCCGCGGTTTCCTGGCTTTATGAACGCGGCCGGGTTGAGGTGTTCGAGACGGTTGAGGATGTGAACCGTATCCGCGTTAAACTAAGCCATGCCGACCTGGGACGGTTCGAACAGCGCTTCGGAATTGCGCCAACCGGTTAGGCGGCACGGAACCGCTTTTGGCCGGTCAGATATCCAAAAACCAACAATTCCGTATGTTTTTTCCGGGTTTTCATTGACATCCGACGGGGAAGCCGTATATGCGGTTGGCACTCATCACCTGGGACTGCTAACAGCGGGTGGGACTGAACATGCGGGTCGCAGTGAACCGGTCTGGTTTTCGCGGCCCGTTCGGACATCGAGACGAAGTCGCGTCGATCGAGGGGCGGCTAAGACATTAGGGAGATACGGCATGAAATTTCGGCCTCTGCACGACCGCATCCTGGTAAAGCGCGTCGAAAGCGAGACCAAGACGGCATCTGGCATCATCATCCCCGACACGGCACAGGAAAAGCCGATGCAGGGTAAGGTGCAGGCCGTCGGCTCCGGCACGTTGAAGGAAGACGGCACCGTGCGTCCGCTGGACGTCAAAAAGGGCGACGTGATCCTTTTCGGCAAATGGTCCGGCACGGAAGTCAAGATCGACGGCGACGACCTGTTGATCATGAAGGAAAGCGACGTGATGGGGATCCTGGACTGATTGTCCTTAAGGATTTCCGTATTTCCGCTTCATCCATTCGAAATTACTGAATAAAGGGAGTTCAAGGCAATGGCAGCCAAGGACGTGAAATTCTCGGCATCCGCCCGGGACAAAATGCTCAAAGGCGTGGATACGCTGGCGAACGCTGTAAAAGTGACGCTGGGCCCGAAAGGCCGCAACGTCGTCATCGACAAGGCCTTCGGCGCACCGCGCATCACCAAGGACGGTGTGACGGTTGCAAAGGAAATCACCCTCGAAGACAAGTTCGAAAACATGGGCGCCCAGATGGTCAAGGAAGTTGCTTCCAAGACCAACGATATGGCGGGCGACGGCACGACGACCGCGACCGTTCTGGCCCAGGCGATCGTTCGGGAAGGTGCCAAGGCGGTTGCCGCCGGCATGAACCCGATGGACCTGAAGCGCGGCATCGATCAGGCGGTTGAAGCCGTCGTGGCCGACATCGCCAAGCGGTCCAAGAAGATCAAGACCTCCGAAGAAGTGGCCCAGGTTGGAACCATTTCCGCCAACGGCGATTCCGAAGTCGGTCAGATGATCGCGGACGCCATGCAGAAGGTCGGCAACGAAGGCGTCATCACGGTCGAGGAGGCCAAGGGCCTGACGACCGAACTGGACGTCGTCGAAGGCATGCAGTTCGACCGTGGCTACCTGAGCCCGTATTTCGTGACCAACCCGGACAAGATGGTCTGCGAGCTGGAGAATCCGATGATCCTCCTGCACGAAAAGAAACTGTCCAACCTGCAGGCCATGCTGCCGGTGCTGGAAAGCGTCGTGCAGTCGTCCCGTCCGCTGCTGATCATCGCGGAAGACGTCGAAGGCGAAGCGCTGGCGACCCTGGTCGTCAACAAGCTGCGTGGTGGTCTGAAGGTCGCGGCCGTCAAGGCACCGGGCTTCGGCGATCGCCGCAAGGCCATGCTGGAAGACATCGCCATCCTGACGGGCGGCACGGTCATTTCCGAAGACACGGGCATCAAGCTGGAAAACGTTTCCACCCAGATGCTGGGGCAGGCGAAGAACGTCACCATCACCAAGGATGAGACGACCATCGTCGACGGTTCGGGCAAGAAAAAGGAAATCGAAGCCCGCTGCTCCCAGATCAAGATCCAGGCGGAAAACACGACCTCCGACTATGATCGCGAGAAGCTGCAGGAACGCCTGGCGAAGCTGGCGGGCGGCGTTGCCGTCATCCGCGTCGGTGGTGCGACCGAAGTCGAAGTGAAGGAAAAGAAGGACCGCGTCGACGACGCCATGCACGCGACCCGTGCCGCGGTTCAGGAAGGCATCGTCGCCGGTGGCGGCGCGGCGCTTCTGTACGCCACGCGGGCCCTGAAAAAGCTGGAAGGCGCCAACCACGACCAGGATGTCGGTATCGGCATCGTGCGCCGTGCGCTGACCGCACCTTGCCGTCAGATCGCGGAAAACGCCGGTGAAGACGGTGCTGTGGTGGCCGGCAAGATGGCCGAATCCAAGGACACCAACTGGGGCTTCGATGCCCAGGCGGGCGCCTATGTCGACCTGGTGAAGGCCGGCATCATCGACCCGGCCAAGGTTGTGCGTTCGGCCCTGCAGGATGCGGCCTCGGTCGCGGGTCTGCTGGTTACGACCGAAGCCATGGTCGCGGACAAGCCGGAACCGAAGGGTGCCGGCGGCCCGGCCGGTGGCGGCATGCCCGACATGGGCGGCATGGGCGGCATGATGTAAGCCGACCAGCCAACTGGTTCTCTGGAGAAGGCCGTCGGGGCAACCCGGCGGCCTTTTCTTTTTGCCAGTGCTTGCCTACTTTTCTCGTATGACGCGATTTATCCAATCAGCTGTAATCTCGGCGTTTATTCTGATCGCGAGCCCGCTTCCCGTCACCGCGTACGAACTGCCCGGCTCTGACGATCCTGCCTTCCAACAGGCGTTGGAAGTTTGGCTTAACGACAGCGACGAGTCTGTGAAGGAGATATTGGTCCTGGCCGAAGACGGGAACATCGCAGCTGCGGCAATGATCCTACATCTGTCGAGTTCTACGTTTGGTGTGCGAGAAATCTCTGGGCTGGAGGAAGACGACCGCGACATCAATACCATTCGGCAAGCGGCTCTTTCGAACATAAATCCAAGGAATGAGGTGACGGCTACGGTTTTGAAAGCACTGTCTATGCGCCGACTTGCGGCGTGGCATGAGGAAGCATTCATTCTGTTAGACGCAGGTCTAGACGACCTAGCCTACAGGGGGTTTAGAGAAATCGAGATCACCGATATTTCTGAACTATTGGACCGCCGTGAACTCGCCGATTTGCCGGATAATTTGCAACGCCATATCTATTGGACTGTTTTCGGTTATCCAGACGCTGACGTGTATTGGCCGGTGATTGAAGACGGCGTTTATGCGGTCGAGGAGTTAGAGCCGCGCGGCGCCACTTTTCTACAAGAGGCAAGCACTGTCATAGGGCGGGGGCTCGATCTGCCGGACGTTGAGATGCGGCATGAACCCTTTCAAGACATTATCCTACACATTAAGTCGGGGAGCGAACTCGTTGTGCGTGCCGCACTACTCAGAGATTCGGGGTCAATCGAACTTCCAATTGCGATAAGTGATATCCTTAATGAATGGGTTTCTTCCAGCGACGATACGGCTTTTCTTCGACCGTATTGTGAATCGGTGTGCCCGGCCTCAACTACACAATGTATGCGGGCTGCCTACGCACTTACCTCAGGCTTGAGAAGTCACCTGCTTGCAAGAGGCATCAAGCCACCGGACGGGATTGTTGAGCGGCTTGATTTCTTAAGATCTCCACGAGGACTGCGGCGTATGGAAGAGGAACTGTCGTCAAGTTTTTCAAGGGCCCAGGAAGAAAACCGATATTCCCGTTTGCCCGAAAATATCGATTTCGGCGTTGGTCTTCCCGATTTGATGGACCCGGTGCCGTGCCTTGCGGAACGTATGCGCGCTGCTGTGGAATAAGAGGTTCAAGTCCGCTGACCTTTTCCATTTCTACGACCGCCGGTAGACTTCCTCCTTGGTGTTCATTCGGTCAAAGGACCGTCATGTGAATTGGGATTCTCTGTTTGCCTATCCGGAACCGATTCCGGTGCATGCCCTGATGGCGATGGCCGCCTTGGGTCTGGGGGGCGCACAGCTGCTTCTTCCGAAAGGGACAGGCCGCCATCGGGTAACGGGCTATCTCTGGATCGTGCTTATGGCCGGCATTGCGGTGACCGGCCTGTTTATTCACGAAATTCGGATGATCGGGCCATTCAGCCCCATCCATCTTCTTTCCTTGCTGGTCCTGTTCAATCTGTTCAATGCCATCCGCTACGCGCGGTCGGGAAATATTGATCGGCACGGCCGTACGATGAAGCAGCTTTTTTTCTTCGCTCTTGTCGTCGCCGGTGCATTCACCCTGCTTCCCGGAAGGGCGATGAACACCCTTTTTCTTGGGGAGTGACGTCGATAAGGTTTCACGCACCGGCTTATCGAAGGAAACCCATCCCATGCCAGAAACACTCTCCCTTTCCGATGTCCGTCAATTGAGCTTCGATGCGCTGCGCGGGGCAGGGGCGTCGGACATGCAGGCGGGGCCGGTGGCGGACAGCATCATGGATGCGGAAGCCGAGGGCATTCGCAATGTCGGCCTGGCGTTCCTGCCGTTTTATTGCCGGCATCTGGTGATCGGAAAGGTGAAGGGCGATGTGGTGCCAGACGTGCGCCGGACCGCGCCCGGGTCGCTGGTGGCGGATGCGAAGCTTGGTTTCTGCCATACGGCCTATGTCGCAGGGGAGGAACAGTTCCATGACATGGCGCGCACGAACGGCATCGCCGGTTTCGCGCTGACCAATTCCTATACATCCGGTGTCATCGGCTGGTTCCCGGACCGCATGGCAAAGGCCGGATTGATCGGCTTTACCTTCACCAACGCGTCGCCCGCGATGGCGCCCTTCGGCGGTTCCAAGGCGCTGTTCGGCACCAACCCGCTGGCATTCGGCGTGCCGCGCAAGGGGAAACCGCCCCTGGTGATCGACCAGTCGTCGACCGCGACGGCCATGGTGAACGTGATCAAGAAGATGGAAGCGGGGGAACCGATCCCCGACCATTGGGGGCTGGACGGCAACGGCAAGCCGACGACGGACCCGGCAATCGTCCTGTCGGAAGGAACCATGGCGCCGTCCGGCGGGTACAAGGGGGCCGCCCTTGCCCTGATCGTGGAAATCATGGCCGGCGGGCTGGGCGGTGCCAACTGGTCGTTCGAGGCGTCCAGCCTTGTAACCGATGACGGCGGGCCGCCGACCATCGGCCAGTTCATGCTTGCGATCGACCCCGCGAAGTTCGCGAACCCGCATCTGGCGGACCGGCTGGAGGTTCTGTTCGAAGCGATGCTGGCACAGGAAGGCGTGCGCCTTCCCGGCGACCGGCGGCACGGTTTCCGTGTTACAGCCGAAAAGTTCGGGGTCGAAGTACCGGACGACATTCTGGAAACCATCCGGGCTTATATCTAGGGCCATGACGGACGTTCGCGAACAGGATGCGGAAGAGGTCATCGTCCTGTTGAAACAGGCGGCGGACCGGTTCGTCCTGCCGCGGTTCGACTGCCTGGGCGACCATGAGGTGCGGGAAAAGAAGCCGGGCGATCTGGTCACCGACGCGGATGTGGAATCCGAACATTTCCTGACGGCGAAGCTGGAACGATTGCTGCCCGGCAGCCTTGTCGTGGGGGAAGAGGCGCATGCCAACAACCCCGAAATCCTGGCCCGGTTCGACGGGGACGAACCGGTCTGGCTGATCGACCCGGTGGACGGCACGCGCAATTTCACGCAAGGCAAAAGCGAGTTCTGCATGATGGTCGCGCTTGTCCGGCGAAACCGTGCGGTGCGCGCCTGGATCCACGAACCGCTGGCGGACCGCACCGTGACCGCGGCACAGGGGGCCGGCGCCTGGTGCCAGGGCACACGTCTTTCCATTCCCGAACCACCGGCGGAAGCCGACCAGACAGGCCAGATCAACATCTGGTATTTTGAAGACCCGCGCAAAACCCAGCTTCGGAACGCATCGCGCAAGCGGTTTCGTGAAGTTTCATCCCTTTCCTGCGCAGGGGCGGACTTCCTGGCACAGGCGCGGGGGGAACGGCATTTTTCCTTCTACCGGCGGCTCTGGCCATGGGATCATGCGCCCGGCGTCCTGATCGTGCGCGAAGCCGGCGGCAAGGCGGACCGGATCGACGGAACCCCCTATCGTGCGGGGGACCGGGTTCATGGTCTGTTAAGTGCCCCCAGCGCGGAACGGTGGGGCGACCTGCGTCGGTTCCTTTTGGGAAAACCGGGGCAGGGGTAGGGTATGGCAATGTCCCTTCCTTCATTCGGCCCGATCCGGGCGCGCGCGGCGGACCGCAAGGGCGGCGCGGCGGCGTTGAATGCACTTTTGCCGCCGGTGAAAACACCTGCGGAGCTGGCACAGGTTGGGGATGACCGGTGGCTTTCCGCCATGACGAAACGCATCTTCCAGGCAGGGTTTCACTGGGGCGTCATCGAAAAGAAATGGCCTGATTTCGAAACTGTGTTCGATGGGTTCGAACCGCACCGCTGCGCCATGTATTCAGATGAGGATCTGGATCGTTTTGTTAGGGACAAGCGGATCGTCCGAAACGGACCTAAAATCAAAACGGTACGCGAAAATGCAGCCTTTGTGCTGGAGCTTGCGAAAGAACATGGATCGGCCGCCAGTTTCTTCGCGGACTGGCCTGGGGAGCGATATTTTGAGCTCCTGACGGTCCTGAAGAAGCGGGGCTCACGGCTTGGCGGTAACACAGGCCAATATCTTCTGCGAGGTATGGGCGTCGACAGTTTCATACTCAGCCGCGACGTAACCACGGCCCTGATCCGTGAAGGGGTGATCGACAAGGCGCCGACCTCTCAGAAAGCCATGTTCGCCGTGCAGGGCGCGTTCAATCACTGGCGCGATGAAACCGGCCTGCCGCTGACCCACTTGAGCCGTATATTGGCGATGTCCGTCGATGCGCCGCCGCCGGGCGACGGCATGGTGGGGCTATAGGGCCGCCAAATCCTTCACCGCATAGAAGGTCACCGGGGCCGCCCGTCCGCGTACGGGCACTTCGGCCCGGGTGAGGGCGCCTGTATCCAGACCGGCGGCCGCCGCCAATTCATGACTTAGAATCAGCGGCGCGTCATATTCCTTGGTCAGACTTTCCAGCCGTGCGGCGATGTTGATGTTATCGCCGATGGCACTGGTGATTTGGGCCTTCGGCGGGCCCATGGCGCCGACGATCGCTTCGCCGAAGTGAAGTCCGATCCCGACGCGAAGGGGGAAGGGGAGTTCTGTATCCAGCCCGCGATTCAGCCGTTCCACCCGCGCCAACATGGCCTTCGCACCTTCGACGGCGGCCCTTGCGCCCGCTTCCGGCGCACTGTCCAGCCCATAAAGCGCCATCAGCCCATCGCCATTGAACTGCGCGTAATGACCACCGGTTTCTTCAATCGCGCGGCTCATTTCCGAAAAAAACTGGTTCAGGATGAACAGCACATCGAACGGCAGTTTTTCCTCACCCAGGCGGGTCGACCCGCGGATATCTATGAAAAGACAGGTGATATTGCGTTCTTCGCCTTCCAGACCACCGGGGCGTCGGCCGTCCCTTGCATCCGCCGTCGGCGGGAGGAGGGGGCTAATCCCCAGATCGGCGCGGGGACGGATCTGACAGGCCAGGCGCACACCTTCCAATGCCTTGATGCGTTTCAGGGCCGTGGCTTCCAGCGGTTCTGGTTCGGCAAGCAGGTCCGCCCCGATCAGAACCCGGACCCGGCATGTGGTGCACCGTCCACGCCCGCCGCAGACCGCAGCGTGTGGCCGCCCGGCGGCCCGCAGCGCTTCCAGGGCCGTTGCGCCTTCCGGCACCGGGATTTCCGCCCCATCAGGGACTTTCAGCAGGACCTTTGTTCGGGAAAACACACGGTCCCGAATGATGCGTGCGGCAAACGGAAGGATACTGAGCACAGCTATGACGCCCAGAATTGGGAACAGAAGCGCCGTGATCGATGCCGCCATATCCAGATGCGCGTTTTCAAGCGCGATCCGGATCGCGTTCAATGGTTCGTCCATGGAAAGGACCTGAAAACCGGCCGAAACGAAGCCGGACAACGACAGAACCGGCAGGACAATTGCTGCGAAAATCAGCGGCCTTCGTGCGCGTTCATACCAGGTCGTCGTTCGTAGCCAGAAATGCAGCCCCACACAGCCATGCGTCCAGCCGACGATGACGGCGACGACCTGCAGGATGCCGGATATCGGCTGTACGACCCACAAGGCGGCGACGACGAAGGCATAGGACAGTTTTAATCCGGCCAGTTCTTCGGCAACGCGCGTTCCCAGGATATGTTCGACAATCAGGAACGGGAAAATCAGGCCCGTCACAAGTTGCAGGATTTCCCAGCGGCTCATGGCCAGGCTTCTTCGTCGATAGGTCTTGGCCAGCGCGATGCCGTAATGGGTAAAGAACGCGGCGCCTAGCAACGCGGAACCCGGCATTGTTCGCCAGATTTCCATCAGGACCGTGTGGGTGGCGTCCATGGCGTCCAAGGACTGAAGGCCGAAAGCATGGTTCAACAGGTGGCATGTCAGGAATGCAAACAGGATGGACCCGGATATCGCGCGCAATCGGTTGGTCATGATCGTGTGGCGCCGCTGGGTTCCGTCTTGTTGGCGTTTTTGGTTTGATGGTGGTTATCGTATCAGGGCGCTTACATGCTTGTCCTGTAATATGTCGTTTTAGTTTAATTGATTGAACGAATGCCGGTAACCATATGAGCAGGCGCATTTAAATCAGGTTTTTATGTCTGGTAAATACTTTCCATAATATACATTATGCCGCTTTATGTGGCTTGTTTAGGGAATGGGGAGTTGACACATCCCGGTCAGGTCACGCCAACTGCCCGCCATCCGCTGCCATCACCTGCCGAAGCCAGTTCAACGGTTCAGCCCATGACAAATTCCGATCCATTGTCCACTTTCCTGGATCGCCACCCGGACCTGAAATATATCGACGCCTTCCTGTTTGATTTGTGTGGCAAACCACTTGGAAAGCGTTACCGGGCGTCGGAGGCACGGAAACTGTTCCAAACCGGCCTGAACATGTGTGCTGCGGTAACGTTGCTGGACGCGACTGGAAACACCAGCGACCCGTTGGGTTATGGTGTGTCGGACGGCGACCCGGACGCACTGTGCCGGCCCCTGCCCGCGACATTGGCGCCCGTACCCTGGGCCAGGACGCCAACGGCACAGGTGATGGTCGAAATGCGAAACCCTGAAACCGGCGATCCCATCTGGTTCGAGCCGCGACAGGTATTGAAACGCGTCTTGGACAGGTTCGGTGACGTCGGCCTGACGCCGGTCGTGGCACTGGAACTGGAGTTCTACCTGATTGATGCACGGCGGGACGACCGCGGATTCCCCAGACCGGTTACATCCCCCCGAAGCGGCAAACCGGTGTCGGCAAAAACAGTCTATGGCATGGAAACGCTGGATGAATTCGGTGGCCTGCTGGAGGCATTTGGCAATGCATGCGATGCGCAGGCCATTCCGGCCACGGTGGCATCCAGCGAGTTCGCCCCGGGGCAGTTTGAAATAAACCTAATGCACCAGTCGGATGCTCTGGCGGCCGCAGACCATGCGGGCCTGCTGAAACGGTGCGTAACCGCCGTTGCCCGGGCGCAAGGCATCGACGCGACGTTTGCATCGAAACCATTCGCGGAAGAATCCGGCTCCGGGCTTCACATCCACCTGAGCATTCTGGACAGGGATGGACAGAACATCTTTGCCGACGCGCAAGACGATACGCTGAAACGCGCGATCACCGGGCTGCAGGCGACGATGGCCGATTCAATGGCCATTTTCGCGCCCAATATCAACGCTTTCCGCCGGTTTCAGCCAGATCTGTTCGTGCCGGTGACAAAGGACTGGGGCTATGATAACCGGGCGGCCGCCTTCCGGGTGCCGCCTGCCCGCGGACAGGACCGGCGCATCGAACATCGTGTGGCCGGGGCAGATGCGAACCCTTATCTGGCGCTTGCCAGCGTGTTGGCGGGCGCACTGCACGGCCTGACGAACGACGGATTGACGGCTACCGCCCCTGCCGCCGGCAATGTCAGCAGCACCCCTGACCCGACCTTGCCGCAAACATTGTGGCACGCGCTTGACCGGCTGACAGACGCGCCGATCCTGGCCGAGGCATTGGGGCGCGACTATCTGGAAATCTATCGTAGCGTCAAAACAAACGAGTTTCTGGATCTTGTGAGCACCCCCCTTCCCCGCGAATTCGAATGGTATCTGTAATGCATATTCCCCCAAACGCATCCAACATCGACCGGTTGCTGGCGGTCATGGCGCAACTGCGTAACCCGGATGGTGGCTGTCCCTGGGACCTGGAGCAGGATTTTTCAACCATTGCGCCCTATACGATCGAGGAAGCGTACGAGGTCGCAGACGCCATAGCCCGGGGCGACATGGATGATTTGCGCGATGAACTAGGCGATCTGCTGCTTCAGGTCGCCTTTCATGCCCGCATGGCAGAAGAACAGAATGCATTTGATTTCAACGCGGTGGCCGGCGCCATTGCGGACAAGATGATCCGGCGCCATCCCCATGTGTTTGGCGATGATGGTGCAGATACCCCTGACACGGTGAAACAAAGCTGGGAGGAAACGAAGGCCCGCGAACGCGCCGCCAAGGGACAGGATGAAAGTGCGCTGTCCGGTGTGGCGGCCGCCCTGCCCGCGCTGACACGGGCTGAAAAACTGTCAAAGCGTGCCGCACGTGTCGGCTTTACCTGGCCCGAAGCATCTTGGGTTTTCAAAGATCTGGATGAAGAAGTGGAAGAACTGCGCGAAGCAATTGATGACGGCGCCGACCCGGACCGATTGGAGGATGAGATGGGGGATATCCTGTTCGTTGCGGCCAATCTGGCGCGTATGCTGGGGGTCGATCCGGAAAAGGCCCTTCAGCGCACGAACCGGAAATTCGACATGCGCTTTCGGGCAATGGAAAGGGCGATCCATGCGAAGGGCAAGTCCCTGCCCGACTGCACGCTGGAGGAACTGGATGCGGAATGGGACCGCATGAAAGGTGTGGAGAATAAATAAATTTCCCTTGGGTTCTTTCCAAAGGCACTGATTGATCCGACATAACAATGCGCCGCGGCGTTCGCTGGCGGGCGACATTCGGACATCGGGTCACCATAAATGGATATTCTGTATGCGGGCGCAGGGCTGTTCCTGCTGTTCCTTGGCGGGGAAAGCCTTGTACGCGGCGCGTTGGGGGTTGCTCTTCGTTTCAGGCTGCCAGCCGCTGTAGCCGGCGCAGTTGTGGTCGGTTTCGGTACGTCCTTGCCGGAACTGGTGGCCAGTCTTGAGGCGGTTCGGGTCGGATCGGCGGGCATCGCGGTCGGCAATGTCATCGGAAGCAATATTGCCAATATTCTTCTGATCTGTGGCATCGGTGCAGTTTTAGCACCAATCGCGATTGGCCGGACGGGACTTCGGCGCGACTGCACCTTTCTGGTCCTTGCGACGGCCGCACTGGTGCCGTTGGCGGCTTTGGGGGCACTGCATCAGCCCTGGTCCGGTATCATCCTGATCCTCGGACTGTGTGCATACCTTGCCTTGAGCCTTCGCGCGGATGGTGCGGGTGACGAAACCGCAGGCATTCACCCGAAATTCTGGCGGGATGCCATCCTGGTTCTGGCCGGCCTTGCCTGCCTGATGGTGGGGGCGTGGCTTCTGATCGAAGGGTCGGTCAGTCTGGCGCGCGGTTTCGGCGTGTCCGAGGCGATGATCGGCGCCACGCTGGTCGCCGTTGGCACATCCCTTCCGGAACTGGCCACAACAATCGTTGCGGTGGTTCGGAAACAAGGGGATCTGGCGGTCGGCAATATTGTCGGAAGCAATATCTTCAACGTCTTCGCAATTCTTGGGATTTGCGCTTTGGCCGATGATATCCCCTTCCCGGCGGAACTCCTGCCGGTTCATCTTGCGATGTTCGTCGCATCGGGTGTTCTGTTTGCGGTCTATCTGTTGGGAATGCGCCGGATTGAACGCGCCCATGGCGTAGGATTTCTGACCGCCTATTCGGCTTATGTGGCAGGAGCTTACTGGCTGGAACGCGTTCAGAACGTCAGCGCATAGACGGGCTGCGGTTCGGCAACCCCGCGCAGGCGGAAACTGCCCATGGCTTCCCAGTTTCCGCTGGTATTGGCGACGAACCCGTCGGACGCAAGGATCGTGCGGTCCAACTGCTTGGTCAGGTCTTCCAGCCGCGCCGTTTCATTGGCGACCGCCCCGATCACCGAAAATTCCAACCGTTCCGGCACGCCGATATTGCCGAACAGAATGTCCCCCACATGCAGGCCCAGACCGAACTCGATGGGTTCCGGATCTTCGTCCGGGGGGTCGGCATTCAGTGCCTGCAGCCGAAGGACCGCATCCTTTGCGGCCGCCAGGGCCATGCGTCCGGCCCGTTCCGCGCCGCCAGGGCCGTTGATCGGGAAAATGGCCAGGACCGCGTCGCCGATGAAACGCAGAACCTCCCCCCCGTGGTCCAGGACGGATCCGGCGGTTGCCCCGAAATAGCGGTTGAGGCGCCCCAGAAAGATTTCTGGCTGCATGGTGTCGGCCGTTCTGGTCGACCCGCGCATGTCGCAATACCATACCGCCGCGCGGATCCGGTCATAGTCGCCGCGGCGGATCTGACCTTTCAGGACACGGTCACCGGCCTGGCTGCCCAGATAGGTCGATGCCAGGTTCTGGGCCGTCGCCTCGCGGGTGACCATCTTAATCGCGGCCGCCAAGCGGGGGAACAGACGTTTGATCGCACCAATGCACGGGTCGCTGAAACCGCCCGGTGCATCCGACGCAAAGGTGATAATGCACCCTTCCATGTTCTTCAGTGCCTCTTCTTCCGGTACGGTGAAGGCGACACGGGTGCAATAATAGTCGGTGAAGCCGCGGTTCCGGAAGTCGGTCAGGACGGGGAACTCGTCGACCCCTTCCCCTTCGCTCAGTCGGGCACGGATTTCGGGACGTTCCGTGGTCAGGACGGCCTTCAGCGGGGAAGCGTTCCACGCCTCCGACGTTGCGCCGTCATAGCTGAAACGGTCGCGGATGATCCCCTCATCCCGGTTCCAGGTCACGGAAAAGGCACGGAACAGCGGATGCAGCTGGCCGGATGCGATATGCCCGCGCACCAGCGGCACACCGCCCCTGACCAGCGCGTCACAAAAGCCGCGCATCAGCCGGTCCGCGCGCGTGCCGCTCAAGGATTCCTTGATCAGCCAGTCGCTTGTTTCCTGAACCCAGTCGCCCATGGGGTATCCTCTAGCCAGTTTCCGGCATCTCGTCACGCGGGAAAGACGGGCCGCCTACGGGTCCAGACAATAAAGGTCGATCTTGCGGCCGACACCGCGCAGGGAATGTTCGTCCAACAGGCGCAACCCCGTACGGTCGGCAAGATGGCATGTGAAATCACCGGACAGCAGTACGGTTTGGCCCAGATTGCGGGTCAGTCCCTCTATCCGTGCGGATTCGTTGGCTGCCGCCCCGATGACGGAAAATTCAATCCGTTCCTTGACCCCGATGTTGCCAAACAGGACTTCCCCCATATGCAGACCGATCCCGATGTCGATTGAATTTTCGGGATTTTCCGCATTGTATGTTTCCAGCCGCTCCAAACACGCTTTTAGCGCGGCCAACGCATTTGCCGCCGCCACATCCGGCCCCGTCGCGTCATCAATCCGGAAAATGGCCAGGACCGCGTCCCCGATGAAACGCAGGACCTCCCCACCGCTCTGCAGGATCGTACCGGCTGTTATTTCGAAATAATCGTTCAACAGTGCCAGGAACGGTTCCGGCCCGAGTTCTTCCGCCAGCGGGGTCGACCGGCGCATGTCGGAAAACCAGATGGCCGCTTCGATCCGTTCCGTATCACCTAGACTGATGTGCCCGTCCAGGACAGAACGTCCGGCAGACCCGCCCAGATAGGCTGACAGGATGTTTTCGGCGCGGGTTTCGCGAATGAACAGCTTCCCGCACAGCGCCATGCGCTGCGCGAACCGTTCGATCATGGCCAGCGCGTCGTCGCTGAAACCGTCTGGATGATCCGTCGCGTAGGAGGAAATCATTCCGTCTTCGCGTTCCATGGCGAGTTCCGGCGGCGCGATGAACCCGTGAAGGAAGGCGACATAGTCCGTTGCACCGGCTGCCTGCAAGTCCTCCAGGATGGGAAAACCTTGCGGTCCATCTCGGACAATCCGGTACCGCGCATAACTGTCGCGGTCGATTTCCAGCATCTTGTGAAAGGGGCTGGCAAGCCAATCCGCAGCGGATGCGGCCCCGCGGTCGAACGTTTCAGTTTCCGTCCCTTCCCGATACCAGCGAAAGGATTGTCCCGTTATCAGCGGATGCAGCGTCCGGGCGGAAACCCCGACCCGGAACAGGGGAAAGACGTCGCGGTCAAATGCCGTGCAGGCTTCCTGAAAAATCAGTTCGAAGTCGGAATTGCCCAGCGCGCGTTCCATCATCCGGCTGATGATACCGGACAATGCGTCGCCGGGCGTTTCCGTTTCGATCAAGAATTCCGGTCCCCTGCCTCGCCGTCAGTCGTTGGCAAGCAAGTGGATCAGGCTGGACGTGTCCCACCGGTTGCCGCCGCGCGCCTGCACTTGGGCATAGAACTGGTCGATCATCGCGGTCACGGGAAGACGCGCGCCGTTGTTCTTTGCCTCGCCGAGACAGATATCCAGATCCTTGCGCATCCAGTCCACGGCAAAGCCGAAATCGAACTTTCCTTCGCACATGGTCGACCCGCGGTTTTCCATTTGCCAGGAACCGGCCGCGCCCTTGGAAATGACATCGATGACTTTTTCCATGTCCAGCCCGGCCTTCTTGCCGAAATTCATACCTTCCGACAGGCCCTGAAGCAGACCCGCGATGCAGATCTGATTGACCATTTTGGTCAACTGTCCCGCACCGGACGACCCCATTAGTAGGCAGGACTTCGCAAAACTGTCGATTGCGCCTTCGGCCTTGGCATAGACATCGGCGTCGCCACCGCACATGACCGTCAGCACACCATTTTCGGCGCCGGCCTGACCGCCCGATACGGGGGCGTCAATGAAACCGATGCCCCGTTCCTTGCCTGCGGCATGAAGTTCACGGGCGACATCGGCCGATGCGGTTGTGTGGTCAACAAAGATGGTGCCGGATGCCATGCCGGCGAACGCACCGTCATCCCCCAGAACGACACTGCGCAGGTCGTCGTCATTGCCGACGCAGCAGAATACGATTTCCGCGCCTTCAGCCGCCTCACGCGGGGTTTTCTTTGCGCTGCCGCCGAATTCGCTGGCCCATTTTTCCGCTTTTGCGAAAGTGCGGTTAAAGACGGTGACGTCATGCCCGCCCTTGGTCTTCAGGTGTCCAGCCATGGGATAGCCCATTACGCCAAGGCCCAGGAATGCAACTTTTGTCATGATCTTACCTTTCTCCCCTTAGGTTTGTTCGCATGGTGCCACCGTGTCAGAGGTAGCGAATGTGTGGGTTTAATCAACCGTCAGACCGGTCCGACTTCTATTTCCAGGCCATCATAGGCGGGCGCCACGCCCACTGGAAGAACGCTGCATAAGGTATTGTAATCCATGTCGACATGCAGATTGGTCAGCACCGCCTTTTTCGGTTTCAGGCGCGCAATCCACGCCAACGCCCGGTCCAGGTGAATGTGACTGGGATGGGGGCGATACCGCAAGGCATCCAGGATCAGGAGTTCCAATCCATCAAACGCGGAAAACGCGTCTTCCGACATGTCCGAAACATCGGGGATGTATCCGATGTCGCCGATACGGTAACCGGTCGCGGCAATCGACCCGTGGACGACCTGCACCGGCGTGACGGGAACATCGTCAATCATGATACGGCTGTCGATCGGATGTGCGGTCAGTATGGGCGGATAATCCTTCACCTGACGGAAACAATAGTCGAACCGGTCTTTCAGCTGATTCAGGACCTCGACCTCACCATAAACCGGGATCCGCTGCCGGGTTACCAGAACCATGCCGCGAAGGTCGTCAATGCCGTGGGCCTGGTCCGCATGGACATGGGTGTAGAACACCGCGTCTAGCCGGTGGCAGTCTGCCGCCAGAAGCTGTTCGCGCATATCCGGTGATGTATCGACCAGAATTCGGGTCCGGCCGCTGCTGACGAGTATGGAACTGCGTGTCCGCCGGTTACGCGGGTTGGCCGAATCGCAGGCCCCCCAACCGCTGCCGACACGCGGTACGCCGCCGGACGATCCGCATCCAAGTATGCGCGCCTTCATGCGGCCCCGGCGGCGGCAGGCCCCGGCCGTGCCGCCTTCGAAAACAGGCGATAGAAATTGTCCGTCGTCTGCGCAGCCAAGTCGTCGGTGCTGATCCCTTTAAGGTCGGCCAACCGTTCCGCCGTGTGGACCACGAAAGCGGGTTCGTTCTGCTTGCCGCGCTTGGGCACAGGCGCCAGGTAGGGGGAATCCGTTTCGACCAGCAATTTGTCCATGGGGACGTCGGCGACGCTGTCTCGAATGTCCTGCGCGGACTTGAACGTCAGAATGCCGGAAATCGATATCGACAGGCCCAGGGCAACGGATCGTTCGGCCAGCCATCGCGAACTGGAGAAGCAATGAATTACGCCGGGAAAGGCACCCCTTTCCGTCTCTTCTTCCAGGATCGCAATGGTATCTTCATCCGCGTCGCGGGTATGGACGATCAATGGTAGCCCTGTTTCCCGTGCAGCGTGGATATGGGCACGGAAGCTGGCTTTCTGGGCATCGCGGGGGCTGTGTTCATAGTAATAGTCCAGGCCGGTTTCGCCGATCCCCACGACCTTCGGGTCATTGGCGAGTTCGATCAGCCGTTCCGCCGTTACCGCGGGTTCCGTCCCTGCCTCGTGCGGGTGGATGCCAACGGAACACCAGACGTTTTCGTGTGCATGGGCTATGCCGCGGATCGTCTCAAATTCCGTGACCTTGGTACAGATCGTGACCATGGCACCGACATCCGCACGGCCTGCTGCATCGACCACGGCGCCGATGTCCCGTCCGTCACGCAGAAGGTAATCCAGATGGCAATGGCTATCGACCAGCATGTCAGGCGTCCTCCGCCTCCACATAGCGCGGAAAGACCGGTGTCGGTTTCGGCAACTCCGTACCCGGCACCAGCGCGGCGTCGATATCGCCAAACTTTCGTGCATCGGCGGGGACGGACAGTTGGTCCAGAAGGCGACCGGCACTGTCGGGTACGACGCTTTGGACGTAGATGCCCAGAATGCGAATTACGTCCGCCAGGACATACAGGACCGTTTCCATTCGCGCCGGATCGGACTTGCGCAGGGCCCACGGTGCCTGCTGGTCCACATAGCGGTTCGCATCGCCAACAACTTTCCAGATGCATTCCAGCATCCGGTGGATGGCCTGAACATCCATCGCGTCGCGCATTGCCGTCAGCGCATCTCGCGCAGCGGCGCGCAGGACTTCATCATCGTCCGAAAGCGGGCCCGGCGTCGGGACACGGCCCGCGCAATTCTTTGCAATCATGGAAAGGACACGCTGCCCCAGATTTCCAAGGTCGTTCGCCAGGTCGGAATTAATGCGGTTGACCATGCTGTCCTTGGAGAAGGAGCCATCGTTCCCGTAAGGCACCTCACGCATCAGGAAATAGCGCACCTGATCCAGTCCGAACTCCCCGACCATCGCTTCCGGCGTTATCACGTTCCCTAGGGACTTGGACATTTTCTGCCCTTCGATGTTCAGGAACCCGTGACCGAAAACACGCTTAGGCAGCGGCAGGTCCGCAGACATCAGGAACGCCGGCCAATAGATCGTGTGGAAGCGCATGATATCCTTGCCGATGACATGCACATCCGCCGGCCAATATTTTTTGTAACTCCCGGCCGCTTCGTCCGGAAACCCGGTCGCAGTGATGTAGTTCGTCAGCGCGTCCAGCCAGACATACATGATGTGGCGGTCGTCGCCCGGAACGGGAATGCCCCATTTGAAGCTGGTCCGGGAAATCGACAGATCCGTCAGGCCCTGTTTGACGAAATTGACGATTTCGTTGCGCCGGTAGTGCGGCAGAATGAAGTCCGGGTTTTCGTCATAGTGCCGAAGCAACCTGTCGCCATAATCCGACAGTTTGAAGAAATAGCTTTCCTCTTCGACCCATTCCACTTCGGCGCCAGAGGGCGCGAACAGTTTGCCGGCGCTGTCCCCTTCCCCCTTGGTCAGTTCATCCTCACCAAAATAGGCTTCGTCCCGCACCGAATACCAACCCGCGTATTTGTCCAGATAGATGTCGCCCTTGGCGTCAATCCGGCGCCAGATTTCCTGGACGCTTTCATGATGGCGGGGTTCGGTCGTACGGATGAAGTCATCGTTCGATATGTTCAGCGACCGCGCCATTTCCTGAAACCGCGCGGCGATATCGTCACAGAAATCGCTCGGTTCCTTACCATTGGCGCGGGCTGTTTTTTCCACCTTCTGGCCATGTTCGTCCGTCCCGGTCAGGAACATGACGTCGAACCCGTCCAGCCGCTTGAACCGCGCGATGACGTCGGTCGAAATCGCCTCGTAGGCGTGCCCCAGATGCGGCGGGCCGTTCACATATGAAATGGCCGTGGTGATATAGAAGGACTTGTTCGACATTCGAATTGCCTGACTACCTGACTGTTTGATTGCGCGATGAACTCACTGCGCCGCCGCCTTCCGGATTTCCAGAAACGCCGACACAACCAGCTGTCGGCGGTCCAGATTGGCCGGTGGGTTTGCCTGCGCGAAAAGGCCGGTCAGCTTTTCCCATAGGCGCATAGACGTTTCAAGGCCGCCCATGCCCATCCAGGCGTCGAATGCGCGTGCTTCTTCTTCCACAATTGCTTCCGGCCGTTCGCCGCTGGCTTGCGCGCGGATGGCACGTTTCATCCACCAGTCCATCAGATGGGTAAATGCGCGGTAGGCCGGTTCCGCCGTCTTTGGCGACAGCATGTCGGCCAGGCCGTAAAGTTGTTTCGGATCAGGGCGCGCCGGGTCCGACAGAAGTGTCATCGCCGCACGGTAAAGGTCGATGCCCCCGGCATCCGCATAGTCCAGGGCGCGCCCGATGCTTCCTTCCGACAGGCTGTGAAGGGTTTCGAAATCCGCCTGTTTTACGGTATCGGCACGTTGCGACAGCAGTTCGACCATCACGTCCCGCGCCAGCGGTTTCAGTGCCAGCTTGCGGCATCTGGACCGAATGGTCGGCAGTAGCCCGCCCGGCGCGTGACTTACCAACAGGAACGCCGTGCGGGGCGGCGGTTCTTCCAGCGCTTTCAGGATCGCATTCGCGCCTTCCTGGTTGAGGTCGTCGGCGCTGTCGATGACGACCGCCTTCCAGTCCCCTTCGGCCGCTGTCTGGTGAATGAAATGAACCGCCTTGCGAACCGTATCGACGGAAATGACGGTCTTGTCTTCCGGACGGGACAAAGCCCGAAAATCGGAATGCCCGTTTGCGGCGACCCGCCGGAAGACCCCGCTTTCCGGCGGCAGATAAAGTGACGTCGTCGGGGACTCGCCAAACAGGTTCTCGCCACCGTCCGCTCTTGGTCCGCCGGCCAGTATCCAGCGTGCCATCCGGTAGGCAAAAGTCGCCTTGCCGATGCCGCGGGGCCCGCAGATCAGCCACGCATGGGGGAACCGTGCTGCATTCCACGCGTCCGCAACCAGTTGTTCGGCCCAATCATGGCCGCGCAGGTCCGGATTCCGCGACGGCAGAAACGGGTCGTCATCTTCATCTGACGTGTCGGGTTTCGCCATCGGGGATCCCGTATCGATTAGGCGCCGGATTGCGGCGGATCAGCCGTTCAGGCCAAAATGGTCACGCACGGTGCGAAAGACCGCCTCGTCAATCTTGTCCGGCGGGGCTTCCGCGTCAATGACCCTTACCCGTTCGGGTTCGTGTTTCGCAATCTCAAGAAAGGCCTGGCGAAGGGTGTTGTGAAAGTCCTGTCCCAGTCTTTCGAACCGGTCCGGTCCGCCCCGTTCCGCCGCACGGCGAAGCCCGACATCGACCGGCAGATCCAGGACGATCGTCAGGTCCGGCTGAAATCCTTCCAGCACAAGCCTGTTCAGTTTTTCAATCCAGTCCACGCCCAGCCCATGGGCATACCCCTGATATGCCATTGTCGAATCGCTGAAACGGTCGCACAGAACCCAGGCGCCGCTGTTCAGCGCAGGCCGAATTCGCCGCACCACATGGTCCCGGCGGGCCGCATACATCAGTAATGCCTCGCTTGTGGCGTCCCATCGGTCGCCGTCGCCTTCGACCACCAGATTTCGGATCGCGTCGGCCCCGGCCGTACCGCCCGGCTCACGGGTTTCAACGACATCCAGCCCCAGGGTACGCAGACGGCCCGCAAGCCGGTTCAACTGGGTGGTTTTCCCGGCCCCTTCCCCGCCTTCAAGCGTGATGAAACGTCCGGGGCCCGCCATAGGCTATTCGCCGAACACCAGAAATTCGATCGCCGCCTGAAGACGGCCCATAGAGCCGAGCCTTTCCACCGGTTCCCCGGCAACGACCGGAACACGGACGGTTTCCATGTCCGGCGCGCTGATCACCACTTCCCCCTGCTGGCTGCCGGGTTGTACTGGCGCGGAAATCGGTTCCATCGTGTGCAGGACAACCCGCAGATCGTCGCGTGCAGACCGGCGCATGACGATATCGACCGGTTCCTGTACGATCAGCGGCACGCGGCTTTCAGTGCCCAGCCACACGGCGGCTTCCTCTACGGTTTCCCCCGCTTCGAACAGGCGGTACGTGCCGAACTCGCGGAAGCCCCAGTCCAGAATGCGTTCCGATTCCTCAGCCCGAGCGCGGGTTGAATCCAGACCGTTTACAACCAGGACAAGCCGTTGGCTGCCACGCAAGGCCGATGCGGTAAGCCCGTACCCGGACGCTTCCGTGTGGCCGGTCTTAAGACCGTCGACCCCGATATCCCGATACAGGAGCGGATTGCGGTTCTGTTGCGTTATGTCGGCGTAGGTAAACTCCGTCTCGGAATAAAAATGGTAGTATTCCGGGAAATCCTGAATGATCCGCTGGGCCAGGATCGCAAGGTCTTCTGCCGTTGTGTAATGGTCATCATCCGGCCAGCCACTGGCGTTCCGGAATTGCGTGTTCATCATGCCGAGTTCGCGGGCGGTTTCGGTCATTTCCCGCGCGAACGCTTCTTCTGATCCGGAAATCCCTTCCGCAACGACGATGGTGGCGTCATTTCCGGACTGGACGATGATACCGTGCAACAGGTCTTCGATCCTGACCCGGTCACCGACTTCCACAAACATTTTGGAACCGCCCTTGCGCCAGGCTTCTTCGCTCACCAGGAACGTATCGTCCAGCGACAGGGTTCCGTTCTGAAGTCGTTCGAAGACCAAATAGGTCGTCATCATTTTTGTCATGGACGCCGGGTACATCCGGCTGTCGGCGCTGCGGGACAACAGGACCGTGCCGCTTTGGAAATCGAGCAGGATTGCCTGGCGTGCCGAAGTTTCCAGGTCGCCGATATCCTCGGCGATGGAAGGCGAAGTCCCTGACAACAAGAGGGAGAGCATGAAAATAGAAACGAATTTTAACGACTGGAGCCTCATGGGTCCTCTCATTTCAACGCAGGTTCAAGACCGGCAAGCCTTCGCGAGGCAGAATTCCAACCTACATCCTGACGGACAGTCCGGTGCAAATCCAGGTGCGGATCGCGGCAAAATCATGACATTTCCGCGCACCCGCCAACGTCTTCTCTGATCCTCAGTCGAGGATGATCTGGGCATCGCTGTAACCCGCTTCAATGACCGAGACCAAAAGCGGTTCCACCTCTTCCCGGCTGGAAAATGGGCCGATCCGAACGCGAAACAGCGGGACGTCGGAACGTGTAATCTCCTCCACCACGACCGGGCCGTAGGAACTCAGGAGCGACCGTGCACGGTTTGCATTGTGGTACTGACCGAAGGCCCCCGCCTGTATGAAGACGCTGGACACCGGATCGACAGGCACCTGTTGTACTTCCTCTGATATCTGGGGCGTTTCAACCGGAGTTCTTTCGATGTCCGCTGTGGCCGTTCTGACCACCGGACCTTCTGGCGGCGGTGAAGATATCGAAACGCCGGGTGGCGGGGCCAATTCCTCACCATCGACGGCCAGGGTCGGGGCTGCTTCCGGCATGGGGGAGTCGCCGCCGGTGGCCGCGACATATGTCTCTCCACTCACGATTGCCGCCAACTGCCGGCTTTCCTCCGCCAGGAATTCGACGCGGACCAGGGCTGTGCCCTGGTTTTCGAACCCCAGTAGCTGCGCGCCCCGACGAGACATATCGATAATCCTGCTGTGTGCAAACGGGCCACGGTCATTGATGATGACGCGGATAGAGCGGCCGTTTTCCAGATTGGTCACGCGCACCATGGACGGCATTGGCAATGTGCGGTGCGCCGCAGAGACAAGATTTTCGTCGAATTCCGCACCGTTGGCGGTCTGTCGCCCGTGGAAGCCCGGCCCGTACCAGGATGCGATCCCCTCTTCCACGTAATCATCGTCTTCGGCCGGATAGTACCAGACACCGTTGATTTGATAAGGGTCCCCAACCTTATAGCGTTCGCCCAGATCGGGACGGCTTGGGTCGGACGGCGGGGTTGCTTCGATCTGCGAAACTTCAGTACCGGCCGCGGATATGAATTGCAGTTCCGCACAGCCGCTGACCAGAAACGGCAGAAGCATAAGAAAAAGCCGTGCGCTTGATCGTGCCATCGTCATCCGCCTCTCAACCGTGTCAGCAGGCCATGGGTCGGATATCCGTCCGGCGGCAGCCCGACAGCGCGCTGATAGTCGCGGACCGCATTGCGGGTCATCGTTCCAATCAGCCCGTCCGGCATGCCGGAATCGTAACCGTTTTCATTCAGAAGTCTCTGCAGGTCCAGGATGTCATCGCGATGCAGCGGCTGGTCATTTGCCGGGCGTTCCGCGACCAGGCGACCCCGCCCAACCAGCCGGTCCGACAGGTAACCGACGGCAAGGGCGTAGTAGGTCGACCGATTCCAGGTCAGGATTGCATCATAGTTTCCGTAAACCAGAAAGGCCGGCCCCTGATATCCCGACGGCAGGACTAGCGCGCCTTCGATATCCGCGGCGGGAAGGTTCGAACCGTCCGCGCGGCGAACGCCAAGCGCCTGCCATTCTGAAATATGCTTGCGGATGGAAAGATCGATCAGGTCCAGATCGAAGTCCGCGGGCAATCGAACTTCCCGTCCCCAGGTCTCATCGTCGTTCCAGCCGATGCTGGACAGATAGTTGGCGGCCGATGCGAAGACATCGGGCAAGGTCCCCCAGATGTCCTTGCGGCCGTCCCCATCCCCGTCGACGGCATACCCGGTAAAGGTCGACGGCATGAACTGGGGCTGCCCCATTGCGCCGGCCCAGGACCCGGACATGTCTTCGGGGGCGATATGTCCTTCGTCGACAATCTGCAGCGCATTCATCAACTCATTGCGAAAGAAATCGGAACGCCGCAGGTCGTGCGCCAGGGTCGCGGTGGCACCGATAACGGGGAAACCACCGGTATAATCGCCGTAGTTGGTCTCCATCCCCCAGAAAGCGACCAGGAACCGGGCCTGCACACCATACTGATCGCGGACCCGCGCCAGCAGTGCCTGATGCTGCGCCATCAGGCGCTGGCCGCGCTGTATGCGTTCTTCGGTCACGAACGAGTCCAGATAACCCCAGAAGGTTCGCGTGAATTCGGGCTGTCGGCGGTCGAGTTCAAGCACCCTTTCGATCGGGTTCAGGCCGGCAAGTGCCCGGTCCAGGGTCGAAGGCGTGATGCCGCGCGCACGCGCATCCTCGCGAACGCCGTCCAGCCACTGACCGAAAGGCTGCGGATTGGCCGTCGTCTGTGCGTGCAATTTGCCCGACTGCAACCCCAGGAATCCGATGGCAAGAACAGCCAGGAGCGCATTCTTCGATACAGCCATTTTTGATATTGCCCGCCGCCCGCTGATTAAGGGAATTCGAAAGGCTAGTCGTGTGCCATGCGCAACATCAAGCGCCGACGTTAAGTCGCTGTATATTCGCGAAAAATGTAATGTCTGTGACAGGCCGCACGGGAGATTTTGACGAATCGGGGCCTTGCGGGTTTGCTTGCACTGCGGGACTATTGTACCTGAGGCTTAAGGATTGGGCAGGATTAAACCTTAGTGACAGCCAGGACATGCTGAATGAGCAACGACCCCGCCGGTCATGAGAGCGAAGCGGAATACCGCTCCTTTCAGCTCTATTTCGATGAAAGCGGCCGCGTCGAGATGGCGCGCGGCAATGCGTCGACATGGCTGGGGCTGGAATTGAGCGACCTGGAAGGACGGTCGGTTGCCGAGTTCGCGGCGGAAGAATCGGCTTTTGCCGTAAGCGACCTGCTGGTTCAGGCCGCGCTTCGCGAATTCATGCCGTCCAGCATGTTCTTTATCCGAAACGCACGCACCGGCGCAGTGAACGGCTTTGACGTCACCGGCAAGCCGCAGAATTTCAACGAGCTCTATCGCGCGAACTTCGTTCAGGACCCTTCCCTGGAATACGGCCCGCAATCCAAGAACACCAGGGGCGGTTTCGTCGGCGCGGTCGAACGCGCAATGCGTTCGGCACAGGACGAAGACAAGGATATCGACATGACCTTTGTCGATATTGGCGATGTCGGGCGTCTGAGTTCGTTGTCCGGTATGGATGCGGAAGGCGTCCGCCGGTTTACCGAGCAGGTTGAGAATCGATTAAAAGCGGAAAGCCTGGCTGGTGATGGGCTTGGCCGCATGGAACGCGGCAAGTACGGCCTTCTGCATGAACGGAATGCCGACCTGACCGGTCTTAGGAGCGAGATCGAGACATATGCCCGCGATATCGATCCCGAAGGCATGGCGCTCAAGGTCGGAACGTCGACCGTCAACCTGGATGCGGGCGAGATGGAGGCGGAAGATGTCCGCACCGCGCTTGAACATGCGGTCGACGAGTTTGCGGATTCCGGGATCGACGCCGTGATTTTCGATACGCTGGGGGACAGCCAGGCGGCCTATCTGGACAAACGCCAGACACGCATCGAACTGCTGCGCGAATGCCTGGACCAGAACCTTCTTTCCTGTGCGTTCACGCCTGTGTGCGACATGGCCCGCTGGGCAACCCACCATATGATCGCCGAGTTCCAGGCGGAACTGGAAGATGACGGGCTGGGCGCCGCCGAAATCAAGAAGCTGACGGAAAAGGACCCCGAGTTCCGGACGGAAATCGATGCGGCGCAATGCCGATATATCATGACGGACCCGTCGCTGGACGACGTCGGCGTTGCGGTCAATATCGCAATCCGGTCGCTTCTGGATCCGGAAGTGGTTGCCATGTTGATCGATCTTCGGTCGAAGGGTCGCGATCGCCTTTTCATGCTGCGCCTTACGGGATTGGATGAAATTCCGTGGGAGCGGGTCCAGTCCCTATCGATCCTGCGGCGGGCCGGTTTCTCAATCGCGCTTTATGGCAAGGATGTGGGGGCTGTCACTGCGGAAAAGCTGGAGATTCTGCCAGCGGATTACATTTTGCTGGACCCGAGCTTCGTTATCAGCCTGGACCAACTGAAACGCGGTCTTCCCATGCTTGCCGGCATGGTCAAACGCTGTGCCGAATACGAAATTTCCATAATTTTCGAAGGCGTCATCGAAGCGCAGGCCGCGCGGATGCTGTCCAAGGTCGAAGGCGCATTGTGCATGGGACCCTATTTCGGTGAAGCTCTGGACAGTATCGACAAGGTGAAGTTGCCCCGAGCCAACTGACCGGTCGATTTTATATCGACGCCGGTGCGCTCACGGGCTTGCAGCGCCAAGGCCCCTTGGCTATAGCTCCTCGCCACCCTGTTTCCGGGGATGGCTCTGACGATTTGGACAGGTGGCCGAGTGGTTTAAGGCACTGGTCTTGAAAACCAGCGTGCGGGAAACCGTACCGTGGGTTCGAATCCCACCCTGTCCGCCATTTTAAGAATAACTATCTATATTTTATAATGTGTTAGTAATTTTGCTTCAGATGTAGTCCCCCAATTCGTCCCCCAAAGCGACCGTTGAACTCCCTCAGTTGGGGGATTCTTTTGTCGTTGGACGGGAAAAGCGGCCAAAGCGTCCTATAGCAATCCCAATTGCAGTCTCTTTCAGTTGTAGATGAGAGGTAGTTGGCGTGGACGATTTTGACTACTGGCGCTTGTGCGATGATTTGTCGGTTTATCAGGCTGCGCTTCTAGTTGTGGGCGTAGATCCAGCAGTCGAGGCCTACGTTGAGCACAATAACATTGAGAAAAGGCCTTACGGATATGAGGCGGCCAAGTCTGCGATTATTAATGCGCTCAAACGTGACAGCTTAGTTGGTGCGTTAGCTTGGGAATCGGAACTTGACCAAAATGGGAACGAGATTGGACCTTCAGACAATGTGAATGTCTTTTCATCAACTGTGTCCGTTCAATCATTGCGGTTCTTTCTAAAAAAGCGTGGGATTAGCACAGGCTTCTTTTTTCAAGACCACGTCGAAGATCGAAATTACCTTAATCCGGAGAACTCGTGCTTTGCGCCAAAGCTTGCTGCAGCCGTGGCAGCATGGGAGGCAGTATCATCAAATCCATCCCTGTTCGAAGGGAAGACCGTAAAGCAAGCTCTTGAAAAATGGCTTCGCGAGCATGCAAGCGAATACGGATTGACTGGGACTGACGGTAATCCCGTTGGAGGGGCAATAGAGCAAATCTCGAAAGTGGCCAACTGGAGACCAGAAGGGGGGGCAGCCAAAACGCCGACCGCCCCCCAGGTAGACAAGACCTTACCCCCCAACGAATTTAGTGATGATTTGCAATATGATACTTCGGATATTGAAGCGGGAATTCCCTTCTAAGGAGGCCTGTTCGACGCCCTTTCGGTAAAAATTGGGGGACAGGTTTCAGCAAAACGGTGGGTTAGTTTTCTTAACTCGACCGGCTATTTTTTAGGATACGCTCTGCTTAGGTTCACCACGGTTCAAACAAACCGAAGGTGAACAACAATGGATGATTCCCTACTCCCCGATGCCGGCTTTGTCCGGCTTCCGACAATTCTGAAAATCTTCCCTGTCAGCAAATCGACCTGGTGGGCGGGCGTGAAAGCAAACACCTACCCGCAACCGGTCAAACTGGGGCCGAAGGTCACCGCTTGGCGGGTGGAAGATATCAAAGCACTGATCGCGACCGTCGGGAGCCAATAACGTGGCTCGTCGGGATCGATACTCCCTGGCTCCTATTCGGCAGAGTTACACCTACTCCGTCCAGGAAGTGGCTGACCTCTATGCCATTACGCCGGACACTGTGTTCCGATGGATCCGCGACGAGGGGCTCAAACGCATCCCTCTTTCAAAGAAGTACTTTGTGCACAGCAGCGACCTGCGGCGATTCCTCGAAAGGCTGAACAAGCGGAATAAGAAGCCGTGCAGCGTTGAGGAAGCCTATTGCTGCAAATGCCGTAGACCCCGCCGCCCCGCAATAGGCTCGCTGGTGCCGGAACACCTCCCCAACGGAAGCGTCCGCATGAAAGGAAAATGCGGTGTTTGCGGCACGGGTCTCAACAAGGTCGTGAGCGGCAAGGATTGGTCCGAATTCCACCCCCTTCACCCCGACAGGAACGCATCCACCGTGGAACATAGTGGTGAGCACGGATGGCCCCGTGAATGTCAAACCTGAGAGGTGGATGAGCGATGATTGAATATCACCCAAGAAATGAGCTGGTGAAGAAGCAGTATGAGGACGCGCTTCTGCACGGTAAGTATCGCGATCCGAAGACGGTGAAGGCCGTCTGGAACAGCATCAATCTATTCGAGGAGTTCTCTGGTCATGCCGACTTCCGGGACCTCGATGCGGACCAGGCGAAACGCTTCAAAGCATGGCTTGCCAAACGCCGGAACCGGAAGGGACAGGGCCTCAGCGTGTCGACGATGCGCTCCACCCTGCAAGCCGTGCGGGAATTCTTCGAATGGCTGGCCATACATCCTCAATACGTTCGAAAAGTCGACGGAAGGGCCGTTCAGTATCTCCGGCTCTCCGACAATGAGAACCGGGCCGGCCGCGCGTTCCGGGAGAGGCCGGCGCCGACGCTGGAGGAACTGAGGAAAGCCCTTGGGGCGATGCCGTCGGAGTCGGATATCGAGAAGCGGGACCGGGCGCTGTTCGCCTTCACGATCGTCACCTGCGTCAGGGACGATGCGTTGGTCTCTCTCAAGGTGAAGGATGTCGACGCAGGCCGAAAAACAGTGTGGCAGGACCCGAAACATGTCCGCACGAAACGTCGGAAAGGCATACACACCCGCTTTATCAGCCAGGTGATGCCTGAGGCGGAGGAAATCGTTCTGGACTGGCTGCACCACGCAGCGGAGGTACTTCGCCTGGCTCCGGACGACCCGCTGTTCCCCAAAACCCTTGTCGAAAACGATCCTGAGGCGATGACATTCAAAGCAAATGGCCTGTCTCGGGAGCACTGGGCGAATGCCCAGCCTGTCCGTGAGGTATTCAAGACGGCCTTCCAACGGGTCGCCCTGCCCTACTACACCCCACATCTGTTCCGAAGGACGGTCGTGAAATGGGCGCAAGAGCATTGCTCGCAACGGGAGTTCAAGGCGATCAGCCAGAATCTGGGCCATGACCACGCCATGACGACCTACAACGCCTATGGCGAACTATCGGTTGATGAGCAGATAGATATCATCGGCGGTATAGGTGAGCGCGACGTAGACCTTCAGACGATCCCGCTTGATCGAATTTTTGCTGAAATTGAACGTAGGTCAGGCAGATAGTTCTATACGGCTATACAAAACGTCCATCCGGATATGCCGAAGGATTAGCGTTCGGTCGAACTGCGGAACGGAGATGAATGCCTTTTAGGAAAATGTATGTAGTTGCTGATCGCAGATAGCGGACGGCTATGCCACAGCTTGGGCAGGCATTGGCAGCACGACCTCAAAACCGCCGTCGCAGAAATCGTCATGACTTGCTAACGCTTCCAGCAGAACAGGACGCCAGTGGTTGGCATGAAAGGCGTGAATTTCCACAGCGGCCTGCCGCTGAAGAAATACCCTAACACCATTAGATCCGTCTGCCATATGGGCATCATGCAATGCTACGGTGTGGCCGGTCATGTAGGAATTAATTTCCCGCGCATATCTTTCATTCAGTTTTAGTCGTTTAATTTGATGTGAAAGTCTCTGTCTTGTGAGGTCTGGCATGACTACATCTGGATCGATTTCGAACTGAGTGAGCAAGGCACCGTTATCTAGATTCACTACCACCCGGAGGAAATTCCCAGCAGGCAGTTCGTCCAAGTAGGCATGCAATAATCGTTCTGAAGGGATGTTCGCAACTGCGTCACCTTTGGAATGATTGCAGTCGTAGCAGATCGGGATCAGGTTTCGAACGTAGACCGATAGGGGTTCGTAAACAGAACGAGGAAGATAGTGATCAAGCTGGCTAGGTGGAGAAATCCCGCAGATCGGGCACTGTTCTACACCATGCATGAGGTTGGAACGAATAGTCGATAACTTGCGCCCTACATAGGTGAATCTGTATCCGCTATGGATGGCCGCGCGGAAATTTTCATCCAGGGCCTCTCCTTTCAGTGGCCGGCTCGCGACACCCAGTGCGGCATCATAATCGTCATAAAGCGCGACTACAGAGTCTATTTCGTGGGCAGTTGCCTCGTAGCCGTAGGTCTTTCCGCCCCGGTCATACGTCTCGACAGCCGTTTCTAGGTGCTGACGAGCATCTGTCCGGTTCGGTAATGGCAGAGACTTCATTCTTGGCGCTTCTTTCGCGCTAGGCCAGCCATTACATATGCAAGTGCTTGTCCGCTCAATCCAGGTGTGAATACCTCGTTGATTTCTTCAAGGTTATCGAAGCGTTCTATGAGTAAATCGAGGACGTGGTGAAAGTCCGTGGCTGCTGCTGTCAGGCCGAAAGTGTCATAGGTCAAAACCCCGACATTCTCCCCAAATGTTTCCATGTTTGGCGATTTCACCGAGAAAGATTCTCCATCGCGGCGGATGACTCGGACGTGACGTGCCAGTGTTTCTTGAAGGATCACGGGGGAATGCGTTGCAACAATCGCAAATGCGTCCTTTTTCTCTAAAACTAATCTCACCGCATGCATGAGAGCGGCTATCAGCGGTGGATGAAGGTGCATCTCCGGCTCGTCGAAGAGGACTAGCGAGCGCCGCGTTGCCGTGGCAACCAACGCGGCGACGACATGCAACGCAATCTTGTGTCCTGTGCTCCAGTTGAGAAAAGCAGAACCCGCATCGTTGCCAATTAGAGACTCAAGTGCGTCGCCTTCCGCGTCGCCAAATGAGGAGTCAGAGAGCAAGGACCGTAGGACTAACTCGAAGAGTTCAGTATCGTCGTTTTCGGCAATTTTCTGCACAAATCGACTGAATTCGTCCGCAAGTTGCTGGAGCGGTTTGAGGTGTGTCTTTACACGGAGATCCGACCGCTGCTGACTACGTCGCTGATCTTGCTGTTCTAGAAAACCTGCATTCTCGAGGTCTTCTCGCAACTCGGTAACAATATCTCGCAGTCCGACATAAACGTATCTTCCTCCGCCTTTCTCAATGTCGGTGGCAATTTGTCGTCGTTCAGTAGGATGAAGTCCTGGCACTGCAAAGTTGTCGAACGCGCTGTAGGAGATGGCGATTACACGCGGAAATCCTACAGATGAGGGCTCAAACGTACCTATGGTCTGGAGTTCCGATTGCATGCGGTCTGACGTCGAAGCAAACGCGACACGCGCGATGTTTGATAGGATTGTGCTCTTGCCCGAACCGTTGCGGCCAATGAGCACTATCACTCGTCTCGGTATTAGATTTGCAGAATCTCGAGACCTGGACCTGTATAACGGTATTCCAAAGAAAAGCGGGTCTGGCGCGTCGAAATTCAACTCAAGTGGAGTGTTCCAATTCGTTGGTCGAAACCTGAGTGTACCGTGTAAGTCGATTAGTTCGCTATAATTCTTCGAATAGATTGCTTCGGCATCAGCAAGGAAATACTCGGGATTCGGATCGTCACGGAAAAGAGAGGTGCGCCAACCTGTATCAGATGAGAACTGATCTTGAAGCTGCGGATTAGCTACAACGTCACGGAGAGCGGCCAAGATTTCGTCTCGTTCCGTCGTTGGAATCTCATTGAGCCGTTGATAGTAGTCGAGAGAGGTTCCGACGGAACAAAAATTCTCGGGAAGCGTCTCGAATGGTGCAGTTATCTGGAGTGCGTCCCCTTTTTTTTGCCCCCGACGAAGTATTTTGACAGGCCCGATTAAGGTCTGCGTTTGATCTGCATCTCGATGGTACAAGTGGTACAGCGTCCGGAAACTGTAGTCATTCCAGTCGTCCTGCTTAAGGGCGAATGTCGTTTCAAACGCGGGCGGGTCGCCCCGGCGATGTGGGAATATGCTGATACTCATTAGTGTGCCTTTTCAGCAGATGTTTTCCCGACTTCAAACAAGACCGTATTCCATGCAATCGTCCAAGGGGTGTCTCAAGTTTCAGCCTAGGCAAACCCGTCAATCAAGAGAAGTTGGTACTCTCTTGGCAGGTGACGCAGGTTGAATTGATACAGCATCTAGCGAGAAGGGACTTTCATTCGGAGTAAAGCGATGCCTGCATCGTGCGGAAGGCGCGGCGGACGGCATCGAGGCCGCCTAACCTCACTTTGCCCTCACCGACGCTGCCATAGCGGGCGGTCAGGAATGTCCCGAGTTTCTTCGTCGCCAATTCACTTTCCCCACGGGCCTCATAGGCGCCAAGGATGGCCAGCAGGAATTCCTTCATGTCGCCATCGGATTGCGACAGGTCGCCTGACCGGACGTGATCTGCCCGTTCGTGCCGCGTCCTCGGTTCATTGGTGAACAGGATGTAGCTCAGCACATCGAACAGGTCGCTGTCCTGCGCATCCACCAGCCGTCGGATATCATCGAGCCGGTCCGCGTCATACCCCCGGTCCGACAGTTGATCCAGGAAATGCTCCCGGTTGTCGGGGTCGCTCCAGACCGCCCGAAGCTGGTCTTCATCCGCAACAATACCCGAGAGATCCCCGAAGAGACGTTCCAGGAATTCCGCCGCGGAGATTGGTTTTCCTTCTGGGCTCCAGTAGGTTGTCGCAGCGATGTAGCGGATGTTGCGCGCCTTCCCGTCCGATAGCTTCACAACGATCTTCTCACGCGGTGGCTCGTCTTCGCCGCCTCCCGGCTCCCCGGGCTCATCTGGCCCTGACTCAGGACCAGCAGGGGGCGGTCGCGGATCTCCCGGCGGTACCGGCTCAAGCGGCTCGCCGTCCCATTCGGGATCGTTAAAGTTCTCGTGCGCCTTCACGAAGTCCCAGATCGTGAAGAAGTCTTTGCCTTCATAGGTCCGCGTTCCGCGCCCGATGATCTGCTTGAACTCGATCATGGAGCGGATCGGCCGCATCAGCACAATGTTGCGGATATTTCGGGCATCCACGCCCGTGGAGAGCTTCTGCGATGTCGTCAGGACAGTGGGGATCGTCTTCTCATTATCCTGAAAGTCGCGAAGATGCTGCTCCCCCACGGCCCCGTCATCGGCTGTCACCCGATGGCAGTAATGCGGGTTCTTGTTTTCCTTCACTTGATTGATGAGGTCCCGCACCAGGGCTGCATGGTCCTGCGTGGCGCAAAAGACCAGCGTCTTCTGGCGCTGATCCATCTGCCGCATGAATTCCTTCACGCGGCTTAGTTCACGTTCCGGGATGACGATGCGCGTATTGAAGTCGCGCTCTGAGAACGTCTCACCGTCTTGGATCTCGCCCGCGATCAGTTCGTCGCTGCCGTCATAGACATACTCGTCGATCGTGCTCGCCATCTGACGCACCTTGAAGGGCGTCAGGAACCCATCTTCGATTCCGTCGCGCAGGGCGTAGGTGTAAACCGGCTCGCCGAAATAGGCGTAGGTGTCCGCATTGTGTTTGCGCTTGGGCGTGGCTGTCAGGCCGAGTTGGGCGGCGGGCTCAAAATACTCCAGCAATCGACGCCATTCGCTCTCATCCTTGGCCCCGCCCCGGTGGCATTCGTCTATCACGATGAAATCGAAAAAGTCGGGCGGGTATTGCGTATAGACTGGCTCGCCTTCGCCGGTCATGCCCCCGTCGACCATGAAGGTCTGGAAGATCGTGAAAAACAGGCTCGCGTTCGTCGGGGGATGACCGTCGTTCTTTCGGATCGTGTCAGGGTCGATCCGAGTGATGGCGTCACTCGGGAAGGCGGAAAAGGCGTTGTAGGCCTGATCGGCCAGGATGTTGCGGTCGGCGAGGAACAGGATGCGGGGGCGGCGGGTCGGTTCTCCATCAATGTTCCATTTGGCCTGGAACAGCTTCCAGGCGATCTGAAAGGCAATGGAAGTCTTGCCCGTACCGGTGGCGAGCGTCAGCAATATACGGCGGTCACCCTTCGCTATTGCCTCAAGCGCAGCATTGATGGCCTTGTGTTGGTAGTAGCGCAGTTCCCACTTGCCGCCATCCGTCTCGAAGTCCACGGTCCCGAAACGCTCGCGCCAGTCGTTGTGGTCGGCAAAGGTGCGGCCCCATAACTCGTCGGGCGTCGGGAAGGGCAAATCCATATCGCCTTCCGCCCCGGTTCCCATGTCGATCTGGTACCAACCCAACCCGTTCGAGGCATAGGCGAAGCGTGAACCGAGCCGGGTGGCGTAGTCCTTGGCTTGGCCGACACCGTTTCGATGGCTGACGCCTGCGCGCTTGGCCTCAAGGACGGCGAGCTTTTGGCCTTTGTGGATCAGCACGTAGTCGGCAGAGAGCCCTTTGCCGCGCGTGCCGCCCGACTGGATGCGCCCTGGGCAGATGACTTCACGACGCACCTTCGAGCCGTTCTTACCCCAACCCGCCGCCGCAAGGACGGGGTCTATGCGCTCGGCGCGGGTATCGGCTTCAGTTTCGTCGTGAATGCTCATCTTCTCGATTCGTTACGTCATGTTAATTCGCCCGCGAAGGCTTTCTGCAAAAGGGATTGGCGAAGGTCATCGAGGTCTTGCAACACCGCTTCGTAATTTCTTTCCAACCTTCTTTTCTCTTTGGAGATCGTATGAGCTCTGCTAACGATTTCCCTTCTCGTATCGTCATCTGGGAAGGGAATTGGGATACGGTTCAACTGTTTTTGATTCAGCTTTGGCTGAGCCATACCACTGACGTATGGCTCTAGTGAGATCGAATTCAGGTACAGTCGCACAAACTCTTGGGCGTCGGGGTCGTTAAATCTCAACACATGTGCATGGTTGTTAACCCACGATTTGCCGCTAATGGGAAAGGCAATCGGGTAAGTGCGCGCAAGGAGGTTTGCGCCATCTTCTGAGATTAGCAGAAGGTCTTCATCAAATAGATAGTCGGCAACATGGTCGACGACACCCGATGCGCCATAGTACGGGATGTCGCCCGCGACGCGTTTTGACTTGGTGATCGGCACGCGCACGCGGTCCAAGTTCTCGGAAATTTGGTCAAGTGTTTTCTCTGGCCAAGCTCCTTCAACAAACACACCCTCCAAGTAACTCTCAAACAACTCCCGCGCATTTTGCAGGTTGGCTTCGGCGTGGGCGCGGGCTCGGGCCAGACCCTCGAAGGCCTCGTCCAGAACCGCAACAATCCGTTGTTGTTCTTTGAGCGGTGGAAGAAAGATTGGGAATGTTGTGATGTCTCGTTGGTAGAGGTGTGGCGTTGTTGCGCCCTCTAGCCGCGACTGTACGATCTCTTGAAAATATGGACTTAGCAGACAAAAGTAGAGGTACTTTGGGACAGCTTTTGGTCCGGGTCGGATTAGTAGAAGCGAAGAATTGATCGTTGTGGGTTCAAGGATCTCGGGAACCACACCAAGTTTTCCAATGCCAGCGCCATCCTTGCAAATCAGGATGTCGTCCCGTTGAAGCATTATTTCAGGGCTTTCGTCGTAGCGCTCCTGTGAAATGTGGAAAGCGTCTCGAAAATCGACATAGTCCCCATAATTCAGGGAGTGCACGGAAAGGAACCTCGGACCCGACTTCGTGTATTCCTTTGCAGTTAAACCTTTCCAGCCGATCCTGCCTCGGAGTTCCGCGATCTCGCCGAGCGGGATTTCAATCCAACCTGCCTTGACCAAATCCTTCACAGCATCCCCCGGATATTCTCAAGGATGTCCGCCGTCTCTGCATCCCGCGCCAGCATGTCGGCGATGATATCTTCGGGGCTGCGCAGGGCCTCAGCCTCGGGGGCGTTAGGGTTCTTGACGGACAGATCGTAGGTGTCTTCGTCCAAATCAGCGCGGTTGGCGATCCAGCTTTTCGGGCCGTTCGGGCGGGTGCGTTGCAGCTCCACGAACTCCGCCAGATCATCATCGTTTAGCGGGTTGGTCTTCCCCAGGCTGCGCCCCGGGTCAAGCTGGTAAAACCAGATGTCCCGCGTCGGCGCGCCTTTCTCGAAGAACAGCACCACGGTCTTCACACCCGCCCCCTGGAAGGTGCCTTGGGGGCAATCGAGGATGGTGTGCAGCTCGGCAGCCTCCAGCAGTTCCTTGCGTAGCGCGATAGAGGCGTTGTCGGTATTGCTGAGGAAGGTGTTCTTGATCACCACGGCGGCACGCCCGCCGGCCCGCAGCTTGCGAATGAAGTGTTGCAGAAAAAGATAGGCCGTCTCGCCCGTGCGGATCGGGAAGTTCTGTTGCACCTCGCGCCGCTCGCCACCGCCGAAAGGGGGATTGGCGAGAATTATGTCGTGCCGGTCCTTCTCCTGAATATCCATCACGTTTTCATTCAACGTGTTGGAATGGACAAGGTTAGGGGCCTCGATCCCGTGCAGGACCATGTTCATGATGCCGATGATATAGGCGAGGCCCTTCTTCTCCTGCCCGTAGAAGGTCTTGGTTTGTAGTGTTTCGTAGTCGGAGGCGGAAAGGTCGTCTTTCCGCATGTAGTCATAGGCCTCGCACAGGAAGCCCGCCGACCCGACCGCACCATCATAGATCGTCTCCCCGATCTTGGGGGCGGTGACCTTGATCATGGCTCGGATAAGCGGGCGCGGCGTGTAGTATTCGCCCCCGTTGCGGCCCGCATTGCCCATGCGGCGGATGCGGGTTTCGTAAAGCTGGGACAGTTCGTGGCGCTCGGCCTGGGTGTTGAAAGACAGGCTGTCCACCTGTTCCAGCACGTCGCGCAGGATATAGCCGGACCGGAACTTGTTGCGCAGTTCGGTAAAGACCTCACCGATCTTGTAGTTGATCGTCTGAGGGCCAGTGGCGGTTTGGCGGAAGGACGCGAGGTAGGGGAACAGTTCTCGATCCACGAAGGCGATCAGGTCGTCACCGATACGGGCGGCGTTGTGGTCGAACGCGCCGTCTTTCTTGGGCGCGGCCCATTTGTACCAGCGGAAGTCGCCGTCAATGATCGGGGTGTAATCCTCCCCATCCAGTTCGGCCCGGTCGCGCCGCTCGCTCTCCAGATCGTGCAGATACTTCAGGAACAGCACCCATGAGGTCTGTTCGACATAGTCCAACTCGTTGGCGATGCCTTCCTCAGCCCGAAGGTCTCGCTCGATCTTATTGAATGCGTTTTCGTACAATGGAGCCCCGTATTTTCATGTTTTCGGTTCCGGTGAATTTGCGGTAGTTGCCAGGGCATGCCCTAGCGACAGAGAGAAATCTGCACCGCCGGCCGGCAATTTCCTGTCGCCGCCTTCTGGTCGGTCGACAAGAACGCTAGGCGCCCTCCCCCGGCAATTTTGAAGCAAGATTACGGCCGCAAGCAAGCTCATTTCGTCAACCGTGAGTGGTTGCACCAAAAGAAGAAATGGTCGGTCGCGTAGTGTATGAAGACCGTAACCCAGTGATGAATGCCATCGTTCGGTATTGTGGGGTGTTATTCAGAAGTCGTGGTCGAGCCGTTAACAAGCACGCGATTGCACCGAATAGGGTGTTTGGGCTACGGCCCGCGTTATTTCAATTGACCTCGCGATAATTGGTTCGCTCTCGGCATTTTGTCTAAACCGACAACGATCTCAAGAATCCATCATGACAACCGAAAATCCTGCTTGTTCGTGCCTTAAATAAAAGACGATCATGCGATATGGATAATGCAGAAATAGTTGAAAAAAGCTATCAAATAAAAACAGGAAAACTCTCAAGTTATGCTCGAGTGAACCGCATTCTTAATTTAAAGCAAATACATCATCTACATTAATTGGATAGTCAAGTATTCTCTGATCTAAGCAGAAACCAATAAAATCTTCCAGATTGCGCCGGTTGGTTTCGTCCAATCCGAAATTCCAGAGGGACGGGCCAAGGGTCTGTTCTTCACGTTCCAGCAGGTTTCGTGCGTGCATGACCGTCGAAAAGTTCGGGTCGACATAATATTGGCGCGCGGTTTCTTTCGCCGCTCCGAACAGATGCATCAAATCGGACGCCAGCCCGGGATGCGCATCCAGGACCGATGCTTTCAATGCAAGAACATGCATGATCGGGAAATACCCGTGTTTCGCGACATAGTCCCTGGACGCACCTTCGCCATCCGGGAACAGGCGGGAAACTCCGGACCCCGGCACCATGATTCGTTCGGGGGGATGCGGGTTGATATAGGCATCGACCAACCCATCCAGCAGCGCGACGTGGGGGTCGAATCCCGGGTCGGCCAGGGACAGCATAAGGTCGCCGTCATAGGATTTCGGGATTTCCTCCCGGTGTTGTGCGACCCAATGAATGTCCCGCCAGTCTACACCGTGGTCCCGCTTCAAATCCCCCTTCGCCAGGACGGACATCGTGACCTGGAACGCCCAAATGGCCACCTTGCGCCCGGCAAGGTCCGACGGTTTTCTGATCCCCGCTCGATCACCAACGAAAATGTGGTTATGGCTGAACAGCCGCCGGGGAAAGATGGGCAATGCGATCAGATCGCGCATGCCCTGCTGCCGGGCGGTCAGGTAGGACGCCAACGAAACCTCTGCCCCGTCGAATTCCCGGTCGACCAGCATCCGTCGGTGCCGGTCGGCCCCGTGCCGACGCGGCGGCACCATGCCCACTTCCAGGAATTCTATCGTCGGGCCGTTATCCGGCTGAAGCCTTCCCTGAAACAAGGGGATGTGTCTGTCATAGAGGTCGACGGCAATTCGGATCGTGTCGGTTGTCATGATGTATCCCTGTGAATTCAATCGAAAGGCGGGCAAGGGTCATGTAACTAAGGGGAAAATGCTCCGCGAATGGTGAAGGCGCGACTCCGGATAGCGCTAATCTGAGTTCCGGCCCTTGGTCAGGGCCGAAAACCACCCGAACCGGCCGCCGATCGCACTTGCCAGGATGATCGCGACACCGATGCCGCCGGCCAGATTGACTGCCGGCACGGTCGTTAAGAGCGCAATGCCGGACGCCACCGAAATCAGGCGCAACGGCACACTCAGCGGGATACCCAGATATCCAGCAGCCGCGACTGTGATCGCCGCGACACCGACCCCCGCCTGAAGCGCCTTCGGGACGATGTCCAGGAAACTACCCTGTCCAAGCAACTCAGGCTGAAAGGCAAAGGCAAACGGCAGAAAGAAGGCGGGTGCAGCGATCAGCATCGACCGACCGGCGATAGAAATCGGGTTCGCTTCGGCAAGGGAAGATGCGGCATAGGCCGCGACAGCGACCGGCGGCGTCAGGGCTGACATCACAGAAAAGAACAGAAGGAAGTAGTGCGCGCTTAACAACGGCATGCCCAGGCTGATCAGGATCGGGGCGGTCAAGACAGCGGACATAATATAGGCGCTGGGCGTCGGCATGCCCATGCCCAACAGGATCGCGATAACCGCCGACAGGATGAGCGACAGGAAAACGCTGTCCCCCGCAAGCTGAAATATCAAAAGACCAAGTTTGCCGGACAGGCCCGTCATGCTTATTCCGCCGACGACCAGACCCGCGGCGGCGCACGCGGCGGCGACCGGAACCATACGAATGGATGCGACGACCGCGACTTCCAGGATTGCCTTTAGGCTTAGGCGTGTCGAACGGCGCAGAAGCGATACGCACAGGACGCTGATCGTCCCCAGGATCGCGACATAGTTGATCGAATAGCCCATGAAAAGGGCGACCACCAGAACCCCGATCGGAATGATGAACAGACCGCCGTCCAGGATAGTAGAGACCAGTGAAGGCACATTTTCCTTTTCCATCGGCTTCAGTCCCAGCTTCTGGGACAGGAGATGTACATAAAGAAAAACGCCAAACAGATAGAGCAGCGCCGGGATAATCGCCGCCGTGGCGATGTCCAGATAGGGGATGCCTGTCACTTCAACCATAATGAAGGCGGCGGATGCCATGATCGGCGGCAACAGACCGCCGCTGGTTGACGCCGCGACTTCGATCCCGCCCGCTAGGGACCGGGGATAACCCAGCCGGCGCATCATGGGGATGGTAATGGACCCGGTGGTTACGACGTCCGATGTCGGACTTCCCGATACAGTGCCGTACAGGGCCGAGGATACGACCGCGACCTTTGCCGGGCCGCCGGTGGATCGGCCGCTTATCGCCGCGGCCAGATCGAAGAAGAAATCGCCACCCCCGCATTTTTCAAGAAAGGTGCCGAAGGCCACGAACAGAAACGCATAGGTCGCCGCCACACGGATCGGTGCGCCGAAAATCCCGTTTGTCGTAAACGCCGTCTGATCCAGAAAGTGGGTGTAGGAAATGAACCCGTGACCGATGGTGCCCGGCAGAACATGGCCGAACAGGTTGTAGGCCATCATCGCCACGACGATCATGGTCAGGGCGAGGCCGACCGTGCGTCTTGTCGCCTCGATAGCCAGGACCCACAGGGCGGTGGCCGCCACATAATCCAGCGTCGATAGCGGATCCAGCAACGATATTCGCGTAATTATATTGTCGGCGTTTGTCGCGTAATAAACCCCGACGGCCAGCGCGGCGAAACTCAGCGCCACATCGAAAAGAGGCGGGTTTTTGCGGGTCGCATGCTGTGAATGTCCGATGACCAGGAACACCAGCCCCAGCATCATGGAAAGAAAGATTGACGTCAGTTCGATCGGGTCCAAAACGACGGCGGCGGCGGCAAAATAGACGAATGCCGCCACCAGAAGCGCGAGAAGTTTCGTCCAACTGCCCAATCGACCGGTCGGCATGCGGCGTGCGCCGACGGCGAACAGGATACCGTTTACACCTTTCAGTGTTTCTTCGCCGTCGGCGCGCGTCATCACATCTGCCCTTAAATGTTATCGTCTGCCGGTTCAGTCGATCAGCCCAGCCTCACGATAGTAGCGTTCCGCACCGGCGTGATAGGGGATGACACCAAGGGTCGGGAACAGGTCAGGCGTCAGGTTGGCCATTGCGCCATGCACTTCCTGGATCTTTCCGATATGCTCGGTCATCGCTTTCGCCAGATCATAGGCGGTGTCTTCGGACATGGCGTCACTTGCGACCAGCACCGCACTTAATGCCACGGTCGGCACGTCTTCCGGCTGCCAAGGATATCCGCCGGCCGGAATGACATAGGGGTCGGCACCTGTCTGGGACGACACGGTTTCAATGACCGACTGGTCCAGTGGCAGAAGACGAAGATCCATGTTTTCCGCAACCTGCACAAACCGGCGGTCGGGTACGAAAACGCCGTTTCCGCCCATGTCGATCCGCCCGTCATTGAACAGGTTCACCATATCGCCGCCGGGTGCATAGACGATCTGTCCACCCCAGGATTCAATGTCTTCATAGGTGATACCGTATGCTTCCAGGATGCGGCGGTTCGTGTCTTCAACCATGTTGCCGCGCTGATTCACGGCGATACGAAGCGGCGGCTGAACTGTTGCGATGTCCGCCATTGTCGCTATGCCGTGCTCGTCCGCGAATTCTGCGGTGATGACCATCTGCATCGGCGCCCAGTCATAAAGGACCGCAATGGCGCGAAGGTTTGAAACGGGGCTGCTGAACGGCTCTTCCCCCGCAGCGGCGGCCCGCAGTTCGATATTATGAATGATACCCAGTTCTGCCTGACCTGCCGACACGATCGCAACATTGGCAAGCCCGCCGCCCGATGTCTGATAGGTGATGACGGAATCCGCATGGTCTTCGCGAAGGCTGGCGTCGATCCCGGCCCCCAGCATGGACCAAAGTCCCGCCGGACTGCCGCCCGAAACCGTCAGGTTGTATGTTTCCTGACCCGAGGCAGCGGCGGAGGACATGAGAATTGCCCCGGCCGCAATGGTACCCAAAAGCTTTTTGCACATTGTTTTACCTCCCATATTTTTTGGTTTTAACACCTATCTTTTGATGTGGTTGCGCGTAACTACAGAACTCCTTGCTCTTTCAGTTCATTCAGTTTGTCCGCGGAGTAACCCAATTCCCGGCGAAACACGTCGTCATTGTCCGCGCCCAGGGATCGGCCCAGATGATCGATCGCACCGGGTGTTTCAGAAAACCGGGGAACCACGTTCTGCACGACCGCCTCCCCAAGGTCCGGGTCGTTCACGCGAACCAGGGCATTGCGCGCGGCATAGTGCGGGTCGTGAAAAATGTCTTCGATGTTGAAGACCTTTGAATAGGCTACCTCGTGCCGGTCAAAGGCGTCGCAGACCTCGTCGCGCGTACGGGCTTCGACCCAGTCGGCGACGATGCCGTTGATTTCCACCGAATTGACAACACGTGTGCTGTTGTCCTTGAACCGGTCGGTGGAAACTAGGTCCTCGCGGTCAATTGCCCGGCACAGTCTGACCCAGACGCTGTGGGTGCTGGCCGCCATCGTGATGTATTTGTCGTCCTTTGTCCGATAGGTGGAACTCGGCGCGACATAAGCGACGGTGTTTCCGGATCGGGTGTGGATTTCACTCAACTGATCGTATTGAAGGGGGTCGAAATCCATCAGCCGGAACAGCGCTTCGTACAGGGCAAGGTCGATCATCTGGCCGGTTTTTCCACCCAGAAAATCCCGATGATACAGCGCGCTCATCACCGAGAACGCACCAAACACACCGGTAATCAGATCGCCCAAGGGATATCCCGGCGACATCGGCGGTCCATCCCGTTCCCCAATCAGGTGGGACAGACCGCTCATTGCCTCTGCAATCCGGCCGAAGCCGGGCCGGTCGCGATAGGGCCCGTCCTGACCAAAACCCGAGATTCGCAAAACGACGACATTGGGCGCGGCCGCCTTGATCCGGTCGTACCCAATGCCCCACCGTTCCAGCGTGCCGGGACGGAAGTTTTCCATCACAACGTCAGCGGTGCGAACAAGGTCCAGAAACACACCGGATGCTTCCGGTTTCGACAGGTTCAACGTCACGCACCGTTTGTTGCGGGCGATTGACTTCCACCAAAGCGGTATATCATTCTTGAACGGATCCAGTTTTCGCTGGCCGTCGCCATCCACAGGATGTTCGATCTTGATCACATCGGCGCCCAGGTCCGCCAGAAGAACCGCGGCAAACGGCGCGGCAACCATGTTTCCTGCATCGATTACGCGAATTCCGCTCAGCGGCTTGTTCGCACTCTTCTCCGCGGGGCTGAACTTGCATCTTTGGTCCGACATTTCTCGCCTCCCCGTTACCTGGCCGAATTGCCCAAGAAGGCGGTGTCGCGGATTTCCCGCAGGTCGTCGTCATACTGCATGAAAAGAGACCTCGGAACCTTGGTGCCCACGCCTTTTTCAACGGCCCGCTCGTACAGAAGACGGCCGAGAGCCGCGAACTGGATTCCCATCCCAACGTTATTGTTATGATAGGTGATCTGTTTGCTGGTGGACCGGCCGTGGATGTTGCGTTTGACCAGAAGATCGGCGATCTCATAAATGTCGTCCCAGCGAAGCGTTCCGCGCAGAAGGTGCGGGTACAATTCTGGCTGTTTGTCCAGTTCAACGGATTTCTTGGAGTTTACGACGATGATGTCGCTTTTCAGGACCGTTTCGTCATCCGTTTCGCGCCGTGGCAGGAAATAGTCGCTTCCGATCATCGTGTTGATGTGGGTTCCCGGCTCCACCCAGGAACCGTCGAATACTGGTTCGTTTGAACTGGTCGCGGTGGTGACGATATCGCAGCCTTCGACGGCCAGCCTTGGGTGGTCCACCGGGATCGCGCGCACCGGCAGGTTCTGTTCAATCATCTTTGCGACGCCGACCCGTCGTTCTTCACGGGTGCTGAAAATCCGGATTTCCTCAAGCGACTGTACCGCAAGGGTGCATTCGGCCTGCAGCAGGGCCTGTGTCCCCGACCCGAACAGACCCATCACCTTCGAATCGTCCCGCGCCATGCGTTTGGTGACGACAGCACTGGTGGCTGCCACCCGGATTGGATTCAGGAAGAAGTCCTGCATGACGGCCAGCAGTTCGGTGGTTTCACTGTCGAAAAGGAACACCAGGGCGGAAAAGGCACCCGGGAACCCAAGCCGTGCATTGCCGCGCTTGCTCTTGACGCTGACGGTTGCCGAATTGATGCGCAGTCCCATGGAATTGATGCTGGGTACAACGCCGGCCATTTCGTTGAACCAATAGTAATGGTCGGGCTCATCATCCCGTGGGTGATAAATCCGCCGGCGCGGCAGGTCCTGTGCCTGGCCCTGCCCCATATCTAGATATGCACCTTCGATTGCCGCGATGCATTCCTGGGTCGTCGCCAGACCAACAAGGTCTTTGTTGGAAAGAATAAGCGTGGAATCCAATGCCGTGCCTCCCGGTTTTATCGTTGGAAGACAGGCTACGTCCAAGCTTATGAGTAATTCAAATTCATACTAAAGCTCGATTTATAAAATAAATTTATAGTTAGTTGTGTTCGGCTGTTGCCGATATCAGTTCGCCGACCAGCGGTTCCATCATGGCCATGAACGCGGTTGCCGCTGGAGAGGGTACATAGTCCGCCCGTGTAGCTATCCCCAAAACGCGTGAGAATTTGGCATTTGCGATTTTAAGGATTGCGACACCCGGATGGGCCACAAGCGGGACCGCAATTCGCGGCAGTAGCGATATTCCGCATTCCGCCTGAACCAATCCCCCCAGGGTGAAGTGGTTCGATACCTCTTCGACGGCCTTAACGGTGATCTTCTGGCGGGCGAAGAAGGCATCCACTTCCTTGCGCACGATCGTGTCGCGTCGCATCAGCAGCACCTTTTCACTTTCGATTTGCTTTTTGGTGATTGATTTCGCGGATGCCAGTTTGTGGTTTTTCGGGACGATGACGACATAGTCGTCCTTTGCAACGACACGAAATTGAAGCGTCGATCCGGGGGACGGCTTCGGCCCGAAATAGAAGTCCAACTCCCGGTCGGTCACCATGCGTTCCAGGCGCATCGTCGGTTCATCGCTGAAATGAACCCTTATGCCGGGGTATTTCTCACGGAAGGACCGAATGATTTCTGGCAGCATATGGCCTGCCAGCGTCGGGGTTGCACCGACCCGGACATCGCCTTTTTCCAAGGCCGCGACCTGGCCAAAATCATACAATAACTCATCCAGTTCGCTTATAAGCCTGCTCAATCGGGAGTACAAAAGCTCACCTTCGGGAGTGAGTTCAATGCTGCGTGTTCGTCGATAAAACAACGGAACGCCAATCGTTTCCTCCAGGGTTCGGATCTGGGCGGTTACTGCAGGCTGGCTTCGCCCTAAGGTATCGCCAGTTTTCGAGAAGCTTCCAGTTTCCGCGAGCACAACGAAACTTCGTAGACGCCCCAAGGTAATTGGCACGTGATTACCTCCAATAGAATAAACAGTTCCTAGATAAATATAGGAATTCTAAAAATCAAGCTCTAGGATTTTATAATAAGTAAGGTATTGAAAATAATTGTAATTATTAAATATCCTCAGATCATTCAGTTTTTGCACTCTCTATATTTATTATAGTTTTGTATTGTATTAATATTTGGACTCCTCACGACCGCAGATAGGCGACTTTAGATTTGGTGGCGACATTGGCCAGATAGTTCGCCCAAGCCTCCATCATCATTGCCCGTTTCTCGAAAAGGTCACCACGGCGATACGCGGCTTCGACTTTGTTTTCTATAACGTGTGCAAGAGCCATTTCGGCGACATCGCGAGGGAAACTGGACACCTCTCCTGACCAGTCGCGAAAACTCGATCGGAAGCCGTGGGGGACGTAAGGCCCCTTCTCTCCTCCGACGCCGTAGCCCATGCCCCTCATCAATTGCAGGAGCGCCATATTCGACAGAGGCCGACCGTGACGCGATCCGGGAAAGAGGTAAGGATTGCCGGAGATCCGCGGTAATTGGGTCAGGATCGAAACCGCCTCGTCGCTGAGGGGAACCCGGTGCTCGCGGCGGGTTTTCATGCGCTCGGCCGAAATGTTCCAAACACGCGCTTCCAGGTCGATCTCGCTCCACTTTGCGTTCAACACCTCTCCGGTCCGTGTGGCGGTCAGGATCAGGAACCGAAGCGCACTTGCCGAAACGCTATCGTTCGCCCGCAGAGTTTCCATGAAACCGGGGAGTTCGGTGTAAGGCATCGCCGGATGGTGCGTTACAGTTCGAACGCGCGACGGCTTCGGAAGCAGTTTATCGAGATGGCCGCGCCACCGCGCCGGATTGCTCGCGTCTCGGTATTTCCGTGCGGCGGCGAAATCGAGGATGTTTTCGATCCGGCCCTGGATGCGCTTGGCGGTGTCTGTCTTACTCGTCCAGACCGGGGTGAGAATCTTCAAAATCTCATCGGTTCCGATTTCATCGACAGGTGTTTCTCCAATCACCGGGCGGGCGTAGGTCTTAAGGGTACTGACCCATTGCCGCGCATGTTTCGCGTTTCTCCAACTCCGTCGATGCGCACGAATGTATTGCCCGGCGCAAGCAGTGAAGGTCGGAATCTTCGCCGGTTCGACTCGCCGCGCCTTGATTGGGTCGGTACCATTCGACGCCATGCCGCGGTATTCCGCGGCCTTGGTTCGGGCGTCGTTGAGGCTGACGTCCGGAAAACTTCCCAGGCCCATCTCCCGTCGTTTGCCTTTCAGGGTGTAGCGCAGGACCCATTTCCGGGCGCCCGATTTACTGACCACCAAACGAAGTCCGCCGCCATCCTCATATTTTCCGGGAGGTGAGCTCTCCACTTTGCGCGCTGATAGTTTGTGAATTGCCATAGAAGTCTCCGACATTGCGGGGCGGGTAGTCCCCCAATTGGTCCCCCAATCATATAGGACCTAGTCGGACGTCATTGAAGTATATTAAGCGTAAACTGTTAAAAATATTGGGGTAAATCTAACGTATCAGACTTGTCCGGACATATTAGTGGCGGACACCCTGTCCGCCATTGCTCCTCTCCGGTGTGTACTCGTTGTCGGACCGGGCTTTCCGGTTTGCCACCCCCCCGTTTCCCGACATTCTTAATCCCTCGTCTCTAGTCTAGTTTTATTTGAACCCAGTGTTGACACCCGGGAATAGCGGGAGTACGAGTGCCTTGTGCGAATGACAATAAGAATCGTTCGCAATATATCATACAGTTTAGCCAGCTTGTGTTCCGTTTTGCAGCTAGCCAGCCAAACAGCAGAAAAATCTGCGACTAACGATCTGGAGAGCATAGATGGGGCACAAGAAACTTCATGGAATCAAAGGCGTTGCGGCAACCGGAATTCTGGCAACGCTTCCGCTGACAAGTCTGGCAACAACACCTGCTTATGCCGAAGATGACGGATTCTGGAGCGGGTTTACGTCCATTTTCGAACAGACGGAATCCCGCGCGACCAATTCGGACGTCGGCGCGGGCACTACCGAGGCCGCCGACGGGGCTGAATTGCGCGACACGCAAGTCGCCCAGACATCGGGTGTAGATACCGAAAGCGGACCTTATGAAGGCGGGGTCACATCGCTGGACGCAGTTACGGTTACATCCACCAGAACCGAAATGTCGGCGATAGAGTCCCCTGCCCCGGTCACGGTGATCGGCCGCGAGGAAGTCGAACGTTCCCAGGCACAAAGCCTGGCCGACATCATCAAGGCGGTTCCGGGCATCCAGATGACCGGCGGTCCGCGTAACACTGCTGAACAGCCGACCATTCGCGGCCTGTCAGGCAGCCAGGTCGTGGTGCGTGTCGATGGCGCGCGCCGGAACTTCGAATCCGGCCACAGGGGCCAGTTGTTTCTGGACCCGACGATGTTGAGCCAGATCGATATTCTTCGGGGCCCCAGTTCTGTCATGTACGGAACCGGCGCCCTGGGGGGCGTCATGAATCTGGAGACTGTGGATGCCAGCGACCTGTTGGAACCGGGCGACACGTTCGGCATTCGCACCCGCACCGGGTATCAGCTGAACAACTCCCAGATTCTGGGGTCGATTTCGGCCTTCGGTACGCCCACTGACAATACGGACCTTCTGTTCAGTGTGACGCATGCGAGTTCGGACGATTATGACGACGGGGCGGGCAACAGTATTCCGGGATCCAACGATGACGTCATCGCGTGGCTGTTCAAGGGCGGTGCTGAAATGGAAGGGCATACCCTGGAAGCGTCGCTGAACTCCTACCGCAACGATCATGTGATTCCAGTAGCTGCCAACACGAATGGCACGGACTTCGCGGAACGTGACACGTCTGACTTCTCCGGCTCAGTGAATTATGGCTTTGTCGGCGACGACGGGCTGATCGATCTGGACGCCACCGCCTACTACAGCATGACTGACATCCAGGAAGTGCGTTTTCAGGACGGTCGCCGCGATGAAACCCGCAGCGAAACCTATGGGCTGGATGCTACAAACACATCCCGTGTCGGCGTAACGGAATGGAGTGACCTGGCGTTTACCGCGGGTCTTGAGCTATTCGAAGATACGCAGCGGGGATTGCGCAACGGAAATGCCCGTACGCAGTTTCCGGACGCGATGCGGACCAGCCAGGGCTATTTCGCACAGGCGGAGTTCACCCTGTTCGATGACCTGACCCTTACGCCGGCGATCCGATATGACATCGTCGATCTTAATCCCTCCGACCGGGAGGGTACGACGGAAGACCATCTGTCCCGACAGTTCTCAGCAGCCTATGCGTTGACCCCCTGGCTGACAGGGTTCGCCAGCTATGCCGAAGCCTTCCGGGCCCCGTCCCTGACGGAACTTTATAACGGCGGCACGCACTTCGTCTTCAACACATTCGTTTCCAACCCGGATCTTCGTCCGGAAGTCGCGGAAAACAAGGAAGTCGGACTGGCGGCGTCTTTTGACGGTGTACTTCAGCCGCGTGACGCGCTTCGCATGCGTGGAACATACTATCAGAACGACATCAATGACCTGATCGAACTGCAGGTCGTCGGCGGTGCTTTCGGTACGAGTACCAACAATAACGTAACGGAAGCCCGAATTCGCGGGTTGGAGCTGGAAGCCGCCTATGAATCCGCGGACTTTTTCGGATCTCTCAGCTATTCGCGTTCGCGCGGCGACAATCTTTCGACCGGCGAAGCCCTGCAGAGCATTCTGGAAGACAAGGCTGCCGTAACGATCGGCTATCGCTGGACCGACCTGGGGCTGACCACCTCCTGGCGCACAATCTACTACGCCGGTCAGGACCGTATTCCCACGGGCACGACCTCGGTCGCCCACGGCATGAAATTCATTCACGACCTGCAAGTGTCCTGGGAGCCGGATGACGAAAGCCTGGATGGTCTTCGGGTCGACTTCGGCATCGATAACGTCTTCGATAAGGACTACCAGCTTTATCGATCTGACCTTCGTGAAGTGGGACGGAACGTAAAGCTCAGTGTCGGGATGACCTTCTAGGAGCTCAGAGAACCGATATGGATGCGGGTGGCGACGACAGCAGTCGTCCCCGCAGTCCAGCAGAGGCGGGCCACGGGATCTCCCATCGTCCGGCGGCTCCAGGAAACCATGAACGGAATGATGCGCGGCGTGCGAAACTGGACCCCAAATCAGTCATCTGAATGCGCATTTGCCCCGGACCGGGGGCATCGCGACATCCTGTTGTTTGCGATGATGTCGGCGACGGTGCTGCATGCGGCACTTTGGTTCGTGGAACTTCCTGTGCCATCGCCAGGGTCAGCTGGTGGAGCGGTATCCTATTCGATCCGGTTTGCGATGCCCGGTACCCAGCTTCGCGATGACGACACAGCAAACGCGCAATTGTCACCGCAAGACGTGATCGATCCTTTGGTTCGGGCGGAGCCTTCAGCATTGCCCGAACGGATACCGACAGACGCCACGGCATCCGACCCTCAACCGATTACGCCGGCACAGGAACCGGTGGAACCGGACCTGACCGAAACCGAAGTACATCAATCCCCGGCGATCGACCGGGAACTAGTGCCGCCTGCCCCACCTTCAGCAGGGGAAAGTGTGGCACTTCAGTCGACTGCTGTACCGGAGGTTCCGGTCCCGGCATTGCCGAACCCTGTTTCCACACCCGTCGAGCCGGTGAGCGCATTGCCAGCGGAACCGGATACCAGGGTCGATGAACCGGACTTCTGGACCCGACGTGTGCAACCAACGGCAAAACCAGAGGTGCCGGACCGCCCTGCCCCGCCGGAAATTGTCGAAACTGCCCGGCATGAGCAGGCGGTGGAGGAACTTCCGTTAATAGAGGTCGAACCGGAGGCCCGGACTATCCCGGAACCGCCCGCCGCCCCCAGCCGAACGACCCTGCAAAGCGCCGCCATTTCGGCAAGCGGCCGGAATGACACAGTCGCCGACAGTCAAGAGGAACCAGACCAAACGTCATCGGTTCCTGTCGCGGAAAGCGCCGTCGGCGCCGATGACAATATTCCCCTGGTGACCAGCCCTGTCTTCGCCGAGCCGCCGACGCCACCGGAATATCCGCCGACGGCCCGCAGGCGCCATGAAGAAGGAACCGTCGTTTTCCGTGTCCTGGTTTCAAGCACCGGTCGATCGGAAGAGGTGCGCGTATGGCAGTCGTCCGGTTTCAACCGTTTGGACAACGCCGCCGAACTGGCGGTTCGTAAATGGCGTTTTCGACCGGCAATGCATGCAGGAATGCCGACCAGATCCTGGGTGGAAATACCCGTGAACTTTTACCTGAACTGACGTGCCGTACGCGCATGTCATACCGGACCGATGAGGAGGGCCAACCGTGACCAACGAACAACCGAATGACCTCGCGCCTCAGGCTCAACTTCTGCGCGACCGGGTATCGGACCTGAAAGGTAAGGAACCCAATTTGCGTATTCGCGATGTTGCCAGCCGACTGGAGGTCGGTGAAGGGCAACTGGTGGCGTTGCGTTGCGGTGTTGATGTGTGGCGATTGGACCTGTCCGGTCGGCTCAATGACCTGATTGAAGCGCTGCCGACCGTTGGCAGGGTCATGGTGCTGACGCGCAACGAGACGTGTGTCCATGAAAGGAAGGGTGTTTTCGGCAATATCAAACTGGGAAAGGGGCACGGGATTGTCCTGAATCGCGAAATCGACCTGCGCCTGTTCCTTGGGAATTGGGTGCACGGTTTCTGGGTCCGGGATGAAACGCCGCGCGGCGAGCGGAACAGCCTTCAGTTTTTCGACGCATACGGTACGGCCATGCACAAGATTTATGTGCTGGAAGACGGTGACCAAGATGCGTTCCGGAAACTGGTCAACGGATACGTGCACGGGGATCAAACCCCGTTCATGTTGGTCGAGGGCGCAATGCCGCCGTCCGAAGACCGTCCAGACGAAGAAATCAATGCGGACGGGTTCCTTCAGGCATGGTCGGAAATGACCGATGTGCATCAGTATATGCGCCTTTTGACGAAATTCGGGATTTCACGACGGCAGTCAATGCGCCTGGCGTCGGGGCGGTTCGCCGATCAGGTGCCGACGACGGCGCTTTCCGATGCGTTGACGAAAGCATCGGATCTCAAGTTGCCGATCATGGTGTTTGTCGGAAACCGGGGATGCGTCCAGATCCATACCGGGACAGTGAAACGCGTGGAGCGCATGGGCGATTGGCTGAATGTCCTGGACCCTGACTTCAACCTGCATGTTCGCGAAGACCGGTTGGCCGAGGCGTATATCGTCCGACGCCCAACCGTCGACGGAACCGTCACGGCACTAGAACTTTTCGACGTTGATGGCGCGCATGTGTTTTCCATGTTCGGCGAACGCGGCGAAGGACGGGCCGAGCGTCCTGAATGGCGGGAGATTCTGACGGAACTCTCCCTGCCCCAGGCGGCGGAATAGCCGCGATGGACGAGTTCATTCACCGTGTAGGTCCGTTGTTCTATCCATTGTTGGCCTGTTCCATTGTCGGAATGGCCATCATCCTGGAGCGCAGCGTGATTCTGTGCAGATGGCGGCGCATTTCCGCGACGGTGGTTCGTGACCTTGTTGCGTCGGCTGGGGACCCTACGGGCCGTGCCTTGCGGCGCAAAGTATTACCCATCGGCGGTGCCCTGCGGGATGGAACGCTTCAGTTGCTGGATTGTCCCCTGCCCCACAAACAGGGGCGGGACGAAGCGGCCGCTGTCTGGCTGCAGGAAGTTGGCAGAGGCCTGACACGCCGGCTGGATCTGTTGCGCCTTATCGCGTCCCTGTCCCCGATGCTGGGTCTTCTGGGGACCGTCATTGGTATGGTCAGTGCTTTTCAGGAAATTGCCGGGCAGCAGGGACCCATTGGGCCCGCATTGCTGGCTGACGGTCTTTGGCAGGCCATGCTGACAACGGCGATCGGGCTGGTCATTGCACTGCCGGCGACGCTGATGGCCTCGATTCTGGGCGGCCTCGCGGAAAACCGGGTAGCCGATCTGAGCGTTGCCCTGAATCGGATTTCCCTGGCAATGGAAGCCGCGTCAGCGAATACCGATGCTGTGGGCATGCCGAATCCGGATGATGCGACGGCGCACGATCAATCCGCGCTGATCACCGAAGATGAAGCCGCATGATTGCGCTGCCCCAACCAAGCCGTTCGAAATGGGCGATGGTCGCGGACCTGACACCATTGATCGACGTCTTGTTCATGTTGATCATCTTCATGGTGCTGACGGCAAATTCCGCCCAGATCGCCCTGGATGCGGTTTTCCCGAATACGGAGGAAACAACGCTTTCCGCACCGGAAAGCGACGCGCCGCTTACCGTCGTGGTGCGCAGCCAAGGCCCTTTCTACCAGATTGACGGACAATCGCCGACCGACTGGGAAGCGGCAAAGCAAACACTGCTGTCCCGCCATTCGCAAGAACCGGATCGCCCGGTCGTTCTGGTCGTGGAACCAGATAGCGAGTCCCAGAAATTGCTGGATGTGCTGGCTTTTCTTCAGGCCAACAACATCGCCAGCGCCCAGATCATCGCCGAAGTGCGATAGGCAGATCCAAAGACAGGCTGGAGAACCCCTGAATGATTAATCCAACATATCTTAACCGCCGCAGCTTTGCCGCAGGCGCGTTGGCGGCACCATTCGTGTTGACCACGCGATCGGTACCTGTCCTTGGCAACAGCAGCGATCGCGTGGTGTCCGTCGGCGGATCAATCACCGAGACACTGTATTTTCTGAACCGGCAGGATCTTATCGTGGGGGTGGACACCACCTCCATCTACCCGCGGGAGGCGCTGTCGCTTCCGAAAGTAGGATATATGAGGGCCCTTTCGGCGGAAGGCATTCTGTCCTTGAACCCTTCGATGATGATTGCGGAATCCGATGCCGGACCGCCGCAGGCCATGGAAACCTTGCGGTTCGCCGGGCTTGATATCCAGTTGGTTCCGGACGAGTTCTCCCTGCCGGGTGTGCTGGAAAAAATCCGCCAGGTCGGTGCCCTGGTGGATGCGGCCGAAGATGCAGAAAGACTGATTCAGGAAGTTTCATCCCGCGGGGAACGGGCGACCCAATCCATTGCGACGCTTTCATCCCGACCCAGGGTTCTGTTCGTGCTTTCGCTTCGCGACGGCAACGTTATGGCGGCGGGAACCGGAACAGCGGCAGAAGCGATCATCGATCTGGCGGGTGGGGAACTGGCATTCACGGACTACGAGGGTTACCGGCCCGTCTCCCTGGAGGCGCTTCATGAATCCGGACCCGATGTCATTTTGTTGATGGAGCATGTGGTGAATGAACTGGGCGGGCTGGATGCGATCAAGAAAGATGGTGCACTGGCGACCCTTGATGCCGCCCAGAACGACCGCATCGTTTCCATGAACGGTTTGCTGTTGCTGGGATTTGGACCGCGAACGCCGGATGCGGTCATGGAACTGGCTGGGCTCCTGCATGGTGAAGGTTCCATTTCCGACGTACCGGAGCCGCTGTCTCCGGCCTGAAGGTGGTGTTGCCCGTAATGACTTCCGATCGCCGTCGGCAGCGGACTCTGCTGATTGGACTGCTCTGTCTGGGACTGGCCGTCTCGACCGTTGCCGGGGTATCCATTGGTGCCTATCCGATGGATTTGAAAGATTTGCTGTCGGGCCTGCTTCTGAACCAGGAAAACCGGGCGGATATGATCATAGCCCAGATCCGGTTTCCGCGTGTTGTCTTCGCCATTCTGGTCGGGGCGGCATTGGGGGCAAGCGGCGCGGCACTTCAGGTCCTGTTCCGCAATCCGCTGGCGGACCCCGCCCTTCTTGGCATATCCAGCGGGGCCGCCCTGGGGGCTGTGTCCTGTATTGTTCTGGGCGCTGCGCTTGCGCCGACCTTCATGGAAACCCTGCAATCTTTCGCCATACCGCTGGCCGCGTTTCTGGCGGCGCTGGTTGCAACCATCATCGTAATATTCATTGGGGGGATCGGCGGGAAAGTCGATGTGCCGACAATGCTGTTGGCGGGAATTGCCATCAATGCCATCGCCCAGACCGGTATCGGCGCCATGACGTTCATTGCCGATGACCAGCAGTTGCGGGACCTGAGTTTCTGGAGCCTGGGAAGCCTGGCCGTTGCCGGTTGGAATGCGCCCGCCATTGTCGGCGTGTGCATCTTGTTTCCGACGGCATTTCTCCTGGCCCGGGCGCCGGACTTGAATCGCTATCTATTGGGGGAAGCGGAAGCACAGCAGATGGGCGTGAATGTTGTTGCGCTGAAATGGTGCATTGTCCTTGGCGTTGCGCTTTCTGTCGGTGCAGCCGTCTCATTCGCTGGAATTATTGGTTTTGTGGGGCTGGTGGTGCCCCATCTGGTGCGCCTTGCCGTCGGGCCGGATAACCGGATTGTGGTTCCAGGCGCCATGCTGGCGGGGGCGACCTTAATGGTTCTTGCGGACATTCTGGCGCGGACAATTGCGATCCCGGCGGAAATTCCGGTCGGGTTGATTCTGGGAGCGGTCGGCGGACCGTTCTTCCTATGGCTTCTTATGCAATCGAAGCGGAAGGTACTGTGACTATCACCCTGGATGCGGTTTCGGTTCGCCGCGGCCGGCGGTCCGTCCTGCATGAAGTCTCTCTGGAATTTCAGCCGGGGGAAATCGTCGCCTTGCTGGGCCCGAACGGTGCCGGAAAATCGACCCTTCTGTCTGCAATAGCCGGCGATTTACCGGTGTCAGGCGGGCAGATCGTGATGAATGGCATCCCTCTCCCAACCCTATCCTTCAGTCAGCAGGCCGCAATGCGCGCGGTGATGCGGCAATCCTTCTCTCTGCCCTTCGCCTTCACTGTCGGTGATGTGATTGAAATGGGTGTTCTTTCTCCAACGACTTATCCGCATATCGTGCAGAAGGTATTGGACCTGGCCGACCTGTCGGATTTTGCGGATCGGCCGGTCACGCAGCTTTCCGGTGGGGAAAAGCAGCGCACATCCCTTGCGCGTGCCCTGGCGCAGGTCCTGTCCAGCCCGAATGAGCACGACCCGAAGTTTCTGCTTCTGGATGAACCGACTGCCAGTCTGGACCTGAAACATCAGCGCGCGGTCGTTGAGATTTCCAGGCAGGTCGCACAGGAAAATATCGGTGTGATCACAGTAATGCACGACCTGAACCTTGCTGCCGCCTTTGCCGATCGTGTGGTCGTAATGGCGGACGGTCGGATAAAAGGTGCCGGTAGCGTTGAAGATGTCGTCCGGGAACCTTTGCTGCAGTCAGTCTATGATACGCCGCTTACTGTTTTCCATAAGAACGGGGTTCCAATTGTTCTTCTGGATGCCGCGTCCCCTTAGCCGGAACCACTGCCGGGTGCCGATGTGGTTTCGATATCGACCAACCCCAGGATATGAGTGACGGTTTCTCCGTCCGTTGAAAGGGGCAGCAGAAGTCTATGATAATATTGCCACTCGCGCCCACGCCACGGTCCGGAAGCAAAGTCATAACGTGGCATGTTGCGGCTCACCACATCGTCGAAATGCTGACGAATTCGATTGGTGTCGACAAATGAATCCAGCTCTGAAAGGCGTTTGCGCGAACTCTCGAAACCGACATGGCTGACTATTGTCGTGCCGACTACACGATAAAAATAGTCTCCATCATCGAGGCGTTCCACAAGGAAAATACTGCCGAGCAGAGTTCGCACGTCCGACGGATCGAATTCTTCTTTTGTCGGTGCTCGTCTGCTGCCGCGAATAGTATTCCAGAGGTTCAAGAGCTCTATGTGTTTCGGGCGGTCAATACCAAGCGTCTTGGCATCCGTGCCGTATCTCGGCTCGGAACTCTTGAGGTTTGTATCCCAGTGCCGTTCTTCGTTTGCCATCCGAACTCCACCGAAATTTACTCGTTTGCCCCACGAATTGCCTCTATCACTGCGTCAGTAACGGATTGCGTTGTCGCGTCCCCGCCCAGATCTGGCGTATGGAATTCGGGGTCCGCGGTCACCCGCTCGACAGCGGCCATCAGACGCTTTGCCGCCTTTTCCTCTCCCAGATGTTCCAGAAGCATGACCGAAGACCAGAAGGTACCGACCGGATTGGCGATCCCCTTACCCATAATATCGAAGGCGGATCCATGGATCGGCTCGAACATGGACGGGTAAGCCCGTTCCGGGTTCAGGTTGGCTGTGGGCGCGATCCCCAACGATCCGGCAAGCGCGGCGGCCAGGTCCGACAGGATGTCCGCGTGCAGGTTGGTCGCCACAATCGTGTCCAACGACGCCGGTTTTGCCACCATTCGCATCGTCATGGCATCGACCAGCATCTTGTCCCATGTGACATCGGGAAATTCCGTCGCGATTTCTGCCGCGATTTCATCCCACATGACCATGGCATGACGCTGCGCGTTTGATTTCGTCACGACCGTCAGCAGCTTTCTGGGGCGCGATCTGGCCAGGCCAAAGGCAAAACGCATGATGCGCTCCACCCCGGCGCGGGTGAACATGGCGACATCCGTGGCAGCCTCCAAGGGCGACCCCTGATGCACGCGCCCGCCGACACCGGCATATTCGCCTTCCGAATTTTCACGGACAATGACCCAATCCAGTTCCTTTGTGCCGACATGTCGCAATGGCGATGAAATACCAGGCAGAATTCTGGTCGGGCGAACATTGGCGTATTGATCGAACGGCTGACAGATCGCAAGGCGCAGGCCCCATAGGGTTATATGATCCGGAATGTCCGGATGTCCGGCGGAACCGAACAGGATGGCATCATGGTTCCTGATCTGGTCACGGCCATCCGATGGCATCATGACGCCGTGCTTCAGATAATAGTCCCCACCCCAGTCGAACGTATCTGTTTCAAACCGGAAGGATCCGTCCCGTTCGGCAAGTGCGTTCAGGACATGGACACCGGCGGACACGACCTCGGTCCCGATCCCGTCGCCGGGTATGGCTGCAAGTTTGTATGTTTTCATGACGATATTCTTAGCGTGCGCGACGCCTTCGGAAAAGCTGATCCGATGGTACTGGGTTTAATTCCGTCAAACAGTAAGTCTAGTTCTGACGGGCAAATTTCCCAACCCGTCCCGCAGACGCGCCGTGTGGCGGTTCTGGCCCCAAAAAATCACGCATGGCAAACGCCGTGCCGCCATCGGTCCGGCTGATGCGCACCCAGTCGGACTGGTCGACATAGCCTGTGATATGGACTTCATGCCCCGGTGGGATGTCGCCCAAATGGTCGAATTCATTGCCAGGGCCCGCACGCAGGGTGACCGACCGTTGCGCGAACGCCCGGCGGTTTGTGTCGATCACCATTAGTTCAGGTGTGGCTGAAGTACGGGTTGCCCCCTGAACCGGACCGCTGTTTTTTGTATTTCCGGCATCAAAACTTGTCTCCGGCGGGGCAACTGCCGCGACTTGCGGACGCCCGCCCGACTTGTTCGATGTGGTTTCATCCGACGCCTGCGAATCAATATTGGCAGTGTCTATCGTTTCTTCCATTGTTCTGAGGGACGAAGACGCATCCGTCGTTTCGGGAAGATCGTTCGTCGCAACCTGTTCTCCCTGACCTCCGGCAGTCAATTCACGCAACCGTATCTGCGCCAGTCTTTTGAACCGGCCTTCCGGAAAATCTTCTAGGTACGCCTGGAACATTGCGGGATTGTCGCTGTCCGCGATGGATTGCCAGTACATTACCTCGATCGTCGATGCCTCTCCCGGCCGGGGGGCGTCGTCACTGATGTCATCATTGCCGCCGGCGTCCACGACTGTCGCCGGCACCTCCGGTTCGATGAAATAGAAATCCCCGCCCAGCGCCCCTTCCTGCCAGGGTTCCTGACGTCCGGCGGTTCGTTCCATGACGTCCGCGCGAACCCTCGTCAGGACCTGTGAAATCAGAAGGCCGGGCTGGCGAATGTGGCGCGCAAGGGAGCGTGTATAGGGACTGTTGTTGCCGGTCCCGTCGACGGCGACATCGCCCGGTCGCGTCGCATAGGAAATCAGCGTGCCACTCGCATCCTCGATCGGCGCCAATCCGCGTGTCCCGGACCGTGTGGAAGCCGCATAGGGGTTGTTTCTGCATGCATCCAGGAACACGAGCTTCAATTCTGCGCCGCTTCGCTGAAGTGTCGACATAACCGTCGCAAGCGGCACCCCATGAATGTCCAGATCGATTTCATCTTCGATCTCAGCGTCGATCGGGATCAGGAAATTCTCTCCGTTCGCCTGAACGGCGTGGCCGGCGTAATAGAAGACTGCGACCGCCCCCTCTTCCGCCAGTTTCAACCTGTTCCGGAAGTCGACCAACGCACGGCCCAGGTCACGTTCGGTTGCATCCGTCAGGATTGTGACGTCAAACCCAACATCGCTTAACGCGTCTTCCATCAGGCGTGCGTCGCGAACCGGATTTTCCAGTTCCCCAACCTCATAGGCGCTGTTTCCGACGACCAGAGCAAGCCGTTGCACGTCCGCCTGGGCGCTCCAACAGACGGTGGTTGCCGAACAAAGGCCGATTAGACCGAATTTCAGGTTACGCATCACGAAAATTACTGCCGATCCGCTCTGTCCGAATTGACCGTTATTGTACTACGGTATCGTCGCAAGGGACTATAGCATGGACGAAAAAGAATGTGGGAACTAAGCACAAAGGGATATCCGGCATGAACGCCAGATACGAATTATCCTGGACTTGGAATTCGGCTGCGGCAGGGTGCCATGCGGCACTGGAAGAAATCGGCGCGGATTATGACCTGCGTTTTATCGACCTGTCGAAGCCGTTGCCGGATGATTACCTGGCCCTCAACCCGCACGGCAAAATTCCGGTTCTGATCGACCGGCGGCCCGCCGGGCGTTCGACACCGCTTGCCATCTATCAGTCTGCGGCGATCCTGCTTTATCTGGCGGACGCGCACCCGGAAACCGGCCTTGTTCCCGCGCCGGGCACACCGGAACGGGGGTTGTGTTACCAGTGGCTTTTTTTCATGGCTGAAATGCTGCAACCAAGCATGATGATGTATTTCTATCCCGCACGCTTCACCGATATGGAATCGGGCGATGCGACCAATGCCTGCGCCAGGAAAGGCCTTGAATGGACCAAAACAATCATGGAACGGCTCGATGGATTTGTCGGTACCAAACCATTCATGCTGGGGGAAGCATACAGCATATGCGACTTGTATCTGATGACGATGTGTCGTTGGGTCCGAACGGACAATGACTTCACGCCGCTTTCAAGGTTTCCGAATATTGAGGCACTGATCGAACGCGTTCACGCCCGCCCCGCGGTTCAGCGTATGGCCGCGGTTCATTTCCGGGACGCGTGAGCAGGTGACGGTGTCACACGTCGTGCGGGACATCTTTTTGCGCCGACACCCGATCTGGTTCGTGATTGCGGCCGCCCTTCTTGCACTGGGATTGGCGGCCTACGCCCTTTCGAAACCGAAATATGGCTGGGACGTCACCACCTATATCGGCTGTGTGCACCATTTTCTTGAAGGCGAAAGCTGGGCGGATACCCATGATTGGACCTATCGCTATCTGGCTGAACGGTTTCCGGGTGATGTCTTCACGGAAATGACGACGTCCCCGCCGGGAATCAGCCTCTATCGGTCGATCATCGCGACCGATCCGGAAGCATACCGCCAGCGGCTGAGCGCATCGTGTTACAAGGTTGGGTTTCTAGCACCGGTTATTGCGCTAACGGCCGCGGGTATGGACCCCTATCTGGCAGCTCGGGTTACGGCAGCCGTACCGGCCGCTGTTTTCCTGATGATTGCTGTTATGTGGGCGGGTGGTCGTGCACCGGGATGGCAGGCACTGTTGTTCGCCATCCTGGGAGCGTTCGCGGGCCTGCTGCAGACTGCGCGCTATGAATATCCGGATGGTATGACGGCGCTTTTTATCGGCGCGGCGTTAATCCTGTTCTGTGAATCGCGCCTTCGCGCCGCTTGTGCGCTTTTTCTTTTGGCAATGATCGTACGTGCGGACGCAATCCTGTATTTCGGCATGTTCCTGTTTTACGCGACGTTTATTGCGGCCCCCTCCAGGCGAATGCGCTTTCTGGAGGCCGTGCCTTGGGGACTTGCGGCCCTTGGCATCTGGGCCACGATCACAGGGTTCGTTGAAACCCCTACCTATGCACAGGCGTTTCACCACAGTTTCATTTCGAACGCCCCCTATATTCTGGACCTGGAACCCGACCTGTCACTTCCGGCCTATCTGGAGGTGTTGATTCGCCAAATCGGGGTGGTTGCCGGCAAAAGCTGGAAGTACCCAGTCCTGATCCTCATGGCTGTGACCGCCGCAGCGCTGTCGTGGAAACGTGAGGGGTTGCGTCCGCTAGGCGACGTTGCTTTGGTGAGCCTGTTGATGGTGACGTTCCATTTCCTGTTCATCCCATGGTTCGACACCCGGTACTATGCGGCGCCTTACTTTATGATCGTTGTGTGTTTCGGGATTGTCGTATCCGCCAGGATCACGGAAAGGATGGTTGCCAGAAAGAGCATAGACCAAGCGTAGGTGAGGTTCGTTCTTGGCACGCGGCAGTCAAAGACTTAATTCCGACTGGCAGCGGCACAACCGCAGCCTGAAGGCCTGGAACCAGAATGTCGCACGTTGGTCGCGGTGGATCGTTCCGCGGCTGTTTTCGCGGCGCGACTATATATTCGTAACCTCTTTGCCGAAATCCGGCTCCACCCTATTGACCAATATCCTTGTACGGATCACGAAATACTATCCGCATCCGCTTTGCGATCACCCGCTGCATGAACAGAATCTGGTCCACACGCGACTGATTGACAGTTGGGCGTACAAATCCATCGCAACACATCACACGTTGGCCACCGACCTGAATGTCGAGAGGCTAAGATCCTTTGAAATTCGGCCGGTGGTCCTGGTCAGGGATATTTTTGATGCGGCCGTATCCCTGCGCGACCACCTGGAACGTGAATCGTCAATTACGTCCACATTCGTGCCGCCCCCGGGCTATGAGGGGTTGTCGGATCAGGAAAAGCTGGACGCCATCATCGCGCTGGGCCTGCCGTGGCACTTAAGTTTCGTTGCCGGTTGGCAGGCGGCCCCCCTGCCCGTCCTTTTTGTACGATATGAGGACCTGATTGCCGAACCGGTACCGACCCTTGCCCGAATTCTGAAATTTGTCGGGCGGGACGATCCGCCGGGCAGGATCAAAGCGGCATGGGACGACGCGCAGGTCGATGCGGACACCAGGCGCAACATCGGGCGTCCGGGGCGCGGAGACGCGGCATTCACCGCCGCACAGAGAGAGGCAGTGCACGCACTGACGCGTAACTATCCGGATGCCGACTTCTCGATCATCGGTCTGTAAGGCGGATCTAACTGGATTTAGACCAAGCGGCTGTTCTTTACTGCAGCCGCGATAAAGCTCGCGAACAGCGGGTGCGGTTCGAAAGGCTTTGACTTTAGTTCCGGATGGAACTGAACGCCGACAAACCACGGGTGGTCCTTGCGTTCCACCATTTCCGGCAGGACACCATCGGGCGACATTCCGGTGAATTCCAGCCCGCAAGCTTCCAGCCGTTCGCGATAGGCGACGTTCACTTCGTACCGATGCCGGTGACGTTCCGAAATATGGCGCGCGCCATATATTTCGTGCAGGCGTGATCCATCTTCGACAACGCACGGATAGGCGCCTAGTCGCATTGTGCCGCCCATATCGTCGTCCGAACCTCGGACCTCGATCCGATTGCCGCGTTTCCATTCGGTCAGAAGTCCGACCACCGGTTCCTTTGTCGGGCCGAATTCGGTCGACGATGCATCGGTTATGCCGGCCTGATGGCGTGCCGCCTCTATGACGGCCATCTGCATGCCGAAACAGATGCCGAAATACGGCACGTTCCGTTCGCGCGCGAACCGGCATGCCTGGATCTTGCCTTCGGACCCACGCTCGCCAAAGCCGCCCGGCACAAGGATTCCATGAACATTTTCCAGGTACGGCACCGGATCGTCGCGTTCGAATATTTCGGATTCGACCCAGTTCAGCCTGACCTTGACGTTGTTGGCGATCCCACCGTGGGTCAGTGCCTCTGCCAGCGACTTATAGGCGTCCAGAAGGACGGTATATTTCCCGACGACGGCTATAGTGACCTCGCCTTCCGGCGCACGGATGGTGTGGGCGATGTCCTGCCACCGGGAAAGGTCGATGTTCTCCTCATCCCCGTCACGAAGCATGGAGAAATAGCGCAGAACCTCTATATCCAGCCCTTCGCGGTGATAGGTCAGCGGCACGGCATAGATGGTATCAACGTCCAGCGCGGGAATGACGCGGCTTTCCTTGACGTTACAGAACAGCGCGATCTTTCGGCGTTCGCCCTGGGGGATCTCCCGCTCCGCGCGACACAGAAGAATATCGGGCTGAATACCGACCGACAGCAGTTCCTTGACCGAATGCTGGGTCGGCTTCGTCTTCAATTCACCAGCCGCACCTATATAGGGCAGCAGCGTGCAATGAATGTAGCAGGCGCGTTCGCGTCCCAGTTCATTGCCAAGCTGGCGAATGGCTTCCAGAAAGGGCAGCCCCTCGATGTCACCGACAGTTCCACCGATTTCGCACAAAATGAAATCTTCATCCGCAACATCGGACAGTACGAAATCGCGAATCGCATCCGTTACATGCGGAATGACCTGTACGGTTCCACCCAGATAGTCGCCGCGCCGTTCCTTGGCGATGACATCGGAATAGATTCGACCGGTGGTCACGTTATCGCTTTGTCGGGCGGGCACGCCCGTAAAACGCTCATAATGGCCCAGGTCCAAGTCGGTTTCCGCCCCGTCATCGGTCACATAGCATTCGCCATGCTGATAAGGGCTCATCGTGCCGGGGTCGACATTCAGATACGGATCCAGCTTGCGCAGGCGGACCTTATAGCCGCGTGCCTGCAAAAGCGCGCCCAAAGCGGCGGAAGCGAGACCCTTTCCAAGGGAGGAGACCACGCCGCCAGTGATGAAGATATATCGTGCCGACATGGGAGGCCACTCTACCCTTAGACTAGGGTCTGACAAGGGGATTTAAGCGACCTGTCAGACCGAACCAAAAGAAAAGGCGGCCCGACTGCCGCCTCCCCTGAATTCACTAGGTTTTTCGACTATTCAGTCGTCGGAACCGCACCCGGATCGGTTTCTTCTTCGAACACTTCTTCAAGCTGTTCAGGAGCCGAATCCAAAATCGATTCGCTTTCCCGTGCGCTGCCCGAAAGGATTGCGAGCCCCAGGCTGGTCAGAATGAAGCAAACCGCCAGGATCGCCGTCGTCCGGGTCAGTGCGTTTGCCGCGCCGCGCGCAGAGAACATGCCCATGCCACCGCCGGCGGAACCGCCGCCCATGCCGAGCGCGCCGCCCTCGGAACGCTGCAGAAGCACGACCGCGACCAGCGCGATCGCGATCATCAGGTGAACGACAAGCAGGATGTTTTCCATCGATTGGCTCCGGTACTCGCTGAATGCGGCGCTATGTAACCCTTCGACCCCGCTTTGAAAAGGGATTAAGCACGTTCTATGCTCTTGGACGCATCAGCCGGCCGCCGCCCGGCCAATGGCCAGGAAATCGTCCGCTTTCAATGCCGCCCCGCCGATCAGTCCCCCGTCGATATCCGGCTGTGCCAGCAGCTCACTTGCATTTCCGGGTTTCATGGACCCGCCATAGAGGATGCGCAGTTCGGACGCATCCCCGCCAATCATACCGGAAAGGTGGCTTCGCACGGCGGCATGGACCTCATTTGCTTCTTCCGCACTGGGCGTCCGTCCGGTCCCGATGGCCCAGACAGGTTCATAAGCGATGATGGTGTTGGATGTCGCCGCACCATTTGGAACCGAACCGTCCAGCTGGGCGCGAATTCGATTCAGCGTTTCGCCCGCGTCGCGTTCTGCCTCCGTTTCGCCGATGCATATGATGGCCGTCATGCCTGCGGCGAGGACGGCCGCTGCCTGTGCCTGAACGTCCGCGTCCGTTTCGCCGTGGTCCTGGCGGCGTTCCGAATGCCCGACAATTACGTAACCGCAGCCGACATCGGAAAGCATCGACGCGGAAATGTCGCCGGTATGCGCGCCGCTGTCTGCCGGGTGGCAATACTGTGCACCCAGGCCGACACTGCTGCCGGAAAGCGCCTGCGATACCGAAAACAACAGCGTCGCCGGTGGGCAGACAACGAAATCACTGCCTGAAACCGACGACGCACCTTCAGCAACGGCCTTGGCGAGTGCGACCCCATCCTGCAGCAGACCGTTCATTTTCCAGTTTCCGGCGATCAGCGCTTTCGATGTCATTCAAAGGTCTCCTGTGCTGCAAGGGGGGTGCCGGTGGTGAACGGTGATACCGGCCCGGCGGCGAAATGATTATTCCTATCCGAGCGTGATTGACCGCAAACGGCAAGACAGATATTCGACGGACCGGCAGTATTTCCGGCGGCAATTCACGATTGCGGGGATTGGGGCGGACTTCTATGATCCGCCGCTGTCACGGCAGGGCTTTCCCGCCAAGTGGACGGAATACGGCTGACGGCAATTCGGGTCGGAAAGGAACGACCTTCCCCCACAACCCCAAAGAAGAAGAGTTCAGGTAAAACGATGCTACAGAAAATGCGCTCATCCACGGGATCGTGGTTCGCGAAGGGAATTTTGGGTTTGCTGGTCCTGAGCTTTCTGGGATGGGGTATTGCCGACTACACGACCGGCGGCGGCGCATCTAACGTCGTAGCCGAAGTCGGGGACCGGGAAATCAGCTATTCGGAGTTCGCCAACGCCTATCAACGTCTTCTGCGGGACCAGGGTCTGAACGCTGTTGATCCGGATGTCGCACGTCAGCTTCAACTGGGCGAAGCAGTGGTGCAGTCGCTGGCCGAACGGGCATTGTTCGAGGCAGAGGCGTTAAGCAAGGGTTTGACCGCCAGTGACGGCATGGTCCGCCGTGCAATTGAGGGGGCCGAGGAATTTACCGGAATTACTGGTGAATTCAGCCGTCAGCGATTCAGCGATACGTTGCGCCAGAACGGATATACCGAAGAAGCCTATGTTGAGTTCCTGCGTATGGAAATTGCACGCAACCAGCTTTTGGATGCCATGACCGCAGGCGTTGCCGCGCCGGAAGATCTGGTGCAACTGATGTTCAACCATTTCGCTGAACGCCGGAACGCCGAATATATGAGCCTGCCGATCGACAGTCTTTCGGCGCCTGAGGCACCGGATGATGCGACATTGCAGGAATTTTACGAAGACTGGCAGGAAGAGTTCCGCCGTCCCGAACTTCGCACCGTGACCTATTCCCTGATCACGCCGGAAGATGTTGCCGCGTCCCTTGAGATTTCGGAAGAAGACATCGCCGCTGCATTTGACGCGCGCCGGGGTGAGTTTTCGGAACCGGAACGACGCACAATCCTTCAGGCCCTGTTCGCCAATGAAGACGAAGCCACCGCCGCCGCAGCGGAATTGTCCGCTGTGCCGCTGGACGAGGTGGAGGCAAAAGCCGAAGAACTCGGCTACACGGTCATTCCGCTGGGAAGCTTTGCGCAAGGTATGGTTCCGAATGCCGCGTTGGATGAAGCTGCATTCGGACTTCCGGAACCCGGTGTCAGCACCGCATTTCAGGGTGATTTCGGATGGTCGATCGCCATCGTTACCGAGATTTCGGAGGCCAGTGAACCGACCCTGGACGATGTGCGAGACCAGATTCGCGATGATTTGGCTCTTGATCGTGCCTACGAGGAAGTATTCCAGCGTGGCAATCAACTGGAAGACGGTTTCGCGCAGGGCATGAGCTTGGAAGAAGCGGCTTCGGCGGCCGGGCACCCGGCGGTTACCATTGATGCCGTCGATGCCGGCGGAAACGGGCCGAACGGTTCGCCCCTTATGGACCTGCCGGGCGGCCTTTTGTTCCTTGAGACGGTGTTTGATTTGCAGGAAGGCGATGTCAGTTTCCTGGAGACGACAGAATCCAACGCAATGTTCATGGCCCGTGTCGATCAGATTATCCCTTCCGCGATCCCCAGCCTGGAAGAAGTCCGCGCCGAGGTGGAAGAACGCTGGATGGAAGAGGCGCGCTTTGAACGGGCTGAAACGACGGCCGCGTATCTTGTCGACAGGTTGAATGAGGGGGCGGATTTGGAAACACTCGCGTCCTTCTATCCCCTTGCCGAAACAGGGTCGATTGAGGGGTTCGCCCGCACCGGCGACGGGCCGGCCGGCGCGAATCTGCCGGAATCACTGGCACAGGCGCTTTTCTTGCTGGAAGTGGGCGGCGCGGACTACGAACCTTCGGGCAATGCGATCATCATCGCGCGCGTCACGGATACGTATATGGCGGATTCTGAGGATGAGGAGACGCTGCGCAACGCCCTGTCCGGAAGCCTGATTGACGGAATGCGCGAAGACTTGCGCCAGCAGTTGGGGGCGGCGCTTCTTTCGGAACATCCGGTCGACATGAATCCAGCGGCAATCGAACAGATTTATCAATAGGTTCAGTGTGGGATTTGTGAATCGACATGGACTGCTATCCGGATATCGACACTTTTACTGAACGCTACGAATCCGGTTTACCGCAGGTCGTCTATACGCGTCTGGTTGCTGATCTTGAGACACCGGTTTCCGCCTTCCTGAAACTCGCCGACCGCCGACCGGATTCCTTTCTGTTCGAATCCGTCGAAGGCGGCGCGGTGCGCGGCCGTTATTCCTTTATCGGCATGAAGCCGGACGTCATCTGGCGATGTTTTGGTGACAAGGCGGAAGTCAATCGAAAAGCCCTGATCGACCCGACGGCGTTCGAATCGCATTCCCTTCCCACGCTTGAATCGTTGAGTGCCCTGCACAAGGAAAGCGCAATCGACATGCCTGATGACCTGCCGCCGATGGCCGCGGGGCTGGTGGGGTATATGGGGTATGACTGCGTGCGCCTGTCCGAAGACATTCCGGATGAGAATACGGATGTGCTTGAAGTCCCGGACGGGATTTTCATTCGCCCCACACTGGTGGCCGTTTTCGACACGATCGAAGATGTCGTGACCATCGTAACCCCCGTCCGCCCGAATGCAGATACAAGTGCGGTCGCCGCCTACGAAAAGGCGCTGGAACGGCTTGCCGACATGCGCGACGGGTTGGCGCGCCCCCTGCCCTATGCTGCGGAACTCCGGTCGGCACAGGAAGCGGATATCGAGCCGCAGTCGAACATGCCTGCCGACGACTACAAGTCGATGGTTGAACGGGCAAAGGAATACATATTGGCAGGCGACATATTTCAGGTCGTGCTGTCGCAGCGCTTTGAAATGCCTTTCGACCTGCCTCCCTTCTCTCTCTATCGCGCGTTGCGGCGGACCAATCCGTCCCCGTTTCTGTTCTATCTGGCATTCCGCCGATTCTCCATTGTGGGGTCCAGCCCTGAAATACTGGTACGGTTGCGCGACGGTACGGTAACAATCCGACCGATCGCCGGGACACGCCCGCGCGGTCAGACCCGCGAAGAAGATCAGGCCCTGGAAGAAGAATTGCTGGCCGATCCAAAGGAACGGGCAGAACACCTGATGCTGCTGGACCTTGGCCGCAATGATACGGGCCGGGTGTCGGAAATCGGATCTATTCGCGTTACGGACAAGTTTTTCGTCGAACGCTACAGCCACGTCATGCATATCGTATCCAACGTCGAAGGACGTCTGCGGAACGGTGAGGGTGCGCTTTCCGCCCTGATGGCCGGTTTTCCGGCGGGGACCGTATCCGGCGCACCGAAAGTCCGCGCAATGGAGATCATCGAAGAACTGGAGCCGGACCGCCGGGGCATTTATGCCGGATGTATTGGATATCTGGGGGCGGATGGGTCCATGGACACATGCATCGCGCTCAGGACCGCGGTGGTGAAGGACAACAAGATGATCGTCCAGGCTGGCGCCGGAATCGTGGCGGACAGCAATCCGGACTCCGAACATCTGGAATGCGTCAACAAGGCCCGTGCCCTGGTGCGCGCGGCACAGGAAGCGGTGCGGTTTTCCTCAGGCTTCAACTAGGCGTTTCGGGGCGTCCTAGCTTTCCGATGCGGTCGGGTTTTGGCTGACCAGCGCGCTTAGCGGTACAAGCTGAAATCCCCTTGTCTGCGCCTGTGATATCCAATCCGTCAGGACCGAAAGCGTTTCGTCATGCGGGTGGCCGATGACGATTGCATGGCCCTGTTCCCTTGCGATCCGCTCTGCACGATCCAGTTGCTGTCGGATCGCGGCGGCATCCTGAATGTTGTCCAGGAACACATCGCGAACCGCGTGGAAGACACCGGCCTGGGCGGCCAGCCGGAAACCTTGCGTTTCCGGGGTGGTGACCGAATCCAGGTAAAGCAGGCCGCGCCGGCGGATTTCGGCAATTACCAGTGCCATGCTTTCCCTGTCGGCGGTGAAACGGCTGCCCATATGGTTGTTGACGCCGACATACCCGTCGAATTGCGACAGGTTCCATTGTATGCGCCGGGCAATCTCCTGCGCGCCCAATTCACGGTGCAGCGCATTGGGTCCAGGGTCGATTCCCAGCCCCAATGGCGCCATGGGCATGTGGACCAGGATTTCATGCCCGCGTTCCCGTCCGGCACGGGCCAGTTCGGGAAGATTCCGGCCGTAGGGAATGATGGCAAGCGTCAGTGGTGCGGGAAGTTCGACGGCCCGGAAGGACCGTTCCTGATCAATCCCCAGGTCATCTATGACGATCGCGATGCGGGGACCGCCATCCGGCGGCACGCTGCGCGCTGCGAAGCGACGCCAGGTATCCACGGGCAAAGAATCCGGCGGGTTCAATGCCGCCAGAACATCCTGCGTCAGGGACCGTTCTTCAGCATCCTGGGCCGAATTTTCCGGCGGCGGTGCCGGATCATCGTCGGAGGAATGGATTTCCGTCGGTACGGGCGGAGATGCAGCGGGTTCGACAGGTTCGCTGGGCTGTGTGACGATTTCATCCAGGGCACCCTGATAGGCTTCGCGGGCGCGTTCAGACCCATATGCGGCAACCGGAAGCGGGGCGCCGGACGGGACGGTATCGGATGCCCCTTGCGGTGTAACGTGTTCCGACAGGGCCACTTCGGTGCTGGGTGGTTCCGACGACGGGGACAACATGAGGCCCAGTGTCGTCCCCATCCCGATCCCGATTACGAAGACGGAAACCACGGCTATGGGGATCATGATACGCGGCTTGCGGTAGAATGGCGTACGAACGGCGCGATAAACGATGCGTGCGCCGTCTGCGGGTTCCGGACCCCGGTTCATTTCCCGCCGCCTTCCGTCAAGTTTTTGCATCAGTCTTCGAAACATGCGCTGCAGCTTATGCCCTTTGTCCATTCATCAAACAGGATACCCGGATTCCGGAACACGCACCAAACCTCACCTTCCGGTATCGCATTCATCGAACATCGCTTTTCGCGCGCCTGACTGCTTGTTATAAGCCTTGGCGCAATGAAAGGACGCTGCCGGTCCAAAGGCAGCATCCGTCTGTTCGAGGCATTCGTCCATGTTTCTGCTGATCGACAATTACGACAGTTTTACGTTCAATCTTTATCATTACCTGGGTGATCTGGGTGTGGATTGCGAGGTTGTTCGAAACGACAAGATCTCACCGGACGAAGCGATTGCGAAAAAGCCGGATGCCATTGTTCTGTCGCCGGGTCCCTGCGACCCGCCAAGGGCGGGGATCTGCGTTGATCTGATCAAATGCGCCGCGGTGGATTCCGTTCCCTTGCTGGGGGTTTGCCTGGGTCATCAGTCCATTGCCTATGCATTCGGCGGTGTGGTCGAACGCGGCCCGGTACCCATGCATGGAAAGGTGTCCGAGGTTCTGCATGACGGTCGCGGTCTTTTTGCCGGCCTGCCCAGCCCGCTTCGATCGGCGCGGTATCACAGCTTGATCGTGGCGGAACAATTGCTCCCCGAATGCCTGGAAGTAACCGCACGGACGGACGATGGCGTGGTCATGGGCCTTCAACACCGGGAATTGCCGATGCACGGGGTCCAGTTCCATCCTGAAAGCATCGCTTCCGACGCGGGGCACGACCTGTTGCGTAATTTCATCGACGCCACGCGACATTGAACACGGGGGGATACAAGGCCGATGGACATGAAAGCTTTGATCGCAAAGGTCGTCTCCGGCGCGGAACTCAGCGTTGAAGAAGCTGAACGCGCGTTCGACATCATCATGTCGGGTGACGCGACACCGTCCCAGATGGGGGGCTTTCTGACGGCCCTTCGTATCCGGGGCGAAAGCGTGTCCGAGATCACGGGCGCAGCGCGTACGATGCGTGCGAAAGTGTCCCGCATTCAGGCACCAGACAACGCAATGGATATCGTGGGGACAGGCGGCGATAAGCTTGGAACCTACAATGTATCGACGGCCGCGGCGCTGGTTGTTGCAGGGTGCAGTGTTCCCATTGCAAAGCACGGGAACCGAGCTGCATCTTCAAAGTCCGGCACGGCGGATGCCCTGTCGCAATTGGGCGTCGACCTGGAATGTCCATTCGCCAATATCGAACGCGCCATTCGCGAGGCCGGGATCGGTTTCATGATCGCACCGCGTCATCACGGGGCCATGCGTAACGTGATGCCCACCCGGGTGGAACTGGGTGTCCCGACGATATTCAACATTCTTGGACCCCTGTCGAATCCGGCCCTGGTAAAACGCTATCTGATCGGCTGCTTCCGACCGGAATTCATTGGTAAGATGGCGGAAACGCTGGGTGGATTGGGCGCTGAACGCGCCTGGGTCGTCCATGGCCACAGCGGCATGGATGAATTAAGCACCACCGGCCCGTCGCGTGTTGCCGCATGGGAAGGTGGCGCCCTGAGGGAGTTCGAGGTGACGCCGGAAGATGCGGGCTTGCCGCGGGCGCAGCTGGATGACCTTCTGGGTGGTACGCCGGCGGAAAATGCGGCCGCTATTCGCGCCCTTCTTGACGGTAATGCATCGGCCTATCGCGACATTGTCCTTTTGAATGCCGCTGCTGCGCTTTTGATATCCGAAAAGGCACCGGACCTGAAACAGGGGGCCGCGCTCGCGGCCGAAGCGATCGACACGGGCAAGGCAAAGGCCGCCCTGGAAACGCTTGTTCGGGTAACGAACGATTATCCCAAGGAAGGGTCGGATGCATGAGCGATGTGCTTGCCAAAATTTGTGACGACAAGCGCGACCATATCGCGGCCTGTAAGGCTGACGTTTCCCTGGAGGAAATCAAGGACCGTGCCGCACAGGCGCCGGTCCCGCGCGGTTTTGCCGCCGCCCTGTCGCGTAAGGCGGATGCCGGTGATTTCGCGCTGATTGCCGAAATCAAAAAGGCATCGCCGTCGAAGGGCCTTATCCGTCCGGACTTCGCCCCGGTCGCCCTTGCGCGCGCCTATCGCAAGGGGGGCGCTGCATGCCTGTCCATCTTGACGGACGAACCATACTTTCAGGGCAAGGATCAGTATCTGACGGCCGCGCGTACGGCGGTGGACTTGCCGGTATTGCGTAAGGATTTCATGCTGGACCCCTATCAGGTCTACGAGGCACGGGCCCTTGGGGCGGACTGTATCCTTTTGATCATGGCGGCACTAAACGACGATATTGCCTCCGAACTGGAAGGAACAGCGGTCGAACTGGGTATGGATGTCCTGGTCGAAGTGCATGACGCCGAAGAGATGGAGCGCGCGCTGGCCGCGACGAAAACACCGCTTCTTGGCGTAAACAACCGCAATCTCAAGACGTTGGAAGTCGACCTTAAGACCACCGAGGAACTGTCCGGGATGGTTCCCGCGGACCGTACGCTGGTTGCCGAAAGCGGCCTTTATGGTCCAAATGATTTGATCCGAATGGAACGGGTTGGTGCGAAGCGATTCCTGGTGGGGGAATCCTTGATGCGCCAAGACGATGTTGCCAGTGCTACGAAGGCGCTGCTGACACGACCCGAAGCCGCTTAGGAGCCGACGTGACCCAGAAACTGACCCATTTTGATGCTGACGGGAATGCCGTCATGGTCGATGTTTCGGGCAAGGACATTACCGAACGGACCGCGACCGCAGCGGGACGGGTCCGATTAACACCGGATACGGTTGCGCTGATCCGCGAAGGCCGCGTGAAAAAGGGTGATCCCCTGACCGTTGCACAACTGGCCGGGATCATGGGGGCCAAAAAAACCCCGGATCTGATTCCCCTATGCCATCCGCTTGCCCTGACGTCGGTAAAGGTCGACCTGACCCTGAACGAAGCCGAATGCGCGGTGGAAATTACGGCGACCGTGAAGCTGAAAGGCCGCACCGGTGTGGAGATGGAGGCGCTGACTGCCGTCAGCGTGGCGGCCCTGACCGTCTATGACATGCTGAAGGCGGCTGACAAGGCGATGGTGATCGACGAGATCCGTCTACTGCATAAGGATGGCGGCCGTACCGGTGAATACAGGGCCGGCACCGCGCGGGATACCTGAAGGCCACGACATGATTTCCGTCGATGAGGCAAGAAATCGAATTCTGGATGTCCTTCGCCCGGTCGGTCGGGAAACCATCCCTGCCCTGCAAGGGCTTGGCCGCGTCGTTGCACAAGACCTGACGTCGCGGCGTACGCAGCCGCCGGCAGACGTATCCGCGATGGATGGATACGCTGTGCGCAGCCGGGATGTGTCGGATGTTCCCACCACTCTGAAACAGGTGATGGAGATTGCTGCGGGTGGCCAGGCCAAACGGGCCATTGGCCCTGGCGAATGCGCACGGATTTTCACCGGCGCACCCCTGCCCGAAGGGGCGGACGCAATCGTCATTCAGGAAGATACAAGGGCGGACGGAACCGATATCACGGTGCTGGAAGGCGTGCCCCCGGCCCGGTATGTGCGCAAGGCCGGTCTGGACTTCCGGGAAGGCGATTTGCTGATCCGCGCTGGTGACACCCTGAATGCCCGGGCGATCGGTCTGGTGGCCGCGATGAATCGGCCCTGGATTGATGTCTTTCGGAAGCCGCGCGTGGCGATACTGGCGACCGGCGACGAAATCGTACTGCCGGGTGAAGACATTGGGCCATCACAGATCGTCAGTTCGAATGGCCCTGCCCTTGCCGCTTGCGTTGCGGCTTGCGGCGGTGAAGCGACCCTGCTTCCGGTCGCCCATGATGATGCGGAAACGCTGAAGGACATTGCAGCCAGTGCGGCCGGGTTCGACTTGTTGCTGACGACCGGAGGCGCATCGGTCGGAAAGCATGATCTGGTCGGCAGCGCGCTCACCGAAATCGGACTGTCTCTGGATTTCTGGAAAATCGCCATGCGGCCTGGAAAGCCGTTGATGTTTGGAATGTTCGGCGATGGTGACCGTCCGGTGCCTATGTTGGGATTGCCGGGCAATCCGGTATCCGCAATCGTATGTTTCATCCTGTTTGGCGTCCCGGCCTTGCGAAAGTTGGGGGGGCAGACCGACTGTTCGCTTCCCATAGAAAACGCCCGTCTTGGCGCCCCGCTTCCTGAGAACGACAATCGCGAAGAATATCTTCGTGGCACTTTGCGCGTCGGGGAAGATGGCGTCCCGGTCGCGACAGGGTTCGACAAACAGGACAGTTCCATGCTGCACCGACTGTGCGCGGCCGACTGCCTTATCCGCCGTGCGGCGCGGGCTTCCCCGGCAGCTGCCGGAGAGACCGTTGAAATCATTCGGTTTTCAAATGTTGTCGGTGCGCTTTAACGCGCGCCGGAAATGTTTCCCAAATCAAATGTTCTAATTTTACCCCTTGACACTGGATGCGAACAAAATTAGTCCATATACAAGAACTTGGAATACATTGCCGGAACATTCCCGCACCAGATTCCGGTCGGGCATGGTCAAGAACAACGAAATTCCACCGGCGGAAAGGACATGATGAAATGCTGACGCGGAAACAATATGATCTCCTGATGTTCGTCCATGAACGACTTCAGGAAACCGGCGTCTCCCCTTCCTTCGAGGAAATGAAGGAAGCGCTTGATCTGAAGTCCAAGTCCGGTATCCACCGTCTGATCACCGGTTTGGAAGAACGCGGCTTTCTACGCCGCCTGCCAAACCGCGCCAGGGCACTTGAGGTGGTGCGACTGCCGGAAAATTCCGCACCGGAACAGCTTCCGATCCGCAATCGCCGTGTTGAAATGCTGCGTCAGCAGGAAGTCGGCAACCGGCGCTCCATGATGCGCGGTGGCGGCAATACAGTACAATTGTCCCTCTATGGGCGGATCGCCGCCGGCACACCGATTGAAGCATTGCGCGACCATTCTATGCTGGTAGATGTGCCTGCGACCCTTTTGGGGCGCGGCGACCATTATGCTTTGGAAGTCGAAGGCGATTCCATGGTGGATGCCGGGATTCTGGATGGCGATACGGTCGTGATCGAACGGACCGAACATGCCGGCAACGGCGACATTGTCGTTGCCCTGGTCGAAGGCGCGGAAGTCACGTTGAAACGCCTGCGGCGCAAGGGGGAAAGCGTCGCGCTTGAACCCGCCAATGCGCACTACGAAACCCGGATCTATCGACCGGATCAGGTGAACGTGCAGGGGCGTCTTGTCGGTCTGTTGCGGAAATACTGACCTGTTTCAGGAACCGTAGCGACTCCAGGGCCGGTTTCTTCGTCCATCTTCAACCGTGTGCAATTCAGGCCCGTTCGGACCGATGGTAATCGCGTGGGCGCCATTTCTTGCCAGATCGGCGGGGCTGATGATCAGACGATCCTGACAGAGGCCGGGATGCGGCACCACCGGCGCGCGGGTCACATCGGCAAGACCACAGTCCGCATGAAGCGCGCGCGGGTCGTACGCAAATGCAATGCGCACGGGCGCCCCGCCCGTAGCATCACCCGGCAACGTAACCAGACAACCAAGCGGGTCGCAGCGTACCGGTGAATTTCTCTGATTCCGAAGTGCCTGTATGTCACCCGCGATCGGGCGGCCTGTTCGTTGTCCCCATACATCCAGCGAAAATCGTTCCCGACGTGTCGATTCGACCCAGAACTCGTCTTGCCACAGGACGGCTGCCTGATTTCCGCTTTCATGCAGAATTAGTACGGGGGGCTCATGAAAATGGATGGATAGCAGACCGCCCGCCACGGGCAGAACGCCAAGGTACCGCCAGCGCCGCCGCCAAATCGCAGTCCAAAGACCGCCACCGACAACCATTGCAAATCCCCAGTCGGTCAGTGCGGGAAATCGGCCCACTGCACCCGGCAGATCGGCCACAAACCGGGCAATAAAAAGGACAGCGTCTATCCCCATCCCGGCAAGATAGAGGGGAAAATCATGCAGTCCCACGGGCAGAACAAGCAGAGAAAGCAACCCCAGTGGCATCACCCAGAAGGTTACGATTGGGATGGCAATCAGATTGGCCAAAACGGAATAGTGGGCGATCTGACCGAAATGGTGCAGGGCAAAGGGTGCGGTCGCGGCGCCTGCGATCAAAGTGGTCAGACATACGGCGGCCGCATACCAGAATGTTCGGGAAAGCCGCCCCCTTCCATCCTGTCCGCCCCCGCGCCGCAGGGCGGCAACCGGCATGGCCTCATAGAAGGCGACCAGTGCGACAACGGCGGCAAAGGACATCTGGAAACTGGCGCCCGTGACACTTTCCGGCTGCACAATCAGAACAACCATCGCGGCAATCGCGACAAGGCGCATCGAAATCGCCTGACGGTCCAGCAGCACCGCCAGCAGGACCACCCCGGTCATCAGAAAGGCCCGTTGTGTCGGAACGGTCGCACCGGAAAGAAGCAGATATCCGAAAGTGGCAAGAAGCGCCGCGGCCGCCGCCCACTTCTTGATCGGCCTGTCCAATGCCCAACCTGATTTCCAGGCTAGCACGCCGCGCACGGCAAAAAAGACGATCAGCGCGACCATTCCGACATGCAGGCCGGATATTGCCAGCAGATGCGCAAGCCCGGATCGACGCAGATCTTCCAGCACTGTTTCAGGCACCGGTGCCCGGTCGCCGCTGAACAGGGCGGACGCTACGGCACCGGCGTTCCCCTGAAGTGAGGTGCGGATTTCGCTGGATATATGATGGCGCGTCCTTGCAATTCCGAATTCCAGGTGTCGGTGAAATCCGATGTTGTCTGCCTCGTTCACAACGGGCCGCCACTCGGTAAATGCAAAACCGACACCGCCCAGCGACTGAAACCAGGCTCGTCTGGCAAAATCATAGGCCCCTGGCATCGAAGGTCGCGGTGGTTCGGACAGCCGCGCCGTCAATGATATTCTCTGCCCGACCAGGGGAACGTCCTGCCCGCGCCGTAGTCGTACGCGCACGGATCGCGGCAGGTTCTCACCGGCACGCCACGCATTGGCAGCAGTGAGGTCTTCCAGCTGGATGCGTGGGCCTTCCGCGAAGGCTTCAACCGATGTCACGACACCGGAAAGACCGCTTAACGTCACGGTTCCGTCTATTCGCGGGGCGGCGACGTAGTCACTGCGAAAGGAGATCAGAACCGTACCGGCCAGTATGGCGACCAGGATGAGCGCCGCCGCCAAGGTTTGAATGTGTCTCAGTCGTTCACCGGTAACCGCTAAAGCGATGGCAATCGAAAGTAGGATGAACAGGTGACTGCGGTTAGGTTCGAACGGAAGTAGAAAATAGACCGAAATCCCGAATCCGAATGCAACCGGCACCCATAGCGCCCAGCGGTCGCGTTCGGCAACCATCGCGGATTGGACCGCACCAAGGGCATTTCGACCCGCGACAAAGAAAGAAAACGGGCGCCGGTTCTCGGCAAAGAACCTTTCCTCATCCATTGCAGGTCTCCAATTAATTCTCGCATAAAGAGTGTCTCGAACAATATCTCCCTGACAAGAGGCTTTGAAATCAACGCCTCACATAGGGTATATCCGCCCTGCCATCATTGAATGTCCCGCGGGAAATCCAGTTGCGGGTCGAACAAAAGGAAGTCCAGTACGCCATGACCGTCGTCACCCGCTTTGCCCCGTCGCCTACCGGTTTCCTGCATATCGGGGGCGCAAGGACAGCGCTGTTCAACTATCTATTCGCCCGTCATCACGGCGGCCAGTACCGGCTGAGAATCGAAGATACGGATCGCAAGCGGTCTACCCAGGAAGCCATAGACGCGATTTTTGATGGCCTCAGTTGGTTGGGGCTGGAAGGCGACGGAGACCCCGTCTTCCAATCGTCACGGTTAGAGCGTCACCGCGAAGTGGCAGAACAGATGCTGGAGGCTGGTCACGCCTATCGTTGCTATTGTTCGCCAGAAGAGCTAGCCGCCATGCGCGAGCGCATGAAGGACGAAGGCCGCAAGACACCTTATGACGGGACCTGGCGGGACCGTAGCCCGGACGAGGCACCGGAAGGTGTTGATCCGGTGGTTCGGATTCGCATGCCACGCGATGGCGGGGCAACCACGATCCGCGATCTGGTTCAGGGAGAAGTTACGATTGAAAACGACCAACTGGACGATTTCATCCTTCTGCGTGCGGACGGAACGCCAACCTATATGCTGTCCGTTGTCGTGGACGACCACGACATGGGAATAACGCATGTGATCCGTGGCGATGATCACCTGGTAAATGCGTTTCGCCAGTATCACCTTTTCCGCAGTGCGGGCTTTGACGTTCCAGCCTTTGCACACATACCGCTGATTCACGGACCGGACGGCGCAAAACTGTCGAAACGGCACGGGGCCCTGGGTGTCGAACAGTATCGCGAAATGGGCTATCTGCCGCAAACGCTGAAGAATTACCTGTTGCGACTTGGGTGGTCCCACGGCGATGAGGAAATCATTTCAGAAGCACAGGCTATCGAATGGTTCGACCTGGATTCTGTCGGCCGCTCCCCTTCCCGGATGGATTTCCAGCGGCTGGAATCCCTGAATGCGCACTACCTGCGTGAGGCGGACCCAAAGGTCCTTGCGACACGGGTCGCTGATGCGCTTGGAACCAAAGATCAAGAGATACTGTCACGCCTGGAAGCCGGAATGGCCGGTCTGACACAGCGGGCATCAACAATACCGGAACTGGTTGAAAACGCCCGCTTCTATGCAGAAGCACCGCAGTTTCCGCTTGAAAACCCGAAAGCCGCGAAATTGCTGTCTGGCGACGGGCCGAATCTGGCCAAGGAATTTGCAGCATCTGTGCTGGCAGATCTTGAGCCCTGGACGGGCGAGGCCATTCACGACGCCATCGGAAAGTTTGCGGAAGAAAGGGGCCTGGGGTTTGGTAAGATTGCCCAGCCCATTCGCGGCGCGCTGACCGGAAGCAATGCGTCACCGGACCTGATGGAAATCATGCAGATTTTCGGCCGCGAAGAGTGTGTGCGGCGAATTTCTGCCGTTCCATCAGAGGGTTAGGCGGCCCCTTCCTTTCGCAATGCCAATGTCGTTGAACGCGACAGTTCGCCTTATTGTGCGCTGCGTCATTACAGGGTACTGTGCGCGCCAAATTTAGACGATCTATTGGATTTAGACGCTAGGGAGTGGAATTCGATCATGACCGACGCACCGAAACAAACAATGACGCTGACGGACAACGCGACCGGGGATAGCTGGGAGCTTCCCGTTATCGAAGGATCCGTCGGGCCCAAAGTCATCGATATTCGCAAACTATATGCGCAGACCGGGTACTTCACCTATGATCCCGGTTTTACGTCGACCGCGTCCTGCGACAGCGCGATCACCTATATCGACGGTGACAAGGGCGTCCTGCTGCATCGGGGCTATTCGATCGAGGATCTGGCCGAACACTGCAACTATATTGAAGTCTGCCACCTGCTGCTTCGCGGGAAGTTGCCGACCAAGGAGGAACTGAAGGAGTTCAATCACACCATCACCTATCACACGATGGTGCATGAGCAGATGATGAACTTCTATCGCGGATTCCGCCGTGACGCGCACCCGATGGCGATCATGGTCGGTGTCGTCGGCGCGTTGAGCGCCTTCTATCACGACTCCACGGATATTAACGATCCGGAACAGCGGATGATCGCATCGCATCGCCTGGTGGCGAAAATGCCGACGATCGCCGCCATGGCTTATAAATATTCGGTGGGCCAACCGTTCCAGTATCCGCGGAACAACCTCAGCTACGCCGGGAATTTCATGCAAATGACCTTCGGCGTTCCGGCAGAGGATTATGTCCTGTCGCCCGCTGTAGAACGTGCAATGGACCGCATCTTCATCCTGCATGCGGACCATGAACAGAACGCGTCGACATCGACGGTGCGCATCGCCGGTTCGTCGGGCGCCAATCCGTTTGCCTGTATCTCCGCCGGGATTTCTTCGCTCTGGGGACCGGCACATGGCGGCGCGAACGAAGCCGTTCTGAACATGCTGGGACAGATCGGAGACAAGAAGAATATCCCCGAATTCCTTGAAAAGGCGAAGGACAAGAACGATCCCTTCCGCCTGATGGGTTTCGGTCACCGGGTCTACAAGAACTACGACCCGCGCGCCGGTGTCCTGAAAAAGAGCTGCGACGAGGTGCTGGCGGAACTGGGCGTTCAGGACCCGCTTCTGGAACTCGCACAGGAACTGGAACGGATTGCCCTGGAAGACGATTACTTCCGGGAGCGTAAGCTGTTCCCGAACGTCGATTTCTATTCCGGCATCATTCTGAAAGCGATCGGGTTCCCGACCAGCATGTTCACCGTTCTGTTCGCCCTGGCGCGGACGGTCGGTTGGGTCGCACAATGGAACGAGATGATCGCCGACCCCGGCCAGAAGATCGGCCGGCCGCGACAGCTGTTTACCGGCGACGACCGGCTGGATTTTATTCCGATCGATAAGCGCTAGTTTTTGGCTTTGCCGCGCGTGACGGTTTCCAATACCGCGCGCGCGGCGGCCATCGAAGGGGCAACCCCATCCGCCGGGGAAAGGGTTGCTACCATTTGCGCCGCCCGGGCAATCTGCTTCTGTCCGTCCTCTCCCAATAAACTTTCCAGCACCGGTGCGATTCTGTTCGGCGTACAGTCCTTCTGAAGCAATTCCGGGACGATACGATCATCCGCCAGAAGGTTGATCAGATTGACGTACTTGCAATAGATCAACCTGTTCAAAATCTCATATGTCAGCGGATTGACCCGGTAAGCCACGACTGTCGGTACATTTGCCATGGCGAGTTCCAGTGACACGGTCCCCGATGCGGCAAGCGCGACATTGGATGCCGCCATGGCGTCGTATTTCTCACCATGTCCCCCTGTAACGATATGAACGGGAACCTGCCAGTCGGCAACGGCTGTTTCAACGAGGTCGCGCAGGTGCGGGACCAGCGGCATGACCACGGTGATCCCGTCCGTGGCGGCTTCCGCAATTCGTGCGATGGTTTCGCAAAAGACCGGCAGCAGGCGTGTCGCCTCCCCCTTGCGGGAACCGGGCAACACGCAAATTACCTTTGAATCCGGAGAAATTCCGCGACGGTTTCTGAATGCGGCGCCATCGCCCTTGTCAGCCCCGGATTCCAACACCGAATGTCCGACAAACGGTGCATCCAGCCCGACGGCTTCGAAATAGGGCGGCTCAAACGGAAGAAGGCAAAGCAACCTGTCAAACAATGCCTTGAACTTGAAAGCCCGCTTCGGCCGCCATGCCCAAACGGTCGGGGCGACATAGTGAACCTTTGGGAAATCCGTCGTCCCCAAACGCGCGGCCAGACGCTTGCTAAAACCGGGTGAATCGATAGTAACCAGTACATCCGGTTTGAAGGTGCGAACGGCGGCAACCGTTTCATCAATGCGCCGGCTCAGCCGTCTGATGTGCGGCAGCACTTCGATCAGCCCGGCGACCGACAGTTCGGACATTGGAAACCGGCTTCGAAGGCCCGTCGCCTCCATTTCCGGCCCGCCAATCCCATCAAACACCGCGGCATCGCCCTGTTCCGTCAGGCGGCCCAGTGCCTGCATCAAACGCGCCCCCAAGGCGTCGCCGGATGCTTCACCCGCAACGATGAATATCTTTATAGGGCCATAGTAGTGTTGCACGGCGTCACTGCCGCCCATCGCCGGCGCTGTCGATGGCCAGGATAAAGAGGCCCCTAGAATCGGCTTCCCGAATGGTTTCTTCGTGGGACACTACCAGTGTCCTTTCAGCTTCGACCACGATGCCGCTGAATTTGGATTCCGCGGCCCCAAGGATTGTATTCGGACCGATGGTCGGCAGGTCTGCCTTGTCGATCTGCCCGGGCTTCGACAACTTTACCAGCACCGGACCGCGACCGGGCCTGCGGTAGTCTGCACAACGCCGAATCAACCGGTCGGTGCCTTCCGCCGCTTCCACGCCCAAAACCAGCCCGTGCTGGCAGACCACGGCCTGGCCGATATCCAACGGTCCCATTTCACGCAGGACGGTCACGCCGCGGGCGATATCCTCCTGCGCGCCGTCCGGAACGGATACGCCGCCCAGCAATCCCGGACCGACGACGAGTTCCTCCAGGATATCGGTTATGGGCCAGACAGTCAGGCCTTCCTTCTGTTCCAGGTATTTAATAACCCGCCTTAGTAGCGCATCATCACCACCTGACAGGGCCGCGCTCCCCAGAATTCGGATCGCCAATGAGTCGGGGCGCAGATCGCGCCATGTGGGACGGTTGATACGCCCGACAAGGACAAGGTTCGAAATATCGCGTTCTTTTAGGATACCGATCGCGTGCTTTGCATTGCCCAGCCGAAATGCCTCTGCCGGGCAGATGTCTGTAAAATCGGTCGGATTGCTGTACCCGTCAATGCATAGGGCGGCCACTTCCTTTCCCCGTGACACCAGCGATTCCGCCAGTCGGATTGGAAGTGGTCCCTCCCCGGCTACGATTGCGATTTTATCAATGTCGGCGAACATTTTTGCCCCCGACAGGATCAATCCGACGACGGCATTGCCGTCTTGGGAGTGGTTAGACCGCGGCTGGACTGGACGCGCACGAAATCAAGGATCTGCTGCACGGATTGCTGTCCCCCGAACTGTTCGGTGACATCTTCCAATCGGCTTTTAAGTGTCCCATCCTCTCCGAACAGGATCCTATAGGCCGCGCGCATGTCATGAATTGCATCCTTTTCGAAGCCATGCCGCTTCAGTCCGACTAGATTCAGACCGCACAGGTTCGCCCTTTCCCCCATGACAGAACCGAACGGAATAACGTCATGTTCGACGCCGGACATGCCCCCGATCATGGCATGAGCGCCGATCCGGACAAATTGATGTACGGCGGCAAGACCGCCGATGATGGCGAAATCACCAACTTCGACATGACCGGCCAAAGTCGCATTGTTTGCCATAATAACGGCATTCCCTACGCGGCAATCATGAGCGACATGGGATCCGACCATGAAAAGGCCATTGTCGCCAACCACGGTTTCCAGCCCACCGCCGGCGGTACCAGGATTCATCGTGACATGTTCACGAATTCGGTTTCGTTTTCCGATGGTCAGCTTTGATACTTCACCTGAAAACTTAAGGTCCTGTGGCGGGTGGCCGATGGATGCGAACGGATAGATCTCACATTCGTCGCCAATTACCGTGTGCCCTTCGACCACCACGTGCGAATGCAATACGACACCGGCACCTAGCGTGACATTCGGACCGACAACACAAAACGGCCCTATGGAAACATTGTCCGAGATTTGAGCTTTCGGATCGACAACTGCACTTGGATGAATGGCTGTCATTTCGGGGTCAGACCTGGTCTCGGTCGCGAATCATGGCGGCGAAAACGGCTTCGGCACACAGTTTGCCGTCTACAAAGGCTTCCCCCTTGAACCGCCAAACCTGGCCCCTGTTCTGTTTCTTGGATACATGGATGTCCAACCGGTCGCCAGGCACCACCGGCCGCCGGAACTTCGCTTCTTCTACCGACATGAAGTAGACAAGTTTCCCCTCCGATTCCGGCCCCAGGCTTGAAACCACCATCACACCGGCAGTCTGCGCCATGCTTTCAATGATCAAAACCCCGGGCATGACCGGTTTTTCCGGGAAATGGCCCTGGAAGTATGGCTCCCCCATGGAAACACATTTTATGCCGTGGGCGCTTTCGTAAGGAACGACCTTTACGATGCGATCGACCATAAGAAACGGATATCGGTGCGGAATCCTCTCCATGACCCGCATGACGTCAACGTCTTCTAAATAACTGGAATCTGCTTCAGCCATTGATCCCTACCTGTCCGGCTTGTCGCCTTTTTTTTCCATCAGCTTTTCCAGGAATGCATGCTGCCGCAACCAGCGCCGCAGCGGGACTGCCGGCAATCCGCCGACCTTCTCTCCCGGTTCAAGGTTCCGAATGACGCCGCATTTTGCAGCAATTTGGGTGCCCGCGCCAATCCTCAGATGACCGGCCACACCGGATTGCGCGCCCATCACGACGAAATCTCCAAGGACCGTGCTACCCGCTATTCCAGACTGGGCGGTAATAACGCATCCCTTTCCAACCTGGACGTTGTGTCCGATCTGAACCAGGTTGTCTATCTTCGTTCCGTCGCCCAGGACGGTATCCTGCCCCATGCCCCTGTCGACCGTGGAATTCGCACCAATTTCAACAAAATCGCCGATGGTGACAATGCCTGTCTGGGGGATGTCCGTGTGGCCGCTGGCGCTCATGGCAAAGCCAAATCCCCGCGTCCCGATTCTGACGCCCGGATGGATACGGCAATGACGACCTATGTCGCAATATCCTGCATAGGCGCCTGCGCCAAGCCATGTGCCCTCCCCGATGGTGACACCACGGTCTACAACCGCATTCTCCTGGATCCATGCACTGGGTCCGATTCGGCTGTTCGGCCCAATTCGGGCGCCGGCTTCGATACAGACGCCATCGCCGATTTCTGCGCTGTCGCTTACAGTTGCCTGTGGATGGATGCGCGGTTCCGGAACAGGGTCCGGGTGAAAAATCTGTGCGGCGCGCGCGAAGTCGTAATACGGGTTTTGCGAAACAAGGGCGACAGTGCCCTTTGGCACCTGGCCTGCGTCCGAGGGATAAACCAGGACCGCGCCGGCTTTCGTTTGCAGGAGGTCGGGGCGATATTTCCGATTTGCCAGGAAGCTCAGGCATTCCCCGTCCGCGGTTTTCAGCGGACCGACGCCGGAAATCCGAATCGACTGTGCAGCCCGATCAACCTTACAGCCCAAGGCATTCGCCAGATACCCGAGTTCGAAAGGGCCGGCATTGTCGAAAAAGCGTGGGTCAGCCAATCGAAGTCCCCACCCTAGCGGGCGACGTTGAATTCAACCGTCTGAATTCTTGCGTCCAGCCTGGAAAGGATTTGCCCGGTGATTTCAATTTCCGGTGCTGTGAACAGGACCGTCGGATCACTGTTTGATCGGTCAAGAATAAGGTTGAGGTCATATTCATTTGCGACCTCTTCCATCACTTCCCTTAAAACGGAAATAATGCTGTTCCGGCTTTCCACAAGGGCGGCCTCTAGGGCCTGCCTGCGTGCGGTCGCCTGTTCGTTGGACTGCTGCACGCGTTCTTCGAATTCAAGACGCTTCTGTTCAAAAGCTTCCGGCGCAAGAATGGCCTGTTGAGAGGCGAGTTCCTGACTTTCCGCTTCCAGGGACGATTGTATGGCACGCAATTCATTCAACAGCGCTTCGTTCGCCTGACGGAACTTGCCGCCCAGGTCTTGATAGGCCAGCGCCTCTCGTTCGATGCGGCCCATCTCCATGACTGCGATGCGTGGCGCTTCAGGTGACTGCGCGGCCGCGTTAACCGCGGGCGTCAGCGCCATGACCAGGACCGGCAGGATCAGTGTGGCGATCCGGCTTAGTCGGGAAATCATACTAAAACCTCGTTCCGAAATTGAAGCGGAAGACCTCGGTCTTATCGAATTCTTCTTCTAGAATGGCCTGTGTAAAGTCGGCGCGGATCGGTCCGAAGGGTGAATCCCACAGAAGTCCAAACCCGGTACCGGCCCTCATGGAGGAAGAGTCGAAGATGTTCGTGCCGACTTCGTCGATTTCAGTCAGGACGCCGACATCGGTGAACACGGCACCTTCCAGCCCGAATTCCTCCGGCAGGCCCAGCGGGAAGATCAATTCTACCGAAGCATTGGCCATTCTTTCGCCGCCCAACGCATCGTCGGTGACGGAATCGCGCGGACCGACGCCGCCGGATTCGAAGCCGCGCAGCGAATCGCCTCCCAGGAAAAACCGGTCGTTGATGCGCATATCTTCGCCCAGCCCGATGACGTGGCCAACCTCCGCGTCGGTTACCACACGCCAGGATTCCGTGATCGGAATGTAATAGGCACCGCGGAGCAACGAGCGCAGGTAGCGGACACTGCCGCCGAATCCGGCAAGGTCGTTTGCAAACGACACGACATACCCGTCTGTCGGGTCCAGGCGGCTGTTCCGACGATCAAGGGTCAGGGTCTGCCCAACGGAAGAGATGATTTCATCGCCTTCTTCCTGACGAATGAAGATACTTGCGTCCGACGCGACATTTTCGATCGACTCTACCGCCAAGCGATAACGCAGTGACTGACGCCAATCATCGTTATAGTCGAAGCCGACACGGACCCCGGCACCGCTTTCACGGTTGTCATATGATCCGATGTCCTGATTGTCCCGCGTGATGTGGAACAGGTCCAGGCCGGCGGACATCTGACGATCCATGAAATACGGTTCGGTGAAGGAAAAGTCGACTTCCTGTGTCCGTTGGGACAGCGTGAAAGCAAGCCGCACGTCCTGACCGCGGCCCAGCAGGTTGCGTTCCCGAATTGAAACCTCACCCAACGCGCCGTCGGTACTTGAGAAACCAGCCCCCAGCGTGATTTCACCGGTCGATTGTTCTTCGACATCGACAGTAACGACGGTCGTATCCCCTTCGGACCCCGGCACGTTTGCTACTTCGACATTGCCGAAGAAGCCCAGGTCGCTGACCCGCTGACGGGACCTGCGAAGAACGGTTGCGTTGAACGCATCGCCTTCGACCAACAGGAATTCGCGTCGGATCACCTCGTCCAATGTACGTGTGTTCCCACGGATATCGATCCGCTCCACATAGACGCGCGGTGCTTCCTGGATTTCAAACGTGATATTGATGATGCGGTTTTCGGCATCGCGATCCACAATTGGACGCACATCGACAAAGGCATAGCCAAGGTCGCCGACGGCATTTGTGATCGCAATGATCGTGTCATCTACTGCGTCGGCGTCATACCAGTCGCCGGTTTCAAGGTCGATCACCTCACGCAGCGGTTCCACATCGATGTCCGGAATACGCGACGTCAGATCAAACTCACCGAATTGGTAACGCGCGCCCTCTTCGATAGTGAAAGTAATGAAGAAGGCTTCCTGAGAATCCGTCAGCTCCGCCACTGCGGAAACAACACGGAAGTCGGCGAAACCATTTGCCAGATAATAGCGGCGCAGCAGCTCACGGTCGAAAGTAAGCTTGTCCGGGTCGTACGTATCAGAACTGCTGAAAAAACGATACCAGCGCGACTCCTTGGTGACGATTTCCTCCCGAAGTGCACTGTCGGAGAAGTATTCATTCCCAATGAAGCTGATCCGCTCGATCCCCGTAAGCGGCCCTTCGGCAATTTCGAACACCAGATCGACGCGGTTCTGTTCAAGCTGAATGACCTGCGGTTCGACCCGGGCGGCAAAACGCCCGCTTCGGCGATACAATTCAAGAATCCGGCGGACGTCGTTTTGAACGCGCGTACGGGTATAGACCACGCGGGGACGAAGCTGGGTTTCCGTCGCCAGAGTTTCATCATCCAGGCGATCGTTTCCTTCGAACGCGATCCGGTTGATGATCGGGTTTTCAACGACGTGGATATTCAGCGTTTGGCCGGTCAACTGCATCGTTACGTCAGCAAACAGACCCGTATCGAAAAGGGTCTTCAGCGCGGCATCGATCCGCTGTGCGTCAACCTGGTCGCCTTCACGCAGACCGATATAGGACAGGATCGTTTCCCGTTCGATACGCTGGGCACCTTCGACAGCAATTTGCGTGACCGTTGGGGACCCGGGGGCAATGGTCGCACCACCACCGGACAGACCGGGCACCGTACCCTGAGGTTCCGGCGCAACAATGGGCGGTACCGTTTGCGCCACAGCGCCGAACGAAATGGTGGCAACCAGGATACCAATACCGGTGGATGTCGACACGGCCCGCGAAAGCCGTGCCGCACGGGACTGGACACTGCGGCCGGCGAAGGAGCGCCAAAATCTTGAAAAGCAAAAAGTCACTCGTGAAACCTCGCCACCACCGTTTTGGCTAGGGACTCACCCGCGAATCATTAATCGGGCCGGTCCCGCATCGCCGCGGAGAACCGGCCAAGTGATACCCTAATCCCGAAAAGGATTAAACAGGAAAATGTCGCCGGAATCAAATCGATAAGACAAGAATCGAAAAAGCCGCAAAACGGATTCGTTATGTTCTCACAAGATGGATTCGCACCGGCAATGGGCCGGACAGGGTCAAAGGGCGCTAAGCCAGTCGAAAACGCCCATCAGACGCCCATCATTAAGCGTCACGATGATCATCAATCCAAGCAACAGCGCCAGCCCGCCGCGCAGCAGGTATTCCTGCGCCCGTTCGTTAAGGGGGCGACCGATGATTGCTTCGATGGCATAGAACATCAGATGACCGCCATCCAGCATTGGCACGGGCAGCAAATTCAACAAACCCAGATTGATCGAAAGGATCGCCGTAAACACGATCAGGTCCAGAGCACCGCGCTGCGCCACCTGATTCGACATATCCACGATGCGGACCGGCCCCCCTACATCGTCCAGACTGCGGTCCCCAGTAAAAATTTCCCCGATTGACGTCAGGGTCAGGACGCTGAAATCCCATGTCCGCTGAACAGCCTTCGTGAAGGATTCCCCCGGCCCCAGGGTCACGACCTGAAACGGCCGGTGGACCCCGATTACAAACGCGCCCGTCTCCTCATTCAGGGCGGGCGTCATCCGCAGGCTGAAAACTGTACCGTCCCTGTCCACACGCAAGATCAATTCGCGCCCCTCGCTGGCGCGCACGGCGTCCACCAATGCGTTCCAGTCCGGAATGCCACGCCCGTCGATGGAAAGGATTCGATCCCCTTCCATCAAACCGGCTTGATCTGCGGGGCTGCCGGCGACAATTGCGCCGACCCCATAAGTGGAAAGGTCCTGTGGTTCGCGTTCCCCGGCCGCGCCGAACAGGGCGGCCAGAACCAGAATCGCGAACAGGAAGTTTGCGGCCGGTCCGGCAAAGACTATCGCAGCGCGCCTAGCCAGGGATTTATGGTCAAATGAAACCGCCCGCTCGTCATCGGACATGGCAACGCCGGTTTCGCCCTGCACGGCTTCCATACTGTGTTCGCCGAACATCCGGACATAGCCGCCCAAGGGAACAATGCTGAATTTCCAACGGGTTCCATGGCGGTCGGTATAGCCGAAAAGCTCCCGCCCGAATCCGATCGAAAAGACTTCGATACGAACACCGCACCACCTTGCGACCAGGTAATGTCCCATTTCATGGACATAGACGAGTACGCAGAAAACGAGGATCGCGTTGAAATAACCGATTGAACCGACAAAGGCATCCATGGACGTTTAATCCCGCATCATTTTTGGACTATTCCGCAGCCTGAAACAGGCGCGCTTCGGCACGCCGCCTTGTTGCCGCGTCAAGTTCCAGTATCGCTTCCAGATCGGTGGCCACCAATTCGGGGACCGACTGAAGCATCTCCTCCACGATTCCCGCGATCCGCGCAAAGCCGATCCGTCCGGCCAGAAAATGCGCAACTGCTACTTCGTTCGCGGCATTCAGGACGACAGGCGCCTCGTCCCTGCTACGTAAGGCATCGCGCGCAAGCTTCAAGGCGGGATAGCGATCTTCATCCGGCGGTTCGAAATCCAGGCGGGAGACTTTCATAAAATCGAGTTTTTCGGACGGGCTTTCCATACGGTCCGGCCAGGCCAGGGTATTTGCGATCGGGGTCCGCATATCCGGTGTGCCAAGCTGCGCCAAAACGGACCCATCGGCATATTCAACCATGGAATGGATTACCGATTGCGGGTGGACAACAATGTCAATCCGGTCTTCAGGGAATCCAAAAAGGTGATGCGCTTCAATCAGTTCCAGCCCCTTGTTCATCATTGTGGCTGAATCGACCGATATCTTTGCCCCCATGTCCCAGTTTGGGTGGCTGACAGCCTGCTGCGGTGTCGCCACCGTCATCTGTTCACGGGTCCAGGTCCGGAACGGCCCGCCCGATGCCGTCAGGATCAGCCGTGTGATCATTTGGCGTTGAGAGGAATCAAAGACCTGAAATATAGCGTTGTGTTCGGAATCGACCGGCAGCAGTGTCGCGCCATGGGCGGCAACTTCACGCATCATAAGGTCCCCGGCCGTAACCAGACATTCCTTGTTGGCAAATGCGACGTGACAGCCTGTACGGACCGCAGCCAGAGTCGGGCGCAGTCCTGCGGCGCCGACGATGGCCGCCATGACATAGTCGACGGACCGACCCGCCAGGTCACACACGGCTTCGGGACCGGCCATCGCTTCGACACTCGAGCCCGAAAGCGCCGCTTTAAGCGCGCCATAACAATCAGGGTCGGCAACCGCCGCCGCCTGCGCACCGAACTCGACTGCATCGCGCGCCAAGGCGTCGACATTCCGGTTTGCCGTCAGCCCCACGACCTGAAACCGGTCGGGCGAACGGCGGATCAGATCAAGTGTGCTTTGACCGACCGAGCCGGTTGCGCCCAGTATTGTAATGCGTTTCGGCGTCATTTCGTCAGATGGACCATTTCAGTGTCAGGGGGCGGCGGTCACTGCATCAGCAGCCACGGTGCCAAGCCAAGCATCGCTGCCCCAAGGAATCCGTCGAACCTGTCCAACAATCCGCCATGGCCGGGGATCAGTCGACCGGAATCTTTCTGTCCTGCACGGCGCTTCAGCCATGATTCCGCCAGGTCGCCGACCTGGGAACAGACCGATAGCGCGATCACGATACCGAATAACGACCGGGCATGCCCACCCCATTCCGATGGATAGAAGGCGTAAATACAGGCACCTGTCAGCGCAAGCGCGCCCAGAACGCCGCCGATCGCGCCGGACCAGGTCTTGTTCGGGCTGATTGCGGGGGCCAGCTTCGGACCGCCAATCGCACGCCCGGTAAAATAGGCCCCAATGTCGGTGCCGATCACCGACGGAATCAGCAGCAGCAGCGGGGCAATTGGGAATGACGCGGCATGCTGTTCGGAAAGAACGACGACAAAGCACCCGATCAGGACGGACGCACAGGCGATCATCCCATACGGTACCGCCCGGCGCTTCACGGCGCTGACCCACGCGATCACCAGCGTTGCACCGATCAGTCCCCATGACGCCATTTTCCCGACATCGCCCAACCCCAGAACGGGCATGAGAACCAAAATAGAAATTGCGCCGACAACCGTCGCGACAATCCGGCTTTCCGGTCGACGGACGCCGGTAAGCCCCAGTGCCTCCCAGACCATGCCGGCCGCCAGCAGGGATACGAATGCCGTAAAGAAGGATCCGCCCAGATACAGTTCCGTCGCCGCGATCAGGACCAGAACGGCACCTGACATGACACGGACCTTAAGGTCCGCCGGAAGGGCGGTGCGAACAGTATCGGATTGCTTCATGCCGTCAGTGCGGATGCGCCAAAACGGCGTTCGCGCCGGGCGAAGGCAGACAAGGCATCCGCAAATTCCTTTTCCCCGAAATCGGGCCAGAGCACGTCGGTGAAGACGAATTCCGCATAAGCGCACTGCCAAAGAAGGAAGTTGCTGATTCTCTGTTCCCCGCTGGTGCGGATAACAAGGTCCGGGTCGGGAATGCCCGCGGACCAGAGATAGTTTTCGATTAAACTTTCGTCGACGCCTTCCGGCTCGATCAAACCCAGCTTAACCGACTGTGCAATGCGTCGTGCAGCGTCCGCGACTTCCGCCCGTCCACCGTAAGACAAGGCAAGGCACAGCGTCATGTCCGAGTTCTCGCGGGTCATGCGTTCCGCATCTTCGATCAGGTTCTGGATGTCCGGTGCAAGCCGCTTCCGCTGACCGATCACGCGAAACCGAATGTTCCGGGAATGCAGGTCGGCGATTTCCGACTTCAGGTATCGGCGCAGCAGCCCCATCAGATAGCTGACCTCCTCTTCCGGGCGGCGCCAGTTTTCGGACGAAAAACCGAAAAGCGTCAGAACGGAAACCCCGTGTTCACCGGCGGTACGGATGGCCTTTCTGACCGCCTCAATCCCTTCACGGTGCCCTGCAACCCGGGGCATGCCACGGCGTTTTGCCCACCGGCCATTGCCGTCCATGATGATGGCTACGTGTTTGGGAACAATGCTGGGGGTTTCTTCTTGGGTCATTCTAAGGCTTCAAGTGCACTTTTCAGCAGTCGTGGCATATCCTTGAGGGTCGGGATGGCCGTCAGACCTGCATGATGTCCTTTTCCTTCTCCGCCAGGGCCTCATCGACGGCACCGACGAACTCATCGGTCAAACGTTGCACCAGATCCTGGCCTTTATGCAGCTCGTCCTGGCCGATGTCGCCGTCTTTTTCCTGCTTTTTCAGCGTATCGATCCCGTCGCGCCGGATGTTCCGAATGGCAATCCGCGCCTGTTCGGCATATTTGCCGGCTACCCGCGTCAGTTCCGTGCGGCGTTCTTCATTCAGTTCCGGAAGTGGAATTCGCATCACATTGCCTTCGGTCATCGGGTTCAGACCGAGTTCCGATTCCCGGATCGCCTTCTCCACCGCCTTGACCATGCTGGAATCCCAGACCGTAACCGACAGCATGCGGGGTTCGGGTGCGTTGATGCTGGCTACCTGATTGATTGGCATCAGCGCGCCGTAGGCATCGACCTGGATCGGTGTCAGCAAGTCGGTGGATGCCCGACCTGTACGCAATCCCTGGAATTCCGTTGCCAGGGAATCAAGAGCCCCCTGCATTCGCCGCCTCAAGTCTTTCTCGTTCACCGACATATCGACTGGTCCTGCTGTTCTTGTATCTGCACGCCGGGGCCGCCCGGCATCGATACCGGCAACGCCCCCTCTTTGTCCGGCAGCCTAAATACAGCTTTTTGCGCCTCCGTCCAAGACGTAACCGGCGCACAAGGACATGGACCGGTCAGCCCTGATCCGTGACGATGGTAAACCGGCCAAGTCCGCGAACCACGTTGGCGAACGCGCCGGGTTCGTAGAGGGAGAAAACGATGATCGGAATATCCCGGTCGCGGGACAGTGTGATTGCCGACGCATCCATTACCTTAAGGTCTTCGGTCAAAACCTTTTGATAGCTTAACTTATCATAGCGCACAGCATCCGGTTCCTTTACCGGGTCAGCGCTGTAGACACCGTCGACTTTCGTCGCTTTCAGCATCGCATCACAATCCATTTCCGATGCACGAAGCGCGGCGGCGGTGTCGGTCGTGAAGAACGGGTTCCCCGTTCCGGCCGCAAAGATAACGATGCGGCCTTTTTCCATATGCCGGACGGCGCGGCGGCGGATATAGGGTTCGCACACGCTGGCCATGGGAATAGCGGACTGCACGCGAGTGGGCACGTCCAGCGATTCGAGCGCCGCCTGCATCGCCAGCGCGTTCATGACGGTTGCCAGCATCCCCATATAGTCGGCGGTCGTGCGCTCCATCCCTTTCGCCGCGACGGAAACGCCCCTGAATATATTGCCGCCACCGATAACCAGGCATACTTCGCAGCCGAGTTCCTTAACGCTCCGCACCTCCCCCGCAATACGCGCGACGACTTCCGGGTCCAGACCAAACTCACGGTCCCCCATCAGCGCCTCTCCTGAAATCTTAAGGAGCACACGCTTGTAAACCAGGTCTTTCGCATCCGTCTGGGGGCTTGCGTTCTGTTGCGCGGCCTCGCTCATTTTGTCGTCGTCTCCCGGAATCTAGAATTTCCTGCATGTAGGCAGGGTACGGAATGGCGGCGGCATTCTGACGCCCACCATCCATGCAGGCAAAGAAAAAGGGCCGCATCCCGAGGAACGCAGCCCTGATTCACATCATCCCTTACAGGATCGAAGATCAGCCGCCGATTGCCGCAGCCACTTCGGCCGCGAAATCGTCTTCCTTCTTCTCAATCCCTTCGCCGAGTTCGAACCGGGCGAAACCCGTCAGCTTGACCGGGGCACCGATGTCCGAAGCGGCGTTTTCAACGACCTTCGCAACCTTGTTTTCGCCGTCGACGACAAAAACCTGCTCAAGCAGTACAACCTCTTCGTAGTATTTTCGCAGGCGGCCTTCGACCATCTTCTCAATGATGTTTTCCGGCTTGCCGGATGCACGCGCCTGTTCGACCAGGACGCTGCGTTCGCGTTCCAAATTGGACGCATCGACTTCATCGACCGTCAGCGCCTCGGGTCGGGCCGCAGCCACATGCATCGCGATCTGTTTGCCAAGCGCTTCCAGCTTGTCCTTGTCGCCTGTGGATTCCAGTGCAACCAGACAACCGATCTTACCCAGACCCGGCGCTGTGGCGCTGTGGATGTATCCAGCGACCACGCCATCCCCGACCTTAAGGGACCGGGCGCGCCGGAAATTCATGTTTTCGCCGATCGTCGCGATGTTGTGGGTCAATTGTTCTTCGACCGTGCGACCGGTGCTGGGATAATCGGCGGCCATAATCGCAGCTTCATCGCCGGCCTTTTCAAGAGCGATACCGGCGACTGCGCGAACGAATTCCTGGAACGTTTCGTTCCGGGCGACAAAGTCCGTTTCCGCGTTGATTTCGACCACTGCCCCGTGTCCGCCGTCGGTCACGACAGCAACCAGCCCGTCAGAAGCGACGCGTCCGGCCTTCTTGGCAGCTGCCGCAAGACCCTTCGTGCGCAGCCAATCGACCGCAGCTTCCATGTCGCCGTCTGATTCCGCCAGTGCCTTCTTGCAATCCATCATGCCCGCGCCAGTCTTTTCGCGCAGTTCCTTCACCATGCCTGCCGTAATCTGGCCCATGGATTTACTCCTTCCTTGGTATCCTAGTCATTCATTCGTGCCGGACGGCCTAATGGCCGCACCAGCGAGTCGAAGCCGGGGTGCCACAGATTCGTGACATCCCCGCGACATCGACGCGCCGCAAGGCGGCATCAAGCTTCGGTTTTTGTTTCTTCCGATTCCGGTGCGGGTTCGGCCGCCGGTTCCGCCGCAGGCTCTTCAGCCGTCGCAGCCTCTGCCGTAGCATCCGCTGCCGGCGCTTCTTCCGCGGCCGCGACTTCTTCCGTCAAGGCGGGTTCGATCGCCGGTTCGGCGGATGCACCCAGATCGACCCCGGATGCGCCAAGCGACTGCTGCAGGCCACTCAGGACAGCGCCGGCCACCAGATCGCAATACAGGTTGATTGCACGCATCGCGTCGTCGTTGCCCGGGATCGGGAATGCAACGCCATCCGGCGCAGAGTTGGAATCGAGGATCGCGACGACCGGAATGTTCAGATTGTTCGCTTCCTTGATCGCGATGGATTCCTTGTTTGTATCCACGACGAAGATCAGGTCCGGAAGATTGCTCATCTCCTTGATCCCGCCCAGCGCACGGTCCAGCTTTTCGCGTTCCCGTTCCAGGCCCAGGCGCTCGCGCTTGGTCAGCCCCTGCATCTTCTGTTCGTCTTCGAACTGGGCTTCCAGCGCTTTCAGGCGTTTGATCGAATTCGCAATCGTCTTCCAGTTCGTCAGCATGCCGCCCAACCAGCGGTGATTGACGAAATACTGGCCGCATTTCAGGGCGTTTTCCGCCACGATCTGCTGTGCCTGGCGCTTCGTTCCCACGAAGAGGACGCGGCCTCCGGACGCGGATACGCGGGAGATTTCCTCAAGCGCGCGGGTCAGCATCGGAACGGTCTGTTCCAGATCGATGATGTGAATGCCATTGCGTTCGCCAAAGATGAAGGGTTTCATCTTCGGGTTCCAGCGACGGGTCGAATGTCCGAAATGCACGCCTGCTTCAAGCAGCTGACGCATGGTAAAAGTCGGCACGGCCATCAAAGTGGCTCCTTCTCTTCTCCGGTTAATCCTCCGCGAAGCCCTTGGTTTCAAGCCGGATTTCCGGCACCGGACGGAACGGACCATATGGCGGCCACATCCCGGATAAAGCATCGCGTGTGTGATGGAGCGGGCGTATATCGCCAGAAAGCGCCTGTGACAAGCCCTAGTTTGGATTGTTACAGCGGTTCCTGCCCCTCCTGCTGGCGTTGCCACATCCGGGTATAGACGCCATCGGCCGACAACAGGTCGCGATGCGTGCCGCGTTCGCAGATTTGGCCGTCCTGAAGGACAATGATTTCATCGGCGTCGACGACGGTCGAAAGTCTGTGCGCAATCACCAGGGTCGTCCGGCCGGCGCTTACCTCGCGCAGGGACGCCTGAATCTGCCGTTCTGTCGCCGTATCCAAGGCCGATGTGGCTTCGTCGAAAAGCAGGATTCGCGGTTCCTTCAGGATTGCACGTGCGATTGCCACGCGCTGCTTTTCACCGCCGGAAAGCTTCAACCCGCGTTCACCCACAATCGTGTCATACCCGTCCGGAAGGCTTTCGACGAAACTGTCAATCCTGGCAAGCGCTGCAGCCTGCCTGATTTCTTCCGGTGTCGCGTCTGGTCGACCGTAGCCGATATTGTATTCGATCGTGTCATTGAAAAGGACGGTGTCCTGCGGAACGATTCCGATTGCGGTGCGGACGCTGTCCTGTGTCACATCACGCAGATCGGCACCGTCGATCGTGATCCTGCCGCCCTGCGGGTCGTAGAACCGGAACAGAAGCCTGCTTATGGTGGATTTGCCGGCGCCCGACGGCCCCACGATCGCAAGCGTCTTGCCTGACGGCACCGTGAAGTCCACACCCTTCAGAATAATGCGCCTTGGGTCATATCCAAATTCCACATTTTCGAAGCGAAGTTCCCCGCCGTTCAGTCCGAGGTCCGGCGCCCCTTCGCGGTCGACCACTTCGCGCGGCACATTCATGAGCTGGAACATGTCTTCCATGTCAGTCAGGCTCTGGCGGATCTGGCGATATACGAATCCCAGGAAATTGAGCGGCAGATAAAGCTGGATCAGATAACTGTTCACCAGGACAAAATCGCCCAAAGTCATGGTCCCGGCCGCGACATCGTTTGCCGCCATAATCATAAGAATCACCAGACCTGCGGCGATGATCCCGCCCTGCCCCACATTGACGACCGAAAGACTAGTGATGGATCGGACGGCAGCACTTTCATACCGGCGCAGGGCGGAATCGTATCGTTCCGCCTCGTGCGACTCGTTTCCGAAATACTTTACAGTCTCGTAATTCAGGAGACTGTCGATCGCCTTTGTATTCGCGGTCGTGTCGCTTTCATTCATCTGCCGCCGGAATTTCAGGCGCCACTCCGTCGCAATCAGCGTAAACGCGATATAGCCCGCAATGACGGTGAATGTGACGCTTGCGTACCAGAAGTCATAGAGACCCCAAAGAATCGTGCAGACGAGTGCGATTTCCAGCAACGTCGGCAAAATGTTGAACAGCATGAAAGACAGGACAAACTCGATCCCCTTCACCCCGCGTTCGATCACGCGGGAAAGGCCGCCTGTCTGTCGTTCCAGATGGAACCTGAGGCTCAGGCCATGCAGATGGCGAAATGTCTTTAACGCGACGGTTCGGATCGCATGCTGGGCAACCTTGGCGAACAGCGCCTCCCTCAATTCCTGGAACACGACCGCCAGCAGTCGCATCAACCCGTACCCGACAAGCAGCGCCAACGGAATGGCGACGATCCCGGCCGCGGTACCGGCACCGTTGGTCGACGCATCCAGGGCATCGACCGCATCTTTATAGAAAAGCGGGACCGAAACGTTTGCCCCCTTTGCTGCGGCCAGGGCAATAAGCGCCAACACCACGCGTCGTTTAATGTCGCCCCGTGCGGCCGGCCAAAGGTAGGGCAGCATCGCCCCAAGCGCACGGAACTGCAGCCTGTTGCGGGATTTAGGTGAATTGGCGGTTTGCGCTTCGGTCATGAAAACCCAAGATCGTGACTGCGGGGGGCGATTGCAATGGATTGGTTCCAGCGCTAGCGTGTTGGCGATTCAGTTCCTATCGACCACGGGAGTGGCAATGTCCATAAAGACGCTTCTGGTGCATCTGGCGCCGGACAATGATTGCGAAGGCCGATTGAAGGCTGCGGTCACGATGGCAAAGGGTATGAAGGCGCATTTGATCGCCCTTTATGTCGCGACCCCGGTTCATCTTCCGGCAGGTGCCGAAGGGCGCGGCGCATCCGCTGTTTTTCTGGCCGAAGCCAGGGAAAGCGCGCGTAAAAAGTCTGTTGAAGTCAAGAGCCTGGCCGAATCTGTTTGCGGCAAAGCCGGACTATCGTGGAACTGGGCGTATGGTGAGGAAGATCACCTGGACGCCATCTTGGAGGAAGTTCATCACGCAGACATGACCATTGTGAATCAGGTCAGTTTCGACAGTTTCGAAGACAGGCTGATGTTCCAGTTGCCGGAAAAACTTGTCATTGGCGCCGGTGGCCCGGTCCTGGTTCTGCCGAAAGGCGGACAGGCGATCGACCTGGTGGCCCTGGATACGGTTCTGGTTGCCTGGACCTACTCCAAGGAAGCGATTCGCGCCCTACGCGATGCGCTGCCAGTCCTGCACAGTGCGAAATCCGTCAAACTGCTGACTTGCGGTAAAGGTCATCAGGCCGATGAAACGGCGGCCCCGGTTATCGACTATCTGAAACGCCACGGAATAGAGTCGGAGGCGGTTCATCATTCTGTCGACGGTCATGCGGGCGAAGAAATCCTGGATACGGCTGAACAGGTCCATGCCAACCTGATCGTCATGGGCGCATACGGCCACACATCCTTCATCGACAAGCTTTTTGGATCTGCCAGCCGTTACGTGATCGGCCACACGCACATCCCGCTGTTCCTGTCGCATTAAGGCGGCAGCCCTAAAAGAACAGGAAAGTCACCAGCACGAACAGCGGCAACAGGAAGACTATCGACCACCCCATGTATCCGAAGAAGCTGGGCATCGCGATCCCGCGTTCTTCGGCGATTGCGCGAACCATGAAGTTCGGCGCATTCCCGATATAGGTATTTGCTCCCATAAAGACGGCACCTGCCGAAATGGCCAGCAAAGTGTTTGCCATCGGCCCCATCAATGCCTGCGCGTCGCCACCTGCGGTGTTGAAGAACACCAGATACGTCGGCGCATTGTCCAGGAAGCTGGAAAGGATGCCTGTCGCCCAGAAATACATCGCATTCACAGGCTCACCATTGCTGGAAACCAATGACACGATCGGTTCCAGCGCCCCATCGGTGCCTGCCTTCAGAATGGCGATTGCCGGGACAATTGTGATGAAGATGCCCGCAAACAACTTGCCCACTTCAACAATCGGGAACCAGCTGAAACCATTTGCGCGCCTACTTTCGATTGACGTCAGCCGCCAGGACAGGAAGGCCAGTCCCAGGAGCAACAGGTCCCGGACGACATTCTGAAGCTGGATGTCGACATGATAGAGTGTGAAGGTGATGCCCGGTTTCCAGACACCGGACATCAGAACGGCCGCGATTACGCCACCAAGAAGAAGGATGTTGATCCCGCCTTCGATCGCCAGCGGTTCCTTGTCCGCAGGCTCCGGCGTTTTCAATTCATTCCCGGCATTCCGCTCCTTGATGTAAAGGAAGCTGTCCAGGATGTAATAAACAACCAATAGAATTGAAGAGACCACCAGCATTGGTACGAACATGTGCGTGGTGGGCCAGAAGAACGACACGCCCTTCAGGAAACCAAGGAACAGCGGCGGATCGCCAAGCGGCGTCAGTGAACCGCCGATATTCGCCACCAGAAAGATGAAAAACACCATCGTGTGGACCTTGTATTTCCGGTCCTCGTTCGCGCGAATAAGCGGCCTGATCAGAAGCATGGCCGCACCCGTCGTCCCCATCCAACTGGCGATGGCAGTCCCGATCAGCAAAATGGCGGTGTTGACCACCGGACCACCGACCAGGGTTCCCTTCAACCGAACCCCACCCGCAACGGTAAACAACGAGAGCAGCAGGATGATGAACGGAATATATTCCAGAAACATCACGTGAATCAGTTCAAACAGCGCAAACTGATATCCATAGATGATCGTAAATGGAATCAGGAACAAAAAGGCCCAGAAGGCGGAAATCTTCCCAAACTGATGATGCCAGAACTGCGGTGCGACCAGCGGGAAAATGGCGATCGACAGAAGTATTCCGACAAAGGGGACGGTCCACAAAAGGCCCAGTTCAGCCCCATTCAGATGGGGGGCGCCTTCACTCGCCGCGAAGGCCGTCCCGGTGAAACCAAGGGTGAGCATCGCAAGCGCGATGATTCCGAACAGTTTTTGAGTTGCCGCCACGTCTTTCCCTTTGGTGTAACCGACCCTACCAAGATCATTCCTGTCTAAAGACATGAACCTGTAATTTCAAGAAACGGTCGGTGCTGCCGGCCTATTGTTTTGCTGGCCCATCTTCCGTTTGCGCGCTTTCCGCGCGAGGATCCAGGTCGACGACGCCGGGTGTGGACTTCGGCACCATCTGGAAGCCTTCCGGCATGGGTTCCGCACGTCCAGGCCGCTGCCGCATCCGCCATAAGATATAGAGCCCGATGCCGAAATGAACGGTTGCCGTCCACCAGAAAAGGGCGCCGTGGCCGAAAAGGTCCATCAGCGCCGACGCAGGCAGCGCACCGATGACGGCGCCAACGCCATAAAGAAGCAGCAAGCCGCCACTGGTGGAAACAAAATCATCGGGGTCCGCCCTGTCCCCGGCATGGGCGACCAGAAGCGCATAGATCGATTGGGCGAATGCCCCATAGACGGCGGCGATGCCCAACAGCACGATTACACCTTCTGTAAAGGACAGAAGAAGGCCGAGCCCGCCCGCTCCGAAAAAACAGACCAGAATTGGAATGCGCCGGTCCACCCTGTCGGATGCCCACCCGATCGGCCATTGCAGCACCGCATTTCCGATAATGACGGACGTGATCAGCATGCCGACAGTTTCAGTCGACAGGCCGATACCCTGCGCAAAAAGGGGAGCCAGGCTCCAGAATGCGCCATTTGCAAGCCCAACTCCAAGACAGCCGAGCGTCGCGACGGGCGATGTCAGATAGAGCGGCTTCAGATTTAGTTTTGCCGTGCGAAGCGGTGCCGGGGATGGCGATGTGGTAATCGCGATCGGAACCAGGGACAGACAGATGATGATTGATGCGACAAGGAACAACGTCACGTCGCGCGCGGGTATGAACAGAAAGAGCTGCTGGCTGACCACCTGTGCCGCGATATAGACCAAAGTGTAAAAGGAAAGGACCGTTCCGCGGTTTCCCGCCCCTGCCCGTTCGTTCAGCCAACTTTCAACCACCATCAACAAGCCGGCGCCCATCACGCCATAGACAAGGCGCAGCACAATCCAGGCATAGGGTTCAAGGAACAGGATGAAACAAAGCGATGTGCTGGAAGCGATGGCCGCCATAGCGCCGAATGCACGGATGTGCCCCACCCGTTGTACCAGCCAGGGCGTTACGCGACAGCCGACGATAAAGCCGATGAAATATCCGGTCCCCATTGCGCCGACAAAGATGGCGCTGAACCCTTCCTGGCCTGCGCGCACGGGCAAAAGCGTACCCATCAGCGTATTGCCGCCATAAAGGAAGAATACGCTGGTCAGAAGGGCCGCAATGGGTGCGAAGATACGCGTCATGAAGGGGCGACACCCCGTTTTCCCAACACCTAATCAGACAACTCTATACCGCGCCGCGCCGGGATTGAAACGGGAACCTGCGCCGCGGCTCTAGTCGCGTGGACCGGGCGGTTTTGCGCCCGGAACCCATTTCTTCAGCACGCGCCCATCCTGGGTTTTCACCATCTTGTCCGGGTCGGGCTTCTGGGTGAAATGTCGCTTTATCGCTTCGAACGGAATGACAGTGCCCGGTTCCTTACGATAGTGCCGCCGATAGACTTCATTGTTCTGAAGCATCCGGTTCAGATAGTCCGGCGAATGATGGCCGTATTTCCGCCAGATGCGGCGCAGGAAGTTTTCCGCCTCCGGCACAAGTTTTCCCGCTGCAATGGGTGGGCGGCTGTCTTCGAAAATATGGAAGACGGTGGGTTCCATCGGCCCGGTCTGGTCGGCGACGAAGGTGGCGGGCATCAACATGCGACCGTGATATTCGGCGGCATAGATCGCCTGGGCCAGCCACAGCAGGCGCTGAAGCTTCTGGGCCGGCATATGGATGTCGTCCCGCCTGGACTGATCGAACAGCCAAAGCGCCACATCCAATGTCGATTGCACGACCGGGACCGTCATCGCAGATGGTACCCGTGCGTGCAGATTTTCAACACGACACACATTTGCTATAGCTCATGCAATTCCTGAAACAGTGGCCCCCGAAAGGACCGAACCTATGGACATGCAAGGCGAATACCGGATTCCTGCCCCGCGTGAAACCGTTTGGGAGGCGTTGAACGATCCGGAAGTCCTGAAGGAATGTATCACCGGCTGTCAGGAATTGAACCGGACGGATGACGGCGGCTTCGATGCAAAGGTAAAAGCAAAAGTCGGGCCCGTTTCGGCGACATTTTCAGGATCTGTACGGTTCGAAAACGTCAATGCACCGGAAAGCTATACCATCGTCGGCGAAGGAAAAGGCGGTGCAGCCGGATTTGCCAAGGGCGGTGCTGATGTCAGTCTTGCCGAAGACGGCGACGAAACAATCCTGACCTATACGGTCAATGCGCAGGTCGGCGGCAAACTGGCCCAGATCGGCGCGCGCCTTGTCGACTCAACGGCAAAGAAATACGCAAATGAGTTCTTTGAAAAGTTTGCCGAAATTGCGGCCGCCCGTGCTGCAGGGGACACACCGGGCGGCGAAACGGCAGCGGCGGCCCCTGATCAAGAGGCTGCGCCGGACAGTGCGCCTGTCCCTCCACAGTCCGATCCCCCGCCGCCCCCGAACGAACCTGCCACCGACGTTCAGGACGCAGCGGCCCGCGCAGCCATTGATGCGGTCGACCAGAAGGGACCGAAGCCTGTTCTGAAGCCCTTCCAATGGATCATGCTTCTGGTGATCATTCTGGCTGGGTTTACCCTGTTTTTCGGGGGCGGCGAACCGCCTTCCGGCAACTAGGGCGCGTATTTCCGCAACCGGAATTTAACCATCCTGCCCTTGACCGCGTAACGGACCCAATCCAAACTCTTTCACTGGAAGAAGGTGTTCATGAAGGACACCCGTTTGACAGGGAGGAGTAAGGCATGCCCACCGTTTCCATGACGGTCAACGGCAAGGCCGTGTCCGGCGAAGTCGAAAGCCGCACATTGCTTGTCGATTTTATTCGAAACAATCTTTCACTTACCGGAACCCACGTTGGCTGTGATACCAGCCAGTGCGGCGCGTGCACGGTTCACGTGGATGGTGGTTCGGTCAAATCGTGCACCATGCTGGCGGTCGAAGCCGATGGCGCGGACATCACCACCATCGAGGGCCTGGCGGACGGCGATACGCTGCATCCGATGCAGGCGGCATTCCGGGAAAATCATGGCCTGCAATGCGGGTTCTGCACCCCCGGTATGGTCATGAGCGCGGTCGACCTAGCGAACAAGAATCCGGCGCCGAGCGAACATGAAATCCGTGACTGGCTGGAGGGCAATATCTGTCGCTGCACCGGTTACCACAACATCGTGAAATCCATCGCCGCCGGCGCGGCCGCGATGCGCAAATAACCACCGCGCTCCGCATGCCGGTTTCCTCATAACGAAAGCGGCAGAGCGGACAAGCGCAAGGTGGTCACGGCAAATACGAACTGGGAGAGAACGAAATGAGCGCTACCGGAATCGGCGCGGCTGTAAAGCGGAAGGAAGATTTCCGCTTTCTGACCGGACGCGGCAACTATACCGATGACATAAACCAACCGGGCCAGACCCACGCCTATATTCTGCGCAGCCCGCACGCCCATGCAAAGATAAACGGCATCGACACATCCGCGGCGAAGGCCGCCGCCGGGGTGGTCGCGGTTTTCACCGGCGACGATATGCAGGTCGGCGGCATTCCCTGTGGCTGGGGCGTCAACAACAAGGACGGCAGCCCCATGAACGAACCCCCGCATCCGGCCCTGGCCCAGGGTAAGGTCCGGTGCGTCGGTGACCAGGTTGCTGTCGTAATCGCGGAAACCTATGCACAGGCGAAGGATGCGGCGGAACTCATCGAAGTCGACTATGAGGAACTGCCCGCTGTCGTCCACATGAATGATGCGCTGGCGGCCGGCGCGCCGCAGGTTCATGACGATGCCGCTCCCGGAAACCTGTGTTACGACTGGGAAATCGGTGACGAAGCCGAAGTGGATGCCGAGTTCAAGAACGCGGCCCATGTCGTTTCCATCGATATCACCAACAACCGCTTGATCCCGAACGCGATGGAACCCCGCGCCGCGATTGGTGATTACAATACGGGCACCGGTGAATACACGCTTTATACAACAAGCCAGAACCCGCATGTCATCCGGTTGTTGATGGGCGCGTTCGTCCTGCAGATTCCCGAACACAAACTGCGGGTCGTGGCCCCCGATGTGGGCGGTGGTTTCGGTTCGAAAATCTATCACTACGCTGAAGAGGCGATTGTAACCTGGGCGGCGGGTCAGGTTCGCAGGCCAATCAAATGGGTTGCCGAACGCTCGGAAAGCTTCATGTCCGACGCCCATGGCCGTGACCACATTTCCCACGCGGATTTGGCATTGGACGGCGACGGAAAATTCCTGGGCCTGAAAGTCTACACAAAGGCGAATATGGGCGCATACCTGTCCACGTTCTCCACCTGTGTTCCGACTTATCTGTACGCCACGCTTTTGGCTGGGGTCTACACGACGCCGAAGATCTATGCGAACGTGAAGGCGATTTTCACCAACACTGTTCCAGTCGATGCTTATCGCGGTGCCGGCAGGCCGGAAGCCACCTACCTTCTGGAGCGTCTGGTTTCCAAGGCGGCAAAGCAACTTGGCATGGACCAGGTGGACATTCGCCGCAAAAACTTCATTCCGTCGGACGCCTTCCCCTATCAGACCCCGGTCGCACTTCAGTATGACAGCGGCGACTACGAGGCGACCCTGAAAAAGGCGATGGAACTTGCCGACTGGAACGGGTTTGCTGCACGCAAGGCGGAATCGAAATCCCGCGGAAAGCTGCGCGGTATCGGCATTTCAACCTATCTGGAAGCCTGCGGTATCGCGCCGTCGGCGGTGGTCGGGTCGCTTGGTGCCCGTGCCGGTCTGTTTGAAAGCGCCAATGTCCGTGTCCACCCGACAGGGTCTGTTACGATCTATACCGGGTCGCACAGCCACGGCCAGGGGCACGAGACGACATTCGCACAGCTAGTTTCAGAAACGCTGGGGGTCCCGATCGAAAATATCGAAATCGATCACGGCGACACGAACCGCATCGCCTTTGGCATGGGAACTTATGGCTCACGGTCCCTTGCCGTCGGTGGGGAGGCGCTGATGAAGGCACTTGGCAAGGTTGTCGACAAGGCGTCCAAGATCGCGGCCCATTTGATGGAGGCATCGGCGGAAGATGTCGAGTTCAAGGACGGTAAATTCACCGTAGCTGGAACGGACAAGGAAGTCGACTTCGGTACCGTGGCGCTTACCGCCTATGTGCCGCACAACTTCCCGCACGAAACGCTGGAACCAGGATTGGAGGAACAGGCGTTCTATGACCCGATGAACTTCACCTATCCCGGCGGGTGCCATATTTGCGAGGTGGAAATCGACCCCGATACCGGGGTGACCACCGTCGTCAATATGACGGCCGTTGACGATGTCGGCCGGGTTATCAACCCGATGATCGTCGAAGGTCAGATTCACGGCGGCATCGCCCAGGGGATCGGCCAGGCCCTTCTGGAAAACTGTGAATATGACGACAGCGGCCAGCTGATTTCCGGATCATACATGGACTACTGCATGCCGCGGGCGGACAATCTGCCAAACATTACGGCAGCAACGGAATCGACGCTGTGCGCCCATAATTCACTGGGTGTTAAAGGGTGCGGAGAAGTGGGGGCAATCGGTTCGCCGCCCGCCGTTATCAACGCTGTATTGGACGCATTGGCCGAACATGGGGTCGAAGATATTTCCATGCCGGCAACCCCGCAGAAGGTATGGCAGGCCATCCAGTCGGCATCCATGCCGGCGGCAGCTGAATAACCGGATCTCAGGGAAAGGAAAGAAGCCATGTATAACTTCAATTACCAATCTCCCTCCACTGTCGCGGATGCGGCAGCGGCCCTGGGATCAGCCGACGAAGGCAAGGTCATGGCCGGCGGTCAGACATTGATCGCCACCATGAAACAGCGGCTGGCAGCCCCCAGCGATGTCATTTCGCTGCGGGGATGTCGCGACCTTGTCGGGATTTCGTCGGATGGGTCTACCGTTACCATTGGCGCCATGACCACCCACGCGGCGGTCGCGGCGTCCAGTGACGTGCAAAACGCCATTCCGGCCCTGGCTGCTCTTGCCGGCGGAATTGGCGACCCGCAGGTTCGCAACCGTGGCACGATCGGCGGTTCGCTGGCGAACAACGACCCCGCGGCCGATTACCCGGCCAGCGTTCTGGGGTTGAATGCGACCGTGGTTACCAACAAGCGGGAAATCAGTGCGGGCGACTATTTCAAGGGACTGTTTGAAACCGCCTTGGAGGACGATGAAATCATCACCGCCGTCAGGTTCCCCGTTCCGCAATCCGCCGGTTATGCCAAGTTTGATAACCCTGCGTCACGCTATGCGCTTGTCGGCGTTTTCGTCGCAAAGACCACAGACGGTGTCCGCGTCGCGGTAACCGGGGCGGGCCAGGATGGAGTCTTCCGGGCAACGGACATCGAAGCCCAGATTTCTGGCGGGGGCGATCCGGACAGTTCATCAATCGATGAAGGATCGCTGAACAGCGACATCCATGCATCCGCCGCCTACAGGAAACATCTGATCGGCGTGATGGCACGGCGAGCCCTGGCCAGTGCCGGCTGACCGAAGGCAATTGGCGAACGATGAATTGGGGCCCCGGCGCAAGTCACCGGGGCCCTTTTCTTATGCGCCGCACTTCAGCAAGATACATGTCATGCGTGTCTGTCTTTCTGCATTCCTGTGTCTTTTCGTCCTGATCCAGCCAACCCATGGACAGGACTTCGGCGCTTTGGAGCTACAGTGCGCAGATGAAACGGCGTCACCCGCCGCCACGATAGATGCCTGCGGACAGCTGATCGATCAGGCCGCCTATACCGATCTTCAGGACTATGCCATTGCCCATTTTCGTCGCGGCACGGCCTACCGTGCGAATGGCGAGGATGCGTTGGCACTGGAAGACTTCGAAGTTGCCCTGGACTATGATCCTTACGACTATGCCGCCTATATCGCACGGGGCGATGTACTGTTGAGCATTGGCAATGCCTATCGCGCAATTGCCGATTTCACGGTAGCCGCCGGTCTGGAACCGTTGGAACCCGAACCCTATGTCCGACGCGCCATCGCCCTGCAGGCCAACCGCGAATATGCACAAGCGGTGGATGATCTTCGCTTTGCGCTGCGGCTGGATGAAACTCATACCAGGGCCCGTCGCGTGTTGGCCTGGCTTCTTTCCACGTCGCCACAAGTCGGGCTGCGCAACGGACCGGAAGCGATAAACCTGACGTCAGAGATCGACCAGGAAAACGCCGATATACCGGACCTGATGATCCTTGCCGCCGTGCTCGCCGAAGTCGGGGATATTGATGCTTCTATAGAGGTCTATAAATCGATTTTGGACCGGGACGGTGCCGCCCGCGCACGCTTCGTGCACTATCTAAGCATCACTGACTTTCTTGGCGGGGATGAGCCGGATGAACCGACGCTGGAAACCGCAATCCGGAGTTGCCTTCAGGACGGTTGTCGGATCGGTGGACCACGGTCCGGCGAATGAGCAACGAGTTCCCTGCCCCGGACCCGAACGCATCGCCGGACGCCCCCTTACGGGCCACAGAACCAGCCACACTGCCGGACGATGAAGAACCAGGGGAATCCGGCGCAAAGCGGCTACCGGGCATTCTTTGGGCGGTTGGCGGATCATTGCTGTGCCTTCTGCTTCTGATCATTGGGGGGTGGTACGGACGTGTTACGATTGCAAACACACTGCTTCCCGCAATTGTTCGGGAAGTTTCAGGGGTTGAAATCACATCAAGGATTATCGCGATCGACCTGGACGGCCTGACTGCCGAAGAAATTTCGGTTCGCGATGGCCCATTCATTTCATCCCTGCGTGTCGATTTCTCAGACGACCTTTTGTCCCCGCCCTATGCGGACTTCGTTGCAATCACCGGATTGTCCGCAACCATATCCGTTTCGAAAGAAGGCGATTTGACCATTGCCGGACTTCCCCTTTTCGGCGACCGGGAAACTGCATCGGGGGAAGAACCCGTGTTGGCACTGCCTGTTGGGGGACTTGAAGTGCGCGACATTGCACTCACGGCCGACACGCCCCTTGGACAGCAATTGATTTCTGGGTCGGTGATACTGGACCTGCCGGCCAGCCCTGTGCTTTTTCCGGCACATATGTCGGTCAATCTGGAAGATTCGGCATCCATCAGCGCAATAATCGCCGACGTTACGATCGACCGGTCCGAAATTGCAGGCACTGGTACGGTCGACCTCTCCCTTTCCCATTGGCTTCCGTATTTTGTACCCGACATTCAGCGCGCAACCGGACGGGCAACATTGGTGTTCGACATTGTCGGCGGCGGAATGGCGGACGGGCTGCCTACAATTCAGGACCCCGCCCCTGTTCTGGCGGCACTATCTGCAAGTGCGGAAGCAGCGTGGTCGGGTGTAACCCTGACCGGGCATGAATTCGACCACGCAACCCTGTCAGACGGGTCAGCCACTATGCGGTCCGAAGGCAGCATTACGGAACTCAGTCTGCCCACAGGATTGGAAGTCCAGTTGTCCGCCCTGCCCCCATCCCTGATGACGGCCATTCCGGCAGAATTTTCGGCCTATCTGCAGGGTCCGGTTCAGGCATCGCTCACTGGTGTTTCGGGAGATCCTTCAATTCGTCTGGTGCCTGACCGGGCTTATGGCTGGCGGGGCGACATGAACATGGCTCTGTCACTGTCGGGCGGCCCGTTATCGTTGGAAGTTGAACCGTCGAGTATCGTGTTCGACCAGGAACTTAATCCCGTATCATCAAGTTTCAGGACACTGGAAGCCGTCCTGGTTCGCGGTCTGGACTTGCCGAGGGACATCTCCGCCGAAATCACGACAGGCGAGATCGACCTTCCCCTGACATCAATCCTGTCCGACGGAACATTCCCGGCCCTTCATATTCCCGTTGCCATGCGCGCGACCATTTTCGGGGAAATTGCCGACCCGCTTTGGGCCGAAAGAACGGATATCGACATAGCCGGGCGCCTGAGTCTGGGATCGGATTTGTCAGACATCCGTGTCGATTTTGGTTCGGGGTCGCGGATATCCGCGACCGGACTTACCGGTACCGGGGACCTTCGCCTGTCACCCAATTTAGGTGCATCGGTACCGCGCGGGACGGTCACGACAGTTGAATTCGCACCCACTGACCTGTCTGGAAGTCTGTTTCTATCGGGCGCTCTGGTGCTGGATCCTCTGGAAATCGCCCTGGCACAGGAATCGGCAAACCAAAGGGCATCCAACGTCAGGTTCTCTCGCCAGGACGTGTCGTTTCAATATTCGGAAAATGCCCTGACCTTCGCACTTGGTCCCTTTGATGTTGAAGATACAGCAACCGGCTTTGCGCTCAATTCAGCCAGCCTTCATCTTCAAACCGTCGACCAGACTGGAAATGCGACCCTTTCCGCGGAAGCATTGACAATGGACGGTTCAGCGATCCTACCCGGTTCCTTGTCGTTGCAAATCAATGGCCGCCATGCGCCGGACGGGACACTGCATTTCAATGGGCCGGTTTCTTTTGCCGATGGTCGCCTGAATGCCGCCATCAGCGCCTCGCTGAACCCTGATGCAGGGTCGGTCGGGCGCTTTTCAATAAACACCGCCCCGGTGGAGTTCGGACCTTCGGCACTGTCACTGGCGGATTTCATGCCCCCGGAAATGTTGCCCGCCCAACCGCCGGACATGACAGGCACCTTGTCACTAAGCGTGAACGGAGCCATCGGCGCGAACCTGTCCGGGGCGGCGCTTCTGTCACTGGACGGGCTGTCGGTGCGGACGCAACAAGGCACCATAGACAATCTGGAGGGGCGAATTGTCTTCGATATCGCCAATTTTCCGGCCACAGGCCAAAATCAAACTCTGACCGGTGTCATGAGCGTTCCCGGACTGGGCCGGATACCGGCACGTGCCGACTTTCAGATGATGTCAGACAACACCGTAGGATTGAATGAGTTTCGGCTGGAAGCCCTGGGTGGCACGATTTCACTAATTGATATGAACATTGACCCGGAAAACCTGACGGGTACCGGCGCGCTTCAGATCCGGCGCGTCAATATGGAACGACTGACGCGACTGGCTGGAATTTCGGGCTTCACGGCGACCGGACGTCTGTCGGGGGTCATTCCAATCCGCTATCTGGATGGCGAGGTGATTGTCGAAAATGGAACCGTCACCAGCGACGGCGGCGGTCGGTTGATGATCGACAACCCGTCGCTCGCCCATGCTCTGGAGGGACAGGGGGAAATGGTTCAGTTCGTCGCCAACATCCTGAAAGACTTCCACTTCGATTCCCTGAGTGCGGAAATCCACCTGCCGGATGCGGCAAACGGGCGGGCGGAAATCGGTATCAGCGGGCGCAACCCGGATATTCTGGACGGCCATCCCGTTGACCTGAATGTATCGCTCAGCACCGATCACCGGGCATTGTATGATCTTATCAGTTTGGTTGCCGCACTTCCCACGCGCCTGCTTCGTGGATTGCCCGAAGGACGCGCCATTGCAAACTGATGGCATAAAGCACTTCCTAAGACGGATTTTCCCTCTAAACTGTCGCTATCCTCTGGTGATCAGTATTGGAAACAGGAACGGTTTTACCGTGAAACAAGCTTCAGACCGCGCTGTTCAATGGGTTGTCATTCTGGCCGGTGTCATGGCTATCCTGTCAGGATGCACGCCGACCGTGCAGGTTGAGGCACCGCGTGAACCGATCACCATCAACCTGAATGTCCGTTTGGACGCTGATGTTCGCCTTAGGCTGATTGAAGAGGCACAAGAGGATGTTGAAGAAAACCCGATTTTCTAAAGAGCGCCGGATCGTTCTGAAATATCTGGCGGGCGGTTTGGCTATATGTATCGTGTCGCCCGTCATGCCGGCGGCGCTTGCCCAAAACGCCGGTCCGCTGGACGCGCCGCGTGACGAAGGCCTGGTTGGCGAAGGCGAAGACGGATTCGCGATCGCCCGCGACGGTGCCGGTGAAGACCTGTCCGCCCTGGTCGCACAGGTGAACGGGCAACGGCGGGACTACTATCAGACAAAAGCGGATGAACAGGGCGTCGACATCACCGCGATCCAGGAAATCTATGCTGCGGCGATCTATGACAATGCGCCGGTGGGCTGGTGGTTCCTGATCGATGGTGCGTGGATTCAGAAATAGGTCTGACCCGACAGCATTTTCCTAAAATTGCATTTAGCGAAATGCCTGGAAATCCCTGCTTTGGCACAGCCTATGCTACTATTCAGTCTGGAGGGCGTGCACTTGTGCGCTGTGCCACACAACAGGTTTGTGGCGCGGTTGGTGCTTGGAATCAGGGTGGCAAGTCTTGGAAGGAAGACTTCGAGAACTCGACGATGGCGAGGTCATATTTCGGCAAAATGAGCCGAGCGATTTCGCCTGCATAGTCGAAGATGGCCTGGTTGAGGTCTTTACGGAAAAAGCGGAAGGCGATGTCGCAATTGCCGTACTCGACAAGGGACAGTTGCTTGGCGAGATGGGGGTGATCGACGGACGGCCGCGTTCCGCTTCGGCCAGGGCGAAAGGTGCGGCCCGGGTACGGGAGTTCGATTCCGGCCCGTTCCTTACGATGATCAGCCAGGATCCTCAATTTGCGTCCTCCATTATGACGGTCCTTGTCAGCCGCCTGCGGCAACAAACGTCCGGGATCGCGTTGGAGTTGCCCCCTATTTCCCCACCAGGAGTCGCGCCGTCAGAGACTGCCCGCACGGACGCATCGCCTGTCGAGAATCCGGAAAAGGTAGATCTGGAAGATCTGAAGCCGGGGTCCACGGATGGAAGGAAAAGAAACCCGCAGGAAAAGTTCGACGGTTTCATAGAAGGATCCCCTCCGGCGGAGGAGACTTTGCCGGAACCCACGGCTGCCCCCTCCCCCGCAACGTCGCATGGGCCCGAACGGTCGCCAGTTGGTCCAGCGACAGAAGAGGGTGCGGGTGACGGGCCACAACGTTGTGAGCCCGCGCCGGGGACCTCCCAGGATTTCATGCCCCGAGAGACCGTTAAAAAGGGCCTGCCTGTGGTTCTGGTCGCGCCGCTGACAAACGACCCGAATGGCACTTTGGGGGAGATGCTTCTGACGGAGTTGGAAAAGTCCGATGCGTTCAGTCCCGCAGCGCTGACGCTGGCGGAAATTGGTACAAAAAACGCGGACGAAGACGCACGAATCTCCTCTGCGCGCCGGGCCATTACCCATACGGGCGCTGCCATCGCAGTTCTGGGCAGCGTTGTCGATGGCGCGGACGGCGACCTGATCGAGTTGCAAATCGTCACGATTTGGCCGGATGAGGAAAGTCGCATCGGCGGATTTTCGGTGCATGACAGGTTTTATGTCCCGCCGGATTTGGATGATATTCAGAGAAACACACTATTCGGGGTCATCCGCGCCGGATTGCCTGGCCGTGAGGGCCGCTTGAGTGAATCCCTAGAGGCGCTTCTGCCGTCCGACCTGCCAAACACGAAAGAGGTCGGGGCGCTGGCCCTGGACCGGCTGACCGCCGCACAGGCGGCCCGCCAACTGATAGCCTATGGCAATGCGGCGGCCCGTAAGGGAAAGGCCGCAGGGCGCCAATCCGTCGGCCTGGAAGACGCCGTCGATGCCTATCTTGAAGCCATTGAGACGGCCCCGGACGACGAAACACTAACTCTGGGCCTGGCCCATCTGCACCGCGGGATCGTCCTGAACGCAATCGCTGAGCGTGAAAAAAGCGACCGGCATCGCGATATGGCCGAACAGTCGGTCAGCAAGGCCGCCGAACTTTTCGACCCGAAACAGCATCGCTACCAATATCTGACCGCAAACGCCCGACATGGCGCGATCCTGTATCGAGGCGCGCTTCTGTCCGGCAGTGTCGCCCGCTGCAAGAAAGGGATCGAAAGTTTCAACAAGGCGTTGGCGGTGTGCGACAAGAATACGATGCAGGACCCATGGGCAGATACGATGAACGGCCTGGGGCAGCTCCTGATCCTGGTTGGCAGACTTTCCAAGAAGACGGATTTCCTCGGATGGGCGTGCCAGGTCTGCAAGAACGCCATGGAAGTCCGAAGCAAGCTACACAATCCACTGGGGTGGGCGCGTACGCTCAACAACCGCGCCACCGCCCTATATTTGCTGGGTCGTGCGGAAGGATCGCCCGATTTCCTGGCCGAAGCCATGAACGGGTTTGAAAATGCACTGGAGGTATTTGAGCAGGCCCGAATTTCTTCACTAATCCAAACGGCGAAGAGCAACCGCATTCTGGTGGAAGAAGCGTTGGAAAGGTTGGACGGAGGTGATCCAACACCGGACCATGAATGGTGGGCCGCCTGATCACGGTTGAGGTGTCATGGGTTCGGGTTATATCCTCGCAAGGAAAAATTTCCCCAGTTTTGTGAGGTTACATGTCAGGTGCCCAGAATTCCGTCCAGTCCGTAGACGAAACCCAGGAACTTCTTGCCCGCGGCAGTTACGTGGCCGACCGCTCATTGGCAACGGCTCTTTATCTGGCGCTGAAACTGGGGCGCCCATTGTTTCTTGAAGGCGAAGCGGGCACCGGAAAGACGGAAATAGCAAAGGTGCTTTCCGACACGCTCGACCGTCCGCTGATCAGGCTTCAGTGTTATGAAGGTCTGGACATAGCGTCGGCCGTCTACGAATGGAATTACGCCCGTCAGATGATGGAAATCCGCCTTTCGGAAGCATCCGGTGGTGCGGACCGCAGCAAACTGGAAGCAGACCTGTTTTCAGAACGCTTTCTGATCAAGCGGCCCATCCTTCAGGCGCTGGAAAACGCAAACGCCGGCGCACCGCCGGTTCTGCTGATCGATGAATTGGATCGCACAGACGAACCGTTCGAAGCATTCCTGTTGGAGGTGCTCTCCGACTTTCAGGTAACGGTTCCCGAATTCGGCACGGTCAAGGCGGCCGAACCGCCAATTGTCGTCCTGACGTCCAACAGAACCCGTGAAATTCATGACGCAATCAAACGCCGCTGTTTCTATTACTGGGTGGACTACCCGAATGCGGAACGCGAATTGGCCATCCTTGCCGTAAAAGCACCGAACGCGCCGGAAGCGTTAAGCCGTCAGATTGTCGCATTCGTTCAAAAAATCCGGACTTTGGACCTTTTCAAGCTGCCGGGCGTCGCAGAGACAATCGACTGGGCGCAGGCGCTGACGCAGCTGGACCGGCTGGCTCTCGACCCGGATACGATCAACGACACGCTGGGCGCGCTGCTGAAATATCAGGACGATATTGCAAAACTGCGGGGGTCCGAGGCGGCGCGAATCCTGGATGAGGTAAAAGCGGAACTGGCAGAGGCGGGAGCCGCCGCGTGACCAACGATCACCCCGCCGCGAACCTTGTTCTTGGCACCGCCGACGGCGGGCGGCTAGCGGATAACATCATGCATTTTGCAAGAGTTCTGCGGGCCGCGGGTCTTCCGGTCGGGACCGGCAAGGTCCTGGATGCGCTGGAAGCCGTTTCTGCGGTCGGGGTCGACAACCGCCGGGACTTTTACTGGACGCTTCATTCCGTATTCGTGAATCGCCGAGACCAGCGGGAATTGTTCGACCAGGCGTTCCATTTCTTCTGGAAAAACCCGAACCTTCTGGAAAAGGCGATGGCGATGCTGTTGCCCGCAATGAAGGGGGAACAACCCGCGGAAAAGCAGGAAATGGCAACCAGACTGGCCGAAGCTCTGGCCGGCGAAGGGGCCGCCCCTGAACAGGAAGCGAATGAGGAAGAAGAACAGTTCGACATCGACGCGACGCTGACATTCTCACGACAGGAAGTGCTGACCGCCAAGGATTTCGAAAAAATGACCGGCGCAGAGTTGGATGAGGCACGAAAGGCCATCCGTCGCATGCGTCTGGCATTCAGACCAACCCCGACACGCCGGTTTCACCCCGACCCGAAGGGCCGTAGGACGGACCTGCGTGCCACGTTACGCCGGGCGGCACGTACCGGGGGCGATGTCGCACAATTGTCGATGCGAAAACGCAAACGACGCGTCCCGCCACTGGTCATACTTTGCGACATTTCGGGGTCGATGGACCGATATGCCCGCATGATGCTGCATTTCATCCATACGCTGACCAACGATCGCGACCGCGTTCAAAGTTTCCTGTTCGGCACCCGGCTTACCAATGTAACCCGCACCATGCGCCGCAAGGACCCGGATGTAGCCGTCGATCAATGCGCCGACCTGGTCGAAGACTGGGCCGGTGGCACCCGCATAGGGCTGACACTGGCCGAATTCAATCGGGACTGGTCCCGGCGTGTTATGACGCAGGGGCCGATCGTGCTTTTGATTTCCGACGGGCTGGACAGGGATGCGGCGGCCGGGTTGGACGCCGAAATGGACCGGTTGCACAAGTCCTGTCGAAAACTGATCTGGCTTAATCCGCTTCTGCGTTGGGATGGTTACCAACCAAAGGCTGCAGGCGCACGCGCCATGATCCGTCATGTTGACAGTTTCCGCCCCATCCACAATCTGGAAAGCTTGGGCCAGCTTGCCGATGCATTGACGGGCGACGGCACGGATATGTGGCCAGGAGAACGAAAGGCGCTTGCGGCATGACGGAATTTGTCGACCCAATAGAGCAGGCAAAGGCGTGGCAGGACAATGGCTTGAAAGTCGCGCTTGCCACTGTGGTTCAAACCTGGGGGTCCTCTCCCAGACCCGCTGGAAGCCAGTTGGTCGTGAATGAGGAACAGGGATTTGAAGGGTCCGTCTCCGGCGGCTGTATCGAAGGCGCGGTTGTCGCGGAAGCGTTGGACGTCATGGAAACCGGGGTTCCGAAGCTGATGGAGTTCGGTGTTTCGGATGCCATGGCTTGGGAAGTGGGCCTGGCGTGCGGTGGCACCGTGCGGGTATTCGTTGAAAAGCTGGAGGCATAGCCGTCGATGCGCCGTGCCCTTTTGGATCGCTTAAGCGCGCTTCGGGCGGATAAGGTGCCGGCAGTGGTCGCCACGCGGCTTGAGGACGGCGCCCAGGCCCTGATCGCCGACGGTAGGGTTGTCCTGGGCGACCTTGAAGTGTCTGCAGATATTTTGGACGCTGCGGCAGATGCCTTGCGGCGGGATAAATCGGCAACCGTTCAGGATGACACGGTCTTTCTCCAAATCTTCAATCCCCCCCTGCGGCTGATCATCGTGGGCGCGGTCCATATCGCGCAAAATCTGGCGCCGATGGCACTGATTGCAGGGTATGGTGTGACGGTAATCGATCCGCGAGGCGCCTGGGCGGATGAAGCAAGGTTCCCTGATATCGACGTCCTGCAGGACTGGCCGGAAGAAGCTATGGAACGCCTGCGTCCCGACACGCGCACGGCGGTAGTGGCCCTGACGCATGACCCGAAGCTTGATGACCCTGCGTTGGGCGTGGCATTGGCCAGCGATGCATTCTATGTCGGCGCGCTTGGCAGCAAGAAAACAGCTGCAGCCCGTGCGGAACGGCTGAAGGACAGCGGTGTATCGGAAGACGCGATTGCCCGGATCGACGGGCCGATCGGCCTTGACATCGGGGCCGTGTCCCCGGCCGAAATTGCAATCGCGATCCTGGGCCAGATCACGCTGACGTTGCGCGGCCCGAAGGGACGGTAATGGAATTCGGTCCCGTCCCGTCCGTGGAATCAGCCGGCGCGATCCTGGCCCATTCCGTAAGAGTGCAGGGGCAAGCCTTTAAGAAGGGGCGCGTCCTGTCTGCCCAGGATGCAAAAGCATTATCTGTCGCCGGTATAAAAACAGTGACCGTCTGCCGGTTGGACGCCGATGACGTTCACGAAGATGAGGCGGCAAACGCAATTGCACATGCGGCACGCGGCACCGGGATAAGCTGTTCGGCAGCCTTTACGGGCCGGGTCAACCTGAACGCGGACCGTGATGGCATCCTGATTGTGGACCCGGACCGCATTGCCGAACTGAATGTCGTGGATGAAGGGATTACCTTTGCGTCCCTGCCGCCCTATTCCCGGGTACTGGCCCGCCAGATGGTGGCGACGGCAAAAATCATTCCCTTCGGTGTCGGAAGACACAATCTGGATCGTGCGACCCCGAAATCCCCAATGATCGAAGTACGCCCCTTCGTGGCCGAACGCTTCTCCCTTGTTCAGACAGTGCTGGACAGCGTCAAGCCGACGGTTCTGGACAAGACCGAGGAGATCCTTTCCGCACGGTTCGAAAGCCTAGGCGCATCCGCCCTGACGCCGGTCCGCTGCCCGCACACGACAGCGGATCTGGCAGCGGTTCTAAAGAACCAGGTCGGCTTGAAGCCGAATGCGATTACGATTGTCGGCGCATCCGCGATCGTCGATCGCCGCGACGTCATACCGTCGGCAATCGAAGCGATCGGCGGAACCATCCGTCATTTCGGGATGCCGGTCGATCCTGGAAACCTGCTGTTGCTGGGCGACGTGGGCGGCATTCCCGTCATCGGCGCGCCCGGCTGCGTGCGGTCGCCCAAACCCAATGGTTATGACTGGGTGCTGGAACGAATCGCCGCCGGGGTGTCGGTCGACAGTCGGTCGATCATGGCCATGGGCACCGGAGGATTGCTGAAGGAAATTGCATCGCGTCCCCTGCCCCGGGCAAAGGCGGTGACGGACCGGGCCGGAAAGGAACCGAAGCCCGCATCGGACATAGAGGGCAGAACCTTTGCACCGCGCATCATGGGCGTCCTGCTTGCGGCGGGTCAGTCCCGGCGCATGGGCGCCAGGAATAAGCTGCTGGAAGATTATTCCGGCGCCCCAATCGTCCACCACGCGGGGTCTGCCCTGCGCCGGTCCCGCATCAGCGACATATTGGTCGTGCTGGGCCATGATGCGGACGCCGTGCGTTCGGCACTGGACGGTCTTGATGCCCGGTTCGTGCATAACACCGCCTATGCGGACGGCATGGCGTCTTCGGTACGGGCCGCGACCGCCGCCACACCCAAGGATGTAGACGGTATCCTGTTTTGTCTGGGGGATATGCCGACCATCCGCCCCGGGACAATGGATAAGCTTATCGCCGCCTTCGATCCTGAAGAAGGCCGGGCCATATGCGTACCGACATTCGAAGGCCAGCGTGGAAATCCCGTCCTGTTCAGTAAACGGTTTTTCCCGGAAATCCTGGATAGTTCGGGGGATGTCGGCGCCCGGCGCCTGATGGAACGTCACCCGGACGATGTCGCCGAAGTTGCGGTTGACGACCCTGGTATTCTGCTTGATATCGACACACCGGATAAACTGGCCAGCCTCCGCGATGGTGGTCGGAAATCCGACACTTGACGGTCCTATTCGCCGCGATTTCGATAACACAGGCGGCTTGGATAAAGGTAACGTCCAACGCATACGGGCACCCTGCGTTTCGCATCGGGGCCTTTCAATAATTTTAAATGGGGAAAATGGGAATGGCGGACAAATACGACGCGATCATCATAGGCGCCGGGGTTATCGGATCGGCCGTGGGGTTGGAACTGGCACGCAAGGGCTACAAGACGATCAATATCGACAAGCTGCCTGCCGCCGGTTACGGCAGCACATCTGGTTCCTGTGCCATCATCCGGACCTATTATTCGACCGTCGACGGTTCCGCCCTGGCCTATGAAGGCTACTACTACTGGAAAAACTGGAAGGAATATCTTCAGGCGCCAGATGACGAGACACTGGCCGTTTTTCATGAGACAGGCACAATGGTCACGAAATGCGAAGCCAACGGTTTTATGGAAGCGGCCAAGGATATCGCGGATGAGATCGGCGTCCCCTATCAGGAATGGTCAAATGACGATATTCGCCAGAAGATGCCCCATTACGACCTGAATTGCTTCTATCCTGCGAAACGTCCGGATGACGATGGTTTTGGGGAACCGACAGGCGGCGAAGTCGGTGGTGCCGTATTTTTTCCTTATGGCGGCTATATCAACGACCCGCAGCTGTCCGCCCACAACCTGCGCAGCGCATGCGAACGTGCGGGCGGAAAGTTCCGTTTCAATGCCGAAATCACCGAAATCAACAAGGATTCCTCCGGCGCCGTAAGCGGCGTAACACTGAAGGATGGGACCGTCCTGGAAGCAGGGATTGTCGTCAACGTGGCCGGGCCCCATTCGGCAAAGGTCAATGCCATGGCGGGCGCCCTGGACGATATGAATGTGAAGACCCGCGCCCTGAAACAGGAGGTCTGTCACGTCCCAATGCCGGTCGAAGGCTGGTATGAAAACGGATGGGTCACATCGGACAGCGACATCGCCTGCTATACGCGCCCGGAACGCGGAAATTTCCTTCTGATCGGGTCGGAAGATCCGCCCTGCGACGAACAGGTTGAAGTCGACCCGGACGATTGGGACCGGAATTTCTCCGAACAATGGAAGGTCCAGGCGATGCGCGTTGCACAGCGTATTCCGTCGCTTGGCATTCCAAGCCAGATGAAGGGCGTGACGGAGTTATACGATACCTCAACCGACTGGATTCCGATCTATGACAAATCCCAGGTGCCGGGCTTCTACATGGCGGTCGGTTCGTCGGGGAACCAGTACAAGAACGCCCCCGTCGCCGGTCTGATGATGGCGGAATTGATCGACGCCGAACAGAAAGGCCGTGACCACGACAAAGACCCGGTTTCTCTGCACATGAAATACACCGGCCGGAATCTGGATATCGGCTTTTTCTCCCGCAGGCGGAAGATCAACGAGAATTCCAGCTTCTCGGTCCTGGGGTAATGGAATTAGCCCCGTCGGAAATCGTAAAGTCGCCCCTCCTTCGGGCATTCGTCGATATCTGGTGCGGGGCAAGGAACGGTGGGGCCGACATCCCGGCCAAAAGTGCCATCGACCCGGTGGACCTGGGCCGCGCCGGCCTGATGCCGTACACTTGGTTGGTGGAACGGGAACAATCAGGCCGGTTCAAATACCGTGTTTCTGGCTCTGAAGTGGACGCGGTCTATTGCTGTTCCGTAACGGGAAGGTATGCCGACGAAATCTTGACGCCGGAAACTCGCGACATGATCACCAAGCTTTGGTCGCGAATACTGGACGAAAGGCTGGGCTTCCACAGTCTTGGAAACCTTACTGTTTCAGGCGTCCTTCCCATCGCAGGAGAGCGCCTGTCCCTGCCTCTTACGGATGATATGGGTGCGCCCCGTTACATCTTTGGCATAACGGAATACGTCTATGATCGCGGTACCCTGATCGAACGGACCGGCAAGCGAGACTATGAATGGGTTTCGCGGGATATATTCCCCGCAGCAACCATAAAGCCCTTCACTCTTTAGCAGTTGCCCCAGATTGATCCCGGCCGGTCCGCTGATCCTTTGATAAACGGCAGGCGTCAGATCGCGTTCTGCTTGGACTTGACCGGGCCGACCTGGGGCAGAGCGTCGCTGAACCGGTGCCAGCTGTCTTCAAACCGTTCGCGTGCGGCATCCCATTCAGCGCCTGTCGTCGTATAAAGTTCAGACGCGTTCTCCTGAACGGCGGCCCATTCATCAAGGGCAAGGCCTTTTTCGACAAAGTCGGACCCCATATCCAACAGGTCCTGCGCGCGGACCAGATAGGCCTCGCGGTCGATCTCAATCAGTTTTTCGGAACTGGCCAGCGCGGCGCTGCCGCCCGTCGTCAGAGCAAAGGCAAGAGCCAATGCAGTCGTAAATGTCTTCATACCACTCCTCCTTCATTCTGGGTTCGCCATACCAAATGGCCTCGCCAAACGGGACATTGGTCCCATCGGGCGCGGATATTGGCGGGCTTTGAAAAAAATCAAGAGGGTATGCGGACGGTCCAGCTAGAATTCAGATCGCGGGATAGACAAGATCCGACAGTTGGCGGAACGGAACGGCGGGATTGTGAAGGGTGAAAACGGCCCCCTCTATCGCGCGAGACCGCGCCGACCCCAATACCGGGTCGGCAAAGGCCCGAAACTTCGCAATGATGCCTGCGCGATCCACCGGATTCACCGCTTCCCCCGGTGCGCGGGTGATCCCGGAATCAAGCCGCCGGCCGTCCTTCAGCACCAGGACGGTTCGCCCCAACCGGTCCGCCGGGAAGTTCGCGTTGCATTCATCGCACTCAAACACTTCCGTGGCGTCGATCAGACGGGCGACCTCATCGTCGCCGAAAGTATCGCCGGACACTTCGGCCGCGCTCACCCGCCCAAACACCAAAGCCGCCGCAACCGGATAATTGATAGAATATTGTGCCTTGCCGGTCGTCGCGGGCACCCCCCGGGCCAAACGCGTTGCCTCATGAAATGAATAAAGCTCAATTCTCTCTATCTTTTCGGCTGTTAGGCCGTGTTCCTCACGTAAGTTCAAGACGGCGTGGATCAACGCGTGTGCCCATCGACACACCGGATAAAGCTTTATGTTCTGTTGCGTGGTCAGCCAGCTGGAACCGAGATCCTGCCAGTAAGGCGCGGCATCGGCCCCTTCGACCGTGATTGCGGGGGCGCCCTGAAAGCCGGAAAGCGCGAGTTCCGCCGCGGTGACGCCCACCATCGCGCCCCACCCCGACCCGTCATGCAGCATGGTGGGGTTATCGATTTCCCGCATCATCTGGCTGCGCGGCCCGTGATATTCCGCAATGCCGATCGCTTCGCGCAGGATGATCGGGTCCGGATTCTGAAGGCGCACGCCAAGCGCGGCGACGGCCAGCGCAACCCACGCGCCGGATGTGTGATAGTCGCTGACGGTTCCGTGCAGGGCGACACCCGCACGTGATGCGATTTCATATCCCAGAACCATGGCCGTCAGCGCATCCCGGCCTATCAGGTTCGGCTGCCGTTCCGCAAAGGCCAACAGGCCCGGCAGCAATCCACATCCGGCATGCCCCTTCGCCTTCGAATAACCGTCATGGGCATCCAGGCTGTCGATTTGTGTCGCCCCGGCATAGGCGGCGCCCGTCAGGCTGGCAGTCCGTCCGTCGAACAGGATGCGCGCGCGGTCCCTGTCCGATCCCGCATTCATCTGCCGCACCGCCATTTCCCGCGTCAATCGGGACGCCTGAATGTCGTGCGCCGCTGCCGATACGCCGATCAGGTCGAGGATCAGATCCTGAACGCGAAATATGACGTCTTCAGGAACATCATCGAACGACGTCTGAAGCGCGAAAGACGCAAAACGCTGCGCCTGGTCTATGGAATCAAGGGGCATGGCGGGCATCTCCTCACATCTGCTTGATCCCACGATGTCCGGATTATGATGAGCCCATAAGCCGAAGGGCGACCTGAAATGCCTGCATATCGACGCCAGCAGCCGTGAAGGTCTTACAAATCCTGCACGTCGACGATGCCGGGGATGGACTTGATGGCCTGCCGGAAGGCGGCGGTGACCTGATAGGCCTTAGGCAGCGCGAAATCTATTTCGCCCTCATCCGTATCCAGGGCGCGGATTTCGATGCGCCCCCTTCCCGGTTTTGCGTGGCCGTCAAAGACGGCGCGCAGCCTGTCCAGATTGGAATTCGGGTTCACGATGATCCGCATACCCTTCGCGGCCTGGGCGGCTTCCTCATCTAGGGATTTGACGGAATTCGCGGTCAGGCGGAGTTCGGCGTCAGGCCCTTCCCCCTTCTTGTCGATTGCGACGGAGATCAAAAGCGGCTGTCCGGAATCCAGCAGGTCCCGCGCACCGGACAACACTTCGGAAAACATGGTGACTTCATAGTTCCCGGTCGCGTCCGACATGGAAACGAAGGCCATCTTCGAACCGCGCGCCGTATTCATAATCCGTCTGGCGCCGACAAGCCCCGCCAGTTTCACACCCTTTGAAACCGGAACCCGCCCCGCCTGAACGTCGGACCAGTGAACAATGCCCAGACGCGGATACTGCACTTCGAACGATTCCAGCGGATGCGCGGACATATAGAAACCGATTGCATCGAACTCATTGGCCAGTTTTTCCGTCGGCGCCCATTCCGGCAGGTCGGGAAGACGCGGCCGGTTCGCAGTGGAAAGGTCCCCGCCAAAAAGCCCGGCCTGGGCACTGGTACGGTCTTCCTGTGCCGCTGCGCCGTGCCCCAGGACGGCTTCCAGCCCTTCGAACAGGCGCCGCCGGTTCGGCTCCAGCCCGTCAAAAGCGCCGGCCTTGACCAGGTTTTCGACCAGACGCTTGTTCAGCGCCTTCGGATCCACCCGTTCGGCGAAGTCGAAAATATCGGCAAAGGGTTCGCGCGCCTGGCGCGCATCGACCAGGCTGCGCATCGCGCCGGAGCCGACATTTTTCAGTGCCGCCAGAGCATAGCGCACACACCGTTCGCCATTTTCATCTTTCTCCACGCTGAAGGTAACATCAGACCGGTTCACATCTGGCGGCAGAAGCCGAATGTTCAGGCGTTTCAGCTCCTCCCGGAAGACATTCAGCTTGTCCGTGTTGTGCATATCCAGGTTCATGGACGCGGCCATGAATTCGACCGGATAGTTCGCCTTCAACCAGCCCGTCTGATAGGCAATCAGCCCATAGGCCGCCGCGTGGGATTTGTTGAACCCGTATCCGGCGAACGCGTTGATCATGTCGAAGATCTGGTTCGCCTGTTTTGCGTCGACACCGGAATGTTCCTTCGCCCCCTGGACGAAGATTTCACGCTGGGCATCCATTTCAGTCTGGATTTTCTTGCCCATTGCCCGGCGCAGCAGGTCCGCGCCGCCCAGCGTATAGCCGGACAGGACCTGAGCCATCTGCATCACCTGTTCCTGATAGATCGGAATGCCGAAAGTCTCTTCCAACACCGGTTCGAGTTTGGGGTGCGGATAGGTTGCCTTTTCCTCCCCATGTTTACGGCGGATATAGGTCGGGATGTTTTCCATCGGCCCCGGTCGATAGAGCGCGACCACGGCGATCAGGTCTTCCAGTCGGTCAGGCTTCAGGTTCTTGAGCACATCGCGCATGCCGGAGCTTTCCAGCTGGAACACGCCCGTCGAAATCGCCTTGCACAGCATTTCGAATGTTTTCGGGTCATCCAGCGGGATCTTAGCGATATCCAGCGGTTCGTCCCGGTCATCGCGCATGTCGATCAGGCGCTTTGCCTGGTCGATCACCGTCAGCGTCTTCAGGCCCAGGAAGTCGAATTTCACCAACCCGGCCTGTTCGACGAACTTCATGTTGAACTGGGTGACCGGCATGTCGGAACGCGGGTCGCGATAAAGCGCGACCAGTTGGTCCAGCGGCCGGTCCCCGATGACCACGCCCGCTGCATGGGTCGATGCGTGCCGGTACAGCCCTTCCAGGGATTTCGCGATCTTGACCAGGCGCGCAACCGCCTCATCTTCCGCAATCTGCTGCTGCAGCAGGGGTTCGCCTTCAATCGCCTGCGGCAGCGTGACCGGATTGGCCGGATTGTTGGGCACCAGCTTACAGATCCGGTCCACCTGGCCATAAGGCATTTGCAGCACGCGCCCGACATCGCGCAGGACCGCCCGGGCCTGAAGCTTACCGAAAGTGATGATCTGGGCGACTTTGTCCGTGCCGTATTCATTCTGGACATAGCGAATGACTTCGTCGCGGCGGTCCTGACAGAAATCGATATCAAAGTCCGGCATCGATACGCGTTCAGGGTTCAGGAACCGTTCGAACAGAAGTCCGTATTTCAACGGATCCAGGTCCGTGATCGTCAGGGCCCAGGCGACGACGGACCCCGCCCCCGAACCACGGCCGGGACCGACCGGTATGTCCTGCGCCTTAGTCCATTGAATGAAGTCCGCAACGATCAGGAAGTAGCCGGGGAACCCCATCTGATTGATGACCTGGAGTTCGAAATCCAGCCTTTCCCGGTAGGGTTTCGCAGTCGCCTCCCGTTCCGCCGCATCCATTTCGTCCGTGAAGACTTCTTCCGCCAGACGCACTTCAAGCCCCTCGACGGAAAGATCGCGCAACGCTTCCTCCGATGTCCGGTCGCCCCGTTTGGTATAATCCGGCAGCAGCGGATTGATCTTTTGCGGCATGTAGGCGCAACGCCTGGCAATCGTCAGCGTATTGTCCACCGCTTCCGGAAGGTCGGCGAAAAGTTCGCGCATCTCGTCCGCGGTCTTGAACCGGTGATGGACTGTAAGCTTGCGGCGTTTCGTTTCCGTCAGGACGGTTCCCTCGGCAATGCACAACAGCGCGTCATGCGCCTCGTACATCTCTGCCTTTGGGAAATAACAATCATTTGTCGCGACCAGCGGGATGTCGTGACGATAGGCAAGGTCGATCAAATCCCCTTCAATACGGTCCTCATCGACCAGAAAATGCCTCTGTAGTTCTATATAGAACCTGTTGGGAAAGCAGGCTTTCAACGCTTCCAACCGCGCCTCGGCCGCCGGCACCTGTCCATCCAGAAGCAACCGACCAATCGGCCCATACGTTCCCCCCGATAGACAGATCAAGCCGTCGCCCCATTCCTGGAGGTCTTTCAGATCAATCTGCGGCAACTCCCCATGTTCACTTTCCAGGAACGCAATGCTGACCAGGTGCATAAGATTGCGATAGCCGGTTTCATCCTGAACCAGCAGGACGATCTTGTCCGGTGGTGGGGCAATGCCCTGATGGGCGGGTCCGGCGCGTTCTTCCCGACGAAGGCCGATCTGTGCGCCGGTAATCGGCTGCACACCCGCGCCGGACGCAGCCTGTGCGAACTCCAGAGCACCAAACAGATTGTTCGTATCGGTAACCGCGACGGCGGGCATCCGGGCGTCGGCGCAAAGCTTGACCAGATCCTTTATGCGGATCGCCCCTTCCGCCAGGGAATAGGCAGAATGAACCCGCAAATGGACAAAACCGGCGTGGGTCGATGATGGCAAATCGGACATGGGGTCAGTCTAAGCGACTCGGCGGGGCTGTCATCCGATGCACGGACCCAAACGAAATTTTTCGGTGGATAAACTGGGGATAAGTGCGCCGCAGACCCTAACGCGTATGCTTACGCAGGTCGGTAATGAATTGCGGGACCTCATGGGCCTGAATTTCGGCCGCCCGGACAAGGCTGTCGAAATGGTCGGACAGGGTTCGTATATGTTCACGCGTGTTGAACACGAAATACATTTGCCCAAGGAAGATTGCCGCCCGTCTGGGGCCGAAAACGGTATAGGGGATCGAATACATCTCAAGCCCGTCGAACAGGAACATCCGGACACGCGGATAGAGTTCATGGAAAATCTCGGACATGGAGGCAAGCTGCCCGTCACGGGACGTGGCATCCAGTCCCTGCCAGATCCATTCGGCCCCGGCGAACCCCTCCAACAGCTGCTTCGAACAGCAGATTTCCATTTCCATTTCCGGCAATCGCGACAGCTCCAGCCGCCGCCGGGCGGTTGATTTCATGGCATCCGCCGACTTCGCGCGATAGGTCCCGTATTCATAGGCCAAGACATCGTCAGATTTTACCAGGTCCGGTAAGGAGGACGGTACATACCGGATTTTGTATCCCATGGCATCGGCGTGCCACCGTTCCAGCAGCTCGTTGGAAACATCACTTGTTTCGGACGGGGCGATTTCAATCGATTCCTGAAGGATCGAAGCACCCTGCCCTTCATCTTCGACCAGGCCCAATAGCCAGTCCGTGCTGACCTGCAAGGCGATGGCCATGGATGCAACGGTATCCGCACGGGGAAGCCGGTCCACCGAACGCGACAGAAGCTGCGACAGGGTCGACCGGTCCACACCGATGGCACGCGCCAACCCGGACTGGTTGATGCCGACCCGTTCCATTGCCGTTTCAAGACGTGTCCTGAAGGCAGAAATGGTTTCCCGCCGGTCGGCACTACGCCCGATCGGCAGATCTGTCTGTTTGCTCATCGCTTAAACCTTTGGCTTCGCGTTCGGATTGAACATCGCATGCGAATCAATAACATTGTTGTGTTTAATCAACAATATTTGCGTTTTGTTTATTACAAACTCATTCTCAAAACACTGGCGATGGCCCTATCTGGTCAGATCACAAAGGCGTCATCGTTGCCAGCTGCATATCAACCATTCGATCACGGTCTCGCCATTCGGAAACATATCGAAAGGAGGAATTGAAGTGTCCGTTGTTACCGGTTCGTCCCTGTCATCCATGCCGTCACCGTCCGTAAAGTCCCGAAGCGTACTGTCGGAATGGCCTACTTTCATCGTCTGGGCGGGACATTACGCCGGTTTCGGGATACTGACATTCTTCTGGGATAAGATTAGCCCCTGGATTGCCATTCCCCTGGCGGCTTATCTGATCTGCCTGAACGCCCACCTGACGCACGAGTTGATCCACGGCCACCCGTTTCGCAACCGGCACGCAAATCGCTGGCTCCTGCCGATCAACCTTCTGGCCTGGATACCATATGAAGTCTTTCGGGATTCCCATCTTGCGCACCACGAAAGCGACAGCCTGACCCATCCGTCCCGCGATCCCGAGAGTTTCTACTGGTCGCAGCAAGAATGGGACGCCATGCATCCATTCTGGCGCGCAGTCTATCGTTTCAACCAAACCTTTGTCGGGCGGATGTTAGTTGGACCCGCGCTGATCGTCGGTCGTTTCTGGCGTGACGAGGTGCAGCGTGTGTGGGGCGGTGACTTTCGCTATGTCCCGGCGTGGACGATCCTGGCACTTGGCAGTGCGGTGGTTGCCTATTGGCTGTTCGTGACCTGTCAGGTGCCGGTATGGCAGGTTATGCTAGCCCTTTATGCCGGGTCGTCCCTGATGGCACTGCGTTCCTTCATCGAACATCGGCCATCCGAAGCGAATGACGCCAGTTGTGCCATTGTCGACGCGGGGCCTGTCTTTCAGTTGCTGTTCCTGAACAACTGTTATCACCTGATACATCATGACCGGCCCGGTCTTTCCTGGTTTGAAATTCCGCGCGTCTATCGCGGAAACCGCGAAGAATGGAATCGCCGCGCCGGTGGGTACGTGTTTCGTGGATACTGGGACGTAGTCCGGCGCACGGCTTTCGCGCCCAAGGACAGCCCCAGGCACCCGACAGTCGCCTGACCGATTCGCCTTTCCTCCCTCAGGCGTATCTCAGCCGCTGCCCAATTCCCCGGGCGGCGGCTTTTTCAAGCATCGCGGCACCAAGTGCGATATCGCTGAGGGACAAGCCGCGGTGCCAGAACAAAATGGTCTCATCCTCTGACTGGCGACCCGGAACCTTACCGGCGGCGACCTCCCCCAATTCGCCGGCAACGGACGTTTCTGTTACCTTTCCGGCATTGATATGAGGGCGCAAGGCACCCAGGTGGCCGGCGCGCATCTGCCCGCGGTCGTCCACATAAATCCTGACCATGATGTCCGTAAAGTCGATTGGTAACGTGCTCATCGTCCCGTACGGCACGACAAAACCGCCCTTTTTCACCCATTCGGTTCGAAACAGTGGTTCCGGTGCGGGAAGCCGCGACGCTTCGACCTGGATATCCGCCTGGTTCAGACAGGTCTCCCAGTCTTCGGTCGCGATCACCGGTTTACCGAGATCCCGGCTGAGCCTTTCCGCAAACGGGTTCCGGCTTTCCGGACGCCTGGAATGCACCCGGATTTCGTTGAAATCGTAAAGGTGATCCAACAGGCGCACATTCCAATAGGCCGTGCCGCGAGCTCCGATATGTCCCAGAGTTTCCGCAGTCTTCGGCCCCAGATATTTTGCGCCCAGCGCGGTCAAGGCACCCGTTCGCATTTCAGTGATGGCGGTCGCGTCCAAAAGAGCCTTCGGCATGCCGGTCCGTGGGTCGAACAGGGACAGCATCGCCATTTCCGACGGCAGACCCTGTTTGTAATTGTCGACATAGTCGCCGACGACCTTGACGCCCGCATATCCCAATGGCGCGACGTAGCCGCGCAGTACATTGAAGTGCCCATTGAAGGCCGGGTCCGGCGTCAGGTGCATACGTGGTTCAATTACGCATTCGCCCTGTCCCTGTGCCAAGACGCCAGCCTCTACCGCGTCCAGAATTTCCTGGTCAGACATTTCAAGCGCATCGATGTCCGGCCCGTTCAGATAGGTGAAATGAATGCCATCATCCCTGTTCGTCACACCACAATCCCCACATCCAATTCCTAAAAATACGCATCCAAACCCGGCACGGCACATGGGTTGCCGACAATTATGGGCAACATTGCGGTATGCGGCAGATCGCCTATGCTCCCAGCCCTGCCCCGGCCAATGGGCGACATCTTGTACTGTCATCCCCCCCTAGTCCAAGGCAAAACCATGGAGAAATCGATTGCCAATTGAAAATGGAAAGCAGGTTGAAGTGATCGACAAGGAAACTCCCTTCAAGGGGTATTTCCAAATCGATCGATACACGCTTCGCCACCAACAATTTGGCGGCGGCATGGGGCCGGAGATCACCCGTGAGATATTCGAACGTGGCCATGCCGCCAGCGTCGTCCCCTATGACCCAACCAGAGACGAGATTGTTATGATCGAACAGTTTCGGCCCGATGCATATGCCGCCGGCAGCTCGAATCCATGGATGATTGAAATCGTCGCCGGGATCATCGAAGCAGGCGAGACAGCCGAAGATGTCTGCCGGCGCGAAGTCGTGGAAGAAGCCGGCATCGAAGTTCGGTCACTGCACCATCTGGCAACCCACTTTATGACACCGGGCGGCAGTACGGAATCGATGGCCATGCATGTCGGCTCCTGCGACAGCGATGGTGTTGGGGGCATACACGGTCTGGCGGACGAAGGGGAGGACATCCGCGTCTTCGTTCTGCCGCGCAAAGAGGCACTGGACCTTGTTCATCGTAATGAAATTCAAAATGCGATGACCGCCCTGAACCTGTTGCTGTTTGAACAGATGCGGCCATCCTTGCACTTCGACTGAATGCGCCCTATCTACACTGTCGTCCGCGCAATAACTCCTTAAATACACAAAAAGGATGGGCTATGCAGATCCGTTCCGATTTTGTCGACGCTGTCGGCAACACACCGTTGATCAAACTGAAACGCGCTTCGGAAGAAACGGGATGCACTATCCTTGGGAAAGCTGAATTTCTCAACCCCGGCGGATCGGTGAAAGACCGCGCGGCAAAGCACATTATTCTGGATGCCGAAGCGCGCGGCGACCTGGAACCGGGCGGGCTGATCGTTGAGGCCACGGCAGGCAATACCGGAATTGGGCTTGCCAGCGTCGGCAATGCGCGCGGCTACCGGACGCTGATCGTAATCCCGGAAACCCAGGCACAGGAGAAGAAAGATGCGTTGCGCCTGTTGGGGGCGGAATTGGTCGAAAATGTCGCCGTTCCCTATAAGGACCCGCGCAACTATGTTCACACCGCGACAAGGATCGCAGAGGAACGTGCAAAGACCGAACCTCATGGCGCCATTCTGGCAAATCAATGGGACAACACATCGAATCGCATGGCCCATGTGCGTACCACCGGCCCCGAAATCTGGGATCAGACGGACGGAAAGATCGACGGGTTTTCATGTGCAATCGGCACCGGGGGCACACTGGCAGGGATGGCCCTGTTCCTGAAAGAAAAGAATTCGGCGATCAAGGTTACTGCGGCCGACCCGATGGGGGCGGCGATGTACAATTTCATCAAGAACGGTGAATTGAAGGCCGAAAGCGAGGGGTCCATTTCCGAAGGAATCGGCCAGGGAAGGATTACCGGCAATCTGGAGGGTGTTGCCTTTGATGATGCCTATAAAATTCCCGACGCGGAAGGGCTGACGATCGTCCATAACCTGTTGAAGGAAGAAGGACTTTGCATGGGTCTTTCGACAGGAATCAACATTGCCGGCGCAGTCCGACTGGCAAAGGAAATGGGCCCGGGCCACACCATTGTGACGATCCTGTGCGACTGGGGTCATCGCTACATGGCAAAGGTATGGAACCCCGTCTTCCTGAAGGAAAAAGGACTGCCTGCACCGGATTGGCTTTGACGATGGAACCCGGTAGGCTTCCGCGCCCGCGCTGAAGCCTGCTGGAGACCATGATGACAGAGCGTACCGACGAACTTTTCAGAGACGATTCCTACCTTAAGTCCTGCGACGCCTGCGTCGTTGAGGTGAATGACCGCGGCGGCATCATTCTGGACCGGACGGTTTTCTATTACACCGGCGGCGGACAACCGGGCGACACCGGCACCCTGTCGTGGGACGGCGGTGCGGTTCGGATCGGTACCACCATTCAGGTAGAGGGGGACATCATTCACGTCCCTGAAGAGGGTCAGACACTGCCGACCGCCGGCACCAGGGTCAGGGCGGAAATCGACTGGGACCGTCGCCATCGCCTGATGCGCATGCACACATCCATGCATCTTCTCTGTTCCATCGTGCCGTGCGGTGTGACCGGCGGCCAGGTTGGCGAAGAAAAAAGCCGCCTGGATTTCGATGTCGGCGATCATTCCCTGGATAAGGAAGCACTGACAGAGGAACTAAATCGACTGGTCACCGAGGATCACCCGCTGGAGACCATGTGGATCACCGATGAGGAACTGGACCGGAACCCTGATCTGGTCCGCACCATGTCGGTTCAGCCCCCGCGGAATGCCGGACGGGTTCGGCTGGTCAAAATCGGGGATGCGGTCGACCTGCAGCCATGCGGTGGCACGCATATCGCGCGGACTGGTGAAATTGGCCGCCTTCGCGTTGGAAAGATTGAAAACAAAGGCGCAAGGAACCGGCGCGTGAACATCCATCTGGAGGGTTAGTCATGTCCCAGTTCCCGCTTGTTTCTGTGCAATGGCTGAAGGGCCGCCTGAACGATCCATCCGTTGTCGTTCTGGACGCAACATATCACCTGCCGATTTTCGACCGCGATGCAAAAGCGGAATTCACGGCCGAACGGATTCCGGGCGCACGCTTCTTCGATGTGGACAACATAAAGGACCCGGATAACCCGCTTCCCCACATGGTCCCTTCCCCGGACCTATTTGCAGAAGCCGTGGGCGCCTTGGGAATCACCAACGACCAGCATGTGGTCTGCTACGATACCTATGGGTTGTTTTCCGCCGCGCGCCCGTGGTGGATGTTCCGCCTGTTCGGGCACGACCGGGTTTCTGTCCTGGATGGCGGCATGCCCGCCTGGAAAAGCGCGGGGCTTCCGCTCGACGAAGGGGACCCGCCTGCGCCTACAGCAACCAAATTCAAAGCCAAGCTGCAGCCGGAACTGTTGCGCTGCCGTACTGATATTATTGCGAACCTGGAGGATGGGGCCGAAGTCGTCCTGGACGCACGCCCGGCTGATCGTTTCGACGGCAGCACGCCCGAACCACGCCCGGAAGTACGTGGCGGGCACATACCGGGTTCCCTCAATCTGTCTTTTCAGAATCTGGTCGATCCGGATACGAAGAAGGTCAAGTCCGTCCACGCCCTGCAGAAACTGTATGAGGCAGCCGGCGTAAACATCGGCCGCGATCGGATCGTAACCTCATGCGGGTCCGGGGTTACAGCCTGTGCGCTGGCACTTGGGCTTCATCTTCTGGGGGATGAAACCGCCGCCGTCTATGACGGGTCATGGTCCGAATGGGGTACGCATCCCGATTCCCCGATCGATAATCCAAGCGCCTGAGTCGGAGCATCCCATGTCACTTGCAACCCGACCCGTCCGCGATGCGGATGTTCCCGCATTAATCCAGCTTTGGCGGGCCTGCGGCCTGACGCGGCCGTGGAATGACCCGGAATCCGACATTGCCCTGGCCCGTCAGTGGCCAGCCAGCGAAATTCTGGTGGGCGAGTCCCGCGGCGCAATCGTTGCCAGCGCCATGGCCGGGTTCGATGGGCACCGTGGGTGGATGTATTACGTCGCCGTCCGTCCGGACCTTCAGGGACACGGCCATGGACGCGCCATCGTCCAGGCGGCGGAAGACTGGCTGCGCGAACAGGGCTGCCCAAAGGTCGAATTAATTATCCGTGCCGACAACACACAGGTTTTAGAGATCTATGAACGGGTCGGGTATAAGCGTGAACCCCGCGCATTGATGTCCAAATGGCTGGTCAACCCGCCGGTTACCCAGGCGGAATCCGGGGATCCAAGGCTGCTGGATGTGACGATCAGCTATCTGGAAATGGACGCGCCGCCCAAGCGCCCGTCCCTTCCCCCGCCACGCGCAAGGGAACCGGTAAGCCTTCAGCGCGCCCACAACCCGACAGTCTCTTATTACCGCTACCTTCAGCACACGGTCGGCGACCCCTGGCTATGGTGGGAACGCCGCGCCTGGGACGACGAGAAACTGGCCTCGGTAATCCAGGACCCGGCGGTGGAACTCTATGTCCTGGCGGTCGGCGGTGTCCCGGCGGGTTTTGTGGAACTGGATTTCCGGGAAATGCCGTCTGCAGCGGAAGTCGCCTATTTCGGCCTGTTGCCGGACTTTATCGGTCAGGGGTTGGGACCCTACCTGCTGAATTGGGGCATCGACTGCGCCTGGAACCGCGACCCGTCGCCCAAGGCATTGAAGGTAAATACCTGTACACTGGACCATCCATCGGCCCTTGGCGCGTATCAGAAGGCCGGGTTCGAAGTTGTCAGCCGTGAATCCAAGAAGGTCCCTGACCCCGTACAGGCCGGACATATTCCAAAAACGGTCAAAATTCTAAGCCCCGGATACTGAGCGGGCCCACTCGAAAGACATAGTGGGAGAATACGGGCGATCCAATGGGATTGCCCGCATCCGATTTGGATCAGAAACAGACGCTATTCACCGCCGCCCAGTTCATAGACATAAACCGTCAGCATCTTGATTGTCCCGGCGCTGAGACGGTTTTCCCAGGCCGGCATAACACCGTGCCGCGGCAGGGTGATCTGGCTGATGATTTCATCCCGAGATCCGCCGTAGAGCCAGATCGGGTCGTTAAGCGCCGGCGCACCCAGGTCGCGGTTTCCGACACCGCCTTCTTCATGACAGGCGACACATTCCATGTCGAAATGTTCGGTACCGGCGGCGGCCAGGGTCATGTCATGGTCCAGGCCGGACAGGCTCATCACATAATGGGCCGTCGCTTCGATCTGATCGCGATCCAGGATTCCAAGGAACCCGTACGCCGGCATTTCCGAAAACCGGGAATAGTCGTTCGGTTCCCAGCGGACACCGTATTGGATTGTCTCTTGGATTGCGTCCAGCGAACCGCCCCACAACCAGTCATCGTCCAGAAGATTGGGGTATCCCGGACCGCCCGATGCGCCGGTTCCATGACACGGCGCACAGTTTTCAAGAAACACCGCCTCCCCGCCGGCAAGTGCGTATTGCAACATGTCGGCATCGTTTCGTATTTCCGCCAGGTCCGTGCCTGCGATCTCACGCAGAATGCCGCCACGGGATTCCTGCACCGCGGCCAGTTCGTCCTGGACGGCCTGACGGTCGGAATATTCCGCCGTACCCTCGAAATATGTAGTGCCCAGCGGCACGGACGGATAGATCACCATGTACCCGATGGAGAAAATGATGCTGGCATAGAAGACATAGAGCCACCATCGCGGGAGTGGGTTATTGAGTTCTTTTACCCCATCCCATTCGTGTCCGGTTGTATCGACGCCGGTGACAATATCCTTTTCTTCTTTTGTCGGCATTTCTCCGCCTCCTCACTCTTCGTCGAGCGGAATGCGCGCCGCCCGGTCCATTTCAGCCTGGCGCCGTTTGGACGGCCAAAGGGCATATGCGATCACCAGCAGAAACATGAGAACGAGCCATACGTTCCACCCGGCATTCGCCAGTTCGACAATTTTGTCCCACATGGTCCCACTCCCTATTGCTGAAGCGCGTCAGCGTCATACCGGGTGAAATCGACCAGCGTCCCCAGCATCTGCATGTAGGAGACGATGGCGTCCATTTCGGTCAGGCGCGACGGGTCCCCGTCGAAATCGCCGACCGCGGCGCCGGGATAGCGATCCCGTACAGCCTCCCAATCCCCGTCCGGGTCAGCCTGGGCACGAAGATCGCCCTCCGCTTCCGCTATCATTTCATCCGAATAGGGGACGCCGACATAGGTCAGGGCGGTCAGGTGATCGGCAATGTCGTCGGCGTCCAACGACTGTTCCGCCAGCCACGGATAGCCCGGCATGATGGATTCCGGTACCACAGCACGCGGATCCACAAGGTGCAGCACATGCCAGTCGTTTGAATATTTGCCGCCGACGCGGGCAAGGTCCGGCCCGGTTCGCTTCGACCCCCACTGGAACGGATGGTCGTACATGCTTTCCGCGGCGATGGAATAATGGCCGTAGCGTTCAACCTCATCCCTGAACGGGCGCACCATCTGCGAATGGCAACTGTAGCACCCTTCGCGGATGTAGATGTTTCGTCCCGCCAGTTCCAAAGGTGAATAAGGTCGGACGCCGTCCACCTCTTCAATCGTACTTTCGATGGTGAACAACGGCACAAGTTCCACAATACCGCCGATGGACACCGTGATCAGAACCAGAACCGTCATCAGGGTAACGTTGGTCTCGATAATTTTGTGTTTGATTAGAGACATGGTCTTTCTCCTGTATCCGGCGGTTATTCGGCCGCCGCAGGCACGGCATCCAGACGCTCGTAGGGCGCCTCGGTCCGCAGGTCACCCCGCATGGTCCGGAAGAGGTTGTAGAGCATGATCAGGCTGCCCAGCAGGAAGAACACGCCCCCGATCGCACGGATCACATAGAAGGGATGCATGGCTTCCACCGTTTCCACGAAGCTGTATTGCAGGAAGCCCAGGTCATCGTAGGAGCGCCACATCAGACCCTGAAGAATACCGGACACCCACATCGATGAGATGTAGAGGATGATCCCGATCGTGGAGATCCAGTAATGCCAGGAAACCAGACGAACGCTGTAGAGCCGCTCACGATTCCACAAGACAGGGACCAGATAATAAAGCGCGCCGAAGCTGATCAGCGCGACCCAGCCCAAAGCGCCCGAATGAACATGCCCGATTGTCCAGTCGGTATAGTGGCTAAGCGCATTGACCGCGCGGACGGACATCAGCGGCCCTTCGAATGTCGACATGCCGTAGAATGCCACCGCGGTCACCATGAATCGGAGAACCGGATCGGTGCGCAGTTTCTCCCACGCGCCGGACAACGTCATGATGCCGTTGATCATGCCGCCCCAGGACGGCATCCACAGCATCACCGAAAAGACCATACCCAATGTCTGTGCCCATTCGGGAAGCGCCGTATAGTGCAGGTGGTGCGGGCCGGCCCAGATATACAGGAAGATCAGGGACCAGAAGTGGACGATGGACAGACGATAGGAATAAACCGGGCGGTTCGCCTGTTTGGGAATGATGTAATACATCATGCCCAGGAAGCCCGCGGTCAGGAAGAAGCCCACCGCGTTGTGGCCGTACCACCATTGCGTCAGCGCATCCTGTACCCCGGCAAAAAGCGAATAGCTCTTTGCGCCCAGTAGCGAGACCGGCATTGCAAGATTGTTCACGACATGCAGCATCGCGACGGTTACGATGAACGCCAGATAGAACCAGTTGGCCACATAGATGTGCGGTTCCTTCCGCCGCATGATCGTGCCCACGAAGACGATCAGATAGACCACCCAAACAATCGTAAGCCACAGGTCGACATACCATTCGGGTTCGGCATATTCGCGGCCCTGGGTGACACCCGTTACGTAACCGAGAGCTGCCATGACAATGAAAAGCTGGTAGCCCCAGAAAATGAACATCGCGACGTCGCGCCCGCCATACAGCGGCGCCCTGCAGGTTCGCTGGACCACATGAAGCGATGTTGCGAATAGCGCACTGCCGCCAAAGGCAAAAATTGCCGCCGATGTGTGCAGTGGACGCAAGCGGCCGAATGACAGCCAGGGAACGTCGAAATTCAGAACGGGGCAGGCCAGCTGGAAGGCAATAAGAACGCCAACCAGAAATGCCACTACCCCCCAGAGCGCCGTCGCGACGGTGAAATACCGTACGACCGTCTCATCATATTGCGGTGCCGCCTCGGTCCGGGCGCCGGCCGCTGATTGGGCAATGCTCATTGTCAATTCTCCAACCGCAGGTACGCGCGGATGACATTCATCCGGGCTCACTTTGGCCGGTATGCCTGAACCGTCGACCGGAACTCATTGATTCAGGTCAAGGTGCGAACAGGAAAATGCGATCTATAAAGTCCGCCAATTCTATGGAAATCTTACCCTAAGGGAGTTCGTTCGATGGGCAGTTGGGCAATGGGCATCTTTATGGCGGTTCTGGCGGTCTTGGGGCTTTTCGCGGCGGCTGGCGCACGCGACGGGACAATGGAATGGGTCGGCCTGCTGTTGATGGGATTTGGCGTTGCCTACTGTTATGGCCTGATTATCAAGAACACAGGCCATTGACGGGATGGTGCCTACCCTGCCCGCGCTGCGACATAGCGGGCGATTGCCAATGACGCCGTAAGTCCGGGGCTTTCGATGCCATAAAGGCCCACCAGACGGGGCACGCCGTGCCAATCGGGCGTATCGATGCGGAAATCTTCCCCCACAGCGCCGGCGCGGTTAAGCTTTGGTCGTATGCCTGCATATCCGGCCATCAGGGAAGCATCCGGCAAGTCCGGGTAATACCGACGGATTGCGGTATAGAAACTGTCCCCCCGTGTGGCATCGACCTCATAAAGGTCCGGTCCTTCCAGACTGTCGATCCATTCCGTATCGGGGCCAAAACGCAATCCGCCGCCCATATCCACTGTCACATGCACACCCAGTCCCGACTTTACCGGGACCGGATAGATCAGGCGTCGGAACGGTGATTTGAACGCTGTTGTGAAATAGTTCCCCTTGCAGAAGTATTGGCCAGGCAGTGTTTCAATCGGGTACCCGGACAACCCATTTGCAATCGACTGGCTGGTCAGTCCGCCGGCAATGACAAGGCGTTTCGAACGAAGTGTCATGGGATGATCACCGCCGGTCCGTATTTCAAAACCGCTTTCATCGATTACGCCACCATCGACAGGCGTATTGAAAGCGATCATGCCACCCGCGGACTCCAGGTCCCCCTGATAGGCCAGCATCAATGAATGGCTATCGACGATTCCGGTCGACGGTGACAAAAGCGCCCGTGTACAGCGCAATGCGGGTTCCAGATGGCCGGCATCACTTCCAGAAAGCCATTCCAAGTCGGTCACCCCGTTTGCTTCCGCCTTCAGGCGAATGGCTTCAAGCTGCCCTTCTTCTTCATCCGATGTCGCGACAATAAGTTTTTCGCATCTGCGATGTGGGACGCCACGATCCGCGCAATACTCATAGAGTAGCTGTTTCCCCGCGACACAAAGTGCGGACTTCAGGCTGCCGGCCGGGTAATAGATCCCGGCGTGAATAACCTCGCTATTGCGAGAACTCGTCTGCGTTCCGATCGCATCGGCCGATTCCAGAACAATGACTTCCTGACCGGATTCCGCCAGGGTCTTGGCGCACGCCAGCCCGATAACCCCTGCCCCGATGACAAGCGTTTCCACCGTTTCCATTCAGAGGTCACTCCCAACTCTGCCGTCTTGTATCGCGGGCTTTGGTGAACGAAAGTGCGTGGCTGAATTCATTGGGGAACAGTTGTTGTAAAAAAGGAGCCTGTTACGTGGCGCATGACGATACCAAGCTCGTCCATACCGGACGAAAGCCTCAGGATAATTTCGGGGTCGTCAATCCCCCCCTGTATCGCGCATCCACCATTCTGCATCCTACGCTGGAAAGCTGGGAAGGGCGCAAGGACGGAAAGAATGTCCACAAAATCGGACATCGCGAAGTCGTCTATGGATTGATGGGAACACCCACCCAGTTTTCCCTGATGGATGCCTTGACTGCGCTAGAAAACGGCCATGATACCCTTTTGGTGCCAAGCGGCATGGCAGCGTGTGGCATCTGTTTCCTGGCCCTGGCCGAACCCGGCGCGCACTTCCTGGTGCCAGACAACAACTACCTGCCGGTGCGGAACCTGGCCAATGGACACCTGAAACGGATCGGCTGTGAGACCACGTTTTACAATCCCACCATCACCGAACAGGAAATGGCGGCGCTGATCCGGCCCGAAACCAAACTTGTCTGGACCGAATCGCCGGGTTCATTGACGTTCGAAATGCCGGATCTGCGTGGCATCGTAGCCGCCGCCCGGGCGAAAGGTGTCCTGACCGGGACGGACAACACTTATGGCGCCGGCTATTACCTGAAACCGATAGACTTAGGCATCGATTTTTCCGCCCACGCACTGACCAAATATCCCTGCGGCGGATCGGACACGATGCTGGGAAGCGTCACCACACGCACAAGGGAACAGTTCGACCTGATTCAGGACACCTATTTCGCGATGGGGTACAGCGTATCCCCTGACGACGCCTATACCGTTCAGCGGGGCCTGCGCAGCATGCCCACGCGCCTGCGCCAGCATTATCAGAACGGATTGAAAGTCGCTGAATGGCTGATGGATCAGCCCGCGGTCACGCGGGTTTTGCACCCTGCCATGCCGCACGACCCTGGCCATGAGATCTGGAAGCGCGATTTCACGGGCGCTAACGGGTTGTTCGCCATCATCGTAGACGCACCGGACCGCAATCGCCTGAAAGCCATGGTGGAAAACCTGGAGCTATTCGGGATCGGCGCCAGCTGGGGCGGTTACGAAAGCCTGATTACGACCGCCTATCCGGATAAGATCAGAACCGCGGTCCCCTGGACGGAGGAAGGGCAGCTTTTGCGCATTCATGTCGGGCTTGAAGATCCGGATGACCTGATCGCCGATCTTAAGGCTGGGTTCGACCGATTGGCGGGGCGTTAGCAGACATTGCGCGAGTCTCGGCCGGTCCCCTGGATAACGCAATGTAGCGCCCTAGATGAATGACATGATCACGATCGACGTCTTTTCCGACCCAATCTGCCCCTGGTGCTTTATCGGTAAAAAGCGCCTGGAAGACGCCCTGGCCGCGCGTCCGGACGTCCCGGTTTCCATTCGCTGGCGGACATTCCAGTTGAATCCCGACATGCCGACGGAGGGAATGGACCGGCAATCCTATCTGTCCGCAAAATTTGGTGGCCCGGACCGGGCAGCGGACGTTTACGGGCATATTCGGCAGGTGGGACAGCAGGTAGGTATCGACTTCCAGTTCGATGCCATCCCCAGAACGCCCAGCACTCTGGCCGCGCATCGCCTTATCCGATTTGCACAGCGCGAATATCCGTCCCTGGCCGACGCATTGGTCCAGTCAATGTTCAAGGCCTATTTTCTGGATGGTCAGGATATCGGGGAAGTTTCGACCCTTCTTGCAATCGCCGACAGCGTCGGGATGGACCGTGGTCCGACCGAAACCTACCTGCAAGGTACGGAAGACCTGGATGAGGTAAAGGCAGAGGATTCCTTTGCGCGGCGGCTTGGAATTGGCGGCGTTCCCTGTTTCATCATCGAAGGGAAATATGCACTTTCAGGCGCGCAGGAACCGGAAGCCTTTCTTCCGGTCCTGGATATGGCGGTTCAGGAAAAATCGGCGGAAGGGTCCGGCCCTTCCCCCGCGACCGGCGGCGCCTAGCCGGCAATCTTTGCCAGAGCTTCCGCTACTTTCCGCAGGCCGTTCAGCCTTCGTTTCTGGTCGATCCAGGGCCGCATGACGACCATTTTGTGGTCTGGTCGCAATTTCGCTGCGCCCGCCAGTTTCTGGATATAACCGATCAGACCGGCGGGATTGGCGAAACTGTCGTTCCGGAAGGATATCAGCGCACCCTTGGGCCCTGCCTCCGCGCGGTCGATGCCCGCCGCCTTGCAGGCCTGTTTGATGGCAACAACCTCCAGAAGGTTTTCGACCTCTTCCGGCATCGGGCCGAACCGGTCCACCAGTTCCACGGCGAAGTGATCAATCTCCTTCCGGTCGCGCAGATCAGAAAGCCGCCGGTACAGACCCAGCCGCACAGACAGATCCTGAACATAGCCTTCCGGTATCAGCACGGCGATCCCGATCTGAATTGTCGGGGTCCATGTCTCTTCCAGTTCCTCGGCCGCGATGTGGTCCCGCGCCGCGGCGACGGCCTCTTCCAGCATGCGCTGATAGAGTTCGACACCCACTTCCTTGATGTGGCCTGACTGTTCCTCGCCGACCAGATTGCCGGCACCGCGAATGTCCAGGTCGTGGCTGGCAAGGGTGAATCCCGCGCCCAGACTATCTAAGGTCTGCATGACCTCCAGTCGTTTGCGGGCCCCCTCCGTCAGTATTTTTCCGGGCGGAAGCGTCAGGTAGCAATAGGCACGCTGTTTGCCGCGTCCAATCCTGCCGCGAAGCTGATAAAGCTGTGACAATCCGAACATATCCGCCCGGTGAATGATCATCGTATTGGCGTTGGGAATATCCAGCCCGCTTTCGACAATATTCGTGGACAGGAGGATATCGTACCGACCCGCGACGAAATCCGACATGACGGTTTCAAGTTCCGTACCCGACAAACGGCCATGAGCAACCGCAACGGAACAATCCGGCGCAATTTCCCGAATGCGTTCCCTGACCCGGTCCAGGTCCGCAACCCGCGGGCAAACATAGAATATCTGACCGCCCCGAAACCTTTCACGTCGTATCGCTTCCCCCAGGACAACGGGGTCGAACGGCAGGGCAAAAGTCCGAACCGCAAGACGGTCCACGGGCGGGCTTGCAATGATCGACATCTCGCGTACACCGGCCAGTGCCATTTGCAACGTTCTTGGAATGGGGGTGGCGGTCAGCGTCAGCACATGGACATCCGCCCGCATCTGCTTCAGGCGTTCCTTTTGTTGAACCCCGAAATGCTGTTCCTCATCCACGACAATCAGACCCAGGTGTCTGAGTTTGGTTGATTTTGCCAGAACTGCGTGAGTTCCGACGACAATGTCGATTGTTCCATCCGCAAGGCCGGCACGCACTTCTTCCGCTGCCTTGCCGGTCACCAGACGTGACAGTTGCGCCACCTTTACAGGCAGACCGGAAAAACGTTCCTCAAAGACCCGGAAATGCTGCCGCGCCAGCAGGGTCGTGGGCACGACCACCGCGACCTGATGCCCCGCCATCACCGCCAGAAACGCAGCCCGCAGGGCAACTTCCGTTTTGCCAAAACCGACGTCACCGCAAATCAGCCGATCCATCGGTTTTCCCGACGAAAGGTCGGACAGGACATCCGCAATTGCGCTCAGTTGGTCATCCGTCTCGGTGAAGGCAAAGCGGGCACAGAATTCGTCATAAGCGCCTTCCGGCGCCACAAGGGGCGACCCTTTCCTCAGTGCGCGTTCGGCGGCAATCTTCATTAGCCCTTCGGCGATTTCGCGCACACGTTCCTTCATGCGCGCCTTACGGGCCTGCCAAGCGGCGCCACCCAGTTTGTCCAGTTGAACGCCTGTGTCTTCCGACCCGTACTTGGAAAGGACCTCAAGGTTCTCGACCGGAAGGAACAGGCGGTCGTCCCCCGCGTAGGTCAGCTTCAGGCAGTCATGGGGCGCGCCATCCACATCGATGGTTTGCAGCCCGTCATATCGCCCGATACCGTGATCGACATGGACGACCAGATCCCCTGTCTCGATCGCGGACAGTTCAGAAATGAACTCCTCTCCCCGCCGTCTGCGGCGCGGACGGGCCATTTTTTCACCCAGGATGTCCTGTTCGCTTAGAACGTGCAGGGTTTCGTTCTGGAACCCGGTTTCCAGAGGAAAGACCGCGAGTGCTACCTGACCGGGACGAAGGTTTTTAAGGTCGTCGGCGTCAGCGGCATCAGACTGAACGTCGGCGGATGCCTCCCGCAGGAGAAGTTTCAACCTTTCGCGCGCGCCTTCGCCACCGGCGGCAATCAGAACCGGCCGGTCCAAAGATGCAATCCGGTCCCTTACCGCGTGAAACAGGTCGGCCTGTTCTGCCTTTCGGGCGGCTGAAAAGTCCGTGACACCTTCAAACCCTGCATTCAGGACGTGCGCGCCAGCCAAATCTGACGCATCTGTCGAACGATAGGGCGACAGGTCCGCAACCGGTCGTGGATCAAGGGCAGCATTCCAGTCCCCCTCCCGCACATACAGCATTTCTACCGGCAAAGGGCGATAGGGTGGCGCTTCCTCCACTTCGGATGACTTGCTCCGTCCCCGCATTTTTTCCGCATCCACACGCGCCTGATAGTGGTCCGCGATCATTTCCAGTCTGGCGGAAATCGCTTCATCGGCCTGGAATTCCAGCACGACGGGGCTGTCCGGCAGCCAGTCGAAAAGGCTTTCCATTCGGTCATGAAACAGCGGAAGCCAGTGTTCCACGCCTGCGACCCGACGCCCTTCGCTTACCGCCTCAAACAGGGGGTCCCCAAACGCTTCCCCCCCGAACATTTCGCGATATCGCTGGCGGAACCGGTCGATATGCGCCTGATCCATCATGACTTCACTGACGGGGTGCAATACCAGTTCCTCGGCTGGTCCCAGCGTGCGCTGCGTCATCGCGTCAAACCGGCGCAGACTTTCGATCTCATCGCCGAAGAAATCCAGCCGGAACGGCGATTCCGCCCCCGGTGGAAATAGATCCACCAGCCCGCCGCGAATGGCGAATTCTCCCGGCTCCCTTACCGTATTCGCCCGCCGATACCCGGTTCTGGCAAAAAACTCCTGTAACGTCTCGACCGACAAGGTGTCACCCTGCCGCGCCAGCAGCGAAGCACCGCGCAATGCATCGCGTGGCGGCAGTTTCTGCAGGACGGACGAAACCGTTGTGGCGACCATGTACGGGCCATCGATGCCACGGGCCAATTCGCACAATGCACTCAGTCGCGCGGCCACGGAATCCGCGTTGGGGGACACACGGTCATACGGAAGACAGTCCCACGCGGGAAGCGCCAGTCGCGGCAGGTCCGGCGCAAAGAAACCGACGCGATCCATGGCGGACAGCATCCGTCCCTCATCCCGGAAAACGGCCAGTACCGGGCGGGCGGCATTTTTGCAGATTTCCGCCAACACCGGCCCATCTGCGCCATCCGGGCAGGATTCGATGCGTGTGCGCGACGGCACATCGGGAAGCAAGACTGACACGCGATCAGGCCGTTCGCGGCAGGTTTTTCGCGAAGCTGCGAATTTCGCGGAACAGTTCACCGTCAATTTCCGCCGGCACGGGGGCATCCTGCACCAAAAGCTGATAAAGCGCCTGATCCGGCACGTGAAGCAGCATTTCGAACGTATCCAGGTCGTTGTCGTCCAACAGTTCTATGCGTTGGTCCGCGAATTGCCCCAGGATCAGGTCCATTTCCTTCATACCGCGATGCCAGGCACGAAATTTCAATTTCCGGCGCCGGTTGTTCACCGACCCGCCCGAGTTATCGTTATCCGGAAGGACGTCCATGTTCCAAACACCAACTGACAGAATTGCGATGCGCATTATCTATAGTCGCGAACCGTCCAGGGCAAACCGAACAGGCAAAGATTGTGCATTGATCCGGGATCAATGATTTCCCGCTCTCCACCCCCGCGTTAGACTGTCCGTTGTTCCAGCCCGACCGATGAATTGATGCGACCGGATATTCTATTCCCCCTTTTTGCGCCACTACAGTCCCTGTCAGGCTTGGGACCACGGCTTGCCGCGCGCCTGGACAAGTCCGTCGGCGCGCATGTGGTCGACCTGTTGTGGCATTTGCCGCGTGACTTGATAGACCGCCGCCTACTTCCCAGTATCGGGTCCGCGGAGGCTGGAAGGATCGGCACGGTCAAAGTCCGGGTCTCAAGGCATGAACCGCCCCGGGATCGCCGTCGCCCCTACCGCGTCCAGGTTCAGGACGACGGGTCTGCGATGACGTTGATTTTCTTTCGTGGCGACAAGACGTACCTGGAACGCGTACTGCCTGTTGGTGCCGAGGTGATAATTTCCGGCCGGATCGAACTCTACGGCGGTATGAAGCAGATGGCGCACCCCGATCATATCTTGCCTGTCTCGGAAGCCGCGTCCCTGCCGGAAATGGAACCTGTCTATCCATTGACGCAGGGGATCACGCCAAAGGTCCTGCAAAAGGCCATTCGCGGTGCGCTGAAGGCTGCGCCGGACCTGCCGGAATGGCTGGATGCAGCCTATCGGAACCAGACCGGCTGGCCCGCATGGCGTGACGCACTGACAAAGGTTCATGAGCCGGGCGCAACAGGGGATCTATCCCCCCTAACCTCGGCGCGCCAGCGTCTGGCCTATGATGAGTTGCTGGCAAATCAGCTCGCCTTGTCGATCCTGCGGCGACGGGCAAAGGCCCGCGGCGGCGAAGCCATACGGGGGGACGGACGGCTTCGAAAGCTGGTGATTGATGCCCTACCCTTCGAATTGACCGGCAGTCAGAAAGAGGCGCTGACCGAAATCGAATCCGATATGGCCGCCCCTACCCGCATGTTGCGCCTGTTACAAGGCGATGTGGGCAGCGGAAAAACCGTCGTTGCCCTGATGGCCATGTTGAACGCCGTCGAATGCGGGGGACAGGCGGCACTGATGGCGCCGACGGAAATTCTGGCGCGTCAGCATTTTGAAACCATCGAACCATTGGCCCGCGCCGCCGGGATCCGGGTAACGGTTTTGACCGGTCGGGATAAAGGAACCGGGCGGAAGGCAGCACTTCTTGGCTTGGCGGAAGGGTCGATCAGTATCGCAATCGGTACGCACGCCCTGTTTCAGGAAGACGTCGCCTTCCGCGACCTGAAGCTTGCCGTGGTGGATGAACAGCATCGTTTCGGGGTTCACCAGCGCCTGACCTTCGGCGCAAAGGGAGATAAGACGGACATGCTGGTCATGACCGCAACACCGATTCCCCGAACGCTGACGATGACCGCCTACGGCGACCTGGATTCATCCCGTCTGACGGACAAACCGCCTGGGCGGAAACCGATCAAGACCGTCGTCATTTCGCAGTCACGCATCGGCGAAGTCATCGACGGTCTAAAGCGAAAGCTGGCCAACGGCGCAAAAATCTATTGGGTCTGTCCGTTGGTGGAAGAATCCGAAGTCATGGACCTTTCGGATGCCGAAACCCGTCATGCGGACCTGGCCCGAACCTTCGGAGAAGAAAAAGTCGCCCTGGTTCATGGCCGAATGAAAGGAAAAGAAAAAGACGCCGCCATGGCGCGGTTCGTCGACGGTCCCGCCGATATACTGGTTGCAACGACTGTCATTGAAGTCGGCGTCAACGTACCGGCGGCAACCGTCATGGTCATCGAACAGGCGGAACGTTTTGGCCTGGCGCAGCTTCATCAGCTTCGCGGTCGAATCGGGCGGGGAAGCGAGGCTTCGACCTGCATCCTGCTTCGGTCTGACACAGTGCATGAAACGGCCCGCGAAAGACTGCGTACCATGGCGGAAACCGAAGACGGTTTCGTGATCGCGGAAAAGGATCTGGAACTGCGGGGGGCAGGGGAAATCCTGGGAACGCGACAAAGCGGCCTTCCCACATTTCGTCTGGCGGACATCGCATTGCATCAGGAATTGATGCGGGTTGCCCATGACGATGCGAAACTGATCCTGGAAAAGGACCCGGACCTGTCAGGTCCGCGTGGCCGAAACCTTCGCATCCTTCTGTATCTGTTCGAACGGGATACCGCGGCCTTGAACCTGAAGTCGGGTTAGCCCCTGACAATCGTCACTTGCGTGAACCGCCCAATTCCTCCCCCGGGTGGACGATCCCGGCGGAAATGACCAGCTTCACCGCATCTTCGACCGGCATATCCAGGACAATCAGGTCCTCTCGCGGGACAAAAAGAAGAAAGCCCGATGTCGGGTTCGGTGTGGTGGGCAGGAACACGTTGACCGTTTCACGCTTAAGCTTTCCCGTGATCTCACCGCGCGTATCGGCTGTCAGGAAAGCGATGGCCCACAGGCCCTTGCGGGGATATTCGACAAGAACCGCCTTTCGGAACGCATTCGACTGGTTCTGCAGGACGGTATGAAAAATCTGTTTCGTCAGCTTGTACAGGCTGCGGATGATGGGCATCCGATGGAGGAGGTTTTCCCCCATCCGAACGGTCCATCGGCCGACCAAACCGGCGGTAAATGCACCGATGAATGTGATGACCACGACAAGAACGACCAGCCCCAGACCGGGCAGCCCGAAGTCAATGCCAAGATATTCACGCAGATAGGTATCGGGATTGTAACGTGCCGGTATCAGCGGGACGATCTTGTCATCAATGTAGGTGATGATCCAATAGGCGAGCGCAATCGTGATTGCGATCGGCGCGGTAACTAGAACACCCGCCAGAAAATAGGCACGAAGCCGCGCAAACAGACCGCGCTTTACGAGAACCCTCGCCCTCGATTCCTCTCTGCGTTCTTCTGGTGTCGACATTTGGATTCCTAGCCCTGATTACGCATATCTACAGACTTGGTGGCAGCGGACGCAACTGGTTTCCACTATGTCGAAACCGGTAACGATTGATGCCATCAGCAAGGGTCAACCCGTGGGCGCGCTGACAACACGGCTTGCGGGAAAATGTATAGTCACCCGGGTTCCTTCACCGGGTTTTGAGCGGACACTCAGCCGGCCTCCATGTAACTCGCTCAGCACGCGCGACATATGAAGACCAAGCCCCGTGCCAACATCTTCAGACGTCGACGCGCCATCTGCGAACTGGGTATATTTCTCCAACGCTGCGGGCACCTGTTCGGCGCGCATTCCAATGCCGGTATCCGCCACTTCTATGCAGTATTCCTGATCATCCGCGTTTGTCGAAATGGTGATACGCCCGCCCCGCGGCGTGAATTTCGCAGCGTTCGAAAGAAGATTCAAAAGCACCTGCTTAATGCGCCTTTCATCACAACGAAGCAGCAGCTCGCTATCCTCGACAGAAATCGTCAGCTCCAGGCCGCGATTGCGGATTTTTTCATGGATCAACCGGACCGCTGAATCAATCAGGTCCCGTGGACTGACAACATGCTCAGACAGTTGAAGGTGCCCTGCCTCAGCCTTCGACAGGTCCAGAACATCGTTGATGACGGCCAGTAGGTGTTCGCCGCTTTGACGGATATCTTCGGAGTAAGCCTTGTAGGCCTCCCAGCTTTCCGGGCCCTTTATCTGTTTTTCCATCACCTCCGAAAACCCAATGATCGAATTCAACGGGGTCCGCAGTTCGTGGCTCATGTTCGCCAGAAAATCAGATTTTGCGCGGGCTGAATCGCGCGCGGCGCGGACTTCTTCCTCAAGTTCGGTTGTCCGTGCCTCAATAAACGCACGCGCGCCCTGCCGCATCAGCATGACCCACCCAACGACAAGACCAAGCACGATAAAGACCAGCGAGCCGACCACCAAAATTACCCGGCTGATTGCAATCCCGATCCCGGTGCGAAAGGACGGCAGAATATCCCAGTTGAGTTCCCACAGCTCGCCCGACTGCGATACGGACATCGACACCGTTTCTTCGACAATCGCGCTTGGTTCCGCCGCGCCAAAGACGGTTTCCATGCCCCCTTCCCCGGTTCGGCCGTCAGAATCGACCATAAGTCGGAGAACCAGTCCGTCCGGCGGAAAGCGGGTCATGAATAGGGTCAGGAACGTTTCGAAATCGATCCAGCCAAGGGCCGCATCGAACGCGCCATCGTCCGACCGATCCAGTATGACCCATTGCACCAGCATGGGGCCAGAAAACGCCTGAGTGTCGGTGATTGTCGCGCATCCAAACCGGCCCGGCGTCCGCACGATAGAGGATACCAACCCATCAACGGCCTGGGTGGAAATGGAGGGATCGGCCCCTTCCGGTCCAATTACCCGATGGGCGCCATCGCCGTCCCGCCGCAGCAAAGTAAGTCGTTCAAACTCCAGGAATGCCATGACCGATCCCAGGTCGCGATAATCCCGCACAAGTCCGGCAATTTCCCCTTCATGGGATGCCGTGCTGAAACCTCCGCTGCCATAGCCGCGGGCCATGAGCGAAAGGGCAATATGTCCCTCATTCAGTCCGGACAGCAGAAGGTCGGTGCTTCTCTCCACCTCGCGCAAAGCAAGTTCATGGCGTTTCAAGGTTTCTACAACCGCCCATCGTTCGGACAGCAGAAATGAAACCGCGACACCGCCGCCGGCTATGGCGAACGCAATTATCAAAATCCAAAGCCGGCCCATCAAATCCGCCTGAAAAGGGAATGGTCGGGCCGCCAATTCGCAAGCCCGTGTCTACTTTAGCGCCATGGGGGCGTCCGCGCCACAAGACCCTCGCATCGTCGGAAACCATGGTCTATTCTGACCCTACCGGCGGATGTTTTTTGGTTGCCGGAAAGGGATGGGGCGAGGATATGGCCGAAGGATCCGCCAGAACCCTGGGGGGTGTATTTCTGTTCAAGGGACTCTCAGCCGATGAGCTGAAGAGGGTCGAAGAACGCTGCCGGTGGCGCGACTATGCCCCGCAGGAACAGATCATCGATTTTCAGGGCGACACACAGGACGTCTATTTCATCATCAACGGCGTGGCGCGGGTCGTGAATTTCTCCGTCTCCGGGCGAGAGATCGCGTTCGACGACCTGAAAACCGGCGCCGTTTTCGGCGAACTGGCGGCGCTGGACGGTGAACCGCGCTCCGCCAATGTCATCGCAATTCAGCCGACAACGGTTGCCATGATGCATCCCGCAACCTTCCGCAGCGTACTGGAAGATTACCCGGCGGTGTCCTTCACCCTGATGCAGCGCCTGACGCAGATGGTGCGCATGTCGGTCGAACGGATCATGGATCTCAGCACGCTGGGCGCCAATAACCGCGTCTATGCGGAACTGCTGCGCCTGGCTAAGGCGACCGAGACTGACGAAGGGACCGCCACGATCGAACCGATCCCGATCCATGCGGAACTGGCAAGCCGCGTATCGACAACCCGCGAAACCGTCGCCCGCGTCTTGAGCGATCTTTCCCGAAAGGGCCTGGTCAAAAGAAACGGCAATATCCTGAATCTGACCGATACGGAACGGCTCAGGGACATGGTCGAACAGTTCCGGGGCGACTAATCCTCTGTAACAATTGGGTTTTTTAGATCAAATTCAAAAAGGCCAGAAAATTTCGCATTTCGGCCCCAGAAAGTGACGCCTGTCACTCCAGTTTTCTCCTGTCCTATCCATATCAATATCAGGAAAGGAGAACACGACATGGTTCAGATCAAAACGATTGCCCTTGCGGTGCCACTGACACTCCTTGCAATAGCACTCAGCGCGTCCGATTCCTGGCTATTCGCGCTGTAACATCGCGGTGTCTTTGCGGCCGGGACCTGGCGCCCGGTCGCGCACCCAAAATAACGTGCAAAATCGTCGATCCTAATGATTGACCCCGCCGATGGGGTTCAATATGTTCCGCCCGCTGTTTGGGGGTCGAATCCCGGCCCTTCCCGCCGCAGCCGGGCACTTAGCTCAGTTGGTAGAGCATTCGACTTTTAATCGAACGGTCACAGGTTCGAATCCTGTAGTGCCCACCAAAACCCCCAATAAAATCAATACTTTATAAGGTCGCCGAAAGGCAGCTTTTTTCGTTATTGACGCCGGGGCCACTCTGGGGCCACACCTACACGATAAAATTAAACAATTTCAAATAGTTAGATAAAGTCGAGTTCATCTTTCGGTAGAGCTACATCTTTTAATCGAACGGTCACAGGTTCGAATCCTGTAGTGCCCACCATTTCGACCGAATTTGGTCACCCTATCTCTCCCGATCATCTGGAAACACCGAATCTTATTGCCCGACTCGGCGGTCCGTTGACATGGAATCCCGGCCCTTCAATACTTCATCCATGGGAAAGCACCTGACCGCCACGCAGATTGACGCGTTCCACCGCGACGGGTTCGTATTTCCGATCGACGTTCTGAGCCCGGCAGAAGTCCGGTTTATCATGACACGCCTGAACGCTGCTGAAGCTGTGGATCCGGACGCTTTTGTCGGCGAAAACCGGAACAATGCGCATCTCGCCCATGACTTCTTTGACGAAATCGTTCACCACCCCCGCATTGCGGATGCGGTCGAAGATCTGATCGGGCCGAACATTCTGGCCATGAGTACTGTCGTTTTTGCAAAAGATGCCCGGTCAAAAGGCTATGTCAGTTGGCATCAGGATGGGCGCTATACCGCCCTTTCCGACGCGAGCCCCGTTACCGCATGGGTCGCCCTGACTGATAGCACGGTCCAAAACGGCGCAATGCGCATGGCGCCGGGGACACATCTTGGCGACTATCTTGAACATGACGATACATTCGCGAAGGACAATATCCTTACGCGGGGACAGAATATTTCGTCGATCGACGAAAGCACGGCCGTCCCCATAACGCTGAAGGCCGGGCAGATGTCGCTGCATCACTGGAAGGTAGCGCATGCGTCATCGCCAAATACCAGCAACGCCCGACGAATCGGATTTTCGATTCAGGCCTATATCCGGCCAGAGACTCGACAGACTGAAGGTCGGGGATTCGCGCAGTTGGTTCGTGGTGAGGACCCGTTCGGCCATATGCGCCTTTTGCCGCGGGTCGGCGAACTGTCCAAACGGGAAGCCTTTGCGCTGCGTGACGAAACGAACCGGCTCTGGCTGGATCAGCTTTATGACGGGGCCGAAACAAGGCGCGCCTTCTGACACGCGGGAGACGGCTTTCGACTATACCCGGCGTGAATAGCGTTCGGGTTACCCCAGTTTCTCATCCAGCTGCTGTTTCACGCGCGGACTGACGAATTCCGAGATGTCACCGTCCAGTTCACGGATTTCCTTCACAAACCGGCTGGAAATGAACTGATGGCGCTCTGATGCCATCAGAAAGACCGTTTCCACGTCCTTGTTCAACCGCGCGTTCATGCCGGTCATCTGAAACTCATATTCAAAGTCCGATACGGCGCGCAGTCCCCGCACGATAAAGTCCGCGCCATGACTGACGGCGTGGTGCATCAACAGCCCCTTGAACGGAACAACTTCGATCCGTGCGCGGATATCGTCCGGCAACGTAGCAACTTCCTGCAGGACCATTTCCGTGCGTTCTTCCAGCGTGAACAGCGGCCCCTTGCCGGCATTGACGGCAACGCTGACCACAAGCCGATCGCAAAGGTGCCGCGCCGCGCGCGAAATGATATCGAAATGTCCGTTGGTGATCGGATCAAAAGTGCCGGGATAGATTCCGGTCCTTGCCACTGTGCTGGTCATGCCGCCCTCAATAACCGCCCGCGCCGCCGGAATTTTACCGACAGACTGTTATGTTGCAGTGCGTTATAGACCGAAATGGGGCGAAGCTAAAGACCCGGCGAAGAGACGATTACAAATGGTCAGACCGCGTCGCCCGATGCACCGCCACCCGGCACAGCATTGTCGTCGGAATTACCCTCAGTCGTCTCTTCCTCATCCTCCGCCTGGTCATCTTCCCGCAAGCGGGCCACCGAAACCACGCGTTGACCGTCGCCGACGTCAAAGACCTTGACCCCTTTGCCGCCACGCCGGCGCCAGGAAATACCCTGACCATGAATTCGGATGATCTGGCCGCCTTCACTGACCATCATCAGTTCGTCCATTTGCGGGTCGAACAGGAAACATGCGGCAACGGATGCACCGCGCAGGTCCATATTATTGATGCCCTGGCCACCACGTCCGGTGACACGATAATCGTATGCGGATGCAAGCTGGCCCATGCCGCGATCCGAAACCGTCAGAAGGAATTCCTCACGTTCCGCCATTTCCGCGAACTTCGGCTGTTGCAGCTGCCGTGCGCGTTCCTCGTCACGGGCGCGGTCTTCTTCGTTGCCCGCCTCTTCGGACTGAAGCCGCTTGGCCGCAGCCTGGGCACGCAGGTAGTCGTCGCGTTCTTCCGATGTGTCGTCGCTGTGGCGCAGGATGGACATGCCGATCACCTGATCGCCCTTTGCCAATTTTATGCCGCGCACCCCGGTCGATGTCCGGCCGGAAAACACGCGCACGTCGGTAACCTGGAACCGGATGCATTTACCCGCCTGGGTGGACAACATGATGTCCTGATCCTCGGTGCAGACGCTGACGGCCACCAAGCGGTCGCCGTCGTCCAGTTTCATCGCGATCTTGCCGTTGGCCTTCACATTGGTGAAATCCGAAAGCTTATTGCGACGTACCCCGCCTGAGGCCGTGGCAAACACCGCATCCAGGTCCGACCAAGTTTCCTCCTCTTCCGGAAGGGGCATGACCGTCGTGATCCATTCATCCTTTTCCAAGGGTAGAATGTTCACCATGGCTTTTCCGCGCGACTGCGGTGAACCGGCCGGCAGGCGATAGACCTTCATCTTGTAGGCCATCCCGCGGGAGGAGAAGAACAGGACCGGCGTATGGGTTGATGTGACGAAAACGGACGACACACCGTCTTCATCCTTCATCGCCATCCCTGTGCGACCCTTGCCGCCACGGCGCTGCGCGCGATACGTCGCAAGCGGCGTGCGTTTGATATACCCGCCATGCGTGACGGTGACGACCATATCCTCACGCTGGATCAGGTCTTCGATGTCATGTTCGAATTCGTTTTCCAGAATAACGGTGCGGCGCGGGTCGGCGAAACGGTCGCGAATGTCCTGGAGTTCTTCGGTCAGGACCTGCATGCGGCGCGGTCGGGACGCCAGAATTTCCAGGTAATCCTGAATGCGCATCTGGATTTCGCGCGCTTCTTCCTCCAGCTTCTCGCGTTCCATTCCCGTCAGGCGCTGCAGGCGCAATTCCAGGATGGCGCGGGCCTGGCGATCGGTCAGCCACGCGGTTTCGCCTTCGATGCGGCTTTCCGGGTCATCGATAAGCTTCAGATAGGGCAGAATTTCCCCTGCGGGCCACGGCTGCGCCATTAGGGCCTGGCGGGCGGATTGCGGGTCACTGGCCCTGCGGATCAGTTCGATCACCGGGTCGATGTTCAGGATCGCGATCATCAGACCGGCCAGAATATGTGCCCGGTCCCGCGCCTTTGCCAATTCGAAAGCCGTACGGCGTTTAATGACGTCTTCGCGGAAATAGACAAAGGCGCCTACGATGTCTTTCAACGTCAGTGTCTTGGGCTGGCCATCATGCAGCGCAAGCATGTTAACGCCAAAACTGGTCTGAAGCGGTGTATGGCGGAACAACTGTGCCTTAACGACTTCCGTTTCGACCCCGCGCTTGAGTTCAATGACGACGCGCACCCCGTCCCGGTCGCTTTCGTCGCGAAGGTCGGAAATCCCTTCAACCGTCTTGTCGCGCACCACTTCGGCGATACGCTCCAGCATGCGGGATTTATTCACCTGATAGGGGATCTCGGTAACGATCAGCGCCTGGCGGTCCTTGCCCGCATCTTCGACCGTGACTTTGGAGCGCATGATGATGGACCCACGCCCGGTCGCATAGGCGGCACGTATGCCCGCGCGCCCAAGAATTTCAGCCCCTGTCGGAAAATCCGGTCCGGGGACGATTTCTGTCAGCTGCTCAATGGTAATGTCCGGATTGTCGACATAGGCAATGCAGGCATCCAGCACCTCACCCAGATTATGGGGGGGGATGTTGGTTGCCATCCCCACGGCGATACCGCCGCCGCCATTGACAAGAATCGCCGGAAACCGCGCCGGCAGCACGGTGGGTTCCGATTCGGACTCATCATAGTTGGGCTGAAAGTCGACCGTATCCTTGTCGATGTCATCCAGCATCGTCTCTGCGGCCTTTGCCAGGCGCGCTTCGGTGTATCGCATGGCGGCGGCCGCATCGCCGTCCATGGACCCGAAATTCCCCTGCCCGTCGACCAGCGGAACACGCAGAGAGAAGTTCTGCGCCATCCGGACCATGGCGTCGTAAATGGCACTGTCGCCATGGGGGTGATATTTACCCATGACATCCCCGACGATGCGGGCGGACTTACGGTACGGTTTCGTCGAATCGTAGCCGTTTTCCTTCATCGTATAGAGGATGCGTCGATGCACGGGCTTAAGCCCGTCACGGACGTCCGGCAGCGCACGGCTAACGATCACGCTCATCGCGTAATCGAGGTAGCTGCGCCGCATTTCATCCTCGATCAGGACGGAGGAAATATCGAAATCGGTATTGTTATCGGGCTCGTCTGACACGGCTGATCCGGGCGTTTCCAGAAAGGATTGGATTTCGCGTCCAAAGGACGCGGATGCGATTAATTTCTAACCAATATCTAGCATGTAACGTCGGGCCTGAACAACAAAATACGCCAATTTTCGGTGAAATGACGGCCCGAATCCGACATTTCCCAACAGCATGGCATTCCCCCCTGCATAAGGGCTAAACTCGGGCCTATCATGACCGAAAATGACCCACTCAGCATTGTCCTGATTACGCACGAACGCCCCCGGGCCCATGACAGTGCGTCCGACTATCTTCAGGCTATCGGATATCGGCTGGAATGGGTCTGTCCGGCACTTGGCGACCGGCTGCCACAGATCGCCAAACGTCACGTCGGCGCCGTGGTCTATGGCGGACCCTATTCCCCGACAGAAACACGGCGCTTTCCCTTCATGGCTGACGAACTCGCCTGGGTCGGGCAATGGTTGGCGACGGGACGCCCGTTCCTTGGACTTGGACTGGGCGCGCAGGTCCTTGCGGTCGAATTGGGCGCCGCGCTTTATTCGCATCCTGACGGTGTTTCCGAAGTAGGCCTTTACCCGATAGACGCGACGCCAGCGGGAAAATCCATCTTTCCCAATCGTCTTCACGTTCCGGAATGGCATTTCCTTGGATTTGAAGTGCCGAGTTCCGCCACCCTGCTGGCCAAATCCGGTTATTTCGAAAGCCAAGCGATTCGATATGCCGAGAACGCTTTTGGATTTCAGTTTCATCCCGAGCTCAGCTTGGATCAGCATGAAATCTGGCTGGAGGAAAAGATCGACATGACGACTATACCGGGGGCGCAGGACATTCACACCCAGCGCAGCCTGGCGGACATGTATCTGCCGCCCCTACAGGACTGGTTTATCGGTTTTCTGGAAAAATGGGTTCGGGGCGCGGTTCCCTATTGATCCGGACGCCCCAAACAAGGTCGCATCAGAACGGGATTTCGTCGTCCAGATCCGCGCTGTAATCGCGGCCGCCCCCGCCGCTGCTGCCGGAACCCGACCCACCGCCATTGCCGTAGTCGTCGTATCCCCCGCCATAGGAATCACCGCGGCCGCCACGGTCTTCAAAACCGCCGCCACCGCCGCCGCCACCGTCACGGCTGTCCAACATCGTCATGTTGCCGGAGAACCCCCGGACAACAACTTCCGTCGAGTAGCGATCCTGGCCGGATTGGTCCTGCCATTTGCGGGTCTGCAACTGACCTTCGATCAGGACCTTGGATCCTTTGCGCAAATAGCGTTCCGCGACTTCGGCAACACGACCGAAAATCACGACCCGGTGCCATTCCGTCCGCTCCTGCTGGTTGCCGTCCCGGTCCTTCCAGCGTTCGGACGTCGCAACGGCCAGATTTGCGACCTTGTCGCCGCTCTGCATGCTGCGCACTTCCGGGTCACGCCCCAGATTCCCAACCAAAATGACCTTGTTCAAACTGCCGGACATGGCACCCCCTGAATGTGACGATGTGTGCGAAAGGAATATGGATGAGACCCGATTACTCGGTCTGCCCCATTATGGCATGTGCAATGGACCTGAAAAACCCGAGAATTCCCGATAGGGAGCCCCCTACCCCATCTCTTTTTCGACGACCGCGTTCAGTGCCTTGACGACTTCCTGTGAAATTTCGTCACCGGTCCCTTTGATGGACTGTTCATAGACGACCTGAAGGGCTTTGACATGCTGGTCGATAAGGGCGGGTTTGATCGTCTTTTCCGGCGGGCGTTCACGAACATAGCGACAGAAGTTGCGGCCGATTTCCGTGATAAGCGGAAAACCGAACGTCGCCCCCTGGCCGCGCATGTTGTGAATAAGCCGGAACAGTTTGTCCAAATTTTCCTGCGAAGGGTCGGCGCGGTACCCGTCGGCATAAGATTTCATTGTCTTGATGTCGACGCCCAGCTTGTCGACATATTCCGCCGCCATCCTCTGGACGATTTTTTCGGCGTCCTGAAACGCCTTTTCCGGATTCACACCACCGGATTTAGGAACCTTCTTCGCCAGTTCATTGGGTCTTTCAACTACCTGATGCCAGGATTTTCCGGCATCTGGCGGTACATCAGGAAGCTTGTCCTTACTCATCGCGTGACCAATTCAATTGACGGAATACTGCGGCCAGCCCGGTCATATTTCCAGCGCTTCCGCCGCGTTGCGCCGATCTGCCCCGTCGAAACTCGGCAGATTCAGCCGACGGCGGCAAGGACCGAAGAATGTCGCCGTACGAACGAACGGCCTTGGGTTTTCGATCACATTGACTATGCGCGCATGCAAAGATCGGGCGGCCACCGGCTTTGCCAGAAATTCCGTTATACCGATGTCGCGCGCGCTCATGACCTTCGCCTTCTCCGTATAACCGGTCAGCATGATGACCGGAACATATCGGTTGGGACTCTCCGGTTCCATCCGGATTCGACGCACCAGGGCGGACCCGTCCTCGGGTTCCATTTCCCAATCGGTGATCAGAATATCGAACTCATCGTCGACCAGATAGTCCCACGCATCAATGCCGTCACAGGCGGCGCGGACATAGCCGACGCCCAGTGCCTCCAACATCCGTTCCAAAATGCTGCGCATGAACTTGCAGTCATCGACAATCAGCATACGAAGGTTTCTGAAATCGTAGCTTTTCGTCATTCAAACACGTTCGCCTTGGCCCAAGAAACCGGCGCTCCTCCTCTTATCTTTCGCCAGTCTTACACCAAATATTCCAATGAGAAAACCGCACTGTCCCCCCACCGCAAGCGAAGCAGGGACGCTTGTTTGGCCATGTCAGTAACAATACTGTTACCAGTCCGAACTACACTATCGCGATAAGATGGAAACGACGTGCTTAGCGGACCGAAACTTCTAAATCGGCGGGTATTCTATCCGGGCGATGTCATCTTCAACGAAGGTGACCTGGGCAATCAGGCGTATGTATTGCAATCCGGGCGCGTCCGGATTGAAAAGACACTCTCCTCGCGCGAAAGCATCACACTTGGCCACGTCGACCCCGGCGGCATCTTTGGCGAAATGGCCCTGATCGATAATTCGCCGCGCATGGCAAGTGCGATCGCGGATCAGTCTTCCGTCTGTATCACGATTTCGGAAGATGTGTTGCGAATGAAGTTAAGCCGGTCCGACCCTGCCATCCGAATGATCATCCTCATGCTGATCCGTCTCTTGCGGCGTACAGCCGAAGACATCCCTATTTCGCGGGACGACCTGGACGCATTGGCCAAGGCGGCCGAACAGGATGATGAAAAGCCATGAGCAGCGATATCCTTTCACAGAGAAAACTTGGGCATGGGGATATCCTATTCATGCAAGGGGATGAGGCGAACCACCTCTATATCGTCCATTCTGGTGAGGTTGAGGTCACCAGACAGGGACCGGACGGACTGCATGACATTGAACGAACCGCCCAGGCCGGTGATGTTGTCGGTGAGATAGCTTTATCCGCAAGTCAGGCCTACGACACCGGCGCACGGGCGAACGGCCCATCAAGTGTTGTCGTGATTGAGCGCCGCAAGCTTTTGGCGTTGCTGAAGAAAGAGGACAAGTTCGTCAGCGCACTGTTCCGCATTCTGGTGCAGAACCTGCTGTCGGTCATGGACCACAAGAATGAGGCCGAACAATTAAAGGCCGAAGCGGAAGCGGCGTTGGCTAATTTGGCCGAAGATGAAGAAACGGATGATGATAACGACGTCGCGGACCTGCGACCGTAATTAGGCCCTTACTTCTTTGCCCGTAGTCGTGCCCGCGCGTTTGCCCGATGGTGCAGCCGCCCCATGTTTCCAAGCGACAGGATGTGCGAAACCGCAAGTGCACTCCAGCCACGGCGGAACCATTTAAGCGCTTCAGAATCCTCTATTTTTCTGAGCCTGTCCTGATCGATCACCTTGAAGCCGGAAAATACGATCTGTTGTCCTGTGGCAAGCGTGATGTCCATCCGGCGGGACACCAGCAGATCGTGTTCGACACAGGCGCTGACGAAGCTTTTTGTCCGGGACTGTTCCTTCGAATAGGCCGCAGCAAAATTGGCCATCTGCGCGACCAGTTCCGTCGGCTTGTCATTCGCAAAAAGGGGTGTTCCATCTTCTTTTGAAACCAGGGGCGATTCCACGTCCAGACACAGGCTGACCCCCTGCTTTCCGCCCTTGCTGTCTTCCATCAGGACGAAAGGCGCGCGGCGAAGAATGGCCGGGACATAGCACCCTTCCTTCCAACGGCCCTTGGCGTTGACGAACAGGTTCTCCCCCGGTTGAAGCCCAAGAAGAGCCACCGGAAAAACGTCTTCGTCGCCGGCAAAAATGATCGGATAGTGCCGCGCGGACGGCATGAATTCCACCGCGCTCAGCGGGATTGTGTGCAGGCCGGACACAAACTGGAAATCGCGGCCGGATACAACGCGTAAATCCGCGTGCCGTTTCGGGTCCAGTTTTTCAGCCCGCCGAAGAAGATGACGCATGTCGTCGTCAACGCCACCGGCGGCCGGAGGCACTTTTTTCCCGGAATCCGCCTTCTTCGATTTTGCGCTGGTCTGGCTCATATCAGTCTTATGTCCCCCGACGGAGAGCATGTATTAATCGCCCGGCAACTTGCAAGTCTGCCAAGCATTTGAAAGTCTACCGGAATTGTCTAGCCGGGCATATCGATCTTGCCGTCGGAAAGCGTGACCACGCGATCCATACGGTTCGCCAACGCGATGTTATGGGTTGCGATCAGGGCGCTCATACCCCGCTCACGCACCAACTCCAGAAGTAAATCGAACACAATATCCGACGTGGCAGGATCCAGGTTTCCCGTCGGCTCATCCGCGAGAAGAATCGACGGTTCGTTTGCCAGTGCGCGGGCAACCGCGACACGCTGCTGTTCGCCACCGGACAGCCGCGCCGGCCTGTGCGTAGCCCGGGGGCCGAGCCCCACACGGTCAATCAATCCGGCGGCAATATCTGCGGCCGCGCGCCTGGACTTCCCGGCCACCATCGGCGGCAGGGCAATGTTTTCCAGTGCCGTAAATTCCGGAAGCAAATGATGGAACTGATAGACAAAACCGATTTTATCCCGGCGCAGCCGCGTACGCGCCTTGTCATCCAACGTAGCACAGGACTGCCCGTCGATCAGGACGTCCCCTCCATTGGGCCATTCCAGCAGCCCCGCCACATGCAACAGTGTCGATTTTCCAGTACCGCTGGGTGCGATCAGCCCGACCAGTTCTCCCCTGGCGACGCTAAGGTCCGTGCCATCCAGAACCGTCAGAGGACCGGCCGCGGTCGAATAGGTCCGAACCACACCGCGTAGCTCAAGGACCGGATCCTTTGGCGCATCACTCATAGCGAAGCACCTCGACAGGGTCGAGCCGCGCCGCGCGCCACGCCGGATAAATCGACGCCAACAGGCTGAGCGTCAGCGCGAATGCGATGGTTAGAACAACCTCGGTCGGGTCAATTTTTGCCGGCAGTTGCGACAGAAAGTAGATTTCTGCCTGAAACAGTTCGGTGTTCGTCAGTGTTTCAAGCCAGCGCCGAATGGTTTCAATGTTCATGGCAAAGGATATGCCCAGAGCGGCCCCGGCCACCGTCCCGATGACACCGACCGAACTCCCGGTCATGAAAAATATCCGCAATATGGCGTCGCGCCCTGCACCAATTGTGCGAAGGATGGCGATCCCGCGGGCCTTGTCCTGAACCAGCATGATCTGTGACGAAATCACGTTGAACGCGGCTACTAGGACGATCAGCGACAGGATGACCGCCATGACGTTCCGTTCCGTCTGAAGCGCATTGAAGAAACTCTGGTTGACCCGCTGCCAGCCTGTCGCCCGATAGCCCGGGCCCAGCTCCGTTTCCATCTCAAGTGCGATGACGCGCGCCACATCAGGGTCATCGACGATCACTTCAATCGAACCAACGCTGTCGCCCGTCCGGAAGAAAATCTGCGCCGCATCCAGGGGAACATAGATGTACGTATTGTCGAACTCGTACATGCCGACTTCGAACAGGGCCGCGACCGTGTAGGTCTTCGTCCGCGGAACGGACCCGAACGCCGTCACAGTCCCGGTTGGGGAAATCACAGTCAGATTGTCGCCTACCGTCACCCCTAGACGGTTTGCCATCCGAAGACCGATCAGAATACCATCCCCTTCTTCGAACAGGTCCAGATTTCCGCTGACGATGCTGTTGGCCAGGATGGGGCGCGCACGAAAATCCTCAGACCGGATTCCACGTACCAGTGCCCCGCCTGCCGCCGCGCCAGAGGACGCCAGCACCTGACCTTCGATCATCGGGGTTGCATGGACAACGTCGCTGCGGGCCATCAGAAGGTCCGTCACCGCATCATAGTCCGAAATACTGCGTTCGAAGGTCGATACCGTGACATGGCCGTTCAGACCGATGATCCGACCCAGCAGTTCCGCACGGAACCCGTTCATAACCGACATCACGATGATCAGGGTCGCGACCCCAAGCATGATGCCAAGGAAGGAAAACCAGGCGACGAAGGAAATAAATCCTTCCTGCCGCTTAGCACGCAGGTAACGAAAGGCGATCAGCCATTCCAGGGAAAGGTTCATAAGGTGCCTTGCGTCCTCAACCGGCCAGTTTCGCAACCGCCGCTTCGGGCGACATTTCAACCGTCTCTCCGGTCTTGCGGGATTTCAGCTCCACAACACCGGCGCCGACGCCTTTCGGCCCGACGACGATCTGCCAGGGAATGCCAATCAGATCCATGTCAGCAAATTTGACCCCTGCCCTTTCGTTCCGGTCATCGTAAATCACTTCCACCCCGGCATTTTGCAAAGCGGAATAAAGGTTTTCGCAGGCCGTGTCGCACGCTTCGTCGCCTTGACGAAGGTTTACAACGCCCGCGCGGAAAGGCGCGACAGGTTCGGGCCAGATGATGCCGCGATCATCATGGCTGGCCTCAATGATCGCTCCGACCAGGCGAGAGACGCCGACACCGTATGAGCCGCTGTGAACCGGAACAGACGGACCTTCCTTGGTCTGGACCTTCGCCCCAAGCGGTTCCGAATATTTCGTTCCGAAGAAGAAGATGTGGCCAACTTCGATCCCGCGCGCTGTCATGCGTTTGTCCTCTGGGACTTCGGCCTGGAACTTGTCTTCGTCGTGCTGTTCGTCCGTCGCGGCATAGTAGGACGTAACCTGCCCGATCACTTCGCTCATCTGATCGGCATTGCGATGGTCGATGTCCGCGTTCAACAGGTCGAGTTCCAGCAGATCCCTGTGACACCAGACCTGGCTTTCGCCGGTTTCCGCCAGAATGATGAATTCATGGCTCATATCGCCACCGATCGGGCCGGTATCAGCCGCCATCGGGATCGCCTGCAGGCCCATCCGGGCGTAAAGACGCAAGTAGGCAACAAAGTTCTTATTGTAGGAAATCCGGCCGTCTTCCGGCGTCAGGTCGAATGAATACCCGTCCTTCATCAGGAATTCACGCCCCCGCATCACACCGAACCGCGGGCGGACCTCATCGCGGAACTTCCACTGGATATGATACATCATCTGCGGCACGTCCTTGTAGCTTTTGGCGTGTTCCGCAAAAATGTCGGTAATCATTTCTTCGTTCGTCGGCCCGTACAGCATCTCCCGTTCGTGGCGATCCTGAAGCCGCAGCATTTCCTTGCCATAATCATCGTAACGGCCCGACTTCCGCCACAAGTCGGCGGACTGGATCGTCGGCATCAGAACTTCGTGATAGCCGATCCGGTCCATCTCCTCGCGCACGATCTGTTCAATCTTGCGCATGACGCGATAGCCCAACGGAAGCCAGGAGTAGATTCCCGCGGATTCCTGCCTGACCATGCCAGCGCGCAGCATCAGCCGGTGAGATACGATTTCCGCCTCGCTTGGTGTTTCACGCATCGTCGGCATGAAATATTCGCTAAGGCGTACGGCAGGTGACAGACGCATGGACTAAGCCCTTTTCGGTTGGACCGGAATTGGGCGGCAATCTAGGGATATCAAGGCATCAGGTAAAGCCGAAGCTGTGACTAAATTCCGGCGGCCAGGCCGATCGGACCTAGCGCCCAAGGGCGTTTCGGCAAAGATCCAGCATCTCACTCTCGGTTCCGTCATCGAGACGCCGCCCGTCGAGGGTCAGCGCACCCGAAGCCAGGTTATATTCGACCATGCCAAACCCGGTCGAAGAGTTGGAAAACACATCCTCAAGCGCATCGTTCCCGGCATAGCCGAGCGGATTGAGCGACAACTCAAACGCAATCGATTCCGGAAGCAGGTCCGCCGCCGTCAATGTTCCTTCCAGGTCCGCGCCATGCACGGCATTCCCGCGTACATCCACGCCCGGCACATAGTCCGCGCCCGGAACATCGGCTCGACGGATAAGGCGCTCGCAGTCGCGACGGGACATCTGCAACAGAACCTCGCCGCCGCCCTGCGGCTGCGGTGGCGGAGCCGATGTCGCTGCCGGGGCGCTGTTGGAAAAGGTGCCTGTCGCCGCACTGCCGCCACCGCCTTCCGCGGGTTCCGGCAGAGTTTCGGTCTGTATTGCCGTACCGGAGCCATTGCCGCCCGCATTGGAGAACGGGTTTTCCGGCGCTTGAGCAAATGAATATCCGATCGGGACTTGAAAGGTCGGGAGCGTGAAAAGCATTACGCCCAGAATGCATGCGCGTTTCATGATGTTCACCCTTGATCCGATTTGCCCTTGCATTACGCTTCCAAGAAACCGACCTGATATTGGCGGCGGCGCAACCTTAGCACACATGCCGATGATCTGACTGCCGCGCTCAGGTTCATTCTTCAGTGTTTCCACTGTGGCTGCAAAAGGCGTTCCATCCATATGATACCCAAACGCATTCTTCCTTCGCTTCCTCTTTTCACGGTCATTCTCGCGCTTTCCATCGCCGTTGCCCCTGACGGGTTTGCCCAGTCCAAGGACCATGCACCCAATGCAACACCGGAGAAGGACCACAACGGCGGCGAAGAAGAGATACTGGCGATCTATGATCAATGCACTGGTGGTCAGGCACCGGCCCAAACCCGGCTGGAAGCATGCAGCGAACTGCTGTCCAATCCGCAGCTGACCGATGAGGATCGCGCACTTATCCTTGCCTTTCGTGGTTCATCCCGAATCGAAATCTACGACTATTCGGGGGCCCTGCAGGACTTTTCCGAATCACTTGAGATCGAACCGGACAATGTCACCTATCTGAATGGCCGCGCCCGCGCATTGGGCCTGATGGGAGAAACCGAACTCGCCATCCAGGACCTGGACCGCGCCATAGAGGTTTCGCCGTCGTTCAGTTGGCTGTTCGTGTCCCGTGCCATCGCCTATTCAGACATCGGCAATGATCAGGCGGCCCTACGCGACCTGGATCAGGCCGAAGACCTGGACCCGACGGACCCCAATCTGTTCAATGTACGCGGCGGCATACACCTGAATCTGGATGAATACGAAAATGCCCTGGCCGCCTTTTCCCGGGCCATTCAACTGGCGCCCGATCATGCCCCCTTCTATGAACGGCGCGGGTTTGCACACCTATTGGCAGAAAATTCCGCCGACGCGATAGAGGATTTCACACACGCGCTGGATACAGAGAACCCGTCGCCCAGTGCCTATTTCTATCGCGGCATCGCGTTTGAGGACCTGGAAGACAGCGACCGCGCATTGGCGGATTATTCGGCGGCGGTTGATATTGACCCCACCCTTGCCCAGGCGTGGCACTCGCGCGGGCTGATCTGGTATGAAATGAAGGATTACGCCCGGTCGCGGGAGGATCTGGAAATCGCGGCACAGATCGCGCCGAATTCCGACTATCTGAATTCACTGGCCTGGATGCTGGTTTCGGCCGAAGACCAGGAACATCGCGACCCCGAAGCGGCCCTGGGCCATGTCGAAGATTCCATGAATTTCGACCTGAATGCGGACAATGTCGACACAGCAGGCGGGGTCTATACCCTATTGGGCGACATCGACCAAGCAATGGCCTATTATGTTCAGTCGATGGAACTGGGAGGTGAAGACCGCGTGCGCCTGTATCAGGAATATCTGGCAGAACGGGATTATTACGACGGAGACATTGACGGCGTCGAGGGTGAGGCCACACGCGCTGCAATCCGCGCCTTTGCCGAAGATGGAAAGGTACTGCTGGCCGACTGATTTCAGGTCAACCGGCCAGCAGCAAACGCCTTTAGGACGGGACGTCCCCGATAACGCCTTCGACGTACCAGTTCATTCCCAAAAGCTCTTCGTCCGACGCTGAAGCGCCATCCGCAATCGCCACCTCACCGGCCTGATTAGTAATCGGCCCCGCGAACGGATGAAGCATTCCGGCGGCAATTGCCTGTTCCGCCGCAATGGCTTCGGCCTTGACGTTCTCAGGGACTACGGCGTTGTATTCGCTCATCTTCACCATGCCGGAGTTGAACCCGCCCCAGACATCGCCCGACGTCCAGGAACCGTCCATCGCGGCGCGCGTGCGTTCCACATAGTACGGCGCCCAATCATCGATGATGGCGGTCAGATGCGCGTCCGGACCAAACCGCGCCATGTCCGACGCCTGACCGATCGCATAGACCCCACGGTCGTTCGCGGTCTGGACCGGCGCCGGGCTGTCGGTGTGCTGAAGGATAAAGTCCGCACCCTGGTCGATCAGCGCCTTGGCCGCGTCCGCTTCCTTGCCCGGGTTGTACCATTCGTTGATCCAGATCGGTGTAACCGTGATATCCGGATTCAGGCGGCGCGCGGCAATTGTAAAGGCGTTGATACCGCGAATGACTTCGGGAATTGGAATGGATGCGATGTAGCCGACTTTTGCTGTCTGGCTCATATGGCCGGCCAGGATACCGGACACATGACGCCCTTCGTAGAAGCGCGCGGCATAGGTCGCGACATTTTCGGCACGCATGAAGCCTGTCGCATGTTCGAACATCACGTCCGGGAAGTTGGCGGCCACGCGCACGGTCGGGTTCATATATCCGAACGAGGTCGTGAAGATCAGCTTGTGGCCGGACCGCGCCAGCTGGGAAATCACGCGTTCCGCATCCGCCCCTTCGGGGACACTTTCGACATAGCTGGTTTCCACCGCATCGCCGAATTCGGCCTCGATCGCCAGGCGTCCCTGATCATGCTGATAGGACCAACCGTGGTCGCCGATGGGACCGACATAGACAAAGCCGACCTTGAATGGGTCAGCGGCGCGCGCCGGAAGTGCGGCGGCCGCACCGGCGGCCATCGTCATGGCGCCAAAGGTACGCCGAGTAAGGGTCTTCATTACGATATTCTCCCTGTTCTTGGTGACGGGCGGGTCGGAACCCGAGGAACGGATCGTTTTAGAAGGCAGGTCAGGACCGCACACAAAAATGCGTGCGCTAGCCATCCGGGTGAAACACTTTCCCAATACTTGCGGGCGCATTCAACCGGATTTTTGCTGCATCGCGGGATATGATGACCAAAACGACTATTGTCGCGATGTAGGGCAGCATGTTCAGGAACTGCGCAGCGATGGATATTCCACCAGTCCCCTGCAGATGAAGCTGAGCCAGGGTCAGACCGCCAAACAGGTACGCCCCGATCAGAACCCTGCCCGGCCGCCAGCTTGCGAAAACGACCAGCGCCAGCGCAATCCATCCACGCCCCGCAGTCATTTCTTCCGACCACATCGGGGTATAGCTAAGTGAAAGGTACGCTCCGCCCAGCCCTGCCATCGCGCCACCGAACAAAACCGCACCCAACCGGATCATCACGACCGGAAACCCGATCGCATGGGCCGCATGCGGATTTTCCCCAACCGAACGCAGCACCAGACCGGCACGGGTCCGATAGAGGAACAGCCAGACAACCGCAGTCATGATGAACGAGAGATAAACCAGCGCATCCTGCCCGAAGAGAATTGGTCCAAGAATGGGAAGGTCGCTTAGTCCCGGAATGTTCAGCAATGGCAGCTTGTCCAACGGTGTTCCGACATAGCTTTGCCCGAACAAAGCACTGAGCCCGATCCCGAACAGTGTCAGCGCAAGACCGGTCGCAACCTGATTCGCAAGCATACCAAGCGTCAGAAGCGCAAACAGCAACGCCATCGCCGCCCCCATTATAGCCCCCGCCAGGACCGACAGCGCGGGATTGCCCGTTTCCACACCGACGATGAAGGCGAAAACGGCGCCGGTCAGCATCATGCCTTCCACTCCCAGGTTCAGGACACCGGACTTTTCGACAACCAGTTCCCCAACAGCGGCAAACAGAAGCGGTGTTGCCGCGGCAATGATAGAAAGGACGATCGGCGCAAGACTTTCCATCAGTTACCCTCCCGGACCTGAACGACCACAGGGTCCGCGGTCGGGGTGGTGACGCGCCTGAACCTGAAATGCACCAGCACATCGCTCGCCAGCAGGAAAAACAGCAACATGCCCTGAAAAACGCCGGTCACAGCCAGCGGCAGCCCCAATGCGATCTGGGCCGTTTCCCCGCCGATGTAGCTAAGCGCCATCAGATGCGCCGCAAACAGGATTCCTACCGGATGCAGGCGCCCCAGAAACGCGACAATGATGGCGGTAAATCCGTATCCGGGTGAAATGCTTGGCGTCAGTTGCCCAATAGGACCTGCCACTTCGATCGTACCGGCAAGGCCTGCCAGCCCGCCTGCGGTCAAAAGTGTGAACCAGACGATTTTTGTGCTGCTGAAACCGGCATATCCTGCTGCCGGCGGCGTCAGGCCCACCACACGTATCTGAAAGCCGATCAGGCTGCGCGATACCAGTATCCACCCTGCCGCCACAACGACCAGCATGATTGGAAATCCGATATAGAAGCGGGCGCCGTCAATAAGGCTGGGCAGCGTCGCGCCAGGTCCAAACAGACGGGTTTGCGGGAAACCGAACCCCAGCGGGTCCTTCCAGGGGCCGGTAACCAGATAGCTGAGAAACAGTCCAGCAACATAGGTCAGCATCAGGCTGACAAGAATTTCATTGGCATTGAAGCGCGTTTTCAGGAATGCGGGAATGGCGGCCCAGGCCGCGCCACCCCCAATGCCCGCGATCAGCATTAGGGGTGCAAGCCACGGCCCTTCCTGGCCATAAAACGCAAGCGCAAGACCGCCCCCTGCAATGGCGCCCAGGGTCAGTTGCCCTTCCGCCCCGATGTTCCAGACATTGGCACGAAAACCCAGTGCGAGCCCGACCGCGATCATGGCTAGTGGTGTCGCCTTTACCGTCAGTTCACCCAGACCGTAAAGGTCAGTAATCGGGGCTACAAAATAGGCATGTAGCGCCGCCAACGGGTCAAAACCCAGCGCGAGGAAAAGTACAGACCCCGCCAGAATTGTTGCAGCTATTGCGGCGAATGGAGTGGCATACAGCCAGAAGACGGAGGTTTCGGGCCTGCGTTCCAGTCGGATCATGCGTCGGCCCCTTCAAACAATCCCCCCATCAGAAGGCCCACTTCCTCTGCCGTTGTGCCGTGGGTCGGTCGACTTTCCGACAAGCGCCCATGAAAGATCACTGCCACCCTGTCAGAGATCGTGAACAGTTCATCCAGGTCCTGGCTGACGACGATGACCGCCGACCCGTTCCTGGCAAGCGCCACCAGCGCGGTTTGAATTGCGGCAGCCGATGCCGCATCGACTCCCCAGGTCGGCTGTGCCGCGATCAGCAACTTCGGTTCCTGAAGGATTTCACGGCCGATGATGAATTTCTGAAGGTTACCGCCCGAAAGGCTGCGCGCGGCGGCACTGGTACCAGACGCCATGACATCGAAATGCCGAATGACGTCTTCCGTCTTTGCCCGCGTCTTTTCGCGTGCAACGAACCCACGGCGGACCAAATCCCAACGGCGCCAACCGCTCAACAAGGCATTTTCTTCCAGACCCAGGTCCGGCACCGCGCCGTGGCCCAGCCTTTCTTCGGGAACGAATGCAATGCCCATATCCCGACGCCCGCGCGCACCGACCCGCCCGATGGAACGTCCGTCGAAATGTACCCAGTCATCCCGTTGAGCGACCCGTTCGCCGCTCATCGCGGCAAGCAGTGTGTTTTGTCCGTTACCGGCGACACCGGCGATTCCAAGTACTTCGCCGCGGGCGACGCTCAAGGAAATGTTCCGAAGATCCGTCCCGAATGGGCTGGCGGCTTCCATGCTGAGCCCTTCCATACTGAACAGCGGCTCTGTAGGGCCTTCCCGCACCGATTTGCCAATTTTCGGTCCGTCAAAGGAGCGGCCGATCATCATGGCGGCCAACGACCCCGCCGATTCGTTTCGCGGGTCGCATGCACCAACGACTTTCCCGCCCCGCAGGATTGTCGCCTTGTCACACAATGCGCGAATTTCTTCCAGTTTGTGCGAGATATAAAGAATTGTACGCCCTTCGTCCCGCAGGCGGCGCAATATCCCGAAAAGCTTGTCCACCTCTGACGGTGTCAGGACGGATGTCGGTTCATCCATCACAATAAGGCTTGGGTTCTGCATCAGGCAGCGAACGATTTCGACCCGCTGCCGTTCGCCGACCGACAGTTCATAGACTGTTGTTTCGGGATCCAGAGCCAGGCCGTACTCACCGCTAAGGCGTTCTATTTCTGCGACCAGATCGCGGTCCCGGCCGGTTCCGGTTTCGAGGGAAAGTGCGATGTTTTCCGCAACACTCAGCGTCTCGAAAAGCGAGAAATGCTGAAAGACCATGCCGATACCCAGGGCACGCGCCGCGGCAGGATTTGGAATCTGGACCGGTTGGCCTTCCCATTCAATCAACCCCGAATCGGCTGACTGAACACCATAGAGAATTTTGACCAGGGTCGACTTACCCGCGCCGTTTTCCCCAAGCAGCGCATGTATCTCACCCGCCGCCAGCGAAAGCGACACGTCATCATTTGCAAGGCAGCCGGGAAACCGCTTGGTAATGCCGGTAACGCGAAGCCGCGGTATCCCTACGCCCGAGGCTTCGCCCGCTTCCTGTGAATTGATTTCCGACTGCATGATCCCTTTTGCGAGACTACCCGCCCCCTGACAAGACCAGATGAAACGCATTTCATCGGCCCCAGCCAAAAGATTTCCGTTTACCTTGAGGCTGGAACAGTTAAACTCCCAGGCAACGTTGCGCGATTCGGCCCTAAAGTTGGCGCACGCAACGACGTGTCAGGAACCGGCCCCTTTATAAAGACCGGAACGACGCGGCCCAGGTTTAGGGAGGAAATGATTTTCGACAGGCGGGTGACCCGAACATAGAAGTCGGATTGGCGGTCGAATGCAGTTTACGGAGCCCCTGTAATGCGGCTCCGTTTCTTTTTTTGTAGCAAACCTGATCAATCCGGCTTCCGCGCCGCCGCCCGGCGGATATGGTCGGCATCAATCCCGAAATGACGATACAGGTCTATCAGATCGCCGGTCTGGCCGAAATGATCGACCCCCAATGGTGCCACGGAATGTCCACGCACCGCCCCCATCCATGCAACAGCGGCCGGGTGCCCATCAATGACCGAAGTGAACCGCGCATTGTCCGCGAGCGGTTGAAGCAGGTCTTCGACATGCGCCATTGCGCCACCGTCCGTCCCGTCCAGGCGCGCACGTTCAATCCGCTGCCAATCGTTATACAGCCTGTCGGCGGATGTGACCGCCATCAGCCCTGCCCCTGGAAAGTCGGAACGCAGTTCTTCGAACGCTTCCAATGCCTGCGGCGCAACCGCGCCCATATAGACGATGGCCATGGTCGCCCCGTCCGCCGGAGGCACCGCCCAATAGCCGCCCCGGATAATATGATCTTCCAGAACCTGATCGATCTCGCGTTCCGGCTGGTCTACCGGGCGGGTCGAAAGACGAAGATAGATCGATCCGCCATTGTCGCGATCCTGAATTTGCATGAACGCATGACGCAGTATAACTGCCAGTTCATCCCCGAACGCCGGTTCGTATGATGTAAGACCTGGCTGGCCCATCCCGATCATGGGGGTTGAAATCGACTGATGCGCACCGCCCTCCGGCGCAAGGGTGATACCGGATGGGGTTGCGACAAGAATGAAGCGGCTGTCCTGGTAACAGGCATAGTTCAGCGCATCCAGCCCCCGCGCGATGAATGGGTCATACAACGTGCCGATTGGAATTAGCCGTGTCCCAAACAGACTTTCCGACAGGCCAAGCGCGGCGAGATTCAGGAACAGGTCGTTTTCCGCAATGCCGAGTTCGATGTGCTGCCCGGATGGCGATTTGATCCATTTTTGAGCCGACGGGACGTTTCTTTCGCGAAACTCGTCCGTCTCTTCCTGACGTGCGAACAGGCCACGTTGATTAATCCAGGGACCAAGGTTCGTCGAAACAGACACGTCAGGCGACGTAGTAACGATCCGGTCCGCCAGAATGCCCCCCTCCCGTGCGATTTCATGCAACAGCTTTCCAAAGACTTCCTGCGTCGACGACCTGTCCGCGCGTTTGTAAGTCAGCCGGTCCGGCACGGGAATATCATGTGTCTCCCGCAAGCGGGTCTGCTTCACAGGAACGTTGCGAAGGAAGCCCCTCAGGTCATTTTCTGGCAGTTGCAATCCCGAAAACGGCTCCCATTCTTCCCCATCGGCAATTTTGCACCGGTTTTGAAACTCGGAAACCTGCGCCGGCGTCATAAGACCCGCGTGATTGTCCTTGTGCCCCATCAGCGGTAGGCCCCAGCCCTTGATCGTGTAAGCGATGATGCAAGTGGGACGGTCATCGGTGATCGACGCGAAAGTATGAAGCAGCGCCGGTATATCGTGGCCACCCAGATTGGCCATCAGCGCATGCAGGCCATCATCGTCATAGGAATCAATCAGCTGGTGAAACACTTCGTCGCCGGGCGTATCTGCCTTGATCTGTGCACGCCAGGCGGCCCCACCCTGGAAGCTGAGGGCGGAATAGACATCGTTCGGGCAATTATTGATCCAACGCTTCAGCGATGCGCCACCCGGCCGTTCAAACGCGGCCATTTGCTTGGACCCGTATTTCAGCGTGACCACATTCCAGCCGACGGCACGGAAGAACCGGCCGATGATCCGAAACAGCTGTTCGTTCACGACGCCGTCCAGGCTTTGCCGGTTATAGTCGATCACCCACCAGACATTGCGGATATCATGCTTCCAGGTATCCATGAGCGCTTCATAGACATTGCCTTCATCAAGTTCCGCATCACCAACAAGGGCAATCATTCGGCCAGGAGGACGGTTGGTCGGCGCAAGGCCCTTCATGCGCAGATAGTCCTGCGTCAGCGCGGCGAAGTTCGTAACCGCCGCGCCAAGACCCACCGAACCGGTAGAAAAATCCACGGTCTCGTTATCTTTTGTTCGGGACGGATAGGACTGTGCGCCGCCATAGGCACGGAACCGTTCCAGTTTTTCGCGGGTCTGGTTCCCCAGAAGATACTGGATCGCATGAAAGACCGGGCTGGCATGCGGCTTGACCGCAACACGGTCCTCCGGGCGTAGGACGTGGAAATAAAGCGCGGTCATGATCGCGGAAACCGACGCGCAGGACGCCTGATGACCGCCGACCTTTACCCCGTCCCGGTTCGACCGGATATGGTTCGCATTATGAATGGTCCAGGCGGAAAGCCAGCGAACCTTTTCCTCCAACTGTTCCAGGACCGCGATATCCTGTTCGAAATCGGAATCCGGCTGTTCGGCAGCACTCATCGCCCTAATCCTCCCTGACATCAGTTCAGTCACGCCGATGGTAGTGTCCCGGGCACATGAGTTCCAGCCGCAAACACCAACACACCGCGGAACAGGACCATGGCGATTTTTTCCTGTTGACCCGAATTCATTTCCGGTTTACCCATCACTCAGCGCCGATTTGAAGCTCAGCTTGCGGGCGCTTTAGAAATGCAGCTAAAGCGGGTCGGCCACCAAACCGCCCGGCACATGCTGCGGCGGTTTTTTCGTTTCGGCCTTTCATTCGGGCCCGCGAAGAAGCCGACCGCCCGCCCCATCTCCCGGGGTTTGGGCATTTCTTTCCCGCAGGTTCTGATTTTCCCTGACAGCGCACCGGCGACCGGATCGGCTTCCATTTGGCCTTTCACGTTTCGCCCGCGGTGATTTGAGGATCAGCTTGCACCGCGAAAAAACTGCTAAAGCGACGCTGACGCCGTTGACCTTTCATTCGGGACAATCGGCCAAAGATGCGGAGATCCTCGCCGGACGAACCGGAGACAATCCCCCGGGGCCTCCCTGACCAAGGGCTGCCCCGGGGCGCTCTCCAACCAGGAACGCGTGAAAAAGGATAAATTCACATGTCTAGCGAGACGAAGAACCCAGAAACCCTGGCCCTGCATGCGGGTTACCGCGCAGACCCGACGACAAACTCCGTCGCGGTGCCCATCTATCAAACAACGTCCTACCAGTTCGAAAATGCGGAACATGCGCAGAAACTCTTTGCGTTGCAGGAGCTGGGGAATATCTACACCCGCATCATGAATCCAACCGTCGATGTGTTGGAACAGCGCGTGGCGGCGCTGGAAGGCGGCGTCGCGGCACTGGCTGTCTCATCCGGCCAGGCGGCCAGCGCCTTTGCTATTCAGAATATTGCCCGTGCTGGCGACAACATCGTCAGCTCAACCGATCTTTACGGCGGAACCTGGAATCTTTTTGCGAACACTCTGAAAGATCAGGGGATCGAAGTCCGTTTTGTCGACCCGGCTGATCCAGAAGCTTTCCGGGCGGCGACGGACGACCGGACCCGGGCCTATTACGCTGAAACGCTGCCGAACCCGAAACTAGAAGTCTTCCCCATCGGGGAGGTTGCAGCCATCGGGCGCGAACTTGGCATCCCGCTTATCATTGATAATACCGCGGCCCCTATTCTGTGCCGACCGTTCGACCATGGCGCCGCGATCGTTGTCTATTCCACGACCAAGTATATCGGCGGCCACGGTACGTCGATCGGTGGCCTGATCGTCGACAGCGGCACTTTCCCGTGGGAGGATTTCAAGGGCCGCCAGCCCTATCTGAACCAGCCGGACCCGTCCTATCATGGTGCTGTCTGGACGGAAGCGGTGAAACCCCTTGGTCCCATCGCCTATATCATCAAGGCGCGCGTGACCCTGCTGCGCGACCTGGGTGCGGCCATGTCTCCCTTCAACGCCTTCCAGTTCATCCAGGGGCTTGAAACCTTGCCGCTTCGTATTCGGGAACATTCGCGCAATGCCGCCGCGGTGGCCGACTTCCTGAAAGACCACCCCCAGGTGGACGGCGTCATTCACCCGGGCCACCAATACGGGGATGCCGCAGAACGCGCGAAAAAGTACCTGAAAGGCGGTTTTGGCGGTCTGGTCGGGTTTCATATCAAGGGTGGTAAGGAAGCAGGTGCTGCATTCATCGACGCACTTCAGCTCCTCTACCATGTCGCCAACATCGGGGATGCGCGGTCACTCGCCATTCACCCGGCGACGACGACCCATTCCCAGCTTTCGCCAGAAGAGCAGCTTCAAACCGGTGTCACGGATTCATATGTCCGGTTGTCTATCGGTATTGAGCATATCGACGACATCCTGGCCGACCTGACGCAGGCGCTTGACGCCGCGGCAAAGGCGACCCGGAACGTGGCCTGAACCGCATCAAGATTTTGAAAGGAATAGAATCAATGACAACCGTAACCAAAACGGCAGCAGCCACCGACGGTCATGCGCCTGCTAATCACAATGTATCGAAAATCGCACAGTCGTTTGACCGCGTTGCGGACGGGTTTCGCAAGGATCCGACCTCTGCCAAGCAAACCTTTACAGTCTATTCCGAGCAAACGGAAGGACTGAGAAGCGAAATTGAAGTCCGCGACTTCCTGTTTACCGTGGATGAACCGTCGTCGCTGGGCGGGTCCGATTCCGGGCCCAATCCGATCGAACTGGTTCTAAGCGCCATCGCATCCTGCCAGGAAATCACCTACCGCCTTTATGCGGAAAAGCTGGGCATATCGCTGTCCCGTGTTTCAACTCGCGTATCCGGCAAAATCGACCTTTGCGGCCTGTTCGCCGTAGATGCCGGGGCGCGCCCTGGTCTTGAAGGGCTTGAGATTGACGTTGAATTGGAAAGCGACGCCAGCGATGCGGAAATTGAACGCCTGAAACGAACCGTGGATGCGCACTGCCCGGTTCTGGACATCCTGCGCAACGCAACGCCGGTGTCCGCCCGCACCAATGTACTGGGGCGCGACCATGCCCTGGCAGGTGCGGTAGATGATGGCCCCTTGTTTGCCGGTTTGGCCGGTTAACAGCAGACACAGATTGACAAAAGACAGCGGCGGCCGCCCCGGAATCCGGGGCGGCCGTTCTCCTTTTCCATTCAACGCGATTTATTTAGGGGGCACTTTCCCCTAGTGTGGCCAACGTTTCTTCGTTCACAGGGATACCGCATAAATGACAATCTGGGGCACTTTTCCCACGGCGCGTCCGCGCCGTCTTCGCAGCAATCCGAACATTCGCGCCATCGTCGCGGAGAACCGTGTCTCGGTCCAAGACCTGATATGGCCGATCTTTCTGTGTGACGGTGCGGGCGTAACCGACCCCGTCCCCACCATGCCGGGCGTCAACCGTCTCAGCATCGACAACGCAGTGGTGGCCGCCAAAGATGCCGCACGTCTTGGAATTCCGGCTATTGCACTATTCCCTTACACAGATCCTGACCTTCGGGATGAAACGGGTTCCGAAGGGCTGAATGCTGACAATCTGGTTTGCCGCGCGGTGCGGGCCGTCAGGAAGTCCTGCCCCGATCTGGTGATCGTCTGTGATGTGGCTTTGGACCCATACACCAGCCACGGCCATGACGGGCTGCTGCGCGATGGAACCATTCTTAATGACGAAACACTGGAAGTTCTGGTCACACAGGCACTTGTTCAGGCGGAAGCAGGCTGTGACACACTGGCGCCGTCGGACATGATGGACGGCCGCGTCGGTGCCATCAGGACGGCCCTGGACGACGCAGGCTATGGCGACGTCCGCATTCTGTCCTATGCAGCAAAGTACGCGTCTTGCTTCTATGGTCCCTTCCGGGATGCCGTTGGTTCATCCGGCACCCTGATCGGTGACAAACGTACCTATCAAATGGACCCGGCGAACGGGGACGAAGCCATCAAGGAAGTCGGGCTCGACATTCAGGAAGGGGCCGACATGGTGATGGTAAAGCCCGGGATGCCTTATCTGGACATCATTAGGCGCGTAAAAGACAGCTTTCATATTCCTACGATTGCCTATCAGGTGTCCGGTGAATATGCCATGCTGAATGCATATCTGGGTAACGACACCTCATTTCGCGCACGCGGCATTACCGAGGTATTTCAATGTTTTAAAAGAGCTGGCTCTGACGCGATATTGAGCTATTTCGCTCATGAATTTGCCAGAGAGGCCAACAAACATTAAATATCATTCGTATTTAATGTATATTTTATTGAATTATTATAGAATTTTTCTGGAAAATCTGAGAGAACCTTCCATCTACAAGGGGTTCGCCCCTTATGTCGTGTCAGGAAACAGGTATGCCTGACGCGCATATGTCTATCGGGGAATAACAGCAGGACCGGTTCGTTCCGGCAGAAAATGACAGGCACCAAGGCTAAGACAATGCAGAATGCGCGAGTCTCAGCGATTGTAGGACAAGCAAGGGGGGGGAGCATCGAAGCCCTTCCCGCGGAACTGGTTGATACCGCGACGCTGATCGACCTCAACGCCAGCGGAACCTGGTCAGACGGCGTCCTTTCACTCCCCTTTCATATGGATGCCATCGCTATATTGAATGTTCTTGGTGACGATCTTGCCATCGTCACCACAGAAGATCGACTTTTCCTCTATGTCGACTTCATGGCCGCATTAGAAACCGGTGCCTTGCAAGCCCTTGAATTTCCGAACTTCGAAGAAATTTCCGCCGTCGAAATTCTTGATATAGATGCAGCGACCCGGTCGCTTTCTGACATCATCAACAGCATTGATACCTCCGCTGGCGCAGGACAACCCGTGGCTACATCCGGGAATTTCCGCCGTTTCGAGTTCGAGGAGCTGGTCCAGGGATCAGGTGGGATTTCCCCTGCCCCCTCGAATAATGCGGACGCATCAATCCGCAATGAAACCGGGCGGCCCGTTAATTCAGACCAGAATGTGCGGACGCGCAATCGCCCTGAAGAGAGGTCGGATCGCTCGGACACAAGCGACCAAATCAATGCGCGCGAGTCTGTTCAAAATGATGCAGACGCAGCGTTGGAAATCTCCCTTGGCCACGCTTCCAGCCGGGTGGACTTTTCCTATGAGACGGTTCGCCTTGCCATAACGGCCGGCGCCGGAAACGACCGGATAACAGGTGGCCAGAATGCAGACGTTATTGATGGCGGTCATGGAAAAGACAGAATTTTTGGCGGTGGCGGCAATGACGGCCTTCGCGGCGGTGCGGGCAAGGACCACCTTTTCGGGGGCGATGGAGACGACACGCTGACCGGCGGGGGCGGCAGGGACCGGCTCAATGGCGGTGGCGGCGACGACACATTGACCGGCGGGGACGGCAGGGACCGCCTGGAAGGCGGCGATGGCGGCGATGTTTTTGTGCTCGGCAATGGGCTCGACACCATTGTTGATTTCAATGCCGCAGAAGGAGACAGGCTCGATGTGTCCTCCATCATCGATGAAGGTGAATCGATCGACGATTTACACGCTTTCGTAAAGCTTCAGGAAGACGGGCGTGGAAATACCGTGGTAAGGATAAACGCAGATGGGTCGGGCTCGGACAGGGACTTCGACACAGTTGCGGTTTTGAAGGGTGTAACGGACGTGTCTCTGGATGAGGTCATTCAGACACAGCAGAGTTTGGTTGCTAGCGGATAGAGATAGACTTTAGCCATACCGGAACTGCAGTGTGACCGGGGGCAGGTTGGACAGCAGGGTTTGAATTTTGGCGCGACCGGGTTGCAATTGGACCGGCTGCGCCTTTGTGATGAAGGGATTGCCCCATGGCGACGATCGACGTTTCGGAACTGCAGGTTCTGGCACAGCAGACATCCGGCCTCGAACCCCTCCCCGGCCATCTGGCTGATTTGGCGGAAGTTATAGACACCGCAGATCTGGCGCCAACGTCCGTCGGCATGCTTGAACTGGGTTTTGACCCCGATACAGTCCAATTCATTTCCCTGTTCGGAAGCGACCTCGTCGTCCTGACCGAAAGCGGCGTATTGATTGTCATTGAAGATTTCATGACAGCGGTTGCCGACGGCACGATCGACACCGTACTCCTGCCTGAGGGACAGGAGATGGCGGCCACCGAACTTCTCGAAGATTACGCCCTGGGTTCAGGGCTCGCCGACATTCTCGATTCTGTCGAAACCGCCGCGGGTCCCGCAATAGGCCCCGGTCCTGTAACCGATGTCCAGGGCAATCGTTTTGAAAATGAGGAATTGGAATATACCGGCCCTTCCGAGTTGCGGGGCGATTCCGTCCTGACGGGCGTGTCACCTGATTTTCTGGAGAATGGCCAGGGGGCGAACAATTCGGGTGCTTCCTCTTCGAATTTCGTGCGCAGAGGCAGCGACGACGAAACGCGGGGGCCAGGCGCAGGCGGCACACCAGGTCAGCCCAACCCGCCCGGACTTCAGGATACCTCTGTTTCCACTCCGGATCTGGACATCACAGGTACGTCAAACGCACTCGAAGACACCGCCGTCAACCTCGACATTTCTGCTTCCATTGCGGATACGGACGGGTCCGAAACGCTAACGATTGCTATTTCCGGCGTGCCTGAAGGAGCTACCCTCTCCAGCGGTGTCTATGATGATGTTTCCGGGGCATGGGTCCTGCAGCCCGGTGATCTGGACGGGCTGCAACTTATCCCGAGCGAGAATTTCAGCGGTGAGTTTAATCTGACCATCCGCGCCATCGCGATCGAATCCAACGGCGGCGCGGAAGCTATATCGACCGACACGCTCGCCGTCTCCGTCGATGCCGTCGCCGACACGCCCTCCCTCGAGGTCAGCGCCGCCACAGGCGCCGAAGACACCGCCATCGCGCTCGACATCACATCCGCGCTCTCCGACGCATCCGAGAGCCTCGCCATCGAGATCGCAAACATCCCAGACGGCGCCACGCTCACCAACAGCGCCGGCGATACCATCACCATCACCGACGGCAGCGCCACGCTC
>JAVJPW010000002.1:0-961744 GCA_040217575.1 Alphaproteobacteria bacterium | reverse complement strand
AAATGGTGATGCCGGGCGACAATGTGTCGATGGATGTCGAGCTGATCGCGCCGATCGCCATGGACGAAGGCCTGCGCTTCGCAATCCGCGAAGGCGGCCGTACCGTCGGTGCAGGCGTCGTCGCTAGCATCATTCAGTAAGTTGCGCCGGGGTCCGCGCAGTCCCGACAGGGATGGCGCGCGGGCCCGGTGGACCGCAGGGGTATAGCTCAGTTGGTAGAGCGACGGTCTCCAAAACCGTAGGTCCAGGGTTCGAATCCTTGTGCCCCTGCCAGTTTCCCGCCGCTGATTTCGCAGAACTCGCAACTGAACGCACCGGTTGCGGACGGGTGGCGAAATCGCGCCCGCGAAAAATTTTTACGTTTGGGTATTGTGCTTGGGCGTTTAAGGGCTTAAACCACGCCGACTTCACGCGGCGTTGCCCTGCCGAACCGTTCCAGCGCGCGATTTCTTGAAGCGCAGGCGCTGAATTTTCCGAACGGTTGGTGCGGCGGGCAATCCCGCGCGTTTGTGCTTGCGTGGTCCCGGACCGGCCTTGGATGCGCCTTCAGGAGCACGCTTTAGAAAAACAGTGCCGTGGTTTGCGCGACTTGTCCAGTACCGGATATGCCGCGGGAACCTTTGAAAAGCGGCACCTCTGGGTCTGATAGGTACGAGAACAAGGTTCGAAATCACGATGGCGAAGACCAATCCCGCGCAGTTCGTTCGTCAAGTCCGCCAGGAGGCCAGCAAGGTCACGTGGCCGACGCGCAAGGAAACGGGTATCGCGACGCTGATGGTCTTCATCATGGTGACGATCATGGCGGTGTTTTTCCTGGCGGTGGACGGAATCATCGCCTGGTTGGTGGAACTGATCCTCAGCCGCTGACGGGTGGAAGTCCGGTCAGACGGGGTTGGTCGATAAGGGTTTTAGAGCAAGAGGTTTGGACGTGGCGAAACGCTGGTATGTGGTGCACGTGTTTTCGGGATCCGAAAAGAAGGTCGCCGAATCCATCATGGAACAGGTGCACACCCAAGGCCTGGAAGACATGGTCGAAACGGTGGAGGTCCCGACCGAAACCGTGGTCGAGATGCGGCGCGGCAAGAAAGTCAATGCCGAGCGCAAGTTCTTCCCCGGCTACGTCCTGGTGAATTGCGAAATGAACGACGTGACCTGGCACCTGGTGAGCAACACCGCCAAGGTCACGGGTTTCCTGGGTACCGGCAAGCGCCCGTCGCCGATTTCGGAGAAAGAGGCGCAGCGGATCCTGGATCAGGTCAAGGAAGGGGTCGACCGGCCGAAACCGTCGATCACTTTCGATATCGGCGAGCAGGTTCGCGTCTCCGACGGTCCGTTCACGTCCTTCAACGGAACGGTCGAAGAAGTGGACGAGGAAAAGGCCCGCCTGAAGGTTACGGTGTCGATTTTCGGTCGCGCGACACCGGTGGAACTCGAATACACCCAGGTCGAAAAGCTCTGAGTGGACTTCTGGTTTCTTTTTGAAGCGGTCGAGAAACCGTCGCGGTAGGCCCGTCCCGGATCAGTCCACCGGGAGCCGTTTGAACCGCGGCGCGAACTGAAGCCGCCCCGGAATTTCGGGCGCGGCAGAGAAAGGAAAAGGTTCGTTATGGCGAAGAAAAAGATTGCGGGCTACATCAAGCTCGAAATCAAGGCGGGACAGGCCAACCCTTCCCCGCCGGTCGGGCCGGCCCTGGGCCAGCGCGGCATCAACATCATGGAATTCTGCAAGGCCTTCAATGCGGCAACCCAGGACAAGGAACCTGGCACGCCGACGCCGGTGGTCATCACCGCGTATGAAGACCGCAGCTTCACGTTCGTCACCAAGACCCCGCCGGCCGCCTATTACCTGAAGAAGGCTGCCAAGGTGAATAAAGGGTCCGGCACGCCGAACAAGGACAAGGTCGGTTCCGTCACCGTCGCGCAGGTGCGCGAAATCGCGGAAGCGAAGCTGGAAGACATGAATGCTGTCACCGTGGAAGCGGCGATGGAATCCATCAAGGGTTCCGCGCGGTCCATGGGCATCACGGTTCAGGAGTAACGGTCATGGCGAAGCAGGGAAAACGCCTTAAGGGCGCCTATGGCGACATCGACCGGGCGAAGCTCTACGGGGTCGAGGATGCGATTGAACTTCTCAAGAAGGGTGGCGCGAAATTCGACGAGTCCGTGGAAATCGCCATGAACCTGGGCATTGACCCACGCCATTCGGACCAGCAGGTCCGTGGTGCGTGCGCACTGCCACACGGCACGGGCAAGTCCGTGCGTGTCGCGGTCTTCGCGCGTGGCGACAAGGCCGAGGAAGCCAAGGAAGCGGGTGCGGATTTCGTCGGCGCCGAAGACCTGATGGAACAGGTCCAGGGCGGCATGATGGATTTCGAACGCGTCATCGCATCGCCGGACATGATGGCGATCGTCGGCCGGCTGGGTAAGGTTCTGGGTCCGCGCGGCCTGATGCCGAACCCGAAGCTGGGCACGGTCACGCCGAACGTCGCCGACGCGGTGAAGAACGCAAAAGCGGGTGAAGTGCAGTTCCGCGCCGAAAAGGCCGGGATCGTCCATGCCGGCATCGGCAAGGCAAGCTTCAGCGCCGAACAACTGGCGGAAAATGTGCGCGCGTTCGTCGGCGCCATTCAGTCGGCCAAACCGTCCGGCGCAAAGGGCACGTACATCAAGCGTGTATCTATTTCGTCGACCATGGGTCCCGGCATCAAGCTGGACCTGGCGTCGGCACAGCCCCAAGCCTGACGGTCAGGCCCTGAGGCGACGGAATTCGGGGTCGCCGTATCGTGACCCCGATGACCTGTCCGAGATTGACGGTGCCATGTCGGAACTTCGTGCGTCCGTCCTGGCTTAAGCGGGGAAACCCAGCCGTCATGAGATAGGTAGGAGCGGAATGCGAAAGGCTTTTTTGGCCGTTTCCATCCTCCCGGGCAGGAAGTGAGCATCGCGACCAAGGTTGGCGCGGTGTTTTGGTGGAACCGGTTCCAAACGCCCCCATGGGGCGGGCGGGACCACAACAGCGGAGACGATCAGTGGAACGTTCTAAGAAAGAAGCCCTGGTCGCCGAGCTGCGCGAGACGTTCGAAACCTCAAGCCTGGTGGTTGTAACCAGCCAGTCGGGCCTGACGGTGGCGGAAGTCTCCGACCTTCGGCAAAAGATGCGCGATGCGGGTGCGGGTTACAAGGTAACCAAGAACACGCTCGCAAAGCTGGCGCTGAAGGGAACGAAGTTCGAGCATCTGGACGATCTGTTTACGGGTCCGACGGCGATTTGTTTCTCTGAAGACCCGGTTGCGGCCGCCAAAGTGGTGACCGACTACCGGAAATCAAACGAGAAGATTTCAATCGTCGCGGGCGGGCTTGATGGATCCGGCCTTGACGCCGCACAGGTCGAAGCGCTGGCAAAACTGCCGTCGCTCGACGAACTGCGGGGCAAGCTTGTCGGTCTGATTCAGGCCCCGGCCACGAAGGTGGCTGGCGTTCTGCAGGCACCGGCTGGCCAATTGGCCCGCGTGTTCGGTGCGTACGGAAACTCGAATTGAGGTGCGGCTCGGTAACGAAACGAGTCCTTACGAACTGCCAATTACGGAGTGAATGAAATGGCTGATCTAGAGAAACTGGCTGAAGAGCTCTCGAACCTGACCGTCATCGAGGCGGCAGAGCTCTCCAAGATGCTGGAAGAAAAATGGGGCGTTTCCGCCGCCGCGCCTGTCGCGGTTGCGGGCGTTGCCGCTGCTGGTGGTGGCGATGCCGCCCCGGCTGCTGAAGAAAAGGATTCCTTCGACGTCGTTCTTGCCGCCGCCGGCGACAAGAAAATCAACGTCATCAAGGAAGTCCGTGCGATCACGGGCCTTGGTCTGAAGGAAGCCAAGGACCTTGTCGAAGGTGCGCCGAAAGCCGTCAAGGAAGGCGTTGCCAAGGACGAGGCCGAAGAGCTGAAGAAGAAACTGGAAGAAGCCGGCGCAACCGTCGAGCTGAAGTAATCCGGTTTTCTTGCGGGTGTTCCGGCGACCCCGGAACGGCCGCATCTGCGTACGAAAGGGGGGCGAGGCCGCATGTTGGCCTCGTCCCTCGACGCGCCTCAAAAAGGACCGGTTTCAGGACCGTCCCGATTGAGCCGCGAAAACCGGCCAACGAATGCGCGGGCAGCAGCCCGTCTTCAACCGGCCGGCGGGACAAGATCGGTTTGTGGAATGGTCCGCAAGGAAGCGGGTCCGGCCCCCGAACCGGCGGAACAGACAAAGGATGAAGAACGAGATGGCGATGTCGTTCACGGGTGCAAAGCGGATCCGCAAGAGTTTCGGGCGTTTGGCGGAAGTGGCCCAGATGCCCAATCTGATCGAAGTCCAGAAGACCTCCTACGATGCTTTCCTGCAGACCGGCGTCCCGATGGACGAACGCGCGCAGGCAGGCTTGCAGGAAGTGTTTTCCGGCGTTTTTCCGATCAAGGATTTTTCGGACCGGTCGCGCCTGGAATTCGTTCGCTACGAGCTTGAAAAGCCGAAATACGATGTCGAGGAATGCCGGCAGCGCGGTCTGACCTATACCGCGCAACTGAAGGTTTCCCTGCGCCTGGTCGTCTGGGACGTGGACGAAGAAACCGGTTCCCGTTCGCTGCGCGACATCAAGGAACAGGAAGTCTACATGGGCGATATCCCGCTCATGACGGAACATGGTACGTTCATCGTGAACGGAACCGAACGCGTGATCGTATCGCAAATGCACCGTTCGCCGGGTGTGTTCTTCGATCATGACAAGGGCAAGACCCATTCGTCGGGCAAGTACCTGTTCGCCGCACGGGTGATTCCGTACCGCGGTTCCTGGCTGGATTTCGAATTCGATGCCAAGGACCTGGCCTATGTGCGTATCGACCGCCGCCGCAAGCTGCCGGCAACGACGCTTCTGCTGGCGCTGGATGACGCGGCGACCGCGGCCAAGCGCGCCGAACTGGCCAAGGAAGGCGAAGAGCTGGATCCGGGTCTGGCACAGGGCATGTCCAAGGAAGAAATTCTGGGCGCGTTCTATGACACGATCACCTATACGCTGACCAAGAAGGGCTGGCAGACGCCGTTCGACGCCGAACGCCTGCGTGGCCAGAAGCTGCATCACGACCTGATCGACGCCAAATCCGGCGAAGTCATCGTCGAAGCGGAACAGAAAATCACCCCGCGCCTGATCCGCAAGCTGGCGGATGCCGGCGTGAAGGACGTGCTGGCGCGCCAGGACGACCTGATCGGCCGTTTCGCCGCCGAGGACCTGATCGACGAAAAGACCGGCCTTGTTCTGGTCGAAGCCGGGGACGAGCTGACGGAAGACAACCTTCAGCAGCTGGTCGACAACGGCATCAAGGACCTGCCGACCCTTCACATCGATATGGTCAATGTCGGCCCGTGGATCCGCAACACGCTGGCCGCGGACAAGAATGCGAACCGCGAAGATGCGCTGATCGACATCTACCGTGTCATGCGCCCGGGCGAACCGCCGACGCTTGAAACCGCGGAAGCGCTGTTCAACAGCCTGTTCTTCGATTCGGAACGCTACGACCTGTCGGCCGTCGGCCGGGTCAAGATGAACTCCCGTCTGGGCTATGACCTTGACGAGGTTCCGGACCATATCCGCACGCTGCGGCGCGAAGACATCCTGTCCATCCTGAAGGTTCTGGTGGAACTGAAGGACGGCCGGGGTGAAATCGACGACATCGACCATCTGGGCAACCGCCGGGTGCGTTCGGTCGGCGAACTGATGGAAAACCAGTACCGCATCGGCCTGTTACGGATGGAACGCGCGATCCGCGAGCGCATGAGCTCCGTCGACATCGACAGCGTCATGCCGCACGACCTGATCAATGCGAAACCGGCCGCGGCCGCGGTGCGTGAATTCTTCGGCTCTTCGCAGCTGTCGCAGTTCATGGACCAGACGAACCCGCTGTCGGAAGTCACCCACAAGCGCCGCCTGTCGGCGCTTGGCCCGGGCGGTCTGACGCGCGAACGCGCCGGGTTCGAGGTGCGCGACGTGCACCCGACCCATTATGGCCGTATCTGCCCGATCGAAACGCCGGAAGGCCCGAACATCGGTCTGATCAACTCGCTGGCCACATATGCGCGGGTCAACAAGTACGGTTTCATCGAAACGCCGTACCGCAAGGTCGCCGACGGCAAGGTCACCGACGAAGTCGTCTATATGTCGGCCATGGAAGAAAGCCGTTATACGGTCGCCCAGGCAAACAGCCCGGTCGATGCAAAAGGCAATCTGACGGAAGATCTGGTTCAGTGCCGCGCACGCGGTGACTATATGGTCGCCCGCCCGCAAGATGTGGACCTGATGGACGTTTCTCCGCGTCAGGTCGTGTCCGTTGCGGCGGCGCTGATCCCGTTCCTGGAAAACGACGATGCGAACCGCGCGCTGATGGGTTCCAACATGCAGCGGCAGGCAGTGCCCTTGCTGCAGGCGTCGGCGCCGCTGGTCGGCACCGGGATGGAAAGCCGCGTCGCAAAGGATTCCGGCGTTTCCATCGTCGCAAAGCATGATGGCGTCATCGACCAGGTCGATGCGACGCGTATCGTCGTGCGCCGCACGGACCCGGAAGCACAGCGCGAAAGCTCCGTCGATATCTACAACCTGCTGAAGTTCCAGCGTTCCAACCAGTCCACCTGCATCACGCAGCGCCCGCTGGTGAAAGTCGGGGATATCATTAAGGCTGGCGATATCATCGGCGACGGTCCGTCGACGGACCTGGGCGAGCTGGCGCTGGGCCGGAACGTGCTGGTCGCGTTCATGCCGTGGAACGGGTACAACTTCGAAGATTCGATCCTGATTTCCGAACGTATCGTGCGCGATGACGTCTTCACCTCGATCCATATCGAGGAATACGAGGTCATGGCCCGCGACACCAAGCTGGGTCAGGAAGAAATCACCCGCGACATCCCGAACGTCGGTGAAGAGGCTCTGAAGAACCTCGACGAGGCCGGGATCGTCTATATCGGTGCCGAGGTTGAAGCCAGCGACATTCTGGTCGGCAAGGTGACGCCGAAAGGCGAAAGCCCGATGACGCCCGAAGAAAAGCTGCTGCGCGCGATTTTCGGTGAAAAGGCTTCGGACGTTCGCGATACGTCGCTTCGCATGCCGCCGGGTTCCAAAGGCACGGTCGTCGAAGTGCGCGTCTTCTCCCGCCGTGGGGTGGACAAGGACGAACGTGCGCTGGCCATCGAACGCGCGGAAATCGAAAAGCTGGCGAAGGACCGCGACGACGAACGCGGCATCCTGGAACGGTCCTTCCGGAACCGCTTCCTGGATCTGGTCGACGGCAAGAAGGTTACCGCCGGGCCGAAGGGCTTCAAGACCGGTGCCAAGGTCACCCGCGACGAACTGGATGAACTGACCACCGGTCAGCTGCGTCAGGTTTCGGTGGATGACGCCGGGGTCAATGACGACCTGGACGTGATCCGCAAGCAGTTCGACGAAGCCGTCGCACGTGTTCAGGCCCGTTTCGACGACAAGGTCGAAAAGGTCCAGAGCGGCGATGAACTGCCGCCGGGCGTGATGAAAATGATCAAGGTCTTCGTCGCTGTGAAGCGCAAGCTGCAGCCGGGCGACAAGATGGCCGGCCGTCACGGGAACAAGGGTGTTATCTCCAAGATCATGCCGATCGAGGACATGCCCTACAACGAAGACGGCACCCCGGTCGACATCGTCCTGAACCCGCTTGGCGTGCCAAGCCGCATGAACGTTGGTCAGATTCTGGAAACCCATTTGGGCTGGGCATGCGCCAGCCTGGGTCGCCAGGTCAACGAGGCGCTGGAACACTATAAGGCCGGCGGCAAGCTGACCGACCTGCGCAAAACGTTGGATACCGTCTATGACAAGGCCGAGATTTCGGCTGACATCAAAAAGATGGACGACGACAACGTTCTGGAACTGGCCGGTAACCTGACGGGCGGTATTCCGATTGCAACGCCGGTCTTTGACGGCGCGCGCGAGGACGACATCAACGAAATGCTGACCAAGGCGGGCCTTCAGGAATCCGGTCAGGTCTGGCTGACGGACGGACGGACCGGCGAAATCTTCGAACGCCCGGTGACGGTCGGCATCATCTACATGCTGAAGCTGCACCACCTGGTGGACGACAAGATCCACGCCCGGTCGATCGGCCCGTATTCGCTTGTCACCCAGCAGCCGCTGGGCGGGAAGGCGCAGTTCGGCGGCCAGCGTTTCGGCGAAATGGAGGTCTGGGCCCTGGAAGCCTATGGCGCGTCCTACACGCTGCAGGAAATGCTGACGGTGAAGTCGGACGACGTGTCCGGCCGGACCAAGACCTACGAAGCCATCGTCCGCGGCGACGACAACTTCGAAGCCGGTATTCCGGAAAGCTTCAACGTTCTGGTCAAGGAACTGCGGTCGCTTGGCCTGAATGTGGAACTGATCCAGGAGGAAATGTGATCCGGCGGACCTGCGACGGATATCCATTTCTTCCCTGTATGAACGCGTCGGATGAAGGACGCGAAAGGAGAGCCCGATGAATGAGTTGATGCAGCTTTTCGGCCAACCCCAAGGTCTCCAGAGCTTTGACCATATCCAGATCTCGCTGGCATCGCCCGAGCGGATCCGGTCCTGGTCCTACGGTGAGATCAAGAAGCCGGAGACGATCAACTATCGTACCTTCAAGCCGGAACGGGACGGCCTGTTCTGTGCCCGGATCTTTGGTCCGATCAAGGATTACGAATGCCTGTGCGGCAAGTACAAGCGCATGAAGTACAAAGGCATCGTCTGTGAAAAGTGCGGTGTCGAAGTGACCCTGTCCAAGGTCCGCCGCGAACGGATGGGCCATATCGAACTGGCGTCGCCGGTCGCGCATATCTGGTTCCTGAAGTCCTTGCCCAGCCGCATCGGGCTTCTGATGGACATGACGCTGAAAGATCTGGAGCGCGTCCTCTATTTCGAAAACTACGTCGTTACGGAACCGGGTCTGACCGATCTGAAGATCCAGTCGCTGATGACCGAGGATGAATATCTCGACGCCCAGGACAAGTATGGCGACGATGCGTTTACCGCCGAGATCGGTGCCGAAGCGCTGAAGACCATGCTGTCGCAGATCGAAGTCGAAGAAGCGATCGAAAAGACCCGCGAAGATCTGGCCGAAACCGGTTCCGAAGCCAAGCGCAAGAAACTGGTCAAGCGCCTGAAGCTTCTGGAAGCGTTCCAGAACTCCGGCGCGCGCCCGGAATGGATGATCCTGGATGTCGTCCCGGTCATTCCGCCGGAACTGCGCCCGCTGGTCCCGCTGGACGGCGGCCGTTTCGCAACGTCCGACCTGAACGACCTGTACCGCCGCGTCATCAACCGGAACAACCGTCTGCGCCGGCTGATCGAACTGCGCGCGCCGGACATCATCGTTCGCAACGAAAAGCGCATGCTGCAGGAATCCGTGGATGCGCTGTTCGACAACGGCCGTCGCGGCCGCGTCATCACCGGCGCGAACAAGCGCCCGCTGAAATCGCTTTCCGACATGCTGAAAGGCAAACAGGGCCGCTTCCGCCAGAACCTGCTGGGTAAGCGCGTCGACTATTCCGGTCGTTCGGTCATCGTGGTCGGCCCGGAACTGATGCTGCATCAGTGCGGGCTGCCCAAGAAGATGGCGCTGGAACTGTTCAAGCCGTTTATCTATTCGAAGCTTGAGACCTACGGCCTGGCATCGACCATCAAGGCGGCGAAACGTGTCGTCGAAAAGGAACGCCCGGAAGTCTGGGACATCCTGGAAGAGGTCATCCGCGAACATCCGGTACTGCTGAACCGTGCGCCGACGCTGCACCGTCTGGGCATTCAGGCGTTCGAACCGAAACTGATCGAAGGCAAGGCGATCCAGCTGCACCCGCTGGTCTGTGCCGCGTTCAATGCCGACTTCGACGGTGACCAGATGGCGGTCCATGTGCCGCTGTCGCTGGAAAGCCAGCTTGAAGCGCGCGTCCTGATGATGTCGACGAACAACATCCTGTCGCCCGCCAACGGTAAGCCGATCATCGTGCCGTCCCAGGACATCATTCTGGGCCTGTATTACATCACGACGGAACAGGCGAACGCGCCGACGCCGGTCGTGCATGTCGACAGTGTCGAGGCGCTGTCGGCGGCCCTGGAACGGGACGACGTGGTTCTGCGCGATGCTGCGACGGGAACGTTGCTGGATGAAACCGATCCGAAGAAAGGCTTCAAGCTTCTGACGGACGGCAAGGCCAAGGCACACCGCGTACCGCTTTATGCCACGCTGGCAGAGATCGAACATGCGATGGAAACGAAGGCCATCAGCCTTCACAGCCGGATCAAGTCGATCTATGAGACCGTCGATAACGAAGGCAACCCGAAGGTCGAGCGCGTTCTGACGACGCCGGGCCGGATGCTGCTGGCGCAGATTCTGCCGAAGCACCCGCATCTGCCCTTCAGCCTGATCAACCGGCTGCTGACCAAGAAGGACATTCAGAACCTGATCGACGTGGTCTACCGCCACACCGGTCAGAAAGAGACGGTCATTTTCTGCGACCGGCTGATGGGTCTTGGCTTCGGCTGGGCGTGCCGTGCCGGCATTTCTTTCGGCAAGGACGACCTGGTCGTTCCGGAAGCGAAGATCAAACTGATCGAAGAGGCCCAGAATCAGGTCAAGGAATACGAACAGCAGTATCTGGACGGCCTGATCACCCAGCTTGAGAAATACAACAAGGTGGTCGACCTCTGGTCCGGCACGACCGACAAGGTCGCGGACGAGATGATGAAGATCATGCAGGCCGGCACCGGCAAGGAGCTGAACTCGGTCTACATGATGGCCCATTCCGGGGCCCGTGGGTCGCCCGCACAGATCAAGCAGCTGGCCGGGATGCGCGGCCTGATGGCGAAGCCGTCGGGTGAAATCATCGAAACGCCGATCATCTCCAACTTCAAGGAGGGGCTGACGGTCCTCGAATACTTCAACTCCACCCACGGCGCCCGTAAGGGCCTGGCGGATACGGCGTTGAAGACGGCGAACTCCGGGTACCTGACCCGCCGACTGGTGGACGTTGCCCAGGATGCGATCGTGGTCGAAGAAGACTGCGGTACGTCCCAGGGACTGACCATGCGTGCAGTCATCGAAGGCGGCGACGTCATCGAAGGCCTGGCGGAACGGATCCTGGGCCGCTGCACGGCCGAAGACGTGATCGACCCGCTGTCGGGCGAGACCATCGTCAAGGCCGGGGACCTGATCACGGAACCGGAAGCCGATGCGATCGAAACCGCCGGTATCGATTCGGTCAAGATCCGTTCGGTCCTGACCTGCGAGACCAAAGTCGGCGTCTGCGGCACCTGTTATGGCCGTGACCTGGCCCGCGGGACCGTCGTCAACATTGGCGAGGCCATCGGCGTCATCGCGGCGCAGTCGATCGGGGAACCGGGTACGCAGCTTACCATGCGGACCTTCCACATCGGCGGCGCGGCACAGCGCGGGGCGGAGCAGAACTCGGTCGAAAGCTCGATCGACGGGACGCTCAAGATCAACAACAAGAACGTCGTGACCGACAGTGAGGGCCGCCTGGTCGTCATGGGCCGGAACTGCGAACTGGTTGTGCTGGACGAACTGGGTCGGGAACGCGCGAAACACCGCATTCCGTACGGCGCCCGCCTTCGGGTGGACGACGAAACCCAGGTAGTCAAGGGCCAGACGATGGCCGAATGGGACCCGTACACCATTCCGATCATCACGGAAACGGAAGGGGTTGCCCACTATGTCGACCTGGTCGAGGGCGTCAGCGTCCGCGACGTCGTCGACGAAGCGACGGGCATCTCGTCCAAGGTCGTGATCGACTGGAAGCAGCAGGCACAGGGTGCCGACCTGCGCCCGCGGATCACGCTGCGTGACAAGGATGGCGGCGTCGTCACCCTGCCGAACGGTCTGGAAGCGCGCTATTTCATGTCGGTGGACGCGATCCTGTCGGTCCATAACCAGACCGAAGTGAAGGCCGGGGACGTGCTGGCACGCATTCCGCGGGAAAGCTCCAAGACCCGCGACATTACGGGTGGTCTGCCGCGCGTGGCGGAACTGTTCGAAGCCCGCAAGCCCAAGGAATTCGCGATCATCGCGGATCAGGACGGCTATATCGAATTCGGCAAGGACTACAAGACCAAGCGCCGGATCGTCATCCGTCCCGCGGACGAGGACAAGGATCCGTCGGAATTCCTTGTTCCGAAGGGCAAGCACATCACCGTTCAGGAAGGCGACTTCATCCAGAAGGGTGAAATGCTAATGGACGGCAACCCGGTGCCGCACGACATTCTGGAAGTGCTTGGCGTGGAAGCGCTGGCCGACTACCTCTGCAAGGAGATCCAGGACGTCTATCGTCTGCAGGGCGTGAAGATCAACGACAAGCATATCGAAGTGATCGTCCGCCAGATGCTGCAGAAGGTCGAAGTGGTCCATCCGGGCGACAGCTACATGCTGGCAGGCGAAATTCTGGACCGTTACGAAGTCCAGACGATGAACGAAAACCTGGAGAAGGAAGGCAAGACCCCGCTTACGGTCAAGCCGGTCCTGCAGGGCATCACCAAGGCAAGCCTGCAGACCAATTCCTTCATCTCGGCTGCATCCTTCCAGGAAACGACCCGCGTGCTGACCGAAGCCGCCGTGAACGGCAAGATCGACACGCTGGAAGGCCTGAAGGAAAACGTCATCGTCGGTCGCCTGATCCCGGCCGGTACCGGATCGGTCATGAAGCGTCTGCGTGGCGTTGCCAACAGCCGCGACAAGGCGATCCAGGCAGAACGCGCCGCCGCCCAGGCTGCGCTGGAAGCCGAACGGGCCGCCAACGAAGAATCCGCGGAAGACGAAACCGCGACGGATGCGGCGGAATAACACCGCCAAATCCAATCAGGACAAGGAAAAGGGTCCCGGCATTGCCGGGGCTTTTTTCTTTTGACCAATAATCCCTGTGGGCAGCCGGCCCAACTGGACTTATCGGTCGCCCTTGTCACAACGCGACGGAAATGGGAAGAATTGCCGAGCGTTTCCAATGGGGTTTCCGACCATGCATCCGGCCAAATCCGTCATCCTTTTCACCACCGCGTCCGGTGCCGGCTACGGCCTGTTGATCCTGTTCGCGCTGATGGATCTTGCGGGCTGGATTCCGACGGACATGGCCGTGACGCTGGCTGGTATCGGCACGGCTTTCGTCCTGATATCGGGCGGACTTCTGGCGTCGACCTTTCACTTGGGTCACCCCGAACGGGCGTGGCGCGCGCTCAGCCAATGGCGCACGTCCTGGCTGAGCCGGGAAGGTGTTATGGCAATTCTGACCTTTGTGCCCATGGCCGCCTATTGCGCGGGGCGGGTCTATTTCCCCGACCTGACCGAACCTTGGCAACCGGCGCTGGGGGCTGTCACCGCGGCCTGTGCAGCGGTGACGGTCCTGTGCACGGCCATGATCTATGCGTCGCTGAAGACTGTGCCGGCCTGGTCCACGGCCTGGACCCCGGTCTGCTATGCGACCCTTGCGCTTGGTTCCGGTGCCGTCCTGATTTGTGCTCTGGCGGTTGTTTTCGGGTTCCTGAACGAAGGGATGATGAACGCGGCTTCCATTCTGCTGCTGGTCGGGCTGGCGTCCAAGCTGGCATATTGGCGCGCCGTCGGGCGCGCGGCGCCCCGATCGACCGCCGAAAGCGCGACGGGCCTGGGCGGCCTGGGTCGGGTAAAGCCACTGGAACCGCCGCATGAGGGGACCAACTATCTGCTGGACGAAATGGGGTTTCGGGTGGCCCGGCGGCATGCCGCCCGCCTGCGCCGGATTGCGCTGATCTGGGGCTTTGTCTTTCCGATGCTGGGCATCCTGTTCGCCGGCTATTCCGACGGCATGGCGGCGCTGGGTCTGATCGGACTGGCGCTTGTGACCGGCGCCGTCGGCCTGTTTGCGGAACGCTATCTTTTCTTCGCCGAAGCCAAGCACGCGGTAACGCTGTATTACGGCGAACCGTCCGTCTGACCCGGCCTGACACCGACCAGAATCGAAGTTGTCAGGGACCTCGCCAGGCCCTATTTTCCGCGCCAGTTGAACCCCCGATTTCCGGGCGCCGAAAGCACGTAACAGATGACCGACCAAAGCCATATCCGCAACTTTTCCATCATTGCCCATATCGACCATGGCAAGTCGACACTGGCGGACCGACTGATCCAGCAGTGCGGCGGACTGACCAATCGGGAGATGAAGGAACAGGTGCTCGATTCCATGGATATCGAGCGGGAACGCGGCATCACGATCAAGGCCCAGACGGTGCGCCTTCTCTATACTGCGAAGGATGGCGTCCGTTATACGCTGAACCTGATGGACACGCCCGGCCATGTCGATTTCTCGTACGAGGTCAGCCGGTCGCTCGCCGCATGTGAAGGCGCCCTGCTGGTCGTCGACGCGTCACAAGGGGTGGAGGCACAGACACTGGCCAACGTCTATCTGGCGCTGGACAACGACCTGGAAATTCTGCCGGTCCTGAACAAGATTGACCTGCCAGCGGCGGAACCGGAACGCGTTAAGCGCCAGGTCGAAGACGTCATCGGCCTGGACTGTGCCGATGCGCTGGAAATTTCAGCCAAGTCGGGCGTCGGAATCGACGCATTGCTGGAAGCGCTGGTCACCCGTCTGCCCCCGCCGCCGATCGAGGATGCGACGGCGCCCCTGCGCGCCATGCTGGTTGACAGCTGGTATGACGCCTATCTGGGTGTCGTGACCCTGATCCGTGTCGTGGAAGGCACGATCAAGAAGGGTCAGAAGATCCGCCTGCTTTCCACCGGCGCCGCCTATGATGTCGATCGGGTCGGTGTCTTTACGCCCAAGGGGCTGGTGGTCGACAGTCTGGGCCCCGGCGAAATGGGTTTCATCACCGCAGGGATCAAAACCGTCGCCGACTGCCGGATCGGGGACACGATTACCGAAGAAAAACGACCGACCGACCGTCCCCTGCCCGGCTTCAAACCGACGGTCCCGGTGGTCTTCTGCGGTCTGTTCCCGGTCGATTCCTCGGAGTTCGAGGCCCTGCGCGAGGCCATGGCAAAGCTGGCGCTGAATGATTCCAGTTTCCATTCGGAAATGGAAACCTCGGCGGCGCTCGGCTTCGGCTTCCGCTGCGGCTTCCTGGGTCTTCTGCATCTGGAAATCATTCAGGAACGGCTGAACCGGGAATATGATCTGGACCTTATCTCCACCGCGCCGTCGGTCGTCTACAAGATCAAGCTGACGAACGGAGAGGAGATCGACCTGCATAATCCGGCCGACTTCCCGGACGTCACCTATATCGAGAACATCCAGGAACCGTGGATCAAGGCGACCATCATGGTGCCGGACGACTATCTGGGGCCGGTCCTGACGCTGTGCACGGAAAAGCGCGGGGAACAGAAGGAACTGACCTATGTCGGCGACCGGGCCATGGTCGTCTATGACCTGCCGCTGAACGAAGTTGTGTTCGACTTCTATGACCGCCTGAAGTCGGTCAGCCGCGGCTATGCCTCCTTCGACTATGAAATGATCGGGTATCGCGACGGCGAACTGGTCAAGGTTTCCATCTTGATCAACGGCGACCCGGTCGACGCGCTTGCCATGATCGTCCACAAGACCCAGGCCGAATATCGCGGGCGCCACATCTGCTCGCGGCTCAAGGACCTGATCCCGCGACAGCTGTTCAAGGTCGCCCTGCAGGCGGCGATCGGAGGCAAGATCATCGCGCGCGAAACGCTGGGCGCGCTGCGCAAGGACGTGACCGCGAAATGCTATGGCGGGGATATAACGCGCAAACGCAAACTTCTGGAGAAGCAGAAGGAAGGCAAAAAGCGCATGCGCCAGTTCGGCAAGGTGGATATTCCGCAGTCGGCCTTTCTGGAAGCGCTCAAGATGGGCGACAACTGACCACCCGCTGCGAGGGTCGTCAGCGCGGGACTAAAGCCCCCCCGTCCGGCGCCGGCGGCGCGCCCGACCCAGCCACAACAGGAAACCGCCCGCGACCAGTGTCGCGATGACCCCCCACAGGATTGCTTCCCACGCCGGGCGCTGCAAATAGGGCAGCACCTGGTCGAACCAGAAGCTTTCCAGCCCCAGATGTCGCTGAACGATCACCTGCGCATAATTCAGCGAAAACTGATGCATGTCGAACCAGACCTGCCCCGCGGGCTGATTTCCCCGTCCGTCCAGCCAGACAAAGACGCCGATGGCAGTCAGCGCGACGGAAAGGATGATCATCACCCTGCCCAGGAACCGAAGGATCGCCATAAAATACTGCCTTCCCGATCTGGTTTGCGCGGAACCGGCGCGCGCGCAGACTAGCACGGATTGCTGATCGGTCCAAAACTCTGAAATGCTGCAATTTATCGCATTTTTTCCCGCCCAGGGACCGATCCGGCGCTTGCCCGAATCCGATGCCTCGGTTATGGTCCGCCGCCTTTGAAAAACGATGGCGCCGATGCCCTGATCGCAACCGCGAACCGGGGCCGGCATGATCCGGAGAGATGGCCGAGCGGTTTAAGGCGCACGACTGGAAATCGTGTTGGGGTGGAAGCCCCTCGGGGGTTCGAATCCCCCTCTCTCCGCCACTGATTTTTCGTAAGAAATTGATTTGATTTGGATGTCTGGGACGCCACTTAGGCGCATCCCACATTCCGTCCCACATATCGGTTCACATAGATCAATGAGTTGGGTGGCTTCGTCTTGCCCAATCGGGTTTTTCGTTCTCAACATTGCAAAATCGCAATCTGAGTGTGCAGGACAAAACTATGCGGAAGACACCAACATGTCAGAACTTTCTTGAACGACTTACCTCTGTAAACGATCAGCTATGTTTTATGGCTATGGCTCAACACGAGCTATCAAGTCATATACACTCGACTTCGTTATCCCAGCCCGATGCGTATACGACCGAAATATTTCCAAACAATCCGTATGCGTCGAGGATCCATAGGCTGGGCTCAGACTTGCCAAGGTTTTCACAAGATACTGAAAATACACTTGCAGAAGTGGCGGTCGTTTTTGGTTTCGAGCACGCACTCGCTTATTATGAACAAGTCCAAGATCTGAGGAAGGAAATCCAACCCTCACCAGAAGACAGCCTAAAGAGAGATGCGATCGAAGATCAGCTTCTTGCACGACTGAGTCGTTGGCTACAGTCTCCACCAGAGGCAGGTTTCTTCATTACAGTTGGATATCTGCGTCACCTAAGGAATAGTATTTCGCACGTGCACTCAACATCTTCTCCAAAGTTCTCCCAGTTCGCGAGTGATAACGCAGCTAGGCTCAAACTGTTTTGGGAAGGCAAACCTGCAGAGCTAGGACAATTCGACTTCCAGAATACTCCGCAGCAACCTCTCACGTTTGAGAATGCAATCTCTCTATCAAATCTCAATCGGATTTGCGTCAAAGAGATTGACCGGCTGTTCGCCGAATCCCTAGATCAGGACGTTGTAATGAAAACGGTGATTCAACGATTTTGGAACAATAGACCTGAGCTCAGAGGAAACCACGCTCGCCTTTCAAGAAAGGCTCGAAAACAGATCCTTACTGACTTTGGAGCCGACCTGACTGAGTTGACCATCGATACAGCAGTCAACGACTTTTTGGGCAGCACACCGTAAAGCTAGGTGCATTTGCTTCTCCCCCTTCTGATCAATTGGCACCATGTCCAAAGCACTTCGGAGGAATAGCGGACTTGATAAAGTCCAATTCGTCTTGAGTCAGGATGCCCAGATCAGATTGTTTGGCAATAGATTCGATATCTGGCTCGCCGTCTACTCCCGTCTGGACAACTTCAATCGCGAGAAGCGAGAAGCGATGCGCAGAGACAAGTTCGGCAAGGGAAGGATCGCCTGGCCACTGCCCCTGGGAAGCGCTCACCATCGCTTTCGCTAGTAGCGTAGGATCAACTTTAGCCATTTTTCGCTCCAAACGCTCCAACCTCGTTTCAATGCTTGTCATCTTTCGCGCTCCTCTAGGTGTTTGATTCGTTGCTCCAAATCCGCCAATTCGTGAGCGGTCCGCCAATGGTCTACCAGGTCCGTTAATGACGCGGCTTCAGAGGCCGTGATCTCCGCCCTCGCCGCGGCCGCAGCAATCGCGGCAATTGCCTGTGGTGCGTCCAACGCTTTTTTGAGAACAGGAATGTCAACTGCGATCAAGCGATCCCGCGGCGGTGGACTAACAAGCCGGATAATCGCCAAGGCGGCCTTCACGTCACCACTGCGGGCGGCCTCTGTAAGCGTTGCAGCAGCGTCGACTGCGCCCTCCTCTAATGCGGATCGCACTACCTTCGAAACGCGACCTAGAGCACCACGTTTCCGACCGCTGTTGCCAGGCAGAAACTGACCTCGGGAATTGCGATGGATTGGCATGAGAGCTCCGCAAAATACGGTGGTTAACGGTGTGGGTGGGGAGAACAAACTATCTAACCATGGAATATCGAACCCATTGCACCTACCAGCGAGAGGGATGTTACCTGTCGGCAGGGCTCTTAGTTTTCGAGGAAGTGTCCTGTTGCAGGATTTGCTGAATTGTTGGGTGATTTTCTAAGAGCGCCCTTTGGACTTCGTTAAGTTCATGGCTATCTCGGTGAACACGCCACCGCTGGAATGACGCAAAGGTAACTCCGACATCCTTAGCAATTCTTCGATGACTTCCGGGTTCGCGATTCATGGCAACACCAATGGCCTCCCAGAGCCGTCTGTCAGCGGGATGGATCGGCTGCCGATCCGGGATAACCGGGTCGGCCTTGTTCCCTTGCACTAATTCAGTGGTTCTTTCCTTCACCAGTTTGGGTGAATGGTGGTGCAGGGAGTTGGCACATCCCGATGCAGGGGAGTGACGATCAGTGGTTCGCTCCCCGGTGCTTAGCGGTGCGGGGGTGTACAGTGATTCAGGGGCGCATGAATTTGTGCTCCATCTGACGGTATAAAGGTTTGATCCGCCTCTGCCAGCGTTGATTGCGCGATCGACGTATCCCAGTTCTGCAAGACGTGAAATTGCCACCTGGACAGAACGAGTCTTCAGACCGGTTTTTTGAGCAAGTCGCGCTACAGATGGCCAAGCCAAGCCAGTTCTCGCGTTGGCGTGGTTTATTAAACTGAGTAACGTACGCAGATCCGCCTCGCGTAACCGGCGGTCTGCCGTGACGACCTCGATCAGTTTTAGTTTGGTCGAAAACAGGGCAACCCAGCCGTCCGAGTCGACCTCAGCCTGGAAATCGCGGGGCATTAAGTTTGCCTGCACCCGGATTAGGCAGCGCCGCGTTTGGCAACTGACTGGACAGACTCTACCGTCACGAGTCGACGCCGTCCAATTTTTCTAGTTTGAAGATTTCCGGAATTAATCAACTTCCAAACTGTCGATCGGCCTACTGATAACGCAATGCCAGCCTCTTCCACGCTGACCAAAAGTCGCTCAATCTTCACTTCTTCCATTTTGGAACTCCACAACACAGGCCGCCGCACGGCGGAATTATTCCGCGCCTAGATAGCGCCACCTTGTTGCAGAGTTTTTAAGGATACGCCGACTCGTGCTGGCGTCCAGGAAAATCTATAGTCGACTTTTGAGGCTGTTCCGCGTCGCCCGTGAACATTACCAAACCTATGTTTTACACCGCTTTTCTAGACGGCGTTTTACCATTGAACTTGCAGTGGATCTTAAAGATGACGGATTACCTTACGACCAAAGAACGCAGCAAGCTAATGAGCAGGGTTGGGCAAAAAAACACAAAACCTGAGTTAGTTGTTCGAAAGTTCCTTTATGCTCTGGGATATCGTTACCGACTACACCGCCGTGACCTTCCAGGTTCCCCTGACATTGTGTTTGCCGGCAGAAGAAGGGTTATCTTCGTACACGGCTGTTTTTGGCATCAGCATCCTGAATGCAAACGTGCAGCACGTCCTAAAACAAGAAAGTCTTTCTGGTCACGTAAATTAGATAGGAATGTTGAAAGAGACCGGGAGATGATCGAACAGTTGAAGTCCCTTAGCTGGAACGTGCTTGTCGTTTGGGAATGTCAGACCAGAGATACTGCGGTGCTGGAAAAAACGCTCGTAGATTTCCTCGGCCCCAAGCTTCGCTAATTCGGTTCATAGAAACGAAATGCTGGAGGCAATAGCTGTTGTCCGCCGGGAACGCTAATTGAAGGCGGCGCTTCGTTCGTTCCGAAATCTTCAGGGACCTGAGCGCAGATTTGCCTAAAATCGCACTCACCGCACTTGTGTTGATGAGGACGCATAGGAAAGTCTTCGGCAATGATCCTATTTACAGCCCATTGAACGAGATCCAATGCGGCATCGAGGGCAACATCGTTAACAGGCACTTCGATCCGCTGGTTGTCTTTCAGTAAATGCACGTGGCCCTGGTCGGCAGTTTCAAGCAACACGTCGCGGGCTGCCCTTGCGTAGAGTTGGACCTGGAGCGCAAGTTCAGTCCATTCCAACGTATCGGAGTCGATCGGATTCTCTCCTCCTTCCATCGTTTTGAAATCGACAACACACGCATCGATCAAGTCGCCAGCTTCATTTTCATGTATCATTAAGTCGATTGCGCCAGAGATAACGGTATTGCCGGATGGAATCTCGAATCTTGCCTCAACTTGGCGGCGGTGAACAAAATCCTCGGCGAAATCCTGTGTGTAGTTCGTGACGAGCTCGACGGCACGGTTCTGGGCGCGCTCGTAAGGACCCGGACGATTGACCGGATCGCGAGCCTGAGGGACGTGCTTTACATGAAAAATATCTTCAGCAATCGCAGCCGCCTCATGCTCAGTTGGGGGTTGATTCACAAACTCCGCATGTATGCGACCGATCGCAGCATGAACCGTCATCCCAAAGCCGAAGAGATCCGGTACTGGTGGGCTGAACCCATAAACCTTTCGAAACTGGTAGTCCTTAGGACACCGCAAATAATATTTGATATCAGAGTACGTTGTCGGAAGGTTTGCTTCTTCCAGCCGCCGCGCCGAGGGATGCCGTGGCAGTAGAAAGGGCGGTTGGATGGGATCCTGATGAATTTCAGCATGCTGCAAGCGTGCCGCAAACGGGGAGGTTCTGAGTGCGCGCCTCACCCAACCGTTTTGAGCAGAACCGGTCACGTAAAGGTATCGTTCTGCGCGGGTCACGGCCGTATAGAAAAGGCGCGCTTGCTCTTCGCGAGTCGACTGATAGGAACCTTTGTCGAGTGAACCTTGGACTAGTTCGGCTGGTAGCCATTTCTCGTAGCCACGCCGCCTTTTCGGAAATCGTTGATTCTCAACGTCGACAACGAAAACTACTGGGAACTCGAGCCCCTTCATTTTATGGATCGTCGAAACCGTTACTGCGTCTGGACGCTGCGAAACCTCATATGACGACGTGTTGTATCCCCGATCAGCTAGAACTTGAAGAAAGTTCAAAATTTGAGTGAAGCGGTTCGCCGTATCGACGCTCATATAGACGGTTTCAACATCCTGCATGATTCGACTAAACACGCCGATATCTTGCATCGTAGGGTGATCGATCGGTGTTTGCGAAACACGAAATGCCTCAAGCAGGTCGTAAACCAGCTGCTGAGGGTACAGGCGTTGACGAGCTTGACCAGCAGCGACCGCAGTGTGGATACGCCTACCCCATCGAGCCATGACATTAACCAACTCGCCGAAATCCGCATTTGGAAACACCGGGTTAATGTTTGTGTCAAACAAGTCGCGGACAGCTGCACGGTCTGGGTTTCCGTTTCTGAATAATTCAAACGCGTTCCGCATCGTCTGAACGTGTGGTCTTTCAAAAAGGCCTCCACCTGCCTCAAGTGAATAGGGGATACCCGCCTGCTCTAATGCGTCTGTAAACGCCGCGTGCCGGGGTGGGCCTCCATTAGGCTCGTTCATTCGCGTAGACTGCATCAAGATTGCAATGTCGGCTGGCGTTAGTCCCCTGACGGTGCCCTCTTCGTCGTTCTCGATGTATCGACCACCGAGTAAAGATTGAATTCGCGAAACAACGAAATCCACTTCGTTATCACGATCATCAAACCAGAGCACCCTAGCGTCTCGATCCACATCGCCAGCTGCGGCCTGAGGATTCTTCGGTATCCTGCCGGCACCAAGTTCGGCAGCTATAAAATCATCTGCTGCTGTTACGATAGCGGAGGTGCTACGGTAATTTGTGCCAATCGTATGGCGGCTCGACTGCGGGTGGGTTTGTTGGAACTCGATGATCCTGCTTACGTCGGCTCCCCGCCAACCGTATATCGATTGGTCGTCATCCCCCACCACGAATAAGGTCGAAGAGGCTGCATGCAGAAGATTAATTAGCTCATCTTGTACAGGGTTTATATCTTGGTACTCATCGACCAGTAGATGCTCGAGGTCTTCGATTGCGCCAAGAATCCGTGGGTCATTTGCACGGAGAGCATCAACCACGATCCGTTGCATTGAGGCGAAGTCGATGTACTCGTCAGTGTCCAGGCTCGTCTGTAGATCGGCCAAAACGGCACCCAAGTCTGCATTATGTTGGGCGACTACTGGCGGATCAATAAGTTCTTCCTTCATTAAGATCCAAGCTTCGGCAGTCTCCGTAACAGTCTCGAAATATCCTGGAACGGTTGCGCGCCCCAAGTGTTGGCGCATTGCGTTTCGCAAATTGTGGAGGCCCAGTTGGCCGTACCGGGACATCAAGTAGAGTTTGATACGGTTCTCGTCCAAAACCTCAAACTGGCGATATCTTGCATCCATCTGACCCAGCAAAAACTGGCAGTATGAATGGATGGTGCCGATGTACATCTTTCCCAATGCATTCGGGTCCAACCCAGACGCTGCGAGCGCGCTTGCGACACGCTGCTTGATAGAGTCCGCAGCCTTCTCGGTGAAAGTGAAGGCAACTATTTGCTCGGGACGTGCGCCCTGCGCCGCAATTAACCAGGCAATGCGGTATGCAAGCGTTCTAGATTTTCCGCTACCTGCACATGCAAGCGTCAGAACTTCGGCAGCCGCGTCGCTTGCAGCAACACGTTGCTCAGGATTTAGCCGCGCGGCAAGAACATCATTGATATCCGGCATGAAGGCTCCTACCTGGCTCCTAAATTTGAGATTTGGTCATAAAGCTGCTTAGCATGATGCTCGGCGAACTTAGGCGGGAACGCATTTCCTATCATCTGCGCCGCTGGATATCGCCCCCGAGACAGGTCAAATTGATATGAAGTCGGGAAGCCCTGCAAAATCGCCGCCTCGCGCAAAGTAATGGCCCGATGCTCTTCGGGATGCAAAAATCGTCCCTTAGATGGGTTAATGCAGCCGCCCGTGATTGTCGGCGACGGCTTTTCCCAAGCCATTCGCCCGTATATATCCTTAAAGCCATCGCATCGCTTGTGGCATTCCAATTGGTCAACGTTAGGAAGATCGGTTCGGCTCCCACCATTGGCGGGAATTTTCTTGATAAGATTCTGAACTTCGTCGCTCCTCTTAACCGAGTAGCTGTGCGCCGGATCTGCGCTAATGTCCCGACCGTTCCGCCTCAGATGACCCGAGACAGTCTGTTTTCTGCTGACGGGCCGTGCGAACGACGGCAACGTTTCTTGCCCTGCCATCAGAATCATTCGTTTACGACGTTGGGGAACCCCATAGTCCCATGCGTCCAAGACCTTCGCAGTATGCTTGTAGGACAACTCATCTAGCCGTTTTCGGAAGCGTACCAGACGATCATCGGCATAAAGAGCCGGCACGTTCTCCATCATTATGGATTTGGGCTCAAACGCCTCCACAAATGCCAGAAAATCGAAAATTAGATCGTTCAGAGGTTCGTTGATTGACTTGGATCCGTTCAGGGTTCTGAGCGTCGAAAATCCTTGGCAGGGCGGACAGCCGGCGAGTAAATCTAGTTCTCCCCGTTCGATCCCGAGTTCCTCTCGCACACGATCCGGAGATACATCTCGAATATCGCCTTCATACAGCTTCGTGCGCCGATGGTTCATTTTATATGTGGAAGCAGCCAACCTATCACTATCGAAAGCTGCAATAATGGAAAACCCAGCGCGGCGTAATCCTAGACTCAACCCCCCGCATCCCGCGAATAAATCTATTGCTTTCAGTCTATTACTCATAAAAGAACCCCTATCGCAAACTCAACCTAACATACATCGCGGTGATCCGTGAATACTGAAAGACGCGAGTTATTCGATCTGATTCACCCAGAACCTAGCTGCCTTCAATTCGCTGCGGCCAGATTGACGACATTGCCCTGATCACCTTGGACGAAGCGTCCCCAAGACTCCATGACTTCGACCCGGCGTTCCAGCAAATCCGATCTCGCGTAGGCCGCTTCGACTGCATCTCGGACCACATGCGCCAGAGCTCGCTCAGCGAGTTCACGCGGGAAGGTCGTCGCCTCCCCACACCAATCCCGGAAACCGCTTCGGAATCCGTGAACCGTCACTGGAAGGTTTGCTCTTCGGATTGGCATACTCAGGCTCATATCGGAGAGGGACTTTCGGTCCCGTTCGCCTGGGAAAAGTAATTCGGTCCCGCTATCTGTTCGCCGAAATGCTTTAGCCTCTTCCAGCACGAGCATGGCGGGTTCACTGAGCGGAACCCGATGCGCACGATTTGCCTTCATCCGATCGGCAGGGATCGTCCAAAGAGCTTTCTCGAGGTCGATCTCGTTCCAAGTTGCGCCGCGCACTTCACCTGACCGCGCCGCAGTGAGGATCAAGAATCGGAGTGCCGATTGGATCACATTTGAACAACTCAGTATCTCCGGCATCCGGGCAACAAAGTCCGGAATATCCTGCCATCGCATTGCCTCGAAATGGCGATCGCGTTTCGGCTGTTTTGGCAGCCCCTTTGTAACAGCGCGAACCGGCGCTTCATGATCACGCCAACCTTTGGCATAGCAATAGTCTAGGACAGTCCCGATGCGCTGGCGAACCCGGCGGGCGGTTTCAGGTTTCGTAAGCCATATCGTTGCTAGAACGTCTCGGATATCGCCCGCCTCGATCTCGCTTACGAGCCGCTGCCCAAGTTTCGGGAAGACATACCGCTCAAGGGTCGATATCCACTGAGCCGCATGCTTTTCATTCTTCCATGAAGGCCGATGCTCAGCATAAACGGAACGAGCCGCCTTCTCGAAGTCCGGGATGCTCTCACGCTCTCGCTTTCGTTCCGCGATCGGATCGCCGCCCTTGGCCGCGATGGCTCGCATGCCATGTGCTAACTCTCTCGCGTCTTTCAGATTGATATCCGCAACGCGGCCAAGGCCGATATCGCGCCGCCGGCCTCGCACAACGATGCGAAGCACCCAGCGTCTAGCGCCGGACTTGTCCACAAGGAGCATGAGCCCGTCCCCATCGGAGTACCGGCCAGGTTCCTTAATGCTTCGGACCTTCGCCGCAGAGAGCTTGCCCATGAACCTTCTCCTTGCCGATCTCGGGTATTTTCCGCCCCACATTCCGTCCCACAATTCGTGTGGGACGCGGGCGAATTGTAATGGACACCGGCAAACAGTGCAATTCTCTATCTATATGATATTTTGTAATAAATTAAACTATAGCGGACGCAGAAGAACGCTTGTTATGCGGACCCTCTCTCCGCCAGATTCCCAAAAAATCAGCTGTATCTCAATCGCATAGAATCCATGCGATTGAGCATTATTGCTGCATCGCAGCATTTTATATTGCGCCGCAATACAAACCTACCTAGATTCTGCTTCGGGAGGACCTTGAACAGGCATTTGGAGCGAGGTCTGACTGATGCAACTGGAAGAAGCGGCGAACGGCGCGGAAATTCCGCTGGAACCCGAAACGCCTACCCCTACCCCACATCCGGATACAAATGCGCGCTTTAGGCGCCTGTCGCGGTATGACGCCCAGATCTATTGCGATCATCTGCTGCGCCTGTCGCCCGATGACCGGCACATGCGGTTCCTTGGATCCGTGCGCGACGATGCCATCCGCCGGCACTGTGCTACGCGCGACTGGTCAATGGCCATCGTGATCGGCGCCTTCATCGGTGACACATTGCGCGGTGTCGGGGAAATGGTCCGGATGGAAACCGCAGCAGAACCGAGCGGCGAGGTCGCTTTGAGTGTCGAGGCCGACTTTCAGAACAGCGGGGTCGGCACCGAACTCCTGCGCCGAGTGCTGGTTGCGGCCCGCAACCGCTATGTCGAACGCCTGCATATGTACTGTCTGAGCGAAAACCGGAAGATGCGGCGCATCGCGAGCCGGTTCGAAGCCGAACTGGAATTTCAGCAAAGCGAAATCGAAGGCCGGATCTGGCCGCCCTGGCCCACCTATGCATCGGTCATGGAAGAAGCCGTCGGCGAAAGCATCGCGTTTTTCAACGCCGTCTTTCATACCAAAACGGCAGGCTGAAACGAACACCGGCACGGCATTGCAAATCTGCCCCCGCCACCAACCGGGGCCGTGTCGCCGTTCGTCCCCCTATCACAAAGCAGCGAATTGAGGATAGACTGAAGTCCTAGATCGGGATTTGCGATGCGGGGGAGGTATTGCAATTGGCTTTTTTATACGGCTTGCCGTCCAAAAGGTATGTTCTTTTTGCCGCCCGATGGGCGTTCCTTTTCATCGCGATCACGTTTTGGGGACAGGGTGCACCCGCCACCATGGCCCGCGCCCAAACGCAGCCGGACGGCGTCCGGGTCGCACTCTATGAAGACTATCTTCCCCTTTCCGGCCGTGGCCTGACCGGCCAGCCCAGCGGCATGCTGGCGGATATCTGGCGCCTGTGGTCGGAAAAAACGGGCGTGCCGGTGACGCTTACGATCGGCAGCTTCGCCGCATCCGTGGAGGCGGTCCGCAACGGTTCGGCCGACATACACGGGGGACTGTTCCGAACCGAACAGCGCCAGCAATGGTTAAGCTTTGCCCGCACCGTTCAGGAAGCCCCCAGCTACTTCTATTACCTGAGGGATGACGAAACGCCCGAACCCACGGCCGAAGAACTGGGCGGGCGGTTGATCGGCGCCATACGCGGAACCTATCAGGCGCAGTATCTGAGCGAACATCCCTTGCGCTATCAGACACGGACATTCGGCACCCCCAATGAAATGTTGTGGGCGCTGGCCCATGGCGACATCGCTGCCGTTCTGCACGAATCCATCGCGATGAGCTCAATCCTGGTGCAGTCCGGCGCGCGGGGGGAAATCGCGCGCCTGCCGGAAGAAGAACTGCGCAACAGCATCCACCCCGCCGTCCGGCGCGACCGGCCTGAAATCCTGGCCCTTGTCGAATATGGATTTTCGCAGATCAGTCAGGCGGAATTCGCGGAAATCGAAGGCCGCTGGATCGACCTGCCCGAAGACCGTTTCTTCCGGAACCAGGGGCATGCGACGCCGCTTACCGTCGCGGAACAGCGATGGCTGTCGGAACGGGAAGGAAGGCCGATCCGGCTTGGAATCCTGGAAAACTGGCCGCCGCTTTCCTGGACCGAGGACGGCCGGTCCGTCGGCATGACCCCGCAGATCGTTGATCTGATCAATCGGGAACTGGGTGGTCGGATAACCCTGGTCCCGGGGGAATGGAATCAGATGATGCGCGACGTCCGGGACGGGACCCTGGACGGCATGCTGGACATAACAGCGACACGTGCGCGCAGCGACGGCTTCCGGTTCACGTCACCCTATCTTTCGATCCCCCATGTTATCGTCACGCGCAACGATACCGCAGGCATTCGTTCCATCAGCGACCTCGCAACACGTACCGTCGCGATCGAACGCGGCTTCGCCAACATCGAATATCTGCGCGGCCTTTTTCCGGCCATCGACATCCTGGAATATCCAACGTCCGCCGATGCACTGGCCGCAGTACAGTCCGGGGAAGCGGATGCCTGGGCCGGCAACAGCGCCGTCTTCCGGTATCTGGCCGCGACGTCGGACGGAACATTAGCGGAACTGATCGTCTCCGCGAACCTTGGAACCCGGCAATCCGCCCTTAGCATCGGGGTTACGCTGGAGAACGATGTTCTGCGCGACATACTGCAGAAAACCGTGATCGGTCTTCCGCCGGCAGACATTGCGGAAATCACGGCACCATGGCTCGAAGAAGTCGATGGCGGGTCCATCCAGCTTTCGCCGCGCGAACAGCGCTGGCTTGCGGAAAATCGCGACACCGTCATTCGGATCTATTCCGGGCATTGGCCGCCGTTCCATTATGTCCGGGATGGCGAACATCGCGGTATTGCATTGCGACATGTCGAACGGGCCCTGACGCTTCTTGGACTGGACTGGGACTATGTGGACATGACCTGGGCCGAAGCCTATGACGCGATTGGGGCGCTGGAAGATATAGACCTGCTTCCGACCGTAGCACCCAGCCCCGAACGGGCGGAACAGATCGCCCTGACCCGGCCCTACCTGTCTTTTCCCATGGTCATCTTCGCGCAAACGTCCGAGGCCCTGATAACCGGGCTGAACGACCTTCACGGCAGAACGGTCGCCGTCGAGCGGGGATACATCATGAACCACCGCCTTCAGCAGGATTATCCGGATATCAATCTGCTGCTGGTCGACACATCCAGGGAAGCACTGGAAGCGGTATCGCTGGGGCGCGCCGACGCCTATGTCGGGAACCTTGCCGCGGGCACGTTCCATATCGACCGACACGGCTATTCCAATGTGAAGGTTGCAGCCCCTACAGAATACGGCGACGACACACAGGCCGTCGGCGTCCGCAGGGACTGGCCCGAACTCGCCGGCATACTTGATCGTGTCATCGCCGGCATTCCGGAAGAGGAGAGGGAACAGATCTGGCACGATGAAATGGCCGTTCGGTTCGAATACGGCCTCAACTGGCAGAAAATAGCGGTCTATGCCATTCCCGGCGGCACGGCGCTGCTGATCGTCATTTTCATAGTCGTTCTGGCGAACAGGCGGCTGTCCCGGGAAGTGGCGGAAAAGGTGGCGGCGGAAAGACAGCTGTCCGAACGCGAACAATGGTTCAAGAACCTGCTGGAATCTGCGCCGGACGCGACACTTATCGTCAACCGGTCCGGCACGATCGTTCGCGTAAACAGACAGGCGGAACTCATGTTCCAGGCGGACCGGGAAAAACTGATCGGTCAGCCGATCGAGATTCTGGTCCCTGACAAGGTGAAAAGCCGCCACACGGCATATCGCGACGGGTTCATAACCTCGTCCGCGCCGCGTGAGATGGGCGCGAACCTGAAACTTCAGGCAAGACGTCTGGACGGGCGGTTGTTCCCGGTCGAAATCAGCCTGAGCCCGATTGAATCCGTACAGGAAACCATGATTGCGGCATCGGTTCGCGACGTATCAGAGCGACGGGAACAGGAACGCATTCTGCATGAAAAGGATCTGCAACTGACTGCCGCGCTGGAGAACATGTCCGGCGGGATGTTCATGGTGGACAAGGACCTGATCATCCGGGTTTTCAACAGGAAGTTCATTGACCTGTACAAGTTTCCGGAAATGAGCGTCGGTACCCCGCTGGTGGACCTGATGCGCATTCGCGCGGAACGCGGGGACTACGGCCTTGGCGACCTGGACCAGCTTGTGCAGGACCGCATTGCTGGATACCGCGACAACAATCTTGCAAAAATCGAAGACCAGGTTGGCCGAACGATCATCGAAGGGTTTAGGCAGCCTACGGCGGACGGCGGTATCGTCTGCGTATTCAACGACATAACCGCCCGCAAGATGGCGGAAGACGCCCTTTTCAAACAGACGAACCGGCTGAAGACCCTGTCGGAGAAACTGTCACGCTATCTGTCCCCGCAGATCTATGAGGCAATTTTTGCAGGCGCCACCGATGTCACGGTGCACACCGAACGTAAGAAGCTCACCGTCTTCTTCTCCGACATCAAGAATTTCACGGCGACGACGGAAGATATGGAGCCGGAGGATATGACCTTCCTGCTCAACGACTATCTGACCAAGATGACTGAGATCGCTTTGGAATATGGCGGCACCATCGACAAATATGTCGGCGATGCGATCCTGGTCTTTTTCGGTGATCCGGAAACGAAGGGCGTGAAGGAAGACGCCCAGGCTGCGGTTCGCATGGCGATAACCATGCAACGGCGCATGGTGGACCTTCGCGCCAAATGGTCCGATATGGGATACAAGCACCCGTTCCATATCCGGTGCGGCATCAATACCGGTTACTGCAATGTCGGCAATTTCGGCAGCGATCAGCGCATGGACTATACGATCATCGGCGGACAGGTGAACCTGGCTGCGCGGCTGGAATCCATCTGCGAACCGGACGGGGTAACACTTTCATACGAGACATATTCCCATGTCCGGGACGAAGTCGACGCGGTTGAAATGGAACCGATCCAGGTCAAGGGCATCCGCGACCCGGTCAAACCGTTCGCGCTTCGCGGCATATTCGAACAATGGGATTCGACCGAACGATACATTCGACGGGATATAAGCGGATTACGCCTGTGGGTCGACTTGATGCGAATGACGGAGGAACAGCGCATTCAGTCCATCAAGGAACTGGAATCGGCGCTGGAAGTCCTACAGACACGCGAAACACTGGAAGAGAAGAAAAAGCACGAAGACAACCGCTAGAATGCGTTCCAGTAGTGCGCCTTGTCGATCCGGCAGGCCAGGATCGAAAACTTGGAATCCTGCATGGCGGAATTCAGCGCGGCCTTCAGTGTTTCCCGGTCTTCGATCCAGATGCCGTTGCCGCCGAATGCCTTCGCGACCGCGACTATGTCCGTTTCCCCGAATTCGACACCCAGATTCGGTAACTGGCTGGCCCGCTGTTTCTTCTGGATGAGCGACAGGCTGGCATCGACGGTTACCACGATGATGATGTTCAGCCCCTGATCCCGCAAGGTGGACAGATCGCCAACCCCCATCTCAAGCCCCGCATCGCCAACGACGGCCGCCACCACCGTGTCTGGTGACGCCTTCTTGTAGCCGGCGGCCAACGGTACGGCGACGCCCATCGTACAAAGACAGGTTGATTGCAATACACGCCGCGGCGCAGGGCTTTTCCACATCTGGCTTGCCAGAATCCGGTGCGCACCGCTGTCGATTGTCAGAACTCCCTCTTCGGGCAACACCTCACGCAGACAGTCGAATACCTGATGCGGCCCCCAGTCGTCACGCGGCGCGAAAGCATCGGCCAACACCGACCGCACGGTGGCGGGTTCGCCGCCCGGCCAGACGACGGATGCCTTCTGCGCCTGCCCCAGCAGATTCAGCGACGCGGGCACGTTCCCGACGAATCGAACGGCACTGCCATGCATCCCGTGTTCCGTTGCCGCATGGCAGATCTCAATTGCGTTTTCCGCCTTCCAGGGATGGCACCAGCCGGACCGCATTTCAATTGGGTCATACCCGGCCAGAACGACGCAGTCCGATGCCGCAAGCAGCGGCAGGACCGATTTGTCGGACAGGGGGGATAGCCCGTGGCCGCCCAGACAAAGCGGATGATCTTCCGGAATGACCCCTTTTGCCTTGTAGGTGGTCAGAAGCGGCGCCCCTCGGCTTTCACAAAATTCCTGTATTGCCTGTCCGGCGTCATGCAGAACCGCCCCAAGCCCGGCGACGACGATTGGCCGTTCTGCCTTTGCCAGCAGGTTTCGCGCCGCTTCCAGTTCCGCCCCTTCGGGCCAGACGCCAGTACTGCGCGGCGTTGCGGATATTGGCGCCGGCACGACGGGCGTGTCCGCCAGATTGTGAGGCAGATCAACATGAACCGGTCCCGGCGGGTCGGCCACGGCAATGCTGACCGCCTTTTCTATGACAGCGGCAGCGGTTCCTTCCGCGACCCGAAACGTCGCCTTTGTGATCGGCGCCAGCAGGGCCGACTGGTCGAACACCTGATGGGTGAACCCTTCACCCTCCGCCCGGTCGATACAGCCAGACAGGACAATCAGCGGCACCTGTTCCTGAAAGGCGTTGGCAATGGAATTGACAGCGTTCGCTATACCGGGGCCAATGGTGGCCAGCAAAATCCCGGGCGCGCCGGTTGCCTGCCAGGACCCTTCGGCCATGAAGCCCGCATTGTTTTCATGTTTGCACAGCGTGAATTCTATTCCCGCGGCGGACAGAGCCTGCATCAGCGACAGCACCTCGCCGCCGGGCATTCCAAACGCGTGCCGGCAGCCTTCCCGCGCCAGACGCGCCGCAATCGCATCCGCCGATGTCATCGCCATATCCGCCATCCTGCCCTGTCGTTCCGGGTTATTCTGCAGCCGACGCCGGGCGTTCCGAATAGGCATCGCGCGTCTGCGGCACCTTCATGTCCAGGACGGAACCCGCAATCTGCGTGCGCAGAATCTGGGCCGTCCCGCCGCCGATCGTGAACATGCGCGCGTCGCGGGCCATGCGTTCCAGCGGGCGGTTCCGGGAATAACCCGCCGACCCGTGGATCTGCAGTGCGTCGTTCGTAACCTTGATCGCCATTTCCGACGCGAAGACCTTTGCCTGCGCTGCCGCGCGAATGTCGGGAAAGCCGTTGCCGGCACCGGCCGCCGCGTTGCGGATCAGTGCCCGGGCCGCTTCAAGGCCGATCGACATGTCCGCGATCATCCATTGCAGCCCCTGGAACTCGGCAATCGGCCGGCCGAACTGATGACGTTCCTTGGCATAGGAAAGTGCATGTTCGTATGCGCCCTGCGCGACCCCCATTGCCACGGTCCCGGCGCCGACACGTTGCCCGTTATAGGCATTCATCAAGCCTGCAAAGCCGCGCTCCAGCCCCTGCGGCGGAATGACCACCATGTCGTCCGGCACTTCCAGGTCTTCGAAGATCACTTCGGTTTCCGGAATGCCGCGCAGCCCCATTGCCGGTTCGCGCGTACCAATCTTGAGGCCGTCCGCTTCGCCGCGCACGGCGATGAAACCACCGATCCCCTGGGACACGCCGTTTTCCATAACGCGCGCAAAGATCAGGTGGAATTTCGACACCCCGCCGCCCGTGATCCAGTGCTTCTTGCCATTAATGATATAGCGGTCCCCGCGCTTGACTGCGGTCGTCGTCATTTCCGTCGCTGCGCTTCCGGCGCCCGGCTCTGTGATGCAGATCGCGGGCTTGTCGCCCGCCAGGACGAGTTCCGCGCCCAGCTTCTTCTGTTTCTCGCTGCCATATTTCATGACGGCGCCAATAGCACCCATGTTGGCTTCGACCACGATTCGCCCGGTGACCCCGCAGGCACGGGCCATTTCCTCGATCACCAAGACGGCATCAAGATAGGTCAGCCCCTTGCCGCCATAGGCGGTCGGGATTGTCATGCCCATGAAACCGGCTTCGGTCAGCGCTTCGACATTGTGCCAGGGATAGTCTTCCGTTCTGTCGACATCCGCCGCCCGCGGCGCAATCACCTCATCCGCCAGCGCCCGCGCCCGTGCCTGAAGGTTCAGTTGCTCGTCGCTCAGTACCGTCATTTTCCATCTCCCATGCCGGACGGGTTCACAACCCGGCGAACCTTTATTCTTCCAGGCCGGCGATGAATTTCTCTGCCTCCAGCGCCGCCATACATCCCATTCCCGCCGCCGTGACCGCCTGACGATAGGTTTTGTCCTTCACGTCGCCCGCCGCGTACACGCCGGGAATATTGGTTGCGGTCGAATCCGGTGCGGTCAGGATATAGCCTTCATCGTCCATGTCCACATGACCCTGGAACACCTTCGTCGCGGGGTCATGGCCGATGGCAACGAACAAGCCGTCTACGGCAAGGTCGCTTTTTGCGCCCGTCTTGATGTTCTTCAGGCGCAGGTTGGTCACGCCTGGCGGGTTCTGGTCGCCCTGAATTTCGTCGACAACCGTGTCCCAGACCGTTTCTATTTTCGGGTGCTTCAGCAGCCTGTCCTGCAGAATCTTCTCGGCCCGCAATTCGTCACGCCGATGGATGAGCGTCACCTTGGATGCGTGGTTGGTAAGGTACAATGCCTCTTCCACCGCGGTGTTGCCGCCGCCGACGACGGCGACTTCCTTGCCGCGGAAGAAAAACCCGTCACATGTGGCGCATGCCGAAACGCCGAACCCCATGAACGTCTGTTCGCTTTCCAGTCCCAGCCAGCGCGCCTGGGCGCCGGTCGCGATGATGATGGTGTCCGCCAGATAGACCGTGCCCGAATCCCCGACGGCGCGTTTGGGACTGGCCGTGAAATCCACTTCGGTGATCAGGTCGTACTGGATACGGGTGCCGACGGCTTCCGCCTGCTTCTGCATTTGTTCCATGAGCCACGGCCCCTGGATCACGCTTTCATAGCCCGGATAGTTTTCGACATCGGTGGTGATCATCAGCTGGCCGCCCGGTTGCAGGCCCGCGACCATCATCGGTTCCAGACTGGCGCGCGCCGCATAGATTGCGGCGGTGTACCCGGCCGGCCCAGCGCCGATGATCAAGACCTTTACCCGATGTTCATCCGCCATATCCGGCTCCTTACTTCATCATTCTGGAAATCAGTCCACCCCGGCATGGTCAATCCATACCCCGGGCCAGACCGTATGACATGTGCGATTCCCACCCGGCCGATCAAGCCCCGATGGGCGGCAATTCGAACGGGCCGAAAGCCGTGCCGACCCTATTCCCCCGGCCGGGCGACGGCAATCGCGATGTCACCTGTCCGCCACCCGTTCGGCGACTTTCGTCATGCCAAATCGGGCCTTTCTATCCTTCTAGTGGAAATCGTGACTGTCGACCTTCAGCGGATTGGGGCGGTCCGGGGTGGACAGGTCCGCCATGGATTGAAGGCTTTCAGGTTCCAGCGGTTTCGTGCCGGCCGCAGGGGCCGACACGGCCTTCAGGGACAGGTTTCTTGGGTGGCCCATGCGGCGGCGTTCCAGACGCAGGTCACCGATGGTGCTGTCCAGCAGACCGGTCAGGTCCAGAATCCGGTCGGCGATGATATGGGTCACGCTGTCTTCGGTCTGAAGCTTACCTTCCACACCGATAACGGGGGCCGTCATCAGGACCCGGCGGTATGCGTCGAACACTTTGGACCATACGACGACATTGGCCAGACCGGTCTCATCCTCCATCGTCAGGAAAACCACCCCCGCCGCCGTGCCCGGCCGCTGGCGGACAATGACCAGCCCCGCATGGGTCACCGGCTTTCCATCCGCGATTGCCGTAAGCTCGCGGGCGGTGCGTACACCGGCCCGGGTCAGCCGGTCGCGGATCAGGGACAGCGGATGGGCCCGCAACGACAGGCGCAGGCTGGAATAATCCTCCACAATCTCCTCACCCAGGCTCATCTCGGGCAGGGGGACGGGGGCTTCGGGTCCGAACTCCGCGGAAATGCCGATATTGTGGGCACGCGCATTCATCGTGTCGAACAGCGGCAGGCCGGGCGGCGCCTTGCGGCCACTGCCAAAGCGTTTGACCCGCCACAACGCCTCGCGCCGGGGCAGGCCCAATGATGTAAAGGCGTCGGCATCCGCCAGTTTTTCCAGCGCACCGGGCGACAGATTCGATTGCCGCGCCATCATATAGATATCCTGATAGCCGACCTCCGGCCGGTTCGCGACGATGGCCAGGGCATCGGCGGCGGAAAGCCCCTTTATCTGCCGAAAACCCAGACGCAGGGCATAGCGGTCGCTTCCGTCCGGTGCTTCCAGCGTATTGTCCCAGGTGCTGTAATTGACATCGACGGGCCTGACCGGAACGCCATGGTCGCGGGCATCGCGGACAATCTGGGCCGGGGCATAGAACCCCATGGGCTGGCTGTTCAGAAGGGCACAGGCAAAGACATCCGGGTGGTGGCATTTCAGCCAGGCGGAGACATAAACCAGCAATGCGAAACTGGCCGCGTGGCTTTCCGGAAACCCGTATTCGGCAAAGCCTTCGATCTGTTTGAAGCAGTGGGCGGAAAATTCAGGGTCGTACCCGTTGCGCGCCATGCCGGACAGGAATTTGTCGCGGTGGCTTTCGATCTGCCCGGTCCGCTTGAAGGTCGCCATGGCGCGGCGCAGACGGTCCGCGTCTTCGGGCGTGTAACCCGCCCCGACAATGGCGATCTGCATTGCCTGTTCCTGGAACAGGGGGACGCCATAGGTGCGTTCCAGCACCGACCGAAGTTCCCCCGACGGATAGGTGATGGGTTCCTTCCCCTGGCGGCGCTTCAGGTACGGATGGACCATGCCGCCCTGGATCGGGCCGGGCCGGACAATCGCGACTTCAACCACCAGGTCATAAAGTATCGCCGGCTTCAGCCGCGGCAGCATGGACATCTGGGCGCGGGATTCGACCTGAAACACCCCGATGCTGTCAGCCTTCTGCAGCATGGCATAGGTTGCCTTGTCATCGGCCGCCCGGAAGGATGCCATGTCCATCGCCAACCCCTTGTGGCTGTGCAGCAGGTCCAGGCTTTTGCGGATGCAGGTCAACATGCCAAGGCCAAGGACGTCGACCTTCAGAATACCCAGCGCGTCGATATCGTCCTTGTCCCATTCGATCGTGGTGCGGTCCTTCATCGCCGCATTGGCGACCGGCGACAGTTCGACCAGCGGCCCGCGCGTGATGACGAACCCGCCGACATGCTGTGACAGGTGACGCGGAAAGCCGATGAGTTCCGCACTTAATCCCAGAACGGCGCGCAGGCGCGGATCGTCGGGGTCCAAACCGGCCTCGCGCGCGTGGTCGGGGTCGACGCCGCTGGACCCGCTGCCCCAGACGGTGCGCGACAGTTTGGTCAGGCTGTCCTCGCTCAACCCGAAGACACGGCCGACCTCGCGCACGGCGCTGCGGCTGCGATAGGAAATGACGGTGGCGGTCAGGCCCGCGCGTTCGCGGCCATAACGGCGATAGATATACTGGATCACCTCTTCGCGCCGTTCATGTTCGAAATCGACATCGATGTCCGGCGGCTCACCGCGCTGTTCGCTGACGAAACGGGCAAACAGCAGGTTATGGGTGGCGGGGTCGACCTCTGTAATGCCCAGGCAATAGCAGACGGTGGAATTGGCCGCGGACCCCCGCCCCTGACACAGGATCCCCTCCCCGCGCGCAAAGGACACAATGTCATGGACTGTCAGGAAATAGGGTTCGTACGCAAGCTGTGCGACCAGTCGCAGTTCCTCGGCAATGCCGTCGCGGACCTTCTGCGGAATGCCTTCCGGATAGCGGCGGCGCGCACCCGCCCACGTCAGGCGGGCCAGCCGGTCCGGCGGGCTTTCGCCGTCGCCGCCATTTTCGTCCGGATATTCATAGCGCAGTTCCGACAGGCTGAACCCGCAGCGCCCGGCGATTTCAACCGACCGGGTCAGCCACGCCGGATGATCGGGGAACAGGGCCGCCATTTCAGCCGGCGACTTCACGTGCCGTTCCGCGTTCGGAAACAGACGGAATCCGGCATCTTCCAGGCGGCAGCCCTCGCGGATGCAGGTGACGGTATCCAGCAGCGGCTTTCGGGCGGGGGTGTGCATATGCACGTCATTGGTGACGACCGGCGGGATTCCCAAATCCCGTTCGATCCGTTCGGTGAATTCAACACGCGCCCGGTCGAACCCGTCATAGAAACAGCCGACCGCAAGGAACAGGTCATCCCCGAACGCATCCTTCAGATCCGGCAGACGCGCGGCAAAATCGGGACAGGGCCGGGTCGGCTGTACGGCGATGAACAGCGACCCCGCCCGCGCCGCGGCGACATCGTCCAGATACAATTCGCATTGCCCCTTCGGCGCCCGGCGTTTGCCAAGAGTCAGAAGGCGGCACAGACGGCCATAGGCGGCACGGTCCGTCGGATAGCATAACAGCGACGGTGCATCGGCAAGGTCCAGCCGGATCCCGGGGTGAAAGGCGATGCCGCAGTCCCGCGCCGCCATATGGGCCCGGACCACACCGGCAAAACTGTTCCGGTCGGTGACCCCGATGGCATGCAGCCCCTTGTCACGGGCGGTCTGGACCAGTTCCTCCCCATGGGAGGCGCCGCGCAGGAAACTGAAATTCGTTACCGTCTGAAGCTCTGCATAGGGGACGGGTGCCCCCGCGGTTGGGCCCGTCATGGAAACACCCCGTGGACCGACCATTGGTCGCCGCCTTTCCCCCGTTCGCGGCACAGCCACAGGCGGCGCCCCTTCGGTCCGGTGACCCGGTAATAGTCGCGCAGACCGTCCACCGGGGACCGGTCCAACGCCCGCCACCATTCCGGCCATATCCGTTCGGGCCCTTCCAAACCGTCGGCCGGAAAGGTCATGCGCCGCCATGTAAGGGACATCGGCCGTCCGCCGTCGGGGGACAGGGACACCACGACCGGTTCGGGCCGGGGAAAGCAGCGCAGCGGCCGGGGTGGCAGGTTCTGGGGCGGTATGTTCTGCTGGGCCGGGACAGCCCCTTCCGGCAACAGGCCGGTCTTTCGGAACAGCCGGTCGGGCCGGTGCCCCGGGCGGATGCCGGGACGGTACAGCGACCGGCCGCCCAGCCGGTGGCCAAGCCGGTCCAGCAATGCCCCCAGCGCCAGTTTGTCCGGCGCGTCCCCGGCCGTCGTCTCCAGATCGGTCTGCCGGGTCTTCAGCGGTTCCACCTTGCGGGCCCAGATCAGGCTTTCTTCGATCCCGAAGCCCGGGTCGACCGATGTCAGCCGTTCCTCCAGCAGGCGGAAAAGATGTGCCGCGGCGGCGGTCGGCAGGCTGGTCCCCACGCTGACGACACCGACCGTGCCGTCGACCCGGCGGTACTGTACGGCCAGTTGCCGCACCCCCAGCCCGTCTTCCTTCAGGCGGCCGCAAAGTCGTTCCAGCAGGTGCCGGGTGCTGTCGCGCAAGGCGCCGCCGTCACCCAGCGGTTCCGGCCAGGATCGGCGCAGGGAATGAACCCGGGGGGGCTGGTTGTACGACAGGTGCTCCGGCAGGCGTCCCAGAAGCTGGTCCAGCCGCCGCAGAACCCCGCCCCCGGCGCGGGCCGTCAGGTTGGCACGCGGCAGGGGGTACAGGTCGGCAAGCTGCCGCAGGCCCAGCCGGGCCAGAAGATCCGCCAGGTCTTCGGACAGGCGCAGCGCGCGAACCGGAAAACTTCCCGCCACGTCGCGCGTCTTGCCCGGCGGAATGCGCCCGTCGTCCGTATGATACCGCGCCGCCGCCCAGGCACCGCCCGGCGTGTCGGCAAGACCCAGCCGGTTTTCGAAACCAAGGGCCGCAACCCGGCGTGCGATGTCGGCCGCCATCTCAACCTCCCCCCCGAACAGATGGGCGCAGCCGGTTATGTTCAGCCACAGACCGCCGTCGCCATAGTCGAGCACATCTTCCGGACGCCGTTCCACCGCGACCCAGGGGCTGTACCGGTCCGCCCAGCGCGACAGGGTCTTCAACGCCGCGCCGTCTTCCGCGCGCCGGACGGGCAGCGTGATCAGGCCGGGCTGGATCGCCCTGGCGTCGGCCAGCGCCATGCCGGTTCGCAGCCGCGCCTGAATGCCGGGACGGTTGACCCCCAGAATCCGGACCGTCCCCCGCACCGTTTCGGTAACGGCGAATGGCTGCCGGTCCAGGGCGGCATCAAGGTCAGGCGGCGGCCGGCGGATATACCGGTCGGTCACCAGCCGCGGCAGCCAGATATAGAGAAACCGGTGCGCCGTCATGATCGATCCTCCATTCCCGGGGTTGCAATCCCCGCCCCCGGACCAGACGGAGCGCCGTGCCGTCGGGGCGGGATGCGACATGCCAGCGGCTGCGCGCCGGGTTCGGCGGCGCGGCGGCCCCGCCAACGGGGGCAAGCGTCAGCAGAACGGCCAGACAGCCGCCATCTTCGGCGGCAAGCTGCAGGCGCCGTCCGGCGGTTCCGTCGGGCGGCGGCAGTTCGGCGACCACGGCGGCAGCTTGGGCGGACCGCAGGATTTCCTCCAGCGCCCAGAACCCGTCACGCGGCCGGGGAACGTCGACAAAGATCACCCGCGCCGCCAGGTCGGCCGGCAGGGCCGGGGGGTATAACCGGCCGCTGTCCAGCGCGGCCGGGCTGGCAACCCAGAACACCGGCTTTGCCCGACCATGATGCCGCAGCCCCTGACCCACCATGGTCAGGGCAAAGGCCGTCGCGGCGGCGTCCCCATGCGGTCCTTCGACCTGATGCAGGGCCGCCCAGGGCAGGTCCACCGCCGCCCCGCCGCATAACGGCAGGGAAAAGGACGCTACCCGCCCGCCGGTGGAACGGGCGGACCACTGTGCCTCCGCCTGGCGCAGGGCCTGCCGGGCATGCTGGAAGCGACGGGATTGTATCTTTTCAGTTCTCATAATGATCTATTTTTGTTCTTTATCCTTTCAGAGTCAAGAACAGGAGCCGGCCACCCGTGCCTACCTGTTTCCATCGCCGGGCAAAACGGAACTCACCACCATGTTCACGACATCGTCACGCAGGCTTTCCTGGGCACCCTCTTCAAACAGCGCGTTCCCGAACAGGGCGGAAAAGGTCAGGCGGTTCGAGACGTTGAAGAAGCTGAGCGCGCTGATCTGCCAATGCAGCCGCACCGGGTCCAGACCGGGTCGGAACGATCCTTCCGCTTCCCCCCGGCGGCAGATTTCCGCCAGGTTTTCGATCGCGGTGACGTTCAATTCACGGATCACGTCGGACCGGCCCAGGAACTCCGCGTCATGGATGTTTTCGATCATGACCATGCGAATGAAATCCGGATGGCGGCGGTGGTGGTCAAAGGTGAACGCGACAAGCCGGGACAATGCTTCCAGCGGCGGCAGATGCATCAGCTCCAGGGCATCCTCGCCCGTGCGCACCGTGGCATAGGCGGCTTCAAGCGCACGGGAATAAAGCCCGACCTTGTCGCCGAAATAGTAATAGATCATGCGTTTGGACGTGCGCGTCTTGGCGGCGATATCGTCCACCCGCGCACCCGACAGGCCGTTGGCCGAAAACTCCGCAATCGCGACCTTCAGAATGTCACGCTTCACCGCGTCGGGGTTCTGTTTCCACCCCTGTCTTTGATTTCCGCGACGTTCGCCCGCCTGTGACGGCATTCGTACCTCCCATAACTTCGGCGTCAGTATGGGCCAATTTAACCGGTTAGTACAAACCTCTTGACCAATTTAACTGTCTGGTACATTTTAACTCTGCGGACGGATGATGCCGACCGCCAGGGAGGACATGCTAAATGCCGGAAATAACGGCAACGGCGGCTGGCAAAACAGCAGCGCACGGCAATCAACGAATTGGGCCGCGACCGGTGCAGGTCGGGCTGGTCGGACGCGGCATTCAGCGTTCGCGGACCCCCGCCATACACGAGGCGGAGGGCCGGGCATTCGGACTGGACCTGGCATACCGTCTGTTCGACGTCGACGAAGACACGGACGCGACCCTGCCAGAAATCCTGAACCGGGCGGAAGCCGAAGGTTATGCAGGCCTGAACATCACCTTTCCGTTCAAATGCGACGTGATCGAACATCTGGATGAAATGTCCGATGCGGCGGGACGGGTCGGCGCGGTAAACACCGTCGTCTTCCGGGATGGAAAGCGCCGGGGTCACAACACCGACCTGTGGGGCTTTGCTGAAAGTTTCCGGCGCGGACTGCCGGGCGCCGACATGTCGTGTGTACTGCTGATCGGTGCGGGCGGCGCGGGAAAGGCGGTCGGGCACGCGCTGCGCGATCTGGGCGCGGCACGGATCGTAATCGCCGATCAGAAACCGGACGCCGCAGCGACCCTGGCAGACGAAATCAACGGCACCGCCGACGCACCGCTCGCGGAACCTGCGGGGATGCTTCTGGCGGCGGCGGCGGAAGCCAGCGGCATTGTGAACGCGACCCCCATGGGAATGGCCAAACTGCCGGGGACGCCGATTGATCCGGACTTGCTGGAAGCCCGGCACTGGATAGCGGATATCGTCTATTTCCCGCTGGAGACCGAGTTCCTGAAAGCGGCGCGGGCACGCAACTGTCAGACACTGAACGGGTCCGGCATGGCGGTGTTCCAGGCCGTGCGCGCATTCAACCTGTTTACCGGACTGAACGCGGACGCCGCGCGGATGCGCGCGACATTCGAACGGCTGGGCAGGTGATCCGATGAAGACCAGCATCGCGACCGTGTCCATTTCGGGCAATCTGGAAGAAAAGATCGAAGCGATCGCCGCCGCCGGTTTCGACGGGATCGAGATTTTCGAACAGGACTTCATTGCCGACATTCGCGGCCCGCAAGAGGTTGGGCGCCGCATCCGCGACGCGGGACTGAACCTGTTGCTGTTCCAGCCGTTTCGGGACTTTGAAGGTCTGCCGCCGGTATTGCGGCAAAAGGCCTTCGACCGGGCGGAACGCAAGTTCGACCTGATGCAGGAACTCGGCTGCGAGCTGATGCTTGTCTGTTCGTCGGTCCATCCCGAAGCACAGGGCGGCATCGACCGGGCGGCGGCCGACTTTGCCGACTTGGGTGACCGGGCGGCGGCCCGCGGCCTTCGTGTCGGGTATGAGGCGCTGGCCTGGGGCCGGCACGTGGATGACCACCGCGACGCATGGGAAATCGTTCGCCGCGCCGACCATCCCTCGGTGGGCCTGATCCTGGACAGTTTTCACACACTGGCCCGCGGAATCGACCCGGACACGATCCGGCGTATTCCCGGCGACCGCATCTTCTTCGTCCAGATCGCGGACGCACCGAAAATTCAGATGGACCTGCTTTACTGGTCCCGGCATTTCCGCAACATGCCGGGGGAAGGCGACCTGAACGTCGTCGGGTTCGCCGGGGCCGTGGCGGCCACCGGTTACAAGGGCCCCATCAGCCTGGAGATATTCAACGACCAGTTCCGCGGCGGAATCACCCGCCAACTGGCCAAGGACGGATATCGATCCCTTATCGCGCTGATGGACGAAGTGCGGCGCACGGAACCGGCGTTGGAATCCGATCTGGCACCGTTCCCCGCCCCCATCCATGTTCAGGGCACGTCCTTCGTCGAGTTCGCAACCCAAGGTCTGGAAGCGGAAACGCTTACGGGCATCATTGAAACGCTGGGGTTCCGGCGAACCGGTACGCATATCGCGAAGGACCTGGAACTTTGGCAACAGGGTGACATACGCATCGTGCTGAACCGCGAAACCAGCGGACATGCCGGACGAAGTTTTGCGATGCACCGGACCAATGTCTGCGACATCGGACTGAAGGTCGCATCCGCACCGGACATGGTCGCACGCGCCAGCGCCCTTGGTGCGGAAACCTTTTCCCAGCCGCGGGGGCCGAAGGAACTGGACATCCCCGCCATTCGGGGACTTGGCGGGTCGGTGATGCATTTCATTGACGAAGAAACCGGCCTGAACGAGGTTTGGCAGACGGAATTCGATGGGGACAACGGGACGGTCGAAGGAGTCGGACTGTCGGCCGTCGACCACATCGCCCAGACCATGAGCTATGACGAAATGCTGTCCTGGACGTTGTTCTATACGGCGCTGTTCGACATGGAAAAGGCGCCCATGTTCGACGTGATCGATCCGGACGGCCTGGTGCGCAGTCAGGCCGTCGCCGACCCGAACGGGATGTTCCGCATTACCCTGAACGGGGCGGAAACGCACCGGACGCTTGCGGGTTCCTTCCTGGCGGACAGTTTCGGCGCGACGGTGCAGCACATCGCCTTTTCGACCGACGATATCTTCGCGACGGCGGACGCGTTGGCGGCGCGGCAATTCCTGCCGCTTCAGGTTTCCCCAAACTATTACGACGACATCGCCGCCAGATTCGACGGTTCCCCTGAAACGGTGGCAAAGCTGAAATCGGCGAACATCCTTTATGATGCCGACCAGAACGGCGACTTCTTTCAGCTCTATTCGCGTCCGTTCGCGGGCGGCCTCTTTTTCGAGATCGTCCAGCGGCGCGGCGGTTACGCCGGGTACGGGGCACCGAATGCCCCCTTCCGGATTGCCGCCCAGAAACGCCTTATGCGACCGAAAGGAATGCCGGCCGCATGAGGTTTAAGCCAAGACCCGACATGCCAGGCACAACAAGACCTAGCCCGCGGGTTTTTGGGAATTGTGACCCCAACTCCGGAATAATCCGGAACAACGTCTAAAGGGAGGATTACCATGATGTTTTTTAACCGCCGCACCATGATCGCGGCAGCTGCGGGCGTCGCCATGACGGCGCAGTTTGCGTCTTCCGCTTCGGCCGATGACCATTTGGTTCAGCTGCGCCTCAGCTCGGTCAATTCCGAGACGGACCAGCGGGCGATTGCACTGGTCGAAAAATTCGGTCCGGCCGTTGCTGAATTCGCTTCCTTCGAACCGCACTGGAACGGCACGCTGTTCGCCCAGGGTACGGAACTGGAAGCCATCGCCACCGGTGACCTGGAAATGTCCATCACATCGGCCCAGGAACTGGCGACCTTCTTCCCGCAATTCTCCATCTTCACGGCGGGCTACGTCCTTCAGGATGCCGATCACCAGGTCGCAGTCTTCAATGACGCCCTGTTCGACCCGTTCCGCCAGATCGTGGAAGACGAACTGGGGGTTGTTCTGCTGGCTCCGATGTATCTGGGCCGTCGGCAGGTAAACCTGCGTCAGACCCGCGACGAACTGGAAGTCATGACGCCGGCCGATCTGGCCGGGGTTAACCTGCGCATGCCGGGCACCGACGCGTGGCAGTTCCTGGGGCAGGCGCTGGGCGCGAACCCGACGCCCATGGCCTTTACCGAGGTCTACACGGCGCTCAGCTCCGGTGCGGTCGACGGTCAGGACAACCCGCTTCCGACCGTGGTCGATGCGAAATTCTATGAAGTCACAAACCAGATCATTCTGACGTCCCATCTGGTCGACTGGAACTTCATCGCCCTGTCGAAGGCCGTTTATGACGGGTTGACCGCCGAACAGCAGGAAGCGATCCGCGCCGCGGCATGGGAAGCTGCCGACTATGGCCGTGCCAACCAGCTTCAGAAGGAACAGGACCTGGTCTCTTTTCTGGAAGAACAGGGCATGTCAATCTATGAGCCGGATGTTGCGGCTTTCCGGAATGCTGTCCAGTCCGCGTATCTGAATTCGGATTTCGCGGCTGACTGGCCCGATGGCCTGCTGGAACAAATCAACGCGCTCGGTAACTAAAAAACAAGAAGCGCGCGTGATAGGCGGGAGGTGTTCTGTTGCAAGCTTTGTTGCGGATCGGCTCCCGCCTGACCGAAGGAGTGGCGGCCGTCATGATGGCCGCCATTTTCCTGACTTTCATTCTTCAGATTACGATTCGCTATGTCGTCGGGTCGGAATGGTTTCTTGAAACCTTCGGCGGCGTGATCAATGCAGCCATGTTCGGCTGGACCGTCGAATTCATCCTGGTCCTGTGGCTGTGGACGATTTTCTGGGGCAATGCATTTGTGGTCCGCGAAACGGACCACGTCACATTCGACATGGTCTATAACATGGTCGGGTCCCGTACCCGGAAATGGTTTGTAATCATCGGTTCGGTCCTGATCTGTGTCGCGTTCATTGCATCCATCGGACCAACTTACGAGAAGATGCGGCTGCTGTGGTTGAAGTCATCCGCGACCCTGCCGGTCAAGATGCTTCCCATCTATTCGATCTATTTCCTGTTCCTGGGGGCGGTCGCGATGCGTTATGCCTGGCGTGCCTGGCATACGCTTCGTCACGGCGCCCCGCGAGAAGACCACATTCCACAAACCGAGGATGTGGCGCGGTGACGGTCGAAATCATCGTCCTTATCGGCGCTTTGTTCTTCCTGGCCGGGATCGGGGTGCCCATCGCCTATGCTATCCTGCTGGCATCCATGGCCTATGTCCTGGCCGACGGATCGTCCATCGGCATCATCGGTAAACGCTTCCTGGACGGCGTCTATGACAGTTTCCTGTTGCTGGCGGTGCCGCTTTTCATCGTCGCCGCCAACATCATGAATGCCGGCACGATTTCCGACAAACTCCTGAATTTCTGCATCGCCACCGTCGGACGGTTCAAGGGCGGTCTGGGCCATGTCAATGTGATGGCATCGCTTATTTTTTCCGGCATGTCGGGGTCCGCCGTCGCGGATGCGGCCGGAATTGGCAAAATCATCATCGACATGATGCGCAAGGACAACCGGTTCCCCGCCGGCTATGCCGCAGCGATCACCGCGGCGTCCGCGACCATCGGGCCGATCATACCGCCGTCCATTCCCATGGTTCTGTACGCGTTGGTGTCCAATGCGTCGATCGGCGCGCTGTTCCTGGGCGGTATCCTTCCGGGTCTGATGATGGGGGGCGTTCTGATGGCTATGAACGCCTGGCTTGCCCATCGCCGAAATTTCGGTGTGGAAGCGCCGGTCCCTGTCCGCCAACTGCCGGCGGTGACGGTGCGGGCCTTCCCCGCCCTGCTTATGCCGGCGATCCTTCTTTACGGAATCTATGGCGGCGTGACGACACCGACGGAAGCAGCGGCGGTCGCCGCGGCCTATGCACTGATTCTGTCCGTCGTCTTCTATCGGGCGCTGAAACTGAAGAAGCTGTATGAGATACTGGTGGAAAGCGCACGGTCGTCCGCCGCGGTCGGTATAGTCATCGGCGGCGCGCTGATCCTCAACTATATCGTCGCGTCCGAAAATATTCCGTCCATGATCGCGTCGGGCCTGGTCGATTTGAATGTCGACCCGCTGGTTTTCCTGTTGATGGTCAATGTACTGATCCTGCTGCTTGGGTGTCTGCTGGATGCGACGACAATCATCCTGGTGATTGTGCCGCTGTTCATCCCGACCTGCCGGGAACTGGGCATCGATCTGGTGCATTTCGGGGTCGTAATTGTCGTCAACTGCATGATCGGGCTGATCACACCGCCTTACGGGATACTGCTTTTCGTGATCAATGCCGTCACCCGGATCTCGCTTGCCGAAATCGTTCGGGAAATCTGGGTCTTTCTTGCCGTTCTGGTGGCGGCACTGCTGGCAATGATCTTCTTCCCGGAGATCGTGCTGTTCCTGCCCAAACAGTTCGGCTACCAGCCCTAGCCGGCATCCCGCCGCGGTTTGGCCATAACGCTTAGGGACCCTTGCGGAACAGCCGGGTCTGGTCGAACAGCCGATCCAGCGCTTCGAACCGTTCGCGGGTTTCGGGCCATCTGGCATCCTGCGTACTGGCGATCAGCGCTTCCAGAAGCATCATGGTCGATGAGTTCGAATCCCATGCGGACGGAATTTCCACCCAGCAATTGAAAACGTATTCCGACACTTTGGCCACGGGCGACGCCCACTGGTCCGTGATCAGGATCAGAATGACACCCCGTTCGCTGGCGAGTTCCGCCAACCGTTCCAGGTTCGTCTCGTACCGGCGGACGTCGAATATCAGCAAGACATCGCCGGGCGTCATATCCAGCACATAGTGGGCCCATGTCGCGGACGATGCCGTCAGATACGTAACCCGCGGCCGAATCGCCTGGAAATGCGTGAACGCATAGTCCGCCAGGGCCTTTGTCATGCGCCCGCCGACGACAAACAGCCTGTGTTCCTGGTTCGCCAGAATCCGCGCCGCCCGGTCGAAACTTTCCGTATCCAGATGTGCGAAGGTCTGTTCCAGGTTTTGTGTCACCGCCTGCGCAAAGCGGTTGATCATGTGGGAATCCGGCGCGGCGGAGACCCATTTCTCACGCCGTTCCGCGGGACCGGCCACCTGTGCCTGGAGTTCCTGAAGCAGCGCATCGTGAAATTGCGGGAATCCGCGGAAACCCAGCTTGTGCACCATCCGCACGACGGTTGTCGTGGAAACCTTTGCCCGTTGCGCGACCACCGTGATGGATGCAAGGCCCGCGTTCGGATAGTCGTCCATCAGCGCATCGGCCAGACGCCGTTCAGTCGGGGTAAGGTCCGCATAGTGCCGTGCAAGCCGCTCGCGAACCGTCAGCGGTCCGTCGGTCATTCTTCATTCCTCCCGCACACCGACAACATTTCTGAAATAATGTTGACAGCTAAATTATGTTTCTGAAAATATTTTTTCACACGTTGGGAAACAGGCAGGGCCCGGTCAAGCGGATACGGGTCTAGGGAACGGGGGACGAATTCCAGTGCAGGCGGCAGGACGAAAGGCCGTGCGATCAAGCGGCCTTCCAGACCTTGACCCTGTGTCCGTCGACCGGTCGGACGGCGCGGGCGCCCCGGTCTTTATCTGTGAACATGCGACCAACCGGCTGCCGGAAGAATTTGGTGATATGGGCCTTTCGGCGTCTGACCTCGAAAGTCACATCGCCTGGGACCCGGGCGCGGCCGACCTTGCGCGCTATCTGTCCGAACGGTTTGATGCCCCCCTGGTCACGGCAGGGGTGTCGCGTCTTCTTTATGACTGCAACCGGCCGCCGGATCATCCTGGCGCGGTCCCGGCGCGGTCCGAAGCCACAGACATTCCGGCGAACACGGACCTTGATGCGAAATCCTTAGCCGCGCGGGCGGACCGTATATATCATCCGTTCCGGAACGCCGCCGAAGATTTGATCAACGAAAGGCTCGCGCGCCGTTTGAATTGTGCCGTCATCACGATTCACAGTTTCACACCGGTCTATCTTGGAAAGGTCAGGCCGGTTGAAATCGGCGTCCTTCATGACAAGGATACCCGACTGGCAGATGCGATGTTGACGGACCGGGCATCGGATGCCGGATTTCGTTTTGAACGCAACCAACCCTACGGACCGGAAGACGGTGTGACGCATTCCCTTAAAATCTATGGCGTCGAACGCGGGCTTCCCAATGTGATGATCGAAGTTCGCAACGACCTGTTGTCGGATGCGGACCGGGCACAGCGGGTGGCAATCGCGCTGGAAGAGAAGATTCGCGCCGCCCTACAGGCGATCGGACTTGGCGCGCCGACGAAACGGGCTTCTGAAAGCGCGGTGCCCAATGGTTGAACTGATGCGCTGCTATATCCGTGCGATAGATGCGATGAACCGTTTTATCGGTCGCGTCACCATGTATCTGATTTTCGTACTGATGGGGGTTCTTCTCTGGTCGTCAGCGTCGAAGACGTTTTTCGACCCCTCGCTTTGGACGCTTGAGACGGCGCAGTTCGTCATGGTCGCCTATTATGTGATGGGTGGCCCCTATTCGATCCAGCTGGGATCTAACGTCCGGATGGATCTTTTCTATGGCAGCTGGTCCACCAGAACCAAAGCCGCGGTCGATGCGGTCACCGTCCTGTGCCTGATGTTCTATCTGGGCGTTCTGTTCCAGGGGGCCGTCGTATCGACCGCCTATTCATTGGGGTATTTCGGAACGGAACCCTATGGTTTCTATGGCGATCTGATCTTTGCGTTCCTGACAGGCGGGCCGGACGGCGCCGCGGAAGTCCTTGGCTTCCTGGAGAGGAGTTCGACCGCGTGGCGCCCACTGCTTTGGCCGATCAAGGTCCTGCTGTGTGTGGGCTTCTTGTTGATGTTGCTGCAAATGCTGGCGGAACTGTTCAAGGACATTGAGCGGCTTCGGGAGGAACGCGCCTGATGTCCTATGAAATGATCGCGCTTTTGATGTTTTCGTCCATGATGCTGATGCTGTTCACGGGCCAGCGCGTGTTCGGCGCAATCGGTTTCGTCGGCGCCCTGGCCGGCCTGTTGCTGTGGGGCGTGGGCGGCGTGGATGTCCCGTTCGCGGCCGCCATGAAGCTGATGAAATGGTATCCGCTGCTGACGCTGCCGATGTTCATTTTCATGGGCTATGTCCTGTCGGAAAGCCGGATCGCCGACGACCTGTATCGCATGTTCCATGTCTGGATGGGTCCCGTGCGCGGCGGACTAGCCATCGGGACCATCGGACTGATGGTTCTGATTTCCGCCATGAACGGGCTGTCTGTCGCGGGTATGGCGATCGGCGCAACGATCGCGTTGCCGGAACTGCTTAGACGCGGATATGACAAGATCATGGTGACCGGGGTCATCCAGGCGGGATCATCGCTGGGCATACTGGTGCCGCCATCCGTCGTGCTGGTCCTTTATGCGATGATCGCGCGTCAGCCCGTGGGCCAGCTGTGGCTGGCGGGTGTCCTTCCGGGCCTGATGATGGCCGGGCTTTTCATCCTGTACATCTACGTCCGCTGCCGGCTGCAGCCGGACCTGGGCCCGCCCCTGTCCAAGGAAGAACGCGCAGAAATCACGACGGCGGAAAAGCTCCGACTGTTGCGGGCGGGCGTTCTGCCGCTTGCGATCTTCGCAGCGATGATGGTCCCGTTCGTGAACGGGTGGACGTCGCTGGTGGAAAGTTCCGCCATCGGGGCCATCGCGGCGTTCCTGGCCGCAGTCCTGAAAGGCCGGATGACACGCGAGGTGTTCGAAAACACGGTTCGAAACACGCTTGGCATATCCTGCATGTTCATGTGGATCATTCTGGCGGCGCTGGGATTCGGTGCGATTTTCGACGGGCTGGGCGCGGTACGCGCCATCGAATCCCTGTTCACCGAACAACTGGGATTGAGCCCGTGGATGATCCTGATCCTGATGCAGTTGACCTTCATCCTGATGGGCACGTTCCTGGACGACACGGCGATGCTGGTCATTGTCGCGCCGCTTTACGTGCCACTGGTCGGGGCGCTTGGGTTCGATCTGATCTGGTACGGTGTACTGTATACGATAACCACGCAGATCGCCTATATGACGCCGCCCTTCGGGTATAACCTGTTCCTGATGCGCGCGATGGCGCCACCGGAAATCGGTCTGCGCGACATCTATCGGTCGATCATCCCGTTTGTGGGCGTCATGGTCCTGGCCTTGTCGATTGTCATGATGTTCCCGGAAATCGCACTTTGGCTGCCGGAAACTGTTTATGGGGCGGAATAGTTGGGAATAAGCAAAAACAAGAATCGCAGGGAAGCGGTCGGTTGATTCAAACCATCACGTAAAGGAGCGACGAAAATGACAACAAGACGTAAGTTTATCCAGGGTGCCGCCGTTGCGGCCCCCGCCGCCGCGCTGGCCACCCCGGCCATCGCGCAGTCCACCATTCAATGGCGCATGCAGACCTATGCCGGGACGGCGCTTGCCGAACATGTGGTCAAACCGGCCATCGACATGTTCAACACCATCGCCGGCGACCGGATGCAGATCGAACTGTTCTACGCCGACCAGCTTGTGCCGACGGGTGAGTTGTTCCGTGCCATGCAGCGCGGCACGATCGACGCGGTGCAGTCGGACGACGACAGCATGGCATCGCCGACGGAAGTAACCGTCTTCGGCGGCTATTTCCCGTTCGGATCCCGCTATTCCCTGGATGTGCCGGTCCTTTTCAACCAGTACGGCCTGAAGGAAATCTGGGAAGAAGAATACGCAAATGTCGGCATCAAGCACGTGTCCGCCGGTGCGTGGGACCCGTGTCATTTCGCGACCAAGGATCCGATTCATTCGCTGGCCGACCTGGAGGGCAAGCGTGTCTTCACCTTCCCGACCGCCGGGCGGTTCCTGACGCAGTTCGGCGTCGTGCCCGTTACGCTGCCGTGGGAAGATATCGAAGTCGCGGTCCAGACCGGTGAACTGGACGGCATCGCCTGGTCCGGGATCACGGAAGATTACACCGTCGGCTGGGCTGATGTGACGAACTACTTCCTGACCAACAACATTTCCGGTGCCTGGTGCGGCTCGTTCTTTGCCAACATGGATCGCTGGAACGAACTGCCGGAAGACCTGCAGACCCTGTTCCAGGTGTGCTGCGACCAGTCCCACTATTATCGTCAGTGGTGGTACTGGGGCGGCGAGGCAAGCCTTCGTGTCAACGGCACGAAGATGCAGCTGACCACCATTCCGGACAACGAATGGGCCCAGGTCGAAGCGGCCGCCCGCGTCTTCTGGGACGAAATCGCTGCGGAATCCCCGACCAAGGCAAAGGTCGTGGAAATCTTCAAACAGTATAATGAAGATATGGAACGGGCGGGCCGTCCGTACCGTTACACCTAATCGGGATTTACACCCGATCGGGACCCCGGCAATGATGCGCCGGGGTCCCTAAATTTGTTTCCACGGTTTTTTGAATTCCAGATCAGGATTTACGGTCATGACCGCTGTTATGAGCTTTGAGACGTTGAAGGAACAGGTTGCGCTGGGGGCTGTCGACACGGTCCTTGCCTGCTTTGTCGACATGCAGGGCCGGCTGATGGGCAAACGGTTCCATGCCGCCCATTTCATCGACGGTGCCTGGGAAGAAACCCATTGCTGCAACTATCTTCTGGCGACCGACCTGGAGATGGCGACGCCTGACGGCTATGCCTCCACCAGCTGGAGCGCCGGTTACGGCGACTATGTCATGAAACCGGACCTGTCGACCCTTCGCCCGATGCCGTGGCTGGAAGGAACCGCCATGGTCCTGTGCGACGTCCTGGACCACCATACACATCAGCCCGTCGCCCATTCGCCGCGCGAAATCCTGAAGGCGCAGATTGCGCGCCTGTCCGCGCACGGTTTTACGGCCATGATGGCAACAGAGCTTGAATTCTTCCTGTTCCAGAAAAGCTTTTCCGAAATTGCGGCCGGCGGTTTTCGCGACCTGATGCCGATCAGCGACTATAACGAGGACTACCACATCCTTCAGACGACGAAGGAAGAACATGTGATGCGTCCCATCCGCAACCACCTTTATGCCGCCGGGCTGCCGGTGGAGAACACGAAGGGCGAGGCCGAGGCGGGGCAGGAAGAACTGAACATCCGCTACAGCGACGCGCTGTTGGCCGCCGACCATCACAGCATCGCCAAGCATGCGGTAAAGGAAATCGCCTGGCAGAACGGCCATGCTGCATCCTTTATCGCGAAATGGCACAAGGACCGCGTCGGCTCGTCCTCCCACGTGCATCAGTCGCTTTGGAAAGACGGATCGCCCGTATTCCACGACCCGAATGATGCGCATGGTATGTCACAACTAATGAAGCACTATCTGGCGGGTCTACTGTCCTATTCATCCGACATCACCTATTTCCTGGCGCCCTATATCAACAGCTACAAACGCTTCCAGAAGGGTAGTTTCGCGCCGACAAGAAAGGTGTGGTCCGTCGACAACCGCACGGCTGGCTATCGCCTGTGCGGCGAAGGAACGCCAGCGGTCCGGATCGAATGCCGTATCGGCGGTGCGGACATGAACCCCTATCTTGCGATGGCTGGACAGATCGCCGCCGGACTGAAAGGGATCGAAGAAGAACTGCCCCTGGACGCGCCGTTCACCGGCGACGCCTATGACGGAGAATCCGGCGAGATTCCCGGCACGCTTGGCGCGGCGATGACGGCACTGAAGGAGTCCAGCATGCTGCGCGAGGCGATGGGCGATTTTGTCGTCGACCATTATGCGCGCGCGGCACTGTGGGAAATTGAAGAATTCAAACAGGTCGTGACCGATTACGAAATTGCGCGCTGTTTCGAACGCGCCTGACCCCGTTAAAACCTGATTTTGTTGATAAAGGTGACGCGATGAACCTCATCGGAAACTGGTCCTATCCAACGGCCATCAAGTTCGGCGCCGGCCGTATCAAGGAACTGTCTGACGCCTGTACCCAGGCCGGCATGAAACGGCCCCTTCTGGTCACCGACCGCGGGCTTGCGGGCCTTCCCATCACGGGGCAGGCACTGGATATCCTGGATGCGGCCGGACTTGGCCGCGGTCTGTTCGCAGAGGTCGATCCCAACCCGACCGAGGTCAATCTGGCGGCGGGGATCGCCGCCTACAAGGCGGGCGGGCACGATGGCGTCATCGCATTCGGCGGCGGATCGGGCCTGGACCTGGGGAAACTGGTCGCCTTCATGGCGGGCCAGACCCGCCCGGTCTGGGACTTTGAAGACATTGGCGATTGGTGGACCCGTGCGGACGCCAGTGCCATTGCGCCGATCATTGCTGTGCCGACGACTGCCGGCACCGGATCCGAGGTTGGCCGGGCGGGTGTCCTGACCAATTCCGAAACCCACGAAAAGAAGATCATCTTCCACCCGAAAATTCTGGCCGCCGTGGTCATTTGCGACCCAGAACTCACCGTCGGCATGCCGAAACCGATCACGGCGGGCACGGGTCTGGATGCTTTCGCCCACTGTGTGGAAGCGTTTTCCAGTCCCCATTACCACCCGATGAGCCAGGGTATCGCCCTGGAAGGAATGCGGCTGGTGAAGGACTTCCTGCCGCGCGCATATGCTGATGGAACTGACATCGAAGCCCGCGCCCAGATGATGAGCGCCGCCGCCATGGGCGCCACCGCGTTTATGAAAGGGCTGGGCGCGATCCATGCGATCAGCCATCCGATCGGCGCGGTCTTCAACACCCACCACGGCACGACCAACGCGATCTGCATGCCACCGGTGCTGGAATTTAATGCCCCCGCGATCCGCAGCCGATTTGATAAGGCAGCGCAGTATCTGGGAATATCGGGCGGGTTCGACGGGTTCTGTGATTTCGTACAGGACTTCAACGACAGTTTCGGGATTCCGCGCACACTTTCCGACCTGGGCGCAACAACGGACCGGCTGGATGATCTGGCGGAAATGGCGGCGGCGGACCCGAGCTGCGGCGGCAACCCCATCCCGTTGAACAAGGAAAACCTGCGCGATCTGCTGGTTCAGTGCATCAACGGATAACGGAATGATCGCGGCGGGACGTCACTTTGGACATTCCCTTCGGGTCCGGCGTCGGCTAAAAGTCAGGTATGAAGTTTCGCTTCCCGATCATCATCATTGACGAGGATTTTCAGTCTGAGAACTCGTCGGGTTCCGGCATTCGTGCCATTGCACAGGCCATCGAAAGCGAAGATTTCGAAGTACTTGGCGTGACCAGCTATGGGGACCTGTCCAAGTTCGCGCAACAGCAGTCGCGCGCCAGCGCCTTTGTCCTGTCCATCGATGACGAGGAATTCACGCCCGGCCCCGATGTCGACCCCGCGGTCCTGAACCTTCGCAGTTTCATCGAAGAAGTGCGCTGGAAAAATGCGGACGTGCCGATCTATGTCTATGGGGAAACCAAGACAAGCCGTCACCTGCCGAACGACATTCTGCGCGAACTACACGGCTTCATCCACATGTTCGAGGATACGCCCGAGTTCGTTGCCAGACATATTATTCGGGAGGCGAAAAACTACATAGAAGGAATACAGCCGCCCTTCTTCAAGGAACTGCTCGATTATGCCGAAGACGGTTCCTACTCCTGGCACTGTCCCGGCCATTCAGGCGGCGTTGCGTTCCTGAAAAGCCCGATCGGGCAGATGTACCACCAGTTCTATGGCGAAAACATGCTTCGTGCGGACGTCTGCAACGCGGTCGAGGAACTGGGCCAGCTGCTGGATCACAACGGTGCGATCGGCGAATCGGAACGGAACGCCGCGCGCATATTCAACGCGGATCATTGTTTTTTCGTGACGAACGGCACGTCGACGTCGAACAAAATGGTCTGGCACCATACCGTTGCGCCGGGCGACGTCGTGGTAGTCGACCGTAACTGTCACAAGTCGATCCTGCATTCGATCATCATGACGGGCGCAATACCCGTGTTCCTGAAGCCCACCCGCAATCAGCACGGCATCATCGGACCGATCCCGAAGGCGGAGTTTCAGGTCGACTCGATCAAGGCGAAGATCCGATCCAACCCGCTTCTGGAAGGGGTCGACCCGGACACAGTCCGGCCGCGAATCATGACGCTGACGCAGTCGACTTATGACGGCGTCCTATACAATACAGAAGCCGTAAAAGGGTTGCTCGACAGCTATGTCGAGAATTTGCACTTTGACGAAGCGTGGCTGCCGCATGCCGCCTTTCATCCGTTCTACGGCACCTATCATGCGATGGGCCGCAAGCGGGAGCGGATGAAGGAATCGATGACCTATGTCACCCAGTCGGTGCACAAGCTGCTGGCCGGAATCAGTCAGGCGAGCCATGTTCTGGTGCAGGATTCGCAAGGGTCGAAACTGGATCGTCACCTGTTTAACGAGGCGTATCTGATGCACACCAGCACCAGCCCACAATACAGCATCATTGCCAGTTGCGATGTGGCCGCCGCCATGATGGAACCGCCGGGCGGAACGGCGCTGGTGGAAGAAAGCATTCTGGAGGCGCTGGATTTCCGCCGGGCAATGCGAAAGGTGGACGATGAATTCGGCGCCGACGACTGGTGGTTCCAGGTCTGGGGACCCGAGGCATTGACGGAAGAAGGGATCGGTACGGCGGATGACTGGGTTCTGGGCCGCACGGATTCCGACGGTGTCCTGGCATCGGACGGGGAAGATTCCTGGCACGGTTTCGGCGACATGGCGCCGGGTTTCAACCTTCTGGACCCGATCAAGGCGACCCTCATCACACCCGGCCTGAAGTTCGACGGCCGGTTCGAAGACTGGGGAATTCCGGCGTCAATCGTCACCAAATACCTGGCGGAACATGGCGTGGTCGTGGAAAAAACCGGCCTCTACAGCTTCTTCGTGATGTTTACGATCGGCATTACGAAAGGCCGGTGGAATACGCTTCTGACCGCCCTTCAACAGTTCAAGGACGATCACGCGAAAAACCAGCCCATGTGGCGCTGCATGCCGGAATTCTGTGGAAAACAGGCGCGCTATGCCCGAATGGGTCTTCGCGATCTGTGCGACCATGTTCATCGGTTGTATGCGAAATACGACGTCGCCGTCCTGTCGACCGACATGTATCTGAGCGACCTGACACCGGCGATGAAGCCCAGCGATGCATTTGCGCACATTGCACGCCGGGAAACCGACCGGGTTCCAATCGATCAACTGGAAGGGCGCATCACGACCAGTCTGATCACCCCCTATCCGCCGGGAATCCCCCTTTTGATTCCGGGGGAAGTGTTCAACAGGAAAATTGTCGAGTATCTGAGGTTCAATCGCGAATTTTCCCGCGAATGCCCGGGGTTCGAAATCGACATACACGGCCTGGTACAGGAATCCGGCCCGGGTGGAGAGGTCGAGTATTTCGCCGACTGCGTCGCGTCCCCGACCGGGTCGTAACGGTCAGACCGAACGCGGGATCACGCACGGCACCGGCACCATTGTTCAGCGTGCCCGATGCACAGCCCCGTCGGTGCGAACGGACAATACCGCACTGACCGCCAGTGAAGGTTGCCCGCTGGCACGCATCTCAAAGGCGGTGTTGTTGCTCGATTCCGATGCGGCCACCCAACCCCAAACCGAACAAACGTGACTGAGTTGGGCACATGGATTTCCGCGATCAGATCATCCGCATTCGCCCAAAACCTGCGTGCGCAGATCATGTTTGGCACGCCAGCCCAACCGCCGGGTCGCAGCGCGGGTGTCGAACATCGGTGCAAATGGGTTGGCCGCAAACCAGGCGTGATCGATCCGTTCGGGCGCAGCGCCGAAATGCGCACCTACCCGATCCACCGTCGGCATAGGGTGCAGCGTAGAGGCTGCAGCCAGATAGAAAGCCTCGAAACCCTGCCACTCAACATCCAACGCCAATCGAAACGCTGACGCGACGTCGCGCGGGTCGATATGATGCCAGCACAAACCGCCACCCGCTGGCGCATGACCACCAGCGCAGGGCCCTGCATAACCATCAGGATCCGATTGACGTGCGCACACCTCCCCCATCATGCCGGGGAACAGAATAAAGACCGGACGAAGCGCGATGACTTCCAGCCCGCGACGGGCGTAACTGCGCCCCGCTTCCTCTGCCAGCAATTTGGAAAGCGCATAAGGATCTGCAGGCCGCACTTCGTGACCTTCATCCACCGGCAAGGTTCGCGGGCACCAGAAATTTTCTTTCCAGACCGTATTCCCCATCACGCTGTCGGATGAACAAAGAACAACGCGACGAACACCGGCGCGAAGCGCCGCCTCCATTACTGTCCAACTGCCCTTGACGTTCAGGTCAATAATCGACCCCGGCGGACCACTTGCGATGTTTGCCGCCGCCGCCACATGCATCACCGCATCCACCCCGGCAAAAGCCGCCTCCAATGCGTCCTGATCCAGAATTGATGCATGAACGTGGTGCCAACCTGCATCTGCGGGTGGCAAGGACACGTCCAGTCCGGTGACATCGGCCACTTGGGACAGTTCCCTTGCGACATAGCCGCCCAGCAATCCTGAAGCGCCAGTAACGACGACCCTTGTCATCTGAGATCCCTGCCTGCGACATGCAGACCGGCCAGATAACCGAAGGTGAGCGCCGGACCCAGGGTTATTCCGGGACCAGGGTAATGCCCACGCATGATCGACTGCATGTCGTTCCCGACAGCGTACAAACCCGCTATCGGGTCACCCGTTTCATTAAGTACACGACAGGTATCGTCGGTACGCAGACCCGCCGCAGTTCCAAGATCACTGAGTGTCAGTTCGATCGCGTGAAATGGTGGCTTTATCAACGGCGCAAGGCATGGGTTCGGACCATGGTCCGCATCTCCGAGATACCTGGAATAGACGTCTTCACCTCTGCGATAGTCAGGATCCGTTCCCTGAACCGCATTTTCGTTGAAGTTTTGAACGGTTGCAGTGAATCCGGATTCGTCGACACTCAGCATGCGGGCGAGTTCGGGCAGGCTGGACGCCGTCTTCAGATATCCGGCATCCTGATACGGCCGCAGATTGCGGGTGAATGGAATGATCGCCCCAAGGCCGTATTTCCAGATGAAAGATGAATCGCAGACGATCCAGGCTGGCAGATTGCCGGTCTCTGAATTGCCCTGCAGCAATGCTTCACCAAAGCGATGATAGGATATGGCTTCATTCGTGAAGCGCCTGCCGGAACTATTTACCACGATTGATCCCGGCTTCCCCCGGTCCGTGACCGTATGCGGATAGACCACCTTTCGTCCGTCTGCCCGCATATAGACCGAAGCCGGCGACCAATAGGCGTTGTTCGCATTGTCATCCCCGACCCGGCCGCCGGCGGCCACGCCAAGATCAAGGCCATCGCCGGTGGAACCCGGCGCGAAGGGGCTTTCCAGACTTGCCTGAGGCGGCAAGTATTCCCGCCGCTTGTCCGCACTGTGAGAGAACCCACCGGTGGATAGGACAACGCCCCGACGCGCATGCACCGTCGATAAAGCACCGTTTTCCATCAGGCGCAGTCCCTGGGCACGTCCGCCGTCGACAATCACTTCCTGAACCGCGCAGCCTGTGCGGATTTCAACATTCAGGTCCAGTAACGACTTCAGCAAACGTCCTGCCAGGGCATTGCCCAACACCAGGCGCGAACCACGGTGATACTTCAACCGCTGCATGGCGTATTCACCCACAAGACGCGTGGCCCGCACGAACGATCCGGGCGAACGCCACATGTTCCGGAAGTGGGGCAAGTCCTCTCGCGCAACCATCATGCCGCCCAGAATTGTGAATTCAGGCAACGGCGGGCGCAGCTTTGTGAACCAGGAACCCAACGTTGCGGCATCAAAAGCGACCGGCTCCAGAACCCGCATCCCTGCTGCGGCCCCTTTCAGATTGGGATAGTAATCCGGGTAGAACGGAACTGGCTTCAAACGCACATCGGTGTTCTTTTCAAGAAACCGTATTGCTTCCGGCCCCCGCTCCACAAACAGTGCACGGGTACTGCGCCCTTCCGGCACCGGCACGGCGGCATCAAGGTAGGTCATTACAGCCGCCGGGTCGTCCGACTGCCCGGCTTCCGCCATCTTATCGTTGCACGGGACATAGACCATCCCACCAGAAAAGGAGGTGTTGCCGCCGACAAGGTCTGTTTTCTCCACGACCACAACATCGCACCCGTGAACCGCAGCGGTGGCGGCGGCGGTCATCCCCGCCGCACCGGCACCTACTATGACAACGTCGCAGGTCCTTTCCGTCATACCCCAGTTCCCCAGCGATCGGGGTTCGCACGCATCCAATCGGCAAATGCGGCCACTGCGTCTTCAAGGGTGTGCTTTGGGCGAAACCCAAATTCCTGTGCCATGCGCACGGTAGCCAGAGGTCCTCGCATGACAGTCGTTTCTGTCCATGGCTCGGTCCCGGGCCCGATTTCAATGCTTGCGCCAGGAACTGCCGCGCGCACAGCGTCGGCCACTTCGAACGTGGTGTAATTACGTCCGGACCCCAAATGGTAGGCCTCGTGGTTCAGTTTTTCTGCCCGCCAAAGGGCAAGCAATCCCGCCGCACAATCCGGAACAAAGGTGAAGCTGGCCGCAAAGTCACCGCCCGACGGTTCCTGAACCCGGTCACCGGCAAGGGCGCGACGCAGGAACTCCGGGATCGGGCCGCGCGGACCGTCAAAAGTGCGCGGGACAAGCGGGGGACCGAAAATCCAAGAAATGCGCACGGTCGCAGCAGACAGGCCGTAGGTGTCGCGATAGACATTCGTCATCAGTTCACCCGACCGCTTGGTGCAGGCATATAGAGACAGCGGCGTGGGGACGGTATCCTCTGCAACCGGTGTTACGGCGTCCGGCAGCGACTGGAATACCGATCCGGTGGACACGAATATGAACCGTCGCCACTCAAGCCTCCGTGCTGTCTCAAGCAGCAGCTCCGTCGCGGTAACGTTCGATTGAAATGTGCGTAACGGCTGGGGCAGCGCGAGTTTGTCGTTTGGTATGGCAGCGGTATGAATGCAGCCGTCGATATCATGCGCGGCAGCCAACATGGTCAGTTCATAAGGGTCCGACAGGTCCGCCTTGACCCAGGTCACGTTTGATCCGGCGGCTTCCGCATCGGCCTCACGAAAGGTGGACATGTATTGTGCCACGACGTCGTGACCTTGCGCCGCCGCCTGACGGACAGTTTCATACCCGACATGGCCCATGCCGCCGGTGATAAGTAATCTACCCATAACTTCGTCCCCTTAATTCTAATGCGCCTGCAGCGCACGTTCTGCGGCAAGCGTGGCCTCTAGACCGGCTCGAATATCGAATTTCGGAACATAGCCGAATGCTGTGCGGGCGCGGTCGCAAGACAACGCCCCCTTCTTTGGAATCGCCGCGTTACCTCCATGCCGATAGCGGCCCGGACCGACCGATATTTCCGTTCCGGGTGCAAGCTCGCTCAAGATTTCCGCTATCTCCGCCAATGAAGGCGCGCTGTCCGAAGAAATATGATAGGCGTCGTATTCATGTTTCGAACAGAAATACGCGCCCAACACACCGTCGACTGCGTCGTCCAGATAGGTATAGTCAATCCGCTCCGCCGCACCGAACGGCACATGCAGGGGTCGACATTCGGCCGCTGCGCGGATCATGTTCATCGGCAGCCTGTCGCGCAGAAAACCCGGCCCATAGACCCAAGAGGTGCGGATATTGATGCATTCAGTTCCATGGGTCTCCCGATAGCTGCGTCCTAGATGCTCCACTGCGGCCTTTGATATGCCGTAGGCATGCAATGGGGCTTCTCTATGATTTTCGTCGATGCGTTCGGCGAGGAAAGATCCATAGATTTCTTCAGAGCTTAAATGGATCACACGGGCGCAGTTATGCCGCGCCATGGATTCGAACAAATTGATCGATCCTTCGACGTTGACCCGCATTAGGTGGATCGGTGCCGAAAGCGACGCCAGAACCCCGACGATAGATGCACAATGGATCACCGCGGTTGGGTGGTGCTGTGCAAAGACGGCATCGACGGCATCGCCATCGGTAATGTCACAAAGGACCGATATGCACCCAGGCGTTTCAACCAATAAGTTTAGCCTGCTGGCCGCAGCGGCGCAGTCCAATGCGACAACCTCCTCACCGCGCGCAAGCAGAGCGCGCGAAATCGCACTGCCGAGGAAACCGCCGGCACCGGTAACAAGCGTTTTCGACATTTAGATCGATACCTTTAGTAATTGAACAGGATCAGGCGCTCTTCCGTCATATCGCGAATGGCATAGCGCGGCCCTTCCCGACCAAGTCCGCTGTCCTTTACGCCACCATAAGCCAACTGATCGGTACGCCAGGTCGATGTGCCGTTGATTATAACGCCGCCGGTACGAAGCCTTTTCGCCAACCACAGCGCCCGTTCCGTGCTGTCGGTATAGATCCCGCATTGCAAGCCGAAGGGGCTGGACGTGATCTGTTGCACTGGTTCGGCCAAATCGTCATAGGCGATAATACTGGCAACAGGACCGAAAACCTCGTCACACACGACTTTCATTTCCGGCGAAACATCGGTCAACAGTGTGGGTTCAAAGGCGGCGCCGTACCGATTCCCCCCCGTCAGAACACGCGCGCCCTGATCCGCGGCTTCATTTACCCAGGACTCAACCCGACGTGCCGCCTCCTCATCAATCAGGGTTCCGACATCCACCCCATCGGCCAGCGGATCGCCCAGACGCAGCTTTTTCATCTCTGCCGTCACCGACTCCGCCAACTCTTCCGCCAACGCGCGAGGAACAAAGATGTTTTGAACCGAAATACAGCTTTGACCGGCCAGGCGGGACGAATTTCGCGCAAGCACCGGCGCAATGGCGGCAATATCCGCATCTTCGCAAACAATAGTCGGCCCGGAACCGCCGAGTTCCAACGTAACCGGGCGCAAGCCCGCATTGGCACGAATGTGCGCACCCGCCCGGGACGAGCCGGTGAACGTCAGCATATCCACACCCGGGTCCGCGACCATCGCCTGACCTGTGGCCGCACCGCCATGGATCACCTGGATAAAGTGACGCGGCAGTCCGGCTTCATAAAGCAGTTCAACCAGACGCTGGACGACCATTGGGCATTGCTGCGGCGGCTTTATGATCGACGCATTCCCCGCTGCAAATGCGGGCCCAAGTTTGTGGCAGGCCAAATTGAAAGGCGCATTGAACGGCGTGATGGCACCGACCACGCCAACCGGAAAGCGCATCAGAAAGGCCATCTTGCCATGCCCCATCGCACTTCCGTCGAGGGGCACATGTGATCCTTCGATCCGGATCGCCTCCTCCGCAGACAGGGACAGCGTATCCATGGATCGCTTCACTTCGCCCTGTGCATCGCCAAGCGCCTTTCCGGTTTCCCGTGCCATGACCTCACCGATCGATTCCGCGTCACGCACCACCAGATCCGCCGCCCGTCGCAATATCGCAGCCCGTTCATAGGCCGGCATCTCGGCCACTTCAGGGGCGGCTGCACGGGCCGATGCAACAGCAGCCGCAACATCCGTCGCACCGGCGGTAGGCGCGGTGCAAACGACGTCACCACGGTAAGGATCGCGACTTTCAAATCGGTCGTCGCCAGGCACTGCCTCGCCGCCGATATAGTGGGTCAGGTCCATATCAGGATCTCCTTCGCTTTACTGGCATTCAGGCCGGTGTCCATGCCTGACCAAAGGCCGGTTCTGGCGGTCTTAACGGCGGTAATTGCCATGACCCGGTAGACGGTGGCTTGACTGCCGGGTCGACCTCCAAATCGATGACATAGGGTTTGTTTGCCGCAATTGCTGACTCCAGCGCGCTTCGGAAGTCGTCCGATCGACTGACTTTGACGGCGTCAACGCCATGCGCCTTGGCCAAGGCCGCAAAGTCGGGGTTATACGGTTCCGCGTTTGGTCCTTGCGTGAAACTTGTGCCGATTTCGCGCCCCTGGAACTGACCATGTTGCAGGTCCCGGATGGCACCCCAGGCATAATTGTTCCAGATCACCCAGATTGCGGGGATGTCATACTCAACCGCGGTGCATAGAACATGCGGCGTCATGGTAAAGCCGCCGTCTCCCACCACCGCAATGCAGGGGCGATCGGGTGCCGCCAGCTTTGCGCCCAACACACCAGACACCCCGAATCCCATCGCGGAATATCCCCAGGTGTTCAGCATCGACCGCGGGCGGCGGCTTTCCCAGAACTGCATGAACCAGTTGTGGTGCGCACCGGAGTCCGGAACCAGAATGGTATCATCCGGGACAACCTGCCGAATGTCGCGCACAACCCGTTCCGGTCGCATCGGGGCACTGTCTATGTCAAAATTTGGCGCGATAAACGCGTTCCATTCCGTTTTCCATTCCCCGATCCGTGCAAGCCAATCTTTCGTACCCTCATGGCGGCCAATCCCACGGGCATCAAGCTCCGCCAGAAGCTGACGGATGAAAGTGCGGGCGTCGGCCTGAATGCCCATGAATGGTTCGTAATTGCGTCCAAGTTCGCCCGGGTCGATATCGACATGAACCAATTTCGTCGGCGGCATGTTCCACGAATATCCCGGCAGCCAGCTGGACGCCGACCGGTCATCAAACCGCGCCCCAATGGTAAGCAGCACATCGGCGCGGCGCCCTGCCTGGTTCGCGGGATAAGTTCCATTTCGCCCGATAAAGCCAAGCGAAAGCGGATCCGACATATCCAGTGAACCCATCCCGTTGGGTGACGCGACCTGGGGGATTTGCAACCGCTGCTGCAGCGCCGTCAGTTCCGCACCGGCATCGGACAAGGTCACACCATGTCCAACAAAAATCAGCGGCGCATCCGCGGAAAGAAGAAGATCAATCACCGCTGTCACCGTTTCCGGCGCGGCACCCGGGCGGTTTGCCACCCCGGCACGATCCATTGGTTCCAGGTCGATCTCTGCCTCTTCCTGAAACAAGTTGTATGGAACGTCCAAATTGACCGGCCCCGGACGTCCAGATGTCAGGAGGTTGGTTGCCTGGCGAAGTGCCAGTGGCAACATTTCGACCCGCGTCGGCTGAAAGGACCGTTTCACGAACGGCTTTACCGCATCCGGGAAATTGGCCTGACCGTGCATATAGGTTTCCTGAAACGGCGCACGGTTGAATTGGGATGTCGGCACATTTGCAGTAATTGCAAGGAATGCCGAACTGTCCGCCTGCGCGCAGGCCAAGGACATTGGTATGTTGGCTGAGCCTGGGCCGGTGGACGTCAGGGTTGCCACCGGCTGGTGCGAAACACGGAAATAGGCATCTGCCATGTGGCCGGCAGTCTGTTCGTGGCGCGGGGAAACGAGTTTGATTCGGTCCTTGCGATCGTACAGCGCGTCCAGCAAGCCCACATTCCCATGACCGCAGATACCGAAAATATACGGCATCCCGGCCCGGATAAGGTGATCGGCAATCAGTTCGCTGCCTTTGGTTTTGGTCATCCGGTCCTCTCCCAACACATTAAAAAATCAAACAACCTTGTCCGTCTCAGCCCGGGTTCGGGCCACGCGTCGACGCCTTGCGACGGCAATCAAAGGTGTCAGCCAGATCACAATGGTGACCGCCCCAAGTCCGGCAGCCAGCGGCCGCCCGAAAAACGCAGTCAGATCGCCTTGCTGGGCAATCATCGCCTGCATGAAGTTCTGTTCCAGCAGCGTCCCAATCACCATGCCCAGGATCAGCGGCGCGATGGGAAAGTCGTTTTCCTGCATCAGAAACGACGCGACTCCTGCTATCAGGGCAACCATCACGCCGACCATGGAATTGTTGATCGCAAAGGCACCTACCATCGTGAAAATCAGGATGATCGGCATCAGGACGGTCCCGGGCACCTTCAACAGCTGGCTGGCTGCTCGTATGGCGACATAACCGACAGGAATCAGGAACAGATTGGCGATAAAGAACGATACGAAGATCGAATAAACCAAGGGCGCATTTTCAACGAAGACATGCGGGCCCGGCTCCAGTCCTTTCAGGAACAGAACGCCGATTACGATCGCGGTCACGCTGTCTCCGGGTATACCGAAGACTAGTGACGGCACCCAAGTTGAAGACGTCGCCGCATTGTTTGACGCAGACGCTGCGACGATACCTTCCGGATGCCCGGTACCGAACTTTTCCGGGGTTTTGGATCGTTTTCGTGCATAGCCATAGGAAACCCAGGCCGCGATATCGGACCCTGCGCCCGGAAGCGCCCCGATCAATGTTCCGAAAATGGAGCCACGCCCAAGGTTCGCCTTGTAGCGCCAGATCGTTCGGAAGGCATCCCTGAAGTCAATGGTTTGAACACGGGCACGACGGGCGTCAGCACGTGGCGGATGGATCAGCGCGCGCAACACTTCCGCGACAGCGAAGACCCCAATCATGACCGGTATGAAATGGATCCCTTCCATCAGGGTCAGGGTTCCAAATGTAAACCGCGGTTGGCCGGAAATCATGTCCAGCCCGACGGTCGCCAACATCAACCCGATAGAAAGGGAAATCATCCCCTTTACCGGGTTTGAAGCCGAAACCAGCGCCGCGGTCGACAGTCCAATACAGGCAAGCCAGAAATATTCGTAATACTGGAATTCAAGCGCGAAATCCGCCAGCAAAGGTGCGACAAATGCCAGCGCCGCCGTTCCGACCAACCCACCCAGGACGGAACAGAACAGCGAGGTAAGAAGGACGGTTCCCCCCTTCCCTTTCATCGTCATTTCATGGGCTTCTTCGGCGTAGGCCGCAGACGCCGGCATACCTGGTATGCGCAAGAGTGCGCCGGGCAGGTCACCGGCGAATATCGCCATAGCGACTGCCGTGGCGATCGCCGCAAGTGCCGCAACCGGTTCCATGAAAAAGGTTATCGGCACCAGCAACGCCACGGCGACGGTCGCCGAAATTCCGGGCATGGCACCGGCAAATATTCCAAAGACACACGCCCCAAAAATCACGGCCAGGATTTCCAGTCGGAAAACAAGCTCTATCGCGGCAAGAAGCGTTTCCATTCCGATTATCCTGCAATCAAGCGTTCAATTACGCCAAACGGCAAAGGGACCCGCAGCCCCTCGACGAAGATTATGTGCGTTAGTCCGATCACGGCAGTCGTCAGAACCATGCTTGAGACAATGCGCCGACGGCCACGGGTGACGAGATAGAGACCGATCAGCATCAGCCAGCCGGTCAGGATGAAACCGCCGTCTTCCGACACAAGGACATAGAACAGAACACTTCCAACTACCGCGGCGAAAATACCGAAACTGCGGCGATCCCGTGCCCAGTCAGCCAGGGAAAGCCAGGGCGCACGACCGGCAGACCGAAGCCCGGAGAAAACAAGCAGAAGCCCGCCACCGCCCATCATCACAGCAATAATCCGTGGGAAGAGATCTGGGCCATACGGGACGCCCGGAAAACTTGGAAAGCTGCCCGCCTCGACAAATGCAAGGATGGCCAAAATCAGAAACAAGGCGCCGGGAATGGCGTCGTTAAATCGCATGGGGTCGGCTTTCTTTAGGTCACAACGACACAGTCAACTATGACGCCGGGGTAAATGCGGCCGCCCCAGTCGGGGACGGCCGCGTACAGATTCGGGGCCAGGTCGTGGCCCGGTACTTCTACATCATGCCGGCTGCTTTCATGACTTCACAGATCGCGTGATCTTCAGACGCATGAAATGCGGCGGCTTCTTCGCCATCCATCCAGGTCATGGCAAACCCGCGTTCGTTCATGAACGCCGTGAAAGCTTCGGATTGAAAGGCCGTCTGCACGGCGCTGGTGAGTTCATCACGAACGGCATCATCCAACCCAAGCGGTGCACCGATCATGCGCCAGGTCTGCGATGTCCAGTTAACGCCAATCGCTTCTTCGACGGTCGGCACATCGGGCAGCCGCCCAAACCGTTCAGCGCCCATGGTGGCAAGCGGTTTGACCCGACCCGCCTCGATCAGCGGTGCCGCCGTGGAAAGGGGTGGCGTTACAAAATCAACCGCACCCGATGCAACATCCTGCAAAGACGGACCGCCCCCTTGGGACGGGACCCATGTCACACGGTCGGGCTCGATGTCCGCGGCGACCATCAATCCAGCCCAGGCAAGATGATAGATCGATCCCGTTCCCGAACCGGAGGCAGTAAACGTTCCCGGCGGGTTCGAACGAATTGCTTCCAGCGCCTCTTCGAGTGAATCGAACTCGGAATCAGCACTAACGCTGACAGCTGCGGGCTCCGTATTGATGAGCGCAATATGAGTGAACTTGTCCGCCGAGAGGTCTGTCAGCCCCTGACAAACCAACTGACTGAGATCGACGTTAATTGTGCCGATCGTATAGCCGTCCGGATCGGCGGACGCCATTGCGGTGTGCCCGACAATGCCGGATCCGCCCGTGCGGTTCACAACATTGACCGGTTGACCCAGCGGTTCTTCCATCGCGGCGGCAAGCGTGCGGGCAACCGTATCCGTACCCCCGCCGGCACCCCACGGCACGATCAGGGTAACCGGTCGTTCGGGCCATTCCGCAGCAGCAGGCGTCCCAAAGGCGGCAGCCGCCGTTAACATAATGGCGCAGACACCTGCGCGCTTTGCAGTCATTTTCATAAGGTCCTCCCTATGTTTGTTCAGGCAGGCCGTTTCGGCGCACCCAGCGCGGTTTTCCCGCTCGTGGCGATGACGCTATGCGACAGGCGAAATACACGTCAATTGGTTTTTTCTATTTCCGCACTCTTTTCTCTATATGTGAGAAACTTTCTGTACAGTCGCCCATTTTTACGAAAAAGTCTCTGCTTTCTTTTGTGAAAACTGGACTCGATTCTTTGCCTGATCGACCTTTCATCTCAACATTTCCGTCAAAAATGCACTCTCTGACATCAGTTGGTTGATTTTCTCAAATTACGGGATATGTTTTCCAAATCGAGAAAGGAACTGCTGTGACCGAGGATTTGAAAAAAGAAGAGCGTAAGGAAAGCCGCCTGCAATCGCTTGAGCGAGCCTTTGCGGTACTTGAGGAAGTTGGCCGTCATCGCAAGGGAATAACCTTGTCGGAATTGAGCCGCTCATTAGACCTGCATACCAGCACGCTCTATCACCTCACCCGGACTATGGTATCGCTTGGCTATTTACGCACCGGCCCCGAAGACAAGCGCTATCGGATGGGCCGCGGCATCTTCCAATTGGCCTCGGCCTGTCTGGATGAATCGGAAATATGTGCCACCGCGACGCCGTTTCTGGCTCGCTTGGCGGAGGCAACGGGCGAAGCGACCCACTTCGCCATATGGGAACGCAGGCATGCCCTGATCCTATCACGACACGTCGGCCCAAACGCCCTTCAGATAACGGAGCGTGCCGGTACGCTACGCCCGGTCTATTGCACGGCGATCGGCAAGGCACTTCTGTCCGGTCTCACGCCCGAAGACTACGAAGACCATACAAGGGACATTGTGTTCGAGCCTTTCACACCATCCACATTGAAGGATCATCAGGAACTGCGCATCCAGGTGGAAAAGGCACGGCGCGATGGAATCGCCTTCGACGATTGCGAATTCAACGCCGAGGTTCGTTGCATGGCGGCCACGGTTCGCGATTACACGGGTAAGGTGATCGGGGCCATCGGCTTTTCTGGACCCGTTTGGCGCATGTCGCTGACGGACATGGCCGAATATACATCGGTCACACGGTCCATCGCGGCGGAGCTGTCCGAAGAATTCGGTTTCCGACCCGGGGCCGTCGAGCCAAAAGAAAGCGGCCCTACGGCCGGAGATAAACAAAAGAAGGGACCCCGCACTCATGCCGAACGGTGATTTTGCTGGAAAGAAGGCACTGGTAACGGGGGCGAGCAAAGGCATCGGAAGAGCTATCGCTCTTCGGTTGGCTGAAGGCGGCTGCGCCGTCACGCTGGTCGCGCGATCTCAATCCGCGTTGGAGAATATCGCAGCAGACATCCAAGGGAACGGCGGTACCGCTCATCCGGTTGCTGCCGACCTGTCGACTGAGGCTGGGTGTGACACGGCGGCAGCGGCGGCCCCGACGGCGCTCGATATCCTAATCAATTGTGCCGGCGCCACAAAAGCCGGTGCCTTCCCCGATCAGCCGATCGATGACTGGACGGACGGGTTCGCGCTTAAATTCTTCGGTGCTGTGCGCCTTTGCCGTGCGCTGTGGCCAGCCCTTAGGAATGCACATGGAACCGTCGTGAACATTGGCGGCGGTGCGGCCCTCACCCCGTCTGCAAACTTTATGGTCGGCGGTGCCGTCAATGCAGCACTGGCACACTTCAGCAAGGCATTGTCAAAGCAAGGCCTGAAGGACGACATCAATGTGAACATCCTGCATCCCGGAATGACGGAAACGGACCGGATGGGGACATTGTTGAATCAGCAGGCGGAGGCGGAAGGGATCGGCGTCGATGAAATGCGCGCCCGCGCCAGTGCCGACGCCGGCATCCGACGGTTGGGAACGCCGGAAGATGTAGCCGAAGCGGTTGCGTTCCTATGCTCACCGCGCGCGCGCCACATTCAGGGCGTGGGATTTGCGGTCGACGGCGGGGCAACGCCGGGGCTCTAGGTTTGTCTTTTACGATACCGAATACAACAGAATTGTTATAGGGGAGCCCCGAACCAAAAACGTGTTTCTCGACAATTGTCGGTTAGCCGAAAATTCATTGCCAAAACGCCCGATATTCGGTGTCAGAGGGCCATTGCAATAACCGAATTCCTCAACCAGACCGAACAGCTTTTCTATCCGGCTTGTTTTCATCAGGGCGTCGAGAACGCATGTAGACGATAGATAGAATCGCAACGCACGCGCCGATACCGGCTGTGGAAACAATCGGATCTGGCGCCACAGCCGCAACACCGGCAGCGATCAACACGACACGAGCAGGCCATACCATCATCCTGCTTCCCGGCAATTTTACCCATTCGAAGCAAACAGCCAGTGCCGATACCGCGCATATGCCGCCCACAATCGCCATCGACGTTTGTAGCGGATCGGCAAGTCCAAGAATGCCTGGGTTCCACAAAAACACGAACGGCAATGCAAAGCCTGCGGTCGCCAGTTTGACCGCCCCGATAGCGATGATAATCGGGTCCTCTTCCGCAATGGCCGCCGCTGCCAATGCCGCAACCGCAATCGGCGGGGTAAGTGCGGACATGATTGCGAAGTAAAGAAGGAACATGTGGCTTTCGAAGGTGGGATAGCCAATTGCTGCCAAAGCGGGGCCCACCAGAACCGCCGCCAAAATATATGCCGACGGGGTCGGCATCCCAAGCCCCAGAATGATTGTTACAACCGCTGCTACGACAAGGGTGAGCATTTCAATATCACCCGTTACCGTAATGATGAGATTTGCGGACTTCATTCCAAGTCCTGTCATTGAAAGCCCACCGATCACCAGACCTGCAGCCGCACATGCACCGGCGACCGGCAAGATTCGGAGAGTTGTCTCCGCCAGCCCCTCGACAATTTGCCAAGGTGTCATCCGAGTTCGCTTCGTGAAAAAACTTGCAATGATAACTGCCAGTGCACCTGCGCCGGCGGTAAAGACAGGGGAGTATCCGGCAATAAGAACGCCAATAATGATTCCGATCGGAATCAGATATGGCCAGCCCTGCTTCAGCGTTTCCCAAAGCGGCGGCACATCTTCTTCGTAGGGTCGATAGTCATATCGAACCGATCGGAAGTGAACCTGCAGAAAGACTCCCAGATAATACAGCAATGCGGGAATTACGGCCGCAATCACGATATCGCGATACGGCGTGCCGGTGTACTCCGCCAAGATAAAGGCGGCGGACCCCATAATCGGCGGCATCGCACTTCCACCGGTCGATGCCGCGACTTCCACGGCACCGGCAAATTTCTTTGAATATCCAAGTTTGCGCATGATGGGGATGGTAATCGACCCCGTCGCAACAACATCGGATGTTGGACTTCCGGACATGGTCCCATAGAGACCGGAAGAGACGATCGCAACCTTTGCCGGACCACCGGCAGTCTTGCCCGTTAATGAAGCGGCCAAATTGAAGAAAAAGTCGCCACCCCCCGCCTTTGACAGGAGCGTGCCGAACAATACAAACAGGAACACGTAACTTGCGACCACCAGGATGGGCACACCAAACAAACCATCCGTTGTGAAGACCAGAATATCGAGCAAGTAGCTGAACTGAGAAACGCCGTGCCCGAAGGGCGGCGGCAGCAAATATCCAAACTGATTGTACAAAAGAAACGCGGCGACAACTGCGGTCAGCCCAAGCCCCGTCGTCCTGCGCGTGGCTTCAATCGTCAGTGCCAGCAAAGAGGCGCCGAAGAAAAATTGCGCCGGAGTGAAGGGATCCAGAAGCGTAATACGGTCCGAAATGTCTTTTGCATTGATAAAGAAGAAAACGCCCGCGCTAAGGCTCAACGCCGATAAACCCCAATCAAGGATCGTCGGTTTATCCGACGCCCGTGGCGAATGGCCGATTACAAGAAACAGCATCGTATAGATGCTCGAAACAAACAGAATACCGAGCACCAATGGGTCGGAAATGACGAATATATTCGCGTAGACTACCCAGCACGCAAATAATGCGGCGACGATCGTCAGCAGGACAAGCGACGCGCCCTTAAAGGCGCGCCGCCGACCCGTCGCGAGAAGCGATATCCTCATTGAAGCAAACCTGCCTCACGATAAGCGCGCTCTGCTCCCGGATGAAAGGGAAGAACACGCTGGCTTACCATCAGTTCAGCGCTGAGCTGGCCCATTGCGCCATGCACGCCACGGATCGAGTCGATGTTGTCGACGAAGGACTTGGCGACGCTGTACGCGGTCGCGTCATCCATGGCGTCGGTCGTCACAACCATAGCCCCAAGAGCCATTGTCTGGACGTCCGCTTCCTGGGTGGAATAGCTACCGGCCGGTATCGTGTAGTTCGAAGTGCCAAACTCTTCATTCGTCGCCGCGATGACGTCCGCTGGAATATCCAGCAGAACGACGTCAACATTTTCATCAATCGCCCTGAATGACGAGTGGCCGATGAATATACCGTTCGTTGCCATATCGATGCGGCCGTCCTGGATCAGGTCGCCCTGCTCATTGGCGCCGGCCCGCACGAAGCTGCCGCCATTCGCATTCAGGGTATCTTCGTCAAGACCGGCTTGGGCCAGCATGAAAACCGCAACATTGCTGGTGATGTTACCGGACCGGTTGATGCCGATCGTGATTGGTGCACCAGAGGAAGCTATGTCATCGAGGCTGTCGATGCCGTATTCTTCCGCAACAGAGCGTTCGAGGAAGAAATGCATCGGCGCCCAATTGTACATGTAGCCGATGGCCATCATGTTTTCGACCGGGGCTGAAAACGGGTCCTGCCCCGTAAGCGCAAGCTGCACTTCCGCATCGTGGACCATGCCGAGGTCTGTGCTATTGGTGCTGAGTAGTGCGATATTCGCGAAGCCGCCGCCCGTCGCCTGATATGTGATAACCGAATCCGCATCAGATGCTTTCGCGGCCTGATCCATGCCGGCGCCCAGAAGCGACCAGAGGCCACCAGGGTTTCCGCCGGACAGTGTTAGATTTACCGGTTCGGCATTGGCAGTACCCGCCAGCATACCGACCGAAAGCGCAATTGCTAAAGCCTTCATTCTCATTACGTTTCTCCCGTACATATTTGTGGTTAGTTGATATTTCTTGGAACGATCGTGACCGTCTTCTGTTCGGTGTAGGCCAGAAGTTCGTCCAGACATTCCTCACGTCCATGACCAGAGCTTTTCACCCCACCGAACGGTGCGCCGAGATAATGGTCACTCGAATCGTTGACCCAGACATATCCGGTCCGGATGCGATCCGTCAGGCGCATTGCCGTGTCGAGGTTTTGGGTCCAGACAGACGCTGTAAGGCCCACATCCAGACCATTTACGATGTCGAGCATCTCGTCTTCGTCATGCCAAACCATGACAGCCAAGACCGGTCCAAACACCTCTTCACGCGCAATTCTCATGTCCCGGGTAACGCCCGTCACCAATGTCGGCGGGACGAAGAACCCGTTCTCTGGAACCCCTGACCAATCGCCACCGGTCCGTAGTTCGGCTCCTTCCGAAATCGCAACCTCGATGTGGTCAAGGACTTTGCTGTATTGTGGACGAGAGGAGAGGCACCCCATCTCCGTTGCCTCATCCGTCGGATCGCCAAGGCGAACGCGTTCAAATGAGCAGGCTATTCCATCGACAACTTTGTCATGCAGGCTGCTGTGAACCAGGATCCGGCTCGTAGATCCACAGGACTGCCCGGCTGTCCACCCCAGGTTCATTCCCTTGACCGCGCCGTCAATGGCAGCGTCTGGGTCCGCATCCGGGCAAATGATCAGCGCGTTCTTACCACCCAACTCCAGCTGCGTCCGTTTCAGGGTTTCCGAGGCGCTTTTGAGAATTGCTTTTCCTGTGCCGACGCTTCCGATTAGCCCTAGAGCGGCGATTCCTGGATGTGCACAGATCGCTTTCCCGAGTTCTACCCCGCCCGACAGGACGGAAAGAACCCCCTTCGGGAAAACATCCTCAACGATCTCCGCCATGCGGAGTGCTGAAAGGGGCGTCTCTTCGGACGGTTTGATGATGACCGAATTCCCCGCCGCCAGCGGCGGCGCCATCTTTGCGGCGGCGAACAGCAGTGGGTGATTGAAGGCGACCAATCGGGCGACGACCCCCATCGGCTCCCGCTTAACATATGTCAGCTTGCCGTCGCGTTGAGGGATAGTCTGCCCTTTGGCTTCTGTCGCAATTCCAGCGAAATAGTCGATTAGCGTCGCCGCGAGAGATACGTCGAAGCGCATGCCCCTGACGGGATTGCCGCTGTCGAACGCATCGATCAGCGCAAGCTCTTCAGAATGATCGCGAAGGCGCGCTGCCGCCTCTCGCAAGGCGGCCGCCCGCGCACCCGGCCCGATCGAATACCAAGCAGCTTGCGCCTGTGTCGCTGCCGCTACCGCCGCATCCAGATCGTCGAACCCGGCATCTGGCACGACAGCAAGTTGGTTTCCGCTAGAAGGTGAGAAAACAGCGCGATCCGCACCACTGCCCGTGCGCCATTCGCCGCCGACGAACTGCCTCGTCGGGAGGTTCTGGATTTGAACCCTTGACGTTTCTTGTACGTCTCTCAACACAATCACCTCCCATCCAATCGGCTTTACGCCTGCGCCTTCTTCGGCACTTCTGTTATTCTTTGGTGCGCTTTAATCGCGCCCTTTCTTTCCGATCCGCCTCTCTACGCGCGCGCCAGCCTGCGAGAACCTATTCCGCCGCTTCCACCGCTTGTTCGGTTCCCAATTCACGCCAGTCCTGTTCTTTGGAGAACACGCCTTCTTTCGACGAGATTTCGACGTAAGGCATTCTCGGCTCCGACGTGCCAATTGCCGGCTTCCCATCCGCGACGTCCTTCGCGGCCTCACTCATCAGCTTGCGAAACTCAACCACGGCGATATCGGAAGATCCGAGAAGATCGGTAGAACGGTCTACGCGAGGGCCCATGGAAACCCACATCACCAAATCCTGATTGGGAATGCCCTGGACACCGGTGTAGTTGCCGAGCTTCATAGCCTGGCGGTCCTGCAAAAATTTGTTTTCGAGGTTGCGTTTCGGAACCCAACGATCATCGACGTCGATGCCCTTTTGGGTATGCGTGAACTTCCGCCATTGTTCCGTCGACGGGCAGGCGACACCCCCCCATGCGATGAAGTGGAAGTGGCTTGTTTCATCGTCAATCGGCACGATGACGGTCGCGACGTTGTAGCTGTTGTTCGGCGGGATAAGAGATGTGAACGGTGCGATATATTCTGTAATTCGCAGATAATTGTGACTGGCCGCTTTTTTTATCGGCTTACGGATCGCCGCATAGTGAAAGCCGTAGCTGGTTCGCTCCGTCTGCATGCGGGGAGACTTGTCTGTCGACGGTCGATACCAGGAAGCATCATCAGCGGCGGCGCCTGGCACCCGCGCAGGCACCATGTCCGACGAATGCAATGAAGATGAGTGCGCGCTGTCGATCTGCCCTTCGGTGATCTGCGCCCAGTTCGCGGGGATACGCATCTTCAGGATCGACACCATCGTTTCGTCGTCTGGGGAAAATGCCGGCCGCATGAAATCAGGCGCCTCATTTTCCGTATCCAGCCACGCCCAGATGAAACCAGCACACTCTTGGACCGGATAGGAACGATGCTTCACCTTGTTGATCATTGGCGAGCCTTCCGGCTCGGATGCCATGGAGACGCAGTTTCCCTCTACGTCGAATTTCCAACCGTGATAAAGGCACCGAAGACCGCATTCTTCGTTCCGGCCGAAGACAAGGGATGCTTTTCGATGCGGGCAGAGCTCGTCCAGCAGCCCGACGCGACCGTCCGTGTCTCTGAAACAGACATAGCGCCGACCGATAGCTTCAACGAGAATCGGTGTTCCGTCCGGCTCATCGACCTCTTCCACCAAGCAAACCGGAACCCAATGCTGGCGCATAAGCGTGCCCATCGGAGCATCGTTCTCGACCAGGGTCAGAAGATCGTTCTCTTCTTTCGAAAGCATCTGTTCCTCCCATCGATCCGTATCCGAGTTAAGGACCAACGTCCTTGACGGGATGTTAGATTTCTAATATTTAGATGTCTAATAACATGACAATTTGGCTTTTGACAAGGGAGATTTCGTGGAAACGCCCAGTGACCGTATCAAGCTGACGGTAAACAAGCGCCGAAAGCTCACGCCTGAGATCGACGAGTTCACGCTGATGCCTGTGGATGGCACGAAGCTTCCCAGCTTCTCGCCGGGCTCTCACATCACTGTTGAAACGCCGGGCGGTGCGATGCGCCGATACTCACTGGTGAACGATGGCAATGCACCCAGCCATTACATCATCGCCGTTAAACGAGAGCGCGACTCACGCGGTGGTTCGGCGTCTATGCACGACAATGCCACGGAGGGAACCACACTTTCCATCGAGGCGCCGGAGAATGACTTCGAGCTTGCCGATGCACCCAAGTATATTTTGATCGCGGGTGGGATTGGGGTGACCCCAATCCTCGCGATGGCTCGCCACCTGTCCAGAGAAGGGAAACCCTTCGAATTCTATTACTGCACACGAACGGCAGAGGACACAGCATATCTGGAAGAGGTCGCGGCATTCAGCAATTCGACGATACATCATGATGAGGGCGACATCGACGAGGCCTATGACTTTTGGGATGTACTCGAAAAGCCCGGCCCCGAACATGTCTATTGCTGTGGCCCGGCAGGGTTGATGGAAGAGATCAAGGCCCTGACCGGCCATTGGCCCGATGGTCGCGTTCACTTTGAGGAGTTCAGCCCGACGTCCGTCGTCCGGGACGATGATGTGGCATTCAACGTCACGGTAAAGTCGTCAGGCAAGACCGTGGAGGTACCGGCCGACCGATCGATCCTGGAAGCCCTGAGAGATGCCGGCGTAAACACCGTCAGTTCCTGTGAAAGCGGAACCTGCGGGACTTGCAAGTGCAGTCTGGTAGAAGGTGACGTCGACCATCGCGACCTGGTCCTCATGGACGAAGAGAAGTCGGACCACATCATGATCTGTGTCTCGCGCGCCAAATCCGGAGATCTTACAATTGATCTCTGATCCTATCCGTCTTGGGGTCGCCGGGCTCGGGCGCGGTTTCATGCTGACATTGCCGAGCCTGATTGCCGATCCGCACACCAAGCTCGTGGCATGTGCCGCGCCACGTGAAGACTCCCGGCAGGCCTTTCGCAACCGCTTTGGCGGCAATGCGTATGACTCGATTGAAGCACTGGCAGGCGATCCGGATGTCGAAGCGGTTTACATTGCCACACCGCACCAGATGCATCGTGAGCATGCAGAGATTCTGGCCGCAGGCGGGAAGCATCTGCTGATCGATAAACCTCTGGCGATCAAGATGGATGACGCAACCGCCATTGTCGAAGCGGTTGAGCACGCCGGAGTGACATTGATAACGGGGCCAAGCCACAGTTTCGACCAGCCGATCATCGAAGCGCGCAGATTGATTAATGAGGGCCGGTTTGGAACCGTCCGAATGCTCCACACGTTCAACTATACGGATTTTCTGTATCGCCCGCGCAGGCCGGAGGAACTTTCCACCGAACTGGGCGGCGGCGTTGTTTTCAGTCAGGCCGTGCACCAGGTGGATGTGGTTCGTCTATTGATGGGTGGCGAGGCGGTTGCGGTTACAGCTGCGACCGGGGCCTGGGATCCCAACCGTCCGACGGAGGGCGCGTATGCCGCGCTGATCCAGTTCGATGGGGGTCGCTTCGCGAACCTCGTATACTCCGGTTATGCCCACTACGACAGTGATGCCCTGCAAGACGGGATCGGTGAGCTGGGCAATCCAAAGGACATGTCGGCCTACGGAGCAGCGCGCCGGGCCTTGGCAAAGGTTTCATCGCCGGAAGAAGAAGCGGCACTGAAGTCAACGCGCACCTTCACCGGCACCGACCCGCCTGCCGTGGCACCCTATTCTGAGCATTTCGGCCCGATGATCGTCAGCTGCGATGGCGCGGATTTGCGGATCAGCCCCACCAAAATCGAAGTGTGGGGCGATTCGAAACGCGAAACGTTGGAGGTATCTGCCGAACCTGCCCCAAGAACCGAAGTTCTCAAAGGCTTGTACAACGCGATCCGCCACAACGCGCCACCACCACAAGACGGCCGCTGGGGGCGGGCGAGTCTTGAAATCTGCCACGCGATTCTGGAGAGCGCGAAAACCAACGAGCGCGTCCGACTGCGCCACCAAAAATAACGCCACGGAGGAGAATGATTTATGGGCACCCTACGACTATCCATCGCCATGGGGGACTACGACCGAACGCGCCCGATCCATGATGGCCGCGTAAAAATTGACGGTGTCGAGCCGGTTACAATGCTGCTGTCACCGGAGGAGATGTTCTTTCGCGCGTTTCGGCATCAGGCATTCGATGTCAGCGAAATCTCATTCTCTTCCTATTGCGTAAAGCACTCCAAGGGGGAAAGCCCCTACGTCGCCGTGCCGGTATTCCTGTCGCGAGCGTTCCGGCATTCTTCGGTCTACATCCGAACGGATCGCGGCATCGACACCCCCGAAGATCTCAAGGGGCGCCGTATCGGAATCGCTGAATGGCAACTCACCGCCAACGTCTGGGTGCGCGGCATTCTGGAGGATTACGGCGTCAAGCAGTCCGAAATCGCCTGGGTGCGTGGTGGGATGCACGCGACCGGACGCCCAGAAAAAATTCCGGTAAACGTTCCCTCAGACGTCACGATTGAAGCCGCGCCGGAGGACAAGACCCTGGATGAATTGCTGCGGGCGGGTGAGATTGACGGCTTCATAGGGCCGCGGTCCCTACGTTGCTTCGATGAAGGACACCCGAATGTCGGACGGCTGTTCGACGATGGCTTCAGCGCCGCATCAAAACATTATGAGCGTACGGGCATTTTCCCGATTATGCACGTGCTCGGCGTTAAGAAGGAAATCGCAGAGGCAAATCCTTGGTTGCCCGGTGCTCTGTTGAAAGGGTTCTCGCAAGCCAAGGCAATAGCGCAGCAGGCGCTGCAAGATACATCCGCCACAAAGGTCACGATGCCGTTTGTTGAGGATACGCTGACCATGGCGCGCCGCCTGATCGGACCTGAGATCTGGACTTACGGCGTACCAGGCAATGAAAAGGTACTGGATACTTTCTTGGACCTGCACCACAGACAGGGGCTGTCAGATCGGCGGATGAGCGTCGATGAGATTTTTCATCCCGCGACCTACGAAGCCTACAGTCTGTGAGCTTCTATTCGGGGAAACTCGCGCGGGTCGCTGGAACCCGAAGACCGCGCGCTTCTGCTTCCAGCTCATCACGGGCAAGGTTATCCAGGATGGTGACCAGATGCGCGCGCAGTTTTTCCCGCTCGCTTTCGGGAATACCCGCGAGCGCTACTTCGTTCGCCTCGACCGCCAACGGCTCCAGCACTTTTTGCAGATCGCGTCCCTTTTGCGTCAAAAAGACATGCTGTCTGCGCCGGTTGTCCCCCAGGGTCCGTCGTTCGACGATGCCGAGACGCTCTAATTTGCCAAGCGCGGTATGTGTTGTCGGTGCGGTCAGGTTCGCCGCATCGCTGAGCTGGCTCTGGGACAATCCTTCGCGTTTCCAAAGGATGCGCAAATACACCCATTGGCCGAATGTGATTTCATGCTCTGCCAATCTGCGCGCGAGAGACCTATTGAAGCCACGCGCACCAAGCCGCACCAGATGCGCGACCCGTTCGTGGTGGTACGACAGCATATCCCCGGCATCATTCTCAGGTTCCGATCCAGGGGTTGGGGCGTGCATCTGTTCTCGCGAGTTCATGGCGAAGCACAATAACGAAGGATCGCGGAAATGGTAGACCCCAGAAACACTACGTCTGTGGAAAAACCTGTCCCAAGCGACAGTAACAGTCTCTGGGGGAGCGACGCTCTGGCGGAGATGCTCCGCACTCTCGGTGTTGAATACGTCGCACTCAACCCCGGCTCCAGCTTTCGCGGACTCCACGACAGCCTTGTGAACCATTTGGGCAACGCAGATCCGCAGATGCTGCTCTGTCTGCACGAAGAGCATGCTGTCTCCATTGCCCATGGTTGGGCCAAGGTGACCGGGGAGCCGATGGCGGTGATCCTGCATGCGAATGTCGGGCTCATGCATGGCGCCATGGCGATCTATAACGCGTGGTGCGATCGTGTTCCAATGCTGATCCTGGGGGCGACCGGGCCGGTCGCCGCTGACCTTCGACGTCCTTGGATCGACTGGATCCACACATCGCGCGATCAAGCATCCATCATCCGGGATTACGTTAAATGGGATGACCAGCCAGCGAACCTGCAAGCCTCAATCGACTCAATGATGCGCGCTTTCACGGTCACTCGAACTGCACCTTACGGACCGACCTATGTCTGTTTCGACGTCTCTGTTCAGGAGGCGCCTCTCGACGAAATGCCGAAACTTCCTGCGCCCGCCGAGTATCCTCCGCCGGATGCGCCGGAGCCTTCTTCGGTTCAAATCAGACGGCTGAATGAACTGTTGTCGGAGGCAAACCGCCCAGTCTTCATGATGGGCCGCATGTCTCGATCGCCTGAGGATTGGAGCGCAAGGGTCGCGTTGGCGGAGCACTTCAATGCGCGGGTCGTAACTGACATCAAAACAGGGGCCGTCTTTCCGACAGACCATCCGCTACATGTCGGTCCCCCCTCCTTCTTCCTGACAGAGCCTCAAGCCGAAGCCTTGCGGGATGCCGACCTGGTGGTCGCGTTCGATTGGGTCGACGCGCCCGGTGCGATCAAGCAGTCCGGTACGACAGCCTGTGTCGCAAACGTCACGATCGATCATCTGCTGGCGAACAGCTGGTCCTTTGACCACACAGGACCGCTGAAGTCGGTCATGCACATAGCGTCCCAACCGGATATCTGTATTCGTGACATCCTGACCAATCACCAAATTCAACAACCTTCCGCCGTGAAGGATCGTCCCTTCACCCCGATCAAATCAGATATCGAAGATGCCGGTGTCATCTCTATGCAAGGTTTCTCGGATGCACTGGGGAAGGGCCTGGACGGTGAACTGGCAACACTGGTGCGATTGCCACTTGGATGGGACGGGAGCACTTGGCATTTCCGGCACCCGCTGGATTACCTCGGCTACGACGGCGGCGCCGGTATCGGTTCCGGTCCCGGCATGCTGGTCGGTGCCGCACTCGCCCTGAAGGATACCAACCGCGTTCCGATAGCGGTGATCGGTGACGGCGACACGATGATGGGTATCTCTGCCCTCTGGACGGCGGCTCGATACAGGATCCCGATGCTTGCGGTCGTCTGCAACAATCGCTCTTTCTACAATGATGAGATCCACCAGGAGAAAGTCGCAAAGACGCGCCAGCGGGCAGTCGAAAACAAATGGATCGGCCAGGCGATCACCGGCCCCGATATCGACTTCTCGTCAATGGCGAAGGCTCAGGGTCTGGTCGGCATCGGACCTGTGATAGATCCGAAGACGCTGGCGGATGCCGTGTCGGACGGCATACGCCTTGTCAAAGAAGGCAAATGCGTCCTGATCGACGCCCGTGTCGAACCGGGCTACGCCGCATCCATGTCGAAAGGCATGACGGAGAAACAGTAAGGTTCTCATTCATGCGAATGCCCGCGCCATTTTGCCGAGATCGCCAAGGAATGGCGCCTTTAACAGAAGCGAATGAGGGGAGAAGGATTTATGAGCACCGTGGCCGGAATGATTATCGCGGTATTTTGCGGTATGAGCCTGGCTCTGCAGGCGCCGGTTAATGCCTCGATGTCCAAGTCATTGGGCAGCCCGGTGCTTGCCGCCACGATTTCAATCGGGATCAGCTTCTTGCTCATGGCCGCGGTTTGGCTGACCTGGGACCGTGGTGGGAACATCGCTCAGATCAAGGCACTCCCGTGGTGGGCATTTCTAGGGGCGGTCTTCGGTGCAATCTTCGTCGTGGGAAGCATCATCGTGGCGCCTGTCACCGGAATTGCCCTTCTCTTCGTCTGTGTTGTGGCCGGTCAGTTGTTCGGGTCCAGCATTGCCGATCACTTCGGGGCTTTCGGACTACCCGTCGAACAGATCAGCTTAACCAAAGCTTCGGGGCTGACACTGGTCCTCATTGGGGCCTATCTGGTTCAGCGTGCCTAGATACGCGATCGAATGTCCCGGATTGAACCTTGCTTCAAGAAGCAGCCGGTTGCTTGAAATCTAAATCCAAATGATAGGCGAGATACTCTCACTTCTCTCGGCCGCGTCATTCGGTCTTGCCGGCGCAGCGATCGCAAAAGGCGCGTCGGATGCACGTGGTGACAATGGCGCGTTCCTATCAATCGTGCTGACGATGATCTTCGCGGCCGTACTCTGGTTGGGAACTGGTGGAACGTCATCCCTGACAGGCGATACGCTGATACTCGTCACCGGCAGCGGTTTCTTTGTTGCATCGGGATTGCTGGCGACTGTCTTTGGGCGCCTGACCAACTTCAAGACAATCGCATTGGCAGGTGCGATCCGCGCGAGCCTTTTCCGGCGGCTGATTCCCGTATTCGCCACGATCCTGGCAGTCCTGATTCTGGATGAACGGTATCCGATCCTCACTGTGATCGGCATGCTGCTGATTTTGGGAAGCATTGGCTTCACCATGCGGGAGAAAGCGCCTGCGGTATTCGGGAATTTCAAAGCCCTGACGACATCTCGCATACAGGCTGGCGCAATCTTCGGCGTTGCCTGCGCATTCTTCTACGCTTCGGGCTACATCGCACGCAAAGCCGCGCTGGAACACATACCCGACGCGGCATTCGGGGCGATGGTCGGCGCGGTTACCGGGATTGTCTGGTATATCTGCGCCGCACCGTTCAGCACCAGTTTCCGAAACAGCCTTGTCGGTATCCTACGGGATCCGGGTCCCTGGCAATGGGTGGCAGCCGCCTCGTTATCGTCGGGCCAAGTACTGCTTTTCTTCGCCCTGATGTATACAGACGTAGCAGTGGTCGCAATTATAGGGACCACTGAAATCTTCGTCGGCGCCTATTTGGCCGCGTATCTGTTTAAGACCGAACCACCTCCAGGAAGGTACTTGGTAGCGGCAACCCTTCTTGCAACCGCGGGGGTCGTTCTCGTCGCGCTGGGATAGCAACCCGGCGCCTGAAACCAAGGACGCTCGCAAAGAAGCATCGCCGGCAACATAAAACTACTTCGTGTCAGTCACCCAATAGCCAACACCACGACGTCCATAACCGGACGCTGCCGCTTGCCGTCCTGGCTCCGGACATTGTCGAGGCGATATCGGTCGGGCGTCTGCAGATCGATCTGATCGCACAGACGCCGAAGCGGCTCAAAAAGCTTCCAGGGCGACTGTGCCGCACACTGCGGAATCGGGAGGTTGGATGGTGGTGGGTGCAGACCGGCGTGAACCCGTCCCTAGGCGCATTACCCTGTTCCGCAGGTCAACGCCATTGGAACAATGTGTTCATCCAACGCCTCAAAAAAATGCCCCGGCAGCGCCGGGGCGAGGGCCTGCGTAGGCCTACAGGGGTAATAAGTGAGTCGTTTCAATTCATGAAGGCGAAAACCTGGACGACTGGCTTTCAAATTTCGCTGCCTATTTCCATTGTTTTTCTTCCAAAGTCCACATGCCGCCTGGCAGCCGCCCATCGGCAATGAATGCATCGACGACATTCTTTAACAGCCGTGAGGCCGAGTTATCGAACCCATTTGCGGGAAGAGCTTGCCCATAAGCGATCGATCCTGTGCTGAACACCGCGCCATGGTTTGGCGCAGTAAAGTAAGTGATATCCCCACGAATTCGATAATCAAGCGACCCAACCAATCCAGCATAGGCATACAAGAGCTCTTCCGTGACCAGGACATAGTTGTCGCTGTGCCCACCTGAAGACGCGATGATCTTTGTGTGAGGTGGTGTACCAAGAGACAGATCGTACCGATCCAACTCCACTCCAGCTGCAGCGCCGTAGGCAAGCCCTTCGTCTCCGATGATTTCACCTTCAACACCTTCGGTAATCCAAGAAACGGTTCGGTGAAAGCTGTCGGGCATTTTGCGGAAAGGAGCAGACGTTTCGAAGCCTTCTGCGATAAAACCGACGCCGAGTAATTTCTGCGGAGCCCGTCCGCGATTCCGCCAAAGGCCACTTTTCTCACCGGTAGTCTGTAAGTAATGCTCGCCAGCCTTTGCGGCCCAAGCCCGCATACCGGAATCTAGCTTCCGCACCTCCATGCACGATGTATCATCTTCGGCGAACCCAACGCACCAATAGTATCCATTACCCCCCATATAGATCAGACGCCCGCCCTCAGCGACATAATCTTCCTGAGCATCGAGCATTCTTTCTGAGACATACTCAGGATGCGTTCCGGTAATAACGCAGTTGTAGGGACTGAGGGCGTCCTTGCCTTCGCGATGGAGGTCTTCATCTGTTATGAAGTCGCAATCATATCCTTGATGATCAATCCAAGCGACGATCGACAGGTCTGCCGGAAACTGCCAAGTAATATTCATACTTGAGATGCGGTACTTCGGGCGCATATTGATAATTGGCCGCAGATATGAACTGAAACAAACACCAGCGCCGTCCTCGAAACTATCATATGTCGATAGTCCGAATTCACGATTCTCATACGTTTCGATGTCAACGTCGGTCAGAACTGGCGGTTGACCTGTCATCGGCTGGATGATCTGCGCGTCGAAGCTAAGGCGTTCGTTCGCATAGGCCAAATAGCTTGCAGTCGGTACCAAAAAGCAAAGTTTTGATTGAGGCTTCGATGGGCGGACAAAGAACACGATATATTCTTCGCCTAATCCGCGTCCATCACCGACACGCAATCGAATTGCATAGACTCCACTCTTAAGGTCCGCGGGAATCTCCATTTCCGCAGTCTGGTCCCAAGAGCAATCCGTAACAGACTCCGGGTGAAATTCGATACCGCCGTATTGGTTCGGGTCGAGTCGGAAACAATCATCTCTGCCGTTCCAGTTCCAACCTGTCATTGCCCGTACCGGATGATTAACACCCTGCGCATTTAGCTTATAGGGCCCTGTGTCAATTACCTCCTGGCCGATGCCTTTTTCACTATACCCGGCAGCTGTATCCCAGTAGGCGACAATGGCATCACGATTGGGCATGCCTCCCGCACACAACACGTCGAAATCGCTGCGGCTGAGCACCCCATCGCAGACACCAGGGCGGTCGATCTTGCCGAAGTACATGTCACTCACAAAGTTTCCGCGAAGCTCGTGGTGGTCGAGCGCACCAGCCATCAGGAAAGGAACGTCATCTCTGTTATGCTGCCTAAATCGGAACTTCGTTTTTACATGTGAACGGTAATCATAGGGAACAACCTTACTCAGGAGCGAATTGTATCGGTTGCCAACACCAACCTGATGCAGTGTGGCTTCGCCGCTATTCGCGTCGAAGCTGATACCTACGAAGTACCACATCTGCTTTACGAGAGGCATCTCAGAAGCCAAATAGTCGACCTCTTTGCCGTCACCGACCCAGAACTCAAGATAACCTTTTCGATTGATCCCAAGCGCAAAGCCTTCGTTGGTTCGCGTGTCCCAGCGCCCCATAATGGTTTGACGTCGCCCTTTCCCAGGAACGGTGGGATAGATGAAGCAAAACATCGAGAAGGAGCCTACAAGCTTCAGTTTCTGGTTAGGGTCCGCAACTCGCAGGTACGACCCCATCTGGGTGTACTGCTTCTTAACAGGCCATGTACCATTAACCGGATGATCAATTTCTTCCTCAATAAACCCAGGTCCATCGATATGTTCATCACCGTGTATTAGTCGCACGAGCTGAGCCTCAGCATGGTTCGTACCATCGGCGTGGACGTAGAAGGGAACCCGTTCTCCTTGCTTCACTGAAAGCTTGCCTGCGTATCCGAATATTTTCTGTTCAGCCATCTGTTATCCCCTCATCAGCTCGCCGATCTGGAGCATGAAGATCTTGTGGTATGCCTCTTCGATCGTTTGGAGTTGAACATCGGCGGCTGCATCTGGTGCCTGCCCTCGAACCCCGGAAAGACGTACGATCGTATAAGTGCCCAACCTGCTGTCCTTACGGACGGCGTACTGCCTTTCTATTGGAAGGCGTCGAAAGTAATGCAGGAGGCGGGCAAGCGGTTCTGTATGCTGTCCTAGCGGTCGGCTTCTATGCTCTTCGATGACTTCGTCATTCACGAGTGTTTTCAGAAATTGCTTCTGCTTTGCATCGAAGTAAGACAAGAAGTCGCCATCTCGATTCCTCGGATTCCAAATCGTATCTTCGGCCCTATCGTCCGTTGTCGACATAGTTATGATCCCTATGACTCGAGCAGGTCGTGAACCCGGCGCAGGAACAATCCGTGATACGCCTCATCGATGGTTTCGTATTCTTTGTCTTCGACAGTACGCGGCGAGATGCCTCTTGTGCCTGCGAACGCAACGATCTTGAAAGGCCCATGCGCCCCAGACCGATAGAGTGCGTATTTGTCTTCTTGCGGAGCACGGCGGAAGTACAAGAGAAGCCGCTCCAATGCCTCGCTGTGTTGTCCGAGTGGCTTATCACGATGCTCGGCGATCACTTCGTCACAGACGAGTGTTTTCAGGTAATCGCGCTGCATCTTATCGAAGCGTCGGAAGTAAAGGGCGTCCTTGTCGTCTAACTCGGTGGCCTCTTCAGGTAGGGCCTCGCCCCCCTTTTCAGTTCGGGCTGAGCGCCATTCACCCTTCTTCTTGTCGCGCCACGCATAGAACTGCCTCTTCATTCCGTATAGACCGTTATTTAGGAATAAGACGACACAGAGCATAATGCTGCCGATGAGAATGTGACGAACAGGCCCGAGATTGATCAGGACCTTATCGAGAATAACCACGATCAATGTGCCCGCCACGGCGCCCTCAGCCTTTCCAATCCCGCCGATCGTCAACATGGCCAGACCAAGAAGAACCGTCTCGAAGCTAAAGATTGAAAACGCCACGCCGCGATAGTGCGCGGCATAGAACCCACCGATAAATCCAAGGGCGACCGACGTGACCAAAAAAATCGTTACTCGGGCGCGCTTGTAATCAACGCCACAGGCTTGTGCGAAAGCCTCTCTTTTTTCAGGGGCCATTTTAAGAATTCGACCGAGCCGTTTCCCGTTCGTAAAACGGAAGAGAAACAGCGACGCAATTAGCAGCATGAATGCGCCATAGTAGGACACCATGGACTGCATGTACGGCGACCAATCCTGGTTAATGTATGTCGATGCTCCGTACAGGCCGCCCGACGCAGATCCGAACTCACTCGACGTCGTGAAATAGACGCGGCAAAGTTCATTCAATCCAAGTGTCAACAGTGCGTAGTAAAAACCGTCCAATCGCATTGCCGGCAGCGCAATAATTCCACCAAATATAAAACCGATCGCCATCCCCACGATCGGCATGTACCACCATGGCAAACCGTAGTTTATGGACAGCCAAGATGTAATGAACGCCGCGACACCCACGACCGCATAGGACGCGAGGGAAAAAATGCTCGCGGTTCCGATTATCAAGGTCCAACAAACATTTATGGCACCGAATATTCCAAAAATCGCACCGGCTGTGAGCAAGGTATTTTCCATGCTCTCAGGAAAGAAGAAGGGAGCAAGAGCCAAGGCGAGCATGCAAATCACCCAATAGATCGGACGACGATCAAGGATCTTCTTTTCCGCCGCCAGGGTCTTGCGATTGTAGAGACCACGGATGTGCAACAGCGTTCGCCGCGTTGGCCACCAACGAGAGCGGTTCCACAGCTTCTCACCATGGTTTGGCCAAATGTGGTAATGCTTTAGGCGGCCTATTTTGTAGGTCTTTACCTTGTAGGCTGTGTTCTCCTCCCAAGACGAGCGAGGATCGGGCACCTTGATCGACCGGACTTCATGATTGCCGCCTTTCGCTCCCCAAACGGCGAGCGGGTTTCGCCACAAATAGGTTTCAGTTTCCGAATCATTCATGACTATTGCTCCCTGGCGCGATCGAGCAGGCCAGCAATACCCCGGGGCCGAACGATCAGAATGAGAATGATAACCAAGAATTGTGTAATGAGGACGTATTGCCCTCCCAGCAAACGGGAAGTCAGAGCCTCGGTTAACCCAAGAATGACCGCAGCAATTACCGCCCCGCGAACGCTCCCCAGCCCGCCACAAAGAGCAATGCTGACCCCTTTGATTAGTGGAGTGAGACCGCTGAACGGAGAAATGTAATAGGTTTGGGAAAGTAGAACCGCGGCAAGCCCAGCCATCGCCCCGGTGACGGCCATAACATACAATCCAGTTCCGCGTATTCCGATGCCGACGATTGATGCGGCATGCGGGTTCATCATCATGGCGCGTATTTCGAGGCCCCGCCTGCTGGATTTCATCCACATCAACACCGCCGTCAGCATAACGATTGAACAGACGACAATTCCGATCTTGTCCGACGTCAAAACAATGCCGGCGACATCGATCTGCCAGAATCCAAATACTTCAGGCAGCGACTTGGCCCGAGGCCCAAACCACCAAAGGAGTCCCTGTGATCCGATGAGACTGATGGCCAATGTCGCCGTCATACCTCTGACGGTGAAGTTCGGTTTGTCGTGCAGTGGGATAAACACGAGCAAACAGATAATGAGGCCCCCAAGCGCGCCGGTCAGAATCCCCGCAGACGCCACGATCAACGGATGGTCTGTAAGGACCCTCGACACAACCCACGCACCATAGCCGGCGAAGGAGAAAATGAAGCCATACCCCAGGTTAATAAGCCCTAGACTGGACCAGGTTATTGAGACTGCTACCGCGACAAGCCCGTAGATGCAGGCGACGATGAGGGCGTTGGTAAGGATGAAGGCTATGTCCATTTATTGCCGCTCCGCCTATTTCACTTTACCGGTGAGCGAACTTGAGGCCTCACCCTTCAGTTTGCCTGCGTGCATGCCTATGACCCGATCAACTCGCCCCTCGAGCAGGGCCACGTTTTGCTCGGCGATAAACATCGCTGAATCGGTCAAGTCGATTTTAAGGAGTGCCTCCATGACACCGATGCCGATCTTAGGGGCGAGCCCCAGTGACGGCTCATCAGCCAAATAAAGCTTGGCATCGATCATCAATCCACGACCGATCGACACCATCCTGCGCTCACCTCCAGACAGTTGACCGACCGGTGTCTTAAGCAGTTTTCGTAGTGGTTCAAACAAGTCGAGAACCTGCTCCTTGCGACGTGAACGGGTTCGCCACGCGTCCGGCGTGAAAGCGCCGCTGTCGAGATGTTCCTCAACAGTCAGTCCATTAAATATCTCATCGCCTTGCGGCATGATCGCTAAACCAAGCCGAACAATCTGGTGCGTATAGCGACCTGGACCTTGGCTTCGCGTTCGGCCTATTTGCTTTCCATTGAACAGAATGGAGCCGCGCTGCCATCCGGTGAGCCCGGCAATCGCGTAGAAAAGCGTCGTTTTGCCATGTCCGTTCAGACCGACAATACCGACCCGTTCACCTGAGTTGATCTTCAGATCCAGGTCATGGATCACTCGGAGCGGCCCATACCCGGCCGACAATCCTTGAATGTTCAGGATTTCGCTCATTCGACACTCTCGAAATAGGCCGCTCGGACTTCGGGACTGTCGATGATGTCCGCCAACTCACCCTCAGCGATGACCTCTCCCGCATCCATGACAATGACGCGATCCGCTATTGTCTCGAGCAGCTCGATCCTGTGCTCGACTATGAGAACCGCAATATTCATTTCCTTCGATAGCATTCGAAGAATGTGATCGATTTCGTCGATCTCGGAGTTGATTAGACCCGCGGCGGGCTCATCCATGAGCAGGACATCCGGATTTCTCATCAGGATGCATGAAAGCAGAAGCTTACGGCGCTCAAACGTCTTGAGCCGGGAATTGTGCGTATCCTCATCCACATGAAAGTGAACCAGGGATGCGCCATACTCGGCGTCAAACTTGGTCAGATAAGGTTTGTAAGCTTGTCGAGCCGCCTTAAAAGTCTCGCCGACAGTCAGATCCTCGCACACTACAGGAGCCTGATAGGTTCGCCCTATTCCCATTCGGGCCCGCTCGAAGAGCTTCAGATCATTGATACACCGCCCTTTAAAATGAACGTTCCCAGACTTCGGCACATACCGACCGGACAATATTTCAACCAGGCTTGTTTTTCCGGCCCCATTGGGACCGATAATCCCAAGGACTTCGCCAGGTCGAATTTCAAATCCGATGTTCGTTAAAACCTCTCGCCCGCCCAGATCGAGCGAGAGGCCTTCGCACGACAGCAGGGGAGCCGGCTCGGTGACGACCATTTAATCAGCTCCCCCGCCGCAACTACCAATCAACCCCACCAAGGAGCCGGACGAAGTGTCGACTCGCTGATTTCATTAGGCCAAATGATCTTATGTTCACGGTCCTGAACCTGGACAAACAACTGACCCATTCCCGTTTCCGGGGAATCAGCCTGAAGCCCGAACCCGTTTTCAGGATAGTGCAAAGCCTCTTGATATTCGTTTCGCATATCCATCATGCCGCAGACGCCGCGGTACGGATTTTCTCGGATCCACGCTTCGTTGGCAGCGAAGTCGTCGGGATCGCCCGTCGCGTTCCAAGAAAGCTCGAGGTATTTAAGGATGTCGTACCCGTTGCCGGTGTAAACCAGCCCCATATTCCCTTCAAACTCCGGGAAGCGTTCCAGGTACTTCTGCCGAAATGCCTGGCCACGCTCATCACCGTAAACACCGAGCACGGTACTCCAGCAGAATCCTTCAGTAGCGCGCCCGCCAAGCTCCAGGAACTCCGGTTGGGACGGGCCATACTGCAGATAGACGAGGGAGTCGCTTACCGGGTCAGACACAAACTGCTTACAGAACGCTGCGTATTCAGCTGCAACCCAGTGATTGATCATGATTGCACCAGCATCGACTTCTTTCAGCCGCTGAATTACCGGTCCCCAATCGTTCACCGGATACTGGATGTCGGTAACTTCGGCGAGTTCAAAGTCGTATCGCGGGATCGCTTCACGTGCCGCACGAAGAATCGTCTGATTGTAACCAACCTGTTCGGCCACGATGTGAATCTTACGATTTTTAGGCTGCCATCCCTGAACACGCTCCATCTCTTGAAGCCAAAGCGGATAGGTCCATCCGTAATTCACTTCGGAAGGGTCGGTCTGAAATACATGGCTGTATTTAACCGGGTCAGCCTTGAAGGCCTCCGTTGCGTTCCGTTGCGTGTTGCCTTGCAGGTAAGGACATTTGTATTTGGCCGATTCATCCATTGCCGGGATCGGAGCAAACAAGAAAGCATTCGAGATGGCGTGCACCTTCTTATCGATGCACGCGGCAATGGCCTGGCGTGCACTTTCCGGTGAGAGCTTGTCTACATCCGGGACGAAGAGCTCCACCTCACGACCGAGAATACCGCCGGCGGCGTTAATCTCTTCCTGCGCAAGGATGGTACCGTTCAGATGATCTGTATCGTCGGCGACGCCGTAGGGTGTCGACAGCGACGAGGGCACTCCTAAAAGAATCGTATCAGAGGCGTTAGCCTGGCGAACCCAAGGCGCCGGCAAAGATGAAACCGCTGTGGCGGCCGCACCTGCTCCAAGCCCTTGAAGGACACTGCGACGCGAGAATGGCCTGCGCTTTGTCATGATAACCTCCTGTTCGCATTGAATTCGAGTAGTAGTTTTTTGTAGATGATGAATCTATGCTATGTGTAATGTTTTCATCTAGTCAATAGAATAATTTTTCTACTAGATGTTTCTTCTATATTAGTGCGACAAATTGGGCGTAAATTATTGAATACAAAACTATTTTTTGGTACCTGGAACACAGGCTTTTGAATCCTATCTAGCTAATTTCGTAAGGAAAGCCGGTGGAAGTTCATAGAAAGTTCGCTTATAGTGGCGCTACAGAGGTTCGAACGAGGCGGACTTCGATGCGTATCCAATTTGAATTTTAGAGAAACCACCGGTTGAATCATGAAAGTCCTAATCGCAGACGACCACTGGATAGTTCGCGAAACGCTGAAGCAGGTAATGCGGCAATTCAGTCAAAAATTCGAACCGCTTGAGGCGTCGGATTTTAAAGAAGCGCGAGAAATACTCGGCGCGCATCCGAATGTCGGGTTAATGCTCATAGATCTGATCATGCCCGGCTTTAACGAATTTGATGGTTTAAAGGCACTGCGAGAACAATACCCCGACGTCCCTGTCGTTGTTGTCTCAGTTCATGAAGACCCCGACTATGTGCTTAAGTCGATCGCTCATGGTGTTGTGGGTTACATTCCAAAGTCTGCACAGGCTGAGGAGATCATGCAGGCGCTTGAGCGCGTGCTTTCAGGCGAAGTTTCCTTCCCGAGAAAAATTATTACCGGCTCGCACGGAACACCCCCGCCAAGCCGATCGGCACGAACCACCAGCGGTGACGCCGCTTTTGACAAAATCACCTTACTGTCGGAGCGAGAACGTGAGGTTCTTAAAATGCTTGGGCGCGGCCTGTCGGTCGCAGCCACCGGCAAAGAGTTAGGCATCAGTCCACAAACAGTTCGTGTCCACCTGAACAACACGATGAAGAAGCTTCAAATCCGGGACCGTTCAGAAGCTATTCACTTTGCCATCACCTATTTTGGCGAAGCGGGATGATCCCCCCCGGGCAAGACATCGGCGGTCCGATTGCCTTAGAAGCTCCGGACCTCGACCTTTCTGAAGTTCTCAATTCATTAGACTATGCAGTTGCAGTATGGCGCGCCGATGAAACACTGGCATTCCTGAACAAACCCGGTCGCGAATTTTTCAATGCCGCCGGCGTACGCCATGAAGACCGCCCGTCAATTGGTGATTTTTTGGCAAGCTTCGCCGCATCAGGCTTACCCCTGATCACAATTGATCCCGATACCTGGTTGAACGCAGAACTGGCCGACATCTTCAACGGTGTGTCAGGGGTGTACAATCTTGTCGATGGCCGGGTGATCGCAAGCGAACGGTGGCAACTGCCAGGTGTTGGCATTGTAATGACCCTTCGCGACGTCACGCTCGAAAAGCGTAATGAGCGTGCTTTGGAACGGGCAAAACTCGAGGCTCAATCCGCGGATCGTACAAAGTCCCGCTTTCTAAGAGCCGCCAACCACGACCTCCGCCAGCCTTTGGCTACACTCAAAATCCTAATCTACAACTGCATGATGACCGCCGAGCAGGAGCATCGTGAAGACCTGTTACATGCGATGGATATCTCAGTTTCCATTATGGAGGACCTGCTTGGCGCGCTTCTAAATATCGGTCAACTGGATGCTGGCCAAATTACGCCGAAAGTCACCACGTTCCAACTATCCTCATTGCTGGAACGCCTCAACGTGGAGTTTTCACATCAAGCCAAAGAAAAGGCTTTGGAGTTTCGCGTTGTACCATCGCGATACGCCGTCGTCAGTGATCGCGCACTATTGGAACGGGTCGTAAGCAATCTCGTCGCAAACGCCATTCGCTATACGGAACGGGGCGGAGTCCTGGTGGGTTGTCGGCGACATGGTGACGGAATTCGACTTGAGGTCCGAGACTCAGGTGTCGGTATCTCTGAGGAAAACATTGAATGCATCTTCGATGAGTTCTTCCGAATCGATGGGGCTCGAAAGAGTCGCGGATCCTTGGGCTTGGGGTTGAATATTTCCAAACGACTGGCCGAAATCCTCGGGCACAAAATAGACGTTTCTTCTAGGCTAAACGAAGGGTCGATCTTCTCCATAAATTTGCCTCTCGGCGATATCATGCACAGTGAAATTGGAGAACCGGAGATTTCGGAGAAGATTGGCGGTGAGTTCGTCGGTCTATCTGTTCTGGTTCTGGAAGATGATGTGATTCTGCGAGAAGCATTGGTCGAACTGTTGGAGCGGTGGGGTATCAATGTCGAAGCGTTAAACGTGCACCAGGATTTCACAGACTCACTTCGGACACTCGAGCTTTGTCCGGACCTGATTATATCCGACCTTCGTCTTCACGGTGGTCTAATGGGGAACGATCTCGTCCGAGAGATTCGAGAGAAGCTAGAAGCTGAGATTCCCGCCGTGATCGTTACGGCTGATACCGAGCCCTCCCTAATCGAAGGTATTCGTTCGCAAGGATTTCCGGTCCTGATCAAACCCGTCAGCCCACCTCGCTTGCGGGTAATGATGCACAACATTCTTTATGAACCGGAGCTGGTTCGTGAACTCTCGGTAGCCGGCCCGCGCGTTAGCAAATCTTCGGACTCCGCAAGCCCCCGACACTAGCTCGAGACGCAAGGAATGGAATCGCGCCAACCAACACCCCACCAGCACTCCAATGATACTATCCCGATTGGAAGCATGGTGCCGTTGACAGGCCCTTCAGCAGCGGATGGAAGGGAGTTCAAGAATGGGTTTGTCATGGCTATGGAGGAAATCAACGATCTGGGGGGGATCCTGGGCAAGAAGATTGAGCCAGTCTTCGTCGACACTCGATCCCAAAGCGCCGAAGAGGTTGTGCGCGCGGCCCACACATTGATCGACGATCACGGCGTCCATGCAATAGTCAACGGTTACAACATCGGCCCACAAAACTCTGAATATGAGCCGATCGCAGATGCAGGTATAATTTACATTCATCACAATACTCTACTGCAGCATCATGACTCGGTGATGGGCGATCCCAATCGCTACTTCGGTTGCTTCATGGGTGATCCAGCGGAGTACTGGTATGGTCAAGGCTTCATAAAGCTGGTCTCTTGGCTCAGAGACTCCGGCCAATGGTTACCTCGGAACAACCGACTGGCAATTGTGTCGGGGGCCAAGCCCTACAGCATCGTTATAGCAAACGCGATGGCGTCCTGTGCGAAGCAATTTGGTTGGGTCCCAGTCTATGGCCCCAAAATTGCCCGAGCGCCGATAACGAATTGGACGCCTTTGCTTGATGAAATTAGAGCGACGGACCCATCTGTTTTAGCAAATACGCACTTTTATGCAGGTGACCTTGCCAGGTTCCATCTTCAGTTCATGGAAAACCCAATTCCATGCTTGCTGTATTTGCAATACGGCGCACTTCACCGCAGTTTTTTGGACATTGTAGGTGACAAGGGTCGAGGGGCGATTGTCGGTACCGTCATCGGGCTACTGCGGGACACGCGTGGACGTACTTTCGCCGACAAATACCGACAACGATATGGCGAGATGTCGACCCCTGAGGTTGGGTACCAACCCTACACTTCACTCCATCATTTCGCATTGGCTGCTTCACTAGCCGGGGGGACAGGGGGACCGGGAAATTTCGAACAAAACAGACGCATAGCGTATCGTCTAAAGACAACCCCGTTCAGAAGTGTGTCCGGAACAATCAATTACCACAGTGATTGGCAAGCAGCTGTTCCATACCCGGACGCAATTGGCGATCCGTCGCTTGGAATTCCGCACCTTTTTTATCAAATAATGGGATCTGATACAGACCACGCGCTTATCGCACCGGAACCCTATAACGAATCAGAATTTCAACTGCCTCCATGGCTCAGGACTCGTTAGTCGATTCCTTACGTTTGAGAGGTTTAGCATTCTCCTTACTGCACGTTGCCGCTGAAGCGCCCAACATCGTTTTCAGGGACACGGTCGTCGTTCGATTGGGCGTGACAGGTAACCTCAAGACAGACGCTTTGCATGAGCAATTAACACTGACAGTAGGTCCGCATCAGGATTTTGAGAGCGCGTGAACTACAGCAAATTGGCACGCTGCGCGCACAAAATCGCATTTTTTGAGGGTCGAAAAAACGTAAGGTCAGGCCCGCCAGAACGACCTTAGGCGCGGTGCCAAGTGCTGTCAGCGACACCAGCAGAAGTGCGGCTTCTTCAGTGACCGAATGTCCATTGCGAGTAACGCGCTGCAAGTCTGCGATCGGCACGAAACCGAGGGCTAATGTCAGCCCGTTGTCACGAAGCCAATAATTTGGATGGATCGCCTGACGTCCTCGGATCCGACGGATCTAAGTGAGATCGCAAGTGCCGACTCCATGTCGGTCGGCAACTTGAGCCGGACGTTGCAGCTTGCGTTCCTTGCACCGGACATCGTCGGGGCGGTCTTGGCCGGGCGGCAGCCGGTTGATTTTACCACACAGAAACCGAAGCAGCTTGGGGAGCTCCCATATGATTTGCCGGCTCAGCGTCGATTCCTCGGCTTCAACGCCATCAACTGGGTGACATCTGGACATGCATCGTCTCTCGTCGTTTGGATGTCTGAAAGAGACCGCGGAGACTTTTACCAAAAGGCGCTGGTTTCGCTGCTGGACACGCGTCTCCGGGAAAACACAGGCCCCAAAGATCCTGAAATCTCCGACCGGGCCGCTTCTCAGGACAACTTCGACCGGTGTATTCGGGCGACAGACGGAAGCGCCACGCATGCAACAATGCCCGCAACGATCAGGCCCTCTGAAAACGAGACTTCTGTGTCCAGAACCAGGGTGCCGAGGATCGTTCCGATCGCGGGAATCAGAGTGAAGTAAAGGGAAACAAAGGCAACCGGGAGGTGCCTTAGTGCGAAGTTGTAGGAGAGAAAGGTGACTATGCTGCAGAACACGACGAGGTAACCGAGCAACCAAAAATCGAAAGGTTCGGGCGCCGGGATGCCGAGCCGCCCGGTAACGATTGAGGCGATGCAAGCTACGGTGACGGCGACCATGGCGGCGCCGGCGATTTGGGCCATTGCAACATAGGGATAGGGAAACCCGCCTCCCATGTTGATTGAACGACCGAGAATCTGAGAAGCCGTCGCGCAAAGAATTCCTGCGACCACCAAGATGTTGCCATACAGATCGCCCTCCCCCGTCATTTGCCGATGGGTTACGAGCCAGGACACCAGTATGAAGCCACCAGTTGCACCTGCATAGGCAAGCGGCTGCAGCCTCTCCCCCAGGAACAACCGACCGGCCAGAGGTATCAAAAGCGGCGCCAAACCCCAGATAACAGTGACACTAACGATGTCGGTCAATGTCATTGCCGCGGCGCTGAGAGTTATTGCGCCGCCCGGCGCGATCGCGCCAAAAAGAAGCGCCCGGCCTATTGGAAAACCACGCGGCGGCGGACCGCGAAAAACCAAAATCAAGGCCCAGCCGATTATAGCCGCCAGCCCGAACTGAAGACCTGTCACCATCCATGGCGACCAGGATGAGACAAGAAACCCATAGGCAACAAACATAGATGACTGGAGCGTTACCGACGCCAACTGCGCCAGATGCCCACCAGGGTGACCTCCCACCATCGTCGAACTGTTTGTGGCCGCGTCGACGGCAGGTCCGGTCTTCAAGCGCCGTCGGCGAGGATCAAATCCGCGCCCTTTTCCCCAATCATGATCGATCCTGCGTTTGTGTTCGAACCACAAATCGTTGGCATGATCGAGGAGTCGACGACACGAAGGCCTTGGATCCCCCTTACCCTCAGTTCCGGATCGACCACCGCGTTCGGGTCGCTGCCCATTCGACAGGTGCCGACCGGATGATATGAGGTCTGCCCGGACTGACGAATGTAATCGAGCATTTCGTCGTCGCTCCTCACGTCTTCGCTCGGCCTGGTTTCGCGCACGACAAAATCAGAAAGGGCCGCCTGTTGAGAAATCTTCCGGCTGAGTTTCAACGCCGCAATCATTTCCTGGCGGTCGTGCTCCTCGGTCAGGTAACGGGGGTCGATTTCCGGTGCCTCCTTTGGATCCGGCGAAATAGCGTGAACGTAGCCCCGTGATTCCGGATACAAGTTGAAGAACCCGATCAGGAAGCCGGGGAATGGATCAAGCCCGGCCGACGGATCCTTTGCACCGCTCAGCTCGAACCGATCTTTCCCGCTCAGCAGACCCAACTGGATTTTGGCGTTCGGACGCTCACGCGTGTCGTCCGTCCTTGCTAGCGCATGAACAGTAAAAGACGGGGTCGCCATTGGCCCCTTCCGGGTCGCCAGATACTTCATGCCCATCAGGTATTCGCGAAGACGCCGCCCCATCACCGTGTTCAATGAAAATGCATTGCGGCTTTCGAATGTCATCCGGGATTGAAGGTGATCAATCAGATGTTCACCCACACCTGGCAGATCATGGACAACAGGAATGTCCAGAACCCGCAGTCGGTCGGCCTGACCAACGCCCGACAGTTCAAGAATATGCGGCGATTTGATCGGGCCGGCAGACAGAATGACTTCGCGGGAGGCCATTGCCCTGCGTTTTTCGCCCCGGACTTCATACTCGACGCCGACCGCCCTTCTGCCCTGGAAAAGGACCCGGCTGACCTGTGCTTCCGTGACGATGCGAAGGTTCGGCTGTTTGGTGCCATTCAGATACGCTGTCGCTGTATCGCAACGCTGTCCGTTCCGTGTGTTCAATTGAAGGTAACAGACACCTTCGTAGACGCCCCCATTGTAGTCGTCGTTAGCCGGAATTCCGGCCTGGACACAGGCTGCGTGAAACGCATCCGACAATGGATCTGGCATATCCTTCACACTGGAGATATGAATGGGACCGCTGCGGCCGCGGGCCTCATCGGAACCGATCTCCGTGCGTTCGAAACGCTTGAAGTAAGGTAGTACGTCGTCCCAGGACCAGCCCGGATTTCCAAGCTGGCGCCAATGATCGAACTCCGATGGGTCGCCGCGTACGAAGATCATACCATTTACACCGCTGCTTCCGCCAAGCATCCGTCCGCGCGGCCAATAAATCTTCTGTCCGCTCATCGCCTTTTGTTCGACCGTTCTGAGCGGCCAGACATAGTTGGGATTACCCACGGTCTTCGCGAATCCGATCGGGGTGCGAACCCAAAAATCCCGGTGCCGTACGCCCCCGGCTTCAAGCAGGATCACCGTCCCTTTGGTGCGTTCGCTGAGGCGTGCTGCCAGAGCAGCCCCAGACGAACCTGCGCCGACAACAATATAGTCGCCTTCGATTTTTTCGATTTTCTCTGTCATGGGTCTGTCCGTCCTCGCGGATATGCGCCGTCAATCGAACGCAATCTGAGCACCGGGCGCCGGCGTAAAGCCAAGGTCGCCCCGGGCGATCACCGCATCGCGGCCGCCGTTTTCGACAAGCAATTCCTGCTGCCGCTCGCGCGCGCATCGGTCCACGTCGATAGGGTCGCAAATCAGAAGAAGGCGTTCGTGGCATTCACGCACCACATCCGCGTATCTGGGATCAGCGCCAAGATCGACGAGCTCCTCAGGGTCGTTCTCCAGATCGAACAACTGACAGGGATAGCGGGTATAAAAGACGTACTTATAGACCCCATGACGAATCATGAAGGCGCCCGATGTTGAGCCCATGCCGTGATATTCGACCAATACATTGCGATCAGGTGCATCCCCGTCCGCAAGTTCAAACAGCGATGTTCCGGGAAACCCCTTACGAAGGTCCGGTTCGACGTTTCCGACAGCGTCCAAGACAAATGGATAGAAATCTACATGGCTGACCGGCGTATCGATGACCTTGCCGACCGGGATCTCGTCGCCCGCCATTATCATCGGAACGGCGGATGCCTCGTCGAACAGTGTCGACTTCCCCCAAAGCCCGCGCGCCCCAAGATTATCGCCATGGTCGGATGTGTAGATAACCCGAGTGTTTTCCGACAATCCGGTATCGTCGAGAACACCCAAAACCTTTCCGATGTTTTCATCCAGGAAACTGCAGAGCCCGTAGTAACCAGCCAGCGCCTTTCGAACTTTTTCCTGATCGAAATAGTCGTCGTAGTTGAAGCTGCTCGCGTAGTCGACGATGTAGGGATGGGTCGGGCGTTCTGACTTCTCATAGAGTTTCGGAAACGGGAGATCCGCTTCGTAGTAGCGATAGAAGTGCTCTGGCGGGGCAGTCAGCGGAAAATGCGGACATACGAATGAAACAAAGAGTACCCAAGGTTTATCGGCTTGGCGCTGTGCCGCCTGCCGGAGCCAAATTTGGGCTCGGGCAGCGATTTCGCGATCGTAGAACGTATACTGGCTTTCGCCGGGACCGGCGAACCCGGCCATTTTATACGCACCCTTCCGAACCGGCAGTTCACTGCGCACCAGGCCCATCAGATCACCCTTACCTTCGATGACATGCATGGGGATGATTTCTTCGGAAAATCCGTGGTCTTCGTCCGGCTGCCGGAAATGTAACTTGCCGATAGACACGACTTCATGGCCGCGATCGCGAAGCTTGTGATGCCAACTCGGCACACGGCCATCATAGGCGTCGGCATTGTCCCAATAACCGATTTCATGAATGTATTTTCCAACCGCAAAAGATGCACGGGCCGGGATACAAACCGGACTTGCGCAATAGGCTTGGGAAAAGCGGGTACCACGTTCAGCTAACGCGTCCAGGTTGGGTGTGTCGACGTTTTGGTTTCCGTGACAACCCAGGATTTTGGGAGAATGTTCGTCGGACATGATGACAACGAGGTTTTGCGGTTTCGTACTCATGACGGTAATCCATTCCTTACGTCAGATGTTTTGTTACGCGCTGAAGGTCGAGTGCTCTATGAGCTGAAGCGGCCGCCGCGTTTCGGGGAAAAAGAACTCCTGGAAGTAGACGAAGGTATTTCGTCCGGATCTTGCGATGGCCTGCATCCGCATGCCTGTCGTCTCGTTGCTGATCCCAATGCGTTGACATGTTTCGGCATCGAATTCTTCTACCGTCATCAGCCGGGTAATGTCGGTAATAGGCAGACGACAACGTGTGACGATCAACTCTCTGAAATTCGCACCGTGCAGACTCTCCATCGGCATTTCCCACAACGGCGCCAGAAGCTCCTTGTGACCAAAAAACCGACTGAAAACCTTGAATTCCTCGTTGACGGTAATGATTCGATCAAGGCGCATAACGCCGTCTGAAGTCAAATACCGTCGCCACGGCCCTGATCCATTTGCGATTTCACGCGCAACGGCCTGTGAGAAAATCGGCAAGACGGTTTCACCGTCGTCATCCAGAAACCGACAGTGCCAAGGAGCTGTCAGTTGCTTCGGAAGCTCTGCGACGAAACTTCCAAGGCCATGCTGTCGCACCACCAGCCCCTGGTCGGCGAGATCGCGGAGTGCGCGCTGCACAGTTCCCAAACTATAAGGAATCATGGCCGCCAGCATATCCTCAGTCGGCAGCTTCTCGCCCGGCTTCCAGACACCCTGTTTGATACCTTCGACTAACGCATCGGCAAGCCTACGGTAGCGCGGAACACCGCTGGGATCGGGTCGCCCAAGATTTTTAAATATCTCGAGCTCCTGCATTTCCACCGTCATTGTCCGTCCTTTCAAAAATCGATCGTCAAACAGTCAATTGAATCTGTCTCTGCGCCTGCAGTGCCAGGATCCGGAACCCCAATCCGCCGACAGACGCACACCGCTTCATGTCACAGGTCCAAAACCAACGGATCACTGCCGGCACGCGCACAGCAGATCAGCACATATTCTTCACGCTCATCCTCGGAGAGGATCAGATCGTTGTGTTCGGGAGAACCTTCGAGATAACGGACTTTGCAGGTGCCGCACATGCCTGCCTCACAAGAGGATTCGCATTCGACATCCGAAGCCCGCAATGCCTCCAGAATTGTCTGAGTGGGATCGACCGGAATAGTTCGTCCCAGTCGTTCAAGAACCACGTGGACTTCCTGGCCATGGCTCTCGCCCTTGGGTCTGGCAGTCGGTTCCTGCCCGAAATATTCGAAGTGAACCTGTTCCTGTGGCCAATGCGAAGTGGCGTCCCTCACCGCGCCCATGAAACCGGTTGGGCCACAATAGTAGACGTGCGCGCTCGGTGCTGCATTCTCCAGCAGTTTCGCGATGTCGAGGCCCTTGCTCGGGTCACCGCCGTCATGGTGAAGAGATACGTGTCCCGCCTCGATACCGTCCCGAAGTCGGGTCCGAAAGGCCGTATGATCGGGCGACTTTGTGCAATAATGGAGTTCGACAGGGCGTCCGTCCCTGCGCAGTTGTTCGTACATCGCCATTATTGGCGTCACGCCGATCCCGCCAGCCAGGAGGATCGAGCGTTCTGCCTCCTGCGCCAGAGGAAAGAAGTTATGCGGTCCGGACACATCAATGAGATCGCCTGCACGGAGGTTTCGATGCATTGCCCGCGACCCGCCCCGGCTATTGGGGACGTCTAGTACCGCAATGACGTAGCGATGACGCTCCCAGGGTGGATTGCAAAGTGAATAGCGTCGCGAAATCCCCCCCGGTATCTGGACATCGAGATGCGCGCCGGCATCGAATGCCGGAAGTTCTTCGCCTTCCGGCGAAACCAATTCGAATGACCGGATTCCCTCGGCTTCCCATGTGATGGAGCGTATGCGCAGGGTCGTCATGTCGGGTCTCCGGTCATCCTTTGGTTGATTTGGCTGCGGTCTTGATCAGAGCCCGCCATCGAGCTTGTCGAGTTCACGCCGCACATGCGCATCGCGCTCTTCCGCCGGCAATTCGTCGGCGGACTGCATGATCGCCAGCACCTGCTTGCCGATTTCCAGAATCTGCTTCCGGTCTTCCGCCTTCGGTTTCTCAGGAATTTTCAGGATGGAATCCTGGGCATAGATCGGCAGGCGCTTGCCTTCAGCTGTCAGCTGTCCATACAGCGGATAGTCGGGGGTCTTTCCTTTGACCATTTCGCGCAGAAGGCGACGGCAGAGGTAAACACCGATATCCGACGTGCCGGGATTCTCGGCGGCGTGAATTGCAATAGGGCGCTGGCTGCAGATCGCCTCCCAATCACCGGGTGCCCGCTGGCCGACCTCGTATGGTCTGTCGCCGGTTTGCCCGACCAGGAAGTCGATTTTATCGACACCGCAGTCTTCTTCATCGCCCAGATGGTCCGGATCCACCTCATCGTTGAAGTGGCGGAAGCCGAACATGATCATGTTTTCATCATCGACCGGCACGTTCCAACGGGTGCATCCCGCCGTCGAATGGCGTTCGCGCGCAGCCGTCGGCATCAACGATCCAATCTGAAGATAATTGGGAAAGATCATTTCCGTGATACGAACCCAAACCTTGTCCTCAGGCAGCCGACGGCCGGCCACAAAAACCATGCCCTGACCATTGCGGGTTGCCTCCCAGTGCATGATCGGCATGTCACCGAAACCTTCCAGCGTGACTCCGTCCGATGTTTCCTGATCGACGCCGTCGACGACCATGTGATTGTGCAAAACGGCGGTATGCATATGGTCCATGATGTTTTCGAACACCTGGAGCCAGTTGCACGGATAGATGTTCGAGAACGGCACCATCCGGGTGCCTTTCGGAAGGGTATACGTATCGAATTCGGGAAATTCGGGTCGCAGTTCCGGCGGCCCCATATAGGCGAATACCAAGCCGTCGCGTTCGAAAGCCGGATACGCACCTTGGCAGACCGTTTGCTTCAGTCGGGTTGGGTCCGCCTCGCAAGGCGCATCCAATAATTGTCCGTCATTACCATAGTGCCAACCGTGATAGCAGCAGCGAATGCCATGGTCGGCGATGATACCGAATTCCAGCGATGCCCCGCGATGCGCGCAATGGCGGTGCAGGACCCCCACGTCACCCGACTTGTCACGATACGCGACCAGGTTCTCCCCCATGATTCGGATCGCCTTCGGAACGTCGGTCAGTTCTTCCGACAAACAGACCGGCTGCCAATAGCGGCGCATCAGTTCACCCATCGGCGACCCTGGGTCGGTGCTCGTCAGTTCGAAGTCCGGTTCCGCCACGTTTCGCCGGTTGTAACCCTGGTAACTGAGCGACTGGTCGTTGGCCGTCGCGGGAGCCGTTGCATTCGCACTCATCGATTCCTCCTTTACTCTCTCAATCATGGTTTGGTTCACCGCCCTGCCGTTTTTTTTCCAACAACAAGGTATTAAAGTTCGCGTCACATTCACCGATAGCCCAGCCATTCGGGAAGCCACAGGTAAGCCGCGGGCAGATACGTCACGATCATCAGAACGGTCAGCAGCCAGGCCAGGTAAGGAAGGCTCTCTCGAAAAACGGATTCGATTCTTGCCTTGCCGATCCCGGCTGTAATGAAGAGGCACATTCCCACGGGTGGCGTCACCAGTCCGATGATCAGGTTGATCACGAAAATTGTTCCGAAATGAAGCGGCGGGATGCCAAAGGCCTCGGAAAGCGGCACCAGGATGGGTGCAAACATCACCATGGCTGCGACGGCGTCGAAGAACAGTCCCGCAATTAGAAGAATGATGTTTACAAGAAGCAGGAACACCAGTGGATTGGTCGTGACCAGTGAGATCGCGTCGGCAACAGATTGCGGAACTTGCTCCGTTGTGATGATCCAGCTCGCGAAGTTTGCAACGCCCATCATCAGAAAGACCACCGATGTGATGACGCCTGTGTTGATCAGGGCCTTGTAGACACTGTCCAGTGTCAATGTCCGCGTCACGAAAGTCCCTACGAACAGTGCATAAAGCACCGCGACGGCTCCTGCCTCCACCGGCGTGAAAACGCCGCCAACGATGCCGCCCACCATGATCACCGGCAAGGCACCCGCCACCAGAAAGCGGCGGACAATTCGAACCTTCTCCCGAAACGTGGTGGATACCGATTCGGTTGGATAGTTTCGCTTGCGGGCAATCAGATATGTTACCCCCATCATGCCGGCCGCCATCAGCAATCCCGGCACGACGCCTGCGGCAAACATTCCGGCGACGGAGACGTTTTCCGCAATCAAGGCATAGAGAATCATAGGCACGCTTGGCGGAATGATCGGCCCGATCGTCGAGGAGCAGGCCGTTACTGCCGCACCGAAAGCATTGTTCTTGTAGGTCTCATTCATCGAAGGGATCAGCATGGAGCCGACAGCGCTGGCTCCCGCGACGCCGGATCCGTTGATCCACCCGAACATCATGCTGACAAGAATGGTCACCTGGGCGACGCTGCCCCGGATATGGCCAGACACAAGCTGGGCAAAGCGCAGGATACGACCAAGGATACCCGAGCTGCCCATTAGCTCGCCGGCCAGAATGAAAAATGGGACAGCTATTAGCGCAAAGAGGTCGATGCCCGTGAAGATCCGCTGCGGCAGAAGCGCCAGCAAGTCCGGATTGACGAGAACGAAAACGATGACAGCCGCAATTCCAAGAGCGAACGCGACGGGGACGCCGATGGCAATGACGCTCAGAAACGAGATGACTAAAGTGGCACCCATGGTTTCGTCTTTCTCGTAAGAGTTTCGTTTCGCTCGCCCGTGCGGCCTTCAGACCACGGAGGCGACGTCATCGCCGGCTGGGCGAGCCGAACCGAGCAATGCCTTGAGCACGAGTTGGATCAACATGGCGAGGCATCCGACGGGAATCGCCGCATAGGGGATTGCCATACTCATCTCTCCAACCAGAGGGTCGGAATGCCCGCTCACCCGAATGGCGAAACTAACGCCGTAGTAGACGCAAAGAATAAGGAACCCTGCGGTCAGCAGTCCGGCGAGCCAGGCCAAAAGTCTTGAGAATCCGGCCGGCGCCATTCTCGCAATCAGATCGACCGCGATATGCGCGCCGGACCGGACACCCAGGCTCGCCCCCAGGAAGGTCGCCCAGATCATCAGGTACTTCGCGACCTGTTCTGCCCAACTAACCGGATCGGACATGACGTACCGCGTGAACACCGAAATCCAGATGACAACCACCATGGCCGCGACAAGGATTGCGACGGAGAAGCCGGTAACCCGTAACAAAGCCAGATCAATAACCGCTATCGATGTAATGCGATCTGTTTTGGCATGGCCTGTCATGACACATCTCCTAGTTTACGCGGCTGCACGTCATGGGTGGCGAAGCGGTAGGGGCTGAACAGAGGCGGCCGGTGTCCGGATGCGTCCGAACAGCCCCGAACGCGTTTACTGGGCCGCTTCGCTTCGAACCAGGTCAATAAGCTCCTGCGAGACACCAGACTCTGCCCAGGTCGCGCGACCGAGTTCGGCCCACACTTCACGCTGTTCAGGGGAGACTTCGTGCACGGTTCCACCCGCTTCCAGGAAAGCCTGTCGCGCCGCAGCGTCCGCTTCTTCCCAGATCTGCCGGTGATAGGCCTGTGCTTCGACCGCCGCCTGCTCAAAGATTTCCTTGGCCCAGTCCGGGAAACTGTTCCATTGCTCCGCGCTGGTCATTACGACCATTCCGAAATACTGCCATTCGATCTCGGTAAGATGATCGATAACTTCATGATGCCTGGCGCTAACCATCGTGCCGAAAGGCTGTGCCTCCCCATCGACGACCTGGAATTTCAGGGCGTTATAAACCTCTGGCCAGTCAACGGTCACAGCCGTCCCGCCAAGCGCTTCAATTCCGTTTATTTCTGTCGGCGAACGTGACGCGCGAAGCTTCAGCCCCTCCATGTCTGTCGGAGAAAGCACCGGGTTCCCGGCAGTGTTAATGTTTCGAAACCCGAACTCGAGCGTCATCAGCCAATGCATGTTGACGTCGGCAAGTTCGGCGTTGATTGCATCGCGAACCGCCGGGGAATCAATTGCGGCATGGGCCTGATCGCGATTGTCGAAAATGAACGGCAGGTGGAGAACCTCGAACGCACGCGTGATGGTCACCAGGTTCGCATAAGAACCGGCAGCGAACTGCAACAGGCCGAGCTGGGCCGCTTCATAGGTTTCCTTATCGCTGCCAAGCTGACCGCTGGGGAAATGCTGGACCTCGATCCGACCGTCGGACATCTCCCCAACCAATTCCGCGAACCTGTCGATCGCGATGCTTGTGTCATGGTTCGGTCCAATGACGTTGGCCAACCGGACCGTAAGCTCTTGAGCGGACACCGGGGCGGATGCGGCAGAAATCATCGTCATTGCGCCGATGGCGGCCGCACCTAAAAAGTTTCGCGTGATGGTCTTGATAAGCATAAGGTTCCTCCTCTTCCTTTTTAGTTTGGCGAAAGATTCTTGGTCTTCCGCTCCGCACTAATGTCCTATATAGGACTTTAGCAAACAAATATGCGCCTGTCAATTCACGGCATTTCGCTTAGCTTGGCGCCTGGCTCACGAAACGTGTGTGCAGATAGGAGTCGAGCCCCTCGGGCCCTCCTTCACAGCCGAGGCCACTGTCTTTCTGGCCACAAATAGGTGCGTCCTCCAGCGCCGGCGTAAAGTCATTGATGCCGATCCAGCCCGCCTCGAACCCTTCCGCCACAGCTATGGCGTTTTCCGTCGATCGCGTAAAAGCGTACGCCGCCAGCCCGAACGGCACAGCATTGGCCTTTTTCAAGCCGTCTTCCACGGTCTCGAAAGGCAAGATAGGCACGACGGGCACGAAAGGTTCTTCGCGCATGATTTCCGCGTCATCCGAAACATCGGTCAGAACGGTAGGCTCAAAGAACAAGCCACGGTTTCCGATCCTGTTTCCACCCAGCCTGATCTCCGCACCTTTGGCTCGGGCATTTCCGACGAAATTCTCAGCAGCCTCGAGGCGGCGCGTATTTGTCAGGGGGCCCATCTGCGTTTGGGCATCCATACCATCGCCAACGCGAATGGATTTTGCTGTTTCGACGAAACGGTCCAGGAACCGTTCGTAGGACGCAGCCTGGACGAAAATGCGGTTCGGCGAAATACACACCTGCCCGGCGTTGCGGTATTTGAAGGTCGCGCAAGTCTTTGCTGCGGCGTCTACATCGCTGTCGTTGAACACGAGAACTGGCGAATGGCCGCCCAGTTCCATCGTAACGGGTTTAAGGCGTTCCCCCGCCATCCGACTTAGCAATTTCCCAACCGGAACCGACCCAGTGAAGGAGACTTTGCGAATGACAGGAGAGTCGATCAGCGCTTCCGAAATTTCCGCAGGCACGCCAAACAGCATATTGATAACGCCACGGGGCACGCCGGCATCCGCAAAGGCCCGCACTATCCCAACGCAAACGGCCGGACATTCCTCCGCGGGTTTCATGACGATCGAACAGCCCGCTGCCAACGCGGCAGCCAATTTCCGGACCATGAGGACTGCCGGAAAATTCCATGGCGCAAAACCGGCCACCGGACCCACCGGTCGCTTAAGCGTCGCTTGCATAAGCCCTTCCCGTCGGGGGGGAAGAATTCTGCCATAGGTGCGCTTCGCCTCTTCCGCACACCATCGGATAGTGTCGGTAACCCGGTCGATCTCACCACGCGCATCGGCGATCGGCTTGCCATTCTCGAGGGTCAGAACCTGGGCGAGGGCTTCTTTCCGCTCGGCGATGATATCAGCCGCCCTCAATAGAATGCCGCTACGGACCCAGGCCGATGTGCGACGCCACGCTTCAAATCCTTTGGCGGCGCTCTCCAGGGCATCCTCGATATCAGACTTGTCTGCGTGGGGAAGCGTCGCGAGCACTTCATCATTTGCGGGGTTGTAGACGGGTTCACATCGCCCGCCCTTAACGGAAGTGCGCCATTCTCCAGCCACAAACTGCCCGAGCGCTTCGGTATACATGCAAATTCTCCCACAATCCAAATATCAACTAATGTCCTATATAGGACCATATTAAATGTCAAGGCTCAATAATCCATGGGCGATCGAAATTTTCATATGTCCTCGTTTGGCTGGCTTTTTAACATCGACCAGCGACTCTTGGCACCGGCTGCGGATGCTGCGCTTAGCCTATCGCCGTTAACGCCCCCACCTGTCGGTTATCCAGGACGCCGTTCGACGCAACTACCGCTTCATGCTGAGCTACCGAGACGCTGAAAAATCATGGCGGAGCGCGGCATTGACCTATCGTATGAAACGTTTCGGCGTTGTGGTGTCACCGGTTCGGTATGGTCTTCGCCAAACGCACGCGGGCTTGCGGAGATTTGCCAGCCTTGAAGTGGCACATCGACGAACTTTCCTGAAGACCGGTGGACGCAGTCGCGCACAGAATTATTTATCCCAACATTCGTGTCGGTGCTTCTCCAACAATGCCGATCAGGGCAGGCTCGCAACCGACGGATTGTTCTGATACTGTGACTCTGTGCAGTTTTCGAACTGCGCCGCACCCTCTGTGCTGTCCCGGACCACGACCATCCGGGTCGCATCATCACCGAATTGCGTTTCCAGCGAGGCCACATCCTCGCCCGTCTCACACACGCCGCCCCGGGTGGCCAGCGTTTCTTCCGACTGCAAGATCAGCTGGTTGTTTTCCGAAGGCTCCGCGTCAGGCCCACTTCGATGGCCGGATTCCACAATTCGCGGGTCTGAAGGACTGTTCCCTCCGGACGAAGCAGCTGAGCTTCCGGTAACCGTGACGGTATTGAAAGTGATGCTCGAAGACCCGGTGTTTTCGACCAGCGCGGCGGCACCGGCACCACCCTGTCCGCCGACCGTACCCGTCAGCGCTCCACCACCGGCATTGATCTGAAGCTGCGCGGCATGCACCTCTCCCGATACCGAATCGCCTTGCAGCACGACGCTATCCAGCGGCGTTCCGCTTCCCGCCGCTGAAACAAATGTCACCGTGCCATTGGAGGCTGTGGCAGTAAGGTCGAAATTGCCGTCCATCGAATCGTTCACTGTGATATTGCCCGACTGGGCAACCAGGCCGCTGTTCCCGGCAAGGGTAATATCGCCGTTCGCGGCGCTGAGCGTTACCCCGCCGGCGGATGTCAGTGTGGCGTCCAGTACGATGGAATCCGCACCGTCCACAGCCGAATCCGCATCTCCATCGATGCTCAGCCCAGATACGCTTGTAGTCACGTCCGCCTGGACAGTCACACCGTTGGACGCGGCCGCTGTTAGTCCATCAAAGAAAGACGCAGTCCCATCGATCACGATCGTCTTGGACCCCTGCGACGCGTCCAGCGTAACCGACCCCAGCCCGGCGCTCGCTGCTTGTGTCACACCGTCCACATGAATGGAACCGGACGTGGCGCTGCCGAAGGTGGTGCCGGATGCAGAAATCCGCGCCAGCTCAGCATTTGACAATGCCAGGTCCCCGGCCCCGTCGCCCAGACCGACCGTGCCGCCGTCGCTGGCGCCGATCACCAGTGTAGCGCCTGCTGTGGCTATGGAACCCGTCAGCGTCGCATCGTTGCCCTGAATGACCAGACTGTTGCCGCTCGTGCTTACGGACGCGCCGCCAACAATGACGAAATCTCCCGATCCGTCTGCGTTGGCATCGGCAAGAAGCGACGTTGCACCGTTCGTGGTGACCGCGCCCGACACCTGAACTCCACCGTCGGCCGTCACCGTCAGCCCGCCGGAAATGGTGGACGCACCCAGGTCAACATCGTCCGTGTCCACCAGCGCTACATCATTGGCCGAACCGAACAGGATGGTACCGAAGTCATTAGCCGCGGTATCGAAGGTAACATTGTTGCCCGCACCCGCCGTGACCGACGTGGTACCCGCAACCACCAGCGCGCCGCTGTCCGTCACCGCACCGTTGGCCGTCACCGTCAGTCCGCCCGAGATGGTGGACGCACCCAGGTCGACATCGTCCGTGTCCACCAGCGTCACGTCATTGGCGGAGCCAATCTGAACCGTCGCGAAGTCGTTGCCCGCCGTATTCAGCGTGACATTGTTCCCGGCACCCGCCGTGACCGACGTGGTGCCGGTTACCGCCAGCGCGCCGCTGTCCGTCACCGCACCGTCGGCCGTCACCGTCAGTCCGCCGGAGACGGTGGAGGCACCCAGGTCGACATCGTCCGTGTCCACCAGCGTCACGTCATTGGCGGAACCGAAAAGGATGGTACCGAAGTCATTGGCCGCGGTATCGAAGGTAACATTGTTGCCCGCACCCGCCGTGACCGAGGTCGTGCCCGCAACCACCAGCCCACCGCTGTCCGTCACCGCACCGTCGGCCGTCACCGTCAGTCCGCCGGAGACGGTGGAGGCACCCAGGTCGACATCGTCCGTGTCCACCAGCGTCACGTCATTGGCGGAACCGAAAAGGATGGTACCGAAGTCGTTGCCCGCCGCATTCAGCGTGACATTGTTGCCCGCACCCGCCGTGACCGAGGTCGTACCCGCAACCACCAGCGCACCGCGGTCCGACACCGCACCGTCGGCCGTCACCGTCAGTCCGCCCGAGACGGTGGAGGCACCCAGGTCGACATCGTCCGTGTCCACCAGCGTCACGTCATTGGCGGAACCAATCTGAACCGTCGCGAAGTCATTGCCCGCCGTATTCAGCGTGACATTGTTCCCGGCGCCCGCCGTGACCGACGTCGTGCCGGTTACTGCCAGCGCACCGCTGTCCGTCACCGCACCGTCGGCCGTCACCGTCAGCCCGCCGGAAACGGTGGACGCACCCAGGTCGACATCGTCCGTGTCCACCAGCGTCACATCATTGGCGGAACCAATCTGAACCGTCGCGAAGTCATTGCCCGCCGTATTCAGCGTGACATTGTTCCCGGCGCCCGCCGTGACCGACGTCGTGCCGGTTACTGCCAGCACACCGCTGTCCGTCACCGCACCGTCGGCCGTCACCGTCAGCCCGCCGGAGACGGTGGAGGCACCCAGGTCGACATCGTCCGTGTCCACCAGCGTTACATCATTGGCCGAACCAAACAGGATGGTACCGAAGTCATTGGCCGCCGTATTAAGCGTGGCAATGTTGACCGCACCCGCCGTGACCGAGGTCGTGCCCGCAACCACCAGCGCGCCGCTGTCCGTCACCGCGCCATCGGCCGTCACCGTCAGTCCGCCCGAGATGGTGGACGCACCCAGGTCGACATCGTCCGTGTCCACCAGCGTCACATCATTGGCCGAACCAATCTGAACCGTCGCGAAGTCGTTGCCCGCCGTATTCAGCGTGACATTGTTGCCCGCACCAGCATTAAGCGAAGTATTGCTGCCGACCGTAACGGTACCACTGTCAGTGATCGCACCGCCGGCAGAAACCGTCAGGTTCCGTGTGACATTGGTGTTGCCCAGGTCCACCGCGCCAAGCCCAACGATGAACGCATCGCGAACCGTATTCACCCGGACTGAACCGAACTGGTTGGCGGCATCATTCAGTGTGATGTCGCTCCCCACTGTGGCGGAAAGCAATGCGTTTCCGGTGACGTTCAATGTTCCGCTGTCGGTAATTGCGCCACCGGCGGCCACCGTCAGGTCGCCGCCAACGGTCAGCGCCGCCAGATCGATTGCATTCGTGTCCACCAGTTCGACATCCGCAGCGGCAGTAACGCCAATGCCAGCGAAATTGTTGGCCGCGTTGTCCAAGGTGATGTTGTTCGCCAGGCCCGCCGACAGGGTGGTCGCGCCCGACACGACGATTGCGCCACTGTCGGTAATCTGACCGCTGGCGGTGGCATTCAGCGCGCCGGATATGGTGGAGGCGCCAAAGTCGATCGCGTTCACGTCGAACAAGGTCACGTCAGCCGCCGCGCCAACTTGGATCGACGCAAAGTCATTGGACGCGTGCGACAGGGTGATATCGTTACCGGCACCAACATCCAGCGTGATCAGACCGGAATTTGTGACACGTTCGGACTGTGTCAGCGCGCCGTTCAATGCCAGTTCCAGAGAACCGCTCAGGTCGAAACCCGTCAAACCGCCAAGGCCGGCACCGCCGATATTGAACCCTTGAAGCGGCGAATTCAGGAACGCCCCGCCCCCTGCGCCCAGAAGCTGAAGTTCCAGATTACTGACACCGACCCGGATCGGCGAACCGCTCGACCCAATCGCCGCGCCGGCTTCGGTAGTCACCATGGCAAGGCTGCCGGCGGTGATCAGTGAATCTGCGGAAACCCGAAGGATGTCGGCACTTCCGCTGTTGCCTTCGTTGCGGACCAGAACGTCACCCGTCGTCGTCAGGGTCTCAACATTGATCGCGCCGCCGTTGTTGTCGCCCATGATCAGCGTGATGTTGCCGCTGCCGGCATTCAGCGAAACCCCGTCCGCCATGCTGAGAGCCGCGATACCGGCATCGCGGTTACCGCCGTCCGCATTTGTATCGCCTGCCGTGATGGAAATGTTCCCGTCATCGGACACGATACTGGCATTCAGGTTAACGTGCCGGCCGGCCTGCAGGGTAATATTTCCGCCGGCGCCCAGCGCATTGTTGACCGTCAAACCATCCGTCAGGGTAAGGTCGTTGTTGGCCTGAAGCGTGACGTCCGTCCCCAGGCTGAGCAGTGCCAGAATGTCGACCGGTGTCAGCGTAACGGACAGGGCCGCGGATTCGGAGAACGCGTCGTTCAGGGAAAGTGCCGCCGCGCCAAGCAAAGATATCTCAATGTTTTTCGGATCGAACAGGATCTGTCCGCCCTCCCCGTTCGAGGCGGAAAGATTGACCGCACCTGCATAAGCCAGATTGTCCTTGCCGGAAATTTCGGCAAACCCGCCGTCGCCGCCATTTGCACCGCCGCGCGCGAACAGGGAGCCGTAGAAAGCTGTGTTCTCGTCAGACCAGACGATGACTTCCCCACCATTCCCGTTCATCAGGGCATCGGCCAGGAATGTAGAATCCTCGGAAACATAGGTGCGCGTTGCGTTGTCCGTCCCCTGCCCCTGAAATTCCCCGCCGAACAGGATCGTGCCGCCACCGTTCGTCCCGCTGGCATCCAGGACTGCGCCGTCAATTGCCCCGACCCGGTCTGCGAATACCACGATCCGGCCACCGCTTTCATTCAGACCGTTTCCGGTTGCATCCAGTTCGCCGGATACCAGGACCGTGCCTTCATCACCACCAAGCAAGACGATTTCACCGTTCTGATGCGCGACCGACTGCGCCTGCAGCAGCCCGGACATGTTGATGGAGCTGTCCACCACACCTTCCAGCGATTGCGCGTTCAAAAGGACCAACCCGCCATCCGCGTTGATCGCTCCGGAATTTTCAATCTGGATGGACACCGGGTTTCCATCCAGGTCGAACAGGGTATCGACCGCCGCCTGATCCACCTGGAACTGCACCAGACCATCGCCATAGGTGTCCAAAGTAACGGCATCGCCAGCCACAAGCGCAACGGTGCCAAGGCGCGCACCGATCACACCGTCGTTGCGGACGCTCGGCGCGATAAGCGCTACCAGACCTTCGTCCGCGGCCGTTATGGTGCCAAGATTGACAATCTGACCCGCACCGCCTGGAAGGGTCGAGAAACTGAAATCTCCGCTCAGGATCTGCTCATCCGTGAGACCAAGTGTCGATGCGATCAGGCCGTTGACATCGACCTGTGCGTCGCTACCAAACAATACGCCGTTCGGGTTCAACAGCATGACCCGGCCATTCGCGGACAACCGACCCAGGATTTCGGATACATCGTTTCCGACAACGCGGTTCACGATCAGCGCATCAGTGGATGGCTGAACGAATTGGGTATGTTCTGAATTCCCGATCGAAAAGGACTGCCAGTTTACGATGGCTCGGTCGGACTGCTGATTGACGATCAACGTATCCGGCGCAGAAGAATCGAACGTTACGGAACCGGACACGACATCGCCGCCCTGGGGATTGGCATGCGCCAGAGGCGAGAACGCCATGTTGGCAATGATTGCCAACGCAATCGCATCAAATGAAGAAAGGCACCGAAGCTTCTGCCCGGCACTTGCCACACCGGCTTTCACCAAGCCCATACCCGCGTCACAGCGCCCCACCGTGCCACTGAAAGCCGACTTCAGAATTGATATTGCCAACATATCGATCGCCCCTTGGTCTCGTAACTCTATCTACGATGGTAAGGGGACAGGCGCGGATTGCCCAATCTGCATAGGTATAGGTAGGTTGCGGCACCAAATGCACCCAGCCCATGGGTTACGTTCAGTTTTCTCGAAAAAACCACTTCTGATTAAGGATTAATTAAAACTTATACGACAGTATGGTCTGCAACGATTTCGAAAAATTGGGTTGGGTAGCGAACAATGAACATTCTGATTGCAGATGATCATTCCCTTGTACGGGAACTTTTCGCCACGGTCCTGGAAGCAAGATTTCCCGGCGGACGTGTCGATCAGGCGGCGAATCGTGAGGAAACTCAAAGCCGTCTTGAAAGCGGCATTGCCTACGATGTCCTGCTTCTGGACCTTCACATGCCGGGCATGAGGGGCGTCGAGTGTGCTGTCGACATAGCACGGGCATATCCGCAAAGCCGCACGATCGTCCTGACCGGCGTCGAAGAGGCTTCGGTGGCGTTGCACGCGCTTCGCTGCGGTTTGAAGGGGTTCGTGCCGAAATCACTGGGCGTGGACGCGGCCGTCAGCGCCGTCAGGTTGGTGCTGGCCGGCGAAACCTATGTTCCGTCCCTGATTCTGGACGGCATGGTTCACGGAACCAAGCATGTCGGGGCGATGCCAATGGAAAATCGGACACTGCCTGCATCCGCGAATGACTTTGCGGAAGCGGCTGATGGGTCTGGATCGGACGATTCCTCTCTGGACGACCTGACCGACCGCGAAACCGCGGTTCTGGTGGCTATTTCCGAAGGCAAGTCCAACAAGGAAATAGCCCGCGACTTCGATATCGCGGAAATCACGGTTAAGGTTCACGCCCAGGGTGTGTTCCGGAAGCTGGGTGTCCGAAACCGCACACAAGCGGCTGCGGCGTACCTTTCCGCGCGCTGATCCTACCTGTGGGGCGCCAGACGGCGCCCCAACTATACCAACGCATAATTAGAAGATACGAATGCAGACTCTCCCATAACGAGTGTGCGAGATAGATTACGGCCTTCAGGAACCGGCTGATTTCAGCAGATGATCTGGAGGCAACAATGTTGGGTAGGAACATCGGGAATGGCGGCATCGCGTGCAAGAGGTCACGGCTCTTGCAGCTATACGAACTGTTCGCCTTCATCCTCTTCATACTGTTGTCGTCGACATTCATCTTCGTTCTGTCCAGCTCTTCATGGGCACAGCAGGTGCCCAGCAGTGTCGAAGCCGATCGGCTGGAAGACAGTTTCCAAAGGGCGCCTGCCCCCAGATCGGAAGCGGAAACCCCTGCCGGTGACGCACAGGAAGAGGTTGCCCCAGACGAAAACGCGGAGACCGTCCGGTTCGTCCTGAGCGGTCTGGTGATCGAAGGTGCCACCGTTTTCGAAACAGCCGATCTGCTACCGCTCTATGAAGACCTGCTGGGACAGGAAGTCGCACTTGCTGACATCTATGACATTGCAGAGCAGGTAACCGCCCACTATCGCGCCGATGGATTCTTTCTTTCCCGGGCAATCGTGCCGCCGCAGCGAATTTCCGGCGGGATCGTCCGCATCCAGGTGATCGAAGGCTATATCAGCTCCGTTTCTTTCGAAGGCGGATCCGACACCCATATCGTCTACCTTCATGAATATGCCGAAAGCATCATGGAAGCCCGTCCGATTTCCATGGCCGTCCTGGAACGTTACCTTCTGTTGGCAAATGACCTTCCGGGCATCGACGCACGATCGATCATCCGGCCCGCGTCGGACCAGCCCGGCGCTTCGGAACTGGTCCTTGTGGTCGAACAGGATGACATCGAACTGAGCCTCGGCGCGGACAATTTCGGTTCACGGTTCGTCGGTCCGTATCGCGCCCGAACGCAAGTTCGGGAGTTCGCCAATCTTTGGGCGGGAAGCGAGAATTCGATCAGCTACATGACCAGTGCTGGTGCGGAGGCTTCGGATTGGCGGGAACTTGACTTTTTTGAATTGACTCATGTCGAACACATCGGGTTCGAAGGGCTGACCGTTACAGGCAATGTCGGCTTTGTGCGATCGGAACCCGGATCGACGTTGAACGCGCTGGATATCGTCAGTCAGTCAGCATCGGCGGAACTGTCGGTTTCCTATCCCATTTTCCGATCGCGCAGCTTCAGTCTGATAGCGGAAGGGGCATTCGCCGCTCGAAACTCGTCGACGGATCTGTTGGGGGAGCGATTGTTCGAAGACAATATTCGCACGATCCAGGCCGGATTCACGGCGGATTACGCGGATACGCTGGATGGGCTGACCCTGATACACGGCGCGGTCACGAAGGGACTTCCCATTCTGGGACATAGCGACAGCAATTCGAGTTCCCTTTCCCGCAGCAACGCCCGGACCGACTTCCTCAAATTCTCGGGTGAGGCCTATCGCATCCAGAACCTTCCCTATCAGCTTAGTCTGATGACGACCGCGATGGGCCAGATTTCTGCCGACCCTCTTGTATCCGGGGAGGAGTTCGGTGTAGGCGGTCCAGTCATTGGACGTGGCTATGCGCCGTCCGAAATTACCGGTGACCATGGCGTCGCGGCGGCGGTGGAACTGCGTTGGACGCCGCCGGTCGATATTCCCTATTTCGACAATTATCAACTGTTCGGTTTCTATGATTTCGGCGCGGTGGTGGACTATCAGACCGACGATATGGACACGCTTGCATCGGCGGGCGGGGGAATTCGGACTGAGATGTTCGACAATCTTGACGCGTCCATTCTATTCGGACAGCCGCTGACGCGCGATTCCGACGGCCGAACCGACGATATCCTGGGGTTGGACGGGCGCTGGCTGTTCGAAGTAAATGCGGTTTTCTAACGTAAGCGAGCGCTTTGGGAGCAAATAAATGTGAGCGTTTCGGCCCGATGTTCGCGGCCGAGACTAGAAAACGTCGCATCCACCACCGAAACTTTTCCTGCTGGCGCCGGCATCGATGAGGTTTTCGTCCAGGTCAATCGCAAAGCGCACTACCTTTGGTGCGCCGTCGATCATCAGGGCGAAGTCCTGGAAGTCTGCGCAACAAAATACCGGGACCGAAGAGCTGCGCGGAATTTCTTGAAGCGAGTGCCGAGGCGCTTCGGTCGTCTATCCAAGATCGTGACAGAGCAACTTCACTCATATCGTGCTACGACGAAGATCCTTGGCAATTCCGACAGCCTAATCTGCACAAAGTGGCTTAACATTCGTGCGGAAAACTCGCATCAGCCGTTTCGAAGAAGGGAAGGCGCAATCTCGAAGATTAGAGATGCCCAGACGCTGCAAAAGTTCTCATCAATCCAAGCCGCCATCCATAATCACTTCAATCTAGAACGCATCTCCTAAACCGTCTGACATTCAAGCGGCACCGCTCGGAGGCGTTTGATGGGGGCAGCCTTCGGCAGCGGAAAATCCGGTTATTCCGAGTTCGCTGGTGCCTTTGCCATTACCCTGATAACGCCCATGTGGCAAAATCGAAAGGCTGAATGGTGGTGGACGCAGTCTAACGCGAACGCGTCTCAGCGCCGAGTTCCCTGTTTTGCAGGGAAAATACAGGGAACTCAGGAACATTTTACTGCACCGCAGATCCCATCCCCTTAAATTCCGTTTCAATTCAAATAGATTTCATAGGCTTCCCTGCTATTGTTTTCAGGGAATTTTTTGACCTTAACAGGGTTTCCGCAATTAGAACCTGGGAATCACATGTATACGGCTCAAGTCGCTACGCGGAGGGGTCTATCCTGCCAACGATACTTGGGATTCCGCGAATGCTTGGCCGAGTGAAAGTAAGTAATCCAGGTTTAGGATCGAAATCTTGCGGCACTGTTTCGATCCAGTGCGATTGGTGATTTGCGATGGATGTTCGCCTAGTTCGTTCTTTTGTCGAAGTTGCCCGCTGGCACCATTTTGGCCGGGCGGCCGAGGAGTTGAACACAACGCAACCGGCCATTAGCCAGCACATCCGTAAACTGGAGGAACGTGTCGGCTGCCCCCTATTCAAGCGCGGCGGCAATCAAGGGATATCAATTACTGCGGCAGGCGAAGTCTTCCTTGTTCATGCGAAAAGGTATCTTGAGCTTGCCGAGCGAATGGTCGCGGATACACGAAACGTCGCGTTAGGAAAGACAGGTATTCTGGAAGTAGGACTCTCCTCTGCGGTCCTTTCGACCAAGCTGCCGTCCGATCTCCGCAGATTTCGAAGCGAGAATCCCTCTGTCGAACTGAAGCTCTTGGTCCATTCCGCTGAGTTAATAGAGAGGATGCTCCTAGACGGCGATATCGATGCTGCGATCACAACGCTGCCATCCCACTCGCCGTTCATTCAATCGGTCGGTCTTTACACTCTTCCGATCGGTATCGCCGTGCCGATGAACAGCCGTTTGGCAGAGTTGAAAACGATCGATCCTTCGGAGTTAAACGACGAGACAGTTTTCATGTTTCCTCGGCCCGCAGCACCGGAGACCTTCGACGCTATTATTGCAATGTTTCATGCCGCGGGTTCGACGCCAAACATTGTCGACAGCACGATACCGTTTCCGTCTATCCTAGCCCTCGTCGCGTCAGGGGCTGGTTGCGGCATCGTCCCGGCCGTGATGAGCGGATACCACTTGGAGGACGTGTCCATTCGCCCGGTCAGCGCGCAAGTCGAGCCGACCTTTGTCATCTCTCTCCAAAGCCACAAGAATTCATCAAATATCGCACTTCCCAGATTAGCTGAAATGCTGCACCAATTATAATAATTCGTTATCACAACAATGATATTCATAATTGGACTTATATAGTCGCACGAAGCATATCTGCCCGGACCTTAGCTTTGAAGGAATGTGCGCGATGGACACGATTGTACTAAATGCAGAGAACCGTGAGCTTGATACTTGGAGGCAGATTTACTCTAAACCCTGCAAGGTAACACTGTCCGATGCCGCACGGGATGCGATCGGACGATGCCAGGAGGCCGTAGCCGCGGATGCACGAAAGGGCGTTCCGATCTACGGAGTGACGACCGGGTTTGGAAGCTTGGCCGGACAGGCTATCTCCGAAGACAAGCTCACTCAGCTTCAGCACAACTTGATTTTTTCTACCACGGTTGGTGTCGGTGAGCCGCTTCCCGATCCAGTCGTAAGGCTGTGTCTGGCCTTGAAAGTATCGACCTTGGCCAGAGGATATTCCGGAGTCCGTGTCGAAATCGCCGAGATTTTTCTCGCACTTCTTTCGAACGATATGCTGCCGGTAGTTCCGTCGCAGGGTTCCGTTGGCGCGAGCGGCGACCTCGCTCCGCTTGGGCACATGTCGGCTATCCTTATCGGCGTCGGGCACGTCCGGCACAATGGCAAAGTAATCTCCGCGAAGGAAGCGCTTGGTCGGATCGGGTATTCGCCTCTCGAACTTAGGGCCAAAGAAGGGCTTGCCCTTGTCAATGGGACGCAGGTATCCACGGCTCTGGCCATGGCCGCGCTGTTTGAAGCCGAACGCGCAATGCGAAGCGCAATAGTGATCGGCGCTCTAGCGACCGAGGCCGTCCTCGGAAAGTCCGACTCTTTCGACGAACGGATTCATGCCGTTCGGCGACAGACAGGGCAGATCGATGTTGCAAAAGCATATAGAGCCCTCCTTCAAGACAGCGGTTTTCGGCACGCCTCACAGGAAATCGAGCGCCAGCAGGATCCCTATTGCATTCGTTGTCAGCCTCAAATTATCGGAGCTGCACTAGATCTCTTGCGCCATTGCACCGGTGTCCTGACGCGCGAGGGGGATGCCGTTACGGACAATCCGCTGTATTTCCCGGAAGAAGGGGAGTTCCTATCCGGGGGAAACTTTCACGCCGAACCCATCGCATTTTCCGCCGATATCATGGCGCTCGCGATCTCCGAAATTGCAACGATATCCGAACGCCGTTTGTCCATGATGGTGGATTCAAACTTGTCGGGACTCCCCCCATTCCTGACAAGCGAGCCAGGATTGAATTCGGGATTCATGTGCGCCCAAATCTCCGCCGCCGCCTTGGTCGCCGATACCAGGCAGCGCGCCCACCCGGCGAGTGTCGACAATGTGCCTACAGTCGCAAACATGGAAGATCATGTTTCCATGGCAACGCACGGGGCGCGCCGTCTATTGGGTATGATTGAGAACTTGGACGCCATTCTGGCGATTGAATTGCTGGCTGCCGTGGAAGGATGCGATCACCGAGGGCTAGAACACGGACAACGACTTGGAAGTCTCCACGCGATGGTCCGTAAGGACGTGAGCTCCCTCGCGCTCGATCAATGGCTTGAACCACCGATTGCCGCTTCGCTCTCACTGGTCCGAAACGGTTCAGTGGCACACCTGTTGGAAGAGGCCGACCTGGCGGTTTTAAGCTGATTCACAATGGCTCAATCGAAAACGGATTAGACCCTACCATGGAAATTTCTGCGGACACACTTTCACCTAGCGATGCTTACCGACTTCTCGTTGGTGCCGTCGTGCCAAGACCCATCGCCTGGGTCACAACCCTTTCCGAAGTCGGAACCGTCAATGCAGCCCCGTTCAGCTGCTTCACTTTTGTCAGTTATTCGCCGCCGATGCTTGCCATCAGCGTCGGCAGGAAGGGCACGGACTTGAAAGATACGTCCGTCAACATTGGCCGAAACAAAGAGTTCGTTGTTAATATTGCATCTGTCGATCTGGCTTCGGATCTCCACGAAACGTCGGCGGAGTTTCCTTCGGACGTGAGTGAGTTAGAGGCAGGTAGTCTCGACACAGCGGTGTCTCGAAATGTGCGTGTCCCGCGCATCGCGATCGCGCCCGTAAGTATGGAGTGCAGATTGCACAGCGTATTGGAGTTCGGGGCACTACGTACGGAGTTGTTCGTCGGTGAAGTCGTTATGTTCCACATTCGCGACGATCTGTACGCGAATGGAAAAATCGACTCTATGAAGCTGAGGCCCTTAGCGCGTTTAGGTGGCCCCCGATATATGGACCCAGGCGGAGAAATCCTGTCTCGATCGATTCCGTCCTCGTTTGGGTAAGGATACTCATAGTCTCCATTGAGCTCCTTCTGGCGGGCAGGAACCGGCGGCTCTTAGAACTGCGGTGAAAATTCGATCGGAGACGCAATCGAAAGCGTGGAAGTCGCTTCAGCAAGCCATTGCGCGGAACGCAGGAGTTGGTCGTCGGCGCCTTTTGGAGAAACGACTTGAAACGCCAATGGCAACGACTTTGGCCTATGAACAGGAATGGAAATGCAGGGTGTTCCCAAGAAAGTCCAGAGTCGATTGCAGATCGGATCGCCGGTACCCTCTGACGCAGGGTTCGCAACGCCCAGTGCCGCCGGTGTCAGGACGAGTTCCCCATCTCCAAGACACTCTATGAAGTGCAGGTACGCTTCATTTTTGAGGAGCAGGGCTTTTCGATAAGCGGACTCGGAAATCTGTGATCCATGTTCGCACAGTTTTAGAAAGCTCTCACTTATCAAGCTTGGTTTTTCCACGATCACGCTGGCGAAGTTTTTGTAGGCCTCCCGCGCCATGACGATCTTTTGCGCGTCCGTTAGTTGTTCAAACCCACGGGGTTGTGCCAGTTCACGGGTTGGAACCTCTGAGCCAAGCCGATCCATTAACGACTGGAAGAGCCCTTTTGTTTCATCGGACACTTGCGGCCATGCGGGTCCCTTAAGAAACGCAATCCCGGCCGGTTTTTTGGGGAGGGCAGTCCCCAGGGTCTTTTCACCGGAAAGGACACTTGTTGCGAGGGCGATGTCATCGACGCTTCTCGCGAAGATTCCTATGGTATCCAGACTCTGCGCCAACGGCATTGTCCCATCGAGCGGCACGAGCCCGTAGCTCGGCTTGAAACCGTACACGCCGCAAAACGCGGCTGGACGGATTGTCGATCCAGCCGTCTGAGAGCCAATCGCTATTGGAACCATTTTATCGGCCACGGCGGCGGCCGACCCGCTTGAAGATCCTCCGGGAGTCCGATTGACATCTATCGGGTTAACAGTAGCCGCCGGTTCGAAACAGGCGAACTCCGTCGTATGGGTTTTTCCAAGAATAGTTGCCCCCGCGGAACGGAGCCGCGCCACAACCAACGCATCGGAATCCGGCTGCCTGAGACTAAAGATTCGGGAACCGTATCGCGTCGGAAAGTCCGCTGTATCGAAAATGTCTTTTATGCCAACAGGAACTCCCGCAAGCGGTCCCTCCGAATTCCGGCACGCCGTCGAGTACAACGCAGAGGAGCCGGGTTTTCGAAAACACGCCCAGGCACGAATTTGTTCGTCTCGTTCAGCGATCCGTCTAAGGGCGGATTCAACGATGTCATCTTCTGAAACCGTACCACTGCGTACCCTTTCAGCGATCTCGACGGCCGATAACGCGTTCAATGGCAAGACCGAGAAGGACGACATGGCTAGTAGGTTCCATTCAGCAACTCGCCGGCATTTGGAACGAGCGGTGTCAAACGCAGTTCCTTTAACATCGCATGAACCGTGCAAGAAGCGGCGGACACCACCGGTTTTCCAGTTATCCGCTGCGCTTCCTCAATGGCGCGGAGAGATGGCATCTGGACACATGCGGAGAGAACGATGACATCCACGTTCTTCGTTTCCACTGTGTCTAAGAGAGGAAGCACCGCATTCGGATCGCGTTCACCAACAGCGATGTTGTCGGAAATTTCGAGCGACACACGATCGACGACTTCGATCCCCTCGTTTTCGATATAGTCACATACCATCCCCGTCAAAGGCTTCATGTAGGGTGTCAGGACACTGACCCGCTTTGCACCGAGCGTGTTCAGTCCATTGATGAGTGAACCGGCACTGTTGACCACACGCGTCTCGGGCGACGCACCGGAGATAGCGTCGCTTAGTTTTTGTTGTGAAGACCGATGATACCCAAAACCCAGGCTCATGATCGCGACCAGACAGGCGTACCCCATGACGTCTACTCGAGCATCGGCCAGTTCTTCGGCGCAGCGGACGGATTCATCATCCATCGCTTTAAGCTCTTCCTTGGTTACTTTCTTCATCCGCATTCGGCTGGAATGGAAGGTAAATCTTTCCGGTGCGACCTGTTCACGGGCGCGCAGCATCGCTGGAATCTCGGTTTCCATCGTGATGTTGGAGCTGGGAACGATTTGACCGATTCGATAGGTGGATTTGGTGCTCATTGCGCGACCTGCTCTAACTCTTCGATAGACGGGGGAATGGGCGGAAGTGCCTGAATCGAGGACTCGATCCGCTTCGCTACACTAAGGACTTGCGCCTCGCCGAAGCGTGGCCCGATAACCTGCAAAGCGATGGGCAATCCTGCGCTCGATAGCGCACAGGGTATCGTAATCGCCGGACACTGGATTAGGTTCACTGGATAGCCGAACGGCGTCCACGACCGCGGATCCTCCATATCCTCAAACTCTTCAGGGACCCAGCGCTCAGCGTCAAACGCCGTCACACTGGTCATCGGTGTCACAAGGGCATCGTAGCTCTCGAAGAATTCTGCAAATTTGGCAGCAAGTTTTCGCCTTTCGTCGTGAGCTTGGAGGTACGGGTGGAGGCCAATTTTCTTGCCCTTCTCGACAGTCGCACGAAGTGTGTCGCCGATTACATCCAGCTGTTCTTCAGTGAAGTTTCGCAGTGAATACGCGAACCCAGCCCTAAAAAGCGTATTGAAGATTTCAATCGGGTTCGAAATGGGCGGATCGACGGTTGTGATCGACAGCCCGCTTTCGTCCACACGTCCAATCGCGTCCTTCACACAGTTCGCAATTTCCCGGGAAACACGCAGTGCATATCCCAGGTCTAGCGAAACGGCCACACGCAGACTCTTTGTGGCGTCACAAGAGAAGTCACTCGATCCAGTGGAAGGCGCCGCCATGGAATCGGCGTCTCTACTGTCCGGAATTGCCAGGGTCGGCAAAACTTGTCGAACGTCATCTACCGAGCGGCCAATAATACCTGGGGAAGACAATGCCCCCGCTACATTCGGCGGATAGGTCGGAATACGCCCGCCGGTCGGTTTCAATCCAACAACACCACAGAACCCCGCCGGTATTCGTGTCGACCCGCCTGCGTCCGTCGCGAGCGCTACATATGATAGGCCAGCAGCGACGCTCGCCGCCGCGCCGCCACTGGAACCGCCCGAGTTCTTCGTGAGGTCCCACGGATTTCGAGTAACGCCCGTTAACGGGCTGATGGTAATCGGACCCACACCGAATTCCGGCGTCGTAGTAATTCCAACAACGACGGCACCTTGGTCGAGAGCACGGTCTACAACCGGCGCGCTTTGCTCCGACGGTGTGTCTGGAGTAGCGAGAGATCCTCTTCGGAAAGCCACCCCTTTTAGCATCAGAGTGTCTTTCACTGAAATCGGTACACCGTCCAACAACCCGCTGGGCCGACCGCTTTTCCAGCGTTCGGTCGCGGCACGCGCTTGTCGTCGCGCCATATCTTCCGTGATTTCGCGAAAGCAATTTAGGGACGGGTTCAAGCGTTTCGCACGATCGAGGATACCTTCCGTCACTTCAAGCGGGGTTGTTTCGCCAGAGCCGTACGCTTGCCGGAGTTCGTCCAAACTCAAGAAATATGCGTTGGCATTCATGCCTCACCCCATCGTCAATTGTATACGTATTTCGTAATTTATTACGCATATCGTAATATTTGATGCTCTAAGGTGCAAGCGAAATTTGACTCGACGGTTTCTCCTTGAAGAATACGCCACGCGCGTAAAACGCTAGAAAAGGAGACGCTTCCATGGTCCTATGGTTTGTGAAGGCATGAGTAAATTTTTTGGAATTTGCCAGCGGCAGAAAGAGCTCGATTTGGAAGACGACGAAGAAATAGATGGAGCCGCCAGGCGCCGAAGTGTTCAGTCAATCACAGTTGGCACAGTCCTACTCGACGTACTTTCCGAGGCAACGAAACCCCTCCAGCTTCGGGACCTCTCGAAGCTTGCGGAAATGCATCCGGCAAAGGCTCGGAGGTATCTCGTTTCGTTTCTTGAATGCGGCTTGGTCACTCAACGACCCGATACTGGCTGTTACGATCTAGGACCGATGGCTTTGAAACTTGGGTTTGCAGCGATGAGCCGCATGGACCCAATTCAGGAAACCGTCGACGAAGCCAAACGTCTCTCTGAGCGTCTCGATCGCACTGTTCTCGTTTCCGTTTGGAGTGACGCAGGCCCAATTATCGTATCCTGGAGTGATGCGAGCGAGATCGTGGCCTGCAATCTTCGGGTGGGATCTGTTCTTCCGTTGGCGGACAGCGCAAGCGGAAAACTGTTCCTTGCACATCTGCCGGAAAAAACGACATCCTCACTGCTATCGAAGGTCCTCGAGAGCCGCAAACGCGGTCCAGATGGAAAAAAGCTAACCAAGACCGCGGTTCGGACAATTGCCTCAGACGTCCGTCAGTCCGGTCTGGCTACGACATCTGGCGATCTGTTGCCCGGCCTCAATGCGATAGGGGCGCCAGTCTTTAACAGCGACAACAGAATTTCAGCGGTTATCGCAGAGATTCACATGTCTCAAGACAGCCATGTCGTGCAAGGAGTAGCGATCGAAGACGCGGTCCTGGCAGCGGCTTTAAAAGTGTCGGAAAAATTGGGTTATCGCGGGAAAAAGGTCGACTAATTGGAGGGCCTATTGCCGAGTTCCATACCTTCCAATTCCTCGCACGGAGAATAACTTCTCAGTTTGACCCTGCACGCTCCCGCGCGTTTCCCTAATTCGAGTTCGCTAGAATCGTAGCGTTCCCAGTCCGCCCATGCAAAATGCCTTATAGATTCAACCTCTTCGTACAAACTAGGGTCCATGCTCGAGGGCTCCATCTGAGAGAGAGCCCCCATTATTTCGCTTGCGGCATGCCTTGCCAGAGAACGGCAATCAGGAATCGCGAGGCGGGCACTCCCCGAAGCCCATCCCACAGTATAGCACCGATCAAGCCCAGTAACCCAACCGTTTCGGTTCGGGATTTTTGCGTCCCGCGCGTCGAATGGCACGCCAGGAAAGGGAACAGACGTCTGACCGACCGCGTGGACGATCATATCTGCGCCAACCCCAGTCGCGAGCCCTTTTCCGTCCAAAAGGCGGAGGTGACGACCTGAAAATGAGACAGGCTTGTGTCCAAACAAAAGCACCACATCCACATCAGCATTTTCTCTTTCCGACTCTGAGAGAATAGAAAAAATCTCGGACAATGGATTGCATTTGTGCGGAAAAGACAGTGCTTCCGGTGACCCTTCGATGCGTAGGCCGATTCCGTCCAATCTCTTTAGCTCCGAGAACATATCCGGTGAAAACTTTGCGCTGGAAGCGTCCCCACGCATTACCATGACAACCTGCTTAACGCGCTGTTTTGACCGCCATTCAATAAAAGCTCTACTCGCGTCCGTGGTCCGAAGCGTTTGCAGCGGCAGGCAAATCAGGCGGACACAGTCCAAAGCAACGTTGCCACCGCCGAAAACCGCAACGGACTTAACTTGGTTTGGGAGACACAACTCCGCATAGTCCGGGTGTCCGTTGATTGATCTCACGAGGTCGAACGCCGTCGTGTTTTGGGGACGAATATTGGCACCGTCGAAATCTAGCTTCCGCCCAACAGTTGCGCCGGTCGCCAGAACCACCACCGAATAGGACCGTAGAAGGTCTTCAATCGAGACTCTCTTCCCAACCTCCACCCCGCCGAAGAAGCGAACATTCGCGCGTTTGGCGACACGGCTGAGCACACGGGTTACGGCCTTTGTACCCTGGTGATCCGGCGCGACACCGTATCGGATCAGCCCAAATGGATACGGAAGTTTCTCGAAGAGATGGACATCAATCTCTCCGTCCTTGGAAAGAGCGTCGGCTAAAAAGAAACCGGCAGGACCACTACCAACAATCGCCACGCGGTGCTTCATTGGAACTAGGACGATGCTCGACGCAATGTCTTATCTAATCTGCCTGATGACAGCCGCTCTTCAAGAGCTACAAGCCACTTTTTAAACCAATGAGAAGACGCGTCCAAAGGATCCTCGCCAGAGGATGCATCCAAGCAAAGCACGTCTCCGACCCTGCACGCGTTACATTTCAAAAGCAGCTCATCCCACAACTGCCCGCCGCGTGCGAAGGTCTTGGGATAGGTTCGATCCCCAAGTGAAATCACCCCATAAAGAAGTCCATTGAGGTTTGGCCGTTGCTCATCCAGATTGTTAAAGAGTTCTTTAGAAGGCTCGGGAACTTCTCCAGTTCCATATGTACTCGAGACAAGGAGCACTTGACTCAGATCTTCCAAATCCGCGACCTCAATGTCTTCAAGAAGCCGGACCTGCGCCGAGCACAGGTCTTCGTTCTCTTCCGCCAGATCCTCTGCGAGCAATTCGGCGGTCCCAGTCATCGTCGCAACCAATATCGTTAGTTCAACAGTGCTCATCGTTAGATTCTCTTGCTATTTCCAAGGAGACAAAGAGCTCTCCGACATCAGTGTCCACCGCGTCAGGCAGGCTCTTTGGCGACCTCGAAATGGTCTGAAAGGTTTTCGAAAAATTTCAGTGTGAGCTTTTCGGCGACACCGCTCACGATGCGTGAACCGATCTGGGCGAGCTTTCCGCCAATAGATGCATCGGCATCGTACCGAACGATCGTTACCCCATCACGCTCCTCCAACTGAAGATAGGCGCTCCCTGACGCAAATCCCGCGGCGCCGCCTTGACCTTCGCCGATAATCCGGCACCGATCCGGCGCCTCGATATCGGTCAATCTCACGGTTCCCTTGAATCTTGCTTTCAGCGGACCGACCTTGACCTGGGCAACGGCCTCGTATTCCGCCTCGGACGTCTGCGACAATTCCTGACAACCGGGAATGATCTTACACAGAACCGTTGGATCGGTTACGGCATCCCAAACGACTTTCTTTGGGGCAGGCACGATGTGTTCGCCAGACAGATTCATCTGAACTCTCCAGATCAGTGTTAAGTTTTGTTAGGTGTTCTCGGCGTCGCGGATCAGCTTAAGTAAGGAAGCCGGCCTAAGTGGGAGACGGTTTACGTTCACGCCTAGTGGCGCAAGAGCGTCCGCGACCGCGTTCGTCAACGCTGGCACTGCGCCAATCACACCACCCTCTCCTACTCCTTTAAATCCGCCAAGGTTATCGACGGCCGGAGTGCAGATATGATCGAGTTCCAGTTCAGGGACGTCGAGCACGGTTGGAAGCTGATAATCGAGAAGATTCGCATTCAGCAACTGACCGTCCTCATCGTAAACGATCTGTTCCATGAGACTCTCGCCTAATCCTTGGACCGTGCCGCCCTGCACTTGTCCCTCGACGATCATCGGATTGATGACGGTTCCGCAATCGTGAACGACCACATACTTATCGATGTCGATCTGTCCTGTCTTCCTATCTACCCGCACAGAAGCGATGTGTACGCCGTTGGGCCAGGTCGCAGGAGGCGGGTCGTAGAAACTCGTGGTTTGCAGACCGAAGTCCATCCCTTGCGGCAGCGATGCGGACGTCATCGAGTAGGCGACTTTAGCGACTTCCTCGAATGAGATGGACTTTTCCGGCTCCTGCATGTCGAAGGCGATACTGTTCTCCAGCTGGATATTCTCTGGCTCCGAATTGAGAAGATAGGCGGCAATACGCTGGATTTTTTCACGAATTTCTTCAGCCGCCTTTATGACCGCGCCACCGGCCGCGACGGCACTTCTGCTCGCAAACGTATTGGAACCGTAGGGTGCCGAAGACGTATCCCCTTCGTGCACGATCACGTCTTCCAAACTGGCACCGAGGTAATCCGACAGGATCTGAGCGAAGGTCGTGTAATGTCCCTGCCCCGCAGCGGCTTGGCTCGTGTGCAGCGAAACCCTCCCGGAAGGCTCTACTCTGATCGATGCTGTGTCGAAGCCGGGTATGCGTGTTAACCCACGCGCGCGCCATCCGACCGAACCAGCGCCTGAAACCTCGGTGAAGCAGCATATTCCGATGCCACGCAAGACATTGGGGTCTTCGTTGTCCGTCTGAGCGCGACGCAAGTCGGCATAACCGGCATTTTCCATCGCCTTCAACAGACAGGCTTCGTGACTACCGCTATCGTATTTGATCCCCAGAACATTCGTGTAGGGAATTTGGTTCGGTTTGATTACGTTTGTTTGCCTCACAACCGCGGGATCAAGATCTAGCTTTCGCGCAATTCGATCCATCAGACCTTCGATCGCGAGGAAACAGGTTGGCTGCGCAACACCGCGATAGGCGCCCGATGGGCAGGTATTTGTCACATAAGATCGGGCTTCGTATGCGTAGTTTGCGATATCGTAGGGGCCAATGACCATTCGCACCCCTCCGGTCGGTTCCAAAGTGCACCCGAATGGGTAGCTTGAATACGCCCCCGCATTCGAAACCATATTCGCCCTTAGCGCCTTGATGCGACCTTCTCTCGATACGGCGGCTTCCAAGCGGAAGATATGATCGCGGGCGTGGATACTGGTTAGGAGATCCTCGCGGCGATCCTGAATCCATTTGATAGGGCAGCGGTACTTCAATGCCAGAGCGGCGACCACAACCTCTTCGGTATAAAACTGCGCCTTGGTTCCAAATCCACCACCGACATCCGGTGTAATTACCGTGATTGAAGGCTCCGGTATCGAAAGCACCTTTGCCAACCCGGTCCTCACGATGTGCGGAATTTGCGTCGACGTATAGAATTGTAGGTTTTCGGCTGCCGAACCCGGGATTGCGAGACATCCCCGTGGCTCCAACGGCACACCGGCGACTCGGCCTGTACGGAAAGTTTCCGAAACACGAACCTCTTCGGCCTCGAAGATTTCCTCAAACCCGTCCGTCGCAAAGGATTGCTCGAAAATCAAATTGCCCGGAATGTCGTCATGTACGGGCGGTGCACTCCCGTTTCCGGCCTCTTCCAAGGAGACCGCAGCGCCCAGAGGATCGTAGTCGACCTCTACCAGTTCTATCGCGTCTTGCGCCGCATAGGGGTCCTTCGCCACGACGACCGCAACATGCTCTCCTACGAACCGAACCTTGTCTGCAGCCAGGACCGGTCTGCTGTTTCGTCGATACCCTTCTATTCCAATTTCCACTTCGACTGGATTTGCCAACGACGAGAGTTCGGCATAGGTCAAAACATCCACAACCCCGGGAAGAGTTTTGGCCGCCTGAGCATCGATTTCTCGGATCGACGCATGGGCATAGGGACTCATCACGAAACCGAGATGCAGTGTATTCACAGGTTCCGGAACATCGTCGATGAATCGCCCCTGCCCGGCCAACAGACTCTTATCCTCACGACGTGGAATGTGTTTTCCGATACTCCCTGGGTGGCTGCTACCGGTCATGTTCGTTGCTTTCACTTTCGGACGTGATGCCGGCAGCACGGGTAACCGCCTTGACGATGTTTGAGTATCCGGTGCAGCGACACAGGTTGTTTGTCAGTGCCTCGCGTATTTCGGGTTTCGAGGGCGTCGGGTTTTCTTCCAGCAGTTCATAGCTGGTGAGCAGAAAGCCGGGCGTACAAAACCCGCATTGGAGTCCGTGTTCCGCATGAAACGCCTCTTGAAGCGAAGCCAGTCGACCGTCCTCATGCAGACCTTCGACCGTTTCCACGGTGCGCCCTTGCACGGCGACCGCGAAGTGCAGGCAACTGCGGGCGGTCTTGCCGTCGATCAATACAGTGCAGGCGCCACACACACCGTGTTCGCAGCCGATATGCGTTCCTTTTAGGCCGACGTCGTGGCGGATGAAGTCCGCCAACAAGCGACGAGGTTCAATCCATCGAGTTTCTTCGCGACCGTTTACGGAGACGGTAACCATCGTCTTGTTGTCCTGAATTTCACTCATCTCCCGATCTCCGCCATTCGTTCCGATGCGACTTTCTCAATGACGGCCAAAGATCGGCAAAGCAGTTCTCCCGCAAGGGAAGCACGACCTTCAGAATCCGCGTGAATGTCGCTTGCCATCTCTAAGGATTCTGAGAGCAAACGTCCCGCATCGACGATCGTTTGAGGCTGCAACTCGGCTCCGTCGAGGAACTGTTCGACCTCTGTAGCGCGAGCGGCAACAGTCATCGCGCCCATCACGGCGATCCGTGCCGCGACGCATTTCTTGTCCTCGCCGATAGTTAGGTTTGCGCAAACTCCCGATACAGCGAACCCGTGCTTCCGAACGCCGATCTCGGAGAAATGGCTGAACTCGCTCGCCGCGCGCTTTGGGAACGTTACGAATTCGAGCATCTCATCTGGTTCGAGGCATGTTTCGAGGGGCCCTAGAAAGAACTCCGCAGGCGAGACCTCTCTACGCCCGCTGGGTCCGTTAATCGTGAGCCTAGCGCCGAGCGCCGCAGCGACGACCGGCAATTCCGCAAGCGTGTCGGAGTGAGCGAGACTGCCGCATACGGTCCCACGATTCCGGTTTGATCGCCCCCCGACATATCCAAGTGCTGAAGCGAGGCTTGGACAATGCGTAATAATGTCCGGATGAGTTTCGACATCCCATTGCCGTGCCCCCGCGCCGATCGAGAAGGAAGTCCCCTCGTCTCGTATCCAGGTAAGCTCCTCGCAATCGTTGATGCTGACGAGTACTTCGGGCTGAAGCATCCGCAGGTTCATTAACGGCACCAAGCTTTGCCCGCCCGCCAAAATGCGCGCGTCTTCGCCAACCTCTTTCAGGCTTTCCAAAATCCCGTTCAAATCTCTTGGGGCGCGAAATTCGAAAGGTGCGGGCTTCAAGACGCACCTCCCGCCTGGGAGTTTTCTGATAGAGCGTTTGCGGCATAGGCTTCGAGACGAGTGTCTTTGGATTGATCCAGTATCGCCGCGGCCTCTACCAACCTGGGTGGATACATTGCCGCGCCGCCATCGATTACAAGCACGTCATTCACATAGATCGATTGATCCGCCACAACGACATCGGGATGGTTCTCTCCGCCGCCAGGAACCCACCATGGCAGACCCAGTCCCACGGCGTTCATTCCATGGACGCGGGAGTCTTCGATGAAAGACCCGCCAGTGAAGCGCGCTGCAGGATGCATGGCAAAAGTGAAATGAATGACATACCCGTATTTACCGCCGCCCGCGCGATGAAGAGAGCGGTCGAGCACTTTTCTGTCTGCCCCGCCACCCGTGACGCTTCGTATCCGGCCATCGACTTCAATGGTGATCGGCGTAGAGAACTCCGTAAAATACTCGTGAAACCCGGCCGGCGTGACAATCTTCCCTTGAACCGAATCAATCTCCGGAAACATCGTACACGAACCCGGGACCAAGTACGTTCCCGGTTTCAATGCCCTGCGGGGTTTTCCGTAAGCCGCCTTCCCCAAAGAGTAGGTGACATCCGTTCCCAGAGGGCAGGTGACTCGGATCTTGGCGCCCTCATTAACGCACAGCGTTTCTGTGTAGACATCGAAGGCTTGCTGGAACTGATCCAGGTCGACCGCACCGAAGAGGCGGGTTAGCCCGCCGCTGTGCATATCACCGCCAAGAAGATACCGAACCGATTGGCTCCTCATCGCTTCGTCGTGCACGCTCGATCCCGCCAAGTAAGGAAAAGTGAGATCGATCCACACCCCGCATCGCGAAACGGCGCCAGCAAGGGCGTCCGGCACGAACTTATCCGCAAGTGTCCCCTGGAACGGCAATTGGGGAATTTGCAGAATCGTCGGTTTCGCGCCCGCAGCGAGTACTCCCGAGAACAGCGCTTCCGCCGCCGCAAAGTCCGTCGCGGTGTCTATCGTAACCAGAACCTCCTCACTTGCCGTGACCGCCATATAGTCTTGCACCAAGACATCGGCGGCGGCGCGAAGTTCAGGTGCTCCGCTCATCGATCGCCCCCGAGAATTCGCCGACAGTATTCGTTCAGATAGTGATGCAGCGGTTTCTCCAGCGTCGACATCCGCCCCGGCGCATATGTATCGAGCGACATCGCACGCTGCATTGATTCCATCATGGACGAGTCCTCATCCAGCACTTTGAGCTGATACTCACGATAGATTTCAGCCTTCTCCCAAAAGTCGGGTCGATCAAAGACCTCTTCCGGGAAAAGATGATAAATCAAGACCTCGCACTTGTCGGGCCCATTCGGCCAAGCGACGAACGGACGGACACAGTCAATCCGACCGAACACCGTAAGGTTCGGCATCATGAACCCATGGGAAGCAAACGAAGCATCTCTGTCGCCCATCCATGGCATTTTTCCGAGCAGCAGTTCCCCACCTGGTGTAGGGGGCGCGGCTTTGTACCAAATCGAGAACTCTCCTCGATCCCGAAGTATCACGTTGTCGTTTTCCCAAGAGAAGTTCGACCCGAACGTGCCAGCGTGCAGCACGTTCACGTGATAAAAGTCCATTATGTTTTCCGGTATGAACTTCCAATTGCAGTTCAGCTTCACGGAAATCTTGTTTGCGAGCCGGCAACGATCCGTCTGCATGAATCCAAAGTCGTTTTCGAAGGGTTTGATCGCATCTTCGAAGTCGCGCCCGTTCTCATCAAAACAGATGAATACGTTCTTCCTCCATGTAGCCAACCGGATTGGCCGAAGGCGGCAGTTCTTGAGGTCGAACCCCTCGCTGTCTTGCATATGGGCCGCACCCTTCAGCCCGCCGTCCAAGTCGTAAATCCAACCGTGATACGGACACATGAAGGAACGCGTGTTTCCACTCCCTTCAGCAACTTCGACTCCGCGATGCTGGCACATATTGTAAAATGCGTTCAGCTCGCCGGACCGGTTCCTGGATAGGAGAACAGGCTCATCGCAAATTCGAAGTGCAAGAAAGTCGCCAGGGTTTTCGACTTCCTCTTCTCGGGCGATCATAAGCCATTCTTTCTTGAAAAGATGCTCCACCTCACGATCGAAAATCTTTGGATCATGGTAGATTTTACCAGGGGCATGCGACGCCCGATCCAATTGACGGTTCACATTCGAGTAGTCCACTTCCTCGATCCCCATCTGTCCGGAACTCATTGCTTTCCTCCTTGCTGGAGCGTGACACCCCTTAGGCCTTCTAAAAACCAAGAATTGGTTTCATGTTATGTTGGTTTGAATTGTACAATATATTACGCATTACGCAATGTTTTATGCAGTACGTTACAAAAAGAAACGGCCGCCGCAGGGGTCGACGGCCGAAGTTCAGGGAGTCTTTCCTAATTGTTCACCGACACGGGCAGCGGATGGATCGGCTGCGCGGTCGCGAACTGCGGCGGATAGACCAAACGCGGCACTCCGCCCTGGAATTGGCTTGGATAGACGGTGCCGCCCTGGTTCAAACCGTCATTGGCAAAACGGACGGTCGAGAAGAACGTCTCCGAGTTCATGTCCAGAAACGCCTGGCGCAACGAGTCTGCGTCGTGCGCCCCACCGGCGTCCTGGAAGGCTTTGACAGCAGTGACAATCGTGTTCGCGCCGGCCGCCGCGACGAAGTCGGGAGGAGCGGAACCGAATTCGGCCTCATAGGCCCCGGCAAAGTCGCGACTGGTTCCGAACACATTGTCGGTCGTTCCGTCCAGAGTGGGATCCCAGAATGTCGGTGCAAATACACCTTCCAGGTCCTCCCCCAACGAGTCGGCAAGGGAAGTCGGCGCCTCCACGATCACAACCGGCGGGAAGTATCCGGTCGCCTGCATTTCCTTAAAGATCGCAATGATCTCTGGTGTATAGCAGTTGATGATAAGCGCGTCCGGCTCGGCTCTGCGCACACGGTCCAGAGCGCCGGAAAATTCCTGCGAACCGGGCGGGAAGAATTCTTGCGCGACGAGTTCCAGACCCGCTTTCTCGATGTCGGACGGAACGTATTCCTCGACGGTGAATACCCCCAGTTCGTCTTGCGGCGTAATGATACCCACAGTTTTGATTTCCGGGTTCTCGAATTTCGACGCCATCTCGAGAATTTGGGTGTAGTAGAGACTGAACGGCGGCATGGGACCGAAGACGTAGGGGTCGCCTTTCTGGCCGGCAAATACGCCGTCGACCTGAGCCCAAAGTGCGATCACTGGATGGCGGAAGCGCTGGGCGACAGGAATCACGGTCTTCACGTTAACACTGCCGACACCTGCGATGACAAGGTCCGCTCCATCGCTGGAAATCGCGCGTTCGACCAACCGTGCTACCTGCGTGGAATCCGTTTCATCATCGTATTCCGTCGCGCTGATCTGCAAGTCCGCACCGCCGACGGTCAGCCCAGCGCCATTCGCTTTCTCGATAGCCAGGTCGATCCCGCGCTTCAACTCACTCCCGTAACGAGCGAAACGGCCCGATAGGCTGTTGATGACGGTCAGGTTTAACGTTCCAGACGACGCAAGGGCCGGATTTCCAATAAACGGAACGCCAAGACTTGCCGCTCCCGCGATGCCTGCGCCCGTCGCCTTCAGTGCTGTTCTACGCGAAATCTTACTGTTCATTGCACTAGCCTCCTAAGTACGATGTTATGATTTCTGGGTTGTCGAGTAGTTCGCGAGCGACGCCATCCATAATGACGCGACCCGACTGCACGACACTCGCCCGGTCTGAAAAGCCGAGGGCGACTGAAACGTCCTGTTCGACCAGTAAGATCGAACCGCCGGACGCGTGAATTCGTGTGAGAATGCTCAACAGTTCTTCGACAATCACCGGAGCGAGACCGAGGGACAACTCATCGATGATGAGGAGCTTCGGCGATGCCATGAGCGCACGGCCGATTGCGCACATTTGCTGCTCACCGCCTGACAGAGTGCCGGCAAGTTGACGCCGGCGGTCTCGAAGCTTGGGGAAATAGTCGAAGACCTCTTCGAGAGAGGACGATATTGTTGCCGTGGACTTATCGCTGCGCATATACGCGCCAAGTCGAAGGTTCTCTTCGACCGACAAGCCTTTGAAAACGCGATGCCCTTCAGGCGCCTGGCTGACGCCCAGTTTGACGATCTCATCCGGCCTTGAGTTCGTTATGTCCGCGTTCTGAAACCGAATCGAGCCTGACTGCAACCTCAGCAAGCCAGAAACAACCCTTAACAGGGTCGACTTTCCGGCACCGTTCGCCCCGACGATCGCATGGATCTCTCCGCGCGCGACCGTCAACGACATTCCATGGAGAACCTTAATCGGACCGTAACCCGCGTGTAGGTTTTCAACGGTAAGGATACTTTCCGAAGTTGCGGGAAAGACCGTTCCCTGCGCGGTGCCGGATGCTTGATGTGAATTCATTTCGATTTTCCTCGACTGCTCGCATGCCGATTCACTGCCGCGCTGACGTCGCCTAGATAGGCGCGCTGCACCTCTTCGTTCTGTTGAATGGATTGCGGCGAACCTTCCGCGAGCTTCGATCCGTTCGCCAGAACGACGACCCTGTCGCTCACTGACATCACTGCTGGCATGATGTGTTCGATAAAGATGATCGTTTTCCCGGCTTTCCGAATTTCTTCGATCTGGGAGAGAACGGATCCAAGCTCCGAGCGGTTTAATCCGCCAAGCGGCTCATCCAACAGAATAAGATCCGCGTCCGCCGCCAAACAGCGGGCCAGTTCCAATCGCTTCAGCCCGGCAGTGGTAAGGGTCGAAACCGCATCGCGCGCCGTCTCTTTGAGGCCAAGCATCTCAAGAACCTCTCCAGCGCGGCGCCGCGCTTCCGAGATAGAGACATTGCCCGTTTCGGTTCCAAAAAGTGCGGCGGTGGCAACGTTGTCTTCAATCGACAGACCAAGAAACGGCTGAGGGATTTGGAACGTCCGACTGATACCGGCACGACTTCTTTCGTGCGGCTTCAAGCGCGTAATGTCTTTTCCTTTGAAGTGGATACTTCCACTAGAAGACGGCAGCGCCCCGGTCAGAAGGTTGACGAATGTCGTTTTACCAGCCCCATTGGGACCGATCAGGCCAACGATTTCTCCTTCATTGATTTCCATGGAGACATGGTCAACCGCGGTGAGGCCTCCGAATACTTTCGTTAGGTTTTTAACGTCGAGAATCGGCATCGCTCACTTCACCTTGTAACGGATGAGGTTCTGTCGAATGGAGGCGATAGAGATCGCTGACGGTCCTTTTCGGTACACCTCCACCAGACCATCCGGCAGCAGCAAAACAGTGGCGACGACGATCAGCCCCGCGATAATCGTGCTGATTTCCGCAAGCTCGATTCCGATAAGCTCATTGAGGGAGAAGACGACAACAACTCCGATGATTGGACCGAGCAGCGTTCCGCGCCCGCCAAGGAACACCATAACAATGACCTGAAAGGTGGTCGTCACATCGAATGCCGATGTCGCATCCACAATTCCAAGCCATGCCGCAGAGGCGACCCCTACCATTCCCGCTATCGCGGCGCTGATGACGAATATCGCGAGTTTCACGCCGGCAACGGAAATCCCCACACAGGCCGCCGCGCCTTCGGCATCGCGAATTGCCCGGAGGGCGAACCCCCATTTCGACCGCTCAATGAACCAAACGACCAGAATGGAGAACCCTGCAAGCGCCGCCATTACATAAAAGAAGAGCTGGTTGTATGCCGCGGCGCTTAAGTCCGTAAGCCCGATGTGACCCATAATGTTGTGGGAAATTGCGCCACGGAACCCGAGGAAATTTAGGTTCCTAATCCCATTCAATAGCGCCTCGCTGATGAGCAAAGTTGCGATAACAAAATAATGCCCTTGAAGCCGAAGGGTCGGCGCCCCGACAGCGAACGCCACCACTGCCGCGAGCAGAACGCCGCCCAACGCGGCGACGAAGAATGGAAGGCCGTTGATCAACAGGATTGTCGTGCCGATAGCGCCGAGCCCGAAGAAGGCCGAATGTGCCAGAGACATCAATCCGACATATCCGCCGATTAGGTTCCACGATTGAGCGAGCGCAACGAACATCAGGATTGTTCCGCCGACGCGTGTCCAATATGGCCCCAGCCACATCGGAACGATGGCCAATACGGCGACCGCAATAACTGCCACCACGATTGTTTTTAGGTTTGCCCCGAAACCCGTGTCGGTAGCGATGTCCGAGCCGCTTGTCGGCGTTTTTGAAATGCTCATATCGGCTCAAGCCTCATAGAACTGTCGGCCCAGCAGTCCGGCCGGGCGAAAAGTCAAAACGATCAAAACCAGGACGGTCCCCGCCAACACCGCGTAGGTTCCGCCCCAAATAGCGGTGACGACGCTCGACACGAGGCCCAGCAAAAGCGCTCCAACCAGGGGTCCGACCATGCTTCCGAGGCCGCCCAGAACGAGCACGATCAGGATTTGAATGAGTTGGTGGTCTCCCATTGCTGGGAAGACGCTATGAATTACCGCGAGCAGAGCGCCCATTGCGCCGGCCATCGCACCGGATACCCCCGCAACCACGTGGTATATCCGTCGCGGCCGAATCCCCACTAACTGGGCCGACTCCATATCCATGCGCGTCGCACGGATTGCCGCCCCCATCTCCGTCCGATCCATGAACCACCAAACGGATCCAGTCAGAAAGACGGCGATCGCGATAATGACGATTCGTGCATTCGTGAGATGCGCTCCACCGAGTTCGATCGACCCACGCAAGTGGTCGGGCAAAGCGATGCTGCGATATTCGGCCGTGAAAAAGTAAAGCGCGAGACCGATCAGAATGAGGTTCACGCCATATGTCAGTGCAATGGAGAGCGAGTGCGGACCAAGCACAACGTAGTCGAACAAGAAACGCTGCAACGCCAGGCCGACGAAGAACATCACCCCCATGACAATCGGAACCGCGAGGATCGGATCCACGCCAAGACGCCACACCGCATAGGCCGTGTAAGCGCCCAGCATGATCATCGCCGCATAGGCGACGTTCAAAATATTTTGAACCCCCCAAACAAGGGCAAAGCCCAAAGATCCGATTGCGTAAAGCCCACCTAGGAGCAACGCGTCGAACAGTACCTGCAACACCAATGACATTTACATCTCCCAACTCGAATGATCGGGGACGTTATCGTAATATTATTTATTGCGCAATGCTTTTCGTTTTGCGTAATTATAAACAAGGCGTAGCGCACGCCCAGACACAGTCGGCCTTGCTTTCAGAACGAGGGGATTGAGGTCGCGGCGTTGTCACGTTAACCGGCTGCTTGTGGTACTGAATTGAGATACAACGCTCAATCTACCTCCGCCATCGCTTCCACCCGACAATCATCCAGACAGCCGTTCGGCTCTACTACCGATACACGTTGAGCTATCGGGATATTGAGGAGGTCTTGGCCGAGCGAGGCATAGATGTGTCTTACGAAACCATCCGGCGATGGTGTCAAAAGTTTGGTCAGGTCTTCGCACGTCGAATGCGCTTGCGCCGGGGAGGCGCCGATACGCGGTGGCACATCGACGAAGTTTTCTTGAAGATCGGGGGGCGCCAGCTTTACTTATGGCGAGCCGTCGACGCAGAGGGCGAGGTTTTAGACGTCCTACTACAGTCCAGGCGGGATTCTGCCGCTGCGAAGAAGTTTCTTCGGCGAACCAAGTCACGCGCGGCAACCCAACCAGCCGAGATCGTATCGGATAAATGGAGGCCAACGAGTGTTGCTGTCCGCACGCTTTTTCCCGACATATCTCACTTGGTGGGGAAACGACTGAACAACAAAATAGAAAACTCGCATCTGGCAACGCGCCGACGAGAACGGAAGCAACAGAGGTTCAAGTCAGCTAAATCGGCTCAGCGTTTCCTTTCGATCCATGCTGCCTTCCACAACCACTTCAACGCCCAACGTCATCTCCTAACCCGAAAGACCATGAAGCAGTTTCGTATTGAAACTCTGGAGGCATGGTCTGAGTTGGTGGCTTGAGAGAAACGACCTCGAGCATTCAGTCGTCTTCCTTAATTAACGTGACAAGACCGGTCGAATAACCATTGAAGCGATCCGATGACGATGGAGCGCCCGAAGCAAAATCCTCGCAAGAAGGCGCATACCACAATAGACCACGATGCATCGGTTTGTGTCCGGACGCCCCGCCAATAATGCGCTCTCGCATTCCGCACGTTATACCGCCGTCGCAACTATTTCGCAGTTGCAGTTTCCCTCATTTGGACGTGCATCACCCAGTCTCTTCTTCCTTTCGGTCACCAGCGAACTCCAGGCGGCGGGCCTGCAATGTTGCCTTTCTTTGGAACCCAACAATAAAAGCCACGAAGAGAATTAGGATTACGATTACCAGCGGTCGCTCGAAGATATACCAGAAAGACCCACCGCCCAGCTGATACGTTCGGATCAATTCTCCCTCGACCATACCGCCTAAAAGTATCCCAATGACCATAGGGGTTACCGGATAGCCATGCGCGCGCATCCAGAAGCCCAGAATTGCAGCGGCAACAAGGGTTACCGGACCGGACATGTTACCGACCAGCGCGTATGTCCCAAGCGTCGCAAATGCCAGAACCGCGGGCACCAATATGCGAGTGGGCACCTGAACGACAATGGAGCTCAGTCGAACGAAGGCGAGCCCAATGAACACAAGCAGCACGACCTGAACAAAATTACCGATGATGATCGCGTAAACGATGTCTGTCTCATCGGCTATGAAACGCGCGCCGCCGGTAACGTTATGCATGGCAAATGCCCCAAGCATGACGGCGGTCGCCCCGCCCCCAGGAAGACCGAGACCCAGCAATGTCGCCATCGAACCGGCTTCCGAGCTTGAGTTCGCCGATTCTGCAGCGACAAGGCCTTTGGGCTCACCTTTTCCGAATGTTGACGGGTCGCGGGCCGTCCGTTTCGTCAGATCGTACGACATAAGGTTCGCAATGGCCGCACCGACGCCAGGAACGGCACCGACGATCACGCCGATCAATCCTCCCGAAACGCCAGTCCGCCAGTACCGCAATCCAAGGCGCAAGCCGGCCAGGATCTTTGACATCGATACGCTCTTATCCCGATCGTCAGAGACAATGAAATCCCGTCGAAGCAATCGTGTGAGATCGGAGGCCGCGAACAATCCGATAAGTGCGGGAACCGCAGGCACACCATCCAGAAGATAGGCCGACCCAAACGTCCCGCGCATAAGGCCCAGGGAATTGATCCCTATCGTACCGATCAGCAATCCCAGCGCGCCCGCCAACAGCCCCTTCATCAAATGCCCATCGCTCAACGCCGCGATCATGAACAGTCCGATAAGAGAAATCAGGAGCAGTTCGGGTGGACCCAACGCCAGAACGGCTGTCGAAATCGGCTCTATTAACACGAATAGCAGAATGTACCCAAGCCCCGTCCCCAAGGTCGACGCCATGAGTGCAATGCCCAGTGCTTCACCATGCCGACCTTGCTGAGCCATGGGAAATCCGTCGAAACAAGTGGCAACGGAAGCAGCCGTGCCGGGCACTCTAATCAGAACAGCGGGAATAGCTGTGCCAAACGTTCCACCAGTAAAGACGGCGGTCAGAAACAATATCGCTGTGAGAAAATCGAACGATAAGGTGAATGGCAGGAACACCGCCATGGCGATCGGTATCGAAAGTCCGGGGATCGTGCCGAATATCAAACCGACCACAATCCCGGCAGGCACCACCAACCAGGGTATGATGGACGACGTAAGGAGGTCTAACGCCCCTGCCAATGCAGCGATATCAATCATGGCACAAGCTTGTGCCAGATCAAGGGCACCTCAATCGGAACGGCGATATCGAGCAATGTTGCGAATACGAACCCGAAGCCCAGAGAAAGCAACACAGAACGCAGAATCCTGCGTTCGCCGTGCAGCACCAAGCTCGCAAAAATGAAGACCGCGGTCGCTCCATCGAATCCCAGAAACGGCAGAAGAAACGGATAAACCGCAAGGAGCGCCATTTGGAAGACAGCACGTTTAATAGAGCCGGAGGGTTCTAGGTCTGTCTCCGCACCGACCGTTTCCGTGCCTTCATAAGAATTTGCAGAGGCCGTCGGGAAGCGTCGCCGCATCACTAAACCAAGTTGCAAAGCAACAAGAAAAAGACAAAGAGCCGCAGCCGGTCCTACAAGAACGAGGTTCTCAGGTTGCGGGGATAGGCCGACAGTTTCCCAAAGATAGTAGCCCGCGAAGCCCCCGAACACGAGCAAGAGTGCCGCATGGCTCATCCGCTCCTCCCTTATTTTCGACCGATGTAGGCGGCCGCCGCGAAGCGGCCGCCCATCGAGTTCTTATTGTGTCAACGCGCCAGCTAAACCGGACAGAACTTCAAAGTTCTCGTCAAGCAAAGTCTGGGTCTCTTCCGGACCGAGCCACGCGCCGCCAATCCCCCCTTCGGCCAAACGGGCCTGGGCGTCTTCGCGCTCAAGGGCACGCTTATAGGCTTCCAAGAAGAGTTGCAGGCGTTCGGGATACTCTTGCCGGACCCTGGGATTGGCGACGACGGTCCGTACATCAGCACTGATGAGCGGCATCGATGTGTTGAACTGCGCCAACTCATCATTCATCAAGGGCGCGTCCCAAGACTCAGCCGGTGTATCGCGCAAGACCGCCAAGGCGCGCACGGCGTCGCGCACCGGCTCGGTTCCCCGCGCCGAGAAAACGCCAAGCGTCGTCTGGTTACCGGCGAGCGCCGAGCGAACGTCGCCGCCGCCGTCATAGGTGACGAACCGCAGAGAGTCCGACGGCAAGCCCAATGCTTCGAGCATGAGGAGCATCGAAAGATGCCCGCCGCTGCCGTGTACGATCCCCGCGCTCAGCTCACCCGGATTTTCGCGAATGGCTTCCACCAAGTCAGCGATCGTCTCAAATGGCTGCTCCTTATTGACCACAAGGATGTAGTAGTCGGCCCATTGAGCATTGAGGAAATCGAAGTCCTCCCACCCGTAGTCGCCGCGACCGGTCAGGATTTGCGTCGCTAGATGCGGCGTTGCCGCCGTCACCATGAAGATCGAGCCATCGGCAGGCTGGGACTGGAACCAGGTGTGCCCCAGGACGCCGCCCGCGCCCGGTTTGTTCAGCACGGTAACCGGTCGTCCCAGTTCCTCGGAAATGAACGGAGCGATGACGCGCGTCATCCGATCGAGGCTGCCGCCAGAGCCGTAAGGCACCATCAGCGTTACCGCTTCAAGTGGGTATTCCTCTGCGCTTGCGCGATCCGACATGCCGGCAAGACCGGCAAGCCCCATTGCCAAGCCGAATGCGGCTAAGCGGAAGTATTTGCGAAACAACTGTGTCATAGAAGCCCTCCCTTTTTGTAAGTGCTTTAGTTGGTACGGGTTTGTAAATGTGTGTTGGACCGGAACGACCAAGTGGACATCACGCCATCACCCCCGTTTGGTTGCCTACGGTCGAATTCAGACGGGCGCGCAGTTTCGCGAGTAAACCGCCATGATCGAGAATATCGAGCAGATTGGCCGAGAGCGGTTCGGCGTCAAAAACCCTGCCGTCCACCGCGACCTGACCGGAAATGCAGTCGAAATCGAGGCGCGAGCCGCTTTTGGTCGCGGCGACAGCTTCGGGGCAAATCAATACCGGTAGTGCGATATTGATGGCGCTTCGGAAGAAGATCATCGCCGCCGACCTGCACAGGACACAGGATATGCCGGTCGCCTTGATCGCTATGGCCGCGTGCTCACGCGAACTGCCACAGCCGAAGTTTTCACCCGCAACGACGACATCGCCTTCGGTTACGCTATCAGCGAAGTTCGGCCGTATCGTCTCGAAACAATATTTCGCGAGATAGGAAGGATCGGTTGATCCCAGATGGCGGCCGGCGACGATGACATCGGTGTTGATTTGGTCGCCGAAGATATGGGCACCGACGTTGGACCGTCTCATAGAAATTCCCTCGGATCGGTGATGCGGCCGGTCAGGGCGCTGGCGGCCGCGACATAGGGGCTACAGAGGTATATCTGCGCATCGCGATGGCCCATACGACCTTTGAAGTTTCGATTGTGTGTCGCCAGGCAAACGTCGTCCGGCCCCAACGCCCCCATATGCCAGCCGGCACACGCCCCACAGCCGGGCGGATTAATGATCGCACCCGCTTCGTTAAGGTCCTGAATCACACCTTCACGAAGCGCTTGCGTGTAAATTTTCTTAGTGGCCGGCGTCACGTGCAGCCGAACCCCTGGGGCGACACGCCGTCCTTTCAAAATTTCCGCGGCTTGCCGTAGATCCGCACTCCGCCCGTTCGTGCAGGACCCGATATTGATTTGCGTTAGTGCCACGTCTCCGGTCTGCGAAACGGCAACAACGCTGTCCGGTGAATCGGGAATTGCTATTTGCGGTTCAAGTTCCGAGGTGTCGATGCGAATAGAGCGCGCATACATCGCGTCGCCATCTGCATTGATACCTGCTACGGAGCTGCAACCGTTTCTTTCAAGATAGGAGCGGGTTTTCTTGTCCGTTCCGATCACCCCGGTCATCGCCCCCAGCTCAATCGCCATATTGGGCAGCGTGAACCGTTCGCTAATCGACATCGCGGCGACCGCTTCGCCCGCGAACTCTAGTGCCGCGCCGTTGGCACCGTCTGTTCCAATCTGTTTGGCCAGCGCCAGAACCATGTCCTTGCTGACGGTTCCGCGCATCGGGACACCGACGTATTCGACCAGGATTGTGTCAGGAACGCGAAACCACGTCTCGCCAAAGGCAAAGACATAGCTCATCTCGGTTGAGCCGAAGGGAATGCCAATCGCACCCAACGCGCCGATGGTGGCTGCATGGGAATCACCATTGGCGACAAGCATGCCGGGTTCGATGATGCCGCTTTCCGGCAGCAGAACATGATCCATGCCCTCGCCGTTCGTAAAAATGCGCTCAATCCCCTGGTCGCCGCAAAAGCGTGAAAGCCAACCAACGCGTTCCGCCGTTTCGGCATCGCGGAACGGGGCATGGCGCCCTGCAACGACTGCAATCTTTTCCGGGTCGAAAACCCGCGATCCGCCAGCCTCAAGGAACAAACGGAACGCGGGCGGTGCGGTGATGTCGTTCGCCGCCGCAAGATCGACCTTCGCCGTCACCACCTCTCCTGGCGCAACGCTCAATAGAGATGACGCGCGTGCAAGAACCTTTTCAACGATCGTTAAGCCAGCCATTTGCTTTCCAGTTGACAGTGTATGTTCACGTGAACATAATGAAATCCCTTTGTCAACAACCTCTGCATAAAACACCTCAACAGACTGACTCTTAAGGGGTTTTAGAACCACACGGGAGAACCCGTCGCACAGTGCCGCGGCACGCAACGACGAAAGGATCACACTTCACAATGACCAAGAATGCCAATGGCGGCTTGATTATCTGCGCGGCGGTTACCGGAGGCGCCCCTCCCAAAAGCCGGAGCCCCTTTCACCCCACTACAATGGATGATATCGCGGACGAAGCGGTTGAAAGCTGGCGCGCCGGCGCCGCAATCATTCACCTGCACGCGCGCGATCCGGAAGGAACACCGATACTTTCCGTCGAAGCGTACGAAGAACTGGCCCAGGAAATCAGGTTCCGAGAATGCGATGCCGTGTTGAATGTCAGCGCAGGAGACAATGGCGGTCGCGCCGACCATTCCACCCGGTTATCGATCGCCGACACCTCCGTCGAAATGGTTTCCCTCGATATCGGGTCGTTCAACATTTCAGGACGTCTCTACAACAACGCGCCCGACTACACCGAAGAACTCTCTAGGCGCCTGAAAGACAGTAAGGTTCGGCCGGAGATTGAAATCTTCGACACGGGCCACCTTCAAGAAGTCAATCGCATGGCAGAGATGGGTTTGCTCGAAGCACCCTATTACATACAGTTTGTTTTTGGGGTGCCAGGCGGAATGCGGGCAGATCCATTATTGTTGGAGCGGTTGGTTGAATTGTTGCCGGAAGAGACTCATTGGTGCGTTTCCTGTCAGACCACCGACCCAATCGTGTACCGCCGTATAATGCTGGCGACTTTTGCCATGGGCGGTCATGTTCGAACCGGCATGGAGGATATCGTACATCTTTCGCCTGGCGTTCTGGCGCGATCCAACGCCGAATTCGTCAAACAGTGGGTAGAGACTGCTGCAGCCTGGGGTCGTCCCGTCCTGTCCGCGGAAGAGGCGCGTGAGGTTCTTGCGCTAAGAGGTTCTATCGCGACTGCGGAAACCGTTCGACAGAATGCCGGAACGGTATGAAGCCGGAACCGAGTGTTTGCGGGCCGGCGGCCGAACCTCAATCCGTTTCCAAACTGATCGATGAATGGCTGGCCGTCGATCTAAGCACCCAACAACCCCACGCGGACCTCGGCAAAGTTGCCGAAGCCTTGGCGATCTGGAAAGCCGACATGCCGGCCATCGATCCGTTTTCGATAGACGGCGCACGTTCGGAGTTCTCCTTCACGCATGAGTTTTGGCAGTCGCCCAAAATTGTTGTCAATTCCGTACTCGACAGGGTCGTTCGCGCAAGCAACGGATTGGAAGTCGGTATCCGGGACATCGTGCCCGAAGAAGGCGCCAATCGGTCTGGACTTCATATTGCCTACCTACACGGCGGCGGATGGATGTTGGGTTCCCCGAATACTCACGACAACTGGGCACGCACATTAGTAAACGGTGCAGGCGCGCCCATCTCCTTGATAGACTATCCCAAGGCGCCGGAAACGGCATTCCACGACATTATTGGCGTAACGGCAGAAGTCCTACTGGCACTCCAGAACGATATTCGGCGGCAAGGGAGAAAAATGATCCTAGCGGGCGATTCCGCAGGCGCGACGCTGGCACTTCTGGTAATGGCAAACGGGCGTCACGAAGTTCAGGCTGAAGGGCTTGCCTTGCTGTACGGTCCATACGATCCCAACCTGTCGCTTCGCTCGCACATGGAGTTAGCAACGACCAGCACATTGACGCGCGAACGAATGGCTTGGTTCTGGTCTAACTTCCTGCCGGAAGATTCAGCCTGGGAGGACACATTTGGCCCTATTGCCTCATTAAAGTTGCCCCCGGTATATTTGACCGGTGGCAGTTGCGATTTGCTGTTAGACGACACCCTCCTTCTCGCGAGGATGCTGATGCAGGCCGGAAAAGATGTCACATTGAAGATCGAGAGTGGAATGCCGCATGGATTTTTTCAGATGACCCATCACGTAGAAGCGGCGCAACACGCGGCGGATCAACTATTCGCCTGGATTTCATCGCTTCCATCGCAAGCAGACGGTCGTGGGCCGATACCAGGTGCCCAATCCACTTTTGGCGACCCCACTCGCGATTGCCGATGACCGGGCCTCTTCCCCGAAACATCACCAGCCAGGATGTGGCACGGCGTGCCGGTGTTTCGCACATGACCGTCTCACGCGTATTCCGACATCCAGACAAAGTGACCAAAAAGACCCGTGACCTCGTTGAAAGCGTCGCCCTGGAATTGGGCTACGTCCCAAGCAAGGTCGCTTCTGGGTTTAAATCCGATCGAACCGACCTCGTCGCCATCGTCGTTCCGAGTATCGAAAACTCATTGTTTGCACCCACAATCAATGGCCTCGCCGAAGCCCTCAAACCTTTGGGATGCGATGTTGTGGTCTCCGCCTACGGCAACGATACCGAGTTCGAAGAGCAGGTTGTGCAGAAGTTGCTGTCGCGCCGTCCGGTCGGGTTAGTGCTGCACGGCACACACCATTCTAAGAAGTGCGAAAGCCTTTTACGAAGCGCAAAGACGCCACTGATCGAAGTCGGCGATCTGATCGAAACACCGATCGATCATGTCATTAGTTTCTCGAACTTCGATGCCGCGAAGGCGATGACAACGCACCTTATCGGCGTCGGCTACCGGAAGATTGCACTGGTCGGTCTGGATCCAAGAAATAACGACCGGGCACGCCTCCGCCTGGAAGGATACAAGTCCGCCCTTCTTGAAGCAGGACTCGACTTCGATCCTGCTTTTGTCAAAGCGGCAACGCCGGGATTTGAAGCAGGCGCGACGGCCGTCCGGGAGATTGTCGAATCTAGCCAAGGAGTAGATGCCGTCTTCTGCTCCGGCGATGTTCATGCAATTGGCGCACTTTTGGAGTGCAAGAAGCGAGGCTGGCGCGTGCCCAAGGATATCGCCATTGCCGGCTTCGACGACCATGAGATCGCAACACATTTGGACCCGGCACTCACAACTTTGTCGTTACCCAGAATGGAGATCGGCACGCTGGCTGGTCAATTGATCGCTCGATATCTTGCGTCCGAGGAGTTGGAGCCGACTTCCATGGATGTCGGCTTCTCAATTCTGGAACGCGATTCGACCTAAGATTTCAGAGCTGTGAACGATGTCCCCTTGATCGGGACGTACGGCACTGACCAGCAATGCAAATCTATTTCTTTGGCCGGTACTGCCTTCTCGAATTTATCCTATTGTTGCAGGGGGTAAAATTCGCTCCTTGTGCCTTCCATACTGCACGTTATGAAGATTTTTCGTCGACGTGCGTCAGCTCAATCCCGATGACACGGATGCGGACGGGCTCTTGAGCACTTGCCTCCAATTTCCGCGAGCCTTCAGACAGGAAGTCCATCAGATCGGAAAAGGTCATTCGTTTTCCCGTAGTCGGATGTTTCCAGAATTTCCGCGCGCCGGTATAAATAACGACGAAGCAGCCTGATCGGCATACCTCACTGAGAATATAGGGTTCTTTAGCTGGTCTGGGATTGCGTCCAAGACCGCTTGGCTTTTCTTAGATAAGCACCGACACCTAAATGCACTAACCAAGGACGAAATTATGCGGTTCTTAGGTATCCACTGACTGCTCGACGACGCTTTCGGACCGCGAGCGCAAATTCGAATCTAGCATTCCTCTGAATACATCTGGAATACTATACTCTGCGATTCGGCTAGACAGATACAACTGAGACCTTTGCACCACCTCTTCGTCGAAACTTACGTGACCGAGGGGAACTGGAAACCCTTCATTGGTTCGAATCGGAGCATGAACAATCGTCGCAACGACCTTGTTTGGAACTAGCAGAATTTCCAATGATTGAGGTTGGTCTGCTCCCCTGAAAGTGGCCCGGCTTGATTGAGAGAATCGAGCGCATTTGACCTTGCCCCCGACACTGGACCACCGAGATTGAGAAAATCCCGGCTGTACGGCCTCAGGGCAGGCATGCCTGCCCTGAGGCTCGGGCGAGTTCCATCGAGGCTTTGTGGCCGATGGCGCTGTGCGGTCGGACCTCATTGTAGTCCTCCCGCCAAGCCTCACACTTTGATCGTGCATCCTCCAGGCTCAAAAACCAAGATGCGTTCAAGCACTCGGCCCGGAACTTGCCGTTGAAGGACTCACAGAAGGCATTGTCCGTCGGCTTCCCAGGCCGCGAGAAGTCGAGCTGGACGCCGTTCAGATAAGCCCATAGATCCAGATCCTTGCTGATAAATTCCGGCCCGTTATCCAGGCGAATGGTCTTTGGTTTGCTATAGACCTTGGTGACACGTTCAAGCGTCTCAACGACATCCGACCCCCTGTAGCTCTGGCGGATGTCGATCGCCGGACAGACCCGGGTGAAAGCATCGACGATCGTGAGCAGCCGGATGCGACGCCCATCGAAGAGCTGATCCGACATGAAGTCCATCGCCCAGATCTCGTTCGGGCCGGAAGCCGCCGTTCGATCCTCCCGAAGCTTCGCAGATACCTTCCGCTTCGGCGTCTTATTCCTCAGCTGCAGGCCTTCTTCCTTGTAGAGCCGATAGACACGCTTGGCGTTCACCGCCCAGCCCTCCCGCTGCAAAAGAACATGGATACGCCGATACCCATACCGGACCCGGGTCTCGGCGATCTCCCTGATGCGTTTCTGTAAGGCAGCCTGCGACGGCCGACGGGATCGATAGTGGTAGCTCGAGCGTTCAGCACTTAAGACACCGCACGCCCGCCGGATACTGACCTGCCAGGCCGCGCGGATCCAGTCCACAAGCTCCCGCCGTCGCGCAGGCTTCAGAGCTTTTTTCGAACGACCTCTTGTAACATCTCCTTGTCGAGACTCAGGTCCGCCACCAACCGCTTCAGGCGCTGGTTCTCCTCCTCTAGCTGCTTCAGGCGTTTCATCTCTGACGGCATCAAACCGCCATACTTCTTCCGCCACCGATAATACGTCTGCTGCGAAATCCCTGCCTTTCGGCAAACCTCCTCAACCGAAACGCCTTCCTCCGCCTGACGCAGAATGAACGCTATCTGCTGCTCGCTAAACTTCGACCGCTTCATCAAATCCTCCTCGGTTCGACAACAAAGCCTAACCGAGAAATTTCTCATTCAAAGCGGTCCAATTTTCGGGGAGAAGGTCAGAGGTCATCCGCTAAACAGTCTTGATGTACAGTCGGTATCCTTTGTCGTTACGACGGCATTGTCACACTAACCGGCGACTCATGGCACTAGTCGAAAATGCAATGCTCAATCTATCGCCGTCATCGCTTTCATCCGTCGATCATTCAGGCTGCCGTTCGGCTCTACTACCGATACACGTTGAGTTATCGAGATATTGAGGAAATCCTGGCCGAACGCGGTATCGATGTCTCGTACGAAACAATCCGGCGATGGTGTCTAAAGTTTGGTCTGGCCTTCGCACGCCGAATGCGCTTGCGCCGGGGAGGCGCCGATACGAGGTGGCACATCGACGAAGTTTTCTTGAAGATCGGCGGCCGCCCGTTTTACCTTTGGCGAGCCGTCGACGCGGAAGGCGAGGTTTTAGACGTCCTACTACAGTCCCGGCGGGATTCTGCCGCTGCGAAGAAGTTTCTTCAGCGAACCACGTCACGCGCCGCAACCCAACCGACCGAGATCGTATCGGATAAATGGAGGCCAACGAGGGTTGTTGTCCGCTCACTTTTTCCCGCCGTCTCTCATATCATCGGGAAACGACTGAACAACAGAATAGAAAACTCGCATCTGCCGACCCGTCGGCGAGAACGGAAGCAACAGAGGTTCAAGTCAGCTAGATCGGCTCAGCGCTTTCTTTCCATCCACGCAACGTTTTACAACCACTTCAACATACAGCGTCATCTCCTACCCCGAAAGACCATGAAGCAGTTTCGTACTGAAACTCTAGAGGCATGGTCTGAGTTGGTGGCTTGAGAGAAACGACCTCAAGCATTCAGTCGTCTTCCTTAGTTAACGTGACAAGCCCGTCGTGTCACCTCCATATCGAGTATTACGAGAACGGCGCTAACTGCATGGGTACTCGATACTCCGAAAACTCAAATCAGTGCGATGTACCGAGATACGACGAAATCACAGCAGGGTCGTTTCTGATCATATCCGCCGACCCACTGGCGATGCAGACTCCTAGTTCTAGCGCACAGACCTTGTCGGCCAGATCGAATATCATATCGAGGTCATGTTCGATCCAGAGTATGGGGATCGACAATTCGTTTCGGATTCTGAGGAGAAACCGAGCAAGGTCACCCTTTTCATCGCGAGTCAGACCGCTTGCTGGCTCATCAAGCAGAATAATCTTCGGTTCCAGAGCCAACGCTCGAGCCAATCCAACTATTTTCTGCTGACCGAAGGATAGTGACTTCGCCATGCTCGATCGAGCTGGACCAAGTTCGAAGAACTCAAGAACTTCTTCTACTTTTCGTCGGTTTTCCGATTCTCGTCGACGTGCCGCCGGTCCGAACCAGAAAATACCCGTCGAGAACTCCGGAAAAAATCGATCGCGAGCGACCAAGATATTCTCAGTCACGTCGAGCCGTTCGAACAGTTCCTGATGCTGAAAGCTGCGGCCGACCCCTTTTCGTGCAACGCTTTGCGCCGGTAAATCTTGGATCGGTTCTCCATCAAGGAGAATACGGCCGCCTTGGGGACGATAAATGCCGCTGATCGTGTTAAGGAGAGCGGTCTTGCCGGCACCGTTCGACCCAATCATCGCCGTGATACCGTCCTTCGGCACGAGAAGATCAACCCCGCGCAAGACTTCGGCACCACCAAACCCCAAATGCAATCCCTCAATCTTCAAAATCGGATCGGTCGAGTTTATCATCCCCACCATCTGCGCGTCCTCTTATACTGCTTAACATCCCGATAGCTCATTCGATCCTCGGTCTCACCCTTCCCCATATAGAACTCCTGGACATCGCCGTGGGCCAACAACTCACTGGCGGTCCCCTCTCGAACCACAATCCCGTTTTCGACGACGTACCCATGGTCCGCGATCTCGAGGATTGCGGAGACGTCCTGGTCCACGAGTAACAACGACAATCCCAGTTCCGCTTTAAGCTCCAATAATTTCTGCGTCACTAGAGATCGCACCGAAGGAGATAGACCGAGTGACAGTTCATCGACAATCAACAGTCGCGGCTTTCCGAGAAGCGCCATGGCGATTGCTAGCAATTGACGTTCTCCGCCGGACAAAAAGACGGCCTGACTGCTGCGATGTTTCGCGAGACTTGGAAAATGATCGAGAACATTTTCCCGATTGAGATTCGGGTCTTTACTCTTTCTGGCTCGCAGCGCCCCAATATTTAAGTTCTCGTCCACTGTCAGTGACGAAAAGACTTTGTTGCGCTCAGGGACCAGCCCAATGCCGCGTCGAACGACGTCATCTGGCGAAAGGCCAAGAATGCTCTTACCGTCATATTGGATGGTACCTTCGCGGATCGTAGCCCGCTCGGAGGGAAGGAAGCCTGAAATAGCCCGCAAGGTCGTGGTTTTTCCTGCTCCATTCAGCCCGATTAACGCAACGGTGCTGCCCGCGGGTACATCAAGGGAGATGCCTTGAACCGCGCGGATAACGTTGTTGTAGACCACTTCAAGCTGGGAGACCTCCAACAGTGTTTCAGCCATCGCTTCCTCCTTGAGCGCTGCGAACTCGGAACGGCCAAGTCACACCTACATCGCGTATCCGACGCCAGACCTCAGCAAGCCCTAATGGCTCGAAGAGCATGAAGAATATGATCAAGAGGCCGTATACAATGGAGTGAAGCCCGTTCAGACCTCCACCTGTCTGACCAATCTCAAACAGGCCGAGCGCTGCATCTAGAATGTAAGGTAGCAACGTGATGACGATTGCACCGATGATGGATCCCAGGACACTTCCCACACCGCCAACGATGATAACGGCCAGATAAGCTATTGCCATGTGCAGATCATAGGTCTCCGCCGACACAACGCCTTCATAATAAGCAGCTAGTCCGCCAGCGAGGGCTACGATGCCCGATGTAATGGCAAACGCGGAGATCTTGCTTCTATGCACGTCAATCCCCAACGCGCTCGCCGCAACTTCATGGTCGGCTACCGCGATCCACCGTCGGCCCAAATAGCTGCGACGAATGTTTGACGCAGCGACGACGGCAACAGCCGCAACCAAAAGCAAGGGATGGTACCATTCTTCCGGACGAAGCAACGTCAAAGGTCCCAGCTCGGCTATCGGCATGACGATGCCATGCGACTGGACAACCTCCGACTGATAGATCGATGCTCCGGTGATAAAAACGAAATGCAAGGCAAGTGTTGTGATTGCCACATAGATCGCTTTCAATCTCAGAGAAGGTAGAGCAATTAGACCGCCAGCAAGACAACCGGCCACGAACGCCAAGAGCAGTGAGATCGGAAGGGACCACTCCATCTCGGTCGCAAAAAAACTTACCGTGAAGCCGCCAACCCCCATGAATGCGGCTTGTCCTAGCGAGATTAGCCGTGCCGTTCCACAAAGCAGGTTAAGCCCCGTCGCCGCAACGATTGCGATCAGTGCCAGATTGAACAGATGAAGCCAAAAGGGTGACACAATCATTGGCCATATAATTGCGATAACAATGGCCACTGCGAGCCAAGCCCATTGGTATCCGGAGAACAGTCGAGTGTAGAACCCATAGGTCTGGGGCAAGGTAGGTGGAGTCGGAACCGGATTAGCGATGGACATTAGACACGCTCCACTTCTTCGGCGGTACCGAACAGGCCCCATGGCCGCAGGGTAACCGCAACAAGCATTAAGATTGCCGGTGCCATCTCGGCATATCGCGCTGAAAGAAATTGTGTTGTGAGATACTCAACCGCGGCAACCGCCAGTCCACCGATAATCGCACCTCGCAAACTATCCATCCCGCCGATCAAGGCCGCGATCAGGCCGTTAACCCCGATCAAGACAGCCGCGGTGGAAATCAATGCACGCTGCCCAAAGAACACGCCTGCCAAAGCCGCGGATACGATCGCAAGGATCCACGCCAACGCAACTACGCGATTGATATTGATCCCACGCTGGCTCGCCAGCGTGACGTCGTCGGTAACCGCCCGCATCAAGAGACCGAGCCGTGTGAAGTTGCTGATCGCAACAATGACAGCGATGCTAAACCAAGCTCCAATCAGCGCAACGATGTGCGCTGCTGGGTAATCTCGGTCACCCAGCGTAATTACACCATCGACCATGGGTTCCAGAGACTGAGTTCGCCCCCCAAATATCGAGACAATTAGGCCGGTGACGAGAATGGAGACACCGATGGATGTCATTAAACCGACGAAGGGCGGCTGCCCCAGAATGCGGCGCATAATCGATAGGTAGATAAGGAGGCCGAAAACACCTCCAGCAAACGCCGATACAATTATCGAAACGTACCATGGCTGGCCAGCAGTAGACAGAACAGCCGCCAAGTAGGTGCAAAATATCGCGAGCTGCCCATGGCCCAAGTTCACAACCCGGCTGGTCCGATAGATCAGCACGAGGCCACAGGCAATTAGCGAGTAGATCCCTCCGACCGCCACAATATTTATGAGTGTTTGCATCGTCTCCTCGCTCGATTTGTCATCGGCCCAGCACCGGCAGGGGCAAGCCCTGCCGGTTTAGCAAAACCTCAGTCTTCGGCCGCTGCGTTGCTTGGCACCTCGACCCAGTCGCCTTGCGCAACAAACTTGTCTGCTGCACCACTAAAGGCATAGATCCTCCACCAGCTTGTGCCTTGATGGTCGTCACTACTGAACGCAACTGGGCCGCCTGTAAGATCTCCCAGTTCAACCGTCAGATCATTGAGTGACGCATTCATTTCTTCGGCGTTGCAAGGCGAACCGCACTGTCGAATAGCAGCCTCAGCCACCATCGCATGTACCCAGCCAATAACGTGGTTTGATGAGATACCGGACGGATTGATTCCGCCCCGTTCAAGCGCGCCACGCATGTCTTGGACCGCCTGCTGATCGTCAGTACTCAATGCGTAGCGGCTGAAGATGTAGGTATTTTCAGCATGACCGAGTGAACGAGCCACTTCGGCAACAGTTACTTCATTTAGAGCGACGTTATGCATCATAACGTCACCGGTATACCCTGCTGTACGTGCAGCCGAAAGAACACCGGGGGCCAGGCCTGCCGGAAGGTGAGTGATGACAATTGTGGGGCCGGCATCCGCAATGCTTTGCCCTAGCGCTCCGTACTCGACCGTGCGAGGCGGGAAATAAATCGAAGTGACGTCAAACCCGTGCTCTGCCCCGGACGTCTCAGTATTTTCGCAAGCTGCTTTCCCGCCGGCGCTTTCAATCGTAACGCAAACGATGACACCGCCGCTGGACTGAAGTTGTGCGGCGAGTTGTCCTGCAACGACGCCGGCAATGCTGAAGGGATTGCCTGTCGAATATGCAAAATCTTGGGCCGGCGGCAAAGTTGAATCAACCGCGCTTACGGAAGAGATCGCCGGCACGTTCAGTCGTTCTGCCAGCTCATAAACCGGCGGAAGAGTGCTTGATAGACTGAACGACCAAACACTGTTGACATTCTCAGAGACGACGAGCTCCCGAAACAGCGATGTCGCACGAGTTGGGTTCAACTGATCATCGCGCGAACTTATCACGACGGCATCGCCATCGATCCCACCGCTTGCGTTTAGTTCATCGAAGTAGATGCGAAAGGCATCATAAACTGGAACGAACGTATCGACGAACGCGCCGGAGAAGTCGGACACATAGCCAATCTTGACTTCGTCCGCCGCTGCCGGAGCGGCAACTAACATAACAGCTGCCGCCATTGCCAATTTTCTCATTTGCTTTTTCCTCCACATATTACACTTTAGTTGTATTATTGATCGACTGTTTGATTGACTTTCTCACCCATCTCCACTCCGACTTCAGTATTTTGATTTTCGGATCCTCCCCGTTCTTTTGAGTGGTACATCTCATCGACCAAAGGTTTGAACATCGCGTATGCATGATTGCGTTTGATCTTCCTGGTCGCGGTGGTATCGCCCTCCTCGGGGTCGAGTTGCTTCGGCATAAGCCGGAAGTATTTCACTTGTTCAGGTCGGGATAAGAACTCGTTCGCCCGATCGATTTCCTTGCGCATATGCTTCAAAACATCGGGATGAACGATTAGTGTAGAGAATCCGGAGAACGGGAGGCCTTCCTCGCGAGCCCAACCCGACAGCGCGTCGAAATCGATTTCAATCAAGGCGGTAATGTATTTTTCGCCTTCACCGAATATGACCGCCTCGCTGATATAGGCGCTTCGCTTCAGTGCGGATTCCACGGCCGCGGGCGATATGTTCTTTCCGCCTCCTGTGATCAGGATGTCCTTTTTCCGATCGACAATCCGGTATCCTCCGTCATCCAAAAACACTGCGATGTCACCAGTCAGTACCCTTCCCATCGGATCGATTGACTCGTGCGTAGCACTCTCATCTTGCCAGTAACCACAAAAGATTCCGGCACCCGACACCAAAATCTCACCGTCTTTAGAGCCTTCAACACGTCGGGGATACGGCGGATACAAAGGTGCTTCCGCATGAGCCCAGATTCCCATTGCGCCTCCCATCATTCCGCCTTCCGTGCTTCCATAGATGTTACGCAGCGGAAGCCCCCAGGATTGCCAACGTTCAATCAAACCAGCCGGCATTGGTGCGCCGCCCGAGGCGCAGCCAGAGACATGCGCCATTCCGTATTGGTTAAGGGCTGGCCAAAGAACAGTCGCGCGCGCGAGTCGAAAAAGGAGCGAAGAGATAAACGACACACGCCCATCGCATTTTTGTTTAGCGTATCGGCGACCTATGCCCACCGCCCAAGCGAACACCCATTTTCGCAGCTTTCCTGATGTTGCTATTTCTACCTGGATCGTTGACGCGACTTTCTGCCATATGCGCGGGACAGCCAATAAATGCGTTGGACGTACCTCGCGCGCCGCCGTGATCAAAGTTTCCCCTCGCTCCGGAAGATGCTGAATTACATCGGCCAGAAGGGGCACAAACATGGCTAATGCCTGTCCCATTCCGTGCGCGAGAGGAAGGTGTGTAATTACACGGTGGGCTTTTGTCCTGAGATCCGGCATGACCTCAAGAAGCCCATAGGCAAGACCAATCATCATACCTGAGTTACTGTAATACGCGCCCTTGGGATTGGATGTCGTACCAGATGTGAAAATCAGCCCGACTGGTGTCTCGGCATTTGTGCTCTCCATATATGCATCGACCTCGGGCAAGTTCTTTTCGATGACCGATCGGTCGGAAAGGAGATCTGCTAGTAAGGAGATTCGTTCATCCGTATAGACAAACCGTGTCGTCTTATCGATCAGCAGAATATGATCGAGCAACTGTTCGCCTTCTTGCTTTTCAGCCAAGAGAAGTTTGTCTAGGTGTTCTTGAGTGCCAGCAATTGCGATGCGTGCTCCGCCATGTCGAAGAAGGAACTGAACCTCCGCTCCGGAAGAGGTTGGATAGATTCCAAATGGAATTAGACCAATAAGGACCGCGCCCATGTGGGTGGAAAGGTACTCAAAACTAACATCTTCCATGATGGCGATTGAGTCGCCTGGTTTAAGACCCAGTTTCACAAACACCGCGGCTGCCTCGCGGCAAGCTTTTAGGTAGTCCGACCATGTAACGTCCCGATAGACGCCACGCACCTTGTACCGCAGGGCAAGACGTGAAGGCGATTCCATCGCGCGTTCGCGGAAAAGATTTGCAACCGACATGCTATTTAGCCGATCACACTCGGAATGCGACTCCACAAGTGACAGACCTGTCAAATTCACCACTATCCTCCCTGCCGACCGGTTCCAGCCCGATCTTTGGTGCCTTTTTAATACAGACCGGCCAGCCGGTCTGTATTAAGCGTCAAAAAACCGGGACCAACTAGCGTCCCACATTTGACCATACCTCACCCATTGCTAGATCGTCGCTTTCCTTATAGCCAGCGCGCTTTTTTATCGAGACCGCTCGCACGAAAGTGCAAACGACTTCATTGCGTTGATTGGATGCGACTCCTGAATAGCGCAGTATCCCAGCATCAGGTCTTTCCGGGTCGTCGTCTTTCCCAAGTACTCTACTTTCAACCCTGATCGTGTCGCCAGGGAAAGCCGGTACAGGAATGCGCACACTGTCGAGTTCAAGATCGGCGACAATCTGCTCGCTCATATCCTGACTGGATAAGCCGACCGATACTGCAATCACAATCGCTGCGTTCATCAACGGGCGGTCGAAGGCTCCGTTCATGTAGGTGCGCATGGCTTCGAAGTTCCAGTGCGCCTCCGCGGTGTTCATTGTCTGAAGAGACCAACGCGCATTCTCCTCTTGAGAGAAAGTCCGCGCACGCCGGTGGCAGTAGGTCTGGCCGATTTCGAAGTCTTCGAAATACGCGGTCATGACGTCAATCCTTCACGGCAGCGAACCAAACTCGTGCGCCGAAAGGAAACGACGCCGCTTCCGTCGGCATCTACACCTCGAGTTTTCCATTCGACAACGCCGAACCCCGTCCGCGACTTGGACAATCGACGTGATAGAACTGTGCTACCGGCATAAAGGGTAGCACCGGCATGTATCATGCGGTGATAGCGAATTTCGTCCGCGCCAAGAAATGGTCCTCCCGACTCTGACAGGTCCTCAACGGACAGTCCGAGAACAGTTGAGAAAACCAAGAGCGGCGGAACGACGATATCCGGATGACCAAGACGTTGAGCGTAAGCCAAGTTAAACGAGTAAGGCTCGTAGATCGGCATTTGTGTCGAAAACCCGATCGCCTCGTCCCTCGTGATCGTCTTACCCCAATGATGCTGAAAAATGCGTCCTTCAGGGAAGTCTTCGAAATGGTTCACCATTCGTAACGGCATGACGGTCTCTTCAACGGTTGATTCAGGATCCATCATGCGGACGCACCGTATCTTTGCCAGCCCCAGCTTCCAGAGAGAGCAAATCTCGGGTGATCCGCACGGAGGTCTTTTCCGCACGAAGTGCCGACCGAACCGAAACGCACACGCATCATCCGAACGGACAACGCAATGGGTGTACCACGCCCGGGTCGCGCAAATCTTGCCGCTTCAACCATGTTGCTCCTCACCCATCAAATCCGTACCCTGCATTGAACGGGTTTTTTATCGACCGGCCAGCCGGTCGGTGCTATTTAATAGTCACGAACTAGGGACACCGTCAAGCCCTGTCAGATCAAAGGAGTTGCAAAAGACGATGGTGAGAACCTCCAGCTCTGGGAAAAACGCACCTCATAACGCCGGACAAAGCTCTGATGGATTTGATTTGGACGAGTACCTGAACGACCGAGGTACCGCACGAGCGCGTATTGTGGATGCGGCTGCCAGGCTGTTTTGTGATCGTGGATTTCAGGTCGTAACCATGAAGGACATATCCAAGGCAGTTGGACTGTCAAAAGCCGGATTATATCATTATTGCCCCAGCAAGGACCTAATCCTCGCTGATATCGTCACGCTATGCGGTAAAGTTTTGTTGAGACAGTTAGAGGTCGCACAAGAAGAAGAAGGGACTCCTGTTAACCGGCTCAAGAAGTTCGTTACGACCCGTATGGAAACGATCGTCGAGCATCAACCGCTCTTCACGATTATCTATCAAGAACGCCCGTACCTGACGAGTGAATCCATCGGCGATATCTCTCGGAGCGCGGAAGAATATCGCGCCGGTGTCAGAAAGCTGATTGAAGAGGCACAGAGCTCGGGAGAGTTAGACAAAAAAATTGATCCCCATGTTTTGATGTTTGCGATCGACGGGATGACAGGATGGGCCTACGTATGGTTCCGAAAGGATGGCACACGTACTCCAACTGAACTCGGCGAAGCGTTTTGGAAGATCCTGTCTTCAGGAGTCTTGGCCGACGCCTCTTGATACGTAACACCAATATTTAACACATCGTCTAACTTTATGCATTCCGAGCCTAGTACCCGTCACTGAAGCTTAAGAGAATTTTTTTTCATTGTAATCGGTGGCCAAAAAATATATTTCAAATACCGACCGGCTGGCCGGTCTGTTGAAAGGAATTAAATTGATGGCCAATCCAAAATATTCTCAATCGCAAACCGCCCCCCTTGAAAGATGTCCCTTCTCCGGCGCGGAAAACGGTCCAACGAATCTGTTGAGCGAAGAGGCTCTGCAGAACCCTTACCCGGTCTACGAGCAACTGCGCAGGGATTGTCCCGTTGCTTATCTGGAAGATCAAAACATCTGGGTCATCACACGCTATGACGACTGCGAATATGTCCTGACTCATCCGGAAAAGTTTTCATCGCGTGAAGCGGTATCGAGTGTAAACGCCTATCGCGACTCCTCGGAAGCGCTGGCGATCTTAGCAGAATCAAAGGCGCGTCCTCGGGCCAGAACGCTGATTATGTCAGACCCGCCGGATCACGACCGATATCGCACAATACTTCAGCGCTGCCTCTCGCCGGCAAAGACCATCCGGCAACTAACACCGCGCATGAAGGAAGTTATTGATCGGTTGATCGACAGTTTTTGCGAACGTGGAGAATGCGAGTTCGTTCGTGAGTTTGCTTACCCGCTCCCTATGCTTGTCGTCGCCGCAATCCTGGACGTCCCGGATGAGAAGATCGACATGCTTAAAGCTTGGTCGGATGACTTCATCTCCGTTCAAGCTGGAAATATTCCCGCGGACAAAGTCGTTAGCGCGGCACGGCACACTATCGAGTTCGAAGAATGGATTCTTCAACGGCTTGAAGACCGGCGAACGACACCAAAAGACGACTTTCTCGGTCGGCTGGTAGATCGCCCCGAGGACGAAGCGGAACTCAGCACGCCGGAATTGGTCAACATCTGTCTGCAAGTACTGGTTGGCGGAAACGAAACGACGACCAATTTCCTGGGAAACGCTCTTCACCGTTTGATTTCCACACCTTCGCTTATTGAAGACCTCAAAAACGAACCCCAGCGCACCGGCGATCTCATCGAAGAAATCTTGCGCGCTGAGTCTCCGCTTCAAGGCCTGTTCAGGGTTGCCGTGGACGAACACGACTTCAATGGCACCATCATCCCCAAAGGCGCAAAGCTCATGCTTTGTTTTGGGTCGGCAAACCGTGATGAGAAGTACTATGGGAACGGGCGGTTCGATCCGGACCGAGACAACCGCGAGACCATGCATATGGCGTTCGGACGCGGCATCCACTCTTGTGCGGGTCAGGGCTTTGCGCGCCGCGAAGGCGTCTTGGCTCTGACTAGAATTTTGGAGCGCCTTCCCAATCTCTCGTTCGACCCCATCCAGCAGCCCGAACGGCACACCCTGTTTACGATTTGGGGAATGAAAAAGCTTCATATCACGTTCGATCCCACTCCGAAGGTGGGAACCAAAAGTACAGACATCTGAGAGGCGGCTAAGGCAATGAAGATCAAGGTAGATATGTCCCTGTGTGAACTGCACGGCCAATGCGTCTTCCTCGCGTCGGACGTCTTTAGCATCGAGGACGATAACCTGATTTATAACGCAGCACCGGATGAGGCCTTGCGCGATAAGGTTGAGAAAGCGGCACGGGCATGTCCGCAGCTTGCTATCAAGATTGAGGACTGATTGTGGCAGGCCTGTCTCGCATAGCCATTGTAGGCGGAGGACTGGCCGGTTTGCGTGCGGCCGAGACGCTCAGAGAGATGGGATTTACCGGCAGCCTCTCCATCTTCAGTGCCGAGCCACACCCCCCCTACAATAGACCGCCCCTATCCAAGCAATACCTAACGGGAGATTTAGAGGACGAAGCGTTGTACTTCCCTATCAACCGGGATCTCCACTGCGATATTCACCTAAATGCTCCGGTTACCCGAATTCGGCTAAACCCAGGGCGCCTTTGGGTTGGCGACGCGGAAGAACCAGAGGAGTGGGACGGCCTTGTCCTCGCGACCGGGGCAACACCGATACGCCCACCGATTGATGGCTTGCACCTGGAAGGTGTTCACTTCTTGAAGTCCTTACCGGACGGACGGAGGCTAAGATCCGCGTTTCTAGACGCAAAACAAGTAGTCGTTGTCGGCGGTGGTTTCATCGGATGCGAAATAGCTGCTTCCGCGCGCATGCATGGTTTAGACGTGACGATCGTGGACCTTGCCAATGTTCTCATGCTGCGCGCACTTGGATCGCGGCTAGGCGCTGTCATGGCGGAAATACATCGTAAGGCAGGTGTCCAACTGAAGATGGGGCGAAGCGTCAAAAATATCTTAGGCGCAGAACGCGCGACGGGCGTATTGCTCGACGATGGAACCGAACTGGAAGCAGACCTGATCGTCATCGGCGTGGGATCGACGCCTGATCTAAACTATCTCGACGGCTCCGGCCTCACGACCGGAAACGGCATTATATGCGACGCCTTTTGCCGTGTAGAGGGGGGTTACGGTCGGGTGGCCGCTGCGGGTGACGTCGCAAACTGGCCACACCCTAGTTATGGTGGGCGAAGAATGCGGATCGAGCATTGGACCCAGGCCGCTGAGCAAGGCGAGGCGGCGGCGCGGGCACTTCTGTCGCCAAAAACGACCCAACCTTTTAATCCGGTCCTCTCGCTCTGGTCCGACCAATACGGCAAAAAGCTTCAAGCCATCGGCGCACCCTGGCTGGCCGATGCGGTGGAAGTTGTGGATGAACCTGGCGAAGATGGACGGTTCTTCGCGCGCTGTTGGTCCGATCAAAGGCTGATTGGTGTTGTCGCGCGGGCGATGCCTGCCAAGATCGTCCAAAACCGCACTGCTGTTATCGAAGCCCTGTCCGATATCGATAGTGCTCAACATGAACCCAGCACAGCATGACGCATTCGAGGGGCGATCCATATCTCGCGCAACTCCTAGACTTAAGCGGCAAGTCTGCGGTCGTAACCGGGGCCGCGCATGGCATTGGCTTTGCCATATCACGCCGCCTCACGGAGGCCGGCGCGCGAGTTGCCATGATCGATGTCGACGATCAGGCGTTGACCAAAGCAGCCCGCGAATTGACGAACGGCGAAACAGTCCCTGTAACCGCCGATATCACAGATAGTGCCATCCTCGCCAAGGGTATCGAGTGCGCATTTCCTGATGGCGCCCCAATCGATATTTGGGTCAACAATGCTGGCGCAGCTCCACGACAACCGCTCTTGGAGATATCCGCGGAAGAATGGGAACGCGTACTCAGCCTAAACCTAACCGCGTCCCTTTCTGGCGCGCAGATCGCCGCAAAACGCATGATCGCAAACAGAACCAACGGGGTAATTATCAATATTGTTTCGTCCACCGTGCATCGTGTCAGTTCAAATCCCGCACATTACAGGGCTTCAAAAGCCGGACTGAAGGCATTGACCGAGAACTTAGCGGTCGATCTCGGGAAATACGGAATTCGCGCGGTAGCGATCGCACCCGGTCTCACCGAAACGCCACAAGTTGAACGACTTCGAGACGAACTCGGATCAGAAGGGTTTGAAACCTTCGCACGACGTTTGCCCTTGAAACGTATCGGCCAAGCCGACGAAGTCGCGCGCGCGGTTCTCTTCGCAGCGTCGGACATGGCATCGTTCGTTACAGGCTGCGTTATTAATGTCGATGGTGGAGAGGCCGTAAAATAGCGGTACGGAAACTGGCACAGAGGCGGTTCTAGGTTGCACATAAATAAATCTAAACACCAACCTCATCGTCGAGCAGGCGGAGTGCAAATTTAGAAGTGTCAATTGGCACAAAGCTTCTAAAGTAAACTATTCCCAATTGAGTGCTATTATTCTAATGACATTCCATGCTGCACGTTATGAAGGCTTGAGGTCGACCGGGACAATTAGGATGCTTTAGAAAAGCCCAGACACCAAGTTCGCACTTAATTAAAGCTCCGGCGGTCCAAGGTACTCTACGTCCAGCTTGCCGTCAGCGGTTACTGTCGCCTTGGTTCGACCACTTTTGCCATAGAGCGTTCTCCGCGTGAGACGCCCAATCCGCTCAAAGTTAGAAGCGAGAACACGGCTTACGCCATCTTCCCCTGTTCTGATGCGAACGGCAGAGCCGCCGTTGGGTCGATCAGCAACCTCCCAAACGACGTCTTCAATACTTCCGAATCGCTGCCACGCCGCTTGGCTTCCTGCCAGCACGGTACCAACAAAGTCATTCCAGAGGGCATGCGTCTCAGGGGACGGCCAGTTTGCGTCTGTTGACCTCTCTTTGATTTCGTCCGACCGCAACCACCGACGGAGCTCGGTCACTGTCTCAAACGTCGCGTTGGTTTCATTTGCGATCTTGAGCGCGGCACTACGCGCTCCGAATCCAGACTGCATTAAGACCGTCGCTGAACGACTGAGTGATCCTGTTTCGACCGCCGCAACGGCCTTGCCAAACTCAAAATCGGCCATCGAGAAATACTCGCCAACCTTGTCATCATGGGCTAAACCCCGAACCCTAACGGCCTCCATGGCCCATGACAGGTTGTAGACGAGGCCTTGCTCAATGAAATCGAGAACGCCGTCCTGATCGGAGGCAACAAGGTCGGTCACCGGCTTTCCCTCAAGCCAGGCTTTGAGAATATCCTTCCAATTGTCAGGCAGTCCGTCGCTTGGAACGAATGGAGGTATCTCGAAGACAATCTCCGCGAACTCGGCAATCGCAGCGATGGCGTCATCTGGCTCATTCAGGAGGATTGAAGCCTCGGCCCGCACCAAGAGATCACCCAACGCTTCCGAGTTCGCATCCAGCGCTTGTCCGGTCGTAAACCCGACACCCGCAAGAAAGTACCCGCGCCGCTGTTCGGTCGTGGTGTCTGACCAGATGAACTTTGCCCTCGCAGCAATCGCTGTCCGCAACAACCCCTGAACATGCTCAGGCTGATGGCGAATACGACGCTCGAAAAGGGATGACGACAAAACATCATCCAATGTCTTCTCAATGTCATCGTCGGAGACATCTTCCTCCCCGAGCATACTGAGGATAGCCGTATCAAGGCTCGCGACGTGGCGTTGCCATTTTCCGCGTTCAGACTCGGATATATCTGCACGTTCGGTCAGCAATTCCGGGAAGTCCCATGCTGCCGAGTTGTTGAGGACGTAATCCGCGATCAGATTGACGTTCATGTCACCTAACTTCTTTCCCATTCGGAGAAGTAACGTCACCAGCAGGCGATACAGGCCGCTCTCCATCTCGCGGCCCTGTTCCTTCCTTATTAGTTCCTGCCATTGGCCCTTGCGCTTGGCGATATCATCAAACATGGGATAGACGACAAGCCCCTCAAGATCGACGAACGCTCGCCCAGCCCGTCCGACGACATTCCGGAACTCCGCAACATCAATAAGCTCGCGATTTCGTACGAGCCCAAAGAAAACAAGACTGGTCGCCGAGAGATTCAGGCCTTGTGCAAGCGTCGGAGAAGACACAGTGATTCGAAGGACGTTCGCTCGGAGCAATCTCTCCACTTCTTTTCGGAAAGGTGTCGGCAATGCACCGTGATGAATCGCGACCCCCAGCTTCAGACACTCCAAAATTGAATGTCCATCACCGAACCACTCCTGTCCGATAACCAGCGCGTTTTTGAGAGCATCATCGGAGCCGTTTAAGACTGACGGCAGTGCCCCACGATTGTGTAGATCAACAATCGTTTCGGCGAACGGTTCAACAGAAACGCGAAGAGGGCAGAAAATCAGAACAGACTGGCCCTCATCGGCAAGTCTCCAAGCAGATGCCAAACACAGCTCTCGCTGATCGCTGGGGAAGATTTTCTTTCGGCGGCCAACCGGCGGCACGAAACCGGATATGAACTTGGGAACAAATGGACTCTCATCTTCGACCTCAATATCGAGCCTAGCTGTTGAGCCATTCCATTCGATACTTCCAAACCAAAGGTCTGTCGGACGCCATTTGCTCTTATAAACACCGTCGTCACTGTCCTGCGTCAGCCATTCCGCGAAGTCCTGCAACTGGTCGCCATCAGGAAGAACGGCGGAAAGACAAACAATCCTGCGATTACCGGCATCATGTCGCCGCAACAGCCTTTGAATCTGAACCTCGTATCGAACTTCGCGTTCGCCGAGTCCAATCATGTGCCCTTCGTCAAGCACCACCAGGCCAACATCATCGAGAAGAGACGCATCGTTGCGCAGCGCGAAGTCCAGCTTCTCAGGTGTCGCGATAACGATATCGCGCGTCCGGAGCGCATCCTGATCAACACCGCTCACACCGATACTGCCGTAAAGAGAGGACACGGATTTGCCCAACACGCCAAAGGTTCGATGAAGTGTCACCTCGGTCTGCGCGGAGAGCGCGCGAAGAGGTGTAACGAACACGATACGTTTCCCAGCGGCCAAAGTGGCGAGAATACATAGCTCTGCAATACGTGTCTTTCCGGCGCTGGTCGGAAGCGAAACCACCATGTCGTCATCGAGGTCAATTGCCCGTTCGGCGGCTCGGAGTTGAGACGGCCAAAGTTCGATTTCTGCTTTTCGCCGGCAGTACAGCGAGGCGATCAGTGTCTCACGTAGTTCCGGCCACATGTTCTCATCACGATTGGCACCGTCACCCGAAAGCGTGTTGGGTAGGCGAGTATGGAGACTACAATTCCAAAGATCGTCTAGGAGGTGGATCGTCAGCCGATAGCACCACCATTGCGGCACCAGGTTCAAACTCTCGCTGCACTCATATCCAACTCGAAGCTCCGCGATACCGTCGTCAAGAAGGGCACGTTCTCCTGTTTCAAACGCCAAGAGCGCTGTCGCAACACCCGATACAAAATTGTCGTTCAGCGCATATGCAACGCCACTGAGAACCGACTCCAACGGCGCATCATCCCCATCTTCGACTGCTTTTTCCTGCTGGGCGGAGAGTGCTTCAGAAAGGGCGGCATGGATCGCGTCGTCTGACCCAATACCGGATAGCTTCCATGCCTCGATCATGTCTGAGAGTTGTTGCAACTCACGGCGAATAAGCAATCCAACCGCTTGTTCAGGCAATGTCCAGTTCCCGGATGCTTCGCCACGAACCAACATCGAATAGGCCCGCGCGGAATAACGCGCCAGGTGATAGGAAGCAGCCGCGATAAATCGGTGGAAATCTTGCTCCGGATTTTCCTCACCTTTGAAACAAACAGCCCCAATCGCATCAGCCGCTTGCCTGAAGGATTGCCGGGCAAGACCCCGGTCACCATTGCCTTCTTCAAGAAGTCGGAGACCCATTCCCAGCAGACTGTAACCGTAGGAGAGAAGGTTATAACTAAGAAGCGTCGAAAACGTCGGCGCATCTTCAGGGAGCTCGCCGTCTCGCCAAATCATCGACCGCGCTTGCCCCTTGGCGATCAACTGATCTCGAAAGCCTGGCGTCAGCGCCTCGCGAATGTCCGCTTCTATCTGTTCAATCGTCGTCGCCATCTTCGATTACCTTGTCAAAAACGGCTTTGATGAATTCTTGGTGTTTGTCGGCTTTGAGCCCGACTGACGATTGCCGGAAGCGACCCCGATATTCCTTCAGATCATCGGTGAGGAGCTTCGTCGGATCGTTCCCCGAAAAGGTAAAGAGCATGTGGGACACTTCAGAAAGCTGAATGCCGTTCTTCCGCTGGGCGTCATCAATTACGTCTCCAAGGTCATGCTTACCCTCCTCATGCAGTCGCGTGGCCAGGAATGACAGAGCGTGTCCGGATGGACGGCCATTATGACTTTTCAGGGCCTTGCGGGCGTTGCCAACTGTTGTTTTCGACAAGGTGACGTTGCTTTTTGCTTCACCCTTAAGAAATCGCGGGTCGCCATCAGATGTTACCCGCACCGCGACAATATCGTCGCCACGCATCGCCATTTCTCGATGATCTTTCCATCGGAGCCTGTTAACGCCGGTGCCGTACCGTGTGAATTCACCAACATACGCTGCGCCCAGTATCTCTCCGAGATCGCCGGAACGTATGGATTTGCTCGTCGGCATTTTCTCGCGAACCAAGTCTGCTGCCGCGCGCTTCCCGAGACGCTTCAAGACACGAGCCAAATGCACGTGGGAGACATAATGGTCAGGTACTATTGCGGCAACTTCAGCCACTGCTTCGTCGGTCTTCGCAGGATCGCACGTCAGCACCGTCACCTTCTTATTGGTCGACACTTCCGTTTTCTTGGGTGTTACCCATGATTTCAATTTTCGCATCCTCTGTAGTGTGACGACACTATCGCCACTCATTTATAGTGTTCTTACGCGCTGTCCCTTGCCACAGAACAGGCTCTTAAATCCGGGAAGACTCCGACATTGTCGCGCGCGTTCCATGCCAATCAGGTCCAGCACCGGCTCCAGGTACTGCTCGTGAATCCGCATGCGTCCGTCTCGCAGAGCATGGAACACAGCATTGGTGCGTGCCTCCGTACCGAGGCTCCGCATCACCTGATCCGCCAATAGGAGATCGACCGTCCACACGAGGCCAATGGAAGCGTCGAGGTCGCGAGCGACATCTCGACCCTTCCGGTCATCCAGGGCCGCATCAAGCCCCCGGACTGTGGCACTCGCTATTGTAGCAGCTTCTCCATCACCGAGCGAGCGATGTTCCGAAACGAGACTCACAAACACCTCAAGTTCTTCATCTAACATCTCAACAACGTCGAGCAGGCCCCGTTCAATCAGCCCATCCACAAATGCGGCTTCTCCGCTTTCCCGGCTTGTCGGATGGTGAAGCTCACGAAACACAACGTCCGAAATCAATAAATCATTCGGAACTGCCGCAATAATCTCATCCCCAACACGACTCGCGCGAAGATTGATAATGACGCTCGTATCGACGATAAGGGCCTTGTTCTGATTATTGCCCAAGCCTGAGAACGTCATCCGTAAATCTTTCTTCAGTCGCGATCTCATCGAGGACTTCGCGAAGTTTTATGCGCGGCACTTTTAACAACTCCGCAAGCTGCCCCTCTGACATCAATTCCTGGTTCCAGGCCTCAAAAGCTCGAAGAGAGAGGCGGAGCGGTATTGGCCTGTCAGCATCTGCTTTCGCCAAGTCACGCTTGCTTGCTTTCTCGCCCAACACAGACTTGACCGTTTCGTCAGTAATGCCCCCGTTGGCGTCAAACCAACCCCAGGAACCTTTGCGCACCAACCCCAGTTCTTCGAGTCTCAAAACACACGCTTGCCTTGATACACTAAACTGGTTTGCAAGCAAAACGACATGCCGACGGGTAAGCTTGTTCGCCCCCTCAGTCAGGTTCTCAAAGGATTTGGAAAAGCTGTCTTTTGGCGTCAGAAAAGCTCTTCCAAAGGCATTCGCGTATCGCTCCTCACGTGAAAGAAAACGTTCGTTTTCCTCCAAAACCTCCGGGTTTCTTCGCGTTCCTACAAAGTGGCCAAGCTCGTGCGCCGCCGATTGGACGCGGCGCTCCCACGGATGGTTCGCGTTTAGAAGAATGCACGCCCCGTAAGCCTCATCATAAGCGAACATGCCCGAGACGCGGGATTTGGAAGACAGTCGTCGCTGATAAAGCCGAATGCCAAGATTCACTTCAATCAGAGAGAAGATGTCACTGATCGGGCTGATGCCGATTCCCAGCCAATCACGCAGACCTTGTGCGTGCTCATCGGCAAGTTCCAAAACATCACCGGCGCTGATACCCAACTCTGGTGGATAGGGGCGATGCGTCCGGATACCGAGGACGTTCTCAAGTTCAACATCCGCCTTCACGAGATCGTTTAAGAGCTGAACCGCTTCGCGGGTGTAGGCGTCTTCATTTTCCATGAGGCGTCGAAAGCGCGGCACCAAGTCCGTATGCACAGCCTCACGCCTGAGAATGGCGTTGACGGTCGTTCCGTATTCGGTTGCCAGCGCCTGGAGCTCCTGGATACGAACGCGGCGCGTGCCTTTCTCAATTGACACGAGAGTCGGACGAGACAGGCCGATAACTTTCGCGGCGTCCTCCTGGTTAATATTCGCATTCTCCCGCGCAATTCGCAGTCTGCGTCCTATCTCTTGTGCGCTAATTTGATTAAGTTCTTTCATTGTGCGCCCCCCTTAAATCCAACCCTTTATGAAACTCTTTTTTCCTTGTGCATCTAGAAAGCTGCGCCATTCGGCGGCATGTCTTTTCAAAAGATCGCGCAAGCGCTCCAGGGTCTCTGCCTCGGAAAGCCCTGTACTCTGCGCAATCTCAAATGCGGCAACCGTCAAGGATGGGTCTGGCCACTCTGCCATTCGGGCGAGCTGCTCCAAGTGCTGAACCCCCGCGATCCCATACTCCAACATGCTTTTGCTCGGACGCGCCCGATTGCTACGCGGTTTTGCATCCTTAAACGTCGCAATTGATAGGTCGTTGAAGCCGTACTTCTCGGATGGCTCGGTAACACCGGCAGCGTGCAGGCTCATACGCCGCAGCATGCAAGCGGCACACAAGCCGCATTGACCGAGCTTACCGTTGATCCGGGCGTTCCAACGTTGTTGCCAACAGGACCGCGTATCCAATAGCCCTTCGACCGATGCGCCGTCACCCACGCGCAGATACTCCGCAATGGTCTCGCCCTTCGTGTGCCACAATCTCGGTTGCTGAAACGCGATACTGCTCCCAAGCAGTTTTTCAATGAAGCGCTCCATCTTGCGGAAGAAGACGGGATGGTTCCGGTAGTCGGGATATATATTGTGAAGGGGCACAAGCACAGGCCCGAGAGCACCCTGGCCACTCTCGGGAACAATCACGCGATCAACACCGGAAAGATGGCTAGCAATCGCCGTTATCGCTGCAAACTTGAATCCGCGTGAGCGAACACTGTTCTCAGGCGATTTGCTCGGTTTGACGTGGAAGGGGATGAGGTCAAAAGGCTTCTCGTTTTTGCAGACCCGGTTCTTTCGGCCATCAACCCGCACACGTACAATTTCAGATACGGGATAGAGGCCCGACACAGAACGAGAATCGAGCCCATTGCTATACGCAATGGTGTATTTCACCTGATCCTTAGGGAAGGGCAGAAGCGCCTGCCTAGCCTGGGTCGCACCACCTGCGCCTTGCTCAAAGGTAAAATGCCAAGCGTCACCCGTAAGCTGACGCAGCGCATCCTCCAAGGACTCCCTTACGCGGATCTTCGACCAGTTTCGATAATCCGAAACGGGAATCGAAAGCTCAAAGGTGCGCGACCACTTCGTAAGCCGCCGTGCCTTGCAACGGTCGGCGTATTCGACCGCCGCAGCAACGACCAACAGATCGTAATGAACTGGCAACCAACCATCGTACCGATAAGTGCTTAAAATCTCAGGATCGAAAAAAATCTCTTTTCCAATACGAGCGACTTCCTCACCCGCACCGCGTTTCTTGTCGCCTTCAGATACACAAAGGCGAAGGCCAGTTTCGACTGGCTTCTTTCTTTTTTTCACAGACTAGGCCCTTCTTCATCACCTTGTTTTTTTTGGACGCTGTCCTTAAACGCGTCCTTGTTGCCGTCGAGGAGTGCTGAGCACGCTTTCTCGATGGGAACCATACCTTCGACACGACGCAGATGTTGCGTCGCTTGCGCCACTTGATCCGGCTTAGCATCGCCTGCGTCTCGCGCGCGCATCAGTTCCTCATTGATACGGTTTACACAATCCCGCACCTGACCTTGAACCGCATCTGGAAGAGCCTCATTCAATGCCTTCTCAGGGGACGCCCCATGTTGGACGAGATACACCACGTTTTGCTCCAACCTGTTCGAGAACGCCGACTTTTCGTGTTCAGCAAAAACACGCTTCACGGTGCCCGCAGGGTCGAGGTCCATCTGATCATTCGCCGCTTGTGCCTTAAGGTTGGCGACAAGCTTCATATCTCCCGATTTCGCAAGGTCCTGAAGGCAGGCATGCGACAAACGACCGACCCTTTCGGAATCATCAAACGCAATGTCACCAACAGATTCGACCAACTTTTTTTGGGGGGCCGTTAGCTTCAGTCCTTTGAATGGTCCATCAGTCACAGCCATCCTCCTTCATCAATAAGATGGCATAATATCTGACATTGTCAATTTTTTGACTATTTTTTCTGACAATTCGGAAATGAATTTGGTCCTATCTTCGTTCAACTCGCAGGCTCCAATGGTGGTCCGGCACCAACGAAACATTGCGCGCACCAAAAAATCTTCCGAGACATGAACTCCGTCCGATTGGAATATCTTCATTGTTTGTGCGGGCTTAAAGTTAGAATTAGGAGCTTAGCTCTGCGAAGATTAACTTCACTTCCCACCCACAACCGTCTAACACTGTGCCCGGAGCCGCTACGCACGGCTCTGGGGCGTGGAAACCCCTATGTGGACGGTGGTACTGCCGACTCAGTACTGTCCTTGACCACTATGGTCGGGGAGCCTGTGGCGTATGTCCAGGTTCTCCGAACTAAAGGCTACAGGGACCGGTCCACATCGGTTTTCCAACTCCCCGATCACCAGGGATCAAGAGCCATCGACCCGAGGGGGCGCACCTCGGGTTCCGATTGGCGGGGAGAAAACCAATGCCATATTCTTTTCGCATTGTGCTGTGCGCCGCCGCAGCTTCATCAATCATGACAGTTTCATCGTCGGCCCACGCTCAAAACCGTATCGAAACACCTTACGGAGACTGGGTACACGTCCAGTCGACGGATCCTCTCGATGATACGACCAAGCATTTGGCCTATATCTATGACGAGGAGAATACACCGAACGGTGCGATTGTTTTTCAGTGTGACGAAGCTGGAGACCCGGAGCTTGGAGCACCGTACGTCAAATATCTTCAGCAGCGTGCCTTCTTCGGCAATCAGGGATTCGGGCAGGTAACCTATAGGGTCGACGACCGTCCCCCTGTCGAGGCTGAATGGAACCTGGCACGAGACCAGATAGTCAGCTTCGATCGCAATGACGTGATGGCTCTCGTAGAGGCGCTGGCCGGCGGGCAAGCCCTGATTCTTGAGGCAAATGACTGGCAGCACACACCACACCGAAACACGTTTTCACTTAACGGCGCCAGCGACGCTGTGAATGCCGTCGTCGAAGGCTGCCAGAACGGCACAAACTAACTATAAGCACAATATACTGTAGACATCCGAACTTCGTTGGTCTACATGTAGCGCTTGGTTGTCCTCACGCAACCAGGATGGCTCATAGCAGAGGACGTAAGCAGGGTATACCTGCGGATGTCGGGAGCTATGAGCCGCTTCTTTCTGTTCGCAGGTCGAGAGAAAGGAGCGCGTGATGGTAAAGTTGAGGAAAAAGACCAATTTCAAATCTGGCATCGGTCATAACAGACTGCCCGTTTTCGTTCCCCTTCGGGATCGAATTCGCGATGTTCCGATTGAAGCGGTAAGACCGAGTCCAAAAAGTCCGAGGCGTCATTCCAAACGCAAAATTGGAAAGCTTGCCAAATCGGTACAGCGGCACGGGTTGGTCACTCCCCTGATCGTCGATGAGCGATTGGAGCTGATCGATGGGCATGCGGTCCTTCTCGCTGCCAATAACATCGGTATGAAGACCGTCCCGGTGGTCATCTTGAATCATCTAACACCTGGCGAGGCAGCCGCCCTTAGACTCGGAATCAATAAACTTGTCGAACAAGTCGAATGGGATACCGATCTTCTCGTCCAGACTCTCCAACCCGTCATTGATGAGGGGCTGGACCTAGATCTAACCGGCTTCGAAATTCCTGAGATTGACCTGATCATTAAGTCAGTCGATCAGAGCGAGAGCACCGGCTCCGAAGAGTTTATCCCGGATAGACTAGAACGGACCGTTACCACAGAAGGCGATCTCTGGTGCCTCGATCACCACCGTGTGCTGTGTGGTGACGCAACCGTCGGACACTCTTATGAGATTCTTCTCAGGGGCGATCTCGCGGCAGGTGTAGTTACTGATCCACCCTACAACGTGCCAATCGACGGTAATGTCTGTGGCTCCGGCAGCATCAAACACGCTGATTTCGTTCAGGGCGCCGGAGAGATGTCGCCTTCTGAGTTCAGCGATTTCCTGGATGATTTCGTACGCAACATTGTCCTGCACAGCGCGGATGGCTCGGTCCACTACATCTGTATGGACTGGCGCCACAGCGCCGCCCTAACAGAAGTGTGTGAGCGTCACTATGCTAGACAGCTGGATACCTGCGTCTGGGTCAAGCCAAACGGTGGCATGGGCGGAATATACCGGAGCCGTCATGAATTTGTCATGGTCTGGAAGAAAGGAGACGCTCCTCACCTCAACAACGTTCAGCTGGGCAAACACAAACGCAATCGTACAAATGTCTGGGAGTATGAAGGAGCGAACTCATTCTCTCCAGAGAGGCGGCGGGAACTGGCACTGCACCCAACCGTCAAACCCGCCGCGATGGTTGCTGATGCCATTCTCGACACGACGCCAAGGGGCGGGATTGTCCTCGATCCCTTTCTCGGCTCCGGCACGCTATTGATTGCGTGCGAGAAGACCGGGCGCGTCGGCTATGGCATGGAGCTGGACCGTGGCTATGTCGATACGGCAATCCGCCGCTGGCAGGAATACACAGGCCAGCAGGCCATCCAGGCGCGATCCGGTCTTACGTTCGATCAATTGGCGGATAAGTGCTCGGACGAAGATCCACTGCTGCTGTTACCACCTAATCAAAAGGATGGAGGCAGCGATGCGCCTTAAGCTCAAGAAGAAGGCCGGCTGCCGGGTCGGCTACAAGAATCCCCCAAAACATACCCAGTTTAAGCCCGGCGCTTCCGGAAACCCAAAAGGCCGCCCCAAAGGAACGAAGAACCTAAAAACCGACCTCTCCGAGGAACTGAGTGAACGCATTCCTGTCAAAATAGACGGGAAGGAAAAACGCATCTCCAAGCAACGCGCGATCCTGAAGGCCCTCATTGCCAAGGCGGCCCATGGAGACCCCAGGGCTATCAATATCGTCCTTGCTACGACAATGCGCCTGCTAGGAGACGAGGAACCAGAATCCGCTGCTGAGGAACTGGCGCCGGAGGATTTGGACATTCTTGATCAATTTGCCGAGGAGGTTCTGGCATCAGCAAAAAAGAGGGGGGCAAAGTCATGCCGATGAAGCTCATAAGGAAATCGAAGCTGTATAAGCCAACCCATCAGAGGCTCCATGCAACCATCTATTCAGTGCTAGCCGCACTCATTCAAAAACTCTTCCATGTGCTCGGAACAGGAACCGAGTTCCAGAAGAACTGGCATATCGAGGCGATTGCCTGGCATCTTCAGCAGGTCGAGAAAGGCAAGTTCACACGGCTTATAATCAACGTCGGGCCTCGGTACCTTAAGTCGTTCTCGGTCTCCGTCGTTTATCCGATCTGGGTTCTCGGGCGTGACCCGTCCAAGAAGATCATTTGTATAAGTTACTCCGAGGACCTTGCCCTGCTGTTTTCCCGCATGCGGCGTTCAGCAATGGAATCTTCCTTTGTCCAACTAGCATTTCCGAAGCTGAAGCTAGACAGGCGCAAACTCACCGAAAAGGAAATCGTGACGACAAAGGGCGGAGGGATCTATGTCACCTCCGTTGGCGGCACACTTACCGGACGCGGTGCCGATATTCTGATCATCGACGACCCTATGAAAGCTGAAGGCGCTTATTCAGACGCCGAGCGGAACAAAGTGCATGAATGGTTCACTGGTACCGCCCTATCACGACTAAATGATAAGAAAAATGGTGTGATCATCATTGTTGCCCAACGGGTTCATGACGACGATCTGTGTGGCCGTTTGCTTGAACACAGTGCGGACGAATGGACGCATTTGGATCTTCCGGCAATTGCGGAAAAGGACGAGGAGATTGAGATCGGCGATGGCAAGACCTATTCGCGCAAGATCGGTGAAGCCCTGCATCCGGAACGCGAGTCAATTGAGACCCTTGAGAAGATAAAATGGGAAATCGGCTCCGCGAACTTCGCAGCCCAATATCAACAACGCCCGATCCCGCCAACCGGGCAAACCTTCAAGGCCGAATGGTTCCAAAGGTTCGACCTAACCGAAGATATCTCGAGTTTCACTTTGATCATACAGTCATGGGATACAGCGGCTGGTATTGGAGAAAACAACGCTTATTCGGCGTGCACAACGTGGTCGATCGTCGAGGGACGGCTTGTGCTATTGGACGTCGTTCGCAAACAGCTAGATTTTCCAACTCTGATCAAATTCGTTGAATCCCACGCTTCCAAATTCAGCGCAGACCTAGTCCTTGTGGAAGAAGCGTCTAGCGGCATTCAGGTCGTCCAACAGATGCAGCAGTCATCCGACCATCATGTTGTTGGAATTAAGCCAATCGGGGAAAAACTTGGACGCGCCATGAACGCCAGTGTGCTTGTTGAGCAAGGGCTTGTTTATGTCCCAAATGAAGCTCCTTGGCTAAATGACTTTCTTGCTGAGGTCCTTAAGTTCCCCCAGGTCAAGTTTAAGGATCAAGTCGACTCAATGTCGCAATTCCTGAATTGGTGGCTTGAAAGAGGGAACCGAAAACTGGCAGTCCGAGTTCGGACCCTGAATGGCGGCACGACGAAGATCTCATACCAAGACAGCTACTATCGGCGAACCGGCATTCCAACACTTCCCGACGATTATTAGGCTGGACTTCTGTTACAAAGGAAGCATTGCTGTCTCTTGAGGACAGGCACTAACGCCTCCAGGCCTCGGCCCGCGCACCGTCTCCATCAGTCTCGGGCTTGGACCAGTGCAAGCGGCTGCATCCCGCAGCCACATGAGCACGATGGAGGTACAGATGCCCAAGAAACTCACGGATACCCAACTCATCATCCTTTCCACCGCATCACAGCGGGATGACCACGCCGTTCTACCCCTGCCCGACGACGTAAAGCTTGCCGGCGGCGCACGGACGAAGTCCCTGCAGACCCTCATCAAGCGAGGCGTCATTGAAGAGGTCGACGGGACACCGGACTGGAAGGGGCTCGAAACGGCTCACCCGAAGATCCTCCGGATCACAGTCGCAGGGCTGGCAGAGCTCGGGATCGGTACACCTGACAGCGAATCAACCAAGCAGGAGACCAAACCCAAGGCACCTGCTAAGGGCGGGAAGACCGATGCGATCCTGAAGCTGATGCGGCGCAAACAGGGAGCGACGGTTCTGGCCCTGCAGGAGGCTACCGGGTGGCAGTCCCATAGCGTCCGAGCCGCGCTGACCGGCCTGCGCAAGAAAGGGATCAACGTCGCCCGCGACAAGAACGGGAGGGGCGAGACGATCTATCGGGCGAGCGCCTGATCATGGCTCAGAGGCAGAAGAACTCGAATGGGGGATGCCACGCGGCGTCCCCCACGCCCACTTCGCGCGACGATCTCGTGAACGCCTGGGAGGAAGCACATGGGCGCCCGCCACCGAAAGGCATCGGATCGCGCTTGCTTGCACTCTCTGCTGCTTATCATAGACAAGCGTACGCACAAGGCGGACTGCGGCCCGACACAAGAGCGCAGTTGATGGCGATTGCCGGTGGAGGAGCGCAGCCTGAGCCTGAACAGAAGGTCTCTGCTTTGGCAGGGACACGGCTGGTCCGGGACTGGCGCGGCGAGACCCATGTGGTCGACGTGATGGATGAAGGCGTGCTCTATCGCGGCGAGACCTTCCGATCCCTGTCTCAGGTCGCGCAGCGGATCACCGGCGCGAAATGGTCGGGGCCGCGTTTCTTCGGGATCTCCTCGCGATGAAGCGATGTGCGATCTATACCCGCAAATCCACCGATGAAGGGCTGGAGCAGGACTTTAACTCTCTTCACGCCCAACGGGAGGCCTGCGAAGCCTATATCAAGAGCCAGACGCACGAAGGGTGGAAGCCGATCAAAACCGCTTTTGATGATGGAGGCTTCTCGGGTGGCACGATGGATCGGCCAGGGCTTGTAGCGCTGCTGGAAGCGGTGGAGCGCCGAGAGGTCGATATCATCGTCGTCTACAAGGTCGATCGCCTGACCCGGTCTCTGGCGGACTTCGCGAAGATCGTCGAACGGCTGGATGCACAGGGCATCTCCTTCGTCTCGGTCACCCAGCAGTTCAACACAACAACCTCCATGGGACGGCTGACCTTGAATGTCCTGCTCTCCTTTGCCCAGTTCGAGCGGGAGGTCACCGCAGAGCGCATCCGCGACAAGATCGCGGCGTCCAAGAAGAAGGGAATGTGGATGGGCGGTCCCGTTCCCCTTGGCTACGACGTCCGGGATCGAAAACTGCTGGTGAACGAAGATGAGGCCGTGACCGTCCGCCAGATCTTCGATCTCTACCTCGAACTCGGATCGGTGCGTCTACTCAAACACGCTTGCGACAAACAGGGCATCGTCTCCAAGGTCCGACATACCAAGACAGGGTGTGTCGTTGGGGGCGTCCCCATCAGCCGGGGCAATCTTTATCAGATGCTGTCCAACCCACTCTATGTCGGGCGAATACCGCATCGGGGTGAGACCTATCCCGGCCAGCATGAAGCGATCATCGACGAGTCTGTCTGGGAGGCCGTCCAGGCTCAACTTTCCGACAATGCCGTCACGAGACGGTTCGGGACGAACGCGAAGTCGCCGTCCCTGCTCAAAGGTTTGGTCTACGATGAGACCGGCGACCTGCTGTCCCCCACCCATGCGGTGAAGAGCGGACGGCGCTATCGGTACTACGTCTCCCACCGCGCTCTCGAAGATGCAGATGCCCATCCGGATGCGTGGCGGTTGAAGGCGGAGCATCTGGAATCAGTCGTTGTCGACCTTCTGTGCGATATCCTGAACGATCGGGACATCGGCAGGAACGATTATCAGGACACTCACACCCAATTGCGTTCCGGGACCTTCGAGGAGAAGGTTCGCACGATCCATACCCTGATCGCTCGCATCGATCTGTCCGCCGACAGGGTATCGATGCAGCTTCGGTTCGCGGATGAAGAGCCGAAAACGATCGAAAAATCGATCCAACTGAAACGGCGGGGCATCGAACGGCGGATCGTCATTCCAGGCCTCGGCGGTCATGAGGCACGGCCCGATCCTCTCCTCTGTTCCCTGATCGCGAAGCCTCTGGCTTGGATGGACCAATTGACGTCTGCGGATCCGCCGAACCTGAGCGCGATCGCCAAAGCCGAATCCATGTCGGTCGGCGATGTCAGCCGGACGCTGCAGCTTGCCTTCCTGGCACCGGATATCGTCGAGGCGATCCTCTCCGGGCGTCAGCCGGTCGATCTGACCGCTCAGAATCTCAAGCGGCTCAAGGTGCTTCCGAGTGAATGGCCGGCGCAGCGCCGGCTTCTCGGCTTCAAAACCATCGCCTGAGCAACGTTGCTGCATCCATCGTCTCTCGTCGTTTGGACGTCCAAAAGGGGCAGCAGAGACTTTTGCCGAGATACGCCGTATTCGTCGTCTGGAGGCGGGTCTCCGCGAAAACACGGGCCGCAGAAGCCCCAGAAAGCCGGGCCTTCAGGGCATATCTGCCGCACAGGGCGAAATCGGGAGACTGGGTGGTGGTGGACGCAGTCTGGAGTGAACCCGTCTCCGCGAGCAACTCCCTGTTTTGCAGGGAAAATACAGGGAATTTACTGAATTTTTTGACCTTTCAACTGACGCCCACATACAAACGCGGTCGGTTTTCGGGCCTTCTGACAGAATTGCATTCAATTCAGAACAGGGAATTTATTCTCCCTTTACAGGGATATCTCCAGTGGTATCAGGGAGTTATTGACCTCCTCCTATACACTGTCAGGCTGAACCGGCTTGAGAGTTTCCAAGCTAAGTTCTAGGCATAGTCGAATGGAGTAAATTAACTGCCTAGATCTTGGTCTCGTGAAGTTACGTTCGCATCCCAGTATTTTATCTGACAGTGCCGGTGGAACCGGTTCGGCCCAATGTTCGCGGCAGAAATCAGAAAGAAGCGCATCCATTGCGGCAACTTCTCTCGATGGCGCTGGCACCTTGATGAAGTCTTCGTCCAGATCAACAGAGAAACGCACTACCTTTGGCGTGCCGTCGATCACGAAGGTGAGGTCCTGGAAGTTTATGCAACGAAGCACCGAGACCGAAGAGCCGCGCTGAGTTTCATGAAGCGGGTACTGAAGCGCTATGGCCGCCCATCAGAGATCGTTACAGATCGCCTCCGGTCATATCGAGCGGCGATGCGGGACCTCGGCAATGCCGAGCACCAGGTCTGTGGCAAGAGGCTCAACAATCGTGCAGAGAACTCTCATCAACCGTTTCGACGACGAGAAGGAGCGATGTCGAAGTTCAAAGACATCAAGACTCCTCAAAAGTTCTCATCCATCCACGCAAGCATCCACAACCACTTCAATCTCGAACGCCACTTAGTCGATCGTCCGACATTTAAATCACGCCGTTCAGCAGCCCTGACCGACTGGAGATTATTGGCTGCCTAGGGTTCGGCGCCATACTTTTACGACCGAACCTTGGTTTTTCTCTGACAGTGCCTGTTTGGCGGATGACCTCGGGCGAACTGTTGAAATAGCGAAAGGGATTTTTCATCGGGCGAAGCTAAGGCTGCACTCCGAGATGCTCAATCCGATTTAGTCTGACAGTGCCACAACTTCCTGGCGATGGATACCGGCTCTCTGTATCAGTCGAATCCTATGACGTGGACTGGAAATCTTGGCGTGCTTCGCGGAAATGACGCGGCCAACAATCAAACTCTCAAAACACAAACGATACTTCCCGTAAGATAAGTTCTCTAATTCTGTACCCAAGCGAAGGTTCGGGTTCGGGTTGAGCGCCGTTCGCAACAAACCTTCCAATTAACGCCAACGTCGAACTCACAGCTGAACGTCGTCGAGGGTTTCTATGCCAAGCTAACTCTTCAACGCCTAAATCACGGCGTATTTCACTTGGTCGTGGACCAGCAGGCCTAACCCAACCGCTTCATCGTTGGGGAAAATGCATTCAATGAATGATAAAAAGTAGACACGCGCGAAATTTTCTAGGTCCGCGTACAGCAACGAGAGTCTGGTGTATAGATCCGGCTGGTCGCGTTAGGGGTTAAGTTCGCGCGAAGTGTCTGTAACAGTGTACTCTACATAGTACTATCCGATTCGGCCGAGCAACGGGAATGTATCGAGAAGCCAATATGCGAAAACGGAGAGTTGGCCGGTCATCATGATGATTCCCATCGCCACCATCACCCCGCCCGCCAGTTGGTGCAGCCGACGGCCGATGAGCCGAATGTTGCGCAGATGAATTGCAAGGCTGTCTGTAAACACGGCGGCGAGCAGGAACGGGATGCCCAGCCCGGCAGAATAGATCGCGAGCAGGATAACGCCCTCGGTGACAGTCGCAGATGCAGCACTTGCGGTTAGAATTGTGCCAAGGATTGGCCCGATGCAGGGTGTCCAGCCAAAACCAAAGGCCAGGCCGAGGACATAGGCCGAAAGTGGCCGTCCTCCCAGAATCGATAGGTGGAACCGGAATTCCCGTTGCATCATCGTAAACTTTGCCATGCCAATCGTAAAAAGACCGAACAGGATCACAATTGCACCGCCCACGAGATTGAGTTCGTACTGGTAGCTTAGCAGTAGTCGGCCGAACGCAGTCGCACTAGCACCGAGAGTTATAAACACTGTTGAAAACCCGATAACGAAGATGAGGGCCATAGTGATCGTCTGTCGTCGATGATTGGTCTGGACTTTGTCTGGAGAGCCAACTGTGAACCCTGCAACATAAGAAACATAGCCTGGAACCAATGGCAGCACGCAAGGTGAAAGGAACGATATGGCGCCGGCCAGAAACGCGGCGATCAAACCAACTCCCGACAATTCAAGCATTGCTCGCGCGCTTCCAACTACTAGCCGTAGGGAAGGCATTTGCGAAATAAAAGCCGGCGAGCGGAACGACTATCCATTGCAGGAACGGGCTTAGCCCGGCGTCGATCAGCGGGATCACTGGCATTAGGTCACTGTAGGCCCAGGCCTGGCGTATTACGATGTTCAGCCATTCGCTGAAAATTGTATATGCAAGACCAAAGACGACTGTGCTAACGACGACGATCCGTCGGCGTTGACCTGGCCACGATCCAGTGCCGAATAAGAACAGGGAAAGCATGACAGCGCTGAGCGCGATGAGAATATCACCGCCGGTGCAGTGAACTGCTGCAAAAACAATCTCACCTGCCGTACCTGTTTCCCATAACGTGTAGAGCGGCATATGCGCAAATTCCCAAGTCAGGTTCGCGGCAGCGACAAAGAGCATGTATCGGCGCAGAACCGGAAGCCATTCGCTGGTTTCCTTGGCACGAGGCTGTTCCCCGGTCGGGTACACGTTTGTCATTGAAATAACCCTTTGAGGTTTTCCCACCAGCCGGATTCCGCCGAATCAACTGTCCCGTCCTGTGCATTGGTGAGTCCGTTGATGTAGAGCACGAGGTTCAATGGCTCGAACCGCAAACCATGGAACTTCGCGGCGAAACGTCCGCCTCGATCAATTACATGTGTCGCCACCCCATGCATTTGCTGTCCATCATCAAGTGGTTCGAAAATGACGTTGTAGGCTTGGGATAGAGAACGGGTCGCATCCTCGGGATCGCCGGGGGGTCGCGTGAGGAATATCCAATTGCGTGGATCCAGGCCATGCGCCTCGCCATAGCGCCGAAGTATCTCAGGCGTGTCGGATTCCGGATCTGTGGTCACCGTAATAAACTGTACCATGGCTTCCATCGGAGAGGCGTTGATCATGGATTGCACTTCTGCAATCAGTTCGGAGTGGAGCGGGCACACATCGGTACAGTTTGCAAAGATGAAATTTAGTATGACGACCTTGTCGGCGAAGTCTGACAGACGGACAATGTTGCCATCGGCATCGGCCAAATCGAATGGCGGCGCAGGGCTGTCGATTGCCTGAAAGAACTGCTCCTTCTCGCCCATGACCATATCGAGGTCCGCGCCAGGATGGTGTGCCGACCCCGGCGCCGCAAAAACGAGCGCTGCAATTGCCAGTGTGATCGATCGTGCGAAATTCATGTCAACTCCTCTGATTTTCCCGCTTGTCGGCGATCCGGTCGCGCGTGTCACTCTCGTCGATCGAGCGGTTGTGACCCATCGGCGGCATCGCCCTTTGGTGCGGCGCACGCCTTCGCCCCGCCACCACGCATGCACAGGCCGAGGGCGCACATCGCGGCACAGGGCGCAAGGCTGATTAGGATCGGCGCGACACCGATCGCTGTCAGCCAACTCCAATTGAGCGCCGCACCCGTGCCCGCTATCCCGAGAGCCAGAACTACGACCAGTCGCCGGTTTGAAAGCCAGCCTCCCCGGAGTGGCGGAGTTCCACGGAGAACGGGTTTTCCAGCGTCTAGATTTGTGGTCATTGATTGGATTCCTTTTCTGAGTATTCATGGATCACACCTTCGAAGAAGGCGATCATCGCCGGTGTGTCCCATTCTGCTGGCCCGATCAGCCGTCCGAGTTCACGTCCGTCCGGTCCGATGAGCAATGTCCCCGGCAGGCCAAAAATTCTGAAATCTCGCGAGGCCTTCATCGTCTCGTCGACGAATATGTCCAGATTATTAATCCCGATCTCATCGAAGAATTGGCGGACGACACCGACTCCGGCTCGGTCTATTGACAGCACCACGACATCGAATTGATCTCCACCGAGCATCGACTGAAGTCGGTCCAGTGTTGGCATCTCGTCACGGCAGGGACCACACCACGTCGCCCAGACGTTCAGAACGACGATCTTTCCTTGCCATTGGTCGAGTGTGACGCGATCACCATATTCGTTGGCGAACGAGATTTCAGGGAGTGGCTGGGGGATGTCATGAAGCGGTACCGAACTTTGTTCGCCTGCCACAACGGATGCAGGGAATAGGAGCCCCAGTAACAACCCGAGCCAAATTATGACTTTCATCGATTTAGCTCCAGACCTCGGCGGTTGATTTCCGCCTGATAGTTCCTTTCGCGCTCGGGCCACGTGCTCTTGATGAATTCAAGGACGGATTGGATTTCACCATCGTTGAGCACGCCCCCGAAGGCAGGCATGTCACTCTCGTAGTTGTCCCCGACGATCGCCGAAAGCCCCTCTTTGGTAATGCGGAACAACACGCTGTCGGAATGATGCCAGGTGTGCCCGGATGCATCATGAGGCGGCGCCGGCATGCGGCCGTTCGGCAATCGACTCCTCCAATCCGGCTGACCCTCCAGTTCTGCGCCATGGCAGGAGGCACAGTGCTCTGCGTAAATCGCTTGTCCGCGTTCCAGCCGGCCGGTGGCCGGTTCTGTTGAACCGCTCCGGTCAAGTGCGACCCAGAGAACGCTCGCAGCAGCGCCTCCGCCGAGCAGCGACACAGCGCCGAAAGCGATCCGCACCTTCAACGTTTGCCCCCAAAAAGGTATTTTATAAGCGCTGCGATTCCAAGGACGAGCAAGACGATCACGAGCAGCCACACAAGGCCCATGCCCCACATCATCGTTCCGCCCATGGCGTCCATCATCTGGCCGCCCATGCCCATGCCGGTCGGTGCGTTGTTCATGTCTTTTCCTTATTCGGTTGCATAGAGGTGCGCCGCGCCGCCGCCGATGGCGTAGACCTCGAAGGGACCTGTCTTGACCCCACTCATGCCGGGCGAGCCCTGCGGCATACCGGGTAGCGTGATCCCGTTGATGTCCGGTCGGTCGGTGAGTAAGCGGTCGACAGTCGCAACAGGCACGTGGCCGCTGACCACATAGTCATCGATGAAGGCGAGATGGCAGCCCTGGAAATTGTCAGGAATGCCGGCCGCGCGGCTCATGGACACAAGTTCGTGGGTCGGCTCGACAGTCACGGTGAATCCGTTTTCCCGCAGGTAGTCGGCATACTCTTCGCAGCAGCCGCACTGCGGGTTCTTGTAGAGGGTTACCTCCTCGGCCAGCGCCAAGGTGCCGAGCGTCAAATAGCCTGTGATACCAAGGACAGCAGCCGCCAAGGCGGTAAGGACAGTATTGCGCATGGTTCTTCTCCTTCAGTTTCTGTGTCAGGCAACGCGGATGACGCCCATCATGCCGCCCGCCTGGTGTTCGAGAATGTGGCAATGGAACATCCAGTCGCCGGGGTTGTCGGCGACGAAGGCGATCTCGACCTTCTCCCGGGGCGCCATCAGGACGGTGTCCTGCCATTCGCGATACGGCGTCGGGGCGCCGTTGCGCGAAATCACGCGGAACGAGTGACCGTGCAGGTGGATCGGATGATGCCAGGCGGTCGCGTTAGTCATTGCGATCACGTGGCTCTCGCCGTGCTCTAGGGTCAGCATCGGGTCGAGGACATGACCCCTGGCGGCCTTGCCGTTGATGAACCAGATGCCGTCGCCATGCATCATGCCCATCATTCCCCCCGTCATGCCGCTCATGCCGCTCGAACTGCCTTCTCCCATGCTGCCGCCCATCTCGCGCATGACCATGCCGCCCATCATGCCGCCGTTGAAAACAACGTCATGCCGGCGGGCCGTGGCGGCAGCGGGCTCTGGCAGCGGGTTGGCCGGCAGCGCGACAGGCCAATCGGGCACGTTGTCCCTGAGTGTTGTGTCGTCGTAAGCGAGGTCGATCAGCCGATATTCGAGGCCTTGGTAGAACCTGTCGATGACCTGCGTCCGGCTGCCCGGCTCTCCGGTCATGTCGAGGATGAGGTCGGCGCGCATGGCCGGTCCGAGGACGACAAGACCGCCCGGCGGCTCATGCGGGGTGACCGGCTGACCGTCGAGCGCTATGACAATAGGCGCGTGACCCTGGAAGTCGAGCCCGAAGATCCGCGCATTCGCAGCGTTGATCAGTCGCAACCGAACGCGCTCACCACGATGCGCCGCGAATTCGTTCGGAACGCGGCCGTTGATGGTGGCTGTATTGCCGACCCGACCGCCATGGCTCATGTCGTGTCGGTTGCCGAAATCATCGCTGATCTCGGCCGTCTGCGTCAGCCGCCAGTCGTCCAGCACCCAGGTCGCCTCCCGGTCCACCCGTGGTGGCTCGGCTTCCTCGATGATCAGGGGGCCGTAGAGGCCGCGCCCGACCTGCTCGAAGCTCCGCTGGTGCGGGTGGTACCAGAACGTCCCGGCATCGACCGCGTCGAACTCGTAGAGGAAGGTCCCCCCTGCTGCGATCGGGCGCTGCGTCACGTGTGGCACGCCGTCCATCGCGTTCGGGACACGGAGCCCGTGCCAGTGGACGGTGGTCTCCTCGGCCAGAGCATTCTCGACCGTCACGCGCAGGCGCTCGCCCTGCCGGACGCGCATCTCCGGACCGGGAATTGTGCCGTTGTAGCACCAGGCTGGCGTCTCCCCGTGCGGCTCGGGCACGAGACGTGCCCGGCCGGCGGCCGCTTGAAGCGAAAACGATCTGGCTCCCGCGGCATGTGTGGGATTCGTAATAATGCTAGGCGCTGCGAGACTTGCAGTACTGGCCGCCAAAGCTGTCATCAGACTTCGCCGTGACAGTAGTAAGTTGTGGGGAGATGCCATTGTCTTGGTCCCATCTGATGTTCGGATTGCATTACACGCACGGATCTCGGTCCGTGCATGGAATCAGCAGCGACAGCCGGTGCAAAGGTCCGGCAGTCGCGTTCCGATACAGCGATCGAGGCGTGCCCCGATCCGCGTCGAATCAGATGAGAGCTCGGGGAGGGTAAGGCTCCGGCAGGTCAATCCAACCCGCCAGGTGTTCAACCAGCAGCGGCCTGACCACGTGCGCAATGTGGGGGTTGAATGTGTCAAACCGGCCCAAGCCCGCAGCGAACGAGATCGTACAGACTGTTTCGCAGGTCGGTCCGCTGTCGTCGCCGTCAGTGTCGATGCCACAGCCATGACAATCCGCCATATCGATGACGCCGGCGTCGCTCAGAAGCATATTAAGCGACATGGTCGTAGAACCGGCAGAAAGCACAACAGTGCCGACCGCGAAGACGGCAATAAGTGCTATCGTGAAAAAGCGGATTTTTGAGACCATCACGGTTTGTACGATAGAAATCATGGACAGTCGAGAGGCAAGGCGTCGCATCTTAACAAATGGCGTTAGCCCAGCTCAGGGAAGATCGTTGGGAAATTCCGGCTCAAAATGGTTCGATTCTCTTAGGGCAGATCACCAACATTTGATGACAGCCCGGCCTCCCAAAGAGAAGAACGAGCGTGGCATTGTAGCCGAGTGGGCAAAAGAGGTTTTGACTAATATTTCACATGGTGTGGCAGGAAACCCGTATCAATTTAAGCACCAGGCGAACCGCAGGCTGACTCTAGAATGCCAGTTCGATATCCCGGCCCTTCGTTATGCATGAGGCAATTTCGCCAGCGACGTGTTCAGGCAATCGGGGTTGGCCACGAAGGCCGATAGTATCGTATATCGCTGCGTCATACGCTTCCAGCGCTGGAAGCAACTCTGCGCTTGCGCGGCTACGCCAAGCGATCTCGCTTCCCAGTGCGGATTCTGCGTCCGACAGCAAACGAGATGCGGTCGTTGCATCAGGTTCGTCACCGGTAAGTGCACGCCTAGCACGGGACAACAGATTGCGAATTTCGCCAGTGCCGGCAACAGACGCGAACTCCGCTGACAGTTCTTGCATGCGTGTGGGTGCGTCTTGTCGCGGATCGGATTGCGCGAGCGCAAGTACTTCCTGCAGCCGGTATCGAAGAAGCGCGAGCCTGTTTCTATCCTCGACCAACGTCCGTATTTCTTGTACCGGACCGTACGCCGCATCGGCCATTCGACGATAAGTGCGGCGGGCACTCGCTTCTTCCAATTGTAGCGCCCTGAACTCATCCTGAGTTGTTTGCCATTCTATTGGGATTTGATCAGCGATGTTCAGTCGTTGAGACGAGAGGTCATCGAGTCGGGCCCTAGCCCCTTGCCTGACCTCAGGCTCGGCATCAGCCCTAAAGCGAGAGATTTCTTCCACCAATTGTGAGGTTTCCTGATCTATCCGACGCAATTCTCGTTCAAGACCGCGAACAAAAACATGAACTGGGCGATAGCTCGTCGCGGCCTCCGCAATTCTCCTTGAGGCATCATCGACGCGGGCCATCGCCTGAAATGTATTTTCAGCGTTCTCAACTCCCTGAATAAAGTCCGTTCGCAGGTCATTCGGCAACGATTGAAGGTCCAGCGATCGAGCGTGCACAATTGCCCGTCGGATCACGTCACCATTCTTGGAGAATTCATCGGAGACGAAACCCTCCATACAGTACTGTAACCTTGGGTTCGTCGTTGGAGGAGCCGCCTCTGATTGAAGCAAAACTCTGTTCGGTAAAAAATTGACCATCGTTGGAAACGCAAAAACCAACACGACCGCAATGAGTTGCAGGGCAATGAAAGGAGCAACGCCTTTATAAATATCGAGAGTCGTTATTGCGCGCGGCGCGACACCACGAAGGTAGAACAAGGCAAATCCGAACGGTGGTGTCAAAAATGATGTTTGGATGATCAAGGCAAACATCACACCTAACCACAACGCAGTCACATTTGCCGAAGGGTCGAGCAGAATAATTGGCGCGACGATGGGAATTACCACCACGATTATCTCGATAAAGTCCAGGAAGAACCCCAGCAAAAAGATAACAGTCATTACAACAGCAAACTGCCCGAAAAAGCCCCCCGGTATATTTTCAAGAGCGTCCCTGACCAGGACTTCGCCCCCAAAAGCCCGAAAGGCAGCGGTCAGCATCACCGCGCCGATCAGAATCGCAAAAATCATCGCCGTGGTTTTCGTGGTTTCTTCAACAGCTCGCCTTAGCAATTGGTCCGTGGTGAACAATCGCCAAGCGCTCCATCCCAACGCAAACAGTAAGAATCCAACTGCGAGCGCCGCCAGGACGACACCCTGAATGCTTTCCGCAGTCTCCATTTTCCTTAGATTGACGTCGTATACGGTCGTTATAAGAGCTATGAAGAGAACAGAGACAACCGCAATCACTCCCGGGAGTGATGCTAAGCGTTTTCCGTCATGCACCCGCCGCCCGGCCAAGACCATTGCTCCAGCGGCACCAATGGCACCCGCTTGATTGACCGTTGCAACGCCCAAGATGATTGAACCCAGTACAAGAAGAATGAGAACTAGCGGCGGCAATAGAGCGCGTAGAATTAGGAAAGCAGCACGCCCATCCTTCGTTTCCTCAATTTGGGGGACTGGCGCAAAATCGGGTCGAAAAAAGGCAGTCGCTCCAATGTATAACAGAAACAGGCCCACCAACAAAAAACCGGGAATGAAGGCTCCTAGAAACATTTCGCCGATACTGACGAACGGCACCTCGAGTTCGGTCGGCATGGAATACTCACCGGTAGAAGCCGTGTAGAGGGCTCGGCGAGCGCTGTTGGCTTGGTAAACTGCGGTCGTCAGTTGGTGATTTAGTATTATCAAAACTATAGAAGGGGGAATGATCTGGCCTAGAGTTCCAGTTGCTGCAACGGTCCCAGCGGCTAAGGGCTTGGAATATCCCACCCGGACCATGCTCGGCAAAGCGATCGTGCCCATAGCAACCACGGTCGCGCCAATGACACTTGTCGTCGCGGCAAGGATCGTACCGACGAAAACGACCGAAATACCAAGCCCGCCGCGCATCGGACCAAGAAGACGGGTCAGGGCCAGGAGCAGATCTTCAGCGATTTTGGATCGTTGAAGCAGCACGCCCATGAAAATAAACAGTGGGATGGCGATAAGGATATCAGTCTCGTCGGACCGGAATACTCCTCGAATATTGATCACGCCAGCAGATAACCACGTCGCCGCCCCTCCAGTGTGCACAAAGTAGGCATCTACATCACCCGCGAACAACCAACCGAACATTGCCGCAAGCGCAATCGACACTATGGCTGAGCCTGGGATTGCGAATGCTGCGGGGAAGCCGGAAGCAAGCGCGCCAGCGAGAATAAGAGTCATCGTTACAAGGAAAAGATACTCCATCTTGTTCTTCTCCGCCCCCTAACGTTTTCTTGGACTCGACTCTTGGCTGAACGTTTGCGGGGCCAAACAATCGGACATAGCGCCAAAAAAGAACCCAACGAACTCAACCATCATCGTGATGGCAAAGACACCTACGAAAGTGGTCATCAGGTAAAACACATACAGACTATTGCCGAGACCCTCTATCTCGTACGTCAAGAGCGCGCTGTTGATGATTCCTGTGTGACCGGACGCGCCAACAATGAGGATCAACCAACAGAAGGGCATCGCCAAAAGAAGCGCGCCAATCGCATTGACCACCCCTTTGGTCTTCGACGTGAACCGCGCGTAAAAGACGTCGACCCTGACATGCCCGTCTTCTCGTAATGTGTAGGCGCAACCAACGATTATCAGCGCCGCGTACCAGAACCGAACCAAGTCAGCCATGTAGTCCTGCTCATAGGAAAAGACGAAGCGGGAAAGTACGATAAGCAGCTCAGACACAAAGATAAGTAGAGCAAGCCACGGGACACCGATCATCCGAACGAGGACGGCAATGAAGAGCGAAAGGCCTATCAGAGACATATGGACATATGCTCCACGAAATTCTGCTCTCATCAACGAATCGGCGAACGAGGTGCCGACAACATCGTTCAGCAACTCCTCGCCGTTCAAGAAGGCGAGACTGAAGTCAATAATACCGATTAAAAACACTGCCCAAAATGCAGTGCGGATGATCATTGAGTTGACCCTGAGCACACGGTCGCGCTCCGACTCTAGTGATCTATAGCGATGTTTCAGGACATAAGCCGAGGCTGCAAAGACAGCCAGCACGTAGAATGAAACCTGAACTGATGACAGGACGCCGGAACTCTCTGTACTAGTTCCAAGTGGTCCCGGCCAACCGTGCCAATATGTTAGATAGTTGTTGAGAGAAAAGGCGCCTAAGGCAGCAATTGATGCCCACCCAAGAAAACGAACCGCAAGTACAGAACCAATCCAAGTTTGTGAGCGTACCGGTTCAATGACCGTTTTTGAGGTATTCTGCGATACCATCAATCAACAGCCAATCCACGAACTCGAATGGCTACGAACCGGGCTGCGGCGCAGTGTCGCCGATAAACTTCTGCGGGCGAATGCTTAGCCATAAGTCACCTTTTTCCACCCTACACCAGTTTTTTTGAAATCCCCCGACCGAACAACCATGCGCGAATATCTAAAGTGTAGGACCTCTAGCGGCTGGAGGTGCAAGGGGTAATTCATACTTTCCATCGGCGCGCTCACGAAACAAACCGAAGTGAGGCGCTGTCAGAGAAAAACCAAAGATCGGTCGTAACTGCGTGGTGCCGAGCTCTAGGCAGCCAACAATCTCCAGTCGGTCAGGGCTGCTGAACGGCGTAATTTAAATGTCGGACGATCGACTAAGTGGCGTTCCAGATTGAAGTGGTTGTGGATGCTTGCGTGGATGGATGAGAACTTTTGAAGAGTCTTGATGTCTTTGAACTTCGACATCGCTCCTTCTCGTCGTCGAAACGGCTGATGGGAGTTTTCAGCACGATTGTTGAGCCTCTTGCCACAGACCTGGTGCTCGGCATTGCCGAGGTCCCGCATCGCCGCTCGATATGACCGGAGGCGATCTGTAACGATCTCTGATGGGCGGCCATAGCGCTTCAGTACCCGCTTCATGAAACACAGCGCTGCTCTTCGGTCCCGACGCTTCGTCGCGTAGACTTCCAGCACTTCACCTTCGTGATCGACAGCGCGCCATAGGTAATGTGTTTCTCCATCGATCTGGACGAACACCTCATCCAGATGCCACCGCCAGCGAGAAAAGTTGTCGTGACGGATGCGTTTCTTCCTGATCTCCGCAGCGAACATCGGACCGAACCGATTCCACCAGTACCGCACTGTCTCATGGCAGATATCGATACCGCGCTCGAACAGAAGGTCTTCCACCTGCCGCAAAGATAGCGGATAGCGGAAGTACATCATGACGGCGAGACGGATGATTTCTGGAGAAGTCTTGAAGTAGCGGAATGGATTTCTCATCAAGCTACGCTATGAAACTAGATTGGCCCGCTCAACACAGTTTCCTCTGACACTGCCCTGTTGATCGATTAATGCCGAGAAACCTAGCAATAGCATATTGCCCTAAATCAACCCTTCGCGATCTAGGCCCTAGCCTCTTCAAACCGGCGAAAAATCGACGAGCGCCTATTGAAATCAAGGAATTTCAGTTCCGTGGTCAGTCGCACATTGAGAATGATCGCCCAGTACTTCGATGATACGACAATCTTTGATTCGACCACCGTCGCACTGCTCGATCATCCGCTCCAGTTCCAGCTTAAGGATTCGAAGCCGTTCTAGTCGTTGCTCAACCTGTACCAATTGATCTCGGGCGATAGAATCCGCAGCGCTACAGGATTGATCTGGAACGTCGGATAAGCTGAGCAAATCTCTAATAGATGCAATTGAGAATCCTAGTTCTCGAGCATGCTTCACGAACCGTAAGCGTTCGACGTGATCTTGTTCGTAAACTCGCTGGTTGCCGCTCGATCTGTCGGGTGACGGGATTAGGCCGACCTCCTCGTAGTACCGGATTGTTTGGACTTTGCAGCCTGTGGTTTTCGATACCAGACCGATTGTTAATAAAGATGCCATCTCAATTTACCTCTTGAACCTACAGTGACTGTAGCATCTATATTCAAAATCAGAAAAGGGTTTATCAAGAGGATAATGGAGAAATGAGCGGCGGTTGTTGCGGAACGAATGCGAAATTTGATGGCGCGTCACAACAATTCCGACGTGCACTTTGGGCTGTTATCGCTATCAACGGCGTTATGTTCTTGATCGAGGTGTCCGCCGGTTATCTTGCGTCATCAAAGGCATTACAAGCTGATGCTCTCGACTTTTTGGGAGACACGGTGACTTACGCCATGAGTCTGTATGTCATAGGTATGTCGCTTAGGACGCGGGCGACTGCCGCGATGATCAAAGGAGTTAGCTTGGCTACGATGGGGGCGTGGGTCCTAGGTTCCTCAATTTATCAAGTCTTCGTTATAGGTATACCCACAGCGCAGATTATGGGTGCTATCGGTTTTCTGGCGCTCGTCGCCAACTTGGCAAGCGTTGTTATCCTGATGCGGTTCAAAGACGGAGACGCAAATGTACGTTCCGTCTGGCTCTGTAGCCGAAATGACGCAATCGGAAACATCGCGGTTATGCTTGCCGCCCTAGGCGTATGGTTCACCGGCTCCGGTTGGCCGGATCTCGCGGTTGCGATCCTAATGGCAGCTCTTTTTTCTTGGTCGGCAATTCAAATTATTCGGCAAGCGCGACAAGAACTGTTCGAAGGACAAGTAACGCCGGCGCGGTGAAAGAGCTGCGGCATACGCGCCACGATCCAGATGCAATACAATCAAATTGTCTCCGAGATCAGGGTCCGCGACACGCGGCGCCACGCTATGTAAGTTACGACCAAGAAGCCGAGTAACAGCGCGATGCTTATAGCGCCCCAACCACTTTCCGCAGTCGACGCAATAAGGTCTCCGAACAGGTAACCTCCAAGAACAAGAAAGATTGTCCAAAGCGCAGCCGACGCAGCATTGAAAAGAGTAAATTTGGCCCAAGGCATCTCACCGATTCCTACAGGAATGGCACCAATCGTGCGCATCCCTTTTGGATATCGGTAAATGAAGATGTACCAGGCGCCGTAACGGTCCATCAAGATTCGCGCTCGGTTTATCGCTTCTTGAACCCGAGGCCAACGCGCGCCTACTTTCGAACCGTAGCGCCTTGCTATCGCGAAACGCAGTTCGTCACCCAAGTACCCACCCGCAAATGTCGTCACTAATACAAGGTTAACATCCAACGCCGCCTCGTACGCTGCGAAACCTGCGAAGAGCGGTAGTAACCCACTTTTTAGGCTGCAATATAAGAAAAGGAGCACGTATACCAAAGGTCCATACTCCGCGAGGAGAGCCAAGAAATTTTCCATTTTGTTAACTTCCTCGCGGAGAAATTAAACCAAGAACCAGAGGCCGAAATGAGTTGTTTGTCCGGCGCATGTCGACACCGCAACAAACGGCAATACCGGTCCCAATGCTACTAACTTGTCGCAAAAATTCATTCTTTGTCCGGCAGAGTATAGCCTAATCTGGCGTTGTCACGTTAACCGGCTGATTGTGGTACTGAATTGAGATGCAACGCTCGATCTACCTCCGCCATCGCTTCCATCCGACAATCATCCAGATAGCCGTTCGGCTCTATTACCGTTACACGTTGAGCTATCGGGATATTGAGGAGATTCTGGCGGAACGCGGCATAGATGTGTCTTACGAAACCGTCCGGCGATGGTGTCAAAAGTTTGGTCTGCTCTTCGCACGTCGAATGCGCGTGCCCAGGGGAGGCACCGATACGCGGTGGCACATCGACGAAGTTTTCTTGAAGATCGGGGGCCGCCAGTTTTACTTGTGGCGAGCGGTCGACGCAGAAGGCGAGGTGTTAGACGTCCGACTGCAGCCCCGGCGGGACTCTGCCGCTGCGAAGAAGTTTCTCCGGCGAACCATGTCTCGCGTTGCAACCCGACCGACTGAGATAGTATCGGACAAATGGAGGCCAACGAGTGTTGCTGTCCGCACGCTTTTTCCCGACACATCTCACGTAGTGGGGAAACGACTTAACAATAGAGCTGAGAACTCGCATCTGCCGACCCGCCGACGAGAACGGAAGCAACAGAGGTTCAAGTCAGCTAGATCGGCTCAGCGCTTCCTCTCAATCCACGCAGCATTTTACAACCACTTCAACATCCAACGTCATCTCCTAGCCCGAAAATCCATGAAGCAATTTCGTATCGAAACTCTAGAGGCGTGGTCTGCGTTGGTGAACTGAGGAGAACGAGTTAGGGCGTTCAGTCGTCTTGCTCAGTTAACGTGACAAGACCGTTCTACTATGACAACGCATCGGCCGCCCGGCATGATCGTCCGGGATTGCTGGCTCTTCTAGATTTTGCCTAGCCAACCCGTTTCGATCGATTCTAAAGAGTAACGATAAGAATAACGATTATGTCACTTGACGATCCACCGACCGTAAACAACTATCTAAATATGTTGAAGAGACTATGCATTATTGTGTACTGCGCGTCGCTGGGCTTTGGAATCTTCCATTCCGCTCATGCAGATGGTCTGTCATACAATGACCATTTACATAGCGCCGTTTCTGAGAGTGGGCTCGATTCCGTCGATCTTGCGGAAACGAGCCCAGAAGCGAATTGCTGCATGTTTGCAGTAGGCCACTGCGTATCAGCTACGCTGCGCGATGAGGTTGCCCCGGAGATCATCCGCTATTCAAACCGCATTGCCACTTCCCATATCCACGACCGTAACTTGGCTAAGGCCGAGCCGAGCGTAGATCTGCCTCCTCCACGAGCTTAACAGACAACACAAATTTATTGGCGCGCTCTTAAGCGCGAATGTTGCCTGATTAAACTTGCGAGGAAATCAAAATGAATCCTGTTAAACGCAGTATGACTGCAGCGAAGGCTGTCGTCGCAAGCATTGCTGTTATGCTTATCGCTTTTTCGTTTGGAGCCGCCCAAGCGAGTGAAGGTCATTCGAGCGATGATGAAATCGGTATGAGTGGTGACGCGTCAGAAGCCACCGAAACAGTGCATGTCGACATGTATGATAACTATTACGAGCCCGAGGAGCTCTCCTTCCAGGAAGGCCAAACCGTCAGGTTCGTGATCACCAACAAAGGAGACGCGGTGCACGAGTTCAATATTGGAACCGCGGAAATGCACCTCGCCCATCAACCCGAAATGGAGATGATGGTCGAGCATGGTGTAATTGACTTCGATAGAATCGATCACGCTGCTGCAGAGGCCATGCAAGCGTCCATGGGTCATGGCATGCACGAAGAACCCAATAGCGTGCTGCTGGAGCCCGGCCAAACAGCGGAGATCGTTTGGACGTTCCCCGACCACGCAGAGCTTGAATTCGCTTGCAACGTTCCTGGGCACTACGGGTCTGGCATGGTCGGCGAGATTAGCCTCACTCACTAATCCTGGAGATAGAAAAAATGAAACTCGCAACTCTGGCCCGAGCAACAATGCTCGGGCTAGGTTCGCTGGTCGCCGTCGCCCCTGCGGCGCTGGCCGGAACCTACAACCTCACTGTCGATGAGGTAATGATCGATACGGGCGACTTCACCCGAACAGGCATTGGATACAATGGCGCATCTCCTGGGCCGGTCCTTCGGTTTCAAGAGGGAGAAGACGTTGTCATCAACGTAACTAACAATCTCTCGGAGTCGACTTCGATCCACTGGCACGGGCTTATTCTCCCCTATCAACAGGACGGTGTTCCTGGCATCAGTTTTGACGGGATTGAACCCGGCGAAACATTCACCTACCAGTTTCCGATTGTTCAAGCTGGCACCTATTGGTTCCACAGCCACACTGGATTTCAGGAGCCGGACGGTGCCTATGGAGCAATCATCATCGAGCCGGAAGACAGAGAAACCTTCAGGTATGACCGTGAGTACGTAATCCAGCTAACTGATGCCCATCCGCATTCAGGCGATCGGATCATGCGTAATCTAAGGATGATGCCTGATTATTATAATCGTCAGCAAAGAACCTTGTTCGACTTCTTAGAGGACTCCGACGAGATGGGTTTCGATGCGGCATTGGCGGAACGTGGTGATTGGGGTGAAATGCGGATGATGCCAACCGACATCGAAGATGTTCAAGGTTTCACCGCCCTCATAAACGGACGTAGTGCTGAACAGAATTGGACCGGGTTGTTCGAGCCAGGTGAGAGAATTCGGCTCCGTTTCATCAACTCTTCAGCAATGACCTATTTCGACATCCGAATACCGGGATTGGAAATGACGGTAGTCCATAAAGATGGGAATGCTGTCCAACCTGTCACGGTTGATGAGTTCCGCATCGCAGTTGCTGAAACCTATGACGTTATTGTCCGGCCGCGAGAGGATCAGGCCTTTAGCATCTTTGCGGAAAGCATGGGACGGACCGACTATGCGCGGGCCACTCTTGCACCTAGAGAGGGCATGGAAGCGGAAGTTCCAGAGCTTCGAGAGCCACCTCTCCTTACGATGGCGGACATGGGGATGGCACATGGCGACCACGGCGATCATGGCTCTATGTCCGGTATGATGCATATGATGGACGACGGCACCGAGATGGAGGGTATGAGCCATGGGGATCATAGTGCCTCGACCCATACTATGTCGGACGGCACAGTCATGGAGGGCATGTCTCACGAGGGACACGGAGATATGACGCATACCATGGCGGATGGTGCCGTTATGGACGGTATGAACCATGAAGGCGATGGCGGTATGGATCATTCCGCTCATGGGGTGATGGCCGTACAAGACCCTTATTACGCTCCAGATAGTGGGATAGCCCCGGTCGCCGCAAACGGCGGCCGGTTCCTTTCTTACGCGGATCTGCGGGCACAAGCGCCTCTATACGAAGACCGCGAAGCAACACGAGAAATTGAGTTACGTCTTACAGGAAACATGGAACGGTATTCCTGGTCTATTAACGGGATTCGCTTTAGCGAAGCGGAGCCAATCCGCCTTCAGTATGGCGAAAGGGTTCGTTTCAAATTCGTCAATGAAACAATGATGACGCATCCAATGCACCTGCATGGCATGTGGTCGATCTTGGACAACGGCGAAGGCGAGTGGGACCCAATCATGCATGTTGTGAGCGTCGCGCCCGGTACAACCGTTTACATGGAGACTGAAGTCGATGCGCCTGGTGAATGGGCGTTTCACTGCCACCTGTCCTACCACGCAGACAGTGGTATGTTCCGGCGCGTGATTGTCGAGGGTGGTCCGACCGAACAAGCCGCCTCAGCCGCTTCCGGCACGGAAGGGTGAGACCTATGCGAAATCTATATTGTGCGGCAGGGATTCTGTTCTCTGCCGCTGTCCTCGCGTCCTCGGCGCAAGCCGAGGAAGCAACCTGGGGCATACAAATGGAGCAGTTCGAGTATCGCCTCGGCGAAGGTTCGGATAACTTGCTCGCTTGGGATTTCGACGCCTTTGTTGGGACCTACGATTACAAGTTCGTCTGGCGTTCCGAAGCGGAGTATGAGACGGAGCCGAACACTTTCGAGACACTGGAGAACCAGGCTCGAATACAGGTGCCGATAACAGACTTCTTTGACGCGGTCGCAGGCGTTCGTATCGATACGCCCGAAGGGCAGGACCGACTGCATGGTGTGATTGGGATACACGGACTGGCTCAACAGTGGTTCGAGGTGGATGCTGATTTGTTTTTGTCTGAAAACCCTAGCGCCCGATTTGAAGCCGAGTATGAGGGCCTGATAACGAACAGGTTAATCCTGGTACCAAGTGTCGAACTGGATCTGCCATTTAACGACGATCCAGATGCAGAGGTTGGTGCTTTCGGCCCGACGCTCGAACTCGGTGCCCGACTTAGCTACGACGTAGTTGACCGTCTACTATCACCCTATGTTGGCGTTCACTATGAACGCGTCTTCGGTGAGACGGCCGATCTCGCTGAAGCTGAAGGCAAAGACAACGATACGATCTTCGGTGTCGTTGGTATCAGAGTACTTTTCTAGCAATTGCAGGTCCCGGCGTGGAAACACGCTGGGACCTCAACTTGCTTGGACTTACGCACATGCACGGTTCCTATCATCAAATGGCACTGTCAGACTAAATCGGTTTGAGAGAACTGACGCTCGGCCTAAGCTTCCTGCGATGAAAAATCCTTTCCGATATTTTAACAGCTCGCCTGAGGTCATCCGCCAGGCGGTCTTGATGTACATTCGATATCCTCTATCGTTGCGGCAGGTCGAAGACCTACTATTCGAGCGCGGCATCGATGTCTGCCACGAAACCGTCCGGTATTGGTGGAACCGGTTCGGCCCAATGTTCGCGGCCGGGATCAGAAAGAAACGCATCCACCAAGGCAACTTCTCTCGATGGCGTTGGCACCTTGATGAAGTATTCGTCCAGATCAACGGAGAAACTCACTATCTATGGCGCGCCGTCGATCACGAAGGTGAAGTACTTGAGGTGTTTGCCACGAAGCGTCGAGATCGAAAGGCGGCCCTGAGTTTCCTAAAGCGAACAATGAAGCGCTACGGTAGCCCCTCAATGATCGTCACCGACCGACTCAGATCATATCGCGCGGCAATGAAGGTTCTCGGCAATGCCAAGCACCAGGTCTGTGGCAAGAGGCTCAACAATCGCGCAGAAAACTCCCATCAACCGTTTCGGCGACGAGAAGGTGCAATGGCAAAATTCAAAGACATCAAAACCCTACAGAAGTTCTCATCCATTCACGCAAGCATTCACAACCACTTCAATCTCGAACGCCACTTAGTCGATCGTCCGACACTTAAATCACGCCGTTCAGCAGCCCTGACCGACTGGAGATTAATGGCTGCCTAAAACTTGGGGGCCGCGAGCTACGTTGATGCTTCGGCATTTTCTCTGACACTGCCGTTTACGGACCCAAGGGGGTTGGGGCATTGCTAACCGGCCCCGGAGCAGTTGGCTTGATAAAGCCCTTGATCATAGGAGCCGGCCAACAGGGAGGCCGCCGCGGCGGAACGATGGCAACAGAGTTAATCGCGGGGTTTGGTGAAGCCTGTCGCCTTGTTTCAAAAAATGGCGCTGAAGAGCGCGAGCGTGTCAAATCTATCAAAGATCGATTTGTTGAAAAACTCGAGGAAAGGCGGATTGCGAGCTTGATCGGAGGGCGAGAAAACCGTCACCCTGGAAATGCGCTCATGCATTTTCATGGTCAAAATGCCGCCGACTTGTTAGCTCGACTACAGCCTTACATCGCCGCATCAACGCAGTCTGCTTGCTCGTCTGGGACGATTGAGCCTTCACATGTGCTAAGCGCCATGGGCATGGACGGTGCTACTGCATCCGAGTGCATTCGGTTCAGTTTTGGCCGCTTTTCAGATGATCGACAGGTCGATACGGCGATAATTCACCTCCTCCACGCATTGGGATCAGAGGGAGGTTAGCCTCCCGGCCCGACCCAACACTCACAAATATCGTCATTCCAAGAGTTCCGTTGCGCTTCGACCTAAGGAAGACGCGATCTTCTCAAGCACGGTTACTGTCGGATTCCGCACTCCGCGTTCTACGCCGCTTATGTAAGTGCGATGCAGGCCGCATTCGAAGGCTAGTTCCTCTTGGGACCAGCCTTTCGCCTTTCTTAGGCGCTGAATGTTTTTCCCTACCCGCTTGCGAATATCCATCCGCCAAAGCGAGCCGTTTGCAGACGATTGATCTACAGACTATGAGTCTCTTTTTCGTTGACTTCGTCTGCTCCCGAAGGATTGCTTCGGTACATGAAGAGCGCAGAATTTGACATCCGGGCTACGGATTACAGCGTGACCAGCAGCCAGATCGGCTGGATTACCGAGAGCGTCGTCGGCGCCAACCTGATCGCCCGATCGGGCGGACGCATCGCGCCCTTCACGCCGGTGGCCGACGACTGCGGTGTCGATCTCCTGGCAATGGACAAGGCTTCAGGTAGGACGGTTGCCCTGCAGGTGAAGGCGTGGACTCGGGGACCCTCCACGGATCAGACGATCCAGTTCGACATCCGCAAGAGCACTTTCAACGCATTCTCCTACTTCATAGGAGTCTGGGTACCACTGCCGGAGCTTGAAATCGCTTACGCCTGGTTTCTGCCGATGCGGGACGTCCCGGATTTCGCCCGAGACGCTAGGTCCCATTTAATCGTCCGATGCAGCACCGGGCCCAACACCCGGGATAAGATGTCTCTGTTTCGTATGGATTCTGAGGGACTTGTCGCCGCGATCCAGGCGACCCTCGCCTAGGGGCCTTCCGCATCCCCGCATCCGGAAATGATAGGCCAAGGCCATATCACACGGGCGCCCGATCCGCTAAAATCGGCATAGCGGTTCACCGGACTTCGGCGGAAACAGAAATGCAGAACTCTCGGAAGAAACTCCTCCCTTGGGAGAAAGGCAGCCCGTTTCGTTTGGAGCGGCACCTGAACCGCGGGTGGTATGTTGAGTTGTCAGAGATTGAAGAATGCATCGCGCTCAATGGGGCCGCGGCACTGCTTCCGAAGACGCGGTGGTATCTTGCGGAGATGAAGGCCGGACGGATCCAGAAGCAGCGCGGACGGAACGGCTTCGATGACGGAGCTATGGGATTGCGACTGTTCTTGGCGGTTCGAGAATACGAACGCTTGCAACCGAAACTCAACGCGACCGCTAGAGAGAGGCGCAAGGCTCGAACTGGATCCAGGGGAAGACCGCTGCCCTCTTCCGAACTTATGCCCTGCCATAAGGCATTCGAAGAGATCCAGAAAACCATGCTTAGAGAATTCAACTTGGATCGCATCCGCGATCTTATCTACGCTTTCAAACAAGGAAAAATCTCATTCGGCCCACCAACGCCGCGCCGCTACGTTCACGTGACTAAAGCGCCTTCGAGATAAATTTTTCTGCCGGCGGAAAAAAGACGAAAGCTATCCACATCGGTCCTATCGTAAGGATCCGGGCGACGCTCACTTCGCCTGGAGGACTAGATGTACCAAGTCTCAGAGGTTTCCGACGCATCCGCTGTTCGTCAATGCGGATCCCGCGTTTTCTCACATGACACGATCGAATCGGTCGCTGTCGACAGCCTCAAACACTTCCCCAACGCGCCCCGCACGCATTCGCGGCGGAAGATTGAGCAGCTGGCCCGGAGCATCGAGCGCTTCGGGATCGTGATACCGATCGCCGTCGATCCGGACGACCGGGTGGTTGCTGGCGAGGCTCGGCTCGCGGCGGCGAAGAAGCTCGGGATGTCCCATGTGCCGGTGCTGAAGGTCCAGCATCTGAGCCATGCCGAGATGCGGGCCTACCGGATTGTGGACAATCGCCTGTCGGAGCGCGCGCGTTGGGACCCCGACGCCCTGCGCGCGGAGTTCGTCTTCCTGATCGAGCACGGGATCGATCTCACCTTCACCGGGTTCGAGATGGGCGAGATCGACCTGACGATCGGGATTGCCGGCGACGATGACGAAGCCAACGCCATTCCCGATGTCGATCCTACTTCGGAGGCCGTCTCCCGGCCCGGCGACGTGTGGCGGTTGGGCGATCATCTGCTGGCCTGCGGCGACATGTCGGACGCCCCGTTGCGGCAGCGCTTACTGGGCGATGACGAGATCGACCTCGTCTTCACCGATCCGCCCTACAACGTCCCGATCCAGGGTCATGTCTCGGGGTTGGGCAAGCAGCGCCACCGGGAGTTCTCGCAGGGGTCCGGCGAGATGTCGGAAGAGGCATTCACCGCCTTTCTGACACGGTTCCTGGAAGTCGCCGCGGAGAGCTGCCGCGACGGTGCGGTGATGTTCGTCTGCATGGACTGGCGCCATCTCTTCGAACTCCTGAGCGCGGCGAGGTTCAATGGGCTGCGACAGCTCAATCTCTGCGTCTGGAACAAGGACAATGGCGGGATGGGCTCGCTCTACCGCTCCAAGCACGAGCTGGTGCTCGTCGCGAAGAAGGGCAGCGCGCGCCATGTGAACAATGTCGAGCTCGGCCGCTTCGGGCGCAACCGGACCAATGTCTGGGACTATGCCGGGGTCAACAGCTTCGGGAAGGACCGGGACAGAGCCCTGTCGATGCATCCGACCGTTAAGCCGGTCGAGATGATCGAGGATGCGATCCAGGACTGCTCCGAGCGCGGAGACCTCGTCTTCGATCCCTTCGCCGGCAGCGGCTCCACGATCATCGCCGCGGAACGGTGCGGCCGACGCGCCCGCGCCGTCGAGATCGATCCGGTCTATTGCGACACCGTCCTGCGCCGGTGGGAAGCCTTCACGGGATCGGAGGCCGCCCTCGACGGGGACGGCCCGACCTTCGCCGAGACGGCCCGACTGAGACGTGCGGCTCTGTCGTCCGGATACCCCTCAACCCCGTTGCCCGAAGGAGATTTGTGTCATGTCTGACGGCGATGACGAATACGAGGTCGGCTACGGCCGGCCGCCGAAGAAGTCGCAGTTCAAGAAGGGTCGCTCCGGCAATCCGAAGGGACGACCGCGCGGGGCCAAGAACTACAAGACCATCGTCAAGGAGGCCCTGGACCGGAAGATCGAGATCAAGGTCAACGGTCGACGGATGAAAGTCAGCCAATACGAAGCGGTCGTCACGCGCGTAGCCGGCGATGCGATGTCCGGCAAACCGCGGCAGATGGCCGCCTTCTTGGACCTGCCACATCGTTTCGGGCTGATCGAGGAAGAAGAGCGGTTGGTCCGTTCCATGTCCGAGGAAGACCGACTGATCCTGGAGCGTTACGTGAAGCGCCGGGTCGACCAAGTGCTCAAGGTCCTGTCGTGATGCAGGACCTCGTCCGCGCGCTCGATCAGATCTACCGGGACGATCTGAGCGCCTTCATCGAGAAGGCGTTCCATGCCGTCTCGCCCGGACAGAGCTATCGGCACAACTGGCACATCGATCTGCTCGCGGACCGGCTGGCGGCCTGTGCCGACGGCCGGATCAAGCGGCTGATCGTGACCCTGCCGCCGCGGGGCCTGAAGTCGATCGCCGCCTCGGTCGCCTTCCCCGCCTGGGTGCTCGGCCGCGACCCGCGGCGCAAGGTCGTGACCGTCAGCTACAACCACGACCTCGCCGATAAGCTCGCCCGCGACTGCCGCGCCCTGATGGAGAAGGAGTTCTACCGTCACGCCTTCCCCCGCACCCGGCTCAATCCGAACAAGCGTGGCGAACGGGAGTTCGAGACGACCCAGGGCGGCTATCGTCTCTCCACCTCGATCGGCGGCACGCTGACCGGGCGTGGCGGGGATCTCTTCATCATCGACGATCCGATCAAGCCCGGCGAGGTGACCTCCAAGGCCGAGCGCGATGCAGTGAAGCAATGGTACGAGAACACGCTCTACTCCCGACTCGACGACAAGCGCAACGGCGTCATCGTCATTGTGATGCAGCGCGTCCATCTCGACGACCTGGTCGGCCATGTGATCGACAAGGAGGATTGGGAGATCGTCAATCTCCCCGCGATCGCGCAGGAGGACGAGGTTCACCGAACCCTCGACGGCCAACTGATCAAACACCGGAAAGCAGGCGAGGCGCTGCATCCGGACCGGGAACCGGTCGAGATCCTGAAGGGGATCGAGCGGAACATCGGAAGCTACCTCTTCTCCGCCCAGTACCTGCAGAACCCCGTACCGGAATCCGGCAACATCCTGCGCTGGGAGTGGTTCCGCTTCTACGACCGGCTGCCGGCGGGCGGGGAGACCTATCTCGTCCAGAGCTGGGACACCGCGACCAAGGGAGAGGAGATCCACGACTATTCCGTCGGCACAACCTGGCTGGTAGACGGGCACGACGTCTATCTGAAGGACCTGGTCCGGGAGAAGCTGGAGTACCCGGCACTGCGCCGCCGCGTCGTCGACTGGCACCGCCTGCACAAGCCCCGGTATCTGATCATCGAGGATCATGGCTCCGGCTCGAGCCTGATCCAGGATCTGAAGCGGGACGGCATCTATGCGAAGCCGTTCCGACCGCAGCACGACAAGGTAACGCGGCTTCATACCCAGACCGACAAGATCGAAGGCGGTGCCGTCCACCTGCCTCGCAAGGCGCCCTGGCTGGACGCCTTCAAGACGGAGTGTCTCCAGTTCCCCGACGGCGCCCATGACGATCAGGTCGACAGCATGGTGCAGTTCCTGATGTGGCTCGACGAGCGCTCGAAACACACCGTCTCGGTCACCAAGCTCCAGCGCTGGTAGATCCGCGTTCTTTGGACTGGACTTGGGACCCAAAGGAAGCGTTGGTGTCGGTCGAGGAGAGGCACCCACCGCCTCCAAGCCTCCGCCCGCCGACCGGTCTCTTCGGTCCCGGGCTCGGGGCAGTGCAAGCACCCGCATCCCGCGGCTGCCCGGCACGATGGAGACAACCATGACCAAGAATCTCACCGATACCCAGCTTGTTATCCTGTCCACTGCGGCCCAGCGCGACGACGGGCTCATCCTACCCCTGCCCGACGGGCTGACGCTCGCCGGCGGCGCACGGACGAAGTGCCTGCGCACCCTGATCGATCGCGGGTACATCGAAGAGATCGGCGGCACGCCCGACTGGCTGGACCGAGACGGCGACGACCCGAAGACGCTTCGCATCACGGCCGCCGGCCTAGAGGCGCTCGACATCGGCACGCCGGCGACTGCCCCTGAGAAGGCACCGCCCGAACCCAAGGCTCCGGCGAAGGGCGGCAAGATCGAAGCGATCCTCAAGCTGATGCGCCGGAAGCAGGGCGCGACCGTCCCCGCGCTTCGGGACGCGACGGGGTGGCAGCCGCACAGCGTCCGCGCCGCGCTGACCGGGCTGCGCAAGAAGGGGATCGACATCGCCCGCGACAAGAACGGCAAGGGCGAGACGATCTACCGCGCGGACGCCTGACCATGGCGGCGCGCAAGACCCAAGGCGACGGGGGATGCCGAACGGCATCCCCCAACGCCCTCTCTCGCGAGGAAGTCGTCGCGGCATGGAAAGCGGCCTATGGGCGCCCGCCACCGAAAGGCATCGGATCGCGCCTCCTCGCGCTCGCCGCCGCGTATCACCGACAGGCTCAGGCGCAAGGCGGGTTGCGGCCCGGCACCCGTGTGAAGCTTATGGCGATTGCCGGTGGAGAGCGTCCGGCTGAGACCGCAGCACGATCCACCGCGTCGGCCGGCACGCGTCTGGTTCGGGACTGGCACGGAGAGTCCCATGTGGTCGACGTGATGGACGATGGGGTGCTCTACCGCGGGGAGACCTTCCGGTCCCTCTCCCAGGTCGCGCAGCGGATCACCGGCGCGAAATGGTCGGGACCGCGCTTCTTCGGGATCGTATCGCGATGAAGCGCTGCGCGATCTACACACGGAAGTCGACGGACGAAGGGCTGGAGCAGGACTTCAACTCACTCCATGCCCAGCGGGAGGCCTGCGAGGCTTACATCAAGAGCCAGGCCCACGAGGGATGGAAGCCGATCCGCACCGCCTTCGACGATGGCGGCTTCTCGGGCGGCACCATGGACCGGCCCGGGCTGGCGGCGCTGCTGGACGCGGTCGAGAGGCGCGAGGTCGATATCATCGTGGTTTACAAGGTGGATCGCCTCACCCGGTCATTGGCGGACTTCGCGAAGATCGTCGAGCGGCTGGATGCGCAGGGCGTCTCCTTCGTCTCGGTCACCCAGCAGTTCAACACCACGACCTCCATGGGGCGGCTGACGCTCAACGTCCTTCTCTCCTTCGCGCAGTTCGAGCGAGAGGTCACGGCCGAACGCATCCGGGACAAGATCGCCGCGTCGAAGAAGAAGGGAATGTGGATGGGCGGGCCCGTCCCGCTCGGCTACGACGTAAAGGATCGGAAGCTGCTGGTGAACGAGATAGAGGCCGTCACCGTGCGTCGGATCTTCGATCTCTATCTCGAACTCGGATCGGTTCGCCTGCTGAAGCGTGCCTGCGACCGGCAGGGCATCGTCTCCAAGATCCGGCACATGCAGACCGGGCGCGTCTGTGGGGGCGTCCCAATTGGCCGGGGCAACCTGTATCAGATTCTCTCCAACCCGATCTACGTCGGGCGCATTCCGCATCGGGGTGAGACCTATCCGGGCCAGCATGAAGCGATCGTCGACGAGTCTGTCTGGGAGGCCGTTCAGACACAACTTTCCGACAATGCCGTCACAAGGCGATACGGGACGAATGCGAAGTCGCCGTCCCTGCTCAAAGGAATGGTTTACGACGAGACCGGCGATCTTCTCTCCCCGACCCACGCGGTGAAGAGCGGACGGCGCTATCGATACTACGTATCGCACCGCGCCCTCGAAGATGCGGAGGCGCATCCGGATGCGTGGCGGTTGAAGGCGGAACATCTGGAAGCTGTGGTCGTCGATCTGCTGTGCGATGCCCTGAACGAGCGGGACATCGGCAGGGATCGGTATCAGGGACAGCTCGCGCGGTTGAAGTCAGGGACCTTCGAGGAAAAGGTCCGAACGATCGAAGCACTGGTAGATCGGATCGATCTCTCCGCGGACAGGGTCTCAATGCAGCTTCGGTTGGCGGCTGACGAGCCGGAGACCATCGCTCGGTCGATCACACTGAAGCGTCGCGGGGTGGAGCGGCGGATCGTGATCCCGGGTCTGGTTGGTCACGAGGCACGGCCCGATCCGTTGCTCTGTTCCCTGATCGCGAAGCCTCTCGTTTGGATGGATCGTCTGACGTCCGCGCACCCACCGAGCCTGAGTGCGATCGCCGAAGCCGAATTCATGTCGGTCGGCGATGTCAGCCGAACGCTGCAACTCGCGTTCCTGGCGCCGGATATCGTCGAGGCGATCCTTGCCGGACGGCAGCCGGTCGATCTGACCGCTCAGAAGCTCAAGCGGCTCAAGGAGCTTCCGAGCGAATGGCCGGCGCAGCGCCGGCTTCTCGGCTTCAACGCCATCGCCTGAGCAACGTTGCTGCATCCATCGTCTCTCGTCGTTTGGACGTCCGAAAGGGGCAGCAGAGACTTTTGCCGCAATACGCCCTATTCGTCGTCTGGAGACGCGTCTCCGGGAAAACGCGGGCCGGAGAACCCCGGAAAGCCGGGCCTTCCGGCCACATCTGCGCCACTTGGCGAAATCGGGAGACTGGATGGTGGTGGACGCAGTCTGAAACGAACCAGTCTCACGATCTGTTTCCCTGTTTTGCAGGGAAAATACAGGGAATTTCTTCAAATACTAATGCTGCACTTAGCATCTAGGCCCCTGAACACCGCAGAATTCCTAGCTAGTGCATAGATTTCCCTAATGAGAAAAACAAGGAAGCTGTTTATCGTTTCAGGGATATTCTCTCGCGAAACAGCGAACCAAGGATAAGCGTCCAGGGAAAGCACACTTTCCAGGGCGTGGCTGGTTCTGATCCTTTCTCGCTGTCTGTTTTCAGCGTGAGGAGATCGAGATCAACGGTGTGATTAAACACTGGGTGCGTCACAGTGAGGCGTTCTGGCGGGCGCATCATGAATCGTGGAAACGTAGCGACTTGGATCAACAGGAGTTTTGCGAGACAGAGGGCATTTCGTTAAAGGCGTTTTGGACCATGGGCACGAAGTTTACCGCCGAGCCGCAGCCGCCTGCCCGCAAACTCCTGTATTGACGAGGTTCGTAAGGCATTCTCTTAGTCACAATCCAAGTCGCACCTTAAGACACATGACTTATCCCAGTACGGACGCCGCATCAGAACTCATTGTGGCACCGCTGCGCCCTGGCCATTTTCGACGGTTCGGTGATGCGGAGTGCACTGATATTATCGCCAAAGCTGGCAGACGTGGCGCCCCAGATCCTCAAGAAAACTTCATCGATGTGCCACTGCTCATCGGTACCTTCCCTGCGCTCACGCATTCGACGTGCAAAGACCAGACCAAACTTTTGACACCACCGTCGGATAGTTTCGTAAGACACATCTATGCCACGTTCGGCCAGGATCTCCTCAATATCACAATAGCTCAACGTGAATCGGTAGTAGAGCCGAACGGCTGATTGAATGATTGTCGGATGGAAGCGATGGCGGAAGTAGATTAAACGTTACATCTCAATTCAGCACCACAAGCGGCCGGTTAATGTGACAACGCCCCATTGCATAGCCAAAGCGAGCATCATGCGTTACTCAGCCACCGTCCGTTTCGGTCGCACATCACCTGACAGCCCCGCGCACAAACGTCGGTTCGTGCAGCAGCGGTCTCTTACCAGTCGGGCTTATGGAACCGATCATGGGGGACAATTGCGACTGGAACCAGTTCGACCAAAAGCTCGGGGACGACAAGGCCAGGCGTCTGGATCAAGATACTCGCCGGGGCAATCTCCGGTGCGAGCTTTTCAGCCCGGACCTTCTGTATCACAGGCATGTCGTCGGCATTTAGGAAATAGATGGTCAGCGAGACCATATCCTCGAACCGTCCGCCCACGGCCTTCAGGATTTGTTCGACGTTGTCGAAGCATTGCCTGATCTGGGCTTCACAGTCCCCTTCACCGACCAGGTTACCATCCCCGTCCCACGCCACTTGACCAGTCATACGGACAGTGCGGCCTTCGGGTTCCACTATTCCGTGGTTAAATGCGCGGCCTTGTTGCGGCCAACCGCTTGGAGGATTGTAGCGTATCGTCATATGCGGACGCTATCATTCAGACTGTCGAAATGAAAGGACGTCTGAAGGCCAAGCGAGAACAGTCAATACTAGTGAAAAACTCAGCCTGATCAAACGAGGCCATACGTCATTCCGATAACTCGACGTGTATCGGTAGTAGAGCCGAACGGCTGATTGAATGATTGTCGGGTGGAAGCGATGGCGGAGGTAGATTGAGCGTTGCATCTCAATTCAATACCACAAGCAGCCGGTTAATGTGACAACGCCATCTTCGGTTCTTCGAGGTATATTCAACCAGTGCTGGGACAGTAATGTGAAAGGAATGGACACCCGATCGAATCCAAGTCTTATCAGCCTAGCAAAAATCCAGAGAACCTAAAGGTGCGTACTAATTTGCAATTTGGACCACAAAGTCCAAGACGGCCCTTATTCGCCGACTATGTCGTTGGTTCTCATGAACGACAATCCAATAACTTCTCTCAATGCTAAGGTCCGGCAGAACCTTCTCCAGCCCCATCTCCGGTTTCACGAGAAAATCGTGCAAAATTCCGATACCACCAGCAGCCCTTACGATTTCCTGCTGCCCCAATGCGCTCGCAACTTCTATGCGATTTGCCCACGTCGATGTAAACTCACTCACATAATCTAGCGATGGCGTGGGGATAAGATCATCAACGTACGAGACCAAGGTATGATCAGACAGATCGCCACTCGACGTAATTCGAGGTGAACGCTCCAAATACGCCGGCGCGGCATAAAGACTAAGGGAGTAGTCCATCAGCTTCCTTACGACCAAAGCACCATCAGTTGGGCGCCCAACGCAAATCGCAATATCTGCCTCGCGTTGGGACAGCGAGAAAGTTCTAGGCATGGGTACCAACTGAATTGAAAGATTGGGGTGTTTCGCGGACAGATCGGGAAGCCTCGGAGCCAGGAACGCTGTTCCAAAACCGTCCGGCGCGCCAATCCGAACGACCCCGCTTACCCCTTGCCTAGCATTCGAAATACGTTCAGCGGCGCCAAGAAACTCAACTTCTGCCCGTTCGAGCTTCTCAAAGAGCAGTCGACCATCATCTGTTAGATCGCAACCATGCGCGCGTCTTACCAAAAGGATCGTGTCGAGCGCCTCCTCAAGCGCCCTGATCCGCCGAGAAACCGTCGCTTGCGTGGAGCCGAGGGAGCGCGCGGCTGTCAACATCCGACCACTGCGTGCAACCGAAAGGAAAACGCGACAATCATCCCAGTTCATAGTTTTAATATACATAAATGCATATCAGATATCCAATTCATTATGTTGAATTGCAAAAATTGTTACGACAAGGTCGCCGCAATTCATGGAGGAGACCAATGAGCGACATTTCCCATTTTACGAATAACCAAAGCTACGACGGAGTCTCAACGGCTCGGCAACCCGTGTTCAATCCAGCGACAGGTACCAGCAGCTACTCTGTTAGACTCGGAGTTTCAGAGGATGTCGATACGATCGTGGCTAACGCCAACGCAGCTTGGCCAGCTTGGTCCAAGACTCCATCACTTCGCCGCGCGCGTATTCTGGATCGCTTCAAAGCGATTCTTTGGGAACGAGCCGAAACCCTGGCGCGTGCCATCTCTGCAGAACACGGTAAAACTCACGAAGATGCCCTGGGTGAAGTCACGCGCGGCATCGAGGTTGTCGAGTTTGCAGTCAGCGCGCCAACCCTGCTGAAAGGTGATTTCTCTGAGAACGCCGGCACAGGTATCGATTGTTATGCTATGCGCCAATCACTAGGCGTTGTCGCTGGGATCACCCCGTTTAACTTTCCTGCAATGGTACCGATGTGGATGTTCCCGGTAGCGCTCGCCTGCGGGAACACGTTCGTTTTGAAGCCATCAGAGCGAGTTCCGTCAGCGTCGCTTTTATTAGCGGCATGGCTTGCGGAAGCTGGACTGCCCGAGGGTGTCTTTAACGTTATCCAAGGCGGAAAGGAGGCTGTGGATGCACTTCTATACCATCCGGAAGTAAAAGCGATAAGCTTTGTGGGATCAACGCCAATCGCCAAATACATCCATCAAACTGCTTCGGCACAAGGAAAGCGTGTGCAAGCACTTGGCGGGGCGAAGAACCACATGGTGATAATGCCGGACGCCGATCTCGAAATGGCCGCGAACGCACTGATGGGCGCCGCGTTCGGATCCGCCGGAGAACGTTGCATGGCGATCTCCGTCGCCGTACCTGTGACCGAAGCGGTTGCTAACAGACTGGTCGAAACCCTAGCACCAAAAATCGAGGCGCTAAAAATTGGTCCTTCAACGGACGCCAGCAGCGAAATGGGTCCGCTCGTCACAGCAGAGCACTTGAAAAAGGTGCGCGGCTACATCGATTCCGGTGAGATCGAAGGATGCAAGCTTGTCGTCGACGGCCGGAACTTCTCACAATCAATGCAGGGATACGAGGATGGTTACTTTATCGGCGGCACACTAATCGATCATGTAGAACCAAGCATGTCGATCTGGCGAGAAGAGATCTTCGGACCGGTGCTCTCGGTAGTGCGCCGAGACTCCTACCAAGATGCAGTTGATTTGATTCACCGCCATGATTTCGCAAATGGTGTTGCAGTATTCACCAGAGACGGTGATGTGGCACGCAATTTTGCACAGGATATTGAGGTCGGAATGGTCGGCATCAACGTACCAATTCCTGTTCCAATGGCCTATCACAGTTTTGGTGGATGGAAGGCGTCGATCTTTGGCGACCACGCAATGCACGGAATGGAAGGCGTTCGTTTCTATACCCGCATCAAAACGACAACAACTCGCTGGCCAACGGGCATGCGTACGGATCCTGAGTTTGTAATGCCCACATTGGGCTAATGCTGTTGATGTTCTAGGCTAACACCTCTTTCACATAACTGGAGAAGCTTAGGCGCGGTCGCTTCATTTCTGCGGCTGCGCCAAAGTCTTTCCGCTAGAGCATACTGACTGCCCGAATGTGCGCTCTTGGAATTCCGCGTCTCAAGTATTTTGAAAGAATGGGGACATCTCCTGATCCAAAAGAAGCCGAAGATGTCCCCAACAAGTTTGGGAGTAACAGGGGTGCGCAAAACTTAAAACCTAATCCTTGAGCTTGCCTTTCATCGAAACCAACGCATCGGATATTTGCTAGCTACTAATTTTGCCAAGAAATAACTAATCACACCCATAAATACCTAGCCTCTTAGCCCCAATCGACGTAGTAAACGGACCATTCGATCGCCGGCTTCTCATGAAGGAAAAGGCTTGGGGTGTGAATGACAGAAACAACCACTCACACCCCAGCAAGTTAGCGGGGACAGGACGTCTACGCCCCGCACGAGGAAGTTCGACAGGAAAAAGCCAAGTAAGAGCAACGGGCTGAAAACAGATGACCAACTGCCGTGGCATTGCCAATCAAAGTAATGGTACATCGGTCGGTCTTCCTGGGAGTTCCGTATCGTCAATGTTCCATGCGATACTTATTCGCGGCTCGGTTCCAATGAATGGCGTTACATAGTGCGACACAAAACTGGGGAATATCACCATGCACCCAGGGTTCATTGGCGGATAGATCTGTGATGTCGCGCGTCTATTCTCGACGGGGCAGCACCGCGACAGTCGCGGATCGCAAAGTCCCAACGAACCGTCAAACTTTGAGGTTTCACTCATTGGCGGAGGCAACAGGTGGTAGACGAGACTTGCTTTAGTTCCGTGATGTGCATGCGGCCCGATGTATTCCCCTTCCCGTGTTACATTTGCCCGCATGTCGTCAATCACCGCGGAGTCGTTACCCCGGACCCTGCGATAAAGTTCCAGCGCCCTCTCATTCAACAAGCGTAGAGACGGACTGTCCCATTCGGAGATATCGCGTATCTTTATTCCGCCGCCACCCAGCCAGTCTGGCGGTTGAACCGCACGAAGCTGCGCTTCCACCGCAAGAAGTCTTTCGATCAATGGGCCCGAAATTCGATCATTGTCATCGAACACGACGTAACACACGGCTTGTTCTAGAGGGACGGGTTGTTTGTGTTCTGGCCAAACGTCCACATAGAACGGTCCTACTTCGATTTTCTGCGGAGTTTGCACAATCAGCTGCAGACTAAGTTCTAAATGTGCTGTTGAGAGTGCTTGCCGCATTCGTAAGTAGCCGAACATCAACGCCACAGGCTACGAACTGATATCCCCATTCTAGATACCGCTTCGCCTCATCTACTGACGGCGCAAGAATTCCGGGCGCCTTCCCAGCCTTCTTAATGGCTCCAACTGCGCCCTGAATAGCATTTTGGACTGGTGGTGCGGATGGATTGCCCAAGAACCCCATCGAGGCGGCAAGATCCGAGGGGCCGACAAACACGCCATCCACCCCTGACACAGACGCAATCTCCGGTAGAGCTTCAATTGCTTGCGTGGTTTCAATTTGTACCAAAATGCAAACATCGTCGTTTGCGGTCGAGAAGTAGGATTTGTCAAAACCATACTTGCTTGCGCGTGTAGCACCCGCAACTCCCCTGATTCCTTCAGGAGGATACCGGCAGCTCGAAACGGCCTGCTTCGCCTCGTCCGCAGTCTGAACAAATGGCAGGAGAAGATTTTGCGCGCCGATATCAAGCGTACGCTTAATCAGCGTTTGATCGTTCCAGGCGGGTCGGACCGCCAAACTGGTATTGGTACCACTAGCTGCCCGCAGCAACGGTGCAAGCCCAGAAACCTCGACCGGGCTGTGTTCCGAATCGAACAACAGCCAGTCAAACCCAACAAGGCTCAATGCTTCTGCAGCGATCTCGCTGCACAATGAGCACCAGAGCCCAATTTGCACGTCTCCGCGATGCAGCGACGCCTTAAAGTTGTTCGTTGTATTGGTCATGTCAACCTACGTGAACTGAACCGACACATTTCCAAGCTCACCGAAATCAGCGTGCAAGGTATCGCCTTTCGCCGCCCATACCGGCCGTGTAAATGAGCCTGACAACATCATGTGACCTGGCTCCAAAGTAACATCGAAAGGTGCCAGTTTATTGGCAAGCCAGGCGACAGCCATTGCAGGGTGCCCCAAGACGCCGGATGCAAGTCCTGTTTCTTCAATTACAGAATTGCGGTAGAACGCGGCTCCGACCCATCGCAAGTCGACCTCGTCGGGTTTCACCGGTCGTCCCCCAAGAACGATTTTTGCGGCAGCGCCGTTATCTGCAACGGTGTCGAAGATCGCACGCGGATTTTGCACGCGGGCGTCAATGATCTCAATCGACGGCACAACGTAATCCGTCGCCCTGAGGACATCCACCAGTCCCACTCCAGGTCCCTTCAGTGGCGCTTTCAAGATGAAGGTGAGTTCAGGTTCCACTCGTGGAATACAGAAGTCTTCCCATTTCACCTCCGCGCCATCCGCCAAGACCATATCATCAAACAAATACCCGTAGTCTGGTTCATCAATCTGGCTAGATGCTTGCATGGCTTTTGATGTGAGGCCGATTTTGTGCCCGACTACTTTCGCGCCTGTCGCTATTCTGTCGTCAGCAAGCATAGATGAAATAGCGTAGGAGTCTGCGATCTCGATCTCCGGAAAGGTCTTCGAGAGTTGCACGCAAGGGACTTTGCTAGCCTGCGCATCTCTAAGCATTTTGACCGCACTAGCTCTCTGCTCGTCCGTCAGCACTATCCAAATCCTCCTGCGTAAATCTCGAAACGATGGAGTTCGTTTCAGTTATTTTCGATATTTTATAATATTTTCGAAATTTCTACCGTGTCAATCAATTTCACGTTTTTCGAATTTACTCGAGGCAGGCGTGAAGACTATGATCGCAGCTGCACGCACAGAGTTGCCACAAACACACAGGATTAAACTTGGAAGCCAAGACTCTATCGGAACACGCCTACAACCTGATTCGCGAAGAAATTGTTTCTGGCGCACTGGCACCAGGGATGCGGTTGCGCGGTCAGATCCTTCAGCAACGGTATGGATTGAGCGCAGCCCCGATAAGGGAAGCCTTAGCGCGGCTCGCGAGTGATAAGCTAGTCAAACAAGAAGGACAGAAAGGATTTCGCGTCGTTCCTCTTTCCCTCAAGGATGCAAAAGATATCGGGGAGCTTCGCAGACTCTTGGAAGTAGAGGCTTTAAAGGCTTCAATTGCCAAAGGTAAGGAAGAGTGGGAGGACCGGGTTATCACGACTTTCCATCGGCTAGAAATTGCTGAAGGTGCCAAGTCTTCAGAAGATGACTATTTCACCGCACTCGAGCACAGGAATCGGCTGTTTCACGACGCTTTGGTTAGTGCGTGCGACTCGGAATGGCTCACTGACATGAGATCTCTCGTCTTTGATCACCACGAAAGATACCGTCGTCTGTCACGCATCCGAACTCGTAAATCAAGAAAGTCTATCGAAGAACACCGAGCTCTCATGAATGCCGCCCTATCGCGTGATGCCGATAAGGCGGCAGCGCTGATTGAAGTTCACCTTAAGCGAACAACCGATGCCGTGGAAAATCATCTCTCTGAACAAGAGGCCAACGCTGCGGCAAGTTCACAAAACTCTCCATATTAGAGATAGCAGTTTGAGCACATCTTCGGCCTCCGACTAGCGGACGCCTAGCTCTCCAAACTCTTGTAATTGGGACAGGCGCCGATTTCATATTGCGCTTGGATGCAAAGGGTTGCTTACACGAGACCAGAAAACAAAACACACAACACAAGCACGGCTAGGAACACAGTTTCAACGATCACAAGCCCGATCGCTTTTGCGCCAATCCCTCGAAGAGCCTTAAGCGATGTTTTCATTCCAATGGCAGCTATCGAAATCACAAGGCACCAACGAGCTGTGTCGAGAAGAACATCGTTGATATGAGTGTTGTGGAACACCGTGTTTCCCAGAACCACTGAAATCACGAATCCAATTACAAACAGTGGAATCGATGGCAGCTTTCTCGATCCGTCGTCTGATACCGGGAAAAACAAGAGCGGCACGAGCACAACAACGGGTATCAGCATGGAAACACGTAGTAGCTTAACGATCGTCGATGTGTCACCGGCCTCTTCAGACACGCTGTATCCTGCACCGACTACTTGCGCGACATCATGGATGGTCGCTCCAAAAAACACACCCGCATAGAAGCCGTCGAAGTTAAACAGAAACGCGAGGATGGGATAGGCAATCATGGCAACGGTGCTGAGCGTCGTAACTAGGACAACAGTAAACGCGGTATCACGCTCCGCCATTTTCGATTTGGGTAAGACAGAGGATATCGCTAAGGCCGCCGAAGCTCCGCAAATTGCGACGGCCCCCGCCGTCAACACTCCTAACCGATGATCATAGCCAAACAATCGCGAAAACAGCGGTCCTGCAAGGATGGTCATGAGCACCGCACCGAGCACTAGACAGACGACCGGCCAACCGATCAGGGTTAGTTCCTCATACGAAATTCCGAATCCCAAGAGAGCGACACCAAACTTTAGCACCCATGACGAAGTAAATTGGATACCGGATCTGCATACTCCCTCTTCGTACAGAAAGTACATCGCCATGCCGAGTAACAAGGCAAATAGCATTACCGGTGCACTATAGTGATGGGCGAGAAATTGAGATGCTACGGCAACCACCGTGGCGGCTAAGAGGCCGGGAAGCCGGATCTTGATACCTGCTTTCCCTGCAAAATAAGCGTCCCTGATATCGGACATTCGAACGGTTGAAAGATACTTGCGGGTCATAACTGTTAACCTTGATGTTTTCCAACAACCAAAACTTCCACCAATGCGCGCAGGACACTTGTCCCCACATGCGGCGGATTCTGTCGGAATGCTTCGATTGACTAGGAAGTACGTTAACGGGTCGCTATAGTTCGTTCTCGGCTAGAAATTCCGTTACGGCATTTTTCAAAGCGACCGGATTATCACCCGCGATGTGGTGCGATGCCTGAATCTCAACCAACTTTATCCCTGGTAACCTGTCACGAACGTCTGATGCAATTTTCGAGGAAACCATATCTGACTCGGTCCCTCGAAGCATCAGCATGGGACATTGAACCTCGGCGTAAATTTCCCACATATCAACCGGCGGCTTAGGTCGGATTCCGGTCTCATGGATCTTCCTAAATTTCTCGTGGAATAGCGGATCTCTCTTTACTGCAAATCCACTAGGCACCGACTTAAGATAGGCCTCGAAGCGCGGACGTTCCCGCAGACTTTCTGATGTGTGCGGATCAATCGAATAATATTCCATCGCTTCTTCAATTGACGTGAAGCACTGTGGTGTCATCCCAACAATCTCCGCAACGCGGGCCGAGCCCTCCGGCGCCTGGGCTGGGGCAGAGTCAACCGAGATTGCCGCACTCACTCGGTTCGGGTTTTTCGCTGCACAATATGTCGTATACCTTCCTCCCAGGGAGTGCCCCAAAAGGATCGCTCTACTCCATTCAAAATGATCTAGAACACTAACAATGTCCGCTGAATTCTCCTTAATTGAATAACTTCCATCCTTACTCCAATCCGACTCCCCAAATCCTCGCATATCTATCGCTACCACTTCGCGCTCCGAAGAAAGCATTTCAGCGACCTCAATCCAATCGTATGAGAAGTAAGACAAGCCGTGCACAATTACGATCGGTGTCTTCCCAGACTGGCCAAAGAGCCTGCAATGGATCTTCAGATCCCCACTTTGCGCAAATGACGATGTATGGGTTGGTGTAGACATGATCACCCCTCCGCTCGGTGCTGCGGACCAGCTGTCATGATCGCCATACCAGTCATCCATTCAGGAACGACCGCATGATACAAAATGTCCGCGGAGTACGTACCCGCGGCGCCCTCTAGCGCAGCGAACGCGGCCAGCCAGGCCTTGATTTCTTGACCACCCCTTCCTCCATTTGCCGTTATCCAATCATCATCGAGGGCGTCGGCATCGGTCAGCATTTGTCGCTGGAGAATTGCCAAGACACCTTTATCCCAATCCGCATTGGGGGGAAGGCACGGTTCTTCTCCATCGGCCAATGCATTAGCCGCGGAGATGATCCGCTGTTGGCGGGCGCGTTCTTGATCCTGACCCCATGGTGCGCGTCCAAGCATTATGTCCTTAACTGAATCCGGCAGATCATTGAACGCTGGATGAGGCGGATCATGCGAGATGCCTCCTGATCCAATAAAGAGGACATCAAGATCTCTTTCCCCAAAGAACTGGCCGACCGCCTTCCCAATCATGCGACAGCGCCTGGCGGAGGGTAACGGCGGAGCCACGCAGTTAATGAACACTGGGATCACGGGGATTGAAGCAAAGCCATCCATTAATAATTCCAGAGGAATTGTTATGCCGTGATCGACTTGCATGTCTCGCGACATTGCGACGTCAAAATCTCGCCCTCGAAGGTCCTTGATCAAGTTCAGGGCCAAGTCTTCTGGAACATCCAGCTTTTCGACGTGGATGTCCCAATCAGACATAGAAGTCGCCGCTGTTCCAATGCAAAACGGCGGCATCATGTTCCACCTAAACCCATTGAAATGATCTGGACCGAAGACCACGATCACATCCGGTGGGTTTGAGTGAAGCTGTTGTTTCAAGGTGTCCGCAATCTGGAAGAACATATGACCCAAGTGATCTCGGGGCTCTAGTTTTCTCATTAACGGACTGTGTGACATGCAGATCAGTCTCATTATGAATGGTACTCCCTGAGTAGATATTATTGGGCTACGCGGTTGATTCAGAGGGCAGGCATCGTGCGACAGCAAGTTGAGCGGCCAAGATCGCATTGCTGAGTAACAAGGCTCGGCTCGCTTTTCTAAGAACACCGCCCAGTGAGTCTTCAAGCCGTGCAACAATCCTTGGCGTGAGATCCCGACCAAGGGTTTGCGACTCGGATACCTCTCGCTCTACTTCTTCCATAAGTGGCGCGAGTATCGAGTTCGAGATTTCGGCGCTTTTCGGGACAGGATTTGCCACTAAGAGCGCTGATCCTGACCCAAGCAGATCTTGTGTGTTTGCGCTTCTTGCGAGCTCCACAAGATTGTCAGAACGACTCTGAAGCCGAATGCTACCTGGCGAACTCCAGTAGGTTGGAAGATAGTTGGTCTTCCATCCCACCAAACTGACGCACAGCGCTTCCAGCATTTCCATGGTATTTGGAATATCAAGGAAAGGTTTTACACCACTGCAGACCACACACCCTGAATACCGGCTAAACAAGAAGATGTCGGAAGAAACATCGAGCAGCTCCTTGGTTGATCGATGCACACCACCAATCGCACCGACCGCAACGGTGCCAATTCCAACCTTGCTTGCTAACATGTGTGTAGCGCCCGCAGTCGGTGCAGCAAATCCGTCAAAACTTGAAAGTGTATGAAGATCCGTGACCTGAAATTTCTTAGGACGTCCAGCGCGTATCAGCTCGTCAATCTGCGCAGAGGATAGTCCAATCCGAACCTGTTCATCCACGACGACAATTGGTGCAGGGATTGCGCCCCCCTCGACGATCGCAGCTTCTAACTCACGAGCGATGTGGATCTTCTCACTAGAGGCCTCTTCTTTTGGCCATTCGAACGCCACAACAGACGCGTTGCTCCTGATCGCAGCATCAACGTCGGGAGAGATCCGAATTCTTCCAGTTCTTCTACCTGGCAATTTCATTGTCCGTTTGATGCTTGAATAATGTTGCTTAGTACACCGAACGCGCTGGAGATCAGATAGAACCAATCCCCCTCGCGTATCGGTGCGCGTATCACATCGACAGAATCTGATGATCCCATTCGGTGTGGTACTCCTCTACTGGTTTCGGAAGCAGAGGATATTCGCCCTGAAGCATTTCCTTGATCGTCGGATCTGCCTGGAATCCGACTTCCTCCAGGGCCGGGAGCGTGAACCGCTGAGTTGGCTCAACGAAGTAGTCGTTGATGACGTCTTCAATTCCATCGACAGGTTCAATGATTCCTCCGGCAACCTGAAGTTCATACAGATGCCAAACGTTGGCCATGACCGGCAAACCGTTCCGTGTCCAGTATGCGGTTCGAACACTTGGGCCAACATCCTCTGGAATGCTGAGGAAGGAGTTCGACGCCGAACGTGCTTCTGCCTGGTTGTCGTTGTTCCAGCGATGCCCGTTGATTGCTCCTTGAACCAGTTTTTGAACCATTTCCGGATTCTCGTCTGCGAAATCTCGGTGGACTGCGAGTGTCGTGAAACCAATGTATGGGGCGAAATCCGTTGTATTCGCTACTGTACGAGCGCCAAATCGAACTTCAGCCACCGCATCCGCGGGCGGGAACGGATAGATTGCGTCTACCTGCCCCTGCGTTAGAACCTGCGCCATATTGGGATAGGGAATAGGCACGAGATCGATATCGGACTTGGCGAGACCAAACTTCTGCTCGGCTGCGCCAAGAGCTGCGTCGGGCATCGTTCCACGCTGGTTGATCGCAAGGGTTTTCCCTCTGAGATCGGAAAACTCCTGAATAGGCGATTCTTCCAGCACCATGATCCGATCGAGCGGATGGTCTGGCGTCATCACGCTCGCAAGCGTCACATAGTAGAATGGAAGTCCACGAATGGCGGCAATGATTGCCGGCCCGACGCCAATGTCACCGACCGGGACGGATCCCGTTGCCAACGCCTGAAGTATTGCGGGGCCACCGGCGGCCCGGAACAGCGATGCGTTTACACCTGCATCGCGCCAAAACCCAACACTTTCTTCGTACACAGGAAGCATTACATTGACCGGCAGATATCCGATCTGCACCTCATCCGATGCATGAGCGGTTCCGCGAAGTATGCCTGGCGCAGCCCCTGAAAACACCGCAGCTCCGGCTACTGCTCCTGCAGCATTTTTTATAAACCTCCGGCGGGTACTACCATTCGCTTTTGCCTTACTTCTAACTGACATTGTACGCCTCCCTTCTTGGATGTTGACGACCAACATCCTTCAATCTTGTTGGACTAAACTGGGATATGCGGGCCATGGGTTAGACGGCGTGTATCCAGGACGGCTTCTCGTTTTAGAAACCGAGCCGTTTCTCCCTGCACGCTAATCTTGTCGTTGTATAATCCGACCGCATAAAGGCTTGTAACGCCGTTAACCTCGGTGTGGTAAACAGCCACCGCACTTTCAACATCATGAAGATCGTTATCAGTGCCTAATACGCTTACCATGCTTACATGGCGTCGAAGCGTCCCTGTGTATCTCTCATGATTATCGGCATTGTTGACGGCATGCGCCATTCCTTCCTTGTCTTTGTGCCACCAGACCATCTCTGTTCCGAGTTCGTCGCTGAACGTCGAAATCGTGTACGTGAACTCGGGGTCGCAAAGTTCAAGAAAGTCGGCAAAATTTTCATCGTCGATCAGACGAGTCGACTTGTAGAGTAGTTCTTCAATCGCGTGTTTGCTCATGCGCTCAATCCTTTTTTACCCGCGGTTCAGGGGAGCACTCGCCGGACGTCCCATGAGGCGTTCCCATTCGCGGTAGTAACTTCTAAGTCCGATATCATCGTGGGTGAGTCCGTCTTCCTCACGGTTCCAGTATGTGTACGGAACTTGTCCGCCATGGACTGCACGTGCCTGCAGGCTTACCGCAAGAGTATCTTCGGCGAGGTTCGTGCCGAACGGCCCCCAAATGACGGTGTAGTCGTTGACCCGTTGGGCGCGCTCCGCCGGCGTATCGCCCTTAACCGCAAGGCCTCGGTACTGAACAAGAGTCTTGTCGGGACCGAGCGGAATCTGTGAGTCAATTCGGATGACGGTGCCTCGCGCGTTGATCGCAAGATCCGGGTAAAGATTTACGATCTGAAACTCGTTCGGACTAATGCCCGGTAAAGACACGCTTTCGTCACGGGCAGTCCAGCCCTTGTATTTGTCATACCGTGCTTTGTAACGATCTACTCCGGCGTGGCCATTTGGATACACGTGCCATTTGCGTTCGTAGTAGTCATTCTGAGTGAGGCCGGTCTTCCTATTCGCGAGGTGCATGAACTCGTGATAGAGATCCATGTTCGTTTCTTGCCAGCTCTTCCAATTTGTCGGCAGCACCTGTTCGTAGAAATCAAATACCTCCATTGGTTTTGTACCCAGGGTCTCACGGTGCATCTCCAAGGAATCGCCGATGAATTCTTCCAAGGGTTCGGCATTTTCATCTAGAGTTACGAATACAAGTCCCAGATAAACACCGGTTTTGAACTCCTGCAGACCGCAATCCTTCATATGCAATCCGGTCTTCTCGAAAGCCTCTTGTCGGGGAATACCGGTACATTCACCCGTCGTAGGGTCGTACGTCCACCGGTGGAAAATGCACTCTAGGGACTTAGCATTTCCACGCGGCTTCCGTACAATTTCCAAACCGCGATGCGAACAGGCATTAATAAAGGTCCGGATCTCGCCGTCCGCTCCGCGACATATGATCAGCGGCGTGCCAGCAAGCGTCGTTGTTCGAAAGTCGTATGGCTCTGGCAGTTCACTTTCGTGACAAACGAACTTCCAGATCTTACTGAATATCTTTTTCTGCTCTTCATCGAAGATGTCTTGATCCCAGTAAATCCTATTGTCGATATAGTGCGTATCCGGAACCGGGGGCTTTTTGTGATACTCATTGGCGTTTCTAGACATCTAATTACCCTCTTTAGTTGCGTTACTTGGTGGCTTTCCGAGGATCTGTTTGAGACGGAAGCCTTCAAACGATATTTAAGACGCGGAGATCTATTGCTCCCGATACTCTTGGTGCCATGGCACAAGTATCCTGCGGAACCAACGCAGAGCGCGATCCGTCAAGAACCCAAGCACACCAATTACAATGATGCCTGCGAAGACGCGCTCAACGTTGAACGTCTGCTGAGCCTCTAGGACCATGTAGCCCATGCCTGTCGTCGCACCGACCATCTCGCTTGCAATAATCACGATCAAAGCGATACCCCATGCGACCCGTATACCGGTCAAGATGTCCGGTAGACTACTAGGCAAGACGATGTAGCGGATAACCTCCCACTTATTGGACCCAAGTGAATGCCCGGCCCTGATCAGGGCTGCGTCCCCCCCCTTCACACCAGCATAAGTGTTCAGAATAATTGGGAAGGAGCACGATAGTGCGATCAGGAATACTTTCGACGCATCGCCGATCCCGAACCACAGAATTGCCAACGGGAAGATGGCCAATGGTGAGACCGGCCGCACGAGTTCGACGAGAGGATCAACAAAGTCTTCAATAATCCGTATCCGTGCCATCAGCACGCCTAGGGTCACTGAAATGACGATCGCAATGCCGAATCCGAGAAATACTCGCCGCATGCTCGACCAAAGTGCCTCAAACAATTGAGCCGACACAATCAACCGATAAAGCTCTGCAAAGACCTCTGTCGGTGGCGGAACTAGAAGTGGATCCAATAGAAATGCGGATCGGCTTGCAAACTCCCACAGAAGCAGGACTACAATGGGAGAGCTGATTTTTCTGATCTTGCCGTTCATTTTACAACTTCACATCCAGTAGGGTTGCGATTTTCCGCGCTATCTCGATCACTTCTTTGCTGTCGCGATGTCTCGGCCTTGGAAGATCGATGTTGATGATTTCTTGCACACTTGCGGGTCTATTTGAAAAAACCACGACTCGATCAGACAATATGACGGCTTCGATCATATCGTGGGTTACAAACAGAATTGTCTTCTGCGTTTCTTCCCAAATCTTCAGCGTCTCCCGCTGAAGAGCGATACGTGTTAGAGCATCCAAGGCCCCAAAAGGTTCGTCCATGAGAAGAATATCGGGATCAACCGCCAACGCTCTTGCGATTTCAACGCGTTGTCGCATTCCTCCCGAAAGCTCGAACGGATAGTGTTTATCGAAGCCAGTTAACCCAACGAGATTAATCAGCTGCGAAACCCGCAAGTCCACGTCCGGAAAACGACCTCTGTTGGACTCAAGATTCATTCCGTAAGCGATATTCTCGCGAACTGAGTACCATGGAAAAAGCGTCGGGCTTTGAAACACCATTACTCGATCAGGGCCGGGCCCAGACACCTCATGGGAGTTTACTTTCAGAAGCCCGTCGGTTGGCTCATTGTAGCCAGCAAGCAAAGAAAGAAGCGTGCTCTTACCACAACCGCTTGGCCCGATAAGAGATACAAATTCTCCTTCCTTTATATGCAGATTTACTTCTTCAAGGACTTGAACGGGTGGGCGTTTTCCACCTCCTGGAAACGTCAGGCTGACATCTTCGATCCAGATGCCCTTATCTCTATTTTTCTGTGGTTCGGTCACCGCGCAATCTCCATACAGAGAATTGCACGAAAGTTACCGCCCAGGCTCATCGCGTTTCGAGTGCACTCGGCGGCGCGAGGATTAACATTCATCCTCACGTGAAACATCGTATTCATATTATTCGCCATCCCTACGATTTGTTTTATTTCGATCAGTTTAGTCAGGTGTTGATATTAGGTATAATCATAAATAGTGATATTGTTATGCCGTAGTCACATAACACGTGGAGATACACTTATGGAGAGAATTGAACCAATTCTCGGCTTAGGGATGAGGCTCCGAGTTAAACACTTTATGCTACTCGCTGCGCTAGGCGATTCCGGCCGAATTCTTCGGGCCGCTGAGGTTCTGAACATGACTCAGCCTGCGGCCACACGGCTCCTTCAGGAAATCGAGAACGCGTTCGACACGAAGCTATTCGATCGGTCACGACGCGGCGTCGTTCCGACAGATGCTGGCAGCGCATTGATCATGCGAGCAAAGATCATCTTGCATGATTTGACTGCGGCAAAGGAAGAACTCTCACTACTGTCAAGTCATCCTGGCGGGATCGTATCCGTTGGCGCTTTTGCGGTAGCGACACCTGTTCTGTTACCATTGGCACTCATTGAAGTGCGTAGTCGCTATCAGGATATTCTTGTGACAGTTCAAGAAGGCAGCAACGACTCGCTGTTACCAGCTCTTTCCAGAGGAGAGATCGATTGTGTCATCGGGAGAATGACAGAAACCATCCCCGATACATTGACTTGGCAGACACTTTACTTTGAGCCAGTAAGAGTTGTTTGCGGTCCGCAAAACCGATTGCTGGATAATCCAAGCGTCTCAATTAGTGATGTGGCTGGCCACTCTTGGATAATGCCTCACAGGGCACACCCCTTCCGCCAACAGTTAGAGGCCCGTTTTACCGTTTCGGGAAAAGCGAAACCGCAGGTGATACTGGAATCGGAGTCGCTTTTTCTCAATGCCTCGCTCCTGCGGCAAACAGATGCCTTGGCACTCATGCCATTAACCGCGGCTGAGCACCTTGCGTCTCTTGGTTCCATCGGGCTTCTAAGTCTCGAGTTTGGTACGACGGAAGCGCCGGTCGGGGTCTTTAAGCGCCGAGGCGTTGAGGAGACCCGACCGCTTTCATACTTTATGGAAGCATTGGGGAACGCCGCACGCGAAGTCTACGGCACCTACAACGTGAAAAACTATCGCGATGTTTGAATGAGCCTTACTCGCCAGCGCAGAATTGCCTAGCGATGTCGCTCACGCGAGAAGCTTTTGAAGTTTCACTCCTGGATCAGACAGACGTTCTGGATCCACTGGTATCGAGTTTTGGATCAGCCGCTTTGTAATCTTAATGTCCCGTGCCGCATCAATAGCGAATGCTCCCTTAACGATTCCGTCTTCCAAGAAAAACCTGACCGAACCTGAAGCCCCGAGTGGCCCACGATCGACTTGCTCAAGGCGATCATCCGGAAATCCAATTACCTGAATATTTTTATCGAATTGGTCTGACCAGAACCAAGGCACACAATTATACGGGCTCGAAGTTCCACAAATCGTTTGCGCGACAGAGATTGCCTGATTTTGAGCATTCTCCCACGACTCAAGCCTGATGTTGCCACCAAAGTAGCTGTTAGGGTGTCTAGCTACATCCCCAGCCGCAAAGATGTTTTTGTCCGAAGTACATCCAAGCTCGTTTACGATTATTCCGTCATCAACGTGCAAGCCGGACATCTTTGCGATCTTTGTGTTGGGATCGATTCCTATCCCAACGACAACTGCATCCGCTTCCAGCGTCTCGCCGTTTGAAAGCTGCAACCCAGAAACCTTCTCAGCACCGATCAACTTGGTAGTTTTGGATGAAAGCAGCACAGTGACGCCGTTTTCTTTGTGTAGTTCCAGCAAGAACTTGGAGAGAGCGGTCGGTGCGGCCCTTGAACACAATCGGTCGCCAGCCTCAACCACCGTTACGGCAACTCCTAACTTCCTTGCCGATGCAGCGACCTCGAGACCGATCCAACCGCCGCCTACCACCACTATCGGCCCTCCATTCTCGATGCTCATCCTGATCTTAGACGCGTCGCTGATGTCGCGCAGCACATTCACATTTTCAAGATCCGATCTGGGAACGCTCAAGTTCCGAGGAGTTCCTCCCGTTGTCAGTACAAGTTTTCCGTAATGAAGCGCTTCCCCTGACTCCAAATGAACAACCTGCTTTTCGCGCCAAACGTCGATTACCTCGGCACCTAATCGCAGGTCGACCTCTAGCTCCTCAAAGTGCTTTCGATCCCATAAATATGTCGAATCCGCTTTGGCTTCTCCGAGGAGAACGTCCTTCGAAAGCGGCGGCCTCTCATAAGGTGGATGTGGCTCATTCCCAACAAGCGAGATAGGACCTGGATACCCATACTCTCTTAAGGATTTCGCAACCCAGCCCCCAGCTTGGCCAGCTCCGACTATAACTACGCGCTCTTTCTGCGACATTTTCTAAGCTTCTTTGATTTGAGGATTGGGGCAAAGTTATGAAGGTTCGCCATTCAAACCGTTTTTTCCGGCAGGGCTACAAATATGGCCGTCCCTTCAACAGAAACCTTATATGTCCTGAGATCCTCAGTGCATGGGGCGCCAACCGCTTTGCCGGTCTTCACATCGAACGTTCCAGAGTGCAGCGGGCATTCGATCAGACCGTCCAACATCAAACCATCTGCCAAAGATGCCAATCCATGGGTACACATCTGATCCGACGCGAACACTTCTCCGTCCATGAGATACAATGCGAGTTCGAGGTCGCCGACCTCAACGGCAACGACATCATCATCTTTGAAAACACTCATGTCCGCGACATGAGTAAGAACATCCGTCTCCATACCTTCTCCATTAATCGACAAAAGGACTGCAAATAAACCTGCTGATGGCCATCCCTGCGTGCGCAGCGGAGGCGTCTTCAATCACATTATTTGCATTATCATATGATTTTGCATATGTCAATTGTATCTAAGGCACGCTATATTGCTTCTATTGGAGCAATGCATGAACTCGTCGGTCCAACAGTGTTCGACGCAAAACAGAGATGGTGTCTAGTAACACTCGTTTCCGTATAAGTCTGTTGAGGGAACAAAGGTCGCCAACCGCAGTCAAAGACTTGATTAACTTCCGGATTCGCGAGACCGAACCCTCTGGCAATACCAGTTTTTCCCCATCGCCTTGGACCTAAGAAGGAAGAATTACGATGGTACAGAAAGATGCGTCTCTAGAGACGTTCATCCCGTTCTGGCTCAACCAACTCACAAGCAAAGTAAATGCTCGACTAGCAGAGAAGCTTGCGGAAATCGGAATTTCAATTCCGCAGTGGCGGGTTTTGTCCATCTTACACTCATTCGGATCAATGAGCATCGGTAAGGTTTCAGAACTTGCGGTGATAAATCAATCGACGTTGAGCAGAGTCATCGATCAACTTGAGCGAACCGAGTTAGTGAGCCGTACACCACTACCTGAGAACAAACGTGTGATCGAAGTCTCATTGACCGAACTAGGGGAAGAGACATTTGCACAAATTTACCCTGTCGCCTCAGAGCTTCACTTCTTCATGGAAAAGCAACTGACAGAAATCGAACGAGAAGCATTTTTCAGCATTTCACACAAACTCATTCTCGCGCTTCAAATCCAGAATAAAGTCTGACGGCGCCAAGGGACAAACCTTAGACGGTTCACCTCTGAGCCTAGCCCGTCATACAAACACACCAGATTCTCACAAGAGCGGGAAGGATCACTGCCATCTGGGTGTCTAACTGCAAAGGCTGACGTGGACGGCTGCGACAACCCAACAACCCGAGCTAAACACCCATGTCCGTGTGAAGCAGGCACTAGTATTGAAGAGATTTCCGTTTAGTTCCCCTTCCATACTAACAACTACTGACGCTACACCGACACCCGGATAACTTACCACGTCTAATTCAATTTGCTCCAACAATGTGAAGCGTAGGAGTCCTTCCCTATAACGGCGGAGATCTTCCTCTTTCGAAGAAAATACATTTTCATGGTTCCGAAACACCAGATCATCGGAGATAAGTTTGTCTAATGTGGCAATGTCGCAGTTCAACATTGCAGTCCTTAGCTTATCTTCCAGGAGGATAATCACTGCCTTGGAGTCAGGCTTCGTCATCTGTCGCAAACCAACTTGCTCCGAGTTCCATTTGGATCATAGTTAAAGCGAACCACGTCTCGGACGAGAATCGCCCTGATGCATCGCTCACAAGGCGAATGACCAAAAAGTAAAACGCCGGGACAGGCGGAGATCAGCCGACTCAACCGTAAATTTCTGAGTCGGGACACCGTTAGAAAGCAACCTATTACGACAAAAACGTCTGTACTAACAAAAATGGGGAATCTCAGGTGTTGGGCAGCTCTCAATCGGTTGCGTCTGATGACATCTCGACCGGGCGCACCCAATTGTTCCACTTTGAATCGAACCGCCCGCCCAAAGCCGAATAGAAATGTTCCGCGTTAAGGTTTCCGTTCATAACTGTCCAATTTAATTGATCGGCATCGATTTCCTCTGCGTACTGTATGACACGTTTCATCAATGACGTGCCTATCCCAAATCCTCGCACCTTTGGATCAACATATAGCTCTTTCAAGACCACCCGTGGGCGCATTGAATAGGTCCATGGCACAACGTAAGTAATTGCCATCCCGACAAGCGCAGGTGGGTTTGACGCAGCATCCACAAAACATGGTTCAGCAACGAAAGCGGAAAACAATCGCTCGTCGCCAAATCCATGCTTCAATACTGCAGCTTCTGTTACCGCAAAATCGTTGATGTAGTCTTCGAAGATTGCGAGCTGCCGCATTAGTTGCAGCAACGGACTAACATCGTCTGGCACCGCATCGCGAACACAGTAACCGGACTTTGGACAACCATTTCCATCTAAATGCACCATCGCTAGCACATGCGTCCCACGATCTTGCGGTACGCATCCTTTAGAATGATCTCATCGTCCAGAATCTTTATCCGGTCACATCCACGCTCAACTCTTGCGTCAGGCAGCCGATAAACCCAATTCCACCACACCAACCAGGGGCCGTCGAAATCCGGCGGGGGCACAATCGAGATATCCTCCATAGAGGATATTGCTCCGTCGTCATGAGCAAACATCTGCTGGATCAGTTTCTTGATTTCATCACGCCCATTGGCGCGACCGTGCTCACCTGTTGAGCAAATAGAGGCGTGATATGCGCCATCCTCGGCAAAACATGCGACAGCTGACTCGACATCGCGTCGGTCCCACGCCTCACGAAATCGATCAAGCAGCAGACGCACCTCAAACTCCGTCACGCTGGAATGTCCAACGCTTCAACTTCGGATACGCTCGAAGGCTCCTCGCCTGCTGCAAGCTTAAACCCTTCGTCAATCCAACCAGTGACGCCGCCTATCATCTCCTTGACCGGTCGCCCTAGCTGGGCCAGGCGTATTGCCGCCTTGTTAGCACCATTGCAATGAGGACCAGCACAGTAGACGACGAAAAGTGTATCAGCAGGCCATTCACTCATTCGGCGATTGATGATCTTGCCATGAGGAAGATTAATCGCCCCAGGTACGTGCCCTTGTGCGTAAAGAGTCGGGCTCCGAACATCTAGCAGCACAAAATCATTGGCATTTCTTGACAACGAATCATGTGTATCCCAGCAATCCGTTTCAAAAGTAAGACGAGCCTCAAAGTGCCTTTGTGCGTCTTCAGATGAGGCCGCGGGAACAGCCGCAACGGCGGATTTGGTGGTGGACATTGCATTTCTCCAGTCAGTTAATTTGTATGAAAATGACTGTGACAAAGACAACGGCTCCCGTACATTGGCATATTTGCCAATGTACGGTAATATTCGGTCAACTTATCCATCGTACTGAATATTCTACGAGGAGGGCCAAATGGCACCCAGTTTGGAATCCAGCCAAACGCAGCCACTCGTTTGTGTACTTGCCTACGACGGATTGTGTACGTTCGAGTTTGGGATCGGTGTCGAGGTGTTTGGCCTACCCCGGCCCGAGTTCGAACGGTGGTATCGATACGCTGTCATTGCAGTTGAACCAGGTCCCCTCCGCGCCATGGGTGGCGTAAAAGTTGTGGCCGATCACGGACTGTCATTACTGAAGGAAGCGAGTCTTGTGCTCGTGCCTGGTTGGCGAGGAGCAACAGCACCCGTACCGCCAGAACTAATCACCGCAATCCGTGAGGCAAGCGAGAACGGCGCGAGAATTGCGTCAATCTGTTCAGGGGTATTTGTACTCGCTGCGGCTGGTCTTTTAGACGGGCGACGGGCAACCACTCATTGGCGCTATACGGATGCGCTTAAACAACGATATCCGAACATCAATGTAGATCCTGATGTCCTTTACATTGATGAAGGTACTGTTTTGACTTCAGCCGGCTCGGCCGCAGGGTTGGACCTGTGCCTGCACATCGTTCGCAATGATTTCGGAAGCGAGTATGCAAACTCTGTCGCAAGGCGCCTAGTATTACCCGCACAGCGAGAAGGAGGCCAGCGCCAGTTCATCAGTGCGCCTGTTCCACGAGAACGCGGTGGCCGAATAAGTCCGTTACTGGATGAAATCCGTGAAAGTCTAGATGAGCCTTGGCCAGTCACTCGCATGGCCAAAGCTGCCGGGATGAGTTCGCGAACGCTCGCACGGAGATTCCAAGAAATCACGGGAGGAACTCCAATCAAGTGGCTCACAACAGTTCGTGTTGCGCGTGCCGCTGAAATTCTAGAAACGTCCTGCACGCCGCTTGAGGATATCGTTGACGCGTGCGGGTTTGGCAGCATTGAAACGTTTCGCCGTGAGTTCCGTCGCGTCCGTGGCGTCAGTCCAGGTAAATTTCGCAAGACGTTCGGGGCGGAGCTGAGCCAAAGTGTATGATGCCGAGGGATAGTGATAGGTAGATCCCATTACTATATTCCCTTCTCCGGTTTACGTTTGAAACCAAGCTCTCTGGTAACGCGCCATCTATGTCGCAGGTTGGATCAATCTAAGTTTCAAGTCAGCATTCGACATCTGACCTGAACGAGCAGGGCAAGTCTTACACTGCAACGCGGGCGAACCTTCTTGTCGTAGTAGCCTGCAGGGCGTTGTCACGTTAACCGGCTGTTTGTGGTACTGAATTGAGATGCAACGCTCAATCTACCTCCGCCATCGCTTCCATCCGACAATCATCCAGACAGCCGTTCGGCTCTACTACCGATACACGTTGAGCTATCGGGATATTGAGGAGGTCTTGGCCGAACGCGGCATAGATGTGTCTTACGAAACAATCCGGCGATGGTGTCAAAGGTTTGGTCTGGCCTTCGCACGTCGAATGCGCTTGCGCCGGGGAGGCGCCGATACGCGGTGGCACATCGACGAAGTTTTCCTGAAGATCGGCGGCCGCCCGTTTTACCTTTGGCGAGCAGTCGAAGCGGAAGGCGAGGTTTTAGACGTCCTACTACAGTCCCGGCGGGATTCTGCCGTTGCGAAGAAGTTTCTTCGGCGAACCAAGTCACGCGCCGCAACCCAACCGACCGAGATCGTATCGGATAAGTGGGGGCCAACGAGTGTTGCTGTTCGTACGCTTTTTCCCGCTGTCTCTCACATCATCGGGAAACGGCTTAACAATAGAGCAGAGAACTCGGATCTGCCGACCTGCCGACGAGAACGGAAGCATCAGAGGTTCAAGTCAGCTAAATCGGCTCAGCGTTTCCTTTCGATCCACGCCGCATTTTACAACCACTTCAACGTCCAACGTCATCTCCTAACCCTAAAGACCATGAAGCAGTTTCGTATTGAAACTCTGGAGGCATGGTCTGAGTTGGTGGCTTGAGAGAAACGACCTCGAGCATTCAGTCGTCTTTCTTAGTTAACGTGACAAGACCGGCTTTCGCTTTGTCCAATGAGAAGACCCTTCCGACACTTCAATAGTTCGCCTGAAATTTTCCGACCACTCTTAACCACAGGGCCGAATAAAGAATATATGGGTCCATCTACAGACGCCGTTGGGTACTACGCCGAATTTGAAGAGTGTATCCGAGGTCGCAGTTCAAAGTGGCTGGCGTTTCTCCGGCGATCCGTTGCTGGATCAGTTCGGTTGCTCGCAGTCCCATGTCATACCTGGGCGTTCTTACACTCGTAATCGGGGGCTCGGCAGCAGCCACCATTTCCAAATCATTGAACCCGCAAATTCCGAACTGCTCAGGCACTTTAAGATGGCGCCTTTGGGCTTCGAAGAGAACACCTACGGCAAGGTCATCATTGTTGCATAACACGGCGTCCGTCTGAGGCGCCTTGGCCATCAGGTCCGCCATTAGCTGAGCACCTAAAGTCACACTGGAGGGTTCCGGAGTGGTGATTACACGCTCCGGGTCAAAAAGACCCGCCTCATGTACTGCCGCACGATACCCTTCGAGACGTTTCTGCGTTCGTGGGTCCATTCGCGCACCCAGAAATCCGGGAGCTCGATATCCTTGGGCGATCAGGTGCTCCGTCGCCGCCTTGGCGGCAGCGTGGTGAGACAAGCCAATCGACATGTCGATAGGATCATCCCCCAAATCCATGATCTGGACGATCGGACAATCGAACCTTTGCAGGAGATCCCTCGCGTGCTCTGTCTGCTCAAAACCTGTCACGATCAAGCCGGCCGGTTTCTGTGTCTGGAACACCTGAAGGATTTTTTCTTCCTGCGACGGCGAATAGCGAGTGTTGGCTAACTGAATTTCGAACTCTGTTTCCTCGCAACCTTTGTAAATCCCAAGAAGAACGTCCGAGAATACGAAGTTCGTCAGGGACGGAATGACGACACCAATGACGTTGGAGCGACCGCGCGCCAGTTGTTGGGCCGCCGGGTTCGGAACATAGCCCATGCGTCTAACAGCCAGATCGACACGAGCCCGTACATCGGCCGAGACAACGTTTGGTCGATGCAACGCCCGCGAGACAGTGATAGGGCTAACACCCACCTCCCTTGCGACATCATCCAGCGTAACCCTGGTTTTCCGCATAACCTTAATGCCCTTATCAAGTTCAAAACAAATATCGTTGACAAATGATAGCGCTGTCAAATAATGATAGCGCTATCATAAACAAGTGTCATCTTACGGCCCAAGCATTTTCATTGGCGCATGTGATGTCACGTAGGTTCCCGAGGCGGATCAAATTTCGTTTTGGAAACCTTGCGAGAAATAAAACCGCGGATCCAACCGCGGTCGAGAGTGTCGCGCGTATGTCAGGGACGGCAGCGCGTGGAACAAACCTAGTCTAGCCAAGGGAGGACTACATGAAACGTCTCATCGCTATCGCCGCTGTAACGGCCTTTATGGCCGGCCCAGCATCGGCCCAGGACTTCAGCCTGCGCTTTCAGTCGTCGGATCCGGCGGGAAATCCGAACTTCGAACTACAGCAACAATGGACGCAGATGGTCGCAGAAAGTACGGGCGGCCGTGTCGAGATCGAACTTCTGCCCGTGGAGTCGATTGTTGCGCACAACGAAACGCAAGATGCCGTGTCGGCCGGAATTCTGGACGGTCATGTCACCGACACGTCCTATTTCGCCGGCCGCGACCCGGCATTCGGATTGATCGCCAATCCGGTCGGCGCCTGGTCGGCACCGGAGGAGATGTTTGCGTTTATGCGAAATGGCGGCGGGAACGAACTGATGCGCGGCCTGCTTGAACCCTACAACATACATTTCATTGGCGCGACCACGCCCGGTCTTGAGGCGTTCATCAGCAAGGTCCCGTTGGACGGTGTGGATGATCTTCAGGGGTTGAGGATGCGTGCGCCTGAAGGCCTGGTGCAACGCGTGTTCGCAGCCGCCGGTGCCGCACCGGTGAACCTGCCGGGATCGGAAGTATTCACCTCTCTCGATCACGGTGTGATCGATGCCGCGGACTATACAGTCTTCTCGACCAACCACGCACAAGGCATGCATGACGTAGCCACGCATCCGGTCTATCCGGGATTTCACTCAATGCCACTCGTCGAGATCTCGATGAATTTGGGAACCTGGAACTCTCTCCCCGCGGACATTCAAGATGCAATCACTCAGACCGTCGAGGATTTCGCCGACATGCAGGTAGCGGCGTTGCGTGAACGGGACCTGGAAGCAGTCGCCGAAGCCGAAGCATCCGGCGTGGTCACCGTCCACGATTGGCCGGCTGAAGAACGTGCCCGCTTCCGTGCAATCGCCATGGGCGTCTGGGAAGAGGTTGCCGGACAGTCCGATAACGCACAGTTGGTATACGACTCGTTGACGACATACCTGCGTGATGCTGGGTTAGTCGGCGGATAAGTCGCAACCCAACCGCCTGTTGCGGGACGGTCTTGCTCGGGCCGTCCCGCCTTAGACCAAAAAATAAGTCATGGGAGGACGGGCTATGGCCGAAGAAAAATCGGCTGAGGCCGGAGCCGACGATGTGGGCGCGGTGCCCGAGGCGGGCCTATTTGGCCGAATGATCGACCGCTGCGGAATCGTGTTCGCTGTTGGATTGATCGTTTCCGCACTCGTACTGATGCAGGAGGTCATCCTGCGCTACCTCTTCAATGCCCCGACGATATGGGCGCATGAAACGACGATATTCCTGTCCGGCCTGGCTTTCGTCTATGGCGGGTTATATTGCGTCTCCAAGGACAAACACATCCGTGTGGTCCTGATTTATGACGCACTTTCCCCACGCACCAGGCGCGTTCTCGATGTTGTAATCTCTTTGATTAGTGCGGCAGCGTCGGCGCTGTTTGCGTGGGCCGCATGGATCATGGTTGGCCGCGCGGTTTTTGCACCTACCGGCGGCATCCGGTTCGAACGTTCCGGAAGCGCGTGGGACCCAATGTTCCCCGCACTGATCAAACTCTTCATGCTCGCCATCATGATCCTGATGGCGGTCCAGTTCCTCATTCTGGCGTGGAACTACTTCAAGGGACGCAAGTGATGGAGTTCTTCGGCTCCTTGCAGGGACTAGGCGTGGAATTTGGCACGCTCTTAATGTTCGTCATGCTGCTGTCCTTGCTGCTGACGGGCATGCCTCTAGCCTTTGTAACACTTCTCGTTGCGGTCATCTTCGCACTTGGTTGGTTCGGCCCTATGTCCGTGCCTTTGATCACCAGCCGGGTCTATTCGTTTGTGTCTAGTTTCGTTTTCGTTTCCGTTCCGATGTTCGTCCTGATGGCGGCGATCTTGGACCGATCCGGTATCGCGCGTGACCTGTTCGATGCGATGCGCCTGATCGGCGGAAGACTGAGAGGCGCGGTTGCCATCCAAACCATTTTTGTAGCGGTCATCCTTGCCGCGATGTCCGGCATCATCGGCGGCGAGGTCGTACTTCTGGGATTGCTCGCTCTGCCACAGATGCTTCGCCTGGGATACGATCGCAAACTCGCAATCGGGGTCGTTTGCGCAGGCGGCGCCTTGGGAACGATGGTTCCGCCTTCAATCGTGCTGATCATCTATGGGCTGACTGCGAACGTCTCAATCGGCGATCTCTTTACCTCGGCCTTTATTCCGGGGCTGATGCTGGCGGGGTTTTACGTCGCGTACGTCCTGGTTCGAGCATTCCTGAACCCCGCTGTCGCGCCGGCGGTCAGCGACGACCGGCCCGTTCCCGCCCGCGAGAAGCTAAGGCTCATGAAGGGCCTCGTCTTGCCAATCCTTGTCGTAATCGCCGTCCTCGGTTCGATCTACGGCGGCATTGCCAGCGTGACGGAAGCATCCGCGGTCGGCGTGTTCGGTGTCCTCGTTTCGACAATCGTGCGCGGCGAGTTCAGCCTCGGCCTGCTTAAAGGCGCAGCCCTCCAGACATTGCGCACCGTCGGCATGATCGTCTGGATTGGCATTGGGGCATCCGCGCTGGTTGGCGTGTTTAACCTGATGGGGGGCATCAATTTCGTTTCCAACCTGATCACCGGTATCTCCGATAACCCGACCATTGTGCTGCTCTTTATGATGCTTCTTCTATTCGTCCTCGGCATGTTCCTGGACTGGGTAGGAATCGCACTTCTGACGATGCCGATTTTCGTGCCGATCATTCAGAGCATGGGCTACGATCCCGTCTGGTTCGGTGTACTGTTCTGTATGAATATGCAGGTCTCGTTTCTCTCACCCCCTTTTGGACCGGCGGCGTTTTACCTGAAGAGCGTCGCCCCGCCGGACATCTCTCTTGGTGAGATTTTCAAATCGCTCCTACCGTTCATCGGTCTTCAAATACTGGCGGTCGGGATGCTGATTGTCTTTCCCGGACTTGCAGGCGGCTGAGTAAGGATTTCCCAAATGACGAAAAAGAAACATTCACTTCGTTCGCAGGCCTGGTTCAACAACCCGGACAACCCGGACATGACAGCTCTCTATCTTGAGCGATACCTAAACTATGGCTTAACGCGCGAAGAGCTTCAGTCTGGAAAGCCAATTATCGGAATCGCCCAAACAGGCAGCGATCTGTCACCTTGTAATCGACCATTGATCGACCTGGCCAAGCGGGTCCGAGAAGGGATTCGGGAAGCAGGCGGGATCGCGATCGAGTTTCCCGTCCATCCGATTCAGGAGACCGGTAAGAGGCCGACCGCTGCGTTGGACCGAAATCTGGCCTACCTCGGATTGGTCGAAGTTCTTTACGGGTATCCAATCGACGGCGTGGTCCTGACAACGGGCTGCGACAAGACGACCCCCGCCTGCCTGATGGCGGCGGCAACGGTTGATATTCCATCCATCGTTCTTTCGGGCGGACCGATGTTGAACGGCTGGTTCAATGGCGAGCGCGTTGGGAGCGGCGTCGTGATTTGGAAGGCCCGCGAACTGCTTGCCCAAGGGAAGATCGACTATGAAGCCTTCATTTCCATGGCTGCCGCATCGTCACCGAGTCCGGGCTACTGCAACACCATGGGAACTGCGGCGACGATGAACTCGCTGGCGGAAGCACTCGGCATGTCGCTTCCCGGTTGCGGATCCATCCCCGCGCCTTATCGGGAACGGGCGCAGATTGCATACCAAACTGGCCTTCGTATCGTAGATCTGGTTCGTGAAGATGTCAGACCGTCCAGCATCATGACCCGCGAAGCCTTCGAAAATGCTATTGTCGTGACGTCTGCCCTGGGCGGTTCCACCAACGCGCCCATTCACATCAATGCCATCGCCCGTCATATGGGCGTCGATCTCGACCTCGACGACTGGGAGAGGATCGGCAGCGACATCCCCATGATCGTCAATCTGCAGCCGACCGGAACTTATCTGGCGGAAGATTTTCACCGCGCCGGTGGCGTGCCCGCGGTGCTAGGTGAATTGATGGAAGGAAACCTAATTCATCTGGAAGCCCCGACCGTCTCGGGGAAAACGATCGGAGAGAATTGCCGAAGTTCAGGGTCTCTCGATCAAGACGTTATCCGCAAGCTAGAAAATCCGATGCTGCCCGCCGCCGGATTTCGAATCCTGCGTGGGAACCTATTCGCCTCGGCTGTCATGAAAACCTCGGCGATTACAGAGGCCTTCCGAAATCTTTATCTTTCCAATCCTGAGGACCCCGAGGCATTCGAAGGCCGGGCAATCGTATTCGACGGTCCGGAAGACTATCACGCGCGGATCGACGATACTTCGCTGGACATAGACGAGAATTGCATTCTGTTCATTCGTGGAGTTGGGCCGATCGGCTATCCTGGAGCTGCGGAGGTCGTCAACATGCGCGCGCCGAGTTACCTCATGAAGCGTGGTATCGAGACTTTGCCGTGCGTCGGTGATGGCAGGCAGTCTGGAACATCTGGGTCCCCCTCGATATTGAATGCGTCTCCGGAAGCTGCCGTAGGGGGCGGGTTAGCTCTTCTGAAAACCGGTGACCGTGTACGCATTGATCTAGTTTCCGCACGTGTTGATGCTCTGGTACAGGAAGATGAGTGGGAAGCGCGCCGCGTGACGCTTGAGGAAAGCGGAGGGTATCCGTTCCCACCGTCCCAGACACCATGGCAGGAAATTCAGCGCGGCTGTCTTGCGCAACTCTCCGACGGCATGGTCCTCACACCCGCGATTAAGTACCAGCGAATTTCGAAAGAAAAAGGAATGCCGCGCGACAACCACTGATGTCGGCACCCACCAGCTCGTGGATCGGCGAGCATTTGGGATGAGGTGAAAATGGTTCCTGAATTGGTGAACGCACTGTCCCGAGCGCCGCTCTTTGCGGTACTGCGGGGCCTACCGCCAAGCGAGGCAATACCGGCTTGCGGTGCACTTATCGAAGCGGGTGTGTCAGTTCTGGAGGTGACGCTCGATAGTCCTGCGCCGTATGAAAGTTTGCACCTGATCGCCGAGCACTATGGCGAAACGGCTCTTGTGGCGGCCGGCACAACCCTGACAGTGGCGGAGGCAGAACATGCGTTGGCGGCCGGTGCCCGGATGATCGTTGCGCCGAATTTTTCGCCGGCGGTGGTTTCCGCGACGCGAGCCGCCGGGGCCATCAGTTGTCCTGGCGTCATGACGCCAACCGAAGCATTCGCTGCGCTGGAAGCCGGCGCGGACTGTCTCAAACTGTTCCCCGGCGACGCGATCTCGCCGAAGGTCGTGACGGGGATGCGCGCCGTTTTGCCGAGCGGCACCGGTGTCGTGGTCACGGGCGGGGTGGATGCGGATAACCTCTGTGCTTTCCTCGACGCGGGTGCGAACGGTGTCGGAATTGGTTCCGCACTTTATCGGCCCGGCAAGTCGCCCGAGGCGGTGTATGCCGCCGCAGAAAAGTTCGTCGCTTTGGCGCGAAGAGATATCCCATGAACCGGAAAACTCCGTCTCTGGACGAACGGGAGACCGACCTGATTTGCCTCGGTGAGCCGATGGTCGAGTTCAACGCGCAGCCTGATGGCGGCTATCTGAAAGGTTTTGGCGGTGACGTTTCGAACGTCGCCATCGCGGCTGCCAGGCAGGGCGCCCGTTCGGCAATCGTGACACGGCTCGGTGCAGATACTTTCGGCGATGACCTGACTGCGTTGTGGACACAAGAAGGAGTGGATTTCTCGGCAGTTGCGCGCGATCCAGACTCACCGACGGCGGTCTATTTCGTTCAGCACGGGGCGAACGGCCACAGTTTCGAGTATCGACGCGCCGGCTCCGCTGCAAGCCGGATGCGGCCAGAGACGATGCCGCTCGATAGAATCGGCAAGGCGCGCGCACTTCACTTCTCCGGGATCAGTCAGGCGATCAGCGCCTCCGCGGAAGCTACCTGCACCGCGGCATTGGTTGAGGCGCGTCGTGCAGGCACAGTGGTTTCATATGACCCAAATCTCCGGCTAAATCTTTGGCCGCTTGAGCGTGCCAAATCTGTCATTCACGAGACTATGCGAAGTGTCGATATCGCCTTGCCGGGGCTCGACGATGCTCGCATGTTGACCGGCCTCGATAACCCGGAGGAAATCGTCTCATTCTATCACGCCCTGGGACCCAGCATCGTTGCACTTACGCTTGGATCCGACGGAGCCTTGGTATCCCGGCATAATGAAGGCGCGTTCCTCATCCCGGCACCTGAATCCAAACTGGTGGATGCCAGCGGCGCGGGCGATTGCTTCGACGGAGCCTTCCTTGCGCGACACCTGGCCGGCGACGACCTTGCCTCGGCAGGAACATATGCGGTCGCAGCGGCAGGGCTCTCCGTCGAAGGGTACGGAGCGATTGCGCCGATCCCCACCGGAGACCGCGTTTGCGCACTCCTCAGAAAAGAGAAGCTAACGCCAAAGCCGATGAAGCTGGAAGGGCGGCCTCACGTTCAACCCGCGGAATTGACGGATCGTGCTGCCTCACGCCGGTCGCGCCAGTCAGAGCCGTTGACCATTGCTCTCATCGCCCATGACAAATTGAAACCGTCGCTTGCCGCCTGGGTCGCGCAGAACAAGAGTGTCCTTCGTGCTCACCATTTCATTGGTACGGGAACAACCGCCGGCGTCGTGCGCGAGGCGGCACCGGAACTATCCGTCACTGCCGTGAAATCCGGACCCCTCGGCGGCGACCAGCAGATCGGCGGAATGATTGCCAACAAGGAGATCGGCGCCCTGATCTTTTTCCCGGACCCCCTCACAGCGATGCCCCACGACGTAGACGTCAAGGCACTTCTCAGGATCGCGCTCTTGACGGACACGCCCTGCGCGTTCAACCGGACAACCGCGGATATCTTGGTAAACTCTGGTTTCTTCCACTCCAATCACGTCGACTAGGGGACTGTTCGACGCGCCACGTATTCCCAGTTGTACTGCGCTGAAATCGGCTGAGCAGAATGAGCTTACCGCCGAGCACGAACAACTTGGTGACGATTGTCGTGTGTCGAATCAAAAAGCCCTATTTCTTAATGACAAAGACGAGGTTCATTTCCTCCAAGTCCATACTGCACGTTATGAAGGTTTAGTGATGCACTAGTAGTTGAAGCATGGAACTGAGCTCTGACAGAGTAAGGTAGGTTGTGTGTTTCGGTGCTCAGCGTTCGCTTGACCTGCGGATTTAGGGCCAAGGTAGGTTTAGCTAACCTTTACCGAGATATTCCCGTACGGCGGCTTCCGCTTCGGCATAGGCGGTCTTCAGGCGCTCATGGGCTTCCTTTAGTTGACCACCGTATTCGCGGAGGCGAGACTCTACATTGCCCAAATCCAACTTCAGCGTCTGCACCCAGCGGTCGTCGACGGTTTGAAGGCGGCGCCAGATCTGCGTGCGCTCTTCGAGAAGCCTGTTATTGAAATGGATTGCATCAATTAATGCCTTTACCGGCAATCGAGAGACGGATCAGTGCATCGCGCACGCGGTCGGACTCGAGGTGGCCGATTTGGGCGGCGTTACTCTCATAGACGACGAAATACCGGCCGTAGAATGGATAGAACCGCTCCAGGATTTCCCCCTCGCCAGAGAGCGCTTCGAGACGGCGTCCCAGATCTTGATGATACCCCTCCCAAAGCGCTTCAAACTCACTGAACACTGCCTTTAACAAGGCGTTGTTCTGCGACTGGGTGCGGGCGTTTTCTTGGAGGATCTGGTACCTGTTGGCCAGCATCACGCCGAGCAGCGTAATCCCGCCACCGATCAATGTCGCGAGGAGAGTGTTCCAAGGGAAGGAGGCCAACGTCTCGATGGTAAATTCATCCGTTTCCATGATCATTTGCTGATTTTCAGTTGGACGCTTCAGGTGCCGGCGGGGAGGCCATCCCAGTTGCCAGCAACACCGAGACACTGGCCAATATGGCAACCAAGGCGTACGCACCAAAACAAAATCTTACGCACCAGAACACATAAACATCGATGTCGCGAGCCCTGACTGCGTTGATCCGTAGGCGATTTTGGAAGTCGCCTTTATCTCCATCGATGAGCTTCTGAAGTCCGAGATCTACGTCAGCGTCGCCAGTAGGGGCGTACACGACATCCTGTGCTGCCCCAGTCGAACCGGGCTCCTTGGGACTTTTCCCCAAGATGTTCTGTATCCTGGCCCAATAGCCGAAACAAATACGGACGTAGATGAGAAGTAGTCCAACGTTCCCAATGATCGCTGTTATAACCAGGGCGATGACGGGAAAATTGAGCCTCGCTATGTCGCCCTCGTCGATACCGATCGTTTTGAGAAATATCTCCTCCCCAAGAAACACAAGGGCATAGAGAGCTGTTGAGACGATCCCAAGATACCTTTTAATCGATTGGCGATCCTTCTCTGGGTCGAAACCTGAATCTCCGCTCATAGTTTGCAGTTGTACCGTACTTCAAGGGCGCACTCCGCGAGGTCGAGCTCGGAAGTCCGCGTAAAGTCTAAGCACACCTCGCGACCATCGACGGGTCGAGACAACCCATATGCCCAAATCACAAAGCCCGGTGCTAACTCTTCTAGGCGGTCTTGGTCAACTCGTCTCACCTCGGGGACTCTCGGACTTGAGCGACTTTCAGAACAGTAGTGAGCATAGTTCCAAGCCGGTTTGTCGATGTCATCACTGGTCAAGAACCTGTTGAATCGATGATAAGCGTTCAAACACCTGGTCCATTCGCCCTGATCAGGTCGTCGTGCAAAAAGCGCATGGCATGAAACTGCAAGCGACTCGAGAGTAGCTTCGCCTACTCGTTCATCGGACTCGGATGGTTCGAATCCCTGTGCAAACATCGGACTATGAGGCAGCATCCAGAAAACAAAAACGGCAGCGACTAATAATCTCATTGCTTGTTTTCCTCTCCCATCACCCCTGATCACAGCTGAGCTTAGGCCACTCATCCGAGTCTGTAGTCGCTGGCAGCGCCTGGAACGCCTCCTGCGGCCCGATTAAGGCCTCCAGGAGTTCACCTGCCTCTAACGGTGACATTGTATGCTCATCGAGCACTCCGGCGCGTAGGTGTGTGTTGTCAAGCTCCCAGGCGATTGCCGAACCAGCCCGGCGGTCGATAACAAGTTTTACAAAGGCATCTGGCGTTGGAATACCGTGAGACTCGATGACATGGTCATTGGACGCATCGTCCCCCCAGACAACGCCGATCCAAATTCCGATGTCCCGGTCTTCACGCCAGCACTCGATGCGTTTCTCGGTCTCACGCCAGGCGCCCGTCCGGTTGAAATTTGACTGCTGGGGCGTGATGTTCGTCATGACGTTGGAGGCTGCGATCGCCTCGGCGTCTCCATCCAGATGGTTGGCCGGAACGAGATGGCCGCGATCGTAGGAAAATGCGTCCGCCGGAGAGGGGTAGCTATCGGTCGACGTTTGTTGGTCACAGCCGTCGGGTAGATTTGGATCAAGATGAAAATGGTGATCTCGTTCGACATCCCCAGTATCGGGTCCCGGCGCGTAGAAGGCCGCCAGTGCACCGCCGAGCCTGCAATCATGCCAGATCGTAAATCCGGGATAGTCCAGCTTTAAAACAGAGCTTTCGGCGGACGCCGCCGCAGGCGTTAGCAGACTGGTCAGCGCGAGCATCAGGTTAAAGTGTTTCATCAGTTTTGCCTCTCAGCATTTAGGTCATCAACGACGATTGCTACAGCGGACCAGATCAATACCATTGCGGCAGCGGCCAGGGCGCCGCCGATAAGCGCCTCCGGTATCTCGTCCGGGAAACCTTGTAGGTTTCTCAATACAGTGAGCACTTCCGCCCAAATCGGCTCCCACCAACTGGCATCTCCCCTAAGCGCTCCTGTCGCGCCTAAGTTCGCCTCTTCTGGCGAATCCTCAAACAGCGCATCCGATAGAACGGTCGATAGAAGTCCAAGCGTAGAAATCTTCAACGCCAGAAACATCCGGTAGGCTGCCTCCACGAGATTTGTCACGCGTTGCGTGGCGGCTTTGTGCTTTCGGTCCTGGAGTTGAAGATAGGCAAACGCCACGTCGTCTTCCGAGTTTTTCTCCGGATTTTCTTTCTCGAACCGTCTCAAACGCCCTGCTTCATTGGACGACAAGGCACGTTCTGCTTCCGTCTTCCGCGCGGCCTCAATCACAACAAGAAAGAGACTGGCGGCCGAGATCGCGACCCCCATTAAGCCAAGGAACAAAGCACTGTCGAGAAACGCATCGAGAAGGGTCGCAACACTCGAGTCAGATGGCAGCCCAAGATCTGCTATCACCATTGCAGTTATACCTGCCCCGCCACCGACAGTTGCTTGAGTGCGCGGCTTCTTGATAAGTTCTTTTATGTTTTCTACCAAAGTCCAATACCCCCGTAGGAGGCGTTCAGGAATTTCTCCTAACCGCAAATGCACGCAGCTTTTTGCGGTATATGCTGATCGAATGGTCCTCGACTCCGCCTTTTCCCCGAGTCGAAATCCAACGACGAATGACCCAACCCGCGCGAACTGAAAGGGCAGGATTCGATATCACCCTCATCATGGGATAATCGCCATTCGCACCCATGTCCGAGTAACGAAGATATCGCATGTCGCCGAAGTGAACGTATCCGGAGAAACGGTGCAGCTGGCGAATAAGGAAATCCATACCGGGAACCGGTACGAGCCGGCAAAGGCCTCGAAGCAGGGCGGCCAAGTGTTTGACCCAATTCGGCGGCACCCTGGGCACATAGTCGGACGCGTTTACGACACGATAAATCGGGGTTTTGAATCGCTCCCCGAACTCCAGGTTACCCACCCGGGGGCCGCCGAAGGTGTAGCACGCACCGAGGCTGTTGGCTGCTGTGAACCATGTCGCGACGATCGCAAGAGCCCCGCCCAGGGAATGCCCAGCGATGTAGAGTGGCAGATGCTGACGATCACGCAGGTCCTTTTCAACATCGGCCCGTATCGCCTCGTAGGCCCGCTGAAAGCCGCGGTGAACCTTCTCGTCTCCAATCGCGCCGATGGCCGGCACCATGGTAGCATCTAGGTCGGTCCAAACATCCTTCATGTTCATTTCCGTTCCGCGGAAGACAAGAACCCTCATCCCAGTCGAGTCTCCCTCCGGATCGCGATGAGCAAGGAAAGCCTGCGTGCCGGCCGCATTGTAGACGCTATCCAGTGTCAGTCCCGCGATCGCCAGGGTTTCTCTCAGTCGCTCTTTGGCATCAGTATCGGTATGCTGTTGCTTGAGTAAAAACCCGATGACGAGTTGGCTTAGTTTCTTGCGGGACTCCTCAGACGTCTTTCCAGTCACAATCCCATGGATATCGGTAATCAGCGATTCCAGGCCAGCTTGCGTGCCCTCGAACTGGAAATATGCCAACTCGGAGAGCGCCGCCATTAACCAGGCTGTTCTATCGCTATAAGCGGCCCGCCGAACCGGAGGTTTCAAGAGATCCGGCGCATCGAAAACGTTCGGGATACCAGGAGGTACGGCAATGTCGGCTACAGGCTGCGAGCGCGCTCGCGGTGTCTTTGAGACCGCCTTTTTCGCGGCCGACTTCTTGCCTGAAGTCTTCTTGGGTCTCCCGGTGCTGTCATTCGTCATGCGCTCGCCCCTAAAGCAACGCCGCCAGGGACGGCACTTTCTTGGCGATCGCAATGGCGACTGTTCCGAGCTCCTTGATTCGATTCACAAGCTCGGCCTGCTCTATGTTCTGCCGGGTCGCTTCCTGTACCGTTGCCATAAGGACTTCGTATACCTCTTCATCCGTGCGGTCGGGCGTGATGGCCTCAATCTCTTCCTGTGAGAGGCCGCGAAGGCCGCGATAGTGGTCCTCGAAGCGACCATCGAGCGTGGCCCTGGTCTCCGCACGTGCCTGCTCAAGCCTCTGTAGAAATGCGTTTCTATCGAAGGGCATGACCGTTCTCCGTTTTTAGTCGATCCCGAGTGTGTCCCTAAGTTCGTCCAACATTCCGTCGAGCTCTCGCACGCGCGTTGCAGCATCGGCGGTCCGGTCCTCGGCTGAACGAGCACGCGTGACGAGTTCGCTGACCTTGATTGAGATATCGGCTGTGCGGGTCGCGATGCGTTGTCGCAAGTCGCCAAGGCCCAACTCGGACAGCATTTCGTTTTGGGTGTCGCGCACCGCGCGGACGGAGCGAAGGTGTGCGACAACGACGTCATGGCCCTGCTGGATTTGCCGGTGTGCGGCATCAATTTCTTCAAGTACCGAAACCCTTTCCGCCTGAATAGGCGCCAGCAACTCCATACGCTTTGCCTCGATGTCGGATTGGGCCCCCTCAAGAACGGACGAGAGGATCAATAGAGGACCGCCGGGATCATTTTCCAGGCTTTCATCGGTCAACGACGCCTGGAACTCGCCAATGAAATCTAGTGTCGGGTTCTGGAGAAGCTGCTGAAGATAGGCCGGCCGATACGTATCGTCGATGAAGCGGTTGATCTCAGCTTCAAGGCGGCCGTAAAGCAGATTTGCTATCTCCCGATGGGCGCGGTGCACCTCTTCAAGATCACGACCGACGGTATCTGCCAGCGTCACGGCTTCTTCCGGGACTGTGTCGCATGCGGCCAGTCCAAGCGAAAAAATTAGGGTAAAGAATAATGCGACGAATCGAGAAGCGCGGAGCCAAGAGAAGAACAATTGTCGTAACATGATACCCTCCCTCTCACCAATAATACCATTATTACGATTTATTTGTTAGTTATTTTTAGAACTACGCGTAACGGTTGAGCTTGATCCACATCGCTCCAACCTACACCGCATGAGTTGAGGAGCTATCTCGATGATTGACGGACATTGTCACATTTACCGGTGACTCATGGCACTAGCCGGTGACGCAACACTCGATCTATGTTGTCACCGCTTCCACCCATCGACAATCCAAGCTGCCGTTCGGCTCTACTATCGCTACACGCTGAGCTATCGCTATATTGAAGAGGGTCTTGTCACGTTAACTATGGAAGACGACTGAATGCTCGTGCTCGTTTTCTTCAGCCACCAAATCAGACCATGCCTCCAGAGTTTCAATACGAAACTGCTTCAAGGTCTTTCCGGTTGACCCTGTCCCGAAGAATGCGTCCATTGAGAATGAGAGATTCTGGCAATTTCGAAGCGTGATGAGCTGGAGGAATTTGCCATGAAGAAGTCGAAGTTCACGGGCGAGCAGATCGCGTTTGCGCTGCGCCAGGCGGAGGTTGGAACGCCGGTCGCGGAAGTGTGCCGGAAGATGGGCGTATCGGAGGCGACCTACTATCGCTGGAAGCAGCAGTATGGTGGCCTTGGGCCGACGGAGTTGCGCAAGCTGCGTCAGCTTGAGGAGGAGAACCAGAAGCTGAAGCGGCTTGTGGCCGATCTGTCGCTGGACAAGGCGATGCTGCAGGAGGTTCTGGCAAAAAAGGTATAGCGCCTGGCCGCCGTCGGGAGATCGTGCGGTGGGTGCAGGACGCATTCCGGGTAAGTGAGCAGCGCGGCTGCTCGGCGCTCCGGTTCGACCGGAAGTCCCATCGCTACAAATCCCGCCGGGAGGACCAGGCGCCCTTGCGCCAGCGGATCCGCGAGATTGCGGAGACGCGGGTGCGTTATGGCTATCGCCGCATCCATATTCTGCTTCGCCGGGAAGGCTGGGAGGTCAACGTGAAGCGTGTCCGACGTCTGTATTGCCTGGAAGGACTGAACCTGAGGGCCAAGCGGCCGCGGCGTCATGTGTCGGCAGCGCGGCGTGTCGAACGTCCGCAGGCAAGCAGGACGAACGAGATCTGGGCTATGGATTTTGTCTCGGACGCCCTGTTCAACGGGAAGCGTTTCCGGGCACTGACAGTGGTCGACGCCTATACCCGAGAATGCCTTGCGATCCATGTCGACCAGGGGATCAAGGGCGCACAGGTCGTCGAGGTCATGGACCGCCTATTGTTCGAACGGGATACGGCGCCGTCGAAGATCCGGGTCGACAACGGCCCGGAGTTCATCTCGAAGGCATTGGATCACTGGGCCTACATCAACCGGGTGACGTTGGACTTCTCCCGGCCCGGCAAGCCGACCGACAATGCCTATGTGGAGAGCTTCAACGGGCGCTTCCGGGACGAGTGCCTGAACACGCATTGGTTCTTGTCTCTGGACGACGCCCGAAGCAAGATCGAGGCGTGGCGCCGGGACTTCAACGAGACCCGACCTCACACATCCCTGGGGTTCATGACACCGGCCGAATTTGCTTCATCGGCTGGGGTTAACCCCAGCCGATGAAGGCCGGATTCCCTCATGCTGGCCGGACGCGATTCGGGGACAGGCTCAAAATGTCGACGGACTCTACCCAAATCTGGAGGAAGTTTAAGGGCTCAGGTCAACCGATCTAACGGAACTCCGGTCCCGAGTCGCACCGGGGCAGGTGAAGGGGTTGGAGCGTCAAAAAGCCATTGAGACCTATCTGGCTCAATGTGCCGGCAACGCGATTGGATGGGGGATAGCCATAGGAATGACCGACAAGGAGTTTGAAATACGGTTGCCAGAGTTCTTGGCGGAAGACCTTGGTCGACATTTCCATGCAAAGGGTCCTGACCTCTACGCCGCGACTAAACGCTGTCGCGAGCGAAACTTTTTCACCAGCTAGTTCTCAATTCCTCGGACCCAATTTACTGCCATACACGTGAGTCGCTAGTCGTGCGACAACTGCTAAAGTTATCGAGACTCTAAACTAGTTCAACCCCAACAAAGTACCTTGTTCAGATTTCTCGAGAACTTTAAGACGACTAGGTTTTTGATCAGCGTCTACAAGTGTATATGAACTTCTTTTTGTCCCAAATATCAAAAAAAACATCGAAATTCCAACACCTTCTGTTAGCTTAGTAGATGCCTCCCGATCCAAAGTTGAAGGGTTTGGGTCCCCATGTGGATGGGTATGCCATTCTCCTACCCAAGTCAGAATCTCATTGCTGTCACGCCACCGTCTCTCTAGATGCCGTTGATGGCTTTTGCAGCGCCGCTCAAAGCGATGTTCTTTTCTTAGGTCGTTTGGCCCAGGGAGCGTCAGATCAACAACTCGCAAGTGTTTACCGCGGCGCTCTCCAATCAGAATCCCACCTGCCTCTAGGGGTTCCGTTACAAGATGCTTTGCAATAGTCAGTATTTCATCTGAAAGAGAAATAAGCACATACCTTGGCATCTCGTTATCTGGGGTCACACGCTGGGCATCCGTCGTATGGAAATAGCTTTCTTCGCTCATTATTTTTCACCTTCGAGTAATCCAGCCCAATACTCTCGAGAATTGAACCTTGAATACCGCCGGCCCATTCCAAAGCAAGCTTGTTGACTAAGGATGCTGCCGCCATAGAGGCTGATGCGCTAAACGGTGTGAAAGCACCGTCTCCGCATCGCGGAGAAACTATTGTAGGTATGGCAGTTACGTCTTTCCGAGGATCGTGTCGCCAAGGTTCTTCAATCCGTGGCCTTAGGCACTTGAAGCAAGCACCACCTTCTTGATTTAACAGTGCTTGAACAGAAATACCGTTGTCCCATACCCAACCGTGTATGCATGCGATTTTGAATCCGAGCTTTCTCTTGTCCTGGAGCATATGATTAAGCGCGACTGAGGTGACTTCGTCCCCGAGTGTGTCAATCACCAGATCAAATCCCGCAGCCTTGTTATTGAAATACTCAACGGCATCAGCTTTGAGCGCTAGGATTTCTGCTCCAGGGATACTCCGAAGTAGTTCCTGCTTGAGTGAAGCGGACTTGCCTAAGCCGACATAATCAAATGGCAATAAATGCCGCCCAAGGTTCCCAGAAGTTAAGGTCTGATTATCGATTAACGCGAGTTTTCCACCTACACCTGCGCCACTCCTATTTAGGAGGCTCGCTACGAACCCCCCAACAGTGCCACAACCCAAAACCAAGACGTTTTTACCCAACAAACTGGGAGTATCGTTTAGATTCCTAAGAACGATAGAACTTGCGTCAGCAGCTTCCACGATAAACCGATGGACATTGATCCTAGCCAAATGCTGTTTCCATACGCGCGCATTTCGGTTTCCGGCGGGTATCCGGCCTATCAGGGACTGGCTGTCCACACAAAATCCAACTTCGCCATTATTTGATACAATCCATATTAACTTTCGATCTACAATGGCACCCCAAAGCTCTTCGTCTGGTTCGATACCTTGCCGCCTTAACCAGTCTAAAATTCCTTTGAGGTTTTCGCGTTCTGGCTTCGTTGGCGGAGTTATCATCCGGTCAACCAAAACCTTCTTAACGTCTGCAACTTTTTCAAACCGGGGCTTCTGCTCCGCCATGTCAGGGCGGACCATTATCCCATGTTTTTTAGCGCTAACAGTATCTATACACATTACAAGGTTCTGGTCTTCAGACTCACAGCGATATATCCGTTCGCCATGCCAGTACAAAGGAAACTCAGTTAGAACCGCTCCTGGCGTGCCCCCCTTAACTGATTCTCTCAATGTTTCTTGAATACACTCCAATACCCGAAGAATCGACTTTCCGGGCTCATACTGATCGAGAAGCAAGGTGCCTGGAGCGGCGTAACATATGCCGGTTTCGTCAAGATGGGCGATCGTTTCAGCCGGAAGGCCACCATCATCCAACAAGGTCGCGATTGGCAAGTTAACGAAGTTCAGGCCTCGAACCCGAAGTTCGACTCGCACGGTATACTGTTCTACTTTTAACGACCCTTGAAACGTCCATGCATCCAAATCTACTGGTTTAAAGCCGCGCGCGCTCAGAGTGGCCGCAAGCTTCGCATAGGGCTCCATTTATGCCGAAATATGTGGCGTAACTTGAGCAAGAGGCTGCTTGTCTGGCTCGGTTGCCATGACCGAAGCTGTTGCAGAGCCGCCAATTGTGATATTCCAAAACGCTGACGGAATCCTATTACCAAATATCATCGTCAATTTTCGCACTATCTCATTTCTATCGGCTGTTCTTGTAAGCGCCGAAGATAGATCGTCCGAAAACTTTTGTGCTTTCTCAACATACTCTGTCCGCATCCCTTCCGCATCCCAACCCGAGTCCAAGTTTCCATCACCGTTTTTTAAGGCAGGATTTGGAATTCGCTCTAAAAAAAGCTTTGGAAGTGCTGCAGAGACCTCAAGCATCAAAAGATCATGTCGAGATTGGTACTGAGACGAATCGAAGGTTTTCAAGGCGGCCACAGCACACGCCATTAAGCAAATGGATGAAGGCCCTCCGTTTGGCCATGTAAAGTCGCGCCACCCTTTTAAGTAACGGCATACCGCCGACAATTCGCTAAATGCCGATTTTTGATTCTTGAACCAGTCGTTGAGAATTCTTGGGTCAGACAGAACCCAACCTTCATCTCGATGGGCAAGTTGAATTGAATCAGGGTCAATTGGATGTTTGTTTATTGCCTGGGACAATGAGTAATGCGCTTCCATGGCAGCCTTCATGTTTTTCTCAAGCACGACAAACTGATCATTTGGAATTGCATAAAGAGGGAGGTCGAGATGGGCGCCATCACCCAGCAAGATACGAACACAATTCGATTTTCTCTTTGGGTGATTGCTATCTAGCAGAATCCAGCCTTCGGAGGCACAAAGTTCCTTCAATGCATTCTCTACTGTTAAAAACATTCCTTCAACCGTAAGCGCCGGTCGATTTCCTTCTACAAAACTCATTGGAAAGTATACGCCGTCATCGATGTCTACTTCTTGTACCAAGGGATAACAGGGTTCGAGAGCAAGGTTGTATGCAACACTTCCCTGTCGAAGGAAACGCGGTACAAGTTCTGCGTGGGCGCCGCTTGAAATACCACGCATTGAGGCACGGGCGACGGAGCTTTCGTAAAGCGCGACATTCGCGCCCTTCGTTAACAGCTCGAATCCGGCTTTAAACTTGTCTCGTATCGCTGTTCTCGCTTTCTCGGAGGCCGCGATTAGCTGCTTGCGGTGTTCTTCTGAAAGCCGAATTGCTGCGTGGTATGCGGGTGGCTCTCGGTTTGTGTAAAAAATTGGATGCGCATCGACCCGTATCGACAAAGAAAGTCTCCTTCTCTAGGTAGTTTGAGGTTACTCGATTCGTTTTTAAATGGTAACTGGTTTGGCGAATTGTAGAGGTAAAGATGTTTCAGCTTGCAGGAATCAAGTGGCTTTCTGGCGCCGTGGCCCTGGGGATACTGATTTATCTTGGCCTAGAGCTCCTGTTTATCGAGCTAAGCAAGTGCTGGTCCTGGATTTCAACGAATTGGGCATACCGTCTAGCGGTGCTGATCACTGCAGGTCTAGTAAGTGCTGTTATGGTGAAATGGAGACTTTTTTGGAAAATTCCGATGTTAGGGCCGTGGTTAGCTGAAAAACTATTCCCGGACCTAAATGGAGACTATGAGGTTACAATTCTTTCCAACTGGCCAATAATCCAAAACTTAATTAGCGGCGAACCGCCCAAGTTTGAGTCTGAGGGCCCGTTGCTTTCCAACGAGCTTCAACTGGTAAAGCTCAATGGCCGCATTGAGCAAACTTTCTTTCGCACCAGCGTTATTCTGACTCCCTTAGTAGCAAATGGTGTAATTAAAGAGTCCCGCACTTTGTCCTGCACATTGCATAAAGAAGGGCGCGATGGCGTGAAACGAATTTCTTATGTCTATGAACAAGAAAACCTGAACCGAGACGAAACTGACGAGGAAAAGTTTTTGGGGGCTGGGGATCTGCGCCTTGACCCAAAATCAGACGCAGTTTTGTCTGGAAAATTTTGGACTAACCGAGCTTGGCATAAAGGTTACAACACAGCGGGGAACATCGAATTTAGAAAATTGAAAAACAACTAATTTTCTAGCGAACCAGGTTCCATTCTTTCCGATCAAAAGTGGTCAGAAGCAAAATCCGGTGTAACGGATTAACAATGTGAAAGTCGAAACAGCCGTACCCCCTTTTCAACGCAAGGCCATAATCAGACGAACATGGCCGCGCTAGCGGGTCCGTTCTGAGGTAGGTGCACTTGAGAGGACCAGGCTCATGAAGCTTCACTTTGCCTTGGTGGAAGGCATTCGATCCAATCCAATGAAAGGGATTGTTGGGACATGCCCCAACTGTGATTGCCAGTTAGTTGCAAAATGTGGCGAGGAAAGAATTCACCACTGGGCACATAGGGGCAGGCGAAACTGTGATGCCTGGCACGAAAACGAGACCCAATGGCATCGTGACTGGAAGAGCCTCTTTCCTGAGGAATGGCATGAAATCAGCCACAAAGCCGAAAGTGGCGAGCGGCACATAGCAGACCTCAAAAGGCCTGATGGGCTCGTCGTAGAAATCCAGTACTCACATATTGACCCAACCGAGCGTCGGAAGCGTGAAGATTTTTACAAAACCGTTGTCTGGATAGTTTCAGGCCTACGCCTAAAACGGGGAACTTCTGGCTTTGAGAAGGCTCTTTGCGGTAGCCAACTTATCAACAAAAAGCCGCCTATCTTTTCAGCATCCACAAGTGACAGCCCATTGCTCCGAAAATGGGTAAGTAGCACCAAGACGGTGTTTTTTGACTTCGGAGACCACGTGATAGCAAATGACAAACTTGACGGCGTCCGGGAACCTTTACTATGGCGCCTGGACCCTTCCAGTTCCGAAGAGACGGCCCTCTTAACGCCAATTTTCAAATCTCAGATTGTCGCCGATATCACCAAGTCGGAAATCGGACAAGGAACTACATCCGGACTATTTGAAAGAATCAAACTTCCCAAAAGACCGGCACCTAGAGTTCCCGACCCTATCCCACGCCTAGGATTTAGCAGATACTTGGCTAACAAACGCATTCAACGTTCAAGAAGACGCTTTTAGCGCCAATCTCAAATCTAACCTGCTCCCCATATGCTTTCAGCAATGCAGAACGGCCTAGCGATTTTAGCGCTAAGGCGTTGATAAAATTGGTTGTGTGGACAGGATTTGAATCTGTGGCCTTCAAGTTATGAACCTGAGATTCGCATGGAGGCAGATGCACCTCAATCGACCAATAAATTTTCATTTCATTCCAATAGGGCTTTTGGGTTCTCCTCCAGACTTGTCGCTATCTTCTCCAGCACGGTCACGGTCGGGTTCCTTATGCCCCGCTCCACGCCGCTGATGTAGGTTCGGTGTAGTCCACACTCGAAGGCCAGCTCCTCCTGGGACCAGCCTTTCGCCTTCCTGAGACGTTGAACGTTTTTCCCGACCCGCATGCGAATATCCATCCGCTATAGCGAGCGATTTGTAGACAATTGATCTACAGACTATGAGTCTCTTTTTCGTTGACTTGAATTTCATTGGAAGCATTGCTCTGTGCAGTTCCTGAAACTGAGGAGCTGACGGTGCGCCTCCCATATGCCGTCAGAGCTAGTGCTTTGAAGAAGCTGAGCATCCAGAATTCGCCACCCGCCGCCAAGTTCATCAAGCTTGGCACTAAGGGGTCCTGGGAAGACCGGTGCCTCTCTGATGGCACAGCGCGGCTGGCGTTCTATGAAGCCTCACATGAGGACGCCTTGAGGGGAGACAGAACATCTCTAGAAGCTGGCTTCTTAGAAACGGGTCGCTCGCCTCGCACTGCGACTGACTTCGCACGACAGGTGCTAGAGTTCTACCACGCTGAGCCGGATACGATCTGGATAACGTTCAGCCGCGGCCGGCTTTGGTGGTGCCAGTTAGATGGTCCTGTTGAGTTTTTGAGTTCCAACCCAGAAGTCTGCCCCAACGGTAGTCGCCTTCGTCGCACTGCGAACGGTTGGTCGGACATGAGCATCGCTGGCAAGCCGCTCTTGATCTCTGAACTGAATGGTAACCTGACTGCTGTCTCACAGTTCCGAGGAACGATCTGTGATGTGAATGCGTCGGACTATCTTCTTAGAAAGATACACGACCTACAGATACCCAAGGTCATCGAAGCGGAGGGCGCTCGCGCTACGTGTCTTCAATCAATCCGGGATCTCCTGGCTCTGCTGCCGTGGCATGACTTCGAGATTTTGGTGGATCTGGTATTCTCTCGGAGCGGCTGGCGCAGGAAGGGTGCCTTGGGTGGAACTCAGAAGACTGTAGACCTCGAACTGGAATTGCCCGTTACCGGAGAGAAGGCTGTCGTTCAGGTGAAGTCACGTACGGACCAGAATGAACTGGATCGATACATCGCTGATTTTCAGTATCGCTACGAAGAGCGACTGTTCTTCGTCTATCACTCCGCCCCCAAACCTTTGCACACTTCTGCTGCTGGCGTCTCCGTTATTGGGCCTGATAAGTTGGCCACGATGGTCTTCGACGCAGGATTGTTTGACTGGTTGCTTTCCCGCTGCGCGTAACGCCCAGATCGTGGTCCCGATTGGGTATCGCAACGAGATCGCGGGTAACGTAAAGCCCCCTAAATCCATGTAACGATGGCCTACCAAGGCGTGATACTGAGCGGGTGTCAGATTTAGACAATTTTCCCAGAAAACGTTTCGACTTGGAAAGTTGCAAACCAGGCGGCCGGTAACTGCTAGTCGGACAACATTTGGGGAAACGGGAGATCCAGCACATCAACGTCGATCAGAATGTCTTGATTGATGGCATTGGAACCGCTACTTTTGCGCTGCCTGAACCGAGGCCTTTCTGGGGTTGTTTTGACGACCTAGGGTGATCCGATACGGAAGGGAAGTAGGTTCAAAGTGAGGGCGTGACGCCCGATGGGTTCGACGATCCGGTATCAACCGGGGATGCGAAACGTTCATCGGGGGTCACGTTTTTTTGTTTGTGGCTCCCAAGTACCTGGAGCCCATTCATGAAAAATCTACGGATCTCAGAGATTAGCCCCAAGCGGCTGACCCCCTATCCCCGAAACGCCCGAACACACTCGAAGAAGCATATTCGCCAGATTGCCGAGAGCATCAAGCAATTCGGCTGGACCAACCCGATCCTTGTCGATGGCGAAGGTGGCGTCATTGCCGGTCATGGCCGGTTGATGGCCGCCCTTGAACTCGGCCTCGAGAATGTTCCTGTCGTCGCGATCACGTCATTGAGCGAGGCGGAAAAACGCGCCTACATCATCGCAGACAACAAACTGGCAGAGAACGCCGGTTGGGACCCGGCAGTCCTCGCGATCGAGCTTCAATCCCTGCTCGAAGTCGACATTGACCTCGATATCACACTGACCGGCTTTGAAATGGCGGAGATCGACATCCTGATTGGTGAGGCAGCGGATGGGGGTGAAACAGAAGAGGAGCCACCCTCTGTTGATCGCAACCGACCAGCCATCTCCAAGCCTGGCGACAAATGGGAGATCGGGCGACACCGGATCATGTGTGGCGATGCCACCAACGCGAACGATGCAGCCAGGCTTTTGGGTGATGAAAAGGCACAAATGATTTTTACAGATCCACCCTACAACGTGCCTGTAGACGGTCATGTGTGCGGGCTAGGCAAAGTCAGACACCGGGAGTTCGCTATGGCGTCCGGCGAGATGACACGGGAACAGTTCGAGAAATTCCTTAAGACGGCCTTCTTGAACCTCGCACGCAGCAGCGTCGACGGTGCCATTCACTTTATTTTCATGGACTGGAGGCATATCGCTGAGGTGATGGCGGCTGCGGGCGAGGTCTATGACGAGTTCAAGAACCTTTGCATATGGGCCAAGACCAACGGCGGTATGGGTTCCCTCTATCGTTCGATGCACGAGCTCGTGTTCGTATTCAAGTCGGGCACGGGAGCACACATCAACAACGTCGAACTTGGTCGTCATGGCCGCAATCGGACGAACGTCTGGACCTATCCTGGGATCAACAGCTTCGGCGGTGACAGGAATACCGAGCTCAATTTGCATCCGACCGTAAAGCCGATTGCCCTCGTTTCAGATGCCATTCAGGACTGCTCGAACCGTGGCGGCATAATTCTCGATGTCTTTTCTGGTAGCGGCACGACGCTCCTAGCGGCTGAAAAGACCGGCAGGCGCGGATACGGTCTGGAGCTGGATCCAGTTTACGTGGACGTGATGCTGAGACGACTGCAGGCCGCTACGGGTCAGGACGCCATCCTGCACGAAGACGGTCGAACATTCGCGGAAATCGAACGGGAGAGTTTGGCATCGGACGTTGACAAGTCGGGAGTCAGCCAATGACCAACAAGAAGCGAGAAGACGCCGAATACAAGGTCGGGTACGGCAAGCCGCCCTCTAAGTACCAATTCAAAAAAGGACAGTCCGGCAATCGCAAGGGACGGCCGAAGGGCATCAAGAACCTCAAGACAGATGTGCTGGAGGAACTGGCAGAGACCGTTTCCATACAGGAAAGCGGCACGTCAAAAAAAGTCACTAAACAGCGTGCGATGATCAAAAGCCTGGTTGCGCGCGGCGTGAAGGGTAACGACCGGGCAGCCGCTAAGATCCTCGATCTCTGCCTTCGATTTGAAGATTTCACCGAAGGAGATGAGATTGCCGGTATCGCATTGAGCCGGGAAGAAGCGGACGTGTTGGAGGGTCTGAAGCGACGCATCCGTGAAGAGGCTCTTTCCGGTGCTACAGAATCAAATATCGCACAGGAGACTGAGTAATGAATACGCTAATCGAGAGACAGGCGCTTCGTGCGGCAATGCGAGACGACTTCCCGACGTTCGTGCATCGCGTTGTTCAGACAATCGCACCGGGCGCCGCTTATCAGCACAATTGGCACATCGATGCAATTGCCTGGAAGCTGGTTCGGTGCATGCGTGGTGAAATCAAGCGGCTGATCATCACTTTGCCGCCGAGAAGCCTCAAATCCATTTGTGCGTCGGTGGCTTTCCCGGCGTATCTTCTGGGGCACGATCCGACCCAAAAGATCATTGCGGCAAGTTACGCTAACGAGCTCACGGCGAAGCATGCCCGTGACTGTCGCGCGGTCATGGAGAGTCGGTGGTACAAACAGCTTTTCCCGCAGACGCGACTGAACCCGAAGAAGTCAGCTGAACTCGAGTTTGAGACCACGCGGCAGGGGGTTCGTTACGGCACCTCACTGGGGGGAGCACTTACAGGCCGCGGCGGCAACGTCCTTATTGTTGATGATCCGATGAAGCCCGGCGACGCTCTCTCTGACGTCAAACGTGAGAGCGTAAAACAGTGGTTCGACGGTACGCTCTACTCACGCCTTGACAGCAAAAAAGACGACGTGATCATCGTCGTCATGCAGCGACTTCATGAGGATGACCTCGTCGGCTACCTCCTCGAAAAAGAGCACGGCTGGGTGCAACTGGACCTGCCGGCGATTGCTGATCATGATCAGATCATCGAAATCGGCCCCAATCGAATCCATCACCGTGCATCGGGTTCAGTTCTCCATGAAGACCGTGAACCCCTGAACGTGTTAGAGGACATCAAACGTGAGATAGGGGCTGCCGTATTCTCGGCGCAGTATCTCCAGCGGCCGGTCCCGGTCGAAGGCAATCTTATCAAATGGCAATGGTTCCAGTTTTATGACAGCGCGCCGGCGCACAACAGCGACGGCAGGATCGTTCAAAGCTGGGACACAGCGAACAAGGCTGGTGAACTGAACGATTGGTCCGCCTGTAGTACCTGGCTAAAAAAGCGCGATGACTATTACCTGCTCAGTGTGAACCGCTTCAAGCTCGAATACCCTCTTCTCAAGAAGAAGGTGATCGAACTCAGCTACCGTTTCGGTGCCCACACGGTTCTGATTGAGGATAAGGGGTCAGGAACGCAGCTGATCCAGGACCTGACTTACGAACGGGCCGGCGTTCGTCCAATCGCAATCGAACCGGAAACCGACAAGGTAACGCGGATGAGTAACCAGTCTGCCGAAATCGAGGCGGGCAGGGTTCACATTCCGAGAGAGGCTGTGTGGCTGGACGACTTCAAGTCAGAGTTGCTCGCGTTCCCGAACGGGCGGCACGACGATCAGGTCGACAGTGTGTCGCAGTTTCTCTTCTGGGCAACGAGGGGCCGGCACCGACGGATTGTGGTCGGTCGAACGATTGGCCTCTTCTGATACGCGACTGTCATCCGTACTGTCGCACTTTCGACTGGACTTGCTCTGCAAAGGAAGCGTTGCTGTCGGTCGAGGACAGGCACCCACCGCCCCCAAGCCTCTGCCCGCCGACCGATCTCTCCGGCCCCGGGCTCGGGGCAGTGTAAGCACCCGCATCCCGCGGCTGCCCGGCACGATGGAGGCAACCATGGCCAAGAAGCTCACCGATTCCCAGCTCGTTATTCTGTCCAATTCGGCCCAGCGCGACGATGGGCTCATCCTTCCCCTGCCAGACGGGCTGACGCTCGTCGGCGGCGCGCGGACGAAGTGCCTGCAGACCCTGATCGATCGCGGGTACATCGAAGAGATAGGCGGCGCGCCCGACTGGCAGGACCGGGACGGCGATGATCCGAAGGCGCTACGCATCACGGCCGCCGGCCTGGAAGCGCTCGGCATAGCCACGCCGGCGCCGGCCACTGAGAAGGCACCGCCCGAACCTAAGGCTCCTAAAAAGGGCGGAAAGACTGACGCTATCCTAAAGCTGATGCGCCGGAAGCAGGGTGCGACCGTCCCTGCGCTGCAGGACGCGACGGGCTGGCAGCCGCACAGCGTCCGCGCCGCGCTGACCGGGCTGCGAAAGAAGGGGATCGACATCGCCCGCGACAAGAACGGCAAGGGCGAGACGATCTACCGCGCGGGCGCCTGATCATGGCGACGCGCAAAACCCAAGGTGACGGGGGATGCCATGCGGCGTCCCCCTCGCCCACTTCGCGTGACGATCTCGCGAATGCCTGGGGGGAGGTATATGGGCGCCCGCCACCCAAAGGGATAGGATCGCGTCTGCTTGCGCTCGCCGCCGCGTACCACCGGCAGGCCCAGGCACAAGGCGGGTTGCGGCCCGACACCCACGCGAAGCTGATCGCGATTGCCGATGGAGAGCATCCGGCGGAGACCGCAACACGTTCCACAGCGGCGACAGGTACGCGTCTTGTTCGGGACTGGCATGGCGAAATCCACGTGGTCGATGTGCTGGACGATGGCGTGCTCTATCGCGGGGAGACCTTCCGGTCCCTGTCCCAGGTCGCGCAGCGGATCACCGGTGCGAAGTGGTCGGGGCCGCGCTTCTTCGGGATTGTATCGCGATGAAGCGCTGTGCGATCTACACACGAAAGTCGACGGACGAAGGGTTGGAGCAGGACTTCAATTCTCTGCATGCCCAGCGGGAGGCCTGCGAGGCTTACATCAAGAGCCAGACCCATGAGGGCTGGAAGCCGATCCGCACCGCCTTCGACGATGGCGGCTTCTCGGGCGGCACCATGGACCGGCCAGGACTGACGGCGCTGCTGGACGCGGTCGAACGGCGTGAGGTCGATATCATCGTAGTCTACAAGGTCGATCGTCTCACCCGGTCATTGGCGGACTTCGCGAAGATCGTCGAGCAGCTGGATGTACATGGCGTCTCCTTCGTCTCGGTCACCCAGCAGTTCAACACAACGACCTCAATGGGACGGCTGACGCTGAACGTCCTGCTCTCCTTCGCGCAGTTCGAGCGGGAGGTCACGGCCGAACGCATCCGCGACAAGATCGCAGCGTCAAAGAAGAAAGGGATGTGGATGGGTGGTCCCGTTCCCCTTGGTTACGACGTCCGGGATAGGAAACTGCTGGTGAACGCGGAAGAGGCCGTCACCGTGCGTCGGATCTTCGACCTCTATCTCGAACTCGGATCGGTTCGCCTGTTAAAGCGCGCCTGCGACCGCCAGGGTATCGTCTCCAAGGTCCGGCACATGCAGACCGGGCGCGTCAGTGGGGGTGTCCCGATTGGCCGGGGCAATCTCTATCAGATGCTGTCCAATCCGATCTACGTCGGGCGGATACCGCATCGGGGCGAGACCTATCCGGGCCAGCACGAAGCGATCATCGATGCCGCCGTCTGGGATGCGGTACAGGCGCAGCTTTCCGACAATGCCGTCACAAGGCGGTACGGAACGAACGCGAAGTCGCCTTCCTTGCTCAAGGGGCTGGTCTACGACGAGACCGGGGATCTTCTCTCCCCCACCCATGCGGTGAAGAGCGGACGGCGCTATCGATACTATGTCTCCCACCGCGCCCTTGAAGATGCGGACGCGCATCCAGAAGCTTGGCGCCTGAAAGCGGAACGTTTGGAGTCAGTGGTTATCGACTTGTTGTGCGATGAGCTTACAAAGCGGGACATTGCCCGAGATCGCTATCAAGACATGGTCACGCAGTTGCGCTCCGGAACCTTCGAAGAGAAGGTTCAAACCATCAATACGCTTGTAGACCGGGTCGATCTGACTGCGGACCAAATCTCACTTACGTTAAAGCTTAAAGATGAAGAGACGGAAACCGTATCGCGACCCGTCACGCTGAAGCGGCGCGGCGTGGAACGGCGGATCGTGATCCCGGGTCTGGGCGGTCACGAGGCACGGCCCGACCCGTTGCTCTGTTCCCTGATCTCGAAATCTCTCGTATGGATGGATCGTCTGGTATCTCCGGATCCGCCGAGCCTGAGCACGATCGCGCGGGACGAAGGCATATCGGTTGGGGACGTCAGCCGGACGCTGCAGCTCGCCTTCCTGGCACCGGACATCGTCGAGGCCATCCTGGCCGGGCGGCAGCCGGTCGATCTGACGGCGCAGAAGCTTAAGCGCTTCAAAGACCTCCCGACCGAATGGCCGGCTCAGCGCCAGCTTCTCGGGTTCAACGCCATCACCTAAGCAACATCTGTGCATCCATCGTCACTCGTCGTTTGGACGTCTAAAAGGGGCAGCAGAGACTTTTGCCGAAATACGCCGTATTCGTCGTATGGAGACGCGTCTCCGGCAAGTGGGATGCCCGAAAAGCCCCGGAAAGCCGGGCTTCTGGGGCGGAACTGCCGCGCATGGCGAAATCGGGAGACTGAATGGTGGGGCAGATGCGATTCGAACCGACGACCAAACGGCGGCGAAATGGCCTTTGAAATCATTAAACTATTCCGCCTCATAAACGCGGAAACGGGGAACGGAGACAAAAGGCCGGAAAACCGGGCTCGTTTGGACGGGAGACGCCGCCGTTTGGTCGCCGCCTCGCAGCGACTCAATGCATCAAAAATCCATTTTTCTCTTTAATATCAAATACTTGTGGTGGGCCTGGCAGGATTCGAACCCGCGACCAAACCGTTATGAGCGGTCCGCTCTAACCAACTGAGCTACAGGCCCACCGGCCGGGACCGAAGCCCCGGCGACAGACCGGGCTATAGCAAAGGTTCGGGGGTTATGCCAGCGGCGGAATCGTCATTCCTCGACGATCGTCGCGTTGGCGATGATGTCCATCATGCCGGGCGCCATGATCATACCATCCGCGACGGCCTTTTCGGTCTTTGCTTCTGCCGCGCGCACCTGGGCCAGGCGTTCCAGCACCTGTTCGGCCTTTTCCTGCGGCACCACAACCACCGCATCCTCATCACCGACGACGATGTCGCCGGGACGGACGTGAACCCCGCCCAGCGTGACCGGTACGCCGACGGTACCATGCCCTGTCTGGGCCGGGGAATTGGGTGAAATACCGCGGCAGAACAGCGGCAGTCCTGCCTTTACGATCCCGGCCCGGTCGCGGGCCAACCCGTCGGTCACGAACCCGGCGACCCCCTTGTTGCGCATCATGCCCGCCGCCAGATCGCCGATTACCGCCGTTTCGGTATAGGCGTCATTGGCGACGACGATGACGTCCCCCGATTCCGCTTCCGACAGGGCACCGAACATGCCGACGATATCCGCCGGATAGGAATGCGCCGTCATCGCGGGGCCGGCAAAAACGGCATTTTCAGGGTCAATCGGCTTGATCGTGAAGTCGAGCGCACCGCGCCCGTCCATGGCATCGGTCACATGCGACGTCTGCGCGCCGCGAAAGGCATCGACCAGGGCGGGATCAGGGCGCTTGAACCCCCGGTGAATTTTCAGGATCGGCGGATGATGCAGCATGGTGGATGTCCTTGTTTCAGGTCCCTTGGCTCAACCCGAGTTCGGCCCTAGAAATCGCGAAGGGTACGGAAAAATCGCGCCACGTCGGCGGCCAGCGCGGTCGGTTGTTCCAGGGCCGCGAAATGGCCGCCCTTTTCCATCACGGTCCAATGCCGGATATCGGTGTACAGCTTCTGTGCAATGGACCGGGGCGGTCGGCGGATTTCCTTCGGGAAAGCGGCATATCCGGTCGGCACCGAAATAGTATGCCCTTCCGTAATAGGCCAATCCCCGTGCAGCCGGTCGTAATACGGCCAGAAGGACGACCCGATCGCGCCGGAAAACCAGTATAGGCTGATATTGGCCAGCATCCGGTCCCGGTCGACCGCTTCTTCTAGGTCGCCGTCATGGTCGGTCCAGGCATGGAATTTCTCCACAATCCAGGCGGCAAGTCCGGCCGGCGAATCCGCCAACCCGAACGCCAGCGTTTGCGGACGGGTTCCCTGAATCAGGTTATAGCCCGTTTCTTCCTTCAGCCACGTGTCGATTTCCCCGGCATAGCGCAGTTCCTCATCCGTCGCGTTTTCCGGTGGATCGGCGTTTGGCGGCACACACAGCAGGTTCAGGTGAATGCCCGGCACCTTGTCCGGATGGCGAATACCCAACACGGAACAGCCGAACGCCCCCCAGTCGCCGCCCTGGGCCAGGAATTTCGGATAGCCCAGGACATCGGTCATCAGATCTGCCAGGCAGTCGACAATGCGGTTGATGCCGAACCGTTCCTGGTCCGGCGCAAAGGACAGGCCGAAGCCCGGCAGCGACGGTGCCACAACGCTGAAGGCATCCACCGGGTCGCCGCCGAAACGGACCGGGTCGGTCAGACGTGGAATGATATCCAAAAACTCAAACACCGAACCGGGCCAGCCATGCAACAGCAACAGCGGCTTCGGGTCCGGCCCGACGCCCGGTACATGCAGGTAATGAAGCCCGATCCCATGCAGGACGACCTTGAACTGCGGAAAGGCATTCAAGGCCGCTTCCTGCGCGCGCCAGTCGAAGCCCGTTCGCCAATAGTCCGTCAGGGCACGCATATAGCCGACATCAGTTCCAAAGTCCCATGTCGCACCCGGCACACGGTCGGGAAACCGGGTCCGTTCCAAACGGATCTTCAGGTCGGCTATGTCGGCGTCGGGAATGTTCAGCGTGAAGGGACGCGGCGAATGTTCCATCACGCATCGGACTCCAGCCGGCGGCGCAAGGCGTCCGCCTTTTCCTGGCTCAACGTGCCTTTGGCAAGGCCGACGGGTATGGTTCGAAGGCCTAGTTGCTTGTACAGCGGCAGGATGTCCGGTGCATATTTCTTCAGTGCGACGAAATGATTTTCAATTGTCCGCACGTCGCCCCGCATAATCGGGCCCGTCGGACAGCCGGGAAAGCCGACGGTATCGATATTGTTCACCGTCCCCTGCAGAAGCGGAATATAGGCACGGGTCGCTTCCTCCTTGGATTTGCCGAAGTTTCGCCAAAGGTCGGTTGCGATATCGGCCAGCGTATAGGCATAGCAACTCGCGATACAGGCGGCCGCATGATAAAGGGCCTTGTCCTCTGACGTCAGATAGACGGCATCGCCATCCAGCGCCGTGGCAATTTCCGTCAGGACGGCTTTCAGCGGCTCTTCGGCTTCGATGGCGAAAGTCGCGGCCGGAAGGTTGGCTATCGCCTGATCGCGGCCGGCAAAGGTCTGACAGGGATGAATTGCCCCCACCAACGCCGCCTGTTCGCGTGCGGATTCCAGCGCCTGAACCGTCGTCGCACCACTGCAATGGACGACCGCCTGACCGCTTCGCCAGGTCAAGCCCTGGGTCACCGGGGCAATCAGGTCGTCCGGCGTCGTCACGAAAACCATGTCCGTCTGATCGACCAGCGCCTGGGCGGAATTGAAGACGCGGCATTGATCGACATCGCCCGCCAGGCGTTCCGCGGCGTCCGCGTTCACGTCGAAGACGCCGGTGACCTGATACCCGCGCTGTGAAAGATTTACGGAAAAGGCGGTGCCGACCGGCCCGGCGCCAATGAAACCCAGTTTCTGCACGTTTCCCCATCCTCCCTGGTCGAACCCGGACATTTCGACCGACCGAACGCCGGTCTTGTGCCGGCTTCTGTCCCGCCCCCGCTTCCTGGCAGAGGCCTCATTCCAGTCACCATGCCGCACGGGCAAAGAAACACGCAACATCAAAGCGGATCTGTGACGGTCACTTGAAACCGTCGGAACGAACGGACCGGGAATGCAACGTCGGGAGGATGGACTATCGGTTTTCGTGTCCCGTTTCGCGGAACCGAGACGGTGTTTCGCCAAAGCGGGCCTTAAACGCGCGGGAGAAATGGGACAGGTCGTTGAAACCCCACCCGAACGCGATTTCCGAAATCGTGAACCGCGCCTGCCCCGGGTCCCGAAGCGCACGGCGACAGGCCTGCAGACGGTTTTCCAGAACCCACTGCCCGAAGGTGTTCTGTGCCTCCTCGAACCGTTTATGGATGGTGCGGACAGACACGCGCATCCTTTCCGCCAGAAGACGCGGTGACAGGTCCGGGTCAGCCAGATGCTGGCGCAGGACCGGAATTATCTGGCTTAGGGTCAGATGGGCGCCATGGTCCAATGCTGCGCTTTTTTCCCCCTCGGTCGATGCCGTCATCAGAGCGATCAGGTTACAGACATTTTCCGCCAGAAAGGTCGCCTCCACCGCCGACGCGCACTCGTCCCCGGCAAGACGTTCCAAATAGAACCGCAAGGCCCCGCCAAGTGCATCCTGACGTGCAATGCGGTTGAGGGGCCGATAGCGAAGCCACGGTGCCCGGCTGAACAGTTGATCGTGCGGAATGACGGCGACGATCCGGTCGACGGATTCCGGGAACCGGACGCGAAACGGACGCGTCCCGTCGACCAGCCCGACATCCCCCGGCGACAGGGCGCAATCCAACCCTTCCTGAAACATGTGGCATGTTCCGCGACGCTGCAGGCTGACCAGGAAATGATCGTTCTTCGAACGGGCGATATGGGACTTCTGACGCAAGATCTGGTGGCCCGCGCAGGCAAAGGACGCGAACCGTAAATCGCCGACTTCCGAACAGACGATCTGGCCCCGGAACCCTTCTTCCGGAAATTCCGTGGCGACGTTCAGGACCGCTTCACAGACCGCTTCGCGCCAGAACGACCGTTGGTCACGGGGACCAACGGCGTCTGTTGTCCATTCCCTGAGCGACATGATCTTTCCTCCTCCTCAGGCGTGGCCACCGTGTGCACTGGCGGTCAAGCCGGCCCGCACTGTCATCCAAGCGTGCAGCGGGAAAGTATGATCCACTCCCATCGTTGCGTCCACCGATCCATAAGAAGAGCGCCCGTGCAGACCAATTTCACCCCAGACCAGCTTCAGCGCAGTGAAATCAAGGAAGCAGACAAGATCCTGCATACCTGCGTTCACTACGGGTTCTGTACCGGCACCTGTCCGACCTATGTCCTGTTCCGGGATGAAAACGATTCGCCGCGTGGCCGGATCGATCTGATCCGCGCCATGCTGGAAAAGGGCGGTACACCGGATGCAAAGACCGTCTTTCATCTGGACCGGTGCCTGTCCTGCCTTTCCTGCATGACGACTTGTGCGGTCAAGGTGGACTATGTGCATCTGATCGACATCGCGCGCGGCTACATCGAACGGAACTTCAAGCGCCCGCTTCCCGACCGGATGCTGCGGCGGCTTCTGGCGTTTGTTCTGCCCCATCCCCGTCGCTTTTCCTTGGCCTTAAAGGGCGCCAGGTTCGGGAGGGTACTTGCCCCGCTGATGCCGGGCCGCCTGCGGGCACTGTTGGAAATGGCCAACGCGCGGAACGCGCGGACCCAGTTTCTGTCGCCCGGCACCTACCCGGCGGAGGGCACAAGGAAGCTGCGTGTCGCCCTGCTGGCAGGCTGCGCACAACAGGTACTGGAACGAAACATCAACGCCGCGACGCTGCGAATCCTGCGGCGGCACGGGTGCGAGGTTGTTATCCCTAAAGGGGCCGGCTGTTGCGGTGCGCTGCCGCTGCACATGGGGTTTGAGGATCAGGCGGCGAAACTGGCCGAAGCCAATGTTCGCGCCTGGAAGGAAACGGGGGAGATCGACGCCGTCGTGGTAAACGCATCCGGGTGCGGCACGACGGTGAAGGACTATGGCCATCTGTTGAAATCCGACGCGGCCGAGGAAATCGGCGCGAAGACTTTTGATATCACCGAATTTCTGATGCGGCTGGACATTCGACCGACCGGTGGGGTCAGCGGGTACCGGGTCGCCTATCACGACGCCTGTTCCCTGCAGCACGGCCAGAAGGTGACGGAACCGCCGCGCACGCTTTTGCGTCAGACTGGGTTCAGGGTCCTGGATGTTCCGGAAGGTCATTTCTGTTGCGGCTCGGCGGGTACCTACAACATGCTTCAGCCCGACATCGCGGCCTCTCTCGGTCAACGCAAGGCCGCCCATGCCGAAAGCGTCGATCCGGACATCATAGCGGCAGGAAATCTGGGCTGCACGGTTCAGATCGGACGATACGCCGACACGCCCGTCGTCCATACGGTCGAACTTCTGGATTGGGCCACCGGCGGGCCGCGACCGGAAGCGCTTGGCGACCACACCCTTCGCGAACCGCCGCGAGGCGAACAGCAGGAATCCGATTCCCTGCCCGCTGCCGCACCGGCCGATGGCGGTTTCTGGTAATTCAAAGACAGGAGAAAGACGGTCATGTCCGAACAGATTGATGCATTTTTTCAGGACGCCGCGCGCACGCTGGGCGCCGATGGCGTAAACCGGTCGGAAGAAACGATCCGCCGGTATGGCGAAAACACGATGCCCTGCGGCGACACACCGCCGGCCGGCGTGATCTATCCCCGGTCAACAACCGACGTTCAGGAAATCGTCCGCGCCGCGAACCGCCATAATGTCGCGCTGTACCCCATCAGCACCGGGTACAATATCGGCCTTGGTTCCCGGTCAGCCGCCCATGCCGGACAGGTCATCATCGACCTGGGCTATCGCATGAACCGGATATTGGAGGTCGACGAAAAGCTTGGGTTCGCGGTAGTCGAACCCGGTGTTTCCTATCAGGCGCTGCATGACGAACTGGCCCGCCGGGGCGGCACGTTGATGTTGGACGTCACTTCGGGTCCGCCACAAGGCGGGATGATCGGCAATGCGCTGGACAAGGGGGCTGGCTACACGCCCTACTTCGACCATTTCGGGTTTGCCTGCGGACTTGAGGTCGTACTGGGGAACGGTGAAATTCTGCGCACCGGGGACGGCGCGTTGAACTCCGATACGCTGGCAAACTGGCATACGTCGAAATATTCGTTCGGACCCATTCTGGACGGCCTATTTGCGCAGTCGAATTACGGCATCGTGACGCGAATGGGTGTCTGGCTGCTACCGAAACCGCCAGCGGTCCGATCCTTCCATTTCTGTTTCCAGGACGATGACGACCTGGCGGAAATCGTCGACCTGATCCGCCCTATGAAGATGTCCAATTTCGTGCCGACCCTGTTCCGGGTGGCGAATGACCTTTACCTGTGCGGATCGGAGGGGGAGAGCGCGGAATATCGCCTGAGCAACGGCAGAAAGTCTATTTCCGACGAAGGCCGCCGCGCGCTTCAGCAAAAACACGGCCTGGGCAGCTGGACCGTTTCCGGCGCGTTCTACGGTCCCAGTCATGAGGCGCTGGATCCGATGATCCAGCGCGTGCGCGCCCATTTCGAACAAAGCGGCAAGGCGCGTTATATCGACCATTCCGAAGCAGGCGCCATCCCGCCGCTTCAGGTCGCGATCAATGCCTTCTCGGGCGTGCCCAGTCATGGTGAACTCGGCATCCTGAAATGGCGGCCGGGTGGCGGAAACCTGTGGTTCCTGCCCGGCACGCCGATGGATGGAAAGGTCGCGAACGAGTTCCAGCGGATCTGCCGCGGGATCTATGAGGAGTTCGGCATGGACTATATGGTCATGAATGTTTGCGGCCCGCGATTTGCGCGCGGACTGCACGTCATGACCTATAACCGTGAGGATGAAGACGAATGCCGCCGCGCAGACGCCTGCTACCGGAAAATGTCAGAGGAAGTGGCCGGACGCGGCGTCTATGTCGGGCGGGCGCCGATCCAGTACCATGACTTCCACATGGATCAGGCGATGCCGGTCTTCCGCGATGTCTGCAACAATTTGAAGACCGCACTGGACCCCAACGGCGTCATCGCGCCCGGGCGCTATGGCATCGGCTAAAATGCTGAACCAGGGGCCGCCGGCAGAGTAACTACCGGGCGGCCTCTATCCGGCGAATGAAGTCGCGCACAAGGATGCGCCACAATTCATCCTTCAGCAGCTTGTCCTCGACACCGGCATCCAGGTTCGGGTTGTCGTTCACTTCAATCACGACCGCACGCCCGTCATCCAGAAGTTTGGTATCGACACCGTAAAGCCCGTCGCCGATCGGCCGTGCCGCGGCCAGCGCCGCATCCAGAATGTCCTGCGGGACGGCTTCGATGGACACGGTTTCGAACCCGCCTTCGTCGGGGCCGCCCTTGGCCGCATGATTGATGATCTGCCAGTGGCCGCGCGCCATATAGTATTTGGACGCAAAGATCGGCTGACCGTTCAGGATACCGATCCGCCAGTCGAATTCGGTCTTCAGATATTCCTGTGCCAGGATCAGCGCTGAATGGGCCAGCATCTCCTGACCCAGTGCGATCAGCTGGCCGGCGTCGTCCGCCCGCTTCACGCCCCGGGAAAAGGCACCGTCGGGAACTTTCAGCACGACCGGATATACGCTTTCCGCCGCGGCGCGTTCCAGGTTCGACCGGTCGATCAGAATTGTCTTGGGCGACGGAATGGCGTGGGTACGGAACAGTTCGGCCAGGAACACCTTGTTCGTACAACGAAGGATCGACCCGGCATCGTCCAGACAGGGAATACCTTCGGCTTCGGCGCGTTTTGCAAAACGGTAGGTGTGGTGGTCCAGCGCCGTCGTTTCGCGGATGAACAGGGCATCGAACTCCGCAAGCCGCGACAGGTCACGCCGGCCAATGGTTTCCACCTTCACACCAAGGGTGGCGCCCGCGCGCACCAGCCTTTCGATCGCCTGACGGTTGGAAGGGGGCATCGCTTCTTTCGGATCGACCAGAACCGCCAGCGTATGGCGGGGCGCCTTAGGCAGCGACGGGGTCGGGCGGAACCGCTTTGTATAGGCGTCCAGCCCGCGTTCGAACAGGGACCGGTCCGCGCCCTTCAGCGTTTTCCAGTTCGGTACACGCACATCTTCGATGCGGATCAGCGGCTTGCCGCCTTCGGTCTGTGCGCGTTCGGCATGGATGCGCAGAATCGGGCAGCGGAATGCATCGAACGCGGCGCGCGCCAGGTTCTTGAACCGCCGGTCGTCGGCAAGCCCGAAACAAACCGTCACCGGTTGCACCGCCTCTGCCGGATCGGCCCCGCGCAGCGCCTTGGTCAGCAATCGTTCCATGTCGCCAAGCGCCCGGCGATAGATCCGTTTCCAACCGACCCAGAGCATCGCTTCGGCGGACGGCAGAATTTTTTCTCCTCGTGCCTCCGCCGTCAGCGCGCAATAGTACCCCTTGCTCAGATAACTGTAGTCCGAACACAGATTGATCAGGCGCGTGCGCTTCGAATAGGGCTTGCCGCGCGCCAGATAGTCGGATGCTGAAACGGTATCCCGTCCCGGTGCGGCGAAGGGAAAGTCGCCTGGATCATCTAGGATGAAGACTGTTCTGGTCATTTGATTTCCCCCTTCGGCGTCACAGCGCCGATTTGTTCAGGACAAGGGCCGCGCGCTGTCGGGCGCGCCCGTATCGGGACATGCGTTCGAAGTCTTCCCGCGGAATTGGAAGGGCCATCCGGTCGGTCGGACTTTGAATGACATCCGGGTCGACGAACGGGTCATGCACATAGACGAAGCGATCGTCGAACGCCGTCACCACCACCCAGTGCGGAACCTTTTCCCGGTCGAGCGCATAGGTCGAGATCAGCACGATCGGAACCGCGCCATGCGCCATTTCCGACGCAAGTTCGGACATCGACATCGGCACATCGTCCAGGGGGATTCCGGCCTCTTCGATCTGTGCCAGATAATCTTCCTGAACCAGGCGGACGACCTCCTTCTTGCGCGGGTTGCGGACGCTGTCGATAAACATGACGTCTGGATCGTGGACGTGCAGGCTGACCTTGAATCCACGCCGTTTCGCCGCCAGCGCCAGCCCGTACGGCGAACAGCCGGCCGGCCCGCGCGTCATGAAGACCGTGGTGGATTCGCGCCACAGGCGAAGTTCTTCGACCGCGTCCATTTTTCGGCCGGGTTCCAACGCCGCCATCGCCATCATCAGACAGGCCGGACCACAGGTGAAATCAAGGCTTTGCGGATAATAGGGGATGCGATCCGCCTCCGCGGGACGCGGACCGATCAGGGGTTTTTCCATGCGCCAGGCATCGCAGCCGTCTTCATAATATCCGGCCATGCGACCGAAGGTACGGTACCCCGCCCGTTGATACATGGCGACCGCCTGTTCGCTGTCGGTACGCACTTCAAGCCGAAGATAGGCGGCTGCCCCGTCCTTTGCCGCATCTTCCGCCGCTGAAATCAGCCGGCGCGCATGGCCATGCCCACGATGGTCCGAATGTACGGCAAGGGAATACAGCCTGGCCAGCGATGTGCCGCGATGAAACAGGACCATCGCATAACCGTACAATGTTCCGTCGTCGCCACCGACAACCAAGGTGAACTGTCGGCCTTTCGTCAGCAGGCGCCGAAAGCTGCGGCGGCTGATCCGGTCGGATTCAAAACAGGCGTTTTCCAGCGCCACCAGCGCATCCAGATCGGCCAGGGTCGCCGGACGCGGTTCCGCATCCGAAGAAAGTCCGTGCATGGTGGAATGATCTCTCCCGGAACCGGTCACCTGCCATAGCGGCGCGCCGCCGTTCCATGCGCGCTATATCGTCGAAACACACTATATCTCAAAGCAAAATCGTTGCGCATTCAATGCGCAACCTCCCCGTATTTTTCGCATGGGTTCATCCCAGCACCACGTCCAGCGCCCGATGCAGCGGGTCCGGTGACGCCGTCAGCCCAAGGGAAACCGTGAAATGGCCCTGGTTTCTGCGAAACACATTCTCTGCCGGGATGTTCCAGCGGCGCACCAGATCTTCACCCGACTGGTATGGCGTTATCTGGTCGACATCGCCCAGCACAGCCAGGATGCGTGACGGCGAAAGCGCCGGGCGGTCCCCGGCGTCCAACAGCGGCGCCCAGCCCGCGACCGATTCCTCCGACCAACCGTTCGCAGCCAGCGTGGCGGGGACCCCCATCCCGCCGGTCAGGGACCCACGATAGGCCACTTCAATCAGCGATGCCGCCGGCGCAATCAGCATCGCATGGTCCGGACGGGCCCTGTCCGGCCAATGTCCGGCCCAGGACAGAACTTGCATGGTCGTCAGCGCGCCCAGACTGATCCCGGCCAGAAGGACGGGACGCGGGTGGTCCGCATCCAGCATTTTTGCATGGGCGATCCAGGTGCCGATTTCGCGCACATGGGTCCAGGAATAGTCCAGAAGCCCGCCCGGCCCGCGTGCAAAAATCGGCTCTCCGCCATAGTGACCGGAAACACGGCGCCTGGCGTGCCACGGCCCTTGCGGTTCGATAACCCGGAATCCCTTTGCCAGGAACCAGTCGGGAATCGTCCCCTGTTCCCCCCACATTTCGGTTTCCATGCCGATCCCATGGGCAAAAACCAGTGTCGCCCGCGGCCTGGATCGCGCGGGTTCGCGAATACGCGCTTCGGCCGGCAGTGCGTCAATGCCGGGCGGCGCATCACAGCGCCCCCAGGACCAACGCACGCCGTCACGCTGAAAATTTTCACTTGCGACGACCTTCGCCGACGGGTCCGGAATCATCCCGCCGTCCGGGGAATGCCGGTGATCCCCATGACGCCGGGTGACGGACGGTTCCTTTTCAACATCGAACCGGGCTGCCGGAAAGGGCCGTTCCAGATGACCCGGCAGAAATCCGGCACGAAGCGCCATGGCTTTCCGGGCGGCGGCCAGTCGCCGTTTTTCCAGACCGTCCAGAAGCGTTCGGTCCCCGTTCCCGCCGAAAAATGCTGCCTCCCACTCATCCAGGACGGCTTGATATTGCTTCCAACCCTGGTCGACGGAATTCAGGATTCGCTGTCCAACAGCGCGGCGCGGCGGCCCGTCATCGACCGTGTGATGGAACCGGTCCAGGTTTCCTTCCGCAGCGACGGCGGATGCCCAGGCACGTGACAGGGGAAAAAAGACTTTTGCGATGGCCGGCGTTGCGACGCTGTCATACCAGGGCCGCCACAGGTAGGGCGCGACGGACCGGTCCAGTACAGACCGGAAACTGCCACCGCCCCACGCTTCCATCGCCGGATTCCTTATGTCAGATCGTCTTTTCCATTCGAACCGACGGGAGTTCATCGCCCGGCCCCAGGCTGATAACCGCCTGTTCCAGGGCGCGAAAGCCCAGGGCCAGATAGAAACCTTCGGCATTCAGGCTGGAAAACGCTTCGAATGTAGTGAACCCCAGAACGGACGCATCCAACGCACAACGTTTGTAAAGTGCCTTTCCGACGCCCTGTCCGATCGCGTCTTCCGCCACCGCGAAGTGACGGATATGGGCGCGCCCGGGCTCCAATTCGTTGGAACCGGGCCGGTTGGGCGACCAGCCGCCGCAGCCAAGCGCCGTCCCGGCGGTGTTTGTCGCGATGTAGTACCGGCCGCTTCGCAACAGATTCGGATTGGTCCGGCACATCAATTCCAGCGCTGGGGCCAGCATTTCCGCCGGATAGGATTTTGCCATCAGCGGCGGATAGCTGCGTTTCAGGATATCTTCGACAATGCCGACGTCATCCGGCGTTGCAACCCGGGTCGTGATTTTTTGCGCCCTGTTTCCGGGCGACGGCATCAGTAATCCAGGAAGCTGCGCAGCTTCCGGCTGCGGCTCGGATGCTTCAGCTTGCGAAGCGCCTTCGCCTCAATCTGCCGGATGCGTTCGCGCGTGACGCTGAACTGCTGACCAACCTCTTCCAGCGTATGGTCGGTGTTCATCCCGATACCAAACCGCATGCGCAGTACTCGTTCCTCACGCGGGGTAAGAGAGGCAAGCACACGGGTCGTCGTCTCACGCAGGTTCGAATGAATCGCCGCGTCGGACGGCAGGATCGCATTCTTGTCTTCGATGAAATCGCCCAGGTGGCTGTCTTCCTCGTCCCCGATGGGCGTTTCGAGGGAGATCGGCTCTTTCGCGATTTTCAGAACCTTACGGACTTTTTCCAGCGGCATTGCCAGCTTTTCGGCCAGTTCTTCCGGCGTCGGTTCGCGGCCGATTTCATGCAGCATCTGGCGCGAGGTTCGGACCAGCTTGTTGATCGTTTCGATCATATGGACCGGGATACGGATCGTGCGGGCCTGGTCGGCGATCGACCGGGTGATCGCCTGCCTGATCCACCAGGTCGCATAGGTCGAAAACTTGTAGCCGCGGCGGTACTCGAACTTATCGACCGCCTTCATCAGGCCGATATTGCCTTCCTGGATCAGGTCCAGGAACTGCAGCCCACGGTTGGTGTATTTCTTGGCGATGGAGATGACGAGACGCAGGTTCGCCTCCACCATTTCCTTTTTCGCGCGGCTGGCCTCGCGTTCGCCCTGTTGGACGGTCGACGTGATGCGGCGGAACTCCGGAATCGGCATGCCCGCTTCGTTCGCGACCTCGGCAATGCCGGCGCGCAGTTCTTCGACCTTGGTGGCGTATTTGGCGGCAAACTTGGCCCAGGGATTGGACTTGTCCGCCATTTCTTCCAGCCAGTTGGGGTCCAGTTCACGCCCGTAGTAGTTCTCAAGGAACTCTTCGCGGTCGATCTTGCAGTCCAGCGCATAGCGCAGAAGCTTGCCTTCCTGGCTGATCAGGGTGCGGTTGATCAGATACAGTTCTTCGACCAGCTGTTCAATGCGCATGTTGTTCAAGCGCACCTCGTCCATCAGCTGGATCAGGTCCTTGCGGTGCTTGTCATAGGTCCGTTCCGTGGACCGGGACACTTCCTCGCCCCGCTGCATCGTCGCGACGCGCTTGTCCAATGCGCGCTGAAGCTTCTGATAGGTGGCGGAAATCTTCTCGAACGTTTCCAGGACGCTGGGTTTCAGCGCCTGTTCCATGGCGGCAAGCGACATGTTGTTTTCGTCGCCGTCCATGTCTTCATCGTCGCCGCCTTCGCTGTCGCCGCCTTCGGCCTGTTCCCCGGATGCTTCGGTGTCGTTGGCGGCTTCGGCTTCCTTCGGCTTTTCGGTTTTCGCAGCTTCGGCCTTGGCTTCCGGCTTCTGGTCCGACGCGTCTTCGTCCGCGCCTTCCTTGTCGGAATCGCTTGCCTTCAGCTCCTCAGCGACACCGACATCCTCATCACCGGATTCGATGTCCGCCATGTCGTCGGCATCCGGACCGGACGACATCGTCGCATCCAGGTCGATCACGTCGCGCAGCAGGATTTGCGCATCGACCAGCTGGTCGTGCCAGTCGGTGATCGCGCGCATGGTCAACGGGCTTTCACACAGCGCGCCGATCATCTTCTCCCGGCCCGCTTCAATCCGCTTTGCGATCGCGATTTCGCCTTCGCGGGACAGCAGCTCAACCGACCCCATTTCGCGCAGATACATGCGCACCGGGTCGTCGGTCCGGCCGACTTCGTCATCCGACAGGTTGCCGGCCGCTTCGCCGGCTTCCGCGCGCTGTTCAGTGCCGCGCTGTTCCTGGTCGCCTTCCTGTTCGTCACCATCGACGACGTTGATCCCCATGTCGTTCAACATGGTCATCACGTCTTCGATCTGTTCGGAAGTAACCTGTTCCTGCGGAAGCGCTTCGTTCAGCTCGTCGATGGAGATGAATCCCCGCTCCTTACCCTTTTGGATAAGCTTCTTGACCGCCGCCTGGGAGTCTTCCAGAACCGGGCCGTCGCCCTGTTCTTCAGAATTTTCCCGTGCTTCGCTCGCTTCCGCTTTTGTCGCCATAACCTATTTCCGTCCCTTCAAATTCCGCGAGGATCCGTCCCTGACGTTCCACGCAACCGCCCCCGAAACACCATGAGGCCCCGCAGGGCCGCAAAATCCGCCTTCACTAGTCCCATTCGCCGTAATCGACGATATCGTCGCCGATCCGTCCCTCGCCCGCATCAACCGTCCGCCGCAGCGTGGTCATCCGACGTTCATACCCAACCAAATCGGGCTCCGTTGCACCAGCGGCGGAGCGATATTCATCTATCAAATCAGACTGTTGGCGAACCCTAAGGATGCTTTCCAACAGCGCCCTGGTCCTTGATACGTCCGCATTGGGGCGCACCTGGGAGGCAAGCAGATACACATTCGGATGGGTAACGGCAGACAAGGCTCCTTCGACGCCACTGCCGATCAAGTGGTGCGCAAGTGCTTCCGCGTCAAGCGTTTCATCCGATAGAGCGCGTTTTTGAAGTTCGGCGCGCAGCTTGTCAAGATCGGGATCGAAGGTAAGCGGCGTCAAGACCTCATCGAATTCGGCAATCAGTTCCGGATGATTGACCAGTGCCGCCAGGATGATTTCCTGATTGCGACGCATCAGCCGCCGGCTTGCCCCCGCCAGCTTTTCCTTCCCGAATGGTGCTTCCGCCGTCGGGCCACGGACCAGACTGCGGTCGTTCCTGTATTCGCGGATAGCCTGGCGCCGCGTCTGCTTCAGTCGTTTCTGACTGTGTCTACGGTGCAATTGCCACAGCATGTCGCGGAACTCACGCTGATATTCCCGCCGCACGATTTCATCGCCGATGCCGCCCGCCAGCTTGAACAGGTCGGCCTCCAACCGGGCGCGCCGTTCCGGCGTATCGGGTCGGATACCGTCGGTTTCCGTTTCAAACAGGAATTTCGATAATGGCTGGCGACGGTCCAGCAGCTCCGCCATTTCGCGGGGGCCACCCGGGCCATTGACCACGGTGTCCGGGTCGTCCCCTTCGGGCATGAATGCAAAGGCCAGACTTTTGCCCGGCTGAAGCCCGGGAAGCGCGCGTTCCCCCGCCCGGATTGCCGCCTTCTGACCCGCCAGATCCCCATCCAGACACAGAACGGGTTCGTCCGTCATACGCCATAACGTGTCGATCTGCATCTCAGTGATCGCGGTACCAAGCGGCGCGACGGCCGCCGTGAACCCATGCTTCCAAAGGGCGATGACGTCCATATACCCTTCGACGACCAAAAGTCGTTCGCCCTGCCTCGCGGGTTCGCGGGCGCGATCGATGTTGTAGAGCGTGCGGGATTTGTCGAACAACGGCGTATCCGGCGAATTTATGTATTTGCCGACACCCACCGCCTTCGCGTCACCCATGTATCGCCCGCCGAACGCGATCGGATTGCCGCGACGGTCGTTGATCGGGAACATGATCCGGTCCCGGAACAGGGGATAGGGCGAACGCCCGTCATCGGGCTGACGGTAAAGTCCTGCCTCGATCAGTTGAGGCATCTCGATCCCTTCGGCCTCCGCCGCCTTCAGAAGGGTATTGCGGTCATCCGGGGCATATCCCAGTTGAAACGCTTCAATCGTCATGGCGTCCAGGCCGCGGCCGGCCAGGTATTCGCGCGCCGCGCGCCCCGACGGGCTTTCCAACTGGCGGGCGAACCAGCGCGCGGCAAAGGCGACGACGTCCACCAGGCCCTTTCGCTTTTCCTCGCGCTTGCGTTCTTCGGGCGTCGCCCTTGGCACCTCCAGCCCCGCCAGTCCGGCCAGCGTTTCCACGGCTTCCGGGAAGGACTGACCTTCCTGTTTCATCAGCCAGGTGAAATGGTCGCCATGTTCGCCGGTGGCGAAGCAGTGAAAGAAGCCCTTGTCGTCGCGGACGTGGAAGGATGGGGTCTTTTCGTTGGAAAAGGGCGAAAGGCCCCACCAGTCATCCCGGGCACGCTGTTTCAATTGCACCCTTCGTCCTACCAGATGGCTTAACGATACCCGCGCGCGAATATCGTCCAGGAATGACTGCGGAAAGTGAGCCATGGGGTACGTGCCGTCTCCAGCGGAAGGGCGGGATGATTGAAGCGCGCTACCCTACCTGAAATGTCACGGATTTGAAACGCGCTTGGAGTAATTCTAACGCGATTCCATCCATATTTGAGGCAAAACGGATTATGGCAACATTTACGGCGCGTCTTCTGGACGCAGAAAGCGGGAATGAAGGAACTTACGACTTCGAAGGGCCGGACAATCTTATGGAACAGACGCCGTTCCGGGTCGTGCGACATTTCATGGAATTCATCGACAAGACCGTGCTGCCGGCACAGCACGTGGACTACGAACTGAACGCCGCCATGAAAAACAAGGGGCGCAAGGTCATAACGGCGATGGGCGAGTTGCAGTTCGAACATGGCGACAACCCCGCACCGTTCATGCTGATGATCGCCGCCAAGCAATAGTCGATTTCCGATAATTTGACGGCTTTCCGTGCTTGCCCGTCAGGCACGACCTCACTAAATTGCGACGCTGTCCGGCGGGACCTTCCGAACGGACAGGCACTGGCGCAAATGGGGTGTGGCGAAGCGGTCTAACGCACCGGTTTTTGGTACCGGCATTCCTAGGTTCGAATCCTAGCACCCCAGCCACAGCATCTTTTTCTCCGACAAAGGTATTCCGGTAACGGTCCGTTACTTGAACGCAGGCTGTGCACGGGCGCGAAATGATCCGGGGCACGCAATGGTCCCTGTCGACTTGTCCCGGATTCGACGCATGATGCTGGATGGCCATGTGGGGTCGTGAACCGGGTTGCCACTGGACCACGGCATATGAATGCGATGCGCGCGCATGGAACTCCGATCCAGGAGGATAAGCCCGCCGCCCACATACCTTTTACCAGTCAGAAAATTCCGATGTGGGTGGCGTCCGTGTGGGCCCTGAAACTCCCGTTCCCTCCAAAGAAAATTCTCTCCGCATTCGGTGTTCGAGGCGAACTTCGAGGGAAACATGGCCGGAAGCATGTGGCCATTCATCGTATCTTAAGAAAATGGCCGCTAGCCTAAATCAATCAAAAAAATGTACTCGGGCGGAAATGGTCATGGAACTTCAACTCAAATCCCTAAGTTTGACTCGAATCCGGACAAAGCTCACCGCTTTGCTGTTAATCTTCGGCGTCGTTCCGGCAGTTACCATTCTTGCCGTCTATATCGCGTCTCAAAGTGAGTTCCAGGACGCCTTTCGCAGGGTCGTTCAGGTTGAAGCCACCACGGTTGGCGACGTGATCGACCGCAACCTGTTCGAACGGTACGGCGACGTACAGGCGTTCGGATTGAACAACGCGGCACAGGACCCCACCAACTGGCGTAACCAATCGGATGACAATCCGCTAATTCACGCCATGAACGGCTACATGACCGGCTACGGTCTCTACAAACTGATGTTGCTGCTGGATGAACAGGGCGACGTTCTGGCCGTGAATACCGTTGATGCGCTGGGGCAACCGCTTGATACGAGCCAGCTTTATCGACAGAACTTTGCGGATGCCAAATGGTTCCGCAATGCGATGACCGGCGACTTCCTGGTGGGAAGCAACGGTCTGACCGGCACGGCCGTGGAACAGCCATCGCGCAACGAGATCATAAACTCGATCTATGGCGACGATGATTATGTGATTACTTTCTCGGCTCCGGTCACGGACAATTCAGGCCGGTCGATCGGTGTTTGGATCAATTTTGCCGATTTCGGTTTGGTCGAACAGATTGTTGAACAATCGTACCAGGGTTTGGCGGCACAGGGCGAATCCGAAGCGGAGATTACCGTACTCGATCCTGAAGGCCGGATTATCGTCGATTACGATCCGGCAGGTCAGGGCTGGAGCACATATACCCGCAATTGGGACATTGTCGGGCAACTCAACCTCGCGGAACTGGGCGTGGAAGCCGCCGTGGCAGCGGTGAACGGTGAAGTCGGCAGCATGGACAGCCTTCATGCGCGGAAGGGGATTTTGCAAGCGTCAGGCTTTGCACATTCAGACGGCGCCTACGACTACCCTGGTCTCGGCTGGTCTGTTCTGGTGCGTATCCCACACGAACAGGTCTATGCGGCGATATTCGATGTCAGGAATACGATGCTGTTCGCCATCGCCGCCTGTATAGCTGCCATTTTGGTGGCTGGCTTCTTCGCCGGCACATCCGCGGCAAAGCCGATCCGAAGATTGACGACCGCAATGTCCAACCTGGCCGACGGCGACAATACGGTGGAAATCCCGGAAACTGATCGCAAGGATGAGATCGGCGAAATGGCTCTGACAGTTCAGGTCTTCAAAGAGAACGCCATTGAAGTCGATCGGATGCGAAAAGAACAAGCCGAACAGGACCGTCGGGCGCAGGAAAAAGATCGACAGATACAGGAGGAGAAGAGGCAGGCCATGCTTGATTTGGCCAACGCCTTTGAAAGCAGCGTAAAGACTGTTGTCGAGGCGGTTTCCGCGACGGCCTTGCAGATCCAGCAGCGGGCGCAATCCATGTCAGCCGCTACGGAGCAGACCAAAACCCAGGCCACAACCGTTTCCGCCGCGTCTGAAGAGGCAACCAGCAACGTCCAAACCGTGGCCAGTGCGACGGAAGAGCTTACCGCATCAATTGGAGAAATCAGCCAACAAGTCACAAAATCTTCGGCGATTACCAGTGATGCTTCCGACCGAGCGGAGAAGAGTAACCAACAAGTCGAGACCTTGGTCGCTGCAGCCCAAAAAATCGGTGCCGTGGTCAGCCTGATCCAGGAAATCGCCGAACAGACCAATCTTTTGGCCCTGAACGCAACAATCGAAGCGGCGCGGGCCGGCGATATGGGCAAGGGGTTCGCGGTCGTTGCTTCCGAAGTCAAATCGCTTGCAAACCAGACCGCAAGGGCGACCGAGGAAATAGGTGTACAAATTACCAGCATGCAAGGCGCCACCAGCGACTCGGCCGCTTCAATTCGCGATATCAGTGAAATCATCAAGGAAATCAATGAAATTGCCACAACCATCGCCTCGGCAGTGGAAGAGCAAGGGTCGGCCACCGAGGAAATTTCCCGCAATATTCAGCAGGCTGCCGCAGGTACGCAGGACGTCTCTGCCAACATTGACGGCGTCGCCCAAGCCGTGGTCCAGGCTGGAAAATCAGCCGATGAGATGTTGAGCGCTTCGGACGAGCTTGCAAGACAAGCCCAGGCGCTTAGCGGAGAGGTCGACCGTTTCTTGACCCGCGTCCGTGAGGCTTAAGCGGATGGAGAACGGTTCGGCCAGGCGGCGTCACAGCGACATGCCACGGTCAATCCTCCCGTAGCACAAGATGAAAAATTGTCGGTTGCTGCGGAAGGGGACCAATGACCCGACCCGAAAGCTTAAGCTTCAGGGCGGAGATGATGGTCACAAAACCCGCGCCGCGTCACGGATGAACGACGGCGTTCCGCCGCAGAAAACGGCTTCCACCACCGGGCCCGCTGCGGTGTCGCGGAACGCGACAAGGTCGGCGCGTCGGCCCGCTGCAATCGTCCCGCGGTCATTCAGCCCGCAGGCCGCGGCCGCATTGCCCGCGACGACCGGCCAATAGCGCGGCAGGTCATCTGTCCCTTCCGACAGTTTCAGGACCGCGGACAGTGGTGCGGGGAAGTAATAGTCGGATGCCAGAACCGTACACAGCCCGGCCTTGACCGCCGGACCGGCGTCCATCGCCCCGACATGGCTTCCGCCGCGCATCACGTTCGGCGCCCCCAGGATCGTGTGTTCGCCGGCATTGACGGCATCCCTGGCGGTTTCCTCCGCCAGCGGGAACTCGGACACGGTAATCCCCATAGACCGGTTTTCCCGGCGTGCGGCCACGGTCTCCTCATCATGGGCGAAACAGATGACGCCCGCCTTCTGTGCCGCGTCCGCCAACCGCGCGACCGCAGTTGGAACCTGACCCTCCCGCGATCCGACTTCGTCCATCAGGGCCTTGTATTCATCCTCGCTCAGACCGGCACGCGACGCATATTGACCCAATTTATGCACCATGCGCTTCCCGTCGCGCATGCCGATGAAATGATCGTTGAAAGCCAGGGTCGGTGTCGGGTCCAGCGTCAGCCATTCGGCGATCTGGTCCGCTGCCTCAAGGGCGAAAATCTCCCATCGCAATTGCAAACGGATATCACAGCTGAGGTTTGGGCGCAGGCGCTGAAGCGCGGCGACCACCTTGCGCCCCATCTCAAGGCTGCGCAGACCCGGTTCCCACGAAACGGTCAGTGCCAGATAGGCTGTCGTGATCCCGTTCGCTATCAGTTGGCGGTCCGTCTCAAGGATCGCCGTGTCCAGGTCGAAATGAACCTTCGGCCGTGGTGACAGGTTGCGTTCGAATCCATCGCCATGAACATCTATTATTCCCGGCGCCAGGATCAGCCCGTCCGCAACGAATGCGCGGGCATCGACCGGTGCGGCATCGACGAAATACCCATCGACAATGACAACCGGTTCGGCAGAGACATGATCGCCGCGAACAGCCTGCCCGCCCGAGATGACCCAATTTCTTCCGTTCACGTTCAATCCCTTCCTTTTACTGAACCCGTGCGCGCAACCGGTCCGTCAGGTATTCCATCACCAGGACAATGATGAAGATGACCAGAATGATGGTCGCGGCATTCTGATATTGAAACAGGTCGAAGGCGACTTTCAGTTCCTGACCGATCCCGCCCGCGCCGACAAGCCCCAACACAACGGATGAACGCACCGCCTTTTCCAGCGCGAATAGCGACGCGTTGATCATCGACGGCGCGGCATCGGGGTAGATCGCGCCCAGCAGGATCGAGACCCGTCCGGCCCCGATGGCGGACAACGCCTCCTGCGGTTCCTTGTCCGCATCTTCCATCGCTTCCGCAAAGAAACGGCCGCAGAACCCGATCGTATCGACAATGATGGTCATCGTGCCCGCAACGGCGCCCAAACCGACCGTCACGACGAACAACAAAGCCCAGACCAGGTCCGGCACCGTGCGAAGGAAGGAAACCAGTGCCTTGAACAGAAACGCGCCGCCACCCAGCGGCGACACCCCGCGCGAGGCCAGCCACGCAATGGGAAAGCTTAGCACGATACCGATTACGGCGCCGACCAGGGCGATCTGGAATGTCTCCACAATTCGAAGGGCGACCCGTTCCAGAAAGCGGGCTTCCATGTTCGGCGGCAGCATCCGGTCGACCAGCGAAAACATGCCGGGTATGCCTTCGGCCAGTTGCGTGACGGACGGCGCAACATCGCCCATGGAAACCAGAAGGACCGCCCCCAGCGTGACCCACAAGGCGAATGACAGGGGCGAAATTCGCGTCAATCGTGGCGGAGTCGCAGCCCGTCGGTCAGACATCGAACGTCCCTTCCAGATCACCCGCGGTCAGGCCGTTGCACGCACGGTCCATATGAACCCGTCCGCCGCGTAGACCAACCACCCGGTCGGCATAGCCGACCGCATGTTCCATGTCGTGCGTCGTGAACAGAAGGGTCAGCGCCTGTGTGCGGCAAAGGCGGGTAAACAGTTCCATCACATCGCGCCCTGCGGCGGGGTCCAGACTGGCCGCCGGTTCGTCCGCGATCAGCAATCGGGGGCCGCGCACGAGGGCGCGGGCAATGGCAACGCGCTGTTGCTGGCCGCCTGACAACCGGTCGACGCGGGTCAGCGCTTGGTCCGCAAGGTCGACCGCGGCCAGTGCGTCCAGCGCGCGGCAGCGCCATTCTTCCGGCGCCAGGACATGGGAAAAGGCACGCCAGCTTCCTGCCTCACCCAACAGCCCGTGAATGACGTTCGACAGCGCGCTGCGCCGGGCCACCAGACAATGTTTCTGAAAGACAAAGCCAATCTGGCGGCGCAGCCGCCGCCGCTGACCCACCGTCGGCAGATCGGAAAACGATTCCCCCGCTGTTTCGACTTCGCCGGCGGAAATCGGATGCAGACCGATCAGACATTTCAGTAGCGTGGATTTGCCGCTTCCGTTGTGCCCGATCAGTGCGACGCGCTCCCCCTCCTCCATCCGGAAGGAGACGTCCGTCAGGACATTCGCCGTGCCGTCATAGGACTTGCCGACGCCCGACAGGTTCAGGAGCGGCCGGCCCCTTGCGGAACCGATATCTGAAACCATTGCCATGGAATTCGGACGGATGAGCCGGGATACGGTGGAAACCGCACCCCGGCCCGAACCCCTGGCCGATGTCAGTCGCCGACGAACGTCGACGTGTCGACGCCGATCGTCGTGTACATCGCCCGGACATAGTCGTAGTCGCCGTCCTGGATATCGGTCAGGAAGAACCCGCCGCGATATTTCTGATTGTCCTCCCCGGACAGGACCGCCTGCATCAGCGTATCCCCGTCATTCAGGAAGACATCCCGGATTTTGGCGGCGATTTCACCGTCCAATCCATTGCGGGCAACCAGAATGTCATTCGGAAGATCCCGGCCACGCGCAACGACGGTAAAGGCGGTATTGGGAAATGCTTCGCGAATTCGGCTCAAGTGTCCTTCATTCATGCCGACGGCCTGAACGTCACCGCGGATCAGCGCTTCGACCGCGACATTGCGTGAAATGATCTGCGGGCTGTAGTCAGCGCCGTATTGCAGGCCGAAGTCCGACAAAACCTGCGCGGGACCCAGATGCTGGGATGTGGAGCCGACAGACCCGAAGGTTACGGTCTGGCCTCGCAATTGATCCACACTGCGGATCGGACCATCCGCCAGAACGACGATCTGTGCGAAATAATTCGGACGCTGCCAGGCGACGACGATTTCCGCGTTGGTCAGTTCTTCGATGACGACATATTCCGCCGGTCCTGTCAGAACCAGGTCGACCTGCCCCTGGTTCAACGCTTCGACCGCGGCGGTTCGAGAATTGACGGGAAACAGTTCGATATCAAGACCGGTCTGTTCTTCCAGCGCCGCTTCGAACGCGCCGAACTCCTGCTGGAGATGTTCCAGTCCTTCGATGTCAGTCACGGCGAAACGGACGGGGTCCGCCATTGCGGCGGCCGGTAGCATCGCCAGCGCGGCAACAAGGGCAACAATTGAGCGAAGCATGACTTCTTCCCCCTGAGGTATGTTTATCGGAAGGCTTAAGTCATAAACGCCCTGCATGACGCCCACATGGACCGCAGAAGGCAGTTTCAAGGCCCGTACTGGACGACTTTTCAAAGCCGTTCGGACAAGAGTCGCAAATCTGTCGCGCAATAGGAAAAGGAGGACGCGAAGTCCCCCTTTTCAAAACTCCGAAAATTCGGCGTGTCCCTGTCAGCCGCCGAGTTCTTCGACTTCCCGGTGGCATTCGATGATGTGTCCGTGGCCGTTCTTGTCGACACGTTGCGGGGGGTCGACTTTGTCGCAAGTCCCTTCGATTGCAAGCGGGCATCGGTCGAAGAAAGGACAGCCAACTTTCGTGAGCGTCACACCGCGGGAAATCCCGGCCAGGGCCTCACGGGTATTCATCGTTTCTTCCAGCCAGCCGATCCGCATTTCCGGAACGGATGAGATCAGAAGCCGCGTATAGGGGTGATAGGGCGGCGACAGGACCTGGTCGGTCGGCCCCTTTTCCGCCACGCGACCGGCATACAGAACGACAATTTCATCTGCAAAGGATGCCACGGTCGACAGATCGTGGCTGATGAACACGAAAGAAACACCCGTTTCCTTCCGCAGTCGCTTCAACAATTCGATGACATTGGCGCCAACGATGCTGTCCAGTGCCGACGTCACTTCGTCACACAGCATGACTTCCGGTTCGGCCGCCAGCGCACGCGCCAGATTCACGCGCTGTTTTTGGCCGCCGGACAGTTCATGCGGATAGCGTGCCGCAAAACTTGGCTGCAAATCCACCAGGGTCAAAAGTTCTTCGACCCGCTGTCGTTTTTTTTCGCCACGCAGTCCCTGATAGAACTCAAGGGGCCGGCCCAAAATGTCGTAGATTTTCTGTCGGGGATTAAGTGCCGTATCCGCCATCTGATAGACGAACTGCACTTTGCCCAGTTGATCCTTTGTGCGGCTTCGATAGGTGCCGGGCAGTTGTTGCCCGTCCAGATGGACCGTCCCTTCAGAAGGTGGAAGCAGGCCCGCCATGACGCGCGCCAACGTCGACTTTCCGCAGCCGGATTCACCGATGACGCCAACAGTTGCACCGCGTTCGATCGACACGTTCACATCCCGCAGGATCGTGACCAGCGGCTGGCCGCCTGGTCCTTTTCCATAGCCGGCGGTGACATGCTTGCATTCCAGTGCCGGGTCTTCGCGTTGATGCTGATCGTCCCAGATATCGCCCTGACCCGCTTCGGGCGTGGGGCGAACCGCCGCCATCAGGCGTTTGGTATAGGGGTGCTGCGGATTGTTGATGATGACGTCCGTCGGCCCCTTTTCCTGAATTTCGCCATGATACAGGACGACGATATAGTCCGCGATCTGCGCCACAACGGCCAGATCATGGGTCACATAGATCGCCGCGGCGCCTTCTTCCTTGATGACTTTCTTGAATGCCTTAAGCACCTCGATCTGTGTCGTCACGTCCAGCGCGGTCGTTGGTTCGTCCAGCACCAAAAGGTCCGGGTCGCCACAAAGCGCCATGGCCGCCATCAGCCGCTGAAGCTGACCGCCCGAAACCTGGTGCGGGTATCGGCCGCCGATGCGGTCCGGCTGCGGCAGTTCCAGCGCGTGGTACAGTTCCAGGGCCTTTGCGCTTGCTTCTTCCTGATTTTTCGTCCCGTGCAGAACCGGCGCTTCCGTGACCTGCTCATTGATCTTGATCGCCGGGTTGAAGGTTGCCGCCGCGCTTTGCGCCAAATAGGCGACGTTTTCCCCCCGAATGGGACGAAGTTGGTCGGTTGTCATCTTGGTGAGGTCCTGGCCCTTTAGGCGCGCCTCCCCACCGGCAAAGATCAGGCCCGGCTTGCAATACCCCAGCGCAGACAGGGAAATCGTGGTCTTGCCGGAACCGGATTCCCCGATCAAGGCGACCACCTCACCCCGCTTCACCTGAATATCCACGCCCTTGACGATCGGCAGTTCGCTGCCGTCATCGCGCACCGCGTGGATACGCAGGTCCTTTGTTTCAAATACGATATCGTCGTCGCTCATATCTTACATCCGTCCAGAAAGTTTACCGCCGGCATGAGCGGAGACATCGTCCACAATCAGATTGATCCCGACCGTCAGGGTCGCGATGGCAACCGCGGGCGCAACAACGGGCAGAAGCGATGCGTTGTAGGCCTGGAATGCGCCCAGGTTTTCACGGACCATCGATCCCCAGTCCGACGCCGGGGGTTGAACGCCGAGCCCGAGGAAGCTGAGACTGGAAATGAACAGGATCACGTATATCAGGCGCAGGCCGAAGTCCGAAATCAGCGGCATTGCGGCGCTTGGCCAGATCTCACGGGTGACGATCCACCAGATACCTTCGCCGCGCACCTTTGCCGCTTCGACGAAGTCCATCACCATGATTTCCATACCGATGGCGCGGGCAAGGCGATAGACCACGGTCGCGTAGATCAACCCGGCTGTACAGATCAGAACGGTATAGGACGACCCAAGCGCCGCCACCGCAACCAGCCCCAACATGATGGTCGGCAAACTAAGGAATGCGTCGTTTATCCGGCTGACGATCATGTCGACCCTTGGCCCTGCGACAGCCGCACCGATCCCCAGGATAACCCCGGTGAAATAGGCAAGAATGGTGCCCGCAAATGCAATGCCCATGGTTCGGCTGGCGCCATACATCAGACGGGACAGAATATCCCGATCCTGATAGTCGGTTCCAAGCCATGCGCCTTCCTTTGGATGCTGGAATTCACTGTAATCATCCGGGAATGGCAGGTCGTTTTCACCGTACGGCGCCAGAAACTGGCCAAAGACCGCGACGAACAGCCAGAACGAGACAACGACCACCCCGATCCAGCCAGAAATGGAGAACCGGAACTTCGCGCTGGGCGCCGCGTCGTGCAGTTCTTCGAACTTGATGTCGCCACTGTGCGGGGCGACAAAGTGTTCGTAATGGCCCGCTTTCGGGTTTTGGGTGGTATCGCTCATTTCGGGTGCCTCAAGCGTGGGTTGGCGACGATGGATGCGATGTCCGCGATCAGCATCAGGATCACGTAGGTCGTGCAGAAGATCATGCCGATCCCCTGCACCAGAACGAAATCACGCTGCTGAACGCCTTGAACCATCAATGTCGCTAGTCCGTTGTAAGCAAAGTAGACCTCGATCACGACCACGCCCGACACAAGATAGGCGAGGTTCAGCGCCACCACGTTCACGATAGGCCCCAGCGCATTCAAAAGCGCGTGGCGCAGAATGATGCGCTTGCGGGGCACGCCCTTTAGAATCGCCATCTCAATATAGGGCGAACTCATGACGTTCAGGACAGCGGCCCGCGCCATCCTGATGAGCTGGGATGCAATCACGAAACACAAGGTCGCGATGGGAAGCGCAAAATGCCCGATCAGCTCCAGCAATCCCATCCCTTCGATACTGCCGATCACAACGGTACTTGCCAGCGGCTCCCCGAACATTCCCCGCCAGGCGAAAACGAAAAACAGAACCATGAGCGTCGCGGTAAAGAATTCAGGCGCCGCGACAAGCGTGACCGAAACCAGTGTCAGTATTCGGTCATACAAACTTCGTGGAAACATCGCCGCCAGGATGCCGAGCGCGAGAGATACCGGCACACCGATCGCCGCGGTCAGAACACTGACCCACACCGTGTTCATATAACGCGCCTGAATCTGTTCAACGACGGTCACGTTGTCCGTTGACAGTGCGTTGCCAAGATCGCCCTGAACGAAGTTTGTAAGCCAGTTGATGTATTGCACGGGGATCGGCTGATCCAGGCCCAACTGTGCGCGCAGCGCGGCGCGGTTCTGTTCCGTCGCCGCCTGGCCCAGCCGGATTTCCGCGGCATCCCCCGGCAGAAGGTTTGTGCCGATAAAGATGATAACCGACACCGCGATGATCGTGATGAATCCGATCCCCAGCCGCTGCATAATCATCGTATACATGGATGCCCTTCCCCCGACTGACCCGGCCGCACAATGCGACCACACCGTCATTCAACAAGCAGAATAATATGAAAACGAAGACCCACTAACGAATTAATTCAAAAGCGGAAAACGCGCCTCCCCGGGAAAGGGGAAGCGCGTTTCACCAAGCCACAACTTAGGCTTCGTCAAGCCAAAGGGTTTCCGGAGATTCCGCACCACCGAACGCATTCAGCGGCACGTAGGTGCGCCCTTTCAGCGATGTCGACGCAGCATCGACATAGTTCCGGTGGTTCGGCAGGATCGTTCCGCCTTCCTCGTGGATCAGGGTCTGCATATCGCAATACATCTGGCGACGCAGATCCGGATCGGTGACGCCACGGACATTGACCAGCAATTCGTCAAACTGGTCGTTCACCCAGTAGCTTTCGTTCCACGGGGCATCACCCTTATAGGCCAGCGTCATCATGATGTTCGCCGTCGGGCGCATGTTCCACGAGACGACGCAGATCGGTTCGTTCAGCCAGACCGCGCCCCAGTACCCATCGGTCGTCACTTTCTTGACGTCGATGTTCAGGCCGATCTTGGCCGCTTCACGCTGCAGGAACAGGCCCATTTCGACACAGCCCGCCGCGACTTCCGCGACGACGACAGGCACGGTCGTGTTGCCGATGCCCGACTGTTCGAAGTGCCACTTCGCCTTGTCCGGGTCCAGCGTACGCTGCGGAATATCCGGGCAATGGTCGAAATAGGCAGCACCGATCGGCTGGTCATTGCCCAGGCTACCCTGTCCCTTGAAGATGCCACGGACCAGACGTTCGCGGTCCATCAGGTACTGCATCGCCTTGATCAGGTGCGCGTTACCCGAAAGTTCTAGGTCCAGGCGACAGGCCAGGTTGTTGTACGCGCCGGATTCCACCGACCAGATGTCGACGCCGTCGGTCTGTTCGATCTGTTCGATGGATTTCGGCGGCAGGTTGGCCATCGCATGGACGTCACCGGCCAGCATCGCGTTCAGACGCGCCACGGAATCACCGATACCGAAATGTTCGATCGCATCCAGGTACGGTCCGCCGTCACCCCAGTAGTTTTCGTTACGCACGCCAATAGTGCGAACGCCCGGACTGAACTCTTCGACCTTGAACGGGCCGGTTCCGACGGTGTTGGAGAAATCTTCCCAACCGTCCTGGACAATTTTGAAGTGGAAAGTACCCAGCGCGATCGGCAGGTCGGCGTTCGGCGACGACAGCACCGCCCTCACTTCATGGTCGTTCACTTTTTCCCACCGTTCAATCATCTGAACCAGGGAGCTTGCGACCGACGTGCTGTCTTCACCCAGATGGCGGTTCATCGTGTAGATGACGTCATCCGCGGTCAGGGGTTTGCCGTCATGAAATTCCACGTCGTTGCGCAGCTTGAACGTCCATTCCGTCGCATCGTCGTTCGACAGAATTTCCGATGCGATTTCCGGCTCATAGCCCAGATCATCCGTCAGTCGCGTCAGCGAGTTGTAGAACATGCGGCCACGGAAATAGTCGATCGCCGCGGTATAGAGCGCCGGGTCAAGGGTGTCCGCCGGGCCATGCTGGTCCCCGGCAAGAATGGCCGTGCCGCCCATGCGCGGTTCATTCGCCACCGCATCCTTCGCGCCGGTGAATATCGATCCGGCCGCGGCGGCCGTGGCCCCCAGGGCCATCATCCAGCCCATCACTTCTCGGCGGTTCGCGCCGGACCGAACCATTGCCATGACCTTGTTGCGGTCGCTCTGGCTCAGGCCTTCGAAGGTCGGCTCACTGAGATTCCTGATTTTCATAACGCCTCCTTATTCAAATTGTCAGCCGAACTGGCCGGTTTAAGCCGCCTCACGGCGATCTCGGTTATGTTGCGCAAGACGCAACGTCCATAGCCGTGCCCGAAGGCACTTCCCCACCGATTACGCATTTCCCCCAACAAACAGCATTCAACCCGCCGCCCAGCAGATACCTAGACAGCGCGCTGCCGCCCGGCCCAGATCTCCCGATTCATGCCATGAATCGCGGAAAACTGCGGTCGAGTGACAATCCGATCATCGATCAGCATTGTGCAGAATACCAAGTCCCTGTGTTCGCAGCCGGAATCTCCTGTTCCAATCTGCGGGGTGGGCGGTCGCGACGCCCAATACCTTTGACAGGTTTTCACGACGACCAAAGCTTGGAAGATATTTCGTCTGCATGATCGTTCTTTTGCCGCAAAAAATATACCAAATTCCGCAAATCCACCCCTTTTTGAATTATTTTTGAATATGCTGAGATCGGTATTCTTTTGGTGAAAACCCGAAATTCGCCCGATACGCTCTAGCAAAGCTAGAACTGTCTGAAAAACCACACGCTATAGCAATCTCACTGATCCTGAGCGTCGTTCCTTCCAGGAGATCGCGGGCATGCTGGAAGCGGATAGCGCGGTAGTACGACATCGCCGTCTGGGCGACATCCCGTCGGAAAAGGCGTTCCAACGTGTCGACGGAAACCCGCACCTCTTCCGCCAGCGCCTCTGCCGACAGCGGTTCTTCGATGTTCTTTTCCATAATCGCGATTGCGGCCAGAACGCGCGGATCGGACGCGCCGGTTCGAAGCCTGACCGAGAGTTGTTCCCGGTCGCTGGTCTGCCGCAGCCTGGAATGTACGAACCATTCCGAAACCCCAAGCGCCACGTCCTGACCGAAGTCCCGTTCAATCATCGACAGCATCATGTCCAGCGCCCCGATCCCGCCCGCGGCAGTGAACCGGTCCCGGTCAACGACAAAAAGATCGCGGCTGCAGCGTACATGGGGAAAGGCTTCGCGGAATGCCGATTGGACGTCCCAATGAACCGTACAGTTATAGCCGTCCAGTAACCCCGCATTGGCCAGGAAGAATGGTCCGTCCGACACGGCCCCCACTTCCGCGCCAGACCGAATCTGGCGCCGGATAAAGGCACTGACCGCGTTCGAGGTGAAATTCTGTGACGCAAGGCCGGCCACGATGACCACACGGTTGACCGTCTGCTTGACATCGAAAAGGTTCGTCCCCTGGACGGTCAGCCCGCTGGAACTTCGCGTGGTTCCCGGTTCGACCGTAAGCGTTATCCAGTCATAAAGCCGCCGACCCGCAACCCCGTTCGCCGCGCGCAGCGGTTCTACGATCGCGCTGTAAGCCAGGAGCGGAAAGGACGGGAAGATAATGACCGCCCAGGTGATGGGCTCACCGACTTCCTTTTCCGGAATGGGCGCCAGATCGGGTATGGCGAACGTTTCAAAGTCGTCTTCACCCATTTGGCAACCCACTATAACCCGGTTTCATCCGGCGTACCAATCCGGGTCGTCGAACCGCTGCACCTCCAGCAGATGCCCGTCCGGATCGCGGAAAAAGCAGCTATAGACGCCAAACGCCTTGCTGTGGGTCGGGGGGCGGACGATCTCTACACCCAGGTCGGCCAGACGGCTATGTACACCCTCCACATCCTGACAGACAAAACAGATGACCAAGCCGTCCTGATTGCTGACGCGCCCTTCCCGTTCCCTGCAGACGCCAAGATAGGCAGACGCCGAGGTGCGGTATATGCGGCATCCGCCCTCCTGCGTCACGACAAGGGGAAGATTCAGCACATCCTGATAGAACCGGTTCGAAGCATCCGGGTCACGCGTATAGATGAAGGTAATCTGTCCGCCGATATCCAAAACTTGTCCTCTCCTGCGAATCGTTTCGTTCTTCTGTCAGCGTATCGGAGAATGTGTGCCCCCCATGGCCGACGATATTCATACCATCATCGCCAAAGCAATACGGAGCGCCGACCGTACGCTTTTCAATGAGAATTACACGAAACAAGCCGCTTCCGTCATCAAGGCCGTGAACAAGGCCGGGTGGGCAATCGTGCCTCTGGATCCGGACGAGGAAGCGGTGCGTGAAGGCGCACGGGAAATTGAAGTCGGCCAATACCTTCCGTCCGAAGTGGCCCGAACCGTCTATAAGGCGATGGTCCGATTCATCCGGCTTTGATGCATTCAAGATGCTGATGGTGCGATCACAACAGTGTCTTCCGGCACAAGGGAAAGCGCCTGTTCCAGGACTTCCGTCCCCGCCTGCGCACGATAGGCGTTTTCGCTTAAATATCTGCGCCAGCGGCGCGCACCCGGCACGCCATTGAATAAACCCAGCATGTGACGCGTGATATGATGCAGCGCAACTCCGCCGCGAACCTGCCGGTCCACATAGGGCAGGATTTCGCGGACAACGTCATGTCGCGTGATCCGCCGTGCGGAAGAATCCCCGAAGATCTGTCTGTCCGCTTCTGCCAGGCAAAACGGGTCCTGATAGGCGGCACGGCCAATCATCACCCCGTCCAGCCGATTCAGAATTTCACTGGCCTCGTCCACGGTTCGGACGCCGCCATTCAGGGAAATTGAAATATCCGGGAAACCCGACTTCAGTCGAAACACATCCTCATACCGAAGCGGCGGTATCTCGCGGTTCTCTTTCGGGCTAAGGCCGGCCAATATGGCGATCCTGGCGTGAACGACAAAGGTATCGCAGCCGCTTTCCCGCACGGTTTCGACAAAGCGGGCAAGGTCGTCGTAGTCTTCCCGGCCATCTATTCCGATCCGGCATTTCACCGTCACCGGAATGTCGACCGCAGACCGCATCGCCGCAATGCAGTCGCGAACCAACGCCGGTTCCGCCATCAGGCAGGCCCCGAAACGTCCGCTTTGAACCCGGTCGGACGGACACCCGACATTCAGGTTCACTTCATCATAACCGGCCTGCGCGACCAATCGTGCGGCGCGCGCCAGGTCCCCGGGCTCCGATCCGCCAAGCTGACAGGCGACCGGATGTTCCGCCTGGTCAAACGCAAGGTGGCGTTCCGCATCGCCGAACAGCAACGCGCCGGTGGTAATCATTTCGGAATAGAGCACCGTTCGCTTGCTGATCAGGCGCAGGAAATACCGGTCGAACCGGTCGGTCCAGTCCATCATGGGCGCCACGCTCAATCGTCGGTCGATCATTCGGTATCAGGTTCCATTCGCCTTGCCACAGGATTCCGGGATCGTTACCTACACGATTGCGCGCGCTTGACCAATCTTGACGGGACTGATGCAATCCAGCCACCGGCAATCGGCGGTCGTGCCGCCCCTGTAAGGAGTTCGGTTGGGCGATGTTCGGCCAAGTATCGGTAGCGGAATTCTGTCTGGCATCCCTCGCTGCCGCCCTTGTAGTTCTTGGCCAGATGGTGTCTGGAACACTTGGCGCGGTGCTTGCCGGCACGGGAATCCTGGTTGCGATATTTGCCGTCTGCCGCATCGTGAAGACCGTGCGCGCAGAGGCCGACGCAAACCGGAACGAATTTCTGGAAAAGGCGCTGGAAACCGGCACGCAAGGCATTGCCGTATTCAACCGAAACAGGGAACTGCTGGATTGCAACGATCAGTTCCGCCGCTTTTTCGATCTTCCGGAACCGATGACTATTCCCGGCACACCGCTGAAGTCCATTCTTTGGTTCCAATCGGACCGGGGTGACTACGGACATGACGAAGATCCGGAAACCCAGGTATCTTCGCGCTTCGAGCGCATAACCCGGACAGACCGCCATCCGGTTCGTGTGACAAGCGGCGGCGGACGAAGGGCCTATCTGAATGGCCACGAGGATGAGGACGGAAATCTGGTCCTGATCTATCTGCCGGACAACGGGTTGGACCAGGCGCCGACTGACACCGCCGCCCCGCCGGACCAGGATATGCAGAACCGGTACGCCCTTGCTTTTGCCGGGTCGATGGACTGCATGTGGGACTGGGACGTGACCAATGACCGGTTTTACGCTTCCGAACGCTGGGCGGAGATACTGGGGATCGGAAATTCAGTAACCGACGCCGATGTCCAGGAATGGTTCAATCGCGTGCATCCGTCCGACCTGGATTCCCTGAACCAGGATGTCGCATCGCTCAAGGCGTCGCGCGGCGAGCATATGCGCACGGAATTCCGTCTTCTTCATTCCGATGGCGACTATGTCTGGATGATGGCCCGCGCACTGGGCGTACGCGACAATGATGGACAGCTGATCCGCATTACCGGGTCCATGACGGACATCAGTGAATGGAAGCGCTCTGAAGAGAAGCTGATCAAGGACGCACTGTACGACCCCGTCACCGGATTGCCGAACAGGGCGCTGTTCCTGGACCGTATCGACCGTGAAATCCGCCGCAGCCGTGCAACCGGCGAGGCGCGTTACGCAATCCTGGTGCTGGATCTGGACCGGTTCAAGGTCGTGAACGATTCCCTTGGGCATGATCTGGGCGATGCGTTGCTGGTGGAAGTCGCCCGCAGGCTTGAATCATCCGCCGGGCCCGGGGATTCCATCGCCCGGCTGTCGGGGGATGAGTTCGGTATCCTTCTGACCGACGTGGAAGACATGGAAAAGGCGCAAGACACCGCGCACTGGATCCAGAACGATCTTGCAGCCGCTTTCACGATCGGGAATCAGGAAATATTTACGTCCGGCTGCATCGGGGTGGCACTGCCGAGCGACGGGTTTTCCACATCCGAAGAAATGCTTCGCGCCGCGGACATCGCCATGTACCGGGCAAAAGACAATGGTCAGTCTTCGACCGCAATTTTCGACCGCCAGATGCAGTCCCGCGCGATTACCTTGCTGCAAATGGAAAACGACCTTCGCCGGGCGGTCGACCGTGACGAAATCGAAATGTTCTACCAGCCGATTGTCAGCCTGGATGACGGCCGGATGAAGGGGGTGGAAGCGCTGGCGCGGTGGCGCCACCCCGACCGCGGTACTATTGTCCCCGCGGACTTCATTCCCCTGGCCGAAGATACCGGTCTGATCAACGCAATCGGCACCGCGGCCCTGCGCCTTGCCTGCCGCCAGATGAAGGCCTGGAAAGCGGACCTTGGCGAGCGGGCGCCGGAGCGTATGAGCGTCAACCTTTCCAGCCGACAGCTACAGGATCCGAACCTCGTCCGGGAGATAGAGCTTATCCTGTCGCGTGAGGGGGTATCGGGGTCCTGCCTGAAGCTGGAAGTCACCGAAAGCATGATCATGATGAACCCCGAGGTGACGTCGCGCAGTCTGCTGGATCTGAAGGAACTGGGCGTCGCCCTGTCGATCGACGATTTCGGAACGGGGTATTCGTCGCTCAGCTATCTTCACCGGTTCCCGTTCGATACCTTGAAGATTGACCGGTCCTTCGTCGTCAGCATGGAAGACAAGGTGGAAAATTCGGAAATCATCCGATCAATCACGCTTCTGGCCCACAACCTGGGCATGGATATCGTGGCCGAAGGGATTGAGACACCGTCCCATGTACGGCATTTGCGGGCCCTGGAATGCGAACTCGGTCAGGGATTCTATTTCGCAAGCCCCCTGCCGGCAGACAGGATCTCGGAAATGATTGCCGCGGACCGTTCCTGGGAGATGTGACCAGGCGGGCGTCCACGCCTATTCAAACGGGTTTCTGGCGTCCCGGTCCTCCAGTTCGATTACCCACAGGTCCGGGTCGCGGGACCCCGCCCGTTCGATATAGGCATCCGCATCCGATTCCGCCGGTCGCGACGAATTCGGCAGGGCATCGACCCACGCCAAAATACCGTCAATGTCGCGCTGTTGGGTCAACAGCCGGCACGCACCGTCCAGGGTTGCCACCTTCAAAAGTACGATACCGGTATGGGGGTCGCCTTTTCTCAAGACCGCCGCCGGCACACCGCGGGACGAACACAGTGCAAGGCCCGCCTGAACCCAGACGGAAGTCGGCATCCGGTCGTCGAACATGGTTTCTTCACCCCGCGTGATGGACAGTTTCTTTACCCTGTTGACCGCGAAAGGCCACGGTACGCAAGCACTTACAATGGCACGGTAATTGCTTCTTAACCATATTGGAGGCGTAAGGCAGGTATGAAGTTAATTGACCATGTCGATCAGACAGCGGATCAGCCGTTAAGCGGTACCGGCGCAGGCGCCGGGGCCGACGCGCTGTCGCGCGGACAGCGGCTTTTGCGAAGCCTTCCGCCGCCGCCGTTGCCGCCACGTCGGCGCGCCGCCCCCACGATTGGGCCGCCGCCGGTCGATCCGCCGGATGACCGGATTTCCGTCAGTCTGGAAGCTGCCTATCTGATGGTCGGGGAACGGTTCGATCCACGCAGACTGACCCCGAATGAATTGAAAGACATGACGGAACTGATGCTTGCAGGGCGCATCATCACCCGGCCGGAGCAGGACCTCTTGCTGCGCGGTCCGACAGGTCGCGGCTACCCGTTGACGGAAGCCGGGCGCGCCCGGAACCTGATCGCGGAGTGGCAGCACGCGCTTGCGCGTGCTGTGGGCCGATCCTTCCTGTCGGATGTCAGCAGGGCAACCCGTGCACTGGGAATTCTTGGCCGCATCGCCGCGACCCGCATGCCGCAATAGGCAATCTCTTCCTCCTGTTCCGGCATCCCGCGCATCCGGCTTTCACAGCGCGGCAAATTCGCGCTAACGTCCAATCGGCAGGGCCGACTGTTCGGTTTTTTGAACCACTCTGACGGGGTATGCGCCATGACGGAAGAAGGCCGTTCGGAAAACGGGCTGGCCGCTGGCCGGTTTCAGCAAGGCGTAATCGGGGCAACCGCCGGTCTATCCCTTTGGTTCTGCTTCAGCGAACTCCCCTACTATGTGGACAGCGAACGTCTTTTGGCCTTTTTGGCGGCGTTCTTGATGATCCTGTTTTCCAGCATATTGCTGATGACGGGACCGTTGGCGCTTATGCGCGCGGCAGCGGCCGGCGCAGCCCTTGCGCTGATCGGGGCCGCCCTGTTCCTGTGGGCCAGCTTTCGGTTCGTCGCGCTGGATGATTTCATGGAAACGGGCCACAGCGCCGTCGCCCTTGGTCTGCTCAGCCTGATTACATTGCCCTTTCTGGTGACTGCTCAACTGCCGGGTACGGACTGGCGGGACTATGACCGCCTGTTCGACCAAGCCTGGTCCATGTTCGTGCGCGGCGTGATCGGCGCAATGTTTTCCGGCCTTTTCTGGATGATCCTGGTGGCCAGCGACGCCTTGTTGTCGCTGGTGGGCATCATCGTGATCGCAACGCTTATGGAGCAGGAATGGTTCGCCGCCGGATTCACCGGTGCAACGTTCGGTCTCGCTCTCGGCGTCCTGAACGAACAGCAGCGCATCGTCTCCACCGTAAGGGGGCTGGCGCTTCGTCTTTTGCGCCTGTTGCTGCCGGTCGTTTCGGTTGTCGGCGCGGTCTTCGTCATCATGCTTCCAATCCGGGGACTGGATCAGGTCTTCGGCGACCTTTCCGCCGCAGGCACCCTGATCGCCATGGCGATGGTCGGCATTTCCCTTGTTGCGGCGGCCGTGGACGGCACAGATGAGGCCGCCGCCGCATCCCGGGTCATGTCCGGTTCGGCACGCCTGATGTGCGTCATTGTACCGGTTATTGCCGGGCTGGCGCTTTATGCGCTTTGGATTCGGGTTTCCGATTATGGGTGGACACCAGAAAGAATTACCGGCGTCGTCGCGGCCGGCACCCTGTGCGGCTACGGGCTTTGGCATATCGCTTCCCTTGCGCGCGGCGGCGCATGGCGCGGCCTTATTCGGACTGGAAACACTATCATGGCACTGACCGTCATCGGACTGTCCGCGCTTCTGCTGACACCGGTCCTGAACCCGGAACGGATTTCGGCGAATGACCAGGTTGACCGGTTCGAAGCGGGGCTGAGCACTGCAAACGAACTGCCTTTATGGGACCTGTGGTCGAACTGGGGCACGGCGGGTTCGGCCGCGTGGGAACGGCTGGAAACCATGGAAGGTCACCCGCAGCAGGCCTTGTTGAACCGGCTTATGCGCGAAGCGGTTCAGGACGATGCCACAGCCATGCCAGAACTTAATACGGACATGCTGGATCTTCGGGCGGCTCTTCCTGCTTATCCCGAAGGTGTCCAGATACCGGATGGGTATATCGAAGCCGTACCAGAATATTACGTCACCGAAATCCATGCCGCCTGCGGCACGCGGACATCCGCTCAGCATGTCCTGTGTGCGGCCGTTGTCGGCGATTTCAGCGACGACCTGGAAGGAATGGAAGTGATCCTGGTGTGGGGCGGATCTGAATCCGGCGAAACCCGGTTCGCGACGCTTAACCGGACCGGCTATGGCAGCGTTCATTTCGAAGCCTATGCCGGTGCGTTTGGCGCGCCGGTATCGTCGCTTTCCGCCGGTCGGGTCCTGCGCGACATCGCGGACGGCAACTTCGCCGTTCGCCAGCCGGAGTTCCGCGTCCTGGACCTTGGGGATATTCAGATACTGCCGCCGTCCGCCCGCTGACTCGCCGCTATTCGGCTGCCTGCGCGTCCAGACGCTGCGCCCAGACCGGGCGGCTGCCGTCCGCTGCCGGCTGATAGTGATGGGAAAATTCCCGCACCGCCGTCAGCCAGTCACGGGCATCCGCACCGTCACGCACTTCAAACGCATCAAAGCCCGCGCGCGACAGGAAAAGATACTGGTCGCGCAGCACTTCCCCGACTGCGCGAATTTCACCTTCGAATTGGAACCGCTGGCGCAGGATTCGGGCCGCCGAATAGGCGCGCCCATCCGTGAATTTCGGAAAGTCCAGGGCCACGACCCGCAGGCGGTCCAGATCACGTTCCAGTACGGTCACATCGTCACCGGGCGAGACCTTGACGCCCAGTTCCGCGCTGCTGCGGATCAGCGTATCGCGCTCGTTCAGGAACCGGCCCAACGTGACAATCGTCGGGATATCCGCCTGAACCGGCGTGTCGTCATCCGCATAGATCCATTGGTCGGAAACCTGCGCGCCATTCTTGATAAGTGCCATGATCGTCGTCTTCCTTTCGCGGGTCTCAGGCGGCCTTCTTGCCGTACAGGCGTTCCTTGAACGGGTCGGGACCGACGCGTTCCAATGTGTCGATAAATCGTTCGGACGGGTCGCGCCGCAGATCCAAATATGTTTCCACGACGGTTTCAACGGCATCCACGATACCGGCTTCCGAGAAACCGGGGCCGGTGATCTTGCCGATGGCGGCGGCATCGTCCGCACGCCCACCGAGTGAGAGCTGATAGTGCTCTTCCCCCTTCCGGTCGACGCCCAGAATGCCGATATGACCGACATGATGATGTCCGCAGGCGTTGATACAGCCTGAAATCTTGATCTCCAGCGGGCCGATATCGAACTGGCGGTTCAGGTCCGCGAACCGGTCCGAAATCTGCTGTGCGACGGGAATCGACCTGGCGTTGGCCAGATTGCAATAATCCAGTCCCGGACAGGCGATGATGTCCCCGGCCAGACCAATATTTCCGGTCGCCAAACCGGCATCCGCAAGCCGGTCATAGACCGCAGGCAGGTCGGACAGTTTCACATGCGGCAGGACCAGGTTCTGCTGATACGTCGCGCGGATTTCACCTTCCAGCGCAAATTCTTCCGCAATGTCGGCGACGGCATCCATCTGATCGGCTTCGATGTCGCCCGGAATGCCGCCGGTCGGCTTCAGCGAAATATCGACGATCGCGTATCCGGGCTGACGATGTGCCTTCACATTGCTGCGCACCCAATGCCGGAAGGCACGATCCTCAAACCGACGCGCCTCGAATCCGGTGTCCGTGTCGGCCAGAACCTCAAAACTCGGCGGCGCGAAATAGGCGGCTATCCGGTCCCGCTCTTCCGTCGGCAGATCAACCGACGTTTCATGCTGCATGGCCTCATATTCAGCCTCGACCAGACGGCGGACTTCTTCGATCCCGACTTCGTGCACCAGAATCTTCACCCGCGCCTTGTACTTGTTGTCGCGGCGTCCCAGCATGTTGTAGACGCGCAGGATCGCTTCCAGATAGGACAGCAAATTATCGCGCGGCACGAAATCCCGCACCGTTTTCGCAATCATCGGCGTACGGCCTTGTCCCCCGCCAACCATGACGGTGAAACCAGTTTCGCCGGAATCGTTCTTCCGCAAGATCAAACCGATATCATGTACGCGTACTGCGGCCCGGTCAGTTTCCGCACCGGTGACGGCAATTTTGAACTTGCGCGGAAGGAAGCTGAATTCGGGATGAAAAGTCGACCATTGGCGGATCACTTCCGCCCAGATGCGGGGGTCCTCCACCTCGTCCGGGGCGGCGCCTGCATAGGGATCGGCCGTCGTATTCCGGATCGTGTTGCCCGATGTCTGAATGGCGTGCATTTCGACGTCGGCCAACTCTTCCAGAATCCGGGCAGTTTCCTCCAGCTTGATCCAGTTGAACTGGATGTTCTGGCGGGTCGTAAAATGACCATAGCCCTTGTCATACGTCCGCGCGATATGGGCCAGCTTCCGCATCTGCGACGCGTTGAACGTGCCATAGGGAATGGCAACGCGCAGCATATAGGCATGGATCTGTAGATAGAGCCCATTCATCAGCCGCAACGGTTTGAACTCATCTTCCGTCAACTCACCGGCCAGGCGGCGCGCAATCTGTCCCTTGAACTGGTCGACCCGTTCCCGGACCAGCGTCGCGTCGAACTCATCATAGCGATACATGGCTTACGCAACCCTTTCCAACTTGGACGTGGTCTGGGCCTGCTTCCCCAGATCCAGACGAACGGTCGGGCCCAGCGCGCGAATCCGTTCCTTAAGTTTTGATGGAACCGGTGCGCCGTCTTCGTAGTGTACGTCTATCAATTCCGCATCGACCACGACGCCCCGGTCGGTGTCGCGTACACCGGCCTCCTCCAGCGCGTTGTGGCCTGCCTCATCCTTTTCGACGCGGGCCGCCGCTACATTGGGGCTCCAGTCGTCGGCGCGGGTCAGCCAGACCGCTTCGCCGTCTGTCAATCGGTTGCCTTTCAGCGCCTTAAGTTTCATCTTCGAAAACTCCCTTACCTTGATCAATCAGGCGTTGGCGGCCGCGCGCAATTCGGCGGCAACCGGACCGTGACGGACCACTTGAATATCTGCAGATTGAAGGCTGGAAGGGGGCGCTTCCCCCGGATTCATCACGATAACGGTGCGCAATCCATCCCGTGCCGCCGTCTGCGCCCGACGCAGGGCATCGTCCATCCGGGTGATTTCCACCCGGTCCGCATCACGACGGAAAAGCTCCCCAACCGGCGCCAGGAAGTGACCCCGATAAAGGATCAGATCGGCGCCCTGAAGCAGACGGACCGCCCGCAGGCTAATAAGATCACCCTGGGTCGGGTCCAGTTCGACAATGTTGACTGCCCCCGCCGGGCGCCGCGCCGAACTGCCTCGATTGATGGCGGCGATCATATCGTCACCGGCCCCCAGGTCGTCGCCCGCCAGCACCTTGTCGGCAATGGGTCCGTCGAAAAAGGATTCCCAAAATGCCTTTCGGGCCTTCCCATCGGTGATGACCGACCCGACGGCCGCGCGAAACCGTCCCGCGAAACGCGCCAGATTGCCGATGCGCGCGGGAAGTATCGCTTCTATCCAGCTTCTTATGTTTTTCGCCAGAACCGGTGCGGTCCCATTGCTGGCAATCCCAATCACCACCGGGTTCCGGTCGACAATAGACGGGATCAGAAAATCGCACTGTTCCGTGCGGTCCACGGCATTTGCCGGGACACGGGCTGCATTCAGGACATCCAGCGCCGACTGCGCCATATGATCGTCGTCCGTCGCGACAATCGCGAACGAAACGAAACCGTCAATGTCACCTGCGGTGATGGTTCGTTCTTCAAGCCGGATACGCCCGTTCGCTGCGAACTCCCACACCTCATCAGACGGGGACGGATCGAAAACCGTGATATCAGCGGGGGTACGCGCAACCAGGCGCAATTTACGGACGGCCGCGTCGCCGCCGCCGATCACCAGGACCCGTCTGCCGTCCAACCGCCAAAAGGCCGGGAATACGTCCATTTCCGTCTCGCACCAAGCTCAGTCGCATCGCGATAATTCACACATTTTTTTGTGTTAATTATCTATTCCCCTAAATATAAGTGTTAATTATCGCGATGTCCATAGATTGGTGTGAATTGAATGGCACTGTTGCCGAATTTCAGTTGGTGACCTTAGTCCCCGCGCCGCGCGCCACAGCAACGGCATGGGCGCGTGTTGCGATTGCCGTGTCCTGAACCCCGGTGCCGGTCAGATCGCACAGCGTTATCTGGTCGGCGCCCGTCCGACCGGGGTGGTTACCGGACACAATGCTGCCCAATTCCACAACCGGCATGTCTTCGGGCACGGCGCCCGCCCCGACCGCATGGTGCAATTCACCCAGGTGTGCCGACTGCTGGTGCCGGTCGCAAACAAACAGGTCCGCTTCCGCAAGCGCGCCCGGCGCGATTTCATTCTTGTGCTCAGAATCCGACCCCATAGCGGTAATATGCAGGCCCGGGTGCAGCATTTCCGCCGTGATCAGCGGCTTACGGCTGGGCGTTGTCGTCACCACCACATCGGCCCCGCGAATGGCGCCGGCGATGCTTTCGGAAACGGTGGTTTCGACGGAGGTCAGACGTGCGACATCGTCCGCGCAGGCCTTTGCCTTTTCCGCGTCGCGGCCCCAGACCGCGAACGCTTCTATCGGGCGGACCATGGACAGTGCCTGTGCCTGAAGGCGCGCCTGCATGCCTGTTCCTATAATGGCGGCAGACTTCGAATCCTCCCGCGACAGGGCGCGGGCCGCAACCGCGCCGGCCGCTGCCGTTCGGATGTCGGTCAGATAGCCATTGTCCAATAAAACCGCCTTCACAAAACCGGTTTCACTGTCATGCAGGACCATCAGGCCACTGGTGGTGGACAGCCCCTTCTTCGGATTGTCGAAGAAACCCGGACTTACCTTGATTGCGAAACCCTCCAGCCCCGGCATGTAGGCGGTTTTGACATCGACTTCCCCGTTCCGGTCATCCATGTCCATGCGCAGGATCGGCGGCATAACGACCGCGCCGCTGGACAATGCGGCGAATGCATCCGCGATCAGGTCGACCGTTTCCATGTCCAGGCGAACCGCATCGCGCAGTTCCTTTTCATTCAGCACCAGAATTTCCGGCATACTCTGCTCCCGTTTCACTCAGGCTTTTTCCGCCTTCAAGTCCACATTTTCCCCGGCCGCGATGCGGTTAAACACATCCATGTCCACATTTCGTCCGCTGATGATCAGCGCCGTTTTACGGCCCTTGCAATCGATCTTGCCCGCCAGCAATGCCGCAACGCCGACGGACGCCCCGCCTTCCGCCACGATCTGCTGTTCCCGGTAGAGATATCGCATGGCTTCCGCAATTTCCGCCTCACTGACCAGGACGGTCTCATCCACCAGGTCGCGTATCAGGGCAAAGGTATATTCGTTCTGAAGTCCGATTCCCCCGCCCAGCGAATCCGCCAGGGTGGGTTCCTCCACCACTTCGACCGGCCCGCCTGCCGCCAGGCTTTCGACCATTGCAGGCCCGCGATCCATGGTAACGCCGATCAGCCGCACCGACGGCTTCCCGGCCTTTACGGCCGCCGCGATCCCGCCCAGCAGCCCCCCGCCCGACAGCGGCACGATGACGGTATCGACTTCCGGCCAGTCTTCCAGCAGTTCGAGGCCGATTGTCCCCTGTCCGGCGATGACGTCGCGATGATCGAACGGCGACAGATAGACCAGCCCTTCCTCGCGTGTCAGCCTCAACGCCTCCACTTCCGCTTCATCCTGGCTGTCGCCGATGATGCGCACCTCGGCGCCGAACCGTTTCACCCCGTCGATCTTTGTCTGGGGCACCAGTTTGGACATGCATATGACGGCGCGCGCACCGACACGCTGTGCCGCGCAGGCAACGCCGCGCCCGTGATTGCCGGTCGAACAGGTTACAACCCCGCGCGACCGCTCTTCGTCGGTGAGCGACAGGATCGCATTCGTCGCCCCGCGCAGCTTGAAAGCGCCGGTCGGCTGAAGGAGTTCCAGTTTCAACCGCATTTCACCGCCGGTCCGGTCGGACAGGGGGTAACAGGGCACCAGCGGGGTACGCAGCACATGCGGCGCAATCCGCCTGTGTGCGGCTTCTATTTCTTTCGGGTCGAATGTCTTTTCCGTCATAAGGCCAGAACAAAACCATGGCGGCCCGTGCGGGACAAGAGAAGTCCGTTGATGGGACCGCACGGCGGTGGTAAGGCCCATGATCTCTTTCAGGGCAACAGGGCAGACCATGTCGGAAATCACCCGGATGTCGGCGGGAAAGATCGTGGCGGCAATCCGGTCCCGGCGCCTGACCTGTGCGGCCGTGATGCGTGACTTTGCCGACCGGATCGAACGACTGAACAGCCGGATAAACGCGCTGGTCCAGATCGATCTGGCGGGCGCCATGGCAATGGCGGAATCCCTGGACCGGCGGCTGGATGCGGGCGAAGACACTGGCCCCCTGACCGGCGTTCCCTATGCGGTGAAGGACTGTTTCAATGCGGACGGGTTCCTGACGACGCATGGTGCGGCGGCCCTGCGCGGCAACCGCCCGGCGATGGAAACGCTGCACGTCACGCGATTGCGGGCCGCGGGCGCGATTCCGGTGGCAAAGACGAACATTCCCGAATTCTGTTTCGCGGCGGACACGGAAAACGCCCTTTATGGGCGCACCCGCAATCCTTATGCGCTGAACCGGTCGCCCGGAAGCAGTTCAGGCGGGTCCGCTGCGGCGCTGGGCTATGACCTGGTCGCCCTGGCGGACGGCAGCGATGCGGCAGGTTCAATCCGCCTGCCAGCTGCGTGGTGCAATGTCTGCGGGCTGAAGCCGACCGCCGGCACCGTCCCGGTCATCCCCCCAAATGGACGGTCCTTCGACACCTTGCATGTCGCGGGGCCCATGGCGCGGACAGTCGATGACCTACGGTTTGCCATGCATGTCATGTCGGGCCCGGACCCGCGTTCCCCGCTGGCACCGCCGGTCGCCGCCGACGCCTTCGCCGAACCGCTGGGCGGCGACCTGACAAGGGTGCGGATCGCGCTTTCGCTGTCGAACCGAAGTTTCAGGATCGCCCCGGCAGTGACGGATGCCCTTTCGTCGGTTACGGGCGCGCTGGAACTTGCGGGCGCAACCGTCGTGGATGCCGACCCCGGCGTCGCCTTTGCCGCGCGGCAGATGCCGGTCTTCCGGGCCCGTGCGGCGGCGGACTATGCCGGGTGGGCGGCGGACGAACACGGTCTGGAACTGGACCACCATATTCTGGACCTGATCGGCCAGTCGCGTCGACTGACGGGATATGAGATCGAACGGGCGGAAGAAATTCGCGGCCGCGCATGGGACAAGATGGCCGCCTTCTTCCAGGAATATGACCTGATCTGCTGGCCTGCATCGTCCGCGCCGCCCTTCATGTCGGACGCACCGGATGCCGGCGCTACCGACTGGGGCGTGGTGGAAATCGCGAACCTTCTGAATCTGCCCGGTGCCGCCGTGCCCGCCGGCATGACGCCCGAAGGGCTGCCGGTCGGCATTCAGTTCATGGGGCCGCCCGGCGCGGACCGCCATGTGCTGGAAGCGGCACGCGCCGTCGAAGCGATCCTTAAAATCCGGGAAAGCACACCGGCGCCAGAAACGCTGCAAAGCGTGTGAGGGCGGGCGCCAGCCTCAGGTGTCGTCCGACAGGCTCAAGTAGTTGTTCTTGACCGCGCGTTCAGACGTATCGAAGCGTTTCACCACATCCCGGCAATAGGGGTTGAAGCGCCAGACATCGGCGAACAGTTTCGTGTCCTGTCGCACCGCATCCACCGCATCCATCAGGAATCCGAAGGACACGGTATCGATGTCAGTGCGTTCGAAACCGCCTTGGGCAATGACCTGCGCCACATAATGGGTCAGGAACAGCGTTTCCGCCATTTCCCGGTCGTGCTGGTCGGCGGTGGTCTCCACCACCTCGAACCCCAGGTTTCGCAGTTCCGCCAGAACCGGCGGCAGTATTCCGTCCGCCAGATTGCTTTCGGTGACGACGATGCGCAGTCCCGTCACATCCCCACCCAGTTTGTTGTAACTTTCCTGACCGAACATCGGGTGGGTAGAAACATAGGGCTGACCGGGAAGGATCGATCGGATCGCATTTCCCGTGTGCAGTTTGACTGTCGCCACATCCAGGATGATGGTTCGGGGGTCGATCAGCGGTTTGATCCGGTCGAGCCAATCCTCATAGGCCGAAATCGGCACCGACAGGATCAGGATGTCGCTGTCCACCGCGGCCTCAAGGGTCGTGAAATGGCTTTCTTCCCCCGGGCGGCGGCTTCTTGTATGCACGCGCACGGATACGTCCGGCAGGAACCGCTCCGCCATGCGGTGCAGGAACCGTCCGAAATGCCCGTATCCGATGATGCCGATGGAACCAACGCCCATGGACCCCATATCCTCACTTGCCACAAAATCGAAGGTCCGGTTGTTATCGGCTTACGCGGCGCCTAGCAAGCCCGCGACATTTCAGGCGTTGGACAGTCCCGTCCTGCGCACGGTATAAAGCCGGACAGCGGACAAGATATGAGGAAACGCGGCAGATGAGCACGTTCGACAAAAAGACCCTGGCCGACTGGGAAGCCCTGTTGGAAAAGGAATCGAAGGGGCTTAGTGCCGACCAGATGACCTGGCAGACGCCGGAAGGTATTCCGATCAAGCCGCTTTACACGGAAGAGGATCTGGCGGGGCACGACCATACCGGAACACTGCCGGGTTTCGCGCCCTTCACGCGTGGACCGAAGGCGTCCATGTATGTCGGCCGTCCCTGGACCGTGCGCCAGTATGCGGGTTTCTCCACCGCCGAAGAATCCAATGCCTTTTACCGCCGCAATCTGGCTGCCGGGCAGAAGGGGCTTTCCGTCGCTTTCGACCTTGCGACCCACCGTGGCTATGATTCGGACCATCCACGCGTTGTCGGCGATGTCGGCAAGGCCGGCGTCGCCATCGACAGTGTCGAGGATATGAAGATCCTGTTCGACGGCATCCCGCTTGAGGAAATGTCCGTTTCCATGACCATGAACGGTGCGGTGCTGCCGGTGTTGGCGGGCTTCATTGTCGCGGGTGAGGAACAGGGCGTACCGCTGGAGAAGCTGTCGGGGACCATCCAGAACGACATCCTGAAGGAGTTCATGGTCCGCAACACCTATATCTACCCGCCCGAACCGTCGATGCGCATCGTCGCAGACATCATCGAATATACCGCCCAGAACATGCCGCGGTTCAATTCGATTTCGATTTCCGGCTATCACATGCAGGAAGCGGGCGCGACCCTGACCCAGGAACTGGCTTTCACACTAGCGGACGGTCTGGAATATGTTCGCGCCGCCGCGGCCAAGGGGTTGGATGTCGACAAGTTTGCGCCGCGGCTTTCCTTCTTCTTCTGCATCGGCATGAATTTCTTCATGGAAGTGGCAAAATTGCGCGCCGCGCGCTTCCTGTGGGCGGACCTGATGCAGAAGCATTTCCAGCCCAAGGACCCGCGATCCCTGATGCTGCGGACCCATTGCCAGACGTCGGGCTGGTCGCTGACGGAACAGGACCCGTACAACAATGTCGTGCGCACGGCGGTGGAGGCACTGGCCGCCGCATTGGGCGGCACGCAGTCGCTGCACACCAATGCGTTTGACGAGGCGGTGGGCCTGCCAACCGACTTTTCCGCCCGGATCGCGCGTAACACGCAACTGATCCTGCAAGAAGAAACCCACATTACGTCAACCGTCGATCCGCTGGCCGGGTCCTATTATGTCGAAAGCCTGACCGGTTCGATGATCGAAGAAGCGCGCAAACTGATCGACGAGGTGGAGGCCATGGGCGGCATGACAAAGGCCGTCGACACCGGCTGGCCCAAGATGAAGATCGAAGAATCGGCCGCCGCCCGTCAGGCCCGCATCGACCGGGGCGAGGAAACGATCGTCGGCGTCAACAAGTACAAGCCGGCGGAAAAGGACCAGATCGACGTACTGGATATCGACAATGCGAAAGTCCGGGACGGCCAGATCGCGCGCCTGAAGAAAATCCGCGAAACCCGGGACGATGCGGCCTGTCGCGCGGCCCTGGACGCGATTACGAAAGCGGCGGCTGAAAAATCCGGCAACCTTTTGGAACTGGCCGTCAACGCGACCCGCGCGCGCGCCACGGTGGGTGAGATTTCCGACGCAATGGAAAAGGCCTTTACCCGCCATCGCGCGACGATCCGGTCCATCACCGGCGTCTATGGCGCAGCCTATGCGGAGGATGAAGGCTTCATGGCAATAAAGAAGGACATTGACGGGTTCATCGACCGGCACGGGCGGCGCCCGCGCATGCTGGTCGTCAAGATGGGCCAGGACGGCCATGACCGCGGCGCCAAGGTCATTGCCACCGCCTTTGCCGACATCGGCTTTGACGTGGATATCGGGCCCCTGTTCCAGACGCCGGAAGAAGCCGCGCGCCAGGCAATCGAAGCGGACGTTCATGTCGTCGGCGTATCCAGCCAGGCGGCGGGCCACAAGACCCTGGTCCCGCAGTTGCTGGATGCGCTGAAGGCTGAAGGGGCCGGCGATATCCTGGTCGTGTGCGGCGGCGTCATCCCGCCCCAGGATTACGATTTCCTTTTGAACGCGGGCGCATCCGCGATCTACGGCCCCGGCACGAACATTCCCGCCGCGGCCGCAGAAATCCTGACCCTGATCGATAAGGCTTCGGCCGCCCAGGCGGCGGAGTAAATAATGTCACGTACCCTCCGCGCAGCCGCCGCGCAACTGGGCCCTATTCAGAAAGCCGACAGCCGGGAGAGCGTGATCGCGCGCCTTCTGGACCTTATGGCACAGGCAAGGGACAGGGGCTGTGGCTTTGTCACCTTCCCCGAAACGGCGCTGACGACATTCTTTCCCCGCTGGTACATGGAAGACCAGGAAGAGGTCGACCGGTATTTCGATGACGAAATGCCGAATGATCTGACGCGGCCGCTGTTCGAATTTTCGGCAGCGCATCAGATCGGATTCTACCTCGGCTACGGAGAAAAATGCGTCGAGGATGGGGAGATCCACCGCTACAACACGGCGATCCTGGTGGACCGTTCCGGCACGATCGTTGGGAAATACCGCAAAATCCACCTGCCCGGTCATAGCGAATACGACACGAACCGCAAATGGCAGCATCTGGAAAAACGCTATTTCGAAGTCGGAAACCTGGGCTTCCCCGTGTGGGAGACGATGGGAGGGAGGTTCGGCATGTGCATCTGCAATGATCGCCGCTGGCCGGAAACGTTCCGGGTCATGGGCCTGCAGAAAGTCGAACTGGTAGCGCTTGGCTATAACACACCGGTCCTGAATTCCATGACGGACCAGGAAAGCGCCGACCTTCGCATGTTCCACAATCACCTGAGCCTGCAGGCCGGTGCCTATCAGAACAGCACATTCGTCGTCGCCAGCGCAAAGGCGGGAAACGAGGACGGGTTCGAAATGATGGGCGGGTCCGCCATCGTCGCACCGACCGGGGAGATCATGGCACTTGCCGAAACGGTGGAGGATGAACTGATCTGGGCGGACTGCGATTTCGATCAATGTGTTTTCGGCCGGGAGACGATTTTCAACTTTGCCGCCCACCGTCGGCCGGAACATTATTCCCGCATAACCGATCAGATCGGGTCGACGGAAGACTAGGGTTGCACAGGTTTTTCGTACCGAAGCCGCGCCGGAATTCGGCCGCAGCGGAATGAAAAACAGGCACAATAGGATGGGGGCGATTTGGCAAGATTCGACACGATAATATCGAACGCGCGCTACTACACGGCGTCCGAGACGGCGGAATGCGACATTGCAATTCGGGACGGGCGCATCGCTGCGCTGGGACATGATCTGGGCGAAGCGGACCGCGTGATCGATGCCACCGGCAAGATTGTGCTGCCGGGTGGCGTGGAAGGCCACTGCCATATCGAACAGAAAAGTTCGACCGGGATTACCTGTGCCGACGATTTCTTTACCGCAACGCGCTCCGCCGTTTTCGGCGGAACCACTACGGTGGTTCCGTTCGCCGCCCAACATCGCGGACAGTCCCTGCGGCAAGCGGTTGAGGAATATCACGCGGCGGCGGGACCGAAAGCCGTAATCGACTATGGGTTTCATCTGATCATTTCCGACCCGACGCCACAGGTCCTGGGTCAGGAACTGCCCGCATTGATCGAAGACGGCATGACATCCTTCAAGGTCTATATGACCTATGACGCGTTGAAACTGGACGATGGTCAGATGCTGGATGTTCTGGCCTGCGCACGGGCCCATGACGCACTTGTCATGGTCCATGCCGAAAATCACGACATGATTAAATGGCTGGCGGAAAAACTTCTGAACCGCGGCGCAACGCAACCGAAGTTCCATGGCATTGCCCATTCCCGGATCGCGGAAAGCGAGGCGACGCACCGCGCAATCCGTCTGGCCGAGCTTGCCAACGTGCCGATGCTGATTGTCCATGTGTCTGCCAGGGAAGCCGCAAGGGAAATCCGCCGGGCACAGGATGAGGGGCTGGCGATTTTTGCCGAAACCTGTCCGCAATATCTGTTCCTGACGCTTGAAGATTTGGACCGCCAGGGGTTGGAGGGGGCGAAGTTCTGTTGCAGCCCGCCGCCACGCGACACAAATGCGCAACAGGCCATGTGGCAGGGCCTGCGCGACGGCACATTCGAGATTTTCTCTTCCGACCACGCGCCCTTTCGTTTCGATCAGACCGGAAAGCTCTCGGCCGGGCCTAACCCCAGTTTCAAGCAGATCGCCAACGGCGTGCCCGGGATTGAAATGCGTCTGCCGCTTCTGTTCTCGGAAGGGGTCGTAAAGGGGCGGATCGACATCCACCGTTTCGTAGCGCTGACATCGACCAATGTAGCCCGGCTCTATGGTCTGCTGCCGCGCAAGGGAACTATTGCGGTAGGTGCGGACGCCGACATTGCGATCTGGGATTCCGAACTTACCAAGACGGTCACATGGGACGATTTGCATGATGATGTCGGCTATACCCCTTATGAGGGGATGTCGGTCACAGGCTGGCCGGTCATGGTCCTGTCGCGTGGGCGGGTTGTCGTGGAAGACGGCGAATTGAAGGTCGCGCGGGGCAGCGGCCGGTTCCTGAAACGCGACCCGTCCCCTTATGTGCGTCGAACCGGTCCTGCGGTCGCCGAAATGGACCCGGCACGGAATTTTGGTGCATCCGTCCTGCCGGGGCGGCCGGAGTGAACGGCCGGATGCGAAAAGGCCGGGTCGCGATCATCAACCCGAACTCGACCCAGGCCGTCACGGACGGGATTTCCAGGGCGGTTGAAGGATTCCGGTTTTCGGACGGACCCGCCATCGACTGTCTGACCCTGGCCGAGGGACCGCCTGGCATCGAAACCGACCAGCATGTGCAGGACGTCATCGATCCATTATGCCGACTAATCACGGATGGAGTAGCCGACGCGTATGTGATCGCCTGCTTCGGTGATCCCGGTCTGGACCAAGCGCGGACCGTTACGGATAAACCTGTCTTCGGGATTGCTCAGTCGGCATACGCAACAGCGATCCAGCGCGGTGAGCGGTTCGGCATTATCGCGATCCTTGAAGGGTCGGTCCCGCGTCACGAAGCCTATGTCGAGCGCTTGGGCCTGACATCCCGGTTTGCCGCCAGCGTCCCTATCGGCCTAGGGGTGGTAGAGCTGGAGGAAGCACCCGACGCTCTGGCGCGGATGGAAGCCGTCGGCAAGGTCCTTGTGGGAGATCGCGGCGCCGATGTTCTGATCCTGGGCTGTGCGGGCATGGCATCCAAGCGACAGCCATTGGAAGAGGCGCTGGGTATTCCCGTGATCGACCCCTGTCAGGCCGCCGCCGCTCAAGCTGTCGCAGCGCTTGTAACAGCGGGTTAATCCCGACCCGCGTTCTCCCTCTCGAAGCAATCGAGGAAGGCGGCCAGGACCGCTGGAACCTGAACGGATACCGGTGTCGCCACGGCAAAACTCTGTTCATAGCGTGTCAGGTCGGGCCGCAAGGGCCGTAAGGTTCCATTCTCGACAAGTCCATCTGCAAACTGTGTTGGGAGCCGTCCCAGGAACCGGCCGGTCTGAAGAAGGAGAAGCACGCCTTCCAGATTCCCAGCGCTGGCAGCAGGCCGGGTTTGGTAGGGCCGTTCCGTCGCGTGCGGGAGATCTTCGTGGCTCAATCCGACATAGTCGTGCGCCGTCAGGTCCGAGCTGCTGATCTGCTTCTTTTCGAACAGAGGATGGCCCCGACCGCAATAGACATATTGGATTTCCCGCGCGATCTCTCGATAGGCGAGCCCGGCCTTTTTCCGATGCAGACCGAGTATCGCGACGTGGAGGGACCCGTCGAGCAGGCGCCGTTCCATATCCTGCGAGCTGAGCACGGAGAGCTTTATATGAACGTCCGGCGCCAAGGCCCGAAACCGGGAAAGCGCTTCGGAGACTTTAACTTGCGGCAGGGTCATGATTCCATCGATGACCGCGAGGTTTAGGTTGCCGGTCAGCCGGTTGCCGACACCGGACACACGCTCCCCAAACGCATTGAGTGCATCAATCAGGGTTAGCGCCTCGCGGTACACCAACTGACCTTCCTGCGACAAAGCGAATCCGCCCCGACCCCGGCGGCACAGCGTCAGTCCAAGGCGCGCTTCCAGATTGGCGATATGGGTCGAGATCGTAGACCGGGCGATCCCAAGCTGTGCCTCCGCTGGCGTGAAACCGCCTGCTTCCACGACACCGACGAACACCTTTAAGAGCCGTATATCGATGTCGGCGAGCTGGCCAGAGAACCCTGGGGCATTCATTAACGTCTACTTTCATCAATGTTTACGACGATACTATCGTATTTTTAGACGTAATAACATTAGATAAGAACATCATGCGCTACCTTTACTCGAATAGGGTCGATGCCATGGAAGATTTCGTTGGCCGCAAGAACCTGATCCCGCCCAAGCGTTTGCGCGAATTGTGCAAGCGGTCAGATGCAAAGGGGTGGGTCCAGACGATCAGCCATTTCGGCGCAATCGGCCTGACGGGAACGGGCCTTTATTTCACGCTGGGCAGCTGGTGGGTCATCCCGTTCTTCATCATGCACGGAATTTTGTTGAACTACCTGTTCGCGGCCCAGCATGAGTTTAACCACTACACTGCCTTCAAGACGCGCTGGCTGAACGATGTTTTCAACCGCATCACCGGGTTCATCCAGCTTTATCCGCGCGACTATGAACGCTGGTATCATTTCGAACATCACCGCCACACACAGGATTGGGACAATGACCCGGAACTGATCAGCCGCGGCGGCCCTTATACCCTGTGGAGCTATCTTCCCTATCTGGTCGGTATCACCTACTGGACCGGGCGCATCCAGCGTCTGTTCATCGTCGCATCCGGCAATACCGCGCATTACTTCACGGAAAAGCAGAAGCGGAAGGTGGTCCTGGAATCTCGCGCCCATCTGGCGCTCTATGCTCTGGTTGCAGTGGCATCGGTCTATCTGGAAAGCTGGGCGACCGTCACCTATTGGATCGCGCCGATGTTCGCGACGAAGGTTTTCCAGAATGTGCAGAACATCACCGAACATACCGGCCTGACGCATCTGCCGGACACGGTGCATAACACACGGACCATCAAGACCTGGTGGATCTTCCGCTGGATGGCGTGGAACATGCAGTATCACACAGCACACCATACTTTCCCCGCCGTGCCGTTCCACAACCTGCCGGCGCTGCATGCGGAACTGGTGAAGCATGCCGGATACGAACCGCCGACTATCGGTTATCTGGCGTTTCAGAAAATGTTCATCGCGCGCCTGATCCGGGGGCCGGAAACCCACGACGGCGTTGCTGAAATCGATAGCGCCACGGCGCAGACCGAACCTGCCGCATGACCCAGAAACTAGAGGTTTATCAGTCCCGCTGGGCGATGGAGCTGCGTCGGCCGGACGGGCTGGAACGCAGCGACGAAGAAGCCTTTGAAATGGTCGCACAGGCCGGGTTTGACGGCATGGCGCTGGACCTGGGCGCATCGGACATGGTGGCGGCGCGCGCCACCCTGCCCTATTTCGAACGCCATGGTCTGGGCTGCATGATCAATGCCTTCCCGACGACCATCGACGGGCTGCAGCCCGTACTGGACATGGCGAAGGATTTCAACGCGTCCTATGTCAACATCATCGGACAGGTCATGCCCTTTACAGTGGATGAAGGCGCGGGCGTCATCCGCCAATGGATGGACATGGCCGACCGGGCACAGGTGCCGATTCTGTTCGAAACGCACCGAAACTGCATCACAAATGACCTGTATTATATGCTGCAGCTGATGGACGCCGTGCCGGACATGCCCGTCTGTGCGGACCTGTCGCACTATATTGTCGACCGGGAGTTCTGGTTCCCGTTGAGCGACCATGACCAGTCGCTGATCCGTCGCATACTGGAACGGGCCGACAGTTTTCAGGGGCGCGTCGCGGGTCGCGAACAGGTTCAGCTTCAGATCGACTTCCCGCAGCACAAGAAGTGGGTCGATCAATTCAGGGCATGGTGGGCGGAAGGGTTCGCACACTGGAAAAAGCGGCATGGACCGGACGACACCCTGATTTTCCTGACCGAACTTGGGCCGCCGGAATATGCGATTACCGGCGCAGACGGGTTCGAACTTTCAGACCGGTGGCTGGAAAGCCTGACCATCAAGGGCTGGGTTGAGGAAATCTGGAAAGCCGCCTGATGCCGGCCGATCAAAGTGTCCAGTACGTGCGCCCGTGTGGAATTGGGCGATGGCGCCATATTCCCTTAATATCGGCGATCAGCCCGCCCTCCCGTACGATCTGGCCCAGCGAAAAATCCTGAAACTCACTATGGCCGACCGCACCGACGACCGCGTCATGGCCTTCCCCCGGGCCTGATGCCAGGGCAATTCCGTATTCCGCTTCGGTTTCCGCAATGTCCGCCAACGGGTCGAAGACCGATACTTCATGCCCCATGTCACGCAGGCACCGGACCATATCCACGACCTTTGAATTGCGGATATCGGGCACATTTTCCTTGAACGCGATTCCAAGGACCATGATTCTGGACGGCCCGGTCAGCTGTTCGTGAATGCATTCGGCCACCTTTGCCGCCATACCGTCATTGATCTGCCGACCGGCCAGTATGACCTTCGGTTCGATGCCCAGCCGTTCCGCCGCAAAGGCAAGATAGAACGGGTCGACCCCGATACAGTGTCCACCGACCAGTCCGGGCGTGAAGGGCAGGAAGTTCCATTTCGTACCCGCCGCTTCCAGGACGTCATGAACGGAAATTCCCATCTTTCCAAATATGCCCGTAATCTCATTCACGAAGGCGATGTTGATATCGCGTTGGGCGTTTTCGATGACCTTCGATGCTTCGGCGGTCCGGATATCCTTGGCGATGAAGACATTCCCGCCATTGATCGTGCCATAGAGTTTCGCCAGAAGGTTCGCGACCTTTTCATTCTGGCCGGCGACGACCTTTGTGATCCGATCGACCGTGTGCACCTTGTCACCGGGATTGATCCGTTCCGGCGAATAGCCAAGGAAGAAATCCTGACCCGCGACCAGGCCCGACTCTGCTTCCAGGATCGGACCGCAGAAATCTTCGGTAACACCGGGATAGACGGTGGATTCGAACACGACGACGGACCCCAGCCGTAATTTTTTGCCGACGGTACGGCTTGCCGCTTCGACCGCGCGAAGGTCGGGGGAGTTGTCGTCACGCACCGGTGTCGGGACGGTGACAATGAAGATATGTGCGTCTTCCAGCGCCTCGTCGCGGGATGTGTATATCAGGGTGGAATCTGCCAGTTCGCCGGAAGACAGTTCGCGGGTCCGGTCCGTATGGTTGCGAAGTTCCGAAATTCGCGATTCGTCGATGTCGAAACCGATGACCTCAAAATGCCGCGCCAGCGCGACCGACAGCGGCAACCCGACATAACCCAGACCGATGACGGCGATGGTGGGATTTTCAAACATGGTTCGACCTTTTCAGCGACCCGGCGGTCCTTTTTTTTGCACAGGGTGATGTATCCGGCGACACACCGGTCCTGTCAATTCCAAGGCAATGTCAGGCGATTGCCGCAGCGATATGGGTGATGCCGCCGATCAGCAGCAGCGAGAGCACAATGCGCCGGAAATTCTTATCACTGGTCCGCCGGTAGACAAGGATCCCGGCAACGGATCCCAATGCCCCCAGTACCAGCGCCATCACGATTGTCTGCCAGTCGATTTCAATGTACCGACCGTTGCCGGCATGTCCGACCACGGAAAGCAGCAATATGACCAGATTGAACGGCTGGAAAACGCCGCGCTGTTCATCCTTTGGCCAGCCGCGCAGACCGCACCAAATAGTCGGCACCGGGCCGGACACACCGGCAAGGCCTCCCAACACACCCCCCAGGGACCCTGCCGCACCATCCAGCACCCGCCCGCCGGCGGCAACGACAGGCGGTGTTTTGACGCTTAGCCCATAGCTGCAATAGAGGATCAGGAATACGCCAAGGCCCAGTTTTGCGGCTTCGGTACTAAGGAAATTCAGAAGCCAGACACCCAGGGGAAGCCCGATCAGCCCCCCGACCAGGAACGGCCAAAGCCGCGGCCAGAATATCCCCTGACGGATGAAAGTCAGTGTGACGATATGGCTGGTCACGGCCACCGCGGCGGCAATCGGAACCGCCACTTGCGGGGTAGTCACATGCAACCAGAAAGCAAGCGCCGTAAGTGCGGTTCCAAGGCCGGTCAGCCCGGCCACGAACCCCGCGGTAACGGCCCCGGCCGCGAATATCAGAAGTGCACTTTCCTCAAGCATTTCTGCACGCTAGGCTGCGCCCCGAACCCGGTCAAACTGTAAAGCGATGGGACATGACCGCAATCGAACTTTCCTTTACCGAAGCCGGCACCGGGGTGCCTTTGGTCATTCTGCACGGGCTGTTCGGCAGCAAACGGAACTGGGGCATGATCATCCGGCTTCTGGGCCCCGAGTTCCGCACGATATCGGCGGATTTGCGCAATCATGGGGACAGTCCCTGGTCGGACCGGATGACCTATCCCGATATGGCGGAAGATGTTGCGGACCTGATCGAACGGACCGTCGGTGGGCCCGCGCATGTTCTGGGGCATTCGATGGGTGGCAAAACCGCGATGGTTCTGGCGCTGACTCGTCCGGACCTGATCGACCGGTTGATAGTCGCAGACATTCCGCCGGCCCCGCGCGACAGTGGTCTGATCGCCTATATTCGTGCGATGCGCGCGCTGGACGTTTCCGGCATGACGCGCCGTGCCGAAGCCGAGGAGGCATTGGCACCGGTCATCCCCGAAAAGGGCATCCGCACCTTTCTGGCCCAGAATCTGGCGCCAGCCGACGGGGGCGGGCTTTCCTGGAAGCTCAACCTTCCGGTGCTGGAAGGGCAAATGGACGAGATCGAGGGTTTTCCGGATATCGATTCCGACGATGCGTTTCCACGCCCAAGCCTGTTTCTTGTCGGCGCGAACTCGAACTATGTCCTGCCGCAGCACCATGGGGAAATCGACCGGCTGTTTCCACAGTCCGACATCGTATCGATCCCGGACGCCGCACACTGGTTGCATGCCGAACAGCCGGCGCGGGTCACCGAAGAAATTCAGAACTTCCTGCGCTGACGCCCAGACTCACGGAAGGGCATAAACCCGGACATCGTGGCATTCATGCCGACGGTCCGCGGCGATATCCCCCATCGCATATCCGGCGCCGGACTGGTCAATACATCGAAAGGCTGAATAGATCCTGAATTTGGTCGATAGGGCCATCCCTGGATTGGCCAGTGCCGTGTTCAGGTCCCGTACCGACCGATGCATCTTCGCCCTGAAAGAGCGTGGACTTCGAAACACTTCCGGCAACAGCATATGTTCGATGCGAAATTCGACCATATCGGATTCCGGGAACACAAATGCCAGGTCCAGGGGGTGGCTGCGGCAAATTCCGTCCGCGTCGCTGAACACGATGTATAGAGAGCGTCCGGATGAAATCGCGTTAGTTACGGCCGACAAATCGGTTGGATGCCGGTCGGACCAGACCAGGTCACCGGCGGGGTTCAATTTGAACCGCAGCACCTTGTATTGTGCCGCGTTCAGAATCTTGCCTGCCATCGAATCCGTTTTGATGGCTTCAACCTCGGACGGGTAGGCATATAACCCGTAAACCGGCAGCACGTTCGTATAGAAAAAGGCGGAATACTGAAACCCCGTTTTACCCAGCTTGTGCATCAGATGAGTTCGACGTGTCGCGCCGACCACCAATTCATCCTCAACACAAACATGCGGTAATGAATAAGACTCCATGTACGGCCGCCTTGGAACAGCGAACCCGTCAAATCCCGTATCGGGTTCCAGATAGACAGACAGCCGACTTCCCTTGGACAACGCATCGGCGACCTCTCCCGGCGGCAAGTCTTCCGCCAGGTCGTCCCCTTCTGTATTTCCCACCATTTACTCTTCCTTCTTCCCGATCGCCTTGCAATCCAACACCGACACCATGCGGCCGCGCTCACCCAGGGACCGCGACAAACATAAGGCCGCCCTTTCCTTCGACCCCTCCGTCGTGATCTGGCGCCCCGTGTGGTCGACACCCAATCCAGGAAATGTGGATAAAGAGTCGCGAATGAGCCCGTGGGCAAATTCCTCCGCCCCGTACCAAAGCGGCGTCAGGACATCCATGAACAATCCTGCCGCGGCGGAGGTAGTGCCATATGCCAACCCCGGAGTGACGCACAGGGACGAAATTTCAAATCCACTTTGGGAAAGTACTGCCCCCTCCAGCGCCTCAAAGGTGCAGGGACCGCCGCCGACGGTGACCCGCATCCGTCGTCCCAGTTCAAACAGGTGGATGTTTCGGTCACTGCCGCCGATTTCAAGAAAATGCAGATCGCCCGCGACCGGCCAGTCCGAATCGTCGGACAGCACCGTCGGCACCGTCCATATTCGAAGCCCGACCTTTGCCGTCCCGAATATATCTGAAATCATTTCACCGACCGACCGCGACTGGGCAATGACCTTTCCCGTCTGTGCGGCAATCCGCAGGTCCGATGGTGACATCGCATCATGCAGCCCCCCCGCACAGACGGCTTCCAACAGGCTGGCCGCGACCAAAGCCGGATCCCTTGCCACCGTCAGCGCCTGCATGGGCCTACCCGCGGATCGGGCATTGAACCGGTGCAACCCGGGTGCGGACAGGTCCAGCGCATCACGGCCGATTGATACCGTACCGCCCCCGGTCAGGAACAATCCGGACTTACGCAAATGATCCGTTTCCAGAACGTCACCGCCGGTGTCGCCCGCTGTTAACGGGGACAAGCTTCCACCCGACAGGCGGTATCCGATCAGATTCTCCGACATCCGGAACCGGCTTTGCCCCGTCAGTGCGGCCGGTGTAGCCGAAGCGGTACCGACAGTCTGTGCCCCATTCATCTCCGCCCGTTTTGTGTCATCGATGTCATCCGCTGCCGCGGCGATCGCCTTGCTGCGGGCAGTGGCATAGGACCGGGACTGAACATCCTTTCCGATGACGTAACTTCCCCGGACCAGTCGCGCATGCGCTTCCAACAGGGCACCTTTGTCCCCCGCCAGCGCGTCCAGTTCGAAATCATCGGCATAGGCACCGAAGAACTTGGACCCGTATTCGAACCCGAATGCCTGAGTGACGCGACTTACATCAACCGTCCGGCCATCCATCAGGGCCGACTGGAACGCGGCAAAGTCTGTCCGACCTTCGTCCACCGTGAATTCCACGCCGAAGCTCAAATCAAACAGTCGGACCTCGCCGCCATCCTTTGAACGGATTTCCGAAATGGCGTGGGACGACAGAAAATCCCCCCGTTCCAGCGCCTCATAGTTCCACATAAGCCAGACCACTCCGGAAAGGCCCGCCATATGGGCAAACCGGACGGACAGTTCACTGTACTGGACGCAATGCATGGAAAGCCGCCGGCGTTTTGCAATGACAGCCTGTTCCCCCCACGTCTTATTGCGGTCAAGGTTGCCCAGCGTCCCGATTTCGGCTGCAACCGACGCCACGCCGGACGGGGTGTCCGGCAGAACAGCAATCTGTTGACCCGGCCGTCCCTTCCACTGAAATCGATAAACGCCGGGTTCCGTCAGGTCGAAATGGATATCGCCCGAACGATACACGCCCGCTTCTGCAACCACGCCCCGAATTTCGGACAGATCTGCAGCCGCGATATCGGAACCCGACCGGCAAACGGGATAGACCGCGCCCAGATAGGCGCGATGTGCACAAAGGTCCGGTACGGGGAAATACGCCGTGACGGATGGCGGGGACATTTACTGCTCCAGTTGCGGAACCAGTGGCAACCCTAACCGCTTCGCTATTGGTTGAGAAGGCACCGGGATGACAAACAATTCGCGATTCATCTAGTCTTTCTGCGACAGTTGGGAACAAGGCAATGGACCTGGACAGAATAGAGGAACAGGAAGGCCCGACCGGTGCGGAAGCAGCGGTGGACGTGCTTCTGGAACGTGGCGATCCGCCGGACGAGATGAAGGTGAAACTGGTCGCTGTGCTGGCAAGGGCCGGTCGTTACGCCGAAGCGTTGCGAATCGCACTGACCAAACCATCGATCTTTCGCGACCTGACCGTACTACCGGCCCTGGTCGACGGTTGCGCCGCGACAGGCAACGTCGAACTGATCCCCAAATTGGGGCTCATGAACCAGGTCCTGGCGAACACACCGCAACTGATGGGAATCCTCGGCGGCCCGCTATTGCGGTGCGCGCCGCAGTTGTACGCGCGCGGCGCCCGACCGGAAGGCATGGACGGGTTCCTGGAATTGATCATCAACAAGAATATGGTCGATAGCCCCGACGTCGCCGCGCCGCTTGCATTGGCCCTTGCGGCACGGGGTGCGCAATCACGCTCCATCTCCCCCGACGGTCTGGATCGGCAGGGCGACCTTCCGGCTTGGGCCAAGGTTGCGCTGGCGCGAAACGATTTGCAGCGCATGTCCGAACTCATTCCGGCATTGGGTTTATCCAAACGCCGTCAAATCTTTCCGGAAAGCAGAAACATCTGCCGGTTCGGTACCGGTGGCTTCACCGAGTCCCTGAATACGCTTCCCGACAGGACGAGTGTGTCGCAGGAACTGGCGACGCCCGAACTCAGCCCGGCGGCGCTGGCGGAACGGATCAAGTCGGCGTCGGAAGCGGTCCAAAGACTTTGGCAGTCGCATCCGGCACGAGAGATCTGCCGCGCGCCATTCCGGTTCTTTGAAGACGATGCGAATGCGCCGGTCCTTGTCCTGTCGACGGGACGGGCGGGAACGCGGTCACTGAACGCCTTGCTGGAAAAATCCGATCGCCACGCGCCCTTCCATTTCTTCAGCTTTCACAAGGAAGCCGGAGATATGAACCGGCTCTTCTATTCGCTGCTTCGGGGGCATACGGATCCGGAGAGCCTGAGACCGCATTTCGAAAGATTTCTGCACGACCGTCTGGTTGAACTCTGCTGGTGCGCGGCAAGGGGCCGTGTCCCCGTCATCGTCAACCATTTTGAACTCGTTCATTTGCTGTTCTACCTGGCTCTGTTCAGCAATCTGAAGATTGCCCACATTCACCGCGACCCTGCCAAAACGCTTATTTCGCATGCCTACAAGCAGCAGTTCCGCTATCAGCAGATTCGCCCCCTTCTGTCGCGGGAAGCGGCGGAACGCGACCTATTTCAGTATTTCGGGCCGCCGGGCATGTCACTTGAAAAGGCGGTGGTCTGGTTCATGGCGGCAACGGAAATGTCGGCGTCGGCTGCACATTCCGTGGTCGGGGATGAGCGATATCTGGATATCGACATGGATCGCGTATTTGAAAGGGATAGAGAATCCCTAGTGCGGATTGCCGATGCATTTTCCGATCCCGCGTTCACACCGGATGTACTTCACCAGCATTTCGCAGAGAAAATAAATGAAAAGGCCCATTACACGGTCGCCGAAAAATATCGCGACCCGGACCGTGCCCGCGACATCTACGAAACCAACATGGCCGTTCTGAAAGAACACGGGCGCTACCCCGACCCGGAATAGCGCCCTTTTTCCACACGGTCATTAATTGCCCAATCAGGCCGCTTCCGCGTCCGGTTCGATAGCCTTTCCATTCAGGATCAGGCTGCCGTCCCCGGCGGAGATCCTGACCGTCTCGCCTTCGCCGATCGTGCCTTCCAGGATCATGCTGGCAAGCGGGTTCTGCAGATGCTTCTGGATCACCCGTTTCAGCGGCCGTGCGCCGTAAACAGGGTCATACCCGGCATTGCCAAGCCACATCAGCGCCGCCTTATCCAGATCCAGCGTGATCTTCCGGTCCGCCAGCAGCGCACGCAACCGGTCCAGCTGGATATCGACAATCCCGGTCATGTTGTCCCGCGACAGGCGGCGGAACAGCAGGATTTCATCAAGCCGGTTCAGGAATTCCGGGCGGAAGGCGTGCCGCACGACGTTCATGACGGGTTCGCGCACCGCCTCCACGTCTTCGCCATCCTTCTGTTCCGCCAGGAACTCGGCACCCAGGTTCGACGTCATGACGATCAGCACATTGCGGAAGTCGATCGTCCGGCCCTGTCCGTCGGTCAGGCGGCCTTCGTCCAGGACCTGAAGCAGGACGTTAAAGACATCGGGATGTGCCTTTTCCACCTCGTCGAACAGCACAACCTGATAGGGCCGTCGGCGCACGGCTTCGGTCAGCGCGCCGCCTTCGTCATATCCGACATAGCCGGGCGGCGCCCCAATCAACCGGGACACGGAATGTTTTTCCATGAATTCTGACATGTCGATGCGGACCATTGCCTGGTCGTCGTCGAACAGGAACTCCGCCAGCGCCTTCGTCAACTCAGTCTTACCGACACCGGTAGGCCCCAGGAACAGGAAGCTGCCGATGGGCCGGTTCGGGTCCTGAAGTCCCGCACGCGCCCTGCGCACGGCATTGGCGATCGACGTCACTGCCGTGTCCTGTCCGATGACGCGACGGCTGACGATTTCTTCCATCTGCAGCAGCTTCTCACGTTCGCCTTCCAGCATCTTGTCAACGGGGATCCCGGTCCAGCGGGACACGACGGAAGCAATGTGCTGGTCGCGCACCTCTTCCTCCAACATGGCTTCATCGCCCTGGGCTTCGGCTTCCACCAGTTTTTTTTCAAGATCGGGTATGACGCCGTATGCCAGTTCCCCCGCCCGGTCGTAGCGTCCCTGACGCTGCGCATTCGCCAGTTCGACCCGGGCGGCATCCAGCTGTTCCTTCAGGGACTGTGCTTCGTTCAGCTTACCCTTTTCCGCCTGCCACCTGGCGGTCAGGGTGCCCGATTGTTCCTCCAGATCCGCCAGCTCGGCTTCCAGCTTCACCAACCGGTCCTTCGATGCCTTGTCGCTTTCTTTCTTCAGGGCCTCGCGTTCGATCTTCAACTGGACGATACGGCGGTCAAGTTCGTCGATTTCCTCCGGCTTGGAATCCACCTCCATCCGCAGGCGGGATGCAGCCTCGTCCACAAGGTCAATGGCCTTGTCCGGCAGGAACCGGTCCGTGATATAGCGGTTGGACAGCGTTGCCGCCGCGACGATTGCGCCGTCGGTTATACGCACCCCGTGGTGCAGTTCGTATTTTTCCTTCAATCCACGCAGGATGGAAACGGTATCCTCCACACTGGGTTCCGAAACGAATACCGTCTGGAAGCGGCGCGCCAGGGCCGCATCCTTTTCGATATGTTTTCGGTGTTCGTCCAATGTTGTCGCGCCGACGCAATGCAGGGCGCCACGCGCCAGGGCCGGTTTCAACATATTGGATGCGTCCATTGACCCTTCGGCGGAACCTGCACCGACCAGCGTATGCAATTCGTCGATGAAGACGATGATGTTCCCCGCCGCAGCCTCAATTTCCTCCAGCACCGCTTTCAATCGTTCTTCAAATTCGCCGCGGAATTTCGACCCGGCCACCATGGACGCAAGGTCCAGCGCCATCAGCCGCTTGTCCCGCAGGGTTTCGGGCACATCGCCGGCGACGATCCGTTGGGCCAGACCTTCGATGATCGCGGTCTTGCCCACGCCGGGTTCGCCGATCAGGACGGGGTTGTTTTTGGTACGCCGCGACAGGACCTGGATCGTCCGCCGGATTTCTTCGTCCCGGCCAATGACGGGGTCCAACTTTCCTTCCCGCGCAACGGCCGTCAGGTCGCGGGCGTATTTCTTCAACGCATCATATTTGTCTTCCGCAGACGCGCTGTCGGCGGTGCGCCCCTGGCGCATGTCCTTGATTGCGCCGTTCAGCGCCTGGGGCGTGACCTTCGCGTCTTTCAGTGCCTTCGCCGCGTCCGTCCCCTCAGCCATGGAAAGCGCAAGCAGCAGAATTTCCGTGGTGACGAACTGGTCGCCTGCCTTTTCCGCGGTCTGTTGCGCGGAATCCAGGACCTTCGCCAGGGACGTATCCAGATGCAGCTGACCCGCACCGCCGCCCTGTACCTTGGGCTGTTTGGCGATCTGCTGGTCAACCTTCTGTCGGGCCATGGTGGCGTCGCCACCGGCAGCCGCAATCAGGGAAGCGGCCATGCCCTCGCCATCGTCCAGCAGAGCCTTCAGAAGATGTTCGGGGGTCAGGCGTTGGTGATCCTCGCGCACGGCGATGGTCTGGGCTGCCTGAATGAAACCGCGGGCGCGGTCCGTGAATTTTTCAATATTCATCGGTCTATCAACCTCTCAATTCGGTCCCCCTCTTCAGAGGCAGGAACGGGTTCGGAGTTGCGCGTTCTGTGCGGACCCGGCTTCGGCGGCATCCGCAACGATTATATGGGGTTACGCAATCCGTCCCACAAGATGTGCACCAATCGTGCCATTGGTCGCAGCAATCATAACAGGAAATCCACTCGCCCGGGGCAGCTGGTTTTGCTACGGTCTATCGCACTCTGAACAGCGGGTGGTTCATGCATATTTCCGAAGTCACATTCAGCGATGACATCTTGACCATTGTGTGGCGAAACGGGACGGCATCCCGTTTTCACGCGATCTGGCTGCGCGACAATGCACAAGGGCCCGACTACCGGCATCCGCAGAACGATCAGCGGCTGTTCGACCTGACCGATCTGCCGGCGACGGTCACGATTGCCGGCGCGGAATCCGACGACGGGTTCGTTACCGTCCGCTTCCAACCGGAAGATATTTCCGTCCGATATTCCGCCGCCTTCCTGTTTCAGTATGCCTATGACCCCCCATCCGAGACACAGCAACCGGTCTGGGATGCGACGCTGGGACGCGATATCGTGCGCCACGCCTATGACAGGGTTGTCGCGGATGCGAGCGCCCGCCTGCACTGGATCGAAGACGCTGTCGACCACGGCATTTCGCTGATCACCGGTGTCCCCTGCGAACCCGGTCATGTGCTTAAAACAGCGGAAATTTTCGGCATCGTTCGGGAAACGAATTACGGTCGTCTGTTCGAAGTGCGCAGCGAACCGAAACCGGTGAACCTTGCCTATACGCCGGTCGGGTTGAACGTCCACACGGACAACCCCTATCGCGATCCGGTGCCGGGTCTGCAATTGCTGCATTGTCTGGTGAATGACGCCGACGGGGGCCAGTCGGTCTTTGTCGACGGGTTCCGCACGGCAAGCCTGTTGCGGAACGAAGACCCAGATGCCTTCCGACTGCTTTCCACCTATACACTACCCTTCCGGTACCGCGAATCCGGCACGGACCTGCGGTCCCGAAAACGTCTGATCGAACTGGATGACCGGGGACAGATCACAGCGGTTCGCTACAACAACCGGTCGGCGGCACCGCTGGACCTGCCGTTCGATATCGCGGGTGACTATTACAGGGCTTACCGGAAATTCGCGCGACTGCTTCACCAGCCCGAGGGGGAACTGCGCCTGAAACTGATGCCGGGCGACCTGGTCCTGTTCGACAATGAACGCGTGCTGCATGGTCGAACCGGTTTTTCCGGCGGCGCGCGACACCTGCAAGGATGCTACGCCGACAAGGATGCGCTGCGCAGCATGCGGCATGTTCTGACCACGGAATTGAGGGAGGCAGCGGAATGACCGCCGCAATACGCGATACACTTCCAAACCACCCCGACCAAGTGACGAAGGATACGGCGGTCGACTTCATCATCGCCCTGTTCAACCATATGGGCGACCGGGAATATCTGGGGGAAGCGGTTAGCCAGGCCGAACACGGCATTCAATGCGCCGTCATGGCGGACCAGCTGGAAGGCAAGGATACGCTGACCGCCGCCGCGCTGCTGCATGATGTCGGGCATTTCCTGCACGACTATGCCGAGGATTGCGCAGAAGACGGGATCGATGCGCAACATGAAGATTTCGGGGCCGACTTCCTGTCGCGGTTCTTTCCGGAGAACGTGGTCGCGCCCGTACGCATGCATGTGGACGCAAAGCGTTACCTTTGCGCCGTGGAACCGGACTATTTCGACTGCTTGTCGCCCGCCTCCGTCCGCAGCCTGGAACTGCAGGGCGGCCCGATGAAGGGCGTGGAGCTCGACCGCTTCGCCGCCTCCCCCCACCTGAACGACGCCATCACGCTGCGCCGGTGCGACGAAGGTGCGAAGGTCGCAAACCTGCAAATTCCAGCAATTGAAGATTACCGCGATTTGCTACAGCGGGTTCTGAGTTAACAACCGTCACAATTTCGTCGCCAATAGCCGGATGTCGGCTTCTCCGAACTTTTCGGCGGCATAGGGGTCCGCGTCCGTGACATCCAGGTCCGTGTCGAACCCGCCAATCAGGCGTTTGTAGTTGCCGAACCCGATGGCTGACAGGCGGTCAGTGAGGTTCTGCCAGCTGGTCGCGCGGTAGACGGCTTTCAGCCCGTCGCCCAGGTGATAGCGCTTGTTGATCGAAAATCCCAGATGCTTCAGATGCCCTTGCACCAGGCTGGCCGGGACGTCCGACAGGATCTGGACGGAGACGTGGAACAGGTCCCGCGCGATGGATCCTTCCCCTTCCGTATAGATCCAGGCGACGCCGCCCGGCTTCAGAAGCCTGTGCATTTCGCGGTACGCGCGGTCTTCATCGTCCGTGTGGTGGAAGACGCCGTTCTGGACCGCTGCGTCGAAACTGCCACCCTCCTCCGGCACGTCATAGACCGTGGCCTGAATGAATTTCAGCCTCTCCGCCGGCACGCCCAGTTCATCGCGCGCGGCGACCGCATAGCGAATGCTTTCCTCGCCATAGTCGATGCCGACCACTTCCTTGGCGCCCGCGTTCAGGATTGCGTGGTCGAAATTGCCATGACCGCAACCCATGTCGACAACCCGCATACCGTCGAAGAAGCCCTTATGCAGGTCGTTGAAGCGCAGCCGGTCATCATAGCGTTCAATCCGTTCGCGATATTGTTCCGCGTTGAACTGGACCCACAGTGATTGGAAGAGGTCATGATGTTCTTCTTCCATCGTCTGGTCGCGCGGGTCGTGGTCCAGGGGTAGTTCCCCGTCGCAAAACGCAATGTCCCGCGCCGCCTGCAGATCGCCGATTGCGCGGTCGACCAGGTCATGGGTCAGTTTGTACGGATGATCCGGCAGGTTCCGGTCCAGTTGCAGGCGCTCCCACCCCATGTTCATGCGGATCAGCGCCTCGATCCGCGCCAGTGCCATGAAACGGGTGCGCGGCAGGCTTTCAGCCAGCTTCTTCAATTCCTGCAGGCGCGGCAGATAGGTTTTGTCCATGGGATAAGGTCCTTCCCTCAGTCGACAAAGGCTTCGTAAAACATTCGTGCGGAGACAAGACAGAACAGCAGATTGTCGTACCCCCGGCGTTCGGTATCGGGTTCAAGCAAGTCACGTACCGCATCGCGGTCGGCGATATCCCAGAAGGGACTGTCAGACAGGATGCGCGCCCTGACGTCCGGGTTCCCCCGGTCAAGGAGGGAGGAAATCGGCGCATTGAATCCCAGTTTCTTTTTCAGTCCCAGAATTTCCGGCGGGACGACGCCTTCCCCCGCCCGCCGCAGCAGGACCTTGGTCATGCCGTCGCGGATCAGGTGCCGGGACGGCACCTTCATCATGAAGTCAACCAGATCACGGTCCAGATACGCAGCGCGGTTTTCAATCGAACGGGCCATGTAGTGGCTGTCATGGGACCAGGTCAGGACGGGCACGGATTCCCGCAGCAACTCGTTCAGCATGCGCATACGCAAAACATCGCCACAGTAGGCGACTTCTTCAAACGAAACATCTGGCGGCGCCTTCAGAAACCGCGCAACGTCCGGCGCGTTCAGATGCAGATGCGCGCGTTCTGCCGGTGCCTCGATGAAGGCACGGGGGTTCTGCAAAAGCGGGTTACGGACATGCGCACCCAAGCCGTTCTTCCAGTCACGCACCAACTGGTCGAAATGCAGGTCACCCGCCTGACCCGCCAGCCAGAACAGATACTGGTCGTAATAGCCAAGAAAGATTTCGTCCGCGCCGTTGCCGTTGATCAGTACCTTGTATCCGGCGTCGGCCACCGCCTCCGACAGGAAACCGTCCAGATACATGCCAAGCGACGGGACCGGCCCGTCATAGGAACGCGCCATTGTCGACAACCGGTCCAGGAATCTCTCGGTCGACACGCGGGTTTCGTGGTGCGGCGTACCCAGCGCCCGGGCCGCACTGCGGATCGCCGCGCTTTCATCGTAGGCAGCATCGCTTTCCAGCATGGAAAATGTGTGCAGTGCCTGGCCGTGCCTGTGGACCGCGATTCCCGCCAGGACATTGCTGTCGACCCCGCCGGACAGGCTGATCGCCACCGGCACATCGGACCGCAGACGGATGCGGATTGCCCGGTCGATATGTTCCGACGCGCCTTCGACTGCATCCTCGAAAGACATATCAACAGGATTGAATTCCGGGCGCCAGAAGGGTTCCGTTTTCGGGACGCGGCCGTTGGACCGGCCCCAACAGGAAGCGGGGAACTGGCTTACACCCTTGAAATATGTTGCATCCCCGCGAAAGACCGCGCGGTACCCGTGCGCCAGGAACCGGTGAACCTTGTCGGCACAAACGGCAAAGTCGGCGCCAGCCAACGCGCGCAGGGCCTTTATTTCTGATGCGAAGTAGAGCCCGTCCCCTGTTTCCAGGAGATGCAGCGGCTTTTCACCAAACCGGTCGCGACAGAGCAGGATAACGCCACGCCGTTCATCAAAAATGGCCAACGCCCACATGCCTTCAAACCGGTCGAACGCATCCGTCCCCCATTCAAGGTAGGACCGGAGGATCACTTCGGTATCGCTGTTGGTTTGAAAGGAATGACCCTTTGAAACAAGGGTTTGGCGCAGTTCTATATAATTGTAGAGCTCGCCATTGTAGATCAGATGGCACCCGTCCGCGTGAAACGGCTGGTCGGCCCGCGGGTCGAGGTCGATGATCGCCAGCCGCGTGTGCAATAGAACGACGGATCGCGCGCCCGCCGTTCCATCCCATTGTCCGCTGCCGTCCGGGCCGCGATGGGCCATTGCCCCAAGGCATGCCGACATCGCGCGGGCATCCGGTGGCCGCGTTCCGATATACCCGGCAAGACCGCACATCAGACGGCCCCCGAAAGCGTGGGTGATTTCAATCGCATCGCTTTATTTTGGCCTTCTGCCATGAGTCGCGAAAGTCGGTGCCTTCTTTCTGAAGACAGAAACGTTATACCGTTGAACCCGGAATTTCGAAAGCCTGGTTTTCCGGCCCATTCGTGCTAACCGGATTCATTTTTCATATATCATTCAGCCATATTCCGCATAGGTACCCTAATGGGGCCGATTCAGGACACGCCCCTGACCGGACGGAGCGGCCAAGGCAACCGGCGGGGTCTGTTCACGCGCGCATGGCCACCATGGTCGCACCCCGCCGGCTGCCGCCATCCCGGTCTTTTGGACGGGATTCACGGACCTCTTTCGAATTCTAGGCAGGATCAGACGGCCCCGCCCGGGTACAGATCGCGAAATCCCTGGCTGACCATATCCACATATTGCGGGTCATGATCGCGCCAGTACCGGGGGTCGCGCATCAACTGGCGCAGTTCGCCTTCCTGTGCGGACCGTTTGACGGGTGCGGCGGGGGTGCCGCTGTCTTCCACATCGTCCCTGGTCAGCGGCGTAAGAAGCTCACCGATTTCCGGCCCGAACGCCTTCGCGAGGAGGACCGCCGCACGCGGGGTAATGATTCGGTCCAGTTCCTGCAATTCGGCCTGGCTAAGCGTCTGAAGTCCATCCGCGATCGTCTGGACCGTCTTGTTGTCGTTATACATGGTCTTTTCCTTTCAGTTGGGAATGAGTGTCCTGTTTCTGGCGACGCGTCACGCTCTGCCGGGGTACAGGGTCCGGAACCCCTGTTCGACCTTACGCATCAGGACCGGGTCGTGATCGCGCCAATAGCGCGGGTCATTCATCATTTTCTTAAGTTGCGTTTCCGTAAGGGGGGCGCCGCCAACGCCCGACACCGCAAGGTCCGGTTCGTCCCCAACCGTCATCATCCGGTGCATGGCCTTGACCCCGTCATAACTGCAGCAAAGTGCGTTGAACGCATCGCCCGGCAGATGCTTTTCCCCCCATTTGCGAAGCTGGCGGCGTACTTCGGTCCAACGCTCCCGCCCGCCGAACTCAGCTTCCAGCCGCGCAGTGTCCCCGGCGCCTTTTGCCCGGCCGACGACTTCCGCGATCAGGGGCGCGAGCTTTGTCGCGGCCAAGTCATAGACCAACTGGACCTGCGTCTCGCTGAATCCCGCCTCATGCAGCAGGCCTTCCATTTCCCGATCGCGTTCCAGGAAATCTTCCAGCAGTTCGATCCGGTACTGTTCCGGGGTTTCCGGAACACCAAGGGCCTTCAGGGCGGCCTCTCGATCGAATACGCCGGATGGCGGGCTTTTTCCGTCGCCGCGGGCAAGGCGCCTTTCCAGGTCACGATAGGATTTAAGGAGAGCCGTCGCGTTCAATCCGCCCGACTCAGGGTCGCGAAACTTGGCCGGAATGTCCGAACCCGGATTGTCGACCATTTTCTGCTTTAAGTTCATTTTTTGTTCCCCTTTATTCAACCTGAACGACCCCGGTCAATAAGGGCCGTGATGTGAAGGAAGAGACAGCGCTGACCATCCAGATGCCGGACGGCCGCATCGCTAGCGCCTGGGCCCAGGGCACGTTCCAGCGTTATGGCGCGTAAATGCGCAAGAACACGGTCCGCATCCGGACCGGCAAAGCATCGGGCGAAAGACTTCTCCAGAAGGGTCTGCCTCTGCGCTGTCTCCAGCGGGTCCTCCGGCGGCATTTCCATGACGAGCCCGCCCCAACCTTCATCGACAATGCCGGTCATATTTGCGCGGTTATCACTACCATTGCGATCAGCCATTGTTCCCTCCTGTAATCGGGGCACCGGCAGTGCCTGTGTTTGCGGGTGTATCCAGTGACGCGCCTAGTAACGGGGCCACGGCCCCTGCCGCGGCGTTCAATGCAGCCAACGGATCCGCGACCGGGTCAACCTGACCGGAAGCAGGTTTCTGTTGCAGTCCCTCAGCCGACGCTGACGCAAGGGACGGCGCAGCGGTCGCTTCCTCCGTCGGTTTCAACAGGCTGTTCGGGACACGGAAAGCCCTTGCCAGCCACCGGGCGGTGGCGTCAGCATCGACGATCCGCGCGGCATCCGGCGTCGCAAAGGCGATCGCTTCCAGCCACTGAAGTGCTGATTGGGCTTCCGCGCGATGGCGATGCAACGCAATGGGGGAAACGATCTTCAGGTCGACCTGGTGCCCGTCGATCGCAACATCCGGCACCTCTCCCCGGCGGCGCAGGATCGCCAACGCCCGTCTGGCCAGTGGCATCATTAGCTCTGCCTGAAGGCGGCCGTATGTGGCCCCCAGCAGCCGGGCCATTTCGGCCGACCGTTCCAGGACTTCCGTCGCCGTCATTCGCGGGCTGTCCACCGGCCCCAGCCGATCCGCCAGCAGGCCGCTGCGAATCCGCTTCCGGACGTCGTCAAGGACAATGGAAGAGACGTTGAAGTCCCCCGGCGCGGCAAGGGGCGTCAGCCCGCTTGATCCGATGGCCTTGGGAATGATCGTGCCCGGCAGCAGCTTGACGGCAGCCGGGTTCAAAACGCCGTCATCATCGGCTTGCCAGATTCCGGTCACGGCGATGGTGGCGTTCTTCAGAACCAGTTCGACCACCTTATTGGCGGTTTTAATGTCCGGCAGGGTCTTCATAACGGGCGAACGCCCGTAGGCTTCCCCCGGTGCCTTCATCCAGCGGAAGGTAACGAAAGGCGAAGTGGCGAAAGTACCCCGCGAAAGCTCAACCGCGCGATCTCCGCCCATCGGTCCTTCAGTCAGAAACGCGCGGTAGCGATACCCCATCGAAACATCGGGCAATACCGCCTCCAGAACCGTAAAGCGCGTTTCGTCATTCGTGCTGTCGACCGGTATGCCGCGATCAAACAGCGCGTCCGTCAGGTCCGCCTTGGGGAACCTCGACTTCAGGATGTCACGCGACATCCGTGACTGCCGAAAACTGGTATCCAGAAGGCCGCTTGCGCCTTCTTCCAGGACAGCTTCGCCGATCGGAACCGCTGTGAAGCGAAAGGCGGATGGATCGCCCAACGGTGCTTCTTCGAACTGTAGACAGGCCGTTCCGACCGTCACGAGGTCCAGATAGCATTGGTGAATTTCAACCGCGATATTACTGCGGTCAAAGTGACTTTGAATTGCGGCCGATGCCTCCTCCAGGGCGGTTGCGATCCTGGGCGCATCCTGTTCCGGAATATCAGGGCCCGGAACCAGATCGAACCATCGAACCCACGGCGGGGTCAGTTCCGACATCAGGCTTGCAGCAAGCTGCTCGACGGCGTCGGGCGCCGTTCCGTCAAAAATTCTGTCCGTCTTTTTTTCACCGGGCGTGGCATCCCCAAGAGATCCGTCGCGCAGCGGCATGGCATATTCGTAACATTCCCGCCAATGCCCCTCCCACGCGGCACGGCGGGACTTTGCCCTTTCGAACCGGGACAGCACGAATTCCGGGGACAGTTCGTCGGCCTGTGGCATTTCCGTCATTCCCCCAGCCTCTTTTTCCCGGTTAATGTGGCGCCCGCAGACGGGGCGGTGCCGTCACTGGTTTCGGTCAGCACGCCTTTGAACCTTTTGTCCACGATGGTCGATGCGCGCCCGCGCCGTTGCCTTTCGCTGATCTGTTGCCGCCGTTCGCGTTCACTGGCTTCAGGATCCGGCGGTTCCGGCAAAGGCGGTGGCGGCGGTGGCGCTGGCGCGCTGAACAATCCACCCATTTTATTCTCCTTTTGTTCTTTTGATGGCAACGTTGACATGACTTGAAACCCGCTTGAAAAACGGAATGACCGGGGATGCCATCGGCAGATGGCGGATATCCTACAGATCCGCGCGAATGTCAAGGCATTTTTTGACAATGTGATTATATAACTGATACGGAGTTAGAACAAATAGGCTGTTCACTCCAAGGATTCTCTTTACGTTTTCAACACAGGTAAAGGGCAACGGCCGGAACCGTCTGGGCGGTGACGGATCGATATGCGTGATCTGGCAGACCGCACCGTACCGATGTATCCGAACCAGAAAATCGGCCAATCCGTGAAGATCCAATACGGAAACATCCGTATGGAAGCACAACCCGTCAACCACGACCCAATAGGGTCCGCTTGCCACAATGACCAGACAATGCCGAAAGCCCGGGCGAAGGAGCTGGAGTATTCGGAATTGGGCGCGCCCTGAATAGACGATGATCGCATATCTGGGTGCGCGGACAGCGGATTCATATTTATTCATATTTTGTTCTTTTTGTTGTGAGCGCTAGGTCGGTCTTGGCGGAGGTGGCAACGATACCTTTTCGAATCAGTTCAGGTTCCATCTTCGACAATGCGCGGTCCCAGAAAGCGCAGTCGCGTACTTCCGACTCATCGCGGGAATCCGGCGGACGGTCTTTTGCGCCGAAGCGGCACAGCGTTCCGAATTCCAGACCGCTCATAACCTTCTGACGCCGCAACCGACAGGCCAGAAAAATGACATCCCTGGGTTCGCACGGCCGCTGCAATGTCGACCGGTTGGCCGTGAGATGCGCGCCCGGCTCGTCATACCGCACCGCGTTTGCGGCCCACAACCAGGCGAGTTCTGCCGTCAGAAACGGGGTACCGACCGTTTCATTTGTTGGTCTGATTGAATATCGGGGACGCCCCATGAAATGGCTCCTTTCCAGATCGTCCAGGAACCATGCGCGTGTGAACAGGCACTCTACTTAGAGAAAAACTTTATCCAAGGCAACCGCCAGAACGCGAATTTCCTCCCGAATTTTCAAAAGTCTTCCATTTTCGTTCTTTTTGTATATGATAATTGATCAATAAATCACACCTGAGCCGACCCTTATCGGACAGGTGCTGCACAGATCGCCGGGGCTGACATTTTGAAACAAGAAGACGTTTGGCACGGCATAGACAGGCTGGCGAACCAGGTCGGAGTGACACCGTCGCGCCTGGCGCAGATGTCGGGTCTGGACCCGGCCCTCCTCAGCCAGGGGCGAAGAAAGCGGCCTGACGGTACCTTTCGCTGGCCGTCCCTTGAGACGCTTTCGCGCATTCTCAACCGGTTCGACATGACGATGGATGACTTTTCCGGTCTCATGTTCGGGGATCCAGCCGCGAAGGCCGGGTTCATGCTTCCGTGCCTCAATCTGTATGCCGCGTCCGACGACGGGCATTTCGACAAGAACAACCTTCCGATCCGCAGCAAATGGCTGAAGGTCGATTTTCCCGATCTTCGCGACCCGAACTGTTTCGGGTTGATCGTCGACACGGACCGCTACGAACCGGTCTATCGGGAAAACGATCTGCTCGTCTGTTCGCCGGCTCATCAGGTTCGTCGGGGCGACCGCATCGCCTTCAAGGCGGAAGACGGCTATGTCCGGCTGGCAACGATGGTGCGTCAGTCCACTTTCACCACCGACCTGGCCAATATCCTCACGGAAGATGTCGAAACCCTGCCGACGGCATCACTGATTTGGACGGCGCGGATTGCGTGGGCCCGTCAATAACGCTTAGTATCTGTCCCAATCCGCGCCCGGCTTCGGATAAGAACCGAAGCTCTATCCCATGAGGAGAGACGTTTTGGAAGAAAGAGCCCTGACCTTTTTCAACGGAAGCTGGCGCGATGCCGATGAACCTCTTTGGGCGTCGAGTTCCCATGGCGTATGGCTTGCGTCGATGGTGTTCGACGGAGCACGGGCATTCGAAGGCACGACACCGGACCTGGAGCGCCACTGCCAGCGCGCGGTCAATTCCGCGAATTCCCTTGGATTGCGCGCAACGAAAACCGCACAAGAGATTGAGGAAATCGCCCGCGAAGGTCTGGCAAAATATGCCTCGGACGCGGCGCTTTATATCCGTCCCCTCTTTTGGGCGGATGACGGTTTCGTGGCGCCGAACCCGGATTCGACGCAGTTCGCGTTGAGCCTGGTCCCCATGCCGATGCCGGGCACGGGCGGATTTTCCGCCTGCCTTTCGACGCGCCGCCGACCCATGCCCAATTCCGCCCCGACGGACACAAAGGCGGGATGCCTTTACCCCAATGCCGGTCGCGCACTGATCGAGGCGAAAGAACGCGGGTTCGACAATTGCGTGATGCTGGATCCAATGGGCAATGTCGCGGAGTTCGCCACGTCCAATCTTTTCCTGGCAAAGGACGGAATTGTGAAAACGCCCGTCGCGAACGGCTGCTTCCTGAATGGGATCACCCGCCAGCGCGTCATCAAGCTGCTGCGCGACCGTGGCGAGACGGTGGTCGAAGGATGCGTAACGGAGGAAGATCTGAAAACGGCGGATGAAATCTTCAACACCGGCAATTATGGCAAGGTACAGCCATTGATCCGCTATGAAGACCGCGACCTTCAGCCAGGTCCGAAGTTCAAGCTTGCGCGCGAGCTGTACTGGGATTTCGCCCACAATGGCGGTTGAAAAACCCTAGGCGGAAACGGTCCATTCCAGGCGCTCACCCGCATGATAGGGGTGGACCTCTTCCTGCCCGGCGGCAATTCGCGCCGGTATGTGCGTTCCCGTCTTAGTCAAAGTGATCCGGCCGTCATTGACGGGCAACCCATAGAACCGGGGGCCGTTCAGGCTGGCAAATGCCTCCAACCGATCCAGCGCACCATCCGCTTCGAACACGGACGCGTAAACGGACAAGGCCGAAGGTGCGTTGTAGATGCCGGCACAGCCGCACGCCGCTTCCTTCGCCGTGACGGGGTGCGGTGCCGAATCGGTTCCAAGAAAGAACTGCGGGTTGCCGCTGACAGCGGCGGCCCGGACTGCCAGGCGATGTTCTTCGCGTTTGGCAATTGGCAGGCAATAAAGGTGCGGTCTTATCCCGCCCTTGAAGAGGTCCGTCCGGTTGATTTCCAGGTGGTGGGGCGTAATCGTCGCGCCCAGGCGCGGACCTGCAGTCGGCACGAATTCCGCTGCCTGACGGGTCGTTATGTGCTCCAGCACGATTTTCAGATCCGGCAATCGGTCCATCAAGGGCTTCAGCACCTTTTCGATGAACTCCGCCTCGCGGTCGAAGATATCGACATGTGCGTCCGTAACCTCGCCATGGACCAGCAATGGCATGCCGATCTGTGCCATCCGTTCCAGCACGTGAAGCACTTTGGCAACATCGCGAACGCCGGAATCTGAGTTTGTGGTTGCACCCGCCGGGTAGAGTTTGACCGCGGTCAAAACCCCGCGTTCAAACCCGTCGGCCAGGTCATCGGGATCGGTAGCTTCGGTCATATAGGCCGTCATCAACGGTTCGAAGCCGGTGCCCGATGCCGCCAGAATTCGGTCCCGATAGTCGGCCGCCTGCGCGGTCGTCACGACGGGTGGCACAAGGTTCGGCATCACAATCGCGCGGGCAAAATGGGCTGCCGTATCGGGCACAACCCGTTCCATGATCGAACCGTCGCGAAAATGAATATGCCAATCGTCCGGACGGATAATCGTAATGGAATCACGTGTCATGATGCCTCCAACGCATCGGGGATCGGCATTCTACGCGTGTCGACCCCCTGTATCAGGGACTTGTGCCACAAGGCATAGAATAAGAGAACCCAGGCGGCGTGACCTTCCCGCTTTCGGCCTGCGGCCTTGAATAGTTGGCGAACCCTGTCCGGCTTTGCGATTTCGCGAACGGCGTCCTGTTCGCTGACAAGCGCACCCAGCCTGTCGCCTTCTTCCGCGATCCAGGCACCGACCGGGACTGAAAAACCCCGTTTTGATGCAAAGGCATCCGCTTCCGGCAACCGCCCGTCCAGCCATTTGCGCAGCAACCATTTTCCACGCCCTTTATGAATCTTGAGCGCGTCCGGCACACGGAATCCCGCCGCCGCAACCACGGGGTCCAGAAACGGTGTCCGCCCTTCAAGCCCATGGGCCATCAGGCAGCGGTCCAGCTTGACCAGAAGGTCATTCGTCAACCAATCGGTGCAATCCGTTGCCTGGGCCGTCTGCAGCGGGCTGCGCCCGTCCGATGCATCGCGCACCTCCTGGCCGCTGATCGCATCGCGCCACCCTGAAAAGTCCCGGTTCAGAATATCCAGCCCGTCGAAAATACCGCGGCGGCGCAGGGCGCGGCCGCCCATCCACCATGGCCGCAGCACGGAACGGTATCGCCCATAGCCGGCGAAGATTTCGTCCCCGCCTTCGCCGCACAGCACGACCTTCAGATCCTGCGCCGCGCGGGACGCCAGCACCCAGGTCGGAAGGATCGCATAGTCGGCGGCAGGATCATCAACACTGGCCGCGATGGTCGGCAATAGGTTGGTGAAATCATCCTTCCCGATGCTGACTTCTTCATGCCGCGCGCCCAACAGCGCGGCAAGGGACCGCGCATGGTCGCGTTCATCATGAACGCTGTCATCATCAAACCCGGCCGTAAAAGCGATCACGGGCTGGTCGTTCAGTTCGTCCATCATGCTCAGGATCGCACTGCTGTCGATGCCGCCCGACAGGAACAATCCGTAGGGCACGTCAGAACGCTGATGGACACCGACGCTGTCGCGGACCGCCTTGTCCAGCCGCGCAACAGCGTCGGCTTCCGATATCCGTTCCGGACCGCCACGGGGCAGTGCGTCCTGCCGGTGGCGTTCGACGATGCGTCCGCGCCGGACCACAAGCGTCTCCCCCGGAAGGACCCGCTTTATGCCGCTGATCGGAAAATCCCGGCCGCAGGAGAACTGTAGCTGAAGGAAGACATTGCGCGCGTCCGGATCCAGCATCCGGCGGGCCAGCCCCGCCTGTAGCAGAGCCTGCGGTTCGGATGCAAAGGCGAACCCCGCAGCGCTTTCCGAATAGTAGAGCGGTTTGATTCCGAAAGGATCGCGGGACAGGACCAGACTTCCCCCGTCCGCCGGGTCGTGGATGGCAATCGCATACATGCCGCGAAGCCTGGTCGCGAAATCCGCACCCGCCTCGCGATAGACGAAAAGCGCCGTCTCGCAATCCGAATCCGTGCGGAAAGGCGTTTCCGCCATCTCCGCCCGGAGTTCAAGGTAGTTGTAGATTTCCCCGTTCGCGACCAGCGCGGCCCCTTCCGGTTCATAAAGGGGTTGATCGCCGGTCACCAAATCGATGATCGCAAGCCGCGTCTGAACCAGAGCCGTATCGCCGGAAATATGCCGACCGCTGCCGTCCGGGCCGCGATGTTCCAATGCGGAAATCAGACGGTCCAGCGTCCCCTGATCCGGGGTCGACCCGTCGCGTGTCATCAATCCCGCAATACCGCACATCGGCTTTCGGTGTTCCTTTCGGGACCGGACCGGTCCCGTGCCTGACCTACCTAACGGAGGTTTTTGACTTTGTCGAAGAACTCTTGATACGCGGCGACGACCCGACCGGCGGAAAATTTTTTGTGGTATCGCTCGTATCCGGCGCCGGCCAGATTCTTTCCCAAATCGGCGTCTTCCAGAACCCGCTTCAACTGCAACGCCAGGGTATCCGCGTCGTCGATCGGGGCAAGTAGTCCGGTTTTTCCATCCTTGATCAATTGGGACGGCCCTTGGGACGCAGCGGAGACAACCGGGACATTGTGCGCCCAGGCTTCCAGCACGATGTTCCCCAGCGGTTCGTGACGTGACGAACACAGGAAGGCATCCGCAGCCGCAAGCAGGGCTGGCGCGTCATCCCGCCATCCAAGAAAGCGAACCCGCGGCGACAGACCCAGCCGCGCAGCCTGTTCCTTCAACCCCTGGTCCAGCTTTCCTTCGCCGGCGATCCAGAGAAACGCATCCGGTATTCTGGTCAGAACTTCCAGCGCCGTATCGAAGGCCTTGTTCGCGTGAAGCCTGCCAAGACATAGGATAAGCGGTGCATTTGCCGGCGTGTCGAATGCGGCGCGGTCCACCGCTTCCATTTTCCTGTCATCGACAAAATTCGGCAGGTACCACGCGCGTTCCGCCGGCCAGCCTTCACGTACCAGATAGTCGCGAAGGTCCTGGGTGTTGCCGACCAGATGGTCGCACCGCTTGTAGTTCTTTAGCTTGTAATAGCCGCCAAGCCTGCCGACCACGGTCCAGTCGCCCTTCGGCGCAATCCGCGAGGCGCGATTCATCCAGGTCAATACAACATCGGGCGCTGTGTCCCTTGCCAGTTTCTTCAGTTCTTTCTTGGTCGAAAAATCGAATTTCCCGGAAAACGGCAGTTCCGTCACCGGGACACCGGCAGCTTCAATCGCTGAACGCCGATCGGGATGTTTGCGGATCGCAGCGACCTGTGGCGTTCCGGCGGCTGCCAGTGCCGTTACAAGGCGGACAAAAAATACCTCGGCCCCGCCAACGGGCGCGCCGGACATGATCTGTAGGACGGAGGTGGACAAGGGATAAGCCGATCAAACCTAACGGCGGTCGCCGCCAGGGTCGGAAGCGGGCGGCGCCAGATCGATTTCCCAGGCCTCATCCTCGTCCTCTTCCTCGGGAAGGTTACGCGCGGCGCTCAATGCCTCTTCAGCTGCGGCAGCGGCCGCTGCGCGGCGCGCGGTAAAGCCGGCCGACCGGGCTTCATCGCGTTCATAGTTGCTGTCGCCAAGCCGGTCATAGTTTTCGTCCGCATCGTTGTCGTCGCGCAGCGCATAAAGGTCACGATGGCCTTTTGCGGATTCAAAGATCGACCCGAGCGACCCGCCGGTTTCCTGGGCGACCCGGCCCGCGGCGATCAATAGCGCCGCGGCACCGCATGCGCCGAACCATGCACCATTCCAAATCCCGCCGAAAACAACCGCCTGCGACAGGATCGTCGCAACCGTGGCCGCTGCCGCCGGTCCGTGCCACCCGTCGGGCCCCTGTCGAACCGCGGCGGACACCAGCGGCACGAAGAAGATCAGGGTCAGGACAAGTCCCACCGCGCCGATCCCCAGGATCAGGTCGGAAAACCCAGTCGTATAACCGCTGTCCGTCGGAATGGTGGCCGTGACGCCATACCCGAAGACGGGGGATTCCACCCATGCTTCCAATGTGGCGCCCCACAGTTCGATATGGCTTGCTCCGAACCCGATCTGTTCGGCCGCCGCCGAAAGGGGTTCATAGGCAAACATGATGACCAGCGGCACGCATAAACCGAAGACCAGAACCCCCATTACCAGAAGCCACCGAACGGCCGCCAGAGACGCGAACCCAAGCGCGAAGGCTATCACTCCGACCGCCGCGACAGCCACACCGCCAAACCCACGCAACAGGGCGAACACGGCCAACCCGACGACAATCCAGATGGCCGCTTCGACCTTGCCGTATCGCGCATGGATCGTCCCGGCCAATGGCCAGACAAGGATGGACAGCACAATCAGCACACGATCAAAGGTCAGTCCGATAAAACGATTGCTTTCGCTCAGGAACCCGGCGGAAGCGGTCTCGAATACAAGGAACCCCAAGAAAGCAGCGATCAGCGCGATGATCAGGCCATGATTCGGCGCCGCGCCGGCGGCGCGCACCGTCATCATCCCGGCCGGAAGGCCAAAGAACACAAGCCCGGCAAGCGCCGCGGAAAGAAGCATCACCGTCTGCGAACCGGATGTCAGCGCCATGCTGGCACATATCCAGACAACCAGGATGAACCCGATCCAACCCAATGGCCAAAGCGCCTTGATCGTGTCCACAAGAAGGCCGCGATGGACCAGGATCAAAAGAAAAGCGGCCGCCACCGGAACGAAGGCCACGGCGATTGGTGAAAACAGGGCCGCGATCAGGGCTGCAAGGCAAATGATCGTGCCGTCGGCGAATCGTGTTGATTGCGGGGATGCGGACGTATCTGACATTGAGACTTTGTGGTATTCGACCTTGAGCCAAAAATCCCGCGCGGAATCCCTCCGATCCCCGCGGCGCACCGCACCCTATAACCCGAATCGCGCATATTCAAAAGAATCCTGCCTTTGCGCCGGATGGGAAGTCGGATATAGGAAGCCCCACCATGACAAAGCCGTCCGACCCTTCCCGAAAAAGTCTGACATGCCTGGTCGTTGCCCGCGATGAAGAGGCAATGTTGCCGGACTGTCTGGCCTCCCTCGGATTTGCGGACAGGATTGTTGTCGTGCTGGACCGTACGACGGACCGGTCGCGGGAAATCGCCGAAGCAGCCGGGGCCACGATCATCGAAGGCGCCTGGGAATCGGAAGGTGCACGCCGGAACACGGGCATTGATGCATGTTCAACCGACTGGATCCTGGAAGTCGATGCGGACGAACGCGCGACGCCAGAACTGGCGCGCGAGGTTCTGGACCGGATCCAGACCAGCCCGGACGGCATCTGTTTGGTGCCGATCCTGAACAAGATCGGCGGCAAAATGGTCGTCCATGGTTGGGGTGCTTATAACGGCGCAGCATCCGCACCACGCCTGTTTTCGAAAGGCGCCAAAATCTGGGGGCCGGAACGGGTGCACCCGTCCCTGGAGACAGGGAAAAAGCTGGGGTCGCTGGATAATGGGCTTATCCATCTGGTGGACCGGGACTTGTCGGACCTGATCGACCGAATGAACCGATACACGGACCTGATGGCAAAAGATGCGGTGGAAAAAGGCGAAGTGCCGACCCTGGGCGCGGCCCTGCGGCGCATTTTTTCCCGTGGCTGGAAGTCCTACATCGCACGCAAAGGATACCGGGAAGGATATTACGGGGTTGCGCTTGCGTTTTTTGCAGCTTCCTACAGCCTGCTGATCCACCTGAAGGCAAAAGAAATCCTGGACCGGGACGGACGGGCCTGAACGGCCGGCACAAACAAATTGCCTGCAAGTCCCTGACCTAAGGGACCAGCATCTTGCGCGCGGCCGAAAGCACATCTTCCGTTTTTAGGGTGCCCATCAGCGATCCGACCGTGTGACGGTCATAGCCGTCGAACCCGATCAGGTCTTCCATTGGCTCCGGCGTTCTAAGGAATTGTGCGTTGGGCCCGCGCGGCCTGTACAGGGCGTCTTTCGACGGGCCGAACAGACCAAGTGTGGGTGCCCCCACGGCAGCGGCCATATGCATCAAACCGGAATCATTACCGATGAACAGCCGCACCCGCGACAGAATCGCAGCAGCGGTCGGCAGGTCGATTTTCCCTACCAGATCGATCCGCCGGTCGTTCGGTATTGCACGCAGGACCGGGTTTGCCTGAAGCCTTTCTTCCGGACCGCCGAAAACCGCGACCGGCGCATTGGGCAAGGGGCCGTCCGCCGACGTCAGTGCGGCAATCACTTCCACGAAACGTTCGGCCGGCCAGACCTTGCCCTGCCAATTCGCGGTCGGCCCGATGCCCAGCACCGGTCCCGAAACCCCATCCAGCAGATTGTCCGCGTTCCGGTCATGGATTTCGTGCCACCAGACTTTGGGCAGCGGCGGGTCGTCCTTGCGACCGATCATCTGCCCCAGAAGGTCGACCCGGTGAATTGGACCGTTCGTCTTTGGTACGACCAGCTTTTGGTCCGCAACAAGGAACCGGACAATCGCCGAACGACGCAGGTCGACCACGATGTCCCAGCGCGTCGGCACCACCTGACGCCAAAGCTTCAGCCAATGCAGTCTGAACCGTGCCTTGCGCAATACGATCACGCGGGCAAGCCCCGGAACCCCGCCGAACAATGGGGCCGCTGCCGGCCCTGCGGCAACCGTCACCTGGATACCCGGATTGTCCGCGATCAACTGGTTCAAGAGACCCGTCGACAAAACGGCATCGCCGATCCGGTTGGCGGTTATGAAAAGAAGGCGCATCGCACGAGGTTCTGTTTTGTCGGGGACCCTTTGGAACTTTCGCTTGCGGGTATAGCCGCCCCCTCACGCCTTGCCAACCGGCGGGCGACTGCCTAACTGTCGCATGGTGCAATGAACGGGACAGGTCCGGTTATGGCGAAATTCTGTCACTTGGACGGGCGCGGCGTGATCACGCTGGAAGGGGCCGACAGGGTCGAGTTCCTTCAGGGGCTCGTCTCAAACGATGTAAGCCGGACCGATGACGGTGTCGCTGTCTGGGCTGCATTCCTGACGCCCCAGGGGAAATTTCGCCACGACATGTTCATCGTGCCGGATGGCACGCGCCTGCTGCTGGACTGTGAGGGCGGGCAACGGTTGATGGACCTGGGCACGAACCTGCGCCGGTTCGTCCTGCGTGCCGACGTGAAAATGGGCATTGCGTCCGACCTTTCCTGTTTTGTGGTTTGGGGCGGTGGTGCACGCGCCGCGCTGGGCCTTGGTGACGACAGGACTTGCGCCGCGTTTTGTGGTGGCATCGCCTATTGCGACCCCAGAATGGCTGAAATGGGCGTTCGCATCCTGGCACCGGCCGAAGATGCTCGGAAGGCCCTGGCGGACGCCGGGCTGGAAGAGGCGTCGGTTTCCGTCTGGCATGCGCACCGCATTGCGCGCGGTGTGCCCGACGGGTCCCGCGACATGACCCCGGACAAGGCAATCCTGCTGGAAAACGGTTTTGAAGAACTGAATGGCGTCGACTGGCAAAAGGGCTGTTACATGGGTCAGGAACTGACCGCGCGCACGAAATATCGCGGCCTGGTCAAGAAACGCCTGATGCCCGTACGTCTGGACGGAACCGCACCGGAAGAGGGCAGTCGTATTCTGTCCGACGGTCGGGATGCGGGCACCCTGTTCAGCGTGGAAGGCACCCGTGGCCTGGCGCTGATCCGCCTGGATGCGCTCAGGAAAAAGGCGCCGCTGGAAACCGGCGGCGCCCTTATTCATCCGGAAAAACCGGACTGGATGAACCTTCCAGCGGAAGATTAACCGCCGGCCAGCACCCCTTCCAGCGCAGCATTCAATTCTTTCACCGCGTCGACGGAATGGTCGAACATGGCGCGTTCTTCGGCGTCCATGTTGATTTCCACGACCTTTTCCACGCCGCCTTCGCCAATGACAACCGGGACGCCGACATAAAGTCCGTCCAGGCCATAAACGCCATCGCAATATGCCGCACAGGGCAGGACGCGTTTTTTGTCCAGAAGATAGCTTTCCGCCATCGCGATCGCCGATGAAGCAGGCGCATAGAAGGCCGAGCCCGTCTTCAAAAGCGCGACGATTTCACCGCCGCCGCCACGGGTGCGCTTCACGATCTCTTCAATCTTCTCGGACGTCGACCAGCCCATTTCGATCAGATCCGGCACGGGAATACCGGCCACCGTCGAATAGCGGATCAGCGGCACCATCGTGTCGCCATGACCGCCCAGCACGAACGCCGTGACATCTTCGACCGAAACATTGAACTCTTCGGCCAGGAAGCAGCGGAACCGCGCACTGTCCAGAACGCCCGCCATGCCGACGACCTTGCTGGTCGGCAGGCCGCTTTCCTTCTGCAGAAGGCCGACCATGACATCCAACGGGTTGGTGATGCAGATGACAAACGCGTTCGGGCAATGGGTCTTGATACCTTCGCCGACCGATTTCATGACCTTCGCATTGATACCGATCAGGTCGTCGCGGCTCATGCCCGGCTTGCGGGCTACACCCGCCGTTACGATGACAACGTCGGAATCCTTCAGATCCGCATAATCATTGGTGCCTGTCATCCGCGCATCGAACCCTTCGACCGGGGCCGCTTCGGCAATATCCAGCGCCTTCCCCTGGGGCATGCCGTCGACAATGTCGAACACCACGACGTCCCCCAGCTGTTTCAGCCCAGCGAGCAGCGCCAGCGTACCGCCGATATTCCCTGCGCCGACAAGCGCGATTTTGTTGCGTGCCATGAGAAATATTCCTCTCTTTTCCGTTGGGATGCCGACACACATCGCGGCATCGAAAAATTCCGCCCATTTCCGTAAACGAGGGGCAGGCCTCACGCAAGGTCCGCCACACGGGCGAATGGTCGCAATCACCCTTGCTTATAGCAGCCTTCTCTCGACGTTGGATGACGGATCGGTTAAACGAACCGCGTCCCATCCTGACCGGAAGCCCGACGTGCCCTTCATCAGACGCCTTTACGACTGGACCATCGCGCTTGCCGCACACCGGCACGCGGTCTGGTGGCTGGCCGCGGTGTCCTTCATCGAAAGTTCGGTATTTCCGATCCCGCCGGACGTGCTGCTGATACCCATGGTTCTGGCGGCCCGTCACCGCGCTTTCTTTGTCGCCTTCGTATGCACAGCCGCGTCTGTTCTGGGGGGGCTTTTCGGGTATGCAATCGGGTATTTCCTGTTCGATCAGGTGGGCCAGCCGCTGGTCGCGCTTTATGGAGCGGAACAGGCGCTTGAAGGGATTCGCGGTGACTTTGCCGAACATGGCTGGTGGATTGTGCTGGGCGGCGGCATGACGCCTTTCCCGTATAAGGTCGTCACCATAACGTCGGGTGCGCTGGCTCTGGATCCACTCGCATTCACGGCAGCATCCGTCTTTGGGCGCGGCATCCGGTTCTTTCTGGTTGCAGCCCTGTTGTGGAAGTTCGGCGCCCCCATCCGCACCTTTATCGAAGAACGTCTGGGCCTTGTTGTCGCGGTGGCGTTCATCCTCTTGATCGGCGGCTTCCTGGTTGCCAAAGTCCTGATATGACATCGGCCCTGAACAATGTCCTGAACCCGCGGCGCCTGCCGCTTCTGATGGTTGCAAGCGCCGCCGCCGTGCTGATTGCCGCTAACGTCTTCGAACATGGGTTCGGATACCAACCCTGCCAGTTGTGTCTTTATCAGCGCCTGCCCTGGTGGATCGCCCTTGGCATTGGCTGTCTGGCGATGATTGTCCTGAAGAAAGACAGGCCCACACTGTCGCTTCTGCTGATGCTGGTCGGGTTCGCGGCGGTCGCGGTGGGGGCCGGCATCGCCGGTTATCATGCCGGCGTGGAATACGGCTTCTGGGAAGGCCCGTCCGGATGTACCGGCGCCCGGGAACTGGGCGGCGGGTTGAGCGAGGCGCTGGGCCAGATCCAGGGTGGCATGGTCGCACCGTCCTGCGACACGGCGCCCTGGTCCCTGTTCGGCATATCGATGGCGGGTTATAATTTCCTGATATCGCTGGGGCTTGTGGCCCTGGGGGCGTGGATCATGAAACGCGGGATCATCTGATGAAAAAGACCGGCAGGAACGGCCCGAAATACCTGCCCGGCGACCGGCCCGCGCGCAACGATGTAGCGTCCATGATCCGGGTCGATCATGCCGGTGAATATGGCGCCAAACGCATCTACGAAGGCCAGATCGCGATTCTGGGAAAGGGACCGAAAGGCGATATCCTGCGGCACATGGCCGAACAGGAAGCCCGCCACCTGAAAGCATTCGAAGACCTGATCGCGGAACGCCGGGTGCGCCCGACCGCTTTTCATCCGATTTGGCATGCCGCCGGGTTTGCGATGGGTGCGGGCACCGCGCTGTTGGGTGAAAAAGCGGCAATGGCGTGCACCGTTGCCGTCGAAGAAGTGATCGACGAACATTACCGGGCACAGCACGACGCGTTGGGCGATGATGAAGCCGACCTGAAAGCGCAGATTGAGGAATTCCGCCAGGAAGAACTGGAACACCGGGACATCGGCCTGGATCACGGCGCGGAACAGGCACCGGCCTATCCGGTCCTGACGGCCGCGATCAAGCGCGCATCTAAACTGGCAATCTGGTTAAGCGAACGGGTCTGACCCGTCCCGTCGCCGCCCCTATCCCTTCGGATACCCGATCGCCTTTAGACTGTCCGTGATTTCATCCAGAATGACCGGATCGTCGATCGTCGCCGGCATCTTGTAATCCTTGCCATCGGCGATTGACGCCATTGTTCCGCGCAGGATCTTACCCGACCGTGTTTTCGGCAGCCGTTTGACCACTGTCGCCAGTTTGAAGGCCGCGACCGGGCCGATCTGTTCACGCACCATCTTGACGACATCCTTGACTATTTCGTCTTCGGCGCGGGTAACGCCGGATTTCAGGACCATGAAGCCCATGGGAAGCTGACCCTTCAGCCCGTCTTCGACACCGATCACGGCGCATTCGGCAACATCCGGATGGGAGGCAAGAACCTCTTCCATCGCGCCGGTCGAAAGCCGGTGCCCGGCAACGTTGATCACATCGTCGATGCGCGACATGACATAGATATAGCCGTCTTCATCCATATACCCGGCATCGCCCGTCTTGTAGTAACCCGGATAGTCCGCAAGGTAGCTGTCGATGAACCGCTGATCCGCGTTCCACAGGGTTGGAAGGCACGACGGCGGCAGGGGAAGTTTCACGCAAATCGCACCCATTTCCCCGCGCGGCACCTCGTTCAGGTTGTCGTCGATGACCCGCAGGTCATACCCCGCGACTGCCCGGGTCGGAGACCCCGCCTTCACCGGCAACCGTTCGATCCCCATGCAATTGGCGGCGATCGACCACCCGGTTTCCGTCTGCCACCAGTGGTCGATCACCGGCACTTTCAGCTTGTCTTCCGCCCAATGCAGGGTGTCCGGGTCGCACCTTTCGCCCGCCAGGAACAGGGTCCGGAATTTCGATAGATCATACTGGCCGATCAACGCCCCGTTCGGGTCTTCCTTCTTGATGGCGCGGAAAGCTGTCGGCGCCGTGAACAGGGCCGACACCCCGTGTTCTGCAATCACCCGCCAAAAGGTACCGGCATCTGGCGTGCCGACCGGTTTGCCTTCGAAAACGATGGTCGTGCAGCCATGCAGCAGCGGCGCATAGCAGATATAGGAATGCCCGACGACCCAGCCGACATCGGAAGCAGCCCAATAGACCTCACCGGGATCGATGTCATAGATATTCTTCATCGACCATTTAAGCGCGACCATGTGGCCGCCATTGTCACGCACAACGCCCTTAGGCTGGCCGGTGGTTCCCGAGGTATAAAGAATATAGAGCGGGTCCGTCGCCTTGACCGGCACACAATCGGCCGGTTCTGCGGCGTCCATCGCCGCCTTCCAGTCCAGATCGCGGTCGGGGTTAAGGGACCAGTCCGCTTCTTCCCGGGCGACGACGACGCAGTTCGTCACGATTCCAGGCGCGAGTTTCAGTGCCTCTTCGACCAACGGCTGGTAGGCGATGATGCGGCCCGGTTCGATGCCGCAAGATGCCGTCAAGATGACTTTCGGCGCCGCGTCCTTTACCCGTGTCGCCAGTTCATTGGGCGCGAACCCGCCGAAGACGACGGAATGCACCGCCCCGATCCGTGCGCAGGCCAGCATCGCGACCAGAGCCTGCGGAATCATCGGCATATAGATTATGACCCGATCGCCCTTTTCGACGTCCAGCGACTTCAGGATGCCGGCACAACGCGCGACCTTGTCCTTGAGTTCGGCGTAGGTGATTTTTTTCTGACGCCCGGTCAGCGGGCTGTCATAGATGATGGCATTCTGGTCACCGCGACCGCCATCCGCGTGCCGGTCAACCGCATTGTAGCAGGTGTTGCATTCTGCACCGTCGAACCAGCGATAGAAGTTCGGGGCCCGGTCATCGTCCAGGATCCGGTCCCAAGGCTTGATCCAGTCGATCCCGGCCGCGGCCTCGCTCCAGAATCCGTCGCGATCTTCCAGACTCCGTCGATGAATGTCCGCCACACCAGCCATGAGCTCTTGCCTCCCGAATGCGTTCTGTTCGATTTCTTATGGGGACAAGATTCCGCAAATGGGCACGATACAGCAAGAGTGCATTTGGCCGCATTACCATCAATCGCCTTAGATGGAACAAAAAAGCGCCCGGCCAATTCGGCCGGGCGCCCGTTTTAGGTGACCAGATGCTGGCCGCTGTTTGCCTTAGGGAAGCGCCTCGACATTGATGCCGATCGTTACCGCCCCGATCGCCGCGCCACTGCCGTCAACGATTGTCTGGCTGACCTGGCTGATGAAACTTTCGGACGAATCGTCGAACTCCACCTCGTCGATGAAGACCGCACCGGCACCGACGCCATAGGTGTTCTGGAATTTTCCTTCGTCGCCCTGCCAGTAGTCGCTGGTCGGGTCGCTTTGACCGACATTCAGGCCGTGCATATCCATCACGAAGACTTCCGCGATCAGACCGTTGCTGTCCGCCTTCACGCCCTGCAGCCAGACCGACAGTTCATTCGCAAGAACCTCGGAAATGAGCGGACCGCCACCGGCATCCTTTTCCGCACGCCACTGCTGGTCCAGTGCGTCGATGTCGGCCTGGGCCAGGCCCGCGTTTTCCACATTCTGGGCTTCGATCGCCGCGACAACAATCGGGTCCTGGACCCAGCTTGCACCATCCAGATAAGCCTGCAGTTGCGGTTCGAAATCGTTCGCGAACGCGGTGCTCATCATCAAACCCACCGAAGCCGCAATCGCCAGAATAATCGTTTTCATGTTTCCTTCCTTTCGCGCTGTTGTCATTTCCCGTCCGTTCAAAACACACCTTTCGTTTCGATGGACGGTGTTGTAGTTGGGCCGCGGCAAAACGGTTCGGGACACGGCCAAGCTGGAATCTGAGATACCTCTTCCCGGGTTAAGATTTTGTTATTGAAAATGAGAAATTATAGGCACGCATCAACGCGTCGTAACGAACGCGCCATGTTGCACTTTTTGGGAATGGAAACGCTTTAGGACGGGTACCGGTAAATGAACGTCGATGACATCAAAATCTCGATCAAGCTGGGATTGGGATTTGCCATACTTGCAATTCTGATCCTTGTGGTGGGCGGCATTGGATTCAACGGTCTGAGGACCGTCAGCGACTCTGCCGAGACCTATTCTTCGGCTCAATCCGTGTCTGCATCCGTCGATCGCGCCGCGGCACTGGCAAACCGGTATGCATGGTCTTTGGACCCCGAACTACCGGACAGAGTTCTGGAACAAACGTCGGCTGCCCGGTCTTATCTGCAAGAGGTTTCCGACGACCTTGGCACGGAAATGTCCGACCAGCAGCAAAATGCTTCCAATGCAGTGGACGCGTTAGAGCGTGCGTTTCTGAACTTCCAATCAGTGCAGGAAAGTCAGGCTGAAATTCTTTCTGACCTTGAAGAACGGGTCACGCATATCATCAGCACTGTTAATCGTATTGTCGGCGTTCAAATGTTTCAGTTGGCGAACGCGCGAATAGCGGCAGAAAATGCCGAAGCCGACCGCGAGGCAAGCCTGGCCATCGTCGAGTTGGCGAACACGCTGCAGGTCACCGCACAGCAAGCGGCAACTGCGTCAACTGTCTATCGGTTTGAGGGATCTGAAGAAAGCGCCGAGACCGTAACGTCTGCGGTAAGGGACATATTTCTTGGTGCGCTGAACCTGAAACGAGCTGTTGCGGAAACAGACCTTGAGGAGAAGGCCAATCAGATCGCGGCCATGGCACAGCAATACCGCAACGCCTTTCAGGAACTGTTGGACGCAACCGCCGCTCTGAACGATACGTCCACATCCGGATCGCTTCTGCAGCAAAATACCTTGAGGAACCAGCGCGAAGAAATAGCCGATGCGATGTTTGATGTTCTCGACGAGTTTCAGGCATCCGTCGCCGAGGTCTGGGAACGCCAAAGGCAGGCCGCGGACGAAGCGATCGTCAATTCGGTCGAAGCCCGTGCAGAGTTGGCGAGGCGTCTGGAAATTGAGAAGTCGGCCAACAAGATCGCATTGGAGGCCCTGAACGTCGTCATTACCCAAATCGAAATGACGGATATCTTGGACCCCGGGGAATTCGAGACGAACCTCGCCGACATGGAGACACTTTCGCGTTCCATTGCTGGGAAGGCGGACGCACTCGCAGATCTCGTTTCTGATTCCGCAACTGCGGAAATTCTATCGAACATCTCTGCATCCATGCCGGAATTTATGGAATCCTACGCATCCGCGGTTGACAGCGGCCGCGCGGGATTGGAGGCCGTGCAATCCATGCTTCTGGCGGTCGCAGATGTGGAAGCCGCGACCGAAGTCCTGGGCGACGCCGTTCGCGAACGAAGCGCCAGCGCTTACACCAGCAGTATTTTCATCGTCGTCGTGTGTGTGTTGATCGCCCTGGCCCTTGCCGTCGGTCTGGCGTTGGTGACCTACCTGAGGATCGCAATGCCGATCAATTCCCTTACGGAATGCATGAACGCGCTGGCGAAAGGCGACCTGTCGGTCGAAGTTCCGTCATCGGAACGGGGCGACGAGATCGGCGAAATGGCCAAGACCGTCAACACGTTCAAGGAAAACGAATTGGAAAAGGCACAGCTGGAGGAGGAAAGCCGGGCACTTTCGAAACAGGCAGAAGACGAAAGGGCACGGGCCGAACAGGAACGCGTTCGTGCGGGCGAGGAAAAGCGCAGGGCGACCGAAGACCTGGCAAACCGCTTCGAAGAATCGGTGGTCAGCGTTCTTGCGACCGTCGGCGAGGCAACAAAACAGATGCGCGCAGCCGCCGGGTCCCTTCAGATCAGTGCCGGTGAGACGTCAAACACGTCGGAACAGGCGCTGGAGGCGTCCGAATCCGCCAGCATGAATGTGAAGGCCGTGGCCGCCGCATCCGAAGAGCTTTCGGCGAACGTTCAGGAAGTCACGAACCAGATTTCGACCTGCGTCCAGATCGCCAATGAGGCACGCAACAATGCCATCGAAACCAACAGCGCGATCAATGAACTCGCGACCTCCGCCGACCGGATCGGGGATGTCGTGCGCCTGATCTCGGAAATCGCCGAACAAACCAACCTTCTTGCCCTGAACGCCACAATCGAAGCCGCGCGCGCGGGTGAGGCCGGCAAAGGGTTTGCGGTCGTCGCCAATGAGGTGAAGACGCTGGCGAGCCAGACCGGCAAGGCGACGGAGGATATTTCCGAACTGGTGCAACTGATTCAGGGTAGCACTAAGGACGCCGTCCAGCGCATCGAGCGAATCGCCAAAACCACCGGCGATGTAAACGAGGTGATTACAACCGTTGCCGGTGCCATGGAACAACAGGGTGCCGCCACACAGGAAATCGCCCGGAACGCGGAAGGGGCGGCCGAAGGCACTTCGAAGATCGTGCTTAGTGTCGATTCCGCACGCGAACAGGCGGCGACCACAGGTCAGCTTTCGAACGAACTTCTGCGGGACGTCGAAAGCCTGGAACAGGGCGCGGACGAATTGTCCGGGGCCGTCAATGCATTCCTGGAAACGGTCCGCGCCAGTTAGGGGCACATCGTCCGGTCTCCGCCGAAAGGCATCGCAGGCGACATCTTGTTCAATCAAGGTCGCCTGCCCCCTTTAAAAATGTGATCACATTTTGTAAGGTCTGTCGTGACGGTGCCCTGCCGGCGCCGTACATGGGCACGCTTGTGCCGATTTTCGCCCTTGAAAGGACCGATCCGATGACCGAAATCCGCCGCAACTTCGATATCGAGGAACTGGTACAGCTGGACGGCGAACACCACTACCATCCGTTTACGGATTCGAAGGGGCTTCAGAACGAGGGCGGCACCAGAATTATTTCCCGCGCAGAGGGCGTCTATCTGTACGACGGGGAAAACAAACGTATCCTGGACGGCATGGCGGGCCTGTGGTGCGTTAATATCGGTTACGGTCGCGACGAACTGGCCGACGTTGCCTATCGCCAGATGAAGGAACTTCCGTACTACAACACCTTCTTCAAGACGGCCCATCCGCCGTCGATCGAGCTGGCGGCAAAGATCGCGTCCCTTCTGCCGGACAACTTCAACAAAATCTTCTTTGCCAATTCCGGATCAGAGGCAAACGACACCCAGATCCGGACCGTCCATCACTATTGGCAGTGCATGGGCAAGCCGGAAAAACACCACATCATCAGTCGGGAAAACGGATATCACGGGTCGACGGTCGCGGCGGCGACGCTGGGCGGCATGAAACCGATGCACAAACAGGGTGGCGACCTTATTCCCACCATTCACCGCATCATGGAACCGAACCATTTCAAGAATGGCGGCGACATGACGCCGGAGGAATTCGGCCGTCACGCGGCAAAGGCGCTGGAAGACAAGATTCTGGAACTGGGCCCGGAAAACGTCGGCGCGTTCATCGGTGAGCCGGTTCAGGGGGCCGGCGGGGTCGTCATTCCGCCGGACAGCTACTGGCCGGAAATCAATCGTATCTGCAAGGAATACGATATTCTGCTGATCTGTGATGAGGTCATCTGCGGTTTCGGCCGGACCGGCAACTGGTTCGGTTTCCAGACCTTCGGCATCGAACCGGACCTGATCACCATGGCGAAAGGCCTGTCTTCCGGCTATATGCCCATTTCCGCGACCGCCATGTCGGACCGCGTTGCCGACACGATCATCGAAAAGGGCGGGGAGTTCTTTCACGGGTATACCTATTCCGGGCACCCCGTCGCCTGTGCGGTCGCACTTCGAAACATCGAAATCATCGAACGCGAGGGGCTGGTCGATCACGTGCGCAACGTTGCCGGACCGCATATGGCCAAGCGCCTGAAGGAGTTCGACGACCATCCGATCGTCGCGCAAACGCGGTCGGTAGGGTTGCTGGGTGCCATCGAACTGGTGTTGAACAAGGAAACCCGCGAACGCCCGAAACCGGATGGCAAGATGGGGCTGGCCTGCCGCGACCATTTCCTGTCGCGCACGGCGATACAGCGGGCTTGCGGGGACACGATGGTCGCTTCCCCGCCCCTGATAATCACCACCGAACAGATCGACGAACTGATGGCGGTGGCCCGGGAGTGCCTGGATGCCACGGCGCGGGATTTCGGCGTGATGTAAAGCAAGTATCATTGACAGATCGGGGTCGAAAATGCCCTGATTTCAAAGACGGCTGAAGAAAATCGGCCAAATATCAAAAACAAGTCCAATCGATGACGAGGAGAACAGGGATGCACAGCAAGTTCAAAAAGGGTCTGGACCGCCGCCAGATGCTGAAAACCACCGTCGCGGGTGCGGGCGCTGCCTGGGCCGGCATCAGCTTTGGCCCGAAAGCCTTCGCCGACAACCATGGTGAAGAAGCACAGGTCAATTTCTACAACTGGGACACCTATATCGGCGAAACGACGCTGGACGACTTCGAGGATCTGACCGGCATCGAAGCGAACATGTCGCTGTTTGCGGACAATGACGAGTTGTTCGCCAAGTTGCGTGAAGGGAACCCCGGGTTCGACGTCATCGTACCTTCCGACACCTACGTGGCCCGCATGATCGCCGCCGACATGCTGGAGCCGCTGGACTATTCCATGATCCCGAATTCGGCCAACCTGAACCCGCTGTTCACGGATTCGGCATACGACCCGGGCCGCGCCTATTCCATCACATACATGTGGGGTACGATGGGCATTGGTTATCGCAAGAGCGCTGTTCCGAACGGCATTACAAGCTGGTCCCAGATGTTCGATAGCGACGAGTTCTCCGGTCGCATGGCAATCCTGTCGGAAAGCACGTCCATGATCGGCATGGCGTCGATGTATCTGGGCACGGGTATGAACCCGGCGACCCAGGCGGAAATCGACGCGGCGGTCGACCTTTTGATCGCCCAGAAACCGCATTTCAAGACCATCGCCGAAGACAACGGCCAGGATCTGCTGCTGTCCGGCGAAGTCGATGTCACCATCGAATGGTCGGGCGATATCGGCCAGATCATGCTGGAAGACGACGATGTCGACTACGTCATCCCGCAGGAAGGGTCCCTGATCTGGGCGGACAATCTGGCGATCCCGAAGGATGCGCCGCACCCCAAGAACGCCCACAAGTTTATCAATTATATTCTGGATGCACAGGCCGGCGCACTGATTGCGGACTATATCCAGTATGCAACGCCGAACCAGGCCGCCCGCGCCCTGCTGAATGCCGACTATAACGAAAACCCGTCCGTTTTCCCGCCGGAAGAAGTACTGGCGAAATGCGAATGGGGCGCCTACCTGGGCGAAGATGTCTCGCGCATGCAGGACGAAGCCTGGACGCGGTTCCTGGCGGCGTAAGCCGGCAACGGACGCATTGCAATGGGTCGCACCGACGGGGCCGATACCCTGTCGGTGCGGCTATGCCGAACATGACCGGGTCTGGGGGCCGCCCGCATGGAACCATGGCATCGATTTAAACGCGTTTTCTGGACGGTCGGAATTCCACCGACCTTCTGGCTGGTCGCATTTTTTCTGGCCCCGCTTTTCCTGATCTGGCTTTTCAGTTTCGGGGAAAAGGTCGGTATCGTCGGCATCGACATCGTCTGGACGCTGGACAACTACATCCGCGCGTTCAACCCGGACATCCTGAAAATCTTTGTTAAATCGCTGTGGATGGCCGGTCTGGCGACCCTGATCTGTCTTGCGATCGGTCTGCCTGTAGCGCTTGGCATCGTCTATGCGCCAAACAAATGGAAGGGGTTGCTGCTGCTGGGCATCATGCTGCCCTTCTGGACCAACCTTCTGATCCGGACCTATGCGCTGATCGCCGTTCTCAGGACACGCGGTTATTTCAATTTCACACTGGAATGGATCGAAGCGAAAATTGCCGCATTCATGAACCTGATCGGCATGGGGGGGCTGGCAACCGCGTGGTTCGGCGAACGCTATCAGCCACTTGAACTGCTTTACAACGACCAGGCGGTCATTCTGGGTCTGGTCTATGTGCATCTGCCCTTCATGGTGCTGCCGCTCTATGCCGCGCTGGAACGGCTGGACCGGTCCTATCTGGAAGCAAGCCTGGATCTGGGCGCGGGGCATCTTCGCACCCTTTGGAACGTTGTCGTGCCGCTGGCGCTGCCCGGCATCATATCGGGCCTGATCATCACCTTCATTCCAGCACTGGGCAGTTTCCTGACACCGGACCTTCTGGGCGGGCCGGACAGTTCGATGATCGCGACCATCATTGAACGTCAGTTCAAGTCGGCGAATGACTGGCCGTTCGGATCGGCGCTGTCCTTCCTTCTGATGTACATCACCTTCGGGGCACTGGCGATTCGCGCGGTCATGGCGAAACGCAGCCGCGACGGATCGGAAGGGTAGGCGCGCCATGGCAAAGAAAACACTGTTCGGGCGCGAACCTGCCGGGCCGCTGGATTATCTGCGGAAATGGCCTCTGTTGAGCGTCATGATCGCAACCTTCGTGTTCCTGTATGCGCCGCTTCTGACGCTGATGGCGTTCAGCTTCAACGACAGCCGCCGGAACATTGTCTGGCGCGGATTCACGCTGGATTACTATGAGAAGTTCTTCAAAAACGACGAACTGATGATCGCGTTCGGGAACTCGCTGACCATCGCCTTCGTCTCAACCGTTGTTTCCGTGATCCTGGGTGCGATGGTCGCGATCCTGCTGTGGCGGTTCCGTTTCCGGTTCAAGCCGCTGTATGAAGGGACGATGGCGCTGCCCATCGTCATTCCGGAAATCTGTATGGGTGTTGCCATGTTGGCCTTCTTCGCGCGCATCGGTTGGCCGAACGACCTGCCCTGGCCGATCAGCCTGGCCAACATCACGATCGCCCATATCAGTTTTACCTTCCCCTTTGTCGCGGTCATCGTCCGGGCACGGCTTGCCGGCTTCAACCGGGAACTTGAGGAATCCGCCCGCGACCTGGGCGCCGGCGACTGGCAGGTCTATCGCGATGTGGTCATCCCGCACATGAAACCAGGGTTGATCGCAGGCGCGCTGTTGGCATTCACGCTGTCGCTGGACGATTTCGTCATCACCTTTTTCACCTCGGGGCCTGAAACGGTCACCTTCCCGGTCAAGGTCTATTCCATGGTGCGTTTTTCCGTCACGCCGGAGGTCAACGCTGCCTCCACCGTGCTGATCGTGATCACTGTCTTCCTGACCGCGGTCGCCATGTGGCTTCAGAACAGGGGCACGAACAAGAAATGAGTGACGCTGCGAAACCGATCATCGAAATCCAGTCGATTACCAAACGCTTCGGCAGCGACGTGATCGCGGTGGACGATGTCAATCTGGACATCCGTGAAGGTGAATTTTTTGCGCTTCTGGGGCCAAGCGGCTGCGGGAAGACGACGCTGCTTCGCATGATCGCGGGATTCGAAGTGCCCAGCGAAGGGGAAGTCCTGATCGACGGACAGAACATGGAAGACGTGCCGCCCAACAAACGGCCGATCAATATGGTCTTTCAGTCCTATGCCGTGTTCCCGCACATGACGGTCGCGGACAATGTCGCCTATGGCCTGAAGATGGACGGCGTGTCTTCGTCCGAAGCATCCGGCCGCGTGGAAGAAGCCCTGGATCTGGTACAGCTTCCAGGATATGGCGACCGGATGCCGGACCAGCTTTCCGGCGGTCAGCGCCAGCGGGTCGCCCTGGCACGCGCCTTGGTGAAACGCCCGAAAGTCCTGCTGCTGGACGAACCGCTGTCGGCACTGGACGCGAAACTGCGCGAAGCAATGCAGCTTGAGCTTCGGAACCTGCAGGCAACGGTCGGAATCACCTTCGTCATGGTGACCCACGACCAGGATGAGGCGCTCAGCATGGCCGATCGCGTTGCGGTGATGGAACATGGCCGTGTGCGCCAGCTGGCGGCGCCGCGCGACCTGTACGAATTCCCCAATTGCCGTTTCGTCGCCGATTTCATCGGAAAAATGAACCTGTTCGAAGGGGATGTGAAATCGGCGTCCGGCGGCACGGTCGGCATTTCGGTGGACGGGCTGGGCGACCTTTCCATACCGCATGACGGGGCCGCCGCCGGGCGGATCGGCATTGCGATCCGCCCTGAAAAAACCGTGGTCACCCATAACAAACCGTCGGAAACCGACCGTATCGCACTGGAAGGCACGGTGACGCAGGTTGCCTATCACGGTGACGAAAGCCATGTGTTCATTAAGACCGACGGCGGCGTGACATTATCCGCCACGGTGCCGACGGCAACGCGCACGACCGAACCGCCGGCCAATTCCGGCGACCGGCGCTGGGTGTCCTGGCGCACGGCGGATACGCTGGTCCTGACAGACTGAAGCTATGAGCAAGGCGTTTACCAAGGAAACCGAACAGGAAGACGACGACCTGCCGGAAGGGTCGACGCCGCTTCCCCGCGGGGCAAAAAACTACATGACGCCCGCCGGCAACCAGCGCCTGCGCGATGAATTGAACCATCTGGCAAGGGTCGAACGGCCGAAAGTCGTCGACATTGTTTCCTGGGCGGCTGGAAACGGCGACCGATCGGAAAACGGCGACTACATCTACGGCAAGAAGCGCCTGCGCGAAATTGACCGGCGCATCCGTTTTCTGACCAAACGGCTGGAAATTGCCGAAGTCGTCGACCAGTCGCTGCAGACCAACCGGGAACAGGTCTTTTTCGGTGCCTTCGTCACCTACGAAAACCATCGCGGCGAAGAAAAGACTGTGCGGATTGTCGGCGTGGATGAAGCACGCCTGGAACTGGATGAGGTCAGCTGGGTGTCCCCCATCGCGCGTGCCCTTTTGAAATCCCGCGAAGGCGATGTGGTCAGGGTTCAGACCCCGACCGGCCCGGAAGAAATCGAAGTGGTCGAAATCGAATACCGCGATTGATGGCTAGGTTTCAGGACTTCCCATCCGTTCCACCGAAGTCAGCAGTTCCTGCCCCAGACGCAGGCTGGCACCCGCAGCGGCCGCCATCTGCGGCAGCAGCATCCATTCCAATGTCCAGGCCGCGCCGGAACGTTCCTGTTCATGCACCAGCCCCTGGTTCATACCGCCCGCCAGAGCGGCGTTGAAACGCGCCAGCGTGACCAGGGCTTCCGCCTTTACCGGATTCTGTTTATGGGGCATGGCCGAAGACCCGCCGGCACCGGATACGGCAATTTCCCGCCGGTCGCTTTGTGCCATCAACGCGATGTCCTGCCCCATCTTACCCAGGCTGCCCGACACCAGCGAAAGCCAGGATGTGAATTCGACGATTCCTGTCCGATCCGTCTGCCAGACCGGTGCGGCTGTTCCGATCCCAAGGGCATTCGCCATATGGCCCGCGACCTTGTCGCCCAAGTCACCCAACTTGTCCTTGGTTCCGACAGCCCCGGCCAGCTGAAGACGCAGAAGACGGGGGGCGATTTCGCGCATTCGTACAAGATGCAGGTCCAGCGGCGTGCGCCATGCCGAAAGCCTGTCTGCAACCGTTATCGGCAGCGCCGCCTGCATGCGTGTCTGTCCCATCAGGGCCTTGTCGCCAAACCGGTTGCGAAGGCCGTCCAAGGCATCGATCAGCGCGCGCAACCGGTTTTCATAGATGTCGATCACCGGGACCAGACGCAGGACAAGGCTGGTATCGATTACATCCTGGCTCGTCGTACCGAAATGGATGTGCTTTCCATGGGGGTCACCCACGTGACGGCGAAACAACGCAACGAATTCCGGCACCGCCAGACCGTCGCGCGCCGACGCCTGGCCCAGCTCGGATGCAGCCGGCTCAAAACTGTCCGCCGCGGCGGCAATTGCTGTGGCCGCATCTGAAGGAATGATTCCCTCCGCCGCCTCGGCCTCCGCCAAGGCGACTTCGAACCGGATCATGGCCGCGATGTCGGCGGCTACGCTGAAATGCTGTATTACGTCCCTGTCGCCAAGAAGCGGTGCCAGAAGCGGTGCGTTGAATGGGGTGTAGGACATGGCTTTGCGCTTCTATTCCCCGGATGCCTTCATTTCCGAAAGTGTCCGTTTCGCAATCTTGAAGGCACGATTTGCGGCGGGAACACCGGCATAGATCGCGACATGCAGGAATGCCTCCTGAATGTCCTGTTCCGTGGCCCCGGTATTGGCGGTTGCACGGACATGCATTGCCACTTCCTCGTCATGACCAAGCGCCGCAAGAAGCGCAAGTGTCACCATGGACCGTTCCCGGTGCGTCCAGGTCTGGCGCGACCAGACCTGACGCCACGCCGATTCCGTAATCAGGTTCTGGAACGGCGCGTCAAAATCCGTCTTGGCAGCCTCCGCCCGGTCGACATGGGCGTCTCCCAGGACGCTTCGTCTTGTTTTCATACCGTCTTCGTGATGCGGTTCGTGGCGGTCGACCATCAAAGTCCCCTTCAAATTCAGATCCGGCTTCCACTTGTCCGGGACCATCCTATACGGCTTCGCGCCGCATTCCAGCCGTTCGCCCGGTAATATATTTTATGTTTGAAATATTCATGTACTTAGCATACCATTCGACGACTGAAGAAGGGACAAGGCTTCAGACGGAAAGGATCGGAACCGGGATGAAAATCGCATGCTTGGGCGGCGGCCCCGCCGGTCTCTACTTTGCAATTTCCACGAAACTGCGTCAGCCGGATGCCGAAATCACCGTCGTCGAACGCAACCGTCCGAACGACACGTTCGGCTGGGGCGTCGTGCTATCAGACGAAACGCTGGAAAACCTGGCTGCCAACGACCCGGTCAGCGCCGCGCGTATTCGTGATCACTTTGCCTATTGGGACGACATCGCGGTCCATTACCGCGGCCAGAAGGTCGTTTCCACCGGTCACGGCTTTTGCGGCATCGGGCGCAAACAGCTTCTGATCCTGTTGCAGGAACGCGCCCGCGAACTGGGCGTGGAACTCCTTTTCCAAACGGAAATCGACGACCCTGCCAAATATGCAGAAGATTATGATTTGGTCATCGCGTCGGACGGGCTGAATTCAAAAACCCGCACCCAGTTCGCCGACCATTTCAAACCCGACATTGACGTTCGCGCTTGCCAGTTTGTCTGGTTGGGAACTCATCAGAAGTTCGATGATGCCTTCACATTCATATTCGAACAGACGGACAAGGGGTGGCTTTGGGTTCACGCCTATCAGTTTGACGAAGATACGGCGACCTTCATCGTCGAATGCGATCAGGAAACCTGGGACGCGTATGGTTTCGGCGACATGTCGCAGCAGGAATCGATCGCGGTCTGCGAAGACATCTTCAAGGACTATCTGGGCGGTCATTCGCTGATGACGAACGCGAACCACATTCGCGGGTCCGCCTGGATTCGCTTTCCGCGCGTGTTGTGCGAAAAATGGTATCATAAGAACATCGTCCTGATGGGGGACGCGGCGGCGTCCGCTCATTTCTCCATCGGGTCGGGCACAAAGCTTGCGCTGGAATCCGCGATCGCACTTGCCGACTATGTTTCCACGAAGCCAACGCTGGAAGAAGCCTTCGCCCAGTATCAGGAAGAACGCCGTCTGGAGGTCCTGCGCCTGCAGTCGGCGGCGCGCAATTCTCTGGAATGGTTTGAAGAGGTTCATCGTTATCTGAACCTGGACCCGGTTCAGTTCAACTATTCGCTTCTGACCCGGTCCCAGCGCATCAGCCATGAGAATCTGCGCCTTCGGGACCCGAAATGGCTGGAAAGCGCCGAAGCCTGGTTCCAGCGTCGCGCCGGGGTACCCGATGGTGCACCGGTGCGCGCGCCCATGTTCGCCCCGTTCAAACTGCGCGACATGGAATTGAAGAACCGGATCGTCGTGTCCCCCATGGCGCAGTACAAGGCCGTCGACGGATGCCCCACGGACTGGCATCTGGTTCATCTGGGCGAACGGGCGAAGGGCGGTGCCGGGCTTGTCTATTGCGAAATGACCTGCGTATCCCCGGAAGGCCGCATCACCCCCGGCTGCCCGGGGCTTTATGCGCCGGAACATGAAACGGCATGGAAACGCATAACAGACTTCGTCCACGCGGAAACCGACGCCAGAATCTGCTGTCAGATCGGCCATTCAGGACGCAAGGGGTCGACCCGGCTGGGCTGGGAAGGGATGGATGAACCCCTGACCGACGGAAACTGGGAACTGCTTTCCGCATCCCCCATTGCCTGGTCGGACCAGAACCAGGTGCCGAAGGAAATGACCCGTCAGGATATGGACCGCGTGCGCGACCAGTTCGTCGCCTCCGTCCGGATGGCGGACCGTGCGGGCTTTGACATGATCGAACTCCACGCCGCGCACGGTTACCTGATTTCTTCCTTCATCTCACCCATGTCGAATGTTCGCAGCGACGAATATGGCGGCAGCCTGGAAAACCGGATGCGCTATCCGCTGGAGGTATTTCAGGCGATGCGTTCGGCATGGCCCGACCATAAACCCCTGTCGGTTCGGATCTCCGCCAATGATTGGGTCGGTGAAGACGGCGTGACACCGGATGAGGCGGTGCTGATCGCAAAGATGTTTGCCGACGCCGGCGCGGACATCATCGATGTTTCGGCCGGCCAGACATCGACAGCGGCCAAACCCGTCTATGGCCGCATGTTCCAGACACCGTTTTCCGACCGGATCCGGAACGAGGCGGGGCTGGCGACCATGGCGGTCGGCAATATCTATGAAGCGGATCATGTGAATTCGATCCTGATGGCCGGCCGCGCTGACCTGGTCTGTCTGGCGCGCCCGCATCTGGCCGATCCGTACTGGACCCTGCACGCCGCAAGCCAGCTTGGCGACCGGGCCGAGGTTTGGCCGGACCCTTACCTTGCCGGCCGTGACCAGCTTTGGCGGTTGCAGGAACGCGACGATCAGATGCCGGGAAAGGTCTGATTCATGGCAGGCACGGCACGTCATGCGGTGATCACGGGCGGCGGAAGCGGTGTCGGCGCGGCGGTTGCCGCCAGCCTATTCGATGCGGGGTTCCATGTGACCGTCATGGGCCGGCGCATGGAACCGTTGGCCGACACCGTGGCACGGCATCCCGGCATGAAGGCGGTTTCTTGCGATGTGACGGACGCCACGGCGGTCGCGGCAGCTTTCGACGAAGCGCGGCGCAAACAGGGGCCGGTCACGGTCATGGTCGCAAATGCGGGTGCCGCCGACAGCGCGCCATTTCACGCGACCGGCGAAGATGATCTGCGGCGCATGCTGGATGTGAACCTGGTCGGCGTCTTCAATTGTTGGCAGGCCGCCCTGGGCGACATGCGCACCGACGGCTGGGGGCGGCTGATCGCGGTTGCTTCCACCGCCGGTTTGAAAGGCTATCCCTATGTTTCCGCCTATGTATCGGCAAAACATGCGGTCATCGGCCTGACCCGCGCCCTGTCCCTGGAACTCGCAAGGACCGGCGTAACCGTCAATGCCGTCTGTCCGGGGTTCATGGATACACCGTTGCTGCAAAATTCCATCGACAAGATCATGGAAAAGACCGGACTGTCCGAAGATGCAGCACGCAAGCAACTGGCGTCCGCCAACCCGCAGGGCCGTTTCATTGACGTGGCGGAAGTGGCCAGCGCCGTTCTGTATCTGGCCGGGGACGCCGCAGGGGCGGTCAACGGCCATGCCCTGACCCTATCGGGGGGAGAGATATGACCGCGCCGGCAAAGATTCTGAACCTTCCTGATGAAACCAGAGACCGCTTACGCCTTTGGCTGCGGATTCTGAAGGTCGAACGGTTCGTGGAAGCGGAACTGCGGGAGCGGCTGCGGGTCGAACATGCGTCCACCCTGCCCCGGTTCGATGTTCTGGCCGCGCTGTCGCGCAGCGATAACGGACTAAGAATGAGCGAGATTTCTGCGACGCTGAAAGTGTCCAACGGCAACGTCACCGGCATTGTCGACCGGCTGGTAGAGGACGGGATGGTCACGCGCATGGCGGTCGCTGGTGACCGCCGCGCCTATCGTGTGAAACTGACGGACAAGGGCACGGCGCATTTTGCGGAACTGGCGGCCGCGCACGCGGGCTGGATTGACCGGATGTTCGCATCCCTGGATGCGGATACGGCGGAAAGCCTGACCGCGCATCTGGATGCGCTGATCGCCGCCATGCCGATTGATGGAAAGGAAAAGTCATGAACAGCGTTGGACAGCCGACGGGCGCCCGCGTCGGGCAGCCGACCAAACATTTCAAATGCCGGATTGATGACGGTATTGCCATCATCTGTCTGGATATCCCGACCAAGAAGAACCCGCTGACATTCGACAGCTATGCCGAACTGCGCGACTGGTTCCGGGACCTGACCTACAACGACGACGTCAAGGCGGTCGTCTTCACGTCAAACGACGGTAACTTTTCTTCCGGCGGCGATGTGCACGACATCATCGGGCCGCTGACGGAAATGGACATGAAGGGCCTGTTGGCCTTCACCCGCATGACCGGCGATGTCGTGAAAGCCATGGTCAATTGCGGCAAACCCATCATCGCGACCATCGACGGCGTATGTGCCGGCGCCGGTGCGATTCTGGCAATGGCGTCCGATCTGCGACTTGGAACGCCCGAGGCAAAAACCGCATTCCTGTTCACGCGGGTCGGTCTTGCGGGCTGCGACATGGGCGCGTGCGCGATCCTGCCGCGCATCATCGGCCAGGGGCGCACGGCGGAACTGCTGTATACCGGGCGCGCCATGACGGCCGACGAGGGGGAGCGTTGGGGGTTTTTCAACCGGCTGGTCGACGCATCGGACCTTGAAGCGGAAGCCATCGCCCTCGCCCGGAAAATCGCGGCGGGGCCGAATTTCTCCCACATGATGACCAAGACGATGCTGGCCCAGGAATGGGCGATGACAATCGAACAGGCGATTGAGGCAGAAGCCCAGGCACAGGCGATCTGCATGCAGGGGCGCGATTTCAAACGGGCCTTCGATGCGTTCGTCGCCAAACAGAAACCGGTTTTCGAGGGGGACTGATGGCCGACCGCCGCTACCTGGACTGGCCTTTCTTCGATGACCGCCATCGCACGCGGGCAGGCGATCTGGACGCCTGGGCGGCGGACAATCTGGCAGGCATCGACCACACGGATACCGATGCCGCCTGCCGGGAAATCGTGGGACGCCTGGGTGACGGCGGATGGCTTGAAGTCACAGCGAACGCCCCGTCCGACCAGAAGCCGCTGGATGTCCGCGCGATCTGCCTGTCGCGGGAAATTCTGGCCCGGCATGACGGCCTGGCGGATTTCGTCTTTGCAATGCAGGGATTGGGAACCGGTGCGATTTCCCTGTTCGGGACGGATGCGCAGAAGGCGGAATGGCTTCCCCGGACCCGTTCGGGCGCGGCGATTTCCGCATTCGCGCTGACGGAGCCCGGGTCCGGGTCCGACGTCGCGAACAGCACCATGACGGCGACGGATGACGGTGAACATTTCGTCCTGAACGGTCGCAAGACCTGGATCTCAAACGGCGGAATTGCGGACATCTATACCGTTTTTGCCCGCACCGGAGAGGCGCCCGGCGCAAGGGGCCTTTCCTGTTTCCTGGTTCCCGCCGACACACCGGGCCTTATCATAGAGGAGCGGTTGGAAACCATCGCCCCGCATCCATTGGCCACCCTTCATTTTCAGGACTGCCGCATTCCGAAGTCGGCGTTGATCGGCGAACGCGGCAATGGTTTCAAGATCGCGATGTCGGTCCTGGACATCTTCCGCCCCAGCGTCGCGGCTGCGGCACTGGGGTTTGCCCGCCGCGCGATGGATGAGGCACTGGCCCGTGTCCAGTCCAGAAAGATCGCGGGCGCCGCACTGTTCGACCTGCAGATGGTGCAGGGACATATCGCGGATATGGCGCTGAATATCGATGCGTCGGCATTGCTGGTTTATCGCGCTGCGTGGGCCAAGGATTCCGGCGCGCCGCGCATCACCCGCGAAGCCGCGATGGCAAAGCTGTTTTCCACCGAACAGGCGCAGGAAACGATCGACAAGGCGGTTCAACTGTTCGGGGGCGACGGTGTGAAATCCGGCGAAACCGTTGAACGGCTGTACCGTGAAATCCGTGCCTTGAGAATCTATGAGGGGGCAAGCGACGTGCAAAAGGTCGTCATCGCCCGCCAGACACTATCGGACTGAGGAGAATCTTATGCTGGGACCATCCGCGCATGTCGATACGTTTGCCAGGGACAACCTTCCCCCGCAGGACCAGTGGCCGGATTTCCTTCTGGACGGGTTCGACTATCCCGAACGGTTGAACGCCGCGGTCGAACTGACAGACCGGATGGTGGAAAAAGGGTTCGGCGACCACACCGCCCTGATCGGTAATGGCCGCCAGCGGACATACAAGGAACTGGCGGACTGGTCGAACCGGCTTGCCCATGCGCTGGTGGAAGACCTGAAGGTCCAGCCAGGCAACCGGGTTCTGATCCGGTCGGCAAACAATCCGGCAATGGTCGCCTGCTGGCTGGCGGCGACGAAGGCCGGCGCGGTGGTCGTCAACACCATGCCGATGTTGCGCGCGGCCGAACTGTCGAAGATCGTCGACAAGGCGGAAATCACGCACGCGCTGTGTGATACGCGCCTGATGGATGAACTGACCGCCTGCGCAAAGAACAGCCGCCACCTGAAAACCGTCGTTGGCTTCGACGGCACGTCCAATCACGACGCGGAACTGGACCGGTTGGGGTTAACCAAATCCGTGCGTTTCGACGCGGTGCCGACGGGCCGGGACGATGTCGCGTTGTTGGGTTTCACGTCGGGCACGACAGGGTCGCCCAAGGCGACGATGCATTTCCACCGCGACCTTCTGATCGTCGCGGACGGCTATGCCAAGGAAGTACTGGGCGTCACGCCGGACGATATTTTCGTCGGTTCCCCGCCGCTGGCCTTTACCTTCGGGCTGGGCGGCCTTGCGATTTTCCCCCTGCGGTTCGGCGCCGCCGCGACCCTGCTTGAAAACGCATCGCCCCCCAACATGGTTGAAATCATCCAGACCTATAAGGCGACCGTCTGTTTCACCGCGCCCACGGCCTATCGCGCGATGCTGGCGGCGATGGACGAAGGGGCGGACCTGTCGTCCCTTCGTGCCGCCGTGTCCGCGGGCGAAACCCTGCCAGCCCCGGTCTATACGGATTGGATGGCAAAGACCGGAAAGCCGATGCTGGATGGAATCGGATCGACGGAGATGCTGCATATCTTCATTTCCAACCGGTTCGACGATCACAGGCCCGCCTGCACCGGGAAGCCCGTCACCGGGTATGAAGCGAAAATCCTGAACGAAGACGGCACCGAAGCGGCACCGGGTCAGGTTGGGCGGCTTGCGGTCCGCGGTCCGACCGGATGCCGGTATCTGGCCGACGACCGACAGAAGAACTATGTCGAAGGCGGTTGGAATGTGACCGGCGACAGTTTCTCCATGGACGAAGACGGGTATCTGCATTTCGCGGCCCGCAACGACGACATGATCATTTCCGCCGGTTACAACATCGCCGGCCCCGAAGTCGAAGCGGCACTTCTGGCCCACCCGGCCGTTGCGGAATGCGGCGTGGTCGGCGCCCCGGACGAAAGCCGCGGACAGATTGTCGAAGCCTATGTCGTGCTGAATGACGGATATGACGCTTCGCCCGAAACCGTGAAGTCGCTTCAGGATCATGTAAAGAACACCATTGCACCGTATAAATACCCGCGGTCTGTAAAATTCACCAATGCGCTGCCGAAAACACAAACCGGCAAGATTCAGCGCTTCCGGTTGCGGGATCAGTAAGGGAAGGAACAAAAAAATGGCGCATCGGATCATCTCCCCAGATGGTTGGAAGCCTGCGAAAGGCTATGCCAACGGGGTCCTGTCCGAAAACGGACAGCTTTATATCGGCGGCCAGATCGGCTGGAACGGACAGCAGGAGTTCGAAACCGACGATTTCGTCGAACAAACCGAACAGGCCTTGCGGAACATAGCGGATGTTCTGGAAAGTGCCGGCGGCAAGCCGGAAGATCTGACACGTCTTACCTGGTTCGTGACCGACAAGAAGGAATATATGGCGCGCCAGAAGGATGTCGGCGAAGCCTACCGCCGGGTTCTGGGACGGCACTTCCCCGCCATGACGCTGGTCGTGGTCAAGGATCTGCTGGAGGACCGGGCCCTTGTGGAAATCGAAGCGACCGCGGTGATCGCCTGACGCACCCCGCTAGAGGATCAGTACCGCCCGGAAGTCGTTTACGTTGGTAAGCGTCGGGCCGGGCACGATCTGATCGCCCAGCGCTTCGAAAAATCCGTGGGCGTCGTTGTCTTCCAGCGCATGCCGGCCGTTCAGACCGATCGCTTCCGCGCGGGCAAGCGTATCGGGCGTGACGATCGCGCCCGCAACCTCCGCCGCGCCGTCGACGCCGTCCGTATCGCATGCCAACCCGTAGGTTCCGCCGCGCCCGTTCAGCGCGACCGCCAGTGCCAGACAGAATTCCGCGTTCGGACCGCCGACGCCGTTGCCGCGAATCGTAACCGTCGTCTCCCCGCCTGAAAGAAGAACGATCGGCGGGGCACCCGGCAGACCGTGCTCCCGGACCGACCGGGCGATGCCCGCCATGACCTGAGCGACCTCTCTGGTTTCCCCTTCGATCGCGTCCCCAAGAATTAGGGGCGTGACACCCGCCGCTTCTGCAACTTCCGCAGCGGCCTTGAGGGACGCCAACGGCCGCGCGGCCATTACTGTTTGTGTATTGGTGAAGATGGCATCACCGGGCTTCGGCGTTTCCGCCGCCGGGTCGTCCAAACGCGCCCAGATATTGGCCGGCACGTCGATCCTGCGCCGGGTCAGAATTTCCCGCGCATCGGCCAGGGTGGTGCCGTCCGGAACCGTCGGGCCGGATGCTATGACGTCCGGGTCGTCACCAGGCACGTCGGAAATCAGGATCGTATGCACCCGCGCCCGGGCGGCGGCGGCGGCCAGACGCCCCCCCTTGATTGCGGACAAGTGTTTCCGCACACAGTTCATTTCCCCGATGGTCGCGCCGGACCGCAACAGGGCCTTGTTCAGTGCCTGTTTGTCCGCAAGCGAAATCCCCTCCCCCGCCAGGCTCAGAAGCGCGGACCCGCCACCCGATATCGCACAGATCATCAGATCTTCCGGCCCCAGCTCCTCCGCGATCTTAAGGATTCGCCGGGCCGCATCCTCCCCGGCGGCGTCCGGGACGGGGTGCGCGGCTTCCACGATTTCGACCCGTTCGCAAGGGACCGCATGGCCATACCGGGTGACCACCAGACCTTCCAGCGGGTGCGCCCAGGCCTGTTCGATCGCCCGCGCCATCAGTGCCGAAGCCTTCCCTGCACCGACCAGCACGGTTCGACGGCCGGGCTTTTCCGGAAGACAGGGGGGCACACACTGCAAAGGGTCCGCCGCGGCCAATGCAGCGTCGAACAGCGAGTTCAGAAAAGCCCTGGGATCGTCCACCACCGTCATAGGGCCGTCATATCCATTGACCGCGCTTCTGTCATGCCGAAACTGACCGCACACGCTTGATGCCCCCCGAATTCGCTGTCAGCATCCGGCCCATGAAGGACCTGATCGTCATACAGGAAGAAGTCGCCGACACCCTAGCCGCAGGCGGCGCGGTGGTCGCGCTGGAATCGACCGTCATAGCCCATGGATTGCCCTTTCCGGACAACGAGGAAACGGCACGGGCCATGGAAAGCGCCGTCCGGACATCCGGTGCTGTGCCCGCGACGATCGCCATCCTGGATGGGAAAATCCATATCGGGCTGTCAGATTCCCAACGTTCAGTGCTGGCCGACCCGAACGCCGATGTTGCAAAGCTGAGCCGACGGGACATAGCGGCATGCATCCAATCCGGCGGCATTGGCGCGACGACGGTTTCCGCCACGATGATCTGTGCCCACGCCGCGGGAATTCGGTGTTTTGCGACAGGCGGTATCGGCGGGGTTCATCGCGGTGCGGAAGTGACGATGGATGTGTCCGCCGACCTTCTTGAACTGGCGCGCACACCCGTTCTGACCGTGGCATCGGGCGCCAAAAGCATCCTTGACCTGCCGAAGACGCGCGAATTTCTGGAAACACAGGGGGTTCCGGTTCTGGGATACAGGACGGACCGGATGCCGGCCTTTCACTGCCGGGATAGCGGGCTTCAGGTGGACTGTCGCATAGACACCGCCGCCACGGCGGCCGAAATTGCGCGAACTCACTGGCAATTGGGTCTGGGCGGGCTTCTGGTTTGCAACCCGGTACCGGAAACCAACGCCATCGACGGGGAGGAGATGGAAAACTGGATCGAACAGGCGACAAAGTCCGCGTTTGATGCCGGAATTCACGGAGGCGCCGTCACCCCCCATATCCTGTCGCGTATTGCGGACCTGTCCGGCGGGCGCAGCCTTACCGCAAACAAGGCGCTGTTGACCGACAATGCCCGGTTGGGCGGGGAAATCGCGCTGGCGCTGTCAAAAGGAATGAAACCGTGACCGAAAAATCCTTCGACATTCACCCTAAGCTGGTCGCGGACAGCCATCCGGTTGGTGAAACCGACCTGTGCAGTGTCCTGTTGTCCAATGATTCACGCTATGCCTGGGTCATACTGGTGCCGCGCCGGAACGGCATGCGTGAGCTGCACGACCTAACGCCGGACGACCAGATGAAACTGACCGCGGAAGTTGCGCATATCGCAGCCGCGATGCAGAAGGTTTTCGGCGCGGGCAAGACGAACGTGGCGGCACTGGGCAACATGGTGCCGCAGTTGCACATCCACATCGTCATGCGCAATGAAGGCGATCCGGCATGGCCGGGCCCGATCTGGGGCGTCGGCGAACCGCAAGCCTATGACCCGGACACACTCCGTGCGCGGCTGGACGCGGTGCGGTCCTGCCTGCCCTAGAACAGAGGCCATGCGGCCCCGGTCCGTCCGGTCAGTGTTTTTCCTGCATCAGGGAAAATTCCCCCTGGCGAATCCGGAATGGCAGCGATTCGACAATCTCTGCCACGTCGTCTTCCCCGAAATCTTCCACCAGGTCCGTCAAGGCCAGATAAAGACAGACTTCGGACAGAAGTTCGCTGGAAATACCCTGCGCACATGCTTCATCCCATGTGTCCAGAAACAGGGTCATTACCTGCTTTTTCTGTTCATCCCCGAATTCAGCCTTCGCACGTCCGGCTGTTTCAATGTTACTGATCATGGTCCCTCCGCTCCGGCCACGTCACGGAATTCATGCCAGTTCATTCCGCCGTTTGTGCCAGGTTGCCCGAGCTAATGAATAGACACATAACCCGATTCGCATGCGTGTCACGAATCGTTTTTCGTTTAATCTGAGCCATTTATGCCGGACCCTTAAATCATCGGTCTAACCACCACATTTGGATGGCGGCTGGTCCATCGGCACAACATCTCTTAACTTGGGCCTTCATGTCGAACACCAGAAAGACCTTGCCGGGTGCGTTTTCGAATTGGTTTGCCGCCAAGGGCTGGTCCCCGCACGCCCATCAGATGGACATGCTGGCTGCCGACCGGGACGAACGGCACGCGCTTCTGATCGCGCCGACCGGCGGCGGGAAGACGCTGGCCGGTTTTCTGCCCAGCCTCATCGACCTTGCCGCCGATCCAACCGAATCCCTTCACACGCTTTATGTGTCGCCGCTCAAGGCACTGGCGGTCGACATCCAGCGCAACCTGATGACCCCGGTCGAAGAGATGGGTCTGGACATCCGTATCGAAACCCGCACCGGCGACACGCCGGTCAACCGCCGGAAACGCCAGCGCGAACGTCCGCCCCATATCCTTTTGACCACACCGGAATCGCTGTGTGTCCTGATCTCCAACCCCGAAAGCTTCGACTATTTTGCCGACCTGAAACGGATCGTCATTGACGAAACCCATGCCCTGGCCGGCACCAAGCGCGGGGATCAACTGGCCCTGTGCCTGGCGCGGATATCCGCAATTGCGCCGGGGGCCCGGCGCGTCGGTCTTTCTGCGACCGTTGCCTGGCCGCAAGCGCTGCAGGCCTACATCGCGCCGGATGCGAACCCGCACAGCGTGCCGATCGTCGCCGGGGGAGACGCAAAGGAAGCGAACATCCGCATTCTGGATACGAAAGAACGCCTTCCCTGGTCCGGCCATTACGGGTTGCATGCGGTGCCGGAAATTTACGAGGCGATTCAGGATACCGGCACCGCCATCATTTTCGTCAACACCCGTGCACAAGCGGAACTCCTGTTTCAGGAACTCTGGCGGGCAAACGACGCGGCATTGCCCATCGCGTTGCACCACGGGTCCCTTGCCCGCGAACAGCGCCGCAAGGTCGAAGCCGCCATGGCGGCGGGGAACCTGCGCGCCGTGGTCGCGACATCGTCTTTGGACTTGGGGATCGACTGGGCGGCGGTCGATCTGGTGATTCAGGTAGGACCGCCCAAGGGCGTGTCCCGCCTTATCCAGCGAATCGGGCGGGCCGGACACAGGCTGGATACGCCAAGCCGCGCGCTTCTGGTTCCCTGCAATCGGTTTGAAGTGCTGGAGTGCCGTTGTGCGATTGACGGCGTTGCCGAACGCACCCTGGACGGTGACCCGCCCCGGGACGGCGGATTGGACGTGCTGGCGCAGCATCTGATGACGCTTGCCTGTGCGGCACCGTTGCAGCCCGACGATGCTTTCGCCGAAGTCCGGACCGCCGCGCCTTATCGCGATATCGACCGGGAAACGTTCGATGCGGTCCTGCGGTTCGTCGAAGATGGCGGTTATGCCCTTCGGACCTATGAACGCTGGCGGCGCCTGTTCCGAAAGGCCGACGGCACGCTGGAAGTCACCAACCCGCGCCTGATCCAGCGCCATCGCATGAATATCGGCACCATCGTCGAACAGGTCATGCTGAAGGTCCGGCTGAAGGGCGGCGGCACGCTGGGGGAGGTGGAGGAATATTTCGCCAGTACGATGGAACCCGGCGATACATTCGTTTTCGCAGGGCGCCTGCTGCGGTTCGAGGCAATCAAACAGACAGTCATGGAAGTATCGGTCGCAACCAGGGGTCAGGACCCGAAGGTACCGGCCTATATGGGCGGGCGCATGCCGTTCACGACACACCTGTCCGACCGGGTGCGCGAGGCATTGTCGAACCCTGCGGCCTGGCGGGACCTTCCGGATCAGGTTCAGGAATGGCTGCGCCTGCAGCAGTGGCGGTCCTTGCTGCCGGGTCCGGACGGCCTGCTGGTGGAAACATTTCCCCGCGGTGGAAAGGAATATCTGGTCGCCTACAGCTTTGCCGGCCGCAACGCGCACCAGACGCTGGGAATGCTGCTAACCAAACGCATGGAACGGATGGGGTTGGACCCGCTGGGGTTCGTCGCATCCGACTATGTGATCGCGGTGTGGGGACTGAAACCCGCATCGGACATGGAAGCCCTGTTCGACGAGGATATGTTGGGCGACGATCTGGAAGCCTGGATGGATGACAGTTCGCTGATGCGCCGCACCTTCCGCAATGTTGCGGTCGTTGCCGGACTGATTGAACGCCGCCTGCCGGGTCAGGAGAAGACGGGCCGCCAGGTCACATTCAATTCCGATCTGATCTATGACGTCCTGCGCCGGCACGAACCGGACCATATCCTGCTGCGGGCGACCCGCGCCGACGCGCGCACCGGTATGATCGATGTGGAACGCCTGGCGGAATTTCTGCGCCGGGCGAAGGCGGGTATTCGTCACCGGCGACTGGACCGCGCCTCACCCCTGGCGGTGCCGATCCTGCTGGAGGTCGGGAAAGAAGCGGTTTATGGCGATGCGGAAGAAACCCTGTTCGACGAACTGGCGCAGGAACTGATCGAAGAGGCGATCCGCGTGGACCCGCAAGGGGGACTCCCGATATAGTGCAACCATGCCGCACGAAGCCGATATCATCCTGAACGGTGTCCATCTGACCGCCCGAAGCGACGGGTCCCTTTTCTGGCGGGACCGCGCGACCCTGATCGTAGCCGACCTGCATTTCGAAAAAGGGTCGTCCTTTGCGCGGACGGGACAGCTCCTGCCGCCTTATGACAGCCGCGAAACACTGAACCTTCTGGCAGCGGCGATACGGGACACTAATCCGGACCGGGTTGTTTGCCTGGGCGACAGTTTCCACGATGCCGGCGCTGCGACACGCCTGCCGGACGATGAACGCGGCCGGATCCGGTCAATGTCGTCGGAATGCGACTGGGTATGGGTCGAAGGCAATCACGATCCGGACCCGCCGAAGGATCTGGGCGGAACCGCCTGCGCGGAAATGACCGACGGACCGCTGGTCTTCCGTCACGAGGCGGCGGAGCGGCCTGTGACGGGGGAAATTTCCGGACATTATCACCCGAAAGTCACCGTGCGGGCGCGGGCGCGGCGTCTTTCGGGGCGTTGCTTCGTCGAAGACGGGAAGCGGCTGATACTTCCTTCTTTCGGGGCGTTCACCGGCGGCCTCAGCGTGCACGATCCGGCAATATCGAAACATTTTCACCCCGGCTTCCGGGTTCACCTGACGACGCGGCACGGAATTTTGTCCATGACCGGCAGCCGCACCCTTAGGGCGGCCTGAAATAAAGAAAGGACCGCGATCTATCGCGGCCCTCTCTTTCCAAGGATGAGGGTGGGGGAAGGGTCGTCCTTGGGCAAATGCCTTCGGCACTTGCAGTGGTCTCTACGTCCACGAACCGCCGCCGGATCATTCGTCGAAGAAAATTATTTCTTGGCGATTTAATCCAATTCGACCCCGTCAGGCGTATCAAAAGCAATGGTCCCTGCCGGCCCCGAACCGGTATTCGTTCAACTGCGTCCAAGGTAGCGTTTCGCCCGATGCCCACCCCGACAATCGTTTGGTTCAGAAAAGACCTGAGGCTTTCCGACAATCCGGCGCTTCACGCGGCGGTGGCCCGGGCAGAGCCGGTGCTGTGCCTTTTCGTCCTTGACGATGCGGTCGACGGGGCATTGCCGGTGGGCGGGGCCGCGAAATGGTGGCTGCATCACAGTCTGACCCACCTTTCCCGCGCACTTGAAGAAATCGGTGGGCGGCTGATCCTGCGATCCGGGCCCGCATCGAAGATCGTTCCGGATTTGGCGCAGGAAACAGGCGCCGGCGCCGTTTACTGGAACCGCTGCTATGAGCCCGATGCCATCGCCCGCGACAAGGCCTTAAAAACCGACCTGAACGGCGCGGGGGTCGATGCCTGCAGTTTCAACGGGTCGCTGCTTTACGAACCGTGGGAGGTCAAAACCAAGGCAGGCGGCGCATTTGGCGTTTTCACCCCGTTCTGGAAGGCGGAACGCGCGTTGGGCGATCCGCCCGCACCCGTTGCTGCGCCGAAGTCGCTCGATACCTTCGCAGGTGACTGGGGCGGCGAAAGCCTTTCCGACTGGAACCTTCTTCCAACCAGGCCGAATTGGGCAAAGGCCTTTTCAGACCATTGGCAACCCGGTGAAGAAGGCGCCAGGGTGCGATTGGGCGAGTTCCTGGACGACGTCGTTGCAACATATTCGGACACACGCAACAGTCCCGCGGTGGACGGCACGTCGCGGCTGAGCCCGCATCTTGCCTTCGGTGAGTTGAGCCCGCGGGAAGTCTGGCACCTGTCCCTGGAGGAAGCGCGCCGGTCACCGTCCAAGGAAAGCGGTATCTGGTCCTTCCTGCGGGAAATCGGATGGCGGGACTTCAACCACAATCTTCTGTTCAACAATCCCGACATTCCGGCTGAGAACTATAATCGGAAATTCGACGCCTTTCCCTGGCAAAAAGACGATGATGCTTTCGATGCCTGGTGCCGGGGCCGCACCGGCTACCCGATGGTCGATGCCGGCATGCGCGAACTCTGGCAGACCGGATTTATGCACAACCGCGTGCGCATGGTCGCCGCATCCTTCCTGATCAAACACCTGTTGATCGACTGGCGCGCGGGGGAGGCATGGTTCCGCGACACGTTGCTGGACGCGGATCTGGCGAACAATACGACCAACTGGCAGTGGGTCGCCGGAAGCGGCGCGGACGCCGCCCCGTTCTTCCGGATATTCAACCCCATCGGACAAGGGGAAAAATTCGACCCCGACGGCCGCTATGTGCGCCGGTGGGTGCCGGAAATCGCGGACCTGCCGGACAAATATCTGATGAAACCCTGGGAAGCACCGGAAGACATGCGTCGGGAAGCGGGCATCGAATTGGGGGAAACCTATCCCCGCCCGTTGGTCGATCACGCGAAGGCGCGCGCACGGGCACTGGAAGCGTATGAAGAAGTCAAAGGAGCCGCGTAAATCCATGAAAATTGCAGTAATCGGTACCGGCATTTCGGGTCTTGGCGCGGCCTGGCTTCTTCGGGAATCCCACGATGTCACTGTTTACGAAAAGAATGGCTATGTTGGCGGGCATTCGAACACGGTCGAGGCGGCAACGGCCGATGGCCAACAGGTCCCCGTCGACACAGGATTCATCGTCTATAACGAACGCACATATCCGAATCTGATCGGCTTGTTCGATACGCTGGGCGTGAAACGGATCAAGACGGATATGTCCTTTGCCGTCTCCGCCGACCAGGGGCGCCTGGAATATGGCGGGACGGACCTGTGGACCCTGTTTGCACAAAAACGCAATATCGTATCCCCCCGGTTCCACCGCATGGTACGCGACATCCTGCGCTTTTATAAATCCGCACCGCACCTGCTGGACGACCCGGATTGTGCCGGTTTGACACTGGGTCAGCTGCTGCGGCGGGAGGGGTATTCACAGGCCTTTGTCGACGACCATCTGCTGCCGATGGCCGCGGCGATCTGGTCGTGTCCTGTCAGCACGATGGGGGCATTCCCCGCTGCAAGTTTTATTCGATTCTTCGACAATCACGGGCTTCTGCAGGTGAACAACCGTCCGCAATGGTGGACGGTCAAAGGTGGAAGCCGCGAATATGTGAACCGCATTCGCCGGGATCTTGGATCATGCGTCATGGTCGGAACAGGTGCTACGGCGGTCGTGCGGGACGGGTCGGGCGTTCTGGTGCACGACGCAGAAGGCGGCATGTCCCGCTTTGATCAGGTGATCTTTGCCTGTCACGGGGATGAGGCGCATGCGCTTCTGGCCAATAAGACGGGCCAGGAAACGGACATTTTGTCCCGGTTCACTTACCAGGAAAACAGGGCAATCCTGCATTCGGACCGGAGTCAGATGCCGAAGCGCCGCAAGGTTTGGTCCAGTTGGAACTACCTGACAGAACATCTGCACGGCGCACCGGAAAGCTCGGTTTCCGTTACATACTGGATGAACCAGCTTCAGTCCCTGGACATGTCCCTGCCGCTTTTCGTTACCCTGAACCCGATCCGGGACATCGACCCGGCGACGGTCCACCGTGAATTTGTCTATGACCACCCAGTGTTCGATCAGCCGGCAATGCAGGCACAAACCCGGCTGCATCAGATACAGGGCGCCGGCGGGGTCTGGTTCTGCGGCAGCTATTGCGGATACGGCTTTCATGAAGACGGGTTGGGGTCGGCGGTTGCCGTCGCACGGGCGCTTGGTGCCGAAATTCCCTGGGGTCATAAGCCGGTGCACGCAATGAAGGCGGTCCAGGGCGACGACAATATCTTACCCGCCGTCGGATGTGCACCGTCCGCCCAATGGGGTAGGGCCGCATGACCCGATCTGATGACAACCAGGCGGAAATTGGAACCGAACCGCCCCCTGCCCGGCTCTATCGCGGGACCGTCTTTCACAAGCGCCTGAAGCCATTCGTTCACGCGCTGGAATATTCCGTTTTCTCGCTGTTCCTGGACCTGGACGACCTGGGCGGGCTGGACCGCCGGACGCGATTATTCGGCCATAACCGTTGGGCGCCGATCAGCATTCACGACCGTGACTATGGCCGACGCGACGGCACATCGATACGCGATTGGGTCAATGATGCGCTTCGCGCATTTGATATCGATCCGTCGGGCGGCAGCGTTCGCATGCTGACCTTTCCGCGTCTTTGGGGATACGCCTTCAACCCACTCAGCATCTACTACTGCTACGGTAGCGATACCCGGCTTCAGGCCATTCTGTATGAAGTGTCGAACACGTTCGGGCAGTCACATGCTTATCTGATCGCCGTCGATGGAACCAGTGGCGCCGTCCATCAGGAAACCGAGAAGGTCTTTCACGTATCCCCATTCATCGAAATGGATTGTCGGTATCAGTTCAGCCTGTCGCGGCCGGGTGAAAAGCTGGGCGTTCTGATCCGTCAGTCGGATGCGGCGGGCGACCCGATCCTGGTCGCGCGGCATACGGCGAAGGGGCAACCATTGAATGACCGGGCGATGCTGGCCGCGCTTTTCCGACACCCGCTCATGACCTTGAAAGTCATCGCGGGAATACATTGGGAGGCACTGAAGCTATGGCTGAAAGGCGCACGATATCACCCGAAGCCCGCACAACCCGCAAACCATCTTAGCCGATAACCCGTTCCGGAACCGGCTCGTTATGCGGGCAAACTCTTGCTTCCACCGAAACGACAGTCCTAAAATCGGGAAGGAAAGGACATGATCCGACAAGACGGGATCACGGAAATGGCCCACCAATCGGTCTCACTCATGAGCCGGCTGACATTGGCGCTGGCAGACAGAATTCGCTTCGGGACGTTTGACGTAACCGTTCCCGAAGGAATCAGGCGGGCCTGTGTCGGGCGGGAGCCCGGTCCCGTCGGGCCCATTCGCATCCATAGAAACCGTTTCATCCGCCGCATGATGCTGGGTGGCAATATCGGGCTTGGCGAAAGCTATATGGATGGCGATTGGGACAGCAGCGCCCTGGCCGACTTCCTGACCGTGGGTGCCATGAACTATCAGGCGCTGGACGATACGCTGAACGGCAACCGTCTTTTCCGAATGCTGGACCGATGGACGCACAGCCGCAACAGCAACACAAAGGTCGGCAGTCGACGGAACATCGCCTACCATTACGATCTGGGAAATTCCTTCTACGAGAAATGGCTGGACCCCAGCATGACCTATTCGTCGGCGCAGTTTGACGAAAAGGCCCGGGACCTGGAAGCGGCGCAGAAACGGAAATACGACCTTCTTGCGGACCGGCTGGCGCTGAAACCTGACGAAAACGTGCTGGAGGTTGGTTGCGGATGGGGCGGGTTTGCCGAACATGTCGCAAAGTCGCGCGGTGCGCAGGTCACCGGCATTACCATCTCCCGCGAACAGCACGACTATGCAAAGGCCCGTATTCAGCGCGAAGGGTTGAACGAAAAAGTGGACATCCGGCTGGTCGACTATCGCGACCTGGACGGTCGGTTCGACCGGATCGCGTCGATCGAGATGTTCGAGGCGGTCGGTGAAAAATACTGGCCGGTCTTTTTCGACATGCTGCGCGAACGCCTGACTGAAGGGGGGCGCGCGGCACTGCAGATCATTACCATCGGGGAACGGCACTTCGAAAACTACCGCAGCCGACCCGATTTCATTCAGAAATACATATTCCCCGGCGGTATGCTGCCGTCGCCGACCGCTCTTAGGCAGCAAGCCAAACGCGTAGGCCTGTCGCTAGTGGGTGAGGACGGGTTTGGCCTGTCCTATGCGCGCACGCTGGCGGAATGGAACACGCGTTTCCAGTCCGCATGGCCGGACATCCGGACAATGGGCTTCGATATGCGTTTCAAGCGTATGTGGGAATATTATCTGGCCTATTGCGAAGCGGGTTTTCGTTCCGGCACGATCGACGTGAAACGCGTCGCCTTCGCGAAATCCTGATCGCGCCGACCGCCGGTTCAAATCCATGTCGTCGCCTTCTGACAACGGCCGGGTCGGGCCCGGCCTGCTGACATCATACGGTCTGATCGGACTGCCGCTCGCAGTCGCGACGCTGCCGCTTTATATCCACATCCCCAACTTCTATGCCGTCGATCTTGGGCTGGGGCTCGCGGCCGTCGGGATTGTCATGTTCGCAATGCGTCTGTGGGACGTGTTTACGGACCCGCTAATTGGCATCCTGTCCGACAGGACCAGCCCAAGACTTGGCCGCAGACGGCTTTGGGTTGCGATGGGGATTCCGGTTGCCATGGCGGGCGCCTGGGCAATCTTCAGCCCGCCACAGAGTGCCGGTATTCCCTACCTTCTTTTCGCGGGAATGATGCTGCATCTGGGGTGGACCATGGTCATGCTGCCCTATCAGGCATGGGGCGCGGAACTCAGCGCGGACTATCATACCCGCAGCCGCATTGCCGCCGCCCGGGAGGTTTTTGTAATCATCGGAACCGTCGTCGCCGGCGGGCTGATCGCGGCAGCGGCATCACAGGACGCCCGTACGGACGCGCTGCGTCTGGTAGGCCTTATACTGGTGGTTGGTCTGCCGATTGCCGGGCTGCCGCTGCTGCTTCGGGTACCGGATCGACCGCCGCCCGGCCAGCGCATACGGATGCACTGGCGGCAGGGTCTGAAGGTCATTGCAGCCAATGCGCCATTTCGTCGACTGTTGCTTTCCTGGGTGCTGAACGGCACCGCGAACGGTCTTCCCGCCACCCTGTTCCTGCTGTTCGTCGGCGAAATTATTTCCGCGCCCGACCAATCCGAATATTTCCTGCTTGCGTATTTCTCAATGTCCGTCGCGGGGATGCCGTTATGGCTTTGGCTGGCCCGGCGGCATGGAAAGCACCGGGTCTGGTGCGGGGCCATGATCTGGGGCTGCGGCTGGTTCGCACTTGCCCCCTTTCTGGGCCCCGGCGACACGGTTCTTTATGGCGCACTTTGCCTGGGGACCGGCCTTGCGCTGGGTGCCGACCTGGCGTTGCCCGCTTCCATGCAGGCGGACGTGGTGGATGTCGATACCGCCGAAGCCGGTGAGTCCCGCGCGGGCATTTACTTCGCCCTTTGGGGCATGGCGACGAAACTGTCGCTTGCGCTGGCGGTCGGCATTGCGTTCCCGCTCCTAGACGTGGCCGGGTTCGACCCGGACACAGGCGGCAAGACAGGTACTTGGGTCCTGGTGATGCTGTACGGCGTCGTGCCGATCGTGTTCAAGCTAGCGGCCATCGCGGTCATGTGGCGCTTTCCATTGACCGCGTCGGCGCAGGCTGCACTGAGAAACAAAATTGCCGGAGGATAGGTGACGTGAACCGAATGACCGGGACAACCATTGCGGCTTTGTTGATTCTATTAACGGGATGTAGCGGCATGAAAATTTCGGATTTTGAAGGGACATATCCCCCATTCGAACTGGAACGGTTCTTTGACGGACAGACAGAGGCGGCGGGCATTTTCTATGACCGTTTCGGCAACATTCGCCGCCAGTTCACCGTCGATATCACCGGCACCGTGGATGGCGACAACCTGACTCTGGTGGAAGACTTCGTCTATGACGATGGGGAAACGGAACAGCGTATCTGGTCGTTGACCCGAACCGGCGAGGATACCTATGAAGGCACCGCGCCCGGCGTCATCGGCATTGCACGCGGTCAGATCGCCGGCAATGCATTTCATTGGGAATATACGTTCGACCTTCCGATGAACGGCGATACGTTGCGCGTGACTTTCGACGACTGGATGTTCCTTCAGCCGAACGGCACGGTGGTTAACCGTGCGGTCATATCAAAATGGGGGATTGAATTGGGCACGGCCGTCATTTCCTTCCGCCGCCTTGATGCGCAACAGGCAGCGGTCGCACGGGTTACCGCCGCGGCGGAGTAACCGACAGAGACCTTGCGATCCGACGGACCGGCCATCCGATCAACGGCAATTTCGCCAAAAGCTGGGATGCACTATCCCAATGGTCATGGTGCGCCGTGATTAGCCCGCAGGGGTCGACGTGGATCTCGCTCATGCCCGTGAATTCCCAGTCCTGATCAGGGCTCTTTACCGGCCGGAATGTGAAGCGCCACCGGATGTAGCCGGCGCGTTCCGACGCCGCGACGTCCAGTACCACGAAACGCGGTTCGACGCACCGTTCCGTCATGTCTGTCAGAATGGCCGCCAGGCCGTCCCGGCCCCGCACATCGTTGAACGGGTCGGTAAAATGAATATCGGCATCCGCCAGCCGCAACAGTTCCGTCAGCCCCGCAGGCATTGGAGCACAGAATGCGTCCGCCCAGGCCAGGGTCGCCTGCCGGATTTCGTTATATCCCTGTGTCACTGCGCCCCCTTCATGCCAGGCCGGTCGCTTTACGAATGGCGGCAAAATACAACGGATATGGCAGATTGCGCAGCAGCTTCAGCTGCGCAGTGAACCGTTTCGGGAAGGCAACTTCAAAGGACGTTCCCTCCAGACCACGCCAGATCCGACGGGCGGCATCGTCGGGTTCCAGCAGATAGGGCATTGGGAACGGGTTTTTGTCCGTCAGCGGTGTGCGCACAAAGCCGGGGTTGATTACCTGGACCTTGATGCCGCGATGGCCGACTTCTGATGCCAGCGATTCGGCAAAGGCAATGACCCCCGCCTTGCTGGCGCAATAGGCGGCAGACCGGGGCAGCCCCCGATAGCCGGCAACACTGGCGACCAGCCCCAAATGCCCGCGACCGCGAGCCAGAAACCGCTCCAGAAGAGGGTCGACGCAATTTGCCGTGCCGGACAGGTTCAGATCGAAAATCCTGGCACAGGCTTCGGCGTCGAACTCTTCCACCGGCATGTCCGCATGGGTGCCGGCGTTCAGGACCGCACGATTGATCTCACCCAGGTCACGTTCGATCCGCGCAACCGTTTCGGTGACGGCCTTTCGGTCCGTGACATCGACCGGATAGGGCTGAATTCGCCCATTGCCGCTTTCACCGGCGGCCAATTCTTGCAGCTTGTCCTTCGAACGCGCACTGGCCGCCACGGTCCAACCCTGTTCGGCTGCCAGCGTCGCGACATGGGCACCGATTCCCATGCTGGCGCCGGTAATCCACAGAACCTGTTTTTCCGTCGGCATATCAGGAAACCCCTTTCAGAAACGCACATGCCTTTTCCCTGATCGCCGCGCGCTTTTTGTCGTCCATTTTGGATAATCCTTTGTAGATCAGTGCCATGCGCGGATTTCCCGAAAGAATGTCCGAATGTTCCATCAGGAAATTCCAATAAAGCGCATTGTAGGGGCACGCATCGTCTTCAACTGTCTTTTTCGGGTCGTAGCGGCAGGAACCGCAATAATCCGACATCCGATCGATGTATTTTCCGCTGGCGGCATAGGGTTTCGACCCCAAAACGCCACCATCCGCAAAAAGCGCCATGCCATGGGTGTTCGGCAGTTCAACCCATTCAAAGGCATCGACATAGATGGACAGATACCATTCACAAACCTGCCGGGGGTCGAAACCGCACAAAAGAGCAAAGTTCCCTATGACCATCAGGCGCTGGATATGGTGGGCATATGCTGTCCGCAGCGTCTGGCCCAATGCCGCCCGCAGACAGGCAAGATCGGTTTCCCCATCCCAGAACATGGTGGGAAGCGGCCGTTCCGCCGACAGGAAGTTGGACTGCGCGTAGTCCGGCATCTTCAGCCAATAAAGCCCACGCACATATTCCCGCCACCCCAGAATTTGCCGGATGAACCCTTCAGCGGAATTAAGGGGGACATTTCCATCGCGATAAGCCGCTTCGGCGCGACGGCACAGGTCAAGGGGGTCAAGCAACCCCACATTCAGGTAAAGCGACAACAACGCGTGATAAAGGATGTCCTGGCCTGCCAGCATTGCGTCCTGATGGTCCCCAAAACGGGCAAGACGGTGTTCGAAAAAATCATCCGCACAGGCCGCGGCGTCGTCACGGGTCACCGCATAGTGGAAAGGGTCGAGGTCACCTGGATGGTCGGCAAACCGCTCGGCGACCATGTCAAGGACATCGCGCGTTATTTCGTCCGGCTGGTGCTGAAGGGGTGGTTCCGGGCCGAACATATCCCCGGACAGGGGTTTCCGATTTTCGGAATCGAAGTTCCAGCGCCCGCCGACAGGTTTGCCGTCCGGTTCCATCAGAATGTCGTAACGCCGGCGCATCTCCCGATAAAAATATTCCATGCGCAGCTGCTTTCGCCCGTCGGCCCATTCGGCAAAGTCTTCCTTGCCGGCAAGGAACCGGTCGTCCTTGCGAATGTCGACCGGAACGGCACATTCAGCTGCCCAGTCGCGCAACAGGCTGTCCAGCCGCCATTCGCCGCATTCCGTCATCACGACCGCGTTGGGCTCAACATCCTGGACCGCTTCTGTCAGCGCCTCCACGATCCCCGGCTGTGCGTTGTCATCGTCCAGGCGATGATAGCGCACGGTCAGCCCTTCCCGACGCAGGTCTTCCGCAAAATGGCGCATCGCCGCAAAGATGAACGCCAGCTTCTTCTTGTGATGGGGAACATATGTCGCCTCTGCGGCGACTTCCGCCATCAGGATCGTGTCGCGTTTGACGTCAATGTCACGCAGGGCGGAAAGATCGCGTGAAAGCTGATCCCCCAGGATAAGGCGCAAGGTACCGGGCATCGTCGCAGCGCAGTCCGGTCACGCCAGCGCATAGTCGAAATCGTCACCCTTCCACGGGAAATAGATCCTGACCAATCGGTCGTCCCGGTCGTACCAGACCGTCAGGGTCAGATCACCGTCGATCTGAAAACGGTGAGCATCCACGGCCCCCTGTGGCGTCTCAACGGGTTCCCATTGTTGGGGGGATATGGCGACTTCGAAAATGCGGCCTTTTTGCGTGTCCAGAAGATTGTTTGCCCGCTTCGTGGCGGGATTCCACCAGGTCGTTGGCAGAAGGGTCAGGTCATCAGTTTCATAGTCTTCATCAAGACTTCGCGTCACCCGGATACGGTTTTCGACCCGTTCCGCGCCAACCGAATAGCGTTCACCGTCATCATTTGTTTCCGATGCAAAGGACAGGAAACGGCCTGATTCATATATCTCCCGATTGCGATGGGTGTAACGATAAAGCACCACCGGACCCAGGCCGACTTCCAAAAGGATTTCGATCGAAACTTCCGTACGGTTTCCTGACTGCTGGACGTCAAACCGGTGATAGCCGACTTCCGATCCATTGCGGAAGACGGCAAAGTCCGTGCGCGCCGGCATCGCAGCCCACGCATTCCGACCGGGAACCCCGTACGCGGGCACCAGCGCGGCCGACGCCATCGTCAGCATCGCCGCGCGGCGGGAAAGATGTTGCACGTTCGGCAACTCGATCATGGTGGATACCCTGTCATGTCAGCAATAAATGTTCTTCTTACCAATACGTGGACCGGCATCGAACGGATCAGCGAACGATTATGACACCGTCGCCCCGGCCAGCCCGTCGGAAAGGTAGTCCATCGCCGCTCGAATCCGCGCCGGCACCGCGCGCGTACTGCGATGCACCAGATGGACAGGAACCGATGGCACCGCGTAATCCGCCAGTATTTCGGCGACGGCACCGGATTTGATCGCGTCTGCCACCTGATAGGAAAAAAGTGCCCCAATTCCATGCCCCGCGATAACCGTGTCTAGCACGGCCGTGTTACTGTTAAACGACATTCGCGGCTGAACCCGTACGGAAACGGTCCGCCCATCAGCCCTGAAACGCCAGGCCGTTTGGTCGCCGGTTGCCGACGCCGCAATGATCCGGTGGCTGACTAAATCCTGCGGGCGTGCAGGCACACCATTGGCTTCCAGGTATGCGGGCGCGGCGAAGACCACCCGGCGGACGCTGCCGACCCGTCGGGCGCGCAATGACGAGTCCGGCAGATCCCCGATGCGAACCGCAAGGTCGACCCCTTCTTCCATCAGATCTACGACCCGGTCCAGGAACAGGGCTTCAATTTTCATGGACGGATGACGTTCGGCCAGTTCCCCAAGAAGCGGCGCGACAAACTTCTGACCGAACAGGACCGGCGCCGTGACGGTCAGCACCCCCCTGGGTTCCGTCGCGGCAATCGCCGTCCCCGACAGCGCTTCGCGATAGGCAGCTACGACCCCCCGTGCCGATGCAATGAAATGTTCACCTTCCGCCGTCAGGGAAACGCGGCGCGTTGTGCGGGCGAATATCTGCGTGCCCAGGCGCCGTTCCAGTTCCGCAATATGGCGTGTCACACTGGGTGCCGATTGCCCTAACAGACGGCCCGCCGAGGCGAACCCGCCCTGATCGGCGACCGCGATTGCGGTTTCAAGCTCCAGAAGACGGTCCATAATTATTCCATTTTTCTGAATAATATTTTCTATAATACGAAATTCATAGATTCTGAAGAATAATTACTTTCATGTCATCACGCAGGAGGATGACGATGACCGCAACCTATCTACAGACGCTATTCACCCCGACCGTCATAAATGCACAGGAACAGAACGGCAGCCGTTCCGCATATGCGCGTCTGGCCGAAACGGCCGAAGACACCGCCCCACCGGACCCGATCGGCCCGCGGGAAATCGCCTTCATTGCCCAACGAGACAGTTTCTACATGGCCAGCAACTCGGAATCCGGATGGCCCTATCTTCAACATCGCGGCGGCCCCCCCGGCTTTGTAAAAGCGGTTGGCAACGGGGCGGTTGCGTTCGCTGATTTTCTTGGAAACCGACAGTATATATCTGTCGGCAATCTGTCCCACGACGACCGGGTGTCGCTGTTTTTCATGGATTACCCGAACCGCGCACGCCTGAAGATTCTGGGCCGAGCGCGGACGACGGACGACCCCGACCTTGTTGCGAAGCTGGAGGATCCGGCCTATCGCGCGCGCGTCGAACGGGCCGTCGTCATTTCGGTGCAGGCATTCGACTGGAATTGCCCGAAGCACATCACCGCGCGTTTCACCCAGGCGGATATTGCACAGGCCGTCGCCCCGCTGCATGCCCGCATCGCGGACCTAGAGGCAGAACTAGCGGCAACCATCCGATAAGAAACCGGGAACGGTTTGTGGCGCTACTCCGCCGCGCTTTTGGCGGTCAGAAGCTTGTCTTCCGGCAGATAGTTGTTGATATCGACCTCGTCGATCTGGGACGGGTCCAGGAACTCGTCCGCATACTGCTGCCAGACGTTCGATCGCAGGAACAGGTCGAACAGGTCGGCGTCAATATGTTGGTCCTGACACATGAATTTCATGATCTTCAGCGATTCGCTGATCGTCTTTGCCTTTTTGTAGGGTCGGTCCGCGGCGGTCAGCGCTTCGAATATGTCGGCGATCGCCATGATCCGCGCCGGGATCGACATATCGTCCTTCTTCAGGCCGCGCGGGTACCCGGTTCCGTCCATTTTTTCGTGGTGGCCGCCGGCATATTCCGGAACCCGCTTCATCTTCTTGGGGAAAGGAAGCTGTTCCAGCATTTTGATCGTGACGACGATATGGTCGTTGATCTTTTCGCGCTCTTCCCCGGTTAGCGTCCCGCGGCGGATGGAAAGGTTGTAAAGCTCCCCATTATTGTACTTGCCGACCAGGTGTTCCGGCAGGTCGCCCAACAGCGGTTCTTCAGCCGGCGGCGGCGGCGGCGGGTTCTGTTCGACGCGCATCGCCTCGGGCGGGCTCAATCCCATGGTCTTGTCGAAATGCCGTGTCCAGACCTGTGATCCAATCGCCTTCAGGCGGTCGATATCCTCGTCATCCATGAATTCCCCGCCGACATTCGCGGTCGCGACGAACTCGTACTCTTCCTGAAGGCGCTGGCAGGCTTCTTCATATTCCCGGTCACAGGTTGCCGCATCTTCGCCGGCCAGTTTCCGCTTCAGACAGTCGATTTCCGCGTCCCGGCGCAGGACTTCGAACCGCGTCCTGATTTCATGGATCCGGTTATAGATCGTCTCAAGCTTGGACGCCTTGTCGACGACATATTCCGGTGTGGTGACCTTGCCGCAATCATGCAGCCATGCAGCGATATGCAGTTCGTACCATTCATCTTCCGTCAGGTCGAAACCCTTGAAGATGCCGTCTTCGCTTTCGCATGCGGCCTTGGCCAGCATCTTGGTGATTTCGGGCACGCGCTGGCAATGTCCGCCGGTATAGGGCGACTTGTCATCGATCGATGCGGCGATCATCTCGATCAGCGAGTTCCACAGCGCGCGCTGCTGCTGGATCAGAAGCTGGTTTTCAAGGGCGACCGCCGCCTGACTGGTCAGCGCCTCGATCATCGGCTGCATCGATGCATCGAACGGAACGGTCACTCCATCCGGCGCGCGGGCGTTGATCAACTGCAGGACGCCAATCACCTCCCGTTCCGTATTGATCATCGGGACGGTCAGGAACGACTGGGACCGGTAACCTGTTGTCTCGTCAAACTTCTTGGTGCCCGAAAAATCGAACTCTTCCGCCTCATAGGCGTCGGGAATGTTGCTTGCCTCCGCCTGATGATAGACGGCGGACGCTACGTTGTTCATGTTCTTGGACCGGTCGTCCCGGAACAGCGGTACCGGCGGGAAGGGAATGCGTTTTCCGGTCGTCCCGCCCATGGCGATGTTCAGCGTGTCATTGCGCATGATCTGGAAGGACAGGCCGGTTTCGTCGTCCGTCACCAGATACAGCGTTCCGCCATCGGCATTGTAGATCGTCTTCGCCTCAAGGAGGATCATCTCCATCAGGCGGTCATGATTGCGTTCCGACGACAGCGCGATGCCGAGTTCCACCAGCCGGTGGATCATTTTCTCGCCCGCGCGACGGCCAAAGGGGGCTATGCGGCGCTTATCGTCTTCCGCCGCGTCAATAATGCTCTGACTGCTATCCTGGCTCATCCCGTCAACAACAACCTTCGTGCCAAAGCCGCTGGCTCTTCCGTCCATGCGTAAACGCGCCCGTGCACTCGCATGCCCGAACGGCGCCCCTCGACCCCTATACAATCTAGCATAGGGGTTGGAAGGCCATAATGCTAGGGTCGAAAACGGGTAAGAATTTTGATTTTCCGGAACGGTTCCGATTTCTGCTATTTGCTGGTCGCAACGTAGACCCCGTCCCAATCCGCCGGCGGTGGATTTTCCTGATATTCCGTCAGTCGGGCGCGGTACATGGCATAGAAACCGTCCATTTTGCCGCCCAATCCGCCTTCCAGGCCGGAAATCCGCATTTCCGCCCCCTGCCAGTCCTGGCGGCGATACGCGTCCAGCATCGCCATATGCCCGGCCCGATGGGCGGCAAATTCCGGCGACGCGCGCAGATCATCGCGCCCGATACAGGTATGGATCGTCACCGCTTCGGACTTCCCCTTGACCGCAATTCGGTCCAATTCCAGCGTCGCGAAACTGTCGCGCACACCTTCTTCCGTATCGGGGCCGATTACGATCCCGACGCCATAGCCCTTCGATTGTCCTTCCAGCCGGGACGCCAGGTTCACCGCGTCGCCCAGAACCGAATAGTCGAAGCGCTGATCGGACCCCATGTTGCCGACGACACAGTCGCCGGTATTCAGGCCAATCCCGATATTCAGCGGCAGAAAGGGAACGCCTTCCGCCTCCGCCTCGCCACGCCGGACCTCGTTCAGATGGTCCAGGGCCTCGAACATCGCAAGGGCGGATTCGCACCCTTTTGCCGCATGGTCCGGTACATCCAGCGGCGCATTCCAGAATGCCATGATGCAATCGCCCATATATTTGTCGATCGTCCCCTCGCGCTGAAGAATCTCGTTCGTAAGCGGCGTCAGGAACCGGTTGATCAGAACCGTCAGCCCCTGTGGGTTGCCCTTGAAGCTTTCCGAAATGGTCGTGAAGCCGCGCACATCGCAGAACAGGAAGGTCAGGACCTTCGTTTCCCCACCCAGTGTCAGGCGTTCCGGTTCATTGGCCAGCTGTTCGACCAGCGCCGGGGACAAATATTGAGCGAACGCACCGCGCACCTGACGGCGTTCCGCCTCTTCACGGGTGTAGAGGATGATCGTGCCGGACAGATAGATCGCCAGCGACGCCATGGACGGGAAGACCGGGTCGAAAAGCTGCAATTCCTGGGTAAAGCTGTACCAGGTGAAGCCGAAGGCGCCGGCGACCGAAAGCCCGCCCAGAATGGCCGATTTCAGGGCGCCCAATCGCGGCATGGCGAAAATGAGCACGAGACCAAGGATCAGGATGAAGGCGAGTTCATAGAACAATGCGATCCGCGGCCGTTCCAGATAATGGTCTGCGATCACCTGTTCGGCGATTTCCGCATGCACTTCAACGCCCGCATATTGGGCCGCCAGCGGTGTCGCCCGCAGGTCCAGAAGACCGGCCGCGCTGGCGCCGACAAAGATGATCGCACCGTTCACAAGGTCGGGGTCGAATTGGCCGGACAGGACCTGATGCGCGGGGATATATCGTTCCGGCTGATGCCCGGTGGAATGAAGCCAGATCCGCCCGAACCGGTCGGTCGGAATGTTCTTTGCGCCGACCTGCACACTGTCCAGACCGCCCAGTGTCCCCTGTTCCAGCAGGGACTGGCTGAACCCCGTACCCGTAGACCGCAGGATCATAGTCGGCACGCCCTGTACCGTCCTGAACGCCTCCATCACCAGGGACGGGTACAACGCCGTCTGTTCGCCGTTTCCGGGGTCCAGTTGAAACACCAACGGCACGCGGCGAACCAGCCCGTCCTGTTCGAAGCGAAGGGAAAATGTGCCGTTGCCGGACGCCGCCGCCTCAAACTCCGGCAGGTTCAGGACCGCGCCGTCATAGGTTGGGTGCAGCAAGTCGCGCACATCGCGGTCGGCAACCGGCCCGTGGGTTGCGAACGTCCCGTCGAACTCGGGCATGCGGGACAGCCGCCCGTTCTGGGTCAGGACAAAACCCATGACGACGGGGTTATAAGCATTCAGATATTGTGCGAAAGCAGCATCGAAGTCCGGCAATTGGCGGACCTGGTCGATCAGATCGTCCGCACCGGCCAGGACCGCCCATTCATCGGCCGCATTCGGCGGCGACGTCCGGTCCCGTTCCGCGAAGACGATGTCAAACGCAACCACCGCGGCGCCTGCCTGACGCAGGTTCACGATCATCTGCGCGATCTTGATCCGCGACCAGGGCCACTGGCCCATCAGTTCCAGGCTTTCGTCGTCGATGTCGACGATGCGCACCGGAATATCCGCGTTGGGTTCATACTGGCGCGGATAGCTGCGCATCAGATTGTCGAAAACAAAAAACTGAAGCTGTTCCAGCCATCCCGGCTGGGCGGTGCGAATATAAAGCGCCGCTGCCAGGATCAGCAGGGGAATCAGAATGTGGAGCCCTTTGCCCGATCTGATCATGCTGATCCTACTCTTTGCGAGGTGGGCTACGGCAAAGAAATCGGGCTATTCAAGGTTGATACCTTCACCAGTTATTGTCACTTCCGAGCCACCGCTATTGTTAATTGTAATCGAAATATTTTGGGTGTTCACATCGGTGAACGATACCAAGATGTCAGAACAATGTGTTTCACAGCCGTTCGAACGGGAAAAATTGCTTGTTGAGAATGAGGCTGTCCCAGAAGCATTGCTAAAACTTAACTGTGCCAAGGCGTCACCACTTGTCATGCCGCTGCCGTTATTGACGTTGCTGAAGTGCGCCTGAATCTGCCGGTTTGAGACATTTACTTCCGTGAAGTAGTTGAATGAAAAACCATTTTGGCTGAAGCTCGTAGATTGAGAAATTGTAGAACTCGTACTCCCAATCACATCACTGAACGAAACGGCATTGGCGCTTGACTGTGAAACATCCGTAGCCGTTTCGGAAGTTGAAGTCGTCTCGGCGGTCACGGTCGTCGTCTGCATGACCTGCGTAAAGGACGCATCATTCGACGCGCCGGAGCGTTGCGACACGCCCGAGGTCGACCCAGATCGGGAAGAGGACGAAGAACTGGACTGCTGGGACTGGCCGGAATCCGAAGAGTCGCCATCACCGCTGGAGTCCGACGCCTGATCCCCGTCGTCCCCGCCGGATTCATCACCGGAGTCCTGTGATTCCGCATCGCCGTCATCCGGCGCACCGCCACCGCGGAAACCGCGTGTCACATTCTGGATCGCGCCCGGCGGCGCAATGAAGAACACAGGCGGCTGGCCCGGCGTCGCCAGCACCGCCCCGCCCGGGCGGTTCAAGTCGACACTGCCGTCCGGGCTTGAGAAATTAAACGACCCGGTATTCGCGTTCGTCTGCGTCAAAGGGCCGGGACCGGCAAGTGCCGCAAAGACGACCGGCTGACCGGGACCGCCGCCCAGCTGCGGAGCCTGGTCCGGGAACTGCTGGGCCGCCTGGTCCGGGGTCAGGACGGCAGCGACACCAATTGTGCCGCGAATCCCGATTGTGCCCACCGGAAGCTGGATCGTCATGTTTTCCGGCGTGCCGTCGGAAATGTTTCCGGTTACGAAGCGCATGACGCCGCGGGTCATGTTGGCGGCCAGGCTTCCCTCACCCGTGGCGGGGTCATAGACGAACTCGTCGATCGTCATTTCACTTTCGGGACCGATGGTGAAAACCGTCTCATCCAGCAGCAGGATCTGCATGCCCGAGTCCGGACCGGATGTAATCGCATCCTGAAGGTAAATTGCTTCCCCGCCATTCACCTGACGTCCGACGGCATCCAGTCGGGCCACCTGGACATCCCCGCGAACCGCGGCGGACACGCCTGCCTGTACCTGGTCCTGCGCGACCGCGCCGCTTGATGCGGTAACAGCCAATCCGACAGCCGCGGCGGCCATGAGTGATTTTGTCATTTTGAACGTCATTGGTTTGCCCCAATCAATCCAGTCGTTCGTCCGGTTCAGCGGCCTGTCGCCCCTAGTAATCGAACCGGCGCGTCAACAGAACCTGCGCGCGTTCACTGTTATACTGGAAATTCGTGATGTTCGACCGCTGGTAATTGAACTCGCCGGAAAACGCGACGGTGGTGTCGCCGAAGAAATCCAGGATCCGGTTGTTCGAATTCACGGTATCGTCCAGCCATGTTTCCCCGATCAGATCGATCAGCGGCATCCCGTAGGTGACGCGCGCCCGGAACGGGTTTTCATAACGGCGCTGACCAGTCCCGCCGACGACAAGCGCATCCGACGCGTTGTAGCGGCGGGATCCGAACAGCAGGTTCGACAGAAGGAAATGCCCATCCCCCAGGATCCAGGTGTGGCTCAGTTCCAGCGCGTTGTAGTCATAGGAAAAGACGCGCACACAGCCATTGTTTGCGCAATCCGGTGCCGTCGATTTGTATTCGTTGGTGAATGTGGCCGAGATGTGGTGTTCCGGCGTGATCAGCATGCCGGCGCCCAGGCGCGTCGTGTATTTCGGCCCCGACCGCAGGGTCAGGGTCTGGAAATTGCGCGTGTTGTGGTAATCCTCATCCGCGGCGGTGAACGACGCCCACAGGTCGACCGGCGGCACGTCTTCCAAACCGGTGAGATTGTGCCGGTGGTCAACACGCAATTCGATGCCTTCGGATTGGAAGAATTTGTCCCAGTCGAGGCGCATGTTCCGCAGGAACGCGCGGGGTGTGAAGGTCCAGCCCGGATAGCGAAGGCGTGTGCCGAGGTCCAGGGTCATGGCCTGAACGTCAAGCTGGCTTACTTCCGTCAAGACCTCCCCATACAGGTTCACGCCGCCGAAAATTTCATGCTGGTTCTGGAAACCGGGATCATAGGTGAACTGATACCCAAGGGCCGTCAGCCAGCCGATGTCGTCATTTTCGCGGTTTTCTTCCAACGCGATTGGAGTGAATGCACCCACCACCTGAGTCTGGTCCGACGCAGGCGCGCTGTTCCGGTTCGTGTCGTAATAGGTGCCGAAACTGACGGTCGCGCGGTGGCGCACCGTCTGGCGGCGCAGCTGAATTTGATCCAGGAAGTCGTCGACCTGACGGCGCACGTCGGCGGGCAGGTCCAATTGGCTGACTTCCAGGAATTCGCGTTCCGCCTCATCGACGTTGTCCAGACGGAAAAGGACAATGGCGTAGAGCAGGCGGACGTTCACGGCATCCGGCGCAATCAGCAGCACACGTTCCAGGGTGGCCGCCGCGCCGCGCACTTCACCCGCGGCGATCTGGACACGGGCATAGCAGACGTTTAACGCGGTATCGTCCGGATTTGCCAGGACATCAGAGAATGTGACAGGCGGGCAGGTCGGGTCGTTCATCGCCGAAACGGCTTCGTCCGTTGCACGAAGCGTATCTTCGATCGACGCGCGGCGTGTTTCGGCCCGGTCGGCCTCCTGTTCCGGTGCGGTCTGTGCGGATACGGTGCCGGCCAGCGACAGCGAAATCAGCAGGGCAGCGGAACCCGTGATCCAATTGAGCCTTAGCACCTACCCATGCCCCCTTAAATGCACCAAGGCAACAGGGCCCACCGCGCCGTTGTTGACCTTGCAGAATGTCTACCCAGCCTGATACTGCAGATTCGCAAACAGGTTACAGGAAAAACCTTGGTCGGAACAATCGATTCGGCCCCGTTTTCTGCCCGGGACAGCGCCATTGTTGCGATATTGCACCATTATTCCGGGAACCCTGCCCGGACACTGTGCTAAAGTAGATTGATTCGCATGTTTTCGCGCGCGACGAACGCACCGGACCATACTTCCCGCGCTTCCAGTTCCAGCGCTTCCATAAAAACATCGTCATGCGTCGGGTCGTGATGGAAAATCGCCAGCATCCGCACATTGGCGGCACGGCAGAGACGCACCCCTTCTTCCCAGGTCGAATGGCCCCAGCCCACCTTTTCCGGGAATTCCTCCTCGGTATAGGTGCTGTCATAGATTACAAGATCCGCACCTTCGATCAGGGCCAGGACGTTCTGATCCGGCTCGCCCGGCACATGTTCGGTGTCCGTCACATAGCACATGGACTTGCCGCGATGTTCGATCCGGTAGGCGGTTGCCCCGTTCGGGTGATTGAGCGGCGTCGTACGAACCCGCACATTTTCAGACAGATTGAACGTGTCGCCCGCATTGAAATCCGAAAAAGACAGCGTTCCGCGCATCGCTTCCAGCGGGACCGGGAAAAACGGCTGCGCCATCTGGCCGGACAGAACCTTCCTGATCCCGCCCTGATCCTCTTCGACGTGCCCCGCCATAATCTCGAAGCTGCGGTCGGGCAGGAAGGCCGGCGTGAAAAAGGGAAATCCGTTGATATGATCCCAATGGGTGTGGGACAGCATCAGATGGGCGCGCTTGACTTCCTTCTTGAGCATCCACAGGCCGAGCGAGCGGATACCCGTACCGGCGTCGAAGATGATACGTTCCCCACCCGCGGAAACTTCGATACAGCTGGTGTTGCCGCCAAAGCCGATGTGACGTGGCGACGGACAAGCGATCGAGCCGCGAACCCCCCAGAATTTAACCTTGAACGCCATGTCCCTCGCTTCGACCTTTTCGACCCCACGAAAAACCCATACCAATTCATGCAAGACAGTAAAAACAGAATTTGCATCAAATTTTAAAGGTATTTAATAAAATTTCCGTGATTACGGATGTAAGCGTAAAGAGATTCGCTCGTTCTTTCTCCTGTTTTCCTCTATCGGATTATTAGCGATATCGCGGTTCGGCACCAGCACTTGCGTATCCGCGTATCCGGATGCGCTCAACCATTCGGGCCGCATCCCCAATTCTATGAATTCCCGCAGCACCCTTGCCGCCTGGGACGCCGACAGTTCCCAGTTCGTCGGGAAGTGGCTGCCGTCCGGCGGCGGCCGATCCGAAGTGTGACCTTCGACGTCGACCAGGAACACATCGTAGGGCGGCTCCTGAAGCTGTCGATAGACCGCGCCCAGAATATCGGACGCCCCCGGCGTCAACTCTACACCGCCCGGTTCGAAGAAATAGCCGCTGGCGAACTCGATCACGACCCCTTCGTCGTCAAACCCGACATTCACCGCGTCAGGCGGAAATTCGCTGGCTTCCGCCATGATGCTTTGCATCTGCGCCTCAAGCGAGAAGATCGGCGTGTCATTCTGCACGGTGCCGCCGATCCGTTCCGCGATGCCGGCCTGCACCTCTTCGAACATCGGAAGCTCGACCTTGGAGAAAGAAACCAGCATGACAAAAAACGCCATCAGCAGCGTGATGGCATCTGCATAGGTTACCAGCCAGTCTTCACCTTCGTCGTCCCCCCCCACCATGTCGGACATGCGTCTTTTTCGGGCCATGGTGTCGTCACGCTTGCTTGTCGATGTCGAAGCGGATGCTGGGATCCAGGAAGCTGTTCATTCTGTCCGCAATATACCGTGGCGAGCGGCGTTCGGCCAACATCACCAGACCTTCGGTAATCAGTTCGTGGCGGAACCGCTGGATCTGCTGGCGCTGGGTCAGTTTCGACGCCGCCGGGATCAGGATCAACCGCGCGAAAATGACGCCGTATAGCGTCGTGTTCAGCGCGACCGCCAGCCCGGTGCCCAGCGCACTTGGGTCGTTGCCCAGACTCGCCAGCATGATGATAAGGCCGACCAGCGTGCCGATCATGCCGAATGCGGGCGCCGTGGCGCCCATGCCCTTCAGAATGTTGGCGGGAACCATATTGCGTTCGAACGTCTTGTCGGCAGCGATTTCCAGCGTTTCGCGCATTTCCTCGCCGGTATAGCCGCTCAACAGATTTTCCATCCCAAAGGACAGGAAGTCGTCACCTTCGACCTTTGGCACTTCCGGTTCCAGCGCGATCAGCCCTTTCTGCTGGGCAAGGTAGCCCCACTGGATGATGCGCCCGACTTCCTGATTCAGGATGTTTCGCCCCGTCCGATAAACGGCGAACATGCTGAAGATCGCGCGCAGCGACAGCATGACATAACGGTATTCCTGACCCAGGAACGTTGCCGCCAGTGTCCCGCCGATAACCATGATCGCGCTGAACATGTCGACAAAAATAAAGTAGTTGTCCGTCGACGAGACAATTGCGAAGACGAACAGCCCGAATGCGAGCAGAAAGGCGATCAGTGTATTAAGCGACATGCGCTGACGGGAACTCCCCAACTATTGCCACCGGCCGGACCGGGGCCGTTCGCGAACCGATACCCATTTTCGGCTTCGCAAGACTCATGCCTGAAAACGCGCACGCTTCCCTTCATCCTAATATGCGTGATTCGGCATGTGTCATCTGCAACTGTTTTGTTAACTATGCTTCAAAGGCCTGTTCATTGGAAAGTCCGCAAGGGGGTGCCGTGCCGAACCGTTTCAGAAAAAGAAAACATGGCCCCAGAACGCGCGCATCGGCCGCGCCGTCGGTGACGGTGGATGTAACCCAGATCGGGGCCCGTGGGGACGGAATCGCCGCCGGCCCGAACGGCCCGCTCTATATTCCCTTTTCCGTGCCGGGTGACCGGGTCACCGTGCGGCCCGGCGTAAAACGCGGCGATGGGTATGCCGCGGAAATCCTGTCGTTCGACACCGAAAGTCCGGATCGCGCGACGCCCGCATGCCGGCACTACACCCGTTGCGGGGGATGCAGCCTGCAGCATCTGGACCCGGCACTTTATCGGACCATAAAACAGAACCTGCTGTCGGATGCGCTTTCGCGAAAAGGATTCGACACCGGATGCATCCAACCGGTGCAAGCGGTCGGCCCGGGAACCCGGCGGCGCCTAAGGCTGAGCGCCGTGCGGTTGAAGAACCGCACCGTCCTGGGATTCAACGAACGCGCCGGGTCGGAAGTCATCGATCTGGGTGAATGCCCGGTTGCAAGACCGGAACTGTCGGCACTGTTCCAACCGCTTCGGGACCTGGCAGGCGCACTGGAAAGCCTGGGCCGCGGCGGCGATTTCCAGATCACCCTGACAGACAGCGGCCCGGACCTTCTGATCATCCCGGCAAAAGACGCGGACCCGACACTGTCCGACCGCCGACTATGCACCGAATTCGCCGAGGATCACACCCTTGCAAGGATCGCATGGCAGACAGACGGGTTCGACGAACCCGTTGCCGCGCGCCACCCGGTAATCGTCCGGTTCGCCGGCACGCCGGTTTCCCTGCCGATCGGTGCCTTCCTGCAACCAAGTGAGGAGGGGGAACGTATCCTGACCGATCTGGTCCTTTCCGGTCTGCCCGACATGAAAATCCGAATTGCCGACCTGTTTGCCGGTTGCGGCACCTTCAGCCTGCCATTGGCCGATGCGGGGGCGAATGTGCAGGCTTTCGAAATCGCCGAAGATGCCGTCGCCGCGTTGCGAAAGGCAGCAGCGGGCAAACGGATTCAGGCCCAGTCGCGCGATCTGGAGGACAATCCCCTGCGGACGGATGAACTGAATGCCTTCGACGCCGTCGTCTTCGACCCGCCCCGTGCGGGGGCGGCGACGCAGGCGCAGCAGATCGCCGACAGCGACGTTCCGACCGTCATCGCGGTTTCGTGCAATCCGTCGACCCTGGCGCGGGATCTGGCGATACTGGCCGAAGGCGGCTATCGGCTGGAACGGGTTACGCCGGTCGACCAGTTCACCTGGTCCGCCCACCTGGAAGCCGTTGCGATCCTGCGCCGCTAGAGCACGAAATATAGAAGGACCGGCAAGGTCGCGAAGCTGATGGCCGTGGATACCACGACCAGGCCCGCGACTTCCGACGGACTGTTGTCGTAGTATTGCGCGAACAGATAGTTGAAGACGGCAACAGGCATGGACGTCTGGATCAGTACGACGCCCGCTGCCGGACCTTCCAGCCCGAACGCATAGACCAGCACCAGTCCGACCGCCAGACCGCCACCGATCCGAACCAGCGACAACAGGACGGCACGCGCCACACCGGTGACGGTAAGCCTGGCCAGCGAGACCCCCAGGAACAACAGCATCAGCGGTATGGTGAATTGACCGATCAGGTCGACCGTGTTCGCAATCCAGATCGGCAAGACGGTATCCGTAGAAAGAAGCACGATTGCCAATCCCACCGCATAGATATGCGGGGTCGCGAAGAACCGTTTCAGCGACATTCCGCCCGCCGCGATGGAAGCACCCGCGGTGAATTGAAGGATGGCGGAAATCGTGAAATAGGCGATGCCCAGCGCCAGCCCGATTTCACCGAAGGCGAACAGGCACAAAGGCAGTCCCATATTCCCCGTATTGGGCAGCATCAGCGACGGCAGAAAGGCCCGGACGGACTGACCGGACAGGCGCAAAACCGCATATCCCAGTGCCGCCGCGACAGCGTGGGCGATGACTGCAAGACCGGCAATTTCAGCCAGCGTATCCAACGTGACGCCGGACCCAAGAAGGGTCGAAAACACAAGGCAGGGGCTGCCGACCCAGACGATGATCGGCGTAAACTGGTTCGTATCCAGCGACCGGCCTGACTTAATCCAGCCGAACCCGATGCCTGCGGTAATGAAAACCGGCGCGAGGACCGAAAACAGATCCGCCAGCATTAGGGGTTGATGGCCCCGCGCACCAGTGCGGCGACATCGGCTTCCGGCCGCGCCCCGTGATGAGAGATGACCTCGGCCGCCATGATACCGCCGATCCGCGCCGCGGTCGCGACGTCATAACCCTGGCTGTAGCCGTAAAGGAACCCGGCCGCATACTGGTCACCCGCGCCCGTCGTATCGACCACCCGATCGACAGGGGCTGCATCCACGACATGGACTTCGTCCCCCATCAGAATCACCGACCCTTTCTCCGACCGCGTCAGACAGGCAATGCGACAGTCGCGCCGTGCCGCCTGCAACGCCTCGTCAAAGCTGGACACCTCGTAAAGGGACAGGATTTCCTGTTCGTTCGCGAACAGAATGTCCACATAATCGCGCACCAGTGTCTGGAAAGCGCCACGGTGCCGGTCGACGCAGAACCCGTCACTCAGCGTCAGCGACACTTCGCGCCCGGCATTATGTGCGGCTGTGGCCACATCGACAAAGGCCGCCTTCGCCGCATCCCGGTCGAAAAGATACCCTTCCAGATAGACGATCTTTGCGGCTTGAACCGCTTCCACCGAAACATCGTCGGGCGTGAAATCGGATGCCGCCCCCAGATAGGTTACCATCGTGCGCTGTGCGTCCGGGGTGACCAGCACCAGGCACTTCCCGGTTCCGGGGCCGTCGGTTGCCGCCGCGGTCGGAAAATCCACACCCATTGCCGTCATGTCATGACGAAAGACATCGCCGAACTGGTCGTCCCGAACCTTGCCGATATAGGCGCCCGTTCCGCCGCCCAACCCTTTGGAAAGCGCTGAAAATCCCGCCATCGTGTTGCCGCAGCTGCCACCCGACTTTTCAACTCCGGAAGGGAGTTTTTGATACAGCGCATCGGACGCGTCGCGTTCGACCAGCGTCATACCGCCTTTCGGAAGGCCTTCGGCTTCCACGAACGCATCGTCCACTTCCACCAGAACGTCCACCAGCGCATTGCCGATCCCCAATACGTCGTAGCGCGTCTCCGCCATATTCGACCCCTTGTCCAACCGTGATGCCAGGAATTGCCTGTCGATTTCGACGCCGGTGATAGCGCGCGCGGCCCGGACCCGCAATGCCGTGCGGCACGATTGCGCGGACGCGAAGCACAACCATTTGTTAAGCAATGAAAATTATGTAGTATCCCGGTAATCTTATTCGATCCCGGCGATGAACTAGATTGGCGCGAAATGAGTGTGAACCTTGCCCGTGTGAACGTCCTCTTGGTCGATGACAACCGGTCGATGCGCGCGCTCGTCAAACAGATCCTTCACGCTTTTGGCGTCAAGAACATCCATGAATGTTCAAGCGGACTTGAGGCGATGGAAGAACTGAAGCTTTTCCCGGCGGACGTGGTTATCGCCGATTGGGTGATGGAACCCCTTGACGGCCTGCATTTGGTTCGCGAGATCCGCACATCACCGGACAGCCCGAATTCATATGTCCCGATCATCATGCTGACGGGTCATACGGAACTCCGTCGGGTCGAAGAGGCCCGCGACGCCGGTGTGACGGAATTTCTGGCAAAACCCATAACCGCGCAGGCGGTTTATCAGCGTCTGATCCAGATCATCGACCGTCCTCGACCGTTTCTGAAGACGGAAAAGTTTACCGGACCCGATCGGCGGCGCACCGAACAGGATTTGCCGCAGGGCATGCGGTCGCGCCGGAAGGCCGATGCAAAGAACGAAAATGCATCGGATGGAGACGGCGACAACCGTCTCAGTCAGGAAGACGTCGACAAAATAATAGACGACTAAGGCGCGACGACGACCGTAAGCAAAGCATAGATGGCCGCTGACAGGGTCGCAGACGCGGGAACCGTCACCACCCATGCCGCAATGATGGTCAGGAAATGCGACCGGCGGACCAGTTTACGCTGCGCCACTTCCGACCGGCGGGGCGCGGGCGTGAGCTCGGCATCGTTCTTTTTGTTTGCGCGGGCCATATGTTCGCGGCGACGCGCGCTCTTTGCAGTGAAATATTCACGGAAGAAGCCGACACCGAAAACCGCGCCGACCGCTATGTGGGTCGAACTGACCGGCAGGCCCAGCCAGGATGCCACAATCACCGTGATGGCCGCCGACAGGGCAACGCAATAGGCCCGCATCGGGTTCATTTTCGTGATCCGGTCGCCGACCATCCGGATGAGTTTGGGTCCGAACAGGAACAGCCCCAGACTGATGCCGAACGCGCCGATCACCATGACCCAGACCGGCACCGCAACCCGCGCCGCAATCGCGCCTTCCTGAACGGAATGCAGGATGGCCGACAGCGGGCCGATGGCGTTTGCGACGTCATTTGCGCCGTGGGCGAAGGACAAAAGCGCTGCCGAGCAAATCAGCGGGATGCGGAAAAGCGTGCGAAGCGACTGATTCCGGTTTTCCATTCCTTCCGACTGACGCCGGATCAGCGGGTACATCACCGCCCAGACACCAAAAAAGGTGGTTGCCGTGACGATGCCGATCACGGTCGCGCTCGGCTGCCAGATCCGTTTGAAACCCTTGATCGACAGATACCAGGCAAAGGCGCCGGCCATAATCGCGACCAGAAGCGGAATCCACCGGCGTGCCGCCGCGATCTTGTCCGTGCGATAGATGATATTGATCTTGATAAAGGCCAGGAACAGGGCCGCGACGATCCCACCCAGAACAGGGGAAATAACCCAGCTGGCGGCGATGGCCCCCATCGTACCCCAATTGACCAGTGCGAACCCGACCGACGCGATGCCCGCCCCCATGACGCCGCCGACAACGGAATGCGTGGTCGAAACCGGCGCGCCCACCCACGTCGCCAGATTGACCCACAGGGCCGACGAAATAAGCGCGGCCAACATGCTCCAGACGAATGTGTCGCTGTCCGGGACAAGGTCCGGGTTGATGATCCCTTTTGATATGGTGGAAACCACATCACCACCCGCGAGCAAGGCGCCCGCACTTTCGAATATGGCCGCGATCAGAAGCGCACCGAAAAGTGTCATCGCCCGCGCGCCGACCGCCGGGCCGACATTGTTGGCGACATCGTTCGCCCCGATATTCAGGGCCATATAGCCGCCCAGGATCGCGGCAACGACGATGATCGCGCCCTCATCCGCTACCCCGGAGATCATGCCTGCGATCAGTCCGGAAAGCCCCAGAAAGACCACCGCGATACCGATCGCGGAAAAGCTGCTGGAAATCGTTCGCGCCGCATGTTCGACGTGGACAATTTTCTCCAGATCCTTGTCGAGGGATTCTTTCTTGGTATTCATGCTTCGGAACCGTCCGCGAACTGCATCAATTTACTTACCCCCTGGTTCGCCACCCTAACCATCAGCTTTCCAAGGTCACTGTCGTCGACGGACCGCGCGGCATCCTCGATCGGGTACCATGCGACCTTTCGTTCCTTCGATTCCGGCCATTTCAATGCCTGATACCGGACCAGCATGGGATAGACGGCAACGTTGCAGGGCACGGAATAACCGCCGGACATCTGCTTTTCGTATTTGAAGAACCCGATCGGGTCATCGGCGATCGGGCCGTCGACGCCGGCTTCGTCCCGGGCTTCGCGATGGGCCGCGGCGGCGCCAGACATCTGCTTTTCCGGCCACCCTTTGGGCACGATCAGACGGCGCCGTGCGCGCGATGTAATCAGCATGATTTCGATTTTTCCATCAACGATTACAAAAGGAAGGGCGGCAACCTGTTGAACTGTTCTTTTTCCGATTAGCACGCATGGAACTCCGTTCGACCGCGCACCCAAAACAGGTGTGTCACAAAATTGCAATATTTCTTTAATAATCGATTCGCCGAACCAGCGGCATATTCGAACGTCAGGCTCAGAACGCAGTCACGACTTCCCCGTACAGGTCGTATTCATCCGCGTCGGTGACGGTGACGCGGGCCAGATCACCCGGTTTCAGGGTATCCGTGCCGGGTCCTTCGATGAAGACATTGCCGTCGATTTCCGGCGCATCGGCGTGAGACCGCGCGGTGACGTAGCCGTCATCGCCCAATGCTTCATCCACCAGGACGTCCATCGTGCAGCCGACCTTTGCGGCAAGCTTCCTTGTGCTGATGGCGGCCTGGGCGGCCATGAATCGGTGCCAGCGTTCTTCCTTTACCTGCTCCGGCACATGGTCCGGCAGGTCGTTTGCGGCGGCACCGTCCACATTTTCGTATTTGAAGCAGCCGACGCGATCCAGCTGTGCTTCTTCCAGCCAGTCGAGAAGAAACTGGAAATGCTCCTCCGTCTCCCCCGGGAAACCGACAATGAACGTCGACCGAATGGCGATTTCAGGACAGACGGACCGCCAGTTTTCAATCCGCCGAAGGGTCTTTTCCTGATGGGCGGGTCGACGCATCAGGCCCAGGACCTCGGGACTTGCATGCTGAAACGGAATGTCGAGATACGGCAGGATCTGACCGTCCGCCATCAGCGGAATCAACCGGTCCACATGCGGGTAAGGATAGACGTAGTGCAGCCGCACCCAGGCACCCAGCGACCCCAGTTCGCGTGACAGGGTTTCGATGTCAGCGCGGATTTCCCGTCCGTTCCAGCGGCTGGATGCGTATTTCAGGTCGGTACCGAAGGCTGATGTGTCCTGGCTGATGACCAGCAGCTCGCGCACACCGGCCTTGACCAGGCGTTCCGCCTCATACAGCACCTTGGCCGCGGGACGGCTGACCAGTTTGCCACGCATCGATGGGATGATGCAGAACTTGCAGGCGTGATTGCAGCCTTCGGAAATCTTCAGATAGGCATAGTGGCGCGGCGTCAGGCGGATGCCCTGTGGCGGGACCAGGTCCACCTTCGGGTCGTGCAGCGGCGGCAGCACATCGTGAATTGCACTGACGACCTGTTCATATTGCTGCGGCCCGGTGACCGCCAGCACATCGGGATGCACGGACCGGATTGCGTCTTCGTCGGCGCCCATGCAGCCGGTGACAACGACACGGCCGTTTTCGGAAATGGCTTCTCCGATCGCTTCCAGGCTTTCCGCCTTGGCGCTGTCCAGGAACCCGCATGTATTGACGACGACGACATCCGCCCCGTCATAGCTTGGCGACAGGTCGTATCCTTCGGCGCGCAGGTTGGTCAGGATGCGTTCGGAATCCACCAGCGCCTTGGGACAGCCCAGGCTGACGAATCCAACGCGCCCGGGCGTCGCTTTGACTGCTTGTTTATCAGATATGCTCATAGCGGCGCCTCTGGTATCGGACGGCGGGTTCGGATACAAGCAAACTTATCGCGAAGACCAGCCCGTGTCAGAGGATTGCGTTCATGCCGTCGCACAACAAGGAAATTGAAGGCGACCAGGCCTTCCGTTCCGACGACCCGAAGGGTCGCGGCCTCGATGCGACCTATTCCGGCGCGCTCAGCTTCATGCGGCGGAAATACACCCGCGACCTGACCGGTGCGGACGTGGCAGTTGTTGGCATTCCATTCGATCTGGCGACATCCTATCGGCCGGGCGCCAGGCTGGGTCCGCGCGCGGTTCGGGCCGGGTCCGTGCAATTGGCGGAACTGAAAGCCTTTCCTTTCGGGTTTGATCCGTTTGAACAACTTGCGGTCGTCGATTGGGGCGATGTTTATTTCGACTGGGGATACGGGTCGGACGCACCGGCCATCATCACACGCGACATCGCTTCGATCCTGGCGGAAGGGGTCAAGACATTGTGTCTGGGGGGGGACCATTTCGTCACCTACCCAATCCTGAAGGCATATTGTGAAAGGCACGGCCCGCTGCGCCTTGTCCATTTCGACGCCCATTGCGACACGTGGCCGGACGATGGAAAGCGGCTGGATCACGGTTCCATGTTCGCCCGTGCGGCAAAGGAAGGTATCGTCATCCCGGAAAAGTCCGTTCAGATCGGCCTGCGCACCTGGAACGACGACAACTACGGCTTCACGGAAATGAACGCGCCTTGGGTTCATCGAAATGGAACCCAGGCCGTGATCGACCGCACGATGGAAATTGTCGGCACCGACGGCCCGGCCTATCTGACGTTCGACATCGACTGTCTGGATCCGGCCTTTGCACCCGGGACCGGCACACCCGTTGCCGGGGGCCTGTCCAGTGCGCAGGCGCTGGATATCCTGCGGAACCTCGGTGATCTGGACTGGGTCGGCGCGGATGTCGTCGAAGTCGCCCCCGCCTATGACCACGCGGAAATCACTGCGATCGCCGCTGCGACGATCGCCCACGACTGGCTGTGTCTTCTTGCTGCAAAGGCATGATAATCAATTGAAATCCGGACCGGAATGCCGATCAGGGCACGAATTGTGCATGAAGCCGCCGCAGGACGCGCAGACGCGAATATACATGACGAACCGATCCGCCGATTGCTAAACTCGGGAGGGACATGAGCGCACTTCAGCATACCACCGTTCTGATCGTCGAAGATCAGATGCAGATACGCGGCCTTCTGGCGTCGGTTCTTCGGACGTTCGGTGTCGGCAACATATTGCGCGCCACGAACGGGGCGGAAGCGATCGAGATGCTGCGGACCGTGGCACGGGACCCGACATCGGCAGGCGCGTCGCGCGTGGACGCCATTCTGTCCGACTGGGTCATGCATCCTGTGGACGGGGCCATGCTGCTGCGCTGGGTGCGGCGGCACAAGGAATCGCCGAACCGGTTCATGCCCTTCATCATGCTGACGGCCTATTCCGACCCGCCACGGGTTCAACTTGCCCGCGACCTTGGGGTCACCGAGTTCCTTACCAAACCGTTTTCGGCCCAAACGGTGGCGGTTCACCTGATCGCCGCGTTGAAGGACAAGCGCCGGTACGTCAAATACAGGAATTTTTTCGGGCCCGACCGGCGGCGCCGTGAATCCCTGAGCCCCGAAGAACGCCGCGATGCGGAAGCATCGGACGAAGCGAAGGGGGTGCGGTTCTATGATCCGCCGGGCGACCTGAGGCGGCGCATGGCCAACACCAGCATCGACATTCAAAAGATCATCGACGTTCAGCGTGAAATGGACAGCTGGGCCGAGGATTTTCGGGATTGGACGGATGACTTCCTGCGGCAGATCGATGCGGCGCTGGCAACATGCCGGGAATCCGCAACCGCGGACCGCACGAAACCGTTCAACCGCATCAACTTCCTGGCCCATGAAATGCGGGGCCAGGGCGGAACCTTCGGCTATCCGCTGGTCAGCCAGGTCGCCCGGTCCCTGTTCGACCTGACCCTTCACAACCTGGATCGGTCGGACGCCTGTTGCGACCTGATCGAAGAGCATGTCCGGGTCATCCGTGCCGTCATCCGCGAAAAGATTGCCGGTGACGGCGGGGTCGTCGGACGTGAACTTCTGTCCGAACTGAAACGCGCGAATGCAAAATTCCTCAGAAATTCGGCCGGTTTGCAGTTTGTCAGCCGCGCCTTCCAGGAATCGAACGTCGAAGCCCTGGAGGACGAGGAAGAGGAAAAGCCCGTGAAGGAACCACCGAAAAAGCAGCTTCTTTCCAAGTCGAACGACACAGACGAAGACGTTGCAGAAGTAGATCCGGACGCCGAGGAAGCGGAAGAGGCCCGGTCCGCCGGCGCCGAACAGGGTTGAAATTCCGGCCTTGCAACAGCCCCATTTCTAACGACCATTTAAAAATCCTTACGGTTGTGCCATAAATCCCGCTGGCAGGATTTTGGTGGGGTACGGAAATTGCGTTCCTGATCGTTCCATTGCCGCGCCCGGAGGGGCTGGAATGGGCTGGGGCCGTAAGACTGGGGAGTTCTTCTTCTCCGACGTTAGGGTTACGAGGCGAGCGGCGCCCGATGGGCGGCAAAGGCTGGGAGATTGCGCAATGGACGGTCAGGACCTGATTCCCGAGCGCGGGCGCAATGCGCGTGTTCTGATCTATTCCCACGACACGTTCGGGTTGGGTCACCTGCGACGGTGTCGCACCATTGCCCACCATCTGGTCGAAATGAACAAGAACGTCACGGTCCTGATTCTGACCGGTTCGTCGATCATCGGCAGCTTCGATTTCCGCAGCCGGGTCGATTTCGTCCGAGTGCCGGGCGTCATCAAACTTCGGAATGGTGATTACACGCCGCTGCAGCTTCATATCGACATTGAAGAAACATTGGCCCTCCGCGAATCCATCATTCGCCATACGGCAAACATGTTCGACCCGGACCTGTTCATCGTCGACAAGGAACCACTGGGACTGCGGGGGGAGGTTGAAGACACGCTGCGCCTGCTGCGCGAACGCGGCGTCCCCACGGTACTTGGCCTGCGCGATGTGATGGACGACCCGGACCTGCTGGAGCCGGAATGGGAACGCAAGAATGTGATGCCGGCGCTGATGAATCTGTATGACGACATATGGGTCTACGGCCTGCCGCAGATACACGATCCGCTGGACGGGATTACGGTGCCTGCGTCCGTTCGACGGCGCATCACCTATACCGGCTACCTGCCGCGCGAAATCGCAAAGGACGGCCACAGCTATCAGACCAGCAAGATCGAAAGCCCCTATATCCTGGTGACACCGGGCGGCGGCGGCGACGGGGAAGCCATGGTCGACTGGGTCATGCGGGCCTATGAGATGCAGGACAAGCAACCCCATCCGGCGCTGATCGTGCTTGGCCCCTTCATGCCGCAGGAAAAACAGAGCGAGTTCATGGACCGCGCGGCGACCCTGCCCGATGTCGAAGTCATTACCTTCGATGCGCATCTGGAAAGTCTGATGGACAACGCCATCGGCGTTGTCGCCATGGGGGGCTACAACACCTTCTGCGAGATCATGAGCTTCGACAAACGCGCGCTTATCGTCCCGCGGACGCGCCCGCGCCGGGAACAGCAGATCCGGGCAAGCCGGTTCATGGAACTGGGACTGGTTTCCATGCTGGATGATGCGAAGTCCGATGACACGAAAATCATGGCAACCGCACTGCGTCACCTGCCACAGCAACCGAAGCCGTCCGAAGTGGTGGTGCCGGGCCTGATGGACGGCCTCGTGAATGTCGACCGTCTGGCCAGGAAATGGATCGAACGCCCGCGCCGCCTGCTCACGCTTTCGGAAAAACGTGCCTGACGCCACCATGGGTTCGGCGGTCGCGTTTGTCCTGAAGGGCTATCCGCGCCTGTCGGAAACCTTCATCGCACAGGAAATTCGTGGACTGGAACAGCGTGGGCTGGACATCCGCATCGTTTCGCTACGCCATCCGACCGACAAGTCCACGCACCCGATCCACACGGAAATCAAAGCGCCGGTCCAATATCTTCCGGAATATCTCTACCAGGAACCGATGCGGGTGTTCCGGTCATGGCTGCGTGCGAGGCGGCTTTCAGGCTACAGGGCTGCGCGCGCGAAATGGCTGCGCGACCTGCGCCGCGACCCGACGCCGAACCGGGTCCGCCGTTTCGGGCAGGCCTGCGTCCTTGCGGCCGAACTGTCCGACGACGTCGCGCGACTGCATTTTCATTTCCTGCACACACCGGCATCCGTCGCGCGGTACTGCGCCATCATGCGCGTCCTGCCGTGGAGCGGGTCCGCACACGCAAAGGATATCTGGACCTCGCCGGACTGGGAACTCCGCGAAAAGCTTGCGGAATGCGACTGGCTGGTCACCTGCACAAAATCCGGTGCGGCGCATCTCAGGTCGCTGGCGGTCGACCCGGACAAAGTCCTGCTGCAGTATCATGGGCTGGACCTGACAAGGTTTCCAGCGACCCCTCGCAGTAAAATGTCTGATGCACCCGTCACGCTCATATCCGTCGGGCGCGCCGTGGAAAAGAAAGGGTATGACGACCTGATCGACGCCCTGGCGAAACTGCCGGACCATCTGGACTGGCGCCTGGTTCATATCGGCGGGGGCGGATTGCTGGCGGCCCTGAAACGACGGGCAGAGGCCCACGGCATCGCCGGACGCATCGACTGGCGCGGCGCCCAGCCGCAGGACAGGGTGATCACGGCGCTGCGGGAAGCGGACATCTTCGTCCTGGCCAGCAAGATTGCGAAGGACGGCGACCGGGACGGCATGCCGAATGTCCTGATGGAAGCACAGAGCCAGGGCCTTGCGGTGGTTGCGACCAACGTGTCCGCCATTCCCGAACTGATCCTGGACGGGGAAACCGGACTGCTGGTCCCGCCGGGGGATGTAAACGCCCTGACCCGCGCCATTGAAAGGACGATCGGGGATCAGGACCTCCGCGACCGCCTGGCGGCCGCGGGGGAAGCGCGGGTGCGTCAGACCTTCGATGCGGAAGCGGAACTGGACGAACTGATCGGCCGGTTCGGCAACCCGGGTGGGGCGAAGACGCCGACGGCCCGGCAGCGGGCATCATGACCGCGCGCATCGCATTCCATGCGCCGCTGAAACCGCCGGACCATGAAAACCCGTCCGGTGACCGACGTTTTGCCAGACTGTTGATCGAAGCCTTGTGCGCAGGCGGATTTTCGGTCGATGTCCCAAGCAGTCTTCGAACGCGCAACCCGGATGGCAGCGCCGCCCGGCAACAGGAAATCGAAGAAATGGCATCGCACGAGACCTCACGTCTGTGCGCCGCGCTTTCCGCGGACCCGCCGGACCTTTGGTTCACGTACCACAATTACTATAAGGCTCCGGACCTGGTCGGGCCCGCAGTCAGCCGGCATCTGAAAATTCCCTATGTCCTGGCAGAGGCAAGCCACGCCCCCCAGCGCGCGCAAGGGGAATGGGCGCGCGGTTCGGCATTGGCGGATGCGGCGACCGTCCGGGCGGACCTTATTCTGCAACCCAACCCGAAAGACATGGCCGGTGTGGAAGCCCTGGGGGCCGGGGATCGTCAGGTAGCCCTGAAACCCTTTCTGGATGTGAAAGAACAAGCGGCGGAAGCCGTCGACCGTGACCTGCATCGCGACCGGTTTGCCCGCCGGTTCAACCTGCCGCGCGATACCGCGTGGGCCGTGGCAACCGGTATGATGCGGCACGATTCCAAACGGGACAGCTTCCTGTTGCTGGCGGATGTGGCCGACCGTATTCCCCGCGACCGGTGGCAACTGATTCTGGTCGGCGACGGTCCCGCACGCCCGGACATCGAAGCGGCCTTCGGGGAACAATCCAACGTCCGTTTCGCGGGACTTCTTGGTCCGAATGACATCAGATCCCTGAATGCCGCCGGTGACCTGTTCATTTGGCCCGCCTTGAAAGAGGCTTTCGGTATGGCCTTGCTGGAGGCACAGGCGGCCGGCCTGCCGGCGATCGTCGGTGACCGGCCCGGAACGCGCGCCATCATGCAGAACGGCCAGACCGGCATCCTGACACCAGAAGGCGATGTCCCGTCCATGGCGTTGGCGGTTCGTGCACTGATCGATGACCCGGACCGGCGCCGCCGAATGGGACGGGCTGCACACGATCATGTACTGGCGAACCACGACATTGCAGCGGCAGCAACCTTCCTGAAGCAGAAGCTGAACCAGTTGATTGAACCGGGGCACCGGCAATGACGACCGTTCGTATTGCCTTCATCCGTCACGGACCAACCGACTGGAATCGCGAAAAGCGTCTTCAGGGTCGCGCTGACCCGCCCCTGGATGCGCTGGGCCGGGTGGAGGTTGAAGGCTGGACACCGCCGGCTGAAATTCTTGGCTGGCCGGTGGTCGCAAGCCCCCTGACGCGGACGCGACAGACCGCGGAAATTCTTTTCGGGAACAGCTATCTGACCGAAGCTGCCCTGATCGAAACGAATTTCGGCGATTGGGAAGGACGGCGGATTTCGGATTTGCGCCACGAATTGGGGTCGGCGATGACCGAAAACGAGGCGCGCGGTCTCGACTTTCAACCGCCGGGCGGCGAAAGTCCGCGTCAGGTGCAGGCGCGGGTTCTGCCCCTGCTGCGTGGATGGGCGGCACAGGGCGGTGACCGGGTCTGCGTAACCCACAAGGGCGTGATCCGTGCCGTCCTGGCAGAGGCCTTCGACTGGCCAATGACCGGGCGTGCACCGGTTCGGCTGAACTGGGATGCGGTACATGTCTTTACCGTCGACAGCGACGGCAGCATCGTACCAGACCGACTGAACCTGTCGATGGTGGCCAAGGAAGCCCCTGCATGACCTCCAATGACCCGAGACCCAGGCTCTTGTTCCACGTCCAGCACATGCTGGGAATTGGCCACCGCGTGCGCGGCGAACGGATTGCGCGGGCCTGCGTTGATGCGGGATTTGACGTCACGCTGATGGAAGGCGGTGTCCCGGACAACATTCGCCCCGAAGACGACCCGGTAGGGCTGACCCGAATCCAACTGCCGCCGGCGAAGTCGGCGGACGCCGCGTTTTCCGGCGTCGTCGATGCGGTTACGGGTTTACCCATCGACGACGACTGGCGCGAACGGCGGGCCACGGCCAGCCTGGATGTCCTGAACGAATGCCACCCGAATATTTTGTTGCTGGAAGGGTTTCCCTTCGCCCGGCGCGCCTTTCGCTTCGAACTGCTGCCGCTGATTGCCGCTGCACGGGAGGCAGGGGCGCGAACGGCAGTGTCGATCCGCGATATCCTGGTCCTGCGAAAGGACCGCCGCAAGGACAGCGAAATCGCCGAAATCGCGCGGGCCGCGTTCGACGCCATTCTGGTTCATGGCGATCCCGGGTTTGCGCAATTGGCGGACAGTTTCGCCGCTGCCCCCGGGGTCGCGGACAAGCTGATCTATACCGGAATCGTTGGACCGCCTCCGCCCGCCAGCGGAGTAATACATCATGGGGATGTCATCGTTTCCGCCGGTGGCGGGGCGACCGGCGGGGCCCTCATTCGCGCCGCGATTGCCGCCCGCCCAATATCGTCCCTTTCGGAACGCACGTGGCGCATCATGATCGGTCCGAACCTGCCGGACGGGGATCGTGCGGCATTGGAAAAGCTGCCAGATGGTATTCTGGCCGAACCGGCGCGGGCGGACTTTCTGGACCTGCTTGCCGGTGCGTCGGTTTCGATAAGCCAGGCCGGCTACAACACCGTCGCCGACCTGGCGGTCAGCGGCTGCCCTGCGGTCCTGGTCCCGTTCGAAGGGCCCGGCGGCGGCGAAACCGAACAACCGACCCGCGCCCGCCTTCTGGCCCGGGCCGGGCGGGCCGTCTGCGTGCCGGAAAAGGGGCTGGACGCACGGTCGATCGCACAGGCTATCGACGAAGCACTTGCGCTGCCGCGATCGGACCGGGCTTTCTACCGGATGGCGGGGGCGGAAAGTTCCGCCCGTGCCCTGCTTTCACTTCTGGGCGACCGGACATGACTGAACCGGGTTCCTGGGCGGCGCTGGACCGCGAACTCGACGCCTGGCGGGCGGAAGGAAGGGCCGCACGAATCTGGCTGCGCGATGACGACGCGACCGCGCCGGGTGACGCGCTGGACCGGCTGTTGGGCGTTGTCGGATCGCGGCCGCTGGCGCTGGCGGTCATACCGGGGGCGATGGACCCGGCCCTGGCCAGACGGATGGCGGGAGCCGAACAGGTCGATATCCTGCCGCATGGCTGGTTGCACCGGAACCATGAACCGGAAGGCGTCAAGAAATCGGAGTTCGGCGCCGCCCGAAAGGTGACTGAGGCTGTCGCCGAGCTGAAGGAAGGCGGGCATGTCCTGAAACAAGCCTTCGGCGCACGCTATATCGCGCTGTTTGTGCCGCCGTGGAACCGGATCGCTCCAGATGTCGCAGATTTGGCGGTGCGGTCCGGAATGACGGGTATTTCAGCCTTCAATGACCGCCGCCGGAACGAACGGTTTCCGGGTCTGAATACGCATGTTGACCTGCTGGATTGGGGATGGAAGAAATCGACGGGATCTGCCCGTTTTGCCGGGTCCGCAAACTGTCTTGCGGCATTGACCGGCGCACTGGCCCGGCGACGGCTTGGGCAGACAGATACGGATGGTGAAGAAGCGGTTGGGGTCCTGACCCACCATCTGGAACATGATGCCGCGACGTGGGATTTTATGACCCGGTTGCTGGGGGTGATCGACCGGCATCCGGCCGCGACCTGGGTTTCTGCCCGCGATGCGATACGTGCCGGAAACGGGGATGGGGACACAGCAGCGTGATAAAACGCCTTCGATACAATACCGGGACCCTGATCTGGGAGACCCTGACGGGCCTGTTCGGGCTGGTCTTTACCCTGGCGCCCAACCTGTTCGTCGAGAACATCCTTGGCCCGGTATCGGTTCTGTTCTGGTGTCTGACCGCGCTGTTCGCCGCATACCTGACGCGCACCGTGCTGCGCCACAAAACGGAAATAGAACTCTCCGATAGTGCGATCCGGGCGCACAGTGTCGGTGGCGACAGGAAAATTGAATGGGACACGCTGGAAAAGGCGAAGCTTTCCCACTTCGGTTCAGGTCGTTCCACGCCGACCAGTGGGGTTTCAATTCTGACGGTTCGGGGCAACGGTACAAAAATTGTTGTCGAGTCTACGCTCAAAGAGTTTGATACGGTCCTTGAATATGTATCGGCGGTGTGCCGGGCCCGCCCTGTCGAAGTGGATACGACCTCACGGCTGAATTTCGACGCGCTCGGTTATCCGGTCAACGATACCGGGTTGTAGTAAGAACGGGAGACGCCCGGCGGCACGGTTTGCGCCGAGGTGACAATGTTACGGGGGACAAGGCCGCAGCCATGACCGGCGATCTATTGACCGTGAACGATCTTCGGATCGGCTTTCGCCTCATGGAAGGGACCATAGACGCCGTAAAGGGCGTTTCCTTCCGTGTGCCCCGTGGCGGGACCGTGGCGCTAGTGGGGGAATCCGGTTCCGGCAAATCGGTCGTCAGCCAGGCCATCATGGGCATTCTGCCGAAGGCCGGCGAAATCACCGGCGGATCGATCCTGTTCAACGATCCGGCAACCGACGGGCCGGCGATCGACATTGCCCGGCTTGACCGCGACGGCCCGGACATGCGCGCCATTCGCGGCGGGCGCATTTCCATCATCTTCCAGGAACCCATGACGGCCTTGTCACCCCTGCACACCGTGGGCAACCAGATCGGCGAGGCGGTGGAACTTCACCGCGACTGCAGCGCGGCGGAAGTGCAGGACCTGTCGCGTGACATGCTGCGCATGGTGGGCTTCCCCGACCCGGACCGGGCGCTCAGGACATATCCGTTCGAACTGTCGGGCGGCCTGCGCCAGCGGGCGATGATCGCCATGGCGCTGGTCTGCCATCCGGCATTGCTGATTGCGGACGAACCGACCACGGCCTTGGACGTGACGATCCAGGCACAGATCCTGAAACTGATGCGCGACCTTCAGCAGGAACTGGGCATGGCCGTGCTGATGATCACCCATGATCTGGGCGTGGTCGCCAACATGGCGGAAGAAATCGTCGTCATGTACCATGGGGAAGTCATGGAACACGGAACGCTGGAAGACATCTTCCGCGCCCCTGGCCACCCCTACCTGAAAGCGCTTTTGCATGCCGTCCCGCGGTTCAACATGGAACCAGGCGAACGGTTGATCCCCATCCGTGAGATCAAGGCGAATGCCGACACGATCCGAAGCGACTTCCGGTCCCGCGAGGTCACCGACACCGCCAAACCGATCCTGAGTGTCAGGAATATCACGAAATCCTTCACCATCCGAAAAGGCGGCCTCCTTGGTTCATCCAATGCCGTGCGCGCGGTGGACACGGTGGATTTCGACGTGCGCCGGGGCGAATGCCTTGGGCTGGTCGGGGAAAGCGGTTGCGGAAAAACGACCCTGTCGAAGATCCTGATGCGCGCCCTCTCGCCCGACAGCGGGTCTGTCACCTATTTCGACGGCAATCGCGACACGGACCTGCTGGCGCTTGAAGGCGACGCCCTGTTCGATTTTCGACGCACCATGCAGTTTATTTTCCAGGATCCGTTCTTGTCGTTGAACCCGCGCATGACGGTGCTGGAAATTCTGACCGAACCGTTGAGCATTCACGGTGTCGGAACGATGGAAGAACGGCGCCAGAAGGCAGCCACCCTGATGGAACTGGTGGGGCTGGATATGCGTCACCTGAAACGCTATCCGCACAGTTTTTCCGGCGGTCAGCGACAGCGGATCGGCATCGCCCGGGCACTGGCATTGAGCCCCGAAATCATCATTTGTGACGAACCGGTGTCGGCACTGGACGTTTCAATCCAGGCACAGATTCTGAACCTTCTGAAGGACCTTCAGCGCGACCTGGGGCTGACCTATATCTTCATCAGCCACAATCTGGCCGTGGTCGACTATATCGCCGACAGGATCGCGGTCATGTGCCGCGGACGTCTGGTCGAAATCGCGCCGCGTGAGGTCCTGTTCCGCAATCCGGTCCATCCCTATACGCAGGGCCTGTTGCGCGCCGTGCCGGAACCGAACCCGGACAACCCGCTGGATTTCAAACGCCTGATGGATGAAAAGGCGTCGAATCCGGCCGCATGGCCCGCGCCCTTTACCGATGACGGGTCCGTCCGCCCGCAGTTCCACGACCTGGGCGAAGGGCATTTCGTTCGCGCCGGCGAAGACGCACGGTTGGGCAGGAACGCGGCATGACGCGAGTTGTTTCGGTTCTGGCATTCCTGATTTTGATGGTATCGCCTGCTGGCGCACAGATGCGCTATGTCGGTCCGCCCAGCCTGGATGCGCAGGTGGCGAACGAAACCCTGCCGCCGGTTGCCGAACGGATTCCAATGGAACCCTATGTCGTCGACCTGACAGAACGCGGACAACAGCCGGGCCGCCACGGCGGCAGTCTGGTCACGCTGATGAACCGCGACCGGGACACGCGCCAGATGTATGTCTATGGCTATGCGCGGCTGGTAAAATACGACCTGAACTTCAACCTTGTCCCCGACATTCTGCGTGATTTCGATGTCGAAGACGGAGGCCGGTCCTATACGCTGCATTTGCGCGCGGGACACCGCTGGTCCGACGGGCACCCGTTCACGACAGAGGATTTCCGCTATTTCTGGGAAGAAATGGCCCATAACGAGGACCTGTACCCATCCGGACCGCCGTCCTACCTGTCGATGCATGGGAATTTCCCGGAGGTCGAAGTTCTGGATGAAACAACGATCCGGTATACATGGCCCGACCCCAATCCGGATTTTCTGCCTGGGCTGGCACAGGCTAGTCCGACCCTGCTCTACGCGCCGGCGCATTATATGAGCCAGTTTCACCCGAACTACACCCCGATCGAAGAACTGGAGGCGGCCGCCGAAGAAGCCGGCCAGCGCAACTGGGCCGCCATCCACATACGGTCCGGGCGGCTTTATCGCATGGAAAACCCGGACCTGCCGACGTTGCAGCCCTGGTATCCGACAACCAGCGCGCCCGCAGACCGGTTCATCTTTGCGCGCAACCCCTACTATCACAAGGTCGACGAAAACGGGCTGCAACTTCCTTATATCGACGAGGTCATATTCAACCTCACCGGGGCGGACCTGATTGCCGGCAAGGCCGGTACCGGCGATGCGGACCTGCAGGGCCGGTACCTTCGTTTCGATGACGTCACGCTTCTGAAACGGAATGAGGAGCAGCACGGGTACCGCACCTTGCTGTGGCGCATTGCAAAAGGGTCCCACGCCGCGCTGATGCCAAACCTGACCACGCAAGACCCGGTCTGGCGTGAAATCGTGCGCGACCCGCGGTTCCGCCAAGCCCTTTCGCTGGGCATCAACCGCACCGAAATCAACCGCGTCATCTATTTCGGCCTGGCGATTGAAGGACAGAATTCCATGCTGCCGGGCAGTCCGTTGTACCGGCAGGAGTTTCAGGAGGCGTTCACCCGGTTCGACCCGGACGCCGCCAACGCACTTCTGGATGAAATGGGGCTGGAACGAAGCTGGACCGGCGAACGGCTGCGCCCCGACGGGGAACCGTTGGAAATCATCGTGGAAACCGGCGGGTCCACCGAAGACGCCGACATTCTGGAGCTGATCAAGGACAGCTGGTGGGAACTGGGCATTCAGATCTTCATCAAACCCCTGGGTCAGGACAGCCTGCGTCGACGAATCTTTTCGGGTCAGACCCAGATGACCATTTCGTCCGGAATCGAAAACGGCCTTGCGACGGCGCAAATGGCGCCCAACGACTTGGCGCCCACGACACAGGTTCAGTACCAGTGGTCGGAATGGGGCGAGTTCTTCGAAACCAACCAAACCGGCGGTGCCGCGCCCGATATGGACCTGGGTATAGAACTCATGGAGTTGCGCAATCGCTGGTACCGGGCGGAAAATGATGCCGAACGCCGGGAAATCTGGGAGACGATGCTGCAGATCCATGCGGAACAGCTTCCGACAATCGGCATCATCTCCGGTGTGCTGCAGCCGATCGTGGTGCGCAACGGGCTGATGAATCTGCCGGAAGAGGGTTTGTGGAACTGGGACCCGGGCGCGCATTTCGGGTTTTACGGCCTGGACCACCTTTATTGGGCCGAGGGCAGCCATTCGGTTGCCGAAGGCGACTAGGACGGCGGGAAAGGGAATAAGCGATGCTTGGATATATCATCCGCCGTCTTCTCGTCATGATCCCGACCCTGCTGGTGATCAGCGTCCTGGTATTCGTGATCATCCAGCTGCCGCCCGGCGACTATCTGACGACCCTGATCCAGGAATATCAGGATCGCGGTGAGGCCATCGGTGAAGAGGTAATCGCCTTCTACCGGGAAAACTACGGTTTCGGCGAACCGATGTGGAAACAGTATCTTCTGTGGATGCAGGGCATTCTGTTCGAAGGGAACCTGGGTTATTCATTTGAATATGAGCTGCCGGTATCGGACGTGGTCGGCGACCGGATGTTCCTTACAATCCTGGTCAGCTTCGTGACCATCATCTTCGTTTATGTCGTCGCCTTTCCCATCGGTGTCTATTCCGCGGTCAACCAGTATTCGCCGGGCGACTATACCCTGACCTTTATCGGTTTCATCGGGCTGGCGACCCCGAACTTCCTGCTGGCGCTGATCCTGATGTACCTGGCGAACGACTGGTTCGGCGCATCAATCGGCGGTCTGGTCGACGACCATCTGCGCGACCAGCCGATGAGCTGGGAAAAATTCCAGAGCGTTCTGGCCCATATCTGGGTTCCGGTCATCGTGATCGGGACGTCCGGGACCGCCGGCATGATCCGGCGGCTGCGTGCGAACCTGCTGGACGAATTGCACAAACAGTATGTCGTTACGGCCCGCGCGAAAGGGGTTCCGCCCAAAAAGACACTGTTCAAATATCCGCTGCGCATGGCGCTGAATCCGTTCATCGCCGACATCGGCAACATCCTGCCGGAAATCATTTCCGGGTCGGCCATCGTTTCGATCGTGCTCAGCCTTGAGACGACGGGGCCGATGCTTCTGCGCGCACTTCAGACACAGGACATGTATCTTGCGGGGTCGTTCCTTATGGTCCTGGCCCTGCTGACGGTTCTGGGGAACCTGTTGTCCGACCTGGCACTGGCGGTGCTGGACCCGCGGATCAGGCTGGGCGCGGAGGCATCGAAATGAGCGATACGACCCAGACATCGCCGCCGCGTTCCGACCGTGAACCGCTGGCGCACTATGTAAACGAAGCGCCGTTCGACCCGCATTCAGCAACCACGCTTACGCCGGAACAGGAAAAATTCTATCTCTCATCCCAATGGCGGTTGATGTGGCTGAAATTCCGGCGCCACAAGCTTGCGGTTTGGAGCGGCATCTATCTGTTGATCGTATATGTCTCCATCCTGTTTTCGGAAATGATCGCCCCGTACGAGCTGTCGCACCGGCACACGAATTTCATCCATGCGCCGCCGCAGTCGATCAACTTCGTCCATGAAGGGGAATTCATCGGTCCGTTCGTCTATCCCTATGATGTGGCACTGAACCTGGAGGAGTTGCGCTGGGTCTATACCGAACGGCTGGACGACCCCAGGCCGTTGCGCTTTTTCTGCACGGCGGACGACTATGCCGGGGCGACATACGATTATTGGGGTTTGATCGAAATGGATTTCCATTTCGTATGCCCGGCGGAAGGGTCCGAATTTTTCCTGTTGGGAACGGACCGGCTGGGGCGTGACCTGTTTTCCCGCATCGTACAGGGCGCACGCATATCGCTCAGCGTCGGACTGGTCGGGGTCGCGATCAGTTTCATTCTGGGCATCACGCTGGGCGGCATTGCCGGGTATTTCGGCGGCGTCGCGGACTGGTGCGTGCAGCGTTCGATTGAGGTAATCCGATCCTTTCCGTCCCTACCGCTGTGGATGGCCCTGTCCGCCGCCCTTCCCGTCAACTGGTCGCCGATCCTTGTATTTCTGGGCATTACCGTCATTCTGGGCCTGCTGGACTGGCCGGGACTGGCAAGGGCCGTCCGGTCGAAGCTTCTGGCCCTTCGGGAGGAGGATTTCGCCGTCGCCGCCCAGTTGATGGGCGCGAAGCCTGCACGGATTATCGGTAAGCACCTGCTGCCCAGTTTCACCAGCCACCTGATCGCGTCCATCACGCTGGCCGTTCCAAGCATGATCCTGGGTGAAACGGCGCTCAGCTTCCTGGGACTTGGTCTGAAACCACCAATCACCAGCTGGGGCGTCCTGTTGAACGAAGCACAGAACCTGAATGCGGTAGCGCTTTACCCCTGGCTTCTGTGGCCCGCGGTGCCGGTAATTATGGTGGTTTTGGCCTTCCAGTTCCTGGGCGATGGGCTGCGCGACGCCGCCGACCCCTACAAATAGGCGGCATCGGATCAAGCCCCGGCGATTTCCAGCATTCGGTCCAGGTCGCAATGGGTTTCCAGATGGTCCGCCAGCCGGTCCAGAATCGCATCCACCTGCCCTTCGTAGGCTGTGCCGGCGTCCCGACCCTGTCTGAAGGCGGAAAGATAGGCATGGCGGAACCCGTCGGATGAAAATATCCCGTGCAGGTAACAGGCGGCAATCTGCCCGCTCCGCGCCGTGGCCCCGTCCGGCCGCCCGTCGATTTCGACCATCGGCGCGTCGCAGCCAGGTCCGACCGTCCGCCCCATGTGCATTTCATAACCGGTGATCCCCTGTCCCGTCGCCAGGTCGCGCCCCGTCGCCTGAACCAGCGTCTTCGGGCCTTTCAGCTCCGTTTCCACCGCCAGGTGACCCAACCCGTCGACCGATCCGGGCGAACCTTCTATCCCGTCGGGGTCGGAAATCTTCCGTCCCAGCATCTGGTACCCGGCGCATAGGCCCAGGACCGCGCCACCGCGACGGATATGTGCCTCCAGATCGATATGCCAGCCCTGGTTCCGGAAAACGTTCAGGTCCGCGATCGTGGCTTTCGACCCCAGAAGAAGAACGATATCCGCATCCCCAGGCAGGGCCTTTCCGGGCGGCACGATTTCGATTTCAACGTCGGCTTCCGCCCGCAGCGGGTCCAGGTCATCGAAATTCGCCATGCGTGAAAGACGCGGCACGGCAATCCGGATCGGCCCGGTACCACTGCCTTTGGTGCCGATGCGCCCGTGATCCAGGGCGACCGCGTCTTCCGCCGGAAGCAAATGGGCCTCCGCAAACCAGGGCAAAACGCCAAGCGACGGCAAACCGGTCCGGTCGGTGATGGCGGCAAGACCGTCATCGAACAGCGACAGGTCGCCGCGAAACTTGTTGATCAGATACCCTTTCAGGCGCGCACGCTCCCGGTCCTCCAGCACCGAATGGGTGCCCACTAGCGATGCGATGACACCGCCGCGTTCGATGTCCGCGACCAGGATGACGGGAACATCCGCCGCCTCTGCGAACCCCATATTCGCGATATCCCCGGCGCGCAGGTTGATTTCCGCCGGACTGCCCGCCCCTTCCACCAGGATCAGATCGGCGTCCGCACCAAGCAGCGTGTAGCTTTCAAGCGCCTTTTCCAGCAACTGCGGCTTCAGAGTGTAATAGTCGCGGGCCCGCGCCGTGCCGAACACGCGTCCCTGGACGATGACCTGCGCGCCGGTGTCCGTTTGCGGTTTCAAAAGGATCGGATTCATATGGACGGATGGCGGCAGCCCGGCGGCACGTGCCTGAAGCGCCTGAGCCCGGCCGATTTCCCCGCCGTCGGGCGTAACGGCGGCATTGTTGGACATGTTCTGCGGTTTGAACGGGACAACCCGCAAACCGCGACGGACCATGGCCCGCGCAACCCCCGCGACCAACAGGCTTTTCCCGACGTCGGACCCCGTGCCCTGAAACATCAAGGCGGGCGTGCGCGCCCTGCCGGTCATCGGTTAAATCCAGCCCTGCACTATCTGGAGACGAGGTTCTGCAGCGTCGCGCGCAGCGTTTCGGCATGGGAATCGCCGACCGCCCCGTCGATCACGACCTGCCGCGGGGTGACGGACCGGCCGTAATAGTCACGGATCAGGCTTTCCCGCGGAATGATTGCCGTCCCTTCGACATTCACGCCGACAAACGCCCCTTGCGAGATGGAATAGGCGATAATGTCCGCATCCAGGTTCGTTGTCGTGGATGCTTCCGCGCCACTGCCATAGGGGCCGACCGCACCGGACAATTCACCGCCGATCTGGACCTGGTCGTCCAGAACCGCTTCCAGTCCGCTTCCGGTCATGATGATCAACAGCATCTCGGACGACTGTCCGCCGAACTGCAGGCCGATCGACGCAGACCCCAACGACACAAAGGACGGATAGCTCCACTGGTTGTTCTGGCCCCGCGCCAGAAGCACGCCCGAACCGCCCTCACCGCCGATCAGGAACCCGCCTTTCAACAAGTTCGGCACAACAATCACGGCCCTCGCATCGCGAAGGTAGTGTCGCACATAGTCGGCAAATTCCGGATGGTCCCACATGCGCCGGACTGTGATTTCGGATTCCGTCACCAGTTCTTCGGCATCAAACCGATCCGCTGAAGACGGCGTCGCGGACATTGCGATGCCTGCCATCAGGATCAGGGAAAAGACCGGCTTCAACGTCCAATGCATCGAGAAATCTCCTTCTATCCCGTCAGGGGATCTTTTTAGAACTCGATCCCGATCTGCGCCTTCACGCCGGATCGGAACGGATGTTTCACCTGCTCCATCTCAGTGACCAGATCCGCCGCCTCGATCAGTTCTTCCTTGGCATTGCGGCCGGTTATCACAACATGCAGCATCTCACGCCGGCCGGCGATCGTTTCGATCACATCCGCCAGATCCAGATAGTCGTAGCGCAGCACGATGTTCAGTTCATCCAGGACGACCATGTCGAAACTGGGGTCCGCCATGGCTTCCTTCGCAAAACCCCATGCGGCCTGTGCGGCGGCGATGTCGCGTGCGCGGTCCTGGGTGTCCCAGGTGAACCCCTCTCCCATCGCCTTCATCACGCACAGGTCCGGGAAATGTTTCAGCACCTCACGCTCACCGGTGTTCCAGACGCCTTTGACGAACTGGACGATGCACACTTTCTTGCCGTTGCCGACAGCCCTGGCGGCAAGCCCCATGGCCGCCGTCGTCTTGCCCTTGCCCTTGCCGGTGTGAACGATCAGCAATCCCTTTTCGATCGTCTTGTCGGCCAGCATTTTATCCCGCGCAGCCTTCTTTTTTGCCATTTTTTCGGCATGGCGCGCGTTGATCTCCTCCTCGGTCATTCCATCGGTCTTCATGGTGTGCGGTCCTGTCGACGATTGATTTCCGCGCCGGCCCAGGCATGGCCTGCCGGCGCCCAACATGTGGGCCGATTCTGGTATCCGTTCCAGAACTTAAGAAAGGGTGACGTCCGGGGCTTTCAAGATTCAGGCGCCGAATGCCATTGGATTGCCTTACTCCGCGGCGATTGCCGGCGCGGCGTCCGCCTTCTCCAGCGCGGCGACGGCACCTTCCTCCCGCGCCTTTTCAACAGCGATTTCAGACTTCCGGCGTTCGCGGGCCAGGTCAATTTCCAATTCCCGAACCCGGGCTTCGGCCGTTCTGGCCCGGCGCCTCAGACGGCCTGCACCGATAAAGGAAGCAAGCGCCCCTATGACGAAACCGCCCAACAGGATGACAAAAACCGCAAGGACCAGCGGCATGCCGACTTCGGCGTCAAACGGCCATAGGCGAAACGCCACCGCATCCCTGTTCGAAATGGCAAAGGATATGGCAAACAGAATGAAAGGCAGCGATACGATCAAGGCGATCAGTTTCGAGACAGCGCGCATTGTAACTCCCTGCGGTCAAGGTGCCGGCCGATCGTATCGCGATTTTCCGAACCGGTACACCGGCTGGATCAAGAAGCGCCGTTCAGTCTTTCCCGCAGAAGTTTGCCGGTCTTGAAAAACGGAACCGCCTTTGCATCCACATGCACCGTCTCGCCGGTGCGCGGGTTGCGCCCGACACGCGATTCCCGTTGTTTGACCGAAAATGCGCCAAAGCCGCGCAGTTCCACACGGTCGCCACGGGCCAAAGCCTCGGCAACCTCGTCGAACACGGCGGTCACGACACGTTCAACTTCGCGCTGGTAAAGGTCCTGACGCTGCGCCACGCGGGCGATCAGATCGGATCGCGTCATGAATGTCTCCCACTATTCCCTCATGGCATCCCGGAGATGTTCGGGACCGCCAGTTCCTGTTCAAACGAAATCCACCGGGCAGACCTGTTATTGTTCTGTGCCGTCGACAAAACACAAAGGCACAGTCTATCGACCCCGGGCCCCTGCAAAACCGTGCCAAAGTGTCGAAGGAGCGTCAAGAGCAATTCCCCCTTCAGACAGACCGGCGAATGACAAAAAATAACGCAAAATCAGCCTTTTCGCACCCGGGTGCCGGTCCGCGCGCCGCCATCGACCCGGCACAGGACAAGGGACACGGTCCCTTCGCTACGCAGTCTTTCGGCCTGGGTGCGGATGGTTTCCGGATCAAGGTCCCGTGCAAGATCGATTTCCCGTCCCTGCAGGTCCGCATCGGTGCGGGACGCGGCCAGGGCGGTGCGGACCGCCTCAGGTGCGGCCGTGTTGAAGCGCCCCCTACGGACGGAACCGGACAGGATCACCCCCAGAACCTCGCCGGAATAGGACAAAAGTGGTCCACCGCTGATGCCGCCCAATGTTCCGTCGAAGTCCGGAAACCGCCGTTCCTCGGCCCAGACCAGGATGGGTTCTTCCGTGCCCCTGCCCCGCGTCTGGGAAATGCCGCGCCCGATCAGACGCCCCGAAACCTCCCGCGGCTCCCCTTGCGGATAACCGACGCCATAGGCCGCTTCCCCCAGCACAGGCAGCCGTTCGGACAGTGAAAGCGCGGGTCGGTTCAGCGCATCCTGAAAAATCGCCAGGTCCGCGACAGGGTCTTCCCAAATGCGTTCCACCGGAACGGCCCGCTGCGGCCCGGTGACGATACCCACCCGGTCGCATCCGTCGACCACATGGCGCGCCGTCATCCACAACCCGTCGGAATCCAGCGAAAATGCGGTGCCGATACTGTTCTGCGGCGGGCCGCCGTCTTCTATCAGGACAACCGGGTCCCGGTCAGGATCCGCCGGTGGCAGCGGATCACCTTCCGGCGCGGGGCGGCGGATCTGCGGTTCGGGACGGCCACCTTGCAACGTCTCGAACACACCCAGCAGTTCCGCAAGAACGGCCAGCCCCAAAAGAACTATCACAATGATGTCGAAGCGTTTCATTTTCCGGCCGTTCAGCCGGAAACGGCGGCCGCATTAAAGGCCGCAACGGACAATTTTGCCGCGCCGACGAAGATTGCAGGCGCGATTTCATTTTCCTCGATCCGTTTGGCAAGCCCTCGCATCAGAAGGTCGATGACCCGATAGACCAGAAGCTGCAACAGGACGGTGACGGCGCCCCAGACAATGATGTCCGCCGCATTCACGCTGACCGCCATCGCGAATGCCAACGGTATGGCAAGGCCAAGCATCGCGCCGGACAGGCTGACCGCCGCGGCGGCATTGTTCTGCCGGATCAGCGCCATTTCCCGGTAGGGCGTAACCAGCATGTAAAGCCAGACACCCAATCCCCAGATCGCGACCGTTAGACCGAAATGAAGAATCAGATAGGGAAACCCGCTGGCAAGGCTTTGCAAAATGGGCTGAAAATCCATCACAGCGTCCGTCTTAATCTATTGACATTATTCGCAGTATTCGGATGCCATTCCGCGAACGACCGAATCATTCCGACGGCGGCGTCCAGGCCAGGATCATGTGCGGCGGGTCGTCATGCAGGGTATCAATGTCCCAGATATAGAGCGACGGATTCCCTTCCATCACCTGTTGGGCATTGTGGTAACCGACCCGCGCCGCGGTCCAGATACGGATCTGACCCTGAACCCAAAAACCGTTTGCTTCCAGATCTTCGCGAATGCGTGCCGGCAGACGCTCCCCGAACACTTCCATGATATGCGGTTCGCGCATAAACCCCGCTTCCGCCATGGAAACCAGCGCCGGGTGACCTTGTTGCTGGAAACGCGCGATATATTCCTGCGCGGTTTCCGGCGTCCAGCGGCGCAGCCCCAGGATAACCGCGCGGCGTGTCGGGAAACTGTACTGCCGTTCGCGCGCAAGGCTGCCCTGGCGTTCATAGTCGACCTGGTATTCCGCATTGCCGAGATAGGTCACTTCCTTGAAGCCGGAATCGCGGCGCATTTCGTTCTCATAGATGCCGACATATTCGTCGACCGCGCTGCCGGTGATTTCACCGGCACCCATGCGCTGAAGGAACTGCAGCTGCGTCAACGTCCCCTGGTAGGCCGTTGCATAGCGACCGTCCGCAGCAATCTGCATCGTCAGTTCGAATTTGTTGGGAAGATAACAGCCCGTCAGCCCCGCGAGCAGAAAGACAATCCCGGCAAGCTTCATGGTCTTCGTTATCATGGTTCGAATCCTAGTGCCCGGTCCTGTTCGTTACAAGGATAGATGGGGCGCCGCCATTGCCTTCGCTTCCGCCGGGGCAAGGCCGCCTTCGCGGGTTGCGGTTTCATACCAGATACCGTCCAGCACCGATGCGATGACCCGCGCACGTGCAGACGCCTCTTCAACCGTTGCGGTCCGGCACAACAACGCCCGGCGAAGGGCTGCGACCTGCCGGCAACGAACAGCCGCCGCAATCCGCGCATAGTCTTGACGATAGGCGACGCGGGACGTGAATTGCAGCCAGACCGCGGCCGTCGGAATCGTCAGCACCCGGGGTTCCAGATGCGCATCGACCACCACGTTCAACGCGTCCCAGCCCGTGCCCTCCGGGTCACCGGCTTCCGCCAGCAATTTCCGGTACGCCTGTGCGACCGGTTTGCGCACGGCACGGAATGCCGCCTGCTGAAGGGATGCCTTGTCCCCAAAATAATGATGAACAATTCCGGGGGACGTTTCCGCCTGTGCGGCGATGCGCTGGGTCGTCGCGGCATCGTGCCCTTCCTGGGCAATCACCAACAGGGCCGCTTCGACCAGTTCGGCCCGCCTGACATCCTCTATCGATCTGCGACCCACAGAATAACCTCACATTATCAGTATCTTGATCTAATATTCAATTTATTGACTGATTATTCAATAAATAAATTGAATGGCGCGTTTCAATTACGGCAGGAAGGTTCCGCACTTTTCCGCGAAAGAATCGTCGCCTATTGTCCAACCATGCAGGGATCCGCGATCCGCGCCATTCTGGGGCCGACCAACACGGGCAAGACCTATCTTGCCGTGGAACGGATGCTTGGCCACGCGACCGGCATGATCGGCTTTCCGCTGCGCCTGTTGGCGCGCGAAAATTACGACCGCATCGCCGACAGGGTGGGGGCGTCGTCCGTCGCCCTGATTACGGGTGAGGAAAAGATCCTGCCGCCCAACCCACGCTTCCTGGTCTGTACGGTCGAAGCGATGCCCCTGGACCGGACCGTTGACTTCCTGGCGATCGATGAAATCCAGCTTTGCGCGGATCCGGAACGGGGCCATGTCTTCACCGATCGACTTCTGCATGCCCGCGGCCGACAGGAAACCATGTTTCTGGGGTCCGACAGCATGACGGGGCTGATCCAGACGCTGATTCCCGACGTCAGGGTGGAAACGCGGCCAAGACTGTCGACCCTGACATGGGCGGGCACGAAGAAGTTGAGCCGCCTGAAAAGACGCAGTGCCGTCGTCGCCTTTTCCGTCGGCCAGGTCTATGAGCTTGCGGAAGCGGTCCGCCAGACACGCGGCGGAACGGCGGTGGTGCTTGGCGCGCTCAGCCCGCGCACCCGAAACGCCCAGGTGGAAATGTATCAGGCGGGCGAAGTGGATTACCTGGTTGCGACGGACGCGATCGGCATGGGCCTTAACATGGATGTGGACCATGTCGCCTTTGCCCAGCTTGCGAAATTCGACGGTGCGCGCCGAAGGCCCCTGACCGCGCCGGAAATCGGTCAGATCGCGGGTCGCGCCGGTCGGCATATGAATGACGGGACATTCGGCGTGACGAACACGGTCAAACCGCCGGATGAAGAGATAATACGTCGGGTGGAAGAACATGACTATCAGCCAGTGAAAGAGATTTTCTGGCGCAACAGGCGGCTGGATTTCGCATCTCCCAAGCGGCTTTACGCCAGCCTGAATGATGTTCCGGACCGCCCGGAACTGGTTCGTGCCCGTGAGGCAGAAGATCAGTATGTCCTGGCCAGCCTGATGCAGGATCCGGAAATCCTCAAACGTGCCGAAACCCGCGACCGGGTGCAGCTATTGTGGGATGTCTGCCAGATTCCGGACTTCCGAAAGGTCATGCCGGATCATCACGCATCAATGGTCGGGCAGATATTCACCCACCTTTCCGACCGCGACGGGCAATTGCCGGAAGACTATGTCGCGGGCCAGATCGAACGGCTGGACCGGGTCGATGGCGATATCGACACGCTGACCGCAAGGTTGGCCCATGTCCGGACATGGACCTATATCGCCCACCGCGCGGACTGGGTGCGCGAAGCGGCCAACTGGCAAGCCCGCACCCGACAGATTGAAGACCAACTGTCCGACGCACTGCATCAGCGACTGACCGACCGTTTCGTCGACCGCCGCGCGGCGACATTGGGGCGTGCCAGGGGACGGGACGGCGTGGAGATGTTGTCCGCCGTCAACAAGAAGAACGAGGTTATCGTTGAAGGTCACGTGGTAGGGCGCTTGGACGGGCTTCGTTTCATCGCCCAGGACGCCGCCGACCGGCGGGAAGAAAAAGCCCTGATGGCGGCGGCCATGCGGGCGCTTGGAGAACACGCGCCGATCCTGACGAAAGAGATTGAGGATGCGCCGGACCAGTCATTCGGCATGTCGCCGGACGGCAAGGTGACCTGGCGCGGACGCGCGGTTGCCGGCGTGGAAAAGGGCGCGTCGATCCTGTCGCCCCGCGCGGTCCTGCTGCGAAACGACATTCCGGAAGACGCCCTGAACGAACGCATTCGCGTCAGACTTCAAAAATTTGTCGACGGTTTCCTGGGGCGCCGGCTGGGCGCGTTGATCGAAACCGACCGGCTGGCGGGCGACTTGTCCCCCGCCGGGCGCGGGCTTTTATATCAGTTGCGCGAAGGGCTGGGCAGCCTGACGCGACGGGATGCGGCGACAGGGATCAAGGCCCTCAACGAATCCGACCGCCAGGCACTGACCACACATGGCCTGCGTATGGGGCGGGACTGGGTCTATCTGTCGGGACTTTTGGATATCAAGGCCGTTCGGGCGCGCGCGATTCTTTGGGCGGCATGGACCGGCAATTCCGTTCCGGAAACGCCCAATTCCCCGGCACCGGGACTTTCATCGGTGCTGGCACCGCCCGACGCATGGCCGTTTCTGGGGTATTGTCCGGCGGGCCCCGTGGCGCTGCGGCTGGACCGATGGGAACGCATTGCCGCTGAAATCCGAAACCTGAAGCCGGAATCCGGCATTGTCGCAGATACAGGCAGGCTTCAAGCCCTGGGCTTGGCCCCCGGTGACCGCGAACTGATCCTTGGTGTATTCCGGGCACTGGGGCTGAAGGCGGCCGACGAAGCCGCCGACCCGCTGACCTTCATTCGGGGCAAGCGACAGCGAAAGGCAAAGGCCGCGTCAAAAAAACGGCCCCCCAGAACAGACAAGGTCAAGACCGACCGGCGGCGTCCTGACCCGGATTCGCCCTTCGCCGTCCTGAAGACCCTGGTGCAAACGAAATAGCCATGTCGGAAAACCCGGAACCACAGGGGGCCAGCCGGTGCCGCATCGACAAATGGCTGTGGCACGCGCGATTCTTCAAGACCCGCACTTTGGCGGCGGAAATCGTCACCGCCGGTCATTGCCGCGTCAATCGGCAACCGGTTCGCAAACCCTCCCATTCGGTCGGCCCAGGTGACGTCCTGACCTTTCCGCAGGGCCAGGCAGTGCGAGTCATAGAAGTCGTCGCGACGGCCGCCCGGCGCGGACCGGCGACGGAAGCGCAAACTCTTTATTCCGATCTGGCCCCACCGCAGCCAAAAGCGAAATCGAAAACTCCGCCGCCCGTCGCCAGACGCGAAGACGGGGCAGGTCGGCCGACCAAGAAAGAACGCCGCGACACCGACCGCTTGCGGGGGCGCGGTGTATGAAACTGTCACCTGCATTGATGGGAAAGTGTATCTGAATGGACCCTTTAAAGCCCTTTCGGCGTATCTGGCGTAACATACTGGTCTATATTATCTATCCCTTGTTCAACAACGGTACATCGAAAATTCACCTTTCGTCGCGCCCGGACGAACTCGGCATTCATTTCAAACCGTCGCTTGGATATTTGCGCCCGCTTTGGCGGTACGGACGGAGGGGCAACAACCACACCGACCAGGTGCGCCTGTTCTTCTTCATGCAGAACATCACCCGGCTCGAGAAGCGCGGCATCCCGGGCGCCTTCGCGGAACTGGGCGTTTTCAAGGGATCCAGCGCGCGAATCCTTCGGGAACTGGCCCCCGATCGGGATCTATATCTGCTGGACACGTTCTCAGGTTTCAGCGACGCCGATGCCGACGCAGACCTTAGCGTGTCGGCGGGCGGCGACTACGCTTGTGACCTGCCGGAAGTGAAAGCCTTCGTGGGGGAATCTCCCAACATTCACTATTGTCCTGGTTTGTTTCCTGGGACCGCATCGATGATCCCCGACCAGGCGCGATTCGCCCTGGTACATTTGGACTGCGATCTTTACGAACCGATAAAGTCCGCGCTGAAGTTCTTTTATCCGCGACTGAACGCTGGCGGCATGCTGATCGTCCACGATTACGCCGGAACCGCCTGGCCCGGCGTTCGGCAAGCCGTCGACGAGTTTTTTGCTGACAAGCCAGAACACCCGGTCGTCATCCCCGACCGTTCGGGAACGGCGGTCCTGATGAAGTCGGGTTAGGGCAATCAGCCGACCTTTCAGAAAACGACTCCTCATTCGGTAAAAACAGAACAGTCGGGGACGCGTTTTCGCGCGTGCTTCAGCCGCCGGCTTCGTACAAAGTCGGATGCCTGAATGCGGTGTCCTGCCGTGTTCGGCTTCCCGTTCATCCAAGGACGAAGCGACCATGTCCCGATATTCCGTTTTCAGCGTCCTAAAGGGCGGTCTGACGGGCCAGAAACACTGGACGCGCGCCTGGCGCGACCCGGAACCCAAACCCGAATATGACGCGATCATCATCGGCGGCGGCGGGCACGGGCTGGCAACGGCCTATTACCTGGCGAAATTGCACGGCATGACGAACATCGCCGTTCTGGAGAAAGGTTATATCGGTGGCGGGAACACCGGCCGGAACACGACGATCGTGCGGTCGAACTACATGTTGGAAGCGAATGCGCATTTCTACGAACATTCGCTGAAACTGTGGGAAGGTCTGTCGGTCGACCTGAATTACAACGTCATGTTCTCCCAGCGCGGGGTTCTGAATCTGGCGCATTCGGACGCACAGATGGATGCCTATGCACGGCGCGGCAACGCAATGCGTCTGAACGGCATCGATGCGGAACTCCTGGACCCTGCACAGGTTCGCCGGTATGCGCCGATGCTGGATTTTTCCGATACCGCGCGCTTCCCGATCCATGGCGGCCTGTTGCAACCCCGCGGTGGCACCGCCCGACACGATGCCGTCGCCTGGGGATTTGCGCGCGGTGCCGACCGGTTGGGCGTCGATATCATCCAGAATTGCGAGGTCACGGGCTTCGACATTCAGAACGGCGCGGTTAAGGGGGTGGAAACCTCCCGCGGTTCGATCAGGGCGGAACGTATCGGCATGGCTGTTGCCGGTCATACGACCCATGTCGCGGCCATGGCGGGTCTGACCCTTCCGATCGAAAGCCACCTACTGCAGGCGTTCGTTTCCGAACCGCTGAAACCCTTCATTGACGGGGTCGTCACTTTCGGCGCAGGGCATTTCTATATCAGCCAGTCTGACAAGGGCGGCCTGGTCTTCGGCGGCGATCTGGACGGGTACAATTCTTATGCCCAACGCGGAAACATGCCGCTGATCGAACATTTGGGGGAAGAGGGCATGGCCCTGATGCCGTGCATCGGGCCTATCCGCATGTTGCGGCACTGGGCGGGTGTCATGGACATGTCCATGGACGGCAGCCCGATCATCGGCAAAACACCGGTCAAGGGCCTCTATCTGAACGGGGGCTGGTGCTATGGCGGGTTCAAGGCGACGCCGGGATCCGGCTGGGTATTTGCCCACACAATCGCCCATGACGAGCCGCACTGGATCAACCGCGATCTGAACCTGGAACGGTTCCGTACCGGGCGCGTCGTCGACGAACGCGGCGCCGGACCGGTACCGAAACTGCATTGATGGCATAGGGGCAAAAGGACATGTTTCGAATTCACTGCCCATATTGCGGCGACCGCGACCAGCTGGAATTCAGCTATGGCGGCGACGCCACAGTCGCGGAACCGGCCCTGGACGCGTCCGAAGACGACTGGTTTGAAGCCGTCTATCAACGCGACAACCCACGCGGACCGCATCTGGAATACTGGCACCATGTCGGCGGTTGCCGACAATGGATCCGGGTCCGGCGCAACACGCTGACCCATGAAATCCTGGCGACCGGCCCGGCCCGTGGCGCCATGTCGGACGAGCCCGCGTCCGGCGGGGAGACCGGCCAATGACAGGACATCAGCCAAAACGTCTGAACGGATTCGGGCGCATCGACCGGTCGAAGCCGCTGCACTTTACCTTCGACGGAAAAAGCTATGAAGGCTACGAAGGCGACACACTGGCGTCCGCCCTGCTGGCGAACGATGTCACCCTGGTCGGCCGCAGCTTCAAATATCACCGGCCGCGCGGCATCTTTTCAGCCGGGGCGGAAGAACCGAATGCACTGGTCGGCATGCGCGGCGGAAACCGTCAGGAACCGAATACCCGCGCAACGGTGGCTGAACTATATGACGGCCTGTCCGCGACCAGCCAGAACCGTTGGCCGAACCTGAAATACGACACCCAGGCGATAAACCAGCTTATTGCCCGCTTCATCCCGGCCGGGTTCTATTACAAGACCTTCATGGGTCCGTTTTCGAACACGAAACTTTGGATGTTTTTTGAAAAGATCATCCGAAAGTCCGCGGGCATGGGCACCGGCAGCCACGAGCCCGACCCCGACCGCTACGAACGGGCAAGCGCGCATTGCGATGTGCTGGTCATCGGCGGCGGGCCGGCGGGCCTGGGCGCGGCGCTGACGGCCGCAGAGGCGGGCGCGCGGGTTATTCTGGTGGACGAAAACCCCGTGTTCGGCGGGCGCCTGCTGAAGGAACGTATGGAAATCGACGGCGCGCCCGGCCACGAATGGGCGGAAAAGACCGTCGCACACCTGAAGACATTGCCGAATGTGAAGCTGTTCACCAGAACCACGGCGTTCGGCTATTACGACGACAATCTGATCGGTGCCGTTGAACGGGTGGCAGACCATTACCCGGAACCGCCGGACCATCTGCCCCGTCAACGATGGTGGCGGTTCCGCGCAGCACAGGTCGTGCTGGCGACGGGCGCACTGGAACAGCCGCTGGTCTTCGGCAACAACGACCGTCCGGGCATCATGCTGGCAGGTGCGGTGCGCACCTATATCAACGAGTTCGGTGTGCTGCCGGGACGACGTGCCGTCATTTTCGCCAACAATGACGATGCTTACCGAACCGCCCTGGACCTGATCGCGGCCGGGGCCAGCGTCCAGGCCGTGGTCGATCCACGCGGGGATGCGCAGTCGGATCTGATCGACAGGGTCAAGGCGGAAGGGATTCCCGTTCTGGCAAGTCATGCGGTCGTCAACACCCATGGGCATTTCGGGCTTCAGTCCGTCGATGTCATGCCGCTGGTGGGCGGTACGGTGCAGCATGTTTCCTGTGACCTGCTGGCGATATCGGGCGGATGGCAACCGGCGGTTCATCTTTCAAGCCAGACCGGTGCCAGACCGGTTTGGGATCCGAAACTGTGCTGTTTCGTACCGGGCGACCCAAAACGCCCCGAACGGTCGGCAGGCGCCGCGGCCGGTCGGTTTTCGCTGCAGGCATGTCTGTCCGAAGGGTTCATCCGCGGTGTAGAGGCGGCGGCGGCCACCGGACATACGGCGGACAAGACCTGGACTGTGCCCGACACCCCGTCCGAACGGCCCGCCCGCACCGAACCACTTTGGGAGGCGCCGGACCCGCCCACGGGGCATCCGAAGAAGTTCGTCGACCATCAGGACGACGTCAGTGCGGACGATGTCAGGCTGGCCCACCGGGAAGGGTTTGTTTCCGTCGAACATCTGAAACGCTATACGACGCTGGGCATGGGAACCGACCAGGGCAAGACGTCCAACATTACCGGCCTTGCCATCATGGCGTCCTTGCGGGGCGAGCCGATCCAGCAGGTCGGCACGACGACCTTCCGGCCGCCCTACACCCCCATCGCCATCGGCGTCATGGGCGGCCCGGAACGGGACCGTGCCTATCGCCCGCTGCGCCGTTCGCCGATGCATGACTGGCACGATGCGCAAGGGTGCGAATGGGTGCCGGCGGGCCTGTGGGACCGACCGCGATACTATCCGGCGAAGCCGGGCGAAACCCTGCGCGAGGCGTATGTACGCGAGACGTGCCAGACCCGGCAGTCCCTTGGCATCTGCGATGTGACGACACTGGGCAAGATCGACATTCAGGGCCCGGATGCGGGTGCCTTTCTGAACCGGGTCTATACGAACGGGTTCGCGAAACTGCCGGTTGGAAAGGCGCGTTATGGCCTGATGCTGCGAAATGACGGGCAGGTCCATGACGACGGCACGACATCGCGGCTGGCTGAAAATCACTATGTCATGACAACGACCACGGCAAACGCGGTCGGTGTCATGGCACAGCTTGAATATTACCTTCAGGTCGTTTGGCCGGACCTGCGGGTGAAGGTCGTCAGCGTCACCGAACAATATGCGGCGATCGCCCTTGCGGGTCCGAACAGCCGGGCCGCCATGCAAAAAGTGGTCGATATCGACCTGTCGGACGAAAAATTCCCCTTCATGGCCTGTGGCCCGTGCAAGGCAGCGGGTGGCGTTCCCGCGCGGCTTTTCCGGATCAGCTTTTCCGGGGAACTGGCATACGAAATCAATGTGCCCAGCGACTATGGCCAGCAGGTCTGGGACGCGTTGATGGACGCGGGCCGGGAGTTCGACATTGTGCCCTACGGTCTGGAAGCACTGGGCAACATGCGGATCGAAAAGGGCCATGTCGCGGGTTCGGAACTGGACGGGCGGACGACGGCACAGGACCTGGGTCTTGAAAAGATGCTGTCGACCAAGAAGGACTTTGTCGGCAAGGCCCTTGCCTATCGCGAAGGGTTCCGGGACGACGACCGTAAGAAGCTGGTGGGGCTTGTCCCCGTCGATGGAAAATCGTCCCTGCCCAACGGATCCCAGATTATCGAGATGGCGGATCAGGCCAAGCCGCCGCCGATAAAGATGCTGGGACACGTCACCGCGAACGGGTTCAGCCCCGAACTGGAAACGCCCATGGCGCTGGCGCTGCTGGAAGGCGGGCTGGACCGCGAAGGGGACACGGTTCTGGTCACATTCCCCTTGCGAAAAATCTCTGTCCCGGCACGCGTCACGAACCCTGTCTTTGTCGATCAGAAAGGGGAACGCCTGCATGGCTGATGCGACCATATTGACCCGCCGTTCCGCATTGGAAGGCCACTATGCGCCAGGCGATTTCGGCGCCATCAAGGACGGTGCACCCGGCATTACGCTTCAGGAACGTCGGGCGCTTGCCATTGTCCATGTGGATGCCTGGGAAGACCGGGCGGCAGACTGTGCAAAGGCTGTCGGGGATGCCTGCGGCACCGAGCCCGCGCCCGGAAACTGCAAGGCGACGGAATCGGGCGGGAACGCCATCCTTTGGGTCGGCCCGAACCGCTGGTTGATTACGGAAAAGGAAGGCCGCGACCTGTTCGCCACAATCACCGCCAAGGTGACGCAAGACCTGGGCGCGGTAACGGACCAGGGCCATTCACGCGTCTGCTGGCGTGTGTCCGGCCCGCGCCTGCGCGACCTTCTGGTCAAGGGATCGACAATCGATTTCGACCGTATGGTAGCAGGCGACAGCATCAACTCGCTGATGAGCCATTTTTCGGCGACGATCCACTGCCGTGCGTACGACAGTGTCGATATCTATGTCGCGCGTTCCTTTGCCGTCGACTTCCAGCGCTGGCTGCATGAAAGCTCGCTGGAATTCGGTCTGCGGATCGGCGATCCGATCTAGGGGGCGGCCCGCACCCATACACACGGAAAGTCGTCGCAGTCCATCCGGTCGCCGTGACCCAGACCGGGGTCACGTGTCGGAATTGCGACTTCACCCTGCCGGATGCAGTAGCGCGCATCGTCACCGGTCCACCGGGTTGCAAGGGCACGCCGCCGGTTGCCGGTCCGGTTTGCCGGCGCGCCATGAACGATCATCGCCTGAAAGACCAGACAGTCGCCCGGTTCCATTTCAAACGAGACGATGTCGTAGTCGCCCCGTGCCGCCTCGATATCCGGCAGCATGGGAAGGCCGGTGTCGGCATACGCACTGCCGTCGGAGAAATGATAGGGGCTGTATTCGGTCCAGTTATGGGACCCGCGTATATATTCCACAGCCGCCGATTTCTCCACCGGATCGAACGGCAACCAGATCGAAGCAACCTGCCGACCGGACACAGCCCAATAGGGCTGATCCTGGTGCCAGGGTGTCGCTGCGGCAGTGCCGGGTTCCTTTACCAGCAGCTGGTCATAGAAAAAATTGACCCTGTCGGCCTGCATCACCCGGCCGGCAATTTCCGCCGCGGGGGATTTCAGGATGAACCGGCGGAACGGGTCATGACGCCGCCAGATGTCCAGGTCACCAAAAAAACGCCCGCCGCCGTCGCGTTCGTATTCTTCCGAATGGGGTCCCGGATTTGCCATGGCGATTTCCACCGCATCGCGCATGAACTCAATCCAGTCATCCGGGAAGATCTGCCGCAGGCAGACAACCCCTTCCTGGCGGTAGGTTTCCATTTCATCATCCGCAATCGACCGCAACGGACGATTCGAAAGCCCCGCTGCCATCATCAGATGCGCATGCGCGCGCCCTGCGGATCATAGGGGGATGCGTCGATCACCCGTGCGCCGCGTTCCACACCGACCACGTGGATGGACAGTTCCGTTCCGCTGTCGGCGCGGTCCGGTTCGACCAGCGCCATGGCCAGGCTCTTTTTCACATGATGGCCGTATCCGCCGGAAGTGATGAAACCGACGCGCTTTCCGTCTGCCCATACCGGTTCGTACCCGGATGCGTCCGCCCCGTCCGAATCGACTTCCAGGGTGACCAGTCGCAAGGGCGCCGTGTTGCCTTCCTTTTCCTTCAATGCGGCGGCGCGGCCGACGAAATCACCCTTGGTCCAGTCGATCCAGCGGTCCATACCGACCATGCCCGGCGTCCGGTCCTGCATGAACTCCGCGTTCCAGATGCCGAAGCTTTTTTCCAGCCGCAGTGAGTTCATGGCATAGAACCCGTATTCGCGGATACCGCTTTCGGCGCCCGCTTCCAGCAGCATTTCGCGCAGTGCGATATGTTCCATCGCGTGGCAGTTGATTTCGTAGCCCAATTCGCCCGCGACCGACAGACGGCCCACTTTCGCGCGGATCAGGCCGACATCCACCTCCCGGCAGCCGAAGATCGGGAAGGCTTCGTGGCTCATGTCCTGATGCGTCAGACGCTGAATCACCTCGCGGGATTTCGGCCCGGCCAGGGAAAAACCGCAGACATTGTCGGAAATGTCCCGGACCTGGACATTGCCGTCCAGATGGTCGTGGAACCAGCGCATGTGCCAGTTGCGCAGATAGTAGGACCCCATGATCCACCAGGTGCCGTCCCCCCAGTTGAAGACGGTCAGATCGCCCTTCATCTTCCCTTCGGGGGAGATCATGGGCGCAAGCCGCGCCCGACCCGGCTTCGGAAGCTTGGACGCCATCATCCGGTCCAGCCAGGATTCCGCGTCCGCGCCCGTGACTTCGTAGCGTGAAAAGCCGGTGATATCCAAAAGACCGACCCCCTCGCGCACGGCCTTGCATTCTTCGGCCACGATGTCGAAGGCATTGGACCGTTTCAGTGTCGGGTTTTCCTGATAACCGGGCGGGCCGAACATCAACGGCACTTCCAGCCCCCAGCTGTTGCCCCATTGGCAGCCTGCGGCGGTCATGCCGTCATAGGCGGGTGCCTTTTTCAGCGGCCGCCCGGCCGGCAGTTGTTCGTTCGGATAGGTCATGACGAACCGGCGGGAATAGAACTGGCCTGTCGTCTGTTTGATATATTCGCGGTTGGACGTGAATGCGCCGTAGCGCGCGATGTCCATGGACCAGGCGTCGGCTTCCGTATCGCCGTGGATCATCCATTCCGCCAGCGTCTTTCCGACGCCGCCGCCCTGTAGGAAGCCCGCCATGACGCCGCAGGCCAGCCAGTGGTTGCGAAGACCGCTTACCGGACCGACCAGCGGGTTCCCGTCGGGGGAGAAGGTGAAAGCCCCGTTCACCCACCGCTTCACCCCTGCCGTCTGCAGGCAGGGATAGCGGTTGAAGCCCATTTCCAGTTCCTTTTCGATCCGGTCGAAATCTTCCTGGATCAACTCGAACCCGTAGTCCCACGGCGCGCCGTCCATGTTCCAGTGTTTGTGGTTGACCTCGTAGATTCCCAGCAGCACGCCCTTCTGGTCCTGACGCAGATAGGTGAACCCCTCCAGGTCGACCGTCATCGGTACTTCAAAATCCAGTTCCGCAACTTCGGGAATATCTTCGGTCACCAGATAATGGTGTTCCAGCGGCGACAGCGGCAGGTCCAGCCCGACCATGCGGCCCACCTGTTTCGCCCAAAGGCCGCCCGCATTGACGATATGTTCAGCGTGTATCGTCCCCTTTTCCGTGACCACATCCCAGGTCCCGTCCGCGCGTTGGTTCAGTTCTTCGACCTTGTTGTGTTCGATCACTTCGGCGCCGCGCATTTTTGCCGCCTTGGCATAGGCATGAACGGTGCCGGTGGTATCGATATACCCTTCGCGGTCGGCCCACAGTCCGCCGATCACGCCGGTCGTGTCCATGATCGGACACTTCTCCTTGATCTCTTCAGGCGTCATCAAATAGCAGTCTTCGATGCCGATGGTCTGGAAAATCCGATAGGCCGACTGCAGCCATTCCCAACGGTTCGGGTCGGCGGCAACGGTGATGCCGCCGGTCATATGCAGGCCGATATCCTGGCCGCTTTCTTCCTGAATTTCCGAAAGCAGATCAATCGTGTAGGCCTGAAGCGCCGCCATGTTCGGGTCCGCGTTCAGGGCGTGAATTCCACCGGCCGCGTGCCATGACGACCCGGCCGTCAGGACGGACCGTTCCACCAGCGCCACGTCGGTCCAGCCGAATTTCGCCAGGTGATACAGAACCGATGCACCGACGACACCGCCGCCAATGACGACCACACGATATTGATCCTTCACGGTACCCTCCCGTCAGGTTGGAAAATGTTCGCGAAGCATAGGAAAACAGGCCGGATTGTTTTAGTCCAGAAGCGGCGCGCCCCGGACTTTTTTTAAGATTTCGCGACCAATCCGAGTTCAATTTCCAGACCGCCGCACAGGACCTGACCGATCAGAATATGCATTTCCTGAATGCGAGCGGTGGTCTCGCTTGGGACCATGATCAGCGGATCGGCAAGGCCATAAAGGTCGCCGCCGCCATAACCGGTCAGTGCCGTGGGCGTCAGGCCCCGTTCGCGCGCCATCTTCAGCCCCGCGATCACGTTCGGGCTTTTGCCGGACGTTGAAATCCCGACCGCTACGTCACCCGCACGACCGATTGCTTCGATCTGGCGGGCAAAGATCAGGTCGAACCCCAGATCGTTGCCCGCGGCTGTCAGGGTCGACGTGTCGGTCGTCAACGCAAGCGCGGGAATCGGCGCGCGGTTTTTTTTGTACCGGACCGACAGTTCTGTCGCCAGATGCTGGGCATCGCCGGCACTTCCGCCATTACCGAAAAACAGAATCTTGCCGCCCCGTCTGATGCTGCTGGCCCAGACCTGCAACATGCGTTCGATGCCGTCGCGGCACGTCTCGTGCGTGCGCGCCAGCACATCGGCATGTTCTGAAAATTCGTCGTCGAAGAATGTTTCGGGCAAATTCATGGGCGGGGACGTTACTCTGACCCACCATGGCCAGCAAGCGCGGTTCCACGCAAACGAAGCGCGCGTTCGAAGGATGCCAGCTGCGCCTGGACCATACCGAACAGGGTATCGGGCGGAAAGGTCCCGTCCTTGCGGATTCGGCCCGGTTTTACGCCGGTCAGAAGTTCGACCGCATCTTCCACCCGGTCGACGGTGTAAAGATGGAATTTCCCGTCCTTGACCGCGGCAGCGACCGGATCGTCCAGAACCAGACTGTCCGCATTGGATCTGGGGACGATGACGCCCTGCGTCCCGGTCAGACCGTTCTGATCGCAGACCTGAAAGAAGCCTTCGACCTTGTGCAGCACGCCGCCCACCGCCTGTGCAATCCCATGCTGATTGACAGAACCGGTGATCGCCAGATCCTGGCGGATCGGAACCCCGGCCAGATCCGACAGGATGGCGGCCAGTTCAGCCAGCGACGCGCTGTCGCCTTCCACACCGCCATAATTCTGTTCGAATGTGATCGACGCATTGAACGAAATCGGCGCATGCCGCGCGAACGTTCCGGCCAGATAACCCTGCAGGACCATCGCGCCCTTCTGCTGGATCGGGCCGCCCATGGCAACCTGGCGTTCGATGTTGATAACCCCTTCGTTGCCGACACTGGTCTGGGCCGTTACCCGCGACGGCGCACCAAAGGAATGGTCGCCCGTATCGCGGACCGTCAGCGCATTGACCTGGCCGACCACGGCACCGTCCGTTTCGATCAGGACGATGCCGCGTTTCGTCATTTCACGCCCATGTACTTCGATCCGGTTGTTTCGCTGACGCCGTTCCGCCACCGCACGGACCAGCGCCTCTTCCGAAATCGCGCCCTTTCCGGTGTCCCGCTCGGCCGCTTCCGAAATGACATCGTCCAGCCGTTCCAGGCTGGCGGCCAGCCGGGTGCGGTCCCCCGCCCAACGTGCGGCGAGCCCCAGAAGGAACGATATGCCTTTCTGGCTGACGGTTCTGCCCGTCGCATGCTTCGCGCGGTCATTCAGGACGGACCCGTAGACGCCACAGTCGGCGGCGGACGCCTTCATATCATGGTCGATGTCGGCCTTGACCTTGAACAGGGCCTGAAACTGCGGCGATTTCGAAAAACCCGCATAATAGAGCATGGCCGACCCGACCAGGATCACCTTCACATCCAGCGGAATATCCTTCGGCGACGGCGCGCCGATCATCGGCACCGTGTTCTGTCGGTGCGGTTCTTCGATCCGGATGCTGCTGTCCCGCAAAGCCGCGACCAGGGCCTGCCAGCTGCCGGGGAAGGCCGCGACATCATCGGCCCGCAGGACAAGGACCCCGCCATTCGCACGATGCAGCGCACCCGCGCGGATCAGGGTGAAATCCGTTTCCAGATGCGCCTCACCCGGACGATACTGGATGCGCCCGACCAGATTTTCGTAACTGGGGGAGGCTTCCAGCACCAGCGGCGGCGATTCCATATCACCATTGTCCACCAGCAGATTGACCGCATAGCGCCGTTCGGGCGGTTCCGGCGGCTGAACTCCGGGCTGCGGTTTCTGCGCCGGTGCGAACGCCGCCAGATTTTCCATGACATCCTGTTTCAGGGCGACGAACCAGCGCGTCAGGCCAAGGCCCGCGAAGCTTTCCGCGACCGGCGTCAGGATCACGCTGCAGGTATCTTCCGCCAGTTGCCGGTTGATTTCCGACAGCCGGCGCTGAAGTTCCGCCTGGGCATGCACGGCGACTGTGCCGGCCGCATTCAGCCTGTCGGCCACTTCACGCATCGCGGCGGTCATTCTTTCCCGGTCCGCTTCCGGAACCTGTTCCAGCTGCATCGGCTGACCGGACGGATCGGCCGGTGCGACCATCGGGCCGCGTTCCGTGTGAAAGATGCCAAGGCCCGCCTTGCCCGCATCCTCATGAATTTCCGTCATCGTCCTTTCCAGGTCCGAATTTGTGCGGGCCTGGGCGGCTTCGACCCGTTCCTTGTAGTCGTCGGACTGAAAGGCCTGAACAAAGGCGGCGCGCAGGTCGGCGACGAACTGCTGCATCGCATCGCGCAGCCGACGGCCAGTCCCCGGCGGCAAGGGATAGGGTTTCGGACGGTGCGGGCGCGTGAAATTGTTCAGATAGACCCAGTCGTCGACGGGCGGACGGGACGACAGTTCCTGTTTTACGAAGGCCATTGTTTCCGTCATGCGCCCGGCACGGTCGGGTCCCAGGACAAAAATGTTGAAACCCGGCGTTCTCATGGAAAGGCCGAAGGACAGCGCCTCGCGGGCCCGCGCATGGCTGGAAAGGTCAAAGACATGGGCACCCTTGCGGGTCTTCCATTTGAAACGCGGGATATCCAGCCTGTTGACCGGAATGCTGCGCGACGCCATTGGTGTTTCCTCGCCTTTTTATATCGGCTTCATATCAACATGCTATGCGCTGTCGCGCGTGCGTGAAAGTCTTGTCACGAAGGTGTCATTGGGTACTCTGCCGCGCCATGACGATCACCGTTTCAAATATCTGCCGCTATCCGGTCAAGGGTATGAGTCCGGACGAACTGGATGCCGCCACCCTGTCCATGGGCGAAGGGATTCTTTTCGACCGGAAATGGGCCATTGTCCATGCCGCCAGCAAGGTCGACCCGGCGGCCCCTAAGTGGGCGAAGAAACAGGAATTCCTGTGTCTGGCACGGGATGAAAAACTGGCTCAACTGTCCATCGCCTTTGACGAAGAGACGACGGCCCTGACGATCCTGCGCAAGGGCAAGCAGATATCGACCGGCAAACTGAACGACCATATGGGCCGCATGGTCCTGCAGACCTTTCTGGCCGGCTTTATGCCCTCGGGGCCACGCGGCAATCCGAAGATCGTCGAGGCACCTTCGGGCGTCGCGTTCACCGACATGGAAGACGCGCGTCTTTCCATCATCAACCTGAACAGTGTCCGGGACCTGGAACGGGTCACGCGCCAGCCTGTGGACCCGATGCGGTTCCGTGCGAACTTCTATATCGACGGCATGGATGCGTGGAAGGAATTCGACCTGGTCGGAAAGCGTTTCCGTCTGGGCGAATGCACGCTGGAAGGTCTTTATCGCATCGACCGGTGTGCCGCGACCAATGTCGACCCGAAGACCGGGACGATCGACATGAACATCCCCCTGGATCTGCGCCGCGGCTTCGGTCACATCGACTGCGGCATCCATGCAAAGGTCATCATGGGCGGGACAGTGCGGCCCGGCGACGTCCTGGAACCCGCCTGAACAGCGCGTGCCCTAAAAAAACGATTTTTGACATGTTGGCGTAAGTTCTTGCGGATTCGAAATGATTCCGCATTGCCGCCACAAAATATCCCGGATTTCCGGGGCATTGTGACGCTCATCACTTTGGCGGACGCCGTACGTCCCCATATTATGATGTGTCGGAAGCGGGACGTCTTGTTCAAGTCCCCGACGACCCCGGATCCGACAACGTACTCCAATTCAGACTAGGCCGGTTCATCGCCGGCCTCTTTTTTTTTTGCGTAAACCGGCCGCGTGGCAAGTAAATCAGACGGGCAAGGTTTCTTCGGTTTTTGGCCGAACCGCCAGTTCCCGGCCGCCCCCCGTACCATCCTGCGTACCGTCGTCGGCTTCGGTCGCGCGCATCAGCCAGGCATGCGCCTTGGTCAGATCCCCGTGCTCCGATTCCTCCAGCGACGCCCAAAGGCGGCACAGATGGGCCGGCGGTGGGTCCCCCAGAATTTCCGTCGCCTTTTGAAGGTGGGTTCGTGCCTCCCCCCACAGACTGGCCTGCAGGGACGCTTCGGCCAGTGCGATATGTCCTTCGGGTGCGTCCGGGTTGATGGCAAGCAATGCCTCGAACCGTTTCACTTCCGACAGGGGGGTCGCGTTGTCCGGCGCCAGCGATTTGTAAGCCTTTGCCAATGCCGGAACGGGATTGTCCTTCCACGCGGCGGTGACCAGTTTTTCCGCCTTTCGGGCCTGACCGGACCGGCGCATCAGGTCAGCAGCCGCAACGATGCTGTCGACATCGTTGGGATCCGCCTTCATGGCGGCGCGCGCGGCCTTCAGGGCGCCCGCCGTATCCCCGTCGTCGCTCAACCGTTTTGCCCGGTGGAGGGAGATACGGACCTGCAATGGCGCGGCATCTTCGGCGGTGATGGCGCCGGTCCGTTCCGCCTCGTCCAGGGTCGCGACCGCCCGGTCCCACTGGCCAGCCTCCATCTGCAGGTCCAGAAGTTCCGTCAGAACCCATCGGGCGCCGGGACGAAGCTTGCGCGCCTCTTCCGCCAGTTCCAGGGCGCGGGCCTGGTCCCCGGCTCGCAGTGCCTGATTCATCAGCCCCCTTATCCCAAGGAAAGCGATTTCGGGATCTTCGCGCATTTCCTCAAAATATTTCTGGGCGGCATCGTCATTACCGGTCAGCCGGGCTGTCTGCGCCTGCAAAAGCTTTGTCAGCGGCGCATCGGTCAGAAGGTCCCGCGCGCGCCGTGTCTGGCGTCGGGATTCATCGGCATCGCCGGCAGCGATGGCAACCATGCCCAGCGTCAGCGCACGATACCCCTTCATTTCCCGGATCGCCTTGCGCTGCGCGCGCCAGCGGCCGGGGAAGCGGAACACCGCCTGTCGCATCCGTTCGCCATAGACGAAAAGCAGGATGAAAAGGAAGACAATCAGCGCGAAAACGCCGACCGGCATATCGATCGCATAGCCCTGCCATTCGAAAGACGCCCGCCCCGGTTCATTCGCGAAAAAGATCGCGAGCGCGCCGATGATCCCAAGCTTTACGAGAAACCAGAGAACGCGCCAGGTCATCAGCCGTCCCCATCCGAAACAGTGTCATCAGAACCACTCTCGGCCTCACCCGCGCCGCTCAGCAAGGTGCCGACCGCTACACGAAGGTCCGCCAGCGCCGCTTCGACGCCCAGTCTGGCCTCTGCCCCCGCAAGCCATGCGGCAACCGTGTCCGACTGGTCGCGCACCGGTGCCAGGGCCGCAATGGCGCTTGCCAGGTCCCCGCGGTCCAAAGCCGCTTCGGCGCGGCTGACGGGCGGTGCTTCCGGTGATTCCCCGGTGCGCCGAATGGATATCAGGGATCGCGCGCCTTCCAACAGCGTTTCCAACGCATCACCTTCCGTGCGGCCCAGTTCCGACTGCATTGCTGGGGCATTCAATTCAAAAGCCGCACGAAGCGCCGCGCGGGTCGGCACGCCTGCCTCCCCATAGGGCGCCAGTTGTGCCGCGGCATTGGCAATGTCCGTACCGGCGGGCGCAAGACCGCCAAGCCGTTCGACCGCAGCGGCAAAGGGCCGGCCATCTGCGATCGCCGCTTCGACATCGCCGACAGCCAGCGCAAGCCCCGCCTGGGCCGCGGCCTCAAGCGCCGGGCGTTCTTCCAGTGCCGTTATGTCCGCATCATGCGCATCGATCCGGTCGGACAACCCGGCCAGCGCGGCAGTCGCATTTTCCGCTTCTTCCGCAATCTGGCGCAGACGCGCCTCCAGGACGCCGATACGTTCTACGATGCGGGCGCGGCTTTCCTCGTCCCGTTCCAGGGCACCTTGCAGCGCCGCCTCCGTCGCATTCAGCCCGGCCGTCACTTCCGCCCGCAGACTGTCCATCGCCGCCGTGCTTTCGCGCACCGACGCCAGGTCCGATTCGATCGCCGACAGACGCGCCGTCAGTTCCGGCGGAACGGCAACGGTTCCGCCCGAACCGTCGCCGGTGGAAACCGGCCGGTCTTCCAGCGATGCAACCCGATCGGAAAGTTGGGATACGGTCGCCCCGATCCGGGTGACAGCCTCCGCGACAGCCGGATCGTTCGCTTCCACTATCGGGGTGCCCGGCGTCGGCATATAGGCACCAAGATGCGGGTCGACATAGGGCGCCCAGACCGGCCTCGTCACGACGCCAACTATCGCGACGACCGCCAGAAGCAGTGTCAGTCCACCGCCCTTGCGCGTTTCCGAGGGGGGCGGCGCATCGGCTGAAGCCACTTCAGGCTGCGGGGCCTCCTCTTCGTCATCGGCCGCAGGGTGGTCTTGTTCCCGTTTCGGGGTTTCGTCATCCGATTGCCAGGGCGACGGTTCCGAAACCTGCGGTTCCGGTTCTTCCGCATTGGCGGGTTCGCCCGACCCCTGGTCGGTCTTCAGCGCCGCACTCAGGTCGATCTGATTCGCCCCCGCCGCCGCGATAATGTCACGCCAGCGGTTGTCCGGGATATGGGACCGGGCCTTCCATCCCTGAACGGTACTGACCGCCACTTCAAGTTTTGCCGCCATCGGACGAATGCCGCCGAACGCTTCGATCACTGCATCCGCGTCCAGATTATCCATCGGCTCCGCTACGGCGGGCGCGTCATCGGGCAATGCCGCCTCTGCGGCGTCGCTGGCCGCATCCGCCTCTACCTGATCCTCGGGATCCTTTTTTTCCTTATCGTCGCTCATGCGCTTCCTTCATTTCGAACCGAAACGGATAAAACCAGGTCCGCCATTGCCGACTGTTCGGTCGCCGCCGCGATCCGCGTGCCGCGCCATTCAAGGCCGCTTTCCGTCGCGGCATCCGCCACGGCATCGCTCAGACACAAGGCCCAGATATCCTTCGTGCAAACTTCCAGTCCTTCCGACCGGATCACCCTAGCAAAGGCGGACGCTGTGCGTGGAGAAAAAAACGTCGCAGCCGTAACGGTTCCCTTCGAAAGGGCAGTCCGACCCTGCGGCGTGAAACGGTCTGCCATAACAGAACGATAGAGCGGCCGGCGGCGAACTTCAAAGCCTTCGGCACCCAGCAACCCCTGCAGGTCCCCGGCGGTAACGGAACCGGCCGCGTGGAACAGGATCCCGTCGTCCGGTCTAAGGGTAATGGCAACCGTCCGGGCCAGGAGTTCGACATTCCCGCCGGACACATGAACATCTGAAAATCCGGCCAGACGGGCCGCATCCCCGCTTGCCGGGCCGACGGCAATAACGGTCAGGTTCCGCCGTTCCGTCAGGCCGGTGAAGGCTCTAACACCGTTGGCGGAGGTGAACAGAACTGCCTGGCATCCTGCCAGATCGACGTCAGCACCCGGCATGGGTTCGATGTCGATCATCGGTTCGACCACGCTGGCGATTCCGCGTTCGGCCAATTCCGCGGCGAAGGGTTCGGCGTCCACCTTCGGTCGGGTGATGATCACCAGCGCCGCCGGATCAATCAAAGAAATCGTCCCCCATTTGCGCCTTGAGTTCGGCGGCCGCGTCACGGGCCAGACCTTCGGCGTCCGCCGCCGCGCCCGACCGTTCCGTGCGAAGGACCCGTGTTCCGTCCGGATGGGCAACCAGTCCGCGAAAGAAAACACTGTCCCCGTCAATGCGGGCCAGCGCGGCAATCGGCGTGTGGCACGACCCGTCCAGAACATCCAGGAAACCGCGTTCCGCCATGACCTCTGCGGCGCTGGTAGCGTGGTTCAGCGGCGCAAATGCCGCTTTCAGGTCATCCCGACCCGTCGACACCGTAACGCCGATCGCCCCCTGCGCGGCCGCCGGAAGAATTTCGTCCGGTTCCAGGACGATTGTCGCCACATCGGCCATTTCAAGCCGGTTCAATCCGGCCAACGCCAGCAGCGTGGCATGCGCGACACCTTCATTCAGTTTCCGAAGGCGTGTCTGAACATTGCCGCGAAACAGCACCACCTGAAGGTCCGGCCGCCGATCCAGTATCTGTGCCTTGCGGCGCAGGGACGAAGTTCCGACCTTTGCCCCCGCGGGCAAGTCACTCAAAGACCCTGCCACCGGACTTAGAAATGCGTCGCGCACGTCCTCGCGTTCCAGAATGGCGGCGATCCCTATCCCGTCCGCAAGCCATGTTTCCACATCCTTCATGGAATGGACGGCGGCGTCGCAGCGCCCGTCCAGGACGGCGCGGTCCAGTTCCTTTGTGAAAAGGCCCTTGCCGCCGATTTCCGACAGTGGGCGGTCCTGAACCTGATCCCCGACGACCGCGATCTCCTGAATGGCGACGTCCAGACCCGGATGCGCCGCCTGCAGCAGGCCGCGCACCTCTTCCGCCTGGCGCAGGGCAAGCGGGGAACCCCGTGTCCCCAGAACGATTCGATCCGGTATACCTGTCATTCCCGACCTTCTTGGTAATTGCGATGGGTGGCGCGGATCGAAGCTGTAGCGTATCCGGGCCGCATAGGCTACATCCAGTCCCGACATGCTGGTTCTGGGTATCGAGACTTCCTGTGACGAGACGGCCGCCGCCATCGTGCGCGACGACGGCACCGTTCTGTCGAACATCATCCATTCGCAGTTGGACGACCACCGCGCCTATGGCGGGGTCGTGCCGGAAATCGCGGCACGCGCCCATATCGCGCACCTAGACGGGATTGTCGCCCGCGCACTGTCGGATGCCAATGTCGGGTTCGGCGACCTGGACGCCGTTGCGGCGACCGCCGGGCCCGGCCTGATCGGCGGGGTCATGGTCGGCGCAACCATGTCGAAGGCCCTGGCACTGGCTGCCGGCAAGCCCTTCATCGCGGTAAACCATCTGGAAGGGCATGCGCTGACGCCGCGCCTGACCGACAATGTGGCGTTTCCCTATCTTCTGCTGCTGGTCAGCGGCGGTCATTGCCAGTTGCTGGCGGTTGACGGGGTCGGCAGATACGAACGCCTGGGCACGACCGTCGACGACGCGATCGGGGAAGCATTCGACAAGACCGCGAAACTGCTGGGGCTGGGTTTTCCCGGCGGCCCGGCGGTGGAGGCGGCGGCGCGGGACGCGCGCGATCCAGGGCGGTTTCCGCTTTCGCGGCCGATGATGGGCCGGGCCGGTTGCGACTTTTCCTTCGCTGGCCTGAAAACGTCGGTTCGACAGGCGGCCGACCGCCTGCCGCAACGCGACAATGGCGGCCTTTCCCCGGCGGATCGGGCCGATCTGGCTGCCGCCTTTCAGATCGCCGCGGCGGAAGTCACCGTGGACAGGGCAAAGAACGCGATCGCGATGTTTTCCGAAACCCGGTTCCCCGAAGCACCGACACTTGTCGTGGCGGGCGGCGTTGCAGCCAATACGGCGATCCGCGCGGCATTGACGGACCTGTGCGACGCGTCCGGCTTTGCCTTTGTCGCGCCACCGCCGCGGCTTTGTACCGACAATGCCGCCATGATCGCATGGGCAGGCATGGAACGGTTCCGATTGGGTCAGGTGGACCGGCTGGATTTCAAGCCACGTCCGCGCTGGCCGTTGACGGATCTTGAACCCATCGCAGGGGTCGGCGCATGACCGGAACCGTCGCGGTAATCGGCGGTGGCGCATGGGGCACCGCACTTGCCTGCGCAGCCCGGCGTGCGGGGTCGAATGTGCGCCTTTGGGCGCGGTCCGCGGATTCCGCCAACGCCATTGCAAACGGCACGAACCCGTCGCGCCTGCCCGGCATCGCGCTTCAAGGCGACATTCTTGCCGGCAGTAACCTCAAGGCCTGCACCGCAGGCGCGGACGCGCTGATCCTTGCGGTACCGGCGCAGGTGTTGCGGGTGGTGGCCCGCGACCTGGCCCCGCTGTTGACTGACAATGTGCCGGTCGCGATCGCCGCAAAGGGGATCGAGCGCGAATCCCTGAAGCGGATGACGGAGGTCCTGGCCGAAGAATGCCCGATGGCGCGGGCATGTGTCCTTTCCGGACCCAATTTCGCCGGCGAAGTGGCAAAGGGGTTGCCTGCCGCGGTGACGTTGGCGGCTGACGACGCGACGGTTTCCGAAGCGATCCAGACCCTGATCGCGTCCGGTAGCCTGCGCGCCTATCTGTCGGACGACCCGGTGGGGGTTGAGGTCTGCGGCGCTGTCAAGAATGTCATCGCCGTGGCGGCGGGAATTTCGACCGGGCGGGGGTTGGGCGAAAACGCCCGCGCCGCCCTGGTAAGCCGCGGCCTGGCGGAAATGATGCGCCTTGTCACCGCGCTGGGCGGCAAGGCGGAGACGGTCATGGGTCTGGCGGGGGCGGGCGATCTGATCCTGACGGCGATGAGCGCGACGTCGCGCAATACCTCTTTCGGGATTGCGATCGGTGAAGGCCGGTCGGTTCAGTCCGTCCTGGCGGGACGAAAGGCCGTGACGGAAGGCTATTGGACGACCGGCGCAGTTACGCGCCTGGCCGCCGATGCTGGAATCGAAATGCCAATCGCCACGGCGGTCGATGCCATTCTGTCCGGCAAAATCGATGTCGACGAAGCCGCCCGAATGCTGATGGAGCGGCCCGCCACATCCGAAATCTGGTAGCAACACACCGCCCGATTTCCGAGCAATGCATTTTCTGCATATCGGCTACCGCATGGGGGCATGTGAGAAGGCCCGATTTCCCCTAGGCAGTGAATGCTTTCCGGGGCATATACCCGGCAATCCCGATCACGACGGCGCGGGCGTCTCATTCATTGGAGGCAGAACCGGGTCGCAAGAGGGTCGTTCCCTGGAACGGGTCGGGGCGGAACATCTACTGGTAGGAGAGACGCCGATGCCGCGCGACGACATCGCTCTTTCCCAACTGGGGACGGCCGCGGACAAGTTCCAAAGCGACTCCCAACGGGACGAGGGCGTTAAGACTGAAGCTACTGTGATCCCCTTTCCTTCGCAGGACGGGCGACTGGATCACTTCATCCAGAAAGACGGCCAGTGTTTTGCCGGCACCCATCTGATCATCGATCTGTGGGACGCCACGAACCTGGACGACATCGACCATATCGAAGAAACGCTGAAGGAATGCGTGGAAGTGTCCGGCGCGACGCTGCTGCATTGCCACCTTCACCGGTTCAACCCGGAAGGGGTTTCGGGTGTCCTGGTCCTGGCGGAAAGCCATATTTCCATCCATACGTGGCCGGAAATGGGTTATGCCGCGCTGGACGTCTTCATGTGCGGCGACAGCCAGCCCCACAAGGCGATCGACGTTCTGAAACGCGGCTTCGCGACGGAAAACGTCAAGGTCGACGACCTGCGCCGAGGCCGGGTCTACTAACCATCCCATCGGCATGCTATTCAACGGGCGCTCACGCAACTGAGCGCCCGCAATGCCGTTTTGTGTTTGCCTGAAGGAGTATCCCGACAATGACCGACTGGTTCGAAGAAACCCTGCACCCCGAATTCCGTCAGGGCCTGTCGATGGACAGGATCCTGTATCGCGACAAATCGGACCTGCAGGATCTGATCATCTTCGAAAACGCGCGCTTCGGTCGGGTCATGTGTCTGGACGGGGTCGTGCAGACGACGGAAGGCGACGAGTTCGTCTATCACGAAATGCTGGCCCACGTGCCGATCCTGGCCCACGGGAATGCACGGAACGTGTTGATCATCGGCGGCGGCGACGGCGGAATGGCGCGGGAAGCCCTGAAACACCGGAACGTCCAGGTTACCATGGTGGAAATCGACCGCGCCGTGGTCGATTTCTGTGCGGAACATCTGCCAAACCATTCAGCCGGCGCGTTTGACAACCCGCGACTGGACCTTGTCATCACGGATGGCGCAAAATTCGTGCAGGAAACGGACCGGCGTTTCGATGTCATCATTGTCGATTCGACCGACCCGATCGGCCCCGGCGCGGTCCTTTTCACCGCGGAGTTCTATGCCGGGTGCAAGCGCTGCCTGACGGATGGCGGCATTGTCGTCACCCAGAACGGGGTTCCCTTTGTCCAGCCGGAAGAAGTGACGAATTCCTTCCGGCGCCTGGGCCAGAGTTTTGCTGATGTGCATTTCTATCGCGCGGCGGTACCAACCTATCAGGGTGGCGATATGACCTTCGGTTGGGCGAGCGATGATAAAAGCGCACGGAACCTGCCGGTCGCGGAACTGGAACGACGGTATGGCGCGGCGGCCATCGAAACCCGCTATGTGACACCCGCCCTGCACGCGGCGTCGTTTGCCCTGCCGAAGACAGTTCTGGATCTGATGCGCTGACCCCGGCCCCCGCGCCCTGGAAATGGCGGGCGATACGTCACATATAGCCTGCCAGCAATACGACCAACGCAAAGGAGCCCCGGCCATGGCCGTCGTGGAAATCTATACCCGCCCGATGTGCGGTTTTTGTCACCGCGCGAAGAAAATCCTGGATGAAAAGGGCGTGAGTTACGCGGAATATGACATCTGGGCGGAAGCCGGCAGGCAGGAAGAAATGAAGACCCGCGCACCCGGCGCGCGAACCGTCCCACAGATTTTCATCGACGACAAATCCATCGGCGGCTGCGACGATCTGATGGCGGCCGATCGAGACGGCACACTGGACCGGCTTCTGGGCAAAGCCGCCTGAACCGGTTAGTCTGCCCCAATTCGATTGCGGGAGAGTGAGCGATGGCGAATACGCTGAAAGTCGGTCTGGTCCAAATGACATCCACCGTATCGGTAGAACGGAACATCGAAATCGCAAGCGGCTTCGTACGCCAGGCGGCCGCGGATGGCGCGGAATTGGTGGGGCTGCCCGAAGTGGTCAATCTGATGCAGATCGACCGCAAGGAATCATCGAAAGTCGCGCGGCTGGAAGATGAAGACCCGACACTTGCGGCCTACCGCGCGCTGGCGCAGGAATTGGGCATCTGGCTGCACGCGGGGTCGCTGATGATCCGACTTTCGGACGACAGCCGTTTTGCCAACCGCGGGTTTTTGATCGACCCTGCGGGCGAAATCCGTGGCCGGTACGACAAGATCCATATGTTCGACGTCGACCTGGCGAACGGCGAAAGCTACCGGGAAAGCAACGGGTTCCGGCCCGGAGACCATGCAACACTAGTCGACACCCCCTGGGGCGGTTACGGCATGACGGTCTGTTACGACGTTCGGTTCCCGCATCTGTATCGTGACCTGGCAAAGGCAGGGGCACGCATCCTGGCGGTTCCGGCGGCGTTCACCCGGACCACGGGCCAGGCACACTGGCATACCTTGCTAAAGGCGCGCGCCATCGAAAACGGCTGCTTTGTGATCGCACCGGCACAGTGCGGCGACCACGAAGACGGGCGCAAGACGTTCGGTCATGCGATTGCGATCGACCCGTGGGGTGAGGTGCTGGCGGATGGCGGCGAAGACCCGGGCTATGTCATCGCGGAACTGAACCTGGACCGGGTCGATGAAGTGCGGGGCATGGTCCCGTCCCTTGGCAACGACCGACCCTATAAAAAGCCGGCGGCCCCCACCATGAATGCAGCCGCCGAATAGCGCGGCCGTTCGGGTTCAGCCCAGATAGCGATAGATGTAGTATCGTTCATGATGCATGTCGGCGGGCAGTTCCAGCTGGATCGACCCGTCGACTGGCACCGGCTGATCGCTCAATATCCGGGCACCGGGCCGCAGCAGCGGCTTCAGCGCCGGTGCCAAAATCGTCTTTCCAAAATCGATGCTGGCCGGTTCGTCCCCGTTGCCGACGTCGCTGTGCACCATGATCGCCGATGGTCCCAGGTCGTTCGCCGCCCGATGCAGCTGGTCGATCACATGGCCCAGATACAGGTGGCTGTCCGGTGGAATACATTCGGGATGGGCGCGGACCTCGCGCTCGAAAACGTAAATGTCCCGACCTTCCATGTTTTCGCGCAGATGGTCATAGGTCCGGCCATTGCCAAGCCCCAGTTCCAGAACCACACCCGGCTTGTCCGCCACCTCGGCGATGGCATCGTTCAAAAGGCGGCGCTGGGCGTCCATGCGCCGAATAAAGCTTTCCAATCGCGACATTGACTAAGGGTTCCCGGTTTTCGATCCCGCCCCATGTAATGGATTTCCCCGGAAAGCCAAGGCCGCTCTCGATTGTGTGAGAGATTGTCAGCCCCGACCCTTACGCGGGCTGAAGCTGCCGGTTATCCTCAATCGGAAGGTGGACGATGGCGGCGAACGCGCCCAGCAGGGCACTTGCGATCCACATGGCGTCGTAATTTCCGAACATTTCGTAAAATTCGCCGGCCATGACCAACCCGACGAAACTGCCGACCTGATGGCTGAAAAAGACGATGCCGAACAGCATGCCGACATTGGCCGGGCCATGCAGCTTGGCGACCGTCAGGCTGGTCAGCGGCACGGTCGACAGCCACAGAAGGCCGATCACGATGCTGAATATGATCAGAACCGTTTCCGTTACCGGGATGAACAGAAGCGAAAGGGCGGCCACGCCGCGAAGTGCATAGATGATGGACAGTGGATATTTGGGCCGGAACTTCCCGCCCAACTGGCCGGCAACGATGGTGCCGACGATATTGGATGCGCCGATGATGGCAAGGCCGGCCGTCCCTACACCGGCGGAGAGGCCGCAGACGATGGCGAAGTTCGGCAAATGCACCGCGATGAAGGCCAGGTGAAACCCGCAAACGAAGAACCCGGCGATCAGCAGCTGGAAACTGCGGTCGGACATGGCGCGGCCCAACACCTCCCGCAGTGTCTGACCGGGCGCGCTTGACGCCGCGGCCATCTGTTCCGCCGTCGGGCGGCTTTCCCGGCGCACCAGGGTTGCCAGTGTGGCCGCCGCCAGACAGATCGCGCCCATGGCCAGGAACGAATCGACCAGACCGAGATTGGTCAGGAAGACATTGCTGAGCGGAGAGAAGGCAAGCTGACCGAAGCTGCCGCCGGCCGTCGCGATCCCCAGGAACAGTCCGCGGTACTTGTCCGTCGCGGTACGCCCGATGGCCCCCAGCACGACCGGAAACCCGATCGCTGCCTGGGCAATGCCCAGAATGACCCCGGCCGACAGACCGAACAGGTAATAGTTTTCGGCATAAGCCGTGATGGCCAGGCCGCCCGCGTAAAGAACACCGCCCGCGAACACGACAGGCGCGGCACCAAACCGGTCGGACAGGCGCCCGGCGAAGGGTTGGGCCGCCCCCCATATCAGGTTCTGGACAGCCAGCACCAATGAAAGCGACGCAATGGTAAACCCGGTTTCCGCGGGCATGGTCGGAAGATAGACACCGAACGATATCCGCGCGCCAAAGCTGACGGCAAGCAGGATGAACCCGCCCGCCAAGACGATTGCGGCATTCCGGTCATTGCTGGTCATGGGTCTGACTTTCTTGATTCGCGTCCGGCGCGGACCGGACTGTCATACAGAAAATCCGCGCGGGCGTCTTTCAAAATCCCTGCACGAGACTTTGGATGGCAAAGAACGGCGGATTACCCCTGCCGCACGACCTTGCGCGGGAAAAGACTGCGGATGCCGGACGGAAACAGAAAGCCGAAAAAGAAACCCAGGAAGGCGTGGCTGCCGCCGCTGATTGACAGGGGAAGCGACGGTTCGAAAGACCGGGCGGTGTTCTCGGCGATTTTCGGGTCCAGATGGAACGCGAGTTCAATCAGGATCATGTACCACGGCGCTTGTTCCAGCCGGGCCAGCCAGTCTTCCAGCCGCACCTGCCGCGCGACCAGGTCCACCATCGCATCGCCTTCGGCGCGGATCACCTGATCGTCGTTGGACTGGAAATGGCGGATATACTGATAGCGTTCCATGCCTGCGTCCATGGCACGGCGATCCAGATCTTCGACCTGGGCGGTCGCTTCATCCAGCGCGCCGCCCAACCGCTGCAAATACTGCTGATAAAATGCCGGCGCCTGCGACAACAGCACCGCGCAGACCAACGCAAACAGGATGTGAAGCCCACGGAGCATACCCGCCAAACCCCTCCAGCCATTCCGTCACAACGGAACGCGATCAAATGCAAACGGAGTTTAAAGCGAATCGGCGCGCAAATGCCAATCGTCCAGAAAACCCTATCCCGGCATGCCCAACTGTTCCGACAGGAACGCCATCGTCCGGTCCCATGCCAGTGCCGCGTCCCCTTCGTCGTAGCGCGCACTGGTCGGGTTGGCGAAGGCATGGTCCGCGTCGTACCAGTGGACGGTCAGGTCCTTGCCGGCTTCGGCCATCGCGGCTTCGAACCCACCCACCATGTCCTGATTGATGAAACCGTCCTGGGTCGCGAAATGGCCAAGGACCGGCCCTTTCAGTGTTGCGACTTCTTCCGCCGTCTTGTTGACCCGGCCGTAATAGATGACGGTCGCGTCAACCGGTGTCGCGATCGACGTGTTCAGGGACCAGCCGCCACCAAAACACCACCCGCAGGTGCCCAGCTTTCCATTCGACCCGTCATGGGACCGTAACCAGTCCGCCCACGCCACACAGGTTTCCACCGCCACATCGGGGTTGTCGCCCACCGCGCCCATCTGCGCGCGCGCCTGATCCGGCGTGGTCGCGACCTGACCGTCCATCAGATCGATCGCCAGCGCGATGGCACCCTTGTTTGCGAATTCGGCGGCAACCGCCTTGATCTGATTGTTCAGGCCCCACCATTCATGGATCAGGATCATTGTCGGCGCGGGAAGAACCGTCGGCATGGCAAGCGATGCCGACACCGTTTTCCCGCCGGACAGATCGATACTGACCGTGTCCAGCATACCCGCCGCAGCACGGGCAAGTTTCGGGTCGGCCAATACGGTCGCAAGCGGCAAACTGCCGATACCACCGGCACCGAGCCCTTTCAGAACATCACGACGAAGCAACATCGGAACACCCTCCCATGGTTTCAGAAAACAGCCACACGAAGAAGTAAATCACCAGGCCGGTTCGACCAGACCGGCTCGCGAACCTGTTACCACACCCCAGGCGGGTCGGTTACCGGGTACCGAAAATCCGGTCGCCGGCATCGCCCAGACCCGGGACGATATAGGCGTTCTCATCCAGTTTTTCGTCCAGCGCGGCGGTATAGATCGCCACACCGGGATGGGCCTGGGTAAAGACCTTTACCCCTTCCGGCGCAGCGACCAGCGCGAGGAAGCGGATATTCTGTTCTTCCACCCCGTTTTCGACCAGGACGTTGGCCGCGTGGACCGCTGAATTACCGGTCGCCAGCATCGGATCGCAGAGGATGAAAAGCCGTCCGCCCGGTTCCGGCAGGTTGACGTAATACTCCTTGGGCTGTTTGGTCACCGGGTCCCGGTACAGCCCGACATGGCCAATACGCGCCGACGGCATCAGTTCCATCAGGCCGTCTGCCATGCCGATCCCCGCCCGCAGGATCGGCACGATCGCCGGCTTTCGCCCGGCCAGAACCTCGGATTTCATGGTCGCAAGCGGGGTTTCGATTTCGATCCGGTTCAAGGGTACACTGCGTGTGATTTCATACCCCATCAGCAGCGTCAGTTCCTTCAAGAGCGTCCGGAACATGTTGGTAGGGGTATCCGCCTTGCGCAGCCAGGTCAGCTTATGCTGGACAAGCGGGTGGTCGATTATATGGAGCGTCGGGAAGTCCTTGTGCGTGCGCATTTGCCTTGTCTCGACCGAACGACCTGGACGCATCGCGTCCTTTCGCAACGGACGATAACGGGTCGCGCACCGCCCGGCAATGCGGCGCGGCGGGGAAAAGGAAATACGTGCTTTTTGGCCCCGAATCGCGCGAAACTTGGCGACTTTACGTGGGTGCGAGATGATGGGCAGGTCATGAGCGACGATCAGGACCGCGGCGGGGCAGCCGCAAACGCAAACGCCACCTCGGCAAAGGTAACCCGGCTTCCCGGTGCGGGCCGCAGTGCGGAAGCAACGGTACCGGAAGATGTGCAGCGCCTGGCACAGCGGGCCCGGCGGCGTTCCGCATGGGTCAGTGTCGCCGCCGTCACACTCAGCATCGGCTGGGGGTACGCGGCCGGAACCTATGTCCGCGACCTGGGCGGCATGGCGCTTCTGGAAGTCCTGTTGCCGCATGAAGTCGGCGCGATTGCGACCGGCGTCGCTTTTCCGCTGATCCTGATCTGGGTTCTGGCCCTGTATTTCCGTCGCGCAGAAGAAGTGCGCCTGCATACCGATACCTTGCGCCGCCAGTTGGAACTCCTGACCTATCCGGCGGAAGAATCCGACGCCCGCGTGCGGCGCGTGTCCGACCTTCTGCGCCGGCAGGCGGATCAGATGACCCAGGCCGGGGATGTCGCGATCGCGAATCTGTCTGACCTGGCCGACGCGTTGCGGGAAACGACGGGCGCGCTTGATTCCGCGGCCAACCGGGCGGAAGACCGCGCCGGCGATATGCGAAAGGGGCTGACCGCCCAGGCGGACCGGCTCGAAGCGGTTGCCGACCGGCTGGAACGTCACCGCCGCGACATAGAGGCGTCGGTCGAAACCCAGTCGGAAACCCTGATGAAGGCGGCCGAACAGGTGCTGGAAACGACGGATTCCGTCACAGCGTCCCTTAGGATTCAGGCGTCGGACACGGTAAGCGCGTCGGAACGCGCGGCGGACGAAGTGCGCGCCATGGGCACAATGTTCGAAGAATATACTGACCGGCTGGACAAATCGGCGGGCGAAGCCGAACGCCGCAGTGCGGCCGCGCGCGACGCGCTGGACGGCAGTGTGCGTGCCCTGAACGACGCATCCGACGGGGCCAAGGACAGCGCCGCCGCGATCGCCAGGAACCTGCGCGAAGAAGCCGACCGCATTTCCCAGAAACTGAAAGATGCGTTCGAACAGCAGACTGAAGCGCTGACCGGTTTCTCGGACCGGAGCGAATCGCGCATCACCCGCCTGTCCGATATCCTGACCAAACAGTCGGGCCTGCTGGAGGAATCGGTTCAACTGTCCCTGGCGCGGCTGGACGAAGCCATGACCGACAGCCTGAACCGGGCGACCGACAGGGTGGACGGTATCGCGGATACCGCCGAAGCGACGCTGGGCAGGTTCGACGAGGGGCTGAGTTCCGCCGTCGACAAGGGGCGCGACGCCTTGGACGCCGCCGTGAAACGCAGCGGCGAACAGGTGGAGGAAATCACCCTGGCGCTGTCCCAGCAGGGACAGGACCTGGCAAAATCCGCGGACGGGCTGACCACCCATGCCGAGGCGGTGAAGAGTTCGGTTGCGCGCCAGATCGAAGAGTTCAAGCTGTTGTCCGAAACGCTGGACAGCAATGTCGAAGAGGCGGCGCAGAACGCGGAACGGCAGCGAAAGGGCCTGGCCGCAACATCCGAACAGGCAGGCGAACAGGTCAAGGCGATGGGCGAAGCGCTGCGCGAACAGGCCGGTGAAATCGCCAAGGCGAGCGATCTGGCCGCCGCGCGCGCGGAATCAATCCGCGCCGCCCTGCGACAGCAGACCCACGACCTGACGGCCGCGTCCGAGACGACGGCGAACCAGGCGCGCGAAATAGAGGCACTGCTGGCGCAACGTCTGACGACGATCAAGGAAGCCATGGCGGACGGTCTGGAAAGCCTGGATGAGACGTTCGACCCCGCCATCGCCCAGACCCGCGGCATGGTGGAAATGCTGAAAAAACAGAGCCAGTCTCTGCGCGAAGCAGCCGACTGGTCTGCAGACCATGCCCGTCAGCTGGCCGATGTCCTGACGCAAAACAGCGCATCGTTGCGCGAAGCCGCCGACCGCGCCACCGGCCAGATCCGGGAAATCCGCAACGGGCTGCAGCACGAAACGGCGGAACTGGACCGGGTCACGGAAAAAGCGGCCGGCGATACGATCGCCATTCGCGAACGGCTTGCCGCGGATGCGGAAGCGCTGCGCGCGCTGGCGTTGCAACTGGTCGAACAGCGCAACGCCATCGAAAACACCGCCGAGATGCAGACGGAAACCCTTCTGGAAGCCAGCCGCGAGGCGGTCGCCCGGGGCGGCGAGGTCGACCAGGTCCTGCGCCTGCGGGTTGAGGAGATGAAGGCAATCACCGACGCCGTGTCCGAACGGCTGGCGGATACAGGTGGGCTGTTCCGGCAGGAAGCCGGCACGATGCAGGAAGCGACCAAAACGGCGCTGCAGCTGCTGGACCAGATGGGGGAGGCATTCAACGAACAGGCCGAAAAGGTGACCACCGCGTCGGTCCAGGCCGGGCTTCAGATATCCGACAATCGCGAAAGCCTGAAACGTCAGGCGGAATCGCTTGGCGCCGCGGCAGAAAGCGCGTCCCGGTCGCTGCAGCTGATTTCGGACGCGTTCGCCCAGCAGGCGACGGGCGTCGAGGAACGCACCGAACAGACCGCCGAACAGGTACGCGCCCTGATCGAAATGCTGCGCACGCAATCGGGTGACATCGCCGCCGCGGGCGATCTTGCGAACCAGCAGCTGAACCTTGTCGGGCGCACGTTGAGCGATCAGGTCTCGTCCCTTGAGCGGGCGGCCGGCGCCACGAAGGGGCAGTTGAAGGACCTGGTCGAGGCGTTGTCGGAACGCACGCAGCAGATGATGAAGTCCGTCGACGAATCCGAAGTACGATCCAGCAGGGCGGCCGAACGTTTCAAGGAACAGATCGACGGTCTGACGGAGGCGTCGAAACGTGCGGAAACGCAGGCGGCCCAACTGGCGCAGCAGGAAGACGAGCAGCGACGCGACCTGTTCCTGAAGACGGCGCGTTACATTGTCGAGGAACTGAACTCCATTTCCATCGACCTGACCCGCGTGTTGCAGGGCGAAGTGCCGGAAGCGGATTGGCGCCGTTACGTAAAAGGAGACCGCACCGTTTTCACAAGAACGCTGCTGCGCACCCGTCAGGCATCCATCGCGAAGACAGTCGCGGACAAGATTCGCCACGACCCAGACGCCCGCAAGTACGTCATGCGATATGTCGACCAGTTCGACCGGTTGCTGGGCGATTCGGAAGTCACGGATCCGGAACACCTGATCCACGCGACGTTCCTGACGTCCGATGTCGGAAAGCTTTATATCCTGCTGTGCCGGGCAATCGGACGGGAAGAATAGCCGACCATCGGGGTTCGTCCCGGTTTTACGTTCCGTTCAGGTGCGCCCGCACGGCATCCGCGATCATGTAGCTGACACGGACGTTCGATTCCTGCGTCACGCCGGCGACATGCGGGGTCAGAATCAGGTTTCCGATTCCCTGGAACTTTGCCGCGGCGTCCGCCGTCAGCGGTTCGGTTTCGAACACATCCAGTGCGGCGCCCGCGATCGTCCCGGTCCGCAAGGCGTCTGCCAGTGCGGCTTCATCCACCACGCCGCCACGCGCCGCGTTGATGACGACCGCGCCGGGTTTCATCGACGACAGGAAGTCCGCACCGACCAGATGGCGCGTCCCATCCGTCAGCGGCACATGGATGCTGACCACGTCGCTTTGACCGGCAAGGTCCGCCAGCGACACGGATTTCGTTTCGCCCCAGGCCGGATCATCGGCAGGAAGATACGGGTCATGTGCCACGATTGTCATGCCCAGCGCGCGGGCGCGCACCGCCGTTTCCCGTGCGATGGCCCCATATCCGATAAGGCCCAAAATCTTGCCGGAGATTTCCCGGCCCATAAGCTGCCCGCGCGGCCAGGCGCCCGCGATCATGTCCGCATTAGCGAAATAGGCGCCGCGCAATAGGACCAGCGCCATCGTTACCGCATATTCGGCAACCGACAGGTCGTTGGCCCCGGTCGCCGGATAGACCGCAATGTCCCGCGCCTTGCACGCCGCGACATCGATATTGTCCAGACCAACGCCCAACCGCCCGACGCATTTAAGCTTCGGTGCGGCGTCCAGAACCGCCTGACGGACCTGGGTACGGTTCCGGACGATCAGCCCGTCGGCGTCCGCCACCAGTTGAAGGATACGGTCCGGCTGGTCGACCAGAGTCGGGTCGTAGATCACGTCGAAGCCATCGCGCAGTGTTTCGACCGCGCCTTCGTCCATGAATTCACAGACGACAATCTTCATGGATCAGCCTATCGCATGTTGGAGGAACGGTCCCCAGAACCGGGGTGACCCCTGGATCCTAGCCGTCGGTGGAACTGACGACAGTCCGGTTGCCCTGTGCATCGGTCCGGTGGAACTTGAACGGCGTATCGCCGAAGACCGCAGTCTTCATGTCGTCGATCATCGCCTGGGCGCGCTGGCCGCCCGACAGGTCCACCACATCGATAATCCAATGCCGGTCGCCGCTGTCCCAATCCTGCGGACGGATGCGCGCCGCGCCCTGCATCAGGCGTTCCTCCGCCTCTTCATTCAGCTTGGCCCACAGCACAAGACCGACGGGCCGGCCGTTTTCGTCACGATAAATCCGGAACTGCTGTTTGGTAATCGGCGCCATGACCAGCCATTCCAGATCGGACATGAAGAAGAACCGATGAGACGGCGTCATGGAGAACAGCCAGCAGATTTCCCCTAACACGGAAGCAACGGTCGGCGCCGGCTTTGCCGCCGCATCGCCGGCCGCGCTTTCTGCCGCTTCCGGCGCTGCGTTGCCTGAACCCGCGTCGCCGCTTTTTCCCTTCGCCATCGTCGATTGCCCCCGGTCAATTGATTGATGTTGTCAGGGCGCGACGTTCGCATAGTTTAGGGGGGCGGTGCAACTGTTCGCGTCGCGGGGGAGTCCGGTTCGGGATGGGAAGTTCGAAAGGGTTCAGGTGGATCGGGACACGCTGACATACCTTTTACGGTCGGGGAAATTTCTGTGCTACGACCCGATCGCGCTGGAACGGGACAGCAAGGGGTCGGATGACGATCCCGGTGACGGTGCGGAAAGGCAGTTTCGCCCGCTTTTCGATTCACCGCACCTGACCCACACCGTCTTTTTCAAGGAGGCGATGCGGGACAAAGAAGATGAACTCTATGTCACGACGCGGGCGATGCTGGTCTTCAATTCCGACAATGCGACCGAAGGCGGCGCATCCGTCAATGCGGAGCCGGACAAGCTTATGGATGGCCTGTCGAAATGGTTCGGCGGGCGGGCCGACATAAACTTAAGTTTCCATGACCGGAACGTTCTGGAAGCGCTTTGCCGGACACCGACATTCGACCCTTTCTTCCTGCTGGCCCAGAAGCGGGAAATCGAACGGGACCGCGCGGTCGACCCGGCCTACTTCGAACTGGCGCCCAAAACCGCCAACGCGGTGCGCGAGATAATCGAACGGCGGGCCAGGGAACTGGTGATGCTGGCACTGGGCCCGGATGCGAAGATGGACCGTGTGGAGGCCACGATCGAGGCATTGGAAGAGGCCATATGGCGGTGCGAGACGAACAATCGCACGGGCCGGCTGTTCAAGAGCCTGGGCATTCCCAAAAAGGATGTGAACCGCGTTCTGTTCGCATGGAAGGGCATCGCCTATTACGAATTCATCTATATGAGCTTTGCGACGGAATATGCGGATTTTCTGGGCTGGCTTCGATCCGAGGAATCGTTACCAAAAGACGCAAAGACCATCGACAGCCGCCGCGCGGCATCCATTGCCGCCAGGCGCCGGGTCGCGATGGGGGCGATGCGCAGTTATTACGCGCATGCCAATGAAATCCTGGACCAGCATTCAAGCGCCTATGCGGCCCTGATAAAACAGGGAAAGCCGGAACCGTTTCAACGGTTTCTTATGTCGGCACCCAGTCTGTTCGAAACGCTGGGGCTCAGCATCGGTGCGTTCGGGCATGCCAACAATGCGTGGCGCACATTGACAAACAACGGACGGCGTATGCGCCGAAAGGCGGATGCGCTGGAACCGTTCTTCAGGTTCTTGGCAAGCCTTGCCGTACCGGATACGACCAGTTAGGCCGTTCGGAGAGACAGATCGACAGGGATATATCGGACTATGACCGCATTGCCGTTGGAAGGCGTTCGGGTTCTGGACCTGAGCCGGATTCTTGCCGGCCCTACCGCCTCGCAATTGTTGGGCGATCTTGGGGCCGACGTGATCAAGGTCGAGCGCCCGAATGCCGGCGACGACACCCGCGGATGGGGACCGCCGTTCGTCCCGGGGCAGGACGGCACACCGACGAAGGAAAGCGCCTATTACTTGTCGTCCAACCGTAACAAGCGGTCGATCACGATTGACCTGTCCAGCCCGGAAGGCCAGGCGCTGATCCGGCGCCTGCTGGCAAAGTCCGATATCCTTTTGGAAAACTACAAGGTCGGAGGGCTGGCCAAATACGGACTGTCCTATGACGACCTGAAGGATGAGTTTCCGGGCCTGGTCTATTGTTCCGTCACCGGCTTCGGACAGACCGGCCCCTATTCGAACCGGGCCGGCTATGACTTCCTGGCCCAGGGGTTGGGCGGAATCATGTCGGTGACCGGACCGAAGGAAGGACCGCCGATGAAATGCGGCGTCGGCATCGCCGACATCATGTGCGGCATGTATGCCGCGACGTCGATACTGGCGGCGCTGCGCCACCGCGACCGCACGGGCGAAGGCCAGCATATCGACTGTGCGCTACTGGACACGCAGGTCGCCTGGCTGGCGAACGAAGGATGCAATTATCTGCTGTCCGGCAAGCGCCCGATCCCGCAGGGCAACGAACATCCAAACATCGTCCCCTATGCCGTTTTCGAGGCATCGGACGGGTATTTCATTCTGGCCGTCGGCAACGATTCCCAGTTCCAGAAGTGGTGCGCCTTCGCCGGCGCGGACGACCTGGCGACCGACCCGCGGTTCCAGACCAATTCCCTTCGCGTTCTGAACCGGGTCGCGCTTTACGACCTGATGCCGCCCTATACGGCGCAAAAGACCCGCGATGAATGGATCGACGGACTGGCGGAACGCGGCGTGCCCTGTGGTCCGATCAAATATATCGATGAGGTGTTCGAAGACCCGCAGATTCAGGCCCGCGGGATGCAGGTCGACGTGCCCCACCATCAGGCGGCATCCGGCACGGTCCCGCTGATCGCCAATCCGGTGAAGTTTTCGAAAACGCCGGTCCAGTATCGGCGCGCCCCGCCGACCATGGGCCAGCACACGGACGAAGTGCTGCGCGAGGTACTGGGCTGCGATGATGCGGAACTGGCGGCCCTGACGGAAAGTGCGGCTATCCGCGGGAAACGGTCTTAGCCCCGCCGGGCTCGTCTTCAGACAGATCGAACAGAAGGTCCCGCCCTTCCAGGGGGGCGCGGACATCCTGTTCGATCGGCTCCAACTCGCCGATTTCCTCACGCCCGTCGCTGATTGACAGGTCGGTCATCTTGCGCGCCTGCGGCAACACACGGGTTTCAAGGCTGGCGACGAACTTGTTGTGCCGGTTGACGTGGGAATTGAGGGATTTCGTCATCGCCGCCACGTCATCGCCCAGCTTCACCATGCGTCGGTACAGCTCGACTGCGACTTCATGGACCTGCTGTGCCTCCTTCGAAGCCTTTTCCTGACGCCAGCCATAGGCAATTGCCTTCGCGAGCCCCAGAAGCGTCGTCGGCGAACAGATGATCACCTTCTTGTCCCAGGCGTCCTGAAACAGGTCCGGGTCGCGCGCCATGGCCGCCGCATAAATCGGTTCCCCCGGCACGAACATGACGACAAAATCGACCGTGTCCTTCGGCAGGGCCTTCCAGTATTCCTTGCCGCCAAGCTGGTTCATATGGGTGCGGATCTGTTTGGCGTGGCTGACCAAAAGGGCTTCGCGTTCGTCTTCCGAATCCGCATCCATCGCCCCCAAATAGGCCGCAAGCGATGTTTTCGCATCGACGATCAACCGGCGCCCGCCCGGCATGTTCAGGATCACATCCGGTCGAAGGGCGCCGTCGTCCGTTGCGACATGGGTTTCCGTTTCGAAATCCACATATTCGCTCATCCCCGCCATTTCCAACAGGGTGCGCAGCTGTTCCTCCCCCCAGCGGCCGCGGGTTTTGGGCGCGCTGCGCAGGGCGTTCACAAGGCTGGTCGTCGTGTCGGACAGCTTTGCATGGCTGTCGGAGATGTGACGGATCTGCTGGATCAGCTGACCTTCGTCATGTTTGCGGCGGGTTTCCATTTCCGCCACCTGTTTTCGGAACTGGTCCAGCGCTTCACGCATGGGCGTAACCATGGTCTTCATCCCGACCTCGCCCTTTTCCTGCTGGGCCTTCAGAACCTCGTTCGCCCGTTCGACAAAGGATTTTGAGGAGTTGTCCAATAGTTCGGACATCAGGACCTTCAGGTCCTTTTCGATCTGGCCCCGCACGCTTTCCAGTTCGCGCAGTTTTTCCTGATGGCCCTTGCGTTCGCTTTCCAGGATGGCGTCCAGCCGGGCGATTTCCGCACGCTGCGACGACACCGTTTCCATCGCATCGCCAAGCGCGGATTCCAGTCTTTCTTCCGCGGACACGCGTTCGGTCAGGCGCGCCGCCCAACCGCGTCCGGCCAGAATCCAGCCCACCAGCAATCCCAGCACGATACCGGCGCCGGCGATCCCGCCGGCTGTTGCAATGTCGAAAGGCATGTCGCCGTCTCCACCAGGGTTTGCTGCACACCCGGCAGCCGCTCAATCAGAACCCGATTCTCCCTATGGCCAAAATCGACTTATTAAAACGATTTCAGAAACAGTTTTGTTCTACGACCGTTAATTGTTTCCATAACTATCGCTTCCAAATCTAGGTTCGTAACTTTTTTCACTATCAGATCCACGGGAGCACCAAAATCATGTCCGTCCACCAACTGAACCAGAAAACCGATCGCGAAAATGGACCTGTCCGCATCCTGCGGGTCGACGCATCCGCGCAAGGGGATGGATCCACGACGCGGACGTTGTCCGACGACCTGATCGCGCGGCTGAAGGAAATTCACGGCCACGCGACCGTCACCACCCGCGACCTTTCGCAAGGACTGCCGGTTCTGGATGAAACTTGGGTCAGTGCCAATTCAATCGAACCCGACCAGCGCAGCGATGCTCAGTCGTCGGCGATTGAATTGTCCGACCGGCTGATTGCTGAAATGCAGGATGCTGACATCCTTGTGATCGGAGTGCCGGTCTACAATTTCAGCGTCCCGGCCGCACTGAAAACCTGGATCGATCAGGTTGTGCGCCCCCGTGTGACCTTCCGCTATACCGAAGCGGGCCCCGAAGGGCTTCTGAAAGGCAAAAAGGCGTATCTTGTGGCCGCATCGGGCGGCACGGCGGTCGGTTCGGAAATCGACTTCGCAACCCCCTATATGCGCTATATTCTGGGCTTTGTCGGCATTGAGGACGTCACGGTCATCGCCGCCGATCGCCAGATGATCGACGACACGGCCACGGCAAAGGCCAAGGCCGAAATTAGTGAGCTGGCGGCCTGAGTTCTGTTCCCGAAACTCTCACATACACGTGAGGGGAGTTGATTCTTGATCGGCTTCGTTCCGGGTTACCGATGCTTCGTCTCGGTGCCCGGACGACCGGCCCTGTCGCTTCTTCCGGTGCCGAGAGCCCGAATCAGGCCCCGCGCCGTTCGGAAAAACCGGAACCGAAACACAAGAAACGTCAGGGAAAGATCAACATGAGCTTCAAGAACAACCTACTGTCGACGACGGTCGTGTCCATTCTGGCCGGCGCCAGTCTGGCGACGACAACGGCGGCCCAGGCCGCGGAACCAGAATTGGCCGACGCAGTTTCCGCAGCAGAGATCAATTCGCCAGAAGCCCTGCAGGGCGGTGGGTCCTGCAACCCCTGCAATCCGTGTGCAGCGGCGTGCAACCCGTGCAACCCGTGTGCAGCGGCCTGTAACCCGTGCAACCCGTGCGCAGCGGCCTGCAACCCTTGCAATCCGTGTGCGGCGGCGTGTAACCCGTGCAATCCGTGTGCGGCGGCCTGCAACCCCTGCAATCCGTGCGCAGCGGCAAACGATCCCTGCAACCCGTGCAACCCCTGCGGCTGAGGTAAGGGAACGGACACCGATACGGACCGTGACCTCGCGTCCCGTGCCGATCGGGCGTCGTGGCAACCGGCCCTGCGACGCCCGATCGGCTTTGGTCCAAAACCGGGAATCGGCGATGCCCCCAAGCAGAAGAACCGTATTGGCGGCCGGGCTGGGACTGGTTGCAACTCAGGCAACGGGGCGGGCGCAGGGACATGCGGCAACCGATCCGATACCGGCGACAGTGCCGGTTCCCGCCGGTCCTTTCATCCGCGGTTCGGACGCCGAAGAACGGGAATTCGCCTATCGTCTGGACGAGGGGGCCTATGGCCACTCCCGAACCAGGGACCGCGGCTGGTACGATCATGAGATCCAACGGGAACGTATCGACATTCCGGCTTTCCGGATTTGCCGAACCCCGATCACCAATCGCCAGTACGCCACCTTTGTTCGGGATACCGCACACCGCATACCGGATGTCGAACCGTCCGTCTGGGCCGGCTACGGCCTGATTCACCCTTATGAACGGACACGCAGACATGCCTGGACCAAGGGCGGTTTCCCGGTCGGGCGCGCCGATCATCCGGTTGTTCTGGTGTCCCACGGCGATGCCGTTGCCTATGCCGCTTGGCTGAGCGCCCAGACCGGCGAAATCTGGTCGCTTCCCAGCGAGGACCAGTGGGAAAAGGCGGCGCGCGGAACGGACGGCCGGTATTTCCCCTGGGGCAACAGGTTCGACCCGGCGCGCCTGAACAGCCACGATGCAGGCCCGTACGACACCGTACCGGTCGGGTCCTTCCCATTGGGAGACAGTCCCTATGGCGCGGGCGATATGGCCGGTCAGGTGTTCGAATGGACCGGCACGCCGCAGGCCCCCGACCGCCATATCGTCAAGGGCGGAAGCTGGGACGACCGCGGCTGCGGGGTCTGCCGCGCCGCCGCCAGACACAGCAGGCCCAATGCCCTGAAACACATACTGATCGGATTTCGGCTTGTATTGCCGTCGGTCGGTTAAATACCCTTGAACCCAAGAAAAGCGAGACGGAAATGCCCGAAGGACATACGCGGATGAGCGACCTGACGGAAACGACAACGGAAGTATTCTCGATCGACGACGCTCTGGACGGACTTTCCCGTACAGAGCTGGCGGCGATGCGCGATGCCGGCGCCGAAGTGCTGAACTGCCAGCGCGTCCTGCGCAAAACGTCCAGCAATATCGTCGGCGAGGTCCTGAAGAACCAGGGCACGTTTTTCGAATGGAACCATTACCCCAAGGGCGACGCCATCGACCGCGAAACCCACTCGCAATATTACTACCACGCACACCCGAAGCCCGACCGACCGGGGGAGCACGGCCATTTCCACACCTTCCTTCGCTACGGCGGCATGCCGACAGGGGTCGAACCGGCCCCCCTTCAATTCCCGCAGAAGGAAAACAAGAACCGCATCGGCGCCCATCTGATTGCCGTGTCGATGGATAAGAAGGGATATGCGGTAAAATTGTTCACAACGAACCGCTGGGTTACCGACGAGACCTGGTACGATGCAGATCAGATGGCCCGCATGATTGGCCGGTTCGAAATCGACCACACATTTCCGTCCTGGGCCACGAACAGATGGTTGAGCGCGATGATCACACTGTTCCGCCCGCAGATCCTGCACCTGCTGAAATGCCGCGACAGGACGATCGCGGATTGGACCGAACAGCATCCCGACACCGACGTGTTCGAAGACCGGGGACTTGAAGTCACCTCGGAAATGTCGATCAATATCGACGATCAGGTGGCCGCGGTCGCACGCGCACTGGGCTAGGCATCATGCCGACCCACCCCTGACCGGCATAAAACGAAACATTCGGTGGGGTGGGCGATATGTATGCTGGCACGGACAAGCTTAGCCTTGGCCACAATTCCGAGGACACGATCGACCTGCGCAGCGACACGGTCACCCGTCCGTCGCCGGGCATGCTGGCGGCCATGGCCGCGGCCGATGTCGGGGACGATGTCTTCGGCGACGACCCGACCGTAATCGCGCTGGAAGAAAAGGCCGCGGACCTTTTCGGAAAGGAAGCCGGACTGTTCCTGTCTTCCGGTACGCAGAGCAACCTGTGCGCACTATTGTCCCATTGCGGGCGCGGGGAAGAGGTACTGGTCGGCCGTCCCTACCATATCTTTTCCGCCGAAGCGCACGGCGCGTCCGTGCTTGGTGGTATCGCACTGGACCCGCTGGACACCGACCCCGACGGTGGCATTTCGCCCGACACGGTGCGCGCGGCGGTGAAACCCGACGATCCCCATAAGGCCGTAACGCGCCTGTTATGCCTTGAAAACACCACGACCGGCCGGGCGGTCCCACTGGAACGACAGGAAGCCGCCGCCGCCGCCGGGCGAGAGGCCGGGCTGTCGGTGCATCTGGACGCGGCGCGTGGGTTCAATGCCGCCGCCGCGCTCGGCATCGACGTCAAGACCCTGGCCCGGTCCGTGGACAGTGTGTCGGCCTGTCTGTCGAAGGGGCTGGGCGCACCGGTCGGCACCGTCCTGTGCGGCAGCCGTGACCTTATCGCCAGAAGCAAACGCTGGCGTAAGATGCTGGGTGGCGGCATGCGCCAGTCAGGATTGCTGGCAGGGGCCGGAATTTATGCCCTGGACCATCACGCGCCCCGTATTGCGGAAGACCATGACCGTGCCGCGCGCTTGCGAGAGAGACTGAGCGAGTTGGACGGGTTGAGCGTGGACCTGTCCGCGAACCAGACGAACATGGCGTTGGTCATCATTACACGCAACGACCCGGAAGCCGTGCGGGATTCCCTGTTGAATGATGGGATACTGACAGGCTTCGACGCGGGGTTCCTGCGGCTTGTGGTCCATCTTCAGGTTGATGACCGGGCCATTGACCGAACGATAGAGGCGTTCAAGCGGGCGTTGGCTGCCTGAATTCCGCTCCTGCCACCCATCCTGACAGTATGATGGCAGCAGGTCAGTGCTACATGGTCGGCATCAACAACGCCGCGCCGTTATGGCGCGCAGAATGGAGAGACCGACCATGAGCTTCAAACCGAAAAACTTCGTTGTCTGGACAGAAATTCCCGTTCGTGACCTGGACCGGGGAATTGCCTTCTATCAATCGGTATTTGACCTGGACATGACCCGCGACCAGACAGGACCGAACCCGGTGGCGTTCTTTCCGACCGATGACAAGGACGGTATCGCCGGGCATCTGTATCCCGGTGAGCCGGTAACCGGGGGATGCGGCCCAACGGTGCATTTTGCCTGTCCGGATTCGCTGGAAAAAACCCGCGAGCGCATAACCGAAAACGGGGGCGAGGTCGTGTCCGATACGATTTCAATTCCACCGGGCAGCTTCTTCTACGCCAAAGATCCGGATGGCAATTCGATCGGCATCTTCCAACCCACCAGTGCCGCGGCATAGGGATCCGGATGCGCCGCGCCGACAGACTTTTTCAGATTGTCCAGTATCTTCGCGGCGGCAGGCTTCTGACCGCCGCGAAATTGGCAGAGCGTCTGGAAGTCTCGGAGCGGACGATCTACCGTGACATGGCCGACCTCCAGTCCACCGGCGTTCCGATCGACGGCGAGGCGGGGGTCGGTTATGTGCTGCGGGCGGGCTATGACGTCCCGCCACTGATGTTCACACGCGACGAAATCGTAGCGATAACAGCAGGCACACGCCTGATTCGGGCCTGGGGCGGAGCCGAAATGGCACGGGCAGCGGAAGAAGCTCTGGTCAAGATAGACGCCGTGCTACCCGACTCCGCCAAGCCCGGATCACCGATACAGATCCACGCCATGAATTTCGGTATGTCCGAGGAAACCCGGACACGGCTGGACCTTCTGGAGTCGGCGGCCGATTCCAGAATTCGCATTATAATCACCTATCGGGATAAGGAAGGGCAGGAAACAAACCGCCCGATCCGCCCTTTGGGTCTTTGGTTCTGGGGGAAAGTCTGGACATTGGTCGCGTGGTGCGAATTGCGGGAAGACTTCCGCGTTTTTCGCGTCGACCGGATCAGTGCTGTTCGCAAGGAAGGAAAGTTCAAGCCCGAACGGGGCCGAACTCTTACCGACTTTCTACGACGGATGGAGGCCGAACACGGCCCCCTTCCTCAATAGCGCAGACGATTCAACCCTTTTGAGACGCCATAAGGTCCACAAACCGTTGGAACAGGTAGTGGCTGTCCTGCGGCCCCGGGGATGCTTCCGGGTGATACTGAACGGAAAAGACCGGCTTATCCTTTAGCCGGATTCCGGCAAGCGTTCCGTCGAACAGGGAGAAATGTGTCGCTTCTATCCCGTCCGGCAAGCTGTCCTTGTCGACGACAAAACCGTGGTTCTGGCTGGTGATTTCCACCTTGCCTGTCGTCAGGTCCTTGATCGGATGGTTCGCGCCGTGATGACCAAGGTGCATCTTTTTAGTCTTCGCGCCCAACGCCAGGGACAGCATCTGGTGCCCCAGACAGATGCCGAATACAGGCACGCCGCTGTCGACCAGTTGCCGGATGACCGGAACCGCGTATTCCCCCGTTGCGGCCGGGTCGCCCGGTCCGTTCGACAGGAAAACACCGTCTGGATTGCGACCCAGGATATCTTCCGCGCTGGCCGTCGCGGGAACAACGGTCACCCGGCACCCAAGCGAGGTCATGCAACGCAGAATATTGCGCTTCACGCCATAATCGATGGCAACGACATGATATTTGGCGTCGGACAGGTGACCGTACCCGTGGGCAAGGTCCCAACGCGTTTCTTCCCAGTCATAGGCTTGGGTGCAGCTGACGTCCTTGGCAAGGTCCATGCCTTCCAGACCCGGCCAGTCGGCGGCCATGCGCCACAGTTCGGGCAGGTCGAAAACGCCGTCCTTCCGATGCGACAGGACAGCGTTCGGCGCGCCGGCATCGCGAATGCGGCGGCTGAGACGCCGCGTGTCGACGCCGGTCAGCGCCGCAAGCCCCTGGGCGGCAAGCCACCCGTCGAAATGGCTGACGGCCCGGAAATTGGAAGGTTCCGTGATATCCGCGCGCAGGATGCATCCCCGCACCGCCGGGGTCGTGGTTTCCAGATCTTCCAGATTGGCGCCGACATTGCCGATATGCGGAAAAGTAAAGGTGACGAACTGCCCGGCATAGGACGGATCTGTCATGATTTCCTGATAGCCGCTCATCGCGGTGTTGAAGCAAACCTCACCCACCGTGGTTGCTTCGGCCCCGGCACCGCGCCCCCAAAGCGTTGTTCCGTCTGAAAGAACCAGAACCGCCGTCGCCCCTTCGGGCTTCGCAGGGAAATCCGGGCATGCGGTATCAGTAGACGGCTGGGCGGTCATTCGGTGACTTTCATATCTCGAGGCTACGGTCGGCGGGAGGAGCCATTTCCCGGCCGGGCTCCGTGAAACGGCGCTTCCATACGCGAGCCGACGCCAAACGTCAACCCGAAGGGTTAATACAAAGGTTCGTGAAAACAATAACTTAGAATATTTCGGGTGTGTTGCTAGTCCCATCGCGATCAGATATGGTCCTTGCGATATCGAGCCAGTGTTTGAACACCAATTGAGAATGGGAGAGGTTCGATGCGCGAAACCCTCAATCAAGCCCTGAAGGAAGCGATGCGCGCGAAGGACGAGCGTGCTGTTTCCACATTGCGCCTGATCCTGGCCGCCCTTAAGGACCGCGACATTGCCGCCCGCGCGAAAAACCCGGAAGCGGGCGTGTCGGATGACGAGATATTGCAGATGCTGCAAAGCATGGTGAAGGCGCGCCGGGAATCCATTTCCATGTATGAAAAGGGCGGGCGCCTGGAACTGGCGGAACGCGAAGCCGCCGAGATCGAGATAATCCAGCGTTTCCTGCCGCAACAGATGTCGGAAGAAGAGATTTCCGCCGCCGTCAACGACGTGATTCAAGAACTTGGTGCGGATGGGCTGAAACAGATGGGGGCGGTCATGGGTGAACTCCGCAACCGGTTCGCGGGCCGCATGGATTTCGGAAAGGCATCGCCGATCGTGCGCGAGGCCTTGTCCTGACGGCTTTCTGGCGGATTTCAGGGGCGTAAATTCGGCACTGTGCCCCCTTTCCACGAAATTGCCTTATTTCAAATCGCCGGGATTATTCCTCTACCTCGTCTATAGGGCTGAGTGACCCGCTGATGCGCGGGGAAACGAACGCCTTACTGAAGAGATGGAGGAGTTATGAATACGTTGAAGATGCTGGCGGTTCTCGCGCCCGTAGCGGCAGGGGTCGTCTTCTCGGGATCGGCTTCGGCGCAGGTTCCGAACCACACGCAAAGCCCGCGCTATGAATATGTCTCGCTGAACGCCGGTTTCCTGCCGGACCCGTACACGGTCCAGGTCCAGTCCGGCGGCAATGGCCAGGCAACGCATCTTGGTCCGGGTTGCGTCGGTGAAATCGATTTCTCGAAGCCCGACGTGTCCTTCTATTACGGCGCGGGCCAGTACACGATGGCGATTACGGCGACGTCCCAGGCGGATACGACCCTGGTGGTGCGCGGCCCCGACGGGTACTACTACTGCAACGACGATTACAGCGGCTTCAACCCCGCCGTGAACTTCAACAGCCCGATGACCGGCGAATACGACATCTGGGTCGGCACCTACGGCGGCGGCATTCACAATGCGACGGTCGGTATCACCGAACGCACCCCGTTTGCCGCCAACAATTCCGGCGGCGGCAACCAGGGCGGCGGTTATTCCAGCGGCGGCGCCCCCAACTGGCAGGCCCAGCCGCGCTACACGACATTCAATCTCAATGCCGGCTTCCTGCCGGACCCTCAGTCGGTCTATGTCCAGGCCGGCGGCAATGGCAGCGTGAACCATCTTGGGGCGGGCTGCGTTGGTGTAATCGATTTCTCGCGCCCCGATGTCGACCTGAACTATCAGGCTGGCGGCTATACGCTCAGCGTCTGGGCGGAAAGCGCGAGTGACGTGACGTTGGTCGTCTACGACCCGGTGGGTCAATGGTACTGCAACGACGACTATCGTGGCCTTGATCCGGCAATCCGGTTCAACAACCCGCGTTCGGGCAACTACAACATCTGGGTCGGAACTCATGGCGGACTTGCAGATTCGACTCTGTACATCACCGAACGCCCGCCTTTTCAGTACTAACGCGGGGTGAAGGACCGGACATGTCCGGATCCAGGCTTCAAACTGCGCCTCCCGGGAAACCGGGGGGCGCATTTGATTTTGCCCCCTTGAAGCCCCCGCATCTATTTGTTCGCGATCAATCTGAAATCGTCCTATGGTCTGTCGTACATTGAATATTCACGGGAAGATGGGAAAGACAATGAACCGGATCATCCAAGCCTTCGCCGCCCTGGGCGCCGCCGCAACCGTCATGATAGGCCTTCAGGCGCAGGCACAAATGCCGAACTGGCAGGCCGTGCCACGCTATCACACCTTCAACCTGAATGCCGGGTTCCGCCCGGACCCGCAGTTCATTGACGTTCAGGCGGGCGGCAGCGGTGCCGCCAACCGCATCGGTCCGGCCTGTGTCGGGTTCATCGACTTTTCCAAACCCGATGTCGATCTGAACTATGGGGGCGGTCAATACAGCCTCAGCATTTGGGCGGAAGGTGCCGGCGACCTGACGCTGGTGGTCTATGACCCGGTTGGGCAATGGTACTGCAACGACGACTATCGCGGGCTCGACCCCGCCATCCAGTTTGGAAACCCGCAGAGCGGGAACTACAATATCTGGGTCGGATCGCATCAGGGCATTCAGCCGGCACGCCTCTACATCACCGAACGCCCGCCCTTCACCTATTGATATCGGTGCGTCCCCACAGCGGCGGCTCGAATTGGCAAGCGCGCCTTGGGGAGCGTGCGTACAACCATTGACAGATATTGGAAAAAAGTCTTTTGCCGTAATCCGGTCTTCCTGTACCCTTTGCGCTGGAGGAACGTCCGATAGGACGGTGACAAGTAAAGCTTAGGGGGCACACATGGTGTTGGTTCGGATTTCCGCGGTCTTGATGGCCGCAATCGGTCTTTTTGGATTTACCGCTGGCGCGTTTGCGCAGCTGCCCGATTGGACCCAGCCTGCCAGATACGGCAGCATCAACCTGCAGGCTGGCTTCCAGCCCGACCCATACAACATTCAGGTTCAGTCCGGCGGCAATGGCCAGTCGAACCATTTGGGCCCGGGCTGTGTCGGTGAGATCGACTTCTCGAAGCCGGATGTGACACTGTACTATTCGGCAGGGCAATATCAGATGTCCATCGCCGCACAGGCCGCAGCAGACATCACCCTGGTCATTCGGGCACCGAACGGCAGCTTCTATTGCAACGACGACTATCAGGGCACGAACCCCGCAGTCGTGTTCGGTAACCCGCAAAGTGGTGAATACGACATCTGGGTCGGCACTTATGGCGGCGGCATCCGCGACGCGACGTTGATGGTCACCGAACGGACACCCTTCAATACCGGCGGCAACCAGGGCGGCAATCAGGGCGGCGGCAGCCAGGGTGGCGGAAACACCCCCAACTGGCAGGCCCAGCCCCGATACACGACCTTCAACCTGTCGGCCGGATTCCAGCCGGACCCGCAGTCGATCTACGTTCAGGCCGGTGGCGGCGGCAGCGTAAACCATCTGGCCCCGGGCTGCGTTGGTGTCATCGACTTCTCACGCCCCGACGTCGATCTGAACTACCAGGCAGGTCAATATATCCTCAGCATCTGGGCAGAGGGCGGAAACGATCTGACCCTGGTGGTCTATGACCCGGTCGGCCAGTGGTATTGTAATGACGATTTCCGGGGGCTGGACCCGGCGATCCGTTTCAACAATCCGAGGTCGGGCAACTACAATATCTGGGTCGGCACCCATGGCGGGCTGTCCGATTCCTATTTGTACATCACGGAAAGACAGCCGTTCTCTCGGTAAGTGCGGCCACCCCCCTCGCTGTTGCATCCATAGGATTGTGACGGCGAGGGGCCGTTGCGCGGCCCTCGATCCAGGGCTCAAGAAAATTCTTCAGAGTCTGTTTGTGCAACCCAATCACAAGCGGGGTCATTCAAGGATTTATTCGTGCCTCACCATGTCATCACTACCGTATTTGAAACTTATTTCTGGCCCCCCACACAAATTCAGAAAATATTTTTTTATGCCCGATTTTTGAGCGACATCAAACTTCGTCGAATATTACTTAAATTGTGGCACATTTTTACTAAACTTGTCATGATAGAGCCCTGAAACGGTCCTACCGGCGGCTTAGTTCGGCGCAAACATGAAGGTCCGTCATGAGGGAAGGCTAGTAAACAGCGAAAGGGAACTAGTTATGCGATTCACGAAATCTTTGGCCGTGCTCGCAACGGTCATCAGTGGACTTGCGTTTGCGTCCGCGGCGTCGGCACAGACGCCGAACTGGCAGGCTCAGGCAGCTTTCGGGTATGTCGAACTCTGGCCGGGCTTTGCACCGGATCCGTACGGAATCAACGTTGTCGCCGGGGGCGACATGGATGCCGGACGCATGGGCTGCTACGGCTATGTCGCGTCCGGACAGCCGGACGTGGATATCTACTGGGGCGGAAGTTACACCATGACCGTCTATGCCACTTCCGGCGCGGACACCACGCTTCTGGTTCGCGACCCGTATGGCGAATGGTGGTGCAACGACGACTGGAGCGGTGTTGATCCCGGCATGACCTTCCAGGGTCGTGGCGAAGGGCTGTACAGCATCTGGATCGGCACCTGGGGCGGTACCGCGGATGCGACCCTTTGGGTTTCCGAATACTGATTCAATTAGCGTTTCATTGCGAGTTCGGGCCCGCTGCCGGTTGCAGCGGGCCTTTTCTTTTCTTGATCCCGCACGGCCGACGGACTAAACCGCCGGGCAAACGGATACCAGGGGCGGGACTTTCTTCCCGCTGGGGCCAGGCGGCGGATCGCCGATAAGACCCCGAATTCGCCTGGTGCAAGAAGGAGTTCCGCCATGTACCAGGGGTTTCCATCCCTCGGCCGACTGTTTCCGGCCATCGGCGCCATGGGCGTCATCATTCTGGCGTCCAATTTCCTGGTCGAGTTCCCCGTTCAGGGGCATATCGGCAGTTTCAATATCGCGGAATGGGTCACCTACGGCGCGGTTACCTATCCGGTCGCGTTTCTGGTGACGGACACGGCGAACCGCCTGTTCGGTGCGGCTGCGGCACGGGCTGTTGTCCTGTTCGGATTCGGACTTGGCGTGATCCTGTCGCTGATCCTGGCCGACCCGCGCATTGCCGCGGCCTCCGGCTCGGCATTCCTGATGGCGCAACTGCTGGACATTTCGATCTTCGACCGCCTTCGCCGACAGGTCTGGTGGCAGGCACCGTTGATTTCATCCCTGATCGGGTCTGCGGTCGATACGGCTCTGTTCTTCTCAATCGCGTTCGTCGGGACCGGCCTTCCCTGGATCACCTGGGCGCTTGGCGATTTCGCCATCAAGATTGCCATGGCCACGTTGCTGCTTCCGGCATTCCGCGGGCTTATGACCCTGTTTCCGACCGTGCCGCGAAACGGGCAGGCCGCGGCCTGATCCGTCCCAGTCCCGGAACTCATGCGCGTCGATACGTTCGATTTCGAACTGCCGCCGGACCGGATCGCACAGCAGCCGGCCTGTCCGCGGGATTCCGCACGGCTTCTGCATGTACCGGCCGGCGGGGAAATCGACGACCGGTCGATCAGCGACCTGCCCACGCTTCTGAACGGGCGGGACATGCTGGTCGTAAACGACACCAAGGTCATCCCGACACGGCTGTACGGAAATCGGGACGCGGTACGCATCGAAGCGACACTGATCGAAGACCGGAATGACGGGTCCTGGATTGCCTTCGCCAAGCCGGGGAAGCGCATCCGGGTTGGCGATCGGTTGCGTTTCGCGGACGACCTTACCGCGACCGTCCTGGCGAAGTTCGATGACGGCCGCATCGCCATGGATTTCGGTCTGGAAACCGGTGTCCTTCGCCAACGCCTGTGGCAGGTGGGGCGCATGCCGTTACCGCCCTATATCCGGCGCGCGCAGGACGATACGGCGGACGAAACCGACCGCGACGACTATCAGAGCGTTTTCGCACAAAACGAAGGCGCTGTTGCGGCGCCGACCGCCAGCCTGCATTTCACGCAAGCCCTTCTGGATCGGATCGCGGACAAGGGGGTGGAGACGGTGCGCGTGACGCTTCATGTCGGCGCGGGCACGTTCCTTCCGGTCAAGGTTGCGGATACGAAAGACCATGTGATGCACAGCGAGTGGGCACAACTGACCGCCGACACAGCGGCGCGCATCGCCGCCCACAAGGCAAAGGGGGGCCGGATCGTCGCGGTTGGAACCACCGCGCTTCGGACCCTGGAAAGTGCCGCGCGGAGCGGGGCAGTGACCGCGTTCGAAGGTCAGACGGACCTGTTCATCACACCGGGTTTCAGATTTCAGGTCGTCGACCGGCTGCTTACCAATTTTCATCTTCCGAAATCCACCCTGTTCATGCTGGTCAGTGCCTTTTCGGGGTTGGAACGGATGAAATCAGCCTATGCCCATGCCGTTGCTTCGGATTATCGGTTTTTTTCCTATGGCGATGCGTGCCTGCTGGACCGGGTGGCGGTTACGACATGACGAAGGCATTCGGATTTGAGCTGATGGCGACAGACGGCTCTGCCCGCCGCGGGCGGGTTCAAACGGCACATGGTGCCATTGAGACACCGGCCTTCATGCCAGTCGGAACCGCCGGAACGGTCAAGGCCATGCTGCCGCAGTCAGTGGCGGAAACCGGCGCGCAGATTGTTCTGGGCAATACCTATCACCTGATGCTTCGGCCGGGCGCGGACCGGGTTGCCGCATTGGGCGGGTTGCATGAATTCATGAACTGGCCCGGTCCGATCCTGACGGACAGCGGCGGATTTCAGGTCATGTCGCTCGCCAAGCTGCGAAAGCTGACCGAAGAGGGCGTGCGGTTCCGCAGTCATATAGACGGGACCTATCATACGCTGACGCCGGAAACATCGATGGATATTCAGCACAAGCTGGATGCCGACATCACCATGATTTTCGACGAATGCACGCCCTTCCCTGTCGACCATGATGGCGCGGAATCTTCGATGGAACTGTCGCTTCGCTGGGCCGAAAGGTCCAAGGCGGCGTTCCGGGCACGGCCCGGCTACGGGTTGTTCGGGATCGTACAGGGCAGCGTCTTCGAAGACCTGCGACTGCGGTCCGTCGACCGGCTGACACAAATCGGCTTCGACGGATATGCCATCGGCGGGCTGGCCGTCGGCGAAGGCCAGCAGCGCATGTTCACCACGCTGGACTTCACCGCGCCGGCCTTGCCGACGGACCGACCCCGCTATCTGATGGGTGTCGGCAAACCGGACGACCTGGTCGGCGCGGTCAAACGCGGCGTCGACATGTTCGACTGCGTATTGCCGACGCGGTCCGGCCGGAATGCCCAGGCCTTTACCCGGCGCGGCACGGTCAATCTGAAGAACGCCCGCCATGCCGACGACCCGCGCCCGCTGGATGAAGAATGCCCCTGCCCCGCATGCCAGGACCACAGTCGCGCCTACCTGCATCACCTGATAAAGTCACAGGAAATGCTGGGCCCTATGTTGCTGACCTGGCACAATCTTACCTACTATCAGCAGCTTATGGCGACCATGCGGGACGCGATTTCAAACGGCCGGTTCGGTGAGTTCGAACAGGGATTCCACGAATTGCGGGCCAATGGGGACATTCCGGCGCTATAGTCCTTGGCCATGGAAACGGCACTCTCGACAGCAATCGACCAGAAGGCACGCGACGCCGGTTTCGACATTGTCGGTTTCGCCCCCGTCACAATCGGAAAGCGCGAACAGGACCGGCTGGAACGCTTCGTTGCCAATCACGAATACGGGGACATGGGCTGGTTCCCGGAAAAGCTCGCGCGGCGGCGGTCGCCCGACGCCCTGTGGCCCGATGTCAGAAGCGTGGTGGTGCTGGGGCTCAACTACGCGCCGCCGGACGATCCGATGGCCGCGCTGGACCGGCCGGGGCACGCGAACATTTCCTGTTACGCGCGGAACCGCGACTATCACGACCTGATCAAAAAGCGCCTGAAACGCGTTGCCCGCTGGATGGTGGAAACCCATGGCGGGGACGTGAAGGTTTTCGTCGATACCGCGCCGGTACTGGAAAAGCCGCTGGCGGCCCTGTCCGGTGTCGGCTGGCAGGGCAAGCACACGAACCTTGTATCGGAAAACTTCGGGTCCTGGCTGTTTCTGGGGGAAATCTATACGACCCTGGATCTGGCCCGCACCCCGGCGCACGAGGACCGTTGCGGGTCCTGTCGGCGTTGTCTGGACATTTGCCCGACCGATGCTTTCCCGACGCCTTATACCCTGGATGCCAGGCGCTGCATCAGTTACCTGACGATCGAACATAAGGGTCCGATCCCGCATGAATTTCGCCGGCCGATGGGAAACCGGATCTATGGCTGCGACGACTGTTTGGCCGTCTGTCCGTGGAACAAGTTCGCAACCCCGACCAAGGAGCCATGGTTCGCCGCACGCAATCCGGGCCACGGGTCCCCGCTTTCGGAATTTCTGTCGATGGATGATGCGGCCTTTCGCGCCGCCTTTTCCGGGTCGCCGGTCAAACGGATCGGACGTGACCGGTTCCTGCGCAATGTCCTGATTGCGGCCGGCAACAGCACCGACCGAGGTCTTGTTCCCGCGATCAGGAAGTTGCTGGACGATCCCGCGCCGGTCGTGCGCGGCGCGGCGGTGTGGGCATTATCGGAACTGGGGGAAGATATGAGCGCACACGACCAAAGGACGACCGAATCGGACCCGGCCGTCCTTGAAGAATGGTCGCTGGCGCTGAAAAGCGGTTAGGAAGCGGCCTGCGCCTGACGCCGTTCGATCCGACGCTTCAGCTTCTTGGCTTCGTCCGTCAGCTTGCGGTCCGGCGTCCCCAGCAGGTATTCGTCGATCCCGCCATTCTTGTCGATCGTACGCACGGTGCGGGTGCTGAGACGCATCTTGATGCGTTCGCCCAGAATATCGCTTTGCAGGCGGACCACATGCAGGTTCGGCAGGAACCGGCGGCGCGTGTGGTTCATCGCGTGGGAGACGTTGTTGCCCGTCTGGACCGTCTTGCCCGAAATATCACAACGACGAGACATCGCTGATTTCCTTCTCTTCTGGCCGAAGGTTCCACCATGGTCCGATCACCGGAACCGCGGCATTCCTTCGAATTGTTGCTTGCTTATCGCGTCAATCCGGGCTTTTTCCCGGAAAGCCGCGGTATTTAGTCGATCCACCCCCCCAAGGTCAAGCATTGCGGGCAAATAAGCGCAAAACCCATCGATCCGGGGACGGGCCTACCGGCCGAGGCTGTTGCGCGACGGTCACACCGTGGCAACTTGACGGCAGTTAAGTTGTTGTATTTAACGTGCGAGTGGAAGCGCAAGGGGGCAGAGTAATGCGTCTTTGCGACGGCTGAGAACAGCCGGACCGGGAAGAGGTAAGGGGCTTACGCATGAAAACCGTACTGCGACTGTTCGCGGCCTTGGCCATGATTTCCTGCCTGGGCGGACCCGCGCTGGCCGACGATGGCGAACGCGACCCGTCCTTCATCCGGTTTGGCGGCGGTTACTATGACGTCAATGACGACATGCAGGCCGGTGAGTTCCACGTCGAATATATCTCCAATTCGCGCTGGTGGGTCTTCAATCCTTTCGTTGGTTTCATGGCGACGACAGACAGCGCGCTGTACGGATATGCCGGCATTCGGCTGGACATGTTCCTGGGCCGCCGCTTCGTGATTACTCCGTCCTTTGCGCCGGGTCTCTATTCTGACGGTGACGGCAAGGATCTGGGATATCCGATCGAGTTCCGGTCAGCCCTGGAATTCGCCTATCGCTTCGACGACCGTTCGCGTCTGGGGCTCAGCTTCTACCATCTGTCGAACGCCAGTCTGGACGACAACAACCCTGGGACCGAGGTTGTGACGCTCCACTATTCCTATCCGTTCAACAATCTGTTCGGCGACTGACGGTTCACCCCCGCCTTACGTTTCCTTTGCGGTTAACGGGCCCGTAACCGGCGGGCCTTTCAGTTCGACCGTATTCCCGTCCGGGTCCTGAATATAGATCGACGGGCCAGTGCCGTCCGCGCCGTAACGGTCGGCGATCCCCGATAGGTCGGCGGACACTCCATTTCCGACAAGATAGTCGATCAGGGCATCCGGATAGAACGGGTCGATCCGCAGGCAGAAATGGTCCTGGTTCCGGCCCCCCACCCCGGGACCCGCACCGCCCTGGCGCCCCAACGTGCTGTCCAGCGTGACCAGATCGATCAGACTATCGCCGGCGCGCAACTGCGTCAGCCCCAGGTCCGGCAAAGTGCGTTCGACGGAAAGGCCCAAAATGTCGCGATAGAAGCCCAGGGCACGATCCAGGTCAGCGACCCTCAAAACGATATGGTCCAGGCGAAGTGTCCTGAACGGGCGGGCGGCGGTCATCTTGGTCTATTGGGACTGACCCGACATGCCCTCTTCCATCATCATGTCGGATTCATCGGTAAAGGTGATCTGGACCGACGTGATGCCCTGAAGCTGGGTTGTGACCTCGGTCGTGTAACTGACGGTCTCACCCGGCAGAATGTCGGGGCTGTCCGCTTCGAAGGTCCAGACATGCAGTTCCATGCCGTTCGTGTCGACCAGCGCGCCACGAAGCATCGGGACCACCGTCCGTTCGCTTAATTCCGACATTATCTCGCCCGTGATCGTCAGCTTCAGACCATCCTGGGTCTGTTCGGGCATGGCGCCGCTGGGTTCGGGAAGGACCAGGCCATAACCGACCACGCTGGGCTGGATTCCAACCCAGCCATAGACCTTCTGCATGGCCGGAAATGCGGCCACGATGTCGCGCTGGAAGAACCAGCCTACTGCGGCGATCGCGACGACAAAGAAAATCAGTATGACCCACGCCATCAAGGGCGACTTCTTTTCGACCTTGGGTTTGCGCTGTCGCAGCACGAAGTCCCCGCCCTGCGGTATCGGCGGCGGGTCCGCGGCGCGGGGCGGCGCACCCGGGTCTTCGTCCATCATCGGATCCGGCGCGGCGGCCGGTCGCGGCGGCGGCGGAAGATCGGGTTCCGGGTCCATATCCTGGGCTGGCGGAGGCGGCGGTGGCGGCGCCGGATCGTCCGCAGGTGCGGGCCGCGGCGCGGGCGCAGGGGCTGCCGCCCCTTCCGGCATCGCATGCCAGGTGTTCGCGCAATTACGGCACTTTACCTTGCGCCCATTGGGGCCAATGGCGTCGTCCTTTACCTTGAACTTCGAGTCACAACTTGGGCAGGTCAGGATCATAAGTCTGTGCCGTGAATTTTACCGCCTGAATGGATGCGCTGCGCGTCTGGGTGCATGGCAAAAAAATGCCTGCGCACGATACACTTCACTTTGCAGATTTGTGCGATTCGCGCAACTTTACCAGTGGTATTCGCGGACCGGTATTTGCACGGACTGCCGCGATTTTTGCCAATCGGATCGGCGCATGTCATTGTCCGGACATAATTTGCGACTATGGCCCTGCGCTTAACCTGAAATTCATTCCGCGTTCGCGGCGCCGGGGAGCAGTTTCGGCATGATCAGCTTCGAGAATGTCGGCATGAGGTACGGGACCGGCCCGGAAGTTCTGCGCGATGTCACGCTGGACCTGCCGGCCGGTTCGTTTCATTTCCTGACCGGGGCCAGCGGCGCCGGGAAGTCCTCTCTTATGCGCCTTATGTATCTGGCGGGCCGCCCGAGCCGCGGCCGGATATCGATCTTTGGTCGCGACCTTGAAGAAATTCCGCGTGTCGAACTGCCGGAACTGCGCCGCGACATCGGCGTCGTCTTTCAGGATTTCCGGCTGTTGGACCATCTGACGACCTACGAGAACGTGGCTTTGCCGCTGAAGGTCAAGGGCGCGTCGGACGGCGTGATTCGAAAGCATGTCAGCGAACTTCTGGCATGGGTCGGGCTGAATGGACAGGCGAACGCCCGGCCCGCAACCCTGTCGGGCGGACAGCAGCAGCGTGCCGCAATTGCCCGCGCGGTCGTCACCGGGCCCCGGCTTCTGCTGGCGGACGAACCGACCGGCAACGTGGACGATGCCTATGCCCAGCGTCTTTTGTTCCTGTTCAAGGAACTGCACCGCCAGGGAACGACGGTCGTCATTGCGACACACAACCGGTCCCTGATCGAAGCCAACAGTTTCCCCGTCCTTCACCTGGAAGACGGTATCCTGAGCCATGTCGAAACGGATCTGGTCTACGATGGCTAAGCGCACCCGATCCGACATTCCGTTTGGCCAGGACCCGGCGTCCCGTCTGTTGCCGCTGATCGTCGCCGTGATGGTCTTCATCGCGGCCCTGGCAGTCGCGGGCGGATTTCTGTTGTCCAATTTCGCCGACCGCTGGGAAAGCGGGCTGCAAGGAGCGGTCACGATTCAGATCCCCGCCCCAAGCGACGAAGCCATTTCCCCGGATGTGCAGGACGCGGCCGCCGAACGCGTTCTGGACGTGGTGCGCGGGCGGACGGGCATTCGCCGTGCGGAACGGATGCCGACGGTTGAAATGCGCCGCCTTCTGGAACCCTGGCTGGGTCAGGCCATGGACCCGCGCGACCTGCCCCTGCCGGTGCTGATCACCGTCGAACTCGACGATGGTTTCAGTCTGGCCCAGATTGATCTGCCGGACCTGCGTCGGCGGGTTGAAGCCGTGGCGCCGGGTGCCATCGTCGACGACCACGGCGAATGGCAGGCGCGTCTGGTCGCGTTTCTTCGGTCCCTTCGCCTGGTTGCGCTGACGCTTGTCGGGACCGTTTCCTTCGCCGGGCTGCTGGTCGTCGTGTTTGCAACACGAAGCGGTCTGCTGGCCCATCGCCGAACCATCGAACTGCTGCATCAATTCGGTGCCTATGACGGCTACATTGCGCGGCAGTTCCAGTATCAGGCCATGATGGCGGGGCTGAAGGGCGGAATAGTCGGTTGGCTGGCGGCGGTCGGAACCATCATCCTGCTGGCGGAAGGGGCACAGTCGACCGGCGCGCAACTGCCCGGTGTCGCGATCTTGGGCATTTTGGAATGGCTGGCGGTTGCGGCACTGCCCATCATTTCCGCGCTGGTTTCCATGGTTGCCGCCCGCATGACGGTCATGCGGGCGCTTTCACGGATTATCTGACCGATGGCGCGCGGCGGATTCCAACCGGAAAACCGGCGCCGCTGGCTGCCGATCATCTGTGCCGCGCTGGTGGTCGCGTGGGTGGCCGGGTTTGTCGCCTTTGCCGCCACCATTCCCGAAGATGCGCCAGGCACGGACCGGCATACGGACGCGATTGTCGTGCTGACCGGCGGCAGCCTGAGGCTTGAAACGGGAATGGCCCTGCTGGAAGCCGGCGCGGCAGAAAAGCTTTTCGTGTCCGGCGTTCATCGCGGCGTGGATGTCGAGGAACTGCTGCGCATCCAGGAACAGGCGCCGGATCGCCTTCGCTGCTGCATCGTGCTGGGTCATATGGCCGAAAACACAGTGGGCAATGCGGAAGAAACCGCCGACTGGGTCGCGACGGGAGGGATCGGATCGATCCGCCTTGTGACTGCCGGCTATCATATGCGCCGCAGCCTCTTGGAACTGCGCGCCATGATGCCGTCGACGGAAATCATTCCGCATCCGGTATCACCGGACCATGTAAAACATGCAGACTGGTATCGGTATCCCGGGACAGCCCTGTTGCTGGCGGGAGAATACACCAAATATCTGTTAGCCTGGTGCCGGTTGAGACTGGCCGATATGATTGCCGAAGCCGCCGGATAGGATAACCATCGGTCCGATGATCGTCATAACCGCTGCCCGATCCCTTCTGTTTGCCGTATTCTTCTATGGCGGGACCATCGTTGCGGGAACTCTGTTCCTTCCGCTGCTTCTTGTCCCTCGCCGGGTGGCAATGCCGTTTTTTCGCGGCTGGATGCACTATTCCCTGGCATGCGCGCGGGTCCTGCTTGGTATCCGCTACGAAGTCAGGCTTGCGCCGGGCGCGTCGTTTCCCGACGAAACGGCAATTTATGCGGCAAAACACCAGTCTGCATGGGAGACACTGGCCTTCAATCAGATCATACGGAACCCGGTTTTTGTTCTAAAGAAAGAGCTGCTGCGCGTTCCCTTTTTTGGCTGGCACTTGAAAAAGATTGGACATATCCCGGTCGACCGTTCGGGGGCCGCAAGCGCCATGCGCGAAATGATCGCGGCGTCCAAGGGGGCGGTGGCGGACCACCGGAACATCGTCATCTATCCGCAAGGGACCCGTGTGCCGCCCGGAAAGAAAATGCCCTACCATCCGGGGGTGTTTGCGCTGTATCGGACCCTTGGTACCCCTGTGGTGCCCATAGCGTTGAACTCCGGCGTTCTGTGGCCCCGTACCGGCCTGTTGCGGCGAGCCGGAAAAATTACTGTTTTAATCCTGCCGGCCATTCCGCCCGGCCTGGATCGGGCGGCCTTCATGTCCCGCCTGGAACAGGATATCGAAGGCGCCTGCGCCACTCTGGACGTGTCCAAAACGGCATGTGGATAATTCTAATCCGGTCCTTTCCAGTTTTCGGCGGTTTGTAAATTTTTCTTCATTAACAAACTGTTAGCCATAAATTTTTCATCGAGATGAAATGGATATTCACACAAAACAAAAGCGGAACATGCTTGACCGCCGCAGCAAGAAACGCTATTGTTAAAACGTAGCTTTTTCAATTGGTTATGTAATTTCTCCCTGATTTTCAGGGTCCCCGACTCCCGTTTTTTTTGACGGAAAGGAAAAGCGCGTTGGAATTTGACGCCTTTTCGAGACGCATCTGGGACATGAAGTACCGGCTGAAACAGCCGGACGGGACGCCTGTGGATAAGTCCGTGGATGAAACCTGGCGCCGGGTGGCGGGGGCGCTTGCCCGGGCGGAAAAGGATCCCGCCCGCTGGGAGGGTGAGTTCTTTAATGCCTTGAATGGCTTCGGGTTTCTGCCGGCGGGTCGGATTCTGGCAGGGGCGGGAACCGATCGCGACGTGACAATGTTCAACTGTTTCGTCATGGGCGAAATCCCGGACAGCATGTCCGGCATCTTCGATCAGTTGCGCGAAGCCGCCATGACCCTGCAGCAGGGCGGTGGCATAGGGTATGATTTTTCAACCCTGCGTCCGCGGGGCGCGCTGGTTCGCGGCGTGGGTTCGGAATCGTCGGGTCCCGTCTCCTTCATGGAAGTGTGGGACGCCATGTGCCGCACGATCATGAGCGCCGGGTACCGCCGCGGCGCAATGATGGCGACCCTTCGGTGCGACCACCCGGATATTGAGGAATTCATCAACGCGAAATCCACGCCCGGCCGACTGACGAACTTCAACCTGTCGGTCCTGGTCAGCGATGCGTTTATGGACGCGGTCGCTGCGGGGGAAGATTGGGCACTGACCTTCGATGGGGAAACGTTCCGCACAACCCCGGCCCGCGCGCTGTGGGACAAGATCATGCGCGCGACCTATGACCATGCCGAACCCGGCGTAATCTTCATCGACCGCATCAACCAGCGCAACAACCTGCATTATTGCGAGGCAATCAGCGCGACCAACCCGTGCGGGGAACAACCGCTGCCGCCTTATGGGGCGTGTCTTCTGGGTTCCGTCAATCTGGCGCGGTTGATAAGGGATCCCTTCACCGATCAGGCGACTTTGGACCAAAGCGCGTTGGCAAAGCTGGTCGCGGCGGCCGTGCGCATGATGGACAACGTCATCGACCTGTCGCGCTTTCCTTTGGAGGCGCAGCGTCAGGAGGCACAGGCAAAGCGGCGTATCGGGCTGGGCGTTACGGGGCTGGCGGATGCATTGCTGATGTGCCGTGTGCGCTACGGCAGCGCTGAGGCGGTGGACCTGACCGAACGCTGGCTGTCGTGGCTGCGGGACCATGCCTATGCCGCGTCCATCGATCTGGCAGAGGAAAAGGGCGCATTTCCCCTGTTCGACGCTGCCCCCTACCTGAAGGGGGAAACGATCCGCACCTTGCCAAAGCGCTTGCGGGACCGGATCGCGAAATCCGGCATCCGCAACGCGCTGGTCACGTCCATCGCACCGACGGGCACGATCTCCCTTGTCGCGGACAATGTGTCGTCGGGAATCGAACCGGTCTTTTCCTTCCGGGCCAACCGCAAGGTCCTTGCCCCCGACGGCAGCCGTGAAGAACATGAAGTGGTCGACTACGCCTATGCCCGGTACCGGGAGATGTTCGGGGAGGAGGCGGACCTTCCCGACTATTTCGTCGATGCGCAGTCGCTTGGACCCGACGACCATCTGGCGATCCAGGCGGCGGCGCAGCGGTTTATCGACAGTTCGATCTCGAAGACGATCAACCTGCCAGAAGACACATCGTTCGAAGACTTCAAGGAAGTCTATACAAAGGCCTATGCCATGGGCTGCAAGGGCTGCACGACCTATCGCCCCAACCCGACGACCGGGTCGGTCCTGAGCCTTTCGGAAGGCGGACGTTCCGACCCGGATGCGGTCGCAGCCCGCGACAATGCCCCCGTCCAGACCCTGCCAAAGTCCGGACAGCCGGACGAAGACGCCGTCGTCTATATGGCAGAACCGCTGGACCGGCCGGGCGCTTTGGAGGGACGAACCTACAAACTACGCTGGCCGGAAAGCGACCATGCGACCTATATCACGATCAACGACGTAATCGACGGGACCGGGCGGCGGCGCCCGTTCGAGGTGTTCATAAATTCAAAGAACATGGAACATTACGCCTGGACCGTGGCGCTGACCCGCATGGTCAGCGCCGTCTTCCGGCGTGGCGGCGATGTCGCATTCGTCGTGGAAGAATTGAAAGCCGTCTTCGACCCGCGCGGCGGATACTGGATGGACGGCCGTTATATCCCGTCGATACTGGCGGCGATCGGCGATGTGATCGAACAGCATATGATTGAAATCGGGTTCCTGGCGCCGAAGGACGGGACCAGTTCCAAATCAGGTCCGGGTCGGAAGAAGCGTGCCGTCGCGGCGGCGGATGGTACGGGCCGGCGCGCCATCTGTCCCAAATGCGGACAACCCAGCCTGACCCGTCAGGAAGGGTGCGATACCTGCGACAGTTGCGGGTGGTCGCGCTGCGGCTAGGCCGCGCTGCCTGTCAGTCCGAATGTTTGACCAGTCGGCCGCGTACTTCGCGGTCGGGTTCGCCGTCGGTGAACCGTTCATAGGTCAGCGTCATGCCCTGGCCGGAAATCTCGCGCGTGTATTTTTGGACCTGCCAGGTCCCGTCTTCGCGGATGCGCATCATATAGGTATAGAGAACATCGCCTTCGATCCGGCTCCACCAGACGGGGTCGTTCGCCAGCGGGTTGCCGACGGCTTCATCCCGGTAGACACCGGCATCGCCCGTCGCGCGAAAGGTTATGGATGCGGACCGGCTTTCGACTTCCGGATTATTGGGGTCGCCGGATTCCCGCGTGATCGTCGTCCATGTAAGGCGGAATGCATTGTCGTCCACCGGTTCGATCACAACATCCATATCCCGGACCGTCACAGCGAAATAGATGCTGTCTTCCGTTTCAGAAATACCGGACCCTTTCCAGTGTCCCATAAACGGCGCGAAGTCCTGTGCGGCGGCCATTCCGGGCGCAAACCATACAAGTAGTAGCGCAAGAAATGCGGATACGCGGATCATTGGCGACGGTCCCCCAGATTTTGATTTTCGCCCAGCCCCTGTGGCGTGAAGTCTATGATCATTTGCAGCCATCGTCCAATATTGCCGCAAAGACGGGTTCATCGGTCTTCAGCTTGCAGTTTCCGAAGACGATATAGCGCGTCCAGCGCTTCGCGCGGGCTCAGGTCATCGGGGTTGATGTCCGACAAGGCCTGTTCCACCAGGCTTGGGCCGCGGTCGGCGGCGGGGGCCGCCGGGGCGCTGGCCACCCGGAAAAGCGGCAGGTCGTCGACCAGCCGTGTGACCGCGCCGGACTGTTCCCCTTCCTCCAGCGCGTGCAGCACCTCTTCCGCGCGGGCGACGACGGCAGCCGGCAACCCCGCCAGCTTGGCCACATGAATGCCGTAGGACCGGTCGGCAGCGCCCGGCGCCACTTCATGCAGGAAAACGACCTCACCCTCCCATTCCTTGACGCGCATGCAATGGGGCTTCAGCGATGAAAGGCGTTCCGAAAGCGCCGTCAGTTCATGATAGTGGGTGGCAAACAGCGCACGCGCGCCAGACACTTCATGCAGGTGTTCCACACAGGCCCAGGCGATGGACAGGCCGTCGAACGTCGCGGTTCCGCGTCCGATCTCGTCCAGTATGACCAGGGACCGCTCGCTCGCCTGATTCAGGATCGTGGCCGTTTCCACCATTTCCACCATAAAGGTCGACCGCCCGCGCGCCAGATCGTCTGATGCGCCGACACGGCTGAACAGCCGATCGATGACGCCGATCCGCACGGAGTCCGCCGGCACGTAGAGCCCCGCCTGGGCCAGAATCGCGATCAATGCGTTCTGACGAAGGAATGTCGATTTCCCCGCCATGTTCGGGCCGGTTACCAGCCAAAGCCGGTCGTCGCGGCCCAGGTCGCAATCATTGGCGACGAACCTTTCCCCCGCCCCACCGGCCTGAAGCGCGGCCTCCACCACCGGGTGCCGCCCGGCAATCACTTCGAAATCCAGACTGTTGTCGACTACGGGCCGGCAATAGCGCCGGTCCGCCGCCAGTGCACCCGCTGCCGCGTACAGGTCCAGCGCGCTCAACGCCTGCGCGGCAAGGCCGATCGCGTCCGCGGTCGCCAGCGCCCGGCCGACCAGGTCCTCAAAAATCTCCATCTCGATCGCCAGGGCCCGGTCGCCCGCATCGGCGATATCACGGGCAAGGTCGTTCAACTCCACTGTGGTGTAGCGCACCGCATTCGTCATGGTCTGGCGGTGGATGAAAGGTTCGCCGATTTTCTCCGAATGGCGGGCCGTCACTTCGACAAACCAGCCCAGCACATTGTTGTGTTTGACCTTCAGGGTATCGACGCCGGTTTCGGTGCGATAGCGCGCTTCCAGATTGGCGATCAATCGGCGCCCGTTTTCGCGAAGGCCGGCCTGTTCATCCAGGTGGGGCGCATACCCCTTGGCGACGAAGCCGCCATCCCGCGCCAGCAGGGGCAAATCTTCCTTCAGCGCGCGGCCAAACGTGTCGATCAGCGCATCGTGGTTTCCCAGCCCGTCGACCGAACGGGCGATTTCGTCCGGCATGTCCCTTTCGCCGATCAGGGCGCGGATTGTCCCACCCAGGGAAAGGCCATCGCGCAGCGCAGCCAGATCGCGTGGCCCGCCCCGTCCGACCGTAAGCCGGCCCAGTGCGCGTTCCAGGTCGGGCGCCGATTTCAACCGGTCGCGCAAATCGTCACGCAGGGCGGCATCATCGACAAAAAAACCGACGGCGTCATAGCGCCTGGTTATTTCGTCCGCGTCGGTCAGCGGCGCGGACAGTCGCCGCGCCATCAATCGGGCGCCGGCACCGGTCACGGTCCGGTCGACGGCAGCCAGCAGACTTCCCGCCCGATCCCCGGTCAGTGTCCGTGTGATTTCCAGGTTACGCCGTGTCGCCGGGTCGATTTCCATCAGGGCGCCGACAGACAGGCGCTGCGGCGGGGCGAGCCGGGGCAGTTTCCCTACCTGCGTCAATTCCAGGTACCCGACCAACGTCCCCAGCGCCGCCAGCTCCGCCCGCCCAAAATCGCCATAGGCATCCAGCGCCTGAACTTCAAAGACCCGTTTCAGGGCCTGTTCGGCGGCCGTGGAATCAAATCGGCTGTCCGGCAGCGGGGTCAACCGGTCCCGCCAGTCGCTCAGCGCCAGAAACAGCGGGCTGTCTTCGGCGGTCAACCGGTCCGGCACCAGGAGTTCGCCCGGCGCGACGCGCGAGAGGGAAGACGCCACCTGGTCCGCCGCAACCGGCTGGCACGTCAACTGACCCGTGGAAATATCGCACCAGGCAAGGGCATACCCATCGGCACCGGTCCGTGCCAGCGCAGCCAGGTAATTGTGCTGTCTGGCATCCAGAAGCGTATCTTCGGTCAGCGTTCCCGGCGTCACGACCCGCACGATCTCGCGACGCACGACGGCCTTCGATCCACGCTTCTTTGCCTCTGCGGGGTCTTCCGTCTGTTCGCAGACAGCGACCCTGTGTCCCTTTCGGATCAACCGGGAAAGATAGGCATCCGCCGAATGGACCGGCACCCCGCACATCGGAATGGGTTCACCCAGATGCTGCCCGCGTTTGGTCAGTGCGATATCCAGTGCGGCGGCCGCCTTCTTTGCGTCGTCGAAGAACAGCTCATAGAAATCGCCCATGCGATAGAACAAAAGACTGTCCGGATGGTCCTGCTTGATGGCCAGATACTGAGCCATCATCGGCGTGACCTGCGCGTTCTCCTCCGTCTTTGTCATTCCACCCCCTGGAACATGACCCGTCAGGGCGTGACAGATACGCTGTAGTTCAGGTCGACCTGCCCCTGTGCCGGGACAGATAGGCGCCAGGTAACGCTGCCGGCACTTTGATCCACGGGTTCATGGGACGACCGGTCGATGGACCAGGACTGACCGGAAATCATTTCAACCAGTTCAACCTCCACCGCTTCATCCCGGCCATTCGACAGGGTGATGCGGTGACCCGCGCGATACGGGTTCTGCCATCGGTTCTGCGCGAGGCCCGTCGTCTGATAGTCGGTGACGATGCGTTCCACGGTGACGTCAAAGGCGCGTCCCAGGGTCAGTTCCGCCTCTCCACCAACCGGGAAGTGATCGCCATAGTCTTCCCCCAGAATAACAGCGGGGGCACGGGCGTCATCATCCGCCAGCGCACCAAAGACGCGGATCGGCCCCGCCGGTAGTGCACGGCCCAGTGGGCCATCCGCGGAATTCTCAAAATTGATCGTCACTTCAGGCCGAAGACCGTCCTGGGCGCGGCGGGTGTCGTCCGGCGTGACGTTGCCGGTACCGGTCAGGCGATAGATCTTATCAACCGGGATTTCGACGGCGGCCAGCAATGTCCGGCGCACCGTTTCACCGGCCGGAAGGTCGACCCGGTCCGTCAGGTCATAGACATGGACATCGCCAAGGCTGGCGCCGCCGGGCGCCCCTGCCATATCCGCGACGGGGGCGGCTTGTGCCACAGCCATGGTTTCCATCCGGGCGCTGGGCTGCGGGGTCGGTGCGGGGACGCGATTGGTTTCCCCGGCGACCAAACGCACCAGCGCATCGTCATACCCGACGTCGGTCGCGTTCGTGATCATGTAGGCCCCGGACAGGATCAGGCCCGAACTATCCGGCAGAAGGCTCGCGGTATAATCGGCGGACCAGCTCAGGTCCGGCGTCACGTAACGCAGTTCGACGGGAAATTCGCCCACCTGCCAGTTCAATGCCGCTTCCACCGTCAGTCCTTCCGGGGTCAGCCCGTCCGGCAGTTCGTCCAGCGCCAGCCGGCCGGGCGGCATCACTTCATAGCGTTCGTTGGTATGAAGGATCACACCCCCGTCGACGCTGACCAGAATACCACGAATTTGACGTTCGGCGCCCGTTTCCCCGGCTTCGACGATCCAGGTGACTTCATTGCCGATGGATCGTTCCAGCAGAATGTCCGGACGCACCATGTCCCGGCGCACCCGCACATCGCGTGGCGATGCCCCGTCCAGAAGCACGCTCAGGGTCGAAATGTCGATCCCGTCGTAAAGGCCCGAAAGAATGATGTAGGGGTCGTCCTCTGCCACAACGACATCGCGCCATTCGCGCACAACCGAAAGGCCGTCCGAATAGACCGCGATCGATGCGCCGGGCTGCGGCAACGACAGGACGGGGGCACCGTCACCGTCCTGGGCCGTAACAGGGGTCGGCAGGATCGCGGCGGATGCCACAAGGGAAAGGGCAAAAACGGCGGCGTTACGCATTCTGAACAGGCTCCTTCGAATACAGGCGCGGCCTATAGGGACCGCCTGGATTTAAGTGCCGTCGCCAGGGTCCCGTCGTCCAGATAGTCGAGTTCCCCACCGACCGGCACTCCATGCGCAAGCCTGGTCACCGAAACGCCGGACGATTCCAGGCGTTCGGTGATGTAATGCGCGGTGGTCTGTCCATCGACCGTCATGTTCATGGCCAGGATCACTTCGCGCACCGGGCTTGCGCCCCCTACCCTATCGATCAATGTGGCGATATTGAGGTCTTCCGGACCGATTCCGTCAATGGCGGAAAGAACGCCGCCCAGCACATGATAACGCCCCCGGAACGCCCCGGTCCGTTCCAGCGCCCACAGGTCGGCCACCTGTTCAACGACACAAAGGACCGCCTCTTCCCGTCCCGGGTCCTGACAGATCGCGCAGACGGGCGCCGTGTCCAGGTTGCCGCAAGTCTCGCAGGTGCGGATCTTTTCCGCTGCGTCCTTCAGCGCCGCGGCAAGCGGTTCCATCAGGCTGTCTTTGCGTTTGATCAACATCAGGGCCGCTCGCCGGGCAGACCGGGGCCCTAGCCCCGGCAACCGGGCCAGCAACTGGATGACGCGTTCGATTTCCTGCATGTCGTGCGCGTATGGCCCCGAATTAGAACGGCAGTTTCATGCCGGGCGGCAATTGCAGGCCCCCCATAAGCTTCTGCGTTTCGTCGCGCATGCGTTCATCCGCGCGCATTTTCGCGTCGTTCACGGCAGCGACGATCAGGTCTTCCATCACTTCCTTATCCTCGGGGTCGACAAGGCTGGGGTCAATGGTCAGCCGGCGCAATTCCCCCTTGCCGGTCGCCACGACCCTGACCATTCCGCCCCCGGAACTGCCTTCGACTTCCAGATTTTCAAGCTCGGCCTGCATTTCCTGCATCCGGGTCTGCATCTCCTGAGCCTGCTTCATCATTGCGCCAAGATTTTTCATGTTCGCCAATCCATTCTTGCCAGTTCGTTTTTTGTGATTTGCCGGGTTAAAGATCCCCGTCCGGCAGTTCGTCCGGGTCGGGTTCCACCGCTGCCGCCGCCATATCGGCATCTTCCTGCGCCGCATCCTCCCGGCCGGCGACCCGTGTGATCTGCGCTTCGGGAAAGGCGGACTTGATCGCCTGCACCAGCGGGTCCGATTCGGCGCGGCTGCGCCTTTCCTGCTCCGCCGCTTCCTCCTGCTCAGCCAGTGTCGGTGCGCCTTCCTCGTTCGACAGGCTGACGATCCAGCGCGTCCCGGTCATCGTGCCCAGAACCTTGCCCAGGTTGCCGTGCAAATCCCGCGGCGCATGCGGCCCCGGCCGTATCTCAAGGCGTCCCGGTTCCAGGCGCACCAGATGCACGTCGCGCTTCAAGTGGGTCGCCAACAGCGCCTCACGCTTCTGTTCCAGAAGGGCAACCAGATCCAGGAAGGACTTAATTTCCACCGCGGGGCGGGCCTGCGCCTGCGGTTCTGCCTGCGGTGTTTCCGCCCGTGCGACAACCGCCGGACGGCCGATGGCGGATGCCATCGGGCCGCCCCCGCCGCCACCGCCCCCGGTAGGGGCGGACGGGCCTTCGGACACGCCGGACGCATCTTTCAGCTTTGCCACCAGATCGCCCGGCGTCGGCATGTCCGCCGCATGGATCAGGCGGATCAGCACCATTTCCGCCGCCTGGAAGGGGACCGGTGCGGCGCGCACCTCGGACAAGCCCTTCAACAGCATCTGCCAGGCGCGGGCCAGTATGGGCAGGGACAAAGCGCCCGCCATTTCACGGCCCTTCGTGCGTTCCAGTTCCGCCGTCGTCGGCCGGTCCAGCGCGTCGGGAACCAGTATCGCACGGGTCAGAAAATGGGTGATTTCCAGCAGGTCTTCGATCACCACCGCCGGGTCCGCGCCGGTATGGTACATGTCTTCCAACAGGGCGAGCGCCGGTGCGGCATCCCCCTTCATTGCCAAGTCGAACAGGTCGAAAATCCGGTTGCGGTCGGCCAGCCCGAGCATGTCCCGGACCTGTTCGGCGGTTACGGTCCCGGTTGAAAGCGCAATCGCCTGATCCAAAATCGACAACCCGTCGCGCACAGACCCGTCCGCGGCACGCGCGACCATGCCCACCGCCTCATCTTCGATCGTGACCTGTTCCTTGCCGGCAATATCCTGAAAATGCGCTATCAGCCGGTCAACCGGCACGCGCCGCAGGTCGAAACGCTGACAGCGCGACAGAACCGTTACCGGCACCTTTCGGATTTCCGTTGTCGCGAATACGAATTTCACATGTTCCGGTGGTTCCTCCAGCGTCTTCAACAAGGCGTTGAAGGCCGGTTTCGACAGCATATGCACTTCGTCCAGCACATAGACCTTGTAGCGGGCGGAAACAGGCCGGTAGCGCACCCCGTCGATCAGGTCGCGAATATCGTCGATCCCGTTGTGACTGGCGGCGTCCATTTCGATGACGTCGACATGACGGTCTTCCGCAATGCCGCGACAGTTCGCGCATTCGCCGCAGGGTGCAATGGTCGGGCCGCCCGTTCCGTCCGGACCGACACAATTCAGGGCCTTGGCGACGATTCGGGCAGTCGTCGTCTTGCCCACACCGCGCACGCCGGTCAGCATGAAAGCCTGTGCGATCCGCCCCGTTTCGATGGCGTTGGACAGTGTGCGCACCAGCGCGTCCTGACCGATCAGTTCATCGAATGTCTTAGGACGATATTTGCGGGCCAGAACCAAATAGCCCGACCCGGACTTTCCGCCGCCCGCAGGCGCGCGCGGCTGTTCCGGCGCGTCCAGCCCCAGGCCGGGGCCGGGCGGCAGGGCATCGTCGTCGGGGATGTCGGGGTCGGCGTCGGGTCCGTCATTCATGGTGCGCGCATCATCGCAAGCCAGGAAGCGCGAAACAACTGCGAATGCCGCATGGACATCGCCAAATCCACACCGAAAATCAGTGCGGATGGCGGGCGGCGTCCACCAGCCTGAGCGCGGCCGCGCGACACGCCGCCAGCGCATCGGCCGACAGGTCACTGTCATGGACCGCCCGGCTGATCGCCATGCCGCCGACGCACATCGCCAGGACGGCCATCGCGGTCTGACGCGCATCCTTCCCATCGGGATCGATCATCGCGGAAACCTGTCTGGTGACGGCCGTCGCGTATTCGTCAAATGCCTTGCGGACAGTGACATCGGCACGGCTGATTTCCGGCGAAAGCGGCGGCACGGAACACCCCTGGTCGACACGGTCCCGATGAGCCTGAGACAGATAACGCGTTATGAACACGGAAAAGGCGTCGTCCCTGTTCGCCGCCCGGCGCAATTCGGCGCGTTCGGATTCCGGAAACGGGCGTTCCGCCATTTCCCTCACGACCGCGGCCAGAAGGTCCCCCTTGCTGTCGAAATAGGAATAGAAGCCACCCCGGGTCAGGCCGGCTTCCGCCATCACATCGTCGATGCTGGTTTCGGAATATCCCGAACGGTTCATCACCCTGCGGGCGGCCTGAACGATCCTGACACGGGTGTTTTCCTTATGGTCCGGTCTGTATGGCATTGATTTCATTCCATCAAAATATGTTGTTGAACATATTTTAGCGCCATTCCACCCTGCCGCAATCAGATTGATCAGGCACCGAACAATTGGGAGGCATCTGGAATGACGCTGCATCTTTATGGACTGCCGGGCAGCACCTTCGTTTGGACCGTGCGCCTGCTGTTGCACGAAAAGTCCGTCGACTATGAAATCGGAATGAAAGGCACGGACAGTCTGTTCGCCATGCAACGATCCCCCGACATTGAACGCCATCCGTTCCGGAAAGTCCCAATCATCGAACATGATGGACGGCGGGTCTTCGAAACACAGGCGATTTGCCGATATATCGACCGGGCGTTCGGCGGACCGGTATTCACACCCAAGGATGCCTACGATGCCGCCGTCAACGACCAGTGGATGGGTGCCATCGCGACATATCTGGACAGCGCGATCATCCGGCAACTGGTCCTGCCGATCGTCATTGGCAAGGCACAGGGGAAACCCGCGAACCAGGACCAAGTCGACCGCGCGACCCGGGACGCCGACGTGCCGCTTGCGGCGGTCGATCGGATGCTGGAAGGAAAGACGTTCCTGACCGGGGAAAATCCGGTGCTGGCGGATTTCTTCCTCTGGCCGATCCTGTTCTATATGAAACGGCTGCCGGTGACCGCACGGCTGCTGAAGGCCCATTCAAACCTGGAAGCGACGCTGAAAAACGCCATGGCGCGGCCGGCCTTTGCGGAGACGATCCCCGCGTGAGCCGGCACGGCCATCGTCACGCGGATGCGTGGTAACCGGACGACGCCTTTCGCAGTTGCGTGCGGTGTGCCCCCGCCGCACCCGGGGGCGTCTGACCACATTCCGCCGTAAGCCGCCCGGTCAGCGTATAGAAACTTTGTGCCGCTTCGGACAGTTCGTCCGTTCCGACCGCGTCCAGAACCAGGTGGTCCGAACCCGCCGGATCCGCCGCCAGCCGGCGCAACCCGTCGTTCAGCGCACGAACCGGGCGCAGGATCAGTTTTTCAAGAAGAAGCATCGCGGCAACGGTCGTGACGGACGCCAGCAGGAACGTGAACCAGAAACTGCGTGCCTGATAGGCATTGACCAGCGTCTGCACCTTTTCAATATCGACTATGGCCGTCGCGAAATAGGGGGCATGCAACCGGGACGGCGGCCAGACCACTTCCATCCGGTTGCGGTCCTGATAGACGACCTGACGCTCTTCTTCGCCCAACAGGTCGGTGTTCGGCGCAATCGCGGTTCGTTCGCCGAATGAATCAAGCGCGATCCCACTTTCGGAAAAAAGCTGCATGCCGACCAGGACGGAATTTTCCCGCAGCAGCGCGCCGGCATCAACAAACGCGCCGCGCGCATCGTCCTGTGCGGCCATGCGAATGACCGACCGGGCAACGACCAGCGCCTCGCGTTCGAATGTGGCGTATTGTTCGGCTTCATACCGGGCGGCGGAAATCTTGGTAACCACGAGTTCGACGCCCATGAAAACCAGGAAGACCGCAAGCGTGATCCGCCAGCAAAGCCGACAGGTCCGCATGCCGGTAACAAATGCACGGATTGAACCGACGAAGCTCTGCCAGTTGTTTGAAATCAGTCGGTAAACGCGGGTCATCAATCACACCTCGAGACACAGGTTATGGAAGGGCGGTGTGCACCACCTCCTGCCCGTTCACCGATGTGATACCGATCCGGTTGGAAAAGAACTCAATCCCGGTCACGTCAACGTGAGAGCAAAATTGGGGTGCCTTGTACGGCGGGTAATATGGGAAGGCGGAAGACTGACGTTAAGTGACCCGGGCGAAAATCTCGTTACGGCTGCTTCCTTCCGGACCTGACCGGGTTGGCGAGGCGCCCGTCCACCGCCAGCCTTCCTGGGCCGGTATATCGGACACCAAGCGGCAGGATGCAAGGGGAATTCGACGAAACGGGCATGCCCCTACATCCCGTCGATGCCGTCCTGAACCTCCACCAGCGTCGGGCCATTGCCGGCAAAGCCTTCGCTAAGGGCCGGTGCGATGTTTTCCACGCTGGTCGGCCTGGCATAGTTCCATCGGAATGCCTTTGCCAGCGCTTCGAAATCCGGCGGTTCCGGTGTGACGCCCACGGTCTGGATCGACCGGCGCACCATGTCGTCACGGATCTGGCCCAGCGCACGGTTGTTCCAGACCAGCGCGACCAGCGGTAGCCCCAGTTCCGCCGCCACCGCCATTTCCGTGCCGGTATAAAGGAACCCGCTGTCGCCTGCGACGGCCAGGACCGCCCGGTCCGGTGCCGCGATCTGCGCGCCGATGGCGGCGGGAAGCGCATAGCCCAACGTTCCGTATCCGGATGGATAGAAAAAGCGCCCATCCTTCGGCACATGGAAGTGGGTGATCGCGGTATAGATCACCTGGGTCATGTCACCCACGGTCACACCGCCGTCCGGCAGTGCCTGTTCCATCTGCTGCAGCACGGCGACATGCCGCGGTTCCAGGTCGGGATTGAACCCTTCCATCGGCCTGGCCCGCAAACCGGACGCATAGGCCGCGGCCCCGTGATCGTCCTGTCCCGGTCCCAGTGCGACCAGCAGGTCCTGAACGGCCAGACCGGCATCCGCACGGATCGCGTGCGCAGTGAAACGAAGGTCGAACTCCGCCGGGTCGATATCGATACGGATCAGCTTGCCCGGCATGTTGAACTGTTCGGAATAGGTATCGTTTCGCGACAGTTCCGTGCCGATCGCCAGCACGACATCCGCGTTTTCCAGAATATGGTCGCACAGCGACGACCACATCAACACACCCAGCGACAGCGTATGGTTGGACGGCACAATGTCCTTGCCGGCCACCGTGGTCACGATGGCGGCGTCCAGCCGTTCCGCAAGCTGCAGGACGCCCGCCGCCGCGCCATGCGCGCCGCCGCCGACCATGATTAACGGGTTCTTTGCCTGAAGCAGCATCGTGGCGGCTTCGCTGATCGCATTCGGATCCGCCTTGACCTTTGGCTTCCGGGTCGTGGGTGCCCAGTCGGACCGGGTTTCTTCCGCCAGCATGTCCAGCGGCAGGGACAGGTGCACCGGGCGCGGCCGTCCGCTTTCGAACACATCGAAAGCCCTGGCGATCAGCGCGGGCACTTCCTCGGGATCGTGGGGCGTTTCGGAAAAGGCGCAAAGCGGGCGCGTGACCGTCGCCTGATCGGTGATTTCATGCAGACAGCCATACCCCTTCCCCAGGGTTTCGCGCGGATTTTCCGAACTCAGGACCAGCATCGGCACACTGTCGGAAAAGGCCTGGCCCATCGGTGTTGTACAGTTTGTGACGCCCGCGCCGGTGATCAGGAAACAGACGCCGGGCTTTCCGCTCATCCGGGCATAGCCGTCCGCCATGAAGCCCGCACCCTGTTCGTGGCGCGGCAGAATGTGGCGGATTCCGGACCCGGCGAAGCCGCGATAAAGCTCCAGGTTATGGACACCGGGAATGCCGAACACGGTATCCACACCATACTCTTCCAAAAGGCGGACCGTCGCTTCCCCGCAAGTGGGTCTGAATTCCATGATGCGTTCCCTTCCCTGGTTGCCCTTGTTTTCCCGACACTAGCCCCAACCGAACCGGTTTTCCAACCCCGTTAGCGACGCTCTCCCCGTGGTGAGAAAAATTCAACGATTGTGATAATTATTAAATAAAATCAATGTCTTGAAGTTAGCGTGAAGACCTATTGTCAACCTGAATAACCCTGCCTACGATCCTTCCCGACACGGAAACGACAAGACCACAGGGCAGGAAAGGCGAAGGCCATGCAGAACCATGCACGGGTTGTGATCATCGGCGGCGGGATGATGGGCTGCGGCCTTCTGTATCATCTGGCGGAAGAAGGCTGGACAGACTGCCTTCTGATCGAAAAGGGGGAATTGACCTCCGGGTCGACCTGGCACGCGGCCGGTCAGTGCCCAAGTTTCATCGCCGACTACAACATGGCGAAAATCCATCACCACGGAAACACGCTGTACCCCACATTAGAAGAAAAGACGGGCCAGTATGTTTCCTGGCATGGCTGCGGTGGCCTGCGGTTCGCCCTGACCCAGGAAGAGGTCGATTTCTTCCGCAAGGTCGAAGGGGTGTCAAAACTGATAGGCTTCCGGATGCAGGTGATCGGCCCGGACGAAATCAAATCGATCAACCCGCATGTTGATACGACCGGCGTTTTGGCCGCCGCCTGGACCCTGGATGACGGGCATGTGGACCCGGCCGGGTGCTGCAATGCGCTGGCGGCGGGCGCCCGCCAGATGGGCGCGTCGATCGAAAAGCGGAACCGGGTTCTGGACGTGAAGCCGCTGCCGACCGGCGAATGGCAGGTGGTGACGGAAAAAGGCAACGTGACGTGCGAGCATGTGGTCAATGCGGGCGGCTGCTATGCACGGCTGATCAACCAATGGGTGGGATCGGACGTGCCGATTACGAACATGAAGCACCATTACATCGTCACCGAACCCATCCAGCAGTTTATCGAGGCGAACGAGGAAATGCCGGTCATGCGTGACCCGTACCCGTCCGCCTATTACCGACAAGAGCAGAAATCCGGCCTGATCGGCATTTACGAAACCGAAGGCGCGGTCGAAGCATGGGCCGAAAGCGGCGGTCATCCGGAATGGGACAGCGAAAACGAACTATTCACGGATGAACTGGACCGCATCAGCCCGTGGGTCGAAAAGACACTGGAACGAATGCCGATCTGGGCGGAAAGCGGCATCAAACGCATCGTCCATGGTGCCATTCCGCACACGCCGGATGCGAACCCGCTGCTGGGTCCGACGGGGGGGCTGCGCAATTTCTGGCAGGCGACCGGTTCGTCCATCGGGATCGCCCAGGGCGCCGGCTGCGGCAAATACCTGGCCCAGTGGATCGTCCATGGCGAAAGCGAAATCAACATGGCGGGCCTGGACCCGAGGCGTTTCGGCGACTGGGCGGACGCGGACTATGTGCGCGCCCGGTCGATCGAGGATTACGAACATATGTATGCCCTGCACCTGCCGGGGGAAGAAAGACCCGCCGGCCGGGGCAAGCGCAAGACGACGCTGTATGACGCATTGAAGGAAGCGGGCGGCCTTTACACCACCGCCGCCGGGTGGGAACGGGTGAAATACTATTCCCCCGACGGGTCGGACGAGGCGCCGGGCTTCCGCCGCAACAACGCGTTCGATGCGGTCGCCGGCGAATGCAAACTGGTGTCCGAAGGAGTCGGGGTTGCGGACCTGTCGTCCTTTGCGAAATTTGATGTGACCGGCAAGGACGCGCCCGCCATGCTGGACCGGGTGTTTGCCAACCGCATGCCGAAAAAGGTCAGCGGAATTGCGCTGGCGCATATGCTGAACGATGACGGCGTGATCGAAGGCGAAGCGACGGTGACCCGCCTGGCGGACGACAGGTACTACATCCTGTCAGGCGCCGCGGCGGAAGTCCGCGATCAGGACTGGCTGATGCAGCATGTGGACACAGGCGAAGACGTGACGGTAACGAATGTCACGCACGATTACGGCAACCTGGTCCTGGCCGGCCCCAAAAGCCGGGACGTCCTGTCCCAGGTGACGGATGCGGATCTGTCGAACGATGGCTTCCGCTGGCTGACGGCGCAGGAAATCCAGGTCGCGGGCATCACGGTCCGGGCCCTTCGCGTCAACTATATCGGGGAATTGGGGTGGGAACTGCATTGTCCCATGGCGGACCTGCCCACGGTCTATCACGCACTGATGGACGCGGGAAAACCCCACGGCATCGGCCATTTCGGCACCTATGCGGTCAATGCCATGCGCATGGAAAAAGCCTACAAGGGCTGGGGGTCGGAGCTTACGAACGAAATCACACCCGTCGAAGCGGACATCGAACGGTTCGTGAAACTGGACAAGGAGTTCATCGGCAAGCAGGCGATGCTTCAGCGCAAACAGGACGGCGCACAGGGCAAGATCGTCTATCTGGAACTCAGTGACGGCGACAATGACAGCGTCGGCGGGGAGGCGATTACCGTGGGCGAAGGCGATGTTATCGGCCTGACCACGTCGGGCGGATACGGGCACCGGGTCGGAAAGTCCCTGGCCTTCGCCTATGTCAAACCGGACTATGCCGCGACCGGCACGAAAATGACCTGCTGGCTGTTGGGCGAGGCACGGCAGGCAACGGTGCTGGCCGAACCGGCCTATGACGCCGGGAACGCGCGGTTGCGGGCCTAAAGGCCCGCGCCCGCGCTGGCGTCGCTACATCACGATGTTCCCCGGAACGGCTGCCTGATCCTTACGTCCATTTCGGGTTGAACGGGACCGGCCGCGGAAAGCGCGATGCGATATCGTGCTTGGTCAGGTCCATGTGGCTTCGCGTGTATTCTTCGACCGCGTTGCGTTTCGGTTCCCAGTCCCAACCGGTATGCGCGCCGATCTTAAGCGCCGATGACAACACACGCCGCCGGTTCTGGCTGTCCAGCACCCGTGCATGAATATCCGCCGGATCCCAATGGTCCGCCGCAGCCTTCCGGAAATCCGCCATGCGGTTCGCATGCGCCGGGTCAGATGCCAGGTTCACTTCCTCGTTCGGGTCGGCATCCAGGTCGAAAAGCTGATCCGGGTCGCCGGGACAGGTGATGAATTTGAAGGCGCCGCGCCGGATCATCAGCATGGGCTGGCCGGTGCCTTCGCCGGTATATTCCGCGCGGGTTTCATTGCGCGCCGCACCGTCCGCCAGATCCAGAAGGCTGACCCCGTCCAGCGGGTCGACCGGGTCCGGCGCCGGCTTTCCGGTCGCCGCGGACGCAATGTCCAGAAGCGTCGGCGTGACGTCCACCTGGCTGACCGGCTGATCGACCGACAGGCCGGCCTTCGTGCGGCCCGGCACATGCACGATCATCGGGATGCGTCCGGACCATTCCCGGAACGTCATCTTGTACCACAGCCCCCGTTCGCCCAGCATGTCGCCATGGTCGGCGGTCAGGACAATCGCCGTGTCGTCCGCCAGCCCGCATTCGTCCAGGGCCTGACGCAGGCGACCCAGCCAATGGTCCACATAGGTGACGTTCGCCATATAGGCGCGGCGCGTGCGGCGGATGTCTTCGTCCGTGAATTCGACCGCGTCGAGCGCGATCGCCTTTTCCAGGCGCACGCTGTGCGGGTCGTTGTCCGCCGCCGACGGGCGGGGGGACGACGGCATGGGGATGTCCACACCGTCATACATGTCCCAGAAGCTGTTGCGGGCCGCATACGGGTCATGCGGATGAATGAAACTTGCGACCAGACAGAAGGGCCGGTCGTCGCTGGCGCGGGAATAGTCATAAATCGCGCGCAGGCTGGCGGCCCCGACCTCGTCATCATATTCAAGCTGGTTCGTGATCGCTGCCGGGCCCGACTGGATGACGGACGACATGTTATGATACCACAGATCGATCCGGTCTTCGGGTGCGCGCCAGTCGGGAACCCAGCCGAAGTCGGCCGGATAGACGTCGGTCGTATAGCGTTCTTCGAACCCATGCAGTTGATCCGCGCCGACGAAATGCATCTTGCCGGAAAGTCCGGTCCGGTACCCCATCAGGCGCAGATAATGTGCAAAGGTCGGCACCGTCGACGGCAGATAGGCCGCGTTGTCCCAGCCGCCGAAGCGGGAAATGTACTGACCCGTCATGAAGGCATAGCGGCCCGGCGTGCACAGCGGGCTGTTGGTATAGGCGGCATTGAACAGGGTTCCTTCCCCCGCCAGCCGGTCCATGTGCGGCGTCTTCACGGCCGCATTGCCATAGGCGCCGACCATGAAGGCCGTCAACTGGTCCGCCATGACCACCAGGATGTTCTTTGCCGCCATATCCCCATTCCCTCTCTTCACGCGGTTGATCAAAAATCCGCGCTATCACACCATAAAGCCGCGACGCAATCGGATTCGTCGATTTCCTTGATCGCGGGCGCACTTGGACGCACGATTGGCGGCCATGAGAAGAATTCCGGTAATGCGGGCGACCGTTGCCCTGTTGGTCCTGCTGACGGCTTTGTTGTTGCCGAACGCGCAGGCATGGGCCGAATCAAGGCTGGCCCTGGTCATCGGCAATTCCGATTATGCGACCGCGCCGCTGGCGAATCCGGTCAATGACGCCTCGCTGATGGCCCATACCCTGCGTGAGGTCGGGTTCGAGGTTACGCATCTGGAAAACGCGACCCTGCGGGAGATGGAGCGCGGCGTGGTGGAATTCAGCCGGACGTTGGCCCAGGCAGGAGAAGACACCGTATCGCTGATCTATTACGCGGGACACGGGATCCAGGCGGAAGGGGAAAATTATCTGGTGCCCGTCGATGCGGATATTCGCGATGCGATCGACGTCCAGTTCCAGGCCCTGTCGGCAACCGCCATGCTGCGGACGATTGAAAACGCGAATGTCCGGCTGTCGATGCTGGTAATGGATGCGTGCCGGAACAACCCCTTCCCGTCTTCGACCCGCGCGGTGGGCGGCGGACTGGCTGAAATCGATGCGCCGACCGGCACCCTGATCGCCTATGCGACCGCGCCCGGACAAGTGGCCGTCGACGGAACCGGGCGAAACAGCCCCTATACCCGTGCGCTGACCCGCGCGATGCTGGTCCCCGGCCTTGCGGTGGAACAGGTATTCAAGAATGTGCGCGTGGCAGTTATGGAAGCGACCGGCGACAATCAGGTCCCGTGGGAGGCATCGTCCCTGACCGGCGACTTCTTTTTTTCGCAGGACGTCGCGAATACTGCGCAGGACGGTGGCAGTGACGCATCGGACAGTGCAGAGATCGTCTTTTGGGACACGATCCGCGAAGGGACCGACCCACGCGCGTTCGAAGCCTATCTGTCCGCCTATCCGAACGGCCGGTTCGCAGCCATTGCCGAGCTGAAAATCGAGCAGCTGCGCGCCGGCCCCGGCGTTGAAACGGCAATGGCCGACAGCGACACCCGCGAGGAAGGCGGCCGGACGCAGACCGCCGTCGGCATCAGTTTCGACCCCGGCGCGACCTTTCAGGATTGTGCCGCATGCCCGGAAATGACGGTCGTCCCGGCAGGGCGGTTTGCCATGGGCTCCCCGGAAGACGAGGCCAGACGCGACGCCGACGAAGGTCCGGTGCGCACCGTCGTTCTGTCCGGCAGTTTTGCGGTTTCCACCGCAGAAATCACCGTCGACCAATTCGCCGAATTTGCGGACCGGACCGGCCACACCCCGATGGATTTCTGTCAGGTCTTCACGGACGAGGGCTGGGTTGAGGAGAACGGCCGGAACTGGCGAGACCCAGGGTTCGAACAGGCCGGAGACAGTCCGGTCGTCTGCCTGTCGAAAGACGATATCGATGCCTACACCGCCTGGCTGTCGGACCTGACCGGCCGGACTTATCGGCTGTTGAGCGAAGCGGAATGGGAATATGCCGCAAGGGCGGGAACCGACCGCGCCTATCCGGTCACGGAACGGACGCAGGTTTCCGCCTTCTGCCGGCTGACGAATCTGGCCGGCCAGGAAAGCGGGTTTTCCTGGGCCACCAACCAGTGCCGCGACCGGTTTTCCCACACCGCGCCGACGGGAAGTTTTCGGCCCAACGCGTTCGGACTGCACGACATGTTCGGCAATGTCTGGGAATGGGTCGCCGACTGCTGGCGGGACGGGTACGAAGACGCACCGGAAGACGGCAGCGCCGTGACGGAGGATTTCTGCGAATGGCACGTGGCGCGTGGCGGCGCCTATACCAGTGAATTCTGGCACCTGCGGGCGGCGGCACGGCGGAAACTGGACCCGTATATCCAAAGCTACGACATAGGATTTCGTGTCGCAGCGGAAATACCGCAATAGGAATTTTCAGATCACGGTCAGGTGTGGCAAAACCCTGACCGGACATTCATACGGTTGGAGCAAGAAAGAACATGGTCGATCCGCGCCACGACTACCCCGTTTCGTGGGAAGAATTGCATCGAAACGCCCGCGCCCTGGCCTGGCGGCTGACGGAACTGCAGCCGCTGCACGGCGTTGTCGCAATCACCCGTGGCGGGCTGGTCCCGGCGGCGATCGTCGCACGGGAGTTGGAGGTGCGCCTGATCGACACGGTCTGCATCGCATCCTACGACCACAAGAAGCAGGGTGAGGCGAACATCCTGAAACAGGCGGCGGCCGGCGACGGCGAGGGCTGGCTGATTGTGGACGACCTGGTCGATACCGGGAAAACCGCCAAGATCGTGCGCGATATGCTGCCGAAGGCGCATTTTGCCACCGTCTATGCAAAGCCCGCGGGCCGTCCGCTGGTCGACACGTTCGTTACCGAAGTGTCTCAGGATACCTGGATCCTGTTCCCGTGGGACGTGGAACTCGCCTATGCGGAACCGATCCGCAATCGCGGACGGCGTTAGGCGGCGCCTGCCACCGACTAATCGTTCGGGCAGCCGGGTTTGCGGCGGCCCGCGATATATTCATCCGCCAGATCGATCATCCGGTCGCGGCCAAAACTGTCGTAGTGGCCGGCCCGGACCGTGCGCACCGGCAGTTCCTTCAGCCGTTCCATGCTTTCCAGGAAATCCGGGATGTTGGAATGCCAGAGTTCGTCCAGAAGGCGCCCGTCATAAAGGCAGTCGGATGAAAAAAGAAGACCCGTCGCGTCTTCAAACAGCGCGATGGATCCTGGCGAATGACCCGGAACATGCAGGACACGAAAGTGCCGGTCACCCAGGTCGATCACGTCGCCGTCGTCCACCAGCCGGGTCAGCGGTGCTGGCTTCAGCCGGTAGGACCCGCAGCTGAACCCCGCATAGGGAAGGGACGGGAAATGCCGCGGTTCGATGTAATCGTCGGCAAGCGTGTTTTTCGGCGTTGGCGCCGCCATGATGTCCGCTTCCGCCGCATGGCCGACACGGTCTTCGAATTCCCAATGCCCGCCCATATGGTCGAAATGGCTGTGTCCCGCGACGCAGACCACGGGTTTGTCCGACAGAAAGGCCAGTTCCGCCTTCAGAGACCGCACACCCATGCCGCTGTCGAACAGAAGGTTCCTGTCGCGCCCTTCGACAAACCAGATGTTGCAATGAACGTCGGGGCTCAGATGATGTTCCCAGATCAGCGTCACGCCGTCATCCAGTCGTTCCGACCGGAACCAGCGTTCTGCGACCGGCACGGCACTCACAGGCCCAGAACCTCCCGCTTGCGGTTCGCCCAGGCCTGGATGATCCGGTCGGCGGTCATGGCAACCAGCGCAATCGACAGGCCCGCGACCAGCCCCGCCCCGGTATCCGCCGCCCCCAGCGCCAGATAGACCGCCTGGCCCAGCCCCTGCGTTCCGACCAGTGCCGCGATCACCAGCATGGCCAGCCCGTACATAATGGTCTGATTCAGGCCCAGCATGATGACCGGCAGCGCCAGCGGCAGTTTCACTTCGAACAGGATCTGGCGCGGCGTGCACCCGCACTGGCTGGCCGCTTCGACGATGTCCGGGCGGACATTGCGAAGCCCGTGTTCGACATAGCGAATGGGTGGAACAATGGCATAGACGATGACCGCCAGCAGAGCTGAAAACTCACCGACCGCAAAGAACATCAGTACGGGAATCAGGATCACGAACTGCGGCATGGTCTGCAGCGTGTCGTTGATCGGCCGCAGGATTGCGGAAACGCGGTCGCTATGCGCCGCCCAGATGCCAAGCCCCCCTCCAATGACAAAGCACAGAAACACCGCCGCCCCGCACAGATATACCGACCGCATGGTTTCGTCCCACAGGCCGTTTACCAACATGAAGGCAAGTGCCAGGACGGCAAAAGACGCCGTCCGCCAGCCGCCGGCCAGGTAACCGGCCGTGCCGGCAAGCGCAATGAAGACCGGCCAGGGCATGCCGCCGAACCCCCAGAACATGGCGGGCGTGGCAATGCCGATGGCGACGGCCAGCGCCCGCTTCCCCCGCCAGGCGCACCAAACGACCGCCAGGACGGCCACCGCCCAATAGGCGGCGATCAGTTCCGGTGTCAGCTCAAACCCCCAGAAACGCGGATGAACCGCGTTCAGAAGCCCGATCCGAAGCGGCAGCAGCATGAAGAAATTCGCACTGTTCTTGATCCCGTCAGTGATATGCGAATAGTTCGCGACGATATGGTCGACCCCGCCGTTGATCCAGGTCGCGACCGCATTGTTGAAGATCCATTCGTGCGGATAGACGTTGATTGCCGGTACGAACTGGGCCAGCAGGATAAAGAACGCGCCCGCAGCGAACCCGACGATCCAGTGCCGATAGCGAACCCAGCCCTGTTTTCGGGATTCCGCCAGATTGCGTTCCAGGTCCGTCAGCCCCCGGCTGACCCGGTCCATGATCATGGCAAGAATCGCGATCACGATGCCGGCAAGAAGGCTTTGGCCGAACTGCGCCTTGCGCATGGTGGAAAGGACCTCCCAGCCGATGTCACCGAACCCGCCGATAATGGCGGCAATAATGACCATGCTGAGTGCGGCCATGGTCGTTTGGTTCACGCCGACCATGATCTGCGGCATCGCGGTCGGCACCTCCACCCACCAGAAGCTCTGGCGGGGCGTGCAACCGCTCATCAGGCCGGATTCGCGAATGTCCGCAGGCACCCTTTCCAGGCCCAGCAAGGTGTTCCGGACCATGGGTGGTGCGGCATAGATGGCACTGGCGATCAGCCCGACCACAGGGCCGAAGCCGAACAGCAGAAGGATCGGGATCAGGTAGGCAAATGCCGGCACGGTCTGCATCAGGTCCAGCAGGGGTTCGACCAGCCGCTTCGCCCAGTCCCCCTTGTGCGCCAGAATGCCGAGGCCGAAGCCGATGGCAACCGAAAGCGGCACCGACACCCCGACCAGCGCCAGCGTGTTCATGCTTTCCGACCAGTATCCGGTCGCGACCATGTAGAGAAGCGAGATCAGCGTAAAAAGCGCCAGCTTCCAGCCCCCCGCGCGATAGGCGACGGCGGTGAAGATCGCCGTCGTCGCGGGCCAGGGCAGCCATTGAAGCGTTGCCTGAATGGCCGTCATGGGCACATCCATGACCGCTGAAATCGCCCGGAACAGCCATTTGAAGGCGTCGACGAACCATTCCATGAAGACGTTCAGCCATTCCGACAAGGGAATGACCAGTCCGTCTGGGTACGACGCGATCCAGCCGACATGATCCTTCAACGCATAGCACAGCGCGGCAAAGGCAAGCAGACCCAACCAGACACGATCTGCGGCGGTCAGTTTCATTCCGCGGCGCCCGCCTGCGCGGCCTCCCCGGCCGAAAGTGCCCGCACGATCGCGGCCGGCGACAGGCTGCCGACGACCTTGCCATCCCCGTCCGCGACGGGAAGGGCGCCCAACGCGGCCGAAAATGCCGGCATCGCCTGTTCCAGGTTCATGTCCACGGACAACGGCGTCCCGGCAGCATCGTCACTGGGTGCCTCCATAATGCTGGAAACACGGATGACACGGGTCAGCGGCACGTCTTCGGTGAATTCCGCGACATAGTCGTCGGCGGGTTTCAGCACCAGTTCCGACGGTGTCCCGATCTGGACCACCTTGCCGTCCTTCATGATGCATATCCGGTCGCCGAGTTTCAGCGCCTCCAGGAAATCGTGCGTAATGAAGACGATGGTCTTGTGCAGCATCGTCTGCAGGCGGACGAATTCGTCCTGCATCTGCCGGCGGATCAGCGGGTCCAGCGCGCTGAAAGGTTCGTCCAGGAACCAGAGTTCCGGGCCGACGCACAGCGACCGGGCGATGCCGACGCGTTGCTGCTGGCCGCCGGACAACTGCTTGGGAAAGGAATGTTCGCGGCCCTGCAGCCCGACCAGTTCGATCATCTCCATCGCGCGGGCTTCCCGCTCGCGAAGGGCAACGCCCTGCACCTTCAATGGAAAGGCAACATTCTGCAGGACAGTCAGGTGCGGCATCAGACCGAAATTCTGAAAGACCATGCCCATCTTGTGGCGGCGGATGTCGATCAGTTCGGCTTCCGACTTGGACAAAAGGTCTTCGCCGTCCAGCAGGACCTGACCCGCCGTCGGCTCCACCAGACGCGACAGACATCGCACCATGGTCGATTTGCCGGACCCGCTGAGCCCCATGATGATGAAGATTTCGCCGACGCCGACATCGAAGCTTACATCGCCCGCGGCCAGGATGTGACCCGACTGGCGGATGCGGTCCATCAGCGCGGCGGGATCGTCGCTGCGCCCGTCCTTGCCCTTGAAAAACTGGGGAGGGTCGGCCCCATAGACTTTCCAGATGTTTCGGCAGGAAAGTTTCACGTCCCGTGTCATATCCGACATCGGTCCCCCCGTACGATCAGAGTCTGACTGCGGATATCATGACGAATGCCGAACGGGAATGCATCCGCAAAGATGCATTCCCGAAATTTCGGCAAATTCGACCGAAGGCCGGTATCTTAGTTGGTTGCCGCTTCGACCCAGGGCATCCAGGTCGCTTCGTTTTCGGCGACCCAGGCGGAGACGACTTCTTCCAGCGCCTCGCCATTCTGGTCAATCGCCAGCATCATGCGCTGCTGGTCTTCGGCGGACATGGTCAGCTGTTCCAGCATTGCATATGCGGCCGGCCAGGTGTCCTGGAAGCCCGACCAGGCGACCTTCATCGTGTCCGGCGGGGACACGCCGCAGTCCATCACCTCGTTCGGGTTCGGACCCCAGGATGCATCGGTTTCGCAGGCCGGGTCATAGGCCGGCAGTTCGACCCAGTTCACATCCACTTCGGCCAGCACCCAATGCGGTGCCCAGAACATCATGACCAGCGGCTTTCCGGCCGTGGCGGCGGACTTCAATTCCGCGACCAGGGCTCCTTCGGAACCCGCCGGAACCGCCGTATAAGGCAGACCCAGGCCGTTGATCATCTGTTCCGACCGGTTGCCCCAGTCCGCCGGATAGCTGAGAATCCGACCGTTCGGGAAGGTTTCGGCTTCGGCCAGTTCATCAGCACAGTCCGCCAGCGCCTCCCAGTTCGGCAGGCCGGGGCAAACCTCTTCCATATGTACGGGATAGACCCAGCCTTCGCGGGTTTCCAGGCCCAGCGGACCGATGTCCACCAGGCTGCCGGCATCGCGCATTTCCGGATAGATGTCACCCGCGTTGTTCAGCCAGACTTCCAGCGTCGCGTGAATCGTCCCGTCTGCCAGCGCGGCATGCTGCGGATAGTTGCCCGCCGTCACATATTCGACCGAATAGCCCATATGTTCCAGAATCTGCCCCGCGATATGGGTGGTCACATGCTGACCCGTCCATTCGTTGATCGCCAGTTTGATGGTCTGGTCCGTCGCCCCCAGATCGGCGGCGCTTGCGCCCGTGGCGCCGATCATCATCGCCCCGCCGACGATGGCCGCCCGTGAAATGGTTTTCAGTTGGTTCATTGCTGAAACTCTCCCTGTTCTCCAAAAAAAACGTTCTCTCATCGGAACCCGCCTGTTGGCCCGGCGGATTTTCCGCTCGTGTGGGCGCAGTGTGGTCCCTTCCGTCATGGAAGTCATTCGGAAATATGAAATTTGCTAATATCCGACATCCGGAAAAATTCATGACGATTCCCGTCAAATGGCCGGACCAGCCCGACGACATGATGCGCATCAGGTCAAACACACGAACATGAGGGAGGTTTCCGGCGTTGCAGGCACATCACCTATCGCAGGCGGACCTGGTCGATCTTCGATCCGGTTATGACGCGAAACCCGCACGATCCTGGTCCCTGCCGGCCAGAGCCTATGTCGAACCGGGTTATCTGGAGGCAGAACGCAAAGAGATTTTCCACAAGACCTGGCAATATGTCTGCCACCGAGAAAAACTCGCCAAGCCCGGGGACTATGTCGCGTTCGACCTTCAGGGGCAGTCGCTGGTCGCGCTGCGCGACAAGGACGGCACCCTGCGCGCCTTCTACAATGTCTGCCTGCACCGGGCGCACGAACTCCTGTCGGGTGAAGGCAATACTCGGATGATCACCTGTCCGTATCATGCATGGGTCTATCAGCTGGACGGCGCATTGCGTGTCGCGCGCCGGTCGGATCAGATCGAAAATTTCCAGACGTCGGACTATTGCCTGAAATCCGTCCGGGTCGAAGAGTTCCTGAACCTCATCTTCGTCAACCTGGACCCTGATGCGGCGCCGCTTTCGGAACAAAGCGGCGGGCTGGCGGATGAGGTACGAAGCTGGGCACCGGACCTGGATCGGCTGACCCATGCCCATCGCATCGAATACCGGATCAAGGCGAACTGGAAGTCCGTCGTCGACAATTTCCTGGAATGTTACCACTGCCCGGTCGCGCACAAGGATTTCGTGTCTCTGGTCGACATGGACACCTATACGGTCGAAACCCACGGCATCTATTCAAGCCATCTGGCGCGCGCCGGAACCAAGACCGACAATACCGCCTATGGTGTCGATGGCGCATCGGTTCAGGAACACGCCGTCTGGTGGCTGTGGCCGAATGTCTGTCTGTTGCGCTATCCGGGTACCGGGAACATGATGGTTCTGAACGTCGTGCCCATCGACCATGAAACGACGTTCGAGACCTACGATTTCTATTTCCTGGAACCGGAACCGACAGAGGCTCAGTGGCAGGCGATCGAATATGTCGACAAGGTCCTTCAGCGCGAGGATATCGACATCGTCGAAAGCGTTCAGCGCGGCATGTCCACCCCGGCGTTCGAACGGGGACGGTTCATGGTCGACCCCGCCGGCAGCGGCCTTTCCGAACATGGCGTCCATCATTTCCACGGTCTGGTGCTGGACGCGCTGGATCCCCCGGTGCGGAGCTAGATCATGTCAGGACGGATCGAAGGAAAGACCGCGGTCATCACCGGCGGGGCCGGCGGGATCGGCCGCGCGGTGGCCGAACGCTTCCTGAAGGAAGGGGCATCGGTTCTGATCGGCGACCTTGCCGACGCACCGGATGTGCCCGAAGGCGCCGCCTATCGCCAGACGGACGTATCCAGCGGTGCGTCAGTCAAGGCACTGTTGGCGGATGCCGGGGAACGGTTCGGCGACCGTCTCGACATACTGGTGACCTGCGCCGGGATTGAAATCGAAAAGACGATCGAGGATACGACCGAAGAGGAATGGGACCGGTCCATCAACGTCAATCTGAAAGGAACCTTCCTTGCGTCCAAGTTCGCGGTGCCGCTGATGCGTGCCGCCGGCGGTGGGTCCATTGTCACGTTCGGGTCCTATGACGGTTTCATCGCCGACCCGAACCTGGCGGCCTATTGCGCGTCCAAAGGCGGTGTCCATGCCCTGACCCGCGCGATGGCCTGCGACTACGGACCGGAAGGCATCCGCTGCAACGCCGTCTGCCCCGGCTATATCGAAACGCCGATGCTGCAAAGCTTCTTCGGATCGGCGGGGGACATCGATACCTTGAAGGAAGAGGTCCGCCGTGTGCACCCGATCCGCCGCTGGGGCCAGCCGTCGGACGTCGCCAATCTGGTTCTGTGGCTGGCATCGGATGAAGCGGGCTATGCATCCGGTCAGCTTTGGGTGCTGGACGGCGGCCTGACCGCGCAAGTTCAGCAGATGAGGCTTGCCTGATTCCGGACGACGGGGGACCGTTGGGCCGTCACAACAAAAAATCCTGAGGAATAAGCGCCATGGCTAAAAGCGTCATCATCACCTGCGCCGTTACCGGCGGCATTCACACCCCGACCATGTCGGACCATCTGCCCATCACGCCGCAGGAAATCGCGGACGATGCGGTCGCCGCGGCAAAGGCCGGCGCATCCATACTGCATCTGCATGCCCGCGACCCGGTCGACGGTCGGCCGACGCCGGACCCGAAGGTCTTCATGGAGTTCCTGCCGCGCATCAAACAGCAGACGGATGCCGTGGTGAACATTACGACCGGCGGTGGGTTGGGCATGACGCTGGAAGAACGCTGCGCGGCGGCGGTCGCGGCCAGCCCTGAAATGACGTCGCTGAACATGGGGTCGTTCAATTTCGGACTCTACCCGATCGCAGAGAAAATCAAGAATTGGAAGTACGACTGGGAACAGCCCTATATCGAAGGGACCAAGGAGTTCATCTTCAAGAACACGTTCGGTGATATCGAACGGACGATGAAGGACCTGGGCCAGGGCCATGGGGTGAAGTTCGAGTTCGAATGCTATGATGTCGGGCACCTGTACAATCTGGCCCATTTCGTCGACCGCAAGCTGGTAGAACCGCCCTTCCTGATCCAGACGATTTTCGGAATCATGGGCGGTATCGGCGCGGACGAGGAAAACCTGATGCACATGCGCCGCATCGCCAACAAGCTGTTCGGCGACGACTATGAATGGTCGGTCCTGGCGGCGGGCCGACACCAGATGCCGTTCGTAACCCAGGCGGCCATAATGGGTGGAAATGTCCGGGTCGGGCTGGAAGACAGCCTGTATATCGCAAAGGGCGAACTGGCCAAAAGCAACGCGGATCAGGTCGCGAAAATTCGCCGGATCATAGAAGACCTGTCGCTGGATGTCGCAACCCCCGAAGAAGCCCGCAAACGCCTGAACCTGAAAGGTGGCGACCGGGTGAATTTCTAGAACCATGGCCGACCTGTCGGGAAAGCGCGCCGTCGTCACCGGCGGCACAAAGGGAATCGGTCGCGCGATCTGCGAACGATTGATTGCAGACGGTGCGCGCGTGCTGACCTGCGGGCGGTCGCAGTCGGGTGCCGCCGCCGGATGCGAGTTCGTCACGGCGGATGTGGCAACAACGGAAGGGGTCGAAACCGTGATCGGCGCGGCGCAAAGCCGCCTGGGCGGGTTCGATATCCTGGTCAACAATGCCGGCATCCAGATCGAAAAGACGGTCGCGGCGATGTCGGATGATGAACTCGACCGGTTGATGGGGGTCAATTGCGGGGCCGTGTTCCGGATGTCCAGGGCCGCCATCCCATTCCTGCGCGACGCGGGGGGCGGCGTGATACTGAACATCGGGTCCATCAGCGCCGATCATGCCGACCCGCAGATGGCGGCCTACAACGCGTCCAAGGGGTTCGTTCATGCGCTGACCCGGTCGATCGCTGTCGACCACGGTGCTGACGGCATTCGCTGCAACGCGGTCTGCCCGGGCTGGATCATGACCGAAATGGCAGGTGCGGCATTCGACCTGGCAGACGATCCGGCCGCCGCCGAACGCGATGCGGTGACCCGCACGCCCGCCGGCCGGATGGGTCGGCCCGAAGACATTGCCGCCGCGATTTCCTTTCTGTCCGGGGACGACGCGGCATTTATCACCGGACAGTGCTACGTGGTGGATGGCGGGCTGACGGCGGTGACGCCGCTCAGGCCCAACCTGTTCTAGGAGACTTGACCATGACCTTTCCCGACCCGAAATCCATCGACCGCGTCGGCGTGATCGGCGCGGGCACCATCGGTGCCAGCTGGACCGCGCTGTTCCTGGCCCGCGGCCTGACGGTAAAGGTATTCGACCCCGACCCGGGTGGGGAGGCGATGGTACGCGACTATGTCGCAAATGCCTGGGACGCGCTGACGAAACTGGGACAGGTGGCGGACGGTGCCCGTCCGGATGCGGTCAGTTTTTACACCGACCCGGCCATGGCAGCCGGCGACGTCCCCTTCATTCAGGAAAGCGTGCCTGAACGGATCGAGATCAAGCACGAAGTCTACCGTCAGATCGAACCCGCCATGGCGCCGGAGACGATTTTGGCAACCAGTTCGTCCGGCCTGCTGATCAAGGACATGCAGGAGGGTCTGTCAGACCCGTCACGGCTGATCCTGGCGCACCCGTTCAACCCGCCTCATCTGATCCCGCTGGTCGAACTGTTGGGCAATGAAAAAACGGCTCCGGCGGCGCTGGACTGGGCACAGTCCTTCTTCGAAGATCGCTGCAACAAACAAACAATCCGCGTGTTGAAGGAAGTACCCGCCCATGTCGCGAACCGGCTTCAGGCGGCGCTTTGGCGCGAAGCGATCCATTTGGTTCTGGAAGGGGTCGCGACGGTCGAGGATGTGGACAAAGCGGTCGTCCACGGACCCGGCCTGCGCTGGGCGGTGATGGGTCCGCACATGCTGTTCAACCTGGCCACAAACGGCAAGGGGATGGAAATGTTCATCGAACGGTTCGGCCCCAGTTTCGAAACCTGGTGGGCCAGCATGGGGTCGCCCGACCTGACACCGGAAGCGGCACGGATCATCGCCGACGGCTGCCGCGATGAAGAGGCCGGCCGCGACTTTCGCGCCCTTGCTGCCGAACGGGATGAGAAACTGGTCGCTATTCTGAATCAGTCCGCAAGATAGATTTGTCGGCCACCACACCCGCATAGCACTGATCGCGCCTTCGAATCCGCAGCCATTCGGAGGCACTTCATTCGTGCTGCGGCAATATCAAATCCCGAAAATTATTGTATTTTTAACATTTAGCTAAAATACTTCCAATCCCTGCCATAGGGAACCTTTTCAGCCAAGCAGTTGGGGGACAACGCAGATGCTGAACAAGGCGATCATGATATGCGGGGCAGGTCATTCCGGTTCGACTCTTTTGGGGTTCATATTGGGGGGCCTTCCGCACGCGTTCTATATGGGGGAGGGTGCGAAGCTTCGCTATCTGCGCGATGAGCGCAAGCCGTTGCGTAAACGGGTATGCAAACTATGCGGGCCCGATTGTTCCGTTTGGGCGGACTTCAACTACGACCCCACACTTCCGGTCTATGAACAGGTTGCGGCGCATACGGGTGCGTCTGTTACCATCGACAGCACGAAGAATCCGGACTGGATTGCCGCACGGGCAGAGGAACTTCGAGCCACCGGCACTGTCGGATATCTGATCCGCCTCCTGCGGGATGGGCGCGCAGTCATGAATTCCCGCTTTCGGAAATATCCGGATCGAAACCCCACCGAACAGATATCCGCCTGGATGGATCAGATCCGCGCAACCGAAACCCTTTACGGCAATTATAGCGGGCCCAAACTAACCCTACACTACGAACAGCTTGCGACCGATGCCGAATGGACTGCGCGGCGTCTGTGTGCCTTTCTGGAACTGCCGTTCGACCCTTCGTTGCTGGACTACGGAAACAAGGAACATCATCCCCTGGGTGGCAACAATGGCACTCAAACGCTGGTCGCCAAACGCCAGGGACGGATGCGAGGCGACTTCGTCCCCGGCAATGCACGAAGCCGGGACTACTACGAAAATCATTCAGGCGGCATCGAACTGGATCTCCGGTGGCAGACCGAGATGAACGCGGACCGCATTGCGTTGTTTGAGAAACTTGCCGGTACGTTGAACGAACGCCTCAGATGGGAGCATGTTTCCAAATGACGAAAATCGATCTGGTATTCCGACAAATTGACGAACGAACCCGTGATTTGTCGTTGGAACTGGCAAAGAGGCATATCCGGCCCGACAACACCTATGTCATGGACGACATCCGTCCATTCAGCGCCTGCGTTCGGGAAATGCTGTGTATCGACCACGATTGCGACTATGTCGTCTATGTCGATGCAGATTGCCTGATCCTGGAAGACATGCGCGCGTTCATCGAAATGTGCGACGCTCCCTATGTCGACTGCTATGTCAGCGACAAGTTCCGCGAGCGAATTCATTGTGGCGTACACATTACGCGGATCGACCTCGTCCGCCGAATGGCACGGATCAAGCCACCGCTTGACGACATGAAATACGTCCTGCGGCCGGAATCGCGCCTTCGCAACCTGGCCATGCAACCGATGCGCACCGGAAAGCAGTTCCGGAACTTCAATATCCTGCACGACCATTTTCAGTACAACCGGCATATCTTTGCCAAATATGCATTGCGCGAACTCCGAAGCCGCGTGCCGAACCAACGCGCGCGTCTGGATCTGGCTGTGAAGCGATGGCCGCTAAACGGCGGCGATTCGGATTTTGCGGTCGCGCGCCTTGCCATGGACATAACCCGGCGTCTGGTTCCGCACGATACCGAATCAGCGACCGTCGCCGCCTATATCGACGACCTGCCGGAACTGGCGGACAAAGTACTTCGCGAAAATGACATTGCCGAAAAGTCGGATATGCGGCCGGCGGAACTGGCCACATGGGAAAAGAAACACCCGGATCAGTCGCATTTTTCATCCAAGACGCAGGGGGCAAAGGTTTTTGGCGTCGGGCTATCCCGGACCGGGACACGGTCCCTTACCAAGGGACTTCAGATACTGGGATACAATGTCGCCCATTATCCCGATGACGAAGACACGTTTACGGAACTGTCCAACGGTCAGTGTGATCTGTCCCTGCTTCGGCTTTTCGACGGCATAACGGACATCACGACGGTGCCTTTCTACAAGCAGTTCGACCAGATGTACCCAGGCAGCAAGTTCATACTGACAACGCGCAGCGACACGGCCGGATGGCTGCAATCCTGCGAAAACCACTATTTCAACCGACCCGCCTTTCAGAATGAAGAAGATCCGGATGACGAGGTGCATTACCTGATGCGACAGTTCCTGCGGGCCGCTGTCTATGGCACGTATTCCTTCAACCCGGAACGGTACCTGTGGCTCTACAATCAGCATCAGGAGGACGTGCGTCACTATTTCCGGGACCGGCCTGAGGACTTGTTGATCATGGATGTCAGCCAAGGTGACGGGTTCGAGAAACTGGCCCCCTTCATGGGACGCCCCATTCCGCCGGAGCCGTACCCCCACAAGGGGAATGTTCTGTCCCAGCGGATCAAGGAAATCCGGGAAGAAGCACGGATCAAAACGCGCATGGCCGCTGCGGAATAACCAAGCGATCAGTACGAGAGGAATCCAAAGATCATCCGTCAGCCAAATTCAGGACCCTACAGTCATATCGCACTTCCCGATCCGCGCGAAACGGCCTCCCATGCATGGCGCATCCTGTTGCTGGTTGGGTCGCGGGCGCCGTACACATTGGGTGCGGTCGCCGCGCTAAGTGTGTGTCTGGCGCTGTTGCCCGTGGCGGCCGCCTATATTGCCCATCTTCTGGTCGATGCCGCGGCGACAGCGTTACGCGAAACCGATCCGTCCGCCCGGTCCGCCGCACAACGGGACGCGATCGTCTTTGCCATTGCGGAAGGGATAGTGCTGGCCGGGATCATGGCATCGAAATGGCTCAACCTGTACGCAAAAAAACTGTTACTGGCTGAGGCATCCTATGCTGCAAACGAAGCGGTGTTCGTAAAGACGGCCGGTTTCGGGCTTTCCGCCCTGGAAGACGCCGAAACACAACAGCGAATCACACTCGCCCGGCAGAATGCGAACACGCGACCCTTCAGCCTTATCAACCGAATGCTGGATTGTTCCCAGAACCTGCTGACACTCCTGTCCGTCGGTGCACTGCTGGCAGTGTTTTCACCGTTGGCGGTATTGGTCGTAATCCTGGGGGCGCTGCCTCTTTTTTTCAGCGAAGTTTATTTTTCCGGCAGCGTTTTTCGTTTCATGACGGGCAAAACGCCCGAACTGCGTCGGCGGAACTACATCGCAAATCTGTTAACCAGCGATGGCGCCGGACCGGAACGAATCTTCACCCAGGCCGACCCGGAATTGCGAGAGGCATACAACGACTTGTACCGCGCTTCCTGGAACGAAGGGCGCGCGCTTATGGCGCGCCGCACTGGTAAGGGTCTTGTCCTGATGTTGTTCGGAGCATGCGTATTCCTGGGAGTTGGTGTCTGGGTCGTCTGGTCCGCGACCACAGGCTTACTTACCATCGGTGCGATGGTGATGTATCTTGCGCTCCTTCGTCAGGGTCAGTCGGCGGCGCAAACACTGCTTGCGACCATTGCCGGCGCGTATGAGGACCTTCTTTACATCTCGAACTTCTTCACTCTAATCGACACACCGGACCGCGAAATGCGGGGCCAGCGGCGCAGCGGTGACATTCCCGGGGACGGATACCGACTGGAAAATGTCAGTTTTCGCTATCCCAACATGGAAACCAACAGCGTCGAACGCGTTACCCTTCATTTGCCGCCGGGTTCCCGCCTTGGAATTCTTGGGGAAAACGGGTCGGGCAAAACGACGCTGGTGAAGCTGATGGCGGGCCTGTACCTACCCAGCGAAGGGCGGATCACGCTGGATGGAACGGACCTAAGGGATTGGGCCCCGGATGCGCTTTTTGATCGCGCATCAATCCTGTTCCAGCCCTACATGCGCTATCGCTTTTCTGTCGCGGATACGATTGCCATGGGTGAAGGATTGCGGGTACGCGACCCCGACCGTATTCGAAATGCCGCGGAACGCGGTCAGGCCATGACGGTCATTGATCGCCTCCCACAGGGAATGGATACGAAACTGTCACGGGAATTTCCCGACGGTCAGGAACTGTCGGGGGGACAGTGGCAGCGCATTGCACTGGCACGGTCGATGTTGCGCGACAGAGCGGACCTTCTGATCTTCGACGAACCGACATCCGCCTTGGATCCGGCTGCGGAATCCCAGTTTTTAGAAAGCTTGCGCGGGTTGCCTTGTTCGCTGGTGCTGATAACGCACCGACTGGTCAACCTGCGCGGCATGGACAGGATCATCGTCATGGACCGCGGACATGTCACCGAAGACGGGTCGCACCTGGAACTCATGGCGCGCGGCGAGGAATATGCGCGCCTGTATCGTAAACAGGCCGAGCCATACGAAATTGCGGTTACAGGTTGAAGCAATCAAACCTAAGAACGGTACTTTGATTTGGCGATTCAAGAATTCGCCAGGTTTGCCAAGGATGTCGTACATTCCGAATAGACAGAATTAACCGAATCATCGTAGCGAATTCCTGATTCGATTGAAGATTCGCATCTTCAGGCATTGATTGGGGCATGGCTATGAGAATTTCGGGAATTCTGACGGGCGCGGCGCTGGCGGCTTCGCTTGCGACGGGAACCGCCGAGGCGCGCGACCAAATCTATATCGGCGGATCGATGGTCGTCGACCTGGTCAGCGAGTTCAATTTCCGCGGGACGGCCGGCACAACCAGTTATGAAACGGACTTCGATCCGGCGTTCGGCCTGGAAGGTCATGTTGGCTACGATTTCGGCAATCCCCGCCTGGAAGCGGAAATCGCCTATCGCACGATGGATGTCGACACCATCGCACCCGGTTCCGGCGGCAGCGGCGACATGGGCCTGACATCCGTCATTGGAAGCGTGTTCTATGACTTCGAAAACGAAACCGCCTTTACGCCCTATGTCGGGGCCGGGGCGGGGATTGTCTTCTTTTCCGGGGATGCATCGTTCACCAACATCAACGGTGTCGCGGAAACCGAAGAATTCGATACCATCGCACCGGCATTGCAGGGACAGGTCGGTGCCCGGTACGAAGTTGCCGACGATGTCAGCCTGACCGGCGGCTACAATCTGATGATCATCCCGACCAGCGACGACAACGAAGACAATACGATGTTCGTGAACGGCATCAAATTCGGGGTCGATGTCGCGTTCTGACGGTGCACGGACGACATGCTTGCCGTAATCTTCGAAGTCGAACCCAGGGACGGAAAGAAAGACGCCTATCTGGACATCGCGGCCGACCTGCGGCCGATCCTTGAACAGGCCGACGGCTTTATTTCAATCGAACGGTTTGAAAGTCTGGTTACCCCGGGCAAGCTTTTGTCGCTTTCCTTCTGGCGCGATGAAGACGCGATCCGCGCATGGCGCAATGTCGAAGAACACCGCGCCGCACAAAGCGCCGGCCGCAGTTCGCTGTTTGCGGATTATCGCATCCGGATCGCAGAGGTCGTGCGCGACTACACGCTGAACGACCGGGCGGAAGTCCCGCAGGATTCCAGGGACCGACACGGTTAGCCATCCCGCCTTCGTATTGTTTTCTTCTTCGTCGGATTTGAATTATCATTCCGGCGGGTGGGAAAGGTGTATCCGGAATTTGGAGCTGTGATGACCAGCCGCCTGCTTAGGTCCAATACGGGGGAAGACTCGCTGACCAGGGCAAAGGGCTGCCAGCGCACGTTTCTGCCGCTGGACGACATCGCCACGATTCCGAATGCCGCAGACCTGTTCGCGGTTTGGCAGGCGGCCCGTCGCGACGGTGAATTGCCGGCAAAGTCCATTGTCGACCCCGTGACCCTGAAGCCGAACACACTGTCTCATCTGATTCTGATGGATGTTGAAAAAGAGACGGGCCGCATCCGCTATCGCCTCACCGGAACGGCGGTGGACCGGGTTCAAAACAGGAATTTGACCGGTCACTATGTCGACGAGAATCGGCCGCTGGAGTTGCGCGACATCCTGCTTTCCGACCTCAGCAAGCTGGCGCGGGACTGGGAACCGCAGCTGGCCGAAATGCGTTTCCAGAACAGGACCGGTCATTCCCGTCGGGTGCGGGTGCTGCGGCTGGCGCTTTCCGCAATCGATGGTCCCGCCAACGAGGTGGCCCATTTCGTGCTGGTCTTCGACGCCACTTAACAGAGGGCTATCGTCGCCCTTGCGAAAATCGAAGGCGTGCCTGATACAGACGTATACGCGTTTCCAAAGATAGAAGGCGGGAACCACATGAATATCCCGCCCCGGGGATTGTGCGCGTGGGGAGGAGCTGCGTTTTCATCACGTCTTCCTGGGGGAATGGGATTATGTCCGGACACAAAGTACTTGTCGCCAACCGCAGCGAAATCGCAATCCGTGTCATGCGGGCCGCGACGGAACTGGAACTCGGCACCGTCGCCATCTATGCGGAGGAGGACAAACTCTCCCTGCATCGGTTCAAGGCGGATGAAAGTTACCGCATCGGCGAAGGGTTGGGCCCGGTAAAGGCCTATCTGTCCATTGACGAGGTAATCCGCACGGCAAAGAAATCCGGCGCGACCCTGGTCCATCCGGGCTATGGCTTCATGTCCGAGAAGCCGGAACTGGCGGAAGCCTGTGCGGCGAACGGCATCACGTTTGTTGGCCCGCCGCCCGACGTCATGCGGGCGCTGGGAAACAAGGTATCCGCGCGCAACATGGCCGAAAAAGCGGGCGTGCCGGTCATGCCCGCTACGGGGCCGTTGCCGGACGATCTTAGCGAATGCGCGCGTCTGGCGGACGAAATCGGTTATCCCGTCATGCTGAAGGCAAGCTGGGGCGGTGGCGGACGCGGCATGCGCGTCATCGAAGATGCATCAAAACTGGCGGAGCAGGTCAGCGCCGGCCGGCGGGAGGCGGAAGCCGCTTTCGGCAATGGCGAAGTCTATCTGGAAAAGCTGGTGCAGCGCGCCCGCCATGTCGAAGTCCAGATTCTGGGCGACAGTCATGGCAATCTGGTCCACTTGTTCGAACGCGACTGTTCCGTCCAGCGTCGGAACCAGAAAGTGGTGGAACGCGCACCGGCCCCCTATCTGGATGCCGCCCGGCGTGAAGAAATCTGCCAATCGGCGCTGAACTTGTGCCGCGAAGCAGGCTATATCGGCGCCGGAACGGTCGAATTCCTGATGGATGCGGATACCGGCGCGTTCTACTTCATCGAAGTGAACCCCCGTGTTCAGGTCGAACACACGGTGACGGAAGAAGTCACCGGCATCGACATCGTGAAGGCACAGATCCTGATCGCGCTGGGCGGGCGCATCGGGGTCGAAGATGAAACCGGCGTCCCGGCGCAGGATGCAATCCGGCTGAACGGGCATGCGCTGCAATGCCGTGTGACGACGGAAGACCCGGAAAACAACTTCACGCCCGATTACGGGCGCATCACCGCCTATCGCGGGGCGACCGGGTTCGGCATCCGGCTGGACGGGGGCACCGCCTATTCCGGCGCCGTCATCACGCGTTATTACGACAGCCTTCTGGAAAAGGTGACGGCCCGCGCATCGTCGCAACAGGCGGCCGTGCGGCGCATGGACCGGGCGCTGAAGGAATTCCGCATTCGCGGCGTGGCCACCAACCTTGCCTTTCTGGAAAATGTGATCAACCACCCGGACTTCGCGTCCGGCAATATCACGACCCGGTTCATCGACACGACACCGGCCCTGTTCCATTTCCCCAAACGCCGCGACCGGGCGACGAAGATGCTGCGTTTCGTCGCGGACGTGACCGTCAACGGCAATCCCGAAGTGGCCGGACGCCCGAAGCCGCCGGCCCACGCGCTGGTGCCGACCGTGCCGATGACCATGCACCAGGACCCGCCCGCCGGAACGAAACAGATTCTGGACGAACGCGGCCCTGAAGGGTTCCGCGACTGGATGCTGGCGCAGAAACGTGTCCTGGTCACAGACACGACCATGCGCGATGGCCATCAGTCGCTGCTTGCGACGCGCATGCGGTCCTTCGACATGGTGAATGTGGCCGACGCCTATGCCCAGCGGCTGCCGGAACTCTTTTCGCTGGAATGCTGGGGCGGGGCGACATTCGACGTTGCCATGCGCTTCCTGAAGGAAGACCCGTGGGACCGGCTGATCGACATCCGCGAAAAAGTGCCGAACATCCTTTTGCAGATGCTGCTGCGGGCGTCCAACGCCGTCGGGTACACGAACTATCCGGACAATGCGGTACAGTATTTCGTCGACCGCGCGGCAGACGCGGGCATGGATGTCTTTCGCGTGTTCGACAGCCTGAACTGGGCGGAAAACATGAAGGTCGCGATGGATGCCGTCCTGAAGACGGACCGCCTGTGCGAAGCCGCGATCTGCTATACCGGCGATCTGTTCGACAAAAACCGTCCGAAATACGATCTGGACTATTATGTCGGACTGGGCCGTGAGCTTAAGTCCCACGGCGCGCACATTCTGGGCATCAAGGACATGGCCGGCCTGTGCCGCCCGGCGCAAATCCGCGTCCTGGTGAAGGCGCTGAAGGAGGAAACGGGACTTCCGATCCATTACCACACCCACGATACGTCCGGTATCGCGGCAGCGACCGTCCTGGCGGCGTGCGAAGCGGGCGCGGACGCGGTCGACGCCGCGATGGACAGTTTTTCCGGCCTGACATCACAGCCGAACCTGGGGTCCATCGTGACCGCGCTGGGCGACACCGACCGGGCAACCGGCCTGGATCCCGCGACGATCCGCAGTTTTTCCGACTATTGGGAGGCGGTGCGGGTTCAATACACAGCGTTCGAACCGGACCTGCGGTCCGGCGCGTCGGAAGTCTATCTGCACGAAATGCCGGGCGGGCAGTTCACCAACCTGAAGGAACAGGCCCGGGCCATGGGTCTGGCCGAACGCTGGCACGAAGTCGCACGCATGTATGCGGAAGTGAACCGGCTTTTCGGCGACATCGTAAAGGTGACGCCGTCGTCCAAGGTGGTGGGCGATATGGCGCTCTATATGGTTTCCAGCGGCATTTCACCCGAAGACGTGACGAACCCCGATGTCGATATCGCCTTTCCGGAATCGGTTGTCGCCATGCTGCGCGGGGATCTGGGCCAGCCGCCGGGCGGATGGCCGCAGGACCTGGTCCGCAAGGCGCTGAAGGGCGGGGAAGCGTTCACCGACCGTCCGGGCAAGCATCTGGCGCCGGTCGATTTCGCAGAGGAACGGTCCAAGGCACAAAAGGCCGCCCAGCGTCATGTCGGCGACTTCGAACTCGCGTCCCACATCATGTATCCGAAGGTTTTCGCCGACTATGCCAAGCACCGGCGCGAATTCGGGCGTCTGGACGTGCTGCCGACACCGGTTTTCTTCTATGGCATGAAGCCGGGCGACGAGATTGCAGTCGACATCGACAAGGGAAAGACACTGGTCATCCGCCTGATGACGGTCGGGGAAGCGGACGCCAAGGGCGAACGGGAAGTCTTTTTCGAACTAAATGGCCAGCCGCGCGTGATTCGTGTTTCGGACAAGGCGGTCGCCCCGACCGCGCCTGCGAATGAAAAGGCTGATACGTCAAACCCCGCGCATCTTCCCGCTCCGATGCCCGGCATGGTTTCTACGCTTGCCGTCAGTACCGGCCAGAAAGTGCAGCAGGGGGATCTGTTGATGACGCTTGAAGCGATGAAGATGGAAACCAGCATCACCGCCCACCGTTCGGGCACCATCACACGACTTCCGGTCGCGGCCGGAACCCAGGTTGATGCGAAAGACCTTTTAGGAGTGATTGAATGAGCGCCACGATTGCGATTTTTTCCGCGGGCCTTGTGATTGGCATGCAACACGCGATGGAGGCGGACCATGTCGCCGCCGTTTCCACCATCGCCACCCGCGAAAAGTCCTTCCGCGGCATCGTCGGTCACGGCGCCACCTGGGGTCTTGGGCACACGGTGACGCTGGTCCTGCTGGCGGGCGGCGCGCTGTTATTTGGGCGCGCGATCCCCGACAGCATATCCCACATCCTGGAAGCAGCGGTCGGCGTCATGCTGGTGGGGCTTGGTCTGCATGTCCTGATCAAGCTGGCCCAGGAACGCATTCACTTTCACCGCCACCGCCACCAGGACGGCACGGTCCACCTGCATGCGCATTCGCACAAGGCGGACCCGGAAACCGCCCATCACGCAAAAACACCGGCCCACGACCATGCGCACCCGGCCGGGTTGCCGTGGCGGACGCTTCTGGTCGGCATGGTACATGGGCTTGCCGGTTCGGCGGCGCTTCTGGTTCTGGCCGCAGCCAGCATCAGCGACCCGCTGACAGGCGTCGTCTATGTTGCGCTGTTCGGGGTCGGATCGATCCTGGGCATGGCCGCACTGTCGGCCGTGATGGCGGTGCCGCTGATCTGGACGGCAAAGGCGATGACCTGGGTCTACCGGTCGCTGCAGACTGCAGCAGGCGCGGTCACGGCCGGGCTTGGCGCCTGGGTTCTCTATTCATCGGCCAGCGCGCTTTAGGGAAGTTTCCCTAGCGCGTTCCCGTCGCGCTGCCGGTGATGATCACGCCATTGTCGTCGATTTCTACCTGCGTATCGATGGCAGCGGCGACCACGCCACCGCTGTTTCGGATGCGGATGCGGACCGTCGCGCTTTCCCCCGTTCCCAGCCCGGAGAAATCATCCTGATTGCCGTTCGATCCGGATCTGAACGGCTCATCGCCACCGTCGATCATGTCGACAGTGTTCGTATTACTGAAAATCTCGGAATAACTTTCCGGTCCGGCGTTCAGGTCGAAACTGCCGTTCGCGGTGCCGGTCCAGGTCGCATCCATGACAAACTGCAGGGTCCGGTTTCCGAAATCCGCCGTTCCAGTGAAATTGAACGTGCCGGTCGTGCCGGTGCCGGTCAGATTTCCGCTTCCGGTCATTACCCCTTTGCCTGTCGTCACGGATACCAGGTCCTGAACTGTCGTCACACCATCCTGAATGGACGATGTCTGTTCGGATCCGGAGGTGGATTCACTGGCGGATGAACTGGTGTTCGCCGCAACGGTCGTCGTGGTCGACCCGCCAACCGCGGAATCGATGCTGGAACCGGATAGCGAACTGACCGACGTACCCGAAACAGCGCTGCTGAGGCTGCCACCCGAGCCTGTGCTTCGTGAGGTGGTGGACGTGCCGGACGAACCGCTGCGGGACGTACTGCCACCGGAACTGCCGCTGCCGGAACCTGACGTGTTGGACGATGCGCTTTCGGTTTCACCCGATCCGCCTTCTTCGGGCGCGGCACCGGCATCCGCCGCTTCTGTTTCTGCCGCCGTGCCGTCATTGCCGTCGCTTGCGTCGCCGGCGGTTTCCGTGTCCGCGCCATCCTGACCGGCACCGTCATCGTCGGCGGTTTCCTCGCCCGACTGCGATTCCCCATCAGTCGTTTCGCTGCCTTCGTCGCCGCCTTCATCCTCTTCAGCGGCATCGCCTTCGCCGTCTTCCGATGAGGATTCGTCTGACGCGGGCTGATCATCGCCGGTATCGTCCGACCGGCCTTCGCCGCCAACCGCAGCCAGAATCTGGGCCATCGCCTCAGGCGGGACCGGCACCGGATCCGACGGCGGACCGCCGTTCAGGTCCAGCATCGTGCCATAGCCGCTGCGGGAAATTTCGACGCTGCCCTGGTCGTTCGACACTTCAATGCGCCCGACCCGTTCACGCGTCGCCCCTTCGTCGCCCGGCCCGATCAGGACGATCAGCGCCTGATCCTGGCCGACCAACCCGGCGACGATGGTGCCGCGAATGCCGATGGTGCCAAGCGGCGTGCCGATGGATACGGAATCGGGATCTTCCTGACCGACCAGCCCGGTCGTGAACCGGAATGCGCCGCGCAGGACCCTGGCCGCAACAGCGCCCGCATTGGTGGAAGGGTCATACACGAAATCGTCAATCACCAGTTCCGCATCGGGACCGACCGTAAAAACCGTTTCATCCAGCAGAAGGATCTGCATGCCGCTGTCGACGCCGGACATGACCCGGTCGCCCAGGAAGATTTCATCGCCACTGTCGACCTGACGTCCGACCGTTTCGGCCAGGCTTGCCACCTGAACGTCACCGCGCACCGCGGCCGCCACGCCCGCCATGTCCGCATCCTGACCGCGCGCCAGCCCCGGCAGGACCACCGCAGCCGCCAGGATAAATGCCAGTCCCAACCGAAATGCCGACATGAACCGAAACTCCGTCATCATGCGCCCCGTTTCGACATATGGCGGTTTATCAGGGATTCGGAAGTGACGGGTATCACTCTTGCAAATTGTTGCTTCATCTCAGAAATCCCACTTCCGGGTGATCAGGACATCGGCCCCGCGCCGCCAAAGCTGGCTGTTCGCCACATTGGACATGGACCGTTCGGCCGACACGGTGGCAGAGACGATCGTGCGGTCCAGATGCCGGCGCAGGCCTGTGCTGATCTCATCTTCCCCGAATGCGAGGCTGAGCGGCGCACCGACCCGTGCCTGAAGTTCGACCGAAATGTCGTGGCGCGTGGTGCCGGGGTCCGTCGACGGGTCCGGCCGGAAGTCCCGCCGCTGACCCAGGGTCGCCGTGCCGCTGGTAAAGACGCCGCCTTCGAACAGGTGCAGATAGGTACCGGCGATGCTGTGTTCCCAGTGATGTTCGTAGTTGAACGTCCCGTATTTCGCCCGAATGTCATACTGGAACGAAATGCGGTTCGACGCATCCAGGTCAAGATCCAGCCCAAGGAACCCGTCCAGCCGCCAGCCTTCGTCCTGAAGCTGGGTGCGGGCTTCGGAAATGGGATTGTAGCGTTCGAACGTATAGCTGGCGCCCGCGCTGATCGCCATGTCCGGCGGCAGCTGATAGGTTCCGGCGAGTTCCGCGCCGACATTGTCATGGTATCGCTGGTGGGACAGCCACAGGACGGTGTAATAGGCCCGCGGCGTGATCGTCAGATCGGGGAACCGCAGGCGTACCCCGCCGTCAACCGTATAGGACCAGATATCCTGTTGGTCCTGGTTCACCTGATCGCCCAGATAATGCGTGACGGACCCGATCAGTTCGTGACGCGCCTGATATCCCAGATCGTAGGACGCATCAAAGCGGCTGAATGCCGTGAAGTTGAAATCCCCAACGCGGTCGGAATCGTCATCCACCAGGACGCTGGCGCCACCGAACCGAAGCCGCCGGTTTGCGGGAATGGAATTCACATTCCATTGGTATCCGCCGCCGACGCCCGTCAGCAACGACACGCGGAACCGTTCGCGCGATTCCCGAATGCGGGCCAGAAGCCCGTCCAGTTCCTCCCGCAGGGACGGTTCCATGTCCAGCTGCTGCAGGGCCAGCAACTCGCGCTCCGCGGATTCAAGGCTGTCCAGACGGATCAGGACCAGCGCATAGAACAGACGCACCTCATGCAGGCCAGGTTCTATCAGAAGGATGCGTTCCAGCGTCGTCGCAGCCGCCTTCAAGCGGCCTTGCGCGACCTGTTGCTTCGCATAGGCGAAATTCAGCGCGATGTCGTCGGGGTTCCGCAGGATGTCGGCAAAGGTCACCGTCTCTTCAGGCGCGGCATCCAACTGTTCGCGGGCGCGTTGCAGGCGTTCGAACTCGTCCCGCGCGGCGGCGCTTGCGGCCTCACCGGCGGACGTATCGACCGCGTCCGTGTTGACGGCATTTTGGGCCCGCACCCCATGCGGCGCCAGTACACTCAGCAGGACAGCGCACAGCACACCGTGAACAGCGGTGGGCAGTGGCCACGCTTTGACACTCCTCCCGATGCTCAACCCCAATGCCAAAGCCCTCAAACCGACAAACCAAGCGTGCCCGAACCTCCCCACGACCGGCGGACAATAGTGCAAAAGCACAGGCGTGAAAACAAAACGAAAGCCACTGGCGTCTCGCCAAGCCGCCGCCCGTTGGTCTAGGCTGTCGGGACCGCATACCAACGGCACAGAGTTCGAGGTACGATGCCCCCCCCTGCAGAAACGCAAAGCGAGACGGACGGCGCCCAACGGTCCAAACTGGAAACCGCCATCGGCGCCGAAATCCGCCGTCAGCGAAAGCGCCAGGATATGACGATCACCATGCTGGCGGACGCGGCCGGTCTGTCGCAGGGGATGCTTTCGAAAATCGAAACCGGTCAAACCAGCCCATCGCTTTCGACCCTGGCCGCATTGTCGGAGGCACTGGGAGTACCACTTTCGTCCTTCTTCCGCGCGTCGGAACGCAGCCGCGATGTCTCATTCGTTCCCGCGGGTGAAGGCATCCGGATCGACCGTCGCGGGACGCGGGTTGGACACCTGTATCAGCTGTTGGGCCATTCCGTGCGCGGGCCGCTTTCCGTCGAACCCTATCTGATCACGCTGGACGAAGGGTCCGAGACCTATGACGAGTTCCGGCATGAGGGGATGGAATTCATCCACATGCTGTCGGGACAGATCGTCTATCGGCACGGCGACAGTGAATTCACCCTGTCGCCGGGGGATTCGCTGTTTTTCGACGCCCAGTCGCCGCACGGGCCGACGCGCCTTCTGTCGCTGCCGGCGACGTATCTTTCCATCATTTCCCAGTCCGGGTCGGCGGATTCCTGAATATTCCCTTGATTAATTTTTAATTCTTGGTATTCATTCTACACATCAACCCGTGCGAAACAGGTTTTCGGGGAAATCATATGTGTGGAATTGTCGGACTGTATCTGAAAGATGCCGGTTTACGCCCGCGTCTCGGTGCACTTTTCGGGCCGATGCTGGCCCAGATGAGCGACCGGGGGCCGGACAGTGCCGGTTTTGCCATCTATCGCGATGAGGATGCGGACGCCGCAAAGGCTTGCGTCTATGACCCGGCGAAAGACACCGACTGGCAGGCGGTGGCCGCGCGTATGTCGGCGGATCTGGGCGCGCCTGTTGCGTCCGACAGGGTCGCATCCCACGCGATTCTGCGCGGCAAGGTCACATCGGACGCCATGCGGAAATGGCTGAATGACGCATGCCCCGGAACCCGGATCATGAGCACCGGGACATCCCTGGAAATCTATAAGGAAATCGGCCTTCCGGCGGAGGTTATGACCCGTTTCGGCGTGTCGCAGATGGCGGGCAGTCACATGATCGGGCATACCCGCATGGCAACGGAAAGCGCGGTCACGACCGAAGGCGCACACCCGTTCAGTACGGGCGAAGACCTGTGTCTGGTCCATAACGGGTCGCTGTCGAACCATAACGACCTGAAACGCATGCTGATCCGCGAGGGGCTGACGTTCCAGACCGAAAACGATTCGGAAGTGGCCGCGGGCTATCTGTCGTGGCGCATGTCGAACGGCGAAACCCTTAAAGAGGCACTGACGGCAGCGCTGGACGATCTGGACGGGTTCTACACTTTCACCGTCGGCACCCGGGACGGGTTTGCGGTTCTGCGCGACCCGATCGCATGCAAGCCGGCCGTCATGGCGGAAACCGACCAATGGGTCGCCATGGCGTCCGAATTCCGGTCCATCGCACAGCTTCCCGGCGTCGAGAATGCCACCGTCTGGGAACCGAAACCGGGCATCGTCTATCACTGGGGACGGAACTGATATCACCATGCGTACGATTGATCTTTCAGTTGATGATTTGCGCGGCGCGAACCGCGCGATGCAGCGCCGGGACGGCGCGAACGACACCGCGTTCGAAGTTCTGAACCCGATGGGCGCGCACGCACTCGCGGCGGGACTGACGGATGCGGTCGACGTCACGATCCGCGGTCATGTCGGGTACTATTGCGCGGGCATGAACCAGAACGCAGCCGTAACCGTCGACGGCAATGCCGGCGTCGGTGTCGCGGAAAACATGATGAGCGGGCGCGTCCATATCCGCGGGGACGCCAGCCAGTCGGCAGGGGCGACCGCACATGGCGGATTGCTGGTCATTGACGGCAATGCGTCGGCGCGCTGCGGCATTTCCATGAAAGGGGTCGACATCGTCGTCAAAGGATCGGTCGGGCATAATTCCGCATTCATGGCGCAGGCGGGAACCCTGGTGATTTGCGGCGACGCGGACGACGGACTGGGCGATTCCATCTACGAGGCGGTGATCTTCCTGCGCGGCGAAGCAAAGGGTCTGGGCGCGGACTGTGTCGAAAAGGACATGACGGACGACCATCTGGCCACGCTGACGCGCCTTCTGGAACAGGCAGGGTCGGATGCGGACCCCAAAAGCTTTCGCCGCTATGGCTCCGCCCGGCAGCTTTACAATTTCAAGATCGACAATGTCGGCGCCTATTGAAGGGATCGATCCATGAGCCACGACCACCCGACCCTTCGCGAAAGCCACACGTTCGACCGGGCGACCATTCATGAAATCCAGCGCGCCGCCAGCGAAGGCATCTATCGCATTCGCGGCTTCGGCGCGAAACGGAAACTGCCGACCTTTGACGACCTGGTCTTTCTGGGGGCCAGCGTATCGCGTTATCCGCTGGAAGGATATCGCGAAGCATGCGGCACGGATGTGACACTGGGTGGCCGCCATGCGGAAAAGCCGATTAGGATCGATGTGCCCATCACCATCGCGGGAATGAGCTTCGGGTCCCTGTCGGCCAATGCAAAGGAAGCGCTTGGCCGCGGCGCATCGGAAGTCGGCACCAGCACCACCACCGGTGACGGCGGCATGACGCCGGAAGAACGCGGTCATTCGACCAAGCTGGTCTATCAGTATCTGCCGTCGCGGTACGGCATGAACCCGGACGATCTGCGCAAGGCGGATGCGATCGAAGTGGTCATCGGCCAGGGGGCGAAACCGGGCGGCGGCGGCATGCTGCTGGGTCAAAAGATTTCCGACCGTGTCGCGGAGATGCGGACCCTGCCCAAGGATATCGACCAGCGCAGCGCCTGCCGGCATCCGGACTGGACCGGGCCGGACGACCTGGAGATCAAGATCCGCGAGCTTCGGGAAATCACCGACTGGCAGGTCCCGATCTATGTAAAGGTCGGGGCGACCCGCACCTATTACGACACGATGCTGGCGGTGAAGTCCGGCGCGGACGTGGTCGTCGTCGACGGCATGCAGGGCGGCACCGGCGCCACGCAGGACTGTTTCATCGAACATGTCGGCATCCCGACCCTGCCGGCAGTGCGGCTTGCGACCAAGGCGCTGCGTGAACTGGGTCTGCATCGCGACGGTGTGCAGCTTATCGTTTCCGGCGGAATTCGGTCCGGCGCCGATGTGGCAAAGGCGATTGCCCTTGGCGCGGATGCGGTTTCCATCGGCACGGCAGCGCTGATTGCGCTGGGGGACAACCGCCCCGACCTGTCGGACGAATACGCGAAACTGGGGACCGCCCCTGGTTTCTATGAGGATTGGCAGGCAGGCAACGACCCGGCTGGAATCACGACCCAGAACCCCGACCTGGAAAAACGCCTGGACCCGGTCGCTGCCGGTCGCCGTCTTGCCAACTACCTTCGTGTCCTTACGCTTGAAGCACAGACGCTGGCGCGCGCCTGCGGCAAGAGCCACGTGCACAATCTGGAGCCGGAGGACCTGAACGCGCTGACGGTCGAAGCCGCCGCCATGGCGCAGGTACCGCTGGCCGGCACGGACTGGGTGCCGGGACAAGCGTACTAGGGGGAATTTCTCAGACCTGAAACAGGGGGAGCATCAGAATATGCCGAGCAAGCTGGAAGCCTTCGCAAAGAAGAACGGCGTCAAATATTTCCTTTTCAACTATACCGACCTGGCGGGCATGCAGCGGTCGAAGCTGGTGCCGACACCGGCGGTTGCCGACATGGAAAAGGACGGGGCGGGGTTCGCCGGTTTCGCCACCCATCTTCACATGACGCCCGCGCATCCGGACATGTTCGCCATTCCGGACCCGGACAGTGTGACGCAGCTTCCCTGGCGGCCGGAAGTGGCCTGGGTCGCAACCGACCTGTGGATGGACGGCAAACCGCTGGAACAGGCGCCGCGCGTTGTGCTGAAGACCCAGATCGAAGCGGCAAAGAAAAAAGGCTATGTCTTCAAGACCGGGGTCGAAGCGGAATACCACCTGATCACCGAAGACGGGCTTGCCCCATCCGACCCGATGGATAGCGCCGGGCGCCCCTGTTACGACCAGCAGGCGATGATGCGGCGCTATGATGTGTTGTCGGAAATCTGCGATGCGATGATCCAGCTGGGCTGGGGCCCCTATCAGAACGACCATGAAGATGCGAACGGCCAGTTCGAAATGAACTGGGATTATGCGGACGCGCTGGTAACCGCGGACCGCCACGCCTTTTTCAAATTCATGGTGAAGTCGATCGCGGAAAAACACGGGCTTCGCGCGACCTTCATGCCGAAACCGTTCATGAACCTGACCGGAAACGGGTGCCATATGCACCTGTCCCTGTGGGACAAGACCGGCAAGAAATGCGTGTTCGACAACAAGAAGGACGAAATGGGCCTGTCGAAGCTGGCCTACAGCTTCCTGGGCGGCATGTTGCGCCATGCAACGTCCATGTGCGCGATCACCAACCCGACGGTCAATTCCTATAAGCGCATCAATGCGCCGGTCACCGCGTCGGGGGCGACCTGGTCACCGAACACCGTCAGCTATGGCGGCAACAACCGCACGCACATGGTCCGCATTCCGGATGGCGGACGGTTCGAACTGCGCCTCGCCGACGGGGCGGCGAACCCTTATCTGCTGCCGGCCGTCGTCCTGGCCGCGGGCCTGAACGGGATCGAAGAAGAAACCGACCCCGGCAAGCGCCTGGACATCGACATGTATGCCGAAGGACATACGGTCAAGAATGCGAAGAAGCTGCCGCTGTATCTTCTGGATGCGATCCGGGAATTCGAAAAGAACAAGACACTGGCCGCGGCCCTGGGATCGGAATTCGCGGAAGCCTTCGTCGCGATCAAGAACCGCGAATGGGACGAATATTCCCGCGCGTTGAGCGACTGGGAACGCCGGAACACGCTGGACTGCTGATCGCCCCGCGGGCGGGCGGGCTTTCGGCCGAAGGTCAAAGCCCGAAGAAAGACCGCATCTTCGCCAGGAACTCCTGCGCCATGGACTGGCGTCGCTTGGCGCCGGATTCCGCATCCATCGCGGCAAAGGCTTCTCGCGTGCGCATCTGGCGTTCGGCAAGCGTCCGGGACAGATGTTCGGCCAGTTCCGGTCGCCGCTGAAGGATCGGCTCCAGCGTTTCCTTCTTGATCTCGAAGCCCAGGGAATCCACCTCGGGCAGGACGGTCGCACCCCGCGCCTCACCGGTCAGCAGCGACATCTCCCCGAAAAAGGCACCGGGCGTCAGCGTCCCGACACGCGTTTCCTGCCCGTCCTTCCCCAGCACATTGACCGTCAGCATGCCTTCCTTGACGATAAACAGGGATGACCCTTCCTGCCCCTGTTCGACGACAGGCACGTTCCGGCGGAACAGCCTGTGTTCCATCTGGTCGCAGACCAGCATGATCTCTTCTTCCGTGAGCGGCCCCAGGAAGTCGATTTCATGCAGGAAATCGATGTCGCGCATTTCGCGTTCGTCCGGCAGGCGCCGCATTTCAAGCTTTTCGCCCGGAATGTGAACGCCGGAAAAATGCAGATTGCGCAGAATCTGGCGCTGGACCTCATAACGCAGCCCATGCAGGTTCCCGTAATCGGGAATCCAGTACCGAACCCGCCAGACCGTGCCGTTTTCCTTGAACTCCTTGATCCGGATCTCCGGATCCCGGGGCACGTCGGTCACTTCTGGCACCGCCCAGATCGCGGACAGCAACAGGCGTTCCGCCCGCCATGCGGTCACCGAATAATCCAGCGTGATCAGAATTTCGTCCCGGAAGAATTTATGTGGCGCGCTGTAATTCATCACATGTTCGGTCGCCAGCCGGGAATTGGCGACAATGACCGTCACCTCTTCACGGGTGACAAGCCGCGTCGCGCGCCAGTTCATGGACGCGATCCGTCCGACCGGGCCGTCTTCCAGTTCGATCCAGTCGCCGATTTTGAACGGTCGTTCGATGCCAAGCGCGATGCCGGTGAACAGATCGGAAATCATGGTCCGAAGCGCGAAACCGATCACCGCCAGCAAGATCGACGATGTCGTCAGCAGACCGACGACCGCAACGTCGAAGACAAAGCTTAGAATGATGAAAACGGCGGCGACGAAAAGGACGAGCCCCGTCAGCTGAACCAGGATCAAAGGCGGTGCGACACCGGTACGATTCCCGACATAGCGTTCCCAGAACACGATCCTGATGGCGCGATGCGCGGCAAATGCCAGGACAAGCCAGAACAGCGTCTGAAAGGCACGGCCGACCCACAAGGCGTGCGGTGAGTCCGGTTCCGCCCCGAAGGCGGCGGCGATCGACCCGGCCTCCATCATCAGGACCGCGCTGCCCAACAACAGCGCCACGGGCCAGATCAGCGCGATGGCATCGCTGGTGTCCCGCCCATCTTCGCCGGGCAGTCCCGGACCGTTTTCCCCCTGCGGCATAGCGTCTGCTCCCTGACTTGCGGCCCAAGTCTAGTCCAGGAAGTTTGCTTGGCAAATGCTGATGCATCCGCGTCGATTGTCATGCACGCAAGATTTCCAAGACCGAATCCCTGTGTTAGGGAGTGACCGCAGAAGGATAAACAGACCGGTCGGGGGCCAGCCTCACTCATGCGGAACTATCTGGATTTCGAACAGCCGATTGCAGAGCTGGAAGGAAAGATAGAGGAATTGCGCCACCTCTCCGACGATGGAGAGGTAAATATCGCCGATGAAGTCGCACGCCTTCAGTCCAAGGCGGACCGGCTGTTGCGCCAGACCTATCAGAAGCTGACGCCGTGGCAGAAGGTTCAGGTCGCGCGCCACCCGGACCGTCCGCATTTTTCGGACTATATCGACGGGTTGATCGAAGAATACGTTCCCCTGTGCGGCGACCGCGCGTTTGCCGACGACAAGGCGATCCAGGGCGGGATCGGCCGGTTCCGTGGCCGGTCCGTGGTCGTTCTGGGCCATGAAAAGGGCAGCGACACCCAAAGCCGGGTGAAACACAATTTCGGCATGGCCCGACCCGAAGGCTATCGCAAGGCGATCCGGCTGATGGAACTGGCCGAACGGTTCCGCCTGCCGGTGCTGACGTTCGTCGACACGCCGGGCGCCTATCCGGGCGTCGGCGCCGAAGAACGCGGCCAGGCGGAAGCCATCGCCCGGTCCATCGAAAAATGCCTGAGGCTGGAAACGCCGCTCATCTCCCTCGTTATCGGGGAAGGCGGGTCCGGCGGCGCGATCGCCATTGCGGCCGCCGACGCGGTCCTGATGCTGGAACATTCCGTATATTCCGTCATATCGCCGGAAGGCTGTTCGACGATCATCTGGAAATCCGCCGATCATGCGTCGGCAATGGCCGAGGCCCTGAAGATGACCGCCCACGACCTGAAGGAACTGGACGGCATAGACACCATCGTCGGCGAACCCATTGGCGGCGCCCACCGCAATATCGAAAAGACGATCAAGGCGGCGGGCGATGCCATGGAAAAACATCTGGCGAAACTGGAAGGCCTGTCGCCGGATGCGCTTCGCCGACGTCGCCGCGAAAAATACCTGGCTATCGGCCGGGAAGCCGTGGCCTAAGGGTACGTTCAACCCGCCTCGTTGATGATTGCTTCCGCCGCACGGATGCCTGTCATATAGGCGCCGTGGGTCGTCCCCGCATAGTCGAAAATCGTGTGTTCCCCGCACAGGAACAAGACATCGTCGATCGGGTCCGCCAGACCGTCGAACTGGCTTGGGGTCCCGCCGGGACGCGGATAGGCATAGGCACCCAGCGCGTAAGGGTCGGTCGACCAATGCGTCGCCAGAACCTGCGTCGGCTCACCGACATCATCTTCCCAGACGTTGCGCAGTACCTCCATCGCGTCGGCCACCATCTCATCATCCGTCATTCGGTCCGCGACCGGCGCATAGGCGCCAACGCTAAGGCCCAGAAGGATATTTTCCGGGCTGAAGGTCCGGTAATTCAGCCAGTAGTTCCACCGCCCCTTCGGTTCCGTCATCATTCCGAAATACTGGGTTTCTATGTCCCAGAACGGTTCATCGAATTTCAGCGCCAGTTTGGTCACGCTGCCGAAACCCAACCCGTCAATCTTGTCCCGATGCCCACCTGGCAGGGGCGGGTCGAAAGCGATGGAGCCCGCCTTCAGAACCCCCAGCGGCACGCTGCAGATGCAATAGTCCGCATCGAAGTTGGTGCCGCCGGCGGTCACCGTTACGCCTTCATCTTCGTCGTAGGCGATATTCGTGACCGGCGTGGACAGGCGGATGTCCAGCCCATCGGCAAAGGGTTTCAGAATTTCGTCGTATCCGGTGGCGACCACGACGTCCGGCAGGTCGAACGCGTCGTCATCGTCATGATAGACCGCGGACAGGTCTTCGATCGGCGCGCCTTTTGAAAATTCGGTATAGGCGGACAGTGCCCATCGAACGCCCGGATCGTCCAGCGCAGAGGGATAGAGGTTGCGGATTGCGTCCAGCAGGCTGCGGCGATCGGAAAGTTCCAGCGTCTCGTCGACTTTCCAAAGCGCCTCTTCCCATTCCTCGTTGATTTCCTCCAAATAGTCTTCCTCGATCTCCCAGCCTTCTTCGTCGAACACGACCAGATTATCGTCGTCGGTCGTGAAGTATTGCGCGCCGACCGCGTCGGCCAACTGTTTGGACGGGTTGTCCTGGGACGGGCCGTGAATCCAGCCGGCCCCAACCTCGAACGGCGCCGTGTCGCCCAGCGACCAGTCGGTCAGCAGCCGTCCGCCGATATGGGGGTTTGCTTCGACCACCGTGACCGTTGCCCCCTGGTTCTGGAGCGATTTCGCCGCCGCGAGCCCGGAAAGCCCCGCCCCGACCACAATGACGGAGACGCCATCCAGCGCCTGTGCCCGGGCGCGTCCCATCGGGGTCGCGACCAACGCACCCGACGCAAACAGCGCCGCTTTCAGCAGAAAGCGGCGGGAAAATGTACCCTTTTTCATGTTATCTTGCCCCCGGCGGTATGATTATTCGAAAATCTTAGACGACAATCGCGCAGGCACAAAACGAATAGCACATTGCATTGCAGCGGTCCTGCCGATAGGGAACCCGCCAACGAGCGAGGTTCACGCACATGGCGAAAAAGAAAAGGGGCGAGAAGGTCGACGGCTGGGTCATCCTGGACAAGCCTGACGGCATGGGGTCGACCGATGCGGTCGCCGCGGTCCGGCGGTCGCTGAACGCACAGAAGGCGGGACATGGCGGCACGCTGGACCCGTTTGCGACCGGCCTGCTTCCCATCGCGCTGGGGGAGGCGACAAAAACCGTCCAGTACGTCATGGACGGGGCGAAATCCTATCGCTTTACCGTTAAATTCGGGGAGGAGACGTCGACCCTGGACCCGGAAGGGGAAGTCGTGCGAACGTCGGAAACCCGCCCGTCCGCCGATGAAATCGCATCCGTTCTTCCCCGTTTTCTGGGGGAGATCGAACAGGTTCCGCCGGCCTTTTCCGCCCTGAAGATCCAGGGAAAGCGCGCCTATGACCTGGCCCGCGCGGGCGCGGCGGTGGAACCCGAACCGCGGATGGTGCGCATTGACGCGCTGCGCCTGATCGATGTGCCGGACGCAGACCTTGCGGTTCTGGAAGTCGACTGCGGCAAGGGCACCTATGTCCGGTCACTGGGGCGCGACATCGCGGTTGCGCTCGGCTCGGTCGGGCACCTGATTGCGCTTCGGCGCCTCAGGGTCGGTCCCTTCACGGAAACCCACGCAATTTCACTTGATGCGCTGGGTCAGATGGGGCATAAGCCCGCGCAATCGCCGGGAGATCACACCGGTCTTTTGGCGATCGAGGCTGCGCTGGACGGTATCCCGGCCATGGCCTTGAACGAAGCGGAAACGGCGCGCCTGAGGAACGGGCAGCCTGTATCGCTTCTCCGAAAAGTGGATCTGGCGCGCATCGCCGACCTGAAGGATGGGGATGAGTGCGTGGCCACCTGCGGCGGGATCGCCGTGGCGCTGGCCCGGTACGGAAAAGGCGAAATCCGCCCCGTCCGTGTCCTGAACCGCTGAATTCGGACCCTATAAACGAACCCGGTACCGCATAGAGGAAGATTACGAATGACGATTACGCAAGAGCGCAAGACGGAAGTTATCGGTGAATATCAGGCCAAGGACGGGGACACCGGTTCCCCCGAAGTCCAGGTCGCGATCCTGACCGAACGGATCAACAACCTGACGGAACACCTGAAGACCCATGCGAAGGATTTCCATTCCCGCCGCGGTCTTCTGAGCATGGTCGGCAAACGCCGCCGTCTGCTGGACTACGTAAAGCGCAAGAACGAAGCGCGGTACAAGGAACTCATCGGCAGGCTCAACATCCGCCGATAAAGGTTTTCGGCCAGGGCGCGCCCTCCTTCAAACGGGGTCGCGCCCTTAGCACATTTGGGGTCTTTTTCGGTCGGCCGAACCGAACACGACAAAAAGACCCGGAATAGAACAGGCGGGAGCGCCTTTTCGGAAAAAACCATCTGACAGCGGGACAGCGTTCATTTTGATGAAACGCTAGACCGATCCGGGCCACGACGTCGTTAGCGCCCGGGTTCCGCGAGGCAGGTTTTCCGAAACGACGATACCGCCGGACGGCACCGGACAGGGGTTCGATGCCGTAAGGACGTTAGGAAAGAAAAGGAAAACATTTCCACATGTTCAACATCACCAAAAAATCGATGGAATGGTGCGGACGCACACTGACGCTGGAAACGGGCCGGATCGCCCGCCAGGCTGACGGGGCGGTCCTCGCAACCTATGGCGAGACCTCCGTTCTGTGCGCGGTCACTTATGCGAAGTCGGAAAAGCCCGGTCAGGACTTTTTCCCGCTGTCCGTCCATTATCAGGAAAAGACCTATGCCGCGGGCAAGATTCCCGGCGGCTTCTTCAAGCGTGAGGCACGCCCGTCGGAAAAGGAAACGCTGACCAGCCGCCTGATCGACCGGCCGATCCGCCCGCTGTTCGTGCCGGGCTTCAAGAACGAAGTCCAGGTCGTCTGCACCGTGCTGAGCCACGACATGGAAAACGACCCGGACATCGTCGCCATGGTCGGCGCGTCCGCCGCGCTGACGATTTCCGGCGCGCCCTTCATGGGTCCGATCGGCGGCATCCGCGTCGGCTATATCGACGGTGAGTTCGTCGGCAACCCGACCCAGACGCAGACCAAGGAAGAAAGCGACCTGGATCTGATCGTCGCCGGCACCCAGGAAGGCGTGCTGATGGTCGAATCCGAAGCGCAGGAACTGTCGGAAGAAACCATGCTGGACGCGGTTATGTTCGCGCACCGCTCCTTCCAGCCGGTGATCGACCTGATCATCAGCATGGCGGAATCGGCGGCGAAGGAACCGTTCGACCTGCCGGAACCGGATGCGAACATCGCGACGGTCGGCGCGCGTCTGCGCGAAATCGCCATGGAACCGCTGCGCGCGGCTTATGCGATCCAGAAGAAGCAGGACCGCGTCGAAGCCGTGTCCAAGGCAAAGGCGGACGCTATCGCCAAGATTGAAGAGGAAGAGCTGGACGCCGATCTGGCGGCCAAGCTGTTCAAGGATCTGGAGAAGGACGTGGTTCGCGGCAACATTCTTGCGACCGGCGAACGCATCGACGGCCGCAAGACCGATCAGGTTCGCCCGATCGTCTGCGAAGTCGGCGTCATTCCGCGTGCGCATGGCTCTGCGCTCTTCACCCGGGGCGAAACCCAGGCGCTGGTCGTCACCACGCTGGGCACCGGTCAGGATGAACAGATCATCGACGCGCTGGAAGGCGAATACCGCCAGAACTTCATGCTGCACTACAACTTCCCGCCCTATTCGGTCGGCGAAGCGGGCCGCATGGGTCCTCCGGGCCGTCGCGAAATCGGCCATGGCAAGCTTGCATGGCGCGCCCTCAACCCGATGATGCCGGCAAAGGAAGACTTCCCCTACACGATACGCGTGGTCTCCGAGATCACGGAATCGAACGGTTCGTCCTCCATGGCGACCGTCTGCGGCACATCCATGTCCATGATGGACGCGGGCGTTCCGCTGCCGAAGCCGTGCGCGGGTATCGCCATGGGCCTGATCAAAGAAGATGACGGCGTTGCCGTCCTGTCGGACATCCTGGGCGACGAAGATCACCTGGGCGACATGGACTTCAAGGTCGCTGGCACCGAAGACGGCGTCACCTCGCTCCAGATGGACATCAAGATCACGTCCATTACCGAGGATATCATGAAGACCGCGCTCGCCCAGGCGAAGCAGGGCCGCATCCATATCCTGGGTGAGATGGCAAAAGCGATCACGGCGGGCCGCGACGACGTCAACCAGAACGCACCGCGCATCGTCACCTTCACGATCAACAAGGACAAGATCCGCGAAGTCATCGGAACCGGCGGCAAGGTCATCCGCGAAATCTGCGAAGTGACCGGCGCCAAGGTCGACATCGAAGACGACGGCACGATCAAAGTCGCGTCGGTCGATGGTGAAGCGGGCCAGAAGGCGGTCGACTGGATTCAGTCCATCGTCGCCGAGCCGGAGCCGGGCAAGGTCTATCGCGGCAAGGTCGTGAAGGTCATGGACTTCGGCGCGTTCGTGAACTTCATGCCGGGCCGGGACGGGCTGGTCCACATCTCCGAACTGGCCGCCGGGCGCACCGCACAGGTGACCGACGTCGCCAACGAAGGGGACGAAGTCTGGGTCAAGTGCCTGGGCGTCGACGAACGCGGCAAGGTCCGCCTGTCGATGCGCAGCGCCGATCAGGAAACCGGCGAAGACATCGAACATACGCTGGAAAAGCCGGAACGCGCACCGCGTGAGGATCGTGAAGGCGGCGACCGCCGCCCGCGCCGTCCCCGTCGCGACTGACCGGTTTTCCGACCGGATCGGAAACCAAAAGAAACCCCCGGAGCATGCGCTTCGGGGGTTTTTCTCATTTGAGAGGGATTTGAGCCAGCTTCCTTATGCGGCCTCTTTCAAGTCCTTCACATCCTCCACGAGGCCCTTGTGCAGTGCGATGACCGCGCGGTCGTGATCCGCCTGATCCACAATGACCTGAAGGTCCACCTTGCGCATCAGGTCGTTGAAGGCTAGTGCCTCCACCCCCGCGTCGGAAAGCGCCGTCAGCGCCCGCTGCGCCAGCCCCGGAACCGCCAGGTCCCGGCCAAGCGCGGTGACAAGTGAGACCGTGCGGGTCGTCATTTCCGCCGTCGGATATTCCGCCGCCAGATCGCGTTCCACCCGCCGCAACGCCTTGGGCGACGCATGCAGGAAATGCGTGATCGTATTGGCGTTGGAACTTTTGGCGACGATGTTGACCCTGTGCCGTTTCAGGCTTTGCAGGATTGCCGCGTCATACCCTTTAACCCCGACCATGTCCGGTTCGTAGAATTCAAAGGCAAAGACCGACTTGCTGCCTGCGACGATTTCGACGCCGGGGTCCGCTTTCTCATGGCTGTCGCTGATTACCGCGCCGGGGTCGTCCGGCCGGAACGTGTTGCGGACCCGAAGCGGGATCCCGTTCTGGCGCAGGCCCTTTGCCGCACTGGGATGGATCGCTTCCATCCCGATATTGGACAGCTGGTCGGCGACGTCATAGCTGGTCTGGCGGATCGGGATGACCTTGTCTTCCCCGACCAGCTTCGGGTCGGCGGACGACAGGTGAAATTCCTTGTGGATGACAGCTTCGGCCGCGCGGGTGCGAACGGCAATGGCGGACATGGTGACTTCCGTGTAGCCGCGATCATAGGCCCGCACCAGACTTTCCGAACACCGGCAATAGCCGGTGACGATGGGCAGTTCGCGGGTGACATCGACGGTCTGAAACGCCCGGTCGATCGCGGTGTCGAAGTCCGGCGCGTCGTCACCGTGGCGCCAGCCGCTCAGATCGATCATGCGGGAATTGACCCCGTTTTCCCGCAGCAGCAGCGCGGTATTGTGGGCGGAATGCACCTCCCCCAGGGAGGCGAGCATTTCGCGCACCGTCGTCAGGTGATCGCGAAGCTGAAAATGCCCGGTGGTGCAGAGCCTCTGCAGGTCAATCAGGCTGTCGCGCACACCGTCGACCCGTTCCTTCACGAACCGGTCGGCAATCGTGCGAACGGCCTCTTCGCCGAAAATTTCCGCATTGATATCCAGCATCTGGCGGCGAACAGCGCTTAGCGCATCGCCCCAGGCCCATTCGCGTTCGCTGTCGGCATACAGCGCATAGACCCCGGATTCCCCGGTCTTTTTGTGTTCCAGCAGGGCATCGGTGATCCCCGCATAGGCGGATACCACGATGATACGGTGATAAAGGTCGGGGCCGGAACGGCCGCCGATCAGCACGTTGTTCAAGACCGCGTCGGTCTTCGCGATCGACGTGCCGCCGATTTTTTCCACCGTATGACGGGCGGGTGCATTGTCCTGAAAGTCGTCCGGCATGGTCTAGGCCGCCTCCCCTTCACCGGCCGGTTCGTCCGCCGGGGCGTAGGATCCGTCTTCGCGATGGACCTCGGTTCCCGTGACCGGCGGGTTGAAGCAACAGGCCAGAACCAGTTCCTCATCCGCCCGCAGCGTGTGGCGATCATGCAGGTTCAGCGCATACATCACCCCGGGGTGAATTTTGTGTGTTTCGCCGGTCGCCAGGTCTTCGATGCTTCCGGTTCCGGACACGCAATAGACGCTTTCAAAATGGTGCTTGTAGTGAAAGGTATGGGTGCTTCCGGCTTCGATGGTGGTGATGTGGAAGCTGAAGCCCATCCCGTCATCGGCCAGCAGAAGGCGGACGCTTTCCCAACGCTGGTCTGCGATGCGGCGTTCCGTGGTTCTGGCCTGGTTCAGGTCGCGCACGATCATTGTCTTGCTCCTGTATTCGGTTTCGTTATTCGGCGGCGGCCGGCATTTCCCGGCCCATGACGGCGTCGACGGCGCGGGACAGGATATCCAGCCCCTCTGCCAATTGATCTTCCGGGATCGTCAGTGGCGCCAGGACCTTCACCACCTCGTCATGGGCGCCGGACGTTTCGATGATCAGGCCGTTTTCGAAGCATTCAGCGCAGATGTCCGCCGCGCGCTGTCCCGACCCGACGTCGACCCCACGAAACATGCCGCGGCCGCGCAGCGTCCAGCCGTATTTCCGGGCGATGGCGTCCAACCGGTCGCGCAGGAAATCGCCCTTTGCCTGGACATCCTTCTGAAACCGGTCGTCCGACCAGAATTTCTCCAACGCCACGCGCGCAGTGACAAAGGCGTGGTTGTTGCCTCGGAACGTGCCGTTATGCTCCGCCGGTTCAAACAGGTCGTATTCCGGTTTCACAAGCACCGTGGCAAAGGGAAGCCCCATGCCCGACAAGGATTTCGCCATCGTGACGATGTCCGGGTCGATGCCCATGCCTTCGAAAGAAAAGAACGTGCCGGTCCGGCCGCAACCGGCCTGAATGTCGTCGACGATCAGCAATGCGCCGTGGGCTTTCGCGATCCGGTCGATCTTGCGCATCCATTCGGCCGATGCGGCATTCAGACCGCCCTCGCCCTGAACAGGTTCGACCAGGATCGCGGCAGGGGCATCAATCCCGCTGGACGGGTCGGACAGCATCTTTTCCAGGATTTCGGCGGTATCGACCCCGTCACCCAGATATCCGTCGAAGGGCATGCGGGTCACCCCGTTCAGGGGCGCGCCGTTGCCGCCACGGTGGTATCCGTTGCCGGTCGCGGCCAGCGCACCGGCGGTGACGCCATGAAACCCGTTGGTAAAGGCAACAACGCCGGTCCGGCCGGTTGCCTTACGCGCCAGCTTGATTGCCGCTTCGACCGCATTGGCGCCGGTCGGGCCACAGAACATCATGCGATGGGCCATGCCGCGCGGGTCCAGGATGATCCTGCGGAACGCGTCCAGAAAGGCCCCTTTCGCGGCGGTATGCATATCCAGACCATGGGCAATGCCGTCGCCCGACAGATAGTCGATCAGCGCGGCCTTCATGTCCGGGTCGTTATGGCCGTAGTTCAGCGACGAACAGCCGGCCAGAAAGTCGGTATAACGCGTGCCGTCCTGCGTCTTGATGGTGGCGTTGACGGCACTGTCGAACACCACGGGAAAGGCGCGGCAATAGCTGCGCACGTTGGATTCCGTGGTTTCAAATGGGGTCAGCGGCGAAGTCATGCTTCTCCTCCGGTTTCGTGGAATTGGGAATGAAGGGGCCCCGGACCGGGGCACACCGAATGTGTCAGGGGGATCAGGCCGCGACGGCGTCCGGGACATCAACGGCCACCTGACGGCGCAGCGGGCCGATCTGGACCAGGTGTTCCGTCGGTGCCTCGCCATCGAAATGGCGGTCGCGTTCGAAGTGCGGGTCGCGGTCCATCGGCGCGTCATACAGGTCGGCAATTGCGCTGAACAGCGCCCAGGATGCCTTGTTGTCGCCGGTAATCGTACTGTTTACATGGCGGATATCAGCATTCCAGGGCCGTTCCAGAACCCATTGGATCAACTGCTTTGCAACGCCGCGGCCGCGCATGGACGGATGCACCGCCACCTGCCAGACAAACAGTGTGTCCGGGTCGCTGGGCGGTCGGTAACCCGACATCCAGCCGACGATCCGACCGTCGTTTACCGCCAATGCGCATGTGTCGGCAAAATGCGTGCACTGCAACAGATTGCAGTACATGGAATTGTCGTCGAGCTTCCGGATATCCTGAATAAGGTTCCAGACTTCGGACCCGTCATCTTCCGTCGGCTGGCGAAGGGTGATCGGCGTGTGTTTGTAATCGTCGTCGGCATGACCGTCGCGCGGCATGTCGGTTTCTCCATCGAATGTCCTTGGGAAATTTCGATATAAAAAGTAATAAAATTTCGTTCCACGTCAAGAGTGAATTTTCTATTGGCGGCATTTAAATGTATGATACGCGACATTTTCGGCTGTTTTTCGGGAATTTCTGCCAGAAGCCCATCCCTATGTCATAGGGCAGGTTTGGGCACATAGTTTGTTTTTAAAACTAAATAGTTTTGGCGCTTTCGCCGGTTTCCCCTATCTTTTCCGGAAGGCGGAACCACCGGGAAGAAAGCATATGGACGCACAGGCACGGCACGCGGTTACGGTGTTGCGGCAGATCCTGCGTGCGACGGAAGCCTATGACCGCATCGTCACGCGGTCGACGGGTCTGACCTCTTCACAATTGTTGCTGTTGCAGATCCTGGAAGATTCCGGCCCCAGCCTGGCAGGCACGATCTCCACAAAAATGGGGATTTCACAGGCCACGACGACCAGCCTTCTGCACAAGCTGGAAGACAAGGGGTTGATCGTACGCCGTCGCGGCGACACCGACCGGCGTCAGGTCTGGCTGTCGATCACGGACCGGGGGCACGAAACACTGGCCCAGGCACCGGAAGGCCTGCAAATCAAGTTCGGCGAACGGTTTGCGACACTGGCGGACTGGGAACGGTCCATGCTGATTGCCGGGCTGGAACGCACGGCCGCCATGCTGGACGCGGAAAATATCGACGCGTCGGCCGTCCTGACCATCGGCGATCTGGGGCCGAACCAGCCCGGTTAGGGAACCATGCTTTGCGGATTTTCCCCGTAATCGGCCCATTGACCTTGAACGGGACGGGGCTTCTGGGGCCTAATGGGGTGTTGGCTCCATGGTGTTTCGGGGGAAAACCCATGTTTTGTCGCTGGAAATTGATCTTACTTATCCCGCTTTTCGCTGTCTTTCACGCGGCGGCGGCCGGGCCGGCGGATGCATCGCGCCGCATGGCGCTGATTATCGGCAACAGCGATTACGAAACAGTGCCGCTTGCCAACCCGGTAAACGACGCGCGTCTGATCGCGGATGCGCTGGAAGGTGTGGGGTTCGAAGTCACCCTGCATCTGGATCTGGAACATTATGAGTTCGGACGCGTCGTGTCCGATTTCGGTGCGGCGTTGAGCCAAGCTGGCGACAATGCGGTGGGCCTGTTCTATTACGCAGGCCACGCGGTCCAGGCGAACGGCCAGAACTACCTGATCCCCGTCAATGCCCAGCCCCGCGATGTCGTGGACTTGCAATTCCAGACGATTTCCATGGATATCGTCCTGTCCAGCATGGACCGCGTTGGCCCGGACGGGCTGAAGCTCATCTTTCTGGATGCGTGCCGCGACAACCCGTTTGCCGCCATGACACGGTCCACCTCGCGCGGCCTGTCGCGCATTCAGAACGCGACCGGCACCTTTATCTCGTATGCGACGGCACCCGGTCAGGTGGCAGAGGACGGCACCGGGCAGAACAGCCCCTTTGCCCGATCCCTCGCCCGGCGTATTCAGGAACCGAACCTGTTGCTGGAGCAGGTCATGCGGCTCGTGCGCTTGGATGTCATGGAGCGGACGGGGAACCGGCAGGAACCGTGGACGGAATCGTCCCTGGGCGGGGATTTCTATTTCCTGCGCCGGGAAGAAACGCAGCCCGCGCCCGCGGCGCAAGCCCCGGTACGCGATGCGGATGTGATCTTCTGGGAATCGATCCGCAACAGCGACAATCCGGCGCTCTATGACGTCTATCTGCAGCAATTCCCGAACGGTCAATTCGCGGCCCTGGCCCAGGCGCGGAAGGCGGAGCTGAATCAGCGCAATGCCGCGCGCGATCAGGCTCAAGCCGCCTCCGCCGCCGAAGAGGCGCGCCAGCAAGCCGCCGCGGCCGCTGAAGCCCAGGCCGCCGCCGAAGCCGCCGCTGCCGCCCGAGATGCCGAGCTCGCCGCCGAGCGCCAACGCCTCGCGGAGCTTGAGGCGCAGGTCCAACAACTGGCGGCCCTGCAGCAGCAGAATGCGGCCTTGCAACAGCAAGACGCCGTGCAAGTTCCCAACGTATCTCAATCGCTTCCGACACCAACCGTCGGCACACAGACAATGAGTTTCGAAGAAGTATTGGCATCCGAAACGGAGCGTTTCCGACGGGAAATCACTTTCGCCAATGACGGGGTATTCATCGGCGAAAACCTCAATTGGAAAGTCACCGTGACTGTTGAGGACGGCGATGTCGATGCCGTTATGGAAGTCACGCGCGGCTACGGATCGGGGTTAAGTGTTCGATGTCATCCTGTATCCTACGGTGCCGCAAGTGACAGGTTTGAGGCTTGGTGTGGAACGAATAATGGACAGATCGCGCAACGGCGACTTACCGGCACATCACGGGAAATCAACGTACCGCGCGGAAGAACGGGGGGTACGGGGACCATAATCGTTATGGAGTACCAGCTAACGGAAGCGGACAGGTCCCTCATTCAGCAGCGCGCGCAGGTGCGCTTTGACGGTGGCGCCGTGCAGCAAACGGCATCCCTTGCCCCAGCAGCGCCCGCGGGCACCTCTCAATCCGACTTCGCTGACTTACCTCTTGAGGAAGGCGCCTTGCGCGCGGCCCTGCTGGAGCAGGAAACCGCGAATTTTCTGACAAGCGCCGACCTCAGCAGGGATGGCACCTTTACCGGGGAATCCCGGGACGGTCAGGTAAAACTGCGGATTGAGGTTTCCAATGGCGATGTCGAGGTCGAATTCCGCCACAACTTGACCAGCGGTTTCAGCATTCCCGGCCGCCAGAATTGCGGTAACGCCGACTATGACCCGGAAACCACGGAACTCTCCATTTCCTGTACAGGCCGACCGCCAGCGCATATCTCAGGTGTCGGTCTGGATATGCTGGTCCGGATTCCGAACGGGCCCAGACTGGATATTCCGGTCAGTTACGAACTGACCGATGCGGACCGCGCGGAAATTGCCGCCCGGGCGGACCGGTTGGCCAATCAGATCCTGGCGCAGCGCGCGGCGCAGTAACACCACCGACCGGGACTAGGAAATGCAAACCGACAGCGGCACCGTCGCGGTCGAGTTCACGTCAAATTGTGCCTCCGACACCGGGATGTCCTTCTCCCCCACCGTCAGCGACACAAGGGCACCGGCGATTTCCGCGCCGTCGACGATTGTGGGACCGGTTGGACTGCCCGGCAGCGCATCGTCCAGGTCCGTCGTGATGGTGGTCAGCCCGTTCGGCGGTATGTTCCTGAACGCAATGGTCAGCACCTGGGTTCCGTCACTGACCGGCGTCAGTCGATCCACAAATCCGGCGCCGCCGACGACACGGAACGGCTGCCATTCCGAAAACCCCGCCCCGCCGGCGGTGGTGTCGAAAAACAGCCCGCCCGCCGATTGCCGCAGGTCGATGGTCACGGAAATCGGCCCGGTTTCGCAGACATCCTCATTCCGGATGCTGATCAGGTCTTCGGGCGTCCCGTCGAAGAACCGCACGACAATGTCCGCGCGCGCCGGAACGGCGGCACACAGGAAGACCAGGAAGGCAAACAGGCGGATCATGGCGGAAGAAGATAGCGCGCCGATGCGACGCAGCAATGTCAGGCGCCCAACATCTTCCAGCGCCGGTAATAGATCGTCTTGAACGCGGTCGCGACCCAACTGACCGGCACGACCAGCCCGCGCAGGACGGCGGGGACCGGCGACGGGCGCATCACATCCATGAAGACCACATAGCGTTTGCCGTCATGGTCGTTGACGGACCGGTGCATCAACGTGTCGTCGAATATGAAAAGCGGGTTTTCCGCCCAATAGTGCTTCGTCTTGCCGCATTCGATGAAAACTTCCGCATCCTTCACCGGCGTCAGATTGTAGAGAACCCGCAAGGTCAGCCTGAGCGGCCCGAAATGGAAGTTGGTGCGCTCCTTTCCGTCGAAGACGGAAACCGCGATGGTCCGGATGTGCCTGAAGCGCCGGTTCAGGGGTTCGAATTCGGCGTTGTAGCGCTGTCCGAACCAGCGGAACAGGAACATGCCGCGCTTTGCATCCCCCAGTTCCCGGTCGATCCGTGCCATGACCTGGTCGCGGTTTTCGTCGAAGAAACGGGTAACATCCTCAATCTCCCGGCGGCAGTCTTCCGGCATGTCCTGCAGCCGATAGACGCCGGGATTGCGCGCACTCAACAGATCCAGGACCAGGTTCACCGGCGAGACGAGCCAGGTCGTAAACCCGTTGCCGCTGAAATACCGCTGGAACAGGTAATAGTCGCGCCGTTCGTTGCGCAGAACATCGACCACCCCGCAGACCAGATAGAAGACGGTTACATAGGGAATGAAATAAAGCGTCAGCCCCAGGAAGACGATGGCGATCGCCGCCTGTTTCTGACGCTTCCGGCCGAAATGAAAGGCCATTGATCCAGTCCCCCAAACCGACCGGGCCAGTGCGAACTCGCCGGCCGCGTCCGGTCAGCCTCTTAAACTGCCGCCGGTCTGTTTTTCCACGTTGGCGACGATTTTCGCGGCAACCGCCTCGATCTCCTTGTCGGTCAGCGTCGCGTCCTGCGGCTGCAAGGTCACGGCCAGCGCGACGGACTTGCGGCCGTCCAGTTCCGCGCCTTCATAGACGTCGAAGACCTCCGCCCCGGAAATCAGCGCCTTATCCGCGCCCAGCGCCGCACGCACCAGCTTTTCCGCCGCGACATCGGCATCCACCAGAAACGCGAAGTCGCGGCCGACCGGCTGGAAGGGGGAGACCTGAAGCAGCGGCCGCGTCTTGCCCGCCCCCTTCTTCGCCTTCGGCTGGGGAATCGCGTCCATGAAGATTTCAAAGGCCGCGACCCGGCCACGCAGGTCATACCGCCGCGCGATGCCGGGATGCACTTCCCCGAACCGGGCCAGGATATTGGGGCCCAGCTTCAGCGCGCCATATCGACCGGGATGGAACCAGGCCGGTGCGTCTGAAGCGTCCGTCTGCAGCTTGTCGACCGGCGCGCCGCAGGCGTCCAGCACCGCCAGCACATCCGCCTTTGCATCGAATACGTCCGGTTCCCGCGCGGTTTCGTTCCAGTGGCGGGGCACCGCCTTGCCCGACCGGACACCGGCGGCGATCATGTCCTGATCCTTCGGCGTGCGTCCGCGATAGGCGGGGCCGACTTCGAACAGTGCGACATCCGCATATCCGCGCCCGGAATTCCGTTCCGCCGCAGCCAAAAGGTTCGGCAGGATCGACGGGCGCATGGCGTCCAGGTCGGCGCTGATCGGGTTTGCAAGCGCAAGTACGCCCGCATCGCCGCCGAACCGCACGGCATCTTCCCGACCCATGAAGGACCAGGTCACCGCCTCCAGCATGCCGCGCTGGGCCAGGATCTTCTTTGCGAACGCGACGCGACGCTGCGCCAGCGTCAGGATCGGTTGCGACAGGGCGCCGTCCTTTTCCATGGACACGGGCGGAATGGCATCGAACCCCTTCACCCGCAGAACTTCTTCGATCAGACACTGTTCATGTTCGACATCGTTGCGCCAGGTCGGCGTGACCGCGGTGATCAGGTCGCCGTCGCGCGACGTCTCAAACCCCAACCGGTCCAGGATCGCCTGTGCCTCCTCCGCCGGAACGGCAAGACCGCCAAAGCTTTCCAGCCGTTCGCAGCGAAGGGTGACCGTACGCCGGTTATCGGGGATTGCGCCGGCATCGACGACGCGCGACGTCTCTCCCCCGCACAGGTCCAGGATCAACCGTGCCGCGACCGCCGGGCCCCATTGGGCGCCTTCGGTGTCCAGCCCGCGTTCGAAGCGATAGCGCGCGTCGGAATCAATTCCTAGCTTGCGGCCTGTTTCCGCCACCTTGACCGCGTCGAACAGGGCCACTTCCAGAAAGACTTCGGTCGTTTCCTCGGTACAGCCGGACAGCTCGCCCCCCATGACGCCGCCGATCCCTTCCGGGCCGCTTTCGTCGGCGATGATGGGCATGCCCGCGTCCAGCGTATAATCCTTGCCGTCCAGCGCCAGGATCGTCTCCCCCGCTTCGGCAGAACGCATCAGAAGCGTATCGCCTTTCACCTTTGCCGCGTCGAAGACATGCAGCGGCCGGCCCAGGTCGTGGGTCACATAGTTCGTCACATCGACCAGAGCGGAAATCGGACGCAAGCCGATTGCGGTCAGCCGCCGCTGCAGCCAGGCGGGCGATGGCCCGTTTTTCACCCCACGGAAATGGCGGCCCGCCACATAGGGGCAGTCATCGCCCGTCGTGTCCGACCGGGCCCATTTCAGCGGGCTGTCATAGGTGCCTTCGACCGGCGACAGGTCGACCGGCTTCAGCGTTCCAAGCCCCTTCGCCGCCAGGTCGCGGGCGACACCGCGCACCCCCAGGCAGTCGCCCCGGTCCGGGGTGATGGCGATTTCGATAACCGGATCGTCCATGCCGGCATAAGCTGCAAACGCGGCGCCGACCGGCGCGTCTTCCGGAAGGTCGATGATGCCGTCATGATCGTCGCTGATGCCCATTTCGCGTTCGGAACACAGCATACCGTTCGATTCCTCACCCCGGATGACGCCGGGCTTCAGGTCGACACCGGTGCCGGGAATGTGGCTGCCGGCGGGGGCAAAGACGCCTTTCATGCCGGTGCGCGCGTTGGGTGCGCCGCAGACGACCTGAACAATTTCGCCCGAACCCGTTTCCACCATACAGACGCGCAACCGGTCCGCGTTCGGGTGCTGTTTCGCCTCACGCACGTAACACACGGTAAAGGGCGCCAGCTTCGCCGACGGGTCGTCGACCCCTTCCAGTTCCAGCCCGAGGGAGGTCAGCGCATCCGTGATCTCCTGCAGCGTGGCGTCGGTTTCAAGATGGTCTTTCAGCCATGACAGCGTGAATTTCATTGTATCAGATCCCTAAACCCGTGTTGTCGCGCTCAATACAGCCAGGCCGATCAGCCCGAAAGTGGCAATTCCAACGATCCAGGCGGCGGTGACATTGACCCCGCCGCTTTCGGCCAGAAACTCTGCACGGTGGGACCCGCGCAGACCCTTTGCGTCGGCTTCCGCCACGGCGCGGGCGGCGCGCTGGATCACCAGCTGTTTGCCCATGATCCCGACCGCCGCTGCGATCCCGACCGCGGGCCCGCCGCCGAAATCCAGGCCGGTCGCGTTCTGAATCATCGTCAGCCCGGCAAAGACGCCGATCATACCGACCAGCCAGCCCCACATCCGGCGATAGGCGAACCAGGAAAGCGGCAGGAAAAAGCCAAGCCAGCTCCAGGACATGGCGCTGGGACGCCCGCTTTCCTTCATCCGGTTCAGGACCTTCACCAACTCGTCCCCGTGCCGGACGGCATAGGCGCGCAAATCCGCCTCGCTCAACTCAAGGACATTCGGTTTTTCGGTCATGGGGTCAAATCCGTGGAAAGCGTGGAATTCCGCGCTGTCTATAGCCGGTGACGTCCGGCGCGGCAATGCAAACGGGCCTACCTTTCAATCAAAACGGAAGGAATGTCCCGGCGATGGTGGACAACCTTGACCACCGCGATTTCGTCATCGGCCTCGACGTAGATAATCAGGTAGGGAAAACCCGCCACGGGCCATGTTCTAAGACGCGGCATCCGAAGCAGGTCCGCAAAGCGCCTGGAACCAATTTCCGGATTATGGGAAACGTCCTGTACCGAACGAGCCACCGCATCCAGAAACCGGGCCGCGACGGCCCCGCCGCTTTCGGTGATATAAAATTCCGTAATCCGCTCAAGGTCCCATTCGGCACTTTGCCGAATGACGGTGCGCTTGGCTGTCATTCGACCTGATCTGCGATCAACCGCTTTTTGAGCGCCTCAAAATAGGCTTCGTCGGCGACACCTGCGACCGGTGATTCCAGACCCTCTCTAATCAGGGTGCGAAATCGCTCCAGTTCCAGGTCGTTCCGGATAAGGTCCCGGATATATTCGCTGCTGGACACATAACCGCGCGTCGTCACGGCCTCGTCCACCGCGTCCTTCATTTCACCGGTCAGGGATATGTTCATCGTTGCCATGTCGAAGAGACTACTACCGTTGGCAAAGATTGGCAAACTGATGTTATTTGGTTTGATCGACAATCTAGCGTCAGAACATCACTCTATGGTAGCATAATGCTACGGGAGGACATTTCTTGTTGGAAACGCGATCAGACCATTGCTTAAAACTTGCGCAGACAATCGCGATTACTTTTTCATTCTTCGGTGCGATTATTGTTTCGACGCTGTATTATATTGGCAGTCTATACGTCTTCTCTCTACTGAAACCATTCGGAATAACACCTTTAGAGCACTCAACTGATTTCAATATAATTATTATTTACGGAGCAACAATAATAAAAGAAATAATATACAATATAATCAAAGAAACAAAAGATCTAATATATTTTTCTTCATTGTTGATTATTGTAATTGCTATTTTTATTGTCTTTATAAAAGAACTCAAGGTCTGGATGCCTCATCATGTTTTAAGGAAATCAATATTGTTTATCCCCTTGCTGATAATATTTCCCCTATTTTTATCTTTTTTCTACTTTGAACGAATAACAGAGAGATTTGCACAAATTCAATACAAGAAAATGGTTTGTGATCTTAATAGAATTGTTTACTTTTTCCCAAACGGAGATGTTGTTTCAGACTTCAACGAATCAATTATGGAGGCAAACGATCAACATTTGACAGTTAACGGGCAATTCCAACAAAACATAAGGGAGTTATCCTCCTTCAATATTAGCAAAAACTTTGTCAGAGTTTACTTGTTTGAAATATCAGGATTTCATTATTTTGCAGAGTATCAAACTAGTAGTCCGCCAGCGATTTGCTCGGAGAACCAAACTGGATTACAGCCAAGAGAACACAGCATTCGGAGAATTAATTCTTCGGCAGTCTTACTACAGGAAATCACACCATGGGTTGGCCAACATTAGTCTCATCAGCCAATAGGGCTCTCGCGTTTTCTTTGAGCGCTTTCTTAATTTTGGGAACTGGAAAAAGCTGCTTAGCTCAACTGACAGATGTGAATAATGGAACTCTGATAGTAGGGTGGTTTTCTGACGGTCCTGGAAGACCAAAAGCAGCTCACCTTCACCCAGAGAGATCACACTATAGGCTCTGCAATGTGGAAACGGCGCGATGGATTGAGTTTGATGAGAACTGGCACAGGTTTAATGAGGACAGTACGGCCTGTCTCGAGAGATCCGAAAATGATACTGATGTAGACACCAGAGGGCCTTTTTTCTCAGTTAGCTCGACGATACGTTCTATGGGTAGTTCAAAAACGGTCGCATGCGGATATGATGTATCGTGGGACAATATCAACAGTATACTTCCCAGCCAGTTCTGTCAGGCTCTTGCAGTGGCGCTTTTTGGAGATAGCGGTCGATCAACTGTCGCTTCAATCGAATTTCAGCGTTACCTTGATTCGGAAGAAATCGGCGATTTCGATGTAATTTTAGGTTCTCCGACAAACTTGATCGAGGATTCTACCAATTCGGTTTACCTATCACCACCTGTTTACCGACTTTTCGCTGATTGGAGTTCAGGAATATCCAGTTTGGCGTCTCTGGAAGGGGCAAGGGTCTGTTTGGTCTCCGAACAGCAGGGAATATCTTATGTCTCTGAACAATTGACGAGACACAATGCCGAAGTTGTGTATCTCACCGCATATAGCGAGGATGACATTATCAATGAAAGTAGAGAGTATCGTTGTGATGGAGTAGTTTCCAGAAACTATATTATTTCGGGGGCATCTATTTCCAGCAGATTAAGTCCGATCCACGACTTTGTTTACGCTAATTGGCTCAATGCACGCACCCCTCCAGGAGATGACATTTGGCGAAATGTCGTGGAGTATACCGCATACGCCTTTGCTCTAGCACAAGCTCTTGATATGAATGCAGGTAGCATTGAAGATTTAGATTTATCCACAGCGAGCGCTCCGGTTCGCAATATCCTAGGTGAAGATACGCTTTTTCTAGAAATGACCGGGCTAGATCCGGATTGGGCCAGACGGGCCATCCGATCAGTCGATAACTGGGACATGATTTTCAAGATTAATGCCACTTCGCCACTATTTACGCCGATACCCCAAAGCGTTGAATTTCCGAATTTGTACACGGGGTCTGGCCCCTCCGACAGGTAGAGGCTTCGGTGGAAATACTATATCTGAATTGATTTGAAGTTTATCCATAGAACCACGAAATCTCCAAAGTTCTAAGGCGTCAGGCCCCGCACGAGGCTGGCGGCTTCCAGCGGCACGAAGCCATAGTGTTTCAGCCAGCGGATGTCGGCGTCGAAGAAGGTGCGCAGATCCGGAATGCCATATTTCAGCATGGCGATGCGTTCGATCCCCATGCCAAAGGCAAAGCCCTGATATTCGTCTGGGTCGATGCCGGACATTGCCAGCACCTTCGGGTTCACCATGCCCGAACCCAGGATTTCCAGCCAGCCGTCGCCGTCATCGCCCTTGTGGCCGATGGTCAGTTCGCCCGCCTTGCGGTTGCAGGGAATGTCGACTTCGGCCGACGGTTCGGTGAAGGGAAAATAGCTGGGTCGGAAACGCAGCGTCATATCCTCCACCTCGAAATAGGCGGAACAGAAATCCGTCAGACACCCTTTCAGATGGCCGAAATGGGTCTTCTTGTCGACGACCATGGCTTCGACCTGATGGAACATCGGCGTGTGGGTCATGTCGCTGTCTGAGCGATAGGTGCGGCCCGGCGCGATGATCTTGATCGGTGGTTTCTGCGCTTCCATCGTACGGATCTGAACGGTGGAAGTATGGGTGCGCAGCACGGTCGACATATCCACGCCGCCATCCGCGTCCGCCATATAGAACGTATCGTGCATCTGGCGGGCGGGGTGTTCCGGCGGCATGTTGAGCGCCGTGAAATTGTGATAGTCATCGTCGATGTCCGGACCTTCGGCGACGGCGAACCCCATTTCCCCGAAGATGGCGACGATTTCATCCAGCGTCTGGCTGATCGGGTGCAGGCGGCCCATGGTGCCGGGACGCGGCGGGAGGGAGACATCGACCCGGTCGGTCACCAGCTTTTCGTTCAGGGCGGCGGTTTCCAGCGCTTCCTTGCGGGCATTGATGGCGCCCGCAACTTGTTCCTTCAGCGCGTTCAGCGCCTGGCCGGCGTCGCGCCTGGCATCGGGATCCAGCGCCCCCAGACCCTTCATTTCCGCGGTGATGCGGCCCTTCTTGCCCAGCGCGGAAACGCGGATGTCGTCCAGCGCCTTCAAATCGCCGGCGGCGTCGATCTGACCCAGAAGTTCGTCCGCCAGTGCGTTGGTATCGATGCTCATGTACTGAAATCCCCAATCCCAAAAAGAAAACGCCGGCTCTCTCGCTTGGTCCCGCCGAAGGACCGGAGAGCCGGCGTCGTTCTCAACCGAAACGCATATTCCTGGACCGGCGGCATGTCATGACCGCCACCCCGATCGTCACGCAGACAGCGCATCCTGCGCGCGGCCGACCAGCGCCTTGAAGGCATCCGGGTCGTGCACGGCGATATCCGCCAGGACCTTGCGGTCGAGTTCGATGTCGGCCTTGTTCAGACCATCCATAAATCGCGCATAGGTCATCTGATGGTCGCTGGCATCGCGCACGGCGGCGTTGATGCGCTGGATCCACAGCTTGCGGAAATCGCGCTTGCGTGCGCGGCGGTCACGATAGGCGTACTGACCCGCCTTTTCCACCGCCTGCACGGCCGTGCGGAACGTGTTCTTGCGGCGACCGCGATAACCGTCGGCCTGCTTGATGATTTTCTTGTGTTTGGCGTGGGTGGTCACACCCCGTTTGACGCGTGCCATTGTCTTCTAGCTCCTGAAAAAAGTCTTGTGTCCGGTTCTGGCCAGCGTCGATCAGACGTTGCGCAGCCAGTTGCGCTTCACAACCGTCGCGTCGGCATCGCACATGATCTGCGAACCGCGGTTCTGCCGCTTCATCTTGGTCGGGCGGTTTGACGTGTTGTGGCGCAGATAGGCGCTGTAGAAACGCACCTTTCCGGAACCGGTGATCTTGAACCGCTTTTTCGCGGAGCTCTTATTCTTGATCTTGGGCATTTCACACTCCATCGGTGGGCGGATGACCGCGACGGATATACCGTCTGGCCAGGGCCGCTTTTTCGTCTGGCGGCCGGGCATACCCATATGGCCCGGAACGCGCCGCTCTTCATTCCCGGCATCACTGCCTGGAACGCGGGCTTATACAAGCGCCAATGCAACCTTGCAAGGCCCAGTTTCAGTGCGGTTCCGCCCTAGATCAGCGCCTTCAGCCAACCGGTCAGATCATCGGTTTCGTGATGCACATAATCGGCCGACGCCCCGTCCCCGGACCAGGCATGGTCGGTTTTGACCCAAACCGTCTGCATGCCAAGCCGGGCCGGGACTTCCAGATTCTTCGCAATGTCTTCAACCATGACCGCAGTCGTCGGGTCGACAGCGTGGTCGCCCAGCATCTTGCGATAGGGTTCTTCGTTCGGTTTGGGAATGAAATCGGCCGCCGCGATGTCGAAAATCCCTTCGAACACGGACCCGATCTGAAGCCGGTCCAGCACCGCTTCGGCATGGGCGACGGTCCCGTTCGTGAATATCAGCTTTCGCCCCGGCAGGCGGGTCAGAACCTCCCCCAGATCCGGGTTGGCCGGGACGGGACTGTAGTCGATGTCATGCACATGCCCCAGAAAGGCATGCGGGTCGATGCCATGATGCAGCATCAGGCCGCGCAAGGTCGTGCCATGGTCGCGGAAATACTGTTTTTGAATGCCGCGCGCGTCGTCATAGGGAATGTTCAGAAGGCGGGATATGAAATCCCCCATTTTCAGATCAACCTGATGAAACAGATTGCAGGTTGCCGGATAAAGCGTGTTGTCCAGGTCGAAAACCCAGTCCGTTACGGCTGCGGTGTCCAAAGTTCCCGAACTGCGGGACGGTGCTGGCGGCAGATCTTGGTTTGTCATGCGGGCAAAATGGCAATCCTTCGCCCTGTGGGCAACGCCCGAATCGGGAAAGGTATTTGTTTACCGTTTCTTCACCATACCCTGATATGAAATTTAAGGGTATTCGATCTAATCCTTGTCGCCTAATGCGGGCCTGTGACTTAGGATCGGATCCATGCGATCGAGGGTGTAAGTTTTACTGCCATGGGCGCAAAACCAAAAAAGAACGTTGAAGCGGTCCCGTCGCTGATGGGCGCTTTCGACTGTTATCAGGGGCCGGTCTTGCGACTGGATCCTGACGCACGGGTGAATGCGCTGAACGATCCGGGTCGGGAAATTGCGGAAATCCTGAATGGCGAGACGGAACTGGTCATGCTTCCGTCTCTTGTACAGCTGGCGGTAAAGGCCCGCACCGAAGGGCGCGCGCGGTCCAGGACATTTTCCATCCCGGGCACCGACAGGCAGATTGAATTCATCCTTCTGCCGCAGGAAGACGGCAGCCAGCTGATGATCGGGCGCGACGCGACGCTTGAGGTCAACATCCGCACTGCCCTTGCGGAATCCCGCGGCCGCTTCAAAGATCTGGTCGAAGTGGCCGCCGACTTCGCCTGGGAAACCGACCTGGACGGGCGATTCAGCTATATTTCCGGGGCGGGTGCCCTGGGCTATGCACCGGAGGAGGTTCTGGGCAAATCCGCCGGGATGCTGTTCCTGGATGCGGGCGGCGCCCCGACCCGCAGCCCGTTCGAAACGGAAACAACGATCCATAATATCGAAGTCTGGGTAGCCACCCGCCAGGGCAACGATGCCTGTATCGTCGTCTCTGCGATGCCGGTATTCGACAGCGATGGGCGTCGCATCGGCGCCCGCGGCATTGGCATCGACATCACCGAACAGCGTCTGCGCCAGGGCGAACTGGCGGCACTGAAGACCCGGGACCGGCTGGTTGCCTATATCGTCGATGCCCTTCGAAACGAAGTCACGCCCAGCGAGATGCTGCATGCCGCAGCATCGGCGTTAGGTCGGTCGACCTCTTCCGCGTCCTGTACGATCCAGGTGACCGGCGCCACCGGCGAGACGCTGGAGCTTGCCAACTACGGGGCGCCGATCGACCCGGAAATTTTGGATTCCGTCATTATGCCGATGCATGACGTGCACGAGGCGACGGTCGGCCGGATCGGTCGAAGCAAGTATCTGGGCATTGCCACCGGATACCGCGGACTAACCAACGGTGCGGTTCTGTTGTGGCGGGCCGAAGATCAGCCTGATTTCGTCGAAGAGGACCGGACACTGCTGAAGGCGCTGGAGCCGCAGTTCGGAATCGTGTTCCGCCAGATCGCCGATCAGCATGTCCTGGAACGGCTTTCGCGGACGGACGAGTTGACCGGCGTATTCAACCGCCGCGCCTTCATGGACGACCTGACGCGCGAGATGACGCGGTACGAACGATATGATGACGGCGGGGCGTTGCTGTTTGTCGACCTGGACAATTTCAAGCCGGTCAATGATTCCCTTGGACATGAAAAAGGAGACGAAGTCCTTCAGGCGGTCGCGTCCATCCTGGCAAAGGGTACCCGTACCTACGACCTGGTCTGTCGGTTGGGCGGTGACGAATTTGCCGCCTGGATCGAAAGTGCGGACCGCGACATCGCGGCAGCCCGGGCCGAGCGTTTCATTACGGCGTTCAAGGACTGGCGGGACCAGAACCTTGCCGGTAACACGGACCTTGGCATGTCGGTCGGGATTGCGATGTTTCGCGCCGGGCGGAATGAAACAGTGGAAAGCTTGATCGCGAAGGCGGATGCGGCAATGTACGATGCCAAGCATTCAGGCAAAAATCGAACGGCGTTTGCATCAGACGGTGCCCAGGATGAGTGACGAGGTCAAAACACGCGACCGCCGACCGATGGACCGGGCCGATTACGAGGCGCGACGGGACAAGGCCCGCAGCGACGACCCGGACATCCGGCGCGCACTGGCCGCCGACCCGGAAACGCCACCCGAGATCCTGTATTATCTATCGGAAGATCCCGATCCTGATGTTCGCAAGGCGGTGGCAAGCAACAGGACGACGCCGCGACAGGCGGACCTGATCCTGACGCAGGACACGGACGTCGCAATCCGAAGCGAACTGGGTCAGAAGATCGCCCGGCTGACACCGGACCTTCCGGCGGACCGGCGTTCCACGCTGTACAAACTGACAGTCCAGGCGCTGGAGGCGCTGGCCGAGGATCAGATGGTCCGCGTTCGGGAGATTCTGGCCCATGAATTGCGCCATGTCAGCAATGCCCCCCGGAATGTGATCGTCACACTGGCGAAAGACCGGGAACTCAGCGTCGCGGGCACCGTCATGGAATTTTCGCCCGTCCTGTCGGACAAGGACCTGCTGGATATCATCAATTCCGGTCCGATCCAGGGCGCGATGAACGCGATTGCCAAGCGCGAGGCGCTGAAAGCCAGTGTTTCGGACGCAATCGCCCGTACCGGGGATGAAGAGGCGGTCGCCACGCTGCTGTCCAATGAAAGCGCACAGATTCGCGAGGACACACTGGACTACATCATCGACCATGCCCCCGACAAAAAATCCTGGCACGAACCGTTGGTCATGCGGCCCAAGCTGAAGCCCCGCACCGTGCAACGCATCGCCAGCTTCGTCGCCATGAACCTGCTGGACAAGCTTCAGGCCCGGCTGGACCTGGATGACGAAGCGTTGGTTGCCGTCGCGTCGGCGGTGGAAACCCGGCTGGCGGACGACGCCAAAAAACAGGCGCAGAACGATGCCATCAGCACCGATGGCGGACTGGAAGCGCGGATTGACCGGATGTACCTGGCCGGTGAATTGACCGGCACAGCGCTGGAAAAGGCGCTGGCGCAGGGCGACAAGGCGTTCGCCATCCTGGCGCTGTCCAAACTAAGCGGAATTTCCGCCGGAACCGTCCAGCAAATCGTCACGGGGCGCAGCGCAAAGGCTGCGGTCGCGCTGACGTGGAAATCGGGCCTGACCCCACGACTGGCTGCCCAGATCCAGTCACAGCTTCTGGGGCTTGCACCGAAAGAAGCCATTCCGATTTTTGACGGCTGGCCAATGACCGAAGACGCGATGAACTGGCAGCTGGAATTTCACGCGAACTCGACCAGCATCATTTGAACCACGCCCCGACCGTGCACGGTGCCCATCAGGACTGGCTTTCGGTCGCGCGGGCCAATTCGTTGCGCGCACGGTTCAATTCGCTGGTCGTCAGGATCAGGCGGCGTCCCAGGTCGCGCGTCATCTCGAACGAGAAATGCGGGTCCTGGCGCGCCATTTCAGAGAAGACTTCCCGGTTCAGCCGAAGCGCCGTCGTCGGCTTTTTCGCGCGAACCGTCGCCGTTCGCTTTGAATCGCACAAAAGGGCGAGTTCGCCCACCAGCCGGTTCGCGCCCAATTCAAACAGGACCTGTTCCTCGCCTTCGGATTCGATGACCACTTCCGCCGCGCCATCCAGAATGACATAGGCATCTTCCCCGTCGTCCCCCTGGCGCATAAGGATTTCGCCCGGCCGATAGGTCAGCCGTTCGCTGGTAAAGGCCAGGAATTTAAGCTTCGTCGCATCCAAGTTGGAAAACAGCGGCAGTTCCTGAAGACTGCGTGCTTCGGACCCCAGTGCCTCTTCGGCCTTGTTGTCTTCGTCCGCCGGGCGTTCGGCTTCGACCGTGATTTCCCCGGCTTCTGAGATCCGGCCGTTCTTGATTTCCAGCGACCGACCCGGCGTCACCCCTTCCGGCGGTGTCGACCCGATCCATATCTGCGTTCGATCAGCAGACGCTTCGAACACCGCAGAACTGATGCGTTCGCGCTGCGCCCCTTCGACGGAACTCAACGCTTCCACCATCACCAGGATGTCCGGTTGCTTCAACAGCGCACGCACGATGTTCAGTTTCTGCCGCTGGCCACCGGCCAGTCGACCACCCCCGATACCGACATTGAAATCCAGCCCCGCGCGCATGATGGCCGCTTCGATCCCCATATCGACCGCCACCTCCCGAACGACGGTGCCGACCCGTTCCTGGGCATCGGGGCGGCCATGCACGACCCGTCCGAACAATATATTGTCCAGAATGCTCAACCCCTTGTTCACATGATTTTCGTGATAGGGCGTCACCGGGCCGTCGTCGCTAAAAACTTCCGGATGGGATTCGCGAAGGTCGTGGCGCAAGGCAACAAGGCGGCGCAGCATCTCGTCATCCAAAAGACCGAGACGATGTCGCTGAACCGTCAGGTTGAACGGAAGTCCGATGATCAGACGGCGTTCGCTGTCCGTCAGTTCGGACGCGCCGTTCTGCTGTTCCGCCTTGCGTGCGATCAGTTTCAGTTCCGGCAGGCTGTCCTCATCGACAAAACTGTACTGATCGAAGAACGGATGGCCCGGCGGCAGGTCCTTGAAAAGATCCACCATCAACTGTGCGCAGCGCATGCCGATATCGAAGAAATCGTCGACCAGCCCGTGCTTTTCCATCATCTGCTGGATGATTGGGTTGTTGGGCCAGTTCTCGTACTCCCAGGATTCGTCCAGCGGCTTTCCGAACAGGATATTGCCGGCGACCGAGGCATAGGTGTTGTATTTTTCAAAATCATAAGTCTGAACCAGATCGTCCAGCCCGCGGCTTCCCAGGATTTCCTGAACCCGATCCCGCGCGACCAGTATTTTTTCGGTCAGGCCCGGATTGCTTTCGGCATCGAACGTCATGCGCAGACCGATGGTGTACATATCGTCTTCCATTTCGACGATTTTCATCAGCGCCGTTGCCCGGTCCAACACCTCTTCGCGGCTTTCCGCCCCCGCCGACATATAGTCGATCCAGTCATGATCGGGGCTGAAAGGCGAATTGCCGGATGCGATCGCTTCTTCGATGTCGCGCAGCCGGTCTTCGTCCGCTTTCGCCGATTCCATTTCCGACAGCGGTGGAATGCGGTTCAGCCCCACCATCAGGTTATCCGCGATGGTCCCGCCATAGAATGCGGGTTCCGATGTCACATATCCAATGCGCGCACCGCTGACGGATTCATGAAGCGTGTCGACCTTTGCCCCGCCCAGTTCGAAACTGCCGCTGGTCGGCATCAGCACCCGGCCCAGAAGCCGTCCCATCACATCGCGCGCCGTGCCCGACGACGACAGGATTGCGATGGATTCTTTTGGCTGAATCGTAAAGGTGGCGCCGTCGATGATCCGGACACCGTCATCATCCGTCCAGGTCAGTCCGGATGCCTTTATCGGCCCGTCCAGACGGGGCAGTTCGTCGGGCTGATCCTTCTGCAATTCTTCCGGCAGCATGCCCGTCGGCTGGAACTGGCTGATCAGCTGTTCGTACTTGATTTTCGAATCCGCAAGGCGCTGATACCAGTTCAGCAGCTCCTTCCACGGTGCCGCCAGGTCCTTGTAGGCCGCAAGGGCGGCGACCAGCGCCCCGATCGTCAGTTCGCCGAACAGGACCAGATAGCCGCCGATGGCATAGAACAGAAACGGCGTCATCTGGTTGATGAAGTTGTTCACGAACTTCATGAAGAACTTGCGCTGATAGATTTCCAGCCGCACCCAGAAAATCCGGCTCAAGCGGCTTGAAATATCCGCCATCACGAAACCGGTTCCGCCGTGGGCCCGCACATCCTGCACGCCGGTCACGACCTCACCCACCCGGTTGGACAGGCTGCGCACATGTTTGACCCGCTGTTTGCCCAGCTGATTGATCTTCTTCTGCAGCTTCGGGATGATATAGCCCTGAACGGGAACCAGCGCGGTCGCGGCGAATCCCATCATCGGGTCCTGTACGAACAGAAATCCGATGATGGTCAGAAAAGTCCCGCCCTGGAACGCCGGCAGAACATAGGCATCGCCGAAAAACCCGCCCAACGGTTCCACTTCCGCCGTCACCATCGTGACCACTTCGCCCGATGAGGTTTTCTGGAATTGCGGCAGGGGGAACCGCATCGTGCGTTCGATCAGCATGAACCGCATACGCCGCAACAGACGTTCGGCCAGAATGCCCTTGAAGGTGTTGATGCGCATTTTGAACGCGCCGTTGATACAGACCAGGGCCAGGAATAGCGCGCACAACAGGAAGAGATAGGGCAGGCGCTCCATCTCGATCCCCAGGATTTCCGTGAAATTGAACCCGAAAACTTCCACGTCGACGATTTCTTGCGGGACGGGCACGGCTGTGGTCGCATCGCCCGCCGCCGACCCGCTTTCATTCAGGCCCGGCGGTTCTTTGATCGCGTTGTTGATGATCGTTTTCGGAAGGTCGAAGGAAAAATAAAGGAACGGAAACGAGATGAGAGTCAGCACCAATGCAAGAATCTGCTGGCGGCTGGAAAAGGTCCAGATAAAGACAAACATCGACTTATGCATGATAAAATGCACCGCCCCCGTCACCGCGCATCTTCGCCGATTTTCGGCCCGATGCGCGCGGTTCCAACACCTTTGGTACCGGCACCGACTTCCCGAATGCCATGTTCTCGCCTATCGAAGCTTGCCGCAAGCACCTATTTGCTGGTCAGATCCGTCACACCCTTCCAGGGTTGCGACCCATCGCGCTCCTTCTGGCGGCGGCACCGTTCAACCGCTTTTGCCGACGCGTCATCGCCGGATTCGGCCAGGATTTGGAAGGCGCTTTCCGCCGCAGCGAAATTTCCTGCCTGATAAAGCGACAGCGCGGATTCATAGGAATCGCGCAAGGCAAGCCGTTCCGCGTCGACATCCCCCTTCATGCCCAGCGGTTCGAACAGGTCCACCGGCGTGTCGCGGCCGACCACCCGAACGCGGTCCAGATGCCGCCATTCAAACAACTCCCCCGTCGCGCGCACCGTCTCGTCGCCCGCCATCAGAAGCGTTCCATATTGCTTGTTCACGCTTTCAAGCCTGGCCGCCAGATTGACCGAATCACCCATGACCGTATAGGTTTTGCGCCGCGCCGCGCCGACATTACCGGCCGTCATGTCCCCGGTATTGATGCCGATGCGGGTTCGGACCTTGCGCCCTTCGGGCACGTCGAACCGGTCTTGTGCCGCCATAAGGCCACGGTCGATCGCAAGCGCACAGCGCACGGCGCTTATGGCATGGTTTTCGTCCCGCACCGGCGCACCGAAGACCGCGCAAACAGCATCCCCCAGAAAGCGTTCGATGATCCCGCCGTGATTTTCAATCTCAACCCCGATGATTTCGAAATATTCGTTCAGGAAGGCAACGAGTTCCGGCGGCCCCATCTTTTCAGAAATGGATGAAAACGCTTCGATATCGGAAAAAAAGCAGGTCAGCTGCCGGTTTTCCCCACCCAGTTCGGGAATATCGCCGGAATCGATCATCGCTTCGATCACCTTCCGGTCCAGATACTGGGAAAACGTCTGTCGAACCCGCGCGCGTTCCTGATCCGCGGTTATGAAACGAAAGGCCACCATCCCCGCCAGGGCGACAACCGCACCCGCCGTCGGTTCCACCAGCGGCAAAACCGTTCCGTCGGCGAAAACCACCGCACACACGGCCCAGTATCCAATGATCGAAAGGCCAAGCGCCGCCACCGCGAAATACGGTTTGGTAACAGCGGCCAGCCCGGCCCCCAGAAGCGCCAGCAGGAAGACCATGGCGACCCGCGTGCCCTCCCCCGGTAATGCAACCGGGTTCCCGCGTAAAAGGTTCGCAACGGCGTGGGCATGCAGGTAAACACCGGCTTCGGTATTGCGGGCGAAAGCGGCGGCGTTGACCCCGGACCCGTCGCACGCGTCCGGCGCACCGGACATGTCAGGCGGGCGCACCATCCGGTTGCTCATCAATTTCCGGTCTTCCAGGTCTGTTACGAAACCGAACAGAACCGCCCGTCCGTCAAACGCGGCGCTAAGATAATCCGCATCGTCACAGGTCAGGATGTCCTGAAACCGGTATGTGGGGACGGCACCCGGTCCGGTGTCAAAATTCACCATCAGGTTCACATCCCCATCCCCGCCGCGATAGACGGGTATGGACCGGTCCCGGAACGTCACGCTGCCGTCATCTTCGATGGCAAAATCCGCACCCGACTGCCGGGCCGCGACTTCCAGCGCGAAAGACGGAACCTGACCGCCGTCCGCCGTTCGGTAATAAAGGCCGATGCCGCGGACGATGCCGTCCGGGTCGGTATAGGCATTGACCGGGCGAAGGTTCGCATTGCCGCCTGCCTGCCGTGCCAGACCGTTATGCGGCGCAACCAGTCCATGGCCCAGATCAGCCATGCCAAGAACGACCCGCCCTTCCCCCCGGCCATGGCGGTTCATGGATATAAGCAGATCCCGATCCAGACGGCGCAACGCCTGTTCGGCGCTTCCTTCCAGGTCGATCCGGCCGTCCAGAATTTCGCCCATCGCGCTGGCGGCCGAGTTCTGCATGATGATGTCCCAGCCGAAAACACGGCCCCCCGCCCCCAGAACCCGGTCCTGGACCTGTGCCATCTGATCCGTCCACAGGATGCGCGGTATTCCGTCCAGTTCAGGTGCGGTGAAAGTATCGGGCGTAATTGCCACCACCGCGACGGGGCTTTCGGCCGGGTCGGCGTGGACCGGCGCGACCGCCTCGCGCACAGCATGCAGAAGGTCGACATCCACCCCCTGGAACAGGTCCAGTGCCGGTAGCATGCTGATCAGGGCGCCGGTCGCCGCGATCCCAAGCGCGGCCAGTTTTTCGGTCAGCGTGGATCGGATGCGCGCGCGCAATGGAAATCTCTGTCCCGGTCCGCTAGAGCGGGACGTAACGTGCAAGAAGCGATGGTGTGTCCGGTTCGGCCAGCGCCGAAATCAAGACCAGAACCTCGCGGTCGCCGGACTGCAGCAGATAGAGGTGTTCCGGCGTCAGCGACAGCCCCTGGGCACGGAAATCGACGATGCCTTGTTCCGCATCCAGTGTCTGCATTTCCTGACCCGCCTCCGCGCACAGGTCGCGGTAGGCAATCGCCGACCCACCATCCGACAGGCGAATCAACGGACTGGTGTCGTAGATAACGATATCGGGGACAATCTGGTCACATGGCGTCCCGGCCCTGAGCGCGGTTGTTCCCGCTTCCTGTTGCTGGGCCAGGGTATAGGTAATGACCTGATCATCGCAGTCGAATCCGCGTTCGGTCGCAACCGTGCCGCCATCGACGGAACTCTCATACTCGCCGACCGTAACCGTGCCGCCGGTGACCGTTTCCTGAAGGCAGGACGCAAAATATCCGATCACGATGGTCTCATCCCCCGAAAGGGTGATTTCCTGACCCGGTGTCAGATAGTCCATCAATTGAACGTCGTCGCGGATCGAGGTGATGTCTTCGACCATCGCGGACGGATCATCCGCCGCCGCCGGGCCGATCACACATAGAAACCCCAGAGCGCCCGCAGCAAGACTTTTCCGCAAGGACATATCAACTCTCCCTTTTGGTCGCGCTACCGCCACTCCCGACAGTAGCGTATGGACGGGTCAGGTCGCAAATTGCTCCTTCAGGATCCGTTCCTCCAGATTGTGTTCCGGGTCGAACAGGATGGTTGCGGCGGACTTCCTGTCCTGGATGATCTCGACATGGTGAACGTTCCGGACTTCCGTCGAATCGGCGACGGCGCTGACGGGTCGTTTCCCGGCATCGCGCACATCGAACTCGACCCTGGCCGTTCGCGGCAGAAGCGCGCCGCGCCACCTGCGCGGCCGAAATGCGCTGATCGGGGTCAGGGCCAGCACTTCCGCCCCCAGGGGGACGATCGGGCCGTGGGCCGACAGGTTGTAGGCCGTGCTGCCGGCCGGTGTGGATAAAAGAACGCCGTCGCAGACAAGCCCGTTCAGCCGGGCCACGCCGTCGATGCGGATATCGATCTTTGCCGCCTGGCGCGTTTCCCGGAACAGGGAAACTTCGTTGATCGCCAGCGCCTCTTCCACCGAACCGTCGCGGCAGGTCGCGCGCATGCGAAGCGGATGCAACGTCAGCCGGTCCGCGGACGAAATCCGCGCGATCAGATCATCCGTCACGAACTCGTTCATCAGAAACCCGACAGTGCCGCGGTTCATCCCGTAAATCGGCTTACCGGCACCAATAAAATGGCGCAGCGTGTGCAGCATGAACCCGTCACCGCCCAGGGCGACGATCACATCCGCATCGTCCGGGTTTTCGACGCTGTCATAGCGTCTTCTAAGTATGCCAAGCGCTTCCTGCGCGCGCGGCGCGTCCGAAGCGACGAACGCAAGACTTGACGCAGATACATCCTTCGGCGGCATCGCCGACCCCACTTTCACAATAAATTCCCGACCGTCCGACCGGCGCTCTTGGACGCGAACCTTGTCAGCACCCCTTGATGGCGGCCACACTAGCGCAAAGGCGGGCCAGGGGGAACATTGCGATGAAAGTGTGTTTTGCAGCGATAGTCATGATGCTGACGGCGGTCGTGACGACCGGACCGGCGGGCGCGGACAACGCCCGACATGAAGGATATTACTACCCCACCCCGCAGACGGAGGAACGGTACCGTCCACGCGTCGGTGTTGTTGTCGAAGCGGACCGCCGAACACGCATTGCCTTCACCACCGGCCTCAGCGGGCAGATGCTTTCCGCACCGTCACCGCCGCGTTTCGCCATTTTCGCGAAGGGCAGCCAGGCAGAAAAGCTGATCATCGTCGCGCTGTCGGACGGGACCTTCAACACGCTGTATCGCATCCGTGCCCTGCTTGCGATGCTGACCGCCTATTCCCGCAGCAGCCCCGCCTTTACCCAACACCCAAACCCGGAAAACCTGACCTTTCTGGACCTGATCGCACTGATCGGGTTCGAACAGGTCGTCGTCACCGACGGGCGGGAGTTGGCCCATCGCATCATTCTGGACCCGAATGCGCCATGACGGAACGATCGGTCGCAGAGGTTCTGTTCGCGAACGAGGCATTCTATGCCGCGTTCGCCGCCGGCAGCTACCAGGATATGGCAGCTGTCTGGTCGGACGGGGACAGCGTCTGTTGTCTGCATCCGGGTCAACCGCCAATCTATGGGCGCGACGCCATCCTGGACAGCTGGCGGCAAATCCTGAAGGACCCGCCGCCGATCCGCTGCGCGGAACCGGTCCTGCTTCCGTTGGGCGACGACGGGGCGGCGGTCGTCTGCTGGGAGGTTATCGACGGCGGACAGCTGATTGCGACCAACATTTTTCGGCGCGAACAGGGCATTTGGCAAATCGTTCACCATCAGGCAGGCCCACTTTCCGTCCAGGTGTCGCTTTCCCTGCCAGAGGAAGAAGGCCCCCACGCGGTAAACTAGCACGCGGCCTGTTCGGGTTTGGGGTCGATTAAACTCTATCCGATATGGTATTAGATTGACCGGGGGAAATGGACGGGCCGAACAGGCCCGGATGACTGGCCATTGCAGGAGGCGGATTGGACGATGAAAGTCGGATGGATCGGAATATTGGCATTCCTGACCGTTGGCATCGGGTCCGCGAACGCCCAAAGCACGTCGGATGTCGCTGCCGAATTCGATTCGCAATTCTATAACGCGACGCAATGCATCGAAGTGCGCGAAATCAACAACGAAGGGGCGCGGTCCATCGTAGCGCGTAACAATTGTCAGGCCGAAGTCGCAGCCCTGGTCTGTTTCCGGATCATTGCGCCGTCCACGCTTTACGAAGTGCCCGGCTGGTACTGCGACTACAACAACCTGTACAGCTTTGGCACGGTCCGACGGATTTCAGAATCCGGTTATTACGACCACCGCCGCGCCACCGCGGCCTGCGCGCGCGCCAATGCCCGCTGCGATCAGGTGATCCGGTCCATCAATGTCCGGGTTCGCGACACGCGCGAAAATCCGCGCGTTGCCGGGCAGGCCATTCGCCGCCAGGCCGGCATCATCAACTGACCCCGGAAGCACCCCTCGCCGTGAGCGACCTGATACTTGGTCCCAACCCCGACGACCCGCGCCTGACCCGGCGGATCGACGGGATCGATCAGGATGGCAAGCCAGTGGAAACGCCGGTCGTCATGGAACGGCCCCTGACGCTCTATCTGAACAATCAGGAAATCGTCACCAACATGACGATTGGCGATTACCCCGAATATCTGGCGATCGGGTATCTGTTGAATCAGAACATGCTGCGGTCGGACGATGTAATTACCGGCATCGACTATGACAAGGATCTGGAAACGATCGTCGTCCGTACCGAACGGGAAACCGACTACGAAGAAAAACTGAAGAAGAAGGTCCGCACTTCCGGCTGTGCGCAGGGCACGGTGTTCGGTGACCTGATGGACCGGATCGAAGAAACCGTGCTGCCGGACGGTGCGGTGCTGAAAACATCCTGGCTCTACGCCCTTACAAAGGCGATCAACACGACCGAAAGCCTGTACCTTCATGCTGGCGCGATCCATGGCTGTGTCCTTTGCCGGGAAAGTACGCCGTTGATTTTCATGGAAGATGTCGGTCGCCATAACGCGGTGGACAAGATCGCGGGCTACATGTTCCGGAACAATGTCACGGCTGCGGACAAGATTTTCTATACGACCGGGCGGTTGACGTCGGAAATGGTGATCAAGACGGTCCAGATGGGCATTCCCATCCTGGTGTCCCGGTCCGGTTTCACGGCCTGGGGTGTCGAACTGGCGCGCCAGACCAACCTTACCCTGATCGGGCGCGCGCGCGGCAGGCGGTTCACCGCCCTTTCTGGCGCACACCGGATCATTTTCGATGATACCGGCGATACCGCAGAAGAACCGGACCGCCAGCGCCGGAAGGGAAGCCTTTCCGGATGAGCACATCGATCCCGACAGAGCAGCCACTGGACCCGTCCGCCCCGGCGGACATTGTCCCGCTGGTCCCGGCGGACATCCTGCGCGCGGTGGATGCCGCGATCGAGGAACAGGGGCAGTGGATGACCCGCTGGCATCGCGCGCTGGTCTGCGCCCTGCCGCCGGAACCGGACATCATTGCCGCGGATTCGGAAGACCGCACGGAGTTCGGCCGCTGGCACCTGGAACACAAAGACGACCCGTTGTTGTCACAGGCGGCGTTTCAGGAACTCTGGGCCGCCTATTGCGCGATGCATCAGGATGCCAGGCGCCTGGCGGCGGAAGCCGCGACAAACCGCGTGCGCCCTGCCGACTATGACGCCGCAGTCGGGAAGGCGGATGCCTTTCTGACCCGGGCACGGCGCATCCGCGATGCGTTCCGCAAGGCGGTTTCGGACCTGGATCCGCTGACGGGGTTGAGCAATCGGACGACCATGCAGTCGGAACTGACGGCGGAATATGAACGCGCCGTGCGCACCGGCGCGCCCTGTTGCGTCGCGTTGAGCGACATCGACCATTTCAAGAAAGTGAACGACACCTACGGCCATGGGGTCGGGGACGAGGTTCTGGCCGCGGTCGCAGGGCGCTTTCTGTCCCGCATGCGCCCCTATGACCTGATCTATCGATACGGGGGGGAAGAGTTCCTGATGTGTCTTCCGAACGCGGACCCGAAGACCGCGGCGAACGTTCTGGAACGGTTGCGCGATACGCTGGCGTCAAAGCCGATCCCACTGAATGACGGGCGCGATCTTGCCGTGACGTCATCGTTCGGTTTCGCCCAGATCCGCGCGGACATACCGCTGAAGGAAGCGATCGAACAGGCGGATCAGGCCCTGTATCGCGCGAAACAGTCCGGCCGGAACCGGGTATGCGAATTCACCCCTGACGGTGTGGGCACGGACGACGATGGCGAATGACGTCGCGGGCCTGTTGCTGGCGGGCGGCCTGGCGCGGCGCATGGGCGGCGGGGACAAGGGTTTCAGAATCCTGTGCGGCGTCCCGATCCTGACCCGCATCGTCGACCGCGTCGTCCCGCAGGTCGGGCCGCTTGCGATCAATGCCAATGGCGACCCTGACCGGTTTGCGGATTATGGCCTGCCGGTGCTGCCGGACACGATCGGCGACAATCCCGGGCCGTTGGCGGGTGTCCTGACAGGGCTGGACTGGGCGCGCGCCGCCGCACCGCAATGCCGGTTTGTAGCGACCTTTCCAACCGATGCGCCGTTTCTGCCGCACGACCTGGTGGCGCGTCTGCTGGCGGCGGTGGCAGGCGACGGCGCGGACATGGCATGTGCCGCGTCCGCCGGGCGGCATCATCCGGTGGTCGGCCTGTGGCCGGTCGCGCTGGCCGACGACTTGCGCCGCGCGATGGTGGACGAAGATATCCGCAAGGTCGACCGTTGGACCGCGCGCCACCGGCTTTCGGTCGTCGAGTTCGACGCCGATCCGGTCGACCCGTTCTTCAATGCGAACCGCCCGGAAGACCTGGCGGAAGCCGAGGCACTGGCAGCGCTTGTCGATTAGCCTTGCCGGGCAGGGTCCGGGTTACTAGAACGCCCCTGAACAGCCGATTTCCGGCGCCTGATCCGCTTCATGTTTGGGGACCGTCCATGTCGAAATCCGTCAAGAAAGTCGTACTCGCCTATTCCGGGGGGCTGGATACCTCCGTCATCCTGCGCTGGCTGCAGGACACCTATGGATGCGAGGTCGTGACCTTCACCGCCGATCTGGGCCAGGGCGAGGAACTGGAGCCCGCCCGCAAGAAGGCGGAAATGATGGGCATCAAGGAAATCTATGTCGACGACCTGCGCGAAGAGTTCGTGCGCGACTACGTCTTTCCCATGTTCCGGGCCAATGCGCTGTATGAAGGAACCTACCTTCTTGGAACGTCCATCGCCCGACCGTTGATTTCAAAACGCCAGATCGAAATCGCGAACGAAGTTGGCGCCGACGCCGTCGCCCATGGCGCGACCGGCAAGGGCAACGACCAGGTGCGGTTCGAATTGAGCTATTACGCGCTGAAACCCGATATCAAGATCATCGCGCCCTGGCGGGAATGGGACCTGAATTCCCGCACGAAGCTGATCGACTATGCCGAAAAGCACCAGATTCCGGTCCCAAAGGACAAGCGCGGCGAAGCACCCTTCAGCCAGGATGCGAACCTGCTGCATATCTCTTCCGAAGGGAAGATCCTGGAGGATCCGGCGGAACCGGCGGATATGGACCTGATCCTGAGCCGCATGGTCAGTCCGGAAAACGCGCCCGACAAGGCAGAGGAGATCGCGCTGGACTTCGAAGCCGGTGATCCGGTCGCACTGAACGGCGAAAAACTGTCCCCCGCCGCACTGCTGACCAAACTGAACGAACTGGGCGGCAAGCACGGCATCGGCTGCCTGGATATCGTGGAAAACCGTTTCATCGGCATGAAGTCGCGCGGCGTCTATGAAACGCCGGGCGGGACGATCCTGTTCCATATGCGCCGTGCCGCGGAAACGCTGACGCTGGACCGGGGCGCGATGCACCTGAAGGACGAGCTGATGCCCCGCTATGCGGAGCTGGTCTATAACGGGTTCTGGTTCGCGCCGGAACGCGAAATGCTTCAGGCCGCGATCGACCACGCCAGCCAGGCCGTCACCGGCCGCGTTACCGCAAAGCTGTACAAGGGCAATGTTATCGTCACCGGGCGTTCCGCACCGAAATCGCTTTATGATGCGGATATCGTGACGTTCGAGGAAGACAGCGTCTACGACCAGCGCGATGCCGAAGGGTTCATCAAGCTGAATGCGTTGCGTCTTCGCCTGCGCGGCCGGCTGATGGGGCGGTAGTTTAAACCAGCCGCAAGAAAACTTGCGTCCAAATCGGGGCGTTTGCGTCTTCTCAAGTGGAACACCCACGAACGAAGGAGACCATCCGATGCGACTGCAACTTGCCCTGAACGTGCCCGACATTGATGCGGCGGTCGATTACTATACCCGACTGTTCGCCACCGAACCGCATAAGCGGCGGCCGGGCTATGCGAATTTCGCGATCAAGGAACCGGCGCTGAAACTGGTTCTGTTCGAAAACGCGGATGCCGACGAACATCTGAACCATATCGGCGTGGAAGTAACGGATTCCGCCCGACTGGCGCCGATCAAGGACCGGCTGTCACAAAGCGGCGTACTGTCGCGCGTCGATGAACAGACGACATGCTGTCACGCGACCCAGGACAAGCTGTGGTCCGACGGACCGGACGGATTGAGCTGGGAATGGTATCATATCACCGACGATAATCCCGGCAGCAGACAGGGTGATCATGGGACGATCTGTTGCACCTGACCAACCAGCGAACGACATGAAACCGTTTGAAGCGGCAAACGGCGTCGACTGGCGTGATTTCAGCGTGCGGCTTCGCCGCTATGTTGCGCGCCATGTCGACCCGGCCGAGGCGGACGACGTGACAGGCGACATCTTGCTGCGCCTGGTACGTCATCGTGACCGGTTGGCGAATGCGCGTAACCCCTTGGCCTATCTCTTCGGGGTTGCGCGCAATGCCGTTGCGGATACGCATCGACGCCGCGCCGTCGAGAAACGCGCCACCCGACAATTGGCGCAGATATCGGAACTTTCGATGGATCCGTTTCCAGAGCCGGAACCCGCCGCCGACGGGGCCTTGGCGGAATGCATGATTCCGTTCATCCAACGCCTGCCGGCGCACTATTCCGAAGCCTTAATGCTGACGGAAATCGACGGCCTGTCACGTCAGGTCGCGGCAGCGCGGCTCGGCCTGTCTCTTTCAGGCCTCAAGTCGCGGGTTCAACGGGGACGGAAGAGGCTGAAGCACGCGCTGCTGACCTGCTGCACCGTAGAGGCAAACGCCCGTGGCGACATTCTGGACTATAGCCCTCGAAATCCGTCCCGAAAGACATGCCGTTGCGGGGCATAGGCGGCGTATCCGGTTAATCCCCTTCCCGGTCTTTCAGATACTGCCGCTTCGTCGGGAAGGTCGGCAGCCATCCTTCGCGCATGGCGATCCAGGTCTCGTAGTCCGGCGTGAAACGGTCGGGCGCATCCAGCGCACCCAGGTGCACCTCCACCTCCTGCCCGCTGCGGGCGAAGACGGATGACCCGCAATGCGGACAGAAATGGCGGCCTTCGTATGACCCGGTTTCGCCGTCAATTGTGACTGCATTTTGGGGATAGATCGCAGCGGCATAGAACAGGGCACCGTGATGTTTCCGGCAGTCCAGACAGTGACATATGCCGACCCGGTCCGGGTCACCCGCGGCCGTGACCCTGACTTTCCCGCACAGGCATCCGCCGGTGTATTGGTCCATGCCGATCCTCCTGCCCCGAATTTTGGGCCGCTCAATCCGACTTGCGGTCCGGTTTGACCAGGCGGACTTCGCGCTGCGGGAAGGGTATTTCGATCCCGTTTTCCTGAAGCGCCTTCCAGATCATGAACAGAAGGTCCGCGCCGACCCTGTTTTTTCCGTCGTCGATCCCTTCCATCCAGAATTCGACCAGAATTTCGATGCCATTGTCGCCGAAGCTTGAAATTTCCGCATCCGGTCGCTCTTCGATCGGGATGTTGGGGCCGGACAGGATCTGCGGGTGGGACGCCGCCGTGTCCCGGATAATCTGGAACAGTTTTTCCAGGTCCGTGCCATAGGCGACCGAGAAATAGAGCGGATAGCGCTGTTTCTTGTTGTAATGGGTCCAGTTCGTGAACGCGGTCGTGATGAACCGTTCGTTCGGGACCATGATGTCCTTGTTGTCGAACGTCTCAAGCGTGGCGGACCGCATGGTCAATTCCCGTAATCGGCCCGCCCGGCCGTCCTCCAGTTCGATGAAATCGCCAATCGCGATCGACCGGTCCAGCAGGATGATGATGCCGGAAATGAAGTTCGACGCAATTTGCTGAAGGCCGAAGCCCAGCCCGACCCCGATCGCACCGCCAAAAACGACCAGCGCGGTAAGGTCGATCCCTGCGACCTGAAGGAACAACAGCGCGACCAGGACGAACAAGACGATCTGAAAGGATTTCAGGGCCAGTTCGCGCGTGGTTTCGTCCTTTGTGACCCGTTTCCGGATCAGGTTCTGGCCGGTGATGTTCGAAATCCGACCCAGCCAGAACAGAACCGCCCCGAAGATGAATGTCCGGACAATGCCGTAAAGCGTGAACGAGATGCTGCCCAGGTCGAAATCAATGCTTTCGGCAATTTCGATCAGATGATCCAGAAGCCCAACCGCATAGACGCATGCGATCGGCACCAGGACGAACAGCATGAAGAACTTCACCGCACCGGACTGCGCGACGCGGGTCGCGACTATATAGAACAGGGACAGAAGGTTCAGCCCCTGAACCAGCTGGACCAACCATTTCCGGTCAAAGAACTCGCCGCTGAGAACGACAGCGATGCCCAGGAGTATCACGCTTAGGGCCGGAAACAGGAGTTCCCTTACATGATGGGTCAGCGCCTCCACCCGGCCACGAAGGTTTTCGGGAAAGCCGGTCGCACCATCTTCCGCCGCCAACCGCTCGGGAAGGCTGCGTCGGATGGTGCGGGATAGCATCCATGCGGACCCGATCGTCGCGGCGATGACCGCGATCTGATAATAGAATGTGCGCCTGTTCAGCGTTTCCGTGAGGAGTGTGACGAATTCCTCAATCCAGAGGGCGACATCTGACACCGGCGGTCCCTTTCGCGGTCATTACCTGCCGCAGTTTATTGCCAACGCGTGTTCTGCGAAAGCGATCCGTCATTCGTCGCCCTTCCTGGTCGGGGCCGGGGCGGAAGGCTGCGCAGGGGCCGGTTGTGTGGCCGATTCCGTCGCGATGGGTGAAACCGTCTGGGCATTGATGATGGATTCGTTGAACTTCACGCGGTCCTTTTCCCCCGCAGGCTTGCGACGGCGGATTCGCCAGCAGACAAACGCAATGAAAACAATGTTTACAGCGGTGGTATAGAGGAACAGCGTCGGCATTGTTGTCAGGCCGCGCACGGCCGATGCGGCCAGCGGGCCAAGCGCCGCACCGGCACCAAAGGTCAGAAGAAGGCCGCTGCTGATCTTTACCATGTCGGCCGGATTGGTGTGATCGTTGGCATGCGCGACGACCAGGGAATAGATCGGCAAGGCACCGGCGCCGAAACATGCGCCGATCGCGAATATCCAGACACCACCCTTTGCCGCAAGGAAGGTCAGCGCAACCCCGGCAACTGCTGCCAGCGCCGACGACCCGATGATTACATAGCGCCGGTCCATCCGGTCCGACAGGCGCCCCAACGGCCATTGGGATATCGCCCCGCCGATCACGACGGCGCTCATGAACAGGCCGACGGCCGCAAGATCCAACCCTTCATTCTGGGCAAAGACGGGTGCCAGGGTCCAGAACGCGCCATTCGCCAGGCCGACCGCCAGACAGCCGGCAAACCCGACCGGGGACAAACGATAAAGTTCCTTCAGGTTCGGCACCACAAACCCTGGAATCGCCGGCGCCGCGCTGGATGTGAAGGCGACCGGCAAAGTCGCCACCGACACCAGGATCGACGCCAGCGCGAACAGCCCGAACAATGCCGGGTCGTCCAGACTGATCATCATCTGGCCCATGGTAATGACCGTCAGGTTGATCACGGTATAGACCGAAAACACGGCGCCCCGATTTTCGTTGGTCGATTTTTCGTTCAACCAGCTTTCAATGACGACATACAGGACCGCAAAACAGAACCCCGTCGCCCCGCGCAGCAGTGTCCAGACCAGCGGTTCCAGATAGATCGCGTGCAAAAGCACGATGACCGACGCAACCGATGCCATCGCCATGAAGGTGCGAATATGCCCGCCCTTCATCAGCAACATAGGCCCGAAGATGCAGCCCAGCGTAAAACCCGCGAAATATCCCGTACCCAGAAGTCCGAGTTCAAAATGTCCGAAATGTTCGATGTTGCCGCGAACGGGGATCAAAGTGCCTTGAAGCCCGTTTCCCATCAGCAGCAGCGCCACACTGAACAGCAATGCGGATACGGGCGTCAGCGCGGCGCGAAGCGACGCGCGGGGTTTTGTATCCGTGGTCACGCCAGATAGCCTCCCTCAACTTTAGGCCCCAATGTTACGGGGCGCTGGCGGGCGAATCCACATGTGTTTGGACGGGAAGCCGTTGGCATTCGCCCACCCGACATTCGATCCGGTCGCAGGAGAGGCCTTTTCCTGGCCGCGCATTTGCCCATACGTCAGATAAAACGCGGCTTCAGGGGAAAAATTAGGCGCATGAGATATTGCAATTAATAATTACTCGCATATTTAGTTGATCACCTACTCTTCATTATGCCTGCGTCCGACCTTGGATTGGCGCGGCAGCAGCCGATAAGCCCATAACCCATAACCTGGGGGATTGGTTCAAAAATTGGGAGAAACAGTCATATGTCACTTGCATCGGACCATAGGCAAACTGTGCAGAAGCCGGCGGGTCGACCGAGCCCACGCCTGTTGACCGTCAAAAACGCCGGGCACATTACGCCAAACATGATCCGGGTCACTTTTTCCGGGCCTGAACTGGACGGATTTCCTGAAGGGCGGGAGGGCGGCAACTGCAAACTGATGCTGCCGGAACCCGATGAAAGCCGGGAAAACTTTGCGCGGCGGCTAAAGGACGGACCGATGCCGGTCCGCCGAACCTACACGGTGCGAAACTATCGACCGGAATCGCAGGAACTCGATATCGATTTCGTCGCCCACGGCGACAATGGGCCGGCGTCACGCTGGGCTAATCGCGCGAAACCGGGCGCGTTCCTTGGCTTTGCGGGCCCCAGCGCGCCCAAAGTCACTGAATTTGATGCGGACTGGTATCTGGTAGCGGCGGACCCATCAGCTTTACCCATGGCGTCGGCCACCCTGGAAGCAATGCCGCGCGATGCAACCGGGATCGCCATCTTCGAAGTGACCGCCGAAGGAGACAGACAGGAAATCGACGCGCCGGCGGGGATTGTCATGCACTGGTTTGTGCACCCCAACCCCGGCACGGCCTCAAAAGCGCAGGAAAATTTCATCCGGACCATGGACTGGCCAAAAGGACGGGTTCGAACCTGCATTGCCGGAGAAAGCGGTGTTATCCGCAGTCTGCGCCAGTTCCTTAATCAGGAACAAGATATCCCACGCGCGGACACATATATTTCCGGTTACTGGAAAATCGGCCTCGTCGAAGACGAGCACCAGAAGGTAAAACGCGCGGATGGCTAGCTAAATCAGGTGATGCATTGATCAAGAAATGACTGATTTCAAACCGGTTCCCTGCATGAGTTCCGCCGGCGCTGATCGCAATGTATTGCTCCTTTGAGTTGCACCGCCATTTCAGAAACCGTCTTCAAGGGTCCGCCGGCACCCAATCCTTTCTCCGAACATTTTACTGAATTTTAATGGAACTAACGGATTCCTGGAGGGGTCAAAAACCAGGAAGAGCTGTCGAAGCCTATGCCCCCAATCACAAAAATGGCGATGTTCGCCGTGTCTGCTCTTCTATATTTCAGTAATTTCCACAGCAACCAAGGCGCGTTCGCCGATCAGCCCGCCGAACCAGCGACAGTCCTGTTCCTCAGTTCCTGGGACTCGCATCTGAAATGGGCGAAGGAAGTCGAAACCGGCCTTTTCACGCGAGTTGACGAGATTACCTTCCCAATGCGCCTTCGGTTTGAATACCTGGGCGCAAACCAGCATCGGGGCGAAGAACAGGGCGCGGTCTTTGCGCGCTTCCTGGAAGAGCGATACGGCGCATCGCCGCCAGATTTGATTGTGGCAGAAAGCCTTCCAGCGGTGCGGTTCCTGGAAGCGCATCCGACTCTGTTGGAAACGGCGGAAAGATTGCTTGTTGCCCCCGGCGCCACCGTATCCGCCGCGGATACACGAAGGTCCGCCGTCCCGATCCTGGCGGATTACCAACGATCCATAGAGGAAATGCTGCGCCTAACCCAAGCCGAGCGGATTTTCGTAACAGGCGATACGCGTTCTCCCGGCGGATCGGACCGACTTGAAGGGGTTCGCACCGCGCTACAGGAAATGGGCTGGCCCGAGAACAAGGTGGAATATCTTGTGGACCTAGCATTCGATGCACTGTTGACCCGCGTTTCCGAATTGCCGCCCGAAAGCGCGATCTATCACCTGCTGATTTTTCAGGATGGGCAGGGCCAGCGTTTGAACGTCTTCGACGCAACGCAGAGGCTGTCGGACGCGGCAAATGCCCCGATATTCAGTAACTGGAGCACGCTGGTCGACAGCGGAATCGTCGGCGGATACCTGATTTCCGGGGAAGCCGTCGGCCAGATCATTGCGGACCGTTCTGCCGCGATTCTGGCGGGCGATGTGATGGGGAGCGAGACCGAAAACAGTTACGAATACATCTTCGACTGGCGGGAACTGCGCCGCTGGAATATCGACATGGATGCCCTTCACCCGTCTTCAAGGGTTCTCTTCGAGACGCCAAGCGTATTCGTGCAGTATCAATGGCAACTGATCGCAATTGCGTCCGTCATGCTGCTGCTGATCGGGATCACCGTCAATCAACGCTATTCAAAAATCCGACTTGAACGTCTCGTGCTGGAGCGAACCAAGGAACTGGCGGACCTTGCCGAAAGCGAAGCCGAGCTGAACAAGCAGTTGAAACAGGAAATCGGAATCAAGAACCGGCTCTTCTCAATCATCGCTCACGACCTTCGAAGCCCGTTTTCAACCATCCTGGGCGCGACCAAGATGATGTCGATATCGGCGGACGCGTTCGACAAAAGCAAAATTGTCACTATTGCCCAAGAGGTGCATCGTTCCGCCGATAGGCTCCACGAACTTCTGGAGAATCTTCTGGAATGGGCCCACTTCCAAATGAAGGGTGGGCAAGTTCAACCAAGCATCATCAGCCTGGCGAACATCACAGATCGTGTAACCGGCATCCTGCAGGACACGCTACTGCGCAAGGAAATCACCGTGGTGACGTCCATCTCGCAGGATGAGGCGTATGCGGACAGCAGCATGGTGGAAACGATTATCCGAAACCTGATTCATAACGCGGCAAAGTTCAGTCATAACGGTGGTCGTATCACAGTACATTCCGAGAAAACGGGCGATCAGGTCCGCGTCACGATCAGCGACAACGGCATCGGCATGGAACAAAGCGTTTGCGAGCGGCTTTTCGACATGGACAGGAATGCAACAACGAATGGTACCGGCGGCGAAGCGGGTACGGGATTGGGGCTTCCCATGTGCAAGCAGATGATTGAAGCCAATGGAGGCACAATCCGGGTTGAAAGTGCGCCCGGCAAAGGGTCCTCATTCATCTTCACTCTCTCGGCAATGGATCTGTCGCCGCCGTCAGAGGAAGGTTCGGGTCTTAGTGCCGGCGGCTGATCGTCGCGGAATCAGGGCGGAAAATTTTCCGCTCGCAAGTATCTCCTCACGCCGCATCTATGGGCGCACCGACCTCACCGCGCCGATGGACCGGGCGTTTCCGAAACGGGGATCCAAGCCGGATGCTGGAAGCCCAAAACATGTGCGGTTTCACATCCCTGCAAAATCACACATCCAGGTTCGCGACTTTCAATGCGTTTTCCTGGATGAAGTCCCGACGCGGTTCCACGATATCGCCCATCAGGGTTGAGAAGACGGTGTCCGCATCGTCGCCATGGGCAATTTTCACCTGAAGGAGCGAGCGCGCTTCGGCATCCAGCGTCGTTTCCCAAAGCTGGTCCGGGTTCATTTCGCCAAGGCCCTTGTATCGCTGGACCGACAGTCCCTTGCGCCCCGTCGCGACGATACGGTCGATCAGGTCGATCGGTCCGTTCAGGACCACGCTGTCTTCCTTGATCGTCAGCTGGGCCCCGGTACCGGAATAGACTTCCTGAAGGTGTCCCGCCATCTGGTCCAATTTGCGGGCTTCCCCGCTGCGCAGGAGTTCCGGGTCAATGCGAACGGTTTCCGTCACCCCGCGGTTCACACGGGAAAAGACATAGCCGTCTTCCGCCGACGCGGCACCGGTCCAGCCCCTGGCATGTTCGTCCGACAGGCGGTCCAGCACCTGGGCAACGAACTGGCTGGCCTGTGTGGCCAGGTTCAAATCGCCCTGCACCTGCGGGCTGAGCGCGCCATAGATCGCCAGAAGTTCCACCACCTGTGCGCTGCCGCAGGCGCGGGCCAGCGGTTCGATCAGGTGTTTGGCTTCGCGCGCGCGGTCCACAACCTGAGCCAGATCGTCGCCACCGCGCTGATTGCCCTGCGCATCGGTCAGGACCGCGTCCGACAGTCCGTTGGAAATCAGGAACCGTTCCAGTTCCTTTTCGTTCTTGATATAGCGCAGCTTGCGGTCGCCCTTCTTGATCAGGAACAGGGGCGGCTGTGCGATATAAAGGTATCCAGCATCGACCAGTTCGCGCATCTGACGATAGAAGAAGGTCAGCAGCAGGGTTCGGATGTGGCTTCCGTCCACGTCCGCATCGGTCATGATGATGATCTTGTGGTAGCGCGCCTTGGAAAGGTCGAAGCTGTCCTTGCCGATCCCCGTGCCCAGCGCCGTGATCAGGGTGCCGATTTCCTGACTGGACAGCATCTTGTCGAAACGTGCGCGTTCCACGTTCAAGATCTTGCCCTTCAGCGGCAGGATCGCCTGAAACTTCCGGTCGCGGCCCTGTTTTGCGGAACCGCCCGCGCTGTCACCCTCGACGATGAAGAGTTCGGACTTGGCAGGGTCGCGTTCCTGGCAATCGGCCAGTTTTCCCGGAAGGGAGGCGATATCCATCACCCCCTTGCGGCGGGTCAGTTCGCGGGCTTTGCGTGCGGCTTCCCGCGCGGCCGCCGCTTCCACCACCTTCTGGACGATCTTGCGGGCCTCGGTCGGGTTTTCTTCAAACCACTCCGCAAGCTTTTCGTTCACCACGGCTTCGACCACCGGGCGCACTTCGGACGAAACGAGCTTGTCCTTGGTCTGGCTGGAAAATTTCGGGTCCGGCACCTTGACCGAAAGGACACAGGTCAGGCCTTCGCGGGCGTCGTCGCCCGACAGTGCGACCTTTTCCTTTTTCGCCAGGCCCGTATCCTGGGCATAGCCGTTGACCTGGCGTGTCAGCGCCCCGCGGAAACCGGCCAGATGCGTGCCGCCGTCCCGCTGGGGAATGTTGTTTGTGAAACACAGCATCGTCTCGTGATAGCTGTCGTTCCATTGCAGTGAGCATTCGACGGTAATGCCGTCCTTTTCGCCGGCAATCAGGACCGGCGCGCCGTGCAAGCTCTGTTTCGACCGGTCGATCCATTCGACGAACGCCTTGACCCCGCCTTCGTAATGCAGGTCCACAACCTTCTTTTCGGCGGACCGGGCATCGGTGATTTGGATATGCACGCCGGAATTCAGAAACGCGAGTTCACGCAGCCGGTGTTCCAGCGTCCCGAAGTCGAACTCCGTCATGGTAAAGGTCGCGGGCGACGGCATGAACGTGATGATCGTGCCCTTCTCCGCCCCGGAAATGCCGGCCGTGTCGCCGGTTACTTCCAGGGGGGCGACCGCTTCCCCGTTTTCGAAACGCATCTTGTGCACTTTGCCGCCACGTCGGATTTCCAGCTCCAGCCAGACCGACAGCGCATTGACGACGGACACGCCGACGCCGTGCAGGCCGCCAGACACTTTATAGGAATTCTGGTCGAATTTTCCGCCGGCATGAAGCTGGGTCATGATCACTTCGGCGGCGGACACACCTTCGGTCGGGTGCATTTCGGTCGGAATCCCGCGGCCATTGTCGGACACGGTGACAGACCCGTCACCGTTCAGCACGACCTTCACGATGTCGCAATGACCGGCCAGTGCCTCGTCAATGGCGTTATCCACGACCTCGTAGACCATATGATGCAGACCGGTGCCATCATCGGTGTCGCCGATATACATGCCGGGCCGCTTGCGCACCGCCTCAAGACCCTTGAGGACCTTGATCGAGTCCGCGCCGTATTCACTGCCCTGACTTGCCGTTTCATCCGCCATAACGTTTCAACCTCAACCCAATTTCAATCAGTCTCTGAAACCCGCCTCAAAGATCGGCAGGCTGTACGGTCGCCGCAGCGACATCGAAAAAACGCGCTTTGCCGGACAAACCGGCAAAAGCCGCGGCGTCCGTGCCGGTAATCCACGCCTGCAGCCCCAGCGACAGCACTGTGTCGAACAGCGCATTGCGCCGGTCTTCATCCAGGTGCGCGGCCACTTCGTCCATCAAAAGCACCGGTCCTGCACCGCGTTCGGCGCCCTGCAGGCGCGCATGGGCCAGAACGATGGCGATCAGAAGCGCCTTCTGTTCGCCGGTCGAACAATGGGCGGCCGGCATATCCTTTGCCAGATGCGTTACCGCCAGATCGGACCGGTGCGGGCCGATGGCGGCACCGCCGGCTTCTGCATCCCGGGACCGGGACGACCGCAGCGCATCGGCGAACCGTTCTTCCGCATCAACCGCCGGCATCTCCGAAAGCCAGCTTTCGACATCGCCTTCCACCGACAGGGCGGCACCCGGGAACGGTCCTTCGTCGCGGGCACAGGCGCGGCCCAGCCTTCCGATCATGTCGCGGCGCGCAGCGGCAATTGCAATGGCGCGTTCAGTCATCTGGTCTTCCAGCGCATTCAGCCAGGCCGGGTCGTCGATACCGTCCTTCAAAACCCGCGAACGCTGGCGCATCGCCTTCTCATAGGCGTTGATACGCCCGGCATGCGCCCCGTCGAAACCGAATATCAGTCGGTCCAGGAAACGCCGTCTTTCGCCGGCGGAATCCAGAAACAGCCGGTCCATCTGCGGCGTCAGCCAGACGGCGGAAAAATGGTCACCCAGCGCGGTCTGCCCGCGCGCCGCCTCGCCGTCGATGCGCACAAGCCGTCGGTCGCCTTCCGGGTCGCGGCCCGTGCCGATCTGGACCGGTCCGGCAGGGGTTTCCACCGTTGCGGCAACCGACCAGGACGGGGTCACAGCACCCGTGTCGCCCGCCACCTTGCGGTCCATGTCCGGTACCCTCGCGCGGCGCAGACCGCGACCCGGCGCCAGAAGGGACACCGCTTCCAACAGGTTCGTCTTGCCGGCACCGTTCGGCCCGGTCAGCACGATGGGGCGGCGGTCGGTTTCAACCAGCGCAGCCTCGTAATTCCGGAACGCGGTCAGGCGCAGCCGACTTACCGAAAGCGCAAAGGGCGGTGCGGACAAACGCGTGGTCATTCTTTCAGGTGCAGGCGACACGGCCCCCGCCCCGATGTCGTCCTTCGGGGCGCCCTGCCGTTGCGCCAAGGCGGAAGCCGTCACGATGCCGCTCAGACCCGCATCGGCATCAGGACGTAAAGCGCACCCGGATCTTCGCCGTCCCGCACAATCGTCGGCGACGCCGCGTCGGCCAATACGAACTCCGCCTGCACGCTTTCGATCTGGTCCGCGATGTCCAGCAGATAGCGGGCGTTAAAGCCGATTTCGATCGCGTCCTTGTCATAGTCGACCGGAAGCTCCTCAACCGCCGTGCTGTTGTCCTGGCTGGATGCGCTGAGCGTCAGTTGCCCGGCGTCGATTGCAAGTTTCACCGCGCGCAGTTTTTCCGTCGCGATGGTCGATACGCGGTCGACCGCCTGGGCGAAGCTGTTCCGATCAACGGTCAGCACCTTGTCGTTGCCACTGGGGATCACCCGCTCATAATCCGGGAATGTGCCGTCGATAAGCTTGGAAATCAGCACCGCTTCGTCGAATTCGAAACGGATTTTGGTGTCGGACAGCGACACGCTGACGGCGCCGTCCGTCTCATCAATCAGTTTCCGCAACTCGGCCACGGTCTTGCGCGGGACGATGACGCCGGGAATGCCGCTTGCCCCTTCCGGCAGGTCAACTTCCGCCCGGGCCAGACGATGCCCGTCCGTCGCCACGGCACGCAGTTTCTCGTCGCCTTCGCTGACCGCGTGCAGATAGATGCCGTTCAGGTAATAGCGGGTTTCTTCGGTCGAAATCGCGAACCGTGTGCGGTCCACCAACGTGCGAAGCGCGCCCGCGTCCAGATCGAACGAATGGGGCATATCACCGCCGGTCATCATCGGAAAATCTTCTGTCGGCAGCGTCTGCAGCGTAAAGCGCGACCGGCCGGACGACAGAATGACCCGCCCCTGTTCGCCGGTGGCGTCCAGGCTGACCTGCGCCCCTTCGGGAAGTTTGCGCACAATGTCATACAGCGTCAGCACCGGCGCGGTTACGGACCCCGGCGTCGCGACTTCCGCCGCCGTCTTTTCGACGATGGAAATATCCATGTCTGTGGCGTTCAGGCTCAGCTTTCCGTCCTGCGCTTCGACCAGCACGTTCGCCAGGATCGGGATCGTGTTCCGCCGCTCCACGACGCTTTGTACATGGTTCAGCGCGCGCAACAACGCCGCTCGTTCGATGGTCAGTTTCATGGCTTGACGTATCGTTCCCTGTTTTTAATTCAGCACCGAACCGGCATGCCCCTTGCTGCTGGGCCCACGTGGTTCGGCGACGCTTCGATCCGGCGTTCTAAAGATCGCCGGTCCTTTCCGCTCACTCCTGAATTGCAAGTCCGGCCGTCCGTTCTGGATGCCTTGGTCTCTGGAATTCAGCCCCCGACCGGGGCGGGTTGAAGGCCTGGCCGCCAAACCGCCGTCAAGGGCTCAAAATTATAGCACGCACACCAAGGATATCCGCGATTTTTTTGGATTTGTCGAGGCCGGAAGAACGGCCGTCGGGCGGGCTGATCTGGCGCATTCTAAACTACTGAATTGCCAGATAAAATTAGGTTCGTTTGATCGTGGTCGATTTATGGCGCCGATTTGCCGTGCCGCGCCGTTTCGGCCCTTGCGTGCACCGGGTGCACAGAATTCGCGAATCACCCTTCCAGCATACGGCGCAGCAGGTCCACATCCTCGGCGAAACCACTGTCCAGCTGGCGCAATTCCTCCACCTTCTTGATGGCATGCATGACCGTTGTGTGGTCCCGTCCGCCGAACTTCCGTCCGATATCGGGAAGGGACCGCGCCGTCAGCTGCTTTGCCAGGTACATTGCGACCTGGCGCGGACGGGCAATGGCCCGGCTGCGTCGCGCGGAATGCATCTCTGAAATCTTGATGTTGTAGTGTTCGGCGACGCGTTTCTGGATTTCCTCGATCGTCGCCTTACGGTCGTTGGCCCGGATCAGATCGTGCAGAACGTCCTGGGCCGTCTCCAGCGTGATGTCCCGCCCGACCAGGTTGGCAAACGCGACCAGACGGTTCAACGCGCCTTCCAGCTCGCGGACGTTGGATGAAATCCGGTGCGCCAGGAACTCCAGGACCTTCGACGGCACCTCGACATTCAGCCGTTCGGCCTTTGCCTGCAGGATGCCCAGGCGCAGTTCATAGGTCGTGGAATGGATTTCCGCGACCAGACCCCAGCCCAAGCGCGATTTCATGCGGTCTTCGATCCCGTCCAGTTCCGCCGGGGACTTGTCCGCGGAGATCACGACCTGCCGGTTCTGGTCGACCAGCGTATTGAAGGTGTGGAAGAACTCTTCCTGCGTGCTTTCCTTGCCGGCAATGAACTGGATGTCGTCGATCATCAGCACATCGACCGACCGGAACTCTTCCTTGAACGCCATCGTGTCCTTGTAGCGCAGGGCCCGGATGAACTGGTACATGAACTTTTCGGCAGAAAGGTACAGGACCCGTTTCTGCGGCGCGCGTTCGCGGATGGACCCGGCAATCGCGTGCATCAGATGCGTTTTGCCCAGGCCGACGCCGCCGAAAAGGAAAAGCGGATTAAAGGGGACGTTCGGCGCCTCCACCACCCGGCGCGCAGCGGCAAAGGCCAGTTCGTTCGGTTTGCCGACAACAAAGGAATCAAAGGAAAAGCGCGGATCCAGCGGCGCGGAAAGCGCAGCGATTCCGGGTTCGCGGGTCGCATCCGCGGCCTGGTCGGGGACCGTGCCGTTTGGTTCCGCACCCGATGTGGCCGGGGTGGCGCGGGACTGATCCGTCGCGCGCCCGCGCGACTGCCGGACGGTCACGCGCTGGATGTCGGGGTATTCGGCGCGCCAAAGTTCCAGCAGGCGGTCGCCATATTGAGATTCGATCCAATTGCGCATGAAACGGGTCGGCACGGACAATGTGACGTCCCGGCCGTCAAACCCGTCGAACACCAACGGCTTCAGCCAGCTTCGATACGCGTTCTCCCCATATTCGGACCGCAGGGCCGAACGGACCCGAGCCCAAGAGGTTTCGGCCTTTGCGGAACTCTGGTCCGATCCGTGTGAAGATGCCGATGCAACCGGGCGCTCCAGAGACTGACTTACCATACGCTTCCAACCCCCAAAACATCGTCGGCCATAAACCTGGCCAATTGCCGTGCGTCCATACCCAGCCGAAACCACCCCGGAGTCAAAACCCCGCGACCGGCATCGGCTACCAAAGCCCATCCCATTCGTTCACAGCGCCTATCATTCGCTAGGTCAATCGACCCGCCACGCCCCGCCATTTAAGATCGGGGAAGCAATAATTTATTTTGGTTAGTCGTGAAGCCGGAAAGGCTAATTGACACAAAAAACCAACCAAAACCTTTATCTGGGCACTAAAAATTTAGAATGCCCATGTTTATCATTATTGCTGCTCAAGAAAAAATCGATTGTGTCTAAGAATTTATCCCTGATGTCATAAATTCTTAAACAAATCCCCACCTCGTATTCTGTTCTTGAAGCGCGAAGCGCCGATTTTTTCTTCGGCAAGCGAACTGCGAACTCTCAACCTGTCGCAATCCTAATTGCCAAAAATTTTTCTATCAAGACGAGTCGGCGCCCGAATCTGAAAATAAATCTGTTGACTCGGAAGGGCACAATCCTTCCGGGTCGCGCCTTAAAACCGAAAACCTGTAATGCACTTCAAAAAGTCGTTTTTGTTCCGAAACATGGGCCTGACGACCCACGACAGGCGCAATATTCTTACGCCGTAACCGATCTGTAAAAATTTACTCAAGTGTGACGATTCCGCGACAAAAAACGCCGGGCTGATGCCCGGCGTCGAATTCGTCCGCAATGGTCGTCGCGTCAGGACGCGGTCGCCTTGACCCGCTTGGCGAGGCGGCTGATCTTGCGTGCGGCCGTCTTCTTGTGGAAGAGCCCTTTCGACACGCCACGATGCAGTTCCGGCATGGCGACGTCGAACGCTGCCTGCGCCGCGGTTGCGTCGCCGCTTTCCACCGCCTCTTCGACCCGACGCACAAAGGTGCGAATACGGTTGCGCCGCGAAATGTTACGATCGGTGCGCTTTTTCGTCTGGCGGATGCGCTTCAGCGCGGATTGATGGTTGGCCATATCGATCTCGTTCGTTGTCCGTGCGGGTGCGGTTCGGCGGAACCGTGCCCAATGTTCAAATCGGGGGCGCTTATAGGGATGGCTGGACCGTGCGTCAAGCCCGGAAAATAGGCGGCGCAAGACCAGCGCCGCCCATAGAGCCGGGACCTTGGCCGACTTAGCGGTTCTTCCATTTCGGTTCGCGTTTTTCCGCAAAGGCCGCCATGCCTTCCTTCTGGTCTTCCAACGCGAAGGTCGAATGGAAGATCCGGCGTTCGAAATGCACCCCTTCCTTCAGGGTGGTTTCGTAGGCGCGGTTGACCGCATCTTTTGCCATCAGGACGACCGGACGCGACAGACCGGCAATCTGTGCGGCGGTCTTCATGGCATCGCCCAGCAGTTCCTCGTTCGGAACGACGCGGCTGACAAGACCCGACCGTTCCGCTTCGGCGGCGTCCATCAGACGCCCCGTCAGGCACATTTCCATTGCCTTGGACTTGCCGACAAAGCGGGTCAGGCGCTGTGTGCCGCCAGAGCCGGGAATCGTTCCGATGGTGATTTCCGGCTGACCGAATTTGGCGCTTTCCGCGGCAATGATGAAATCGCACATCATGGCGACTTCACAGCCACCGCCCAGCGCATAACCAGCCACAGCGGCGATGATCGGTTTGCGGCAGGTCGTGATCCGTTCCCATCCGTCGGTGATGAAGTCCCCCAAATAGACGTCCATGAAATCCTTGGACGCCATTTCCTTAATGTCCGCCCCGGCGGCAAATGCCTTTTCGGAGCCGGTGATGACCACGGCCCCGATCGCGTCGTCGGCTTCCATGTCATCGAGCGCCCGGCCCAGTTCGGCGATCAGCGCGGCGCAAAGCGCGTTCAGCGCCTTCGGCCGGTTCAGCGTGATCAGCCCGACCGAGTCTTTCTTCTCGGCGATGATATGCTCATACCCCATGGTCTTCCTCTTCGTTTCTCAGTTGTTTGATGGATGCGGTTGTCGGCCCGGACCGGTCTATAACGGCGCCAGGGTAAATCGTACGCTGAGCGCGCCGGCGGAACCGAAGTAATCAATGACAAGCTGTTCGCCCTCCCGGCGGAAGCGGGACCCGTCTTCATGGATCCAACCCAGGGCCGGCAGCGTTTCCTGATAGAATTCCTGGACGGCCGCGGCATTCGTGTCGCCGGTGGCATAGCCTTCGACGATCCGCCCGGCCGGCGAATCAAACACCAAGCCCGTGTCTTCCACCGCACGCAGGTTGGGCGCAAGCGGAAGGTCTTCGAACCCTGTCAGAAACCCCTGCGCGCCCGCCATGCCCGCACCGATCAGGCAGAAGGCACAGAAAGCAAGCGCGGTTTTGCCCGCCCATCGCGACGTCCAGTTCATGGCGATTGTGCTAGCGTTTTTTTGTGCTGTGCACAATCCTGATATGAAGCGCCTTGAAATTCCAAACGGAATCCGGATCAGCGCTGATGCCTGGAACAGAAATAGGTCGACCGGCCCGACTGGACGATGCGCTGGATTTGCCCACCACAGTCTGCCCGGCGGCAGACCTCACCCGCCCGGTCGTATGCGTCCCAGGCATGCTGAAAATAGCCCAACTCGCCGGACGCCTGTACATAGTCGCGAAGGGAAGATCCGCCCGCGGCAATCGCCGCGTCCAGCACATCCTTCACGGCACGGACCAGGCGTTCGGCTCGAACGCCGCGCACACCCGCCGCAAGCCGTCGCGGGCTTATGCCGGCCCGCCACAGTGCTTCACAGATATAGATGTTCCCCAGGCCGGCGACGATATGCTGGTCCAGCAAGGCGGCCTTGATCGGCGTCCGCTTCCCCGCCAGTACGCCGGACAGGTATTCGGCGTCGAAAGCCGGGTCCAGCGGTTCCGGACCCAGGCCGGCCAAATGCTTACTGGTCGCATCGCCGCCCGGCGGGATCAGATCCATGAATCCGAACCGTCGCACATCGTTATAGACGACACGCGCGCCATCCTCGGTCTCGGCGATCAGATGATCATGTGGTTCCGCCAGCGCCCAGCCTGAATTGTGGCCGGCCTGGCCGGACGACGCCCTGGCACCGGGCGTGATCGTGAAACGGCCGGACATGCCCAGATGAACCAGCCAGGTCCAGCCGTCCGAAAGGCGGATCAGGATGTATTTCGCACGCCGGTCGATGGCGGTGACCTGCGCGCCAGTCAGATGCGCGGCAAAGCCTTGCGGAAACGGAAATCGCAAATCCGCCCGGCGCTGGTCGACACGGGTCAGGCGGCGCCCGACCAGCATGGGCCGCAACCCGCGACAAACAGTCTCTACTTCTGGAAGCTCCGGCATGCGTGTTGTTCTTTGACTGGTCCCAACAGAACGCTATTGTCTGGCGCATCATGATGGGAACGACCGGCGATAACGCAAGCTTCGGCTATCGGGACGTGGATCCGGACGAAAAGCCGGGTCTTGTCCGCGATGTCTTTTCGTCCGTGGCCGGACGCTACGACCTGATGAACGACCTGATGTCCGGGGGCATCCACCGGCTGTGGAAGGCATCGCTGATCGACCAGATCCGGCCGCGCGCCGACCAGCACCTGCTGGATGTGGCGGGCGGCACCGGCGACATCGCCTTTCGCTTTCTGGATGCCGGCGGGGGACAGGTGACGATCTGCGACCTGACCGAAGGGATGGTCCGTGTCGGGCGGGACCGCGCGATCGACCGCGGCCTTCTAACAGGCGTCCGCTGGACCGTGGGCGACGCCCAGCGTCTGCCGGTCGCAAGGTCGTCCGTCGATGTCTTCACAATCGCGTTCGGTCTGCGCAACGTGACGGATATCGCGTCCGTCCTGTCAGAGGCGCGGCGCGTGCTCAGGCCCGGCGGCAAGTTTCTATGCCTGGAATTCAGCCACGTCGCCCTTCCCGTGCTGGACCGGCTCTATGACCAGTATTCCTTCCGGGTTCTGCCGGCGCTTGGCCGCTGGGTCGCGCGGGATGAGGAAAGTTATGTCTATCTGGCGGAATCCATCCGCCGATTTCCCGACCAACAGACGCTTGTGTCCCGCATGCGCGATGCCGGGCTGGAAAACGTGACATACCGCAACCTTTCCGGCGGGATCGCGGCGATCCATCAGGGCTGGAGAATCTGACGCCGCATGGTGCGCCCCGTCATCCATCTTTGCCGTCTGATCGGGATCGCGCACATTCTGGCGCGCCACGACGCGCTTTGGCCGCTGGAACAGGCTTCCGGTCGTGCACCGCCGCTGCGCATCCTGTTGTTTATGATCCGCCTTCTTTTCCGGCGCCGTCGCGACGGGCGGCCGGGGCAGAAACTGGCAGCCGCGCTTACCGCGCTGGGTCCGAGTTTCGTGAAGCTGGGGCAGGCCCTTTCGGTTCGTGCCGATCTGGTTGGTGATCAGGTCGCCCACGACCTGGAACATCTGCAGGACGGGCTGCCGCCGTTTCCGACGGACCAGGCCATCGCAACGATCGAGGAAGCGCTGGCGAAACCGCTGGACGACGCCTTCACCAGTTTCGAGCGAGAGGCCGTGGCCGCCGCGTCCATCGCCCAGGTCCATTTTGCGGTCACCACCGATGGCCGCGATGTCGCGGTCAAAGTCCTGCGTCCCGGCATCGAAGAGCGGCTGGAAAAGGATATCGATCTGTTTCGGTTCCTGGCGCGGGTGGCGGAACGCATCTATCCGCCGTCGCGCCGCCTGCGGCCGGTCGCGGTCGTCGACACGTTCGAAGAATGGGTGCGCGTCGAACTCGACCTTCGGCTGGAAGGGGCCGCCGCCGCGGAACTCAAGGAAAACTGCGACGGGGACGAAGGCTTTTATGTGGTTTCCGTCGATTGGGAACGCACCGGTCAGCGGGTCCTTACAACCGAACGCATTCACGGGCATAACATCGACGATGTCGATGGATTGCGGGATGCCGGGCACGATATAGACGATATTCTGGCGCGGTCCGCCCGAATCTTCTTCCTGCAGGTTTTCCGCGACGGCTATTTCCATGCCGACATGCACCCTGGAAACATGTTTGTAGACGCCGAAGGGCGACTGTGTCCTGTCGATTTCGGGATCATGGGACGCGTGACCCGCCCGCAGCGCATTTTCATGGCGGATACGCTTGTGGGTTTTCTGGAACGCGACTATGGCCGCGTGGCGGACGCGCATTTTGCCATCGGCTATGTGCCCAAGGGACAGAACCGCGCCCTGTTCAAACAGGCGCTGCGCGCCATCGGGGAGCCGGTTCTGGACAAGCCGCTGAACGAAATTTCCGTCGGTCGCCTGCTGGAACATCTTTTCCGGACGACGGAACGGTTCGACATGCCGGCGCAGCCGGACCTGCTGCTGCTGCAGAAGACCATGCTGGTCGCGGAAGGGGTGGGCCGGGTCCTGAACCCACACGTCAACATGTGGATGCTGGCCCGGCCGCTGATCGAAGAATGGATGATCGCGAACCGCGGCCCCGAAGCCCGCGTGGCACAGACAGTGCGCGATACGATCGATACGCTGGAACGGCTGCCACGTACCCTGCGCCGGGCGGAGGAAACGCTGGAACGCCTGTCGGAAAACGGCATGACGGCCGACGGCAACCTTCGTGAACCGGGTGGAATTCAGGGGTTTACGCGGATTTGGGGGCCGATTGCGATTCTGGCCGTGCTGGCGGCCATCGCAATTTCCGTCAAATAAGCAGGCTTTAACTACATTCGCAGGCGATGGCCTGTTAACCACCCGTTAACCATTTCGCGGTCAAACCCAATCTGCGAGTTCGGTCGATCATGTAAGCGTCTTCAATCTGCCGCTTGCCGGGTTGCATCGAGTAATTTACATAACGCTTATGTTTTTTAGCCCGAACCCTCGGACATCGAAATGACTGACCGGTACCGGATCGTCCTGATCGTTTCAGGGGGCATCGCCGCGTATAAGTCGCTTGAGCTGATACGCCGGCTTAAGGAACGCGGGATCGGCGTCCGTTGCGTCCTGACCAGGGGCGGCGCCCAGTTCGTTACGCCCCTGTCTCTGTCCGCGTTGAGCGAGGACAAGGTTTATCAGGACCTGTTTTCGCTGACCGACGAATCCGAAATGGGCCATATTCAGCTTTCGCGTCAGGCCGACCTGATCGTGGTTGCCCCCGCGTCCGCCGACATCCTGGCGAAGATGACGGCGGGGCTGGCTGATGACCTGGCAACGACCGTCCTTCTGGCGACGGACAAACCGGTCATGGTGGCGCCCGCAATGAATGTCCGCATGTGGGACCACCCGGCGACACAGGCCAATTTATCGACGTTGAAATCCCGCGGTGTCGCGGTCGTCGGGCCGGAAGAAGGACCCATGGCCTGCGGCGAGTTCGGGTATGGCCGGCTGTCGGAACCGGCAACGATTCTGGCGGCCATACTGGACCGGCTTGGCATCGATTCGGCTGCGAAACCATCCGCGGTTTCCGGGCGGTCCGTGCTGGTAACCGCGGGCCCGACCCATGAAGCGATCGACCCTGTGCGCTATATCGCGAACCGGTCTTCCGGTAAGCAGGGCTATGCCATTGCCGCGGCGCTGGCGGCGCGTGGCGCGCGGGTCACACTGGTCAGCGGACCGACGCGGCTGGACGCACCGGACGGGGTGAAATTGGTTTCGGTCGAAAGCGCGCGGGACATGTTGGACGCCTGTCAGGCGGCGCTGCCGGCGGACATTGCGATCTTTGCCGCCGCCGTCGCCGACTGGCGCGTGACCGACGCGGCCGACCGAAAGCTGAAGAAACAGGAAGACGCGCCCGTCCCGACGCTGTCGCTTGCGGAAAATCCCGACATTCTGAAGACCGTATCGCAGATGACGGACGGACGGCCCGACCTGGTTATCGGGTTTGCGGCTGAAACCGGCAATGTCGTCGAAACGGCACATGCGAAACTGTTGCGCAAAGGCTGCGACTGGATCGTCGCGAACGATGTTTCGACGGGAACCGGCACTTTCGGCGGAGATGAGAACACGGTGCATCTGATCACCGCGGACGGTGCCGACGCCTGGCCGACAATGACGAAGGTTGCGGTCGCGGATCGTCTGTGCGCCGCGATTGAGGAGCATTTCGCAAACGTAACCGACTGACCCCGCAAATCCCGGGACGGTCCTTGAGGTATGATTATGAGTGTAATTGATCAGGTCGAAGTCCGCGTCGAACGCCTGCCCCACGGGGCGGATCTGGCCCTACCCGCCTATGGCAGTGTTGAAGCGGCGGGCTGCGACCTGTTGGCGGCGATTGCCGATGCGAAAATTTTACAGCCGGGCGAAAGTACGATCGTTCCGACGGGCCTTCGCATCGCCCTGCCGCCGGGGTACGAGGCACAGGTAAGGCCGCGGTCGGGTCTGGCGGCGAAGAACGGCGTTACCGTGCTGAACAGTCCGGGCACGGTCGACAGCGACTATCGGGGGGAAGTCGGCGTCATCCTGATCAATCACGGGCGGGAACCGTTCACCATCGAACGCGGCATGCGGATCGCGCAGATGGTGCTGGCCCCGGTGGTACACATTGCCTGGGCGGAATCGGACAGCCTGGACGACACGGCGCGCGGCGGCGGCGGGTTCGGGTCGACAGGCGTGCGTTAGACGTCAACGGGAGGAGGAGCGAGAAATGCGGCTTACGAAGAAGATGATGTTCGCGATCGAGGCGGTGCTGGACATCGCCTATCATGCCGCCGACCTTCCGGTGCAGTCGCGTGAAATCGCGGAACGGCAGGGTATTCCGCGCCGCTATCTGGAACAGGTACTGCAGCAACTGGTTCATGCCGGTATCCTCAAGGGCATGCGCGGTCCACGGGGCGGCTATCGCCTGGCCAAGGAACGCCGCCGCATCACGATCGCCGACATCGTAACCGTCGTGCACGAAATGGAGGGCGGGCGCGACCCGCTGACCGACCCGGCCGGCAGCGAACTGGGGCACACCGTTCTGCGCCCCATCTGGCAGGAGATCGAGGAATACGCGATGGAACGACTTTCAAGAACCAGCATCGAAGACCTGTGCGTCGCCGCCCAGGATGCCGGTCTGGAAAGCGCATCGCGCAACCAGTTCGCGTTTTCGATTTAGGGGACCGCGGCCCGCCTTACACAGGCGCGCACCTTAATCCTTGATTTGCGAAACCGGTGCGGATAAAACGCGCCCCATTCGCGGGGCGCATACCGGCCACAGGCCTGTCCCATTGGCGAAGCCGCCTTAGCTCAGTTGGTAGAGCGGCGCATTCGTAATGCGTAGGTCGCGTGTTCGAGTCACGCAGGCGGCACCATCCTTCACCATCCGGAAAACGAAACAGCCGGTTTATCCGGCGCGACGTTCCGCATCGAACAGGTCCGCCTGGGGCATGCCGGCCGCAGACGAGAACAGGAATTCCACCCGTTCCGCCGGAAAAACGGCCGTTACGACCGTCCCCTTGCCCACGATGCTGTCGATGGTGAGTTCCCCGCCATGCAGCGACAGGATTTCCGTCGCTAGCGGCAGACCCAGGCCCGTCCCTTCGGTGGCGCTGGTCATGGCCGAACGGGTGCGCCCGAAGGGCCGTCTGGCTGTTTCGATGTCCTCCTTGCTCATCCCCGGTCCCTGATCGCAAACGCGGAACCCGGCGGACCCGTCCGTGTCGATCACGACATCCATTGTGACCAGGGTCCCGTTGCCGGAATATTTGATGGCGTTCGCGGCGATGTTCATGCCGACCTGCATGATCCGCCGCTTGTCACCGCGAACCCACACCGTATCGCCATCCGTCCGGTCGATATCCAGCACCTGGGATTTCGCCAGTGCCAGCGGCAAAAGATAGGATTCGATTTCCTCCAGTACCTCAGCCAACGCAAAATGGTCGTCCTTCAGGTCGACCGTACCTTCGACCGCGGCGCTCATGTCCAGGATGTCGTTGACCAGCGACAACAGGTGCCGCGCCGCAGATGAGATATCCCCCAGCCGCGCACGCTGTCTGGGGGATGCGATTGGGCCATAGACACCGGATTCCATGCTTTCCGAAAAACCGATGATGGCATTCAGTGGCGTCCGGAGTTCGTGGCTCATGGTGGACACGAACTGCGATTTCGCCCGTTCGGCGGTTTCCGCCTGACGCTTTGCCTCCTGCAGGTTCGAGGCAGTAGCCTCAAGATGCGAAATGCTGTCCGTCATCGACCGCATGGAAGACCGGACGCTGCGTTCCATCGGCCGGAAGATGAAAATCACCTCAAGCAGGATGATGATCAGCGCCATCGCGACCGCCAACGTCTCGTAACGCTTCAATGTCTCGATCTGGTTCTGGGCGATCGCCTCATATTCCTGGACCGCCGCTTCCTGCAACGTGTCCAGGACGTAGGGACCGTAGTTCGTGACATAGATGAAGTACAATTCGCCTTTCGCCCGGTCTTCGAAATCCCGGTCGGCGTACATTTCCGCCCTTTGCAGAAACCGGCTGGTCGCCAGATCCAGACCAAAGGAAGGGTCATTATAGATCAGGTCCAGCAGGTCCGAAGACACCCGCGGCAGGTCTTCATCGGGATTTCCGTGCATCAGCCAGCCATGGCGTTCGCCCATGCGCCCGATCGCGACATGGACCTGACGCCGCACGGTGCGAAAGTCTTCCGCATTGTCCGCATGCCGCATCTGACCTGTGAAGAAGGCAATGCGGTGGGTCAGGCCGGCCTGTTCCCCCGCAATGCGGATCACTTCCCCTAGATTGTCCTGACGGGCGATGATGTTCTGAAGCCCGAGATAGGTTGCCAGGATCGTGATCGCCAAGGCGCTTAGCCCCAAAATGTACCGGTTTCTGATCCTGTCAGCGAGTTCCATTTGCCCCGATCTCTGTGCCCTGATGATGCCGGCGAATTGCCTGCTTCCCCACACCGACGAAGCTCAGAATCGTTGCAAAAGTCTATTACAATTCAATGAACTAAGGAAAATTTTCCTAAAATATTCGTGTTATGAAATCTACCCGAATGGCCGGACTGTACCGATATCGTGCATGTCCAGATATTCCTGGACCGCCTGTTTCATGGCCGTCGCGGCCTGGATCGGAATCTTGTAGGCATGCCCGCCCTGAACCAGGCGGTTTTCCTGCATCACCCAGAAGCTGGGCGTCTTTCCCCGCGTGGAAACGTGAATGCCGATCGGCACCGCCGCCCCGTTCGGATTGTCCAATGCGATACGGGTACCGTCCGACCGGCGGTCCCGCTTCAGGGTGAACCGCCAGCGTTCCTGATCCAGGACATAGCGCATGGACTCTTCCGCCAGCCGGACCGGATCGTCGGCATCGACCAACGCCAGTTGCTGGGCAACCAGTATCTCAAGCGCATGGGACGCGGTGGCCAGATCGTCCCGGTCGATTGCCAATGCGGCGTTCAGGCAGCGGGCCAGCGCCGTGGCCAGATCTTCGTCCCGCAACAGACCCGTGACGCCGAACAGTTCCAGCCCCGCCGCATCCAGTTCGCGGCTTTGGGCCACGTCGATGCGCAACGGTCCAATGGTCGGCACGCCCGACGTTCCAGGGCCGTCTTCAACCAGAACGACGGCGTTTCGGTCAGCAATGAATTTCATCGATTTTCACCCCATCGGGTCCGCACCGTCCCCAAAATGCCCATAAAATGCCGAATTTTTCCAATTGCATCTGTGCGGGTCGACCCCAGATCGAAACCCGAGGGGCACGATACCCGCGTCACAGCAGGCGCGGGCTGACTTACACAAATTTCAGCCATCGGGTCTGGAATCCGGACCTTGATGAACTGTGTGAAAAGGAGAAACGACATGATGCTCCACACCAATACCGGCCGAACCAATTCCGGCTTCAAGGCAATTGCCCTTTCCTGCGCGCTGGCCATCGGTGCCACGTCGACCCTGGCGGCCACGACGGCCCACGCCGACATTGTCGCGACCCAGGACGTCATTGCGCAAGAACAAACAATCGATGCGCGCGCCACCATTGCCGGTTTCATGGCCAGAAGCGATGTTCAGGCGGAAATGCGCCGTCAGGGCGTCGACCCGGCAGAAGCGGAAGCCCGCGTTGCCGCGCTGACGGATGCGGAAGCCGAAGAGCTGGCGGAAACGATCCGGACCGACCCGTCCGGTCAGGGCGCCGTGGGCGTGATCGTCGGTGCGGGCCTGATCATCTTTTTCGTTCTGCTGATCACCGACATTCTGGGTGAAACGGACGTCTACAGTTTCACGAACTAAGGATGTTCTTTCGAACAAAATACCCATCGGGCGATATCGGGACCGGATTGCCGGGCGGCAGTCCGGTCCCGGTCCTGCGTGCGGCCGTGGCGGGGCTTATCGTCCTGATCGTTGCCGGATGTACGGCAACGCCGGTGACGGACCGTCTGATCGCGGCCCCATCGGACGGCACACCGACAGCGGTCGAGCTGACGGAGGTGCCGTTCTATCCGCAAACGGAATATCATTGCGGCCCTGCGGCAATGGCGACGGTTCTGACACATCTGGGTCAGCACACGACGCCAGACCGCATCGCCGGCATGACCTTCACCCCCGGCCGGCAGGGGTCGCTTCAGGCCGACATGGTTACGGCCGCCAGACGCAGCGGGGTTCTGCCGGTGCGAGTCACGGGCATGGATGCGGCATTCGAAGAGGTCGCGGCCGGTAACCCGGTGCTGATCCTTCAAAATCTGGGACTGGAAATGGCGCCCGCCTGGCATTATGCGGTGCTGGTCGGATTCGATCTGGATCGGGAAGTCGCCATTCTGCGGTCTGGGACCGTGGAACGGTACGAAATGCCGATTGCAACGCTGGAACGGACCTGGGCCCGCGCCGGCTTCTGGGGCCTGATCCTTACCCCCCCGTCCGGACCCATTCCGGCAACAGCCGGCCTTGGCGCATGGATGGACGAAGCGTCCGCCATGGAAGAAACGGGCGACAGTCGAAACGCAGCCCTGGCCTATCGGCAGGCCCTTGGCCGGTGGCCGGAAAGCGCATTTCCTTGGTTCGCGCTTGGGAACCTGCGCTTCGCCGACGGAAACCTGTCATCTGCGATCGCGAACTACCGCGAGGCCATCGCGCGGGACGCCGGGCATCAGGCCGCCCTGAACAATCTGGCCTATGCCTTGTTGCAGGCCGGAAACCGCGGGGAGGCACGGCGCATCGCCGAACTGGCGGTTGCCATTGACGGCCCGCACAATGTCGCCGCTCGTCGGACACTGGACGAGATTCTCGCCGCCGAAGGCTGACACATCCGTCAAAATCACCCTGTCAGCCGGCACAGACGGGGTGTGCAGGCGGGAAAGGCGCGCCTATATGGCACATTGTTGGGTTGCGCTGCGTTGCAGTACAACCCGGTCGATATTCAGCCAAGCAAAGACGCCGGCGCCGGAACATTCCGCCCGGCCTGCACGCCAAAGGAGACCACCAGCCATGACGATGACCGGTCAGGACAGCCTTGGAACCCGCAAGACCCTTAACGCCGGCGAACGGGAATACGCGTATTATTCCATCGCCGCCGCGTCCGAAAAGATCGGGGATGTCTCACGCCTGCCTTTCTCGCTGAAGGTTCTTCTGGAAAACCTTTTGCGTTTCGAAGACGGCGACAGCGTCACGACCGACGACATTCAGGCCATGGCGGACTGGCTCAAGACCAGGACGTCCGACCGGGAAATCGCCTATCGTCCGGCGCGTGTCCTGATGCAGGATTTCACCGGCGTCCCGGCGGTGGTGGATCTGGCGGCGATGCGCGACGCCATGACGGCGATGGGTGGCGACCCGCAGAAGATCAATCCGCTGTCGCCGGTGGACCTTGTCATCGACCATTCGGTCATGGTCGACTATTTCGGCGGCCCGGACGCGTTCAAGAAGAATGTTGAACTGGAATTCGAACGCAACGGCGAACGCTATGAGTTCCTGCGATGGGGTCAGACGGCGTTCGACAATTTCCGCGTCGTACCGCCCGGCACCGGCATCTGTCATCAGGTGAATGTCGAATATCTGGCGCGTGGCGTCTGGTCGTCGGGCGAAGTCGGCGGCGATACCGAAGTCGCCTATCCCGATACGCTGGTCGGCACGGACAGCCACACCACCATGGTCAACGGACTGGGGGTACTGGGCTGGGGTGTCGGCGGGATCGAAGCCGAAGCCGCGATGCTGGGCCAACCGGTCACGATGCTGATCCCGGAAGTGGTCGGCTTCAAGCTGAAGGGCCGGCTGAAGGAAGGCATGACCGCAACCGATCTGGTGCTGACCGTCACGGAAATGCTGCGCAAGAAGGGCGTGGTCGGCAAATTCGTCGAATTCTATGGCGACGGGCTCGACAATCTGACGCTGGCCGACCGCGCGACGATCGCCAACATGGCACCGGAATACGGCGCGACCTGCGGCATTTTCCCGATCGACGCGGAAACAATCCGCTATCTGGAATTTTCCGGCCGTGACCCGGAACATGTCGCCCTGACCGAAGCCTATGCAAAGGCACAGGGCATGTGGCGCGAAGCCGGTGCACCCGAACCCGTCTTCACCGATACGCTGGAACTGGACCTGGACCGCGTGGAACCGTCCCTGGCCGGGCCGAAACGCCCGCAGGACCGGGTGCCCCTGTCCCGGGCGGCACCGGAATTCAAGAAAGTGATCGCCGACTATCTGGGCGTGCCGTCGTCCGAAGAGGAAGGCCGGCTGGCGGCCGAAGGCGGCCCCGCCCAGGCAAGCGACAGCGCCTGGGATACGCAGGTTCCGGTCGAAGGCGCCGACTACAAGCTGAAGCACGGCGATGTCGTGATCGCCGCCATCACGTCCTGCACCAACACATCCAACCCGTCCGTTCTGGTCGCCGCCGGCCTGGTTGCCCGCAAGGCCCGCGAACTGGGGCTGATGACCAAACCCTGGGTCAAGACATCGCTGGCGCCCGGGTCTCAGGTGGTGACCGACTATCTGGAAAAGGCAGGGCTGCAGGATGACCTGGACGCCCTGGGATTCGATCTGGTCGGTTATGGCTGCACGACCTGTATCGGCAATTCGGGGCCCCTGCCCGAAGCGATTTCCAAGGCCGTGGACAAAGGCGATCTGGTGGTGACGTCCGTCCTGTCGGGCAACCGCAATTTCGAAGGCCGCGTGAACCCGCAGACCCGTGGAAACTACCTCGCTTCGCCGCCACTGGTCGTCGCCTACGCGCTGGCCGGCAACATGAACATCGACATCACCTCGGAACCGCTGGGCGAAGGGTCGGACGGCCAACCGGTGTTCCTGAAGGATATCTGGCCGACCAATCATGAGGTGGAAGAGACGGTTCGCGCGGCCCTGTCGGCAGACATGTTCCGGTCCCGCTATGGCAATGTCTTCGAAGGCCCGCCGGAATGGCAGGCCATCAACGTGTCCGGCGGCGAAACCTATGAATGGAATACCGGATCGACCTATGTCCAGCACCCGCCCTATTTCGAAGATATGGCCCCGGAGCCGGCGGCGACATCGGACATCGAAGGTGCGCGACCGTTGCTGATGCTGGGCGATTCCGTCACCACCGACCACATTTCCCCGGCCGGGTCTTTCAAACCGGACACGCCGGCCGGGCAATATCTGACCGAACGTCAGGTCCGCCCGAAGGACTTCAATTCCTACGGGTCGCGCCGCGGCAACCACGAAGTCATGATGCGCGGCACGTTCGCCAACATCCGGATCCGCAATGCCATGGTGCCCGACGTCGAAGGCGGGTTCACAAGGCACATGCCGTCCGGCGAACAGATGCCGGTGTATGACGCGGCAATGAAATACAAGGCCGACGGCGTGCCGCTGGTCGTGTTCGGCGGCAAGGAATACGGCACCGGGTCGTCCCGCGACTGGGCGGCGAAGGGCACGAACCTTCTGGGCGTAAAGGCGGTGATCGTCGAAAGCTTCGAACGCATCCACCGGTCGAATCTGGTCGGCATGGGGGTCCTGCCGCTGCAGTTCAAGGACGGCACCAGCTGGAAGTCCCTAAACCTGACGGGAGCGGAAACATTCGATGTCAAAGGCATCGACGGTGGCATCCAGCCGCGCAAGGACATGGTGCTGGTGATCCACCGTCCGGACGGCACCTCGCAGGACGTTCCGCTGACCTGCCGCATCGATACGGCCGGCGAGGTTGACTATTACCGTCACGGCGGTGTCCTGCAGTATGTGCTCCGCAACCTACTGGCGGAAAGCAAGGCGGCGTAGAAGTTTCACTGGTCAGGGGGGTGGAACTGCGTTTTAACTCCCCGGCCATGCAGATTCTGACCGTTCACCACGTCACCAGCTATCATTACGACCGGCCCGTGCGGTTCGGCGAACATGCCCTGATGATGCGGCCGCGTGACAGTCATGACCTGCGCATGCTGGAAGCGTCGCTTTCCGTTTCCCCTGCCGCCACGACCCGCTGGACCCACGATGTGTTCGGCAATTCCGTGGCCCGCGTCGAGTTTCTGGAAGAAGCGGACCACCTGCATGTGGAAAGCACCATCCGGATTGAACATTATGGTCTGGCGGAGCCTGATTTTTCCACCCTTGAGCCCTATGCCCGTTCGCTGCCGTTTCCGTACAACAGCAACGAGGTCGCGGATCTGGGCCGCTGCATGGAACGGCATTACACCGACCCGCAACACCGGATCACCGAATGGGCACGCCAGTTCATGAACGGAAGTGTTGTCGACACCGGTGAAACGCTGATCGCAATGAACGGGGCGGTGCGCGACACATTTTTCTATGAAACGCGTGAGGCGCACGGAACACAGACGCCGACCGAAACCCTGGACCGCGGCACCGGAAGCTGCCGGGACTTCGCGCTGTTCTTCATGGAAGCCGTGCGGTCGCTTGGCCTGGGGGCACGGTTCGTGTCCGGCTATCTTTACGACCCGGCGATGGACGCCGCGCTGAAGGACCCGACCCTGCCCCAGGGGGCGGACCTGCGCGGCGCAGGGGCTACCCATGCGTGGGTACAGGTCTATCTGCCGGGCGCGGGATGGGTCGAGTTCGACCCGACGAACGGCATTGCCGGTGGCGCGAACCTGATCCGTGTCGCCGTTGCACGTGACCCGGCCCAGGCGTCCCCCGTCACCGGGTCCTATTACGGGCCGCCAGAAGCCTTCCGGTCGCTTGAAATCTTTGTTGAGGTCAATGGAGAATTGACGCCCGGTATCCTCACCGGAACGTGAGGCCGAACGGGTGCGCCCGTCACCCATATGTGACTGGCCCGGATCGACCGGTCTTTGTAGGCTGTTTCCATCATGAGGCACCCCGTCCGACATAGCCGCCGCAGCGTTCTGGCCCCGCTTGCCCTGGGTCCGTTTGCACTGGCGTCGGGTCTTTTGGCAGGTCTTGCCGGGGCGACTGCTATTGGGTTCCCCGCCCATAAGGCATTGGCGGCAGACGACACACCGCCGGTCGTGGTTGAACTGTTTACCAGTCAGGGCTGTAATTCCTGTCCGCCGGCAGAGGCGCTGCTGGCGGAACTGGCGGATCGGGACGGCGTCATCGCCCTGGAGTTCCATGTCGACTATTGGGACTATATCGGCTGGAGCGACCCGTTCGCGGACCCGTCCTATACCCACCGCCAGCGATTCTATAACCAGCTGTTCGGGTCGCCCTACAACTATACGCCGCAGATGGTGATCGACGGTCGCGCCCACGAAGTCGGATCCCGCGAAACCGCCGTTGAGGCCCGCATCGAAGCGGCCGCCATGAAACGCATGATGGATGCGGACGACGGGGCGCTTCCGGACCTGAATGTCGCCATGGATGAAGCCGGCGGAATGGTGGTGACCCTGGACGGGCCGGCACCGGACGGCGGAAGCTATCGCATCCTGCTGGCCGGATTCGACGACCGTCACGTGACCGAGGTGGAAGCCGGGGAAAATTCAGGCCGGACGCTGGTCAACCGCCATGTCGTGCGGTCGCTGATGACACTGGATGCGCACTGGTCCGGCGGCCCGGCACTGCATCGCATAAGCGCCGACATGATGTCCGGGGACGGCGGCTGCGCGGTCCTGATTCAGGACATGGACACCGGCACGATTGCCGCCGCCCAAATGCTTCAGTTCTGACGCGCCTCAAACGGGCGGACAAACAGGTGCAGGAACGGTTTTTCCGGTTCCCTTTCCACGCCGATCTTCATATCAGGCTCCCGCCGGTTCGGACTGAATGAACCGAAAATCCGATCCCAGAAACTGAACAGATTGCCATAGTTCGAATCCGTGTCCCGCCGGACCGCATGGTGGTGAACCCAATGGATCGCAGGCGTGATCACAACCCAGCCCAGGGCGCGTTCCAACCACGCTGGCAGGCGCAGGTTTGAATGCGCGAAGATCGCGGCCAGCAGGACCTGCGTTTCAAAGATCAGCACACTTTCGATCGGGAAATCCAGCGACAGGATGATCAGCGCGCGAACCCCCGCCGACAACAGCACCTCACCCCAGTGGAAGCGCAGTGCAGTTGTTGTATCCAGCGTTTCATCCAGGTGATGGATTTCGTGAAACCGCCACAGCACGGGAATCATATGGTTGAACCGGTGCCACCAGTAGATCAGGCAGTCCAGAATCAGAAGGTCCAGGATCAGCCCCTGCCAGCCTTGCCACCAGGGGACGAAATCCGTGCGCCATTCCGGCGCGGTGGCGGCCGCCCAGGCGCTGACCGGGATGACGACAAGGACGGACAGAATCACATTGGCACCGAACAGGCCGCCATTGTTGACCAGCCGCAGAAGCTTCGCGTGCGGATCCAGCGGAACCGCCGCCGCCGGCAGCAGACGTTCCCCCAGGAAGAAGAGCGCGATCCAGCCACCGACGACCAGTGACTTGTAGGTGATAAGGGTTTCGACCAATCCGTCCATGGCAGTTAATTAGGTTTGATTGCCCCGTCCGGGCAAGCCGCGTATGACTGACGGACCTTCAATCCAACGTGAGTATCCACCCCATGCCCATGCCTCTGATCGGCGTTTCCGCGTGCACGCGCACCAGCGACGAAGGCGGTTTCTACCATCAGGTCGGACACAAATACCTGGCCGCCGTCGCCGACGGTGCGGACGCCGTTCCCATGATCATTCCGGCCATGGCCGACCACCTGGACCTGGATGCGCTTCTGGACCGGATCGACGGGCTGTTTCTGACCGGAAGCCCGTCCAATGTCGAACCGGAACATTATGACGGGCCGGCCTTTCGCGACGGAACCGACCGTGACCCGGCCCGTGACGCGGTAACGCTGCCGCTGATCCGAAAGGCCATCGACCGGGGCCTGCCGATCTTTGCCGTTTGCCGCGGGCACCAGGAACTGAATGTCGTCATGGGCGGAACCCTGCATCAGAACGTGCAGGAACTGCCCGGCAAGCGCGACCACCGCATGCGCCGGGACGTTCCCCTGGAACAACGCTACGGCGAAGCGCACCCGATCGATGTGAAGCCGGGCGGCATGCTGGAACGGCTGGTCGGGCGAACCGGGGAAGTGATGATCAACTCGCTTCATGCACAGGCGATCGACCGGATCGGCGACGGGCTTTTCGTCGAAGCCGTCAGCGACGACGGATTGATCGAAGCGGTGAGCCTGCCGGACGCGCCGGGCTATCTGTTGAGCGTCCAGTGGCACCCGGAACACCCCACCGCATTCAAATGGCCTCTCAGTCAGGCCATGTTCAAGGCCTTCGGCGACGCAGCCCGGGCCTATGCTACGGAAAAAGGACGGTAACGCGCATGCGCATAGCAACCTGGAACATCAATTCGGTGCGCCTTCGCATGCCGATCGTACGTCAACTGGCGGAAGAAATGGCGCCGGATGTCATCTGTCTTCAGGAAACCAAGGTTCACGACGACCAGTTCCCGCATGCGGACATCATCGCGCTGGGATATCCCCATATCGCGATCAACGGGATCAAAAGCTATAACGGCGTGTGCATCCTGTCCAAACTGCCGCTGTCGAATGTCGGGCGTCATGAATGGACCGGCAAGGCGGACGGGCGGCATGTTTTCGCGCGCCTGCCGAACGGGCTGGAGGTGCATTCCCTATACGTTCCGGCGGGCGGCGACGAACCGGACCGCACGATCAACGACAAGTTCGGCCACAAACTGGATTTCGTCGACGAAATGCGGGACTGGTTCCCTGCCAACCGAAAGGCAGACGACAAGGTCATGGTCGTCGGCGATCTGAATATTGCCCCGTTGGAACACGACGTATGGTCCCACAAGCAGCTTTTGAAGGTTGTCAGCCATACCCCGATCGAGGTGGAAAAATTCAACGCCGCACAGGAAGCTTTCCGCTGGGTGGACTGCATGCGCAAGTTCGTCCCCGACGAAGAGAAGCTTTATACATGGTGGAGCTACCGCGCGAAGGACTGGCGCGGGGCGGACAAGGGCCGGCGGCTGGACCATGTCTGGGCGACGCCATCCGTGGCCGGAACCGTCCGGTCGATGGATGTCGTGAAAGACGCCCGGGGCTGGGAAAAACCGTCCGACCATGCGCCGGTCATCGTCGATCTGGCGGACTGACGGCTTATTACATCGCCGCGCGGGCAATGCTTTCTTCGATGACGTGCAGAAACCGGCTCAAAATGAAGTCGCCCAGCACCAGGGCGATCGTCAGGGGCAGGTTGGTCGACAGATATTGCCGCAGCAGCCAACCGTGCACGACCAGCATCCAGATCTGAACCGCAAGCAGCGGTGCGCCGAACAGGAATGACCCCGGCCCCACCCCCAAAATAAGGACGATCTGGATCAGCATCGGAACCAGCATCGTCCAGACCAGAGCGACGATCAAAGGCACCCATGCTTCCGGTCGTCCGACGCGGTCGCAGACCACTTCCAGCAGTACCGGCCAATAGATCCACGCGATGACATAGCCGATCGTGCGCGCCGCAATCCACCCAAAGTCCGGCACCGCCCCGTTCCCGGACAGCATCGGGTCGATCTGCACCATCGCGATCAGATAAAGCGGATAGGCGAGAGTCGGGCCCCAGAAGCATTTCAGGAAGGAATCCCGGTCCGTCCCGAACCCTTGCAGCGCCTCTGCCCGCAACAGAAAGGCTTTGGCCCCGGCCGCGAGACATCCTGCGGTCTCCGCCAGGCCTGCAGGTTTCACGCCGCCGCCCTTGTGAAATAATGGGTGATCACGTGGGCGTAAATGTCGCTCAACGCTTCGATCTCCGCGACCGCGACCCGTTCATCGACCTGGTGCATCGTCTGTCCCACCAGACCGAAGTCGACGACCGGGCAATGATCCTTGATGAAACGGGAATCCGACGTGCCGCCGGTCGTGCTCAGGTCGGGGCTGTTCCCGGTTATGTCCACGCAAGCCGCGGTAAGCAGGTCCGACAGAAGCCCCGGCGGTGTCAGGAAACTTTCCCCCGACACCCGGATTTTCAGGTCAAACCGCGCACCGTCGCCGGCCGCCGCCGTCAGAAGCGTGCGGATTTTTTCTTCCAGCGACGCACCGGTATGCAGGTCGTTGAATCGGACATTGAACCTGGCATAGGCTTCAGCCGGGATGACGTTCGTTGCCTCGTTATCGACGTCGACCTTCGTGATCGACAGGACGGACGGTTCAAAATGGTCCGTCCCTTCGTCGATGCGCCAGTTGACCAGCGCCGCCAGCATAAGGCTCAACCGATGGGCGGCATTGTCCGCCAGATGCGGATAGCCGGTATGCCCCTGCACCCCATGGGCGAAAATTTCGCCGTTCAGGCTGCCGCGGCGACCGATCTTCATCATCGTGCCCAGTTCGGCGGGGTTCGTCGGTTCCCCGGTGATGCAATGGTCGATCTTTTCCCCACGGGCGGCCAGCGCATCCAGCATTTTACGCGTCCCGTTAATGGCGGGGCCTTCCTCATCCCCGGTGATCAGCAGGCTGACAGACCCGGGAATGCCGCCCGCGTCCAGCGCCTTGGATACGGCTGCGACCCAGGCGGCGATCGCGCCCTTCATATCCGATGCGCCGCGTCCGATCAGCATGCCGTCGCGCACCGTCGCCGCGAACGGATCGGCTGTCCACTGGTCCGCCTGTCCGACCGGAACAACATCGGTATGGCCGGCGAAACACAGGTTCGGCGACGCAGTGCCCAGGCGGGCATAAAGATTGTCGACCGGGTCCGTCCCCTCTTCCTCGAACGGAAGTCGGGTGACGACAAAACCCAGCCCTTCCAGAACCGACTGCAGCAGGTCCAGCGCACCGCCTTCCGCCGGCGTCACGCTGGGACAGCGGATCAAATCCTGGGTCAGGGATACAGGGTCGACGACAGCCATGACCGGATCAGGTCCGAAGCAGTTCGTTGATGGATGTCTTGGAACGGGTGCGTTCGTCGACCCGTTTGATAATGACGGCACAATAAAGCGACGGTCCGGGCGACCCGTCCGGCAGCGGCTTGCCGGGCATGGACCCCGACACAACGACGGAATAGGCCGGGACGCGGCCCATGAAGACTTCGCCCGTCGTGCGGTCGATGATCTTCGTCGACTGGCCGATATAGACGCCCATGGACAGGACGGACCCTTCTTCGACCACGACACCTTCGACCACTTCGGACCGCGCGCCGATGAAACAATTGTCCTCGATGATAACCGGGCCCGCCTGCAACGGTTCCAGGACGCCGCCGATCCCGGCCCCGCCGGAAAGGTGCACATTCTTGCCGATCTGCGCGCAGGACCCAACGGTTGCCCAGGTATCGACCATCGTTCCGCTGTCGACAAAGGCGCCCAGATTGACGAAACACGGCATCAGGACGACGCCCGGCGCGATATGGGCGGACCGGCGCACAGTGCAGTTCGGAACGGCGCGGAACCCGGCCGCGCGAAATTCCGCTTCCCCCCACCCGGCGAATTTGGACGGAACCTTATCCCACCAGTTCGTGTCGGTACCGGGACCGCCCGGAATGGTCGTCATGTCGTTCAGCCGGAACGACAGAAGAACCGCCTTCTTGGCCCATTGATTGACGACCCAGCGCTGTGCCGGATCGTTTGCAGCGGCCGGGTCCTGGTTGCGTTCGGCCACGCGCAGCTTGCCGGAATCCAGCAGCAACAGGGTTTCGTCAACGGCTTCGCGAACCTCTCCCTTCGTTTCGGTGCTGATATCCTGCAATCGGTCGAAAGCGGATTCGATGGTCGCTTTCAGATCGTCATGGGCCATGAACTGGACCTCCCCAACGGAATGAATGAGTACGGTTTTCGGGATCGGCGGGGCAAACAAACAACGCCGCGCACCTTATCGCGCGCGGCGTCCGGGTCAAGCACCCATCATTGCGTCAAATCCTGTCGGGTTTCCGCCGACCGTCAACCGTTTGCGGCGGAATCGTTCGCCTGTTTGCGATTCGCCAGGGCACGTTCAATCGACGTCCAGTACCGCAGCCCGGCCTGGTCCTGATAGAAGATGCATTCCATCCGGCGCGCCGATGCGAACGGAAGGGCACCGGTTCCCCACGCATCGCGCAAGGTATCAACCGCGTCTTCAATCCTGTCATTTCTGTCGGGTACCATTTTTGTCTCCACGTGTTCGTGAATCCAGCAATGCGCCGCACCCTATCCCGGATGGGTAAATAATTGGTAAATCACACCGATAAATTTTACCTACCTTTGGTGGTGGTTCGAAAATGACCGGGGTTCACAACTGTTGTCCATCCGGAGTTCGAATTTCTTACGATTTTCAGGTGCAGCCTTAACCAACCGTTAACCAGCACTGGCTAGCGTGTTTCCCGCGATCGATACTGGGTGGTGAGGCACGGATGATTTCCGGATGCAAGAATTCGCTGGATTACGCCTATTCCCTGATTGGGGACGGGGCCGGCGGCGGTGCACAGAAAATTGCGCAAAGACTGGCCACATGCGGCATTCGCGATGCATGTCCCTACGCGCGGGAATGCGCCGCAAAAGTGGCTGAACTCCGCCGGGATATAAATACGACGGAAGATGGCCAGCTGCTGGTCGTCACGCTAGCGACCTATGATGCGGATGCGCTGATCTGAATGGCGCCCCCCTCGGGGGCGCTCAAGCGTTCAACAGATGATCCAACAGCGCATTCAGTCGGATGCGCCCGGCCATGGTCGCGCGCAGGGTGCCGTCCGATAGTGTCACATACCCGGCTTCGACAAGGTCCTTAAACCGGTCGGGGGGTATGCTTTCGAAGCCATGCCCGGTCGCGTCGCGCAACTTTTGTTCCTGTACCCCTTCCTGAAGGCGCAGACCCATCATCAGGATTTCCTGAAACTGCTGGTCCCGGTCCACCGAAACGGATTCGTTTAACCCATGACCATCACGCCCGACAAGGTCCAGCCAGCGTTCCGGCAGGCGTTCGCGCACCGTCGCCCATTTGACGCCATCGACCGTAACCCGCCCATGGGCGCCGGGCCCTATGCCGACATAGTCCTGATAGCGCCAATAAGCGAGGTTGTGGCGGCTTTCCGCGCCGGGGCGCGCATGATTCGACACCTCGTAAGCGCCCAGACCCAAGGCATCGAGCCGTTCCTGCGTGGCTTCGTAAAGCGCGGCGCCGGTATCTTCATCCGCCGTCATGCATTCGCCTTGTCGGGCGCGGGTGAAAAACCGGGTGCCTGCTTCTATGGTCAGTTGATAAAGCGATAGATGGTCGGCCGCCAGTTCGACCGCGCGTTCCAGTTCTGCCGCCCATGCCGCCGCCGTTTGTCCCGGCCGGGCATAGATCAGGTCGAAGGATATGCGCGGGAAGACGTCGCGGGCCAGTTCAATAGCGCGGATGGCGTCTTCGGCGCTGTGTTCGCGGCCCAGGAAGGCCAGGGCGTCCGGATTGAAACTTTGCACCCCCAGCGACACGCGGTTGACGCCCGCGTCGCGATAGGCCCGAAACCGGTCGGCTTCCACCGACGTCGGGTTCGCTTCCAGGGTGATTTCGATGTCCGGGTCCGGTGCGGCACGCGCGATGGCACGCGAAATCACGGCACCCGTCGTTTCCGGCGGCATAAGCGACGGGGTCCCGCCACCGAAGAAAATGGATGTCAGACGCCGCCCCTCAAGCCCGTCCAGCGCATGGTCCAGTTCCGACAGAAGCGCGTCGCGCCAGCGGTCCTGGTCCACGGAATCGCGAACATGGGAATTGAAATCGCAGTACGGGCACTTCGCCTTGCAGAAGGGCCAGTGCACGTAAAGTGCAAGCGCGTCATTCATTTTGTGAAGCAGGCGGCCACAAGCTGTCGGAACGCATCGGCGCGATGGCTGATTGCATGTTTTTCCGCCGGGTCCATCTCACCGAAAGTCCGGTCATCGCCGTCCGGCTGAAAGATCGGGTCGTAACCAAACCCCTTGTCACCGCGGCCGGGATCGACGATCGACCCCTTTACCGTACCTTCGAAACATTCGGCATGTCCGTCCGGCCAGACCAGCGACAGCGCGCAAATGAACGATGCCGATTTGTCCTTGATGCCCGCCATGGTGCGGTGGACGCGGTTCATGGCCAGGTCGAAATTCTTGTGCTTGCCGCCCCAGCGCGCGGAATAGATGCCGGGCGCCCCGTTCAGCGCCGCAATCGCAAGGCCGCTGTCATCCGCAAGCGCCGGCATGCCGGCAGCACTTGCCGCCGCCCGCGCCTTCAGCATGGCGTTGGCGACGAAGGTATATCCGGTTTCCTCCGGTTCCGGCAGGCCCATGTCGCCCGCCGATTTGACCGCAATGCCAAACGGTTCCAGGAGTTCCGCGATTTCCCGGACTTTGCCCTGATTGTGGCTTGCGATCACAAGCGCTTCGTTTTCGAAGCGTCGCGCCATTACGGTTCCCCACCAATGGCCGAATTCTGCGCCTGGGTCAGCGCCGCACATCCCGTTCTGGCGAGCCTGAGCAGTTCGATGAACTGTTCCTCGCTGAAGGGCGCGCCTTCGGCCGTTCCCTGTATTTCGACAATCCCACCCGCGCCGGTCAGGACAAAGTTGGCGTCCGCATCGGCATTCGAATCCTCATCATAGTCCAGATCCAGCACCGGTGTACCCTGGAAAAGACCGCAGGATATTGCGGCCACCGATCCGATCAGCGGGTCGCTTTCCACTGCGCCCAATTTCCGCAGGTGGCGGATCGCAAGCGCCAGCGCCACAAAACCGCCGGTGATTGCCGCCGTGCGGGTTCCGCCATCGGCCTGTATCACATCGCAGTCGACACGAATCTGACGCTCACCCAGGCGTTTTGTGTCGACAACCGCGCGCAGGGACCTGCCGATCAGGCGGGAAATCTCCTGGCTGCGGCCGCTGTCCGCAGTTCTGCGGCGGTCCATACGGCTGTGGGTCGACCGCGGCAGCATACCGTATTCCGCCGTCACCCAGCCTTTTCCCGAATTGCGCAGAAACGGCGGCACGCCATCTTCCACCGACGCCGTACACAGGACATGAGTGTGGCCGAAGCGGGACATACAGGACCCTTCGGCGTAACGGGCCACCTCCGGCTCGAGCGCGATCTCGCGAAGCTGATCTGGGTTACGGCCGCTTGGACGCATGGCAATGCCTTTGATTTTTCGTCAACTTTCAGTGCCCTAACCGTTTAGCCTGTAGCAGGCAACTCGTCCAGCGTCCGCCGTCACACCCGCATCCGGAAATCGGACACCGTCGGATCGGATTGGTTTGTACCTGCCCGATTGACGGGCAAAAGGGGCGTTCCTACATTGGCTTCACCATGATTACCGAATTGAATGACCGATCCAGGGAAATCCTGCGCCAGGTGGTGGAAAGCTTCGTCGAAACGGGCGAACCCGTCGGCTCGCGCACACTTTCCCGGCGGCTGGATATGGGGCTGTCGCCCGCGACGATCCGGAATGTCATGGCGGATCTGGAAGATGCGGGCCTCTTGTATTCCCCACACACGTCCGCCGGGCGACTGCCGACGGACCAGGGCGTGCGCCTGTTCGTCGATGGCCTGCTACAGGCGGGGTCGCTCAGTTCCCAGGACCGCAAGGCGATCGAGGATCAGTGCGCCGCCGCCGGCCGGTCCGTTACCCAGATGCTGGAAGAAGCATCCAGCCTGATGTCCGGATTGAGCCGCTGCGCGGGTCTTGTCACCGCGCCGCGCAACGAAGGGCAATTGAAACATATTGAATTTGTGCCCCTGGGCCCCGGTCGGGCGCTGGTGGTGATGGTCACGGAAAGCGGCATGGTCGAAAACCGTGTCATCGACCTTCCCATGGGCCTGCCGTCATCGTCGCTGATCGAAGCGACCAACTATCTGAGCGCCCGTCTTGTCGGCCGGTCGGTCACCAGTGCCCGCGATGCGGTCGCAATGGAAATCGAACGCGACCGCAGCCAGTTGAACGAACTAACCGCGAAGGTCGTGGAGGCGGGATTGGCCACCTGGTCGGATGTTTCCGCCGGCGAAGGGGTCCTGATCGTGTCCGGTCAGTCCAACCTTCTGGAAGATGTGACCGCGATTGGCGACCTGGAACGGATCCGGGCGCTTTTCGGCGCGCTGGAAGCGAAGGAAAACCTTTGGAAATTGCTGGATGCCACCGAAGGCGCGCAGGGCGTTCAGATCTTTATCGGTGCGGAAAATGAACTTTTTTCGCTGGCCGGCTGTTCCATGATTGTCGCGCCCTATGGCCGAAGCGGCAAGGATTCGCAGGACGGTCAGGTTGTGGGCGCGATCGGCGTGTTGGGTCCCACACGCATGAATTACGCACGCATCATTCCAATGGTGGACTATACGGCAAAGGTGATCGGGCGGCTGGTCGCGGGCGGTGCTTGAGCCTTTCCCCCGGATGGGGTAGGTCGCGCACAATCAAGCGCGCGGCAGCGCGGCATTTTTTGAACGATGAGTGGACGGATATGAGCGAGAAGAAGAACACCCCGGAAGAAGAAGCCGATCAGCAGGCGGAACGGAATGCAGATACGCTTGCGGACGCCGCAGGTGAGGCGGAAGCCGCGCAGGGTTCTGAAAACCCCGCAAACCCGGCTGAGGAATCCGACGAGGTCGCGGCCCTGAAATCCGAACTGGCCGCGATGCGCGACAAGGCGCTGCGGGCGGTGGCAGAGGCTGAAAACGTGCGCCGCAGGGCCGAAAAAGAACGCACCGACACGCTGAAATACGCCGCGGGCGGACTGGCGAAGGACCTGCTTCCGGTCGTCGACAACCTGCGTCGCGCGATGGAATCCGTCCCGGAAGAGGCCAAACAGGAAGACGGCGTCATGAACAACCTGATGGTCGGGCTGGAAATGACCGAAAAGATGCTGCTGGAAAGCTTTTCCAAAAGCGGGATCGTGCGCATCGACCCGAAAGGCGAAAAGTTCAATTACGCCGAACACCAGGCGATGCAGGAAATTCCAGGCACGGACCAGCCTGCGGGCACCGTGGTCGAAGTCCTGCAGGCGGGGTACAAGCTTCACGACCGCCTGTTGCGCCCGGCCATGGTTGTCGTCGCAAAGGGCGATGCCGCCCCGCCGAAGCCCGATGATGCAGCGGGTGTCGACACGACGGCTTAAGCTGCTTCAGGTCTGCCTGTTTCTTCAACCTTGCGACGCAGGATGGTCACAACGTTGCGCTGTCCAGCCACTCGACCGTATTCATCATATTCATGAATTCGGCATGGTGACGTTCAAAATAGTAAAGATCGGCGGCGATATATGTCGCCGAATGTGCCGATGTGTCGTTCTTCACGATCAGGCTAGTGCCACGGTATAGTGGCAGATTATCGCGCCTTGCGGTGAAATCCAGACGGATCGCCGCACGGCCAGCCAGGTCGGTAACAGAGGTTTCTGTGATTTCAAAATCGGTGAAGCCAAACTCGCTGAACGCGGACTGATATCGTTCGACAAGCTCAACGACACTAAGATCGTCTTCGAAAGTCGCGGAGGATTGCACCATGCCCGTTCCAGGCAGGACGCCCTCCAACAGCGGATCGCCGTTGCGCCGGTCGCCAACAAACATGATCTGCTGAAGATTCCGGCCTTCTATCGTCCATACCTGGATTTCCCCGGTTCCGATTGCGCTCCAACTGGATGTCGGGGTCACACGGAAGTCATCACCAATCGTCACTCCGTTGTCGGCGCTGACAAGCGTATAGACCTGCTGGCATGCAGCCGCAGCGAAAAAGGCAACTGCAAGCACGGCGACTCTAAAATAATTGTGCTTTTTCATGATGTCACTTCCATCATCATTAGTTCAATCAAAGGTCGGTCCGGCGCGTCCGGCGCCAATTCCAAATAGGTTTCTAGATGATTGCGGGCTTCCTCCAACCGGCCGAGGCGGGCGAGGACAACACCCATCGAGCGGTGAAGTCGGGGCGGATATCCACCCAGTTCCAGCGCCAACTCATAACTTTTCAAGGCATGTTCATCATTTTCGGCTGACGCTGTGTCACCGTGTTTTTCATCCGCATCATCGCTGTCCCCGTCGTTACCATAGTCGACCGGGCGCATTTCATCGGATGCATGCTCACCCCCCTGCGGTGCGGCGGAAGAGGCGGTTTCAAACCCCTCCGCTTCGTTCGCCTCGCTACGCAAACGGAAAAGCTCACCCTGATAGAACTCGATCTCACCCATCGCGACACCGGTTTCGCGCCAGAAGTCTAGGATCACCTGAAAGGATTCGTACTGACCTGCATCCAACTGCTGTTTCAGCAGTTCGCCACGTACAGGAAGCAGCGCCTGAAGGTACCGGTCCTGTCCGGTTTCAAGCGGCACAGTCGATGCGTCGAATATTTCCTGCGTTACGCGACGGCCTTCATCCAGCCGCTCTCGGGATAGCGGGTGCGTGCGACCGAAAAACATCTCATCTTCCTCACCCATGGCATTGTCTTCGGCCAGCAGCAGAGCCCAAAGTTCCGGACCTTCGCGGGGGTCCAGTCCCGCGCGGGCCAAAAGCGCGTAGCCGTAGCCGTCCGACTGTCGTTCCTGATCGCGCGAATGTTCGAAGTAAGCGTCTTGTGCGAGAATCTGGGCGAAATTGGTCAGGTCCCCCATCCCAACGCTGCCGGCGGCGATTCCGAACGCCATCAGCCCCGTTGCCATGTCTACCCGGCGACGGTGCCCCAAAACGGAATGTCTGAGCAGATAGTGACCGATCTCATGACCGATAACCGATCCGACAGCGGATTCAGACCTTGATCGGATAAGGAGGCCCGTGAACAAGACCATCATACCGTTTGGTGCCATACTGGCATTCATTGCGGGATGATCGATTAAATAGACGCGTGTATCTCCACAATAGGGACCCGCCACACGGCAGACCAGATCGTCGACATAGGCCGTCAGAGCCGGGTCTTCGACAAGTGCCGCGCTGGCGCGAAGCCTTGCCTCCCGCTCATCCATCATCTGCCAAAGGCCCGCCTCGTCCGTGCCAGGTTCCGGTCGCTCGTTGGGCGCAACGGGAAGCAGGTTGTAGCGTGCCGAATCCCACTGCGTGTCCTGCCATCCAGGACTGCGGGATCCTGTGTTCGCCTCGTCACTGGTCATGGGTGCACGGGATGAAACGTCCTGTTCCCCAGTCACCTGTTCTTCCAATGGCAAGGCTGCACCGGTTTCTTCATCGAATCCGGCCAGGTTCGCGCGGTCAAACTCCGCGCTGTTCTGCGATGTCTGGCAGCCGACGGTCAGCAGCAACACTCCCGCAAGCAGGCTCGCTGTCGCCATGAACCGGATATTATCGCCGAAACTGTTCATTTGGTGGCTAGGCCTAAACTATTCGCTTGGGAAATCGGTCAACAGGACTTCTACCGTTTCACGCGCCGGTTCTGCTTCCCGCAAGTCGCCTGTGCCGCGGGCAAGGGCATTGAACCAGACGACATCGCCGGACTGAAGGTCGACCAGCGACGCGTAGCCGACCTGCGTTCCACCCTGCATCCCAACGCCGAACAGCACAGCGACGACAATAATGGCGGCAACACGCCCGGCACTGGCATAAGAATCCTGAATCTGGACGAAGACGGCGTAGTCGGCGTCGTATTTCTGTGCCAGATACCCGACATCAGGACCGAGCGACCAGAGCCTGTCATTTGCTTTTGTGGGTAGCTGAAGCTGTGGGTTCAGGTTTTCCTGAATCGTCGCGCCGACTGCGGAATGGAGCCTTAAAAGTTCCGTCTCCACCGGGTCGCTGCTGACGATCTCATTGAAATCCTCCGCCAAGACAAGCTCAATATTCCTGTCAGCAAAGATGTCCGTCAGGTTCGCACGGACATTCTCAAGGGCTGCCTCGGTCCATTGATCCTGCCGCTCCAACACCCCACCCGCTGTTTGTACGTAGAGGCTGACATTCGGATTCAGCAACAGGATGCGAAGCGGTTCACCAGTGTCGCGCAGTGCCTGCGTCGCATAAAAGGATTTTGCCACGCATCCGGAAACAAAAATTCCGACAAACAGCAGGACCGATACCTGCTTCAGCACATGTTTCATATCCTGAACCCCATCCCGTCAAAGCCCTTAAAGGTTGTATCTGCTGGGATCGCTCTGATCAACAAGACACTTCCCTGTATGAACCCGCGCCCGTCAATTCCACATTGACCTTCTCGGCCTCACCCGCCATATCGGCGGCATGAACGATACTTCCCCCGCAGCCGGCGGCGCGCCGGTGTTTCACGGCACCACCATCCTGTCCGTCCGCAAGGGCGGAAAGGTCGTGATTGCCGGTGACGGCCAGGTCAGCCTGGGCAACACCGTCTTCAAATCCAATGCCCGCAAGGTCCGCACCCTGGCCGATGGTCGCGTGATCGTCGGTTTCGCGGGCGCGACCGCGGACGCTTTCACCCTGTTCGAACGGCTGGAAGCCAAACTGGAACAATATCCGCAGCAGCTGACCCGCGCCTGTGTCGAACTCGCCAAGGACTGGCGCACGGACCGATACCTGCGCCGGCTTGAGGCGATGATGGCGGTCGTCGACCAGGAGGTGTCCCTGATTCTGTCCGGCACCGGCGACGTGTTGGAGCCGGAGGACGGCCTGATCGGCATCGGGTCCGGCGGGGCCTATGCGCTGGCCGCGGCCCGGGCACTGGCCGACCGGGACGACATGTCGGCGGAAGACATTGCGCGCCGCGCCATGAAAGTTGCCGCGGACATCTGCATCTACACCAACGAATCCGTGACCCTGGAAAGCCTGGATACGTGAGTAATACTTCCCCCAGTTTCTCCCCGCGTGAGATCGTCTCGGAACTCGACCGCTTCATCATCGGCCAGAACGACGCAAAGCGTGCCGTGGCGATTGCGCTTCGCAACCGCTGGCGCCGCCAGCAGCTGGACCCCGAAATGCGCGAAGAGGTCCTGCCGAAGAACATCCTGATGATCGGGCCGACCGGCTGCGGCAAGACGGAGATTGCCCGCCGCCTGGCAAAGCTTGCGCGCGCGCCGTTCATCAAGGTCGAGGCGACGAAGTTCACCGAAGTCGGCTATGTCGGTCGCGATGTGGAACAGATCGTGCGCGATCTGGTCGAAGTCGCGATCAACATGGAAACGGAAGCCCAGCGCAAGGAAGTCCACGCCAAAGCGGAAATCGCCGCCGAGGACCGGGTGATCGAAGCCCTGGTCGGCGAACATGCCGGCGACGGGACGCGCCAATCCTTCCGCAAGAAGCTGCGCGAAGGGTCGCTGGACGACAAGGAAATCGAAATCCATGTCCAGGATTCCGGCGGCATGAGCATGCCGACCCTGGATATTCCCGGCATGCCCGGGGCCCAGATGGGCATGCTGAATCTGAACGACATTTTCGGCAAGGCCATGGGCGGGCGCACCAAGCCGCGAAAGATGACCGTTCGCGAATCCTATGAAGTCCTGGTCGCGGAAGAAGCGGACAAGCTGGTCGACCATGAGGCGATCAAGCTTTCGGCCATCGACATGGTGGAACAGAACGGAATCGCCTTCATCGACGAAATCGACAAGATCACCGTACGGTCCGAACGGTCCGGCGGCGATGTCAGCCGCGAAGGCGTGCAGCGGGACCTGTTGCCGCTGATCGAAGGCACGACGGTCGCAACCAAGCATGGCGCGGTGAAGACCGACCATATCCTGTTCATTGCGTCCGGCGCGTTCCATCTGGCCAAACCGTCGGACCTGCTGCCCGAACTCCAGGGGCGCCTGCCGATCCGCGTATCGTTGAACGCGCTGACGGAAAAGGATTTCCGCGCCATTCTGACGGAACCGGACAACAGCCTGATCAAACAGTATATCGCGCTGATGGGGACGGAAGACCTGACCCTGTCTTTCACTGACGATGCGATCGACGCGCTGGCCAGACTGGCGGCCGAAATCAACGCGACGGTGGAGAATATCGGCGCACGCCGCCTGCACACGGTGATGGAAAAGCTGCTAGAAGAAATCAGTTACACCGCATCCGACAAGCCGGACGGAGAGGCGGTGGAAATCGACGCCGCCTATGTCCATTCCCAGGTCGGCGATCTGGCCAAGAACGCGGATCTGTCGAAGTTTATACTGTGATGCGCCGGACGACCATCAATCCGCTGGAAATCGCACCGCCCGCTAGCGCATACAACCACGGGCTTCTGACTTCAGGCGTAAGTGACCTTCTCACACTCTCCGGGCAGTTGGGCGAAGCACCGGACGGGTCCTGCGCCGACGGCGCAGAGGCACAAAGCCGACAGGCGTGGCATAACATCCATGCCATTTTGGCGGCGGCCGACATGGGTCCGGACCATATCGTGAAGGTCACAAGCTATATCGTCGGCCAGGAAAACATCGCCGCCTATGTCGCCGTTCACAAGGAACTGCATGGCGACCGCCGGATGCCGTGGACCCTGGTCTATGTTCCGGCCCTTGGGAGACCGGAATATCTGGTGGAAGTCGACGTTCTGGCGGCCCGCTGAATCGCATCGGCCCGGCCCTTCAACGACACAAATTGCCTAAAATTGTTCAATCGGTTTACCCTTTGGTAACTGGGTATGCGTCAAAAGTGGGTGTTTGAGTTGTACAGCAGCGTTCGTGACGGGGTATTCCGGTTTTCCACGGAATAATCCCCAATCAGCATAGAAGACAAGTGCGCGAAGGCGCCGAGAGATGGAGGAAATGCATGGCCGCGGAGATGACCCTCGTACAGGAATCGCCGTCCGACACAAAGGAGGACCCTTTTGCGGATGCGGTGCTGACGCGTGTGGAACAGCTGGCCCTGGAACTGGCGGATATTGCCGGCAGCGTCGAAGCAACAACGGGGTTCGTTCAGGAACTGGATTCGCTGTTCAAGGATGTGGTCGCGACGGTTGAAAGCATGAACGCAATGGTGCGTCAGATCGACGAGGCGGCCGCGGAAGCCAACAGTCAGGCGGAGCGCGGCGCGGAAGAGGCCGAACAATCCCACCGCACCGTCAGTCAGGCGACGGGAGAGATCGAAAAGCTGGCCCAGTCGGTCGGCGAAATCGAAACGCGGCTCAGTTCCCTTGAAACCGCGCTCAGCGGCGTTACGCGCCTGTCAAACGACATCGAAGGCATCGCCAAACAGACGAATCTGCTTGCGCTGAACGCGACGATCGAGGCCGCCCGTGCCGGGGAAGCCGGAAAGGGGTTCGCCGTTGTCGCCGGAGAGGTGAAGACGCTTGCGGGTCAGACGGCACGCGCGACAAGCGACATTGACCGGGCGGTAAACGACCTGACTCAGAATGTTTCCACCCTGAAGACCACCAGCAGCGAGACGGTCGGCATGGCCGGCGGCGTCAACAGCGGCATTCACGCCATTAATGTCGCGGTTGACGAGTTCCAGTCGCTGGTCCGGACCGTTGGCGGCAACGTCAATGCCATTTCAAACGAAGCACGGGCCTGCGATGCGCAATGCATTCAGGTTGTCGAACGCATCGGCGGCCTGTCGGAAGGGTTGAGCCGGACCGCGGGGGACCTGAACAACGCCGACGAGCGAATCTTCTCGTGCCTTGAGACGAGTGAAAAGCTGATCGGTTTCATCGCCGACAGCGGCAAGCGGACCCACGACACGAAATTCATCGACGCGGTGACGGAAGCAGCCGCCCAGATTTCCGCGATATTCGAAGACAGCGTGCGGTCCGGGAAGATTACGCTGGACGATCTTTTCGACCAGGCCTACCAGCCGATCCCGGGAACCGATCCGGAACAGCTGATGACGCGCGCGACGGAATTCACCGACCAGGTGCTGCCGGCAATCCAGGAACCGATGCTGGCGCTGGACGAACGCATCGTCTTTTGTGCCGCGGTCGACACGAACGGATACCTCCCGACCCACAACAACAAGTTTTCGAAGCCGCAGGGCGACGACCCGGTCTGGAACAATGCCAATTGCCGGAACCGGCGGATGTTCAACGACAGGACAGGGTTGGCCGCCGGGCAGAACCAGCGCCCGTTTCTGATGCAGACATACCGCCGGGACATGGGCGGTGGACGTTTCGCCATGATGAAGGACGTATCGGCGCCGATCCGCGTTCAGGGCCGCCACTGGGGTGGCCTGCGTCTGGCCTACCGGATCTAGCGGTCTTCAGACACCCTGCATTGGGTCAGGGCATGGGATCAGGATGTGGGCTGCCCGTCGGTCCCGTCCACCGGCGGCGCCGGCGGCAGCTGGGGCAGAACCGGCTGATCGAAATTGTTCGGTGCCTCGCGCACCAGAACGCGGCCGGTCTGGGCAATTTCCAGGATCGAGAAGGTCTGCTGGGCAACCCCTTCGTCCGTAAACCGGAACAGGCCTTGCGCACCGATGAAACCGTCCTCGCTGGTCAGCGTTTCCGCATCGTAGCGCGGGCCAGTGCGCGCATCCCCGGCCAGTGCCGCGGCAACGGCGGTCACATCATAGGCAAGCGCGGACAGCGCGGACGGTGCATGGCCGAACAGGTCGGAGAACCGTGCCTCGAACCGTGAACGATAGACCGATCTGGCGGCCGGATACTGGCTGCCAATCAGGCCCGGTTCGTTTGAAAGCCCGGAAAACCCGTCCCAGCGTTCCATGCCCAAAAGACGCACCGCCGGCGCATCGACATCGAAATAGGCAAGTTGCGCCGACAGGATCTGAAGCGACTGCTGGTCCAGAGCCGGAATCAGCAAGGCATCGAACGGCGGATCCCCATAGGTCCGCAGATTCGCCAGCCGCTGCAGGGCCTGCTTCGATGCCTGATCCGTCCGCCCGGACAGTTCCGCACGCTGTTGCTGCAATGCCCGGACGCGTTCGTCATAGTCCGATATGGACTTGACCTGGGCCTCGAAATCCAGCGTTTCCGGGTCATAGAACGCAACCCTGGCGAACTCGCCGCCATGGCGGGTTGCCGCTTCGCGCAATGCATCGACGGCGACATTGCCGTAATCGTTGGACGGCGCGATCACCGCGAACCGGCGACGGCCTTCGGCCATGGCATGCAGAACGATCGCTTCGACCTGTTCTTCCGGCGTGAAGCCTGCCAGATAGATCGGGTCGCCGGCGACATTGCTGGAATTGGAAAAGGCGATGGCCTTGATCCGTGCGGCTTCGACAATCGGGCGAATGGCACGGACGGAATCCGCCAGAAGCGGCCCGATGATCAGGCGCGCGCCCTGCCGCACGGCTTCGCGCGCCGCCTGTTCCGCGCCCAATGCGGTGCTTTGCGTATCGAAGGGCATCAGGCGGACTTCCGCGTTGCCGACATCGAACAGCGCCATCTGCGCCCCTTCCAGCAAGGCCTGGCCCGGCGCGGCAAATCGACCCGTAAGCGGCACCAGGATTGCGACCGGCACGCCTTCGACCTGACGCAGGGCATCCGGCGGCGGCGCCGACAGGGTCGTGTCCCCCAGACGGCCCGTCCCCAGACTTTGCAGGGACAATCGTTGCGATCCGGCAGGCGCCCCTTCGGGATTGTCGGCGGGTGACCCGATCGTCGCGCTTTCCGACGCGCCGAGCAGAAGCCCCGGGTTGGTCGGCCCGCCACGAGACGGCCCTGTTCCGCCCGGCCCGCAGGCCGCAAGCCCCAACAGAAGGGCCGCGGTCAGCCCGGCACGGGCCATACGCCCCGTCTCAGACGGGATGGAATGTGTCACTGTAATCGCGGTCTCATACGCTGCGTCGCGCAAGGGAAAATCTCCGTCCAGGGGATGGTTCGAATGCCGAACTTCCAGGGGCTTCGAACGCCAGGAAAAGATACGCAGGGTCCGGCGCCAAGTAAACGGCGGAAGAAGTCCGCGCATCGTCGACCGAATGATTTATTCGCTAATCGGATATATCGGTCATATGCTGACGAAATCATGACGATTCTCGGGCGTTTCATGCGGTGAGGCACTGGCGGCGCAGAGGTGGCGATGCCGAGGAGCGGCGCGCAGCGGACCGGCGCGGGCGGACCGCCGAGGCGCTGGCGATCCTGATGCTGCGGGTAAAGGGTTACCGGATTCTGGCCCGGCGGATGCGGACGCCGGCCGGCGAAATCGACCTGATCGCCAAACGCGGACGCGTCTATGCCTTTGTCGAGGTAAAGGCCAGGCCCGACCCGCAAACGGCTGGCGAAGCATTGGGCAGCCATCAGCGCCGTCGGATTGAACAGGCCGCGGCCTGGTGGATCGGTCGACATGTGTCGGACACGGACTACGACATGCGTTTTGATCTGGTCACCCTTGTGCCGGGGAGGTTGCCGCGCCATCTGTCTGACGCTTGGCGGCCCGATACCGGTTAGCCCACGTCCGGCAAGCGACCCATTGCGGCAACAGCCAACGCGCCCTACCTTTAACGTCGTTTTCGACCCCCACGTTTCAGAGAACCGGCAAAAATGCGTCTCATCCTTCCCTTCCTTCTGTTGGCCGGCCTGTTGCCCTTTTCTGCCGGCTGTACCCCCGTAGGTGTCCTGGTCGGTGCCGGGGCGGTTGCCGGGTCGACCGCACTGGAAGAACGGGGAATGCAACAGTCGCTGACCGATACCGGCACGGCGCTTTCCTTCCGGCGCGACGTGATTGAAGAGGATTTCGAAACGTTCCAGCGCGTCGGCGTGATCGTCGTGGAAGGGCGAATGCTGCTGACCGGTGTCGTGCCGGAGGAACAGGATCGCATCCGCCTGGTCGAACGGGCCTGGAGCCGTCCCGACGTGGTCGAAGTGGTAAACGAGATCCTGATCGGAGAGGATGTCGGTATCCTGAACACCGGCTATGACGTGAAAATCGAACAGGAACTGAATCTCGCGCTGACCCTGGATCGGGAGATCAAGGCGGTTAACTACGAATCCGATGCCGTGGGCGGCACGCTCTACCTGATCGGGATTGCGCAAAGCCAGGCCGAACTGGACCGGGTGGTCGCCCATGCGCGCGACGTGGAACGTGTGCGACGTGTAATTTCCCACGTCCAGGTAAAGGATTCGCCGGCCCGACGGGAAACGCTGGAACGTCTTGCCGAAATTCAAGCCGCCGAAGACGGCAGCGAGACCCAGTAATGGATCGCGCGCCAACCGGTCTTTCCAGCGAAACCTGGGCGGAAGAAACGTTACGGCGGCTTGGACAGGCCGAAGGGTTTGTGCCGGGCGATCTGACCGACGGGGCACTGGCGCTTGCCGTGTTCGATGCACCGTCCGACCGCGTTGACTTCTATCGCGACCATATCGGCAAATTGTGCAGCGATCTGGCCACGGTGCTGGAGCCCGGTGCCACCGCGGAAGCGGCCCGCGAAGCCCTGTCCCATGTTCTGTACGGACTGCACGGCTATTCCGGAGACCAGGAAACCTATGACGATCTGCAGAACGCCAACCTGATACGTGTTATCGACCGGCGAAAGGGACTACCCGTCGCGCTGGGGATTCTGATGATCGATCTGGCGCGATCCGCCGGACTGGCGATGGACGGGCTGGACTTTCCCGGCCATTTCCTGCTGCGGCTCGACGTGGGCGGGGAACGGATGATCATCGACCCGTTCCATACCGGTGTGGCACTGGACGCGGCGGCCCTGCGGGGTCTGTTGAAACTTACATCGGGTGCGGACGCCGAACTGCACCCTGATCATTATGAACCCACCGCCGACCGGGACATCCTTCTCAGGCTTCAGAACAACATCAAATTGCGCCTGATCAAGGCCCAGCGGGTCGACCAGGCGATCGGGATCGTCGAATCGATGCTGCTGCTTGCGCCGGACCGGGCGGTCCTGTGGCGCGAAGCCGGCATGATGAACGCCCATATCGGTAATGTGAAGAGTGCCCTATCGGCACTGGAGACCTACATCGACCGGGAAGAACGCGCCGCCCCCCGGCAGGAAGCGGAAGGCGTCATCGCCGAACTGCGCGCCCGATTGAACTAAAACGCATCGCAAATGAGGCCCATGTCATGAGCAGCCCGGAGAAACTTCGCGTCGCAATCCAGATGGACCCGATCGGCCCGATCGACATTAATGCGGATTCCACCTTTGCCCTGGGGTTGGAAGCGGAACGCCGCGGCCACGCGCTGTTCCATTACCTGCCGACCGCCCTTACCTTCCGTCAGGGGCGGGTTACCGCGCGCGGCAATCCGATGACGCTTCGGCGCGAAAAGGGAAACCATTTTACGTTCGGCGTGCAAGAAACTCGTGATCTGCAGGACGACACGGATGTGATCCTGATGCGTCAGGATCCGCCCTTCGACATGGGCTACATCACCGCAACTCATATTCTGGATCACGTCCATCCGAAGACACTGGTGGTTAATGACCCTAACCATGTGCGCGATGCACCGGAAAAACTTCTTGTGACGCATTTTTCGGACCTAATGCCGGAAACGCTGATCACCCGCGACCGGGAGGAGATAAAAGCGTTCCGGAAGGACATGGGGGAGATCATCGTCAAACCCCTGTTCGGCAATGGTGGCGCCGGGGTGTTTCATCTGAAACGGGACGATTCCAACCTGAATTCACTGCTGGAGATGTTTGAAATGCAAAGCCGCGAACCGGTGATGGTTCAACGCTACATGCCCGAAGTCCGCCAGGGCGACAAACGCATCATACTGGTCGACGGAAAGGCTGTGGGCGCGATCAATCGCGTCCCGGCAGAAGGGGAAGCACGGTCCAATATGCATGTGGGCGGGCGTCCGGATAAAAGCGATATCACGCCCGCCGAACATGAAATTTGTGAGGCCATTGGACCAATGCTGAAGGAACGCGGCCTGATTTTCGTCGGAATTGACGTGATCGGAAACAAGCTGACGGAAATCAACGTGACGTCCCCCACCGGCATCCAAGAAATCGACCGTTATGACGGCAGCAACCTGGCCGGCCTGATCTGGGACGCAATCGAATCCCGGCTCTAGCCCGTCCGGTTCAGGATTTCGCCTCACGCAGCACATGGGTGTGTGCCGCATCGTAAAGCTTTGAATCGTCGAACTCCTGCTGGTCGAGGACGCGGCCGACCAGAATAAGCGCCGTTCGGGTATATCCCGACGCCTTCACCTTGGGCCGAATGTCCGACAGCGTGCCGCGCAGGAATGCCTGATCCGGCCAGCCGACACGATAGGCGACGACGACCGGACAGTCCGCGCCGTAATGCGGCGTCAGTTCGCGCACGACCTTGGCCAGATTGTTGACCGACAGATGGATCGCCAGCGTCGCGCCGCTGCGCCCCAGGGTTTCCAGATCCTCCCCCTCCGGCATGGCGGACGCGCGCACGGCCGTGCGGGTCAGGATGACCGTCTGGCTGACACCGGCCAGGGTCAGTTCCTGTTTCAGTTCCGCAGCCGCCGCGGCATAGGCCGACACACCGGGTGTCACGTCATAGGGAATGCCCAATGCGTCCAGCCGGCGCATCTGTTCCGCCGTCGCGCCATAGATGGACGGGTCGCCGGAATGAACGCGGGCCACGTCCTGCCCCCTGGCATGCGCGGCTTCGATTTCCGCGATGATTTCATCCAGATGCAGGGGGGCGGTATCGACGACGCGCGCACCCGCGGGGGCTTCGGCAACGACTGCTTCGGGTACCAGCGACCCGGCAAAAAGGCAGACCGGGCATTTCCGGATCAGGTTCAGCCCGCGCACCGTGATCAGGTCCGGCGCGCCCGGCCCCGCGCCAATGAAGTGGACGGTCATTCGGCGGCTCCTTTTTCGGTCGCTTTCCCCGCATAACCGCGGGGCGTGAATGCGCGCGGCGTGCCGGCATGATCGAAGGCGCGGGTTTCGCTGCCGCCGAAGACGACCAGCGTGAACATATCCACGCACTCGGTATCGAACTCGGCCAGGGTCGTGACCGAAATATCCTCTTCCGGGCGGCCGAGTTGACGGCAGATCGCGACCGGCGTTTGCGGCGGGCGGTGTTCCAGAAAGATCTGCCTTGCTTCCGGCAACAGGGTCCGCCGACGCTTGCTTTGCGGATTGTAAAAGGCGGTGACGAAGTCGCCCGCCGCCGCCGCCGCCAGACGTTTTCGAATGGCATCCACCGGCGTCAGCAGGTCGGACAGACTGATCAGGCAGAAGTCATGCCCCATGGGCGCGCCCAGCCGGGCGGCCGCCAGCTGAAAGGCGGAAATACCTGGCACAACCTCCACATCGACACCACGCACCGCGCGATCGTTCGACCCGTCGATCAGTTCGAACACCAGCGTCGCCAGCGCATAAATGCCGGGATCACCCGAACAGACCAGCGCGACCGTGCGACCCTGGGCGGCCAGTGAAAGTGCCTTTGCTGCGCGTTCGGATTCCGCGCCCAGCGCACTGTCAAACGTCTCTCGCCCGCCAATCAGATCGTCGATCAGGTCCAGATAGAACTGGTAGCCGACGACCGCATCCGCAGCCAGAATCGCCTTTGTCATCGCCGCCGTGCGATGTGCCGCGTCGCCGGGGCCTGTGCCGACAACGAACAGGCGACCCGGCGACCGGCCGGCCGACGCATCGGCGGTACGGTCCAGCGCCCGGGCAATCGCACAGGTGTAAGGACCCCGTCTGCGTTTTTCGACCACGAAACGGGCCTCGCGTCCCGCAATCGCCAATGCCGCGGCTTCGGCCACCCCGTGGCAGCCGATTTCCCGGAACACCAGATCCGACGGGTTCGGCAAATGCGGGGTCAGCGCTTCCAACTCATCGGCGGTGAAAAGCCGAAGCGGCCTGTCCAGCCGCGCCGACAGGGATTTCATCGCCGCCTCATCGCCCTTCAGGTCCACCGATCCGATGGCGGCAATGGCATGGGGGTTAATTCCTTCTTCCGTCAGGATGCCGTCGACGAAGGCAGCCAACCCATCCGCCGCGGCGTAGCGTTCACAGCCAACGCCGACCGCCAGGACCGGTGGGACCAGCACGACCTGTTCCGCCCCCGGTTCGACGGCACGGTCCGTGATCAGGACATCCGCCATATCGCCCGGCCCGGACGGGGCAAAGGAATCCGCGGACGGCCAATCCGGCGGCCCGCATTCCCGGCGCAGTGTCACAGGGTCGCCCGCCAGTAGACGTGCCGCCACGCCCTTAACGGCGTCAGGCGTCTTCAGGGTCCAGCCTTCGGGCGGATCGTCCAGTGCGAATCCAAGTCGCCGGTCGCCGGTCGTTGTCACCGCCGCGTGCCCGCCCAGCGCGTCCGCCACCCGTTCGGCGAGCGCGTTCGCGCCACGGTGCCCACCCAGCAACGGGACAACGTTCAAACCGTCTTCCGATACCGCCAGGACCGGCGCATCGGTCCATTTGTCCGTTGCCGACCCGGCCAGCGCGCGAATCAGGATTCCGGCCGCACAGATGCCGACCAACGGCACGCCTTCCGCATGGCATTGGCGAATGGTCAGGACAGCATCGTCGAAGCGGGAATCCGCATCCTCCACCCGTCCGGCCCGGCCAAGCACCCGCGCGTCGCCCAGCGCCGCCTGAATGCGCCGCGCCGTGGCCGCCCCATCACGAGTCAGGGTCAGGATCGCAATCATTCCGCCGCCTCCCCCACGCCGTCCAGCGTGACCCAGGCATCCGGCGCGCGATGCACCAGAACCATGCTGAAATAGGGCGCTTTTTCATTGGGATAGTCGCTGAGCGGACAGACGGTCTGTCGGTCCCCCATGGTGGCGTGACCAATATATCGCGCAGCATCCGCCAGTCCGCACACATCCAGTGCGCGACGGATTTTCGGCAGGTGGCGGCCGATCTTTATGATCGCGGCGGCGTCCGTCGCCTGCAGCCTGCGGATCAGGTCCGCTTCCTCCAGCGGGGCGGGAATGACGCTCAACACATCGTTGCGCGCAGCCAGTGGCGCGCCTGTTGCCGCTGCCGTCGCCATCAGGGAAGAAACACCGGGGATAACCTCCACCGGATAGTCCTTCGCCAGACGTGCGAACAGATACATGAAGGAGCCATAGAAGAACGGATCGCCTTCGCACAGGACGGCAACGTCCCAACCCGCATCCAGGCGGGCCGAAATGTCCGCCGCCGCATCGTCATAGACGGCCTGTGCGGGAAACCGCTTCACATCCATCGGCATGCGGATCGGAATTTCATCGTGATGCCCGTCCAGATGGGGGGCGGCGATGGACCGCGCCATGCTGTCGCCTTCCAGCGGGGCCGGCCAGGCCAGTACAGGGACGGCCTGCAGGATTTTCAGCGCCTTCAGCGTGATGAGGTCCGGGTCGCCCGGCCCGACGCCCACCCCGTACAGCGTACCGGTCATCGTGGTTTCCTTACCGAATATTGCGTAACGGGCATCAGCGGCCGCCAGCCGTGATAGGGGCCGACCGGTTCCAGCCGGGATATCGCAAGACGCGCCAGTTCCCCGCCCCATTCCTGATAAAGAGCCATCAGCCGTGCCTCACCTTCCATCGTGACCGCGTTCGCCGCCAGCACGCCGCCGGGCGCCAACCGGTCCCAGCAAACGGCTGCGATGTCGGGATCGGAAATACCGCCGCCGATGAAAATGGCATCCGGCGTCCCTTTCAGAACGGACAGGGCATGCGGTGCTTCGCCCGATGCGATTTCAAGCTGCGGCACCCCCAACGCGATGGCATTCCGGTTCAGTTTTTCCAGACGCGTCGCGTCGCGTTCCACCGCAACCGCATGCCCGCCCGCACGCATCCATTCAATGGCAACAGACCCGCATCCCGCGCCGACATCCCACAGCAACGCCCCGCGGCGGGACATCAGTTTCGCCAACGTGGCGGCCCGCACTTCTCGCTTCGTCAATTGGCCGTCATGGTCGAACGCATCATCCGGCAGGCCCGGCACCAGGGGCAACACCGTCGCATCTTTCCCGGCAACGCAGTCGACCGCGATGGTGTTCAAATCCGGCGTCGTGGTGTCGCCCCAGGTTTCCGCCGTCGCCGTGTGGACGGCCTCTGCCGTGCCGCCCATATGGGACAGGACGGTCAGCCCACTTTCGCCATACCCCAGGTCCGTCAGATGGCGGGCCACCGATGCGGGTGTTTCGCCGTTTTCGGACAGGACCAAGAGGCGCGCCGACGGCGCGACATGGCTTGTCAGGGTCGCAAGCGGCCTGCCATGCAGAGTAAGGCGCGTCACATCCTCCAGCGGCCAGCCCATCCGCGCCGCGGCAAGCGTGAACGCGCCAGGCGCCGGCAATACCGTCAGTGCCTGTGCGCCAAAAACCCGGCCCAGCGTGACGCCAATGCCATAGCTCATGGGGTCGCCGGTCGCCAGGACACACACCGCCCTTCCCCGCCGCGCCTCGATATCGGCGACCGTGTCCTTAAGCGGCGACCGCCATGTCAGGCGTTCCGCATGGTGGCTTTGGGGGATCATCGCCAGATGGCGCGCGCCGCCGACCAGCACATCGGCGCCGTCGATCAGCCTGCGTCCGGCAGCCGGCACGCCATCCAGCCCGTCTTCGCCGATCCCGACGATGGAAATCCAGGCACCGGTCATTCGGACAATCCCCCGCACAGGGCGTTGACGGCTGCGGCGGCATAGGCGCTGCCGCCTTCACGGCCGGTCAGGGCGATATGGGCATGGCCGCTTTCGATCAGCGCGTCCTTCGATTCGGCCGCCCCGACGAAGCCTACCGGAAACCCAAGGATCAATGCCGGTTTCGGCCAGCCGTCCGCCAACCGTCCCAAAAGATGGAACAGCGCGGTCGGCGCATTGCCGATGGCGACGACAGCGCCGTCGATCCAGGGCCGCCAGAGTTCCACCGCCGCAGCGGATCGGGTCGTGCCCAATTGACGGGCAAGCGCCGGGACGGACCCCAGATTAAGCGTGCACATCACCGCATTGTCGGCAGGCAGGCGCGACCGGATGATGCCCTTCGACACCATTTCGACATCGCACAGGATCGGCGCACCGGCGGACAGGGCGGCCCGTCCGGCATCCATCGCGCCCGCGCTTGCCGTAAGATTGGCGGTTATTTCGGGTCTGCCCGCGGTGTGGATCAGCCGGATTGCCACACCGTGCAGCGCGTCCGGCACGGCAGACAGGTCCGCAACGGCACGGATCATCCGTTCGCTTTCGCGATAGATTTCCACCGGGTCCCGGATATAGGAATAGGCGCTCATGCCGCATGCTCCAGCGGTTCCGGGCGGTCGGTCACACCCAGAATCCATGCCTCTTCGGTTTCGACAATGCGGACCTCCTCGTCGCTCAACCCCGGGTCGCCGGCCATCAGCGCCGCCAGACGTCCCGCATCGTCCCACCGCGCCAAAGCCTTTGCCATGGCGCTGACCTGGCCCGCATCCTTGGGCAAATTCGGCAGATTTTCAGGCGGCAGGATCGACGGATAGACTTCCGCCAGGATGACGCGGGCCGCAGGCGCATCCGCCAAGCCGGTTTCGAACGGCCATATCTGTGTCCGGAAGGCCAGACGCGCATCGGTGCGCAACTGCCAGACGCGGGGAATGCCCGTCAGCGCCTGGGACCCGACCGACCCGTTATAGGCCAACTGCCATACCGGTTTGGTCGTGCGGACACGCGCCTCACACAGGCGGCGTTCGGACAGATCGCCCGGCCCATGGGCACGGCGCCCGCGGAATTTCAGGAACGGGCGGTCCCGTCGTTCCGTGTTTCCCCAGAAGGGGAAGGCTTCACCGCTCAAGGCCCGGTTCAGGGTTTCCGCCACATCGAAGCGGTTGTTGGCGTTGTCGTCCGCATCGTCCAGAAGGTCCGCGATCTGTGCCCATGTGCGGCGCCAGACCAGCCCGTCATGACCCAGACGCGCACCGGTGCCAACCGGATAACCGAATGGAAAATCGAACCCGGCCAGCACGCGCTTTCCACCATCGGCCAGACGCACCAGGAGGTCACCCAGGCGACCCGTCGCGGCGGCCCGGGTCGCCGGGTTTTCCAGGACCGTACGGCGCAATCCGCGCGCATGACGTTCGACACAGGCGATCCATATGGAATCCCTGCCCCGCTTCGGGGTCCTCGCGGCCGACCAATCGACCATGACATAGGCATCGAACGCAGGCATGGGCGGCGGGTCCCGATCAGTCTGAAGAACCGGGAAGCTTCACCCCTTCGGCCATCGACCGGGGGCCATGGGGATGGTCGGCATGCGGGTAGGGGTGGTGATGGTGCCCATGGTCGTGACCATGGTCATGATGGTGGTGGCCGTGATCATGGTTGTGGTGGTGTCCATGGTGGTCATGCGTATGGGAATGTCCGGGGTCATGGTCCACGCCGACACCGATTCCTTCCACGTGATGGTGGTGGCTTTCCTGCGGCAGGCCGACCTCTTCCTCGAACCCAAGAACCTGTGTGCGGTATTTGCACATCTGGCAGTTCATGTTGTTCGCGCCGTCCAGGATTTCCGCGACCCGGTCGGCGAATGTATCCATCACCGACGGGTGGTCGTTCAGGTATCCGGCCTTGACGAATTCGATGTCGGGATGGCGCGCCGCGACCATGTCCGTGTAGTCGTAGATTCGCTTGATCAGGATCCCGGTGAACAGGAAATAGGGGAATACGACGATCCGCCTGTATCCCATCCGCGCACAGTGCTCCAATGCCGGTTCCACCAGTGGAAAGGTCACACCGGAATAGCCGACCTCACCCCAGCCGAATCCCATGCCTTCCCAAAGCATGCGCATGACCTTTGCGACGTTGGAATTCGCGTCCGGGTCCGACGCACCGCGCCCGATGACGCACAACAGCGTATCCTGCCGCGCGACGCGATCGTCCAGCGCTTCGGCAACCCGCGCACCCGCCGCCTGCAACATCTTCAGGTCTACCGCCAATTCGCGGCCATACTGGATGTCCATGCCCGGATTCTGCGCCGCATAGGTATTCAGCACCGACGGGATGTCGTTTTTCGCGTGGCCGGCAGCAAACAGCATGCCCGGCACGGCCAGGACCCGCGTCACGCCTTGTTCGCGCAGCCGGTCCAGGCCGGTCCGTATGATGGGCGTTGCAAATTCAAGAAACCCGTATTCGACCGGCAGATGCGGCCAGCGGGCCTTCATCGCCTGGGCAATCTGTTCGAACTCCGAAACAGCGCCCGGATCGCGGCTGCCATGACCACAGATCATGATGCCGATCCTGTCATCGCCGATATGGGTGGGAATTTCAGTCTGGGTCGCGGCTTTCGCCGCTGCCTTGCTGGACATATTTGCCCCCGTCCGTCGCTTGGGTTCGCATGGTATCGTTTTGATCCGGCGCCAATTTGCCCCCCAGGGTGAACCCTGTTGCCGGCGGGGTGCTCATACGGGAAAGCCCTAACAGACGCGAAAGCGCCCGTCAGCCGAAAAACCGTCCGGAACTTTGCTGAATACGCCCTGTCCAGTTAGCCCCGGGGCGCGTGCTTGTTCAGAATCCGCTGAAGCGTGCGGCGATGCATCTTAAGCCGCCTGGCGGTTTCGGATACGTTGCGGTTGCACTGTTCGAAGACGCGCTGAATGTGTTCCCAGCGCACCCGGTCCGCCGACATCGGGTCTTCGGGCGGCGGCGGCAGCGGCCCGCCTTCTTCAATCAGGGCGGCGAAAATCTGATCCGCGTCTGCCGGTTTGGCCAGATAGTCGACCGCCCCCTTTTTCACCGCGGCCACAGCGCTGGCGATGTTTCCGTACCCGGTCAGCATGACGATGCGGATGTCGGCACGCGCATCGCGCAGCGCTTCGACAATATCCAGGCCGGTACCATCCTCCAGCCGCATGTCCAGGATGGCAAAGGCCGGCGCGCGGTGGGCCGCAGCCTCCAGCCCCTCGGCCACGCTGGCGGCGCCCGTCACTTCGAACCCGCGCTGTTCCATGGCGCGGACCAGCCGGTTGCGAAGCGGCGTGTCGTCATCCACGATCAACAGGCTGCGATCGCGAATATGCGCCGGAATCTCTTCAGTCATGCCCCCTCCATCGTCCAACCAATATGGAGTTGTTTTGACGCACTATACCCCATCGCCCCCGGCTTCCAAGACTTCGCGCGGCCAGTAGACAAGGACTTCCGCGCCTTCCCGATTTCGGAACTCAACCTGCCCGCCGATGGTTTCCAACAGCGTCGTGGCGATAAAGACGCCCAGACCCATATGCCCATCCTTTCCCGCGCGGGTCGACATATAGGGTTCCCCTATATTCTGGAGCACCGGCAGCGGAAATCCAGGGCCGTCGTCCCGGACGGATACCCAGATATCCTCGTCGTTCCAAAGAAGCCGAGCCTCGACCTCGGTCTTTGCGAACTGGCCCGCATTGGACAGGAAGTTCCCAAGCCCGTTCAGGAACTCGGGGCTGCGTGCCACCTGCGGTTCCGGCCCTTCGGACGTTTCGTCCACGATGATGTCGAAAGCCACCGATTCCGGAACGTGACCCTGGGCGCTGATTTCCACCAGGTTCGAAAGCGGCATCACTTCGAACGGATCTCCGGTGCGGCTGGAAGGCCGACTGGACAGTCCGACCAGGATTTCCCGGCAGCGGTCGGACTGGCTTTTCAGCAGTTCGATGTCTTCGTAAAGCGGGCTGCTGCGGTCGACCGAGGACAAAAGATCCTTTGTGACCAGCGCAATCGTCGACAGGGGGGAGCCCAGTTCATGCGCTGCCGCGGCAGCCAGCGTCCCCAGCGACGACATTTCGCGTTCCCGGGCCAGCGCCTCGGCAGATGCGGTAAGCGCCGCGCTGACACGGCGGGTTCCTTCGGATGCGGTCCAGATATAGGTGGCGATGAAGACGATCGACATGGCAAGGGCCGTCCACAGACCAAGTCGGTAAGTCTGCGGCAAATCCGGCGGCGGCGTTGCCGTCCCCCACGGCAGGGGCAGGTGAAAGGCCGCGACAACGGTCGTCACCGCAAGGGCAGCCAATGTCACGATCACCGTCCAGCGCCCGCCCAGAATGGTCGCCGACACCGTGACCGGCGCCAGCAGCAACAGGGCGAACGGGTTTTCCAGTCCCCCCGTCAGTCCGACCAGCAACGAAAGCTGGACCAGGTCGAATCCCATGATCAGGGCGACCCGCACTTCGGAAAGACGGCGCCATTTCGCATACATCAGCGCGATGTTCGAAATGGCAAGCGCGCCGACCGTTAACGCGCAGGGCACGCCCGGAAGGTCGAAATTGAAATAAGATGACACCAAAAACAGGGTCACCGTCTGACCGGACACCGCTATCCAACGCAACAGGACCAATGTCGCCATGTTAAGGCCGACACGGCGCCGGCCTTTCGGTTCCGCAGGGAAATAGTACCCTTTCGCAACGGACCCCGCACGGCCCACCCGAAGCCCGATCGCCGGCTCCGCCTTTTCCGTGCTTTGTCCTTCGGTATCCGACTTGCCCATCGCCGCCACTCCGCCTGCTGACTGAAAAACCGATACGCATCAGTCCAGCATGCGAAATCCGCGTCGGGCAAGTGTCGCGGGCAACGATTGGAAAGAAGAGCGTTTGTCGCAAACGGCATTTTCATGCCGCTTCGATCAGATCGCTCATATCCTCCCCCGTCATCCAGGTGATGCTTTCATCCAGCGTTCCCAGGCCGTCCTTTCGTTTCCAGCGAATGCCGAACGGATGCGTGTGCATGTAGCCATAGCGCGCCGGTATTCCCTTCAATACCAGGTCGGGATGCACGAAACCGTATATCCCGTCCGGTGCCCACCGCATGAGCGCCAGCGCAACCCCAAGCCGCGGCAATGCCACGCCCAGCCCCTGACCGCGGAACTCGCCGGTCTGGCTCAGCCATACCTCCCCATGGTAGCAGAGCCGGCCCGTCATTTCCCGCACGTACCGGCAGGCGCCATAGTCCGATTCTTCCGGAATGCCGGGAATGTGGGGCGACATCAGGTGCGGACCCATCCGGGCCAGGAAGTCGGACAGCGATTCGCCTTCCAGATCATCGCGCCGCACCGCCTGCAGGTGAACCACCCTGCCGTCCGCCGCCGTACCCTTGACCCAAAAGGCGTTGTGGGACCCAACATCGCAGACCCGATTGTCGAAAATTGGGGTCAGCGGGGCCCGGTCGGATGTCTCCTCCACTACCTTAAGCAATAGATCGAAGTCATCCATCAATTCCAGGGTGAGTCCCTTCTGCCGTGCGCGTTCAACCTGCTTCGTTACGTAGCAGGAAGCCTTGATTGCATTGAATTGTACTGTCATCTCTCGTCCCTTCATGGTTAATTACCCAAGGTCGAGAGTGACGCGTTTTGTCAGTTTTTTATATCAAAAGGCGAAAAAATGAAGCGGTATGACGTCGATGCCGTCGACAGGCTGTATGCGCTTGCCTGGGGCGACAGCATTCATTTCGGTCTGTATGGCGATGGAGTTCAGTCAATTTCAGCCGCTACGCGGGCCGCGAAAAACGCGATGGTGGAGGCGGCGGAACTGTCCGCGGGAAAGGATGTGCTGGAGGTCGGAAGCGGTTGGGGTGCCACCGCCCGGTACCTGGCGGACGTGGTTGGATGCCGTGTTCTGGCAACCAATTATTCCTTCCGACAGGCGGAGATTGCCGCGCGAATCTGTGCACCGCAGATTGCAGCCGGGAAGATCCGCCTTGCGATGGCCGATTTTCATGCCTTGCCGTTCGATGACGGCTGTTTCGACACCCATTGGTCCCAGGAATGCATGGTCCACGCAACCGACAAAGCGCGGGTCTTTTCAGAAGCCTTTCGGGTTCTGCGACCGGGCGGCCGGATCGTTTTTTCAGAACAGACGACGGACGTGACCCGTCTGTCGGCGGACGAACGCCAGCGCATCGTGGATCGCCACGGGTCCGACGACCTGTGGAGCCGCGACGATTTCACCCATGCGATCCGGTCCGCCGGGTTTACGGGTGTGCGTGCTGTCGACTGGACCGCGAACATGGCCAGGCATTTTGCCGAACTGGTGCGACGCATTGACCGCGCCGAACCATCGGAACTGGACGGCATCGATGATGAAACGCTGAAACACAACCGCGCGATGTGGCAATGGGGTGCGGAACTGGGGTCCGACGCCCGCATCGGCTGGGCGATGTTCGTGGGCACGAAACCGGCCTGACCGGGGTATCCTATAGCGACATCAGACCGTCGATGGTTTTCAGGATGCCGGGTCCGATCAGGACGATGAACAGCGCCGGCAGGATGAAAGTCACCATGGGCACGGTCAGGATCGCGGGCAGGCGTGCCGCCTTTTCTTCTGCCTTCATCAGGCGCTGATCGCGCATTTCCGCCGCCAGAACCCTCAACGACTGGGCAAGCGGCGTGCCGTACCGTTCCGCCTGGATCAGCGTCCCGGTCAGCGCGGCCACGCCCGGCAGGTCGGTACGCCGGTCCAGGTTTGTCAGCGCATCGCGCCGTTCGGCCAGAAATCCCAGTTCGACGGCGGTCAGGTCCAGTTCGTCCGCCAGCTCCGGGCATCCTTTGTGAAATTCCCTGGCCACGCGCTGAAACGCGGAATCCAGGTTCAGTCCCGCTTCGGTACAGATAACCATCAGATCCAGCGCATCCGGCAAGGCGCGGCGCAAAATGACCTTCCGCTTGTCAGACCGGTTTCGGCAATAAAGATCGGGCGCGATGTAACCCAACCCGGCGGCAAGGCAGCCAAGTGCCAGTTTTAGCAACCCCGGCAGGTCCCCGCCCATACCGAACCCGAACAGCATCAGGCCCGCTACAATGCCGAAGACCATCGGCAGCGACAGCTTTGCCGCCAGAAAGACGCCGACCGTGTCGCGCGACCGTAGGCCTGCGCGTTCCAGTTTAACCTGGGCCGCCCGTGCCTGGGCGCTGCCGAACAGTTTGAAGCGATGGGCGACCTTCATGGCAAGCGTCGTTGTCAGCGGGACCATGCCGCGCCGTTCCGCCGCGCGAACCTGACTGGCAAGGTCCGCCCGTCGGCCCAACAGGACGCGCGCCCGGCGCGCCGACGGTCCGCGTTCCATCAACCCGGTCCAGACAGCGCCGACCCCCGCCGCGGCGGTGATTGCGGCGGCGGTCAGAATTGCCGTTTCCCCGGTGGCTGCTTGAATGATGTCCTGGGCGAGGCTCATGGTCGTAATTCCGCTGCCGTCAGATATCGAACCGGACCAGCTTCATCATCACCGCCGCCCCAAGGGCAATGCTGGTCAGGCCCGCCGCGACCATGACAATCCCGCGCGGGTCGTTGAACAGAAGCTGGATATAGTCCGGATTGACAAAATAGATTGCGGCGGAAACAGCGAACGGCAGAGCGCCGATGATATAGGCACTGGCCCGCGCTTCGGACGAAACCGCGCGAATCTTCAGCTTCATCTGCCGCCGCTTGCGCAGGATATCGCTCAGATTCTGAAGTGCTTCGGTCAGGTTGCCGCCGGTTTCCTTCTGAATGGCAAGGGTGATGCCCAGGAAGCGCAATTCCGGCACCGCCATGGTGTCGGCCACTTTCGCAATGGCGTCTTCAACCGAACGGCCGATCCTGATCTGGTCCGCAACTTCCCGAAAGATGCCGCCGACCGGCTCCGGCGCCTCACGCCCAACGGCGGACAGGGATTCACTGACCGGCAGGCCCGCCTTCAGCCCGCGCACGACAATGTCGATTCCTTCCGGCAGATTGGTCAGAAACTGCGTCTCGCGGCGTGAAATCCGGGACGATACAAAAAGATGGGGCAACAACAGTCCCGAACCGGCGGCGGCAAACGGCACTGCAATCAGCGGTCCGCCGGCAAGGAACATGCCCAGACCCCCGCCAATTCCCACCGCGATGGCGATCAGGATATAGCGGCGCGGGCGCGGCAAAAAACCCGCCCGTGCCAGCCGGACCGCCAACAGGTCCATGCGTGGCAGGAAGCGCCCGCGCGCCCCTGAATGGGCCATGTCGCGCATCAATCCCCCGGTCGTCCCCTGGGATACCGCCCTGCGCGGACGGGACCGGGCGACGACGGACCTAAGGCGCATATCCCGACGGCGACGGTCCCGGTCCAGGCCCATGGCGACGGCAAGCGCGATACAGACCGCCGCCAGAAGCGCCAGGCCAATCAGCCCGTATTCCAGCATTGTATCCGTCGTCATTGCCATACCGGTTTTTCCTATTGAATGACCGCGTCCAGCAACGGTTTTTCCAGACCGAAATAGGCGGCCTTTTCCGTGAAGGCCGGGCGCAGGCCCGCCGGTTCGAACCGGCCCAGCAGTTTTCCGTCCGGGCCTTCGCCTTCGAACCGGTAGCGATAGAGTTCCTGCGTCGTTATGACGTCACCTTCCATGCCGATCACTTCGGTAATGCTGGTGACCCGGCGCACCCCATCGCGCATGCGGCTGACCTGGACGATCATGTCCACCGCCGCGACGATCTGGGTCCGGACCGCCTTGGGCGGCAGGTTCGCGCTTGCCATTCCCACCATGTTTTCAAGGCGGGTCAGCGCTTCCCGCGGGTTGTTGGCATGCAGCGTACACATCGACCCTTCGTGCCCGGTATTCATGGCCTGCAGCATGTCCAGCGCTTCCCCCCCGCGCACCTCGCCCAGAATGATGCGATCCGGGCGCATACGAAGCGCGTTCTTCACCAGCCCGCGCATCGTCACCTCCCCCGTTCCTTCGACATTGGGCGGTCGCGTTTCAAGACGCACCACATGGGGCTGCTGAAGCTGAAGTTCGGCCGCATCCTCGATCGTGACGACCCGTTCACCTGTGTCGATCATTCGGCTGAGTGCGTTCAAAAGGGTTGTCTTGCCCGACCCCGTCCCGCCTGAAATCAGAATGTTCAGCCGGGCGCGCGCGGCGATCTGCATGACCCGCATCATCGGGTCCGAGATGTTCTGCTGTTTCGCCATCACATCCAGTGTGATCTTCTTTTCCGCGAATTTTCGGATAGATATGGCGGCGCCGTCGATCGCCAGCGGCGGCACGATCACGTTGACCCGGCTGCCGTCTTCCAGGCGTGCGTCGCACATGGGCGAACTTTCGTCGACCCGCCGTCCGATGCGGTTGACGATCCGCTGGGCGATCGAAAGCAGGTGCCGGCCGTCGCGGAACCGGACATCAGTCCGTTCCAGTTTGCCGAACCGTTCGACATAAATCTGGTTGGGTCCGTTCACCAGAATGTCGGTAATCGTCGCATCTTCCAGAAGCGGGTCCAGCGGCCCCAGCCCCAGCATGTCGTTTACCAGTTGCGTTACCAGGTCCCGCTGTTCCGCGCCGTTCAGCTGCAACCCGGCTTCGCGCAGAAGTTCCGGCAGGACGGCCGAAACCTCCCCCGCCAGGTCGGGGCGGGCCATGGCGGATGCCGCCATCGGGTCGATGCGTTCCATGAAGGGCCCGCGAATGGTTTCCAGCGCCTGCAGGACGCCCTGACGGCTGGCGGACCAGTCATCGCGGGTCGCCTGCGGTTTGGCAGAACCTTCTCGCGTCACCGTTGAGGGCACCGGCTCTTTCGCCGTTCTGGTCGCGTAATAGGCGTTCAACAGGCTGGTGGTCAGGTTGCGCCGCTGCAGCGGGTTAAGGGTCAGACCCCGGTCCGACAGGAAGCAGTCGATCTGCCCGCGGACCAGATCCGCCGCCTCCTGCCGTGTCGTTTCGCCGGAAAGCCCATCCAGATGACTGCCGACCGGCCCGGACAGACGGTCGCGCAGTTCCATCAGATCAGGCTGCCCACCGGCGGAATCGGCCCTGCGTGCCGCACGGCTGACAATGTCGTCTACCACAGCCATTTGCGCTTCTTTCGCCCGCCGTCGGCGGCATCACCGGACGCGGGCACGGCCCGTTCCGCGATATCCGCCGTTGCGCGCCGATAGGCATGTTTCCGCTTCAGCTGGGTACAGATCGGCTTTCCGGCACCCGCCGCCGCAGCCGCCGCCTTCGGATCCAGCGGCACGACCCAGTCGACCGCCCCTTCATAGGCACGTTCGAAATCCTTGCGTTCGACGGCTGCCGGTCCCGTCGCGGGAGCCATGGCAACCAGGGTGATCGAGAGGTCCTGCGAATTCTGGCGGCACAGGGCCCTGAGCCGGATCGCGTCGCGAAGGCCGCTGAGGCTCAGGTCGCTGACAAGCACGATTTCGTCGGCCCGTGCCAACAGCGGCTGCGCACCCGGAACAAGGACGCGTGGAAGGTCCACGATCATCGCGTCCACCGTTTCGCCGACGGCGTCGATCAGACGTTCCAGAGCATCCGGTGTGGTCATGAACTCGATGCCGGGATCCTCTTCCGCGCCCAGAACGAAAAGCCGCTCAGTGGCGTTGATCATGGCGCTTCCGATGAATAGGGGGTCGATGCGTTCGGGATGTTCCAGCGCCTCGCGAAGGCCGCGCCCCGGCATCAGGTCCAGTGCCAGTGTCGCGGTCCCGAAGATCAGGTCCAGGTCGACCAGCGCGGTCGAACGGCCCAGTTCTTCCGCCGCATGCCATGCGGCGGATACCGCCAGCCCGCTTGCCCCAACACCGCCGCGACACCCCAGTATGACGGTAAGTCGCGTATCGTCCGCCACAGGGGTCGGGCCTTCGCGCCCGGTCCGACCTGCCGGAATTTTCAGGGCATCCAGAAGCTGCGCGTCATCGAACGGCGGCACCAGATAATCCGCGGCACCGGCATCGCAAAGCCGACGATAGATATTGATGTCGTTCCGGTGCCCGAACGCGACCAGACGCGCCGCCGTCCGGTCCGCCAGCCGTGACAGGGTTTCCACCCCATGGTCGATGTCGTCGATTTCAAGGACCAGAACATCCGCATTCGCCGGGACGTCGGTCAGCGCGCCGGGAAGGCCGCCCGACAGCACGTCGGCGGCCGCGATCCCCTGTCCGTCGGCCAGACGGGACAGGCTGTCCGCCAGGCCGGTATCGCTGATGAAGGCGACCACCCGGTCCGGTACCCGCCCCTGCCGGCGCGGCGCGGTGGCGGCATAAGTCGGATCGTCTGATTGTATGGTCATTGGCTCCTCCCGCATCAATCCGCCGATCCGCCGCCGGATTCGCTGCCGCTGGTGCCGAAGACCCAGTCGATATTATGCTGGCGATAGGCGCGCACCGCGAAAGTGTCGGCGTCGGTCTGATACCCATCGTCCGGTTCCCGGCCGGCAATCAGGTCGTGCGGGTCGGCCACCATCCGGGCCAGGTTTGCATCCTGCGAACAGCCGAAATTGGGGTCCGGCTGATTGTCGTGACCGCCTTCAGGGTCCTGCGACCAGTCCCCGCAGGCGGGCGGTGTCACCACCAGGCGCGCAAACGTCGCCCGATAGGGCTGGTCTGCCGGTACGGGCGGTACGCCCGGTGCCTGCAGCACCCGAACTCCGGTGACGGCATAGCGGTTGCGAAGCCCGGCCACGGTTTCCCGATCCGCGTCGACCACCAGCCGGTCGCCATGGCGGGCACCGTTTCGGGCCAGCAACAGGTCCAGCGCAACCCAGCCGGCCTGATCCCGTGCGATCACCGCGCTGTCGGTAACGCTGTCGAAAGTCGTCTGGCGGCGCAGTTCCGGCGGGTGCGCGATCGGACCCGGCGCGCAGGCCCCAAGCACCAGGGCGCAGGACATCGCGGCCAGTACGGAAAGGGTTCGGTTGCATGCCATGACTTGGTCCCTCTCAACGCAGAATGAATCCGCCTTCGCCTTCCAGCCCGGCGCTGCCGTCCGGGTTGAGCGGCCCGACCGTTTGATCGGGAATTTGCGGAGTGTGTGTGGCGGCGGTCGTGACCCGGTCGCCGTCTGCGGGCGGGCGGAACCCGTCCAGCGGCGTTGCCAGTTCGCCCGATGTCGGGCGCACCACATAGGGCGTGACGATCACCACCAGTTCGGTTTCGTCATTTTCGAAGTCGGTGGACCGGAACAGCGGCCCCAGAATCGGCAGGTCGGCCAGACCCGTCACGCCGGAGACTTCCTGATTGATCGTGTTCTGCAACAGGCCCGCGATGGCAAAGCTTTGGCCGCTGGACAAATTGATGGTCGTTGTCGCCTGGCGCACCGTCAGGGCGGGAATGCTGAATCCCGCCAGTTCCACGGCACCGGTATTGCTCAACTGGCTGACCTGGGTATCGACCTTGATGTGAAGCCGCCCGTCGTCCAGCACCACCGGCAGGAAACTGAGCCCCACGCCGAACTCGCGGAAAACGATGGTGATCCCGTCTTCGTTCGGAACCGGTATCGGAAATTCTCCGCCGGCGAGGAACCGTGCGCTTTCACCGCTCATGGCGGTCAGGTTGGGTTCGGCCAGGACGGTGATCAGCCCTTCGTCATCCAGCGCGTCGATCAGCGCGTTTACGTCGAACCCGGTGCCGTCGCGCGCCAGCGAAAGCAGGTTCGCGCCATCGACGCCGCCGGTGACGAACCCGCCGGTCGACAGACCGAAGGCAAAGTCGCCGACATTGCGCAGGATGTCCCAACTGACGCCCAGGCGCTTCGTCGTCTCGCGGCTGACTTCGGCGATACGCACCCGCAGGTTCACCTGGTTCGGGGCGCTGGTCGACATATGGTTCAGGATCAGCCCTTCTTCGCCGATCACGGCCCGGGCCAGGCCCATGATGTCTTCGGCCATTTCGGCGCTGGTTACGGCGCCGGTTATGACCAGCGACTGGCGAATGGATGCAAGTTCGACCTGTGCCTGGGGGTGGATCTGACCGATGAGTTCCCGAAGCCGGACCGTATTGTGTTCGACCAGAACACGCCGCGAAAACAACACTTCCTCATTTTCGCCAATGACGGTCAGCGTCGTTTCCCCCGCGTTCCGACCATAGAGATAGACCAGCATCGGCGTGCGCAACTCGACGTCGGCGATATCGGGGTTGGCGATATAGACCCCGGTCGCCCGGCCGGTCAGGGCCAGCATCTCCCCCGCCCCCAGATCGATGGCGATGGGGCCGGTCTGGCCCGGCACATCGGTGGTATGATCGGACGCCAGGGCAGGACCCACGGACATCGCCGCGGCCAGAACCATGCAAAGGACGGTTAGGAAGCCGCGCATCACCCTATTCCCGGAAGCTCAAGGTTTCCGCCTCACCGCGACGAAAAACCGTGACATCGTGGGTCGGCGGCGGCGCGGGCGCAGAACCCGTCTGCGGGCCGGGGCCGGCAAGCGGCGGTATCAGAAGGCTGGCCTCACTGTCCCAGGTATAGGTCTGGCTTTCCGGCGCCGGAAGCGCGCCCGCGCCCCGGTCATTTTCGGATATGCCTTCTTCGGATGGGGTCGCCGCCGCCAGGGCGTCGGGATGCTGCGCCAAAGAGCGCAGCGCGAGGGACAGGCGCCCCATTCTAAGGGCGACGGCGATCACTTCGGCCTGACGCGAGGAAACCTCAAGCGTGGCCGTCTTGGCGAGGGTCGGTTCCCCCTCTGTGTCGTCGGTGCGCTGATCGACAGCCAGCACCCGGATGTCATGCAGAAGCGTTTCCGTGGCCAGCCGATCCAGCCCGCCCGGCAGCTCTATTTCATGGGTCAACAGCAGGTCCACCCGGTCGCCCGGAAAGACGAACCCGGCAATGCCCGTCGTCTCGTCAACGGGAACCGATACAGCGCGCAGGCCCGGGCGCAGGACCGCCGCCAGGAACCCGCGGTCGCCAGGCCGGATCACACGGCCCTGGGTCAGGGGTTCCCCCACCGTGATCGCGCCGCGTATCACCGCACCGGTCAGGTCATCGTCCCCCAGATACGCGCGGGTGATGTAGGTTTCAGGCAGGTTTGCCGTCGGAAAGGGTTGCCAGTTGAACTGATCCATCGACAGGAACGTGCCGCTGGGCAATGCATTCGCGGCGACCAGAACCTCGACCGTATCGATCGTCTCTATCTGGACCGGCTCGCTGTTCCTAAGCGCCAGCATCTCGGCGCGCCGGTTTTCCAGCCATCCCTGCGCCACGGTAACCGCGCCGAACGCGGCGCCACCGGCCACCAGGATCAGAAAAAGGACTTTCGTGCGCATTGGATTTCCCCCTTCAGATCACGGACGGCCACAGGTCCGCGAAGCCGATAAGGCCCGCGCCCGCAATGGCGACGCCGTAGGGGATTTCGGCCGGCGGCTCTGGGTCGACCGGCAGGCCCGCGACCATGAGTGCGGTGCGCAGCGGGCGCGAGAAGCTCCAGCCGATGGCCAGAACGCCGCCCAGCAGTACGGTGTGCACTATCAGCATGACCGCACCCGGCGGGCCCATCCAGATGGACAGCGCTGCCAGAAGTTTCGCATCGCCTGCGCCGAAGAAATTCAGAAGATATGCCGCGAATCCGACCGCCAGAACCCCGGCGAAGCCCAGGGCATGATATCCGACCCCCGCAAACTGGCCGTCCGGCCCGCCGCCGACCGCGACGAAAAAGATGCCCGACAGCAGCAGCAGGATTACCGCGCGGTTCGGAATAAGAAAACGGCGGACATCCGATGCCGCTGCCCAGATCGCCAGCCCACCCCCGGCGATGAGAAGCCCATGACGGATATCCGCCGCTTGCCACCAGTTTGTTAAGTCTTCGACCATCGCGCCCGTGTCCCTTTCGGTGCGGTGTCCGTTCAAGACGTCCTTCCGGTTTTCGGGCCGGACCCGGAAACAGCGCTATTTTTCCCCGCGCGGCCTTCCGGTCCCGTGTCCCCCCAGAACGGTGCGTCTTACTGGGTGGTGCCGCCGGTATCGCCGGTTCCGCTAGAACCGCTCGATGTCGCGGATTGTGCCGCACTGTCCAGTTCTGTCTGAACGACGGTGAAAATGTCGACCAGCGATGTTCCCATCAGCTGCAGGGCGCCGATCGCAGCGACGGAGACGAGGCCGGCAATCAGTCCGTATTCGATCGCGGTCGCACCGGATTCATCCTTCAGGAAGGCGTTGAATTTGGTGATCATGATTTTCTTCCTCATATTTCGTAAGACGATGTCGTTGTCGGCCCGAAAGCCGGTTCTTGGCGATTTGCCGTCGACGACCGTTGATCAAATAAAAATTGGCCGCAACAAGTATCGTTTTGTATTTATTTTGGAATTGGAGAAATGGTGTCTATAAACTTTACAGATATTCTAGATAATTTGAAAATACACAGGAAATTCTGTTTTTTGATAACAGGATGCACAATATATAGATTTGGATTCTCAAATATATCTTAATTTGTACAAACAATTTGATCTGAATTTCTCTTGAAGCCCGGATGATAGAGGCCTGATTTTCTAAAATTTGTTCCGCCAACGTCGCGCAATGTCACGGACCGGACGGCCAAAAACGCGACGCGGCGGCCCCGAACCGGGACCGCCGCGCCTGAATAACCGGATACGCGTTGAAGGGAAGGGGCGGCTTAGTCGCCGGCTTCCTCTTCCTTTTTCTTCAGTGCCGCACCCAGGATGTCGCCCAGCGACGCGCCCGAATCGGACGAACCGTAGTTCGCCATGGCTTCCTTTTCCTCGGCCGTTTCATAGGCCTTGATGGAAAGCGTCAGCTTGCGGCTGGACTTGTCGATGGCCGTGATCTTGGCGTCGACTTTTTCGCCCTGGGCGAAACGGTCGGGGCGCTGTTCGGAACGGTCGCGGCTGAGGTCCGACTTGCGGATGAAGCCCTGCAGCGAATCCTTCACCGACACTTCGATGCCATTGTCCTGAACCGCGGTGACGGTGCAGGTCACGACGTCGCCCTTCTTGACGCCGTCCATGGCTTCCTGGAACGGGTCGTCCGTCAGCTGCTTGATGCCCAGCGAGACGCGTTCCTTTTCGATATCGACATCCAGGACCTTGGCTTTGACCATGTCGCCCTTGTTGTACTGGGCAAGCGCTTCTTCCGGCGTTGCATCCCAGTCGATGTCGGACATGTGGACCATGCCGTCGATTTCTTCGGTCAGGCCGACGAACATGCCGAATTCGGTGATGTTCTTGATCTCGCCTTCGATTTCCGCGCCCACCGGATATTTCTCGGTAAACGTATCCCACGGGTTTTCCTGGCACTGTTTGATGCCAAGGGAGATACGGCGCTTGTTCGGGTCGACGTCCAGGACCATGACTTCCACTTCCTGGGAGGTGGAGACGATTTTGCCCGGATGCACGTTCTTTTTCGTCCAAGACATTTCAGAGACGTGGACCAGACCTTCGATCCCGGCTTCCAGTTCGACGAACGCACCATAGTCGGTGATGTTCGTGACACGGCCGTTGAAGGACGCGCCGACCGGGTACTTGGCGTCGACGCCTTCCCACGGATCCGCCATCAGCTGTTTCATGCCAAGCGAGATGCGCTGTGTTTCCGCGTTGAAGCGGATGACCTGCACATTGACCGTCTGGCCGATCGTCAGTTCCTCGGACGGGTGGTTGATGCGGCGCCACGAGATGTCCGTGACGTGCAGCAGACCGTCGACACCACCCAGATCCACGAACGCGCCGTAGTCGGTGATGTTCTTGACGACGCCTTCCAGAACCTGGCCTTCCTTCAGGTTTTCGACCAGTTCCGCGCGCTGTTCGGCGCGGGTTTCTTCCAGAACCGCACGGCGCGAGACGACGATGTTGCCGCGCGAGCGGTCCATTTTCAGGATCTGGAACGGCTGCGGCGTATTCATCAGCGGTGTCACGTCGCGCACCGGGCGGATGTCCACCTGGCTGCCCGGCAGGAACGCGACGGCCCCGTTCAGGTCGACGGTGAAACCGCCCTTGACCCGGCCGAAGATGACGCCGTTCACGCGTTCGTTCGCGTTGAACTGTTCTTCCAGCTTGATCCAGCTTTCTTCGCGGCGTGCCTTTTCACGGCTCAGCATCGCTTCGCCGTTCTTGTCTTCCATGCGTTCGACGAAGACTTCCACCGTATCGCCGACGCCGACTTCGGCCGCCTGACCCGGTGCTGCGAATTCCTTGAGCGCTACACGCCCTTCGGCCTTCAGGCCCACATCGATCAACGCCATGTCGTTGTCGATCGAGATCACGGTCCCCTTGACCACCGTGCCTTCGAGCGAGTCGTTCTCGCCCAGGGATTCTTCCAATAGCTCGGCAAAGCTCTCTTTTGCCATGGTTAAAAAGTTCCTTTCAGTTTCGGTTCTTTTTCAGGCCGTCCGGTTGTGTCCGGCGGTCTCGCCCCAAAATTCGAATGGACGGTGCCGCGCGTTTGAGGCTTATCGCGCGTCCGCCCCTGAAACTCCGTCATGTTCGCTAACGGGTACGCCTAGTCGGATGCGGGTTCTTCGTCCGTATCCTCGTCCCGGTCGGACAGCGCCGCACGGACCCTTTCTTCGACCAACCGCAGTGCCGCCGCAAAGGCCGCATCCGCATCCAGGTCGGTCGTGTCCAGCACGTCCGCGTCTTCTGCCGGCTTAAGGGGCGCTGTCGCGCGGTTCGTATCGCGCTCGTCCCTGGCCTTCAGATCGTCCAGAACGCGCGGGTATATACTGGCCTCGCCCCGATTGAGCAACTCTTTGTGTCGCCGGTCCGCGCGGACTTCCACGTCGGCGGTGACATAGAGTTTCGCCGTCGCGTCGGGGCAGATGACGGTACCGATGTCCCGCCCGTCCAGTACGGCGCCCGCCTTGCCGTCCGGCGGCGTCGCCATGAAGGTCCGCTGAAAGTCCAGAAGTGCGGCGCGCACCGCACCCTGCGCGGCAACCTTGGACGCGGCGGATGCCGCTTCGTCCCCGGAAAGGTCCAGGTCGTCCAGTTCCAGGACATCCAGCGCCCGGGCGGCCGCTTCGGCCGCGTCCTCATCCTCCGGGTCGCCGCCGGTGCGAAGCACCTTCAGCCCCACCGCACGGTACAGCTTGCCTGTATCCAGATACGCGAAATCGAACTGCGTCGCCAGGCGGCGCGCCAGTGTCCCCTTGCCCGACGCCGCGGGGCCGTCGACTGCGATTACGATCATCGGTTTTTCTCCAGTATCTTCCGTGCCTCAGCCGCCATCGACCGGACAATCTCGCCCGCCGGTTCGACGGACCGGATCAGGCCGATCGCCTCGCCACAGATGGGGGCGGAATTGTCCGCGTCCCCCGACTGCATCGCGGCGGTATAGGCGGCACCTTCGCTGTCGATCACGGCGGCCAATTCCTTTTCCCGCCCGGCCCAGCGGTCGGTGAAGGCATTGCGTTTGACGCGCAGGCTGAATTCCGACGGCCAGTCCTTTTCCCGCACGACGTCGACCGCGGCCGATTTCACCGTATCGTCGCCGCCGCCCGCGACGCCCGCGTTCAGATGCCCGCGCGGTGCCAGCGATTCCGCCGACGCCCAGAAGCGCGTGCCGACCAGAACCCCGTCCGCCCCCAGCATCAGGGCCGCCGCCAGCCCGCGCCCGTCGGCAATGCCGCCCGCCGCCAGAAGCACCACGTCCGGCGCTTGCGCCGCCAGATAGTCGGCCACTTCCGGCACGAAATTCATGGTTCCGCGGATGGCGCCATGGCCGCCCGCTTCACCGCCTTGGGCGACGATGATGTCCGCGCCCGCATCCAGTGCGTCCGCGACATGGGCCAGCGTCTGGCACTGACAGATCAGGGTCGCGCCGGCATCGCGGATTTTCACGGCAAAGGGCTTTGCATCGCCGAAAGACAGCATCACCGCCTTCGGCTGGTGCGACAGGACCAGGTCCAGCAACGCCGGGTTCTGCGCCAGCGACCAGGTGATGAACCCGCAGCCGACCTGCGTGTTCCCGGCATCCCGGAACGCGGTTTCCAGAAACCCTTCGTCGCCGTATCCGCCGCCGATCAGGCCAAGCCCGCCCGCATCCGTCACCGCCTTTGCCAGTGTGCCGCCCGCCGCGAACGCCATGGGGGCGGAAACGATGGGATGGTCGATCCCCAGTTTTTCAGTCAGCCGTGTCTTCATGCCACACATCCGATCGCGCGCATCAGGTCAAAGAAATTGGGGAAGCTGGTGCGGATCGGCGCGGCATCGTCGATTGTGACCGGCGCCTTTGTCACCAGGCTCAGAACCAGAAAGCTCATCGCGATGCGATGGTCCAGATGGGTCGCCGCACACGCGCCGCCGGGAATATCGCCGGACCGACCGTCGACGGACACCCAATCCGGCCCGTCGGCACAGGCAACCCCGTTTGCACGCAGCCCCGTTACCATGGCGTCGATGCGGTCCGATTCCTTGACCCGTAATTCGTGGACACCGGTCATCCGCGTCGTTCCTTCGGCGCAAGCCGCCGCCACGCACAGGACCGGATATTCGTCGATCATGCTGGCCGCGCGTTCGGGTGGCACGTCCACGCCGCGCAGTTCGGAATGACGCACCGTCAGGTCGGCCACCGGTTCCCCGCCTTCGATCCGTTCGTTTGAAATGGCGATGTCACCGCCCATGTCCTGCAGGGTCCGGATCAGCCCGATGCGCGTCGGGTTCATGCCGATGGCGGGAAGGGTAACTTCCGATCCCGGCACGATCAGCGCCGCGACCAGTGGAAAGGCGGCGGAAGACGGATCGGCAGGCACGCGGATGTCGGCCGCGGTCAGTTCCGGTTCACCCCGGACCGATATGCGCCGCCCCCCTTCGGGCAGGTCTTCCGACGTCACCTCCCCGCCGAAATGGGTCAACATCCGCTCGGTATGGTCACGGGTCGCGATGGTTTCGATGACCGATGTCTCCCCCCGCGACATCAGGCCCGCCAGCAGGACGGCGGATTTCACCTGCGCCGACGGGACCGGCAGTTCATAGGTGATGGGCAGCACGTTTTCCGCTCCGTCGATCATCAGCGGCAGTCGCCCGCCGCCGCGGGTTTCGATGCGCGCACCCATGGCGCTCAGCGGGTCCGTCACCCGTTTCATCGGACGGGACCGCAGGGACGCGTCGCCCGTCATGAAACAGCGGATCGGATGGCCCGCCAATACGCCCAGCAACAGACGCGCCGCCGTGCCGGAATTTCCCATGTCCAGAATGTCGTCCGGCGCGGCAAGCCCGCCCAGCCCGACGCCGTCCACATGCCACCGGCCGCTGTCGTCGCGTTCGACCCCGGCACCCAGGCGGCGAAACGCCTCTGCCGTCGCCAGCACGTCTTCTCCTTCCAGCAGGCCGGAAATCTTCGTGCGGCCCACAGCCAGCGCGCCCAGCATGACCGACCGGTGCGAAATCGACTTGTCGCCCGGCACGATCGCCGTGCCGGAAAGCGGCCCTTCGGCGCGCAGGGTCGGGGTGGATGGGGCAGGTGCGGTCATCGGCGGGCGGCCTTCAATCAGGGAACGGTTGCGCAAATGCCGGCCGAACGCGGGGCCGGTCGCGCGGCTCTTAGCATGTTGCCCGTTGCCTGAAAATCAACTTGGGACGGATATCGGTATACGCCACGCAGTGTAAATGGTGCCCCAGCCCGGTGGTGCCCGGTCTAGGGCCTATTGAGATTCATAACGTCGTCGTGGTTGAGACGAAAACGATGCAAGGTTAGAAGCGAGGACGAAGGACATGCCTGGGCATATTCAAGGACGAGCGACGCGAGATTGCACCGTTTTCGTCCAATCCGCGGGACGGGGCACATTTTCCGCGCGGACGTTGTCGCGGACGGCTTGTGTGAGGCCCGCCACACCGCGCCGTCCGCTCCTAGCCGTGCGAAAAATGCGCTTCCGCCACGGCAACGCTATGAACCTCAACAGGCCCTAGCGGCGGCGGGCGGCCTGACGGTCGTAGGGTCCTTCGGCGCCGGCCGCTTCCTGTGCGTCCAGCAGCACCGTCATGGCGGCGGGGCCGATGGCCGCGCCATTTCCGCCTGGCCCGCCGGGCGCATTGCCGATCACCATGGCCGTAGCGGCCGTTTGCTGTGCCGGGTTCTGGGCGGCGGCAATGGATGCGCGGTCTGCGCCCGGGCCGGTCGCCCCCCCTTCGGCGGACGCCGCGGCCATGCGTTCATTGATGCGCTGCTGGATTGCGTCTTCGATAGCGGCCCGTGCATCCGGGTCCATGGCGGCAAGTTTTTCCTCCGTCAGACCCATGGAGGCGAGAATTTCCTGCCGCATCTCCTCCAGCTTCTGTTCGCGCAACTCTTCGGCCCATTGGGAAAAGCCGATTTCCTTGATGCGCTCCACCGCCGCGACATTGGCGGGCGGCGGCTTTTCGATGGCGGCGATTTCCGCCCCGAAAGACGCGCTTTCCGCGCCCTGGGTACGACGCGGTTGTCCCGCGGTCGTCGCGGCCGACGATGCCGGCGTGCCGAAAAGACTGGTTGAATCGATCATGACCCGATGCTCATTCGCGCGAATATGTCCTGCCGACGGGACAAGCAATTCGCGTGCCGATTGCGCGCGGACCGGGAAAAGGTGAAATAGCTTTTGACAGGCCAGCGTTAATTTGGCAAAGGCGCGCGCCAGAACGACGCCGGTGTGCGGCGGTCATTCACGAAATTTCATTATGGTCTCTTAAGGAGGACGGCAGCGTGGCGAAACCGGAATGGGGCTTCAAGCGCATGTGCCTCAGCTGCGGCGCGAAATTCTATGACATGCAGAAGGACCCGATCGTGTGTCCGGCATGCGAAACCACCTTCGACCCCGAAGCCGCGACGAAGCTGAAGCGCGGCCGCCAGCAGGTCACCGAAGACAAGGCGAAGAAGGAAACCGATGCCGCCGCGTCCAAGGACGATGACGAGGATGATGACGACCTGGACGACGATCTGGATGCCGACATCGACGACGATGACGATGGCGTCCTGGAAGACACGTCGGACCTGGACGATGACGATGTGCCGGTCGTCAGCAAAACTGACGAGGATGACGACACCTGACGCATCCGTACGCCCGCGGATCCCGGACCCGCGCGGCAGAGTGCAAAATCGCTTTTCGGCGCGGGATTTTTTCGTGTATAACCCAGCGCCGTCGCTTGGGGCCCGGTCGCAAGACCGCCCGATCCGGCGCAAAAAGGGGCCATAGCTCAGCTGGGAGAGCGCTACACTGGCAGTGTAGAGGTCAGGGGTTCGATTCCCCTTGGCTCCACCATCGAAACCCCTCGGGAAACCGGGGGGTTTCGTCATTCTGGCGCTCGTTCGGGGAAAATGGCGCCTCGCCGATCCTTCCAGCTGGAAAATCCTGCGACACGGGCGAAAGACGAACGCCCATTTTCGAAGAAATGTGATATCCTTCTTTTGTTAGCGTTACGCGGTCGCCTTGGGGGCGTCGTGTACGGCGACGTGACCCTGGGACCCGGACGTCAGCGGACGACCATAGGAGGGTCCGATGAAGATTTCCGAAGTAATCAAGTCAAAGGGTGCCGACGTGACGACGGTCGGGCCGAAATCCAGCATTCGCAGTGCGGTCGGCATCATGAAGGCAATGAAGATCGGCGCATTGCTGGTCAGGCACGACAGCGCGATCGTGGGCATCCTGTCCGAACGGGATGTCGTTCGGGCCCTGGCGGATCATGGGGCGCGGACACTGGACATGGCCGTTGATGAACTGATGACCCGCAATCTGACGACCTGCAAGGCGGAAGACAAACTGACCGACGTCATGCGCATCATGACGCAGCGGCGCATCCGCCATCTGCCGGTGATGGAAGGCAATCAGCTTAAGGGAATTGTCAGCATCGGCGATGCGGTCAAAAACAGGCTCGACGAACTTGAGATGGAGACGAACGTCCTGCGGGATGCCTATACCGCCGTCACATAAGCGGGGTGTGGTGTCAGGATGAGAGTGTAACGGCCAAACCGGGTCGGTCTGTCGCGAACGCATTTCGTGCGGCGGCCACGGCTTTTTATATCCGGCCAGCCGGTACGGATGGCCCTTCTACGACAGCGATCAGGTCGACGGCGCGGCGGAGTCGGGGCGGTTTTCGCGCATGATGGGCAAAGGCCGCAGAAGCACGAACCAGCCGCTGGTCAGTTCCCAGATCTCGCCGGGGCCCGTCACACCTACGAACTCGCCGACATATCTGGCCAATGCGACGGGAACGATTGCCCGCGAAGCGGCGCATTCCCCATTGCGGAACGAATTCTGAAGTATGGCTGTGAAGGCGCGGGCATCGTCAGCCTCTGCCACCACATCCAGAATTGCCGTTTCCGTCCGACAGGCATAGGTCGTTCCTGCGATATCGCCGGGCGAACGCGTCTGCGATTCCGCGGTCGGCACGCCCAACAGGGTCGATCCAATCAAAATGACAGTCGCCATCAGGAACGGGCGAAGTCTGCTTGGTTTCAGGTTCCTTCTCATTTTCGCATCCTTTCCGATAGTTGAGAAAGGTGCCCAATTGCATAATTATAAATATAGTATACAAAATCGATATTTTTAGGTTATTATTAATGAATAAAATTCTAAAATAATCCTAAGCAGGGCGACCCTCTCAAGTGGGTTTATGCAATTTTTTTGGATGAGAAGGTTGGTGCGGGCGGCCGGACTTGAACCGGCACGATCAAGGATCGAGGGATTTTAAGTCCCTTGCGTCTACCAATTCCGCCACGCCCGCCAGCGCCCGTGAATTGCGGCGGGCGGAGAGTAGCCGCGAGGCGGAATCGGTGCAAGAAATTGGCGCGCGGTTCTTTCGACACGCTTTCGACACGTGGTCAGGGAAACAGCCGGTCGATCCGGGCGGCAATCGCTTCCCACGTGTCCGCGACCGGAGGGATACCCAGCGCGTCGCCCGCTTCGGGGAAAAGCGCGAAAATCGCGACCAGCGCCGCAAACAGAACCGTCGTGAAAATCATGAATTTCAGGATGGGCCGCGAACTCCGGCGCGGACCCAGCCGCGTCGGCCCGCCGCCGTCGGTCGACGAGACATTATCGCGCAGCAAAAGGGAGACGGTGCCCCCCAGCGTATCGCCCCGGTCCAGCTTGATCTTGCGTCTGCCGCGCGGCATGCCACCTCCCGAATTGGTCGAACCGGCAGTTTGTTTCAGGAGAATGGGGCGGTATCGTGGCGCAAACCGACAGGTTTCATGAAACTGCCCCGGAGGGGAGTGCGCGGATGGATCGGGACTGGTTGTATTTCGCCCTGGTGGCGCTGGGTGCGGGCATCGTCTTTGCGCTGTTCCGGCGCGGCAGCTACGGGCGCACGCGGGTCGTGCTGATCGCCTGCGCCGTCGCGGTGGGGATCACCTATTTCATTCTGTTCCGGATGCTGGACCGGTCGCTCTAGCCGCCTATTCCGACAAGCGTTCGGGTGTCCCGCCCAGGTCGCGGATCAACCCTTCGATGCGCTGTGCCGCCGCCTCAACCCGGTCGGGGTCCTGGCCGCGCACGATGATGGAAAGCTGAAAGACCGTGCGCGTCCAAGCCGGGTAGGATCCGAAATCCAGGTCCGAAAATTCTTCGGCCAGCCGGCCCAGATCGGCGGCAACCTGACCCTCCGCCAGGCTGCTGCGGATGGTGACCGATACCAGCGGTCGCCCGCCCTTCAGCGTCGGCAGGATGCCGTCCAGCATCGCCTGCATGATCTTCGGCACACCGGCCATGACATGGACATTTTCGATCCGGAAACCGGGCGCGGCGGAAACCGGATTGTCGATCAGCGATGCGCCTTCGGGGATGCGCGCCATGCGCATGCGCGCTTCGTTCAGATCCAGGTCCGAATTGCGGTAATGGAGTTTCAGGCGGCGTTCGGCTTCGGCATTCACCGGCAGGGCGACCCCGAATGCCGCCGCCACGCAGTCGGCGGTGATATCGTCATGGGTCGGCCCGATCCCGCCGGTGGTGAAGACATAGTCAAAACCGGCGGACAGTTCGCGCACCGTCTTCACGATGACGGTCTTTTCGTCCGGGATCACGCGGACTTCAGTCAGGCGCACGCCGACCCCGTTCAGCGCACCCGCGATATAGGCCAGGTTCTTGTCCTGGGTGCGGCCCGAAAGCACTTCGTTGCCGATGATGATCAGGGCGGCGGTGACGGTATCGCTCATGTCCGGTCCGGAAGGTTGTGAATTTCCAAATCCGGCGTCGCATCCGCCGGGTCGAAGCCGAAGATCCGGCCATAGAAAGCGAGCTCCGCCAGAAGGGCCCGTTTGATCGCGTCCGACGTGCGGAACCCGTGCCCTTCCCCGTCGAACAGCAGATAGGCAACCGGCACGCCCTTTACCTTCAACGCAGCGACCATGGCTTCGGCCTGGTTCGGGGGCACGACCTTGTCTTCCGACCCTTGCAGGAACAGGATCGGACAGTCGAGCCCGTCCGGATGCCGGAGGGCGGAGCGCGCATGATATGTTGCCTTATCCTGCGGCCAGGGGCCGATCAGGCTGTCCAGATAGCGGCTTTCGAACTTGTGGGTATCGCGCGCCAGCGTTTCCAGGTCGCCGATGCCGTATGACGACCGGCCGGCCTTGAACGTATCACGGAAGGCAAGGGCCGACAGCGTCGTATAGCCGCCAGCACTTCCGCCAACGATGATCAGGCGGTCGGGGTCGACCTCCCCCCGGTCGGCCAGATAACGCGCGGCGTTGCAGCAGTCGTCCACATCGACGATGCCCCAGTTGCCGTTCAGCCGTTCGCGATAGGCGCGCCCGAACCCGGTCGACCCGCCATAGTTCACGTCGGCGACCGCAAAGCCCCGACTGGTCCAGAACTGGATTTTGGCGGCGTAGCCGCTGTCGGCCTGGCCGGTCGGACCGCCATGGCCCATGACGATCAGCGGCAGGCGTTCGCCATCAGGCACGCGGTAATCAGGGTTCGCCGGACGATAGTAATAGGCATGGGCCGATACGCCCCCTTCGGTCGGGAATTCGATGCGCCGGGGGATGGACACGCCCGCGGGGTCTGGCATGTCCTTCGTCGCGCGGCGCAGAACACGTTCCGGTTCCGGCGCGCCGAAATTCAATAGCACGATCCCGGACGGTTCATCCGGGCGGGCGCCGGTGAAAACCGCCTTGCGCCCGGATGCGCACAGCCCGTCGAACCGTGTCCAGGGCAGGTCGATCGGCGTTGCACGCCCCGTTTCCAGGTCGAACAGCGCCAGACGCCATTCGCCGTTGACCGCAAAGGTCGTGACCGCCGTCTGCGCATCCAGAAAGGCATAAGTGCGCATGCCGAACTGCCAGTGCGGCAGGCCGAATTCAGCGGCCGCGCGAAAATGGGCGGGCGGATTCCCGTCGCGATACAGGTTCCAGAACCCGCTATCGTCGCTGACGTAATACAACTGTCCGTCCGGCGCATAGGATGGTTGAAAGATGCTGACGCCCGGCCCGCCAGCGACGGTTCTGGTGTCGCGGACGGCACCTGTTTCGTCCAGCGCCGCCTCCCGGCAGTCGGTTGCGTCCCACGGCATGTTGGGATGCATCCATTCGACCCAGGCCAGTTTCGACCCGTCCGGCGACAGGGCCGGGCAGGCATAGAAATCCGCACCCGCCGCCAGTTCCGTCACCTGCCCGTCGAATGTGACGGCGACGATCAGGTTTTCCGGTTCCGTACCTGCGCGCGGGCGTTCGGCAATGGCAATCAGCCGGTTGCGCGCCGCATCGACGGTCAGGTCCGCGAAATCCAGCGGCCCGCCGGTCAGGACCACCGTCACCTTTCCAGGCCCGTCGGTGCGGTAGAGCGTGCGGTCGGCGGCATCCACATACCAGGCGGACCCGCCCGCGGCGACGAAGGCGCGGCCGCCATATTCATGCACCCGGCTTCTGACATTGTGACCGGGGCCGGAAACATCCGCCGCGCCGTCCCGTTCCGACCAGCGCACCAGGACCGTGCGCCCCTTATCCCACGGGCGCAGTTCGGTCCAATAGACATAAGCCCCGTCGATCCAGACCGACCCCAGCCCCAGTGTCGCCCCGGCGATCGCGTCCGCGCTTAACGGCGAGTGCCAGGAGCCGCAGGGCGCCGCGGTTTTCCGGCTTTCATTTCCGTCTTCTGTCATGCCAAAACCTACCTGTTCGAACACTGGACACTAGTGACGAAAACCCGTTTGACAAGCAGCGGGTCCATCCATATGTTCCGCCGGTCTTTCGCCGGGGCCGCGTTCCCGGTGGCATTGAATTTGTTGGAGAAGCGCCATGCGCATTGCAAGCTCGCTGAAGACGCTGAAGAAGCGCGAAAAGGACTGCCGTGTCATTCGCCGTCGCGGTCGCGTCTATGTGATCAACAAGAAGAACCCCCGCTTCAAGGCGAAGCAGGGCTGACCTGTTCGATCCGTCATGCCGGCGCTGAAGGAAACTTGGCCGCCGCGCACCCCTAATCGATTAAGCCGCGCCCGCACCCGGGCGCGGTTTTCGCTTGTCCGAACGATGCCGGTCCGCGCGATGCCGCGGGCGGCCTGATTAAGGAATGACGACGATGGGCGATCGCGACCTGCGCGGAAAACCGGTGGCCGACCGTATCCTGGACGGGGTGTCGAGCGATGTTGCGTCGCTGACCGGCGCCGGCTGGACCCCGAAACTTGTGTCCATCACCGTCGGCGCCGTCGAAGCGGTCGACGTCTATGTCCGGAACCAGCGCCGCGTAGCCGAACGGGTCGGAATCGCGTTCGAGGAACGGCACTTCCCCGGCGACGTCACGCAGGAGGAAATGGAAGTCGCGATCGCGACCATGAATGTCGACCCGCGCGTGACCGGTATCATCATCCAGCGCCCGGTGCCCGAACAGATTTCGATCAAGGCGCTGCAGACGGCGGTCCATCCGTTCAAGGATGTCGAGGGGATGAACCCGACATCCATCGGCAACATCGTCTACAACGAACTCGATCTGGCACCCTGTACGGCGGCCGCGTCTGTCGAGTTGCTGAAAAGCACAAACCTGCCGCTGCAGGGGCTGGAAGTCGTGATCATCGGCCATTCGGAAATCGTCGGGAAGCCCATTGCCTTCCTCCTGATGGCGGAAGGGGCAACGGTCACCGTGTGCCACCACATGACCCGGGCGGTCTCCATCCATTCCAGGCGCGCGGACGCCGTCTTCGTCGCGGTCGGAAAGCCGCGGCTTGTGACCGCCGACATGATCAAGCCGGGTGCGGCGGTGATCGACATCGGGATCAACGCGATCACCAGGGACGACGGCAGCGAAGGCATCTGCGGCGACGTCGACTATGACGGGGTGTCGGACGTCGCGGGCTGGATCACACCGGTTCCGGGCGGCGTCGGGCCGGTCACGGTTTCCATCCTGATGCGCAACACCGTCAATGCCCTGAAACGCCAGAAGGCGGCGTACGAAGCGAATTTCACACAGACCGACGCCGCGGAATAGGAGGATACGCCATGACCCGGGACACGCTGGACCTGGATTTCTGCCGCGCGCAGTTTCCCCTTCTGAAGGATCCGGACGCCGACGCCTATTTCGAAAATGCCGGCGGGTCCTATGTCCCGTCGCAAGTCATTGCCCGTATGTCCGACTTCATGTCCGACAGCCAGACCCAGCCGGAATGGTATTTTGCGGCATCGAAACGCGGTATGGCGCGCATCGACTATGCACGGACCGGCATGGCGGCCCTGTTAAACATTTCGCCCGACGAGATGGTGGTCGGTCCGTCGACGACGCTGAACGCCTATGTTCTGTCCCATGCGCTGCGCCCGCTGATGGCAGACGGCGACGCGATCGTCGTCACCAATCAGGACCATGAAGCCAACGGCGGTTGCTGGCGGCGCTGGGGCGATACGGGGATAGAGGTGCGCGAATGGCGCATCGACCCGGGAACCGGTGACTTGAACACCGAAGATCTGGCGTCGCTTCTGGCCGACGGTAAGGTGCGGCTGGTTGCCTTCCCGCATGTTTCCAACATCGTGGGATCGGTGAACGACGTGAAAGCCATCGCCGGGATGGCGCGGGACGCAGGCGCGATTAGCGTCTGCGACGGCGTGGCCGCCGTCGCCCACACGCTGCCGGACCTGAAGGATATCGGCGTCGATTTCTATTTCTTCAGCTTCTACAAGCTGTATGGCCCGCATCTGGCCATGATGTATGCGGCGGCGGACCGGATTCCCCGCCTGAAGAACCAGAACCATTTCTTTCACGAAGGAAACGGCATCGCGCATCTGAATCCGGGCGGCATGAATTACGAATCCGTCGGCGCCATCGGCGGGACGCTCGACTATTTCGATATGCTCTATGACCACCATGCGGGCGAACCGGCGAACGACCCGCGCGCCCGGGCACAATTCGTCTATCGCCTGTTCCAGGAACAGGAACGCGCCGTGATGGTCCGGTTCCTGGAATGGCTGGACGGGCACCCGGAAATTCGCCTGATCGGGCGGCGGGAAAGCGACCCTGCGCGTCGGGCCGCGACCTTCAGCCTTTCCATCCCGGGCCGGAACCCGGACGACTTGGCACAGGCGCTGGCGGATGACGGCCTGTGCGTCGGGGCGGGCCATTTCTATGGCTATCGCTGCGTCGAAGGGCTGGGCATCGACCCGGAAGTCGGGGTTTTGCGTATTTCCATGGTGCATTACACGACGCTGGCGGAGGTCGACCGCCTGACCGGCGCGCTGGACCGGCTGATCGCCGCATAGACACGGCCGGGGAATCCCTTCGGTTCCAACGAAATTTCGATAAACGGGTTGCCATCCGCGCCACGCTGCGTGAGATGAACCGGGTGTTCATGCGCCGCGGGCGGAACCGTCCGCGGGCGATACCGATTTCAGTTGGCGGGGGACAATGGACAAGCCGAAGATGCACAGCCCGGACCTGACGCAGCAGAATGTCGCCAGGTTGAAGGAACTGTTTCCGGGCTGCGTGACCGAAGCGAAGGACGACAGTGGAACGGTCCGTCTGGCGGTCGATTTCGACCAGTTGCGCCAGGAACTGAGCGGCCATATCGTCGACGGGCCCCAGGAACGATACCAGCTGAACTGGCCCGGAAAGCGTGACGCGCTTCTGGCGGCCAATGCGCCGCTTGCCAAGACACTGCGCCCCGCCCGCCACGAAAGCGTCGATTTCGACGCGACCCGGAACCTTTTCATCGAGGGCGACAACTTCGAAGCGCTGAAGCTGCTTCAGGAAACCTATCTGGGCGCGGTCAAGATGATCTATATCGACCCGCCCTATAACACCGGTCGGAATCTGATCTACAAGAACGACTATTCGGAATCGGTGGACGAATTTCTGGCCCGGTCGAACCAGGTAAGCGACAGCGGCGACAGACTTACCGCAAACGCGGATACCAGCGGCCGGTTCCATTCCGACTGGCTTTCCATGATGTATATGCGCCTAAAGGTCGCCAAAAGCATGCTGCGGCCGGACGGGGTCCTGGTCTGTGCGATCGACGAGAACGAGTTCGGGACGCTGTCCGTCCTGATGAAGGAAATTTTCAGTGGCGCCGCCTGGCAGCACGATTACGTGACGGTCGTTCACAATCCGCGCGGTCAGCAGGGAAACAACTTCTCCTACGTCAATGAATACCTGATCTTCGTCTATCCCAGCGGGATGAAGGCGATCGGCGACCGCAAGATCGCCGACGAGGATGTAAGCTGGTCGCAGTTCCGGAACTGGGGCGGCGAATCCGAACGCAGCGACGCAAAGAACTGCTTCTTTCCCGTGCTGGTCAAGGACGGGACGGTCATCGGGTTCGGCGATGTGTGTCCGGACGATTTCCATCCCGCGCAGACGGAATGGGACGGCGATGTCGCCCATGTCTATCCGATCGACGGGTCGGGGGTGGAACGGAAATGGCGTTACGCCCGGCAAAGTGTCGATGCCATCGCCACCATGCTGCGCGCCCGAAAGGACAAATCGGGCTATCAGATCGAAATCGGCAAGACGTTCGGCAGCTACAAGACCGTCTGGACCGACCGGCGCTACGATTCGAACGAATACGGGACCAAAATCGTCAATAGCCTGGTCGACGGGGCCGGCTTCACCTTTCCCAAAAGCCTGTGGGCCGTCTATGACCCGATTTCCGCCGTCACCCACGACGACAGGGATGCGATCGTCATGGATTTCTTCGGCGGGTCCTGTACGACCGCCCACGCGGTGATGCAGCTGAACGCCGACGATGGCGGCCGGCGCCGGTTCATCCTGGTTCAGGTGCCGCAGGCGATCGACGAAGACAGCGAACCGTTCAAACGGGGTTTTACGACCATCGCGGAAATCGGCAAAGAACGCATTCGAAAGGCGGGCGCCCAAATCGTCGACGGCGACTGTCATCCCGACTGGAACCGCGATGTCGGGTTCCGGGTTCTGAAGGTCGATACGTCGAACATGGCGGATGTGTACTACACGCCGGGCGACCTGTCGCAGAGCGATCTTTTGTCCGCCGTCGACAATATCAAGGAAGGGCGCGGCGACCCGGAAGACCTGTTGTTCCAGGTGCTGGTCGACTGGGGTGTGGACCTGACCCTGCCGATCCGGCGAGAGACCGTGCAGGGGAAGAAGGTCTTCTTTGTCAATGAACAGCCCCATGATCTGATCGCCTGTTTCGACCAGGGTATCACTGAGGATCTGGTGCGCGACCTGGCCGCCCATCAACCGGTGCGCGTTGTCTTCCGCGACACCGGGTTCTTGTCCGACGCGGTCAAGATCAATGTCGAACAGATCTTCCGCCAGCTTTCCCCGCATACCGACGTCAAAGCCATCTGACGGGGCGGCGGCGCATGAAGCTCCGGTTCAAGGTTCAGCCCTATCAGACCGATGCGGTCGACGCGGTCGTTGACTGTTTCGCCGGACAGCCGCCGGGCGGCGGTCTGCGATACCGGATCGACCCCGGCGCGGGGCCCCAGCCGGACGCCTTTGACGAAGGGTTCCGGAATGCGGATATCCGCCTGCCGTACGGGGTGCTGCTGGACAATATCCAGAAGGTCCAGAAACGTCGGAATCTGCCGGTCTCAAAGTCGTTGGACGACTTTACGGAGGTCGACCGCAAGGGTCAGGTGAAAGCAAAACCCAAGACCTACAGGCCCGGCGCACGGCTGAACCTGGATATCGAGATGGAGACGGGGACCGGCAAGACCTATTGCTACATCAAGACCATCTTCGAAATGAACAAGCGTTACGGCTGGTCGAAATTCATCGTCATGGTGCCCAGCATCGCGATCCGCGAAGGGGTCGCCAAATCCTTCCAGATCACCGCCGACCATTTCACGGAAAGCTATGGCCGGAAGGCGCGTTTCTTCGTTTATAACTCGAAGCGCCTCCACGAGCTGGAAAGCTTTTCGTCGGACGCGGGCATCAACGTCATGATCATCAACATCCAGGCGTTCAATGCGCGCGGCGCGGACAACCGGCGAATCTATGAGGAACTGGACGATTTCCAGACCCGGCGCCCGATCGACGTGATCAGCAGCAACCGGCCGATCCTGATACTGGATGAACCGCAGAAGATGGAAGGCGCGGCAACGCTGGACGCGCTGCCGAAATTCAACCCGCTTATGATCCTGCGCTATTCCGGGACGCACCGGACCAGTCACCTGAAGGTCCACCGTCTGGACGCACTGGATGCGTTTAACCAGAAACTGGTGAAAAAAATCGCCGTCCGGGGGATCCAGACGCGCGGGCTGGCCGGCACGAATGCCTACCTCTATCTGGAAGGGATCGAAATATCGACAAAGGCGCCCGTCGCCCGGATCGAAATGGAAGTGAAGCTGAAATCGGGCGAAATCCGGCGGCGGCTAAAGCGTCTGGAATTCGGTCGCGACCTTTACACCGCATCGGGCGAACTGGACCAATATCGCGGTTTCACCATCTCCCAGATCGACTATACGCAAGACCTGGTCGAATTCACCAACGGCACCGTCCTTCACGCCGGGGAAGCGACGGGCGACGTCAACGAAAACGACATCCGCCGTATCCAGATCCGGGAAGCGATCAAGGCCCACCTGGACAAGGAAAGGCAGCTTTTCGCGCAAGGGATAAAGGTCCTGTCGCTGTTCTTCATCGACGAGGTGGTGAAATACCGCGACTATGACCGGGACGATACGAACGGCGACTATGCCCGCGTCTTCGAAGACGAATATACCCGCCTGAAGGACGAATATCTGTCCGAACTCCCGCTGGAGGACGCGGCCTATCGCACCTATCTGGCGGGGATAGGGGCCGCCGCCACCCATGCCGGATATTTTTCCATCGACCGGAAGACGAAGCGCCTGCAGGACCCCAAGGCAAAGAAGACCGGGGACGATGCCGGCCTGTCCGACGACGTGGACGCCTATGACCTGATCCTGAAGGACAAGGAACGCCTGTTGTCCTTTGCGGAGCCGACACGGTTCCTCTTTTCTCATTCGGCGCTGCGGGAAGGCTGGGACAATCCCAATGTCTTCGTCATGTGCATGCTGAAGCACAGCGACAATACGATTTCCCGGCGTCAGGAGGTCGGCCGCGGCCTTCGTCTGGCCGTCAACCAGCATGGGGAACGCATCGACCGGCCGGCAATCGTGCACGACGTCAATGTCCTGACAGTCGTCGCCAGCGAAAGTTATTCCGATTTCGTCGCCGGGCTGCAGACCGAAATCGCCGAAAGCCTGTCGGCCCGCCCACGCAAGGCGACGGAGGAATTCTTTACGGCCAAGGTCCTGATGACCGATGACGGCCCGGTCGAGGTCACGCCCCAGATGGCCAAGCAGATCTACCGCTACCTGCTCAAGAACGACTACACCGACGACAGCGATTCAATCACCGACGCATATCACGCGGCCAAGGAGGCCGGTGCGCTGGCCGAGCTGCCGGATGGCTTAAAGCCGTATGCGGAGCAGATCGTCGAGCTTATCGATAGCGTCTTTGACGACAGCAACCTGCCCAAGATCGACGACGGACGGAAGCCGAAAACCAACCCGCTCAACGACAATTTCAGCAAGAAGGAATTTCAGGACCTTTGGAACCGGATCAACCGGCGGGCCGTCTATCGCGTGGATTTCGATTCCGCGGAACTGGTTGAAAAGGCGATCGACGCCCTGAACCGCGATCTGAATGTCACGGCCCTCAGTTATACGGTGCAGTCGGGGGAACAGACGGCAGAGGTGTCCAGCGACCGGCTGTCGGCGGGTCAGGGTTTCACACTGCGGCAGTCCCGGACCGAATATGATTCGGGTCCGGCCCAGTCGAACGTCCGGTACGACCTGATCGGCAAGATCGCGGAAAACGTGCATCTGACCCGCCGGACGGTGGCGGAAATCCTGACCGGGATCGAAGCCGCCGTCTTCGCCCAGTTCGGGACCAACCCGGAACATTTCATTTCCGAAGCGGCGCGCCTGATCAAGGAACAGAAGGCAACCGCCATCGTCGAACGGTTGAGCTATGACGTGGTCGACGACCGCTATGACACCAGCATCTTCACCGCCGCGCAGACCGGACAGGACTTTTCCCGCGCCACGGAAAAGCTGAAGAACCACATCTACGACTATTGCATCACCGATTCCCGGGTTGAACACGGGTTTGTCGAAGACCTGGATACCAGCGGCGAGGTTGCAGTCTATGCCAAGCTGCCGCGTGGGTTTCTGATCCCCACGCCGCTGGGGGACTACAATCCCGACTGGGCGATCTCCCTGACCCATGCGGGCGGAAAGGACATCTTTTTCGTGGCGGAAACGAAGGGGTCCATGTCGTCCATGACGCTGCGTGCGATCGAACAGAAAAAGATCGACTGCGCGCGCAAGTTCTTCGCCGAACTGAACCGGCGGATCGACACGCAAAAAGTCCGCTACAACGTCATCACGGACTACCGGAAGCTCATCGACCTCATCTCACCCCCGGCATAGCGTCGGGCAGGGCGGTCGTTCTGTTGATTTGGTAAATATGGCGCATTCCATGGTGATACGAGAGGAACTTGGCGTTACAGGCTAAGATTCTGAGTGCATACTCTGGTTATGGTCTCAGGGAAGAACATAAGAAATTTAAGAAAGGCAGCCGGTCTTACGCAAGCTCAGCTTGCGGAACGAGTCGGGCTGATGGACCACACGGGCATATCGAAGATCGAAAATGGCAAGTCCAAGAAGATCTCTGTTCATCTGGTAGGTTTGATCGCCAAGGCACTGCAAGCGGATATCGCCGATATCATGAGTGACGCAATGTCTTTGAAGGAGCTGAGTCCAGATTTTCTGCTGTGCCGAAAGATCGCCCACCAAGAAATTATTTTGAAGACACTGCTTACCGATCAACAGTTTTATCGGGTTCTAAATGTACTTTTGGAAGACCCGACGAATGACTCACCCATTTCGGTAGCCGAGATCAGAAGAGCTATTAAGCTGGTCCAATAGCAGCGCGCTCGCCATCAGAAAGCCTAAAATAATCTAATAGTTCACGTCCCTGGTCGACCTGCTGCAACAGCTTTCAGGCCAGCTTGTTTGCGCGCCGAAATTCAGGTGTTGGGCAAATTAGTGGGAGAAATGGCGCGCCCGAGAAGATTCGAACTCCTAACCTTCTGATCCGTAGTCAGATGCTCTATCCAGTTGAGCTACGGGCGCGCGTTGCCGGAGACATCCGGTGCGGGCGGGGTGATAGGCGAAGCGGGCTTCCTTGGCAAGCAGATTCCATGCGAAAAATTACCGGCCGCTGAAGGCGCCGTTGCGGGGTTCGGTGCCGGGGTCGTTGCAAGGGTTGTTGCAGGGGTCGTTTCGGCGACCGTTACGGGGTTCGCTGCGGGGGCGGGTCCTGCTGCCGGTCCCGCCGCCGGGCCCGGCGTCCAATTCCCGTTCGCCAATAGACGTTTAGAACCTTGTGGTCCGAACCTGCCTCAAGTACTATCCAGCCAAAGTAATAACAGGAACTTCCCTGTCCAACACTTTGCTTATGTTCAAGAATTGCGGAATGTAGGCAGGCGGGCTATGAAGTTTCCGGACGGTTTCGGTTCGGCGGTCGGGATGCATATCGGGTCCGCCGCATCGCAAATCAGTCACAGTTCCGAACCGGAAACGGGCAGGCCGGTCCACTGACCCTTGTCCCTAACCTTCGGAACGGACTAGACTTCGCCCGGTCGGATCATCGGGGCCCGGCGGGCTTTTTGATGTAGCCTTTTGTGCGCCCTTGTGGTGGCATACAGGCGCGAACAGGGCGACAAACCGGCGCCGCGGGTCAGGGAGGCAGGGCCCGACGGACCGGAACCAAGGGGCGGGAGCCGAAAACGATATGACGGTGTTTGGCATGACGAGATCTTTTAGAACGCTTGGTCTGGTGGGTGCGACCTGCATTCTTCTGACCGGCTGCGACTCGCTCTGGCCCTCGCTGGATGCGCAGGACCCGGCGGGCAGCGATGCCGCCAGCCAGCCGGCGGCAAGCCAGCCCGCGGCCCAACCGGCGCCGTCGGCGGCCCAGTCGCAAAGCACGGCAACCCCGATTCCCAACTACGCGGCCACGACCGCGGTGGGGGAACGCATTGCCCAGATGGAACAGGATCTGTCGCGCCTGACCGGTCAGGTGGACGGGCTGAAATCGCGCCTGGACACGATCCGCCGCAACAGTTCCGTCAGCGCCGATGCCTATCACAGCATCAAGGCGGAAATCACATCGCGCCTGCAGTTGGGCACCACGCCGGGGAACCCGGTTCTGGTCGAACAGTGGAACCAGGCACAGTCGGACCTGGCCCAGGTTGAACAAACGATCCCGTCGCTGAATTCGCTGCACAACGACGCCAGCGATCAGGCCGCGTTCGGTAAATTCCTGTTGAGCACGGTTCAGGCCACCTTCGGGCTGAGCGGCGCGGTGGACGAAGACCACCGCCGGCTGCGCTCTTTAGAGGATTCGGTCCATCAGTCGCTGGTTGACCTGGACCGGATGCTGACCGCCGTGACGCAGGAGATCAACCGCCATAATCTTTATGTGTCGAACGAACGGCAGAACATGACGACACTGGCTGCCGGCATCAACACGGGCGAACTGTACGGCACGAACCTTGCCAGCCGGTCCTTCGCGCTGGTCGAAGCGGCCGCCGCCAGTGCAGCTGCGTCCGGCGACGGCATCGACCCGAATTCGGAACCGCTGGTCATCATCCGTTTCGACCGGGACAACGTCCCCTATCAGCAGGCGCTCTATAACGCCGTCAGCCAGGCATTGACCGCCAAGCCGGGCGCCGTCTTCGACCTGGTCGCGGTCAGTCCCGACCGGGGCAACGCGGCCCAGGTGGCGCTGAACGGTGCGGCTGCCCGCCGGAACGGCGAAGCGGTCCTGCGCACCATGACGGACATGGGCGTCCAGCCGGGCCGGGTGAACCTGTTGGCGGACACGCGCAATGTCGCCCATAACGAGGTGCATATCTACGTGCGCTGACCGGACAGGCGCCGTCGCGCACAGGGTGTAACGCCCGCGAATTTGGCCCGCTTCGGCGGGCCTTTTTCTTTTGCGCGAAAGGTTTCGACTGATCCTGCGCCGCGCCGGGTGCGTATCGATCTATAGGAATGTGACCGTCACAGGCGAAGGAGGTACGGGCGATGCCCCAAAGACCGTTCCGGACCACGATCGTTCTTCTGTTCTGTATCGCCGCCCTGATCGGCGTGCCTCAGAAGCCATCTGCTCAGGAGCCCGGGGAAAGCAGGGCCCTGACGGAGGCGGTGATCCGCTCGCAGCTGGAAGCCATGGCGGCGGGGGACGATGCGCGGGCCTATTCCTATGCCGCGCCCTCCATTCAGGACATGTTTCCCACAGCGGATATCTTCATGCAGATGGTCCGCGACGGATATGGCGCGCTGATTGCGCCCGTTGACTTTGCCTTCCAGCGTTTCGAAAGTCGCGATGGGCGGGCGATTCAGGTTTTGAATGTAGTCGACCGGCAGGGCCGTCTGTGGCGGGCCACCTACCGGATGCTGCGGCTGGAGGACGGCAGCTGGCGGATTGCCGGCTGTATGATCGAAGAAATCCCCGGCGGCAGTGTCTGAACGCCGCCGGCGGATTCCTGTCTGTTTGTCTTAGTTCCTGACCGACAATTGCCAGATCAGCACTGGGCGCAGGGCTGGCGCTGTTCGCCGAAATGCGTGCCGGGCTTCCGCGACAACGTGATCAGCGGTTTGGAGGCCGTGATCTTTGCAAAGGCGTTCTGAAGGGCGGTAAGCGCGCCCCGCAGCAGGAGCGCGCGCGCATCGCGCGAATTGCGAAGCGCCGTCTGGTATTCCGCCTGGGTCGGATAATGCGCGTCAAAAGATCCAATTCTATCCATCATCCCATCTCCTTCTTGCGAACCACCGCCGTCGGTGGTTTTGTGCCACGCTGGTTTGTTCCGTGGACGCAAAAAACTTAACAATGGTGGCTGCGTTTTATAATCTCTTGATAGGTCAAAGTATCTTTGACTTACAGGAATAAGCGGCGGTAGATTTTATTATCAACTCATAAATTTGTCACAAAAAGGGCCGACAGAGCCCAGGAACAGGGGAAATTGACATGGATCGTGCGGGGGAAATGTCCGTATTTGCGAAAGTTGTGGAAGAAGGCAGTTTTTCCAGCGCGGCACGAGCGTTGAAACTGACCCCGTCCGCCGTCAGCAAACAGATCGGCCGCCTTGAAGACCGGCTCGGCGTGCGCTTGTTGAATCGCACGACACGGCAGCTTTCTGCAACGGAGGAGGGGGAGGCCTTCTATCAGCGCTGCGTCCGTATCCTGACCGACATGGAAGAGGCGGAACTGGCGGTTTCCCAGCGCCATGCCTGGCCGCGGGGCACCCTTCGCGTCAATTGCGGGGTTGCGTTCGGCAAGCACCAGATCAGCCCGATGATCCCCGAATTCCTGGAACGCTATCCCGACGTCAATGTGGAAATGACCCTGACCGACCAGTTGGCGGACCTGGTCGAGGAAGGGCAGGATGTGGCGATCCGGTTCGGCAAGCTGCAGGATTCGTCCATGGTCGCCCGGCAACTGGCGGTCAGCCGTCGGGCGATATGCTGTTCGCCCGAATATCTGGAACGGATGGGGGAGCCGAAACACCCGAGCGAGCTGACCAGTCATAACCGGCTTGGCTTCGCCACCGCCATCCATCTGAACGAATGGATCTTCAAGCTGGAGGACGGCAGCGAATTTCCGGTAAAGGCCGAAGGCAACTTCACCGCCAACAATGGCGAGACGATTCACGAGATGGTGCTGGCGGGTCTGGGTATCGCGCGGCTGGCGGAGTTCCTGGTCGGCCCGGAAGTGAACGAGGGAAAGCTGGTCCGCATCCTGAAACCGTTCTACCGAGACGTCGAAGTCCCGATCAACGCCGTCTATCCGACGCGCCGCCACCTGTCGCCCAAGGTTCGCGCATTCGTCGATTTCCTGGTGGAAAAATTCAACCCCGTTCCGCCTTGGGAAGACAAAGCCTGATCCTTTGACGGAACGGGGCCGGAGTTGGGATGGGAATGGAACTGCCGGAACCGCCTTGCGCCGACCCGGCACCTCCTCGCCCCGGAAGGCGATGGTGAAAGGCTATCCCCGGAACCGACAGGCTTCCTTGATCTGGATCAAGACATGCTGGTCAAGCCGCCCGGACCGGTGACGACACCGGCAATTTGTCCGGTATTATAGGATTTTCCCGACCAATATCCTTTGACCGCGCGGGCTTTTGCGGCGTTTCCTGACCTATCGCGGGGGTGGGACCGACCTGGGGGTCCGAAATGGAAAGCGCTACAGACAGCATGATGACGATTGGACGACAGACCGCGACCGGGCGTGTTGCGCGCCATTTGCTGGCGGCGGCCATCAGCCTGGTACTTGCCGGGTGCGTTTCTTCCAACGACCTGTTCGAAGCACGCGGCACACCACCAGTATCCGGTTCCCTGATGAATGCGGGCGACACCATGATGGCGGCCGGCGACCATTCTGGCGCGGTTGCACTGTATCGCAGCGCCCACGACCAGCAACCGGACCAGGCCGACCCCCTGATTCGCATGGGGCGCGCACTGGCCGCCGCCGGGGCCTATGCCGACGCAGCCGAAGCATTTCGCGCCGCCCTGGACCGCGATCCTGCCAGTGCAGAGGCAAAGCGCGGCCTGGGCAATGCCCTGGTTGGCCTGGGTCAGCCGGCACTGGCCGTCGGCTACCTGCGCGACGCGGTGCAGGCGACCGAAGCTTCGGACGGAATACCGGACTGGCGCGCCTGCCTTGGGCTGGGGGTCGCACTGGACCTGGGCGGTGACCCGTTGGCAGCGCAGGAAAGCTATCGCCGCGGCCTGGAGTCGGCGCCGGACAACCCTGACCTGGTCAACAATCTGGGGCTTTCCTTGGCATTGTCTGGGTCCGCGGACCAGGCCCTGCCGATGCTGGAAGCACTGGTTGCGCGCCACGGAACGCAAGGCCGCTATCTGGGGACGCTGGCGATTGCCTATGCACTGGATGGCCGGATGGAGGATGCGGCCCGCCTGATGTCGCGGCAAAGCCCGCCCGATATGGTCGCCCGAAACCTGACCTCCCTGACCGCGATCCGGGCCATGGACGACCATGCCCGAAAGGCACTTGCAATCCGCATGGTCTATACCGGATGACGCCGCGCCATTACGCGGCGGCGGCCTGAAAGTCCTGGCCGTTGATCGCGATGATGAAATCGTAGAACGGTTCCAGATCGACAGCCTTCAGGGCCTTGCGCTTGTTGCCGGTCACGTTGTCCCAGGCGTTGGCGGTGTGCGCCAGAACGCCGATCGCGAGCCCCACGGTCAGAAAATTCTTAGGCGCATCCCGCAGGAAGGACTGAAACGGGATCGGGTTGTCCTGTTCGATCAGCAGATCAAAGCTTTCGTTATAGTTCCGGATGATGCGCGTGACCGTCGCATGCGTGGCGCGGATCAGATGGCGCGCCCTGTCGCGCCGGAACCGGAACCGGTCGACCGCCGAATCCGACAAACCGTCATTGTCGCGCGGCATCGACCGGGATGACCCCAGCCATTCGAAGAATTCATAAAACAGCTGTTTATGCCGGGCGTATTGAAATTCGTAGTAGTTGATGCCTTTCCAGGCGAACAGGAACTGTTTCGTCTGGGTTTCGTCCAACCGGAAACTGCGGATCAGGCTGCGCGACCCTTCCGTTTCTTCCCCCTGCCAAATGGCATCGACGACAGCACCGGTCATGATGCGGCGACCTTCGGCTTCCGGGTCGTCGCCTTCGCCGGTGAACTCCTTGTAGACGTCCAGACGGTCCCCGGAATTCGCCTTTGCCACAAGGGTCGAAATCTTTTCCAGGACCGGCCGGCGGATCAGCATCCAGTCGGCTTCGGTGATTTCGAAATATTTCGAACTGATGCTGCGTTCGACCTCCAATTCCCGGCGCTGGGACAGCAGCAGGAACGGGTCGAACGTGGGCACCGACGTCAGGATGTCCAGAATCTTCTGGTCGTGCGCGCTCAGGCTTTCGTCTGCCTTGATCGCGCCGCGTTTGGCCAGGACCTTGACGATACGGTCCGGGTCGGCGGCCGTCGATTCGCCGCCCTGATCGACTTCCGCGTCGTTATAGGGGAAGTAAACGCGCGTCGCGACCAGGACTTCTTCCTCGTCGTCGATGGTAATTTCCTTGAAGAAGATGCCCAGATTCAGCGTCGACAGGTCAAACAACTTATCGGGCGGCGGGTCGTCTGGCTGGCGCCCTTCTTTCAGCCCCAGGTAGACCGCGCGCGCGTCAAAACACAGGAACCTGCCGGACCGCAGCAGCGTCTTTAAGGCACGACGGTTCATAAACGAATACGCTCCCCTGAACCCCGCACCAATGCCCTGCGCGCGGACCGGCCTAGCGTCGATCCGTCGGGGTTTCCCATCACTCTGATCCGACGCATACTACGGAACAGAAACACGCCTCGACAAGGGACTTGGGGCATAGAAAAACGGGAAATCGTTTTATATGGTTATCGCCGGGAACGGGTGGGGCAAAACGTATTGGGGAGCAGAGTTTCGTGACGGGTGCCGATAAGGATCAATTCACAACACAGCGGGCGGAACCGCGTTATCCGTTGCGTGCGGGTTTCATTGAAATCGAGAACCGGCCTCTGCCGCTGGCGGACCTCAGCACGCGGGGGCTGGGCTTCCGGGCGGAAGATCCGGACTGGTTCCGCGTCGGCGGCGAGTTCGACGGGTTTCTTGTCCTGCAACTGGTCGAAGAACAGTATGAAATGCCGGTACAGCTTACGGTTCGACGTATAGAAGATGGCCATATCGGGTGTTCGATGACCTGTGTCATCCCCCACCATGGGGAGACGATCACTGAGTTTCTGGCCAAGATGAAGAACGGCTGACAGGCGGGGCGGCATGGTAACGGAACGACGACATCACGACATGGGCGGCCTGGATGCCGGGCCGGTCCAGCGCAGCGAACACAAGTTCGAACCCTGGGAAAACAAGACGGATGCAATCCTGCGTCTTCTGTCGGATTCCAAACGTGGACCCGTCCTGCGCATCGATGAACTGCGCCGCGGAATCGAAGAGATGGGCCCCGGCGTCTATGACGAACTGACCTATTACGAACGCTGGATCGCGTCCATGGCGAACATCCTGTTGGAAAAGGGCGTCATCACGGTGGATGAACTGGGCCGCAAGATCGAAGAGGTGAAGTCCCGCCACGCCCCTGATGGCAAGACGGGGTCATGAGCTTCAACGTCGGACAGGCGGTCCATGTACGCCGTGCCACGCCGCCGGGGCACGTGCGCACGCCTTATTACTGCCGGGGCCATACCGGTCGGGTGGAACGGGTCTGCGGGCGTTTTCACAACCCCGAGGAACTCGCCTATGGCCGTGCCGGCGACGCGACGGTGCTGACCCTTTATCGCGTCCGTTTCCGTATGACCGACCTGTGGGGCGACTATGACGGTCCGGCAGAGGACACGGTCGAAATCGAAATCTACGAACATTGGCTGGATGCCGCGGAATAGGACACTCAATGGGAACCGGACATCATCATCACGATCACGGCCACGATCATGGGGACGGCCACCGGCACCCGAATCAGCCGGATCTGGAAGACAGCGCACCGACCTATTATCAGGCAATGGCGGACGCGGTATCGGAACTGCTGATCGAAAAGGGTGTCTTTTCAGGCGGCGACCTTCGGGCCGCCCTGGAATATATGCAAGGCCGCAGTCCGGACCTGGGCGCGAAAATCGTGGCCCGTGCCTGGACCGATGCGGACTTCAAGGCGCGGCTTCTGAAAGACGCCAAATCGGCCGCTGCGGAAATGGGGATCGATACCGGGCCGGCGCCGCTTCTGGTCATGGAAAACACCGACCGTGTTCACAATGTCATCGTTTGTACCCTGTGCAGTTGCTATCCGGTCATGCTGATGGGGAAATCGCCGGACTGGTACAAAAGCCGCGAATACCGTTCCCGGATGGTGCGCGAACCCCGCGCGGTGCTTTCTGAATTCGGGACCGAAATCGCCCCTGATCGAGAGGTTCGAGTCCACGATTCCACCGCGGACATGCGTTACATGATCCTGCCGATGCGCCCGGAAGGAACCGACGGCATGGGCGAAGACGAACTGGCCGCGCTGATAACCCGCGACAGCCTGATCGGCGTGATTGAACTGGACTCAGTCCCCTAGAAAGCGGGGCTAGAAAAACCCGGCGAATGTTCCGGCGGCATAATGGCCGCTCAAGACGCACAGGCCGACCCCCAGCATAAGGCAAAGGACGGTGCGGCCCGTCCACAGGAACAGTGCAAAAATGCCGACCACGATCGCAACGTCCACGGGCGTGCCGCGCATGGCCGCAGGGGCGACAATGGCGGCCAGTGCGCAACCGGGCAGTGCATTGACGATGCGCCGGGCGCGGCCATCCAGGTTGACCATCCGCCCACCCAGAAACCCCGCAAGGCGCAGGGCAAAGACCGTCACCGCCGTCAGGGCAATGGCGGTATAGACAATCGCCGTATCGGGCTGCATCGACGCATCCACCGTCATTTCCGCACCATTTCCCCCGCCACGGCGACCAGAGCACCGGCGCCGATCGCCATCAAAGTGGCCGGACCCGCGCCCATCGTGCCATCCAACAGCACCGCGGACACGGCTGACACGACCATGGGCAGGCGCGGCGCGTCGATCCCGCGCAGGACGATGCCGATGATGATCGCCAGAAAAACCATGCCGGAGAAGGCAAGGGCCGCCGCCGTGACCGGGTCCAGCATGCCGGCGACCAGAACGCCCAGCGCGGTGCCGGAAACCCAAAGGATGTATAGCGGCGACGATGTGCCCAGGTAATAGGCCGCCCGGTGGCGGACGTGCGACGCGCCCATGGTCAGCGCCCAACCGCCGTCATTGACCAGAAAGGCACACCAGGTCTGGCCCGGCAGCGGCAGCGACCGCAGATGCGGTGACAGGGACAGCCCCATCAGGAAAAGCCGGCTGCAGACCATGGCGACCGAGATGACGATCACCAGATAGGGCATGTCGGGGGACCAGACCGCAAAGGCGGCAAATTGGGCCGTTCCGGCAAAGACGGCGGCGCTCATCAGCGTGGCCTGCAGAAGGTCCAGCCCCGCCGCCTTGGCCGCGGACCCGCACAGCATGCCGAAGATCAGGCAGCCATAGAACATGCCCAACCCATCATGCAGACCGGCACGGAAATCACCCCACCAGGTGCCGCCCGGGCCATGGGATTCAGGGGCCGCGGTGGCGGACGTATCGGTTGGAAAGGCCATGGTGAGCAGATAATGGTTTTGCCCGGCCCGCGAAACGCCGCGGATGGGCACATCATCTTCGACCTTTCGGCACGATTGCCCTACCAGACACCCATTTTGATGCGGCCGCCGAAATAGTAATCGTCCGTTTCCGATTCGACCTCGGACCGGGTGAAGCTGCAGCGTGTCAGGCGCCGCAGCAGATGGTCGGTCAACCGGTCCTTCATGTCCCGAAGGGTGGCCGCACAGGTCGGGTCCGCTGCGCGGTCCGTGCCTTCCGCCGGGTCGTCTTCCAGATCGTAGAGTTGCGGCGGCAGGTCCAGCCAATGAATGTATTTCCAGCGCCCTGCCCGAACCATCCAGCCCCGGGCGCGTGCCGGGTCGATGCCAAGCGCACGGCGGGCGGTCCGGGTTGCATAGTCCAGTTCACATACTGTTTCTTCGAACCGGCCCGGTGATGGGTCTTCGCCCCGCAACAGCGGCATGAGCGACCGGCCGTCCAGGTCCAAAGGTTCGTCCGGATCGGCGCCCAGTGCTTCCAGAAAGGTCGGCAGCAGGTCGACCCCGTTGACGGGCCGGTCAATAGGGGCATCCGAGTGCAGATCCGGATGGGATATGATCATCGGAATGCGGGCGGACGGGTCATGGAACAGTTGTTTTTCACCCAGTCCATGGTCGCCCAGATAATCGCCATGGTCGCTTGTGAATACGACCAGGGTTTCGCCGTCGAGGTTCCGGTCCTTCAGAAAAGCCATCAGGCGACCGACATGAGTATCCACTTCCCGGATCAGCGCAAGATAGGTGGGGATCACCCGTTCGCGGGCGCCGGATTCCCGGAAACCCACGCATTCCCCGTGGTCCATGAAGGCACGATGTACAGGGTGCGGGTTTTCCGGCACCGGGGCCGCGGCCCACACCGCGTCCGGACCGACCGACCCGCAATAGGGTTCAGGCGCAATATAGGGCCAGTGCGGTTTGATATAGCTGACATGCAGGCACCAGGGCGTGTCCCCGGCATCGGTTATGAAGTCGATCGCCCTGTCGGTCGTCCAGGCGGTTTCCGAGTGTTCAGCCGGAATACGCGCCGCCTTGTCGGCGTTGCGCAGATACCAGCCAGACAGGATGTCACCATCCGGCCCCAGCGCACTGTTGGCGAAGTCATGCCAGGGATTGTCCGCCGCATATCCAAGGCCGCGAAGATACGCATTGTAGCCTTTGTCCGCCGCTTTCTTCAGCGGATGCAGCCCGTCGTCCCGCGCGAAGGGTTCGAACCCGCATTCGGCGGCCAGAACCCCCTGGTCCGATATGTCGGACAGGCCAAGCCGGGCCATCCCGACCGTGTCCGCCCGCATATGCGTCTTGCCGGCCAGTCCAACCCGCACCCCCCTGTCGCGCAGCCGATCGCCCAGCGTCCTGGTGCCAACCTGCAACGGGGCCGTGTTGACGGTCGACCCGTGGGTCGATGCGAACTGACCGGTATAGAACGCCATGCGCGACGGACCGCAGATCGCCGCCGGGCAATAGGCCCGGGTAAAGACCGTACCGCGCCGGGCCAGCGCCTCCAGATTGGGGGTTTCCAGCTTTGCGCCGGGCAGGGCCTGCGCACCGGTAAGTCCCGCACCCCAGCAATCGGCGCGTAACTGGTCCGCCATTATGAAAAGAATGTTCCGGACAGGCATGGACGCACGCTAAGGCCGGCGCCCGGGCCTGTCGATAGGCTTAGTTGCCGAAGATCCGGGACAGGCCAATGCGCAGGGCGCGGATCGGCGCGAATTTTGCCGCTTCTGCTTCGATTTCACCGAAAGCGCCGTCAATCCAGTCCACCGCGATCTGCATTTCGCCGCGAAGTTCGTCCATCAGATCCACGAAATCGTTTCCGTGAAGGTCGACGGCATCCAGATCGCTGGCGGTCAGTTGGTCTGCATCTGCGGGCATTTCGAAAACACCTTTTTGGAAACGATATTGCCGAGGGTTACGGAACCAACGGTCTGATCGCGGTAGTTACCTGCGTTATGTTACGAATTGGGGACTATTTCCTGACGCTTCCTTTAAACAGAGGCCGGCTTTAAACAGAGGTTGGTGATCGGTGGCCCTTCCCCAACGCACCGTGCCGCGTTAGGCTGATCGGCGGTAACCCAAAGCATAGGAACGGGCATGTTGGCCCGACCCTGGAGGAACAGTTGGCGGATCTCACCCTGGATGTCTGGCAGTTCGTGCGGCTGATGGTCGGTATGGAAGAATCGCTGAAAGCCCGCGGCGGCGCGTCCGACGTTCGCGCGTTGTATCGGCGGTGGGAGGATTTGTGGGTCGATCTGGACGCACAGCTGGTCGACCTGGGAAAGCGCGACCCGCAGGCGTTCGCCGACCTGATGATGGAACAGGAAGTCGTGCTGGAAGACGTGAGCGGCGCGGATCGGGAAATTGTCGTGCGCGAACTGTCCAAGGTTCTGTCCCAGATCACGGCCACCCTGGCGGGCACGGACGATCCCGCAGAAGTGGAAGATCTGAGTTTCGAACGCGACGAACTGTCGCTGACGCTGAAGCAGTTAAGGCGGAAATCCGCGGAATCGGGGAGGGGACAACCCGGCCCGTGACGCATCGTCGCGTTGCGGCCCAAAAATGTCGGCGATACGAACCGCAGCCAATTGGCGGGCCGGAAGTCGCCGATGATAATCGAGCATCACAGCATCCTGGGAGGATACGACATGGGTAAAGTAGCTTTGGTTACCGGCGGTACACGTGGTATCGGCGCCGCCATCTCCACCGGCCTCAAGGCCGCCGGTTACACGGTCGCCGCGAACTATGCGGGCAATGATGAAAAGGCAAACGCCTTCAAGGACGAAACCGGCATTGCCGTCTATAAATTCGATGTCTCCGATTTCGATGCCGTCCAGGCCGCCATGCAGCAGATCGAAAGCGACCTGGGGCCGGTCGAAGTCCTGATCAACAATGCCGGCATCACCCGGGACGGCACGATGCACCGGATGACCGCCGACCAGTGGCAGAAAGTGGTCGATACGAACCTGGGGTCCTGCTTCAACTGTTCGCGCGCGGTGATCGAAGGCATGCGTGCGCGCAAGTTCGGGCGGATCGTCAATATCGGGTCGATCAACGGCCAGGCCGGCCAGTACGGTCAGGTGAACTACGCCGCCGCGAAGTCCGGCATTCACGGGTTCACGAAGGCGCTGGCACAGGAAAATGCCAAGCTGGGCATCACGGTGAACGCCATTGCTCCGGGCTATATCGACACCGACATGGTTCGCGCGGTCCCTGAAGAGGTCCTGCAGAAGATCATCGCGACGATACCCGTCGGCCGCCTGGGCAAGGCGGAAGAGATCGCGAACGCGGTCCTGTTCCTGGTGGACGAAAACAACGGCTTCACCACCGGATCGACCCTGTCGATAAACGGCGGTCAGCACATGTACTAGGCGTTTCGGATCAGACCGCGGCGGGCAGGCGGATCACGAACCGCGCCCCGCCCGGGCGTCCGTTTTGCGGTCGCCGGTTTTCGGCATGGATCGCACCGTCATGGGCTTCGATGATCTGTTTGCAGATCGAAAGACCAAGCCCGGAATGGGCCCCGAATTTTTCATGCTGCGGGCGTTCCGAATAAAAGCGGTCGAAGATCGCTTCCAGCTTTCCTTCCGGCAGGCCGGGGCCTTCATCCTCGCACCGAACCACGACCCAGCCGTCGTCGCGGCCCAGTGAAAGTGTGATTGTGCCGTCCGGCGGGCTGAAGCTGACGGCGTTGTCGATCAGGTTCTGCAGCACCTGGACCAGGCGGCTTTCCATTCCCTTGACCACAAACGGGCCGTCGCCGGCCACTTCATGGCGCACGGATACGCCGCCTTCGGCGTCCCCTTCGCCGCGGACCGTCCGGCGCATGGACACCAGCGTTTCGATCATCCGCGCCAGGTCGATGTCGTTTGCTTCGGTCCGGCCCAGTTCGGCATCCAGCCTGGACGCGTCGGAAATATCCGTGATCAGCCGGTCCAGACGTTCCACGTCATCCTTCACGATGCGCAGCAGTTCGCGCTGATGGTCGGCGTTTTCGATCCGCTGGATGGTCTCGATCGCGCTTTTCAGGGATGTCAGAGGGTTCTTGATTTCGTGGCTGACGTCCGCGGCAAACCGTTCGATCGCCGTGATCCGGCTGGTCAGCGCGCCCGTCATTTCCCGCAAAACCCCCGACAGGTCGCCGATTTCGTCCGACCGGTAACTGAGGTCGGGGATGGTATCCGGTTCTCGCCCCACGGAATGGCGCACCTTTTCCGCCGCATCCGCCAGCCGGTGCAGCGGCCGTGCGATGGTGCCCGCGAAATAGAGGGAGACCAGAACCGTGATCACCAGCGCACCGGCAAAGACAATCAGGATCGTCAGGCGCACATCGGCCATCGCCTGTTCGATGCGCGCGCCGTCACGCGACAGCATCAGAGCCCCGAAGACATGGACGAACCGCTGGACCGGCAGGGCGACGCTCAGGATCAGGTTGTTTTCGTCGTCCCGGCGGACGGCGGTCGCGTATTCTCCTGAAAGCGCCGTCACCGTTTCCGGATAGTCCGACACGGTCGGGTTCAGATGGTCCGAATAGATCGGGTATTCGTGGCTGTCGACCCAGTGGGACAGCCGGTCGATCCAGTTCAGCACCGGTTTGACCGGCACCGTGGGTTCTTCCAGAACCGGGGCTTCCAGTTCTTCGACCAGAATGTCCGCGCTGCCGTCACCCAACAGGCGGCTGTCCACCGCCAGCGACCCGTCGGCCAGGAAGAACCGCGCGCGGACCTCGCTTGCTGCGGACAGGCGACGGACCAGATCCCGGGCCGGGACGATGTTCAGCACTTCCTGCCCGTTTTCCAGAAGGCCGATCGCGCCTTCGCCCAGTGCGCCGGAAAAAATCTCCCCCTGTTCTTTAAGGGCCTCCAGCTCCTGCTGGATCAGGCTGTCGCGATAGGGGCCCAGATACAGCATGCCGACGATGGGGATCAGAAGCGCCAGAAGGTTGACCAGCAGGATCTTGCGGGTAATCGGCGACAGACGCTGACGGCGGCGCAGTCGGCGCATGGCATCCGACCGCCGGTCGGCGCGCTTCTTCTTTGGTTGCGCGGCCAGGGTCGGTTCGATCTTCGCCTCGACGGACGATGCCTTCTTCGCCGTCGACGGTTCGGAATATCTGTCGCGCTGGTCGGCGCTCAGCCTGTTCAAGGGCACATCCCCCCTTGGGATTGCGCTTTCGTTTTTGTCCAGCCTGCGCGGGGCAAAGGAATGTTACGCGTCTTCCTTATAGCGATAGCCGACGCCATACAGCGTTTCGATGCAATCGAATTCGGTGTCGACATTCCGCAGCTTCTTGCGCAGGCGCTTGATATGGCTGTCGATCGTGCGGTCGTCCACGTAGATGTTCTCGCCATAGGCGGCGTCCATCAGCTGGTCGCGGTTCTTTACCATGCCGGGCCGCTGGGCCAGCGCCTTCAACAGCAGGAATTCGGTGACGGTCAACCGGACCGGCTCCCCCTTCCAGGTGCACAGGTGGCGGTCGCCATCCATCACCAGGTCGCCACGGGTAAACGCGCCCTGGCTTTTGGCGGTGCCGCCTTCGGCCGTGCGCTGTTCCAGCTCCGCGCGCCGCAACAGGGCGCGGATGCGTTCCACCAGCAGCCGCTGGGAGAACGGTTTCTTGATGTAATCGTCCGCGCCCATGCGCAGGCCCAGAAGCTCATCCACCTCATCATCTTTGGAGGTCAGGAAGATCACCGGCACTTCCGAGCTTTGCCGCAGTTTCTGCAGAAGTTCCATTCCATCCATGCGCGGCATCTTGATGTCCAGCACCGCCAGGTCCACCGGCCGGGCCGTAAGGCCGCGCAGCGCGGATTCGCCGTCCGGGTAGGTTGCGACCTTGAACCCTTCCGCTTCCAGCGCGATGGATACCGATGTCAGGATGTTCCGGTCGTCATCGACCAGGGCGATCTGCTGAGCCATGTCTTGAACTCTCCTTCGAACAAACGCGTCTGTCCGGCCCAACCGGGGATCCGAACCTGTACAGTCTGCCATAAATCGCCGGATCGGGGCGGAAATAAGGCAGCATGGCGGTTATTATGGGAAATCCGGGGGCGTTTTTGGCCTTTGCCGAACCGAAGTATTAAAGGTTTAATTCGCGGCATCCTTACGATAGTCTCGCAAAGGTTGAAAAAGGGCATATATGCGACTTCAGGCGCTTTTCATTTTGCTGCTCTGGCCCGTGAACGCTGTTGCCCAAAATGCCGAGTGGCATTCGGACAGATGTTCGAATGGCCGCCCGTTGTATCAACTTGCTTCGTGTACATGGATGTTAGAGTCTGGCAGCGTTCCCGGTGCTGCCCTGGACCAAGTCGGATGGACCATCTTTCTGAATAGGGGCGGCGCATATCAGTCGCTCGGCAGGTTGGATGAGGCACTACTCGATTTTGACGAAGCGATAGCACTCAATCCGAGAAATCCGCTACTCTATCATGTGCGAGCGACACTCCACTACGAGATGTCGAACCTTGAATTTGCGATAAACGATCTTGATGAGGCGATTCGACTTAATCCGTCAGATCCATCGCTCTTTTCAAACCGGGCGATAGTGCATGCAGACTCCGGGGATCTGTCAAAGGCCATCCGTGATTACAACGAAGCAGTGCGTTTGGATCCAACCAACCCGACTTTTTACCGAAACCGCGGCACCACATACCTCAGATTCGGACGTTTCGGGGCGGCGGTTAATGACTTTAACGAGGTGCTCCGTCTTGATTCGACAGATGTGGACTCTCTAAACAATCGTGGAATGGCGTTCTTAAACCTTCGGGAGTTTCATGCCGCCAAGTCAGACTTTGAAACCGCCATATCGCTCAGCGACCAGCCTGGCGAATTACAGATCAATCTTGCGCTAACGCTAATCGTTTTGCCTGATTTACGTGACCCACAAAGGGCTATTGAAATACTTAATGGCGTAAGCGTTGATAGCCACGATCCAAATCGGCGAGCGATACTTGCGATTGCCTACGCTTTAGCAGGGCGAGAATTAGACACTGTAAGAGAGTTTGAGGCCTTAATGCGGCTTGTTCCCGACTCAGCAAGAAACCTGCAGCAATGGCTAATGAATGAAGGGTTTTTTGAAGGCCTGGTTGACGGACAATTTAACGACGAGACACGCGAGTCCCTTCAAGTTTGTTTACGAACCGGTTGTGAGGTTGGCGATTTGCTCCTCGATATGCTCATTCGCTAATCTTCCTCGCCGCTTTTCTGGCGTCTTTGTCCGTACGGAACTTCTGTGCGCCATGCACATGGGGCTGAAGCGCTTCGGTCGGGCCGCCGGCCTTGACCGGCCGTTCGGCAAAACGGCCGCGGCTCAACATCCGGTCGTAGAGGACGATGGCGCCGGCGATGCCGACATTGATGCAGAAAGCCAGCGGAATCTGGATCACATGGTCGCACCGTTCGACCATTGCGTCCGACAGGGACCCGCGTTCGGACCCAAGCACATAGGCCGCGCGTTCCGGATGGCGGAAGGACGGCAGCGCGACCGCGTCTTCCAGCAGTTCGATCCCGACCAGTTGGCACCCTTTGGGCAGCTCCATATCGTCCGGCCGGTCCCATTGGTAATAGGGGATATGGTCCGCCGTGCGTGAGGTGTCCGAATTCCGGATTCCGCGCATATCGACATAGGGTTCGACGGAAAAGACGAACTGTGCGCCGAACGCGTGCGCCGTGCGGAACAGGCTGCCCGCATTCATCGGTTTGGAGATTCCCTCCACCCCAAGCCCGAAATATCCGCGTGATTTCGTCATGGCCGCGAGGTTGCACAATGCCCTGACGCAAGGCAAGTTTTTGCCATAACAACAATAACACGGATTGGCGCGGCCATGCCCCATGATGTCGTAACGCTTTCCGGCGGGGGGGAGGCAAACCCCCTTACGGTGGAAGTCACCCGCAACGGTGTCGTTGAAAGCCGCCATCGCGGCAGCGCCGTCATTGTCGACGTGGCGGGCACCGTCCAGGATTCCTGGGGCGACATCAAACGCCCGACCTATCCGCGGTCCGCGATCAAGGGCATTCAGGCGATCCCGCTGGTGGAATCCGGCGCGGCGGACGAGTTCGGCTTTTCCGACGCGGAAGTCGCGCTGGCCTGCGCGTCCCACAGCGGCGAGCCGGAACATGCCGCCACCGCCGCGTCGATGCTGGAAAAACAGGGCTTGTCAGAAGCGGACCTGGAATGCGGGTCGCACTGGCCTTACCGGGAAGAGGTGGCCTATGCCATGGCCCGCGCAGGCCAGGAGCCGGGCCAGCTTCACAACAATTGTTCGGGCAAGCATTCGGGCATGCTGGCGGTCGCCCGGAAACTGGGTCAACAGACCAAGGGCTATACCAAACCGACCCATGCGGTTCAGCAGCGCATGCTGGGCACCATGGAACAGATGTGCGGCTGCGATCTGTCCGGGGTTGAGCCGGGGATCGACGGCTGTTCCGCGCCGAACTGGCCGATTCCGCTGGAAAATCTGGCCTATGGGTTCGCGCGGATGGCGGACCCGGTCGATCTGCCCGCGGACCGGGCGGCGGCGGTCACGCGCATCAGGAAGGCGGTCTTCGCGAACCCGTTCATGGTTGCCGGCACCGGCCGGTTCTGCACCGAAGTCATGAAGATCCTGGGCGACCGGGCCTTCATCAAGACCGGCGCGGAGGGGGTCTTTTGCGCCGCGTTGCCGGAATACGGCCTGGGCATCGCGCTCAAATGTGATGACGGCGCCACCCGCGGGTCAGAGACGATGATGGCCGCCCTGTTGCGCCATGTCGGCGTGATCGAGGAAACGGACCTGGAAGCCATGGGCCCATGGCTGAACCCGATGCTGCGCAATCGGGCGGAGCGGGTGGTCGGCGATATCCGCGCCGCGGCGGACTGGCTGTCCTTCTGACGATGGCGGACGGATCCCGCGACGATTCCGGTCCCGATTCCGTTCGCGCGCAGTACGAAGCCTACCCCTATCCCGCCCGCGACCCCAGGGACGAAGGAAAACGCCTGATCACCGGGTCGCCCAGCCATCTGACGGAACTGACGCACTGGCTGTTCGCGGGGCGTATTCCCGATGACGGCCCCTTTCGCGTTCTGGTCGCCGGGGGCGGCACAGGCGACGCGCTGACCATGCTGGCGCAACAGACGGCGGACGCCCAAATCGATGCGGCAATCACCTATATCGACCTGTCGGCCGCGTCGCGCCGGATTGCCGAGGAACGCATCGCCAGACGCGGCCTGTCCGACCGGGTGACATTCGTGACCGGGTCTCTTCTGGATGCAGGCGAATTCGGGCCGTTCGATTACATCGACTGCTGCGGGGTGCTGCATCACCTGCCGGATCCGTCGGCCGGGTTCCGGACGCTGGGCGCGGCACTGGCGCCGGGCGGCGGCATGGGGATCATGGTCTATGGCCGGTATGGACGCATGGGCGTCTATGAAACGCAGGCGGCCTTGCGCCTTCTGGCCCCGGAAGAGGGGGAGGCGCCGGCCAGGCGGATCGCGTTTGCCAGGCGATTCCTGGCATCCCTGCCGCCCAGCAACCGGTTGATGCGCAATCCGGTCGTGACCGACCACAAGACCGGCGGCGATGCAGGGATTTACGACCTGCTGCTGCATTCGACGGACCGGTCCTACACGGTGCCGGAGCTGGAGGCAGAGATCGAAGGCGCGGGCCTTCGCCGCGTCGCCTATATCGACCCTGCGCGGTACGAACCCGCGACCTATATCCGCGAACAGGATTTCCTGAAGCGTGCAAGAGCCCTTTCGCCGGGGGAATGCGCAGCGGTCGCCGAAGCCGTCGCCGGCAACATCACCATGCACAACGCCTATCTGGTGCGCGCCGACCGCACGGACGAGCCTATAGCGGACATCGCATCGGATGCGGTGCCGGTTTTCCGCGATCCGGCAACGCAGGCCGAGTTCCGCGCCATGCCGGCGGGCGCCACGGCCATGCCGATGAGCGTGGACGGGCTGAACCTGTCCGTCCCGCTGCCCCGTGATGCGAAAGCGATCCTGGACCGGATCGACGGAGGAAGGTCGCTTGAAGAAATCCGCGCGGCCATGCCGGACGCACCGGACTGGGATGCATTCAGGGCGCGGTTCGAACCTGTCTTCCGGGCGCTGAACGGCTTTTCACGGTTGTTTCTGAAAGCGCCTTAACCAAGGCCCTGAAAAAGCAAAACCCCCGAACGATGTCGTTCGAGGGTTCTACCTGGTCCGTATCTGGGCAGTTGAAACGGATCGTTCGATCACCAGACTTTTTTCGCCTCGTGAATGGCCTGATCGCGATCAAGGCCGATATCGTCCAGCAGGCGGTCATCCAACTGGGCCAGCTGGCGGCGGCTTTCGCGCTTTGCCATGAAACCCAGAACGGCATTCAGCGGGTTCACGGACACGGTGCGCAGGCCGTCCAGAACGGCGGAGGTGGTTTCAACTGCGAGGGACGCCAGCGGCATGAACATACCACCGGCAGACTGCGGATAGTCCCGCATATAGGTCGTGCTTGCCATGTTACGTCTCCTAAAAAGTTCGAGTTCAAGTCCCGGCCGGATCGCGTTCGGAAAGGTTCAGTTAATCCGATGCAAACGGGCCAGGGGGTTAACTGCCCCGGTAATGTGGGATTTAGGGCTCTTTTAATTTAGGTACAAAGGATATAATTTCATCTTTCGGATTAGAAAAAATTATCCGAATTTGACACAAATTGCCTTTGCTAATGCGGGGATAATTCGATGGCACGACTGCCGCCGCTGAAAACGCTTCCGGCCTTTGAAGCCGCCGCGCGCCTTCTGTCTTTTACGGATGCGGCAGAGGAACTGCACGTGACCCAGGCCGCGGTCAGCCACCAGATCAAACACCTGGAAGAGGCATTGGGCGTGAAGCTGTTCCGGCGGCTGAACCGGGCGCTCGCATTAACGGAAGAGGGGGCGAGCTTTACCGCCGCCATCGGTCAGTCACTGACCGACATCGCCGCCGCCGCCGACCGTGTGAAACGGCTGGACGCGGCGGGACCGCTGAATGTCAGTTGTCTGCCGTCTTTTGCGTCGGCCTGGCTGGTGCCGCGTCTGGCGCGGTTTCGCGCGGAATATCCGGAAATCGAAATCCGGCTGGACGCGGATTACGAACTGACCGACTTCGCGCATGAGGATATCGACATCGCCATTCGCTGGGGGACGGGCGGGTCGCCGGGCCTGCGGGAAATCCACCTGATGACGGAAGAGGTGTTTCCCGTCTGCTCCCCCATCCTGCTGAACGACCCGACGCGGCCGCTGAAGGTGCCCAGCGACTTGAAGCACCACACGCTTCTGCATGACGATGTGCGCACGGACTGGCGCGTCTGGATGAAGGCGGCGGACGTAACGGACGTCGACCCCTACAAGGGCCCACGTTACAATTACGCGAACCTGGTGCTGCAGGCGGCGATCGCGGGCGAAGGCGTCGGCCTGGGTCGCAGCGCCATTGTCCATGACGCGCTGGAACAGGGGCTGCTGGTGAAACCGTTCGATTTCGCCATTCCCAGCGACTATGCCTACTGGATCGTCTGTCCGGAAGAACGCGCCGAACGGCCCAAGCTGAAGGCGTTTACCAACTGGCTTCTGGCCCAGGCGGCGCTGGACTAAGAATCCCCGCCATCTGGTTTGTCAACCCCGCTTTTAGCGCAATATATAGCGCATATGGCGGGAAAGCGTGTAGACTCTACGGTTGAGTTCTTGGTATTCTAACTACATCGGATGAGGGCGGGGCAGGCTTCCAAACCCTGCGCCCCCGACCCCTCCACAAGGTCCGACCTTGTCCTTTGCACCTGGAGCCTTGATCGTTTTGAGCGATCAAGGCTCTTTTTTCTTTTCACATCAACATCGTGATGAGTTTGTTGCCTCATGATACACATTTTGTGATCCGTAACTCAATGGGAAAAATACCATTTGGATTACCGTATACAAATTGCGGAAACAGGTTTGCCCTTGGAAAAAACCAACCAAGTAATTGATTTGGAGTCCTCTTTGATGCGAATACCTAGCTTGTGACTTCTTTATCTTTAGACCTTTTTTACGGTATCGGAGGTTCGAATTTTAGATGTAGATGCAAAATGTGTTGCAACAGCGTCACGATTTTCGAGGCACCTCATGACGCTGTGCAATGTTGTGTGAGATGACCAAACAGCGTAACAGGACCTACCAATGCACGAAGCGGTAACAGAAGAGCGACGCCCATGACCCAGATGGTAACGCCCGTGAAACCCCGCGACCGGGTGTTGGTCGCCCTGGACACCCCCGACACGGCAAAGGCAAAGGCCCTGTCCCGACAGCTTGCGGGTCATGTCGGCGGAATCAAGCTGGGCCTGGAATTCTTCAATGCGAACGGGCCGGACGGTGTGCGCCAGGTCGTGCGTGCCGATGCGGACGAAGTGCCCCGCGGCGAAGCGGCCCCGCAACAGTGCCTGTTTCTGGACCTGAAATTCCACGACATCCCGAACACGGTGGCGGGTGCGGTGCGCTCTGTCATGCCGCTCGGCCCGGCGATCCTGAATGTCCATGCGGGCGGCGGGCTGGCGATGATGAAGGCGGCCCTGGACAGCGCCAATTTCGAAGCCGAACAGCTGGGCACCGTGCGCCCGATGATGATCGCCGTCACCGTGCTGACCAGCCTGGACGATGCGGACCTGACCGCCGTCGGGCAGACCGGGCCGGCGCAGGACCAGGCGGTGCGCCTGGCCGCCCTGACACAGAAGGCGGGGCTGGACGGCGTCGTCTGTTCGTCCAAGGAAATCACCGCCATCCGCGCCGAATGCGGACCGGACTTCAAGCTTATCGTCCCTGGCATCCGCCCGGCCGGGTCCGCGGTCGGCGACCAGAAACGCATCATGACCCCGGCGGAGGCCCTGGCCGAAGGCGCCGACTTCCTGGTGATCGGCCGCCCCATCACCGGCGCGCCGGACCCGATCGCGGCGGCTGCGTCGATTGTCGAGGAAATGTCGGCGGGATAGGTTTTTCATGACGATCGACGTGAAAATCTGCGGGCTGACCGACCCGGCGGCGATGGATGCCGCGATCCGCCATGGCGCGGACCTGGTGGGGCTTGTCTTCTTTCCGCCCAGTCCGCGCAACGTGTCGGTCGAAGACGCGGCGATGCTGGCCGCGCGGGTTCCGGACCATGTGCTGACGGTCGGGCTGTTCGTCGACCCGGACGACGAACTGGTCGAACGGGTGACGGCGGGCGTGCCGCTGGACGTCCTGCAACTGCATGGGGACGAACCGGTCGGACGATGCGCCGAATTGAAGGCGCGCGCCGGCAAACAGGTGTTCAAGGCGATCAAGGTGCGTGAAGCGGGCGACCTGGACCTGGCCGGCCGCTATGCGGATGCGGTCGACCGTCTGTTGTTCGATGCAAAACCGCCCGCCGATGCGACCCGACCCGGCGGGAATGCGGAAACCTTCGACTGGACCGTGCTGGAAGGCCGCAAATGGGCGAAGCCGTGGCTTCTGGCGGGTGGGCTGACGCCGGACAATGTCGCAAGCGCGATCCGCATGACCGGATGCCCCGGCGTCGACACATCGTCCGGGGTCGAATCCGCCCCCGGAAAGAAGGACCCGACCCTAGTCCGCCGCTTTCTGGAGGCCGCCCGCAAAGCGCGGTAACAGGGTTTCCAGTCCCGAATCCAGACGGTCGAATGCGTCCGACAGGCGCGCCGCATCCTGTGCGAAACACAGCCGGTACCAGTCTTCGGCCCCCGGACCAAAGGCGGAACCAGGCGCGATTCCGACCTTTGCCTCCCGCACCAGGGCCTGACACACATCCAGTGTGCGCCCGCGTGTCCCTTCGATGCGGAAGAATCCGTAGAAGCTTGCCTTCGGGGTCTGAAAACCGCTGACCCCCGGCATGGACGGCAGGCGCTGCGCGCAGATGTCGCGGCCGCGCCGGCAATGGTCGATCATGGCCGCGACCGCCGGTTCGCCATTTTCGATGGCATATTGGCCGGCACGCTGAATGAAATCGGGCACGCAGGAATAATTGTGTTCGATCAGATTCCCGAAGACATCACCCAGTTCCGGCGGGTGCGTGATCCAGCCAAGCCGCCATCCCGTCATCGCCCAGGATTTCGAAAAGGAATTGACGATGATGACCGGGTCGTCCGGCTTTGCGATGGCGGCAACACTGGGCGCGACCCGACCTTCATAGACCATGCGCTGATAGACATCGTCGGCCACCAGCCAGATGTTTCGTTCACGCGCGAAGGCCAGCAGTTCTTCGATCTGGTCCGCGGGCATGACCCAGCCGGTCGGGTTGTTCGGCGAATTGAAGAAAATCGCCCGGGTCCGGTCGTCGCACTGGCGGCGGATGTCGTCCAGGTCCAGATACCAGCCGGTCGCCGGGTCGTTCTTCAGCGTCGCAGGGCGCGGTTCGGCGCCGACGATGCGCGCCGCCCCTTGGGCGTTGGGCCAGACCGGGCCGACGATGACGATATTGTCGCCCGCTTCCAGGATCAGCTGAAAGACCAGCATGATCCCCGCCATGCCGCTTTGGGTGACCGAAATTCGTTCGGGTCCGATGTCATTGTCGTAAAGGTCGGACATGTAGCGCGACAGCGCGGCACAGAAATCGGGCTGACCGCGCTTGTGGGTATAGAACGTCTCCCCCTTTTCGATGGAGGCGGTGGCGATATTTCGGATCGCCGGGTCGGTGACGATATCGCTTTCCCCGTACCACATGGGAATGACGCTGGGGTCGCCCAGCGCAAGCTTGGAGACGGCAAGGATCTGCTGTTCCTCGATCCCCATCACACTGGGGCGGACATAGCCGATGGTCATAGGATTGTTGCTTTCAAACAGGGTGGCGCGCGCGACCGGCGGATGCTGCCCCAACCGGGCGGGGCATGGCAAGCCGGGTCAGGGTGAAAATTTCCGCACCGCCAATGTGATGATCCGATCCGTCTCAGACCACAGGGCATAGTCGCCCAGATCCGCAACCGGTACCCAGCGCGCATCCGCTGCGTCCGAACCGGCCCGCAGGGTACCGCCCACCGGCCGGGCCGCGAAATCGATCAGGGAATAGTGCATGTCGGGCGATGCGATCAGGTCCAGAACATCGACAAGTCCCAGGATTTCAACCGTAAGCCCGGTTTCTTCCATCACCTCCCGCTGGGCGGCGTCCTGCAGCGTCTCCCCCCATTCCTGCTTTCCGCCGGGGATCGACCAGGTGTTTTCCCGCGGCGGTTTCGCGCGGCGGACCAGCAGCACCTCAACCCCGTTGGCGCCGGTGCGAAGGACGACAACGCCGACGCCGGGGATCGGGTGTTTGACGGGCCGGTTCATTCCAGAACCTCCGCCAGGCGGGTGGCGATCAGGTCCGCGATCAGTCCGTGAATGCCCGGTCCGTAATGATTGTCCGCGGGCACGCTGCGTTCGGATTCCGGCAAGGCTTCGGCCGGGTCGATCACGGCGCGCGCCCAGGTATCGCCGTCCACATAGTCGATGCCGGGAAGGGGCTGGAATTCCTGATAGAACCCATGCGGGTCGATCAGCAGAAGCGGCGCACCCGCCTCCTGCGCCAGGTCGGACAGGCCCCGCGCATGGGCGCGGCGGATGGCGGTCAACTCATCCTCCGGCGCGACGGGCGCAAAGTCGTCGCCAAAGCCGCTTGCCAGCCCCGCGTGGACCATAAACTGCGACAGTTTCGCCAGGGGGCGCGATACCAGGAAATAACTCAGGCCCCCGCCGCCGGCGCCGACAATGCCGCCGGGCCATCGGCCCATCTGCGCCGCCGACAGGACGGCGCCCGGTTCGGGCAGTACCAGTTCGGCGGTCCCGTCCGGGCCGGTCCAATAGCAGGGTTTCAGGATGTCGCCGGGCCGGGTATCGCCGGTACAGACCGCCCGCCACAGGAACCCAAGTTCCAGATAGACGATTGCTTCGGGCCGGGCAGCCCGCACGGCCCGACGCCCCAGCAGCAGCGCCTGCGCCCCTGAATAGGCCGGGCTGGCGAACAGGGCGGTCGGTACCCGGTGATCGCGGTCCAGCCGGGCCGCGAACGTATCTTCATAGGCGATCCCGTAACCGAAGGACCAGGAATCGCCGATCACGAGCGCTCCGCCCTGTGCCGTGGGTACATCGGTCGACGCCGCGCGCGCGCCATCCGCATTGACGAAGACCGGCACTTCGAACGCTGTTTCGCCCGTATTCGGGTCGACACCGCCGATACAGCTTTCCGCGCCGGGTTTCAGGACCCAGCCGATTTCCGCATCCAGGTCCGCGAACGACCCGCAGTAATAGGCGGGCAGCGTCAGATAGGCATAAAGGTAATAGGCCTGTACCGCCAACACGACCAGAACCAGCGGCGTCGCCAGCAGAATGGCCCAGAAGGCGGCCAGGCGCGCGGCGGTCGGCCTGCCGGTTCCAGCAGGCAAAGATGGGGTCGGCGCATCGTTCATGTCCCTTCATCCGATATTTCGCGGGATGCGTCCACCGGACGCGACGGGCCGTTCCCAAACAGCATGACGGGATGGCGGGCTGGCGGGCTGGCGGCACACCCGGAACATGATAGGCTTTGGCCGACACTGACCCTGGGGAAAACCGCATGACCCACGAAAAGACCATGGCCGCCTGGCGGCGGGACATCCACAAACACCCGGAACTGGGCTTTTGCGAGGAACGAACGGCCGCCAAGGTGGCGGATCTTCTGGAAAGCTTCGGGCTGGACGCGGTGCATCGGGGCGTCGGCGTCACCGGCGTGGTCGGCACCATCCGGCGCGGGACCGGCAATCGCGCCATCGGTCTGCGGGCGGACATGGATGCGCTGCCGATTCAGGAAGCAAACGAGTTCGACCACCGGTCCGTCCATGACGGGGTCTTCCACGGATGCGGCCATGACGGGCATACGGCCATGCTGCTGGGTGCGGCGGAACGGCTGGCCGCCGAAGGGGGCTTCAACGGCACCGTCCATGTCATCTTCCAACCGGCGGAAGAACACGGGAAAGGGGCCCTTTCCATGATCGAAGACGGGCTGTTTACCCGGTTCCCGATGGATGCCGTCTATGGCATGCACAATATGCCGGGAATCGAAGCCGGTCATTTTGCCGTGCGCGAAGGCGCGATCATGACGTCCGAAGATATTTTCGAAATCGTGATTTCCGGACAGGGCGGCCATGCCAGCATGCCTGAACGTCTGATCGACCCGGTGATTGTGGGGGCAGAGGTTATTCTGGCCCTGCAATCCATCGTGTCCCGGGCCGTCTCTCCGCGCGACTGGGGCGTGGTATCGGTGACGGAGGTGCTGACGGACGGCGCGCGCAATGTCGTCCCCTCACGGGTGACGATCCGCGGCGACTGCCGGGCCCTGTCCCGGGAAACGCAGGGGCTGATCGAATCCCGCATGCGCAAGATCGTCGCTGGTATTTGCGCCGCACACGGCGCGGACGGGACGGTCGACTATCGCGAAGATTTCGTGCCCACCATCAACACACCCGATGAAACCGCAATCGCCATTGCCGCCGCGCGGGACGTGGCCGGCCTGTCGTCGGTCGACCCGGACTGTCCGACTTGTGGCGGGTCCGAGGATTTCGCCCGCATGCTGCGGGAAAAGCCGGGCTGTTATATTCTGATCGGCAATGGGACCTACGGCCATTGCGGATCGTCCCTGCACAATCCGCATTACGATCTGAACGACGACATACTGGAAACCGGTGCCGCCTATTGGGTGGCGCTGGCGCGCCGCGCCCTGCTGCCCGGCCCGACAGCTGGCGCCTGAGGGGGAGGCCGGGTTGGACAGACTGTCGGTCATGCGCGCTTTCTGCCGCATCGTCGAACGCGGAACGATCGTGCGTGCGGCGGAAGATCTGGGTGTATCGCCGGCGTTGTTGAGCCGCGACCTGAAACTTCTGGAAGAAAGTCTGGGCTGTACGCTTTTGTCCCGCACAACCCGGCGGATGTCGCTGACCGCCCATGGCCGCGTCTATTACGAGGATTCACAGCGCATCCTGGCCGACGTTGCCGCCGCCGAACAGCGGGTGCGGGCCGACGCGGGCGCGGTGGCCGGGCCGTTGCGGGTAAACGCCCCGAACTCGTTGGGCGTGGCGGTACTGTCCGGTATGCTGCCGCGCTTTCGTGAACGGTTTCCGGATGTCGAACTGACCGTCGCCTTTCAGGATCAGGTGGTCGACATGATAGAAGGCGGGTTCGATCTGTCGATCCGGGTGCGCGCGGCCCTGCCGGATTCAGCGCTGATTGCCCGGCCTATCGCACCGGTGCATCAGCGCCTGTTCGCGTCGCCCGGCTATCTGTCGGATCGGGGCACTCCGGCGGCGCCATCCGACCTGACAAATCATCCGACCGTGGCGTTCCTGCACGCAGATCCACCGTTTCTTTGGGATCTTTCGGGACCGGATGGTCGCGCTGCCATCGACATCAGGCCCCGGCTGAGCCTGGGAAGCAGTCTGGTTCTGCGCGACATGCTGGCGGCGGGTGCGGGAATTGGCGCCTTGCCGGGTTTTCTGTCCGACCCTTGGGAAAAGTCGGGGCGGCTGGAACGCGTTCTGCCGGAATGGGAACTGCCGCAGCGCACCGTCTATGCGGTTACCGCATCCCGCCTTTCCGCCGATGCCCGAACACTAGCGTTCATCGATATGCTTTCCGAATATATGAAATAGGCCTTACTATTTTCTGTGTATCGCCCTTATTAATCAATATTATTGAATAATGAACTTCCGCCGGGGACCTTAATCCGTCTGCCGTTAGCCGCCATCTTCCGGATGAGATGACCCAGACACCGGAGGAAGCGATGACCCGCATACTTGTTCTTTATTATTCCGCCTTTGGCCATGTTCGGGAAATGGCGGAAGCCGAAGCCGAAGGCGCACGCCAGGTGCCCGGCGTCGCGGTCGACCTGCGCCGCGTGCCGGAAACCCTGTCGCCGGAAATCCGGCGGAAGATTGGAATCCTTTCAGATGACACACCGGAAGCACGGGTCGATGACCTGCCCGGTTACGATGCCGTCATTCTGGGAACGCCCACGCGGTTCGGCAATATGGCCGGTCAGATGAAGATGTTCCTGGACCAGGCCGGCAGCCTTTGGGCCGCCAACGCAATGGTGGGTAAGGTAGGTGCGGTCTTCACGTCCACCGGGTCGCAACACGGCGGACACGAAGCCGCGGTACTGGCGACACACATTCCCCTGATGCACTTGGGCATGGTGATTGTGGGCCTGCCTTATACCCATGCGGGCCAGACTGCGATGGACCGGATTGTCGGCGGGTCGCCCTATGGCGCCGGGACGGTGGCCGGTGGCGACGGTTCCCGCCGCCCGTCCGATATGGACCTGGCGGGCGCGCGCTTTCAGGGCCGCCAAGTCGCACAGATTGCGGCCCGGCTTGCGGCGGCAAACCTGGCGGAGGCGGCATGATGCTTCAAAACCGCACCCCTCAGACCACGGATGTCCTTTTGACCGCTACGGCCCCTGCCATCTGGGGCAGCACCTATTATGTGACAACGGAGTTCCTGCCGGACGGCTATCCATTGACCATGGCGGTGCTTCGGGCATTGCCTGCGGGCCTGCTGCTGTTGTTGCTGGTCCGGCAGCTGCCGGGCCGGGACTGGATTGGCAGGGTAATTCTGCTGGGCGCGCTGAATTTTGCCGTCTTCTGGGCCCTTCTGTTCGTCGCGGCCTATCGTCTTCCGGGCGGTGTGGCGGCAACCCTGGGCGCAATCCAGCCGCTGTTGGTAATCGTGCTGGCACGAGGATTCATCGGAACACCCATCCGTGCGGCGGCGGTCGCGGCCGCGGCGGGCGGGCTGGTCGGTGTCGCAATGCTGACACTTGGTCCCGATGCGGCGCTGGACGGCATGGGGGTGGTGGCCGCCCTCGGCGGTGCGGCGGCAATGGCGGCCGGAACGGTGCTAAGCCGGAAATGGCAGCCCCCCACGACAGCCCTGACCTTCACGTCCTGGCAACTGACGGCGGGCGGTCTGCTGCTGCTGCCGGCCGCGCTGGTGCTGGAACCGCCGCTGCCGACGCTGGATGCAAGCGCGCTGGGCGGTATTGCCTATCTGTGCCTGATCGGTGCGGCATTGACCTATGTCCTGTGGTTTCGCGGTCTGGCCCGGTTGGAGCCGTCGGCGGTATCCGCATTGGCGATGATGAGTCCCGTCACCGCGGTCCTGCTGGGGTGGCTGGCCCTGGGTGAGGGGCTGACACCGGTTCAGATTGGCGGGGCGGCAATCGTACTGGCAGCGGTTCTGGGCGCGCAACTGGCCCCGCCCCGGACTGCCGCAACGCCGGCACCCCATCCCGCCACCGCTTTCGGCAATCAGGGATTCGCGCCGCGAAACCGCGCGTAGGACGACATGCGGAAAGGGTCAGGCCAACCGTGCCACGGCCGCCAGAATTTCAGCGTTGGAGAATGGCTTTTTCATGAAGATGTTGGCACCGGACGACATCGCCGCATCCTGGTCCAGGCGTCGGCTCTTGGCGGTCAGGACCAGGACGGGCACATGGGCCGCGGTGTCCGATGCGCGCATCGCTTCCAGAATTTCCAGCCCGTTCTTGTCGGGAAGCATGACATCCAGGATCAAAACATCCGGCGGGTCGGACAGCACGCTTGCCAGCACATCCTTGCCATTGGCGTGCGACACAACCGCATAACCGGCGCGTTCCAGAACGAAACTCAACGAAACGACAATATTCGGATCGTCTTCAGCAAGCAGCACGCGCTTTGCCATGACCGTTTCCTTCCCCGTTCCCTTTTTCGTTGCCCCGCAGTATTGCGACCGGCGCACCGCCCTGCAAGACGAACCCGGCTTTCGTTCCGTCCCGACCGAATGTCGCAGCCCCCCTCGACCGGGATGGGATTGAAGGGTACTCTCAAAAGACAATGTTTTGGATTCCTTGCGGTCCTTGTCTGCGAGATGACCATGGAAGACCCACCCTCTACCGTCGCCCTGAACACAGCGCTGGAGAAGAATTTCGTTTCTCCACTAACGGCTGTGCGCGGTGCGCTGGAAGTGTTGCGCGACATGCCGGACCTGAGCGCGTCGGAACGCCTGCGCTTTGTGGAAGCCGCGCTTAAGGGCTGCGCGCACCTGGAAGCGGGGATCGAGGACTTGGCCGAAGCCGTCTATGCCGCCGCGTCAGTGGATAGCGACAGGAAAGCGGCCCCGGTCGACGGTGAGGGTGGCGACGCGTTTTCAGCGCGGATCACCGTGCTGGAGGAACTGGATACGATCGAACTCGACTTCTCCGACTTCGTCTTCACCAGCTCCGCGGTGGTAAATGCATTTTTCGACCACATTCTGCGCCTTTTGGAATCCCGCGGCCGGTTCTGGTTCTTTCTGGTGAACTGCGAAGATTGCCGGGTCTGGCCCGAAGCCTGGGTTGCATATGCGAACAAGTCCAAGGAAGTGCGGGTCAAATACTCCTATGCGACGCTGCGCTATGACGAAAGCATGAGCCGCAATCCGGAAGACACGTCGAAAGCATCCGCCGAAGAGGATATTTTCCCGGCCCGCGACATCGCGATCGCAGAAATCGAGCGGATTCGGCGCGAAAACGGCTAAAGGAACGGCAAGCCGGACAGCGTGACCGCCCGATGATCGGCATCCGGCTCCGTTCCTAGATTGACCGTCAGGAAGGCATCGTCCGCCACGTCCGTCGCAATCAGGCCAACCCCGATGTTCCGGTCCAGCCGGGGCGACCGCACCATCTCACTTAAATATCCGACCGTTTCATCGCCCATCAGAACCGGAAGCGGATGTTGGTTTCCGGAAACAGGCGGACCGTCGATGAAAAACCCGGTTCGCCGGCGGGCAGGACCCCTGGCGGCAATGTCGCGCAGCGCCGCCTTGCCGATGAATTCGGTATCCCCATCCAGATCAACGATATGGCGCAGACCCAATTCGAACGGATCGGCCGGGTAATCCGGAAGGCGGCAGTCCGCCCCGTAGGAAATCAAGCCGCTTTCAACCCGTTCCGCATCGTTCGGTGCGCCGGGACCGATGCGATAGGCCTGACCGGCTTCACGTATGGTTTCCCACAATTCCCGACCGCGCGACCCGTCCGTCAGAAACAGCTCGAACCCGCCCTGTTTCGACCAGCCGGAGCGGCACAGCACCAGGGGGATGCCGAACAGTTCCGTTTCCTTGAACCAGAAATATTTCAGGTCCCGCACCCATTGCCCGAACAGATCGGCCGCCAGATCAACCGCAAGCGGCCCCTGAATCGCCAGGGGCGACACGTCCGGTTCATGAACCAGGACGTCATATCCTTCGGCCTGTGCCACCGCGGACGCCCAAAGCTGGATGTCGCTGTCGGCAATGGACAGCCAATAGCGCTGTTCATCCAGTTTCAGCAAAACAGGGTCGTTGATCAACTGACCCTGGTGGTTGCAGATCGCGACGTAGCGGCCCTGGCCGACCTTCGTCTTTGACAGGTCCCGGCTGCACAGGCGGTCCACCAGCGCGGCGGCATCCTTGCCCCAGATCTCGACCTGTCTCTCTGCGCCCACGTCCCACATCGCAACGCCGTTCAGCAGCCGGTCGTATTCACCCTCTGGGTCGCCGAAATTCCCGGGGATATACATGTGGTTATAGACGGAAAAGGAACGCACGCCGTCGGCGACCGTCGCGTCGAAATAGGGCGACTTCCGAATGTTCGGGCCGATGTGGATCGAATAACTCATGGAACCTGCCTTAACTGAGAACGGGATCGGGATGGCTGCGATAGAGGAAGATCGGGCTGGACCAGGCATTGAACCCGTCTTCCGTCGTCACCCGGACCCAGACCGGGTTGTCGCCCGCAGGTTTCATCCGCAAGGATACCGTCCGCGTCAGGGACAGGGTCGGGTTTTCATCCGGCAGGCGGAAGATCCGCAATTTGCGGTCCAGTCCGCCCAAATCCAACACCGTGTCCTCCAAACCGATATCGCGCAGCCGGACCGTCAGCGTGCCCAGACCCGTTTCCACGGTCAGCGCCGCATCAGGGTCATCCGCATCGACCCAGGCATCGAACCCGCCGAAATTGCCGGTTGTCAGCGTATCGAACGTGACACGGCCATCGTCCCGCAGGACGGTCGGGCGTTCATGGTTCCAGGCATTGATCGGCCGGATCCGTTCAATCCGCCCACCGGTCAGGTGCGCCTGGCCCTGCCACAGGGTCTGGCGCCCGCGCCCGCGATATTCCGCGCCCTGCCATATGACGCGAATGCGCCGACCCAGGTCGTTTACGCCGAACCCGCGCAATGTCTCGACAGCTTCCGTCCCGTTCAGAACATCGATCCGTTCAATCGGTGCCTGCGCGACGCACGTGATCTCAATATTCACCGTTTCTGTATCGTACTGAACAATGTCGCCCATGACCGCCGCGGACGCTTCACGCCCTTCGACATGGAAATACCGCGGATCGCGGTCGAACAGTGTCGCGCCGCGACCAAGCCGTGCCGTCACATCCAGATGCATTCGGCAGCCGGTCGTCCCGTAATGATGCCGGCGGCGCAGACAGTCGAAGAAACTGTCACGGGTCAATGTTTCGGTCAGGAAACAGGTCAGACCGCCATAGGCACCGAAGCTGGCCGCGCCCGGATAGCTGGCACCGGGACGCCCCTTGTGCCCGTCGCTGTTGCAGACGACGCCTGACCGGTGCCCCAGCGCGAACCCGTCGGTCAGCAGCCATTCGAATGTCCCCCAGGCGGAATGAATTTCCATCGCCGTTTCCAGCATCGGGTCATGGGCCTGCCCAATGTCGGCATAGCGCCCGCCGACATGGGCGTAGACGATGCAGTCTTCGCCCGCATCCGCCAGGTCACGAAACAGCTGGGCCGCAGTGTTTGCGTCCGTATCGATGTCGGACCGGTCCGGCAACAAGGCATGGGACGACCGGCGGATCTGTCGGCCTTCGGTTCGGAAATAGACGTTCCGGTCCCCGCCGACCGCCGTATTCCCGGACCATTCATAGCCGGGGAAGGTGACGAAACGACCGTCTTCCTGATACTCCGCCGTCAGTTGGTTGATCAGGTTCCAGAAGGCGTTGTTGACCTGAAAGTCATTGGCCTGATGGCTGGTCGCGTCCAGGAAGGCAAGGTTCCTTGCGAAATGGAAATATTCCTGGGCCGTGTTGATCCCGACGGATTCCCCGCTTTGGCCGTGCATGTCGCCCCAATAACCGGCAATCGCCCCGTTGCGGATGACAAGCGGGTTGGTAACCGCCAGCACGTCGCCGTTGCCGGCGCCGTCGCGCACCACAATGCGAAGCGTCCCTTCGGTTGCGACCAACAGCCCATCGACCACCAGCGCGCGGTCCCCTTCGGGGAACTCGATCCTGTCCGGCAGGCCGACGACCGGAACCGACGGTTCCAGGACCAGCGACGCTGCGGCCTTCGGGGTCGGATTGCCCCACAGGTCTTCCGCCTTCAGGCCCAGGCGAAACACCTCCCCCGGGCGGCGCAGGGTCGGCAGCACTGCCTTCCAGACCGCGGGCGGTCCCGGGACGATCGCGATCGACGGGGATTCCGTGACCGGTATGAAATGCCCTGTCGCGCAGACATCGGCCAGTACCTTGAATTCGAAACCGCTTTCGCAGAAAGTTTGTAGTTTCAGGCCCGGCGACCCGCCGGACCGGTCACCATAGGTCACCGTGACCGTGTCCCCTTCATACAGGCCGTCGCCGCGCACCGTAATGGTGAGGGATCGGTACCACGGACGCTGTTCCCCGCCGTTCTGGTATTCCAGCACCAGTTTCGACCCGTTGCTGGCCCGCGCCGTCACATAGTTCGGCGCCGCCGGGTCGTCGGTCTGCAAACGGCCCCAGTCATTGGAATAGCGTGTGACGATCTTGATCGCGCCCGTATCGTCCAGCCCGAAGCGTCCGGCGGTATAGGTAATGTCGAATGTCTGGAGGCTTCGCGCCTCGAACGCGCCGTCAGGGGAAATTCGTGCCTGACCGTACAGGACGGGATCGCTGCCCGGTTCGGCATTCGGCCAGGCATCGCCCACCAGGGCGGATTGGACTTTCGGCAAGGGACCCTCCGGACAGGAACGCAGGTGACTGATACGCCGAAGCTTGCGCGCGCCCGTCCGGGTCCGTCAATTCAGGATGCGACGAAAACTACTCCGCCGGCTGCGCCTGCGCCGTCTGGTCCGTCAGCGGGTGGTCCAGTTTATTCAGGATTTCGTGCGGCACCACATGTTTGAAGTGACCGCGCGCGAGGTCCCAGTCATGCACCAGCCCGTCGGCAAACTTCGAATGGGTGGCGGCGACATGTTCGGCGACCAGCCGTCGGCAATAGTCCGACCAGTAATCCGTTACCAGACCATAGACGCCGACCGATTCCGGGTTCAGATGCAGGTCCAGCGTATCCTTCGGGTCATAGACGAAGGCCATACCGCCCGTCATTCCGGCAGCGAAATTGTCCCCGACATCTCCCAGGATACAGACGACCCCGCCGGTCATATATTCGCACCCGTTGGAGCCGACACCTTCGACGACCGTGCGGGCACCGGAATTTCGGACCGCAAAGCGGTCGCCCGCCATGCCGGCGGCGAAAAGTGTGCCTGCCGTCGCACCATAGAGACAGGTATTGCCGATGATGGCGTTCCGGTTGCTTTGCAGTGGGCTTGCGGTTACCGGCCGCACGACGATGTCGCCGCCGCTTAACCCCTTGCCGACATAGTCGTTGGCGTCGCCCAGAACTTCCAGCTTCAGGCCCTGAACCGCGAACGCGCCCAGCGACTGGCCCGCGGACCCGCGCATGCGCACCGTCAGATGCCCGGGACGCAGCGTATTCATGCCGAACTGGCGCGTGATCTTGGACGATATCTTTGTCCCGATCGCGCGGTAGGTGTTCCGGATATTGTACTGAAGCTGCATTTTTTCCCGGTCGCGGAACAGGTTTTCCGCATCCTGGATCATCAGGGCGTCCAGCGTTTCCGGCACTTCGTTCCGGCCGTCGTCGGAATTGCTGAACTCGCCTTCTTCCAGGCCAGGATTGGCCAGAAGCGGGTTCAGGTCCAGGTCGTCCAGATGCGCGGCACCGCGGCTGACCTGGGCCAGGAGTTCGGTCCGGCCGACCACTTCCGCCAAAGACCGGGCACCCAGACGGGCCAGAATTTCGCGCACTTCTTCAGCCACAAAGCTGAACAGGTTCATGACCTTTTCAGGGGTGCCGACGAACTTTTCGATCAGACGTTCATCCTGTGTGCAGACGCCGACCGGACAGGTATTCGAATGGCACTGGCGCACCATGATGCAGCCCATGGCAACCAGGCTGGCGGTGCCGATACCGAACTCTTCCGCCCCCAGAATCGCGGCGATGACCACGTCACGGCCGGTACGGATGCCGCCGTCGACGCGCAGCCGCACGCGGTGGCGCAGACCGTTCAGCGTCAAGACCTGGTGCGCTTCGGCCAAACCCATTTCCCAGGGCAGGCCTGCATATTTGATCGACGTCTGGGGCGATGCGCCCGTGCCGCCGGAATGACCCGAAATCAGGATCGTGTCGGCATGGGCCTTGGCAACGCCGGCGGCGACCGTGCCGATCCCGGCCTTGGAGACCAGCTTCACGCAGACCCGGGCTTCCGGGTTGATCTGTTTCAGGTCATAGATCAGCTGCGCGAGGTCCTCGATCGAATAGATGTCGTGGTGCGGTGGCGGGCTGATCAGCGTCACCCCTTCGGTCGAATGGCGCAGTTTCGCGATGATTCCCGATACCTTGAATCCCGGAAGCTGACCGCCTTCGCCCGGTTTCGCGCCCTGGGCCATCTTGATTTCAAGCTCGCGGCAGTTGTTCAGATATTCCGCCGTGACGCCGAACCGGCCGCTGGCCACCTGTTTAATGGCGGAAGATGCGTTGTCGCCATTTTCCTTTGGCTTGTAGCGGGCGGCATCTTCGCCGCCTTCGCCGCTGTCGGACTTCGCGCCGATGCGGTTCATGGCAATCGACAGCGTCTCATGGGCGATGGGCGACAGGGCGCCCAGCGAAATGCCCGGCGCCACCAGACGTTTGCGGATTTCGGTGATGGATTCGACCTCGTCCACCGGGACGGTCGGGCCGTCATATTTGAAATCCATCAGGTCGCGCAGGCTGATCGGCGGCAGGGCCGCGATCTGTTCGGCGTATTTGCGATAGACCGCGAAACTGTCGGACGCGACAGCCGCCTGCAGCGTGTGGATCAGGTTGCCCTCCCAGGCATGTGCCTCACCGCCACGGCGATAGCGATAGAAGCCGCCGACGGGAAGCGCGACCACCATTTCATCGAATGCCGAGCGATGACGGAAGACGATGTTTTCACGCAGCCCTGTCAGGCCGACACCGGATATCCGGCTGGGCAGGCCGGGGAAGAACTCCGCGACCAGCGACCGGCTGAGACCGATGGCTTCGAAATTGTACCCCCCGCGATAGGAACTGACGACGGAGATACCCATCTTCGACATGATCTTGAGGAGGCCGTCCTCAATCGATTTCTTGAAGTTCGACAGCGCCTTGTCCAACGCAACATCCGGCAGCAGGCCGCGGCGGTGCCGATCGGCGATCGCTTCCTGTGCCAGATAGGGGACGATGGCGGTTGTGCCCGCGCCGATCATGACGGCAAAGGAATGGGTGTCCATCGCGTCCGACGTGCGCGCGATAATGCTGGCGAATGTGCGCAGGCTGGCGCGGACCAAGTGCGTGTGGACCGCACCCGCCGCCAGGATCATCGGGATCGCGGCACGGTCTTCGGAAATTGCTTCGTCATCCAGGATCAGATGTTGGGCCCCGGCGCGAACGGCTTCTTCGGCCTGGGCCTGCAGTGCATGGACCGCTTCACGCAGGGCGGTCGGGCTGTCATCGACCGGGAATGTGCAGTCGAGTTCCACCGCCGCATCGCCCAGTTGCCGGCGCAGCGCACGATAGTCGCCGTCCAGCAGGATCGGGGACGGCAATTGCACGATTTCAAGCTGGCGTGCGTCTTCTTCCAGGATGTTGCCCAAGTTGCCCAGCCGGGTCGCCAGCGACATGACATAACGTTCGCGCAGGCTGTCGATGGGCGGATTTGTCACTTGGCTGAAATTCTGGCGGAAATAATGGTGCATGCCGCGATAGCCGTCGGACAAGACCGCGACCGGCGCATCGTCGCCCATGGACCCCGTCGCTTCCTTGCCGGTTTCCGCCATCGGCTGCAGGATCAGTTCCAGATCCTCCATGGTCCAACCGGCGGCATTCATGCGCCGGCGCAGGTCGGCCTTGTCATACTGGCCGCACTGACCGGCCCCGTTGCCGTCCAGTTCCGACAGGTTGGTGATGTTCTTCACCCATTCGCCGAACGGGCTCAGGGCCGCGACATGGTCCTTCAGTTCCCGGTCGTGACACAGCTTCCCTTCGCGCAGGTCGACGGCAATCATTTCCCCGGGACCCAGGCGGCCCTTTTCGACCAGCTGCGTCTCGTTCACCTTCACCATGCCGATTTCCGACCCGACGACCAGAAGCCCGTCGTCCGTCACCACATAGCGAAGCGGCCGCAGCCCGTTGCGGTCCATCCCCGCCAAGGCCCAGCGCCCGCCATAGGCACAGATGGCGGCCGGGCCGTCCCACGGTTCCATGACACCGTTGGCATACTGGTAAAAATCGCGATGCGCCTGCGGCAGGGTCTTCGAATGTTCCCAGGCTTCGGGAATCAGAAGCGACTTTGCTTCCGGCAGTTCCCGCTGGGTGCGAACCAGGACTTCGAACACGCCGTCCAGCGCGGCGCTGTCCGAACTGCCGGGCTGAACGATCGGCTTGATATCGTCCACATAGGGACCCAGCTGCGGATCATCCAGCTTCGTCTCGTGGCTTTTCATCCAGTTCGTGTTGCCGGTGATCGTGTTGATCTCGCCATTATGGGCCAGCACCCGGAACGGCTGTGCCAGGGACCAGCTTGGGAACGTATTCGTCGAATAGCGCTGGTGATAGATCGCGAAGTTGGATTCGAAGCGCGGGTCCAGAAGGTCCGGATAGAACGCCGTCAGCTGTTCAGCCAGGAACAGGCCCTTATAGATGACGGACCGGCAGCTCAGCGAACAGACATAGGCTTCGGTCAGGTTTTCCGCCAGAAGGGCCTTTTCGATCCGGCGGCGGATGACATAAAGGTCCGCCTCGAACTGGGAGGCACCGGCCCCGCGGGCGTTTTCCACCATGATCTGTTCGATTTCAGGGCGCGTCGCCTTGGCCTTGTCGCCGATGACGGAAATATCGACCGGCACCTGACGCCAGCCATAGATCCGGTGGCCCATGCGCAGGATTTCGCTTTCGACGATCTGGCGCGCGCGTTCCTGGCGCATCAGGTCCGTGCGCGGCAAGAAGACCATGCCGACCGCCAGACTGCCGACGCCCAGCTGATGGCCGGTGCGCAGCACATGTTCCTTGAAAAAGTCCTGCGGGATCTGGACATGAATGCCGGCCCCGTCGCCGGTCTTGCCGTCGGCGTCGACCGCGCCGCGGTGCCAGATCGCGCCCAGCGCCTCGATCGCGCTCAGAACCACGTCCCGGCGCGGCTTGCCGTCGATGCTGGCGACCATGCCAACGCCACAGTTCGCGGTTTCCGTCTGCGGCAGGTACATGCCGTCCCGCGCCAACCGGTCGGCGGCCTTGCAGTATGCTTCAGTCCAGGCGGTCATATCCCGATCCGTCATCGCGGCAATTCCCTACTCTGCAGCGGCGGGGGCAAGCTTGGCCCGCGCCTGGATATAGTCATGGATGGAGGCGGCGGCGTCCCGCCCGTCGCGGATGGCCCAGACCACAAGGCTGGCGCCGCGCACGATATCGCCGGCGGCGAAAACGCCGTCCATCGCCGTCATCTTGGTCTTGTGGTCGATCTTGACCGTGCCCCAGCGGCTGACCGGCAGGTCCGGTTCGCCCCACAGGCCCGGCAGGTCTTCCGGATCGAAGCCCAGCGCCAGAATGACCAGATCCGCTTCATGCAGTTCCGTCTGTCCCTCAATCGGTTTCGGTGCGCGGCGGCCCGTGGCGTCCGGCTGGCCCAGGCGCATGCGCTGCACCTGAACGCCGGTCACCGCGCCGTCGCCGGTAAAGGCTTCGGGCTGGGACAGCCAGATGAACTGGACGCCTTCCTCTTCCGCGTTCGCGACTTCGCGCTGGGATCCCGGCATGTTCGCCCGGTCCCGGCGATAGAGACATTTGACCGACGTCGCGCCCTGGCGCGTGGCGGTGCGCACGCAGTCCATCGCCGTGTCACCACCGCCGATGACGACGACCTTCTTGCCTTCGGCGTTCAGCGCGCCGCTGTCGAACGCCGGGACGGCATCGCCCAGCCCCTTGCGGTTCGACGCGGTCAGGAATTCCATGGCCGGGATGATGTTGTCCTGACCGATTCCGGGGGCTTTCAGATCGCGGGCCTTGTAAACGCCGGTCGCGATCAGCACCGCATCGTGGCGCGCGCGCAAATCCGCGAATGTCAGGTCGCGGCCGATTTCGACCCCCAGTTCGAAGGAAACGCCGGATTCTTCCAGCCACGCAGTGCGCCGGGCGACGATATCCTTTTCCAGCTTGAAGTTCGGAATCCCGTAGATCAGCAACCCGCCGACCCGGTCGTACCGGTCATAGACGGTGACCTTGTAGCCGCGCCGGCGCAGTTGTTCCGCCGCGCCCAGCCCGCCGGGGCCGGCGCCGATGATCCCGACGCTCTGGTCGCGTTCGCGCGGCGGGCGGATCGGCGTGACCCAGCCCTTTTCGAAGGCCGTATCGGTTATATACTTCTCTATAGCGCCAATTGTGACCGTCCCGTGGCCGGACTGTTCGATGACGCAGTTTCCCTCGCACAGGCGATCCTGCGGACAGATGCGCCCGCACACTTCCGGGAAGGTGTTGGTGGCGCTGGAAATCTCATATGCCTCTTCCAGGCGCCCTTCCGCGGTCAGCATCAGCCAGTCGGGGATGTTGTTGTGCAGCGGACAATGGACCTGACAGAACGGCACGCCGCACTGGCTGCAGCGCCCGGCCTGGGCCGCCGCGCCATCGACCGTGTACTGGTCGTAGATTTCCCCGAAATCGGCGCGGCGCGCATCCGCATCGCGCTTTTCCGGCGTTGCCTGTGCCCGATCGACGAACTGAAGCATGCGATTGGTGGTCATCCGCGCGTACCCGCCCTGTAATTCTTGACGTCAAATTCCGTGAAGTCCGCCCCGGCCACGCCACACCATCAGGTGACCCGCACCCGCCGGGGAAGCGACCTATAGCGGGTCCGGACGGAAATTGCCAGTGAAATCGGAAAAATAGGTCAATATTGTTTACTTTTTCCCAATCCGGAACTATCCGGTAGGGGCGGTTTCTGGGATTATTGTGAAATAATCAGAATCATTAGTCCTGTTTTGGAACTATTTTTGGATGACGCAGACAGGTGCAATCCCCGACGACCGATGATATAGAGAATGCCTTATCCTGTGGGGGATGGCATGCTTTTACACCATATTTTGATCCTGGCGGCGATTCAGGGGATTACCGAATTTCTGCCCATCAGTTCGTCGGGCCATCTGGTTCTGGCCGGACCGGTGCTGGGTTTCCAGGATCAGGGCCTGGCAATGGATGTCGCCGTCCATGTCGGCAGTCTGCTGGCGGTTTGCCTTTATTTCTGGCGGGACATGTGGACCATGGCGGTCGGTGTCGGGCGCGCGGTCACCGGTCGCGGCGGGCCGCAGGTGCGGTTGCTGGGCAATGTCCTTCTGGCCACGATCCCGGTTCTGGTCGCGGGCTATTTCCTGAACGACGCGGCGGGAACGATCTTCCGGTCCATCGAAATCATCGCCTGGACGACACTGGTGTTCGGTATCCTTCTGTGGATTGCAGACCGGGTCGGCATGACGATCCGCCGGGTGGAACATATCGCCTGGCCGACCGCGCTGGTCATCGGCGTGGTCCAGGTATTAGCCCTCGTTCCGGGGACCAGCCGGTCCGGTATCACCATGACCGCCGCCCGTTTCCTTGGGCTGGAACGGTCGGACGCGGCGCGGTTTTCGCTGCTTCTGTCGATCCCGACCATACTGGGTGCGGGCGCGCTGAAAGGCTGGGAAGTCTGCCAGACCGGGGATTTCGGCCTGACGGCGGATCTGGGGATCGCCGCCGGATTTTCCTTCCTGACGGCGCTGATCGCCATTGCCGTCATGATGGCATGGCTGAAACGGGCGGGGTTTACGCCCTTCGTCCTCTACCGCATCGCGCTGGGCGGCGGGCTTCTGTACTGGGTTTATTACGGCGGCGCACCGGTTTAGTGCACCCCATTCCGGGTTGCCTTTCCGGACCGCCGGGATCGGACGGGCGGATCAGACCGGCTGGGCCGGGCTGTAGCGCCCGCCCTTGCGGTAGATGTCCAGGTAGGACGGCAGGATCACTTCCGCCGCGGTCGCCGCGATGCCCAGGTCCGACAGTCCCGGCAGATCGCCCGAACAGACATTGTCGGTCTTCATCAGTTCGACCTGATCGCGGGTCAGCGGCGGCACCGGCAGCATTTCCAGGAAAAACGCCTTGATCCGCGCCAGTTCCCACGGCACCGGGACCAGGCCCACATGGCGGCCGGTTTCGGCCATGGTCAGTTCCATCAGCTGTTTGAAGCTATAGACGGTCGGCCCGCCGAGTTCGAAGGTCCGGCCTTTCTGCGCCGGGTCGAACAGGCTGGCGACAATCGCGTCGGCCACATCGCCCACATAGACGGGCTGGAATTTCGTCTCCCCCCCGCCGATCAGCGGCAGGACCGGCGCGAACCGCATCAGCGATGCGAACCGGTTGAAGAAGTCATCCTGCGGACCGAAAACGACGCTGGGCCGGACGATGACGGCTTCCGGCACTTCGGCGCGCACGGCGGCTTCGCCCGCGGCCTTGGACCGCGCGTAGGCGGCGGTGGATTCCGGTGAGGCGCCCAGCGCCGACATATGGACCAGACGGGAAATTCCGGCCTCCCGCGCTGCCTTTGCGACGCGGCCCGCGCCCATTGAATGCACGGTTTCGAACTTCTGGGTTTCCCCCTCGTACAGGATACCGACCAGATTGACGACCGCGTCCGCCCCTTCGACCGCCGCACGGACGGACCCGTCATGGCGGATGTTCGCCTGAACCGGCGTGATCTGGCCGACATCGCCGGCGGGTTTCAGCGGCAATGCCTCTTCCGGGTCGCGCACCGCAACCCGCACCCGGCAGCCGCGCCGGGCCAGTTCGCGCACCACCTGCCGGCCGATAAAGCCGGTCCCGCCGAAGACCGTCACCAGTTCGGATGCCATCTGTCGCATTCTCCCGCACAAAAGATACTGAAATTTCCGCCGGATGGCGCGCCGCGCCGCGCCGTTTCCATCCCGAACCCTATACCCAATCCCGCCCTGCGGTCCAAGGGATTCCTGGTCGCACCCGACCTGCGGCAAAAATCATCCGCGCAAAGTTGCGATGCGATGCATTCCGATGCTTGACAAGGGTGCGGGATATCGACATCTTCCGCGCCGCGCCGGAATACGGTGTCCAACCCCCCTGTGCCCAGGTGGCGGAATTGGTAGACGCGCAGGTTTCAGGTACCTGTGTCCGAAAGGACGTGGAAGTTCGAGTCTTCTCCTGGGCACCATCTCTTCGACAGTACCGGATAACTATCCCACCAGGCGTCGGCAGAACCGGTCGATCCGTTCGCACGCGTCGGCCAGCGTATCCTGGCTGGCAACGAGGCCCAGGCGGATATGGCCGACCGCGCTGTCGCCGAAGGCCGCGCCCGTCATGACGCCGACATCCTCTTCATCCAGAAGGCGAGATGCAAAGGTGAAATCGTCCAGACCCGACGGGCGCACGTCGACCATGGCGAACATGCCGGCGGCGGGCACGCGCACGATGATGCCGGGCGTATCGGCCAGCCGCCCGCAGACCAGGTCGCGCCGGGCGCGATAGTCGGCCAGCATCGCCTGACGGTCGGATTCGATTTCGTTCGACGTTGGGTCCAGCGCCGCCAGCGCCGCCTTTTGTATGAACCCCGGCAGGCCGTAGAGCATGCAGCAGGCCAGGTCCGATACCAGATCGCACAATTCCCGGTTCGCGGCGATCCAGCCGACACGCCAGCCGCTCATACGGTGGGATTTCGACAGGGACCCGATGGTGACCGTGCGTTCGGCCATGCCCGGCAGGACGCAGGGCGCGACATGGGATCCTTCATAGATGAAATCGGCATAGACCTCGTCCGAGACGAGCCAGAGGTCATGGTCGATGCAGATCCGTGCGACCGCCTCCATCACCTCTGCCGGGTAGACGGCGCCGGTCGGGTTGTTCGGCGAATTCAACAGGATCGCGCGGGTCCGCGGCGTGACGGCCGCCGCGATGTCCGCCGGGTCGACGACAAAGGCGCGTTCCGGGTCGCAGGCGACGCGTACCATCTTTGCGCCGTTCGCCTGTACCACGCCGGGATAGGTTGCATAGAACGGGTCGGGGACGATCACTTCATCCCCCGGGTCGGTCAGGCACAGGAAGGTGGTGAACAGCGCGTTCTGTGCACCCGCCAGGACGGCGACATCATCGGGCCCCAGCGACTGTCCGGTCAGCGCCCGGTGCCGGGCGGCGACCGCTTCGCGCAGTTCCGGCGACCCGGTCAGGGGGGAATAATGGTGGAACCCCTGATCCAGCGCGGCCTTTCCCGCCGCGACGATCGCGTCCGGGGTGCGCGCGCCCTGATCTTCGCCCACCGACAGCATGATGACCGGTTCGCCACGGCGCAGCCTTTCGACCGTGCGCGAATGAATGGCCCAGGCATCCGCCCCCATGCCGCCGACACGCTGTACCATGCTGGAAAAACGCATGCGCCCTGACCCCCTGATGAAATGCCGTCCTGTGACGTGGGGTGCCCCGATTCCGACGGCACCGTTCCGGCGAAACCGTCCCCTAATTCACCAGTTGGGGCAAGTCCGAAGCGGACGCCTCCGCCCCAGACGGCAACGGCGCCGCGCCGTCCAGCGTGAAGGCGGTGATGTCGGCGATGACCCGGTCGGCATTCAGGTCGCGGGTCAGCATGTGATAGCCCGTGTCATAGAGCGCAAGGCGCCACCCGGCGCCCGGCGTCAGGCGGGAAATCGCGCCGCGCCAGACATTGTCCGGCAGAATATCCTCGTTCAATCCATAAAGGATCAGCGTGTCCGGCCCTAAATCCGGGACGCCGGCATAGGCCCGGTCCATCAGCGCGACCAGCCCGTGCACCGCGTCGACCCGGGTGCGGCGGATGAAATGCGGGTCGCGCGAAAGCGCACGCAGCATGTCGATATTGTCCGACGGCGTGCGGCGGATGCGGGGCGCGATTTCAAGCCACGGCATCGTGTTGGAAAACAGGTCGAGCGCCCAGCGCTGCCACCAGGGCATGACCGCCCGGCCCCAGACCGCGGGCGCGGACAGAACCGCCCGGTCGATATCGGGTCGCGGCAGGTCGGGGTCCGTCAGACCGGCCAGAAGGACTGCGCCGCCCATGCTTTCCCCCAGCGCCACCAGCGCCACGCCCGGATGACGCGCGCGCAGTAGGTCCGCCACCGTTGCCAGATCCGCCGTCATGGCCGCCGCCCCGTGCCACAGGCCGCGGCCCGCGGTGCGCCCGAACCCGCGCTGGTCATAGGCATAGACGGCAATACCCGCCTGCGCCCAGGCGGCGGCTGCGTCGGTGAAGGCATTTGCGTAGTCGTTAAATCCGTGCAGCGCGATCAGAACCGCGCGCGGATTTTCGGGGATTTCCGCCTGATACGGCAGGCGATAGCCGTCCGCCATGACGAAGGCGTCCGCCGCGATGGCCGGTTCGGCAATGACGGGGCCGACCCCTTCCACCCGCGGCGCACAGGCGGCCAGAATCAGGATCAGAAGGAGATAAGCGCCCTGACGGACGATCCCGTTACGAATCGTTCCCACGGCGGGTGAGCTGCAGGAAGATGTCTTCCAGGTCGGTTTCTTCCGTCGTCAGGTCCAGGATGGTCAGTCCCGCGTCGTTGATCGCGCCGATGATCTCCCCCGCCGCGATGGAGGACGGGCGGTAGGCGATGGTCATGATGCTGGGGCCATCGGACGGTCCGGCATCGGTATCCTGAAGCGTGGGCGAATATTTCGAAAGCGCGGCCGGCGGTTCCGACAGGCCTTCCTTCACGGTCACGCGCAATGTCTTGGCGTCGACCCGGCTCAACAGCGCGCGCTTGTTGTCATGGGCGACCAGCTTGCCGTGATTGATGATCGCAATGCGGTCGCACAGTTCTTCCGCTTCTTCCAGATAATGGGTCGTCAGCAGAACCGTCGTGCCGCGCTTGTTCAGGGCGACGACATTTTCCCAAAGCTGCTGGCGCAGTTCGATATCGACGCCCGCGGTCGGTTCGTCCAGCACCAGGACGGGCGGGTCATGGACCATCGCCTTGCCGATCAGAAGCCGCCGGCGCATGCCGCCGGACAGGGTCCTGGCATAGGCATCCCGCTTATCCGCCAGACCGATCAGTTCCAGGATTTCTTCCGTCCGCCGTTCGGATTTCGGAACGCCGTACAGGCCGGCCTGCACGTCCAGCATTTCTTCGGGGGTGAAAAACGGGTCGATGTTGAGTTCCTGCGGGACGATGCCGATGGACGACTTCGCCATGCGCGGATTGCCTTCGACGTCGTAACCCCAGATTTTCGCCGTCCCTTCGGACTTGATGACCAGACCGGCCAGGATGTTGATGAAGGTGGACTTGCCGGCCCCGTTCGGCCCCAGCAGCCCGAACAGGCTGCCGCGCGGGATTTCCAGGTCGACATTGTCCAGCGCCTTCTTGGCGGCCGTCTTGCCGTCGCTTCGGTAGGTCTTGGACAGGCCCTTCGCCTCGATCGCGAAATCGGGCGCGGCGGCCGCGTCAAGGTCGGTTTCGGGTTTCGCGTCAAGCGGCATCGGTCTGGTCGGCTCCTTGCCCGGAAAGCGGGACGCCCGGGACTTCGGTCTTGCGCGACGGGGGCGCGCTGGGTCATAAATCGGTGGGAGCCGCGGCGGTCTTACCGCCCGCGGCCCGACCCGAGCCTACATAGGCCGTGCGGGCTGTTAGGGCAAGGATCGGCGGACTTGTTAAGGAGCGGATGTTATGGGTGTACCGTCGATCGACGAACCGGAAACCGAAACGGTGGATCACAGCCGCGTCGCCTGTGATGGCGGCGGCGGCGCTTTGGGCCATCCGAAAGTCTATCTGCAGATGGGCCCGGACCGCATGGTCGACTGCCCATATTGCGACAAGCGGTTCGTGCTGAAAGACGGCGTACCGCTGGGCGGGCATCACTGACCCTGAAACACCGCGCGCCGAGGTCGGTTTTCGGACTGGCATTCCGGTCCTGAAGCGTTTATAAGCGCCCCCGCGAGGCGAAGACAACCGCCACGCAAAGCGCCTGTAGCTCAGCTGGATAGAGTGTCGCCCTCCGAAGGCGAAGGTCACAGGTTCGAATCCTGTCAGGCGCACCATTCGACCAAACCGGCCCCCAAACGGGGGCTTTTTTCATGCAATCCCTAAAGTTCCGTCAGAACCGCTTCCAGCCTTTCCGCGGAACTGGTGCGGCTTTCCGCCGTTCCGGGATTACCCGCCCGATCCGGACAGCTTCATCAGGACGATGCCTGCGACGATGAGCAACCCCGCGGCCAGGCGCATCGGTGTCACCGGTTCCCCCAGCATCATGCTCCCGACCGCAAATGCGCCGACGGCACCGATGCCCGTCCAGATCGTATAGGCGGTGCCAAGCGGCAGCGATCGCATCGACGCCGCCAGAAACGCGAAACTTGCGACCATGCAGACAAGGGTAACCGCACTGGGCAGGAGATGGGTAAAGCCGTCGGATTTTTTCATGTGAAACGCCCAGACAACTTCCAGAACACCGGCAAGCAACAGATAGACCCAGGCCATGACACGGCCCTCCTTAATCGGGGCCGGGCCGTCCCGGACGCTGGTTTGTCAGTGAAGGAAAGGTCGTCCTTTCCGACCGGAAAGATGGGGGTTCCGACGCCCGAATTCAATGCCGCGAATGCGCCGCTTCGACAAAGCGTTGGCCTTTAGGACCGGTCCGATGCCCGGACGGACGGCTGGTATCCGGATCAGGGCAGTTCCGTCAGAACCGCTTCCAGACGCTGCGCGAAAATAGCGCGGTCTTCCGCCGTGCCGACGGTCACACGGATGCAGCGGTCCAGCGGCGCCACACCCGGCATGCGCACGAAGACACCCTTTCCGTCCAGCGCTTGCAGAACGCTTCTGGCATGGGCGCCGTCGCGGCCCATGTCTATGGCAACGAAATTGGTCGCACTTTCGATTGCCTTCAGCCCCAGGCGCCGGGCCAGCGCATAATATTCTTCGCGCCCGCGCGCGACCTCATCCACCACGGATGCCATGAAATCCGGATCGTGCAGGGACGCCAGGGCGGCGGCCTGTGCGACGCGGCTCATTTCGAAATGGTTGCGGACCTTGTTCAGACCGGTGATCAGGTCCTTATGCGCGATCACATAACCGATGCGCAGTCCCGCCATGCCGTGCGCTTTCGAGAAGGTGCGCATGCGCATGACCTTCGGGTTCGACGGGTCAACGGGGGGCGCGGTGCCGTCCGGCGCGAATTCGATATAGGCTTCGTCCAGCACCAGGACCGCGCCGTCGTGCACGCGGTCGATCATGTTCTGCATTGCCGCGGCATTGTGCCAGGTGCCCATCGGGTTGTCCGGGTTGGCGAAATAGCCCAATGGCGCGCGGGTTTCCGCCATTGCCGCCAGGACAGCGTCCGGGTCTTCCGCATCGTCCCGGTAAAGGACCGTATGCAGTTCCGCCCCGAAGCCCGCGACGTGATAGTTGAAGGTCGGGTAGGCCCCGGCGGATGTGACGACCGGCGCACCCGGTTCGGCCAGCATACGCACCGTGTTGCCCAACAGCCCGTCGATCCCGGCACCGACCAGAACCTCGTCCGGGGAAACCCCGTGTTTGTCCGCCAGGGCGGCACGCAAATCCCAACTGAGCGAATCGCCGTACCAGGCGCTGCGCGAGGCTTCGTCGACCAGCGCGGCCAGCGCCTTGGGGGACATGCCGAACGCGCTTTCATTCGCGCCGATGCGCGCATCGAACGGTTTGCCGCGTTCCCGTTCCAGCTGTTCGGGCCCGATGAACGGCACCGCCGCCAGCAGGGACGCCACCAGCTTCGTGAATGGAATGTTCCCGTCGCGCATTTGACCGCTCATCTGACCACCTTTCTGTCAACCGGACCAAAATGCCCCTGTTCCGTCGATAGGGCGCATCAGCAAACGATCCGGATCAATTTCCACGGGACTAAAAAACATGAGCAGGCCTTCGGCAAGAGATCACAATGCGGGCGACACGGCGATGACGGAAATCGCCCTGGCGCTTGCCATGGCGTTTTTTTCCATACTGGTGCTGGCGCTGGTCTCCATGGGCGCACAAGGGATGGACGACGCGTCCGACCACCCGACCGCGGCGGAGCTGATTGCCGCGGCACTTGCCCCCCAGGCGGAGGAAACGGACGCCACCGCAACCACGGTTCAGCCCGAAGACGTTCTGATCGTCTATCACGGCGGCGCATTTTTTGACGCCGCACTGACACCGATGAGCGACGGTGCAGTGGACCGGGCGGTCACGACCGCCGCCGCGGATGTCCGGGTGATCCTGGCGGTTCCTCCGGATCTTTCGATCGAGGAAGCCATGGCAATCCGTGGCCGGTTCGACCGACCCGACGCGATTGTCACCACGCTGAACGATGAATGGATGGCCCGGCTGGAAAATTAGGGGCGGATAGGCGGACCGGAATGGCACACGGATTTTGCCGCCAAAATGTCAGACGCACGGGCACGGCAATATCCGTCGCGAAAAAAACCGCGCCGCCTGAAAAAAGCTTCCGGTCAGTCCATAGACAGCGATGAACGAATTCATGCCCGACCGAAATGGGCCTTCAAGGAGTACGACCATGACCCGTCAGACCGACACCAAAGGCACCAGCCGCCGTTCGACCAGCCGCCGGGGATTTCTTGCCCTGGCTCTTGGGACCGCTGCGGTCGGCACGATGGCCGCCGGTTTCGCCCCCGGCGCCGAAGCCGCCGTCGCCGCACCGCGACAGGTCAGCCGCGAGGTGATCCAGCGTGTCCTTGTGGAAGAAGCCGTGCGTAACGGAGCGGTGCCGCCGGCATTGGCCCTTGCGGTCGCGCGGGTCGAATCGAATTTCCAGGCCCATGTCACATCCAGCGCCGGCGCGCGTGGCGTCATGCAGATCATGCCGGCGACCGCACGCGGCGAGTTCGGTGTCGGCGCGGACCTGTTGTTTGACGCGCGGGTCAATGTGCGGCTGGGAGTCGAGTTCCTGGAACGCCTCTACAACCAGTATGGCAACCGCTGGGACCTGGCCCTGTCGCACTACAATGGCGGCACGCTGAGCCGCGTCGCCGGCCAATGGGTCGCGCACAGCTATACCCGCGAATATGTGAACAATGTCATGCGTTTCTGGAACACCTACCAGCGCGAACGCTGGGTAATGGCACTGGTGAACGATGTGCGTGGCGGAACGCAGCTGGCCAGCGCCGAGATACCGGCCCGGAACAGCGCCCCAATCGGCGACGCACCGCCCGCCGACCCGCGCGTCCAGGCACAGATGGCAGCCGACTATGCCTATCTGGAAGCGCCGGGCACACAGCGCGGCTGGCGCGAATATCTGGAAGTCGCGGACCGCTATCTGGATGCGGCTGCGGATGCCAATGCCGGTGTCGCGGTCGATTTTTCCGACATAGCGGTCGCCGACCCGAACTGGTCCTACCCCCTGTCCGAAGGCGGCATCGCGGAAACAGTGGTCCAGGCATCGGCCAGCGCGACCAGCGCGGCGTCCAGTGCGCCCGTTGCCGGCGGATCGGACCGGTTCATCTATTCCGGCCGCTTCTGGCGCATGGCGCTGGGTGCGGGCAAGTTCAACTGATTGAGTGACCGGAACGGTTTCCACGGCGCTTAGGGATTGAAAGCGATGGGCTTTTTGGTGGATATCGCGGAAGCGGATGGCTACGCTTCCTGGCAGTTCGGCGGCTGGATCGCTGATGATTGCCAGGAGGGGACCGATACCGTGCGCAGTGCCGCCCATCGAATTATCGAAGCCGGGCAAAGCCCGGTCCTGCGTGACATGTTCCAGGCCCTGGAACAGATCGAGGGCGCGTCGGGTCCCAAGTTTTCCCGCAAGTCGCTGCATATTCTGGGTCAGGCGGTTGCCTGCCGGAACTATGAGAAAATGACGCTGGAACTGGTCCATATGGTCCGTGCCGCTGCGCTGACGGCCGGACGCACCGGATATGAAGGCGTGTTCTGGGGCATGGACCGGGCGGCGGCGTCCGCCTTTCGCGCACATTTCGCCCACGGTGCCGGCCGGACCGGGCTGGTCGCCCTGGAAGAAGCCGGCGTGCGCGTCACCTATCCCGACGGCAGCTTCGCCATCCGTTACGGGCGCATGCCGATCCTGTCCGCCTTTCTGGAATTCCTGGTATCCGCCATCGGTTATGCCCCGCTGTCGGAAATCCTGGGCAGCCCGGCGGATCCGGACATGACGGCGTCAGACGTCTCGTCAAAGGCGAACGCGGTGTCCCGCGCCGTCTATGATTTTCTGGGTGAACATCTGCCGACGGTCCAGTCGAACCGCAAGCTGCGCCGCATGATCGCCTTTCTGGAAGGGGTGCTGGGCAACCGGTTCGACGCGGACGAGGTGGACGACCAGGCGATATTCGATTTCTGGTCGGCTGCGATCGACGAGCAGGAACAGGGCGACGGCGCCGACTTCAAAGCCTACCGCACTGTCTTTCTGGCCTTCCTGCGGCTGATTGAACTGCTGGAGGATGGCGACGCGCTTACCCGCTTCGAACATATGCACGCCATCGGCACCGACCGGGAAGCCGGTGAAGTCGATCCGGGCGAAGACGCCTATCTGGATGCGACCGGGATTGCGGGCCCGGATGATCCGCTGTCCGTCTTTTCGGAACCGCCGCTGGATGCGGTCAAGTTCCTGAACAAGAAGGAAACCGAAATCCTGTCGCTTCCGGCCGGAAATCCGGAACGGGTGCGGCGGCTGATCCTGTCCTATCTGCGGGCGGAGACATTCGGCGTCGGCCAGTTCCGCCTGATCCAGGCGCTGCGCCGGAAGGCATCGGTCGATGAAATGAAGGCGATTGCCGACGACGCGGCGCAGGAATCCTATTCCCAGCGCCATGAGGCGCTGAAGAAAGTGGACCAGCATCTGGAAAAGCTGGCGCTGGCGGCGCTGTTTGCCGTGCGCATCGGTGATGCCGGTACTGGGGAAGAAGTGCCCTTCGACGTATTGTCGCGCGCCCGCAAGGCCTTCGAATCGCTTTCCCGTCAGGGGTTCGAGCGCGACCGGCTGGATCAGCCTGAAATTCGCGCGGCATTCGAAGCCGTGCCCGCGCCGCTTGCGGACCTGCGCGAGCGTCTTGTGGACCTGATCGAACTTCTCGACCGGTTCAATGGCTATCAGGATCACTATAGCGGCGATCGCAAGGCCTTCGCCCGGGAATTCATCAGACTGTATGGAGGTCCATCATGACCGGCTCCCCCAAAAACACCCCCTGGACCGAGCGGTCGGACGCGGAGAAACAACGGATCGAAACCGCCTTCGGCGCCCTGCACAGTGCGGATCTGTGGCTGGACAATCCGGCCGGTGAGCGCGCCGATGCGGCGCGTGTGCCGATGCCGGCCCTGTTTGCCGCCGCGACCAACCCGGCAACGCCGTTGCCGGCCGCCCTGGTCGGGCACATGGCAACCGACCCGAAACTGAAGGCGGATTTCACCTGCTTGATCGAACGGGTCTCCCAATGTTCCTTCGGGCGCGCGGCTGCCGCCAGCAGCGGCGTCCTGGAAAAACGGGAAGCAAAGGGCTATACGGTCCGCATCAAACCGTCACGGGCCGACGAAAACCAGGTCTACATCCTGGTCGATCTGCCGGAACATGGCGCCGTCGATGCGCCCGGCGTCATGTTGCTGCGTGGCGCCGACGGGTCGGTCCACAAGCTGGCCCTGGGTGAAGCAGAGGACGGGACGATCCGAATTGTCGTCGCCGCAAAGTCAGATGCCGTCATGGCGCTGGGTGATCCGGCGACGGAAATCGACCTGATCTGACGTCAATTGGGGGTGGAAAGCCGCAGGGCATTGCCGCGCCCGGGGACGCGCCGCTATAAATTCAGGCCAGATCAGCGGTTTCAGGGGGGCCGATGGCGGTCCATGTTTTCATTGCGACGACCGAAGGGCCTTCCCGTGTTCAGCGGATCGCGGAGGAGGATTCCGATATACCGTCGGTCGTCTGCCTGAACGGTACGACCGAAACCCTTTCGATCAGCCCCGACTACGGTCGTTTCGTGCGGCGCGGGTCCGGTGTGGTCGCCCGGCTGACGGGGCATGATTCCTATCGCGTGGATGTGGATCGTCCGATCGACGGCGGGCGCAGTTGGCAGCTGGGCCTGTTGTTGAGCCATATGCTGGTGCTTGCGGACCGTTTTTCCGCTGGCGACATCGCACCGGACGATATGCTGATCTTGGCGACGGGAGAGGTCGACCGCGACCTGAACCTGCGCCCCGTCGGCCATATTCCGGAGAAGATTTCCCAGGCGGCGATCCTGCTGAGGGAGGCGGCGGCACGGGGCACGCGGGTCCTGTTCATCCTGCCGGATGGCGAACCGGAGGAGCCTTGGCGGACTGCTGTTGATGGTGCGGGACTTTCCGACGCCGGGGTTGATTTCCTGTCGGTGCCGACGGTAGCCGCCGCGGCGGGCCTGGTGGATCTGGCGCTGCCGGTATCAGTTTCCGCAAATTCGGCAAATTCCGCGGATCAGGCGCGCGGGACCCAAATAGGCCCCGCCTTGTCACCACCGCCTGGCGGCATCGCTTCCGCAGCACCGCGCAGACGGGCAGGTTTTCTGGGAATCGCCGGCCTGGCATTGATTCTGGCAGGCGCGACCAGCGTGGCCGCCATGCGATTGGCCCCGGAACCGACCGACCGTTTTTTGACAGCCTATGGTCCCGCCGGCCTGTCCGACCTGATAAAACAGGCGGCCGCACTCTTGCCGGGCGGAACAGAGGCACCCGACCTGCGGGTCCCTGAAGAGGGAACGGAACCCGTTGCCCTGCCGGAACCCGAGGATGCGGCGGAGACGCCGGCATCGGATCCGGCCCCCGACGAGCCGGTTGTACCGCCGGACCCTGTGGTGGTTGAGACCGTCGCCGATCCGGGCCCGGTGGATGAACCGGTCTCGGTATCCGCCGTCGATCCGATCGAACGGGACAGCGTCGTCCTTGCCGCGGCGGAAGAACGCGCACCGGCGGGCTTTACCTGCGCCAGCCTGCGTTTTACCGGCGACAGCACAAGCACGGCCGCTCTGGACGCCGATGGCGATGGCGGCTTTACATCCGGCGAACCGCGGGCGCTTTGCGGGCTGACCTATGGCATTGTCAATCGGGGTGCGGAAGAAGTGGTGGTTGCGGCGACCATTGAATCCGCCAGCGGAACGATTTTGATGGAAAGACGCAACATGCCCATCCCCGCGGGGGAAGTTGTGTTCCTGCCCCTTGCACGGGACGAGATCGATTGGACCGGATTGACCCTTCGCGTGATGGTGACCGATACCTCTGACGGGAACCGGGCCGGCTTCGACATTGAAAGCCGCCACCGATTCCTGGAATAGACCGGATTCGCCCACAATTGCAGTTTGGCGATTTTTCGATAAATCAGACCCCACCAACACCGATTAGGTGTGGTGGGGAGTCCGATAGATTTTTCCAGGACAATTAGGCACAAGACCTAATATGCGATTCATTTTGCGGATTTGGCGCCGCCTTCGCCTGTTGTTGGCCGGAAACTTCGGCGCGGATCAGACGACCAGCAATGTCGACCCGGTCGTCTTCCGAGCCTCCAGATCCAGGTGCGCCTGGGTCGCATCGGCCAGGCTGTAGCGCTGATTGACTTCGATTTTCAGACCTTTGGCGACGGCATCGAACAAGGCACTTGAACTTTCCACCATGTCTTCCCGGCTGGCGGTATAGGTCATCAGCGTCGGGCGCGTCATGAACAGCGATCCCTTCGCCGACAGGGTTGCCAGATTGAAATTCTGAATCGGGCCGGAGGCATTGCCGAAAGACACGAACAGGCCCCGGGGTTTCAGGGAATCCAGGCTGCCGTCGACCGTATCCGCGCCGACCCCGTCATAGACGACCGGGACACCGGCACCGTCGGTGATTTCGCGCACTTTCGTCGCGACATCCTCTTCCCGGTACAGGATGACATGGTCGCAGCCATGCTGTTTTGCCAGTTCGGCCTTTTCCGGCGAACCGGCGGTCCCGATAACCGTGGCACCGATCTGTTTCAGCCATTGACAGGCGATCAGTCCGACCCCACCGGCCGCGGCCTGAAACAGAACCGTATCGCCGGGCTGGACCGCATAGGTGCGGCGGATCAGATATTCGACAGTCATACCCTGCAGCATCATGCCGGCAGCCTGTTCATTGGAAATCGTATCCGGCAGCTTGACCACGCGGTGCCAGGGCATGACGCGTTCGCTGGCATACGCGCCGATGGGCGGCGCGGCATAGGCAACACGGTCGCCTTCGGCAAATTCGGTAACCCCGGCACCGACACCGGTCACGACACCGGCGGCTTCCAGGCCGATACCGCTTGGCATCTCCAGGGGATACAGCCCGGTGCGGTGATAGACGTCGATATAGTTCAGGCCGCAAAAATCCTGTTTGATCAGGATTTCGCCCTCGCCCGGTGCGGGGACGTCCACATCCTCGAATTTCATGTTTTCCGGTCCGCCGGGTTCGTAAATGCGGATTGCCTTTGCCATGGTCGGTGCCTCCCGATTGTCTGGGTCTATGGCCAGCGTCACGGGACGCCCGCCGGTTCGCGAGTAAGCTAATGTCCGAAGGCCATTGCGCCAAGCGGATGTGACGGCAAAAGCCTTTCGCCGACGATTCCGGGTGATTTAGTCTTTGCCGACCCGGGCGGTCAGGTCGTCCGGGTCCGTAACCGGCAACCCGCAAACCGGCCCCCGGCAGACAAAGGCGACCGGCGATCCGTCTACCATCGTCTTGCCATGGGCGGGATGGTCCGCCGGCAACGCCTGTTCGGGGTCAACACATTGAATCAACCGGTCCGCCAACGGCAGCGCACGGGCCGCGCGCAAGAGAGCTTTCGTCCCATCGTCATCACGCGGACCGACGATAACGATCTGCACCCCGTCGCGCAGATACTGGGCGCCTTCGATCAGATTGGAATAAGCGGCAAAATTCCGGTCCGTCTCTCCCGCGAAGGCCTTGGCGATCGCGTCCGCCCGGTTGAGGTGGCGCACATCGCCCGTCAGGGCATGAAGCTGTGCCAGCACTGTAATCAACAGGCCGTTGCCGGACGGTGTTGCGTTGTCGATGGCCTGGACCGTGCGGGTAACCAATGCCTCCGCATCTGCGGCGGTCAGGGCATAGGCGCCGCTGTCGCGGTCCAGATAAAATCTTTCCAGGATGTCCGCCCAGGCGACGGCGGCATTCAGGAAGCGCGCGTCCCCGTCTCCTTCGAACAGGCACAGCGCCGCGCGCATCATGGCCGCGTAATCGTCCAGTGTCGCCACATGCTGGGCCTTGCCCGCGCGATAGCTGTGGCGCAACCGTATCCCACCTGTTGCCGGGTCTGCCATGGGGCCTGCGACGAAGTCAAAGGCGGCGATGGCGGCATCCACCCAGTCCGGCCGGTCGAACAGCCGCCCCGCGGTCGCCAGGGCAAAGATGGTAAGACCGTTCCAATCCGCCAGAACCTTGTCATCTTTCAGTGGCGGGATTCGGTCCGCGCGTCGGGACAGCAGCTTTTCGCGCCGTGGCGCCAGCCATGCCTCTTCCGCGTCCGTCGGGGTTTCGGTCAGGTGCAGGCGGTTCAGAATGGAAACGCCTTCCCAGTTCCCCCCCAGGCGGACGCCATAAGCTTCCTTGAAACGCCCCGCGTCGGGGCCCAGAATTTCGTCGATTTCCGCGTCGGTCCAGACATAGAATTTGCCTTCGACGCCTTCGCTGTCGGCATCGCGTGCGCTGGCGAACCCGCCTTCCGGCATCCGCATATCGTCCAGAAGCCAGGCGACCGTCTCTTCCGTGCGCCGGCGGTAGAGCGGGTCACCGGTCACCGACCAGGCGTGGCCCAGAAGGTCCAGCAGCTGTGCATTATCGTACAGCATCTTCTCAAAATGCGGGACCAGCCATTCCCGGTCGACCGTATAGCGTGCGAAGCCGCCCCCCAGATGGTCGTAGATTCCGCCCTCGCATATCTTGCGCAGGGTGAACAGGACCCCATCCTGGAATTCCTTGTCGCCGGTTCGGATGCCCGCCGACCAAAGCTGACGCAGGATGGATGCTTGCGGAAACTTTGGCGCGTCACCGATTCCGCCATGCACGGGGTCCAGGGCACCCAGAATCTGGTGCGCGGCGGTGTCGGCCAGATCCCGGGAAATTTCCACACCGGACTTCGGCGCGGCCAGCCGTGCCAGACCGTCGCGCAAAGCTTCCTTGTTATGGCGAATGCGGTCCGGTGCTTCTCTATATGTTTTCTCGATCGCGGTCAGGATGTCGGGGAATCCGGCGCGGCCCCACTTTGCCTCCGGCGGGAAATAGGTCCCGCCCCAGAACGGTTCCCCATCCGGCGTGAGGAACATGGTAAGTGGCCATCCGCCCTGCTGACCCAGCATGTTCAGGGCCGCCTGATAGATGACGTCAATGTCCGGGCGTTCTTCCCGGTCGACCTTGATATTCACGTAAAGCCGGTTCATCACGTCGGCGATGGCGGGGTTTTCGAAGCTTTCATGGGCCATGACATGGCACCAGTGACAGGCCGCATAGCCGACGGACAGAAGAATGGGCTTGTCCGCTTCCTGCGCCTCGGCCAGGGCCTCCGGTCCCCAGGGACGCCAATGGACCGGGTTGTCCTTATGCTGCAGAAGATAGGGGCTGGTCTCATCACCCAGCCGATTGTCGTCCATCGCCATTGCGCACCCGTTCGGGAGTTCTTGGGCGGCCTTTTGGCCGCGGCACTGGCGCCGGCGGAATCCCGATGACGCCTAAAATTTGCATTTCCGGTAGTTACCTAAGATAACAGGTTGGATTGACCAAGGCCCCATCTGAAAACTGTGCTGGATTGCCGCAAGGTCGCGGGCATCCATCGGACAAGGGGAAGGATACCATGAAAATCACGATCGATATCGACTGCACCCCCGATGAGGCGCGCCGATTTCTAGGCCTGCCCGATGTGACGCAGATGCAGGAAGCCATGATGGCGCAGATCCAGGAACGCATGGAACAGAATCTGAAAGCGTTGGATCCGGAGACCCTGTTCCAGACCTGGCTGCCTGCGTCCATTCAGGGAATGGAGCAGCTTCAGAAGATGTTCTGGGCCCAGATGGGGTCGACCGGTATGGGGCCCGGAGGGCCGGGCAAGAAGGACGACAACTGAGCCCCTTCCGGCGGACGGACCGACCATGGCCGATACGATTTTTGCGCTTTCCAGCGGTCCGGCACCGTCCGGACTGGCCGTGATCCGGGTTTCCGGCCCGGCGTCCGCCGCTGTCTTCCGCGCCCTGACAGGCCGGGGCGCGCCACCCCCGCCACGCGTCGCCACGTTGTGCCTGTTCCGCAATCCGGTGGACGGCGTCGCGCTCGACCAGGGGATCGCGCTTTGGTTTCCGGGTCCGCATTCCTTCACCGGGGAAGATGTTCTGGAGATCCAGGGTCATGGCGGGGCCGCCACGATCGCCGCGATCTTGTCCGCACTGGCCCGGATCGATGGGTGCCGACAGGCGGATCCCGGGGAGTTCTCCAGACGCGCCTTTGCCAATGGAAGGCTGGACCTGAATGAGGTGGAAGCCCTGTCCGACCTGATACAGGCGGAAACCGAAGCCCAACGTCGGATGGCCCTGCGGCTTGCGTCTGGCGCCGGCTCCGAGCGATACAAGGACTGGACGGACCGATTGATGCGCCTTCTGGCAACGCTGGAAGCCGCTGTCGATTTCCCCGAAGATGACCTGCCAGAGACAATGCTGGACCGAAACGAAATCGATATCCGGCGTTTGGTGTCAGAGTTTTCTCAAGATATAGATATCGGCTCCCTCTCCGACGCTGTCCGCCATGGGGTTCGCATTGCCATTGTCGGCGCCCCCAATGTCGGGAAGTCCACGTTGCTGAATCATCTGTCCGGTCGGGAGGCCGCCCTTGTGTCCGATATCGCCGGGACCACCCGCGATGTGGTCGAGGTGCGCTTAGACCTTGGTGGGTACCTTGCGACTGTCGGGGACACCGCGGGCCTGCGGGACAGCGTCGATTCCATAGAGCGGGCCGGCATTGACAAGGCGATCCGCACGGCGGCATCTGCGGATCTTATTCTGCATCTTTTTGACGGGGCGGAAGCCCCTACTCTTCCCGACGTGTTGGCCGAACGGCGGGACGATATTCTTTGCGTGCGCACCAAGACTGATCTTGGGCCTGTTGCACCGGAAGAGCTTAACAATGACGAGATTGCCATTTCCTGTCATGTCGGTCGCGGAATTGACCGCCTTTTAGACCGTCTGCGCGGCGCTTGCGAGGAACGATACGGAGCGGCGCTCAGCGCGGTCGCCGTTCGGTCGCGCCATCGTGATGCCCTGTCGCGCGCCCGGGATGCCTTGGAACGGTCCCTTGTCTCACCGGAATTCGCGATAGCGGCGGAGGAGGTACGCCTGGCACTGGGCGAAATTGGTCGGATTACCGGCCGGGTGGATGTCGAAGCGGTTCTGGATATTGTCTTTTCCGAATTTTGTATCGGAAAGTGAATGAGTGTTTCACGTGAAACATTCTCCACCAAACATATGGGAAATGGCCGAACCCAATCCCTTAATTGACCGGAATTGGGCTGCGGCGTATATCTCCGTCAGGAGTGACCATGAAAAATTCGCCCAATCATAACCCGTCCGCCGAAAGCGGCCTGCCCAACAAAATCGACACGGATTCCGCGTCCGTCCGGACATGGGATGTCATCGTGGTCGGTGGCGGACATGCCGGATGCGAGGCGGCGGCCGCCGCCGCCCGGATTGGCGCCAGCACATTGCTGGTCACCCACAAGCTGCACACGATTGGAGAGATGTCGTGTAACCCGGCGATTGGCGGCCTTGGCAAGGGGCACCTGGTCAAGGAGATTGATGCCCTGGATGGCGTCATGGGACGGGTCATCGACCGTTCCGGCATTCAGTTCCGTGTTTTGAACCGAAGCAAGGGTCCGGCGGTGCAAGGGCCGCGGGCTCAGGCCGACCGCGCGCTTTATCGTTCCGCGATGCAGGACGTCCTGGGCAACCAGACCGACCTGTCGATTCTGTCGGCTGGTGTTGAGGATCTGACCATCGGCACGGACGGACGTCTGTCTGGCATTATTCTGGACGATGGCACACCGATCCGCTGCGCGACGGCGGTTCTGACCACCGGGACCTTCCTGCGCGGCATGATCCATTGCGGACATGAACGGACCCCCGCCGGCCGGGTGGGAGATGGACCGGCCCTGGGCCTGTCGGAAACGCTGAACCGGTTGGGGTTCACCCTGGGCCGCCTTAAGACCGGAACACCGCCCCGTTTGGATGGCAGCACGATAGACTGGGAAGGTTTGGAACGACAGGACGCCGATCCCGTGCCGGAGCCGTTTTCGACCCTGACCGATCGAATCACGGTGCCCCAGATTGCGTGCCACATCACCTATACGAATGAGGCGACGCACGCGGTCATACGTGAGAACCTTCAAAGCTCTGCCATGTATGGCGGCATGATCGAAGGGATTGGGCCACGATACTGCCCGTCCATCGAAGACAAGATCGTCAAGTTTGCAGACAAACCGCGCCACCAGATCTTTCTGGAGCCGGAGGGGCTGGAGGACGACACCGTCTATCCCAACGGGATTTCCAACTCCCTACCCGCCGACATTCAGGCAGCCTTTCTGAAAACGATACCCGGGCTTGAGAATGCGGCCATCCGCCGCGCCGGTTACGCCATAGAGTATGACCATGTCGACCCGCGCGAGCTTCGCGCGACACTGGAAACACGTAAGCTGCCCGATCTATACCTCGCCGGTCAGATCAATGGGACGACAGGCTACGAGGAGGCGGCCGCCCAAGGATTGATGGCCGGTCTTAATGCTGCCCGCGCCGCCGGCGGCAGTGCAGAGCCATTCACCCTGGACCGGGCGGAAGCCTATATTGGCGTCATGATCGACGATCTAACGACGCGGGGCGCGGACGAACCGTACCGTATGTTCACCAGTCGCGCGGAATATCGCCTGCGGCTCCGCGCCGACAACGCGGACCAACGCCTTTCCCCGCGCGGCCGGGACATCGGGTGCCTGGGTTCGGACAGGCTGGCACATTGGAATGCCAAAGAATCAGCCCTGAAGGCAGGCCGCGCCCTGATGGAGGGTGCGCCCGGTCAATCGCCCAAGGATCTGGCCGTCCATGGTATCGACGTGCGGGCGGACGGAAGGATGCGGGGGCCTTCGGATCTTCTCGCCCTGCCCGATACGGATGTTGAGACCCTGTTTCGCGTTTGGCCTCAGCTGAAGGACATTGATGCATCCATCCTGCCGCAGCTTGTGACAGACGCGCGCTATGCGGCGTATCTGGCCCGTCAGGATGCAGACATCCGCGCCTACCGCCGCGATGAGCAGCTTCAGCTGCCGGATGGCCTGGACTTTGCCACCGTCGGCGGCCTGAGCACGGAGATGGTCCATCGGCTGAACGCGGCCCGCCCGGCGACGCTGGGTCAGGCGGCACGCCTTCCTGGCGTCACACCGGCCGCCGTTGTAGCATTGATGCGCCATGTCCGTCGGCGCGGCACGTCTGAGGCCGCGTAACTCACATTCATTCTGCGGGATTGCCGCCCCATGATCCGCCCAATCTGCCGGCCCCAGGACCTGCCCCAGCGGCCGCTAAACGCCGCCGATTTCGCGAATATTACAGGTGTTTCACGTGAAACAACCGACGCGCTTGCCGGATACGCATCCCTTCTGGAGAAATGGCAACGCCGGATCAACCTGGTTGGACCAAACACCCTGCCAGACCTCTGGCGCCGGCATATGCTGGATTCCGCACAGCTGGCCCCCCTCATCCCACCGGGCGCAAGGCGCTTGCTGGACCTTGGAAGCGGCGCCGGTTTCCCCGGCCTGGTCCTGGCGGCCATGACCGGTATGGAAGTACACCTGGTGGAATCCGATCAACGAAAGGCTGCTTTCCTCAGGGAGGCGGCCCGCACACTCGGCGTGACCGAGCGCGTGTTCGTTCACGCCAAACGGGCGGAAACGCTGCAGATTGACCCGCCGGACGTTATTTCTGCCAGGGCATTAGCCCCCCTGCCCAGTTTACTGACCCTTGCCCTTCCCTTCTGGAATAAGGGCTGTTGCGCAGTTTTCCCGAAGGGTAAGCAGTATAAAGATGAATTGACTGACATAAATTATGGATGGTATATAGATTATGACGTGATTCCGAGCGCGGTTGATCCGGATTCGGTTGTTCTTGCGGTCTCACATTTGGCCGTTAAAGCAAAGGATTAGGAACGCCGCCTCTTTCGGGGTCACACTCAGACACCGAAAGAGGAACTGCGTCCATGTATGCGAAACTGCCGGAAAAATTGACCAGGGCGCGTCCGGACGGGACAGCCCGTGTGGTTGCAATCGCCAATCAGAAGGGCGGAGTCGGCAAAACCACGACCGCCATCAATCTGGCGACCGCGCTTGCCGCCTGTAAGAAGCGGGTCCTGATCATCGACATCGATGCACAGGGCAATGCGTCAACCGGACTAGGGATTGACCGGAAGTCCCGGGCATTGAACTCCTATGACCTGCTGCTGTCCCGCCGCAATGCGATGGACGCGGTAGTGGAAACCGCAATTCCCGGTCTGAAGATTGTGCCGGCGTCCATTGACCTGTCCGGGGCGGAAATCGAACTGGTGGAAGAAGATCGCCGCGAATTTCGCCTGCGCGACGCAATCAAGGGTGCGGTCACCGAATTCGACTACATCCTGATCGACTGTCCGCCGGCGCTGGGCCTTCTGACACTGAACGCCCTGTGTGCCGCCGATTCGGTCATGGTGCCGCTTCAGTGCGAATTCTACGCACTGGAAGGGTTGAGCCACCTGATGCGTACCATCGAACGGGTGAAGCGGGCCTTCAACCCGCGCCTCGACATCCAGGGTGTCGTGCTGACCATGTATGACAAGCGGAACAACCTTTCCGACATGGTTGCCGCCGACGTGCGCCAACATCTGGGTGAGAAGGTCTATGAAACGGTCATCCCGCGCAACGTGCGCGTGTCCGAAGCGCCCAGCTACGGAAAACCGGTCATCCTCTATGACATGGATTGCCGCGGTTCCCAGGCCTATATCCACTTGGCCAGCGAAGTCCTGAAACGCGAACGGAGGGCGGGCGCATGACACCGGCGGAAGACACGAGAAAGCGCGGCCTGGGGCGGGGTCTGTCGGCCCTGTTCGGAGATGAAGAAGGGGCGGACGCCTTCAGCCCGGAACTGGATGGGGCGCAGGCCCGCAGCGCCAAAACCGTGCCGATCGAATATCTGCGCCCCAACCCCGGTCAGCCGCGTAAGCGTTTCGACGAGGGCGCCATCGACGGGCTGGTCGAATCCATCCGCCAACAGGGCATCCTGCAGCCGCTTCTGGTGCGGGCGCACCCGGACGACGCCAACGCCTATGAAATCGTCGCCGGCGAACGCCGCTGGCGCGCGGCCCAGCGTGCGCAACTGCATGAGGTGCCGGTCATCGTCAAGGATCTGACCGACACGGAAACCCTTGAAATCGCGCTGATCGAAAACATCCACCGGGAGGATCTGACCCCCCTGGAGGAGGCGGAAGGCTATCAGCGCCTGATCGAGGAATTCGGACATACACAGGATGCGCTGGCGAAATCTGTGTTCAAAAGCCGCTGCCATGTCGCCAACATGCTGCGTCTTCTGAACCTGCCGGAAGAACTGAAAAGCATGCTGGATGACGGGCTGATTTCCAGCGGTCACGCCCGTGCACTGTTGGGCGCGCCTAACGCCGAAGCCATTGCCAATGACGTCGTCAAGAAGGGCCTGAATGTCCGTCAGACCGAAAAGCTGGTCCAGGACAACCGACCCGCAGCCGCCAAGACCGAAAAGGGCATGGAAAAACTGAAAGGGCGGATCGACAGTGCCGCGTCCGCCGGAAAGTCGGCGGCGGAAAAAGATGCGAATACGCTGTCCATGGAACGCAGCCTGACCGACCGGCTGGGCATGACCGTGTCCATCGACCTTCAAAATGACGGCGAAGCCGGCCGACTGGTCGTCGCCTTCACATCCCTGGACCAGTTGGATGAAATCATTGAACGGTTGAACAGCTCAAACCATCCAAAAAATTCGGACGTCGTTGAAATATAATATGAATCGACTTTTTTAGCGTCGTCGCCCGGCGCGCCGGCACAGGGCGGCGGCCTGTTGCAGCGCGCGGTCGCACAACAGGGCGTCAGGCGCACCGGTCCGTTTGCAAGCCGCTTCCGCAGTCATCAGGACCGACAATGCCTCCGTCAGGGCGGCAGGCGGCACGCGTTTCACCACAGATTCGAAACGGGGTCGGGTCTTGAAAAAGACCGGCGGCTTCAGGCTGGCCATGGCGGACCCCATATCCTGGCCGGACGCGGCCATGTCCTGGACACGATGCAACCGCAAGACATGGTTGGATGCCGCCCGCAGGATCTGTACAGCCGGTGTTCCGGCGTCGGACAGAAGTTCCAAGGACCGCTCCAGCAGATCCGCGCGCCCATCACTGACGGCGAAACAAATATCGTCCAGCGCGGTCGCCGAGCTGTCGCCGATCAGAACGGCCACGGTTTCGCGGTCTAGATGACCGTCCGGGCCGGCGTAAAGCGCAAGTTTTTCGATTTCCGACCGGCTTACCGCCCTGTCCGACCCCAGAATTTCGGTCAGTAAGTCCTTCGCATCCCGGTCGATCCGGACGCCCAGCGGCCGCAACCCCTCGGCAATGAGGCTGGACAGGTCGCCCCCTTCGTCCCGGTAACAGGCAATGGCGGCCCCGATTTTGGCACCTTCAAACGCCTTTCGCAGTTTCGACCGAGGCCCAAGATCGCCCGCGGTTACCAAAACCAACGCATCCCCGACCGGTGCATCCAGAAAGGCCGACAGGGCGGGCGAGGCGGATTCCGCCGCGTCCCGAACGATCACGACCCGTCGTCCGCCGGTCATGGCGATCGCCGCCGCCTCATCCCCCAAGCGGGCCGGATCGTCAGACAGTCCGTCGCCGGCAATTTCGCTGACAAGAAACGGGTCATCCAATGCCGGCACAACGGTCAGCGCCGCGGTTGCCATCCGCTCCCGCGCCAGGCCGCCATCCGGACCGTAGAACAGAATTGCGCGAATGTCGGAAGGCGGCCCCTTCAGAAATCCATCAACGGATTTGGCAGCAACCTTGGTCACGACCGTCAGCTCTGCAGCAGACGTTGTCTTTCAAAGAACGTCGCGACCTGCAGGCGGATATCATCCGCAATCACGACCATCGCCCGCTTTATCGCATCCTGTTCCGCCACGGACGATGCATATTCGGATTCCGTCGTGGAGAAGGTCGCGACAATGCGCGACCGAAAACTGTGGGCTTCGCCAAAGGCGTTTAGGGTCGATGTCGCCGACACGGTAACTTGCGAACGGGTCGTCGTCTCGTCGATCTGAGTACCAAGCTCACTGATCGCGATCGATACGGCCGTCGAAAGCGAATGGCGCGGTTCAGTCGGCCGACCACGAGGATTAAATCGATCCAGAAGAAGGTTGTGCAGGATCTGCCCCTCACGGTCGGCAATGATGCCGACCTGGGTGGCCGCAAGGTCTTCGGCAGCGTCGGCGCCACCGTCTGACCCTCCGGTCCCATAAACCGGCCGGAATCCGCAGCCCGCAACGCCACCCGCAAGTCCAAGCAGGCCCAAACCGCCCGAAAGTCGAAGCAACCGACGCCGCGATCCGTCCATGATCATCCTAACCTTCCGCTACCGCCGCGACCCACAATGCCGCAATCCGCCATCGGCGTCACTAGGTCCCGTCACCAGACGACGCATCAAGACGCGCCGGGTTTTGGGGCACCCCGGCTCTAGGCAACGATATTAACAATCCTGTTCGGCACCACGATCACCTTGCGGGGCGACTTCCCGTCCAGTGTCCGCTGGACATTTTCTTCCGCAAGCGCCGCGGCTTCCGCCGATTCCTTGTCCAGGTCACGAGGCAATTCGATGGTTGCCCGAAGCTTGCCATTCACCTGAACCGCGATGGTCACCGTTTCTTCCACCAGCATCGCAGGGTCGGCAACCGGCCAGTCGGTATCGACCAGCATCGCTTCGTGCCCAAGCTGCGCCCACAGTTCTTCAGCCACATGCGGCGTCATCGGTGCCAGCAACCGAACGATCGCTTCGAATCCGAAACGACGGACCCAACACACATCCGCGTCCAACCCGTTCAGTCCGAACAGAGTATTCGACAGTTCGCGGATTCGCGCGATCGACCGGTTGAAATGAAACTTTTCCAGGTCCTGCGTCACGCCGTCGATCGTGCGGTGAATGGCCCGCTCCGCATCCGACGCCGCATCGGACATTGCCGAAGGCCGCGCCGAATCCATGGGCGCAATTCCATCCCCGCCTTCTGTGATCGACCGCACCACGCGGCCCAAGAACCGCCAGGCACCCTCTACCCCCGATTCCGTCCATTCCAGATCCCGGTCGGGCGGGCTGTCCGACAACATGAAAAGCCGCGCGGTATCCGCGCCATAGGTATCGACGATATCGACAGGGTCGACGACGTTGCGGCGCGACTTGGACATCTTTTCCGACCGACCCACCGTAACCGGTGCACCGGTCTTCGCATGAACGGCCCCGTCCGGGCGGCGTTCCACATCGACCGGGAAGACCCAACCGCCGGCTTCGTCCCGATATGTCTCGTGACAGACCATGCCTTGCGTGAACAGACCGGCAAAAGGTTCATCCAGATCCAGATACCCGCATTCCTTCAACGCACGGGTGAAGAAGCGGGAATACAAAAGATGCAGGATCGCATGTTCGATGCCACCGATATACTGGTCGACCGGAAGCCAGCGCGCAGCACTTTCCGGGCTGAAACCCAAATCCTCGTTCTTCGAATCAGCATAGCGCGCGAAGTACCAGGAACTTTCGAAGAAAGTGTCGAACGTATCGGTTTCCCGCTCCGCCGGACCGCCACAGGTCGGGCATTGTGTCTTTTTCCATGTCGGATGATGCACAAGCGGATTTCCGGGCTTATCGAAACTGGGGTCCTCCGGCAGCTTCACAGGCAACTGGTCATCCGGCACAGGCACCAGACCGCAAGCGCCGCAATGGACCACCGGAATCGGGCATCCCCAATACCGCTGACGGGAAACACCCCAGTCGCGCAGACGATAGGTGGTCGTACCGGTTCCGATCCCGATCTCCTCCAACCGTTCAATCGCGCGGCGGATACCCGTTTCGACATCCAACCCGTCCAGGAAATCCGAATTGAAAAGCGTGCCCTCACCGACAAAAGCCTCGTCAGCCAAAACGAAACTGTCCGGATCCGCCCCTTTCGGAAGGACGACCGGGGTTACCTCCAGACCGTATTTCCTGGCAAAATCCATATCCCGCTGATCATGGCCGGGGCACCCGAAAATCGCGCCGGTGCCGTACTCCATCAGGACGAAATTCGCGACAAACACGCTAAAGGTCTTGTCCGGCATAAAGGGATGGCGCACCCGGATGCCCGTATCGAAACCCTTCTTTTCCGCAGTTTCAATCGCTTCCTCGCTGGTGCTCATCCGATTGCATTCGGCAATGAAATCCGCCAGTTCGGGATTGTCCTTCGCCGCCGCCTCTGCCAGCGGGTGGTTCGGCGCCACGGCGCAGAACGACATACCGTAAAGCGTGTCCGGGCGGGTGGTAAAACATTCCAGCCGATCGTCCCGTCCCTCGATCTCAAACCGGATGGTTGCCCCTTCGGACCGACCGATCCAGTTGCGCTGCATCAGGCGAACCTTTTCCGGCCAGCGATCCAGGCCGTCCAACGCCGCCAAAAGCTCTTCGGAATAGGCGGTGATTTTCAGGAACCATTGCGACAGACGCCGCTTTTCCACCGGCGCTCCCGTACGCCAACCCTTGCCGTCAATCACCTGTTCATTGGCCAGGACGGTCTGGTCGACCGGGTCCCAATTGACCCAGGATTCCCGCCGATAGGCCAGGCCCACACGCATGAAATCCAGGAACATTTTCTGTTCGTGTTTGTAATATTCAGGCTCGCAGGTCGACACCTCCCGGTCCCAATCAATCGACAGGCCAAGCGTCTTGAGTTGCGCGCGCATGGTATCGATGTTCTGGCGGGTCCATGCCGCAGGCGGCACCTTATTTTCGATCGCCGCATTTTCCGCAGGAAGCCCGAACGCGTCCCAGCCCATCGGATGCAGAACGCTGAAACCACGTGACTTTTTGTACCGCGCGACGACATCGCCCAACGTGTAATTCCGGACATGACCCATATGAATCCGCCCGGACGGATAGGGAAACATCTCCAGCACATAATATTTTTCGGAACCGTCATCGTCCGGCGTTCGAAAAGAAGCGGCCTCTTCCCAGCGGGCCTGCCATTTCTTTTCAATTTCTTTCGGGTTGTAGCGCATCTTCAAATTCTGTCCGGCAAGATATGAGAAATCGTCCGCACAACCCCGGATCGGTCGTCCCGGCCGGTCTTACGTCGGACGTGTTACGAAAGCTGGGACCCTATTCCAGGATCGCTTCGCTGTTGATTCGAAGCTGACGCGCCCGGGTCAGAATGGCGTTTTCAATCCGCGCCTCCGCACCTTCGGAAATCGCGACATCCACCCATGACCCGTCAGATGCCCGTGCCTGCTTGAACAACGAAACACGCACGCCGTCCGCACGAAGGTCCCTGTTCAGGATATAGACGGTCATCTTGTAGCGTTCAGACGGTGCCTCCGGCAGGGAATACCATTCGGTGATGATCACGCCGCCATAGGCATCGACCTGCGACATGGGAAAAAACGCGACCGTATCCAATGAGGCGCGCCAAAGATACCCGTTTACGGCAATGCCCCCAACACCACCGCCCGGAACCTCGTCGCCGCCAAGAACGACCGTATCCCCGAAGATGCTGCCATGGTCGCGGATGCCCTGGATGGTCCGGTCGGATTCCGCGCCGCTTGTAGGCCGCACGCCATCGCATGCAGCAAGCAGAAATCCCGCGCAGAGAAGTACCGAAAGGGCGTGCAATTTCATGGTTCGACCTGTCCTAGATTCTGGAAGACACGTCTATCCGAAAAAAAAGAGGGCGGCAAGCGCCGCCCTCTCCAACTCTACGTTACGCCGCGATTAGAAGGAAACGCGGGTACCGAGAATGATGACCTGAGCGTCGTTCGAGTTCGTCGCGACGCCGGAGCCCGCTTCGTTCTCGAGGTCGAACCAGTAACCGTTCAGGTGCGTCGAAAGACCGTCGGCGATCGTGTAGTTGATACCGGCGTGAACGACAGCGGATTCGTCGCTACGACCGTTGCCGTCGGTGTCGTCTTCCGCCGTCTGATACATGATCGAGACCGCGCCCGGGCCAAAGTTGTAGCCCGCACCGATGTTCCAGCCGTCGCCCGCGTCACAGGTCGTGGTCGCGGCCGCACAGTTGGAGTCTTCGTTGTTGATGTAAGCAGCACCGACCGTGAAGCCAGCGAAGCCAACCGTCGCACCGATGTTGTAGGAGTTCTGGTCTTCCGGGGGCTGCGTGCCGTTCGTGGAAGACTGGTCATCCGCGATCGCGTAACCACCGCCGATACCCAGAGCGACATCACCAAGGTCACCGTTCCACGCGACAGCGACTTCAAACGCGTTGGCGTCGTTGTCGTTGTTCGTGCCAGCGGCCTGAGCGGCAGCGCTGTTCGGCGTGAACGCAACACCAGCCTGGAAGCCGGAGAAGTTCGGCGTCACGTAACCGATCTTGTTGTTGTCCGAGGTCTGAGCGGAATGCGAAGCATAGTAGTGCAGACCGGTGTTCAGGCCGAGGTAGCTGACGTGGCGCAGGGCGTTGTTACCGTCCGTACCCCAGGTACCAACCTGCATGGAGTGACCGGAGTGAGACGCGATCAGGTCAATCACGCCGTCTTCCTGACCCAGGTAGATACGACCGAAGGAGCCGGAAACGTCGACCCAGCTTTCGTCGAACGCGCTGGCACCGCCGCCGGCGAGAACACGCCAGTCGAGACGCGCGCCGTAGTTCAGGCCGTTGTCGGAGCTACCGGAAGCAACCCAGACCAGTTCGGACTGCTGTTCGTTCGCGGAAATGTTGAAGCCGGTACCGGCCGCCGGAACATCGCCACCATTCCAAATCATTTCGTACGTAACGGCACCCGAGAAGGAAACCGTCGGGGCTTCAGCCGCCGCGGTACCGGCCGTCAGCAGGGACGCACCGGCCAGCGCCGACGTGGTCAAAAGAACTTTTTTCATCATTACCTCCAATTCAGACCAGGCGTGTCGCCCTTTTTGTGGTCCCCGACATGTCTTCATGACATGTCTTGTTTCTGTTCCCGTTCGCCCGAACGCTAATCGCATTCAAACCACGGCAACGTTGGTAAGCATCTTCAATCATGTGTTTGTTCCAAACGCAACGGACCAATCGGGTTCGAACAAAGCTTTGCTCAGACCATGTGACATGAATGCAACAAACCCGCGTTTCGCCTTTTGATTCAGGTGCGAACGGCCGATTGCGTTACCCGTCACGGCCCCTTGTTTCCAACGCCTTCCTGCGCCAATAACCCCATGTTCATCAGTTCCATCAGGACGCGATCCAGGTCCGCCACCGGCAGCGTGGCATGCGCATCCAGGTAGGCCGACCGGTCGAACGCCGGACGCGACACGATCCAACCGACAATCCCGTCGCGGCCGGGCGGAATCGGGATCGGCCCGCGCGGCGTCATCAATGCCGACTGGTTACCGCGTCTTTCCACGCGAAGCCCCGGGGCCGTCACGCGATAATGCTGTTCGATCGGTGTAACCGGCAGGTCGATGCCCATACGCGGGTAGCGATAGCTTTTCTGATAGGCAATCACGGAATCGACCAGCGCATCATCCTTCGCCAGATCGGCCAGCTTCCGCCCCAGAGCCTGGATCGCCGCCTTCATGGCGTCCCGGCCGTCGCTCGCAATCGGCAGGTTCCGCCGGAACAGCTCATCATTCACCGCAAAATCACTCAGCGCCCCGACAACATCGAATCCGGTCAACCCGACCACACCGAAGGCCATGTGGACGGATCCGCCGCTGGACGCCAGGGCATCATGATACCAGCCGCGCGGCAGATACAGAATATCGCCCGGCTTCATCGTGACTTCCATCATCAGCTTGCCGCGCTGCTGTTCGTGCTGCGGTTCCTGAAAGGCGTCGTTTTCGAACCGTGCATGTCGGATCGGATGCGGCATGCGCGTTTCATAGACGCGCCACACCTTTTCCCCTTCCGCATGCAGGGCAAAGACATCATGCGTATCGAAATGGGAATTGAACGCCTGTCGCTGTTTCCAGGAACAATACAGGTTGACCTGGACCTTGGCATCGAACGTGTCTTCCAGGCAGTTGGCCGTCAGGCTCAATTCACGGGTCAGGGTGTCGATGTCGTTGGCGACCAGCGACGCCCCGTTCTGCAACAGGTCCATCACCTTTGCCGCGTTCGGCTGCATCACTGAATTGCCGGACCGGTCCGTCACCGGGTCGCAATAGGCGCGCGGCGGCAATGTCTGACGGTCCAGCTGCAGCATCAGGGATTGGCTGGACCAAATGCCGGTCATGTTCAGGAGCCCCGTCAGGACCGGCCAGTTCATGAGCTCCGCGAACTTATCCGCCCCGCCTTCGATATGGACCGGTTTCTTGTCATAATAGTCCGAAAAGAAGGTTTCCACCTCCATCGGCGCGATCAGCGTCGCGAAGTCCAGGGCATCGGTGTTTGGCTTGCCCGCGGGTCCGGTGAACAGTGACACGTCAGATATTCCCTTCCTCATAATCGCCAGGCAGGCTTCCCATCTGGTTCAGCATCGGCCCCAGCCATTGTTCGAACCGTTTCCACCGGGCGACGGAACTCGTATAGATCGGACGGCGCACCTGTAACCGGCTTGCGGTGCGAACCTCCCGGTCGTTTTCAAAGAACCGCGCCATGGCAGGGTCCCAGGTCAGGCCAAGCGCTTCGATAACGGGCATGATCGTCGCCTGCATGTCCGACACCATATCCTCATAGCGCACGGGGATAATTGAGCTATCCCAATCCCGCCAGAACTTCATGAGCCTGTCGTACTGGGCATAATAGTGGCCTATATCCGTCAGGTCGTGATCATAGACCAGATGGTTCCCGAACTTCTGGACGAAGACGGACCAGCCCACGTCCAGCGGGTGGCGCAGTGTATTCAGTATCAGCGCATTCGGGAACATCCGCCGGATCAGCCCGACATTCAGAAAGTTCGCCGGCAGCTTGTCGGTGACAAAACGGGCATCTGACGATGCCGCGGGCAGCGCATCCAGATATTCGCGCGCCAGTTCTTCCGCCACGGCGGAATCCAGGCCAGCGACGAATTCAACAAATCCCCTGTCCGTACCGCCGATCCGGCGTTCGACCAGTTCCGGCACCGTCATCAGCTCCCCCGCGCCGAAGATCGCCGGGTGGGACGCAAGTACCTGTTCCAGAAGGCTGGTGCCCGACCGCGGCATGCCGACGATGAAGATCGGCCTGGCATCGACCCGGGCGGGCGGTTCCATCGGGTGTGCGGAAAAATAGTCTATCAGCCCGTCATACAGATCCTCCACGGCAGCAGGGTCATATTCCTTGCCCGCGGCTTTCATGATCTGACGGAATCCGTTCTGCGCCGTCGAGTAGAACCGGAACGCCTTGTCATAGGCGCCGATCGCCTCATAGCTCTGGGCGATGCGGTGCGAAAGGATATGGGAAACGTCCTTCGTTTGCGCGCCGGACCTTTCATGCGCCGCCAGTCCCCGGCGGCGGTATTCTTCCGGTGGGTCATCACCCGGTTTCGACCGCGCCTCCAGCAAATCCGCCAGATCGAAATAGGCCGTCGGGTCGTCCGGCGCCTCTTCGATCAATCGGTCCAGAATGTCCCGCGCTGCGTCGAATTCACCCTTGTTGACCAGAAGGGACGCCAGCCGCCAGCGCGGCTCCATAGCCTTTGGGTCGGCGGCGACCGCTTCCTTCAGGACATCGATGGCGGGCTGGAGTTCCGGTTCGAACGCCAGAACGGACCCAAGGTGCAGCAGGATGGACGGGTCCTTCGGGCTTATCCTGCGTCCGCGCTGCAGCACATCCAGCGCCCGGGCATTGTCCCCCAGGGTCGTCAGCAGCGCCCCCAGATTGGCATAGGCGTCAGCATAGTCCGGACCCAGCGCGATCGCTGCCTCGAACGCGCCGACGGCGGCTTCGTGACGGTCCAACCCTTTATAGGCCAGACCCAGATTGTTGGCGATGACCGGGTCCCGCGGCATCGCACGGCGCAGATCCTCGAAAATCTTCGCCGCCTCTGCAAACCGACCCTGATCCAGCCGCACGATGCCGATCCCGCTATAGGACGCCAGGTTGGACCGGTCGGCGGCATAGCTTTTTTCGAAAAACCGTGCGGCTTCCTTCAGGTCCCCTGCCTTGTGATGCAGCACGCCCAACAGATACAGGGCATTCGGTTCGCGCGGCATCGATTTCAAAATATCCTTGCCGGCCCTCCGCGCCTCGTCATCCCGGCCCGCGTTCAAAAGGTCGAACGCCTGACGCAATTTTGTCTGGATGTGGATGGGCGGTGCTGGCATTCCGGTATCCTGGAACTGCGGCCGGCAATCTGGACGCGGCCCCTATTTGCAAGGCACAGTAATCGACACGAAAATCAAACGGTCGCAACGAAGTCGCGCGCACTATGAAACCCGCCGCCTGCCAGATCAAACCCTGACAGGCGAAAAGAAACCCGCCCCCGGGTTCGCGGGTGACAACAGACGAAGGAAATTTGGATTGTGGGAGTGATCCAGTCTTATAGAGAAGTCATTTCCGCCATTGCGGACGCCGAAAAGGACGCCGGCCGCAAGGACGGGTCGGTCACGTTGGTCGCGGTTTCCAAAACTTTCGGTTCCGACGACATTCGCCCGGTCCTGGATACCGGCCACCGGCATTTCGGCGAAAACCGCGTGCAGGAAGCAGAAGATAAATGGCCGGCACTCAAGGACGCGTTTCCCGACACGGTGCTGCATCTGATCGGACCGCTTCAATCGAACAAGACCAAGAATGCTGTCGCCCTGTTCGATGTAATCGAAAGCGTCGACCGGCCCAAGATCGCAAAGGCCATCGCCCGCGAAGCCGAAAGCCAGGGCAAATCGCCGGACCTGTTCATCCAGATCAACATCGGCGAGGAACCGCAGAAGGCCGGTATTCCGCCCGCCGACGCGGACGCCTTCATCAAAAGCGTGCGCGATGACATGGGCCTGCCGCTGAAAGGGCTCATGTGCATTCCGCCCGCGGACGAACCGCCGGCCCCGTTCTTTGCGCTGATGGCAAAAATTACCGAACGCAACGGCATCGCCGGCCTGTCGATGGGGATGAGCGCCGATTTCGAAGCGGCCGTGCGGTTCGGCGCAACCCACGTGCGCGTCGGGAGCGCGATTTTCGGCGCCCGCCCGAAACCGCCGCAATAGAGCCAGCGTCTCTAAAGCTTTTCCAGCCACAGGGCGGTTTCAAAAGCCCCGTCCATCAGTGGAATGTCACCGACCGGACCGTCCGAAAGCACAGCCGCGCAACGGCTTGCGATCCAGTGACTGGACCAGACCGGACGGAACCCGCCGCCCGCAAGCAGGGCCGCCACCGGAAGCTGTTCATTATATCCGCGCCACTCCCATGTTTCGGGATATGCATCGGGCAGAAACATGTCATGGATTTGAAGGAACGTGCCCGCGGGCAACAGCGGAACAATCCGCCCCAGAAGCAGGTCCACGTCGCTTCCGGGCACCGCGATATGGCTGGAATCGATCATCAGGAAGTCGCCCGGCTTCAGGGACCGGAACTGGTCCGGCGGCACTTCCTGCAGCGTTCGGCGGTGAACCGTGACCGGACCCAGCCCGGCGATGTCCGCCCGCGGCTTCGGATCGATCGCCCAGATTTCGCTGTCAAAGCCCCCGTCCGCGATCGCCACCGCCAGAAAACGCGTCGAATGTCCGCTTCCGATTTCCATGATCCGGGCCGGTTGGTGCCGACGCGTCATAAGATAGGCAGCCAACCCGTCCAGACGGGGAAACCAGGACTGTTGCCAACGCGGCGCCGGCGGCGCTGCACCGTCGAAACGCCGGGCAATATCGCGGATCGTTGCCGTGTCCGACAACAGCGACAGGAAATCCGCTTCCAGCCGTTCGAACATTTCGGCAATGAACGGATATCCCCCGGCGTGGGAATCGGCGGGCACCTGGCCTGCATAACGGTAGGGAATGAAATAGCCGCGTTTCGCAAGGCCCAGAAGGGTCGGCAGGCCCAGACGCAGGCGGCGGAGTGTGGGGGTGGATGTCATCGCATCGCGCCTTGAAATGCGGCCCTGATGTCAGGGTCTCAGCATCATCCCTTCCCGGGCGACCAGGCTTCCCGGACGGACATGGTCCACCTGTTCGGCGATTTCATCCATCATCTCGTCATCATGGGTCGGTTCGTGATGGAACAGGACCAGCGTCTTGACCGACGCATCGTCGGCAACTTTCACCGCCTCCTGCCAAGTGGAATGTCCGAACCCGACAAACCGCGGATATTCCTCGTCCGTGTAGGTCGCATCATAAATCATGATGTCTGTTCCCGCGACCAGATCCAGAAGCGTCTCGTCCCGACGGTCCGGATAATGTTCGGTGTCTGTGATATAGCAGATGGATTTTCCGGCATATTCAATGCGATAGCCACATGCCCCGTTCGGATGGTTCAGCGGCGCCGTCTTCAGGACGATGCCGGGACAGGGTTCCAGCGTGTCGCCGCTTTCGAAATCGCGGAACTCCACGTTGGCGCGGAAGGTTTCCGGCGGCACCGGAAACAAGGGGGCCTGCATCATGTCCGACAGCGTGCCCTTCAGGGTCCGGTCCGGCAAAAGATTCCCGGCCCATACCCGCGAATTCCGGCCCGGAATATGGAATGGCACGAAAAACGGAAGTCCGATGATATGGTCCAGATGCGTATGGGTCAGAAACAGGTCCGTGTCCTGATCCGGATGCTTGGCGATTTCCCGACCCAGCTTCCGCAGGCCTGTCCCGCCGTCGAAAATCAGGCGACGGTCCCCACACATGACTTCAATGCACGACGTATTCCCGCCGTAGCGCACGGTATCCGGCCCGGAACACGCGATGCTGCCGCGCGTGCCCCAGAATCTGACAAAAAACTCGTTCCGGTCCGACGATACAGACATCCCGCTCGCGGTTTCCTTTGTTCGATACTGTTTTCGGACTTGCCATCTCGCATTGGCTTCGCGACAACCGCTCATACGACAAACCCTGTCCCGCGATGCTATAGCGGGCTGAATCGGAACGCAAACCCAGCGACCCCGCCCGTCAGTCCCGTGATCTGGAGCCGATAAACCCCGTGCAGTCACAATCCCCCCTCGACGGCAGTGACTGGACCGGAATCTGGTTTGGTCTGGGCATTGCGCTTCTGGCGGCCTATCAGCAGTTCAAGCTTCCCCCCGTTCTGCCGGAAATGCTGGACCGGTTCGCCTATGGCGAGGTTCTGGCGGGCGGGTTCATGTCGATCTTTGCCGGCATTGGGTTGGTCACGTCCCTGAAAATCGGACAGGCCATGCAACGCCAGTCGACCGCCGCCTGGCTGATCGGAGCCTGTGTGCTGATTGGGATCGGCGCGGTCCCGATCCTGGCGCTGCCGGAAAATGGCTGGGCCGTCATGGCCGGCCGCGCCCTGGAAGGGATCGCGATGGCGATCCTGGCGGTTGCGGGCCCGACGCTGATGACCCGTAACGCCGCCCCCCGGCATGTCCCGATCGCGGCCGCTATCGCCGCCACCTGGGTGCCGCTGGGCGGGCTTTTGGGCGCAGCCGTCGCACGGGCGGCGGACAGTTTCGCGCTGTCCGGCGGTACCTGGCCCGCCGTCTGGTGGGTCGGGCTTGTTTTCGCCGCTGCCATGGCTTTCTGGACCCTGATCCTGGCGCGGGGCGACGGCCGCCGACTGGCGCTGCCGACGGCAAAGGGTGGCGCGCCGGACCTGACCGCTGCGGACCGGCGGGCGCTTATCCTGGTCGCCGTCTGTTTCTGTTTCTGGGCGCTGCAGAATATCGCGGTTTTCAGCTGGCTGCCGGAATATCTGAATTCCGCACGGGGACTTGGCGATGCTGCGGCGAAGGAACTCTATGGCCTGACCGCGATCACCGTCGCCCTGTTCAATCTTCTGGCCGCGCTGTTCCTGCGCTATGTGCCGATCGCGCTTCTGCTGGCAATCGTCCTTGCCGGGCAGGCGTCGGTCCTGGTCGTGGGGCCCCTGGCCGGAACGGACTGGACCGGAATACTGGTCCTGATCGCCTATGGTGCGTTTGCCGGAGTCACGCCGACCTGCCTGTTCGGTCTGCCGGGGCTTCTTCTGGGGCCGGGCGGCCGGGGGCCCGCCGCGTTCGGGTTGCTTCTGACCGGACGCAATCTGGGTGTCCTGTGCGGCCCGCTGCTGGTCGGCTGGATCGGCGGCGGCGCCTTCATGGACGCGTTCGGCTGGACCACGGACCCGTGGATGCTGGGATGGTGGACGGCGGCCGCATCAGCGGTGCTGGCCCTGATCGCCGCGGCGTTGATCCACAGGGGCCGCCGGGGCGCCGGTCAGGGGACCAGCTTGTAGCCGCCCGGCTCCGTTACCAGGATTTCCGCATTTGACGGGTCGGCCTCAATCTTCTGGCGCAGACGGTAGACATGGGTTTCCAGCGTGTGCGTGGTCACGCCGGCATTATAGCCCCAGACTTCCCCCAACAGTTTGTCGCGGGACACGACCTTCTGACCCGCGCGATACAGGTATTTGACGATCGCCGTTTCCTTTTCGGTCAGGCGCACCTTCTTGTTCTGCTCTTCCAGAAGGAGGAGCTTCTGGGCCGGCCGGAAACTGTAGGGACCGACCGCGAAAACCGCATCCTCGCTCTGTTCATGCTGACGAAGCTGGGCGCGCAGCCGGGCAAGCAGGACGTTCAGGCGGAAGGGCTTCGTCACATAGTCATTGGCCCCCGCATCCAGCCCCAGAATGGTGTCGCTGTCGGAATCATGGGCCGTCAGCATGATGACCGGGCATTTTACCCCAGCGCGCCGCATGATCCGACAGGCTTCCCGCCCATCCATATCCGGCAGCCCCACATCCAGGACGATTGCATCGAAATGGTCGTCTTTCGCCACCTCGATCGCCTCACCCGCCGTCGCCACCTGGCGGGTGTCAAATTCCTCATGCAGCTGCAGCTGTTCGGCCAACGACTGACGCAGCGCGTCGTCGTCATCACAAAGAAGGATTCTCTTACCGCTCATTCCCTGTCTTCATCCGCTTGGTTGTAAACCCGAATTCCCGCCCGTTCCGACGCTAACCTAGCACAGCAAAAGCCGAAAGGTGAATCCCAGGTCGCGGGGAATTTACCGGGCATGATCGCACCCCGGATCGACGGTCGAGTTTTGGCACGTCGATTGCTTTGAAAATCCTGGAAGAGAATGGAGAGGCAATCATGACCGATGCGACAGCCGCACAGCCGCCCTGGTCCGCAATGGCGGGACCGGCCGCGCCGCCGCCATCGCCACAATCACACCCGGCAAACGGTTCCGGACGGGCTACGTCCCTGCCGGTCGGGTTCGGCATGTCGCCCGAAGACCGGGACGAGGCGCTGCGCTTTGCCGCCGCCTATGAACGCGCCCAGGCGCAACAGGCTTCCCAGCAATCCGGACCGCAAGGCCAGCAGACCGCGGTGAACCGCCTGCCGCTGCATACCGACCGCACGGCGATGATTTTCGGCACACCGGACGAAATGGACCGCGCCGTACCGCCCTCCGATGACGGAAGTGCAATTGCGGGCGACAATGACTTTTTCGGCGAAGACGGCCTGACCTTTGGCGACGTCATCGACATCATCAACCCGCTGCAACATATTCCGGGCGTGTCCAGCGTCTATCGTGCGATCACAGGGGACGAGATTTCGTCTGGCGCGCGCCTGGCGGGCGGAACGCTGTTCGGCGGACCCATCGGGTTTGCGTCTGCGCTTGCCAACACGGTCGTGGAAGAAGCAACCGGCACCGATATCGCCGGAAATGTCATGGCGGCCATCGCCGGGGAACCGTCGCCGGCCGACATCGCGACGGCGGGCGCCGGGGATCAGACGGCGGCCCTGATTCAGTCCGCCGCAGCACCGGCACGGCAATCCGCCGCGCCCGCAACCGATATGCCCCAAATGGCGGTGGAAGACATTGCACCGGCGGCAGGGACCAGCCCCCTGTTTGCCGCACAGCCCACAGGAAACGGGCCCATATTTGCCGCACAGCCCACCCGCCAGTCCCCCTTGGCCAGTCCACAGGCGGTCCCGTCCGATATGCCGGCGGCCAACGCGGGCGATGGTATTCAACCGCCCAGCACCGCGAACACGCTGTCGCCACAGGTGCATGAAGCCTTGATGCGCATGGCCGAACAGTCGCAAGCCGCTGCCGCTCCGCCGGTTGCCCCCTCGGTCGTCCCGCCGACCACACCGCCATCCGTCACGCCACCGCCCGCCGCACCGACCACCAGTTTGTCCGGTCAGTCCCTGTCCGACGCGACAGATGCGGGGTCCGTCGGCGCACCGTCACAACCGGCCTTGTCCGCCGCGGATTCCGTAGCGACATCCCCGGACGTGACCGCACGCACCCAGACAGCAGGCGGATATATCGACCCGATCGCACCGGAAGACCTGCCCAACGCGATGATGGAGGCACTCGCGCGGTACGAGGCCATGTCACGGAATTAGTGGCGTGGGCCTGCCGACGCTGATTAACTTCCCCGATGCAAACGCTACTGTGTGACGGTTCCCGGCTGATATTGCCGGACGGTGGTTCGATCCCCTGTTCCATGGGCAGGGGCGGGCTTGTCCCCGCGGCCAAGAAGCGCGAAGGCGACGGCGCGACACCCATCGGCAGATGGCGGCTGACGCATGGCTTTTACCGTCCGGATCGGGTCGACCGGCCCGACTGCGCGCTGCCGCTGACTGCGCTAGATCCGCAAAGCGGCTGGTGTGATGACCCGGCGGATCCCGCCTACAACCGTTTCGTAACCCGCCCTTACGGCGCTTCGCACGAGGTAATGTGGCGCGCCGACGGGCTTTACGATCTGCTTTTCGTGACAGACCACAATGCCGACCCGGTTGTCCCGGGCATGGGCAGCGCGATCTTCCTTCATTGCCGCCACCCCGATGGCAACCCGACCGCGGGATGCATCGCCGTCGCCCGCGACGCGCTGGTGGCGCTGGCGCGGCAATTCGAAGAAGAGACGGTCCTGGAAATCCGGGAAAGGCCGGCTGGCTAGCGCGTGCGGCTGGATTGAAACGGCGCCGCCTGCCGCACATCCGGCCCATGATAGGGCGTCGGCACATTGCCGACCAGGAACCGGTCCAGCTTTCCCGTCCCGTCATGCAGCGGCAGCACGATCCGGTGCCACGTCGCAAAGGCCCGGTCCGGCGGCGGATTATGTTCGGTATAGATCGGGCAGGGCCGGATCAGGACCGCCTGATAGATTGTGCTGAAGAACGCCTTCATCAGCGGATGGGCCTTCGTTTCCGATATCCGAAGACCGGTCGAATCGAAATTCGCGATTTCCGCAATTTTGGACCCGAACAGCCGATATCGGAAATCCCGCCCGTCTTCCAGAATATCCAGAAGCATGATGTAGCCCAGCGCTGGTACCAGATCAGACGGGTCCACATCCGACGATCGCATCGCAATCTCGTTCGTCGCCTTTCGGGCATGCCAGTAATCGTAAAGAAAGACGATAGGGTTGGTTACCAGTTCCTCGCGCGAAGGTTCCCATATGACGACGGGTTTGCTGATCCCGGTCGAGGTAAACCATTCCTCCACCGTGGACCGGTCGCCCCCGGATAAACGCTCTGCTTCCGCAAGCGTTTCCTGAAAGGTTATGCAATCGTACGGAATCACTGTGCCGTCCCAACGCATTTTTTCTACCCTAGATATATATTTTTTGAATGCTGTGGTATTTGGATGCCGTAATCAAGGAAGTTTAGATAAAATTGCGGGCACTGTTACGGGCCACACGAAATTCGGGCCGGCACGAAACTGAGTTCGCCCGGCCCGAAAAGGCTTCAATTCAGATCTGGAAAACGGACGGTTCCGCGGCTGGCGAGACCTTACTGGTTCATGCTGTCGAAGAAGTCGTTGTTGTTCTTCGAATGCTTCAGTTTGTCCAAAAGGAACTCCATCGCATCGGTCACGCCCATGGGCATCAGAATGCGGCGCAGGACCCACATCTTGGCCAGCGTACCCTTCTCCACCAGCAGTTCTTCCTTGCGGGTGCCCGACTTGGTAATGTCGATTGCCGGGAAGGTGCGCTTGTCCGACAGTTTGCGGTCCAGGATGATTTCCGAGTTACCGGTGCCCTTGAATTCTTCGAAGATGACTTCGTCCATCCGGCTTCCGGTATCGATCAGCGCGGTGGAAATGATGGTGAGCGATCCGCCTTCTTCGATATTCCGCGCGGCACCGAAGAACCGTTTCGGGCGCTGAAGGGCGTTGGCGTCGACACCGCCGGTCAGGACCTTGCCCGACGATGGCACGACCGTGTTGTAGGCACGGGCCAGCCGGGTGATGGAATCCAGAAGGATGACGACGTCGCGTTTGTGTTCGACCAGGCGCTTCGCCTTTTCGATCACCATTTCCGCGACCTGCACATGGCGCTGGGCCGGTTCGTCGAACGTGGAGGATACGACTTCCCCGTTCACCGACCGTTGCATGTCGGTCACTTCTTCCGGCCGTTCGTCGATCAGAAGGACCAGCAGATAGACTTCCGGGTGATTCCGGGAAATCGCATGCGCCACATTCTGCATCAGCATCGTCTTACCGGTGCGCGGCGGGGCGACGATCAGCGCACGCTGACCCTTGCCCAGCGGCGCGACCAGGTCGATGACGCGGGTCGACAATTCCTTCTTCTTCTTGTCGTCGTCGCCTTCAATTTCCAGCGCCAGCTTCTCGTCCGGATATAGCGGCGTCAGATTGTCGAAATTGATGCGATGGCGGACCTGATCCGGTTCGTCGAAATTGACCTTGTTGACCTTCAACAGGGCAAAATACCGCTCCCCGTCCTTGGGTGCGCGAATCTGGCCTTCGACCGTGTCGCCGGTGCGCAATGCAAAACGCCGCACCTGGCTGGGTGAAACATAGATATCGTCCGGGCCGGCCAGATAGTTCGCTTCGGGCGACCGCAGGAAGCCGAACCCGTCCTGCAGGACTTCCAGCACCCCCTCGCCATAGATCGCGACATCATTGTTCGCCAACTGCTTGAGGCACGCGAACATCAGTTCCTGTTTGCGCAGGTTGGACGCGTTTTCGATTTCCAGCTCCTCGGCAAAGGCCAGGAGTTCGGGCGGGGATTTTTCTTTCAGTTCTTTTAGATGCATGTGTTTCTGGTGCTTTTTCTTCGCCCGGTATTCGAATGCGTCGGGCGTGGAGGGTGAGCAAGGGTCCGTCAGGCCGTTATCGAAAGGCGGCCAAAAGGGTCGGACCTTTGGGTTGGGTTGGTTGGGGTTGGTTCGTCTTCTTTTCCGTCGTGTGGAAGAAAAGGGATTGGTGGAATTCGGCTCGCGGGATTGTCCGGATTAAGATTCGACCTGTCGCGAAAGCCAGATTTTGTCAGCGAAGATCGGAAGTCCGGATACCCGGAAAGTTTGGAATGCGGCGGGATCTTTGCCCGTCCTGATCAATCAATTAGGGTGCATCGCGAAAAATGTCAAATGGAGCTTTTGTTACTTGGCATTATTTGGCCGGTCCGGCCGATTTCTCAAAAAGGCTTCACGACGACCATGATCAGAATGATGACCAGCGCGACCGCCGGCACTTCATTGGCAATGCGATAGAACGTGGCGCTGCGGGTGTTCGCGTCCCGCTCAAAATCCTTGCGGCACTTGGCATAGAACCCGTGACCCGCACTCATCAGAAGGACCAGTGCCATCTTCGTATGAAACCATCCGTCGGAGAACCACGCCCCTTCCACCGCCAGCCATAGACCGAAGACCCAGGTCCCGATCATGGCCGGGTTCATGATGCCGCGCAGCAGCCGGCGTTCCATCACCTTGAAGGTTTCCGACTTGTCCGACCCGGCTTGCGCCTCGCAATGGTAAATGAACAGGCGCGGCAGATAGAGCATCCCCGCCATCCAGGCGATGACGGAAAAAATATGTGCGACCTTCAGCCATTCGTACATTGCGGTTCCCCTAAATCCATCCGGACAGTTCGCGGCGAACCATCCCTTCCAGCAGGTCGATCATATCCGGCCCGTCATTCAGACACGGGATATAAGTGAATTCCCGACCGCCCGCTTCCACAAACGTTTCTTTCAGGCCGATCGCCAGTTCCTCCAGCGTTTCGACACAATCGCTGACGAAGCCGGGGGAAATCATGGCAATCGATTCGACGCCCTGGCCCGGCAGGGATGCGACCGTCTCATCCGCATAGGGTTTGAGCCATTCCTTTGGACCGAAACGGGACTGAAAGACGACCTGAAACCGGTCTTCCGGCCAATCCAGTGCCTCCCGCAATAAGCGTCCGGTTTTCTGACAGAAACAATGGTAGGGGTCGCCCTTGTCCAGGTTTTCCCGCGGCAGACCGTGGAAGCTGCATAACAGACGGTCCGGTTCCGGCCGGTCCTTCAGTGCGGTGCGGACGGACGCCGCCAGGGCCGCAATATAAGCCGGATCGTCGTGAAAGGGTGGGGCGATGCGCACCGGGGGCTGCCAGCGCAATGTCGACAAGTGTTGGAACGCCTTGTCACACACCGATGCCGTCGTGGCCGCCGAATATTGCGGATAGAGCGGCAGGATCAGAATGCGCCCGCAACCGGCGCCGACCATTGCGTCGATCCTGGACGCGATCGACGGGTTCCCGTAGCGCATGGCGAAATCGACCGTGACGTCGGTTCCGGAAAACCGGCGGGCCAGCCCTTCAGCCTGGTTCCTGGTGTGGAACAGAAGCGGGCTTTCATCCCGGTCCTCCATCCAGATTTTCCGATAGGCCTCCCCCGACTTGCGCGGCCGGGTGTTCAGGATGATGCCGTGCAGGATGGGCCACCACAGCCAGCGCGGGGCTTCGATCACGCGCTGGTCCGACAGAAACTCCCCCAGATAGCGACGCATGCTTTTTACGTCATACCCGTCCGGGGTGCCCAGATTGACCAACAGCACGCCGATCCGGCGTTCAGGAATTTTCGGGTGATTGTCCGGTAAGGCCATCATGAAGGTATCCTCGCGACGATCGCGGATCACGAGGTAGAACGCCGAATCCGCTCTACAAGGTGGGTGACGTGGTCCGGCGGCGTTTCCTTGATGATGCCATGCCCCAGATTGAAGACAAAGGGCCCGCTGGAAAGGCCATCCAGAATGCGGTCGACTTCGCGGTCCAGCACATCGCCGCCGGCAAGCAGGGCAAACGGGTCCAGGTTTCCCTGTACCGTGCCATGGGGCTGCAGATTGTCGCGCGCCCACGTCACCGGCAGTCCCTGGTCGATGGAAACCGCATCGACCCCGGTCCGATCCTGAAACTCACGATAAAGAACGCCGGCACCCCGTGGAAAGCCGATGATCGGCACATGGGGTACCGCGGCGCGTATCTTTTCGACCAGTGCCCGGTTCGGCGCGATGACCCAGTCTTCGAAACCGCCAGTGGCAAGAGCCCCCGCCCAGCTGTCGAAAATCTGGATTGCTTCAGCACCGGCTTTCACCTGTGCGATCAGGTAAGCGGCGGTCGCTTCCACCAGAATATCCATAAGCGTCCGGAAACTATCCGGATTGCGGTAGGCCCAAAGCTTCGTTCTGGCGAAATCGCGCGACGATCCGCCTTCGATCATATAGGTGGCGACGGTCCAGGGCGCGCCTGCAAACCCGATCAGCGCGGTCTCGCGCGGCAGGGAAGCGGACAGTTTGGCAACCGTTTCCATGACCGGTGCCAGTCTTTCGACCGCCGTTTCCGGTGTCAGGCCCGCCAGATCCTCCGGCCCGTTCAGCGGCTCCAGTTTCGGGCCTTCGCCTTCGACAAACCAGACTTTCTGACCAACGCCCAGCGGAATGACCAGAATGTCGGAAAACAGGATCGCCGCATCGAACCCATAGCGGCGGATCGGTTGTAATGTCACTTCGCAGGCCCGGTCCGGGTCGAAACACAGATCCAGAAACCCGCCGACTTCGGCCCTGACCTTGCGATATTCCGGAAGGTAGCGTCCCGCCTGACGCATCAGCCAGATCGGCGGCACAACCTGTCGGTTCCCTTTCAGGGCTTGCAGGAACGGTTTGTCGGCATGGCTCATCTGGCGGAAACTTTCATGATTGGCACGTCCGGTTCGATCCGCCTTTCTATAAATATATATATTTAAAAGAAAAGGTTGTGACTGTAGTTGGTCCCCTGCACAGCGGGGATTATTTTCTGCACACCGGATTCCCACAGACAGCTGGCCCGATGCCTGCTAGCTGTGGGGAACTGCGGGAAAACCAGATCGGATCGTTGATTCCCATACATTAATTCAGTCTTCTTACGATCGGGGACAGGTCGGCGGATCAATCCATCCATCCCCAGGGATCGTCGCGGTGCACACCGTCTATCCCCAGCGGGAAAAATGACAGTCTGATAAGGGCCGGTCCTGTTGAAATAGGGTGGCGCGAACCGCCCCACACGGTTATCCCATAGGCAATACACAAACTGTACCCAGCCTTGTTCGCACCGACAGGACCTGCAAGCGGCCGAGATACGATGACCGACAACAACCCGCGTGAAATCCAGGTTTATCTCGTCTCCGATTCAACGGGGGAAACGGTACAGGCCATCGCCCGTGCGTGCATCGTCCAATTTGAAGGGGTCGAAGGCATCGAACATCACTGGACGCTGGTGCGGACCCTGCCGAAGGTCAACCAGCTGTTGGAGAAGATAGAAGACGATCCCGGCATCGTTCTTTTCACGCTGGTCAGCCAGGAACTGCGCCTGCGCCTGATCGACGGGTGCCGGCGTCTTCGCGTGCCGTGCATTTCCGTGCTGGACCCGTTCATCAACGCGTTCGAAAACTATCTTGGGGTCGCGGCAAACCAGCGCCCCGGGCGCCAGCACGCGATGGATGCCGACTATTTCACGCGGATCGAAGCCATGCAGTTCGCGCTGACGCACGATGATGGCCAGGGGCTGCATGACCTGCATACAGCGGATGTGATCCTGACCGGTGTGTCGCGAACGTCCAAGACACCGACATGCATCTATCTGGCGAACCGGGGCCTCAAGGCAGCGAATGTCCCCTTCGTGCCGGGTATTGGCCTGCCCGACGAACTTCTGTCGCTGACAGGGCCGAACGCGCCCATGATTATCGGCCTGACAAAAGATCCCGCCAGCCTGGTCCAGATCCGGCGGAACCGGCTGAAGATGATCGCCGAAGGCGATGAAACTGACTATGTCGACCTGGAGACGGTGCGGCAGGAAGTTTTGACCTGTCGTCGGCTGTGTCGCGACCGCAACTGGCAGATGATCGATGTGTCCCGCCGGTCGATCGAAGAAACAGCCGCTGCCATCATCCAGCATTATGAACGCCGCCAGGAAGGCGACCGGGCGTGAGCGAGACGATGGGTCAGACGGTGGAAATCATCCTGGCGTCCGGCAGCCGCACGCGCGCTGATCTATTGCGTGGCGCCGGACTGGAAATCGTCGTCGTTCCGGCAAATGTGGACGAGGATTCGGTCAAGGAAAGCCTGCGCGCCGAAGGGGCCGATGCCGCCAAGGTTGCGGAGGCCCTGTCCGACCTGAAAGCACTGAAAATCAGCCGGCAATATCCCGATGCGCTGGTGATTGGCGCGGACCAGACGCTGGACCTGAACGGCACCTGGTTCGACAAGCCGGCGGACCTGGACCATCTGCGGGGCCATCTGATGGCGTTCAGCGGCCGGACACACCGGCTTTATGCGGGCGTCAGTGTCATGCGCGGCGGCCAGCGCCTGTGGGGGACTGTCAAACCGGCAAGCCTGTCGGTCCGGACGCTCAGCGATGCATTTCTGGACCGCTATATCGCTGCGGTGGGTGAAGACGCTTTGGGGTCGGTCGGCGGATACCGGTTGGAAGGGATGGGTGCACAGCTGTTTTCCGCGGTTGAAGGGGACTATTTCACGATTCTGGGTCTGCCGCTTCTGGAACTCCTGGGCTTCCTGCGCCAGAACGGGGCGATTGCGGCATGACGGGCCCAGCGGAAGCCGGGGACGGTCCGGTCGCGGGTGTCATCGGCACGCCCATTGCGCATTCGCTGTCGCCGGTCATTCACGGCTACTGGCTTGAAATGGCGGGTCTGCCCGGTCGCTATGTGAAACGGGAGATCCCGGTTGAAAGCTTCGCTGCGGATTTTCGGCGTCTTCTGACCATCGAAGGCTGGGTCGGCATGAACGTGACCGTTCCACACAAGGAAGCGGCCTTTGCCGCATGCGACCGGCTGGACGATGCGGCCAGGCGCCTGGGGGCGGTCAACACAGTGATCCGGCACGAAGACGGGGTTATTGAAGGGCGCAATACCGACCTTTACGGATTTCGCGCCAGCCTGGAAGCGTCACCCGACTGGCCACAGGTGCGAACGGGGACGGCCTTTGTACTGGGGGCGGGTGGCGCGGCGCGGGCCGTCGTTGCCGCCCTACAGGATGTGGGGTTTGCGGACATTCAAATCGTGAACCGAAACCCTGCCCGGGCGGAAGCGCTGGCCCGGGACCTGATGGACGGGACGTGGGGCGGCCTGTCGGCGCGGGCCCGGGATGGGCTGGAACAATCACTTGGCGACTGTGATCTGCTGGTCAACACGACCAGCCTTGGCATGGAAGGCCAACCGCCCCTGGACATCGACCTTCGCCGTCTGCCGGAAACGACGCTGGTGGCGGACATCGTCTACCGGCCGCTGGAAACCGGCCTGCTGGCGACCGCACGGGCGCGCGGCAACCCGGTCGTCGACGGGCTTGGCATGTTGTTGCACCAGGCGGTGCCTGGCTTTCAGGCGTGGTTCAAACCGCCGGTTGCGCCGACGGTGGATGCGGAATTGCGGCGTCGGGTCCTGGACGCCGCGGGAATAGAGGATACGGCCCGGTGATCGTGCTTGGCCTGACCGGATCGATCGGCATGGGCAAAAGCACCGCTTCGGCGATGCTGCGCCGGCTGGGTTGCCCGGTCCATGATGCGGACGCGGCGGTGCACCGGCTGCTGGCAAAGGGGGGCAAGGCGGTAGCCTTGATCGACCGGGCCTTTCCCGGTGTCGTCCGGGACGGCGCGGTCGACCGGCCCGCCCTGGGTGCACGTGTCTTCGGTGATCCTGCGGCCCTGAAACAGCTGGAGGAGATCCTGCACCCGCTGGTCGCGGCGGACCGCGATCGGTGGCTGAAGGGGCACGCCATCCGTGGAACATCCGTTGTTGTTCTGGACGTGCCGCTTCTGTTTGAAACCGGGGGGGACGCGCATTGCGACTATACGATCGTCGTGACCGCGCCGCGCCTGATCCAGACTCAGCGCGTGCTGGCCCGGCCCGGCATGACACCGGAAAAACTTTCCGATATCCGCGCCCGGCAAATGCCGGAAGACGAAAAGAGAAAGCGCGCGGACCTCGTCATCTGGACGTCGCTTGGTCGGGCGCCGGTGTTGCGGACGCTGGCAAATACGATCAGACTGCTTCGGTCCGAACAGCGCATTCCCCAAGGGTGATTTTCCGGTGAGAGAGATTTGTTTCGATACGGAAACGACTGGCCTGGACCCGGCCGCAGGGCACAAGCTGGTTGAAATCGGCTGTGTGGAAATGGTCAACCGCGTGCCGACCGGCGGGGTCTTTCACGTCTATATCAACCCTGAACGGGACGTGCCGACAGAAGCGTTTGAAGTCCATGGCCTGAGCGAGGCATTCCTGTCGGACAAGCCGCTGTTCGAAGACGTGGTCGAAGATTTTCTGGAATTCGTCGGGGATGCCACGCTGGTCATCCATAATGCCAGCTTTGACATGAAGTTCCTGAATGCGGAACTGAAGGGCTGCGGTAGGCCCACCATTCCGATGTCCCGGACGGTCGATACGCTTGCCATTGCGCGGCAGAAATTCCCCGGTGCCCAGGCCAGCCTGGATGCGCTCTGCAAACGGTTTGAAGTCGACAATTCCGCCAGGACCAAGCATGGTGCGCTGCTGGACGCGGAACTTCTGGCCGAAGTCTATATCGCGCTGACCGGCGGGCGGCAGGCCGGCCTGACCTTTGGCGACGATGATGGGGTGGACGCCCAACCGGGCATGGAACGCAGCAGTGCAGCGAATACGCGACCGGACCGGCCCATGCGTCCCGCCCGGCCCCACGCACCCAGTGCGGAGGAGTTGGAGGCGCACCGCGCCTTTTTGGAAAAACTGCAGAACCCGATCTGGGCCGCCGAATAGTCCCCCGGTCCGCCGTCCGGACTATTGCGCGCCGGCGTCGATCAAAAGCTGTTCAAGTCCCGGTGCCCGGCTGCCGCGGGCCCAGTCCAGAACGCTGCGGCCCGTATAGTCCCGCACACCCAAATCCGCACCATGGTCGATATACAGGTCGACCAGATCGACGAACCCTTCGCGGGTCGCGATCATGACCGGGGTCATGCCGTTGCGGTTCGTGACGTTCACATTGGCGCCATTGTCCAGAAGATAGCCGGCAATGTCGTAATCGCCGTCTTCGGTAATCCAGTGCAGCGGCGTGTTGCCGATATCGTCCGAATTGTTGACCGGGACATCCACCTGGATCAGATAGTCCAGCATGGCATAGTCCCCGTTGCGCGCGGCAATGCCGATGCCGTTCATGCCGTCGACGGAGGTAATGGACGGATTTCCACCCTGAATAACAAGCGATTTGACCCTGTCCAGGTTGCCGTCCTGGATGGCTTCGATCATCGGATCGTCCAGACCCAGAATGGTCTGTGCCTTCACAGGTCCGGCCGGAAGGCACATTAGAACCGCAAGCGCGGCCGTCAGGCAGGCGATTGCCGCCAGCATCCGATAGTCGGGCCTTTCAATCCTGGTCGTCACGTTCCCGCACCCTTCCTTGTTCGTCATGTACTTTTCAGGACGCCAGCGCGGCGCCGATCCGTCGCACTGCATCTTCCACTGTTGAAACCGACGGCGCCGCCGGCCTGTCCGGTCTGGCCAGCATGGCCACCGGGACCGAAAGATGGCGCGCCGCCGCGATCTTTGCATAGGTCGCATCACCGCCTGCGTTGCGGGACACGACCAGATCGATCTTTCGTTCGTTAAGTAAGGCGACCTCGCTTTCGAAGTCAAACGGTCCGCCCGATAAAATAAGATCAAATTCTCCCGCAGCGGGCATCGGGTCCGGCAGGTCGATTGCCCGGATGATCATCTGCAGGCCTGTTATGCCTGAAAATGCGCGCAGATCTGCGCCACCCAGTGTGATCAGAACCGTCTTTCCCATGTCCGGCAAGGCCGTGGCCAAGGATTGCAGGTCCGGGAATTCCGTCCAGTCGTCGCCCGGCTGCCTTGTCCAGGGGGGCCTTTCCAGCCGCAAAAGCGGGACCCCCGCCATTTCCGCCGCCGCCACGGCGTTTTTTCCCATGCGTGCGGCATAAGGGTGGGTCGCATCCACCAGACAGTCGACGGCATTGTCCCGCAGGTAGGCCGCCAGTCCACCCGCGCCGCCGAACCCGCCGGTCCGGACCGCGCCCGCAATCCGGCGGGGTGTGCGGGTCGCACCGGCAAGCGATGTGATCACGCGAAATTCGGGGTTCAGGGCCGCCGCCAGTGCGCGCGCCTCCCCCGTGCCGCCCAGAATAAGGATGGTCGCGGTCATGCGGTCCCGCCCGGCCGTTCCGGGTCGGGGTGATCCTGATCCGTTCGGGCCAGAATTTCCCTTTGCCGACCGACAATCACCACATCAATGCCGCAGTTACCCGCCACCGCCAATGCCGCCGCGCGGGCCTGTCTGGCAACGGGCGAGGCGAGATCAATGCCCGCGTCCCCTGCGATCGAAAGCGCTTCCGCCCCCGTATTCGCACCGGCGATCCGATCGGCCAGAGGTCCGTCCGCCCCCGCCATCTGGCCCAGCTTCGACAGGTCCAGCTGGCTTCGCGACGAATGCAGGTCCATGTTCCCCTGCGCCAGTTTTGCCAGTTTGGCGAACCCGCCGGCGATCGTGACCCGGTCGACCGGGTGCCGCCGCAGATATTTCAGCATGCCGCCGGCGAAGTCGCCCATGTCGATCATCGCCTCTTCCGGCAGGCCGTAAAGCGCCCGGACGGCGGCTTCGGACGTCTTTCCCGTCGCGGCCGCGACATGGGTGCGCCCCGTCGCCCGCGCGACGTCGATCCCGCGGTGGATCGAATGGATCCATGCGCTGCAGGAATAGGGAATGACAACCCCCGTCGTTCCCAGAACGGACAGCCCACCGACGATGCCAAGCCGGGGATTCCAGGTCTCGCGGGCGATGCGTTCCCCGTCGCGGATGGAAACCGTGACTTCCAGGTCCAGCGGCCCGGCCGGATCGTCCAGAACCTGTCGCAGGTTCGCTTCGATAATTTCCCGCGGTTTCGGATTGATCGCCGGTTCCCCCGGCGGGACCGGCAGTCCCGGTTTCGTGACCGTGCCCACGCCCGCCCCCGCCCGGAAAACCAGCCCCGACCCTGGCGCGAGGCGTGTCACGCAAACGCCGATGACGGCACCGTGGGTCACATCCGGGTCGTCGCCCGCGTCCTTTACGACCGACGCCCGCGCGGAACCGCCGTCCAGCGCAATGTCTTCCAGTGCGAAATCCGGATGCCGGTCCTGCGGCAGGTCGATCCGAACGCGGTTGGACACCTGCCCGGTGACAAGCGCATGAAAGGCGGCCTTGGCCGCGGCGGCGGCGCAGGCGCCGGTGGTCCAACCGCGTCTCAGGCGGGTGTCCCCGGTCGTGTCGGAAATCGTGGGCTTGCGTGACATGGCGCGCAAAGCTTATAGGGGGCTTTGCCGATTTGTCATTCCCGTCCACGGTTTCTGTCGCCAAATGAACAGGAAATCCGGGCGGCGATCGCTTAAATTGGATTGCATGATGCGCGATTTGTTCGATGGACTTCCGGAGTTCGAGCCTGGCTGGGTCTGGCTCGTCGGTGCGGGGCCGGGTGACCCGGGCCTTGTGACGTTGCATGGCATCAATGCGCTGCGTCAGGCGGATGTGGTCGTCTATGACGCGTTGGTGGATCAGCGGATCCTGGACCATGCGCCCGACGGGGCGGAACAGATTTTCGCCGGAAAACGCGGCGGAAAACCCAGCCCGACCCAGCGGTCGATCTCGCTGCGTCTGATCGAACTGGCAAAGGCCGGCAAACGCGTCCTTCGGTTGAAGGGCGGCGACCCGTTCGTTTTCGGCCGCGGCGGGGAAGAGGCGCTGGAGCTGACCCGCGCGGGCATTCCGTTCCGCATCGTCCCCGGCATCACGGCGGGTATCGGCGGTCTGGCCTATGCCGGTATACCGGCGACGCACCGCGACACGAATTCGTCCGTTACCTTCATCACCGGCCATTCGGTCACCGGGGAGGTTCCGGACAACCTGAACTGGCCTGCCCTGGCAACCGGCGCACCGGTGATCGTCCTTTACATGGCGGTCAAGCATATGGCGCGCATCGCCAAGAAACTGATGGATGGCGGGCGCGACCCGAACGAACCGGTTGCCTTCGTATCCAACGCCGCGACGGACGCGATGACGGTTGTCGAATGCACGCTGGCCGAAGCGGGCGAGGCGGCGCAATCGGTCGAAGCGCCGGCCGTCATCGCCATCGGCCCGGTGGTGCGCATGCGCGCGGCGCTGGACTGGATCGGCCGGATGGAGGGGCGAACGCTGACATCGGACCCTTTGGGCCGCGCCCGGGATGAGGCGGTTTGATAGGCAAGCCCGCACCCGGACTGATCATTGCGGCCCCGGCGTCCGGCAGCGGTAAGACGACGGTCGCGCTTGCCCTGATGCGCGCACTCAGCCGCCAGAATGCCCGCGTTGCGCCGGTGAAGGTCGGCCCGGACTATATCGACCCCGGCTTTCACACCCTGGCCTGCGGCAGACCGTCCACGAACCTGGACCCGTGGGGTATGCGCGCGGATACCCGCGCGGCCCTGATCGCGGATCTTTGCCGGGAATCCGACATCGTCATCGCCGAAGGGGCCATGGGCCTGTTCGATGGTGCGGCGGACGGCTGGGGGTCGTCGGCGGACCTGGCGGCGGAAGCCGGATGGCCGGTCCTGATGGTCATCGATGTAAAGGGCCAGGGCGCGTCGGCTGCCGCAGTCCTGCGCGGGTTCCGCGACCATCGCCCCGATATCCGCATCGCGGGCGTGCTGTTCAACCGGGTCGGCGGAGACCGCCACGGGAAAATGCTACGCGATGCCGTCTCGCGCGCGGGGCTGGGCATTCCGGTTCTGGGCTGTCTGCCGCGCATGGCGGATCTGCATCTGGAAAGCCGCCATCTGGGTCTGGTCCAGGCGGCGGAACGCGCGGATATAGACCGGTTCATGGACCGCGCCGCCGACTGGGTCGACGATCATTCGGACCTGACGGCCATCCTGAACCACGCGGCGCGGGGCACGGTCTTCGACATGGACCCGCCCGCACCCCCCTTGCCGCCGTTGGGACAGCGGATCGCGGTTGCCGACGATGTCGCCTTTGCCTTTGCCTATCCCCATGTGCTGGACGGCTGGCGGCGCGCGGGTGCGGAAATCCTGCCGTTCAGCCCGCTGGCGGGCGACGGTCCGCCCGCGGATGCCGACGCGGTCTATCTGCCGGGCGGGTATCCGGAACTGCATGCGGGCGCGATCGCCGCCAATGAGGCGTTCCTGTCCGGTCTTCGGTCCCACGCGGCGGCGGGCCGCACCGTCTTCGGGGAATGCGGCGGCTATATGGTTCTGGGTCGCGGCATCGTCGACGCCGACGGGGCGCGCCATGAAATGGCGGGTCTTCTGGGGGTGGAAACCAGCTTTCAGGCGCGAAAGATGCATCTGGGTTACCGACGGATCGCGGTCGCGGGCGACGCGGCGCCGTGGAAGAAGGGCCTTCGCCTGCGCGGTCATGAATTCCACTATGCAACGACCCTGACGGAAGACGGGTCGCCGCTTTTCAAGGCACAGGATGCGCTGGGCACCGATTGCGGGCCGCAGGGTCTGGTCGACGGCACCGTTGCCGGATCCTTCCTGCATCTGATCGACCGGGCGGACTAGGGGTGCCATGACCGAAACACCGTTCTGGAAGAAAAAATCCCTGGCGCAGATGACGCGCACCGAATGGGAAAGCCTGTGCGACGGGTGCGGGCAATGCTGTCTGCACAAGCTGCAGGACGTGGACACGGGCGATTATTACGTGACGGACATTTCCTGCCGCCTGCTGGACTGCCGGTCGGGGAAATGCAGCGACTACGCAAACCGCAAGACCCATGTGCCGGACTGTGTGCAATTGAACGCCCGGTCCGTCTTTCAGACCGATTGGCTGCCCGAAACCTGCGCCTATCGTCTGGTCGCCGACGGAAAGGACCTTGAATGGTGGCACCCGCTGGTCAGCGGGTCGGACCAGACAGTACATGAGGCGGGGATTTCCGTGCGCGGCAAGGCCGTCGCCGGCGACCCGACGGTGGATGAAATGACCCAGCGTATCCAGCGCACCCTGGCGGCGATCCTGCCGGGGAAGGGTTAAGGCAACTCCACCACTCTGTCGGCCTTCGCTACCGCGTGCCGCCGGGTCGTTCGTGATGGTGCGGCCAGCCGGGTGCGGTATAGGGGCTGGGGCCGCGCGCGGCGGCGTCGATGCGATAACGCAGATGCACCGGCGGAAAGGCGCGCTGGGTGCAATCCATGCGTTCGCAGATGCGGCAGGCGACGCCGATTTCCGAAAAACGGTCCGGCTGGGTCAGGTCGATCCCGTCGGCATAGACGATATCCTTCGCATGGCGGATGTCGCAGCCAAGCCCGATGGACAGCACGTTTCGCTGCGCGCCGTGGCCGATCCCGCCCTTCACCACCGTGCGGGCGATACAGAAATAGGCGGTGCCGTCCGGCAGTTTGGAGACCTGTGCCTGAATCTGGCCGGGCGCCATGAAGGCGCCGTAGATGTTCCAGCGACTGCACGCTCCGCCATGTCGCGGAATGGGCAGGCCCGACAGCGTGAAGCGTTTGGAAATGTTGCCGGCCAGGTCAACCCGCAGCATGTGAAGGGGAATGCCGCGATTGTCGGGCCGGTTCAGGGTCGTCAGCCGGTGGCAGATCTGTTCGAACCCGGCGCGCCAGGCATGCTGAAGCAGTTCGACGTCGTACCGGCAGTCGCGCGCGCTTTCCAGGAACGCGTCATAGGGAAACAAAAGGGCGGCCGCGAAATAGTTTGCCAGCGCCACCCGGCCCAGTGCGCGGGGCTGTTCTTCCTTCAGCCCCTTTTCCATCAAAAGCATGTCGATCACGGGCCCGGCCGACAGAAGCGCGATCTGATAGGCCAATTGAAAAGCGCGGCTGGCGCCCGGCAGGCGCTGGCTGATTTCCAACAGGCGCTGCTGGGCGTGATAGCGGCGGATGAACGGGACGCTTTGTGCCGCGGCCGTGCCGGGGTCCAGGAAATTGACCCGCACGTCATGAGCCTGGCGCAGATAGTCCGTCAACGCGTCCAGCGACCGTGCCGCCCCGCCGACAGTGCCGATTTCGCGCCGGACGCGGTCCGCCTCCTCCTCCAGGTCCTGGAAATAGTTGCTGGCATCCTGGACCATGTCGGACACGATGTCCGCGGCCGACTGGGTGCCGGCGCCAATGCCCCCCGCCAGTCCGGCCAGCCCGCCATCGTCCGGATCGGCACCGGACGCGGCCAGGCTGCGCGCGTTGGTCAGCGTCGCATGATAGGCGTCATAGGCATGTAAAAGGGCGCGCGCCGTTTCCGGGCTGACTTCCACCAGATCGCGTACATCCGTGTTGCGAATGTCGAACTCATCGAAAACCGGGTCCGACAGTGCTTCCATCACGTCGGAGTAAAGGCGGCTTTCCTCCTCATCCGCCAGCTGGTCGACCGGCACACCGAAATGGTCCGACAGTTTCAGCAAAAGCGGGACCGTCAGTTTGCGGCGGTTGTGTTCGATCAGGTTCAGATAGCTGGCCGACACATCCAGAATGTCCGCCAGCGCGGCCTGGCTCAAACCCGCCTCTCGCCGCAGGCGGCGAATCTTGGGCCCGATCTTGGGTGCGTCTTTTCCAGGCTTCTTGGCCATTCACCGATACCGATCTTTACTGGATTTACGAATAGAAAAGCATTTTCTGGAAATCTTTACAATATGTCATGTCGGTTAGCGTTGTGCGCCGCATCAATTCCCCGTATTCCGGTCCTCAGCAACGAAATCGAAGAAGCCAGAATGGGTTTGTAAAGAGATTAACACCGTAGGGACTGGAAACGCCTCAAATTCGCATCGGCGGCCAAGGAATGCCGGAACCGATGCATAAAGAACCTGGAAAGGACAGAGCAATGGACAGTTTGGCACCGAACGAAAACTGGAGCTGGGGCGACGGCAGCGGTGAAGAATGGGATGCGCCGGAATATGCACCCGACCGCTGGGCGACGACACGGCGCGACTATACCAAGGCCGACGTGGCGAAGCTGCGCGGGTCGATCCAGATCCGCCACACGCTGGCGGAAATGGGTGCGAAGAAGCTGTGGAAACTGATCAATGAAGAGCCTTATGTGAACACGCTGGGCGCGTTCACCGGCTGTCAGGCGACGCAGCATGTTCGCGCCGGTCTGAAAGCGATTTATCTGTCGGGCTGGCAGGTCGCGGCGGACGCAAACAATGCCGGCCAGATGTACCCGGACCAATCGCTGTATCCGGTGTCTTCCGTTCCGCAGGTGATTGAACGGATCAACAACGCCTTCATTCGTCAGGACCAGATTCAGACGATGGAACGCCTGAACGGCGAAGATACGACCGACATCGACTGGTTCGCACCGATCGTGGCCGACGCGGAGGCCGGTTTCGGCGGTCCGCTGAACGTCTTCGAACTGATGAAGGCGATGATCAAGGCCGGGGCGGCGGGCGTCCATTTCGAAGACCAGCTGTCGTCGGAAAAGAAATGCGGCCACCTGGGCGGCAAGGTTCTGCTGCCGACGCAGCAGGCGGTGCGCAACCTGTCGTCGGCCCGGCTGGCGGCGGACGTCATGGGTGTGCCGACCATCATCATGGCCCGCACGGACGCGGAAGCGGCCCGTCTGATCACCAGCGACATCGACCCGGCCGACCAGCCGTTCCTGACGGGCGAACGCACGTCGGAAGGCTTCTATCGGATCACCGGCGAAATGGACATGTGCATCAGCCGTGGCCTGTCCTTTGCGCCGTATGCGGACCTCCTGTGGATGGAAACTTCCACACCCAGCCTGGAACAGGCAAAGCAGTTCGCCGACGCGATCCACGCGGAGTTTCCGAACCAGATGCTGGCCTACAACTGCTCGCCTTCCTTCAACTGGGCGAAGCACCTGGGCCCGGCGGAATGCGAAGCCTTCCAGCGCGAACTGGGCAAGATGGGCTACAAATTCCAGTTCATCACTCTGGCCGGGTTCCACAGCCTGAACTACGCCACGTTCGAACTGGCCCGTGCCTACAAGGATCGCGGCATGGCCGGCTATTCCGAACTGCAGCAGGCGGAATTCGCGGCGGAAGCCAACGGCTTCTCTGCCACGCGTCACCAGCACGAAGTCGGCGTCAGCTATTTCGACGCGGTCAACACCACGACCGCCAGGGACAGCGCCACGACGGCGATGAGCGAATCGACGGAGACCGCGCAGTTCCACTAAGCGGCCGTCCGGGAGTTTGCTCCCATCGAGCCTGATGCGATTTTTTCGCGAAAAAGGGTTCGAAACTATCCGCCCGATGGTAGAACAACCGTCGGGCGGTTTTATATTTTGGGGAGGCGGTTCCGGTGTACCGGGTTGTTCTGACTTTATTTTATCCAGTGACTTTCTTTTTTGGGGCGGGGCTGACGGTGGGGTCCCTTTCGGGTCCGGCGGTGGCGGAACGGATTCAGGAAACCCATCGCGGCATCTATATTCTGGCGGAAGAACCGGAAGAAGAGTTGATCGACGGCGTGCGCACGACACCGGCGCCGGATGCGGTGGCGTTCATTCGCGCGGTGATCGACCGGATGTCGGATATGTCCAGCCTGATCCAGAACCGGTTCGACGACCTGAAACGGGCCGGACATATCGTCATCCTGTATGACGCCCGCCATCCCGACGAAACCTGGGAAAGCATCAATCTGGCCAGTTATTTCCCGCGCTACTACGACCCTGCCGCCGGCGACTATAGTTTTGTCATCATCATCGGCCGGACGGGCATTCAATGGGACCTGGACCGGATGGCGGCCGTGCTGGCCCACGAAACCGCGGGACATGCCTTCCAGCACATGCAGGGGCGCCTGCTTCAGATGCGGGTGCTGGACGCGGAATGCGAGGCGTACCTGATTGAAGAACGCGCCAACCAGGATCTGGGTGTGGATAAGGGCAGTGAGGATTCGATCGCTTTCCGTCAGGCGCTGGAACAGCACTGGTGTTCCGATTTTCGCGCCTTTACCCGCGACAATGCACCCGAAGCGCATGCCGTCTGGGAACAGCGGAACCCCGATATCTCGGCACTGCTTTATGCTTTTCGCGACTATCTGATCGACCAGAACGCGGAATAGCGGCCGCAAGCCCGACCGTTTTTTGTTGACGGGTTAGGACAGTTGTCCTATTAAGGGATTAGGACAATCGTCCTAGATTTATGGCGCATTCGGACATCGGCATCTTATGAACGACGGCGACACCCACGATCAGATCCTGCAGGCGGCGGACGATCTGTTTTATCGCCAGGGGTTCGACCATACTTCGTTTGCCGATATCGCCGGGTCCGTCGGCATTTCGCGGGGCAATTTCTATTATCACTTCAAATCGAAGGATGAGATACTGGACGGCGTCATCACCCGCCGCCTGGCGCAGACCCGCGACATGATCGACCGCTGGGAAGCCGCAGGCGACACGCCGGAAGACCGTATCCGGGCTTTCATCGACATTCTGACCGACAATGCGGATGACATCCGCAGCTATGGATGCCCAGTCGGAACCTTGACGTCTGAATTGGCGAAACTGGGTCATCCGTCGCAGTCACGCGCGAACGAGCTTTTCACGATTTTTCGGGTCTGGCTTGCCCGGCAGTTCGAACGCATGGGGCGCGGACCGGATGCGGATGCGCTGGCACTGCATATTCTGGCCCGCAGCCAGGGGATCGCCACACTGGCCAATGCATTCAAGGACGATGAATTCGTCCGAACGGAAGTGCAGGACATGTATGCCTGGCTTCGGGACCAGGTCGCGCGCGCCGCCGACAGATCGGGAGGGGGAAATGTTCATTCTACACCTTAATTTTGCCGACAGAAGCCGCGCCGCGGACCATATGGCCGGCCACAAGGCATGGATTCAGAAGGGGTTCGATGATGGTGTGTTCATTCTGGCCGGCACCCTGACGGACGAAGCGGGCGGCGCCCGTGGCGGGGCGATCCTGGCCCACGGGCTGACAAGGGCTGCGCTGGCCGCCCGCGCACAGGAAGACCCGTTCGTGGCGGAAGGCATCGTGACGCCGGAAATTGCGGAAATTGCGCCGAGCCGGACGGATTCGCGTCTGGACTTTCTGGCCGCCTGATATTTTGGAATTGGAAGAGCGGAGATAAACAAATGAGCGGTACGATTCCCGGGCCTGACGGAAAACCGCGCTGCGGCTGGTGTGGCGCGGCACCGGAATTTTTCGACTATCACGACCGGGAATGGGGCTATCCGGTGGGCGACGACATTCGCCTGTTCGAAAAAATCTGTCTGGAAGGATTTCAGTCCGGACTGTCCTGGCGCACCATCCTGGCCAAACGGGACAATTTCCGCGCCGCCTTCGCCGGGTTCGATTTCAACAAGGTGGCAGAGTTCGGACCTTCGGATGTGGACCGCCTGCTGCAGGATGCAGGGATCGTGCGCCATCGCGGCAAGATCGAAGCGACGATCAACAATGCCAAGCGAGCGGTGGAAATGGTGGAACGCGAAGGGTCGATTGCCGCCTTCTTCTGGTCCTATGAACCGGAACCGGACGGCCTTCCGCCGCAGTCGCAAACCACATCACCGGTGTCGGTTGCGATTTCAAAGGAATTGAAAAAGCGCGGCTGGCGTTTTGTCGGACCCACCACGGTTTTTGCCTTCATGCAGGCGATGGGGCTTATCAACGACCATGCCGAAGAATGCGTTATGCGCGATGCGGTGAAAAAGGCGCGTGATGCCTTTTCCACCGATTTCCGCCGCGCATAGGGCTCTTGCCGTCAGGAATTGGTCGCCGCTTCGATCGACGCCGACAGGGTATCGAGTTCTTCGCATCCGTTCGGGCACAGGGTGGACAGCTTCTCAAGCTGCGCCTGCGCGGACGCAACGTCACCCTGCATCAGGTACCATTCGCCGATATATTCGTGTGCCCCCAGATGGTTCGGGTCGATGGCAAGGGCGCGTTCGTAGGCGTCCCAGGCATTGTCCGCATCGCCGGAATTCCGGTAGCTGTACCCAAGCATATTCCAGGCATCCGCATTGTCCGGGTCATCCTCGACCACGTCTTCCAGAATGTCGATCGCTTCGGCATAGTCGCCGGCCTGGGCTTTTTCATAGCCCATATCATAGGTAGCTTCGTCGTCATTGCTGGACCCGAACCCCATGGCCAGGGCCGTGGCCGGCGCGGCCACGCCGAGGGTGAGAATGAGGGCAAGGACGGGTAGTCTGTGCTGCATGGGTTGAGCCTCCTTGGGTTGCGCGCCGCTAGTATAGCGGCGAACGCGCACGGTTATAACCGTATTCCGGGGGACGATATGGCCGTGCGCGCCGGAATTGCCAACGCTATCGTCTTCAATTCACGTTAATTTGTCATTGTCGGCGCCGGACGATGCCGGTTCCGTGTCGCCGGGTTCGCCCCGGGGACCGTCCATATCGTCGAAGGCGCTGGTCTGACCCGCCCGGATTGCGGCGACCCGCCGGGCGATATGGTCGAACACGTCGCGCCAGTCACCGCCGGGCGGGCGGCGCAGACATTCCATTGTCGGATACCAGGGGCTGTCGCTGGCGTGCCAGCCGAACCGCCAATCGCCCCCTTCCGGCAGGACGGTCCAGCAGGGTCGGGCCAACGCGCCCGCCAGATGGGCAATTGCGGTGTCCGCCGTCACGATCAGCGCACAGTTCTGCATGATTGCCGCGGTATCCAGGAACGCGCCCGCCCCTTCATCCATATCGTCGGTCATGTCATAGACCGGGAAGGGAACCTGGTCCGCCTCCTCCCGGCCGGCACCTTTCTGCAGGCTGACAAGGCTGACCCCTTCGACACGGGCCAGCGGGGCAAAGGCGGACAGGGGGATGCGGCGTGTGCGCCCTTCGAACAAGGGTTCGCCGCCATGCCAGGCGACCCCGATCTTTGGTCCGGGACCCAGGCGTTCGCGCCACGGGGCCAGGAGGCTGGGATCGGACCGCAGATAGGGCACTTCGTCCGGAATGCTGTCGGCATCGATCTTCAGGATCCGCGGGACCGACAGCAGCGGTGCCCAACAGTCCGCCGACGGAAGCGGTTCGCCCTGTGCGACGACGTCGGATACAAGGTGGCTTGCACGCAGGATCGGCACCAGCTCAGGCGGCGCTTCGAACACGACGCGGCCCCCGTCGATCAGCCCGGCCAGGCGAAAGAACTGAAGGCATTCGCTCAACCCCTGTTCCGCGCGAATAAGCAGCGTGCGCCCCTCAAGCGGTTCGCCGGTCCAGGGCGGCAGACCGGGGTTCAGGTTCGACAGCGCGCCGGTTTTCCAGCGCCAGTCATATTCGCGGAATCCGTCGGCGATACGCCCCGCGCACAAATACGCTATTGCACGCTGGACCCGCGCATCGGCCTGGGCGCGCCCGTCGTGACGGCCGGCATTGGCAACCGCCTGTTCCAGCGCGGAAAGCGCCCCGTCCAGGTCGCCCGAAAGCCGCTTCAACCGGCCCAGCATCGTCAGTGCCGGTGTATAGGGTCTGAGCGCGACCGCGCGTTCCAGCGCCGCGACCGCATCCGGCTGGCGTCCCTGTTCCAGGCGGATGGATGCCAGAAGTGTCAGTGCTTCCGGGTCGCCCGCATGCATGGCAATCGCCGCTTCCGCTGCTTCCGCCGCGTCGTCCAGCCGGTCCCAGTCGGCCAAAACCCTGGCGTGAATCAGGCGCAGCCGCGCGTCGACCGGGTGGCGTTCGATGGCTGCGGTCAGGACCGCTTCCGCTTCTGCCACGCGGCCCAGGCGCCGAAGCGCTTCCGACAGACCCTGAAAGGCCGGAAGGTGGTCCGGCTGTGCCAGCATTGCCGCGCGCAGGCCTACAACGACGGCCGACAGCGTTTTCGGGTCGTGGGTGCCGCGCGCCGTGCGGATCAGGGTTTCCAGGTCGGGTGACGTCATGAACGGGGTGATGAACTCGTTTCCGGTTTAACCCGGTCGTCCGGGCGGCTACATGTTTCATTGGTAGAGCACGCACAGCAATAGGAGAAGCCTTTGAAGCCGTCCTATCAGGTCGATTTCGGATCAACCGCAGACGATTATGCGCGGCATCGCGCCGGTTTCCCCGACCGATTCTTCGATGAACTGGCCGGGCGAAATGTCGGTGTCCCCGGTCAGACGGTACTGGATCTGGGCACCGGGACCGGAACATTGGCCCGCGGCTTTGCCCGGCGCGGCGCTACGGTCACCGGGGTGGATATTGCACCGGACATGCTGGTACAGGCCCGGGAAATCGCTGATTCGGAGGGCCTGAAAAATATTACCTTTCAAATTGGTAGTGCCGAAGATACCGGGATACCGGCAAAACATTTCGATATCGTAACGGCGGGGCAGTGCTGGCACTGGTTTGATGGACCGAAGGCATTCGGGGAGGTGCTGCGCATCCTGAAACCGGGCGGACAACTGGTGATATGCCATTTCGACTGGCTGCCGCTTGCGGGCAATGTCGTCGCCGCAACGGAACGGCTGATTCTGGACCATGCGCCGGACTGGCCCTATGGCGGGGGGACGGGAATCTATCCTGCCTGGCCGACCGGTATGGCGGAAGCCGGATTTGAAGGCATCGAAACCTTCTCCTTCACTCATATAGAGAACTATAACAAAGAATCCTGGCGCGGCCGCATCCGCGCAAGTGCGCCGATCGGCGGGTCGATGGACGCGGCCGGCGTCGCGGCGTTCGATGCGGACCATGCCGCGCTGCTGGACCTGGAATTTCCGGATGATCCGCTGCCGGTGCCGCATCGCTGTTGGGCGGCGATCGGCCAGAAGCCGGGATAAGGGGCCCGGAAAGCCCGGGCCTTACGGGGTCAGTCAGGGACGGATGCGCTGTCGGGTGCAATTGTCGCAAACCGGTCCGACAGGGCGGCCAGTTCCATGACATGCAGGTCCGCGGCGGAAACCACGCCGCCGCCGGGACGCGGCAGATCGCGGGTGGCACAGGCGCTGTCGACGACCATGGTGCGATATCCCAGATCCAGGGCGGCCCGCGCTGTCGAACTGACACACATATGCGTCATAAACCCGACGATGGTCAGGGTATCGCGCGCGCTTGCCGTCAAAACCTCGTGCAGGGCGGTTCCGGCAAAGGCGTTGGGCAGCCCCTTGTCGACGACGGCTTCGCCATCCATCGGCGCGACTTCCGCCATGATCTGGCCGCCAGGCCCGCCCGGGTCAAATGCCCCGCCGGGTTTCCCCACATGCCGGACATGGACCAGCGGCACACCCAGCGTCCGGGCGCGGTCCAGAATTTCCGCAACCTCCTCCATCGCGCGGTCGACGCCCGGAAGCGGCAGAAACCCGCTTCTGTATTCTTCCTGACAGTCAATCAGGACAAGGGCGGTCTGGGAAAGAGGCACGGGCGCGGTGTCTGCGCCGGAAAGTTCAAGCAAGGTCTTTGGGTCGCTCATTCTAAGTCCTCGATCAGCGGGCGCCATGGCAGGGTCCACGGCGGGCCATGTTCACGCTATCCGCGAAAATTCCGAACCAAGTTTAGGATATGGTGCGTCACAGGCAACCCGTCCCTGCTCCCAAAGATGGATCAGGTGGGCCAGGACCGACCGCGCCGCCGCCGGATGCAGTTTTGCCGGCACATCGCGATAAATCGACGGCACCATCTGGTCGATGCGGTGCTGTCCGGCCGCGATGCAGGCCAAAATCTGGTCTTCGCGCTCCAGACGGTGGTCGATGAAATCGGCCACATGCTGTTTCGGGTTTTCGATCGGGTTGCCGTGGGTCGGATAAAAAATTTCCTCATCCCGGTCCAGAAGTTTGCGAAGCGACGCCAGATAGGCGGCCATGTCCCCATCTGGCGGGGAAATCACACTGGTCGACCAGCCCATGACATGATCACCGGAAAACAGGACATTGCGGTCCAGATAGGCAAAACACAGATGGTTCGACGTGTGACCGGGCGTATGCACCGCTTCCACCGTCCAACCGGCGGCGGACACCAGGTCCCCGTCCCGCAGAAAATGGTCCGGCACGAAATCCCGGTCCGCACCTTCTTCCACCGATTCTGCGTTCCGGTCGCCGCCATGGGGCCCATAGCCATAGGTCGGTGCGCCGGTCGCGGCCTTAAGCGCAGCCGCCAGGGGCGAATGGTCGCGGTGGGTGTGGGTGACCAGGATTGCGGTCACCGTTTCACCGATCAGGGCGGACAGGATCGCGTCCAGATGGGCCGGATCGTCCGGTCCTGGGTCGATGACCGCGACGTCCCCCTGCCCCAGAATGTAGGTACCGGTTCCGTGGAAGGTAAAGGCATTGGGGTTGCGGGCGACGATGCGGCGCACCGTCGGGCGCAGGATCACACATTCGCCGTAGCGGGGTTCAAAACTTCTGTCGAAAATCGGCTGACCCATGGTGCTTTTGACATCCCGGCAAGTCCAACAGCGGGCGGTGGTCTTGAGTCGCCCGTGTTCAGCGACTATATCCGGCCCGGAAATTCGGGAAACCATACTGTGAAAGAGAGGCTTGAGCCAATGGCAACAAAGGCGAAAGGCACGAAAGGCGCATCCAAAAAAGCCGCTGCCGCGACGGAAGAAACCAAGACGACCGAGACGATGGGCTTCCAGGCGGAAGTCGGGCGACTTTTGGATATTGTGGCGAATGCGCTGTATTCCGAACGGGAAATCTTCCTGCGCGAGCTGATATCGAACGCGGCGGATGCCTGCGACCGGCTGCGCTATCTGGCGATCGAGACGCCGTCCCTGACCGAAGGCGATGCGGATTTCAAGATCCGCCTGATCGCGGACAAGGACGCGGGCACGCTGACCATCGCCGACAACGGCACGGGCATGTCGCGTCAGGAACTGATCGACAATCTGGGTACGATTGCCCGGTCCGGTACCGCCGCCTTCGTCGAAAACATGTCCGGCGACAAGAAAAAGGATGTCAGCCTGATCGGTCAATTCGGGGTCGGTTTCTATTCCGGCTACATGGTGTCGACGGAAATGTCCGTCCTGTCCCGCCGCGCGGGCGAAGATGAGGCCTGGCGCTGGACGTCTGACGGGCGCACCGGCTTTACCGTCGAAGAGGCGGAAAAGGCGACCCGCGGTACGGAAATCACGCTGACGCTGAAGGATGACGCCAGGGAATTCCTGGAAGAGGCTGCGCTGCGCCGGATCGTAAAGACCTACTCCGACCACATTCCATTCCCCATCGAACTGGTGGGCAAGGGCGAAGACGGCGAAGACGAGGACAGCCGCCTGAACGAAGCGTCGGCCCTGTGGACCCGTCCGAAGTCCGAAATCGACGAACAGCAGTACAAGGAATTCTATCACCACGTATCGCACAGCTTCGACGACCCCTGGCTGACCCTGCATTTCAAGGCCGAAGGGATGATCGAATATGCCGGGCTGGTCTTCATTCCGACCGAACGGCCCATGGACCTGTTCCATCCGGAACGCATGTCGAAGCTGAAGCTTTATGTGAAGCGCGTGTTCATTACCGAAGAATGCGAAGACCTGCTGCCGTCCTGGCTGCGTTTCCTGCGCGGCGTCATCGACAGCGAGGACCTGCCGCTGAACGTCAGCCGCGAAATGCTTCAGAACAACCCGGTCGTCGGCAAGATTCGCGCGGGTCTGGTGAAGCGCGTTGTCGGCGAACTCGAAAAGAAGGCGGAAAAGAAACCGGAAGCCTACGCTTCCTTCTGGGACAAGTTCGGACTGGTCCTGAAGGAAGGGCTGTACGAAGGAACATCGGACAAGGATGCGCTGCTCAAGCTCTGCCGTTTCAAGTCCACGATGCGCGAAGACCTGATTTCACTGGAAGACTATGTCGCCGGTATGAAGGAAGGCCAGGACGCGATCTATTACATCTCGGGCGAAAGTGTAGAGGCGCTGAAGCGCAGCCCGCAGCTGGAAGGGTTCCGCGCAAAAGGCGTCGAGGTCCTGTTGATGGCGGACCCGGTGGACGAATTCTGGCTGCCCATGATCGGCGAATTCGACGGCAAACAGTTCAAATCCGTGACCCGCGCCGGGGCGGACCTGTCCAAGATCAAGAAGGACGACGCCGAAGACACGTCGGATGATGAGGCGGAAAAGGTCGAAAGCGACATGGACGGCCTAATCATCGCGATCAAGCTTGCGCTTGGCGACGCGGTAAAGGATGTGCGCGTATCCGATCGGCTGACCGAAAGCGCGGTCTGTCTGGTCGCCGACGAACACGGCATGGACATGCATCTGGAGCGGCTCTTGAAACAGCATAACCGACTGGAGGAAACGGCGCCGCGTATTCTGGAGATCAATCCGAAGCACGCGCTGATTTCGGCGCTGGCAACGAAAGCGGGGGCGGACGGAAAGGGCGATCTGGGCGCCGCTCCGACGCTTCTGTTGGATCAGGCGCGGATTCTGGAAGGCGAAACCCTGCCCGACCCGTCCGCATTCGCCAAAAGCATGGCCGATGTCATGGCAAAGGCGTTTGGGTAGGTTCTACCGGGGTTGCACCATCGCTTCGAAAGCGGCTTCCATCCGACGGGCGAAGTCCTGCGCATCGCAAAGCGATGAGACTTTCAGGCGGTCGCGCAGGCTCGCCCGGCGCGCCGCCAGGTCCGTGCGCCCGGCGGGATCGGCCAGCGTCCCGGCGATTTCGACGAACCGGGCTTCGTCCTCTGCGATCAGGTCCGGCATGCCGGCGGCGGAAAGCAGGCTGACACCAACGCGCGCGGCGTGGCGGTCGCCCGCCAGCGTCACGACGGGGACGCCCATCCACAGCGCTTCGCACGTCGTGGTCGTCCCGTTATAGAGAACGGGGTCCAGCGCGATATCAATCTGACCGTAAAGTGCCAGATGGTCGGCCTGCGTCGCGGTGTAGTCCGCAAAACGGATCCGGGCACCGTCGATACCATGTGCGCCGAACCGGTCGATGATGCGTTGCCGCAGCACCGGGTCCGCAAGATTTCGGGATTTCAGCAGCAGCGTCGATCCGTCGCAGGCAGCCAGCACTTTCGACCACAGCACGACGGTCCCGTTCGACAGTTTCTGGATGTTGTTGAAACTGCCGAAGGTAACGGGGCCCCCGTCCCGGCTGGGCAAGGGCGCGACAGGCACCGTTTCGGCCCCGGAATAACACAGGAAACCCTTTGATAACCTTATCAGTTTTTCGGAATTGAGGGTGTCCGCATCCCCTTCCGGGTCGGCGGCGGCATCCGTGATGCGATAATCGATCTGCGTCAGGCCCGTCGTGTTCGGATATCCAAGCCAGGTCGCCTGAACCGGTGCGGCGCGTGCAGCGAACAGGTCAAGCCGGTTGCGTGCACTGTGCCCCGCCAGGTCGATCAAAAGGTCGATGTCCGCTTCCCGGACGGCGGCTACGGCCTGTCGCGTGTCCAGACCGCACAGGTCCACCCACCCGTTAGACAGGCCTTTCAGCCGGGCGGTCACCCGGTCGGGTGTTTCAACATGGCTGAAGCACGTGACATGAATTTTCGCCCGGTCCAGCGCCCCCAGAAGCGGTTCCAGGAACCGGGCGACGGAATGGTCTTTCAGGTCGGGGGAAACGAAACCAATCCGGATTGGCCCGGCATACGCGGCCGGGACGGGCCGCCCGCCGCCATCGGGATAGAGTGCGCCTGCGATGGCGCGATGTTCCCCGGCCACCGCATCTGCGGAAAGGCCGTCGATATAATGCAGTGTCATCAACAGGTTGGATGCCGCATGCGCATGACCCGGATCGATGGCAAGCACCTTGCGGTAGGTTTCCGCCGACGGCGCCATCAGCCCCAACAGCGACTGCGCCTTTCCCAGGTCATACAGGATGTGCGGGTTGCCCGACGCCGTGGCCAGTGCCGCGCCGAAGGCGGCCAGTGCCTCATTCTGCCTGCCGAGGCGCGCCGCCGCGTTCCCAAGGTTGGTTTGGGCGGCGGCCAGATCGGGTGCCAGGGCAACCGCGCGCCGGGCGGCCTTGGCCGCGTCCTCATAGCGCTGTCGTTCATAGTCGACAGCGGCAAGGTTGGACCAGATCGCCGCGTCGTTCGGTTCCAGTGCCACGGCGCGGGTCAGAGTCGCGGCCGCTTCGTCGCGGCGACCCAGTTCCCGCAGGACGATCCCCAGATTGGCCAGCGCCGGCAGAAGGTCCGGCATCAGGTCCAGTGCCGCACGATAGGCGGATTCCGCGCCCGCCGGGTCGCCCGCGGATTTCAGGGCATTGCCCAGATTGTTGTGGCCTTGCGCATAGTCGGGTTTGATCGCAACCGCGCGGCGGATCGCCGCCAGGGCACCATCGGTCTGGCCCAGCGACAGAAGCGACATGCCCATGATGTTGTGCGCGACGGGATCGTCCGGATTGGCCGACAGATACCCCTGACAGGCCGACAGTGCTTCCGGCAGGCGGCCTGCGGAAAAAAAACCGATCAGATCGTCCAGGGTCGGGTCCGGCCCCGTATCCATCGCGTGGCCGTCAGCCCGGCCGGATCAGTGTGCCGGTCCCGTGTTCGGTAAACAGCTCCAGCAGGATCTGGTGCTGCGCCCGCCCATCCAGGATGACCGCACCGTCGGCACCGGCCTCGATCGCTTCGACGCAGGTCTGGATTTTGGGAATCATGCCGCCGGAAATGATGCCCTTTTCCTGCAGGGTCATCGCCTCGGAAACGGTGAGGTCCGGAATCAACTCCCCGTCCTTGTCCAGCACGCCCGCGACATCCGTCAGCAGCAACAGGCGTTTTGCCCCGGCCGCGCCGGCAATCGCACCGGCGGCGGTGTCGGCGTTGATGTTATAGGTTTCGCCCTCGTCCCCGATGCCGATCGGCGCGATGACGGGAATGAAATCCGACTTCCGCAGGATTTCCAGGATCGTCGTGTCGCAGGAAACGGGTTCTCCCACGAACCCCAGATCCAGCACCTTCTCGATGTTGCTTTCCGGGTCCTTCGTCGTGCGTTCCAGCTTCTTTGCCTTGATCAGGCCGCCATCCTTGCCGCACAGGCCGATGGCGCGCCCGCCTTCCGCCTGCAGGGAGCCGACGATTTCCTTGTTGATGTTGCCTGCCAGGACCATTTCGACGATGTCGACGGTTTCCTGATCGGTCACCCGAAGCCCGTCGACGAAGACGCTTTCCTTGGAAACGCGCTTCAGCATCTCGCCGATCTGCGGACCGCCGCCGTGAACGACGATCGGGTCGATGCCGACCTGTTTCAGAAGCACGATATCGCGGGCGAACAGGCGCGACAGGCGCGCGTCGCCCATGGCGTGACCGCCATATTTGATGACCAGCGTCTGGTCGTTGTAGCGCCGCATATAGGGCAGCGCTTCAGTAAGAATACCGGCCTGGGCCAGCCATTCGACCCGGCGCCGGGCCCTATCCACTGAATTCTGCGATCCGTCCGTCATCGTCCAACCCCAACATTTGGTCGTCTTGTCTTTTTCGTCGCATGCGGCGCAAAGGTTATCCCGACCCGGGCTCCTTCGCAAAGCGCGCAATCTCGGCCCGCAATTCCGGGATTCCGGTGCCTTTCTCCGCGCTGGTCGACAGCGGTTCCGGCACCGCCGCCGGGTGTTTCCGGATCGCCTCGCGCACGTCGGCTTCGACCTTCGACAGCGCCCCTTTGCCCAGCTTGTCCGCCTTGGTAAGGATGACACGGTAATTGACCGCCGCCTTGTCCAGCATGTCCATCAGCTGCGTGTCGCTGGGTTTCAGGCCGTGGCGGCTGTCGACCAGAAGGCACAAGCGCTGCAGGACTGCGCGGCCCCGCAGATAGTCGTGAATCAGGCGTGTCCACCCTTCCACCATGGGCTTCGGCACCTTGGCGAAGCCATAGCCCGGCATGTCCACCAGGCGCAGGCGGTCATCGAATTCAAAGAAGTTGATTTCACGGGTGCGGCCCGGCGTGTTTGACGTGCGCGCCAGGGTCTTGCGGCCCGTCAGCGCATTGATAAGGCTTGATTTTCCGACATTGGACCGGCCGGCAAAGGCGACTTCCGGCAGTGCCGGGTCTGGCAATTGTTCCATTGCCACCACGCCCAGCATGAACCGGCATTCCCCGGCGAACAGCACCCGGCCCGCTTCGATTGCGGTCTGGTCGGGTTCTGCTGGGCTGAAATCGGTCATGTCCGGTGACTGGTTACTCGCCTGGTTTCTCTTCGGCCCTGCCGCCACCGATGGCGACGCCCATGCGGCGCATGATGACATATTGCTGCAGGATCGACAGCGAGTTGTTCCAGGCCCAATAGATCACCAGACCGGCCGGGAATCCGCCCAGAATGAAGGTGAAGAAGATGGGCATCAGGCCGAAGATCTTCTGCTGGATCGGGTCGGCGGGCGGCGGGTTCAGCTTTTGCTGGAACCACATGGTAAAGCCCATGATGATCGGCCACAGCCCGATGTTCAGGATCGCCAGGATCGCCGGTACTTCCCAGGGGACCAGACCGAATACTTCCAGAATGCCGGTCGGGTCCGGCGCGGACAAATCGTTGATCCAGCCGAAGAAGGGGGCGTGGCGCATTTCGATTGTCACGAACAGCACCTTGTACAGCGCAAAGAAGACGGGAATCTGAACCAGGATCGGCAGACATCCCGACAGGGGATTGACCTTCTCCTGCTTGTACAGGGCCATCATCTCCTGCTGCAGTTTCGCCTTGTCATCGCCGCACCGCTCGCGCAGCTCGACCATTTTCGGCTGCAGCAGCTTCATCTTGCTCATGGACTTGTAGGACTTGTTGGCCAATGGGAAGAACAGCAGCTTGATCCCGACCGTCAGCAGAAGAATGGCAAGGCCGAACCCATAGACGTCGTCGATTCCAGCCAGCCAGTGAATCGCGTAATAGATCGGTTTGGTCAGGAAATAGAACCAGCCGAAATCAACCGCCAGGTCGAAATTGGCAATGCCCAGATCGTCCCGGTACGCATCCAGCAGGGTCGTTTCCTTGGCGCCGGCAAAAACGCGCGATGCCTGTTCGGCTACCTCGCCGGGTCCGACGGTCAGTGCATCGGTGGCGAAATTGACATGATACTGGCTTGTCGCGCGTCCGGTATGCAGGAACGTGCTCTGTACCGGTGTCTGCTGGTCGGGGACCAGTGCCACCAACCAGTATTTGTCGGTGATCCCCATCCAGCCGCCGGTGGTATTGAACTGTTCACGCCCGCCGTCGTTTTCCGCGACCTCGTCATAGTCGCGTTCTTCCAGGACACCTTCGAAAACGCCGATCAGCCCCTCATGCAGGATGTAGAATCCCAGAACCTCCGGCGTGCCGGACCGGAAGATGCGGCCATAGGGTACGACGGAAACCGATGTGTCGCTGTCGTTCACGATGCGCTGGTCGACGGAGAACATGTAATCGTCGTCGATCGAGATCACCTGTTCGAACCGGATTCCGTCCGGGTTGGTCCAGGACAGGGTTACCGGCTGTCCGGGCGCCAGAACCTCGCGGTCGGCGGTCCAGACAGTGTTTCCGTCCGGTACCTGAACCTCTGCCACGGCCGACCAGCCGAACTGGAAGAAATACGGCGCCTGGCCACGCGACGGCTGCAGGAATTCGATGACCGGGGAATCGTCTTCCAGGGTCTGGCGATAATCGGTCAGCAACAGGTCGTCGACGCGTGCGCCGCGCAGATTGATCGATCCGGAAACGCGGGGCGTCGAAATCCGGACCCGCGGCGCCAGGGCCAGCGCCTCTTCGCGGCCCATCGCCTCGTCAATCACGGGCGCCGCGGTCTGGCCGCTTGCATCCGGCACCCCGGCTGCTTCGCCCGGTTGGGGAATGCCCGCGGTTTCGCCGCCGGTCGCCGTGGTCTGGGACGGCGTGCCGTCGCCGCGCGTTTGTTCGGCGATTTGCTGCTGCGGCGGTGGCGGGAAGAAAATGTCGCGGACGAAAGGCCAGCCAAGCAGGATCATGGCGGACAGCGATACAGCGAGGATGACGTTGCGTTTTTCTTCGTTCATGGCCCCTCGCTCTCCCTCAATCCTGCCAGAGCTTCAGCTTTTTGAGCGAACGCACCAGATCCGCGCGCAACGCCGTAAAGTTCCGTGTCACCGTCGACTGGCGCGCAATCAGGACATAGTCGTGCCCGTCCGATGCGTGCCGTTTCAACATTTCGTCCGCAAGGGCCCTCAGGCGGCGTTTCGCCCGGTTCCGGGCAACGGCGTTGCCGACCTTTCGGCTGGCCGTGAAGCCGACGCGCGGGGCGGTTCCGGATGGTCCTTCCAACTCGTGCGCCGGACGGGCAAAGGCCTGCAAGACCAGTCCCGGCGTTCCGGCGCTGTTGCGCGCGCGCGTTGCCCGAACGAAATCCGCCCGCCGCTTCAGCCGCTCCGGGCGTCGCTCCGTCGATGAAGAGGGAGGGGGCGCCATGGGAATGGACGAAGCCTTGGGCGAACAGCGTCAGGCCGGAAGCGCGCGTGCGCGACCGCCGGCTTTAGGCGGACAGTTTCGCGCGGCCCTTGGCGCGGCGATTGGCCAGAACACGGCGGCCGGCCTTGGTGGCCATGCGCGCACGGAACCCGTGCCGGCGTTTCCGGACCAGGCGGCTTGGCTGAAAAGTGCGTTTCACGGTTCATTACTCCAGCGATATTTGGGGTTGCACCCTTGATTTCGAAGCCGCTGTATAGTGGGGAGAATAGGCCAAGTCAACGCGGACTCATTCCCGCGAAAATCCGACACGCATTCAAGAGGCCACGACAGACGAAATGAAGAGCCTATCCGCACGGCTTCTGGTCCTGACCATCTTCTTTGTGATGATGGCCGAGGTGCTTATTTTCGTTCCGTCCGTCGCGCGCTTTCGCCACACCTATTTGAGTGAACGGCTGGAGGCGGCGCATCTGGCCATTCTGGTTCTGGACGCCGCGCCGGACGGCATGGTTTCCCAGGATATGAGCGCGGAGCTTCTGCATTTCATCGGCGCGCAGTCGGTCGCCGTCGAACGGGGGGATTCCAAACTGTCCCTGATGCTGGACATGCCGCCGCCCATCGACGTGACCGTGGCGCTGGACGAAGAAGGTCTGGTCGCCATGATCGGAGAGGCGCTGGCGGCCCTCACCCGCGACGAGGCGCGCATGGTCCGTCTGATCGCGGCATCCCCGCGCGACCCGGCGATCGGCATGGAACTCGTCCTGTCCGACGGGAACCTGAAGGCGGAAGTCCAGGCTTTTGCCGGGCGGATATTCCTGTTGAGCGTCACGATTTCCGTTCTGACGGCGTTTATGGTCTTTCTTGTGCTGCGGACACAGCTGGTCCGGCCGCTGAAGCAGTTGAGCCGAAACATGGTCCGGTTCCGTGCGCATCCGGAAGACCAGAGTCTGGTCATCCGCCCGTCCGGTCGCGCGGACGAGGTCGGCGTCGCGGAACGTGAGCTGGCGGTGATGCAGAACGCCATTCGCGACGCGCTGACCCAGCGAAAGCACCTGGCGGCGCTGGGCACGGCGGTGGCGAAAATCAGCCATGATTTGCGCGGTATCCTGTCCAGCGCACTGATCGTTTCCGACCGGCTTGAAAGCTCGGAAGACCCGGAAGTGCGGCGCATCGCACCCGGTATCCTGGATGCCATCGACCGGGCGGTTCAATTCTGTGAACGCAGCCTGAAATATGTCGGGACCGACCGACCGGTCATGGAACTGGGCAGCGTCGGCGTGGCCGCGGTGATCGAAGAAGCCGGTTTTGGAATTCCGAACGGTGCGCAGCTGAAAAACGATGTTGAATCTTCCGTGACCGTGCATGCGGACCGCACACAGTTGTTCAGGATTTTCAAGAACCTGATCCGGAATGCCGCGGAATCCGGGGCCGGGGAAATCGCAGTCGAAGCGCGAAACGGTGGAACGGGGATCGAAATTCTGGTGTCCGACAACGGGCCCGGCATGCCGCCCAGGGCGGAAGAGAATTTGTTCAAACCGTTCGAAGGGTCCGGCAAGGCCGGCGGCACGGGGCTGGGCCTGTCCATCTCACGGGAATTGGCGCGGGCTCACGGCGGTGACCTGTCGCTGGTCAGGACGGGACCGGACGGTACGGTATTCTGTCTGTCGCTGCCCGTTGAACCCAGGAGCGAAGCCGCCTGATCCGACAGGGGTTTTGTTGCGCACAGCGTCAGAACCGTAAACCCGTGCTGGGTCGATTTCTCCACAGCGGAGATTTGTTCGCGCCCTGCCCTTCCGGTGATGAACAGCCGCGCCGCCGCGCAGTCGTGCGTTGTCGCAATTTCTTCCACGCGCGCCATCAGGGCCTTAAGGGCACAATCACGTCCGCACAGGTCCGCTGCCAGAAACGGGTCAATGATCAGGATGCGCCCGCAGCGGGGTTCCGGCTGCACATGATACGCCATCAGCCCCATGATACAGTCATTTTCGTCCCAGACGCATTCCATGCCGCGGCCCGGTTTTCCGATGACCTGTTCGCAGAAGTCCTGCCATCTTTCCAGTGTCATTCGGGTGTCAATCGACCGGGCCAGCGGCAACGACAGGGCAATTCTGTCCAATGGAATGGGTCCGACGCGGACCTTTCTCCGGCTGGTGGAAACTTCAATCCGTGCCATTGTTTGTTACCCTGCGCCCCGATCCCTGAGGTGACTGGCCCCGAAATCCGCAGACTGCGGCCCGGCGACCATAAGGCGTCATGGTGTCGCGGACAGGGAACGGAAACCTTGATTTATCTCAATCAGCACCTGCGATCGGTTGATTTTCCAACGTCTTGGCGTCACGATAATTTCAAAGTGACATATAAGACGGCGCAGGAACCGCTCCGAACAGGAAGGGTGGAGCGCCAAATTTTTAGATGGGTAGATATGTCCGGTTGTTCGCCTAATTCCTCTGTTTCCGAACTGGATGATCTGGATGTGCCACGCAGCACCGGCATGGACCTGACGAACCCCTGTGCGTCCTGTGATATCCGGCAGCTGGCTATCTGTGGTGTCCTGGAACAGAAGGAACTGGATGAGCTGATACGGATCCTGACCCGGCTGGAATGCCGCGCCCACGATCCGATCATCGATGAAGGGGAATCCGCGGATTACGTATTCAATGTCACCGGCGGCGCGGTGAAGCTCTACAAGCTTCTGCCGGACGGACGGCGTCAGATTACAGGGTTCCTGTTCGAAGGCGATTTCCTGGGCATCGCGATGAACGAGACATACCAGTATTCGGCCGAGGCGGTGAATGACGTCTCGCTCTGCCGGTTCAACCGCCGCAAACTGGAAGAAATGATGGACCGGTTCCCGAAACTAGAACGACGCCTTTTGTCCATGGCCAGCCACGAACTGGCGCAGGCCCAGGACCAGATGCTTCTTCTTGGCCGCAAGACGGCACAGGAAAAGCTGTGCAGTTTCCTGTTGCGGCTTTCGGAACGTATCGGGCGGACCGGCGCGGACCCGTCGATCGTGCGCGTCCCGATGAGCCGCAACGACATCGGTGATTTTCTGGGCCTGACAACCGAAACGGTCAGCCGCACCTTCACCAATCTTAAAAAGAACGGGACGATCCGCCTGCTGGAGGGTGGCCGGGTCCAGATCGGCGATATCGATCAACTGCGGGATCTTGCCGAAGGGACCTGACGGGTTCGTCAAAAACGAAGGGTGGCGGTCATGCGCATTCTTTGCGCGATGTTCAAACACGAAACGAATACATTTTCGCCGATCGTGACCGATCTGGACCGGTTCCGGGAATGGGGGCTGCATTTCGGGGCGGATGCCGAAGCCGCCTATCGCGACACCCGTATGCCGCTGGCTGCCTATTACAAGCTTGCGGATGAGGCGGGCGCGGAAATCGTAACCCCCGTCGCAGCGGAAGCGATGCCTGCGGGCCTGGTGACCGCCTACGCCTATGAAACGCTGAGCCGGGCCATATTGGACGGTGTGGCGGACGGCTGTGACGCGGCGCTTCTGGACCTGCACGGTGCGATGGTCAGCGAAACAACGGACGATGGGGAAGGCACGCTTCTTGCCCGCATCCGGGAAATATCGCCGGACCTGCCCATTGCCGTTACATGCGATCTGCACACCAACCTGACCGCCGCCATGATCGAAAATTCGACGGCATTGATCGGCTACAAGACCTATCCCCATGTCGACATGTACGAAGTGGCCGAACGGGTGGGCGGGATCCTGATGGCAATGCTGCGCGGCGAAGCGGACCCTGTCATGGCCTGGGGACAGGCACCGGTTCTGTCCCAGACCTTGCGCCAGGGGACGGACGACGAACCGATGCGCGGTCTGATCGCGCGCTGCCACGAATGGGAAGCCCGGGATGGAATCGGCGCGGCGACGGTTTTCGGCGGATTTGCTCTGGCGGACATTTATGATGCCGGCAACAGCGCGGTTGTCGTCGCGGACCGCGGGGATGCGGCATTGGCGCGCCAGGCGTGCGATGACCTGCTGGACCGGACCTGGGCGGCAAGGGCCGACTTCGTTTATGACCATCGCCCGCTGTCGGCGGCGGTTGCAACCGCGCGCGGATACAATGACGGGCCGGTTATCCTGTTGGACCATGCGGACAATTGCGGGTCCGGCGCAACCCAGGACGACATGACCGTGATTGCCGAAGTGCTGCGCCAGGACCTGCAGGACGTGGCGGTGGCGACCGTCTGGGACCCGGCGGCGGTGGAAGTCATGCGCGCCGCGGGCGAAGGGGCGCAGGTGACGCTGGACCTGGGCGGAAAGACGGACATGCCGTCCATCGGGCGGACCGGCCGACCCCTGCGGGTCACGGGCATGGTTGAAAAACTGTCCGACGGGGATTTCCGGGTTGAAGGGCCGATGTATACAGGTGTTCTGGTCCATTGCGGGCCGTCGGCGCTGTTGCGTGTCGGCGGTGCGCGCATAGTTGTCACGGCGCGTCACCATGAACCCTGGGATACCGGCGTCCTGACCATGATGGGGATTGATCCGACCCGGACCCGGTACCTGTTGCTGAAATCGCGTATCCATTACCGCGCGGGCTTCGGCAACCTGGCAAAGCATACATTGACGCTGGACGGCGATGGCGTCACCATCTCCGACAATTCGCGGCTGGACTACAAGAATGTGCGTCGACCGATCTATCCGCTGGACGAAGATGCGGACTGGGGCGGCGCGTCTGGGGAAGGAATGGCGTGAGCGGATTTCAGGGGGGAATTCATGTCGGGCCGAAGAACGCGCTGAGCGACGTTTCCGGCCTTATCGTGGGAAATGCACAGGACGAAGCCGTCCTGAGCGGCGTGACGGTGGTCCTGTGCGACGGGGTACGGGCGACTGCGGCGGTCGATGTCAGCGGCGGCGGTCCCGGCACGCGCGAAACGGATGCGCTGGCGGCGGGGACGCTGGTGGACGCGGTCGATTCCATCGTACTGGCCGGCGGGTCCGCCTTTGGCCTGGAAGCGGCCGGCGGTGTCCATGCGTGGCTTGGCACCCAGGGGCGCGGGTTCGACACCGGCGCGGCGAAGGTGCCGATCGTGCCCAGCGCAATCCTTTACGATCTGGCCAATGGCGGCGACAAGAACTGGGACGAAACCCCGCCTTATCGCGCGATGGGCTTAGCCGCCGCAAAGGCTGCGTCGGTGGACTTCGCCCTGGGCAATGCCGGGGCGGGCTACGGTGCGCGGTCCGGGTCGCTGGAAGGCGGACTGGGAACGGCGTCCGCGGTCGATCCGATCACCGGGTGTACCGTCGCGGCGCTGGCTGCGGTCAACAGCTGCGGCGATGTTGTGGCTGAAGACGGCCGGTTTCTGGCCGGTCTGGTGGAAATGGACGAAGAGTTCGGCGGGTTCGGTCCGCCACGGCGGGCGCTGGGGCCGGAACCGGTCTATCCGAAACTGGGACAATCGATCAGGCCACAGGTTATGAACACCACGCTGGCGGTCGTTGCTTGTGATGCGCCGATGACCCGTGAGGACACGCAGCGTGTCGCGGTCATGGCGCGTGCCGGGTTCGCACGGGCAATCCGACCCGTATTCTCACCCTTTGACGGGGATACGGTTTTTGCCCTGTCGACGGGAACCGGGCCGTCAGTCGACCTGATCGGCCTTGCCCGGATCGGGGCGATTGCGGCCGACTGTCTGTCGCGGGCAATTGCGCGTGGCGTGTACGAAGCGGGACCGTTGGGCAAGGAACGGATTTCCTGGCGGGAAAAATACGGCCACGCGCTGGGGTCGCACGGATAGGGCCTTCACGGGAAAACCCGCGCTTGCTACCTTCTCTATAAAATACCGGCGGGACGTCCGGCTTTGGAACAAAGACGAAATCAAGGGGATTGAGACGATGAAGAAGCTACTGGCCACCGCAATGGGTGCCGCGGTGCTGTCGGCGGGCCTGCTGGCGGGTTCGGCAGCGGCGAAGACCGGCGTTACGCTTGGCATCACGCTGGAACCGGCTCATCTGGATCCGACGGCCGGCGCCCCGGCCGCGATCGACGAAGTCGTCTATGCCAACGTTTTCGAAGGGCTGACCCGCATCAATTCGCAAGGTCAGGTCCGCCCGGCCCTGGCCGAACGCTGGGTCATCGAAGATGACGGGCTGACATACCGTTTCATCCTGCGCCAGGGCGTAACCTTCCACGACGGCGCCAGCTTTGAATCGTCGGACGTGCAGTTCACGTTCGAACGCGCAATGGCGGAAGATTCCGAAAATGCGCAAAAGGCGCTTTTTTCCGCGATCGACAGCATCGAAACGCCCGATGACGGTACCGTCGTCATCCGCCTGTCGCGGCGTGAAGGAAACTTCCTGTGGAACATGGGCTGGGGCGATGCGGTGATTGTCGACCCGGCGTCCGCGGATTCCAACAAGACAAACCCCGTGGGCACTGGTCCGTTCCGGTTTGACAACTGGAACCAGGGCGATTCCATCCGTCTTGTGCGCAATCCGAACTACTGGGGGGAGCCGGTGGCACTGGAAAGCGCGACGTTCCGCGTCATCCCCGATCCTGCGGCCCAGGTCGCGGCGCTTCTGTCCGGTGATGTCGATGCCATTTCGAACATCGGCGCGCCGGAATCCGTCGCCCAGTTCCAGGCCGACCCGAATTTCACCGTGGTCGCCGGCACGACAGAGGGAGAGACGATCCTGTCCATGAACCATCGCCGGGAATTGCTTCAGGATGTGCGTGTCCGCCGCGCGATCCAGCATGCGATCGACCGTCAGGCGATCATTGACGGGGCCATGTTCGGGTTCGGTACGCCCATCGGGTCGCACTTCGCGCCGCACAGCCCGGCCTATCGTGATTTGACGGGCGTCTATCCCTATAACCCCGATCGTGCCCGCGCATTGCTGGCCGAAGCCGGCGTCGCGGAAGGCACGCCCTTGGTCCTGAAGCTGCCGCCGCCGACCTATGCGCGCCGGGGCGGGGAAATCATCGCGGCCCAACTGGAAGCGGTCGGGTTCGATGTGGAAATCGTGCCGGTCGATTGGGGTCAGTGGGTATCGGAAGTGTTTCAGGGTGATTATGATTTCGACCTGACCATCGTGTCCCACACGGAACCGCTGGATATCGGGATTTATGCCCGGGACGTCTATTATTTCGGCTATGAGAGTGAGGCATTCCGCACCCTGATGGCCCGGATCGACGGCGTCGCCGACCCGGCCCAACGCAACACGCTTTATGGTCAGGCGCAGCAGATCCTGGCCGATGACGCGGTCAATGGGTTCCTGTTCCAGCTGGCGAAGGTCATGGTGCACCGAAGCAACCTGGTCGGCCTGTGGCCGAACGCGCCGATTCAGGCAAATGACCTGACCGGTGTTCACTGGGAATAATGGCTGTTGCTGCGCGCAACATGTGACCGCCGCTAGACGATGGCCGGATACCTGATCCGGCGGCTGGCGGCGCTTGTCGCAACGCTTCTGGCAGCATCGCTGGTCGTCTTCTGGGTGCTGGAGCTGCTGCCGGGCGACGCGGCGCAGCTTCTTCTGGGGACCGAAGTTCGGCCCGACACGCTGGCGGCGATGCGCGCGCAGCTGGGCCTCGATCGGCCCGCGATGGTCCGCTATGTCGAATGGATCGCCGACATCGCCGTCGGTGACCTGGGCGAAAGCCAGGTCTATGGCGTGCCGATCTGGGATATGCTGCGGGACCGGCTGGCAATTTCCCTGCCGCTGGCGGTCATGGCCTTTGCCATGTCCTGTGCGATCGCGCTTCCGTTCGGTGTGACCGCGGCGCTGCGGCGGGGCCGGCCCGCGGACGCGCTGATCATGGGTTTCGCACAGATCGGCCTTGCGGTCCCGAATTTCTGGTTCGGCATTCTTCTGATCCTTCTGTTCGCCGTGCATCTGGGCTGGACCGGGTCGGGCGGTTTTCCGGGATGGGACGAAGGTATTCTGCCGGCGCTTGGCGCCCTGGTCCTGCCGGCTTTGGCGCTGGCGGTGTCGGAAGCCGCGATCCTGTCGCGCATGGTGCGTGCCGCCATGCTGGAAACCCTGTCGGAAGACTATATCCGAACGGCGCGGGCAAAGGGTCTGGACGGGTCCAGGATCGTGGTCGGGCACGCATTGGCCAATGCCATGATCCCGATTGCGACGCTGATGGGCCTGCAGTTCGCCTTTCTGGTGGCCGGTGCGGTGGTGGTTGAAAACGTGTTCTATCTGCCGGGGGTGGGGCGGCTTCTCCTGCAGGCGATCTTCGAACGCGACCTTGTGCTGGTGCGGGACCTGGTCCTGTTGCTTTCCGGGTTTGTCGTCGTGTTGAGCTTTGTCGTCGACATGGCGTACGGCGCTATCGACCCGCGCCTCAGGCGGCCGACATGACGCGGTTTCCCGACAGCCCGCAAATCTGGATTGGCGGTGGTGTGACGGGCGCCCTGGCACTGATTGGGGTCCTGTCCCTGGTCTGGACGCCCTATGCGGTCGATGCCCAGTCCATTGTCGACCGGCTGCAGGGACCCAGCGGCGCCCATCTGCTGGGCACCGACATGTTCGGGCGCGATATCCTGTCGCGCATCATGGGCGGGGCCGGTACGGCGCTGTTCGTCGGTCTGGCGGCGGTCGGGTTGGGCCTTGCGGGCGGGCTGCCGCTGGGACTGGCGGCGGCCATGAACCGGGACGGTATCGCCGACAGCCTGATCGCGCGCGGCGTGGACCTGATTTTCGCCTTTCCGGCCCTGCTGTCCGCGGTTCTGATCGCCGCTGTGCATGGACCGGGTGCAGGGAATGTCATCGTTGCCGTCGGCATCTTCAACATTGCCGTCTTCGCGCGCATCGTGCGGGGCGCGGCCCTGTCGGTTATGGCGCGACCGTTTCTGCAGGCGGCGGCCGCCATGGGACGCCCCTGGCCTTCCATCGCCGCAAAACACCTGCTTCCCAACATCGCCGGTGTCGTTGCCGTGCAGGCCACGGTGCAGTTCGCCGTCGCGATCCTGGCCGAAGCGGGCCTCAGCTATCTGGGGCTTGGGGTGAAGCCGCCGAATCCCAGCTGGGGCAAGATGCTGGCGGACGCACAGACGCTGCTTTACGTCGATCCGCTGCAGGCGATCTTCCCGGGACTGGCGATATTTTTCGCCGTTCTGGGGCTTAACCTGCTGGGCGACGGGCTGCGCGATCTTCTGGATCCGCGACTGCGGCGCTTGCGCGCGGCTTGAGGTTCGCGGCCAGGACCCCGCCCAGGACAAGCACCAGCCCAACCAGCAGCATCAGGGTCACAGGTTCCCCCAACAGGCCCGCCGACAGTGCCATGGCCGATATCGGGTTCAGGCACAGGTAGATTACCGTGCGCGATGGCGGCAACCAGCGCAGCGCCCATGTGAACAGGGAAAACTGGATTGCCCCGCCCAATGTTCCCAGAAACAGGACCGCGCCCCACCCGGCCCCGGTGAAGTCGGGCCGAAACACCGCATCATTCACGGCCCAGGCGACCGGCATCAGGAACAGACAGCCGAAAACCATGGCAAGCGCGGTGACAAACAGCGGACCGTTCCGCATCAGGGTCGGTCGGCCGAACACGGAATAGAGCGCCGCACTGAAGCCCGCCAGCAGCATCAGAAAGTCGCCCGTCAACAGATCGGGCCGGTCGGCGGAAAGCGCTTCCGGCCCGAACACGGCGGCTATACCGGTGAAGGCAAGAAGGACGCTGACGACCGCACGCAGGGCCAACGCCTCTTTCCCGAACAGGGCGGCGACAACCAGCGTCTGGATCGGGATGGTCGCCAGGCCGATCGCACCGCGGGCACCGGTGGTGAAGTCCAGCGCCGCGCTGAAAGCCCAAGGAAAAAAACCATAGAACAGCGCCCCGCACAGCGCGATCTTGCCGATCTCAATGTGCCGGATTCCATCCTTCGGCCAAAGTACGGCCAGCAGTGGCAGCATGCACAGTCCGGCGACCACATAGCGATAGAAGGCAAGACTGACCGGGTCGGTTTCCCCCACGACATATCGGGTGGCGACAACCGAAACCCCGGCGCTGAGCGCCGCCGTGGCCGCCGCCATATTGGCGAGGAACATTCGGTTCCGGACAAATTCCATCATCGTCTGGGTCCTTCAGTCGGCAGCCCGGCATCCGTCCTGTTGTGGCCGGGATTCGGATGCTGTTTTATGACTTGCATTTCGAAAGTGACTATAGATATGTCACTTTTGTTTTGCAAGTGACATATCTTGCCGTTGGGGTTAAGGATATGTCTGTGTTCCGGACCGGGGTCGTTTCCGGGTGCGGCAGTCAGTTTTGGATCGTCGGGGGCGTGTCATGCGGGCGAAAATGAGCGGCAAACTTCCGGGTCCGCCCGCGGACCACGCGTTCCGGTCGGGCTGTTCGATTGCGCGGTCGCTTGAAATCCTGGGCGACAAATGGACGTTGCTGATCGTGCGCGACCTTATGTGGCACGGAAAACACACATTTCAGGACCTGCAGGAAAGCCGCGAACAGGTGCCGACCAACATTCTGTCCGACCGGCTGAAACGCCTGATGGAATGGGGGTTGGTCGACCGGGAACCCTATCAGGACCGGCCGGTCCGTTATCGATATCGCCTGACGGAACGTGGCCGTGCGTTGGAGCCGGTCCTGAAGTCGACCATGGCCTGGGGCCGGGAAACGCTGGGCGGCGGCGCCTACGACCCGGAGACCGGAACGCACGAGCCGCCGCGCACACCGTAATCGGACTGATTAGCGCGGCTGCATGCGGATGGCGCCGTCCAGGCGCACGCATTCACCGTTGATCATGGCGTTTTCGGCCATGTGAACGACCAGCGATGCATATTCCGCCGGTGTGCCGAAACGCGACGGGAACGGGACCGACGCGGCCAGGCTTTCCTGCACTTCCTGCGGCATGCCCAGCAGAAGCGGCGTTCCGAACAGGCCCGGTGCGATGGCGTTGACGCGGATGCCGGTCCGGGCAAATTCCCGCGCCGCCGGCAGCGTCAGGCCGACGATCCCGCCCTTTGACGCGGAATAGGCGGCCTGTCCGATCTGGCCTTCATAGGCGGCGACGGACGCCGTGTTGACGATCAGGCCGCGTTCACCGTCCGCATTGGGGTCGCGCGTCGCCATTTCGGCCGCTGCCAGCCGCAGGATGTTGAAACTGCCGACTAGGTTCACCTGAATGACTTTCGCGAAATCATCCAGCGGCATCGGCCCGTCGCGGCCGACAATTTTTGCCGCAGGCGCGATCCCGGCGCAGTTGACGGCGATCGCGCACGCCCCGTGCGCGTCCCGCGCCTTTGCCAGCGCGGCTTCGGCGTCGCCGGCATCCGCAACATTGCATTTGATAGGCAGCGCGCCGATTTCCGACGCCGTGGCGGCCAGTGCCTCTTCATTCAGGTCCAGGATCGCAACCTTCGCGCCCTTTTCGGCCAGCGCCTTGGCCGTTCCCTTGCCCAGGCCCGATGCGCCGCCCGTTACGATTGCGGCAATGCCGTTGATGTCCATGTTCGATCTCCCGATGGCTGGATGTTCTTGTCTGTTTCGGATTTAGCAAAGCCCGGCCGATCCGTCACCCGCCCAGCAGGGCGGCGGCAACGGACAGGATCAGCATGACGGCAAAGGCGATGTTGGCGGCACGGCCCAGCTTCGGGTCGCCCAGCACCCGCGACAGGGCCGACCCGGCGGCAAGCCAGACCGTATTGACGGTAATGATGACGGCGGTCAGGGCGGCGATCTTGACCGCGGCCTCGCCCGCGACGGACCCTATCGGCAGCGCATGTCCGGAATAGACCGCGCCGATGGCGGCGAATGCCTTCGGATTGGCAATCGCCAGCAGAAACCCGCCCGGCAGGGACGGGACGCGGGCGTCCGCCTTAGGTGTGGTGATGACGGGGGCCGTCGCGATCTTCCATGCCAGATACAGGATATAGGTCGCCGCCAGCACGACCAGGATTTGAACCAGCGCCGGTTCCGCAAGGATTAGCGCGGTCACCCCGCTTGCGATCATCAGAAGAACGGTGAATGTGCCGATGATGATGCCGATCAGATAGGGGATGCCGCGGCGCATGCCATATGCCGCACCCAGACCGGCCAGGCTCAGGGTCGCGGGACCGGGCGAACCCATCAGCGGAAAGGCCGCCAGCCACAAAAAGATCAGCGCCGTGGCCATGGGTGTCCCCGGCCGCAACGGCCGTCCCTAGAAGTCCAGGTCCGCATAGTGCCGGGGCGGTGGCGCGCCCGGAATATGGTCGCCCAGGATCGGCCGGAAAGAAGGCCGGGACTTTACCCGGGCATACCAGTCCTTTGCATCCGGATGGTCGTCCCAAGGGACGTCACCGATATAGTCGACGCAGGACAGGTGCGCCGCGGCCGTCAGGTCCGCCAGCGTCAGTTCGTCCCCGGCAAGCCAGGTGCGGCGTTCCGCCAGCCAGGAAATATAGGACAGGTGGGTGTGGATGTTGCGCCCGCCAGCCCGGACAGAAGCCGAACTCGGCTCCCCCAGACCCAGAAAACGCTTCATCATCTTCTCTTCCACCAGGTTTACGCCCACTTCGGCGTGGAACTTGATGTCGAACCATTCGACCAGCCGGCGCACTTCGGCGCGCATGACGGCGCCGGTGCCGATCAGCGGCTGTTCGCCATACATTTCGTCCAGGTATTCGCAGATGGGCTGGGACCCGCAGACGCGGTTCCCATCCTCGTCCACCAGAACGGGGACTTCGCCCGTCGGGTTGATCGCCAGAAAGGTTTCGTCCCGGTCCCAGGTCTTCTGGATCCGGGTTTCGAAGGTGAGCTGTTTCTCACCCAGGACAAGACGGACCTTACGGCAATGGGGGGAAAGCCACAGGTGGTAGAGAAGCATCATGACAGATCGGATATAGCGCCGCTTTCGCGATGCCGCAATGCATCATGATTTTGCCGTATCGCTGTCCCCCACCGGGCCCCCGCCCAGGCCGCGGTTGGTGATCAGCATCGTCAGCCCGCAGCCCAGGCCCAGAACTGCGAATCCGGCCAGCAACGGTACCGTCGTTCCATCGAATGCCTGACCGACCATGACCCCGAAAACGATGGAAAGCAGCGTGCTTCCGGCGCCGATCACGGATGCGGCGGTCCCCGCGATATGGCCCAGGGGTTCCATGGCAAGCGCGTTAAGGTTCCCGAACAGCAACCCGACCCAGAAGAAGCTCAACACCCCCCAGGCCATGAAACCCAGGAAAGGCAACCCGCCGTCCAGCAGGAAGGCCGCCAGCGCGAATCCCGCCGAAAGCACGGTCAGCGCGAACACCGCCAGGAACGACAGGAACCGCATACCAAGGCGCATCACCAGCTTGGCATTCACGACGGAGGACGCGCCGATCGACAGCGCAAGCACCGCAAAGAACAGGGGGAAGTCGTCGCCGACGCCATAGACCGTCTGGAACACCTGTTGCGCCATGCTGAGATAGCCGACAAAGGCGCCGAAGATGAACCCGCCCGCAATGGTATAGCCGAGGGCGACGCGCGTGCGCAGCGTTTCCAGAACGGCGGCCCAGACCCGCCGGACCGACAGCGGGGCGCGGTTGTCGCCGGTCAGTGTTTCTTCCAGCCGAAGCTGCATCCAAAGGCCGCCGATAAGCCCCAGCGCGATCAGGCTGAAAAAGATCGCCCGCCAGTCCGCCAAATGCATGATGCCCTGACCCAGGCTGGGCGCCACGGCGGGAACAATGATGAATACCGCCATGACGAAGGACATGATCCGCGCCATGCCGCGCCCTGCATACCGGTCGCGGACGATGGCAATGGTGACAATGCGCGGCCCGGCAACGCCCAGACCCTGCAGTACCCGGCCGATCAGCATGACCGTATAGTCCGATGCCGTCATCGACAGGACGCAGCCCAATCCAAAGACCAGAAGCCCGCAGATGATGACCGGTTTCCGGCCTAGGGAGTCCGAAATCGGCCCATAGATCATCTGCCCCAGACCGAACCCCAGGAAAAAGACCGATACGACCAGTTGCGTGTCATTCGCCTGCGGCACGGCGAGGTCCCGCCCGATGGCCGGCAGCGCCGGCAGCATCGCGTCGATGGTCAGCGCAACCATCGATATCAGCAACGCCACCATGGCGATGAATTCAGGAAGGCTTTGACGCCCGTCCTGGGCGGGGGGTTGATACGCGGACATGGTGTGCGGTTCTCTCACGCAGGGAAGGACGATCGCGCCGTTTCGAAAAGCCAGGCTTCGAAGCGGGCCGCCAACCTATCGTGCGGATCGGAAACGGCAACCCAAATGGCGCAATTTATTCCAAAACAGATTAACCGACGCGGCGCCGCTTCACGTCCTTCAGGATTTCCCGCGCAGCGTTGCGGCCCGGAATGCCGCTGACCCCGCCGCCCGGATGCGTGCCCGACCCACACAGATAGACCCCGGCCACCGGCATGCGGTGGTCGGCGTGGCCCGGCGCGGGCCTGAGCGAGAAGATCTGGTCCAGATGCAGGGCGCCGTGGAATATGTCGCCACCAACCATGTTCAGTTTGGATTCAATGTCTTTCGGGCTGTTGATCTGCCGGCCGACGATGGATTGGCGGAAATTGGGACTGTAGGATGCGACCGTGTCGATGATGTGGTCCGCGACGTCTTCGCGCACATCGTCCCAGTCCCGTCCATCCGGCAGATGGCGACGGAAATGCTGACAGAACATGCTCATGACATGGCATCCCTCGGGCGCCAGACTGTCGTCCATCAGGGTCGGTATGCACATGGACACGACCGGCCCCTTGGCCCAGCCACCGGTTTTCGCGTCGTCATGGGCCGCGCGGATATAGTCCAGCGACGGGCAGATATCGATCGTGTTCTTCATCGCCGTCAAACCCGCCTCGTCATGGTCGACGGTGTCGAACCGCGGAAGTTCGCTCAACGCCACATTCATGCGGAAGGTCGCGCTTTCGCTGCGCCAGCCGTCGATGCGTTTCGCGAACCGTTCGGGCGTCAGGGCCGGGTCGATCAGCCGCCCGAACAGGATTTGCGGATGACAGTTTGCGGCGACCACCGGCGCGGTCAGGATGGTGCCGTCTTCCAGCACGACACCTTTCGTCCGCCCGCCGTCGACCATGATCTGCGCGACCGGGCTTTCGGTGCGGATTTCAACGCCCGCCGCCTCGCAGGATTTCGCCATCGCCTGCGTGATCGCACCCATGCCGCCCTTCGCATAGGCCCAGGCACCGGTGCGTCCGTCCACATCCCCGAACACATGATGCAACAGCACATAGGCCGACCCCGGTGCATAGGGGTCGACGAAATTCCCGATGATCCCTTCGAACCCGTAAAGGCCCTTGATCGGGTCGCTTTCGAACCAGCGGTCCAGATAGTCGCCGATGGACATGGTCATCAATTCCGCCAGATCCGCCTGACGTTCGGCGGACAGCTTGCGCAGCACATTCGCCTGACCCAGAAGTTTGAAGACATCGCCCAGGCCACCGCCCAGGTTTGGCGGCACTTCCTTCGCAATCGCGCGAATGGCGGTCCCGATCTCCTCCAGCATTGCTTCGAAGGCCGGGTGTGCCCGTGCGTCGGCTTCGGAAAACCGTGCCAGGGCACGGTGCGCCTGGTCCGCATCGCGCGACAGGTACATGTGATCGCCCGGCAGGATCGACAGGCTGCCGCCCGGTCGTTCCAGCAATTTCAGGCCATGGCCGTACAGATTCAGATCCCGGATGACGCCGCGGTCCAGAAGGCTGACCAGATAGGAGAAGACGGAATTCCGGAATCCGGGGTGGAACTCTTCGGTCAGGGCCGCGCCGCCGACTACATCCCGGCGTTCCAGGACGACGACATTCAGGCCGCCCCGCGCCAGATACCCCGCACAGGCCAGACCGTTATGCCCGGCCCCGATGACGATTGCGTCCGCGTCCCGCAAAGCGCGCGCTCCCTTCGACAGATTCTGAACGCTTTGTTTCTTTCATATGCCAAGCGGCCTTGAAAGGGGGAAGCGATGCGCCCACCCTTGGCGTGAGACGTCGACGCGCGCGAAAGGCTTTTGGTGGATGCCGGACGGGGAAGCATCGTTGGTGGTGGAAGTCTGTCCGTCGCTGGACCAGGTGGACCGGGACGCGTGGGATGCCTGCGCCGGGCCGGAAAACCCGTTCGTCAGCCACGATTTTCTGTCCAGTCTGGAAGAAAGCCGGTCGGTCCGGGCGGAAACCGGCTGGTTGCCGCAGCATCTGTTGCTGCGTGACGGGACGGACGCGCTGATCGGCGCCATGCCGCTTTATCTGAAGGGGCACAGCCAGGGGGAATATATTTTCGACCATTCCTGGGCCCATGCGTATGAAAATGCGGGTGGCGACTATTACCCCAAGCTTCTGTCAGCAGTGCCTTTCACCCCGGTGCCAGGCCCGCGCCTGTTGACGGCGGCAGCACCCGACCCCGCAGCGGCTGCACACTATCTGATCGGCGCGATGGCACAGCTAACCGAACGGCACGGGGTGTCCAGCCTGCATGTGAATTTCCTGGAACCGGAACAGGCCGGTATTCTGGAAAGCGCCGGGTTCCTGATGCGCCATGGTCATCAATTTCACTGGCACAACCGCGGCTATCGGTCCTTCGACGAGTTCCTGGACCAGCTGGCATCACGCAAGCGAAAGGCGATCCGCAAGGAACGGCGCAAGATTGCGGAAGCAGGGCTGCGCTGCCGGGCGCTCAGGGGTGATGCCATCACGCCGGACCTGTGGGATGCGTTCTATGCGTTCTATGTCGATACCTATCAGCGCAAATGGGGCGGCCCCTATCTGACGCGCCAATTTTTCGAACTGATGCATGAACGGATGCGCGACAGGGTCGTCCTGATGCTGGCCTTCGACCCGAATGACAGGCCCATCGCCGGGGCGCTGAATCTTGTGGGAAGCGAAGCGATTTTCGGTCGGAACTGGGGATGCCTTGAAGATTACAAGTTCCTGCATTTCGAGCTCTGCTACTACATGGCAATCGACTATGCGATCGAACATGGCCTGCAACGGGTGGAGGCCGGTACGCAGGGAGAACACAAGATTCAGCGCGGATACCTGCCGGTGCCCACATATTCCGCGCATCTGATCCCGGACCCCAGTTTCCGCGACGCCGTCGCGCGGTTCCTGGAACGCGAACGCGACCACGAAGCCGATCTGCGCGGCTATCTGAATGAGGCCGGACCCTACAGGAAAGACGTTCAAGATGCCTGATTTCGACCTGATCCTGAAGGGCGGGACCTGCGCCACGGCGGGGGAGACGTTCCATGCTGACATCGCCGTGCGCGACGGTGTGATCGCCGCCATCGGTCATGATCTGGGCAGTGCGGACCGCGTGATCGACTGCGCCGGGCGCCTGATACTGCCGGGCGGGGTCGACAGCCATTGCCACCTGGATCAGGAATCGGACGACGGTCCGCAATGCGCTGACGATTTTGAAACCGGCACCCGGTCCGCGATCCATGGTGGAACGACGACGGTGATGCCCTTTGCCATGCAGCGCGCCGGCCAGAGCCTGCGCGATGTGGTCGAAGCCTATCGCCGGCGCGCCGAACCGCGCGCCTATACCGATTATGGTTTCCACCTGATCCTGAACGACCCGAATCCGGCGGTCCTGGGTCAGGAACTGCCCGCCCTGGTCGAAGACGGGATCACATCCTTCAAGGTCTATATGACGTACGAGGGATACCGGCTGAACGATTATCAGATGCTGGATGTCCTGGCCGCCGCCAGGCGCCTGGGTGCGCTGACCATGATCCATGCCGAAAACGATGACATGATCCGCTGGTTGAGCGACCGGCTGTTGGAAGGCGGCAGTCGGGACGTTAAGTATCATGCGGTCGCCCATGCCAGAATTGCAGAAGGGGAGGCGCCGCGCCGCGCCATTGACCTGTCCGGTCTGCTGGATACGCCGGTTCTGATCGTCCATGTCTCTGACGAAGGGGCGACGAAGGCCATTCGCGATGCGCAATCCGCGGGCCTGAAGGTTTTCGGGGAGACGTGTCCGCAATATCTGTTCCTGACTGCCGCTGACCTGGACCGGCCGGGAATGGAAGGGGCCAAATTCTGTTGCAGCCCGCCCCCCCGCGACGAAGCGGCCCAGGAAACCCTGTGGCGGGGACTGCGGAACGACACGTTCCAGGTCTTCTCGTCAGACCATTCGCCCTATCGCTTCGATGAGACGGGGAAGCTGATGCATGGGCACGATGCCGCCTTCACCCAGGTGGCGAACGGCATCCCCGGTCTGGAACTGCGCCTGCCGCTTTTGTTTTCCGAAGGGGTGCGCGCCGGACGCATCGATTTGCAGCGGTTCGTGCAACTGACGGCGACGAACGCGGCCAGAATCTACGGGATGTTCCCGCGCAAGGGCACGCTGTCCGTCGGGGCGGATGCCGACATTGCGATATGGGACCCGGAAAAGACGGTGAAAGTCGACTGGGAAACCATGATACACGACGATGTCGGCTATACGCCCTATCAGGGCCGCGACGTTACCGGCTGGCCCGTGACCGTCATCCGTAGGGGTGAAGTGGCGGTGGACGATGGAAAGTTGCTGGCGGACGCCGGGTCTGGGAAATTTCTTGCCTGCGACCGGTCGGACGCCGCGGCGCCAACAGGCACGCTGTCGCGCGAAATGGACCCGGCGCGCAATTTTGGTGCGGACCTCGTCTAGCGGGTCTTCGCCTTTTTCTTGCCGGTGATGGAAACGACGTTGCTGGGCTTCTCCGGCTTTTTCGTGGCCTTGGTGATTCGCCCGGTGCGCCATTCCGGTTCGACGTCCGGCTTTCCGAAATACCAGCCCTGCAGGAAATCCGCGCCTTCGTCGCGCAGGATCGTCGCTTCGCCATCGGTTTCAATGCATTCGGCAACCGTCTGAAGGCCGAACCCTTCGGCCAGCCCCATCAGGGTGCGGATGAACATCTGGTTTTCCTTGTTCGTTTCCACATCCGTGACAAAGGCACCGTCGATCTTCACGACATCGACGGTCAGCGATTTCATATGCCGGAAGGACGTATAGCCCGACCCGAAATCGTCCAATGCCACCTTGCAGCCCATTTCGCGCACAGAACTCACAAAGCGGGACGTGACGTCGAAATCTTCAAGCGCCGCGGTTTCGGTGATTTCGATCGTCAGCCGCTGGGCGACGTCGGGGCGCCCCTTGATCAGGCTGACCAGGGTGCGCAGCCATGCCGGGTCGGTGACCGTCAGGCTGGAAACGTTCACCGCCAGGCGCACGTCATCATGGTCACGCAGATCCTGCACGGCGATTTCCAGCGCCCGCAGGTCGAGCGGCCGGATCATCCCCAGCTTTTCCACCACGGGGATGAACTTGCCCGCCGGCACGACATTGCCGTCCAGATCGATCATCCGGATCAGGGTTTCGTAATATTCCGTCATGCGGGTTTTGGCATTCACCACAGGCTGATAGGCCAGAACGATCCGCCCTGTATCCAGCGCCTTCATTACGCTTTCGCCGATCGCGATGTTCGACCGCTGCCGCGACCGCTGTTCTTCTGTCACCGTATAGGGAATGAAGCAATTCCGCCCCTGGGCCTTTGCGTCCGCCAGTGCGCTTTCGGCGCCGGCCATGGCGTCATGGGCGGTGCGGATGAAGCCCGGAATCTGCGTGCCGCCGATGGAAACGGTGACATGCACCGACCCGCTTGGCGTTTCGATCGGGTTGGACCGGAAACTGTCCAGGATCTTTTCCGCCGTGATCTGCAGCCCAGCCTCGTCACAATGGGACAGGACACAGCCGAACCGGTCGCCCCCGATGCGCCCGATGACATCGGTGACCCGGATGCAGCGTTCGATCCGCTGTCCGACGCCGATGATGACCGCGTCGGCGGTTTCATGTCCGTAGCCGTCATTGATCATCGACAGCTTGTCGATCCCGACCGCAAGATAACCGCCCGAAACCTTGTAGCGTTCATTGTAGGACAGCGCCGTCTGAAGACTTTCGCGCAGGCGGACCTTGTTCAGGTGCCCGGTCAGGTCGTCATAGTTGGCGCGGTGTTCCAGCAGGCTTTCCTGCTGTTTACGGCCAGTGACGATGCGAAGCGTTCCCATCAGGGTCTGGGGTGCCCGGTCTTTGTCATAGCTGGCGGACCCGCGGTCGTGGACCCAGGCGAACGACCCGTCCTTGCGGCGAATGCGGTATTCGCAGTCATAGGCCTTTCCCGAAGCGAAATGACGGTTCAGGACCTGAAGGCGCCGCGCCAGATCTTCCGGGTTGATCCGTTCGCCGAACTCCTCCCCCGTGCCGACGCCGTCAAAATTGGCGCTGCCCAGAAAGGGGGCTGCCGTTCCGAACCAGTGAATTTTGTCGGACTTCAAGTCCCAGCTATAGGCCAGGTCCCCGGCAGACATAAGTGCCAGATCCGCCAGCTGATCCGCATTCCCCAATTCGGTTTTTTTCGCCACGCGCCCCCTCCTTCCAAGGTGCCCACGCAATTGCGCGACCGTGACTGGTCCGACCATTTGTCGGGTTGATGCCAGGACCCGAAATTAACCATGTAATAGAGTAAATAGATAGAAATTTCAATGAATTAAAATTGCTTGTTCATGCATTGGTAAATATTGCGTCGCCTGAACCTGTTTTTACTGCAGGGTGTTGGGCAAAAATCACTCGGTCGGGCGGCCACCATTGGTAACAACTCATAAACAATTAAATCTTTTGGTCAGCAGCCCGCCTTGCGGCTTCTTCTTTCCAGGCGGATCACGTCGCGCCATTGCCCGGCAAACGGCCCGATTTCCGGCATCAGACCGGGGTTCTTCTGTCGGCCCAGGCATCGGAACCCGTGGGCGCGGTGCAGGACCTGACTGGCCCTGTTTTCCGGAAAGATGCCCGCGGTTAATGTCCAGATGCCGGCGGCTTCGCTTTCTTCGATAATCCGCTGCATCAGCAGATGGCCGGCGCCCCGTCCCCGGCCGGCGGCGGCAATATAGATCGAAATTTCGCAGATCCCCCGATAGATGGGCCGCGCGGATGTGGGCGACAGGGCGGCAAATCCGATGATCTCGCCGCTGACGGCATCCACCGCGACAATTCGGGGGGATTTCAACTTGCCGGCATCAAATGCCGCCCAGGTGCCGGGGTCGGTCTGATAGGTGGCATTTCCGGTCGCGATGCCGTCGGCATAGATTTCCAATACACGTGGACCGTCCTCGTCCGTCATCGGGCGCAATTCTATGCCGTCTACCTTGCGCGCGGGTGCCGCACATCTAAGATCTGTCGTGTCGCAGACGCCGCCGAATATCCCGCCTTCGGACGCGATCAGGTCCAGCGCCCGGTCGTGGTCGTCCATTTCCAGCGCCGCGCATGCATCCGCCACGGTCAGACAGGTAAAGCCGCGGTCGGTTGCTTCGCGCACCGTGGACTGAACGCAGCAGGATGTGGTGACCCCACAGACCATCAACGCGTCGATCCCCGCACTGTGCAGCCGTTTATCCAGGTCCGTCCGGTAAAAGGCGCCGAACCCCGGCTTGTCGATGACCCATTCCCCGGTTTCCGGTTTCAGCGCGTCGACGAAATCGTGGCCCGGTTCCCCGCGGATCAGAAAACGACCCAGCGGGCCGCTGTCCGGGTCGGGTCTGCGGGCGCGCTTTGCGGCATGCATGTCGGACCCGTCCGGTGCGTATCCTTCGCGGGTATGGATGACCCGGATGCCGGCCGTTCGCGCCCATTCGGTCAACCGCGCCACCGTCGGGACGATTGCACGCAACAGTGCCGGATCCTCGCCCAGCTGCGCGCACATGCCGACCTCGTCGATGAAGTCGCGCTGCATGTCGATCACGACAAGGGCGGTTCGGTCGGGGTCGACCGTGCGTTCCTGTCCATCCCAGCATTCGACAGTCAGCATGTCGTCTCATCCTCAAGTTGATCCGGTGTCTCCGCCTCGACAATGCGGCGCGCAATCTCATACGAAAAGCCCTGTCGGCCCAGCGCCGACAGATCCTTCTGCCGTGCCTCCTCCCGTCCCTGGGGGCGCCATGGCCCGATCCGGCGCCGTCTGGCGTAATTGACCGCGGCGGACAGGTCGGTGTCGGCCGGTACCTCGTCCTGAAGGGTCGCGATCGCGGCATCGCAATCGTCGGGTCCGACACCTTTCTGTGCCAGGCTCTGGCGGATATAACGCATCGATTTCCCGGCGCGGTGCAGACTGGCGGCCCGTGCCGTGGCATAGGCCTGGTCATCCAGAAGGCCGGCGCGCCGGTACCGTGCGATCAGGTTCGCCACTGCGTCTGCCAGGGCGGCGCTGTCCGTGTCATGCAGTCGCGCCGATTTTTCGACACGGCGCATCAGGACGCGGCGCAAATTCTCTGCGCTGGTTGCAAAGCGTTCCAGGTAGGAAAGCGCGGCTTTTTCCAGCCGTTCCGGCGTGGCTGCTTTCGGGCCGCGTCTGCGGTCCCGCGAACCTGAAATTTTAGATAAAGTTTCTGTATTTTTTTTCGTCGTCATTTCAAAAGGTTAACAGAAGAACCCGGGATCGGGAGCACTTTTTTCACCCCCCTGTGATTACCGTCACAGGCGATTTGGAACCATGCCCCTAAATTAGAGTTGTGACGACGGGGAAGCCAAAACGGGGACCACGTCAACGAGTTCCGAGGACCGAGGCCAAAATCCTGCCCCTCCCATCCGGTGTCGGTCCATCGGGGTAAGGCGACGGCGAGAGAGATCTCGCCGTCGCTTCTTATTTGGGGATAGAGCCGGGGCGAGAGAGATTTCGCCGTCGCTTCTTATTCGGGTCTAGGGCCCGGGGCGAGAGAAGCCTGGTCGCAGGATGCAGGTCCCGCCGGTTCCGTTCAGTTGGCCGTCGGTTCGGAATCGCTGCCCTGAGATGCCTGGCGCGCCTGTTCTTCTGCCAGTCGCCGACGATAAAGCTGCATGAAATCGAACGGTGACAGCATCAACATGGAATAGCCGCCATTGCGCGTGGCGGTCGCCACGAGTTCCCGCACGAAGGGGAACATCATGCGCGGAATTTCCACCAGGATAATGGGATTCAGCGCTTCCTTTGGCACATTTCCGACCCGGACCACACAGGCATAGGTGAGCTCCAGGATATAGGCCGGTTCGCCGTCGGGACCGGACTGCGTTTCAAGCGTGATTGCCACTTCGATATCGCGGCCACCCAACGGGCGCGTCTTGACGTCGATCACGGCGTTGGGGTTCGGGGTCGGGCCGCCTTCGAACGTCTCAGGCGCACGCGGATTTTCGAACGAGAAATCCTTCAGATACTGATAGCGGATCACGAAGGGCGGTTCGGCATTGCCCTGCGGACCGGGCGCTGCGTTGGGTGCGTTTTCCGGCGCGCCTGCACCGTCGGGCGATTGATCATCGGTCATGTCGGTTCGTTCCAGTTACGGGAATGGTCTTGAAAAATGGGATCGCGGGTCGCTATCACACATGTTCAAGGCGCACAACCTCGGCACCGGCGGGGTGCGGGTGCGTCGGGTCGAATTCCAGGACGGCGGCGTTCGGGACGCGGTGCCCGGTAAGGGACCGAATGAACCCCCAGTGACTGACCAGAAGCGTTTCCCGCCAGCGGCGGTCTTCGACCATGCGCGCGCGGAACTTCATTGCGCGGCGGTCGACTTCGGCCTCTTCCTCGCGGCTCGGCCACCAGACCTCTGCCAGATCCCCGAAATCAAGGTGCCGCCAATTCTGCTCCAGCAGGCTGCGCGTCGTCCCGACATCGCAGGCGAAATGCGCGTGTTCCCCGACGTCCACGGAAACTTCGACCGGAAGCCCCAGCATATCCGCAAGGATATGCGCCGATTGCAGCGTCCGCGTATAGGGTGAAGTCAGGATGCGGGTCAGCCGCCCGCGATAGGCCTGTTCGATAAAACGGCCGCCGGCTTCGATCTGCTGCCGTCCGATTTCGGTCAGGTGCGGATCCTCAATGCCCGGATCGGTCCGCGTTTCGGCAAATCGGACGTTGAATTCGGACTGGCCGTGGCGAATGACGATCACCGCAGTCTCCTGTCCGTTGGGCCGTCCGGACCTGTGTCGCCCGTCGATGGGCCTTCACGGTCGGGTGTCACATCTTCGAACTCGCCATCAATGACAGGCCCGCGCCCGCCCGGTCCGCGTCCGCCCGGTCCGCGTTCATGGGGGCCGTGACCCGGCCCCCCGCCGGACCCGGTGGTGTGCACGTGGAACCGGCCGCTGCGCCGCAATGCCTCCACAACACCGCGTCCCAGCGCGGCGCGAAAGGGCGGGATCAACAATATGAACCCAAGCGTATCGGTCAGGAATCCCGGTGTCAGCAGAAGCGCGCCCGCGACCAGAATACAAACGCCGGACAGAACCTCGCCAACCGGCATGCGGTTCTGGTCCATTTCACTGCGCACCCGGTTCAGCACGGCAAGCCCCTGCTGGCGCACCAACCAGGTCCCCGCAACCGCGGTCGCAAGAATGGCGATCAGCGTCCAGCCAAGGCCGATCCGCTCACCGACTTCGATAAAAAGGGCGATTTCGGCGATCGGCACGCCAATGAAAAGAGCCAGTATAAGGAACGGCATCTTGCCCTTTCGTCTATAGCGGCTTACATCTTGATCGAACACCGACGATACACCGCCGGCGTGGGCACGTTTATGTGCCGCATCGCCACAGTTAGGCGGCGGTATCCGAATTGGCAATGCCTCAAGGAACGGTCACGAGACCCGCATGCCCTTTGATCTCATTATTTTTGCAGTAATCGCCGTAATTCTGGTTCTTCGGCTGGGCCGCGTTCTGGGTAAGCGGACGGGCCATCAGCGCCCGCCGGAATTCCCGATGCCCGGCAACGACGACAGTGTCGGCCGCAACCAGACGCCGCCCGATGAAGAGGACAATGTTGTCCGTATTCCGACCGGGCGTGACGAACCGAAACCGGAAAGCCCGCTGTTCGACGGTCCGGCGGGCGCGGGCCTTCGCGAAATTGTCGAAGCCGACCCCACTTTCCAGCCGGAAGATTTCCTGGAAGGCGCGCGCAGCGCGTTCGAATGGATCGTCACGGCCTATGCCGAAGGGGACCGCAAGACCCTGAAGTCCCTTCTGGACGAAGACACCTATGCCAGTTTCGCCGGTGCCATCGATCAGCGGGAAAAGGAAGGCCAGCGCATGGAAGACACGCTGGTCGGCATCGATTCCAGCGACATCGTCGAAGCCGTTCTGAACGGCCGGGAAGCCCGGGTCACCGTGCGCTTTGTCAGCCAGCAGGTGAATGTGACGTACGATTCCGAAGGCCGCGTCCTGGATGGCGACCCAAGCCATGTGGAAACGGTGAACGATGTCTGGACCTTTGCCCGTGACATCACGGCGCGCGACCCGAACTGGCAGCTTGTGGAAACCCGCGTTGCCGCCTGACGGGTATCGGACGGGCCTGCCCCGTGCCTTTCTTCATGCTGTGGTCCTGTCCGGTCTTTTGCTGGCCGCGGCCTGCGATTCTGAGGAACCGGAGGAAGAGGCAGAAGTAACCGCCCCGGAAGAGGTCGCCGAACAGCCGCCCGAAGGTCTTCGCCTGATCCCTGTATCCTATTCCGATCTGCCGGGCTGGAATGACGATACGCTGACCGACGCTCTGGTCGCGCTGGACCGGTCCTGCGGGCGCATCCTGCGACAGGCGGACGACCGCGAAATCGGGTCCCGGGCCATTTCCACGACGCCGGCAGACTGGCGCCAAGCCTGCACGGCGGTACAGGAATTCGGCGACGACAGCGACAATGCGGCCCTTCGCGCGCTGCTGGAAGGGCATTTCCGTCCCTTCCGGGCGGAAGACCAGGGCGCGGATGCCGACGACGACCCGGCGGTCGGGCTGTTCACGGGGTATTTCGAAGCGGAACTTTCCGGCGCGCGCGAACGCGACGCGGTTTTTTCCACGCCGCTATACGCCCGGCCGGACGATCTGGTCACGGTCGACCTGGGCCGCTTCGACCCGGACCTGAGCGGCCGCGGCATCGTCGGCCAGGTGAGCGACGGGCGACTGGTCCCCTATCTGGAACGCGGGGAAATCGATTCCGGCGCGTTGAACGACCGGGGACTGGAACTGCTGTGGGTCGACGACCCGGTCGACCTGTTCCTTCTGCATGTTCAGGGGTCGGGCCGCGTCGTCCTGCCGGACGGGGACGTCGTGCGTGTCGGATTCGCGGCCCATAACGGCCACGGATATCAATCCATCGGTCGGCGGCTTATAGATCTGGGGGAACTGGAACCCCACGCGGCAAGCTGGGACGGCATCCGCGGATGGATCGATGATAACCCGGACCGGGCTGCCGAGCTTTTTGCCTTCAATCCGCGCTTCATCTTTTTCCGCATACTGGACGGCGACGGGCCGCTGGGGGCGGAAGGGGTGGCACTGACACCGGAACGCAGCCTGGCCGTCGACACGGCCTTCATCCCGCTGGGAACCCCTGTCTGGCTGGAAACGGTGCGGCCGGGCGAAACCTCCCTGGAAGACGGCGAACCGCTGACGCGCCTGATGGTCGCCCAGGACAAGGGCGGCGCGATCAAGGGTGTCGTGCGCGGTGATTTCTTCTGGGGCTATGGGGATGCGGCCCTGGCCGAAGCCGGCCGCATGCGTTCCCCCGGCCGCTATTACCTGCTGCTGCCAAACCCGCTGGCCGACCGGCTGGAAGTTACGGGGTAGGGCCCGCGCCTAGGCATAGGCGTCTTCCAGGGGATAGTCGCTTAACAGGACGGGGCCGTCCGCGGTGATCCAGACGGGCTGTTCCAGCTTCACGCCCTCATGTCCGCCCTTTGCGCCGACATAGCTTTCCAGACAGACGATCATGTTTTCTTCGAACATGCCGTCATAGGCGCCCCATTCGTGATCTTCCTTGTACCAGATCAGTGGATATTCGACCGCCAGACCGCAGCCATGGGCGACGTCCGCATACCGGTTCTCGACATAGATGTCCGGCAGTTGAAAGCATTTGTCGGAGTAATCCAGGAAGGCGAGGCCCGGGCGCAGCAGGGCCATGTTATGGGCGACCTGACGGCGCGACAGGTCGTATAGCCGGCGCTGATCGTCCGTGGGCATCACTTCTCCCACTGTCCAGCTTCGCGAAATGTCGGTATAGAACCCATAGGGGCCGATCAGGTCGGTATCGAAGGACAAAAGATCGCCTTCCCGCATCACCCGGTCGGCCGTTTCCTGAAACCACGGGTTAGTGCGCGGGCCCGACGTCAGAAGCCGGGTTTCGGGATATTCGCCGCCGCGATCGATGATCCCCTTCATCAGGTGGCCCAGCGCCTGCTGTTCCGTCATGCCGGGTCGCAACGCCGCGCGCATGTCCGTGACTGCGCCCTCGCACGCTTCCAGCGACCGCTTGAAGGCGCGGATTTCCTCCCGCGATTTGACGGCGCGCGCTCGTTCCATGACGCCCTTTCCGTCGATGCTGTCCACCCCCAGACGGTCCAGAGCGCGGATCATCATGATGTCCGACCGGTCGAAGGCCAGGCGTCCCCCACCGACGGATTGCAGCAAGTCCGCAATTTCCGCCGCCCAGCGGTCGGACATTTCGGCTGCCCTGGGGCCGGAAATCATGAAATCCGGCGACAGGCCGAAACGGATTTCGTCAATCGTCTCAAGCCCCGCCGACAGGTGCGCCGAACTGCCCAGGTCGAACAGGACGACCGGTCCTTCGGCGGGAACGAACGCATAACGACACCAGGCATGCATGGTCCAGACCTGCATATTCCTGGACCCCGTCGCATAGCGGATGTTGATCGGGTCCCACAAGACGATGGCCGCAATATCGTCCGCAACCAGGCGTTCGCGCACCCGCGCCAGGCGAAAGGCGCGGATCGCCCGCTCGTCGATCGGGCTGGCATCGCTGAGCAGCGCCTGTGCGGCGGTGGTACCATGATCCGGCATGGGTGCGAATTCCTTCTTGCCTTGGGTTGGCAATTCCTGTTCACACAAAGGATGCTAGGGCAAAGGCGAACCGCTGGAAATACGAACGACGGGTTGAGGTAGACCGCATGGCGACAGGTGAATTCCGGGGCAGGATCTATGACAGCATCGTCGATACGGTAGGCGCGACGCCGTTGGTGCGCCTGAGCCGCATTGCTGAAGCGCGCGGCGTCGATGCGGAAATTCTGGCGAAACTTGAATATTTCAATCCCTTGTCCAGCGTGAAGGACCGGATCGGGTCCGCCATGATCAACGCCCTGGAAGAACAGGGTCGCGCGACGCCGGGCAAGACAGTCTTGGTGGAACCCACATCCGGGAATACAGGAATCGCGCTTGCCTTCGTGGCGGCGGCAAAGGGTTACCGCCTGATCCTGACCATGCCGGAAAGCATGTCGACCGAACGCCGCCGGATGCTGAAGCTTCTGGGCGCGGAACTGGACCTGACCCCGGCCGAACTGGGCATGAAGGGCGCGATCGAACGGGCGGAGGAACTGGTGGCGCAACTGGGCGACGCGGTAATTCCGCAGCAGTTCGTGAACCCTGCCAACCCGGAAATCCACCGCAAGACCACGGCAGAAGAAATCTGGAAAGACACGGATGGCCGGGTCGATGTCCTGGTCGCCGGTGTCGGTACCGGCGGGACGATCACCGGGGTCGGGGAGTTCCTGAAGGAACGCAATCCGGATGTCCTCATCGTTGCCGTCGAACCCGAAGACAGCCCTGTCCTGTCCGGCGGAAAACCGGGACCGCACAAGATTCAGGGAATCGGCGCGGGATTCGTGCCCGATATTCTGAATACGGATGTCATCGACGAAGTTCTGCGCATCGCGAATGAAACGGCCTTTTCGACGGGCCGCGAAGTCGCCGCGACGGACGGCATCGCCTGCGGCATTTCTTCCGGTGCCGCGGTGGCGGCGGCACTGGAAGTAGCCGAACGGCCGGAAATGGCAGGCAAGCGCATCGTCGTGGTCCTTGCCAGCTTTGCCGAACGTTATCTTTCGACCAGCCTGTTCGACGGGCTCTAGCGGTCCCCGACATGGACGAATTGGACGACGAACGCCTGGAACGCTATGCCCGTCACGTCATTCTGGATGAGGTGGGCGAGGAAGGGCAGATCGCGCTTCTGAACGCCCGGGTGCTGATGATCGGTGCCGGGGGATTGGGTGCGCCGGCGCTGATGTATCTTGCCGCCGCCGGGGTTGGGACCCTTGGCATCGTCGACCATGACGTGGTCGACCTATCGAACCTGCAGCGTCAGATCATTCATTCAACGGATGAAATCGGCCAGCCAAAGGTGCGGTCCGCGGCGGAACGCATCGAACAGCTGAACCCTGATGTGAATGTCATCGAACACCGCGCGCGGCTGGGCCCGAACAATGCGGAAGAGCTGTTTTCCGGCTATGACCTGATTGTCGACGGAAGCGACAATTTCACCGCGCGATATCTGTCCAACGACACAGCCTACAAGCTTCGCAAGCCGCTGGTCAGCGCGGCGCTTGTGCGGTTCGAAGGGCAGCTTACGACCTTCAAGGCATACGAGGACGGGCCTTGCTATCGCTGTCTGTTTCCGGAACCGCCGGATCCAGACATGGTGCCGCGGTGCGACACGGTCGGTATTTTCGGCGCGGTTGCGGGTGTCATGGGCTCCCTCCAGGCGGTGGAGGTGCTAAAGGAAATCCTGAACCTGGGAACCGGTATGGCGGGTCAGCTTCTTTTGTTCGATGCGCTGGACCAGACCTTCCGCAAGATCAAGACGGCAAAGGACCCGTCCTGCCCCACCTGCGGCCAGGGTTAAGGGGGCGCGATGCATCTTCTTGCCGCAACGCCGGGCGGAATCGATGACGGGTCGGAAGCGGTCGACCTGGGCCAGGACCCGGGTGACATCGTCTTTCTGACGGCGGCGGACACGGAAATCGCCTGTCTGTCCGCGGCCCAGGAACGCCGCCTGGCGGAAGATGGCACGTCACCGTCACTTCGATGCGCGAATTTGTTACATCTGGGCCACAATTATTCCGTCGACCTGTATTTGGAACAGACGCTGTGCCGGGCAAAGCTGGTGATTGGGCGGCTGCTGGGCGGGCGCGGATACTGGCCCTATGGCGTGGACGAGGTGACGGCCCTTTGCCGGGCAAAGGGAATAGCCCTGGCCTGGCTGCCGGGCGACGACCAGCCGGATGCGGAACTGCACGGACTGTCGACCCTGCCGGCGGATGCGGTCCACCGGTTGTGGCAGTTCTGTGTTCAGGGCGGGATCGACAATGCCCATGGCCTTCTGGGTTATGCGACGACGCTGCTGGGGCGGGATGCGGACTGGCGCGAACCGGCGCCGCTGTTGCGCGCGGGCATCTATTGGCCGGGCCGGACGCTGCCGGACATAACCGACCTTCCCTGGGCCGACGGCCGTCCCGTCGCCGCCGTCATTTTCTATCGCGCCCTCTATCAGGCTGCGAATACGAAAGTCATCGACGCGCTGATCGATGCGCTGGACCGGGCCGGCGTCAATGCCCTGCCCATCTATGCGGCCAGTCTTAAGGACCCGGTCGCGGCGGATACGGTGCGCAGCCTGCTGGATGCGGGGTCGATCGGGATCGTCCTGAACGGAACCGGGTTCGCCCTGTCGGTTCCGGGGGCGGAACGGACCGAAACGCCGTTCGACGGGCGCGACTGTCCGGTGCTGCAGGTGGTCTTTTCCGGCGGCAACGAAGCCGCCTGGATGGAGGGGACGCGGGGTCTTTCGGCCCGCGACATCGCCATGAACGTCGCCCTGCCGGAAGTGGACGGGCGGATTCTGAGCCGCGCAGTCAGCTTCAAGGGCGCGGCCCGGCGCGACCCGCTGACGCAGGCCGACATCGTCACCTACGAACCGGTCGCCGACCGCTGCCGCTTTGTGGCCAGGCTGGCGGCGAACTGGCTTAAGCTTCGGGAAACCCCGGCCGCGGACCGGCGGATTGCGATCGTCCTGGCGAACTATCCGAACCGGGATGCGCGCCTTGGCAACGGGGTCGGTCTGGATACGCCGGCGGGGACTTTGCAGGTTCTGGATGCCATGAAACGGGCGGGCTATGCGGTCGATCACGATTTTCGGACCGGGGACGACCTGATTGCCCACCTTAAGGCGGGGCCGACCAATGCGGCCACATCGGGCCGTGACGTGCGCGAAACCCTCTCGCTCGCCGACTATCAGCTTTTCTTCGGAAGTCTGCCCAGACAGGTCCAGGATCAGGTGACGGAACGCTGGGGCCCGCCGGAAGCGGACCCGTTCTATCAGCCGGGGGAAGTGGATTGCGGTCGGTTCGCGCTGCCGGTTTTCCGGTTGGGAAAGGTTGCGGTCGGGCTTCAGCCCGCACGCGGCTACAACATCGACCCGGTGGAAACCTATCACAGCCCGGATCTGGTGCCGCCGCACGGGTACCTGGCTTTCTATGCCTGGCTGCAGGACCAGTTCCGGGCGAATGCCGTCATCCATATGGGCAAACACGGGAACCTGGAATGGCTGCCCGGCAAGGCGCTGGCCCTGTCCGAAACCTGCTATCCGGAAGCCGTGTTCGGGCCACTGCCGCACCTTTATCCCTTCATCGTCAATGACCCCGGCGAAGGGACACAGGCCAAACGCCGCGCACAGGCCGTCATTGTCGACCATCTGACCCCGCCGCTGACCCGGGCAGAGAGTTACGGTCCTCTAAAGGACCTGGAATTGCTGGTGGATGAATATTTCGAAGCCGCCGGCACCGACCCGCGCCGGATCAAGGTCCTGAAGCGCGACATCCTGGACCTGACACACCGGATCGGTCTGGCAAAGGATTGTGGAATTGCCGATGGGGATGGCGAGGAAGATGCCCTGGCCAAGTTGGATAACTATCTGTGCGAATTGAAAGAAATGCAGATCAGGGACGGGCTGCATGTCTTCGGGTGCGCCCCGACGGGGGGTCGGCGGGATGACCTTCTGGTCGCACTGGCGCGTGTGCCGCGGGGCAAGGGGGACGGGGCGGATGCATCGCTGATCCGTGCGCTGGCGGCGGATTTCGGGTTCGATCCGGCCTTTGATCCGCTGGACTGCCAGATGGCGGACGATTGGTCCGGCCCGCGCCCGGACGCATTGGCGGACGGCGGGGTCTGGCGCAGCAACGGCGATACTGTCGAACGGTTGGAAGGGTTCGCCGGTCGGCTGGTGCGTGGTGAGGCCGCTTCGCCGGGGCCGAAAAGCGCGGCGGTCCTGGACTGGCTGATGGGAAAGCTGGCGGCCCGGGTCGATGCCTGTGGCGACGCGGAATTGGCCGGGCTGCTGACAGGGCTGGACGGGCGGTTCCTGGCGCCGGGAACATCCGGCGCCCCGACCCGCGGGCGCCCGGACGTGCTGCCGACCGGTCGGAATTTCTATTCGGTCGACACCCGCACAGTGCCGACACCCGCGGCCTGGACGCTGGGCTGGAAGTCCGCGCAGCTGCTGGTCGAAACCTATGCCCAGGAACATGGCGACTATCCGCAAAGGCTGGCGCTTTCCTGCTGGGGCACGGCGAATATGCGCACCGGCGGCGACGACATTGCCCAGGCGCTGGCGCTGATGGGTGTGCGCCCGACATGGGACAGTGCGTCCCGGCGGGTGACGGGGTTTGAAATCCTGCCGGCCGACATGCTGGACCGGCCACGGGTTGATGTCACTTTGCGCATTTCCGGGTTCTTCCGGGACGCGTTTCCGGGCCTGATCGACCTGGTGGACAGTGCGGCGCGCGCCGTCGCGGCGCTGGAGGAACCGGCGGATGTGAACCCGCTGGCGGCGGCGGTGGCGGGCGAAGTGATGGATTTGACGGCGGCCGGCATGGACCCCGATCAGGCCGCCCGGCGCGCCGGGGCGCGGATTTTCGGATCCAAGCCCGGTGCCTATGGCGCCGGCCTCCAAGCCCTGATCGACGAAAAAGGCTGGTCAACCGACCGGGACCTGGCCGACGCCTACCTGACCTGGGGTGGATATGCCTATGGCTCCGGTGTCGAAGGGGATGCCGACCGGGGTGGATTGGAACGCCGATTGAGCGGGGTTCAGGCAATCCTGCACAATCAGGATAACCGCGAACATGATCTCCTGGATTCCGACGACTACTACCAGTTCGAAGGGGGAATGGCGGTTGCCGTGCGTGCGCTGACCGGGGAAAAGGCAAAGGTCTATCATAATGACCACAGCCGCCCGGAAAGTCCGAAAATCCGCAGCCTGGAAGATGAGATCGGGCGGGTTGTGCGGGCCCGTGTCGTCAATCCGAAATGGATCCAGGGGGTGATGCGTCACGGCTACAAGGGTGCGTTCGAAATGGCGGCCACGGTCGATTACCTATTCGCCTTTGCGGCGACCGCTCGGGCGGTGTCCGACCATCATTTCGATGCCGTGTTCGAAGCCTACCTTCTGGATGAAAAGGTAAGACAGTTCCTTCAGACCGCCAATCCGGACGCGCTGGGCGACATCGCGGACCGGTTGCTGGAAGCGCAAAATCGCGGACTTTGGACGTCGCGCCGCAATGACACCCGTCCTATACTGTCGGAGCTTGCGCACGGGCCGGGGATTTCAGCCACATGACGAGTACGTTTCCACCGGCGAAAATCGCCGACATCGACGCAGGGTGGCTTAACGCCTGGCTGGCATCATCGGGCCGGGCACCCGGTGTCCAGGTCGTGTCGGTCGACCGGACGGACAATCCGAAATGGCATGTCGCGGACACGGCCTTTCTGTCCCTGTCGTGTGAAGGGGACAATGCCGATGCCGTGCCACAGCGGCTGTTCGCCAAGCTGCGCACCGTGCCGGACCCGTTTGCGCCCCATTTCCCGGGGGAGGTTACGTTCTATGGCTGGGCGGGCCGTTGTGCGAAGGCGGGCCGCCGGGTGCCGGTTCCTGCCTGCCATCTGTCGCTGAACGACCGCCGGGCCGGGACCAGCCTCATTTTCTTGGATGATCTGCGGGCCAGCCACGACACGCTGGCATGGGGGGAAGACCCAAACAACCGCCAGTGCCTGCAGGCGGTGCGGGCGTTGGCCGCCATCCACGCGACGTCGTGGGTTCAACCGGCGACGATCGACACCGCGGTCGTGCGCGCCCGCGAGGAACTGGTGCATGACTATGTCTGCAACAAGCTGCCGTCCTTCCTGGATGCCCTTGACGGCCATGTTGCCGAAGATGTGGCGGACGCGCTGGCCGATGTGTGCCGTGCCGCGCACGCCCATAAGGTGAACCGGTTTACCTCCACCTTGCCCCTGTGCGCGGCTCACGGCGACGCCCATGCGTGGAACTTCCTCTATCCGAAGGATGCGGACGTGCGGCTGGCGGCGGCCATTGATTTCGAAAGCTGGCATGTTGGGTTTCCAGGGACGGACTTCGCGGCCTATATGGCGCTGTTCTGGGATGCCGACCGCCGCGATCGGCTTCAGATCGGGCTGCTGAACGCCTATTTCGCGGATTTGCGTGCCCGTGGCGCGACCGGATATGGCTGGCGCGATGCCTGGAACGACTACCGCCTGGGCATTGCCTGCGCTGCTTCCCTGGCGCTGTTCCAATGGGACGCCGGTCATGACCCGTCGCTTTGGACGGCAACGGCAAAACGTTGGCACAGTGCATTCGAAGACCTGAACTGCACCGATGTCCTGACATAATTTTGTCTGCACCGCCTTTTGCGCCGCAACGATCCGGCGACCGGCGCGACGAATTGTTTCGACATGAAAATGACTTGCGTGTCTGACGCATCGCGATTTCGCATCGCGAGACGACCCCATTGACCGAAATTCGAAAGTGACGGACACTTTTTACACGCGGTCGGGCATCCCCCGACGGTGCTGAAATCCGCCGCAAAACCGATGCGGTGGACGGATGCCTCTCACTACGGCCGGTGGGGTTGGTGTCCAGCCAAAAGATGGCGCGTTATTGCATAACGCAAACCCGCAACGGAGGGCTCTCGCCAGGGACCCTCCGTTCGCGTTTCCGGCGCTGATCGGCGACGATTCCCATCAGGTCCAGCAATTGTCCGGCGATTCAATTTCTTCCATCGTCCGGTCCCGTTCCGCCAGAATCCAGTCCTTGAAGCGCTGCAGGCGCGGGTCGTCCCCATGGTGGGGCGGGTGAACGACATGGTAGCCCAAATTTTCCAGCAGGGTCGGGACATGCCGGAAGGGCTGGATCAGGCTTCCCCGCGCCAATTCTCGCTGGGCGAAAACATATTCGACCAGCGCCACACCCTGTCCCGCCTCCGCCGCTTCGATCATCAGGCCCGCCGTGTTGAACCGCAAACCCCGGTTCGGGTCCACATCGTGAATGCAGGCGGCACGCAGCCATAGGGCCCACGTGTCTTCCATCGCCGCCGCCCCGGTTTCATGAAGGTGCAGCAGGGTATGATGTTTCAGGTCGGCCGGCTCGGCCAAACCGTGTTCGCCACGCACCAGGGCTGGGCTGCAGACGGGAAGCGTGCGGCTTGGAAACAGCCGCACGCTTTCCAGCCCGGGATAGCGGCCCAGGCCAAATCGGATCGCCATGTCGAAGTCTTCCCGGTCGAACTGAACCAGCCGTGTAGCGGCATCAATTCGAACTTCCACATCCGGCGCGATTTCCTGGAACCGGCCCAGGCGCGGGACCAGCCATTTCGATGCAAGCGACGGCGGCATGCTGATATTCAACGGGCGCGCCCGGCCGCCGGTCCTGATCGCCGCATAGGCGCGTTCCATCTGGTCCAGCGCCTCGCTCAGCATCGGCGCGGCCTGGCGTCCGGCGTCGGTCAGCTCCACCGCGCGGGTCAACCGGCGGAACAGGGCGACCCCGGCATAGTCCTCTAACGATTTGATCTGCTGGCTGATCGCGGCGGGTGTGACCCGCAGTTCCAGGGCCGCGTCCTTGAAGCTCATATGCCGCGCGGCCGCTTCGAACGCGCGCAACATCGACAAGGGGGGAAGGTCGCGGGGCATGGTTTAGAGATAGTTAAATTAAACTATTCTATAGTCAATAAATTACTCGTTTGTTGCGGGAAACATAAAGGTCCATCTTAAGCACAGATAAGGCATAGCGCTTGGCGCGGGCCTTCGAACACTGGATGAAAAAAGGAGAGTCGCAATGTTTCTCACCCCCTATCACACAGCGTCTCACGCAATGTCGGACAATGCGCTTCAGGCAGAAAACGAAGCGCGGGCCTTTGCCTTCTGGCAAAGCCTTGGAACGGCCCGGGAACGGTTCGCGGGTTTGTTCAGCGACGTTCGGGCACGGGCACGGGTGCTGACCGAAAACGGGCACCCGATCGGCCTGCGTATGCCGGACGGACGCGAAGTCGGGCTTTAGGCGCGCTGCGCATTTTAGTGGTGCTTCGGGGAGGGGCCCAATTCGGCCCCTCCCTTTTCTTGGTCGTCAGACAGGTCAGAATCCCATAGATTGGCTGTTTCCAAGCCATTTCGTGACCTGTCCGAAGATGAACTATCGCACCTTGTCCGAAACGGAAATCTGGACCGAAGACCCGGACGATGCGGAAAGTCTTTCGGCGCGCGGCCTCCCATGCGATTTCATGAAAGAAGCGTTCGAATGGTGGTGTGCGGTGTGTGAGCCGGGGATATTGCCCCATATCGACCTGATCGATCCCCTGAAAATCCCGACAAATGCCCTTCCCTGGGCGGACCTGGTGGCAGTGACGTTCGAACCGCTGCGGTTCGAAATACGCCTTTGGGGAACGCAGATTGTCGCTGCGGTGGGAAAGGATCTTAAGGGAACCGACTTTCATGAAGCGGGAATGCATGCGGCGATCCGCCGGCTGACCCATGTCGTGAAGGCGCGCGTACCCTACTTCGCAACCATCCCGCTGGACTGGCATTCCGAAAAATACCGGCACAGTACGCATTATTCCAGCCTGGGCCTGCCTTTTCGCGATGACGAAAACCGCGTGGCGCGCATCTTGTGCTTTCTTCATTTCGGGGAACGATCCTAGGCCGCGATTTTTTAATTAATCCCGCCTGTTGCCCTGAAAAAACACCGTCCCTGTTCAGTATTTGTAAAGAAGGTGCCGCTACAGTCCGGTTCATGGACTACAGAAATATGACAGTCGACGATTTATGGGTGGAATCCCCGTCGGACCGCGCGCGCCTGACCGAGCGTGGCCTGCCGGAGCCGTTCCAGGCCGACACGTTCGAATTCTGGAAGTCGACCTGTCCGTCAGGCGGCCTGCCGCATATGCGGGAAATCGACCCGGTGAACATGCCGATCAAGGCCTTGCCCTGGGTCAATCTGATCAAGGTTGAAGGTCCGCCCTGGCGGTTCCAGATCCGCATCTGGGGGAACGGACTTACCGCAGCGGCCGGCGAGAATTTGGCAGGGGTCTGGCATGACGATGCCGGCATGACCGAAGGAATCAGGCGGTTGAGCCACGTCGTGGAACACAAGGTTCCCTATTTTGCGACGCTGCCCATGTACTGGCATTCCGAGAAATACAAACACTCGACGCATATGACGAGCCTGGGCATGCCCTTCCTGGGTGATGACGGTACGGTCCGTCGAATATTGCTGATCATGAGCATCGATCCGCCGGAATGGGCGGCCTCAGAACAGAATTTCCATCGAAACGACATGAGATCTCCTCTAGTTTATTAGCGTGTCTTAATTGAACGCAGGAAAATTCATGTCGATCCGTCGTTTGCGGATGCTGATTGCCATTGCGGAGACAGGTTCGTTCGCGGCCGCCGCCGACAAGATGCTGATTTCCCCTTCTGCCGTCAGTCAGCAAATGCGTACCTTGGAAGACGAACTGCGGGCCGAGATTTTCGACCGTCGAACCCGTCCGCCTGTTCTGAATCGGGACGGTTATGCCCTGGTACCCCAGGCGAAGGAAGTGGTGGCATCCTATGATGCGATGATCCGGTCGCTGCAGGGCGCGGAAACCCCGGAAGGGGAACTGGCGCTGGGGGCCATTCCGACGACCCTGACGGAACTGGTGCCGCAGGTCCTGAAGCGCATGCGCGACGAATATCCCCTGTTGCATTTCCGGGTCATTCCCGATCTGTCGTCCGAACTGATGGCCCAGGTCGACCGCGGTGCGCTGGACGGGGCGGTGATATCGGAACCGGACCGCGTCCCGGTGACCCTGGACTTTCTGGCGGTCGCACAGGAACCGCTGGTTCTGCTGACCGCCCGGGACGTCACCGGCGACGAGCCGGAGGCAATTCTGGCGGCGCACCCGTTTATCCGGTTCACGCGCCGCGCCTGGACCGGGCGCGACATCGACGACTGGCTGCAGGCGCGCAAGGTGCCCGTGCGCGAAATCATGGAACTCGACCGCCCGGAAGCCATCGCCATGATGGTGCATCACGGGCTTGGCGTATCCATCATTCCCGAACATTGCGTGCCCGGTCCCTTTGCCGACGGTGTGCGCCGCATTCCGCTGGGCCCGCCGGCGAAACCCCGGGCGATCGGCCTCATTCAGCGGCGCGACAGCGTGAAGGCGCGACCCCTTGCCCTGTTCGCGGAGGAGCTCGGTCGGATGGCGCAGGGCTGGCAGCAGGCGTAAAGAAAGAAACTCTTCAGAAACTATCCAGAATTTCTCGCTACCTCGACGGTTTTAATTAAGATAAACCGTGCCATCCCAATCAACACAGACAAAAGGGGCGCATCTCAATGGCGGCACCAGATTTTCTGGTTCACGACGCGGTCGACACGGTCGGCGTCGTAGTGGTGGAAACAGTCAAGGCGGGCGGCGATCTGACCGGCCTTGTCATGGAAACGGGCGAAACGGTCACGGTCCGGGCGCTGGACGACATCCCGCTGGGGCATAAGGTCGCGCTGGGCGATCTGGCGGCCGGCGACACGGTCCTGAAATACGGCCATGACATCGGAAAGATCGTATCGGCGGTGGCCAAGGGCGGCCACGTCCATACCCAGAACATGAAAACGAAGAGGTGGTAGAAATGGCGGGCAAGACTTTCAACGGCTATCGCCGCGAAAACGGCCGGGTCGGTATTCGCAACCATGTCGTCATTCTGCCGCTGGACGATCTGTCGAACGCGGCCTGTGAAAAGGTGGCGAACAACATCGACGGCTGTCTGGCGCTGCCGCACCATTACGGGCGGCTGCAGTTCGGTGCGGACCTGGATCTGCATTTCCGCACCCTGATCGGCACCGGATGCAACCCGAACGTGGCGGCGGTCATCGTCATCGGCATCGAACCGAAATGGACCGGGCGCATCGTCGAGGGCATCGCCAAGACCGGAAAGCCGGTCGAAGGGTTCGCCATCGAAGGACAGGGCGAAATCAACTGTGTCGCACAAGCGTCCCGCAAGGCGAAGGAATTCGTGCAGTGGGCGACGGAACTTCAGCGCGAACCCTGCGAAATGGGGGAATTGTGGGTTTCCACCAAATGCGGTGAATCGGACACGACATCCGGTCTGGCGTCCAATCCGACGGTCGGCAACTTCATCGACAAGGTCGATCCGCTGGGCTGTTACACCTGTTTCGGGGAAACTTCGGAACTGACGGGGGCGGAAACCGTGTGCGCCGAACGCGCCGCGACGCCCGAGGCGGCGAAGAAGTTCATGGCGACGTGGCAGGCCTACATGGACGAGGTGATTGAACCGCACAAGACGTCCGACCTGTCGGAAAGCCAGCCGACCGCCGGTAACATCGCGGGCGGTCTGACGACGATCGAGGAAAAGGCCTTCGGCAACCTGCAGAAGATCGGCAAGAAGACCAAATTCATCGATGTCCTGGAACCGGCGGAAGCACCGGAAAAGGGGCCGGGCCTGTATTTCATGGATACGTCGTCTGCGGCGGCGGAATGCGTGACGCTTCAGGCGGCGGCCGGGTTCGTCGTTCACCTGTTCCCGACAGGTCAGGGCAACATCATCGGCAACCCGATCGAACCGGTCATCAAGCTGACGGCCAATCCGAAAACCGCGCGCGAGATGGGGGAACATGTCGATCTGGACTGTTCCGGCATCCTGCGGGGTGAAATGACACTGGACGAGGCAGGCGATGCGCTGATCGACATCACGCTTCGGACCTGCAACGGCCGTTTAACCGCGGCGGAAGCGCTGAAACACCGCGAATTCGTGATGACGAAGCTTTACCGCAGCGCCTGATCGGCCGCACCGGACCATCGCGTAAAGAAAAAGCCGCCCCGGAAATTCCGGGGCGGTTTAGTTTTGGTAGGGGAGAGAGAAACAAGAACCGAGGTAGTAACGATCCTTACTATCGACGGGTCGGGCGGATTATCCCGGGCAAGCGGGCCCGCAGGCCGGTTTCGGCCAAAATTTCTCCAACCTCCTCACGAATGATGATGAATCGGAAACAATCATTTTCATTTCAGCCTATTTGTTTCCTGTGGGGCGATTGCTATCTGTCGGACTTGGAAATTCACAAAACAGCGGCTGCCGGAAAATGGCCCGCATCGACAAAGGAAACGAACCCAAATGTCCGATACCGCATATGAAGCAAAACCCATCCTTCCCTTCACCCGTCCTATTGCGGAAGCGGTACAGCCCTTCGCCGAACCCCTTCTTCGGGTGACGACCGGCGCGCTGTTGATCCCGCACGGGGTCGGGAAGCTGTTCACGCCGGGCGCGCTGGAAGGCACCGGCCAGTTCTTCGAAAGTGTCGGCCTTGTGCCGGGCTATGAACTGGCGCTTCTGGTCGCGCTGGTGGAATTCGTCGGCGGCATTCTGTTGATCGCGGGTCTTCTGACCCGTCCGGTGGCGGTCGCCATTGCCGTCTTCATGGCACAGGCCGTCGCGTTTCACAGCGCTAACGGGTTCATGTGGACCGACGGCGGCTATGAATATCCGCTTCTGTGGATGGTGGCCGCCATCTTCTTTGTCATCCGCGGCGGCGGCTGGCTGTCGGTCGACCGCCTGATCGGCCGCGAATTCTAAGACACCCCGTTCGGGGCGGGTACCGGGGGGCAGCAGATCAGGACCTGCTGCCCCTCAATTCCTTCAGGACCCACAGCGACAGACAGAAGGTGATTGCCGCCCCCGCCTGGTGCAGCACCGCCAGCGGCAGGGCGACCACACTTAGCAAGGTCGCAATCCCAAGCCCGATCTGGATCAGCGTCATCGCTGCCAGCGCATCGATCGAAAGATGCGCGCGCGGCGACAGCCGTGCCCGACGCGCCAGCAGCCACAGCGCCAGCGCCGACACCGCCGTGACATAGGCCAGCATTCGGTGATTGAACTGCACGGCGGCGTGGGTTTCAAACAGGCTGAGCCAGCCCAAGTCAGCCTGCCAATAGCCGCCGGGCAGGAACCCGCCATCCATGGTCGGCCATTCGTTGAAAATCATCCCGGCATTCAGGCCGGCGACCAGCGCACCATAAAGGACGGTAAAGAAGATCGAGGCGTGGGCCCATGCGCCCAGCCGCCGAAGGCCGCGCGGGACCGGCTTCCGGCCGCCTTCCACCGGGGCCAGAAGATCCAGGATCAGCCAGACCGTATATCCCAGGATCAAAAAAGCGAGGCCCAGATGGACGGCCAATCGATACTGGCTTACCTCCACCCGGTCTGCGAAACCGCTTTCGACCATCCACATGCCGATCACGCCCTGAAGTCCGCCCAGGAACAACAGCACCCACAGATGCGGCTTCTGGGCGCCGGGCACCCGCCCGCGCAACAGGAACCAGAAGAACGGCAGCGCATAGACGACACCGATCATGCGGCCCCAGAACCGGTGAAACCATTCCCAGAAGAAGATGTCCTTGAACGCGTCCAGTGTCATGCCGCTGTTCATCAGCCGGTATTGCGACGTTTCCCGGTAAAGCGCGAAGACGCGTTCCCACTCCGCCTCGCTCAACGGCGGAAGCGCGCCGACCAGCGGGCGCCATTCGACCATGCTCAGGCCCGATTCCGTCAGCCGGGTGATCGCCCCGATGATCATCATGGCAAAGATCATGAAGGCGCTGGCGCACAGCCACAGGCCGACCGCGCGCGCATCGGCGCGGCTGTCATCGTCGGCGGTCGGTCGGGCAAGTGTCGTCATGGCGATTACATATCCCCATGCGGCCCGGCGGGAAAGCGCGGCGACGCGTCGCAGACAGGCGCCTTGTCCGCATATCGGATTTGATATGACCGGGCCTGCTTCTTCGCAGTTTACGGCGCCGCGGGATCGCGCGAATACTGGACCCCATCCATGATGGGGAGGCACATTGAATGAAACCCGAACGCTGGCTGGACCCGAAGAACAAGCTTTTCCCCCATACGGTGGGCTTCACCGCACCGCCCCATGATTTCGACGCTGCGCCCAGCGATTTCCTGCGCATCGCGCCGGACACGGTGGGGGTTCACGGTCGCCTTCTGCATGTGACGGAATATGCCCACAAGCTGGACCAGCGGGCGAAGAATTTCGGCCTGCTGGAAGAGTTCGTGCATTGCTTCTCCAATGCCGGGGCCGATGTGGTCGGCCAGGTTGGTACCAACTGGTCCCATACCGGCGGGCGTACGCCCCAGGACATCCGCGATTTTTGCGACCGGATGGAAGACACCTATCAGGTCCCGCTGCATATGGCGGGACTAAGCCTGGTGGAGGGATTGCGGGCACTGAACGTGGAAAAGATTGCACTGAACAGCGTCTATTTCTGGCCCGACTGGCGGGACGGCACGGCGCGGTTCCTGCGCGATGCGGGATTCGACATCCTGTATGTCGGGAATTTCGTCGACCAGGGCTTCTATGCCACCCAACAGGAAGTGAACGACTGCCATTGGATCTTTCCGCATGAACTGGCGCAGAAGTCGATGGAATATGTGGCGGAACAGGCGCCAGCCGCCGATGCCATCGTCGTCAACGGCATGCCGAACTGGCGCCGCGCATCGGACGGTCAGCCACGCCGGGCCCTGCATCACGTCCAGGGGTGGGAGGCATCGCTGGGGAAACCCGTCGTGTCGTCCGACTTCGCGCTTTACTGGAATATCTTCCGGACGCTGGGCATCGCCCCGGAAGGCGAACATGGCACGCTGTTGGGAACGCTGAAGGGGTAGTGGTCCCGGCTAACGCCGCGCCCGGATCGGCTCCAGACGGTTTTCCCGGCGCCGGCCGCGGGGCAGTTCCGCCTCATCCTCGAACAGGTCGGCCAACTGTTCCATCATCGTCCCGCCCAGCTGGTCGACATCGACGATGGTGACGGCCCGGCGGTAATACCGGGTCACGTCATGGCCAATGCCGATGGCGACGATTTCGACCGGCGATTTTGTTTCAATATAGTCGATGACGTCCCGCAGGTGGCGTTCCAGGTAATTGCCCGGGTTCACCGACAGGGTCGAATCGTCGACCGGCGCGCCGTCGGAAATCACCATCATGATGCGGCGTTCTTCGGGCCGGGCAATCAGGCGCTGATGCGCCCACAACAATGCCTCACCGTCGATATTTTCCTTCAACAGCCCTTCGCGCAGCATCAGGCCCAGATTCTTGCGCGCCCGGCGATAGGGAAGGTCCGCCGGCTTATAGACGATATGGCGCAAATCGTTCAGGCGACCCGGATTGGCGGGCTTGCCGTCCGCCAGCCAGCGTTCGCGGGACTGCCCGCCCTTCCAGGCGCGCGTCGTGAAGCCCAGGATTTCCACCTGCACACCGCAGCGTTCCAGCGTGCGCGCCAGAATGTCCGCGGACATGGCGGCAATGGAAATCGGCCGCCCGCGCATGGACCCGGAATTGTCGATCAGAAGACTGACCACCGTGTCGCGGAATTTCGTGTCCTTTTCCATCTTGAAGGACAGCGGGTGCGACGGGTTGGTGACGACACGGTCCAGGCGCGCGGTATCCAGAAGCCCTTCTTCCAGGTCGAAGTCCCAGGACCGCTGCTGCTGTGCCATCAGGCGGCGCTGAAGCCGGTTGGCAAGTTTACCGATGATGCCCTGAAGGTGACTCAGCTGCTGGTCCAGCATGGTGCGAAGGCGGGTCAGCTCCTCCGGGTCGCACAGGTCCTCTGCGCCGACCACCTCGTCAAAGCTTTCCAGATAGGCCTTGTAGAACTTTTCCTTCGGCACGTTCGACAGGTCGTTTTCCGGGCGCCAGCGCTTGCCGGAATCGCCGGGCTGTTCGGCGCCCGGTGCCTGCATCATCTCGCCGGCCATATCCTCGTCGGAAAATTCGCCCTGGTCGTCTTCCTCCCCCTCGCCCATGGCGGCTTCGGCGCTGCCTTCGGATTCGCTGGATTCGGATTCGCCGCCCGGCTCCTCATCCTGGCCCTGGACCTGATTGTCGGTCTGGTCCTGATCGTCGTCGTCCGCGGCATCGTCGGACGTGTCCGTGCCGTCGTCATCGCCCAGGTCGATTTCCATGTCCCGGATCAGCTTGCGCGCCGCTTCGGCATAGGCCGTCTGGTCGCCCATGACCTGACCCAGTTCGCCCAGTGCCTGCGCGATCTTGGGCGCCAGCTGACCGCGCCACAGGTCGACCGCCTTTGCCGCCGCGTCGGGCGGCGGGGCCCCCGTCAGCTGTTCCCGGGCCAGAAGGCGCACGACCTCCGGCAGGGTGCTTTCCGTGCGTTCCTCGATCCGGTGGAATCCCATGCGGCGATAGCGCTGGTCCATCGCGGCGGCCAGATTGGCGGAAAGCCCCGCCCTGTTTCTGGCGCCCAGCGCTTCCACCCGCGCGGTTTCCAGCGCGTCGAAAAGGACAGGGGCGACTTCCCCGGCCGGGCGCTGCTTCGCATGGGCCTTCGCATCGTGATAGCGCAGCCGACAGGCAAGCTGGTCGCCTTCGCCGCGGACCTGGGCGACTTCTTCCTTCGGCAGATGACGCGCGGGAAAGGGCAGGCGCGCCCGTTCGCCCGTCATATGGGCGGGGTCGGCGCCATAGGCGACTTCGATATCCGGGCGTTTCGCCACCGCGCGAAAGGCGGCGGCGTTGGCGCGCTTGAACGCCTCTAGCGGTCCTTCGCGATCACTGCTCATTTGGCGCTGCTCCTCTCAGGCCCCTACCTCACCTTATCGAGAGATCAGTGGACCTGAACCGCGGCGGTGGAATCCGGCAGCTCCTCGCCGAAGCAGCGCTGGTAATATTCGGCGATGGTGGACCGTTCCGTCTCGTCGCACTTGTTCAGGAACGTAACCCGGAAGGCGAAGCCGATATCGTTGAAGATTCGGGCATTCTGGGTCCAGGTCAAAACCGTGCGCGGGCTCATGACCGTGGAAATATCACCGCCGATGAAACCGGTCCGGGTCATGTCGGCCAGATGCACCATGGCGGCAATCTGGTCGCGACCCTCATCCGTGTCGAATTCCGGACATTTCGCCAGAATGATGCGGGTTTCCTCGTCATGGGGCAGATAGTTCAGCGTGGTGACGATGGACCAGCGGTCCATCTGACCCTGGTTGATCTGCTGTGTGCCGTGATACAGGCCCGACGTATCGCCCAGCCCGACCGTGTTCGCGGTGGAAAACAGCCGGAAATAGGGGTGCGGGCGGATGACCTTCGACTGGTCCAGCAGGGTCAGCTTGCCTTCGATTTCCAGGACGCGCTGGATCACGAACATCACGTCCGGCCGGCCCGCATCGTATTCGTCGAAACAAATGGCGACCGGGTTCTGCAGCGCCCAGGGCAGGATCCCTTCGCGGAATTCCGTCACCTGCATGCCGTCCTTGAGAACGATCGCGTCCTTGCCGACCAGGTCGATCCGGCTGATATGGCTGTCCAGGTTGACCCGGACGCACGGCCAGTTCAGGCGGGCGGCGACTTGTTCGATATGGGTCGACTTCCCCGTGCCGTGATACCCCTGGATCATCACGCGGCGGTTGTGCGCAAAGCCTGCCAGGATCGCCATCGTCGTGTCCCGGTCAAAGACATAGGTGTCGTCGATATCGGGCACATGTTCGCCGCGTTCGGAAAAGGCGGGCGCGGTCATGTCGCTGTCCAGGCCGAAGGTCTGGCGAACGGAAATTTCGATATCCGGCGCATCTGCCGGGAACGCGGCGTCACTGTGACTGGTCATCGGTCTTCTGGGCTTTCGGTTCGGTGTTACGCTTGGTCGATAGGCGGGATTGCCCCGCCACCGGGTTTAAGGCCTTGCCGACAAGGTAGCGCGCAAAGTCGCATAGGCCAGATTGATCTTCTTAAACCGCTCTTCCGCCTGGACGTCGGCACCGCCATTCACGTCTGGGTGGAGCTGTTTTGCCAATTCCTTATAGCGCGCTTTCAGACCGGTCAAGGTGAGGGGCGCTGAAAGGCCCAGAACCCGCATGGCCCAGCGTTCGCTGCCGACGGGGGAATTGTCCGGCGGCTGGTCCGGTTCACGGTCCAGGTCAAACAGGCCCGACGTGTCGCGCACCGTGAAATCGCCGAGCCCGCCCGGCCCCTTGTGCATGCCAAGCGGCCAGGTCGGGCGGCCCCAGGTCACGTCCTGGCGGATGATGGCGTCGATCTGTGCCTGACCCAGGCCGCGGCAATAGTCCCAGGCGGCATTGTATTCGCGCGCATGTTCCTTGCAGAACCAAAGATAGTCCCGCAAACGGTCCCGCGACCGCGGCGCCGGGTGAACCCCGTCTTCCAGACAGTCCGGGTGCGCGCACAAGGGCGGCACCTGCGTGCGTGCGCGGGGGTCCCTGCTTGCTAAATGCGCCATACGCCTACACCCGGATTGCATCCCGTCATCTGTCCCGACACTATGCGGTCCGAAGCCCCGGCGAACAAGCCGCGGACCGGCTGAAATAGGGACGAAAACGACATGGTCAATGCGGTGGAACAGACAATTGAACGGAAACTGCGCGACGCGTTCGACCCGGTCGAACTGGTTATCGAAAATGACAGCCACCGCCATGCCGGCCATGCCGGCTCACCCGGCACCGGGACGTCCCATTTCAACGTGACGATGAAGGCGGCCGCTTTCGACGGCCTGTCGCGCGTTGACCGGCAGAGGAAAGTCTATCAGGTGTTGGCCGAGGAACTGGCGGGGCCGGTTCACGCGCTAGCGCTCCGGCTCAGCGGCGCGAACGGCCCCTAAGCCCCTGTGTCGCCGGTGAGCGGCAGCGGCGACCAGGGTTTGACCGTGTCGATGACGATGCTGCTTTCGATATCGCGCAAGCCCGGCAGGCCGCCGATACGCTTTACCAATGCCCCGAACTCGCCAAGCGACCGGGCGGCCACAATCATGAAATAGTCCGTCGCCCCCGTAGCCGCATAGCATGTCAGCACTTCCGGCAACGCCCGGACCGCGGCTTCGAATGCGGCCGTTTCCGATTCGGAATGGCGGGTCATCTGGACCCGTACGACCGCCTGAACAGACAACCCGACCGACGCCGGTTCGACCATTGTCTGGGCGCTGCGGATAATCCCCGCATCCCAAAGGCGGCGTACACGGCGAAGACAGGGCGACGCAGACAGCCCGACCCGTTCCGCCAGTTCCGTGTTGGGGATGCGCGCATCTTCCTGAAGGTGGGTCAGGATGGCCAGGTCAAACCGATCAAGCTGCATTTTGGCAGAATAAACTAAAATTATGGAAAAAAATAGAGATACATTGCTCGATAACAGGGGGTTTCGGCAGATATTGGCAAGGACACACCATCGTTTCGGCGTTAGGATCGTTCGCATGACGTTGCGGGGAGAATCCTGAATGTTGGATGACTATCGGGATAAGGGGTTTGCATTCGCGCCTGGCCTGTTGCCCGCGCCGGATGTGGCGGTGATCAACGATGCGTTGGGTGCAATTCTGGCGCGGGAAGACGACCCAAACCGAATTATCCGCGAAGCGGACGGCACGACGCCGCGCACCATCGTAAACCCGCATATGTGGGACCCGGTCTGCGCCGCACTGACCCGCCATCCGCGCCTTCTGGGGACGGTCGAAACCCTGTTGGGGGAACAGGTCTATGCCTGGCAGATGGGCATCAATGCAAAGGCGGCCTTCAATGGCGACATCTGGTTCTGGCATCAGGACTACCCCGCCTATCATGTCGATGATCACATACCCGAAGCACGAATGGTAAATGCCCTTATCTTCCTGGACGAGGTGACGCATCTGAACGGGCCATTGATGTTGGTGCCGGGGTCTCACAGGCGGGTGGAACAGGCGCCGGACAATGCCGACCACGGCACGTCGTACGCCTTTCGCTATGCAACCCGCGATGCGATCGAAGCGGAAGTCGCCCGCGCAGGGATCGAGGTGCCGACCGGACCGGCAGGGTCCGTCATTTTCATGAATGTGAACGTTCTGCACGGGTCGGGATCGAACCTGTCGCCCTGGTCGCGCAACATGATCACGCTGACCTATAACGCTATGTCGAACAAGGCGACGGAACCCAGCATCCGGCCCGCCCACATCGTACCCGACGACCGGAATGTCCCGGCGCTGACGGCGCTGGGCGATGATTGCCTGCGCGCAGGTGTGCAATGACCGTTCCGTTCGACGCGCGCCCGGTTCTGGCGGAAATCGACCTGACCGCGGTCACGGAAAACCTGACCCGCGTCCGCGAACTGGCGGGGTCGGGGCGAAAGATCATTCCGGCGGTGAAGGCGGATGCCTATGGCCATGGTGTGGTGCCGGTTTCCCGGCATTTGCAGGCATTGGGCGTGGACGGAATCGCCACCGCGAACGTGGATGACGCGGTGAGCGCGCGGGCGGCCGGTATTTCGCTGCCAATCCTGATTTATGGCGCGCAGCTTCCGTCCGGAAACGAGGCGCTGTTGGATCATGGTCTGACACCGACGATCTATGATCGTGCCGGTCTGGATTCGGTCGATGCGCTGGGCAGAGCGCGCGGTCATCCAGTAGCGGTTCACGTAAAGGTCGATGCGGGTCTGGGGCGTCTGGGTGTCCGGCTGAATGAGGCGGCGGGGTTCCTGGCAGAGGCGCTGTCGCGCGACGGCGTGGCCCTTGAAGGGGTCTATACGCACATTCCCTTTTCATCGACAGACGGGGCGGGCTGGTCTGCCCGTCGATTGGCGGCGTTTGCGGACATGCTGGGTTCAGTGGAAGGCACGCACGGAATCGACATTCCAATTAAACAGGCATCGGCCAGTTCGCTTCTGTCCGCACGGGTGCCGGATCGCCTGAATACCGTCGCGCCTGGGCATCTTATCTTCGGCCTGTCTCCGCTCAGCGACGTACCGCCGGCGGAAATCGGGGTCAGGCCAGCGCTTGTGTCCCTGCGCGCGAAGTTGATCCATGTGGCCGATCGGCATACCGGGGATGACCTGGCCGGCGGTTCGGCTGCGGCGGGGCGCACAGGTGTCATCCTTTTCGGGATGGACAATGGCTTTCGCCCGGCACCGGCCGGCAAAACCGCACATGTGCTGTGCCGTGGCGTAAGATGCCCCGTTACTTCCGTTTCGGCGGAATATGCCTGCATCGACCTGTCGGCCCTGCCGGACGCGGTGGTCGGGGATGATGTCACAATCATCGGCAATGATGGCGATACCGGTCAAACCGTGGAAGACCTTGCCGCCGATCTGGGCGCGCCCAGCGCGGCCTATTGGCTGGTCGGGCTGAAACGCATTCCCACGCGTTATTCCGACGACGGTTCCTGATAGAACTGCGGCCAGGCCTTCTTGACCACCGGGCCGTCGACCCGCATGGCGTGGCAGCCGTTCAGGTGTCCCGGACGTTTTCCGGAATTAGGCGTCTCGGACGGGATTTCGCGGCCGAAATCGGTAAAGGCACGGTCGCGCGATGCATAGGCGGTCTGATAGCAGACCGTCGCCATGGGATAGAGCAATTCGGTGATGTGTGTGCACCCGTTCATGCCGCCCAGGCGTTCCTTTACCTTGCGGTGGAAACCGGGGCCGACGCGCAGTCCGACCAGTTTCCTGTAATCCGGCGTGACGTCACCGCACACGGTATAGGGGCTCCATTCCGTCGAGGCTTCCGCATCGTGGATCGTCATGCCGTCGTCGATGGTGATGCGAAGCCACATATCGTGCACCGGCTCCCCGGTCGGGACGGTGCCGCGGTCGTAATTCGAAAACGAATAGGTTTTCGTATCGCAGATATGTCCTTCGATGTCCCACAGACCGTCGGCGCGGTAGTAGCCCTTCACCTGGATATCGCGGGTATGGTAGTGGCGTCGTTCCACGCCATGGTCGGAAAGCGGCATCTATCCGTCATCCTCATCGGGGTCGATGTCGACCTTCGGCGTGACCCGAAGCGACGTGATCTGGTTGCGGTGACGGCGCAGGACTTCGAACCGGAATCCGTAGAACAGAAAGGTCTGGCCGGGTTCGGGGATCAGCCGTGCCTCGTGCAGGACCAGACCGGCAATGGTCGCGGCGTTGTCGTCCGGCAATTCCCATTCCAGGTCCCGCGCCAAGGTGCGCAGCGTCACGCCGCCATCGACGATATAACTTCCGTCCGGTTGCGGGCGGACGCCGGGGACGGCGATGTCGGTCTCATCGTCGATGTTGCCGACAATCTCCTCCAGAATATCCTCCAGGGTCACGATCCCCATAAAGGCGCCGTATTCGTCGACGACGATGGCGAAATGTTCGCGGCGTTCGCGGAACGCCTGAAGCTGGTCCAATAGGGTGGTCGAATCCGGAATGAACCAGGGCTTTGCCGCCAAAGCCGCCAGATCCAGGTTGCTCAGGTTCCCGCCCTGGCCGTGTACTTCACGCAACAGCGCCTTTGCATGCAGAACGCCTGAAATATCGTCCGGGTCCCCGCGATAGACGGGAAGGCGGGTATAGGCGCTGGACAGCACCTGTTCGACGCACTCTTCGACCGGTTCGTCCAGATCCAGAAGTGAGACCTTGGACCGGTGGGTCATGATGTCGCCAACTTCGACATCGTCCAGGTCCAGAATGGACCGCAGCATCGCGCGTTCATGGGCAATGTCCGGATCTTCGCCGTCATGCAGGTCGATTGCGCCGCGCAATTCTTCCTCATGCTGCTCGACGCTGATCGAATTGGCGATTACGACCCCGAACGGCTTCAGGGTTGCGCGCACGATGATCTGGACCGCGTGGGTGACCGGCGCGAAAAGCACGACGATGACGCGCATGATCGGCGCGACACGCAGCGACACCGCGTCCGCATGGCTCAGCGAATAGGTTTTCGGCAATACCTCGGCAAAGATCAGGACCAGAAGGGTCATGACGATGGTCGCATAGGCGACCCCGCCCTTTCCGAACAATTCCACCATCAGCGACGTCGCCAGGGCCGATGCCAGGATGTTGACCAGGTTGTTGCCCAGCAGGATCGCGCCGATCAGCCGGTCCTTCTGTTCAAGCAGGGTCAGGACCACGCCCGCGCGCCAGTCGCCCTGTTTCGCCTGAAGGTGCATGCGTGACCGCGACGCCGCGGTCAGCGCCGTTTCCGACCCGGAAAAGAAGAAGGACAGGACCAACAGGACAAAGATCGCGCCCAGCACGATCAGATTGGATTCGCTCATGCGGCGATCGCCTCCTGCAGCAGGGCGCTCAGATCGTCCCGGGATACGTCCTGGGTGATGAATGCCTCACCAATGCCGCGCAGCAAGATGAAGGTCAGCATGCCGTCCTTCACTTTCTTGTCGCTTCCCATCCGCCGGATCAGGTCCGGCGCACTCCACGCCATGCCGGGAATGCTGGAAAGGCCCGTCGGCAGCCCCAGTTCGCCCAGGTGACGCGAAAAACGCGCGGCATCCTGTCCGTCGCACAGTCCCAGCCGCGCCGACAGGTCGAACGCCATGGTCATGCCAATCGCCACCGCCTCCCCATGCAGAAGGCGCGCGCCGTACCCGGTTGCGGATTCCAGCGCATGCCCGAACGTGTGGCCCAGGTTCAAAAGGGCCCGTTTTCCGCCTTCGCGCTCATCCTCTGCGACGATACGTGCCTTTGCCGCGCAGCTGACTTCGACCGCGCGCATGCGTGCGTTCCAGTCCCCGTCCAGAACGTCCGCGCCATTGCTTTCCAGCCATTCAAAAAAGGGGAAATCGTCGATGGCGCCGTATTTCACGACCTCGGCATAGCCGGCGCGCAGTTCGCGGGGCGGCAATGTGTCCAGTACCGACGTGTCGGCCAGCACCATTCGTGGCTGATGGAACGCGCCGACCAGGTTCTTTCCCGCCGGAACGTTGATGCCCGTCTTTCCGCCCACGGAACTGTCGACCTGCGCCAGAAGGGTCGTCGGAATCTGGATGAAATCGATCCCGCGCATGGCAACGGCGGCCGTGAAACCGACCAGGTCGCCGATCACCCCGCCGCCCAGCGCAATCAGTGTGGAGCCGCGTTCGATCCCGATTTCAAAAATCCGGTCCAGCAGCGCCGATAGTTGGTCGAAGCTTTTCGTACCTTCGCCTGGCGGCAGGACAATCGCCTCGCACGCGATCCCCGCGGAATTGAGCGATGTTGCCAGCGCTTCCAGGTGCAGGGGGCCCACATTTTTGTCGCTGATGACGATGGCGCGGGGCTGTCTGATGACATCCGCGACCAGCGCCCCGGCCTCTGCCAGCACGGTTGGGCCGATATGGATGTCATAGGAACGGACCCCAAGGTCCACATGAACCGTGCGGTGTGTCATTGGCAGTCCTGGCCCGCTTGTTCCGCGATCGCTTCCAGCGTGCGGCGCGCGGTCTCTTCCTTCGGCGCATCGTAGGTTTCGACCGTGACGTCCGCCAGGGCATAGATCGGGTATCGTGCCGCCATCAGGTCGCGCAGCGTCTGTTTCGGATTGTCGGTTTTCAGCAGCGGGCGGTGGGTGCGCCGGGAAACCCGGTCCCACAGCGTGTCGAAATCCGCGTTCAGCCAAACGGAAATCGCGTGCGCCTGTATTATCCCGCGGGTTTCCTCGTTGATGAAGGATCCGCCGCCCGTCGCCAGGATGCAGGGCGGCAATTCCAGCAGGCGCGATATCACCCGGCGCTCCCCGTCCCGGAAATAAGGTTCGCCATAGCGTTCAAAGATTTCCGCAATGGTACAGTCCGCGGCCCGTTCGATTTCATTGTCCGCGTCAATGAAGGCGCGTCCCGTCATCATGGCAAGCTGGCGGCCGATCGCGGATTTTCCGGCCCCCATCATGCCGACAAGCGCGATCGTTCGCCCCGGCAGGGCGAATTCTTCGTATCCGGTCCCTTCGTTGCCCGGCGCGCAATCCGCCTCGGGCCTGGGATCGACAGAATTCATGGGTTACATACCTTTCGACTGCGTCGCAGAATTGCCATAGTCTGCGAATAGGGTAAAGCCGTTGTTCGCTGATGCAAAAATTCGGCGACAGATGCGAAGTGTCGAGGAGGTTCGGTGAGTAAGGTTCTTCTGTTTCTGATCGGCTTGATCCTGGCCGGTATCGTCGGCGGTGCGATCTATCTGATAGCCTATGACATTCCGTCACCCGTCGCACCGGTGGAACGTGAGTTGGATGATGACCGTTTCCCGCGATCCTGATGTCGTTTGGACATTAAGGCGGGGACTGTGCGCCGGCACCATTGCCGCGCTGACGGCGGCCGGTGCCTTTGCGGCCACGGCCACGGCGCAGGTCCAGCTTGTCCCCACACCAGGGGCGGATTCCGGCACGCAACAGCAACAGCCGGAAGCACCGACACTTTCCGCGCCCGAAGGGATTGCCGTTGAAAGCCTCGATTCCGTTGATGCGGAGTCCGTCGGCGCCCTTTCGGGTGCGGACGCGCTTTCGCCCGACCTGTGGCAGGGGTTGAACCGGGCCTCTATCGCGGCGCTGATCGACGGGCTCCCCTCCCGCATCTATTACCCGGCGGCGCGCGACCTTGCCCGCCGCCTGTTGCTCAGCGCAGCGTCAATCCCTCCGCCGGACGGCGACCCGCCGATTTCCGTTCTGCGTGCCCGTGTGGCGGCGCTTGCGCGGCTTGGCTTTGCCGCCGACGCGGCCGGTCTTGCGGCGTCCGGATCGGGTGCCCTGACCGGAATGGACGGAAAGCGCGTCCTGGCCGAAGCACAATTAAGCGCACTGGACCTGCCGGGTGCATGCGGCACGGCCGCAGGGGTTGGGCCCGGCGCGGCCGATACGTTCTGGGACAAGCTTCTGGCCTTCTGTCAGGCCGTCGCCGGACAGGGTGAGATCGCAAGCCTGTCCGCGCAGACGCTTCTGGATCTGGGGGAAGAAGACGACCTCTATTTCTCGCTCCTGGACAGTCTGGCCCTGGGACTGGGTGCGGAAACGGACGGCATGACGGCCGGTGGCCCGCTGCACTATGCGATGCTGGCGGTGACGGAAGCGCCGGTTCCCGAGGATACGGACGATTCCCTTATCCTGTCGCTGGCGGCCCAGCGGGGGGACGATCTTGGGTTGGCGGAACAGGCGGCCCTTCGCGGCCTGATCTCCGCTGAGATCCTGGCGGAACGCTACGAGGCGGAACGGTTTCGCGACAGCGCGTTCGACACACCGCTGGAAGTGCTGGACCGGATCAGCCGGCCCGCCGCCCGCGCGCTGATCCATCAGGTTCTGCCGCGGTGGGACCTGCCTGCCCTGAAGGCAGAGGCGATTGCCGCCGCCATTCGCATTTCACGCGAAGACGGTGTCCTGCTGGCCACCGCGCCGATCTTTGCCGAACAGACCCGCGCCATTCCGGCGACCAGTGACCTGGTCTGGTTCGCGGAAGATGCGGCCAGCCTGTTCTATGCGACCGGCGATATCGACCGTGCGCGCCAGTGGCACGGGCTTTTGCGCAGTGCCGCCGACACGGACGCACAGGCCGCGGCCGGGGACGCGCGCCTTTGGCATCTTGCGGTTCTGTCCGGGGAAAGCGGCGGCGCACTGGGCCGGTCCAGACGCGGATGGGCGGCCGCCATCGAAGCGGCGGATGATCGGGGTGCGGGCCGGTCCAGTTATCTTCTGGGGCTGGTGGATGCCGCGGTCGGCGGCAACACGATGTCCAGCGACGCAGACCTTCGTGCGGCGGCGATGGCCGCCCCCGCAGAACTTGGTACCGGGTCTTCCGCGCTGACGCTGCACCTGTTGGCGCGCGCTGCGCTGGCAGACCGCCTGGGGGAGGCAGGGGCCCTGTCCCTGGCGGCATTGGCCGCCGCCCCGCCCGGCGACATCGCGCCGCAGTCCGTCATCGCCGTCGTGCGCACGCTTCAGTCCGTGGGGCTTGAAGGGACGGCCCGGCGGCTGGCGCTGGAATCCGCCTTTCTGACGGCACAGCCCACGCCCCAGTCGCAATAGCCGTCCGACCAGGCTCCCATGTCCGCCGATCGCTATATCGAAAGTTTCCTGGACATGCTGGCGGCGGAAAGGGGCGCGGCGGAAAACACGCGGACTGCCTACCGCCGCGACCTTAGTCACTATACCGCCTTTTTGGCCGAAAGCGGCCGAAACGCCGTCACCGCGGGGACGGACGATATTGCGCGCTATCTGGCAGACCTGGAACAGGGGGGGGCAAAGGCGACGACCGCGGCGCGGCGTCTGTCCGCCATCCGGCAGTTTCATCGGTTCCTGTTCAGTGAAGGCATGCGACCGGACGACCCGTCTGCCGGCGTCGATGCACCGAAACGCGGCCGTCCATTGCCGAAAATCCTGTCGGAGGAGGAGGTGGATATCCTGCTGGCCGCGGCGCGGCGGCTGAAAGGGGCGGACGGCACCCGCTTGGTCTGCATCCTGGAACTGCTGTATGCGACGGGCTTGCGCGTGTCTGAACTGGTCACGCTGCCGCTTTCCGCGGTTCGCCGTGAAGACCCGTTCCTGACCGTAAAAGGCAAGGGCGGGCGTGAAAGGCTGGTTCCGATGTCCAGGCCGGCGCTGTCGTCCGTAACCGCCTACCGCCGTGTCCGGTATAGCTTCCTGCCGAAGGGCGGGGACGACAGCCCCTTTCTTTTCCCCAGCCGGTCGAAGGAAGGGCATCTGACCCGCCAGCGTCTGGGTCAGGCGTTGAAGTCGCTGGCGCTGCAGGCGGGGATCGACCCGGCAAAGGTCAGCCCCCATGTCTTGCGGCACGCCTTTGCCGGACACCTGGTTGCCCATGGCGCGGACCTGCGTGCGGTACAACAGATGTTGGGTCATGCCGACATTTCCACCACGCAAATCTATACCCATGTCCTGAACGAACGGTTGGCGGCGCTGGTGTCCGAAAAACACCCCTTGGCGAAAACCCGAAAGCGGTGATACAGGGGCTCAGCCCCGAACCGCCGGTCCGGACCCAAGGGTCCGGGCAAGAAACGCTTGAATTTTCCGTAATGTGGAATACTTTCCGCCCTACGGATTTCAGACACATCTAGATCAAGGGGACCAACCCATGAGTTTTACCATTGTCGAACAGGCCACCCCGCGCCTGAACCGAAGTGAACTGGCCGTGCCCGGCAGCCGGACCGAGCTTTTTGAAAAGGCGGCGCAGTCCGATGTCGATGTCATCTTTCTGGATTGCGAAGACGCTGTTGCGCCGGACGAAAAGGAACAGGCGCGCAAGAACATCATCGAAGCGCTGAACGATATCGACTGGGGCGAAAAGACCATGTCGGTGCGCATCAACGGCCTGGACACCCACTATATGTATCGCGATGTCGTCGATATCCTGGAACAGGGCGGCGAACGGCTGGACATGTTCATGATCCCCAAGGTCGGGACGGCTGCGGATGTCTATGCCGTCGACATGCTGGTCACCCAGGTCGAAGCCGCGGTGAAGCGCAAGAAGCGCATCGGTTTTGAATTGATCATCGAAACCGCACTGGGCATGGCGAATGTCGATGAATGCGCCGCCGCATCGCCGCGTAATGAAAGCCTTCATTTCGGGGTTGCGGACTATGCCGCATCGACCAAGGCACGGACCACGGTCATCGGCGGACCCCATGCGGATTACGGCGTCCTGACGGATAAGGACGGGGATGCGTCGCGCGAATACCACTGGGGCGACATGTGGCACTATGCCATCAGCCGCATGGTCGTCGCCGCCCGCGCCAACGGCCTGCGGCCGGTGGACGGTCCGTTCGGCGATTTCTCCGACCCCGACGGGTACAAGGCACAGGCGAACCGCGCCGGTGTCCTGGGCTGTGAAGGGAAATGGGCGATCCACCCCAGTCAGGTTGCGCTGGCGAACGAACTCTTCTCCCCGTCCGAAGCGGATGTGACAAAGGCAAAACGCATTCTGGAAGCGATGGATCAGGCGCAGAAGGAAGGCAAGGGTGCCGTTTCTCTGGACGGGCGTCTGATCGACATCGCGTCGATCAAGCAGGCGGAAAATCTGGTCGCGAAGGCGGCCGCGATCGCGGGCCGCTAGGGTCCGGCGTGTCCCCGCAAAGGCGGGACACGGCCGCTGGAACGTATTGGATGAACCCCCGCGTTTGCGGGGGTTCGTTCTTTAGGGGGCTAGGATTTTTGCCTGGCTGGCCAGTTCACCAGCAGAATTCCCACCGCCACTGGTGCAAGGCCCATCAGGTCGCTGGACAGTATCGGTTCGGAAAGCGCGATCCAGGCAATCAGCATCGCGATGCCGGGGTTCAGGAAGTGAAAGGCGCTGGCGGCGCCGGCACCGGCCGCCCGGATCAACGCGAACCACAGAAGAAGCGCGCCAAAAGTCATGACGATTGCCGTGTAGGCCATGGTCCAGGCCAGGGTCCAACCGAATATGATCTCCCCCGGGTCTTCCATCAGCCAGGCCGCCGGCAGCAGAACCACCGATGCGGACAGGGCCTGAACGGCATTCATCGCCAGCGGGTCGCAGTCCGCGCCGCGCTTTTTGTACAGGACCGTGCCGCAGGCCAGGCAGACCATCCCGACGGCCGCAATGGACAGGCCGAACGGATCGTCGATCTGAAGATCCCCGCCCAGACGGCTTCCCAGAATGAACCAGGCGCCGCCGGTGCCCAGCGCGAGCCCCAGAACCTTGCGCAGGGTCAGCGCCTCCCCCAGGATCGGACGCGCCAGAATGGCGGTGACCAGTGGCATCAGGCTGGCAATCAGCGCCACCATGCTGGAAGACGTCGTTTTGAATGCGATGAAGGCAAGCCCCAGATAGGCTGCGTTGTTCAGGACGCCCAGCCAGATTGCCGTCCACCAGTCGCGGCGGTTTTCCGGCAGGTTCCGCTTCATGACGATGATGACCGCCCACATGATCAGGAATGCGATTCCGAACCGGATTGTCAGGAACCAAAGGGGCGGAGCCGCCTGGATCGCGAATTTTCCGACGGTAAACGCGGAACTCCAAAGGGTGCAGAAGGCAAGCCCAAGGACATAGACGCGCCAGTTCAAACCCATGCCGAAAGCCTCCCCCCGATCCGTCTCAGCGCTTCAGCCGCAGGCGCCAAACGCCCTTGAAATCATTCGGATCGACCGGCTCCCCCCGGCGCAGGATTTCAACCCGGCCGGCCCGTGCAAGATGGATCGCCTGTTCCTTCACCGCCTGGCGGTAGCGTTTGTAAAGGTCGCGGCCGTCATTGGGTTTGCGCCTGGTTTCGGCAAAACCGCGGGCAATGTCGTCGGGGGCCGCTGACTTGCCCTCTTCGAGGGCCGAAAGCGCATCCAGCATATAGACCGCGACGGGGTCCAGGGCCTGTGCGTCATTTTCCTGATTGCCCATTAACGGCGTCTCTTCAAGTGCTTAGGGAAAAGTTGGGACCACGAACGGTCGCGACTATGGACGGTGTGCGCTGGCTTGTCCATATTGTGGCTATGACGCCCGAACTCGCCACGCTGTTGATTGCGACCTGGACCTTCGTGCTGGGTCATTTCCTTTTGTCCAGCCTGCCGGTACGCGGGGCGCTGATTCCGAAAATCGGTGTGGGCGGCCATCGCGCGCTCTATTCCGCGGCAGCCTTGGGAACTCTGGCCTGGGTGGTCGTTGCTTATGGCGACGCCCGCATGGCGAACGCCTATCTTTGGGACGCGCCGGGATGGGCTGCAATGATCCCCGTTGCCGTCATGCCTTTTACCGGCATTCTTTTCGTTTGTTCCGTGACGTCACGGAATCCGACCGCGGTCGGCGGGGAACGGCTTCTGTCAGACCCGTCTCCGGTCGGCGGTATCATGACGATTACCCGGCACCCCATGATGGTGGGTTTTGCGCTTTGGGCGGCGGCGCATATCCCCGCGAACGGCGACGGTGCGTCGCTTATCCTGTTCGGCGGCATGCTGGTCCTGTCGGTAGGCGGCATGCTGCATATCGACCACAGGCGCGCCAGACTTGGCGGCGACTGGGGGCCCATCGCGTTGACGACCAGCATCATTCCCTTTGCGGCGGCGCTTCAGGGCCGGACAAAAGTCGACTGGGCCGGTATCGGGCTTTGGCGACCGGCGGCTGGATTAATTCTTTATGTCGCGTTGATCTATGGGCACCCGTGGTTCGCAGGGGTAGCCATCATCCCGCACTAGGCGGCTATGCCCGGCCGTCTTCCAGCCGCGCCCTGTCCAGTGGACGCAGGTTGTTGGCGTTGATCATACTGCGGACCATGTCGATATATTCCCGTCCCTTTTCGGAATAGGATTCAAGCCCTTCGGCCAGGGTCATGCCGTTGATCGGCGCACCCTGTCGGCGCAGACGTTCACGTATGTCGCGCATGGGCCGGTAGGCGCGGTGAGTGTTCAGGTTGCGCATATAGGCTACGACGGACTGAAGTGGGGTTTCGAACGCCCTGATCCGGTGGGACATGCCTTCGGGGCGGGCGGCGGGGACAATCCCGTCCGCGTCATCGTCATAGACCCATTGTCCGAACAGGGCATTTCCTTCGCGGGCAAAGCGGGACGTGCCCCAGCCGCTTTCGATCGCGGCCTGCGCCAGCGCCAGGGACGGCGCGATAATGTCGACCCGGCGCAGCAGCGTTTCGAAATCGCCGTTCGGTACATCCTCGGTTTCGACACCGTACTGGCCGAACATTCCGGCAAGCCACAGGGCGTCGTCCCGTTTCAGCGCCTCGCCCGCGGCCAACGCCGCCTGAAGGTCGATGATGCGCGCCCGGTCGGCGCGAATCTGTTCGTTCGCCTGCAGGACCAGCGGCAGAACCATGCGGAAGAACACCGCCTTGCGCCGGTCGACTTCCACCAGTTCCTCCAGGTCCGTCGGAACCGCACGTGCCATCAGGCGCGGCACGCGTTCTTCCCCTGCCCGCACGGGCTCCAGGCGAAAGCTTTCCTCTTCGAAGGCACTTTCCAGCGCCGCGACGGTCATCGCGTCGGTAACCGGTTCGATCGGGGTAAGTCCGTCGGGCGCGGCGGAGACAACCTGTGCTTCGGAATCGGGTGGTGCCGGGTCGTCTTCGATCGGCGGCGGCGGGGCGCTCAGGTCCGTGGGCAGCAGGTCGACCGACACACGCGCCACCGGCGGGACATATCCCCCGTCACGGGCGGCGCGCACGGAATCGATCAGCGAGTCCGGAGATTGCAGCATGAACACTGTCAGGACCGCGCCAACGCCCGCGGCAAACCCAAGTGCGAACAGCGTCGTCGTGCCGTTGGGCCGGTCGGGTGGTTGGTTGAAGCCGCTTCCGGTCAGGCTCACATCGGTCATGGGCGCGATGGCGATATCCCGCGACTTACGCCGCGCGGACTTCCACCACCTCCGGGATATAGTGACGCAGCATATTTTCGATGCCCATTTTCAGTGTCGCAGTGGAACTCGGGCAGCCGGCGCAAGCACCGCGCATCGTCAGATAGACCACGCCCTTGCTGAAACCGTGAAAAACGATATCGCCCCCATCCTGGGCAACGGCCGGGCGAACGCGGGTGTCCAGCAATTCGCGGATCTGGCCGACGACGGCTTCGTCTTCGGGGTCATAGTCCGCTTCGTCCGAGGCGCCCGCCGCGGCGGTGGCGGTGTTCGCACCATCCGCCAGAACAGGCCGGCCCGCGGTCATATGCTGCATGATGACGCCCAGAATGGACGGCTTCAGGACATACCATTCCTGTTCATCGTCCTTGCTGACGGAAATGAAATCTTCACCCAGATAGATCGCGGCGACACCGTCGATTTCGAACAGCGCTTCCGCCAACGGAGAGACGCCCGCCGCCGCTTCCGCATTCGGGAAATCAAGCGTATCCGCCCCGTTCAGCACACTGGTGCCCGGCAGGAATTTCAGTGTCGCCGGGTTGGGCGTTTGTTCGGTCTGGATGAACATGGTCGTCATCTTCCAATCATGTCGCGTTCAAAAGAATACCATACCGTACGCGCGGCGCACGGCATACAGCCCCATAGATGGCACGCACCCGCAATCCGTCAAGCCCGCGACACGGCGGCGAATTGTCCGGGCCGTCAGGTCAGCTTGTCCACTTCGTCATCCGACAGCGACCCGGGAACGATGGTGATGGGGACCGTCAGACGTGCGCCGCCCTGCTTCATCAGATAGCTGATGACCGGGCCGGGCCCTTCCGCATCCGTGCTTGCGGCCAGCACGACGATGGAGATGTTCGGATCCTCGTCCAGGAGTTTCAGCGTCTCTTCCCCGCGCTTTCCTTCCCGTACGATCAGGATCGGAATGGCACCGGATATTTCCTGCGCCTGGCTGGACAGGTCCTGCAGACGTGCCTCCGCCTCCTCGCGGCGTTCCTGTTCCATCAGCTCGCCGACGCCAAGCCAATGGTGAAATTCGGCCGGTTCCTGCACGTAAAGCAAGGCTACGCGTCCGCCCGTATGCTTGGCCCGAAGGCAAGCGAACCGCAGCGCAATGCGCATTTCCTCGCTATCGTCGACAAGGACCAGAAATACCCTTTGACGGTCGTCCGACATGCAACCCCTGTGTTATCGTTCTCGTTGAACAGAGCATACCATCGACGCCCTGTATGCCATAGAATTTTGGGCTTGGCGCGTCCGACGTCAAGAAACGCTTTCGCAAGAGACGGTTAGCCGTGCGACTGAAGAATCCGTCCGGCAAGATATAGCGACCCGCAGATTAACAGTCGCGGCGGTTTTTCGGTTCCGGCCTTCCGTGCGATTGCTTCTACCGCGTCCTTCAGGCCGTCGGCGGCCTTGATGTCCGGCAGGTCGACCGATTGCGCAAACCCGCAAAGATCACCTGCTGAAAAGCTGTTCGGTTCGTCGGGAATCGCAACCGCGGTGAAACTTTCGATCCGTCCCTTCATTGGGCGCAGGAAGTCCGCGGCCGCCTTGCTGTTCAACATGCCGGCCAGCACGTGTACCGGCCGCCCGTCCATCGCCTTCCACCGGTCCAGCGCACCGGCCAGGACTTCGCCCGCCGCCGCATTATGTCCGCCGTCCAGAACGACGTCCCAGCCCGGAAGCGCATCGAATATGGGTCCCCGGGTCAATGTCTGCAGCCGGGCCGGCCATCGCATGGTTGCAACGCCGTCCGAAAGGGCGGAATCTGGAATATCGAAACCCTGGTCGCGCAATGTCAGCGCCAGACAGACCGCGGTGGCGGCATTGACCGACTGGTGTGCCCCCGGAAGGGCCGGTGCCGGCAGGTCCCCGGTCCAGGCGGCGCTTTGGAACCGGAAACTGCCGTCGGGATTCGCCGAAAAACCCCATTCCACGCCGCATCTTAGCAGCGGGGCGCCCGCGATTTCTGCCGCGCGGTCGATCACCGACAGAACTTCCGGTACCTGCGGTCCGACGACGCTAGGCGTTCCCGATTTCTGAATGGCCGCCTTTTCCCCCGCGATTGCCGACAGCGTGTCGCCCAGGAACTGCGTATGGTCCATGGAAATCGGCGTGATTGCGGTTGCCGCCGGTCTGGCCACGACATTGGTGGAATCCAGCCGCCCGCCCAGTCCGGTTTCCAGCAGCAAAAGGTCCGCCGGCACCTCTGCAAAAGCCTTGAAGGCGGCACAGGTCGTAATCTCGAAAAACGTGATCGGGCGGTTTTCGTTCACCTGTTCGCACTGTTCAAGAAGCGCGATCAGCGCCTCTTCTTCGATTAGCGACCCCGCCAAACGAATGCGTTCATGGAACCGCGCCAGATGCGGGGAGGTATAGGCATGAACCCGATATCCTGCGGCTTCCGCGATGGCGCGAAGGGCCGCGATGGTCGACCCTTTGCCATTGGTGCCCGCAACATGGACGACCGGCGGCAACCGGTCCTGGGGCCGGTCCAGTCGGTTCAGAAGATCGACCGTTCGGTCCAACGACATGTCGATCAGTTTCGGATGCAGCGCCATCAGGCGCGTCAGCACGCGGTCGCTGCCGGACGGGCTGTCGTCAACCCGCAAGGTAAGGGTGGGGTCGGGCATGGGCGAACCGATTGGGCGGCGGGACCGGGTCAGTCCTTGGTTTCGGCAGGGACGGTCTTTTGCGCGGGGATATCGGCGCCCGCAGGGGCCGGGTCCGGAATGTCGATTTCCGCCTTTGCGGATTTGGCATCCTTGTCGTCCGTCTTTGCCGATCCGCCCGCCATCAGCAGGTCGATCAGCCGCGCCAGCGTGTCGCGCTGTTCAGCACGGGGGACAACGACATCGACCATGCCGTGTTCCAGAAGATATTCCGCCGTCTGAAACCCTTCGGGCAATGTCTCGCGGACCGTGTTTTCGATAACGGCCTTCCCCGCGAAACCGATCAGCGCGCCCGGTTCCGCAATGTGAATGTCGCCCAGCATGGCAAAGCTTGCGGTCACGCCGCCGGTGGTCGGGTCGGACAGCAATACCAGATAAGGCAGGCCCGCGGCCTTCACTTCCTCCACCGCGATCGTCGTGCGCGGCAGCTGCATCAGCGACAGGAACCCTTCCTGCATGCGCGCGCCGCCCGAAGACGGAATCGCAATCAGCGGTGCTTTTTGCATGACCGCCAGCCGGGCGGCGGTCACGAACCCTTCGCCCACGGCACGGCCCATGGAGCCGCCCATGAAATCGAAGTTGAAGGCGGCGACCACAACCTTCCGGCCCTTTATCCGGCCGTGTGCGACGACGATCGCATCACCTTGATCCGTCTTAGCCTGCGCCTTTTTCAGGCGGTCGGTATAGCGTTCCCGGTCACGGAACCGCAGCGGATCGGTCTTGACCTTCGGCAATTCGACCAGCGCATAGTCGCCGTCGTCGAACAGATGTTGCAGACGTTTACTGACCGGCAGCCGCAGATGATGGCCGCAATGCTGACAGACGTGGACATGGGCTTCCAGGTCGCGGTGAAAAATCATCTGACCGCAGCTGGGGCACTTGTGCCACAGATTGTCCGGCACATCGTTTTCGCCGTACAACGCCTTGATTTTGGGCTTAACCCAGTTGGTGAGCCAGTTCATGTATCGGGGCGCCCCTTAATCGCCTAGCCACGCACGCCATGAGCAAGCGCGGCGACATAGTCTAACACGGCCTTGGCGCATCCTGGCAACGGCTGACCCTGTTCGTCCAGGTTCTCGCGCACCTTGTCGACAATCGCGGAGCCGACGACGGCGGCGTCCGATGCCTTTGCAATCTCGCCCGCCTGTTCCGGCGTTCTGATGCCGAACCCGACCACGACCGGCAGGTCCGTGTGACGTTTGATTCGTGCGACCGCACCGCGAACCGGGTCGGCCTGAATTTCCTTGGTCCCGGTGATCCCCAGGATGGATACGTAATAGACGAAGCCGGACGTATTCGCCAAAACCGTGGGCAGGCGCCTGTCGTCGGTGGTCGGGGTCGCCAGGCGGATGAAGTTGATGCCCGCGTTCAGCGCCGGGATGCACAGTTCCTCATCCTCTTCCGGCGGCAGGTCAACGATGATCAACCCATCGACGCCCGCATCCTTCGCATCGGCCAGGAACCGATCCACGCCATAGGAATAGATCGGGTTGTAATAGCCCATCAGCACCAGCGGGGTTTCCGGATGCGCCTGTCGGAAGGTCCGTACCATGGCAAGGGTCTTCACCATGGTCTGGCCGCCCTTCAGCGCGCGCAGGCCCGCGGCCTGGACCGCCGGTCCGTCGGCCATCGGGTCGGTGAAGGGCATGCCCAGTTCGACCACGTCCGCGCCCACTTCCGGCAGACCCAGCAGGATTTCCATCCCGACATCGTAATTCGGGTCGCCGGCGGAAATATAGGCGACGAGGCCGCCGCGCCCTTCCGCCTTCAGCGCGGCAAAGCGTGCGGCGATGCGTCCGGAATCAGGCGTCCGGTTTTCTTCGACGGTAACGGCGCTCACAGGTTTACTCCAAACCGTTCGGCAATGGCGTTCACGTCTTTGTCGCCGCGGCCGCTCAGGTTCATGCAGATGATGTGATCCTTTGGAAGATCCGGGGCCATCTTGATGACCTGTGCCACGGCGTGGGCGGATTCCAACGCCGGCAGGATGCCTTCCGTCCGGGCGCAGAACTGGAACGCTTCAATGGTTTCATTGTCGGTAATGGGCACATAGTCGACCCGGCCGACATCCTTCAGCCAGCTATGTTCCGGCCCGATGCCGGGATAATCCAGTCCGGCGGAAATGGAGTAGGGTTCGACCACCTGGCCATCATCGTCCTGCAGCAGATACATGCGGTTCCCGTGCAGTACGCCCGGCCGTCCGCCGGTCAGCGACGCCGCATGTTCGCCGGATTCGATGCCGTGCCCGGCGGCTTCCACGCCGACGATCCGCACGCCCTCGTCATCCAGGAACGGATGGAACAGGCCCATTGCGTTCGACCCGCCGCCAACCGCGGCCACCAGCGTATCGGGAAGGCGGCCTTCGGCTTCCATCATCTGTTCGCGGGTTTCATTGCCGATGACGCATTGGAAGTCTCGCACCATCGCCGGATAAGGGTGCGGACCGGCCACCGTGCCGATGATGTAAAACGTGTCTTCCACATTCGCGACCCAGTCGCGCATTGCCTCGTTCAGCGCGTCCTTTAGCGTCTTGGAACCGCTTTCGACCGCTTCGACCTCTGCGCCCAGAAGTTTCATGCGAAAGACGTTCGGCGCCTGACGGGCGACATCCACCGACCCCATATAGACCTTGCAGGGCATGTTGAAGAGGGCACACGCCGTTGCCGTCGCAACGCCATGCTGGCCCGCGCCGGTTTCCGCGATGATGCGCGTCTTGCCCATACGCCGCGCCAGCAGGATCTGGCCCATCACATTGTTGATCTTGTGGCTGCCGGTGTGGTTCAGCTCTTCGCGCTTGAAATAGATTTTCGCGCCGCCCAGTTCTTCGGTCATGCGCTTTGCAAAATAAAGCGGGCTGGGCCGGCCAACATAATGTTTGGCGTAATAGTCGATATCCGCCTGATATCCGGGGTCCGCCTTGGCCGCCTCGTAAGCCTTGCCGACTTCCAGCACCAGCGGCATCAGGGTTTCCGCGACGAAGCGTCCGCCGAACAGGCCGAAGCGGCCGCTTTCATCCGGGCCGGTGCGAAATGAATTCAGTTTGCTGGACATGGCCTTGAACGCTCCCATTCAGTCCTGCGCGGTTCGCGCGGTTCTAGACGACGCAAGTATCCCTGTCCATACGGGACTGCAGGCGTGGCGGATCACCGGGCCGTCAGACCGGGACCCAGAACCGATTTTCCTTGAGGTTCCGAAAGGCGGTGACCGACTGGTTCCGCGGCCCATCCAATTATGATGCCCGCGCCGGGCGGGAAAACCTTATGGAAATTCCGCGCGTGCCGTGATCAGGGATGTGTCCAGCGCATCGTTAACCGACCGGATTTCGACAGTCACCCCGTTCTGCGCCAGCCCGTCTTCCGCCGCCTGGAAGGGAAAGACGACGACCAGCGTGTCGGCATTGGAATTCAGCCGGTCGATCTGGCCGAAATTGGTCGACCCGTCGATCAGTTCTTCGCCGATGCGGATGATCAGGTCGCCATTCTGGATCGCCGTCAGGGCGTCGGTGAAACCCTGTGCGCCGATCCCGTCCAGCGACAGGCGGAACCGGGAATAGGCAACGCCGGATTCAGTGTAGAAGGAATATTCGCGGATCTGATCCTCGCCATTTGCGCCTTCGGACCGGTCCTGGGCGGCCGCATTCGACGTGACCGCAATTGTCTGATAGCGCCCGCGCTGGTCCGCGGCGTCGAACGTGCCGCTGGTGTTCACGTCGTTCAGTTCGATCAGCGAGATGAAGTCCAGCGCGCCCAGGCCACCGCTGCCCGCAGTCACGGTATAGTCGGCCAGCGTGTCGCCGCCGGTCAGGTCTATCACATCACCATTGTTGACCGTACCCCCGGGGCCCGAAATCGACGCGACGGAGGCACCGCCAAGCTCGCTCTGGATCGACAGGACATAGTGGGTCGCGTTCCCGCTCTCCGCGCCCAGCACGAGGTCGGCCAAAGTCACCGTTTCGCCCGCACCCAGGGATACCGATTTGATAAAACTGGTGGACAGGCTGCCCGCCACCGGCACGGCGGTATATGTTGACCCGAAGACACCGGATTCCTTGGGCCGGAAATTGAAGTCCAGAAATTTCGGAACCGCGACCGGCTCGTCCTGGGTATCTTCCAGCAGGCCCGCCTGTTCGGCCGCTTCAATGATCTGCGCCAGGAGAGAGCTGTTCAGGATGTCGTCGGCGCGGTTCCTGAGCGCGATATTTTCATTGCGGATCGCGTTCTGCAGCGTTTCCTGAACCTGAAGGAAGGTATTGCGGGTTTCCGTCAGTCGCTGTTCGAACCGCGCGTTCAGGCTGCCGAGAAGAAGCAGGTTGTCCAGTGCAAGCTGGATCGGGCGCGCCTGAATGCCGGGTGTATCCGCGCTGAAGCCGGGGAAGGTTTTATCTTCGACCTGATTGAATTGGTTGAAGCCCGCTTGTTCGACAATCGTAGATTGCAGCGCCCGCGCAAGCGGGGCCGTTTCACCAAACGGTAGCGTCGACAGCGTGACGAACACGCTGGACGGATTGAATATCGATACTGCCACGGTCTTCTGCCGTCCCCTTCTGGCGACCGATGATTCTCATCGGTCAGGAGCCGACATTCTGTCGTGGCGCGATTCTGGCTTATAAAGCCCGGCATCCCTCTCCAAAGACACCGGGCCCACTTGCCCGCGCAGAGCTTCTCTCTCCACCGACAAGTATATCCCAGGGCTCGAAAGAAAGCGAGTCGCTGAAAAAGGCGGCCGGGCGCGGCCTCGCGCGCACATGCCCCGCACCCGGTCAGGACAGGGCGAAGACGATATGCACCTTGCCCGCATTCTTTGGATTTTCGAACCGGCACCGTTCAACCATACCAAGCGCGCGGGCCACCTTTTGAGAAGCGACGTGATCCGTCGCCATATGGCAAACGATGTCGTCCAGACCCGGTATCGTGTGCCCATACTTCAGTACGGCGCGGGCTGCCTCGACCCCATATCCCAGACCCTGATAATCCGCATGGATGATATAGCCGAGGTCGGTAACGGGCTCCCCGTCGAGTGCCATGGGCACCAGCCCGCAGTCACCGATCACAAGACCATCGGCTGCCCGTTCGACGGCCATGCGTCCCAGGCGCCGTTCCGCCCAAAGCTGACGCGCCCAGTTGTGCCAGTCGCGGATATAGTCGTCTGACAGAGGCGCGGGCCAGTGACGCATGGTTGCCGGGTGTGACAGCAACGCATGAAGCGCCCCCAGCTCATCCGCCCGCCATGGCCGCAGGACAAGCCGTTCCGTTTGAATTGCGATTTCCGGGTCCATTTCCACCATGGATCGCGTAATAGGACCGGCCGGACGAAAGGTCCAGCCCCTGCAGTACGGTCATGTCACCGCTTGCAGTCTGCGCCTGCTCCGTCCTATCGTCCTTGTCGAAGGGTCAGGCCATCCTGTGTTTGTTGCGACGTTTGCGCGCCGAAATGTCTCCGCGCGTTGAAACCCGCCACGTTTGTGCGACCATCCGCCCAATTGCGGTTGTGTATGCGGCTGCGCTAGGAGACGCCACGAATTGAAAAGGGGGACCCGCTTGCCGGGCGGGGCCGATAGAACAATCAGGGAGAGACGTCCGATGCATGATGAGATTTTTCCGGTGCCCGATGCGGTCAAGGCGAACGCGTTGATCGACAAAGCCAAATACCTTGAATTGTACGAACAATCCCTGAAGGACCCGGATGCCTTCTGGGGGGAACACGGTAAGCGGATCGACTGGATCAAGCCTTATACGAAGGTCAAGAACGTCAACTTCACGGTTCCGGACGTTTCCATCAAATGGTACGAGGACGGGACCCTCAACGCTTCCTACAACTGCATCGACCGGCACCTGGCGACGCGCGGCGACCAGACCGCGATCATCTGGGAAGGCGACGACCCCGCGGACGACGACACGATCACCTACCGACAGCTGCATGAACGCGTCTGCAGGCTGGCCAATGTCATGAAGGATCAGGGCGTCAAGAAGGGCGACCGGGTCTGCATCTACATGCCGATGATCCCGGAAGCGGCCTATGCGATGCTGGCCTGCGCGCGCATCGGGGCTGTTCATTCCATCGTCTTTGGCGGTTTCTCCCCGGATGCGCTGGCGAACCGCATTCAGGATTCGGACTGCGTTGCGGTCATCACCGCGGACGAGGGGCTTCGCGGCGGCCGCAAGGTTCCGCTGAAGGCAAATACCGACAAGGCGCTGGAAACCTGCCCGTCGGTGAAAAGCTGCATCGTTGTGAAGCGGACGGGCGGCGACATCGGCTGGGTCGATGGCCGCGACGTCTGGTACCATGAAGTCACCGCCGCGGCGTCCGCCGACTGCGAACCGGAAGAAATGAACGCGGAAGATCCGCTGTTCATCCTCTATACCTCCGGGTCAACCGGAAAGCCCAAGGGCGTGCTGCACACGACGGGCGGCTACATGGTATATGCCTCCATGACGCACCAGTATGTCTTCGACTATCACGATGGGGACATCTATTGGTGTACGGCGGATGTCGGTTGGGTCACGGGCCACAGCTACATCGTATACGGCCCGCTGGCGAACGGCGCGATTTCGCTGATGTTCGAAGGGGTGCCGAACTATCCGGACTCGTCGCGCTTCTGGCAGGTCTGCGACAAGCACAAGGTGAACACCTTCTATACGGCGCCGACGGCGATCCGTGCGCTGATGCGCGAAGGAGACGACCCGGTCAACAAATGCTCGCTGGACAGCCTGCGGCTGCTGGGGTCGGTGGGCGAACCCATCAACCCGGAAGCCTGGCTCTGGTACTATAACGTTGTCGGCAAGGGACGGTGCCCGATTGTCGATACCTGGTGGCAGACGGAAACCGGCGGCATCCTGATCACCCCGCTGCCGGGTGCGACCGACCTGAAGCCCGGTTCGGCCACGCGACCCTTCTTCGGTGTTCAGCCGCAGATCGTCGATAATGACGGCAACCCGCAGGAAGGGGCGACCGAAGGCAACCTGTGCATCGTCGAAAGCTGGCCCGGTCAGATGCGGACCGTCTATGGCGACCATGAACGGTTCATGCAGACCTATTTCTCGACCTACAAGGGCAAGTATTTCACCGGCGACGGCTGTAAGCGGGACGCGGACGGATATTACTGGATCACGGGCCGCGTGGACGACGTGATCAACGTGTCCGGTCACCGGATGGGCACGGCCGAAGTTGAAAGCTCTCTGGTCGAACATGCTGATGTCGCGGAAGCCGCCGTCGTCGGCGCCCCGCACGACATCAAGGGTCAGGGCATCTATGCCTATGTCACCCTGAATGTCGGGGTCGAAGCGACCGACGCGCTGAAGAAGGAACTGGTTCAGTGGGTCCGCAAGGATATCGGCCCGATCGCCAGCCCTGACTGGCTGCAATGGGCGCCGGGCCTGCCGAAGACCCGGTCCGGCAAGATCATGCGCCGAATCCTGCGCAAGATCGCCGAGGATGATTTCTCGAACCTGGGCGATACATCGACCCTGGCCGACCCCGGCGTCGTCGATAACCTGATTGAAAATCGCCAGAACCGTAAGAAATAAGTATAATTTCAATCGGTTGGAATGCGAAAGAGGCCGGGAATTCCCGGCCTCTTTTCATTTGATCTGCGAATTTGAGGGCGGGTCGTTATCCCTGCCCCTTGCGCATGGCTTTCAGCTGTTCCTGCATGGCTTCGACCTGGCGTTCCAGGGCGGCGACCTTGTCGTCGGCGCCTTTTGCTGCCGGCGTATCGGGTTTCGGCGTAGGTTCGTCGTTGCTGCCGCCCTGTCCGTCGCCGGGGAAGGGGGAAAACATCTGCATCGTGCGTTCGAACATCGCCATGTTCTGTTTGCCTAGTTCCTCAAGCGACCCGAACGGGAAGACGCTGCCGAACGTGTCCTGCATATAGTCGCGCATCTTTTCCTGATTTTCGGCGAAGGATCGGATCGAAAAGTCCAGATACTGCGGCAGCATCATGCGGTGCATATTGTCGCCGTAATAGCCGATGAGCGACCGCAGGAAGGAAATCGGCAACAGGTTCTGGCCGTTTTTGCTTTCTTCCTCGACGATGATCTGGGTCAGGACGGACCTTGTAATATCCTCCCCCGACTTGGCGTCGTAGACGGCGAAGTCGATGCCTTCACGAACCATCTGCGACAGATGGTCCAGCGTCACATAGCTGCTGGTGGCCGTGTTGTAGAGCCGCCGGTTCGCGTATTTCTTGATCGTGATCGGGTCGCCGCCTTCGCTGGCCGCGCCGCCGGATCCGTTCGCCTTATCGCGTGTCTGAGCCATACCTGAATGATCCACCACCGCCCCGATCTGTTGTCTTTTCGCGGAACAGGACGCGGGCGGGCGACCCCGATCCGAACCGATGGGGAAAGCATGCACCCGTCTGCGCTGCGGCGCAATAGGCGATGGTCCAACCTTGCCGGCCTGTTTCAGAACGGCCCTTCCCGGCACTGACCCTTGCCGGTATAGTCCCGGCGAGATGACGGACAAGCCCACATCCAACGACCCGGAAGAGGACCTGGCGGACCCGGCGGCACTGGCCCGGCGTTTTGCCGACCTGTGGCAGGAACAGCTAACAGCGATGGCGGCGGACCCGGCAATGGCGCGGGCCTGCGCGGATTCGCTTCAGGTCTGGCAGACGATGGCCCAACAAATGGGACTGCCGCAACAGGGTGCGTCTCCGGCCGGTATGCAGGCCCAGGGAACCCATGGACAGGACCCGACGGCGATGATGCAGACCTGGGCCGGGATGCTGGGTCAGATGATGGGCGCGGCGGCGCCGCAACAGGAAAACCGGGCAAAGGGGGCCGGCGATGGCACAGCGACAGGAACCCGCACCGCGGACGGGTCCGCGGCCGCTTCCGGTGCATCTGGCGGCGGCGAGCAGCTATTACGCGACGTGCTTCTCCGCCTCGATGCAATTGAGCGCCGGCTCGATGGGCTGGAGCCCGGCGCTGGCCGAACGGGCGGCACAGCTGGCGCGGGACCTGACGCAAAACGCGGTGGAAAAGGGGCCGGAAAGCGCGGGACCGGAAAGCGCGCACCCGGCCGGAAATAGCCCCGATTCCGCCTTTCTGGCGGCCCTGGACCATGAATTGCGCAGCCGCATCGGGCGGATGCTGGCCGGTATCGAAAAATACCGCCACCATCCCTACCGTCGCGCGGTGCCGCCGCCGACCCTTCTGTGGATCGAAGGTACGACGAAGGTATGGGACTATCGGCCGTTTATGGCAGGTCGCGGCGCGAAGGTGCCGGTTCTTCTGATTCCGTCGCTTGTGAATCGCGCCTACATCCTGGACCTGGACGAAACGAAAAGTCTGGCCCGGCGGTTGAGCCGCGACGGGCATCCGGTTTTTCTGGTCGACTGGGACGCACCGGGGGAGGTCGAACGGCCGTTCGACCTGGGCGACTATATCGCCCGCCTGCGCCGGGCAATCGGGGCTGTGTCGGGCGAAACCGGCACGCCGGTTGCCGCGGTCGGATACTGCATGGGCGGGCTTTTGGCCCTGTCGGCGGCGATGGATTGCGCGGACCGGGTGGATGCGCTGATTCTGATGGCGACACCGTGGGATTTCCATGCCGACCGCGCGGACCATGCCCGTGCGTTCGGCGCAATCCTCCCGGCCCTGGAACCGATCCTGTCCCGCTGTGGGGAACTGCCGCTGGATGTTCTGCAATCCTTCTTTGCCGCATTGGACCCGATGCTGGCGTTGAAGAAATTCGGCGCGTTTAGCGCCCGCGATATGGACAGTCCCGGCGCAGTGGCCTTCGTCGCGCTGGAAGACTGGTTGAATGACGGCGTGGCGCTTTCGGCGCCGGTGGCGCGGGAATGCATCGGCGGTTGGTACGGTCAGAACACGCCGATGCGGAAAACATGGCGGATCGACGGGTTGCCGGTCGACCCGGCGCGGTGGACCAAACCCGCGCTGGCGCTGATTCCGGCCGACGACCGGATCGTGCCACCGGCGTCCGCCCAAGGCCTGGTGTCCCAATTGCCGGATTGCCGCGTCTTGACTCCGCCCGTCGGTCATATCGGAATGGTGACTGCGCGCGGTGCGCCCAGGGCGGTCTGGGACCCGATGCGCGACTTCCTGGCGGCGCTTGCCTGAACGGGCTTGTTTAATTCAGGTACGGAACAATTGTTTCATCGCGCGGTCACGCAGGTGCATCAGAATGACGCGTTGCGATATGAAAACAGCACGATTATTGTGCAGTGCAGCAATGAAGGCAGATCGGGCTGAACCGATTGCCGAGTCGAGATTGAACAAGACACTCACGCGAGGTGGAGGAGACCTGACATGACCGATATCGTTATTGCCGGTGCCGCGCGCACCCCGGTTGGAAGTTTCAATGGCGCGTTGAGCGGTGTCGCCGCCTCGTATCTGGGGACGGTCGCGATCAAGGAATCGCTGAAGCGCGCCGGTGTCGCCCCGGAAGAGGTGGACGAGGTCATCATGGGCCAGATCCTGACCGGAAACACTGGCCAGAACCCCGCCCGTCAGGCCGCGCTGGACGCCGGTATTCCGGTCGAAAAGACCGCCTATCAGATGAACCAGCTTTGCGGGTCCGGCCTGCGTGCGGTTGCGCTGGGCATGCAGTCGATCATGGCGGGCGATGCCAGCATCATCGTTGCCGGTGGTCAGGAAAGCATGAGCCAGGCGCCCCATGCCGCGCATCTGCGCAACGGCCAGAAAATGGGCGATCTGAAATTCGTCGACACGATGCTGAAGGACGCGTTGATGTGCGCCATCAATGGCTATCACATGGGCAACACCGCGGAAAACGTGGCCCGCCAGTGGCAGCTGACCCGCGAAGAACAGGATGAATTTGCCGCCGCATCCCAGAACAAGGCCGAAGCCGCCCAGAAGGCCGGCAGGTTCAAGGATGAAATCGCGCCGGTCACGATCAAGACCCGCAAGGGTGAAGTGACGGTCGAAGACGACGAATACCCAAAGCACGGCACCACGCTTGAAACGCTGGCAAAATTGCGTCCTGCCTTCGACAAGGAAGGCACGGTCACGGCCGGGAACGCATCGGGTATCAACGACGGTGCGTCCACTGTGGTCCTGATGACCGCGGATGAGGCCGCCAGGCGCGGTGTGGAACCTTTGGCGCGCATCGTTTCCTGGGCGACGGCGGGTGTTGACCCGTCGATCATGGGTACAGGCCCTATTCCGGCGTCGCGCAAGGCCTTGGAAAAGGCGGGCTGGTCTGTTGACGACCTGGACCTGATCGAAGCGAACGAAGCGTTCGCGGCGCAGGCGCTTGCGGTCAACAAGGACCTTGGCTGGGATCCGGCCAAGGTCAACGTGAATGGCGGCGCAATCGCCCTGGGCCACCCGGTTGGCGCGTCCGGCAACCGGGTTTTCGTCACTCTGCTGCATGAAATGATGAAGCGGGACGCGAAAAAGGGTCTTGCCACGCTGTGCATCGGCGGCGGCATGGGTGTCGCCATGTGCGTGGAACGCTGACCGCCAAAACGTCAAATTATCATTCGGCGGGCCGCTCTTCCGACGGAGAGCGGCCCGTTCGTATTTTATTCAGGGCCGCACGGCTGGGCAGCCAGGGACGCGCCGCCGAAAGCGGTCATCACAGGCTGTATATGACGAAGTCGTCGCAACCATAATCGGGATGGTCCATGATGGCCGTTTCCGCCATGAAACAACCGACGATCTGGTGAACACCGCCATCGTGAACCAAGGGAACGAAGCCGCATTCGATGATGCGGGTAATGTTTTTGGCCCGCAGGTGCACCCGTCGCCGCATTAATCGGGATTTGAAATCGTCAATCGCGGCGTCATAGGCGTCAGTGACAGTCTTGGAGCCGGCCCCGTGAGTGACCTGGCGCAGATCAACACCTTTCAGGTTCCGGTCGAAAACGCTTTGAATGGCATCTCCAGCCAACCGTACGATCAGGCTTCGATCCGGCCTAATATCCAGGAGGTAAATGTTCCTCCAAAGCTGCGGTGGCAGGTTGATGACATCGAACGTGCAGTCGGGCGTGACGATTTCGAAAAATTCTTCGAACTCGTTGCCATATGCGAAGTCCCGGTAGTTCAAGCCAAATCCTCTTCAGCCGAAACACCCCGCCCGTATATTCAGGTTACCGAAGGTTTGGTAAAATGCAAATCGTCGCTGATGAAATCCGCCGCGACAGGATGGGCGCGCTGCGCAACTGCAAACGCTTGCCCGTTCCCCTGACTTTGGTCACGCTGCGGTATGACTGGTGAACGTGACCTGAAGAAACTGCTGACGAATATGGCCCCGGAACTCGATCCGGCGCGATATGCATTCCTGACGGTACCTGCAGGCGCATTGCGGGATATCGAAAGTCTGATGCGGTTTTCCGAATCCGAAGGCGACACGCTTATCGTCGCGGAGGACTGGATTCCCGACACTGTCGTTGACGACGGGCGTCGATACAGGCGGATAACGTTGGCCGTACATTCAAGCCTGGATGCGGTTGGCCTGACGGCCGCTTTCGCCAGTCGGCTGACGCTTGCGGGTATTTCGGCCAATGTCGTGGCCGGCTATTTCCACGACCACATCTTTGTGCCGGAAGCCGATGCCGAGGTTGCGATGGATGCACTGGAAAATCTTACCGCATCGTCGTGACAGGTGCTTCCCAATCGCCGCGCACGGGCTTAGCATGACCGAAACCGGGAGGGTGTTTTGCGATGACGGAAACCGTTTCAATCACGCTGTGGGCGGCCGATTTGTCCCGTGCGCTATCAGGGCCGGAAGACTGGCTTTCCGGTCTGGCTGATGTCGCACGCGAGGCAAAGGCGAAGGGCAGCGAACTGCTGATCGCGCCGGAATATGTTTCCGAACAGTGGCTGACCTTTGCCGGGCCGCAGGCCGAGCCGACGGAAGAGGCTGCGCTGATGGCGGCGGCCGGTGAAGGACTTCTGGCCGGCATACAGGCAATTGCCGATGATCTGGGCATCGACATACTGGCCGGAACATGGCCGGTCGCACGCGGCGACGGACGGTATACCAACGGCGCGCATCTGTTCCTGGCAGGTGGCACGTCGCCCCTTGTTCAGCACAAACTGTGCCCGACGCCAGGGGAACGCGATGCGGACGTATGGCATATCGCCGAAGGCGATCGGCTGCAGCTGTTCGACTGGCGTGGCCTTCGCTGTGCCATCCTGACCTGTCTGGACATCGAACTGCCGGCGCTGTCGGTCCGCCTGGCAAGCGAGGCGCCGGACCTGGACCTGATCCTGTGCCCGTCCATGACTGAACGCCGTTCCGGCTACAATCGTGTCTTTGGCTGTGCCAAGGCGCGGGCCGTGGAACTGATGACTACCGTCGCCGTGGTCGGTGTCATCGGGGCGACGCCGCTCAACCCGCCGCGCCCCAATACATCCGGTGCCGCGGTCTTTATCCCCTGCGAACCGGACCTGGGTTATGACGGGCGTTTCGCGGAAATCGGGCCATTCGACGGCGGAGACGGGGGTGACCCGCTGGGTCCGCGTCTGCATGCCGCGGATATTCCGGTCGGCGCGATCCGGCGGCTGCGGGAATCCCAGCCGGAGGTCTGGCCCGGCGCCTGGACCGGGGCGGACGTCGTCATCGACCAACCGGACGCTGCCGCTGCGCTTCAAGGCGTAAGGAAAACCGCATGACAATTCCGGCGTCGGAATTTGCCGACCGGCGTCAGCGGGCCGTTTCCGCCGCACGGGACCGCGGGTTGGATGGGTTGCTGGTCTGCGCGCGGGGCGGCGGGACACTGGACCGCTATGGGGACGTCCTTTATCTGACCAACCATTACACGCAATTCCCCTATATTCCCGATCTGGCGGGTCAGTGGACGGCACGCGCCCATGCCTTTCTGGTTCTGCCGGTCGATGGGGCCCCCATCCTGATCCGTGATGTGCCCGACGACGGGCGTATCCGCATGCCCGAAGATCAGCAGGTCTATACCGACCTGGTTCTGGAAGACACCGTCGCCGCCCTGAAAAAGGCCGGCCTGTCGAACGGGAAGATCGGGCTGGTGGGCGGCGACGTGCTGCCGGTCGCCATTTTCAACGGAATCGCGGCGGAACTTCCGGGTGCCACCTGGCCGGATGCACAGGACGTTCTGGCGGGTCTGCGGGCAATCAAAAGCGCAGGCGAAATCGAATTGTTGCGGAAATCCGCACAGATCGGTTCCCGCACGATCGAGGCGATGATGGAAGCCGCGCGTCCGGGCGTCACCCACGGGGACGTCGTTGCCGCGGGTCAGGCGGTCCTGAACGCGGCCGGCGGGGCGCTTTACAATTCCTTCATGGCGTCGGGGCGCGGTGGCCCGGACCCCGTCCTGATCAAATCCAACTTTCCGACCTGGGGGTCACCACAGCCGCTGGAGGAAGGCCACTGGCTTCGGCTGGGTATTTCCGGGGTCGTCGACGGTTATGTGTTCGATGTGTCCCGTTCGCGCGCGATCGGCGACGCATCGAACGCCCAGATCGCCGCGTTCGAAGCCGCCATCGACGTGGTGGAAGCGGGAATCGGTGCAATCCGTCCCGGCGCAACGGCGGCGGATCTTGCGGCGGCGGGCAAGGCGAAGCAGCAGGAATTGGGATTCCCGCTGACAGGCGTATTTTCCGGGCTGGGTCATGGTATCGGCATGGGTTGGGATTCACCCTGGCTGGCGCCGGGCGACGATACGGCGGTCCGGCCGGGCATGGTCCTGAATTTCGAAAAGACGCTGACCAGGGACGGTTATCTGGGGGATTTCGAAGAAACCGTGGTTGTCACGAAATCCGGAGTGGAGAAACTGACGGACGCCCGAATCCGCTGGTGGTAGGACGCCGATGCGGTATGCGGATGCGCACCCCGCGCAGGTCTTTTCCGGTGTCGTGGGACCGACCGCCGCACCGGAAAGCGCTTTTCCCCCGCCACACTTCGTACTAAGTCTCCCGGTATGACAATATTCGCAATCATCCTGATGGTCGTCGCCATGCTTCTCACGGCGGGGATTCTGTTCGTCGGCGTCTTCGGCATGGCCCGCGGCGGCGCGTTCAACGAAAAATGGGGCAACCGGCTGATGCGCTACCGTATCCTGGCGCAGCTGGTGGCGATCGTCCTGTTTCTGATCGCGGTGTCGATGCTGCGTTCCGGCGGCTGACGACCGGTCGCGACCGATGGTCACACTGTCCAAGATCTATACCCGCGGTGGCGACAAGGGTCAGACGTCCCTGGGCGACGGAACACGCCGGGCCAAGCACGACCTGCGGGTCGAAGCCTACGGGACGGTGGACGAGGCGAACGCCGTTCTGGGGCTGGTACGCCAGCATACGGATGGGGATGTCGACCAGCTTCTGTCGCGGGTCCAGAACGATCTGTTCGACCTGGGTGCCGACCTGTGCACGCCGGAAGGGAACGAACGGCGGTCCGGGGCGCTTCGCATCCAGGAAAGTCAGGTGACGGCGCTGGAAGCAGAGATCGACCGGTTCAACGAACCGCTGGAAACCCTGAAAAGTTTTGTTTTGCCGGGTGGAACGCCTGCGGCGGCCTACCTGCATCTTGCGCGCACGGTCACCCGTCGGGCGGAACGTCTGGTTGTCGCCCTGGCGGAAGCGGAAACGGTCAATCCGGAAGCCGTCCGATACCTGAATCGGCTGTCGGATCTGTTGTTCGTGCTGGGCCGGCATGAAAATGACGGCGGCCGGGCGGATGTGCTCTGGGTCCCGGGCGCGAACCGGTAGGTAGGGTGATGGATTTCGGGGAACACAGTCCGTTGCAGGTGATCGCCGTCGGTCTGATCGGCGCATGCTGTCTGGCCGGTATCGTCCTGCAGTTCTTTGCCTGGCGCCACCTGAAGCCCGGCGTGCCGCGGTTCGGTCACAAGGATGCGCTGTTCAAGAAAAAACAGGAATATTACACCGAAGAGGGCATGCGCTACGTGAACATGCAAAAGACGCTGGCCTACGTGATGGCCGTGCTTTTCATGTTGGTTCTGTTCGGAACTGACCCGGGCGACGACCCCGGGAATGGCCCAGCGTCGGACGGTCAGACGGAAGAATCCGGCGAACCCGCCGCCGAATGAGGCGAATTCCATGATTGTCGAGGCGATCGAATATCTGACGACGCCTTGCCCGCGCTGGGCCCGGAAATTGGGCTACCTTTCCGAACTGATTGCCATCCGGCACCGCGCCCGGCGCTGCCGTGCGGACTGGGCCGGTCATCTGGAAAGGACCAAGGCCGCCATTTTGGCCGAAGCGGAAGCGCGGGCGCCGATGGGCGACGTCGTCATTCTGGGGGCCGGACTGTGCCTGGATGTGCCGGTGATGGAGCTGGCGGACCTTTGCCAACGGTTGATCCTGGTCGATGCGGTGCGCCCGCGCGGGCTTGTACTGCCGGACAATGCCGAATTCCGAACAATGGACGTGCATGGCGTGTCCCAGGCCCTTGCGACAAACGGTGAACCGAATATCTGGGCGCGCGACGTATCCCCGATCCAACGGTTCAAAGGCGCGTCGCTGATCGTTTCGGTCAACCTGGTGACGCAGCTTCCCATTCTGCCGCTGCGCGCTTTGCGCCGGCGTGGCCTGACACATGCGATGTTCGATCATGGCATCAGCGGCAAGATCATGCGCGACCACGTGTCGGACCTGCGCAAGACCGGGGCGCCGGTCCTGCTGATCGGCGAGGCACGGCGCCGCCGCTATGACCGGCACGGTGCGATGACGATGGATGAAAACATTGCCGCACAGCTTCTGCTGTCCAACCCGACGGTGGTCTGGACATGGCCGATCGTCCCACCGGGGGAAGCGCGGGACGGGTCGCGACTGATCGCGGATATCGGTGTCTGGCAACTGGCTTAGAGCGGGGCGATTTTGTGGTCGATGTCGCAATTCAGCCGGTAATCGGCCCATCCAAGCTTGACCCCCCGTTGCAGGGCTCCTAAACATCGGCGGTTATCCATTTTCGGGCTCCTGCCGGATACGCGGGGGCCCTCGGTTTTGAGGGGACCCAAGACGCGATATCCGGAATGGGAAATCCGTCGCCCGGTTCGAAAAGTTTGCGTCCAACATCGAGAGGGAGCGCGCCGCAATGAAGGTCTTGGTGCCGGTCAAACGCGTCGTCGACTACAACGTGAAGATCCGTGTTAAGGCGGATCAGTCCGGGGTAGAGACGGCAAATGTGAAGATGTCGATGAACCCGTTCGACGAGATCGCCGTGGAACAGGCCGTGCGCCTGAAGGAAGCCGGTCAGGCGGAAGAGGTGATCGCGGTGTCCATCGGCCCGCAGCAAAGCCAGGAAACAATCCGTACGGCGCTGGCCATGGGTGCGGACCGCGGCATTCTGGTTCAGCATGACGGTGAAGTCGAACCGCTGGCCGTTGCCAAGATCCTGAAGGGCATTGCCGAAGCCGAAGGCCCGGGCCTGATCCTGTGCGGTAAGCAGGCGATCGACGACGACGCGAACCAGACGGCGCAGATGACGTCCGCTCTGTTGGGTTGGGCACAGGCGACGTTTGTTTCCAAGCTGGAAATCTCCGGCGACGAAGCCAGCGCCACCCGCGAAGTCGATGGCGGGCTTGAAACGATCAAAGTGAAGATGCCGGCGGTCTGTTCCGTCGACCTGCGCCTGAACGAGCCGCGCTACGCCTCGCTTCCGAACATCATGAAGGCCAAGAAGAAGCCGATCGACATGAAAACACCGGGCGATTTCGGGGTGGACGCCACGCCGCGCCTGCAAACGGTAAAGGTTGTCGAACCGCCGCCGCGTCAGGCCGGGGTGAAAGTCGCCGACGTTGCCGAACTGGTCGACAAGCTTCGCAATGAAGCCAAGGTCATCGGCTGATCCGCTGCCGAGAAGGAGAACAAGATATGAGCACTCTCGTCATTGCGGAACATGACGGCGCGTCCGTCCTGCCGCACACCCTGAATACGGTTGCCGCCGCGTCTGCTGCGGGCGGCGATGTCCATGTTGCTGTCATCGGGTCCGGCTGCAAGGCCGCCGCGGACGCGGCCGCACAGATCGCCGGCGTTTCCAAGGTCCTGCTGGCCGACAGCGCGGAATATGAAAACCAGCTGGCCGAAGCGGTTGCCCCCGCCATCGTCGCCATGGCATCGGGCTATGACGCGGTCATGGCGCCGGCCAACACATTCGGCAAGAACGTGATGCCGCGCGTTGCCGCCCTGATGGACGTACAGCAGGTTTCCGAAATCTCCGCCGTTCTGGGCGACAAGACGTATGAACGCCCGATCTACGCCGGGAACGCGATCGCAACGGTCAAGTCATCGGAAGCAACCGACATCGTTACGGTTCGCATGACGTCGTTCGACGCGGTTGCGGAAACCGGCGGGTCGGCGTCGGTCGAAGAAGTCGCCGGCACCGGCGCACAGGACCTGTCGTCCTATGTTGGCCAGTCGGTTACCGAAAGCGACCGTCCGGAACTGACTTCCGCGAAGATCGTGATTTCCGGTGGCCGCGGTATGCAGTCCGGCGACAATTTCGCGATGCTGGAAAAGGTTGCGGACAAGCTGGGCGCCGCGGTTGGCGCATCCCGCGCCGCAGTGGACGCCGGTTTCGTGCCGAACGACTATCAGGTCGGTCAGACCGGTAAGGTCGTCGCACCGGACCTTTATATCGCTGTCGGCATTTCCGGTGCCATCCAGCACCTGGCGGGCATGAAGGATTCCAAGGTGATCGTCGCCATCAACAAGGATGACGAGGCACCGATCTTCCAGGTGGCGGACTACGGCCTGGTAGCGGATCTGTTCGAAGCGGTTCCTGCCCTGGACGCCGAACTCGGCTGATCCGTCGACCAGAAGAATGAAATGAGGGGCGGCCATTTGGCCGCCCCTCGTGTATCTGGGGTGGTTGCAACATTATTCATCGCGGTATGCGGGTGCCATATCGGAAGAAACATGGGATTTGCCTCGAATTCAGGGCGGTCTTAACAGTTTCCTAATGCGCGTGTGTCACATTTCTGCAAAGTTCGCGTTTCTTCTGTCCGTCCGGCCGGTGGGAACCGGCCATTCAGATAGGATACAAGCGTCGGAATGGGGAATTTGGCACCTAAGTTGGGCACAATGTTTGATAAGGCGTCAGGGGGTGTTCTCTCCGACGTCATCGAACACCTGCATCAGGGCCTCAGCTATTTCGGGCGGGACCTGAACCTTATTTGCTGCAATCGAAAATATCTGGAACTTCTGGAATTCCCAGAGTGGATGGGCAAACCGGGCACGCCGGCGGAAACGTTCCTGCGATATAACGCCGAACGCGGCGAATATGGCGACGGCGATGTGGACGGGCTTGTGGCGGAACGTCTGGAACAAATCCGCCGGTTCGAACCCCATTGTTTCGAACGGGAACGCCCAGACGGCATCATCCTGCGGATCGAAGGCACGCCAATCGAAAAGGGCGGTTTCGTCACAACTTACATGGATGTGACAGAACTGCGCCGGTCCGAACAGGCGCTTCAGCGTGCGAATGAGGAACTGGACGATCGTGTCCGGCAACGCACCACGGAACTCATGGAACGGGAATCCGAGCTTCGTGAAAAGACAGAGATGCTTGAGACCGTCCTGCAGTCCGTAACGAACGGTGTGTCGATGTTTGACCGTGATCTGAAGGTCAAACTAATGAATGCGAAGGTTCATTCAATGTTCGATTTGCCGGACTGGCTCGGCGGTCCGGATGCCTCTTTTGAAGACATTGCGCGCTTCAACGCACAGCGGGGCGAGTATGGCGCTGTTGATGTGGAAGAACAGGTGACATGGATGATGGAACGTGCCCGACGGTTCGAACCGCACCATGACATAAGGCAACGTCCGGACGGCAGGTTGATTGAAATCCATGGAGAACCGGTGGCGGGCGGCTTCGTGTCGACCTACACCGATGTGACCGAACAGAAACGCGCGGAACAGGACTTGCGTGAAGCGAACGCCGAACTCGAAAACCGCGTTGCGGCCCGCACCGAAGAGCTGTTGGAAGCGAAGGAGCGCGCAGAGGATGCAAACCGCGCAAAATCCGAATTTCTGGCCCAGATGAGCCACGAATTGCGCACGCCCCTGAACTCCATCATCGGATATTCGGATATCGTGCTTCAAGGCCTGTTCGGTCCTGTCGGCAATGACCGCTATCTAGACTACATCACGGCAGTGCATCATTCGGGCACGCACCTGTTGGACCTGATCAACGACATACTGGAAGTCGTTCAGATGGAATCCGGAAAGGTCACGCTGGAGGAAGACCGGATCTCACTGAAAGCAGCGGTCGACGCGGCCGTCCTCGTCCTGCGGGAACGTGCGGACAAGAAAAGCCATGATCTGGAAATCGATGTGGCGGATAATCTGCCGGTTCTGGTCGCCGATCAGCGCCGAATTCACCAGATGCTGTTGAATCTTTTGACCAATGCCATCAAATTCACCCCGCCGAAGGGTCGTATCGGGGTTTCGGCCGGTTTGGGCAAGGACAGGCGGTTATCCGTCACCGTGACCGATAACGGTCCGGGCATCGCGCAGGACGACCTCGACCGTATCCTTGAACCGTTTACCCAAAGCCGCGCCGGAATGACCGCGCAGGAAGGGACGGGCCTTGGCCTGTCGATCGTCGAAGGGCTGATGCGTGAACACGGCGGGGAACTGTCCATCGACAGTCAATTGGGGAAGGGAACCGCAATGTCCCTGATATTCCCCGCGGAACGCACATCCAACTGATGGTGGTTCCGCCCAGGTTTTGGGATATGCCGGTGAATCAGCCGGTCAGGCTGCGCTGACGGATCATTTCCGCAAGGCACGACCGTTCCGCGTTCGCGTTCAGGCTGGCGCCGCGCAGTTCCACGTGGCGGACGGACAGAACCTGGTCGTCCCCCGGATACATGAAAAGATCCAGGACACAGGCCGTGCCGCGGAACTGCAGCACTTCGGCCGGTCCGTCGCGGCGGATAAGGTCCGGTTGACCCAGTGTCAGCGCGATGCTTTCCCCGTCCAGGCCCATGAATTGCTGCGGGTCGTCGTCGATTTGCGCATCCAGCGCCGCCTGCTGCCGGGCAGCCTGATCGGCGGCATAGGCCTGGTCCAGGGCGGTGGCGATTTCGGTCTGGGGTCCCGGTTCCCGGTCGGCACTACCCAACAGACCTTCCAGGCCCTGGCATCCTGGGACCGCCAGTCCGAACCCCATCAGGGCGGCAATCGTCATGGCTTTGCGGAAAGGAACAGTGCGGCGCATGGCAGCAGACTCCTAGATTTTTCGGGACGCGTTGGCGTCCGTTCCAAGTTCGTAGTCATCTCCGTTGCCCATTGCTTCGAACTCAAGCTTCCGGGGAAGGGATTCGTACAGGTGGACCATCGCCGCGGCTGCCAGGACCGGAACGACAAGGTTGACGACCGGAATGGTCATCAGGAAGACTGTCAACAGACCGAAAAGAAAGATGCGCCCGCTGTATGCCTTGCGCAGCCGGCGCGCGGGAACCGACGGCATGCGCCGCGCGGCCACCAGTTCAAAGAACTCGCGGCTGACCAGATACCCGTTGACCAGGATGAAAAGGATCGCACCGCCGCCGAACACAAACAGAAAGAAGATATAGAACGGCAGCGCGATGAGGTTCAGCGCCACTGTCATCCCCAGAAACCGGATCGCCCCGAAGACGGCTTCCAGCAGGGGTTGGCTTCGCGCCTCGCCACGGTCGGCGTAGTGCTTTCGCTCCACTGCTTCGCAGATGCTGTCCAGGAACAGGCTGATGATGGAAATGGCCGTTACCGGAAACAGAAGCCAGGTCAGACCCCCGGCCCCCACCATGAAAGACAGCCAGCCCAGATCGTCCGCCGCGTCGCCAAGCCACGCGATGGCGTCGCCGACCAGCCACAGTTCCGTCCAGGCTACCTGCTGCAATGCCCAGCCCGTGGCCGACCACAGCACGATCATCGCCGCGATCGCGCCGACGATGCCCCAGACCACGACCATCAGAAAACGGGGGTCTGGCAATTGTCCAATTGCCTTGCCGAACGCGCTTAGCACGGGCGATCACTTTCCAACAAATGTGTACGGGGGAGGGCCGGGAACAAATTGTCAGCCGGTGGGCACGTCCACGCATTCTTGCGGTTCAGGTACGACGCGCGATCCCTCTTATCTCTCTCGGGCGCGCTATCTAGTGATCTTCGCCGGAAATTGCAAGCGCGGCGGGTGCCATTTCCGCGTCGGTGACAAAAATGTCGCGGTAGGCGTGCCAGCTTGCAAAGCCGATCAACGGCAGCGCGATCACCAGACCGACATAGGCGGTTGCCATGCCGCCCCCGACGACGCTGACAATTATCGCCGCCCACAAGGCCATGGGTTTCGGATTGCGAAAGACGGCAACCGCGCTTAGCGCCGCGGCGGAAAAAACATCGATCCGGCGGTCCAGCATTGCGGGAAGCGACAGCGCCCCGGTGGTGAAGGCGGCGCCCGCGAATACCAGGCCGACCGCCGACCCAAAGGTCAGAAACCCCCAGCCCTGTGCCGTGAACAGGGCTTGTTCCAGCATTGTGCCAAAGGACAGCGAAACATAGGGGAAGGTAAGCGCGAAAATAATCACCGCGATGCGGACCCAGATCATCATGAAAAGCATCAGAATCGCCCCGGTCGTCAGGATGTGATAGCCGTTCGCGCGAAAGGCGGTCACCGTCGAAACCAGGGTCGGCCGTTCGCCGCGTTCGGTCTGGCGGCTGATTTGGTACATGCCGACCGTCAATGCCGGGCCGACAATGAAAAATCCGCCCCACATCGGGGCGATCAGGTGGCTGTGTCCGGCCAGCGCAAGACCGGCCGTGATGAAAAGACTGATTCCGGCAAACGCCATGCCGTAGATCAGCGCCAATAGCTTGTGGCGGCGAAAGTCCTGCCAGCCGCTCAGAAGCCACAGGAACGGCGCGGCGGTCGAAACCTTCCGAACTCGGTTCGCATGCGGCAGACCCGCCAGCCCGTCGGCGATCGGCGGATCGATCCGGTCGGGCGATGTCGCCATGACGTGTCCTTCCTGAATGGTGCGGCGACAGCCCCGGGCGCGCCGAACCCCGTCTTTTGGCACAATCCTATGGGCTCCCGGAGCTGCCGGACATTGATGCGGATCAAACCGGTCGGACGTGATGGAACAAGGGGCCGGAATCAATTGCGCTTGCCAAAAAATTACTTTTGTATACTGTATACAAAACGAAATTTGATGAGGTTTTCCGGGGATGGAGCCGGTCGGCAGCAAGAACAGCCTAAGCGAGGAGGTACATGCGCGTCTGGTGGATGCCATGTGTTCCGGTGCGCTGCCGCCGGGGACGTTGCTGCGACAGGAAGCGTTGGCGGCGGAACTCAACGTCTCTCGTCAGCCGATCATCCAGGCGCTTGGCTTTCTGCGGCGGGACGGGCTGATCGAACCGGCCGGCCGACGCGGGTACAAGGTGACAGCGGTTGATGTGGACTTGGTGCGGCATGTCTATGACCTGCGGGCCGCGTTCGACGGGCTGGCCGCGCGGCTGGCGGCAAATGCGCCTGCGGCCGATCGGAAAGACGCGCTGGCAGCGGAAATTGCCGAAGGCGACGCAGCACTGGAAAGCGGCGATACCTCGGCGCTGGTCGCAGCCGACATTTCATTTCATCAGGCGCTTTATGCGCTGTCCGGCAATCCGTTGCTGCCGGATGCATCCGCCGCGGTCTGGCGTCAGGTGCGCCGCGTGATGCACGCGGTTCTGGAAAAGCACGACGCCCGCAAGGCGGTCTGGACGGAGCATCGCGCCATTGCCGATGCGGTCCGCACGGGCGATGCGGCCGCCGCCGAACGGGCCGCCGCCAGTCATGCGCGCGATGCCGCGGATCGGCTGGTTGCCTGGATGGCCACTCCGCAGAACGGCACAACCAAGATCGATAACAAAGAAACCCTGCCATCCGACTACCGGTTTGGATCGGTCGGGGGATAGGAATCCAAATTAGGGATAGGAGACGCCCCATGAAGCTGGACGATGCCACATTGAAGAATTTCCGGGAGCAGGGTTTTGCCTTCCTTCCCGGTCTGTTCAGCCGCGATGAAGCGGAGATGCTTATGGCGGAGGCGAAGGAAATCTACGCCACCGACCGCGAGGAGGTCTGGCGGGAAAGCTCCGGCGTCGCGCGGACGGCCTTTGCGTCCCACACCTATAACGAGGCGCACCGTCGCCTTGCGGCCCATCCGCGCCTGATCGAACCGGTCATGCAAATCCTGGAAGAGCCGGTCTATATGCATCAGCACAAGATCAATGCGAAGGCCGCGTTCGACGGCGACGTCTGGCAGTGGCACCAGGATTACGGGACCTGGGCGCGCGACGACGGCATGCCGGAACCCCGTGCCTTCAACATCGCGCTGTTTCTGGAAGATGTGACGCCGGCGAACGGCCCCTTGCTGTTCATTCCGAAAAGTCATGAGGCCGGCGTGTTGGAAGCCGGGCACGATCTGGAAACAACGTCCTATCCGCTTTGGACGCTGGACCGCGAAACGGTCAGCCGCCTGGCAAAGGAAGGCGGGGTCGAGGCGCCCATCGGGCCGGCCGGGTCCGTCATCATGTTCCATGGCAATCTGGTGCATGCCAGCCCGCCGAACATCAGTCCCCTGGACCGGACAATCGTTTATCTGAGCCTGTGCGCCGTTTCGAACCACATCACCCAGTTCAAGCGCAAGGAATGGATCGCGCATCGCGACTTCACGCCGATCGAACCGCTGGCGGATGATTGTCTGGATGAATTGGTCGCCGCCTACAAGGCCAAGAAAACCGTCCAGGCCGCGGAGTAACCGGATATGAATTTGGATCATCTGCTCCGCCGCCGGGCGGAGAACGGTTCCCCTGTACGGGTGGGTATCATCGGAGCCGGCAAGTTTGGCGCCATGTTCCTGAGCCAGGCCGGGCATCACCCGGGATATCACGTCCTGGGCATTGCCGATTTGAGCGCGGACCGGGCAAGGGCGTCCGTTGCGCGGGTCGGCTGGCCGGAAGAACGCTACCAGGCAGCCAATGCCGCCGATGCGCTGGCGAACGGTACGACCTGGATCACCGAAGATGCCGATGCCCTGATCGAAGCGGACGGGTTGGAAGTCCTGATCGACGCGACCGGAAGCCCAGCCGCTGGTATCCGCCACGCCCTGAAGGGGATCGAAAACGGGCGCCATCTGGTGATGGTGAATGTGGAAGCCGACGTTCTGGCCGGCCCGTTGCTGGCAAAAAAGGCGGAAGCCGCGGGCCTGGTCTACAGCCTGGCCTATGGGGACCAACCGGCCCTGATCGCAGAAATGGTCGATTGGGCGCGCGCGGTCGGAATGGACGTGATTTGCGCGGGCAAGGGTACGAAATACCTGCCGGAATATCATCATGTAACGCCGGACGACGTTTGGACCCATTATGGACTGACGCCGGAACAGGCGGCGGCGGGCGGCATGAACCCGCAGATGTTCAACAGCTTCCTGGACGGTACGAAATCGGCGATTGAAATGGCAGCCGTAGCGAATGCCTGCGACCTGCAACCGATGGATACGGGCCTCGAATTTCCGCCGTGCGGTGTGGACGACCTGCCGCGGGTCCTGTCGCCGAGGGAAAGCGGCGGGCACCTGTCCCGCAAGGGTACGGTAGAGGTCGTTTCCTCCGTCGAACGGGATGGGCGACCGGTCTTTCGCGACCTGCGATGGGGTGTCTATGCAACGTTCGAAGCGCCCAGCGACTATGTCGCGCGCTGTTTTTCGGAATACGGCCTTTTGACGGATCCGACCGGACGCTATTCGGCGATGTACAAGCCCTATCACCTGATCGGCCTGGAACTGGGCATTTCGGTTGCCAGCGCCGCCCTGCGGAGGGAGGCGACGGGCGCGCCGCGGGCATGGGCCGGGGACGCGGTGGCGACGGCCAAAAAGGACCTGAGCCAGGGCGACCAGCTGGACGGGGAAGGCGGTTATACCGTCTATGGCCGACTGATGCCGGCCGGCGCATCCCGGGCGGCGGGCGCCCTGCCCATCGGGCTGGCCCACGGAATCAGGCTTCGGAAATCCGTGGCGCGGGACCAGGTGCTGACCTGGGACGATGTCGCATTCGACGAAACCGACGCAACGGTTGCCTTCCGCCGGGAGATGGAGGAAGTCTTCTCCTGATCGGACAATGCGTCGCGTAAGGAGGAACCATGACCACCGACAATCCAGTTGCCCTGATTACCGGCGGTGCCCGCGGCATCGGCGCGGCCTGCGCCCGGATGCTGGCGGCGCAAGGCTGCGACATCGCCTTTTCCTATCGTGGCGACGATGCGGCGGCGGAGGCGCTTTCGGCCGAGATTGAAGCGGCGGGCGTCCAGGCCCTGGGCCTGAAGGCCGATATGGCGACGGAGGATGGTGTCCTGGCGCTGTTCACCGCCGCGGACGGGCGGTTCGGGCGGTTGGACCATGTCGTGGTCAATGCCGGGATCACCGGCCGCATCCAGCGGGTGGAAGATATGACGGCCGACGATATCAGGTCCGTTGTCGACCTGAATGTCACAGGTGCGCTTCTGACCGCGCGGGAGGCGGTGCGCCGACTTTCGACAGACCGGGGCGGCAAGGGCGGCAGCATTGTCTTCATCTCTTCCGCCGCGGCGTGGCTTGGTTCCCCCAACGAGTTCGTCCATTACGCGGGAAGCAAGGGCGCGGTAAATTCCATGACCATCGGACTGTCGAAGGAGGTTGCGCGGGCCGGGGTCCGCGTGAACGCGGTAGCGCCCGGGCTGATCGAAACCGACATTCACGCCGCGGCGGGCCTGCCGGATCGGGTGGAACGGCTAAAGGACGCGGTACCGCTGGGCCGTGGCGGCACGGCGGAGGAGGTTGCCGAATGCGTATGCTGGCTGTTGTCGGACGCGGCGCGATATGTGACCGGCGCGGTGTTGCCCGTTAGCGGCGGTCGCTGACCAATCGACATTGAAAGGGCGATTTTTTCTTTAAATCCGGACCGTTCGGCGGCATAAGAAACGCAATGCTATTAGGCGGGAAGGGCCGATGCGTCATTATTGCCTTGTTTTAGTTGGGACTTTACTTGCGCTGACCCTGTTCGGCGCATCCGGCACCACGCCCGCCCAGGCGCGGGGCGAGGGGCTGTATTTCGGGATTCGCGGCTTCGGCGGCTATTCCGACCCCGGCGATATTTCAAGCACCGGCACCGCGACACTCAGCGAACGGAACACCGCGGACCCGGCAGCGGGTGGTGGCGCGGCGCTGGGGTGGCGCTTTGGCAACGACCTGCCGCTGCGCATGGAAATCGAAGTTCTGCATCGTGTACGGGTCGATGTCGACTTGCGGGACACGGCCAATTCCGTCGGCTATGAAAACAACCTGAGTTCCACCACCGCCTTCCTGGGGCTGGGGTACGAATTCAGGAACGACAGCTGGTGGACGCCGTTTGTCGCCGCCCATCTTGGCATGGCGCAAAACACGTCGACCGTCGACCGCACGAACCTGAACAACAACAGCGTCACGACGACGGAAAATGATGAAACCAGCGTTGCCTTCGGGACCAGCCTGGGCGTCGATTTCCGCCTGACCGAGGTGCTGGATTTCGGCACCGCCTACCGCTTCTCCTATCTGGGTGGGTTCGATACCGGAACCATGGCCGGCGGGGAAAGCATCGAAGGCGACCCGTTCATGGCGCACGACCTTCTTTTGTCGCTGCAGTTCAATTTCTGACGTGACGCGCCCCCGACCGATTGAGTGACCCGCCGATGGACGGCCCGCTGTTCCGATACCGGTCCATGGTGCGCGACGGCACCCTGAACGCCGACCCGGTCCAGGCGCTGGCGGCGGAAAAGCTGCAAAGCCTGCATCACGCCATCAATTCATACGATCCGCATGCCGGTGCCGGCGGCTGGAAGGAACGGTTGGGCCTGTCCCGGCGCAAGGTGGACCCGCCGCAGGGCCTTTATATGTTCGGCGGGGTCGGCCGCGGCAAATCCATGCTGATGGACCTCTTCTTTGAAACCGCGCCGGTCGAACGCAAACGCCGTGTGCATTTTCATGAATTCATGATCGAAGTGCACAATGAAATCCACAAATGGCGCCAGGCGCAGAAGACCCGAAAGACAAAGGAAACCGACCCGCTGCCGAAACTGGCGGACCAGATCGCGGATGGCGCGTGGCTTCTGTGTTTCGACGAATTCCATGTGACCGACATTGCCGACGCGATGATCCTGGGCCGGTTGTTCGAACATCTGTTCGCCAGTGGCGTGGTCGTTGTCGCAACGTCCAACTGGCCGCCGGAAGACCTGTACAAAGACGGGCTTCAACGCGACCAGTTCCTGCCCTTCATCGCGCTGATGAAAAAGCGACTGGATATCCTGCACCTTGATTCGCCGACGGATTACCGCCTGATCCGGCTGAAGACGCTGAAGACTTATCATGCGCCCCTGGGGCCGGCGGCCAGCCGCGAACTGGCAAAGGCGTTTGACGGTCTGACGGAAGGGGCTGCGTCCGGCCCGGATTCAATCACGGTCAAGGGCCGCACCGTGCCAATCCCCAAAGCCTCCCGCGGGGTTGCCATGGCGGATTTTGAGGGCCTGTGCGGAAAGCCGCTGGGGGCGGAAGACTACCTGACGCTGGCACAGACCTTTCACACGCTGATCCTGGACGGGGTGCCCCGCCTGACCGAAGACCGAAGGAACGAGGCAAAGCGGTTCATGACGCTGATCGATGCGTTGTACGAACAGCATTGCCATCTGATCATGGCGGCCGATGCGGCGCCGCACGACCTGTACCGCGAGGGGACCCACGCCTTCGAATTCGAACGCGCGGTCAGCCGGTTGATGGAAATGCAGTCGGAAGACTATCGCGGGCGCCCGCACAAGGCCGCCAAGGGAAAAGCCTAAGCTTCCGGCTCCTCCGCCCCGTTTTTCGGGATCGCCATGCCAACCAGGTGATAGCCACTGTCGACATAGTGTACTTCGCCGGTTACGCCCGCGGACATGTCGGACAGAAGATACATCGCGGAATTGCCGACTTCGGTCAGTTCGATGTTCCGGTGAAGGGGGGACGACCGGCCCTGCCAGTTATAGGTAAACCGCGCGCCTGCGATGGCGGACCCCGCCAGTGTGCGCATCGGCCCTGCCGACAGCGCGTTGACGCGCACCCCATTCTTACCCAGATCGACCGCAAGATAGCGAACGGACGCTTCCAGCGCCGCCTTGGCCACGCCCATCACGTTGTAGGACGGCATGACCCGCTGTGCGCCTTCATAGGACAGGGTCAGAAGGCTGCCGCCGGGCCGCAGCAGGCTTTCCGCGTGTTTTGCCACCGATGTGAAGGAAAAGCAGGATATGTCCAGCGTGTGGCGGAAATTGTCCCGGGTGGTGTCGACATACCGGCCCTTCAATTCTTCCTTGTCGGAATAGGCAATGGCGTGGACGACGAAATCCAGCCCGTCCCAGGTTTTGCCCAGTGCGTCGAACGCGTCGCGGATGCTGTCGTCGGACGCGGCGTTGCACGGAATAAGCGCCGCCGCATCCACGCTTTCCGCAAGCGGGCGAACCCGTTTCAGGAAGGCGTCGCCCTGATAGGAGAATGCCAGTTCCGCGCCCTGTTCGGCGCAGGCCTGTGCGATTCCCCAGGCGATCGAATGGTTGTTCGCGACCCCCATGATGAGGCCGCGCTTCCCGGCCATGAGATTTCCACTGCCCATGATACCGGTCAGTCCGCGTATTTGCGCAGGGCGAGCGTGGCGTTGGTGCCGCCGAAGCCGAAACTGTTGGAAATGACAAGGTTCAGCCCGGCATTGTCCACGCGTTCGCGCACGATCGGAATGCCGTCCGCGCCTTCATCCAGTTCCTCGATATTGATGGATGGTGCGATGAAGTCGTCCTTCAGCATCAGAAGCGAATAAATCGCTTCCTGGACACCGGTCGCGCCCAGCGAATGGCCGGTCATGGACTTGGTGGAACTGATGGGGGGCACGTTGTCGCCGAACACTTCCTTGATCGCGTCCAGTTCCCGCGTGTCGCCGATGGGCGTCGATGTGCCGTGGGTGTTGATGTAGCCAACCGGTTCGTTCAACCCCTGCAGCGCCAGCTTCATGCAGCGCACGGCCCCTTCGCCCGACGGCTGAACCATGTCGAAACCGTCCGAATTGGCGCCATAGCCGACGACTTCACCATAGATCTTCGCACCGCGCGCCTTGGCATGTTCCAGTTCTTCCAGGACCACGACGCCGCCGCCGCCGGAAATGACGAACCCGTCGCGGTTCTTGTCATAGGCGCGGCTGGCCTTCTTAGGGGTGTCGTTGTAGCCGGAACTGAGCGCCGGCATCGCATCGAACACGACGGTCATGGTCCAGTCCAACTCCTCGCCGCCGCCGGCGAAGACGATGTCCTGCTTGCCCCATTGAATCAGTTCCGCGCCATTGCCGATGCAGTGTGCGCTGGTCGAACAGGCGGAGCTGATGGAATAATTGTAGCCCTTGATCTGGAACGGCGTCGCCAGGGTGGCGGAATTGGTCGAGGACATGATTCGCGGCACCATGAACGGGCCGACGCGCTTCGCCGACTTCTCGCGTGCGGTGTCCCATGCCCACAGCATGTTCTTGGTCGACGGACCGCCGGATCCCATGATCAGGCCGGTGCGTTCATTCGACACCTCGTTTTCGGTCAGGCCGGCATCGGCGATCGCGTCGCGCATGGCGATGTAGTTATAGGCCGCGCCGTCGCCCATGAAGCGCATCAGCTTCTTGTCGATATGGTCGCTAAAGTTGATGTCCGGCTTGCCGTGGACATGGCTGCGGAAGCCGCGTTCGGCATAATCTTCGCTGAAAGTGATGCCGCTTTTTCCGGATTTCAGGGAGTTCGTTACCGTTTCCTGGTCGTTCCCGATACAGGAAACGATGCCCAGTCCGGTAATCACCACGCGCCGCGTATTCATCCTAGCCTCGCAGTCTTATATGTCATGCCTGTCACGGTGAACGGATGCACCGAAAGGGGAGGTAATCACCATGCCGCCGGACTTTAAGGGGCGTCGGCCTTAAAAAGTCCGACCTTCATGTCCTTCGCCTCGGTCGCGGGGGTGCCGTCCACCTTCACGACGCCGTCGGCGATGCCCATGATCAGCCTGCGCATGATGACCCGTTTGAGGTTGATCTCGTAGGTGATCCGCTTTGCCGTTGGCAGGACCATTTCAAAGAATTTGACCTCGCCCACGCCCAGAGCGCGTCCCTTGCCCTCGCCACCAAGCCAGCCCAGGAAAAAACCGACCAGCTGCCACATGGCGTCCAGACCCAGACATCCCGGCATGACCGGGTCGCCTTCGAAATGGCAATCGAAAAACCAGCGTTCCGGCGTGATGTCGTATTCCGCGACAAGGCCGCCCTTGCCGTTGATTCCGCCGTCTTCGGAAATTTCGATAATCCTGTCGATCATCAGCATGGGCGGCATTGGCAGTTGCGCATTGCCCGGCCCAAACAGATTACCCTTCGCACATTGGATGAGGTCTTCGTAGGAGAAGCTCCCCTGGCGTATGACCGCCGCCTGATCTGCCGTCAAAAAACGTTCCTCTTTCTTGTCCTCGAATCCCGGTTCTGCCCCGGCCCGCCGTTGCAGAATAGCGCCGACGTCGCCGAGTTCTACAAGTTTCTTACCCAACACATAACCAACAAAACGGATGAAAACAATGAAGGACAGGCATCGGGCAGCCGTGGAAGTTTCATGTCCATTCATGCCTGATTCGCGGCAAATGCCGATGCGGAGGCTGACCCTGTCGCCCGGCGCGGACCGTGGCAGCCCGGGAAACCCGGGCATTTCAGGAGAAAATGCAGAACAGGGTTGACGTTCACAGCGTGAACACGATAAGCGTTCATCGCGTGAACGCAGTCCGTTTGCGCCTGAAGGGTGGGTATCTGGAATGAGTGACAAGCGCAACCCCGGTGACGATGCGGTCGATGCCGACATGGCGATCACGCTGGGCCTTCTGAACGCGGTCGAACGCGAAGAACAGGTCACCCAGCGGTCGCTTGCCGGTGAATTGGGGATCGCGCTGGGTCTGGCGAACGCCTATCTGAAACGCGCCGCGCACAAGGGCCTGATCAAGGTCCGCCAGGTGCCGCCCAACCGCTATGCCTATTACCTGACACCGCAGGGGTTTAAGGAAAAGGCCCGGCTGACCGGCGAATATCTGAGCAGTTCGTTCACCTTCTTCCGGCGTGCCAAGGACGAGATCGCGGCCGAACTTCAGGATGCCCTCAATTCCGGGCGCCGGCGGGTCGTCCTGATCGGGTTGAGCGAGCTGACGGAAATCGCCGCCCTGTGCCAGCTTCAGATCGAAATGGAACTGGTGGGCATCGTCGACGCCAAAAGCGGCAAGGATTCCTATGCCGGTCTTCCGGTGGCGCGACGTATCGAAGACTTGCCGGCGGCCGAAGCCTACCTGATTACCGACCTGAAAAACGCCCAGCAATCCTATGAAGAGATGGTTCGGCGCTATGGACCAGACCGCGTCTATGCGCCGAAACTTCTACATGTGCGCCTGCCCCAGACGGAACCCGCCGACGAGCGGGAGGAGATCGCGAAATGAAGCGCTGGTTTGCCGTCTTCTGCAAAACCGGTCAGGAACGTCTGGCCGAAGGGAACCTGCTCAATCAGGGGTTTACGACCTATCTGCCGCGCCTTGCCCTGCGCAAGCGAAGCGGGGGCAAGAATGTCGCGGTGACGGTGCCGATGTTCCCGGGATACCTGTTTGTTCAGGTCGACCTGGAACGCACCCCCTGGCGGGCAATCAATTCGACGTTCGGTGTCCGGCGTATCGTTTCCTTCGGTGAACGTCCGGCGCCGCTTCCCGAAGGCGCGATCGAGGAAATCCGCGCCCGTGAGGATGCGGACGGGATCATCCGCCTGCCGAAGGTCGCGCCCTTCCAGAAGGGGGAAACGGTCGAATTCGCCGATGGTCCGATGTCGGACGTGAAGGCCATGTTCACGGTCCCGTCCGGCACCGAACGCGTAATTGTCCTGATGAACCTTTTGGGCCGACAGGTGCCTGTGCGTGTGGACCAGGACCGGCTGCGCCGCGCGTCCTGATCCGCGCCGCGGTCCCGGTCTTCTGCGCGATTTCCCTTGATCGCCGGGCGGAACGCGCCGTAAACCCGGTCTCATGCTCTTCTGGGTCGCCTATTTTATTGGTTTAACGGCCTTCTCGCTTTTCGCGACCTATCGCGTTCTGGCGGTGCTGAAGCGGCGCGCGATCATGGATGCGCCCAACGAACGGTCGAACCATGACGTGCCTACACCGCGCGGGGGCGGCATCGCGGTCATGCTGACAATCGCCCTGGGCTGGGCGATCCTGGTCGGTGCACGCCCCGACCTGACAACGGGTCTTTCCGTGATCATTATGGCAAGCGCGGTTCTGCTGGCCACTATGTCGTGGGTCGACGATACCCGCGGCCTTAGCGCCAGCGTCCGGTTGCCGGTACATCTGGCGGCGTGTGCCCTTGGCGTTTGGGCCCTGCCGGGCGACGGCGCGGTCTTTCAGGGCCTGCTGCCGACAGAGGTCGATTGGGTGCTTTCCGTGCTGGTTTGGGCCGGGTTTCTGAATTTTTTCAACTTCATGGACGGGATAGACGGGATCACCGCAGTGGAAACAACCGCCGTTGCCGGCGGGCTGTTTCTGATCGCGGCCTTACTGCCGGCGGAATCCCTGCCCCAGGCGGGTCTTGCGGCAGTCGCCGCCGCGGCGGTCGGGTTCCTGTTTCTGAACTGGTCGCCCGCCAGGCTATTCATGGGTGATGTCGGAAGCGTACCGCTGGGCTATCTTTTGGGATGGTTTCTTCTGTTCCTGGCGGCAAAGGGATATTGGGCACCGGCGGTCATTCTGCCGGCCTATTACCTGGCGGACGCCGGTATCACCCTTATCCGCCGGGCGGCACGGGGGGAAAAAGTCTGGCAGGCCCACCGCGAACATTTCTATCAGCGTGCCGTCGCGGCGGCCCTTGATCGTGGCGACGAACGGCATGTCGCGCACCGCCGTATTTCCGCCGTGATTGCCTTGTTGAATGCCGCGCTGGTCGCGCTGGCGGCATGGTCGCTTCATGCGCCGGTTCCGGCGCTGGCTCTGACGGTTCTGTCGGTGGGAGGTACGCTTTGGTGGATGAACCGCTCGTAAAAGGCGAACGGGTTCTGGTGACGGGGGCCGGCGGATTCGTCGGCCGCGCCGTTTCGACCCGGCTGAAGGCGGCGGGGTACAAGGTTCGTGGCGTGGGACGCCATCAGGTTGGTGAAATCCACCGTGGCACGGATTGGAGCGACGCCCTGAAAGGATGCGCCGCAGTCGTGCATCTGGCAGCGCGCGTGCATGAAATGTCACCCGATGCACGCCAGGACCTGGAAGCCTATCGGGAGGTGAACCTGCATGGCACTTCCGCCCTGGTCCGTCAGGCCGGTGCCGCGGACGTCCGCCGGTTCGTTTTCATGAGCACGCTGAAGGTGCTGGGCGAAACGGGTGTCGGCCTGTCCCCCACATCCCCGCCCGCACCACAGGAATCCTATTCCGTCAGCAAGGTAGAGGCGGAATCGGCAATTCGCCGCCTGACGACGGCGGATATGGACACGGTTATCCTGCGCCCGCCGCTGGTCTATGGGCCGGGGGTAAAGGCAAATTTCGACCGGCTGATGCGGCTGGTCGCGACCGGATACCCGCTTCCGTTCGGTGCGGTCCGGAACGAACGAAGCCTGATCTTCGTGGACAATCTGGCGGACGCGGTGTGTCACGCGTTGACCGGGCCGGCCGGCATCTATCATCCAAAAGACCCGGCGGACCTTTCCACACCGGACCTGATTCGCGTTTTGGCCGCGGGGATGGAACGCCCGGCGCGGCTGTTGCCGGTGCCGGAAGGACTTCTGCGCACGCTGGCGCAACTGGTTGGACGCCGCGCGGAAATTGACCGGCTGACGGGAAGTTTCACATCCGACGGGGATGCGGGAGGCTGGATCGCGCCGATTCCGGGCGGCGATGGTCTGGCGGCGACGGCCCGGGCCTTTCTTGCGGCGCGTGCCGGCTGACGCGCCGGCCTGCCGTGCCCACCGCCCCACTGCATTTCCTTGCGCGGCAGGCGGGGCGGCGGTATACGGCAGCCATGCTGGGGGCCCTCAGACATAGACGGGCGCGGATCGCCTTTTGTCATGACCTGGTCATGGCGGCGCTGTCCTTTCCGGCTTCACTTTACCTGCGCATGGGTGACTATATGCCGGTGCTTGCCCGCAGCTACCTGTGGGAAGGCACGGCGATTTTCACCGGTATTGCCGCCATCGTCTTTTTGGGAAGCGGCCTTTATCGCGGCATTTGGCGGTATGCGTCGATCAGCGATCTGGTGGCACTGACCAAGGCGGTCACCCTGATCATTCTTCTGTTCGTGCCGCTGATGTTCGTGCTCACGCGGCTGGACCTCATGCCGCGGTCGCTTCCGGTCATCAACTGGTTCGTTCTTCTGGCCATGTTGGGCGGGCCGCGGTTCCTGTATCGCATGATGAAGGACCGGCGGCTGGATGCTGTCCTGGCGCGGGATGACGGGCGGCGAATTCCCATTCTTCTGGTCGGCGCGGGGGATGGCGCGGAACTGTTCCTGCGCGAACTGCGTCAGGATTCCCAGGCCGCCTATAACCCGGTCGGCATTCTGGATGAAAAGGGAACCCGCGTTGGTCGACAGATTCACAACGTGCCGGTCCTGGGAACGGTGGATGATCTGCCGGACGTTCTGAAAACTCCGCCGATCCGGCCGCAGAAGCTTGTCATAACAAAGGAACGGCTGGACGGGACGTTGGTCCGAAGCGTCATTGAAAAGGCAGAGGCGGCGGGCCTGTCGGTTGCCCGTGCGCCGAAACTGACCGAATTGCGGGGCGGCCTGGACGCCGACCGGCTGCAGATCCGGCCGGTTGCTGTCGAAGACCTGCTGGGACGCCCGCAGCAGCCTTTGGACCGCGACGCGATGGCGGCGCTGGTGTGCGGGCAGCGGGTTCTGGTGACCGGCGCAGGCGGGACGATCGGGTCGGAACTGGTCCGCCAGATCGCGGCCTGCGGCCCGGCGGCGATCACGCTGTTGGATGCATCGGAATATCAGCTTTACCTGATCGACCTGGAATTGTCGGAAACCCACCCCGACCTGCCCCGCAAGGCGGTCCTGGGTGATGTGCGCGACCGGGCGCGGATCGCGGCGCTGTTCGACGATGAAAGGCCGGAGCTCGTATTTCACGCCGCTGCGTTGAAGCATGTGCCGATGGTGGAAGCGAACCCGGTCGAAGGCGTTCTGACCAATGCGATTGGAAGCCGCATCGTCGCCGATGCCTGCCGGGCGGCGGGGGTGCGCTGTATGGTCCAGATTTCAACCGACAAGGTCGTCAATCCGACGAATGTGATGGGCGCATCCAAGCGGATCGCGGAATCCTATATCCAGGCGCTGGACCCGGTTTCGCGCGCGGAAGGGTCGACCCGTTTCGTCGTCGTGCGGTTCGGCAATGTGTTGGGTTCGACGGGGTCCGTGGTGCCGCTGTTCCAGCGGCAGCTTCAGGCGGGCGGACCGTTGACCGTGACCCACCCGGAAGTGACCCGGTATTTCATGACTGTGCGCGAGGCGGTGGAACTCGTTCTGCAAGCGGCCGTAGTCGGGGTCGAGGACACCGACACCGCCGGCAAGATTTTCGTGCTGGACATGGGCGAACCCGTGCGGGTGATGGACCTGGCGCGTCAGATGATCCGCCTGGCGGGGCTGCGCCCGGATGAGGATATTCGCATCGAAGTGACGGGCCTGCGTCCGGGCGAGAAACTTTACGAAGAACTCCTTCACGAAGGGGAGGAGGCGCTGCCGACCCGCGCGCCCGGCATGACGCTGGCCGCACCGCGTGTCGTCGACCTGGCGACGCTGGGGGGCGCCCTGGATACGCTTGAAGGACACGCGCGGGCAGGCGACCTGGTGCGGGTCCGCACAGCCATTCACGATCTGGTCCCTGAATATGAGATTCCGCCTCATTCCGCCGATCAACTTGACGTAAGCAAGGCCGCGGAATAGGCCATAGTGCAATTTCGGGCTGGACCCGGCCGAATTCCAAAAATCAAATGACAGGCGCGACTATGCAATCCGTCCAATCAAAGGAAAATATGACCCGATGAGCGATCAAACCATCCGGCGCGCACTGATATCCGTTTCCGACAAGACCGGCCTGGTCGAATTCGCGCAGGGTCTGGCGAAACACAAGGTGCGGCTTCTGTCCACCGGCGGGTCCGCCAAAATCCTGAAAGAGGCGGGTCTGGCCGTCGGCGAGGTGTCGGACCACACCGGCTTTCCGGAAATCATGGATGGCCGGGTGAAGACACTGCACCCGTCGGTCCACGGCGGGATTCTGGCACGGCGGGACAACCGCAAACACCTGCTGGCCATGGAAACCCATGAAATCGCGCCGATCGATCTGGTCGTGGTCAACCTGTATCCGTTCATCGAAACGGTTCAGAGCGGGGCCGGGTATGAGGAATGTATCGAAAATATCGATATCGGCGGTCCGGCCCTGATCCGCGCGGCGGCGAAGAACCATGAGTTCGTGACCGTCTGCACCGAACCCGCGGAATATGAAAGCATCCTGAAGTCGATGGACGAGAATGAGGGCGGAACCTCGCTGGAGTTGCGGCAGTTTCTGGCGCGTGAGGCCTACTCCCGCACGGCGTCCTATGACAGCGCGATTGCGCAGTGGTTTGCCAATCAGCAGGACGAACATTGGCCAAAGCGCATTTCCGTTGCCGGTCGGCGCCAGATGACGCTGCGCTACGGCGAAAACCCGCACCAGGAAGCGGCACTTTATACCCGCGCGGGCGACCACCGCCCCGGTGTTGCCAACGCCGAACAGCTTCAGGGCAAGGAACTCAGCTACAACAACATCAACGATGCGGACGCGGCCTTTGAGCTGGCGGCCGAGTTCGAAGAACCCGTTGTCGTGATCGTCAAACACGCCAACCCGTGCGGCGTTGCGACCGGGGGAACGGTGGCCGAAGCCTGGGACCGGGCGCTTGCGTGCGACCCCGTGTCCGCCTTTGGCGGAATCGTCGCCGTCAATCGCCAGATCAACAAGGAACTGGCGGAAAAGCTGAAGGATCTTTTCCTGGAAGTCGTGATCGCGCCAGAATTCGGCCCGAATGCGCGTGAAATTCTGGCGACCAAGCCGAATGTCCGCCTGCTGCGGACGGAGGAAATGCCGGACCCCGCCCAGCGGCGGAACAATGTGACCTCTGTCGCCGGCGGCCTTTTGATCCAAAGCGCGGACATTGGCAGAATCAGTCGCGATGACCTGAAGGTCGTCACCGAACGGCAGCCGACCGATCAGGAACTCAGCGACATGCTGTTTGCCTGGAAGGTGGCGAAACATGTGAAATCCAACGCCATCGTCTATGCCCGCGAAGGGGCGACGGTCGGCGTCGGTGCCGGTCAGATGAGCCGTGTCGACAGCGCCCGCATTGCCGCCTGGAAGGGCCGGGAATATGCCGGTATCGACGGGTCGGTCGTTGCCTCTGACGCGTTCTTCCCGTTCGCGGACGGTCTGATGGAAGCGGTCAATGCCGGTGCCACCGCGGCAATCCAGCCGGGCGGGTCCATGCGCGATGACGAAGTGATCAAGGCCGCAAACGAAGCCGGGATCGCCATGGTCTTCACCGGCATGCGGCATTTCCGCCACTAGGCGCGACAGTGGCGACGGACCCGACCAGCACCGCAATTCGCCGCTACACCGGCGACGTCGCCAGCCATACCCACGCCCATCATCAATTCGTGCTGCCGCTGCGCGGTGCGCTGGAAATGGACATAGGCGGGCGCGGTGGCCTGGTGGACGATGTTCGCGCTGCGCTGGTCCGGGCCGAAGACGCCCACGCCTTTCTGGGGCACGGGGAAACCCGTTGCGCGATCCTGGATGTGCCGGCGGACTATTCCGATGCGCTGGATCGCGCCGCGGACGGCGCGCGTGACCCGTTTTTTGCCATCGACCCGGCAATGCATCATCTGCTTCGATATATCGAAGCACGCGGACGGATAGACAGTGGTGTCGGATGCCTTCTGATGGCAACCGCGCTGGATCGCATTGCCGGCGACCCAATATCAGGCGAACCGCGTCAGTTGCGCCGGGCGCTTACCTTCATGGAGGCGCGCAGTCACCGACCGTTGACAGCAGCGGACATCGCCGAGGCCGCGGCGGTCAGCGAACGCACGCTTTATTCCCTGTTCCGGCGGTGGGTCGGAAAGACGCCGTCCGCCCGGTTGATGGAAATTCGCATGCGTCGTGCGCGGTCGGCACTGTCCGCGACAGACCGATCCATCGCCGACATTGCCGTTGCCACAGGGTTTTCGGACCAGGCGTCCTTCAGCCGCGCGTTTAAGCGCCACACCGGTCAGACACCGGCGGACTATCGACGCAGCACCGTCCGCTGACCGGCGGAATTGCAGGATCGGTCAAAAATCCGGCGGACTGTGCCAAAGACAGGGCATGCGGCCCCGGTCTAAGGTTGACCCCAACCGCACCTGCCTGATGAAAGGGAACCGGCCATGAAACTGACCGACCACAAGGTCCTGACGTTCGATTGTTACGGCACGCTGATTGACTGGGAAAGCGGCGTCTTTCTGGCAAGCGAGCCGTTGCGTACGCTAGGGCGCCTGAACCTGTCCCGGGACCAGCAGCTGGAAGCCTTTGCAAAACACGAAAGCCCGGTTCAGACCGAAACACCCGGCATGCTCTATCCCGATGTGCTGGCTGAGGTGCACCGTCGCATGGCCGCGGATTTCGGCGTCACGGACGCGACCGAAGAAGACCATGTCCGGTTCGGGAATTCCGTCTATTACTGGCCGGCCTTTGCGGACAGCGCCGAAGCATTGCGCCGCCTGCAGAAGCATTTCAAGCTTGTGATCCTGTCGAACGTCCATCGCGCCGGATTTGCCGCGTCCAACCGGCGGCTGGGCGTTACGTTTGATCGGATCATTACGGCCGAAGATGTGGGGTCCTACAAGCCGACACCCCGCAACTACGAGGTCATGGTGGACGAAATGGCGGCCATGGGCATCGACAAGAGCGAGATCCTGCACACTGCCGAAAGTCTGTATCACGATCATTGGCGCTGTGGTGAAATGGGGATCACGCGTGCCTGGATATACCGCCGCCACGATCAGGAAGGGTTCGGCAACACCCGGCCTGTCGAAACAGAAGTGAAACCGGAATATGTTTTCCATTCCATGGCGGAAATGGCCGACGCGGTAGAGGCGGAAACCGCCGCCGGTTAGGCGAAAACCCTAATAACAGCCGGCCGTTTTCGCGCGCAGACGGACCATGGACAGAACCTGATCGATCATCGGTGTCGGCGTGCCGGTCAGCCGTCCCAGTTCCTGGACGGATGTGACCAGCGCGTCGATTTCCATGGGCCGTCCCCGTTCCAGGTCCTGCAGCATGGATGTCTTGTGCGCCCCGACGGCGGCGGCACCGTCGATCCGCTTTTCGACGTCGATGGCGAAACGGACCCCCAGCTTTTCACCGATCGCCTGTGCCTCCTGCATCATGGTCCGTGCAATCGCACGGGTTTCCGGGTCGGCGCAAATCTCTTCCAGCGTTGCGCCGGTCAGCGCGCTGATCGGGTTGAACGACAGGTTCCCCCACAGTTTGATCCAGATTTCGTCGCGAATTCGGGGTTTGACCGGCGCCTTCAAGCCGCCCGCCCGCAGGGCATCGGCCAGTGCGGCGATGCGTTCCGTCTTTTCGCCGCTGGGTTCGCCCAGGGTGAACCGGTCCCCTTCGATGTGGCGCACGATGCCGGGTTCATCAACCTCGCAGGCCGGATAGACGACACAGCCGATGGCACGCGCCGGCCCGATCGTTTCCCATTGGACACCGCCGGGGTCGACGCTTTCCAGGCGGCTGTCTTCAAAGGGCCCGTCCAGTTTGTAGAAATACCACCAGGGCACCCCGTTGACCGCGGTCACGACGCTGGTTTCGTCATGGAACAATGCCGTCATCTGCGATGCGACGGCGGGAACGGAATGGGCCTTCAGGCCGACGATGACATGATCCTGCGGCCCCAGGTCGGATGGGTCGTCGGACGCGGGCAGTCTGGCGTTCCGTTCTTCGCCGCCGATGCGCAGCGTCAGGCCGTTCTGACGGATCGCGGCCAGATGCGGTCCGCGCGCGATGAGGGAGACATCCGCCCCGCCTTCATGCAGCGCCATCGCCAGATAGCCACCAATCGCCCCCGCGCCGAAAATGCAGACCTTCATTAAGCTAATCCCCCTTGCTGCCGACCTTACCGATCATGGTTCCGGGTGAAACATGAAGCCCGCGCAGGAACTCCGCCCCGGAAACGGGTCCGCGTCCCGGCCGTTGCACCTTGCGCAGACGCAACGCGCCAAGCCCGCAGGCAACGGTCCCGTCGGCATCCATGACCGTACCGGGTTCGGCGGCCGCGCTGTCCATGATCGGCAGTGCTTCCAACACCTTAACCCGTTCATCCCCCATCGGGAAACTGCAGCCCGGCCAGGGGTTAAGGGCGCGAATCTGACGGTCCAGGAGTACCGCGTCCGATGCCCAGTCCAGATAGCCTTCTTCCTTGGTCAGTTTCGCCGCATAGGTCACGCCTTCGTCGGATTGCGCCTTGGGGGCAATGATGCCGGCATTTTCCGAATCCAACGCTTCGACGATCAGCCGCGCACCCAGCTTGGACAATTGGTCGTGCAGGTCCTGCGCCGTCGTGCGGTGATAGATTTTCACCGGTTCCTCCAGCAGGACGGGGCCGGTATCCAGCCCCTCATCCATCTGCATGATGGATATGCCCGTTTCCGCATCCCCGGCCAGGATCGCCCGCTGGATGGGTGCCGCACCGCGCCACCGCGGCAGAAGGGATGCATGAATGTTCAGGCAGCCCATGCGCGGCGCCTCCAGGATCTGCTTTGGCAGGATCAGGCCATAGGCGACGACCACCGCGGCATCCAGGCGCAGGTCCGCAAACCGGGCCTGCTGTTCCGGGTCCTTCAGGGATGCCGGGTGGCGCACCGGAATGCGCAGCCGCTCCGCCGCCTGATGGACCGGGCTGGGCGTTTCCTTTTTTCCGCGGTTGGCGGGGCGCGGCGGCTGGGTATAGACGGCTTCGATTTCATGACCCGCATGAACCAGCGCACCCAGCGCCGGAACCGCGAAGGCCGGCGTTCCCATGAAAGCCAGACGCAGGCTCGCCACGGCGCATCTCCTCTTGTCGGTTCGCGGGCGGACGCAGGGCCGTTATTCGGCAGCCTCTGCCTTTTGACTTTTGGACCGGGACTTCATCATCTTCTGAAGCTTGCGCATGATCATCCCGCGCTTGAGGGACGACAGGTGATCAACAAAGACGATGCCTTCCAGATGATCCATTTCATGCTGGATACAAGTGGCCAGAAGACCGTCCGCTTCCAGCCGCTTTTTCGTGCCGTTTTCGTCCAGATATTCGACCGTGACCCGCGCGGGGCGCTCCACGTCCGCATATTGTTCCGGGAAGCTAAGGCACCCTTCCTCGTAGCTGGCCAGCTCTTCAGATGCTTCGACGATTTTCGGATTGATGATCTTCATCGGCTGGGCGGGGTCGCCCTGGCGGGCGCAGTCCACCACCAGAATCCGCTTGGACACACCGACCTGCGGCGCGGCAAGGCCAATGCCCGGCGCGTCATACATGGTTTCCAGCATGTCGTCCAAAAGCTTGCGAATGCCGTCATCGACGTCATCTACCGGCACGCATTTCTTTTTCAGGACCGGGTTCGGCGCGACCAGGATCGGCAGAATGGCCATGGTTTCGGGACCTCTCAATTGATCTGACCGTTAGGTAGTCTCTGGTCCGCAATCGGTCAAGTTCGCGGGCTTCGGGCTGGGGCGCCTAACGCGGAACCGGTAGGCGACCGCGACGCAGGCGCCGGCGCGATGACTGCAGCTGCCACAGGGCCCGAATCGTGACCGCCGCCATGATCAGGACGCCGCCCGCCAGGGTCCAGCTGCTGGGAACCTCGTTCACGAAAATCCAGACCCACAACGGCCCCAACGCGAATTCCAGCAGCATGAAGAACGTCAATTCGGCGGCCAACAACAGGCGTGACGCCGCCAGGAACATCACATTGCCGATCCCCGACAGCAGGCCGCCCCAAATGACGCACATCCAGAAATCCCACCAGGGAATTGCCCAGTCGCCCGCCTTATAGGCCCCGGCCATCGCGGCCAGGAAAATCGATGACAGCAGCAGCACCGGCAGCATGTCGATGTGCCGGAAGTGCCGCACGATGACGGCATAGGTCGAAAACCCGACCGCCGTAACCAGTGCCATCAGGTTGCCGTAAAGCGACCCGCCGCCCAGACCTTCGCCCATCATGACGCCGACGCCGACGGCCGCCAGGATCATGGTGCACAGGGTAACCCGGCTCAGCCGTTCTTTCAGAAAGATGAAGGCCAGAAAGGCGGTCACGAAAGGAATGGCGGAAAGCGTGAACAGGGTGTTCGCGACGGTTGTCGTCGTCATCGCCTGCATGAAGGCGATTCCCGCCACCGACAGGATTGCCGCCCCGGCCAGACCCGGCCAGCCGATTTGCATGATCCGGGCGGGTGTGTCGCCCCGATACCGGTAAAGAAGGACGATCAGCGCGACCGCTGCCGTTGAAAGCGCGCGGTAGATATTGATCTGGGATGCATCGGCGGCGTCGATCTGGCGGCTGACCAGCCCCCCGAAACTGATCATGACGGAACTGACGATGATCAACGCCATCCCCAAGGAACGGCCGCGGGCATCGGAATCATCGCTGTGTGAATTTGCCAGGGACGTCATCGCACCTTCCGCGGTATCACCGGAATTGCAAAACGCCTAGGGAATTGTGGTCGTATTAGTTGTGATGGACCGGGAAAGCCGCAAGTCAAACCCGCGCGATGACCCGCGCCGCCAGCATGTCGATATCGCCATCGGTCACGTCCCGTGCGGTTGCCGCACGCATGGGCGCGTTTTCTTCGCGGCGCATTTCGGTGGCCAGTGTCGTCGCATCAATTCCGGCGAAAGCTTCCGGCAGCCGACGGTGGATACCGCACCGGTCCAGCCATTCGGAATAACGGTCCGGCAGTTCATTCGCCGACGCCCAGCCGCACGCCCGGGCGGCCGCGTCGAACGGACCGGTGTCCACTGCGACGCACCAGGCCAGGCTTTCTTCCAGCCCGATCAGGGTTGCAAGGCCGTGATGAACCGGTGCCAGACCCGCCAGCGCGTGGCTGATGTTGTGGGCGACCGCCGTGCCGCAATTGTCGATCGCAATCCCGGCATAGGCGGACCCCAGCAGCATCGCACCGCGTGCGTCCAGGTCCGACCCGTCCGCAACCGCCTGTTCCAGCGCGCCGGTGATAAGCGATAGCGCCTTGTGGGCATAAAAGTCGTTTCCGGGCGTGCGATTCCTGTTCGTGCAGGCTTCCAGTGCATGGGTGAACGCATCGCAGCCGGTCCAGGCGGTAAGGTTGGGCGGCAGGCTGACCGTCAGTTCGGGGTCCAGCAACACCAGGTCCGGTTTGATTTCCTGACCCCAGAACCAGAGCTTCTTTCCCGCCGCGTTGGAAAATATGGCGGTCGCGCTGAGTTCCGACCCGGTGCCTGCCGTGGTCGGAATGCAGATCATCCGCGCCGTTCGCGCCGGAAATGGGTTGGCTGCCAGCGCATAGTCCGCGGCACGCCCTTCCGCGGCGGCAATGGCGGCCGCCGGCTTTCCGATATCCAGAGCCGATCCCCCGCCGATACAGATGACCGCGCCGGTCCGCTCGGCGCGGATCAGGGCGGTAACCTCATCGACCTGCCGCTCTTTGGGGTCACCGGCGACATCGCTATAGGTCGCAATGGTCAGTCCGGCGTCTTTCAATGCGCCCGTGATGGGCGAAAGGATGCCCAGGTCCGCCAGCGCCCGGTCGGCGACGATCACGACGCGCGGTGACGGGATGCCGGTCAGGTGCCCTGCCAGGGCGCGTGCCACCCCTGCCCCGAAACGGATGGCGGGGACCGGGTTCAGGGAAAATGGTTCCATGAAGCGCCCTCGTCCGGGTAGCCTAATCTAGAAATCCGTTGCCGCGCCGCCTTCTTCCTTGCGGCGGGCGACGAAAGCTTCCAGTTCCTCGCGGATTGCGTCATCCATCGGCGGCGGTTCAAAGGTGGCCAGGACCTTCTTGAACAGTTGATGGGCGCGTTCCGGTGTGCGGATCGACCCGGATTCCTGCCAGGCTTCGAAATTCCGCCAGTCGCTCAGGAACGGGCTGTAGAACGCGTCCTTGTAGCGGGCCTGGGTGTGGTCGCAGCCGAAGAAATGACCGTTCGGTCCGACTTCCCGGATCGCGTCCAGCCCAAGTTCGTCGTCCGACAGGTCGATCGGACGGTTATAGTACATCCATTGCTGGATCATCTCGCAGTCGATCAACACCTTCTCGAAACTGGCGCTTAAGCCCCCTTCGACCCATCCGGCGGCATGGAAGACGATGTTGCAGTGACCGGACAGCACACTGAAAAGGGAATTCTGGCTTTCCCAGACAGCCTGTGCATCCGGCGCGTTCGCGGCATTCGCGTTCGAACCGCGCCAGGGAATGTTATAGAACCGCGCCATCTGCCCGGAAATCTGCATGGCGCGCATATATTCCGGCGTGCCGAATGCGGGCGACCCGGATTTCATATCGACGTTCGATGTAAACGCCCCCATGACGACCGGCGTGCCGGGGTTGATTTCCTGCAGCAACGCGACCGCGCACAGGCATTCGGCGATCTGCTGCACCACGGACCCGACGATGGTGACCGGGGCCATGGCGCCCGCCAGCGTGAAGGGGGCGATGATGACCGGCTGATTTCGCCGTGCAAGACGCATGGCGCCGTCCAGCATGGGCCAGTCATGCTTCAGCGGGCTGGACGAATTGATGTTGGTGAACATGCGCGGGGACGCGTCGAACTCCTCATGCGTCAGGCCGGCACCGATGCGCACCATTTCCATCGCGTCTTCGACCCGCTCCGGCCCCAGGGAATAGGCATGGATGATCTTGTCGGTGATCGTCAACAGGTCATAGATCGCATCCAGGTGGCGCACCGACGCGTGAATGTCGATCGGTTCCACCGGGTAGCCGCCGTTGAAATTGATGCAGTTGAACGCCTGAGACAGCCGCAGCAGGTCGCGATAGTCCTGGCGGTTTCCGACGCGGCGGCCCTTTTCCAGGTCCATCGAATTGGGCGGACTTGCCACCATGCCGAACGCGGCCTTGCCGTTGCCAATCTCTATGGCGCGGTCGGGGTTGCGCGGCGTCATGGTAAAAGATGCCGGCGCCAGCTTCGCCTTTTCCATGATCCAGTCGCGGTCGAAGCGGACATTCTGGGTCGTGTCGTCGACGTCGCAGCCGGCGGCCTTCAGGACGGCGCGCGCCTCGTCATTCAGGAACAGAATCCCGACCTCCTCCAGGACGCGCATGGCGGCATCGTGAATCTTTTGTACGCCGTCTTCGTCCAGCGGATTGATCGGGTCGTCGATATATTCCAGCTGCCCCCAGGGAAGCTGGTTCAGGGCGGCGGCTTTTGCGGCGGCCGCTTCCCGGTTCTGTCGGCGGGATGTGCGCGCGGGTCGCGATCTGGACATGCGAAACCTATTTTCGTAGAGGGGCGTCAGGCTGCAAGGTCGAGGACGACCTTGCAGGCCTTGCCCGCGTTGAGGGCGTCGAAGCCTTCCCGGAAGTCTTCGAAGGGCAGACGATGCGTGATCACCGGACTGACGTCCAGACCGCTTTCAAGCATGGCGATCATTTTGTACCAGGTCTCGAACATCTCCCGCCCATAGACGCCCTTGAACTGAAGCCCTTTGAAGATCGCGGCCGTCATGTCGATTTCGACCGGTTTCGCGAACAGACCCAGAAGGGCGATTTTGCCGCCGTGATTCATGGCGCCGATCATGTCTGACAGCGCGCGCGGCGCGCCCGACATTTCCAGCCCGACATCAAAACCTTCGGTCATGCCAAGGTCGGCCATAACGTCTTTGAGCTTTTCCCTGTCGGCGCGCACGCCACGGGTCGCGCCCATTTTCTGCGCCAGTTCCAGGCGATCGTCCGCCAGGTCGGTCACGACAATGTGCCGCGCGCCCACGTGCCGGCAGACGGCCGCCGCCATAAGACCGATCGGTCCCGCACCGGTGATCAGCACGTCTTCGCCCACCAGATCGTAGGACAGTGCCGTGTGCACCGCATTCCCCAGCGGGTCCAGGATGGCGACGATGTCGTCCGAAATGCCGTCCGGAATGGCACAGACATTGTGTTCCGGGATCGTAAGGTAGTCGGCGAATGCGCCCTGGCGGTTGACGCCGACACCCACCGTGTTGATGCACAGATGTTCGCGTCCGGCGCGGCAGTTCCGGCACTGGCCGCAGACCAGGTGCCCTTCACCCGATACACGCTGGCCCGGTTTGACCAACGTGACTTCGTCGCCGACGGCTTCGACGATGCCGCAATATTCATGTCCGACGATCATCGGCACGGGAATCGTCTTCTGTGCCCAATCGTCCCAATTGAAGATATGCAGGTCGGTCCCGCAGATGGCGGCTCGGCGCACATTGATCAGCACTTCGCGCGGGCCCGGCTTCGGCCGGTCGGCGCTGCCCATCCAAAGGCCCACTTCCCGTTTCGACTTGTACAGGGCGCGCATGGTTCGCACTCCTTCGGTGTTAGATAAGACCCAGCGCCCTGCCCACCTTTGTGAAGGACGCAATGGCGTGGTCCAATTGTTCCGGCGTGTGGGCGGCGGACATTTGCGTTCTGATGCGCGCCTTGCCCTTTGGCACGACCGGATAGGAGAATGCGGTGACGTAAATCCCTTCCTCCATCAATCCGGCGGCGAGATTTGTCGCCAGCACGGCATCGCCGGTCATGACGGGGATGATGGGATGTTCGCCCGGGACCAGATCGAACCCGGCCTTTGTCATGCCGGCCCGGAATTGCGCTGCGTTGGCACGCAGGCGGTCGCGCAGGTCGCCGCTTTCGGACAGCAGGTCCAGTGCGCGCATGGTCGCCGCACAGATTGACGGTGCCAGAGCATTGGAAAACAGGTATGGCCGCGCCCGCTGCCGCAACAGGTCCACTACCGGTTTTGGCCCGGCAATATATCCGCCGGATGCGCCGCCCAATGCCTTTCCAAATGTGCCGCTCAGGATCTGCACACGGTCCTCTATCCTGTGATGATCGGGCGTGCCCGCGCCGCGCGCGCCCATGAAGCCGACCGCGTGGCTGTCGTCCACCATCACCGTTGCATCGTACTTTTCCGCCAGGTCGCAAATGCCCGGCAGGTTCGCGATGATCCCGTCCATGGAAAAGACGCCGTCCGTGACGATCAGGCGAAGACGCGCATCCCCCGCTTCCTTAAGGCGGTCTTCCAGTTCGCCCATGTCGTTGTTGCCATAACGAAAGCGTTGCGCCTTGCACAGGCGCACACCGTCGATGATCGACGCATGGTTCAGGGAGTCTGAGATGATGGCGTCTTCCGGACCCAGCAGGACTTCGAAAATTCCCGCGTTCGCATCGAAGCAGGAAGAAAACAGGATCGCGTCTTCACATTTCAGGAACGCTGCCAACTGGCGTTCCAGGTCCCGGTGCAGGTCCTGCGTGCCGCAAATGAAGCGCACCGACGCCATGCCGAACCCGTGGGTATCCAGCGCATTCTTCGCCGCCGCGATCAGGCGCGGGTCGTCCGCCAGCCCCAGGTAGTTGTTGGCGCACAGATTGATGACATGGCGGGCGGTGCCCGCGTCCAGCGTGTCGATCTCGCTCGATTGCGGGCCGGTAATGGTGCGTTCCCGCTTCAAGAGGCCCTCCGCCTCTATGGACTTCAGGGTTTCCGCCGCCTGTTCGGTGATCGCATCCGCCATGTCATCCTCCGCACGTTCGATATTCGATATCCAGGAATGTGTATCGTATATCGGAAATTTAAGTCAAGAACTGCCGGAATCATATTGGCTGGGCAGCGCTACAAGCAGCATCGCACGGGACGGGCCGTCCATGACATTGACAATCTTGTGTGCCACATCCGCACGATAACGCAGCGTGTCCCCGGCGCGCCCTTCGACCCGCATGTCGCTTGTCTCTACCGCGACCGTGCCGTCCAGACAGGTCAGGTGTTCATAGGTGCCCGGCGCATGGGGGTCGGAAATCAGCTCCCCGGCGGTCTGAAGGTGCACATCGTACCATTCGACCGGCAATACGGTGCGAAAAGGGCTTAACATATGAAGCGTGACCAGCCCGTCCCGGCTTTTCCTAGTCGGCGTCGAATAGGCATGGACATGTTCGATCATCGGTCCGTTCGACGCGGGCGCATCCGTCAGATCGGCCATATCCAGGCCCAGCGCCTGCATCAGGTTCCAGACCACGGCAAATGTCGGATTTACCGTGCCGCGTTCCACCTGGCTCAGCATCGACTTTGAAACGCCGCTGCGCTCCGCGACCTGTTCCAGGGTCAATTTGTGGGTCTTGCGTGCCTGACGCACGATTTCCCCCAGTCGCGGGGGCGGGACCAGACCGGATTTCATGTTCGAACCTCAATCCGTGAATTGAAGTTCAATATACCGGAAAAGCTATCCCAGGGCCAAGCCGATATCCGCCGCGGCCGTATGCAGCACCGGGACGAAGGTCTTGACCATCCGGTCCATGTCGACGCGGCCCTTGTTCACGACCACGTTGATGGCGCCGATCGCCGGTCCCTGCAGCCCGTCCGGCCCGGTTGGCCGGCAAACCGGCACAGCCACCGATAACGCGCCCATTTCATATTCTTCGGCCGTAGTCGCATAGCCCTGGCGCCGGGTCTTGTCCAAAATCGCGCGCAACGCGCCCCTGTCGATGACGGTATGCGGGGTTTCCGACCGCGGGGCGATCCGTTCCAGCATTTCCGCGCGCTGTTCCGGGCCCAGATAGGCCAGGAAGGCGCGGCCGATGGCGGTTGCCGCCATGGGAAGGCGCGCGCCAATGGTAAAGCGGGTGGAAAACAGGCGGTCTTCGCAAATTGCATGGGCGACATAGACGAGGTCCGTGCCGCTGGGCAGGCCCAACGAGCAGGTTTCCCGGATTTCATCACTGGCCCGGCGCAGGATAGGGTCCACCTTGTCGCCGATTTCACTGGACCGCAGGAAGGAAAAACCAAGGTTCAGGATTTTCGGTGTCAGCGCAAACCGCCCGGCACGCTGTTCCGCATAGCCCATGACTTCCAGCGTGCGCAGGATACGCCTGGCACCGGCGCGGCTGAACCCCGTTCGGTCGGCGGCCTGTGCAATGGTCATTTCCCGCATGTCTGGGCCAAACGCCGAAATCAGCGACAGGCCCTTGGCCAGGGTCTGCACGATTTCCGGGTCGTTCGGTATGTCCGGTGGGGTATCCGCCATGTCAGAAGATCTCAAAATACTCACGCTGTTCCCAATCTGTCACGGCGGCCCAGAACCGGTCCAGTTCCGCCCGCTTGATTGTCACCAGATAGTCGACGAACTGGTCGCCCAAGCTCTTGCGATAGAACGGGCTGGTATCGAACGCGTCAATCGCCGCCGCCATGTTTCGCGGCAGGAAGGCCCCTTCGCCATACGGGTTTTCCGATGCGGGCGGCGGGTCCAGCTTCCGTTCGATCCCGTCCAGGGTGCTCAGAACCTGGGATGCGATACACAGGTACGGGTTTGCCGCCGGTTCCGGTGCACGGTTTTCGATGCGGGTTGCCTTGTCCCCTTGGCCGCCGACCACCCGCAGCATCGCGCCCTTGTTGTCATGGCCCCACAGGATGCGGTCCGGGGCCAGCACGAACGGGCGGTAACGCTTGTATCCGTTCAAGGTCGGTGTGGTCAGAAGACAGCTTTCGACCGCATGGTCCAACAGACCCGCCACCGCCGCCATGCCGGTCTTCGACAGGGGCGCATCCGCATCGGCAAAGACATTTCGACCGTCCCGGTCCAGCAGGGATTGGTGAATGTGCCACCCGTTGGAAAAGATCGCGGGCAATCCGGGGCGGCACATGAAGGTCGCGTGGTAGCCGTCCCGTCGCAATGCCTGTTTCACGGCGCTTCGGAACAGGATTGTCGCATCGGCCGTCGCCATTGCACCCTGCGGGTCGAAGGTCGCTTCGGCCTGGCTTGGTCCGAACTCGACCTCAAGGCTTCGCAGCGGCAGGTCCAGCGCCTTGCAGACCCGGTGGACAGTGTCGAAGACAGGGTCCAATTCATCGGCGCGGGCTTCGGTCAGGTACTGGAAGCCTTTGGTCGTCAATTCGGTTTCCGCCGGAACGCCGGGGGCACCGACCTCCCCCGCGTCGCGGTGGCCCAGACGCGGGTCGGCAATTTTCAGAACCGTGAATTCCAGTTCCAGCCCCATGACGGACGAGTACCCGGCCGTGGACAGGCGGCCCAGGGCATCGCGCAGGCGCGCGCGGCTGCAAAACGGCATCGCCGCGCCCGTCTTCAGGAACAGGTCGCACAACAGCCAGCCGGTCTTGTTCGTCCAGGGCAGGATGCAAAATGTCGCCGGGTCCGGCAGCATCAGAATGTCGCCCGCCCCTTTCATGCCCGGCAGGTCAAAGCCGCCGTCCGGTCCCCAGACCGGAAAGACGGTTTTGTGGGACGTGTCCTTGAGCAACAGTGTCGACGTCATGGCAAGCCCGTCGGAAAGTGCCGCCTCAAGGCCGCTCAACGGGATCGTCTTGCCGCGCAGCAGCCCGTGCTGATCGGCAAAAGACAGGCGGATGGTTTCAACCCCTTCCGCCTTTGCCTTGCTTAAGACCTCCGCCGCCATTGCCGCGCGGTCATTACCCGACGGCAGATCAAAATCGATCGTCATATCCGTTCCGGCCCTATTCCGCGGCCTGCGGCGACGCCGGCGACCAGGGGGCTGCGTCGCGGCGGCGGCGTTCGGCGTCTATCCATGCCTCTTTCCAACCTTCCAAGGGTGCGACTGTGTCGATGCAGGGCGGACCGAATACGGATGCCGGCCCGCCATCGCAGTCCAGGATCGGCAGGGGCGCTTCCTCTTCCCCGCTTTCCGCCTTGATCGCACGCAGAAGCATCCGGCGGTACGCGGCGATCGCCTTGTCCGTGGAACCCAGATGTTCCTTCGTCCGGTCGGAAATCGGCCCCGGCGATTCAACCGCCCACTGGTCGTGGACATTGATGTCGTCGCCCATGCCGGTATAGGTCCGCGTATCCTGTTCGGCGGCATCGAAGCCGTAATTGTTGCGCTTGCCGATCTTCGGAACATAGTCCGGGAGTTCGTAAAGCTGCAGGCGTTGTTCGCGCATCAGATCATGGTCCACCGGTTTCCCGAAACTGGTAAAGATCGCATACCAGTAACAGGTCACATCATCGACCGGGACATGCCATTGGGTGATCGTCATTTCGTTCGACATCGGGATGACGATGGCCTGCGGAAAGATTTGGTTCGTGATGCGGACATGCATCGCCTCCCCCTTCAGGTCCCGCAGGGCGCGGATTTGCAGGCCGAAGTCGGTTTCCTCCACCTCGATCTTCGGGCGCGGGAAGTCGCGCAGAATACGAGTCATCGGAATGTCCGTGTCGCCGACAAAATCGCGGAACTGCTTGCCGTATCCTTCGTTCGGATCGTCATCTTCCAGATAGCGATGCAGGAAGGATGCATGCGCGGGGTCGATTCCGACCTCTAGCGCCTGAAGCCAGTTGCATTCGATCAACCCTTTGAAGGCGAAAGTGTGCGTCTCCGGCGCATTGAAACAGTCCAGGGCAGGGAACTCGGGCGGGTCTTCGCCGTCCGCCAACGGCCCCAGATAGCCGAAGACGATGCCGTTACGTTCGATACAGGGATAGGCGGTCGTCCTGACCCGGGTATGCAGCCGGCTGTTTTCCGGTTCCGCCGGCGTCTCCAGGCAGGCCCCGTCGGTACCGAAGCGCCAGCCATGAAACGGGCAGCGAATGCCGCCGTCTTCCAGGCGTCCATAACACAGGTCGGCGCCGCGATGCGGACAATGCCGGTCAATCAGGCCATAAGTGCCGTCCTTGTCACGAAAAGCCACCAGCCGTTCGCCCAACAGCGTCACCGGCCGGACCGGGCGGTCGCCCTTGAATTCATCGACCAGGGCAACCGGCTGCCAATATCGGCGCAGGACCGCGCCTGCTTCGCTGCCCGGTCCGGTGCGCGTCAAAGTGCGGTTCATTTCTTCGCTGATCATCAAAAGCCCCCTCGCCGATCATGGTTCACCGAACATGGTATCGTCGCAAACGGGAGAGTCCGGAGCTGGCAAACTCTCGCTTGCGTCGAAAAGTTCGAATATCGAACATGTGTTCGATAATTAGTATGAATGAAACTTTTTCGATGTCAACTGAGCGCGAGTTTCTAGGGCGGCGGCGTCCGGTGACTTAATATCCGCGTAACAGACTTATCGAGAAAGAAGTCCGGCGGGAGGTGACGTTCGATGCTGAAAAGGCACAAGACACAGGTTGGTATCGTAGGGTGTGGCCCGGCGGGCCTGCTGTTGGGTCAGTTGCTGCACCGCGCCGGGATTGATGCAGTCATTCTGGAGCGGCGGGACCAGACCTATGTCGAAGGGCGGATACGCGCCGGCGTCCTGGAACAGGGTACGGTCGACCTGCTGCACGAAGCGGGGGTCGCAGACCGGTTGGACCGCCAGGGACTGCGTCATGGCGGGTTCGATATTGCGGGCGATGGCCGCCGGAAACGCATAGACCTGGAGGAATTGACGGGTGGCAAGACGGTCACCGTCTACGGCCAGACCGAAGTCACAAAGGACCTGATCGCCGCGCGCCTGAATGCCGGACTGGACATCGTCTTCGAGGCACAGGATGTCACCCCCCACGATTTTGACGGCAATGCGCCGCGCCTGACCTATCGCCATCAGGGTGAGGATCATGAACTGACCTGCGATTACATCGCGGGTTGTGACGGGTTTCACGGCATCTGCCGTGCGTGTCTGCCGAACGATGCGATCCGCACGCTGGAGCGGGTCTATCCTTTTGCCTGGCTTGGCATTCTGGCGGAAACGCCGCCCGCATCCGAAGAACTGATCTATGCCCACCACGATCGGGGGTTCGCCCTGTTCAGCATGCGGTCGGAAAAGATTTCCCGAAACTATCTTCAGGTCCGGCCGGATGAAGACGTCGCTGAATGGCCGGATGACCGCATCTGGGACGAATTGCGAATCCGCATCGGCGACCGCGACGGGGCGATCGTCAAGGATGCGCCGGCACTGGAAAAAAGCGTCGTCCCGATGCGAAGCTTTGTCGCGGAACCGCTTCGTCATGGGCGGCTATTCCTGGCGGGTGATGCGGCCCATATCGTGCCGCCGACAGGGGCGAAGGGGTTGAACCTGGCGGCGTCGGACATTTTCTACCTGTCGCGCGGGCTGATCGCCCATTACCGCGATGGCAAGGACGACTGGCTGGACCGGTATTCCGACGACGCACTGGCCCGAGTCTGGAAATGCGAACGGTTTTCCTGGTGGATGACAAGTCTGCTGCACACGATTCCGGGCGACCGGGCGTTTGAAAACCGGATGCAGATCGCCGAAATCGACTATCTGATGCAGTCCAGAGCGGCCCAGACTGTGCTGGCGGAAAACTATGTAGGCCTGCCCTATTGAGGTGTACCTCGCCACCGAACAACGGATTTTCCGGGCTGATCCGTCCATAGAATGGGACCGACAGATTGCCGGGCGCAGACGGCCGGGCTATCGTGTCGATGGTGTTGGCGCGGCAATGGACAGTATGGCCGTTTCCGCGGGTTTGAGGAGATTGCGATGATGACGTCGAATAGATTTCTGGCGACGGTCTGCCGCCCCTTCCTGGGGCTGGTCGGCAGCATGCTAATCCTGGCAGGCTGTGTGCCGCCGCAGCAAACCGGCGGCGGGCCCGTCGTCCAGCAGCCGAAGCCCCCGCAACAGACGCAATCCATCCCGAACTGGCAGGCACAGCCGCGATACGGCACGTTCAACCTGACGGCCAATTTCCAGCCCGACCCGCAATCGGTCAGTGTTACCGCCGGCGGCGACGGCGATGCCAGCGGCCTTGGTCCGGGGTGCCTTGGCGTCATCGACTGGTCGAAACCGGACGTGGACCTGAACTACAACGCCGGCCAGTTTATCCTGAGCATTTGGGCGGAAAGCGGCGCGGACACCACGCTGGTCATATACGACCCGGCGGGTAACTGGTATTGCAACGACGATTTTCGCGGTGTCGACCCGGCGGTGCGGTTCAACAACCCGCTGTCCGGCAATTACAATATCTGGATCGGGACGTTCGGCGGTCTGGCGGACGCGCGACTTTACATTACGGAGCGCCCGCCCTTTACTTACTAAAGGTCAATCGATCGGGTAAAAAGGCCGTCAGCCGGTAAAAACGGCGGCGGCCTTTTCCATGAACCGCGCCATTTTGCGGTCCAGGTCCGACAGACCGTCGCAATCATGCGTCGTCAGGGTGACATCCACGCGGTTATAGACATTGAACCATTCCGGATGGTGGTTCAGCTTTTCCGCCTGCATTGCCACCTGTGTCATGAAACCGAAAGCCTGATTGAAGGACTTGAACTGGAAAGTCTTCTCTATCGCGTCGCGGCCGTCGACGGGGCGCCAGTCGGCAAGTTCCGCCAACAGGGCCTCGCGTTCGGATTCGGACAGTTTTTCAGCCATGATTGATAATCCCCGTCTCGCGTTGTCGCCCAACGTCCGCTATAGGTTCGGACATGCCAACATATGATCTTCCGCCCAGTCTGGACGATATCGAAGCCATTGCAACCCGTCAGCTGGATGAACTGCCGGCGCTGTTTCGCCAGCATCTGGGCAGCATCGTCTTTCGCGTACAGGACTTTCCGGACGACGAGACCCTGGCCGCCCTGGACCTTGAAAGCCCGTTCGACCTTCTGGGCCTCTATCACGGGGTCGGCATGGGTGAAAAATCGGTCAGCGACCCGGAACCGACAATCGATATGATCTATCTTTATCGCCGTCCCATCCTGGACTATTGGGCCGAACATGAAGAAAACCTGGACCATCTGGTCCGCCACGTCCTGATCCACGAAATCGGGCACCATTTCTCCCTTTCGGATGACGATATGCACGCGATCGAGGATCAGGCATGAGCGCACAGGAAAAGGCGGGCATACCCGCCAGACGCGCCGCCTTTCACCTGTTGGAGGACGTGCTCTATCGCGACCGGGACCTGGACGATGCCGCCCAGAACAGCCAATCCTTTCAGGCGCTGGGCGATGCGCGCGACCGGGCCTTTGCCCGCGCGACCGTCCTTACCGTCCTGCGGCGGCTGGGTCAGCTTGATGCGCTGATCGGCGATTTTCTGGAACGTCCGTTGAAAGGCAACGCGAACCGGGCCGCCCATCTGCTGCGCATCGGGCTGGCGCACCTGCTTTTCATGGATGTGGCACCCCATGCGGCGGTCGACCCGTTGGTCAGTCTGGCGCGGGGCGAAAACCTGACCCCGCAGGCGGGGATGATCAATGCGGTGCTACGCCGTGCAACGCGTGAAGGCGCGGCGCGTATCACCGGCCAGGACGCGGCGCGGCTGAACACGCCGCAATGGCTGTGGGACGATTGGACGGCCCGGTTCGGGGTTGATACGGCCCGGGCCATTGCGGCGGCCCACCTTTGCGAACCGCCCCTCGACCTGACCGTGCGGGTGGATGCATCCGACTGGGCGGCACGGCTGGGCGGTACATTGATTGGACGGGCGACCGTGCGCCTGAACGGGGCCGGTGCGGTCCGCGAACTGCCAGGCTTCGATGACGGCGCCTGGTGGGTTCAGGACCATGCGGCCAGCCTTCCGGCGCACCTGTTTGGGCCGGACCTGACCGGAAAACGCGTGGTCGATCTCTGTGCCGCACCGGGCGGCAAGACAGCACAACTGATCGCGGCGGGCGCGCAGGTGACGGCGGTCGACCGGTCCAAGCCGCGCCTCAAACGTCTGGAAGAGAATTTATCCCGGCTGGGGATGGCGGCGGAGGTCGTTCAGGCTGATGGTGCGGTCTGGCGACCGGATACACCGGCCGACGCGGTGCTGCTGGACGCGCCCTGCAGTGCGACCGGCACCCTGCGGCGGCATCCGGAAATCGCCTGTCGCCGGAACGAAACCGATGTCGCAAATCTGGCGAATACCCAAAAACGGCTGCTGGCGGCGGCGGCGGAAATGCTGAAACCGGGCGGCGTGCTGGTCGTTGCGACCTGTTCCCTGCAATCCGCGGAAGGACCGGCCCTGTTCGAAGTAGGACGAGCCCTGGACGATCTAACGGTCGACCCTATTCGCCCCAAAGATCTGCCAGGACTAGATGGCGCGGCCCACCCCGACGGCTGGGCACAAACCCACCCCGCCATGCTACCCGAGCAGGGCCACATGGACGGGTTTTTCATGGCGCGGTTCTTAAGGCGCGATTAGGCCAGCATCGCTTCGACAGCGGCGCGGTCCAGTCCTTTGCGGCCGATAAAGACCAGTTCCGACCGGCGGGTTTCCCCGTCCTTCCAGGCGCGGTCAAAATAGCGGCGCAGACGCGGGCCGACGGCTTGCACGACTTCGCGACGGGAAACGCCAGGGCGGTCCAGGAATCCTTTGACCCGCAGGATGTCATGGGCTTTGACGGCGGCCAGAATCTTGGCTTCCAGCGCGTCCGCATCGTTGATCGTGCCAAGCGGCAGAGTGAAACTGTCGAAATCGTCATGATCGTGGTCGTCCAGCCCGTCATGGCTGTCATGATGACTGGGCCGGCTGTCCAGGTCATCTTCCGCGCCGGCGGAAATTCCCAGCAGGACCAGCGGGTCAACCGCCGCTTCCCTGGCGCGCACGACTCGCACGCCGGGCCGCATATGGCCCGCCAGGTCGACCTCAATCCGGTCGGCGTCGCTGTCGTCCAACAGGTCCAGTTTGTTGAGGACCACCATGTCGGCACACAGAAGCTGGTCTTCGAAGACTTCTTCCAGCGGATTGTCGTGGTCCAGTGCGTCGTCCGTTTCCCGCTGGGTCTGGACGGCATCCTCGTCATCAGCGAAGCGGCCTTCGGCGACGGCCTTTCCGTCCACCACGGTGACGACCCCGTCGACGGTCACCCGCGCCTTCACCTCCGGCCAGGCAAATGCCTTTACCAGCGGTTTCGGCAAGGCCAGGCCGGATGTTTCTATCAGGATGTGATCGGGCGGTTCGGGCCGGTCCAGGATTGCTTCGATCGCCGGCAGGAAGTCATCGGCCACGGTGCAGCAGATGCAGCCGTTCGCCAGTTCCACCACATCCTCTTCACCGCATCCTTCGATCCCGCAGCCCAGCAGCAATTCCCGGTCGATGCCCAGATCACCGAACTCGTTGATCAGGAAGGCAAGCCGCTTGCCCTTGTTGTTTTCGATCATGTGCCGGATCAGGCTGGTCTTGCCGGCGCCCAGGAACCCGGTGATCACGGTGGCGGGGATGCGTGCGGCCATGGCGGCGTCTATCCTTTCAGAGTCAGCGGCAGTCCGGCCGCGACGAGTTCGACACGGGCCGCCAGACCGGCGACCATTTGATTGAGGCGCCCCTGTTCGTCCCTGAACCGGCGGGCGAGCGCATTTTCCGGAACGATGCCGTATCCGACTTCGTTGGAAACGACAATGACCGGCCCGGCGGCGGCACGCAACGCGGTGCATAACCCCTGCACCGCCACGTCGACATCCCGTTCGGCCAGCAATGTGTTTGAAAGCCAAAGCGTCAGACAATCGATCAGAAGGACGGACCGGTCGCCCGCGTTCGCGGAAATCGCACCGGCTAGATCCAGGGGCGCTTCGACCGTGCGCCAGTGGTCGCCGCGTTCGGCCTGGTGGTTGTGGATCCGGTCGGCCATTTCATCGTCAAACGCCTGCGCCGTCGCGACATAGACGGGCACCGACCCGGCGTCGCGACACCGCTGTTCGGTCAGTGACAGGGCGCGGCGGGTCTTGCCGGACCGGGCCCCGCCCAGGACCAGGGTGATGTCACTGCCGTCGTTCATGAAAGCGGTTCCGGCGCATCCTGCGCCTTAAGGCGCCCGCTGACGTCCATCGGTGACGCCGACCCGTCCAGCACGATATTGAAAATGACGGAACTGCGCTGCGGCAGGTCGAACGGATGGACCAGAACCCGGTTGCCCGAAATTTCTGTCCGGACGGCGGCGGGGTCTGCGGCGCCGTTCTTTTCCACGGCCTGCGCGTGCCGCACGATGCTTTCGGACGGAAAGGCTATTTCCACCGGTGTCAGGAAATCATCGCGCGCAATGTCCTTATCCTTTCCCCTGTTCAGCAACGAAAACCGCATCAGGACCGTGCCGGTGGCGTTCGCGGGCAATGCCGCCCCGAAGGTTGCCAGAAAGTCCGCGTCGGCATTTGCCATCGCTTCGGCATGAAAAGCATAGGCCAGCGTGTATGTCGCCAGCGCACGCCGTCGCTTTGCGCGCACCGTCAAATAATAGACGACCAGCGCGATGGCGCCGATTATGACCAGATTCTGGACGACAAGATCGGGGCTCATCGGATCGGCTTCCATCCCGGTTTCCGGTTCCCGGCCATACGGTTCACCAGAACGGTGCGCCAGTTCAGCTGCCCCGCGCCGGGCGTCGGGTCGTCGCTGCCGGTTTCGATCCTGTCGATCCGGGTGACCGACAGATTTTCAATCGTAAAGGACAGGGCCCTTTCGGGGTCCAGGCCAAGGGCAATTGCCAGCGCGGCACGGATTGTCCCGCCATGGGTGACGGCGATGATGTGCCGGCCCGGATACTCTTCGGATATGCGTTCGATCTGCGGCGCGACGCGGGCGATCAGGTCGACGAAGCTTTCGCCGCCGGGCGGTCTGTAATGCGCCGGGCACATCCAGAAATCATGCAGTTTGACCGGCATTTCCTTCTGGATGTCGGCAAAATGCTGGCCCTGCCAGTCGCCGAAGCTTTGTTCCGCCAGATCGGGAATCTCTATCCGCGGTGCCATTTCCAGCCCGGCCGCTTTAATCGCATCGGCCGTCTGATGGGTACGCATCAGGTCGCTGGTCACAAGCACGGCATCGGACGGCAGGATTTCGGCCAGCCCTTCAAACATTTCCGTATCGTCGGTTTCGCACGGAAGGTCCGACCGGCCGTAGATACGCCCTTCGTTCGCCGTGACCAGCGCGTGCCGGACCCACCACCACCTGGTTACGGTCGCCGTCATCCCTTAAACCCCCATTACCGCGGCGAAAACGGCAAGGACCGCAATCTCCGACATCTGTTCCATCGCGCCCAGCGCGTCCCCATTGACGCCCCCCAACTTGGCTTTTGCAAGCAGCGCAAATTTTACCAGCGCCACCACCGTGCCGCCCGCCAGCGCAAGTGGCAGCCAAACCGGCAGGAAACTGAGCGCGGCGCCCGCAATGCCAACGCCCAGAAGCCCGGATGCCATGACGACCGCGGCACCGGGACGGCCCGCCATTGCCGCCAGACCCGTATCCGTGGGTGCGGGGATCAGATGCATCACCGCCGGAAGGCCAGCACGGCCCAGAACATGGGTCGCGATCAGGACCATGACCGCAGGGTAAGCGCCCCAATGGGCGGCGATTGCCGCCAGCAGTGAAACTTTCATGCCTGTCGCCACGACAAGCACCAGGGTTCCGAATGCACCGATCCGGCTGTCCCGCATGATGTCCAGTCGCCGTTCCGGGCTGGGCGCCGACCAGAACCCGTCGGCGCAGTCGGAAAGCCCATCTTCGTGCAGGGCGCCTGTGACATAGGCGCTGGCGCCGAACGCCGCGAAGGCAGCGAACAGCGGGGGCAACCCCAGCCAAAGGCACCCTGCCAGCACCAGTCCGGCTATGCCGCCGACGACCAGACCGGCAATGGGAAATGTCCAGACGGCATTTGCGATGCGAACCGCGCGAAATGGCAGCGGCAAGCGCGTCATGAAGGCGATGCCGGCGATCAACTCATCCAGGCGCAACCGTAACACCCCCGAACCGCCCGGGGCGTTCGGTGTGTCGGTGCGATCGTCGGATTCCCTCTTGCCGGTCATGGATGCAACGCTTAAGCCGGGGGGCACGCGCGCGCAAGCGCGGACTTGGGGCCCAGATCAGGGCGACCGGGGGCAAAGGATTGGCGGTAAAGGATTGGCGGCATGTCAGATGAAACCGAAGTGACAGCGAACCTGGATGAGATGCGCAGCCTGATCCGTGCCTTTCCCGGCCCGGACGAAGCCGCGCGCAATGCGGTCGCGGAACGGGAGGCACAGCTGACGAAACCGCCGGGGGCGTTGGGCCGGCTTGAGGAACTGACCGCCTGGATCGCGGGCTGGCAAGCAAAGGCACCGCCGAAGCTGGACCGGCCACGCGTCTGTGTCTTTGCCGGGAACCATGGCGTCGCCCAGTTGGGGGTTTCCGCCTTTCCACAGGATGTCACGGCGCAGATGGTCCAGAATTTTCAAAACGGGGGCGCTGCCGTTAATCAGTTGTGTCAGGTCAATGACGCGGAACTGCGCGTCTATGAAATGGCGCTGGACCACCCAACGGCGGATTTCACAAAGGGCCCCGCCATGAGCGAGGAGGAATGCGCAACCGCCATGGCCTACGGCATGATGGCGGTGGATGAAGGGATCGACATCCTGTGCCTGGGTGAAATGGGAATTGGCAACTCAACGGCGGGCGCCGCCCTGGCCCACGCCCTGTTCGGGGGCGATGCGAAAGACTGGACCGGTCCCGGTACCGGCGTCGCGGGCGCGGAACTTCAACGAAAAATCGATGTCGTTGACAAGGCGGTGACCCTGCATCTGGCGGAAACGACGGATGCGTTCGATGTCCTGCGACGGTTGGGCGGGCATGAACTGGCGGCCATCGTCGGCGCGATCATTGCGGCACGGATGGGACGTGTGCCGGTCATTCTGGACGGATATGCATGCACCGCGGCGGCCGCGGTCCTGTTCCGGGTTGATCCGCACGCGCTGGACCATTGTGTTGTCGGTCACCTGTCGGCGGAACCGGCCCATGGCCGGTTGTGTGACGCCATTCACAAACGCCCGGTCCTGGACCTTGGCATGCGGTTGGGGGAAGCGTCGGGCGCGGCGCTGGCGCTTGGGGTTCTGCGGGGTGCCGTTGCCTGCCACACGGGAATGGCGACGTTCGCCGAAGCCGGTGTCAGCGACAAGGACGGCTGAAGGGCCCGCGAACCATGGCGGCTTCCGACGAACAGCGCGAAGTCCTGGATTTTCTGAATGATCCCGCAACCCATGGCGGGGAAAAGCCGACGACCGTCGAAACCCATGGTGCGGTTGTCTTTTTGCTGAAAGACCGGGTCTATAAGCTGAAGCGCGCGATCCGGTTTTCCTTCATGGACTTTTCCACTGCCGAAAAGCGACGTGCCTCCTGCCGGGCTGAAATCAACCTAAACCAGCGCACGGCACCGGATCTGTATCTGGGAACGGTACCGGTCCGCCGTTCGGGTGGCGGGGACCTGTCGCTGGGCCACATCGGTTCTGACCCGGACGACTGGATTGAAACGCTGGTCCTGATGCGGCGATTTGAAGACACGTTTGCCGACAGCTATCCGACCGAACAGGAACTGGTTCGCGTTGCCGAAGACATCGCCGGGTTTCATGCCCGCGCCCCCTTGGCGCCCGGCGCCGGCGGGGCGGAAAAGACATGGCGAATTCTGGAAGGCAATCTGACGTCGATCGGCGGGGCCATCGGGGTGGATTCATCGCTGTTGTCGGGTCTTTTGGATGCCCTGCGTGCCATCCATGAAAAAGGGGCCGCGGAACTGGATGTCCGCGCGGCGTCCGGGTTTGTCCGGGACTGTCACGGGGATCTGCACCTGGCCAACATCTGCCGGTTCAGGGGGGTGCCGACGCTTTTCGACTGTATCGACTTCAATCCGGATTTCTCGCGCATCGACACACTGTATGACCTGGCATTCCTTCTGATGGATCTGGACGCGCATGGTATGAAGTCGGGGTCATCGCGGGTCCTGAACCGGTATCTGGAATGCCGACCGGAAGAGATGGCGGGTCTTTCGCTTCTGCCGCTGTTTCTTTCCATGCGCGCGCAGGTCCGCGCAAAGGTCGCCTTTGCGGCGAAGGGGCTCGCCGACGACACGGCCGTGGCGGCCGAAAAGGGACAGGAAGCGGCCCGCTATCTGTCGCTGGCCCGCGATTATCTTGGTTCGGGGCCAGTCCTGTTGATTGCTGTCGGCGGGGCGTCCGGCACCGGGAAGTCGACGCTTTCCCGCGCGGTTGCCGCTACCAAAGGGGCGGTCATTCTGCGCAGTGACGCCATCCGGAAACGGCGACTTGGTCTGGTGCGGGAAACCGACAGGCTTCCGCCTGAGGCGTATTCAAGCAACGTCAGCGAGGCCGTCTATGCAGAGATGGGCGCGGACTGCAAAACCGTCCTTGCCGAAGGGATGATCGCGATTGCCGACGCCACCTTCACGCATCCTGAAAGCCGCGAATCCATCGAAACGGTTGCCCGGGCCGCCGGCGTCCCCTTTCTGGGCATCTGGCTTGAACTGCCGGAAAACGAAGCGGCGGACAGGGTGGAAAGCCGCCGAAACGACGTATCGGACGCGACGCCCGACGTCGTGCACGGCCAGTTCAAACACGACTGGGGCACAATCGATTGGCACAGGATTGATGCCCGGCTGCCCACAAGGGAACAATGCGAACTGGTGGAAGCGCTGTTGCCGGTGGCCGTGGATGGGTGTTAGCGGGTGCTGCCGAGCCCCAGGAAGGGAATGCTGACATTCTGATCAGGCGCAACCATGATCGCCACCGCGCGCTTTCCGCGGACGGTGTGGTACGGCAGGATGACACGCTGATAGCTGACCCATTCAGGGTCCCGTTCAGCCAGAACGAGCAGGCCGCGGACATGACCGTATCGGGGTTCGAACCGGTCCAGCGCGTCAATATAGGGTTCCGAAATCGCGGTTTCGAATTCGGTGTCGCAATGGCCGTGGTTCGATAGGGTTCCAATGACGTTGCGCGCCCATTCCCGCCCCAGGTAAGAGACGATGTGAGAGCGCCCGCCGACATGGCGATAACTCAGGTTCCCGATGGAATTGTTCTCGCTTAGGGTCAGGATATAGGGCGTCAGTTTCCGAAATTCGGAATCGAAGGATTCGATTGCCCTGCGATCGGTACGGTTCCAGGCGTTGATGGCCCGCCGGATCATTGGGTGGGCCTGTGTCCGCGCGTCTTCCAGCGTATGATCGTCGCATGCGATCATCGTCTCGGGTTCGACACCGCGATGGGCGCAAAGCTGCATGACCCGCGACAGGGCCTTGTCCACATCGTAAAACCGTTCACGCGCCCAGCCGCCATACCGGAAGATCAGGTCGATCGGACCCGAATGGAATGCGGCCCGCATCAGGGCGCGTGCGCCGCCGATTGACGGCATTGTGACCGTTTCCAAATCGAATTTGATTTTCAGGGCACCGGCCCGTCTTTCCAAGCGGACCATGCCGAACTCGCGAAACGCAAGGGTCGACATGCTGCGGCCGGGAAACGGATCCGGCCCCAGGTCGGAAAGGGGCAGGACAGGCGCCGCCAGGGCGTCGGTGTCATTGTCGTGAACACGAAAGGGCTGTGCGTCGCCGGAATCGTCGATCCAGCACCCCCAACTCCTTATCGGATCGACAAAAACCCGATCCCCTATCGCCATCGTCCCGGCCCCTCCGGTATGAAGAGCGCCGCGAATGCTTGTCTATGCTTTCGTAGCGCAAGCCTTGATCAGGTTCAGAACCTGGTGGCGAACCTTCTCGTCTTCAATCTGGTCTATCTGTTGTGCCATGCGAATGGTACGGCGGGGAAGGAATTTTTCGTTCACTTCCACATCATATTCCATTCCATCGAAGAAGAAGGTGATCGGGACTTCAAGCGCATTGGCAATCGCCCAAAGACGGCTTGATCCGATGCGGTTGGTGCCTTTTTCGTACTTTTGTACTTGCTGGAAGCTGATTCCAAGGACGTTGCCCAGTTTTTCCTGGCTTAAACCGCGCGCGGCCCGAGCCTCTCGTACGCGGCGACCTACGTGAACATCGACAGGGTTCGGCATATGGGGTTACTCCTTATACAGTATTTTTTGATCGCACCATTGGAAGATCGCTTCGGAATTGCCCGCCGCTCACTACCGATCACCCACCCCAGTTCGGCATCGGTCCCAGAAGACTGCAGAGCAGGTAGCATCCGCAATAGGGAATCCAACGACAACGTGCACTTCCGACTACAACAATATCGCGTAATTGCAGGGGGCACAATACTCGTAAATGGGGTGCTCAAGTATGGTTTGGGGCTGATTTTGCGCCATTTTTGCCAATGGGCAGTGGTCCAATAATCCCGCAATGGCGATTGCGCACAACGGGCAATTCAGGCTACCACATTTTCAGGTAAATGACGGGTAATAAGACGGTAAGGGCGGCGGGTCGAATGGGAGCCAAATCGCACAAGAAATCCTATTCGATTGCCTGTCCGTCCGCGTTTCGCGACCGGGTTCTTGCACTGGCTGAGCGTCTGGAAGTGAATGCCGGCGATCTGGCCCGGTCCGTCACGCTTGCATTCCCTGCCTCCATCATTTCGAACTATCCCGACCCGGGGGAACCGATTGGCGACGACCGGGAAACGGTCACCCTTCAATCCGGCCCCGGCAAGGGCAAGCCATGGCGCAGAAAGCCACGCATTCAGGTGCGCCTGCCGAAAGGCAGCGACCCGGTCCAGCTTCGAAAGGCGCTGGCGCTGGCGCTGGACCTGCATGAGGGGCGCCTGCGGGCGACAGTAGAAAAGACAAGTCAGCCGACCCGGGATGCGGCGGAGGCACAGGCGCGCGCCGTCGCGGACCGGTTGCGCAATGCTGTTGCCGCCCTGTCGGGAGAGGCGCTGGGCCGTCCGGTGCGCACCCGGGACGAGGCGCTGTTCGTCCTGGGATTCCCGCCGGGCGCACGGCCGGACGCGGATGCGGTGAAGGCGCGGTATCGCCAGTTGGCGACCGTTCATCACCCGGACAGTGATACCGGCAGCACGGCGCGGATGATGGAACTGAACCAGGCCATGACCTTCATGCGTGGATATGTGAATAATCGATAATTATCAATATAATTGATATTGACATTGTGTGGGCGTGGCCCTATTGCCGTCCCATGTCGATGGGACGAAGACTTCACGACGCCCGGAAAGCATGCGGGTTCAGTCAAAAACAGCTCGCCGCGAAACTGGGCGTCGCGCAGTCAACCGTCGCGATGTGGGAATCCGGTCGGTCGATGCCGCGCAGAAGCTTGATGGCGCGGCTGGCGGCCCTTCTGTCGACGAATGTCGCCGCGCTGGAGGTTGGCCCCCAGCCCGCCCACCAGGCCGGGACCCCGCCCCGTCGAACCGCACAACCCGGTGCATCGGCCTGGCCGATACTGGAATCGAAAGTTGAAGGACGTCAGATGATTGTAAACCCCGCCACGGACAATCCGGTAATCGCCTTTCAGGGCGTGCCGGGCGCCTATTCACACCTGGCCTGCAAGTCCGCGTTTCCGGCCATGGAACCGCTGGCCTGCGCGACGTTCGAAGACGCGTTTGCGGCGGTGGAGGAAGGCCGTGCCGGACTGGGCATGATCCCCATCGAAAATTCCCTGGGCGGACGGGTTGCCGACATTCATCATCTGTTGCCGGATTCGAACCTGTTTATCGTGGCCGAACATTTCCAGCCGGTTCATCACAACCTGCTTGGCGTAAAGGGCGCGACACTGGAAACGGTGCGCGAGGCCCGCAGTCACCAGCAGGCGCTGGCGCAATGCCGGGCGACGTTGCGGGAATTGAAGATCAAGGCCGTCATGGCGCCGGATACGGCGGGCGCGGCCAAGGCGATCGCGGAACTGAATGACCCATCCGTGGCGGCGGTCGCGTCGTCCCTTGCGGCGGAAACCTATGGCCTGCAGGTCCTGCGGCCAAGAATCGAAGACCGTATCGGCAATGTGACCCGTTTCGTTATCATGTCGCGAACGCGGATCGAACCGGACCCGCGGTCGGGCCCATGCATCACCAGTTTTGTCTTCACGGTGCGCAGTGTGCCAGCCTCCCTCTACAAGTCGCTGGGCGGCTTTGCGACGAACGGCATCAACATGATCCGCCTGGAAAGCTATATCAGTGTCGCAGACTATTCCCGCGCGCGGTTCTATGCGGAAATCGAAGGGCACCCTTCCGACAAGGCGGTCGATCGGGCGCTGGAAGAGCTGCAGTTCTTCACCACGAACGTAAAGCTTCTGGGGGTCTATCCGCAGGCATCATTCCGGGACGAGGAATAGGCGCGCCGCCGCATCGCACGTAGCGTCCGCCTCAGTCGCCGCTCATCCAGTCCTGAATCAGGCGATAGGCTATCGAATCCCGGCGCGGCAGGGCGAAGGTCTCATCCTCCGGGCAGTCGGCGATTTCGGCCTTGCTGACCCATCGGGCATCCTGCAGTTCGTCGGTGTCGACCACCAGATCCGTGCCGATCGCGCGGGCGGAAAATCCCAGCATGATGGAAGACGGAAAGGGCCAGGGCTGGCTGGAATTGTAGCGGATGTCCGTTACTTCCAGCCCGACCTCTTCCATCACTTCGCGCGCGACGGCGTCTTCCAGGCTTTCGCCGGTTTCGACAAACCCGGCCAGTACCGAACATCGCCCTGGCGGCCAGCTGGGCTGGCTTGCCAGGACAATCCGGTCCGCCCCGTCATGCACCAGCATGATAACAGCGGGGTCGGTTCGCGGGAAATGCGCCGCCCCGCAATCCGGGTTCAGGCATTGGCGTTCGTGGCCGGCCTTTCGCGGTGTCGTTTCCGTCCCGCAGACGCCGCAAAAGCGATGCCGGGCATGCCAGTTCATCAAACCTCGTGCATAGGCAAGGACGGACCCATGATCCGCCGAAAGCATGGGACCGACCTTGCGCAAATCTTCGAACTGCGAATCCGGGATAAGGTCCGGGTGGTCCTCTTGGCGGGAAAGGTCGATCGCAAAATGGGCAGCCCCATCGTCGGACGCGCCCAGAAACACCAGATCGGTCGTGATGGACCGGAAGTCCAGGCTGCCGCCCGCAAGCCACCCCCATTCCAGGGTCGCACCGTAGCGAACCAGATTGAGGCCCCGCCAAACCGGAAAAATCCGGGTTTCGGGGTCGTCCAGCGCCGCCTGCAGGGCGGCATCATCCTGCCGCAGTTTGTCCATCCGGTCCAGTGGACCGGAGGCATAGACATTGGCTGCGTGGCGATGATGTCGAACGGTTCGCATGACGGGCAAAAAACTGGCACGCGCCCCTGTTCCCTTCAATATGATAATCGGCATGGGCGCGAAATAGCGGGGCGGCGACGGAAATTTCCCCGGCTTGCGTCTATAAGGGTAACGCGTCAGTCTTCGTGCGTTCGACGGACGCGCGATGTCGATACCTGCCCCGCCTGTCACGGGCCGCGTTGGGGAAAAACGGCCCTGGTACTGCCATAGCCTTTCAGGTGGCCGTGCGGGAATCCGCATGGGCTGTCGAACCATACAAGTGCTGGAGCGGACAAGATCATGGCAATTTCGGACATGCTGACTTCCAAACTGTCGATGCTGACAGCGATTGCCGCGGTCTGTGTTTCCCTGTCCGGAATGGCGAAACCCGCCCTTGTGCAGGCGCAAACCGGGCTGTCCGCCGGAACCACCGTCATGGTGATCGGCGATGATTCCGAAGCCGGGTCGATCCGCCGATCTTCGGGGCTTTACCGCGAAGTGGCCGTCGCCCTTCAGACGCAGATGGCGCGGCACGGGTTTGACGTGCTGGACGCCGAATGGGCCGGTGCCGGTATCGGATACCAATTTCGCGACAGGACCCCGCGAACCGAACTTTTTCAACTGTACCAGACACTGAGCCGCACAAACCCCGGTACCCGGGCGCTGGTCATGTTCCGGCTGCACGCGTCCGTGCAGCAGCAGACATATTCAAGTCGGCTTCAGACCCGTGTCGTGGGAGAGGTTTACGACGGTGCGAGCGGGCGTTTCGTCAACAGTTTCTCCCTGCCGCCGGAAACAATTCCCGGTCCGGCGGACTGCGCTGACCAGCTGAACAGCTGTATCGACATGGTCATCCGCCCGCGCGCCGGCGACATTGCCGCAAATCTGGGGGACGTCCTGGCGGTTCAGCTTTCGAACTACATGACGACAGACACGGACGTCGCTGTGGCACCGCCGCCAACACCCATCGTCCAGGGGGCGGTGGCGCCGCCGGGCGACATGATCGGGGCAGGGTCGCCGCTATGCGCCAATGACGCCATTCGCCTGACCATGGAGCTGCGGAACTTCGACACCCGCACTGCCCATCTGATTACGGAGATCATGGACACGGAATTTCCGTGCCGGCTGGACATGGACCTGTTGACGGGGTCCAACAACGTGGTCCGGCGTTATGCCTATACGACGGTGGCCGAACTGGGTCGTATCGAGGAATGGACCCACATCCTGCTGAGTGACATGGGTTATGACACGGACAGGGAAGTGCGCGTCAGTGTCCTGGCGGACGGGGTCGTGCGAATTGACCGGATCGTTCCCTGAACGCCCATTCCAATCGCACTGACGGACACTACCGACGACGCGCGCCTGGCTAAAGGTCGTTGATCGACCCCAGAAGGTCGCTCAGGGCTGCTTCGGCCTCATCGCTGAGCGGATCTTCTTCTTCGACTACGTCCTCGGCGCTCTCAGGAATGCCGCCGATGACTCCGGTCATCCGCTGTATCGCGGCGGCCAGATCTTCGACCTGAACCGGTTTTGAGACGTAATCCGACATGCCTGAAGCCAGATATTGTTCACGATGGCCGTCCAGCGCATTCGCCGTCAGGGCCACGATCGGGATATTGGAATAATCCTCACCCGCCGCACGAATCCATTGGGTTGCGGTCGGCCCGTCCATTTCCGGCATCTGAACATCCATGAAAATCAGATCATATGGAAATTCCCGAACGGATCTGATCGCCTCGGCGCCGTTCGACGCCGTCTCGACGTGATGTCCCAGCTTGTTCAGCATGGTGCCGATGACGAACTGGTTGATCTGGTTGTCTTCCGCCAGAAGCAGCCTCAACCGCTTTGACGGGCCGTCGGTCGGCAGTGCCTGCCCCTCCGACTTCAACGCGGCCTGCTCGCCCCGGTCACAGACGATTTCGAACCAGAATGTCGAACCCTTGCCATAGGTGCTTTCAAACCCGATCGACCCGTCCATGAGTTCAACCAGTTGTTTGGAAATTGCAAGGCCAAGACCCGTTCCCCCGAAACGGCGGGATGTTGTGCTGTCCGCCTGGGAGAAGCTCTGGAACATTCGGTCGTGGGCCTCTTCCTTTATACCGATCCCGGAATCTTCGATTTCGAACCGCAGCCGAACACGTTCGTCCGACTGACCGTCCGCCTGGGTCGACACCCGGACGATGACAAAGCCATCTTCGGTAAACTTGATGGCATTGCCCACCAGATTAAACAGTATCTGGCGAATTCGCGCGGCATCTCCCCGCAAAATACCGGTCAGGTCAGATCCACGCTCAAGCTCCAATGCGATCGATTTGTCACGGGCCTGCTGGGACAGAAGTTGGAAGACATTGTCCAGGATATTGTCCAGTTCGAACACTTCATGTTCGATTTCGATACCGCTCGCTTCCAGTTTTGAGAAATCAAGAATGTCGTTGATGATGACCAACAAATCGGTGGCGGATTGTCGTGCGACTTCTGTGAATTGCCGCTGCTGATCATCCAGGTCAGTATCCAGCAGCAGGCCGGTCATGCCCAGGATGCCATTCATCGGTGTGCGAATTTCGTGGCTCATCGCCGCCAGAAACTCCGACTTGGCGCGGGTAGCGGCTTCCGCCTGATCGCGGGCGATTGCAATGCTTTCCGCCATCGCCACCAGTTCCTGGCTCTGCTCTTCCAGCTGTTCGCGCGCGCCCTCCTGATCGACAACGATTTGCTGCAGATTCAGTTCGGCCCGCTTGCGTTGCGTCACATCCAAAAAAGTACCGTCAAACCCGATACAGTTTCCGTCTTCGTCGAAGACGGGGGAGCCGAACTCGGTCAGATACCGGCTTTCGCCGTCCGGGCGTATGACTTCCAACTCATCCTGATATTCGGATTGGCCCGCCTTGACGCTTTCCGGGCGCAACTCCATCCGTTCCTTGCAATCCGGCGCCGCGAAAGCCGCCAGATCTTCGAAGGACGACGGGCGGTCATCCTCGCCCAGGCCGAAGATTTCCAATGCCGCTGCTGCAAACTCGTGGAAACGACCATCCTCGAAGCGATAGGAAAAATCCCCGATGCGGGCTTGGCGCTGCAGTTTTTCGATACGGGTGTGGGCGTCCACCAGGGCCCGTTCGCGGCTGACCAGGTCCGTCACATCGATCCACAGACCGACCGTGCCGCCGTCCTTAAGTTTGCTTTCCTCGATTCTGATGTGTCGACCGGCGCGATTGACGATAAAGAACGGATCGCCGCCCCGTCGGTGCGCTTCCATCCGGTCGGCAATAAGAACTTCGTCCGAGCGTGGTTCGTCGCCGGCATCCTGGATGGCACCCTTGGAAACGGCACGGCGCACAAGGTCATAGAAACTAACACCGGGCACCATTGCGTCCGCCAGTTCCGGAAACAGCTCCTTGTATCTGGCATTGCACAGGACCAACCGGTCGTTCTTGTTGAACAGAACAAATCCTTCCGGGATGGTTTCGATAGCCGCGCGCAAGGCATCTTCGGCCCGGGCCCGGTCGGAAATGGCGCGCTTCATTTCCATCTCACGCACAATGAGTTCGGTGACGTCGACGCGGAAACCGACTGTCCCGCCGTCAGGGGTCTTGCGTTCTTCAATGCGCAGCCACGTGCCGTCGCTAAGCTGTTGGAGTGTGGGCGTGCCGGGGTTGTTGTGTCGCTCCATGCGTTCCTGCACGAATGCTTCAACCGCAGCGTCATCGGCCGGGTTTAAATCGTACTGTCCCAATTGGATACCGGTCCGCAAAATCGTTTCAAACTTTGCGCCGATGGTCAGGGACTGTGCGGACTGTGCGTACATTTCCGCATATCGCGCATTGAACATGCGCAAACGGTCCTCGTTGTCGAATAAGACGAAACCTTCGCTCAGGGCTTTAATGGCGTGCCGAAACTGGGATTCCAGCTGCCGATGGGCCTGCGCTTCCACTTCTGCTTCCGACTGCTTGTTGGCAAGGTCAATGCCCAGATAACAGGCCAGATAAAGCAGGGCGAGTATCGCCACACCGATCGCAAGCAGGATTTCCGGCACCCATTGCAAGACGGCATCGGCGGGTATCTCGGAATATACCGACCAAACATGCTGTTGGATGGCGATGCCGGCAACCCAGGCGACGCCGCAAACCGCGGTTCCCAGGATAACCGCTCCGGTCAGCAATGCGTACTGCCGTCCGGCGGGTGTCATTACCCGCTCCGCCCCTTCCGAAAGAACAATCGATCCGCCGATGAACAGGAAGCCGAGCGCGGTAGCGGCGCCGACCAGACGAAACCAGCCGCCGGGCAAGGTGGGGTCGATTGCGAAAACCCAGCTTGCAAGGCTGAGGATGGCAACCAGAAGGATACCGCTTCCGACAATGCCTCGGACCGCGCCGCGGACGGAAGCCCTTAGCGGCAGCGGGAACAAGGCGATGCCGATTGCTGTCAGACAGGCGGCGGTCGACGGTGACATGCGACCCGGGACCAGAGTAATCCTTTCGGAGCCGGCTTCGGTCAACAGCCCGTCGATCCCCAAATCCACCCCGAACAAGTATTGCGTCAGGGTGGCGCCGCCCAACAGAAAGACCATTGCCGCCAAGGCAGCGCCAATCCGGGTTGAGATTTGCTCTCTCTCTCTCCCAGCATGAAGAACGCGGCGCCTGCCAGCGCAATGCCGGCGGCGGAGTTCGGCTGCGTCGGCGCGCTGTTCAGATACTCGAAAACCGCTTCGGACGTCCCAAATGCCCAAAGCGCCGTGAAAGCGACGCCAAGGACTACCGCGGCAATCGAGGAAATTCGCGATATCAGGGCTGCTGTTCGGCCCCAATCGACCTGATTTGCGGTTTCCACGATGGTCATCTCGTCATTTTATCCGGCATGCAACGTACCATGGTGCCGCCTCAATAAAAATTTCGTTAAGAAATAGACGCTGGCATACCGAAAAGCCCTCTGCCACTTCTGTTTTAGATAAGAAATATGGTACAGCCAGAATGCATGTTGAACTTGGCCGGGAAAAGGTTGAGCATCAATCCATGAAATTTCTGGCATCCGCAACCTACCGTGCTGCCCTGTCATTGCTCATGGCGTTTATGATCGTGCATCCGGTCCGCGCGGACCAGGCCGATCAGGCGCCGATCGTTCCGCTGACACGAACGATTGTGGACGCGGCCCAATACCCGTGGAGTGCGGTCGGAAGGATCAATATTTCGGGCGTCGCCACGCGGTCGCACTGTACCGGGGCTCTGATCGGCGAACGGTTGGTCGTAACCGCCGCGCACTGCCTGTACTACCGTCAGACCAACCGCTACGTATCGCCGGACCTCGTCCATTTCGTTGCCGGATATCAGCAGGGTGAATTCGTTGCCCATTCGACGGCGTTTCAGATTCTGCCGGCACCGGGATTCGTGGGCGAACTCTGGGCGGACCCGTCGAACATGGAACATGACTGGGCGCTGATTATTCTGAATGACCCGATCGGCCTGCAGGCCGGTTTTCTGGGGTATCAGGCATTGGACGAAGCGACGCTGGGGAACATGCTGTCGTCCGAAAAGTATTTCTTCCTGTCCGGGTATCCGGGCACCCGCGCGCACGCGATTTCCGTTGATGAGGCCTGCCGGATCGAAGGAATACTGAATGCAGGCGTCCTGTTGAGCCACAGCTGCGCCATTGTGGGTGGGGATTCCGGCGCCCCGTTAATCATGGAACAGGGCGGCAGCCATCAGGTGGTGGCGCTGAACAGTGCGACGAACGTGTCGCTGTCGGACGGAAGCGTGACGAACACTGCCGTTCCCGTGCGCACATTTCTGGACCTGGTTGAACGTGCCCTTCGGCATACCGAGGCGGACCCGCAAATTCTGCCGGGCCACCGACGCCTGGGCAGGCCGCCCACGGCGGTCAACTGACCTTGGCTGCCTTTTAACCCCCCAGCACGGCCCATCCCATCCTGCAGGCGGTCAGGAACAGGAACGCCGCAAAGGCACGGCGCAGGAATCCGGGCGGTATCGTATGCGCCAGTTTCGCGCCCAGCGGTGCAAACGCAATGGTTGACGGGACAATGACCGCGAAGGCCAACAGGTTGGCATAGCCCAGACTGAATGCCGGAAGGTCCGGGTGCCCGAACCCGCTGACGATGAACCCCAGGACGCCGGGCAGGGCGATCACCGGTCCGAATGCTGCGGCCGTGCCGACTGCCCGCCGGATCTGAACGCCGAATGCGCTTAACGTCGGCACACCCAGTGTCCCGCCGCCAATGCCCATGACGACGCTGAATCCGCCGATCCAAAGGCCCATCAGCGCGCGCCCCGGCCAGCGCGGCAGGCTTTGCGACAGTGCCCAGCCATCCTTTCCAAGTCCCATATGCAGGGCGACCAGAAGCGCCACGCCCGCGAAAACCGACTTCAGGATATCGCTTCCGACATTCGTGCCAACGGCGATGCCGATGGCCACGCCAACGACAATCCACGGTCCCAACTGGCGCACCAAAGAGAAATCAACCCCACCGCGTTTCCAGTGGGATTGGGCGGACACCAACCCGGTGGGAACGATGGTTGCCAGTGAGGTTCCGACCGCCAGGTGCATGCGCACCGATTCCGGCACATCGAATGCCGGAAATATCAGGTACAGAACGGGGACGATGACAATCCCGCCACCGACCCCCAGCAACCCGGCCAGAACACCCGCCGCCGCGCCCGTACCAAGCAGGGCCAGGGCAAAGGGCAGCAAGAAAGCCATATCCAGTTCAATCGGCATCTGGTCATGCCTCCGACGGTGATTTACGGGACGCGATGAATGTGGCGCACACAAAGCAGAGGAAACCGGCAAGTACAACGCAGATCAGCGACATGATGACCAGATCGTATCCGCCCCAACCCCACATAAGGCTGCCGATGGTGGGGGCCAGTGCCGTCGACGCGACAAAGGGAAGTGCCATTGCGCCGGAAATCGCACCGAATCCGGTCCGGCCCAAAAGCCCGGCGGTCACGACGGGCCTGGTAATGCTGGTCACGCCATATCCGGACCCTTGCAGTGCGACAAAGGCGAATACCATGAAGACCGCGGCCCCCGCATGCAGCAGCACAAAGCCCGCCAGTGCCATGAACAGAAAGGTCGCGCCACAGATCCGGACCATTCCCATGCGGGCTTCGACCGCCATCATGATCAGCCGCCCGACCACCTGCATCGGGCCGATCAGGGCAATCGCCAGCACAGCCTTTTCGGTGGGAACGCCGCTTTCGTCCAGGATCGGAAGCAGATGGTTCACGATAATCCCGTGGTTCAACGCGATCGTCGCGAAGCCGATCGCCAGAAGCCAGAACACCGGGCCCCGCAGGGCCGTGCGCAAGGCTTTCTGGGACTCCGTTTTCCGCTGTTGCGGTGTGTCGGGGGTCCCGTCCGGTACGGTGGCGCGGCCAGGAAGCCCGGCCCCGTACCAGAACAGCGGTACCGCCACCAGGAATATCAGGCCGGCGAACGCCATGGCGGCCGTCCGCCAGCCATCCAAGAAGGCCAGCGCGTTCGCCGTCGGAAAGGAGACGGTACCGGCGAAGCCCGCGATCAGCGTAATCATGGTGATCGCCGCCTTGGCATTCACGCCGCGCGAATGCGTGATGTGGGCGAAACAGGGTTCGTAAAGACAGCCGCCCAGCGAAAATCCGATCATGATCCAGACGGCGATGAACTGCGCCTGGGTCGTGACGAAGGTCAGGGCCACCAGCATGACCGCCCCCAACAGGGCGCTGCCGGTCAGGAGGGTTCGGCCGTGGCCACGGTCGATCAGGGCGCCGGCACGCGGCGCCACCAGGGCCGACGCCAGAATCGCGCATGTTGCGGCCAATGTGACATCCGCCCGGGCCCAGCCGAAATCCTCTTCCCAATGAAGAAGCAGCGCCGGAAACAGGTAATAAAGACCCGCCCAGACCAGCGTTTCTGCGATCGCCAGCGCCCAAAGCCGGGGATCGGTATAAACGTTTGAGGTCATGGGATGTTTCAGACCACGCACCCGGCACGGGGTCAATTCGAAAGCGGCGCGGGATTGTTGCCCGGCGGGCGAAATTCTGTCGCGGCGACGGCAAGGCACAACGGCCTGCCATGCGAATCGGCATTAGGACAAGATCATGGCCCTAGGCCTGCCGCCCCATTGGGGCGGCGCGATATTACCGGCGGAAGGATGCGAAATACTGTTCGATCGCGCCTTCAAGCTGCGGGTCCAGGTCCGCCGCCATATTTCCCACCATATTGTACCAGATGCCTTCGCGTTCATTCAGTGTCACATCCTCGGCGACCGTCCGCTGACGTTCGACGCGGGTGTTCGCGCTGGCATTGATGCCGCGTGACGGGTTGGTCGCGCTCAATTCCACGATCAGGCGGGCTTCGTACCGTTCGGCCTGATCCACGGTGACCAGACCGCTGACGCCGCCCGACGTTTCCAGCGGGACCTCGATCACCCGGGCATCGCGAATGGTGAAAACAAGTTCACCGCTGGTGCCCACCGCCTGAAGCCGGTCGCGTGCCCACTGTGCCGCCATTTCCATCGGGCGTACCGGGAACTCGGTTTCCACGTGCGGCAGTGCGACGGATTCCTCATATGCCTCAACGATCCGGATTTCGGCCACATCCAGCGCGATCGTCGGACGGTGGCTGAATGTGATATTGGCGTAATGCGGAACCGTGACCGGTGTTTCGCACGCGGCCAGAACAAAAAGGCTGCAACAGATGAGAAGCTGTCCGAGCGTTTTCATACGCATCCGACCTTTCGCAAAGAATTGGATGGCAAACAGCGAATTCTCAGCACGAGGTAGCCCCGTTCGTGCGAAGTTTCAACTGGAAGAGTTGGGCATTTTGATGACTGCCGTGCTGAGCGAGCCCGCCGGCGGACGAAGATCAGGCCGCGTGGCTGGTCGTCGCGGTCGGCTCCGTCAGAAGACCGTAAAGCGCATCGGCTTCGTCGGAGCCGCGCAATTTTTCGCACATTTCCCGGTTACGGAACAGGCGCGACACCCGGGCCAGAGCCTTCAGGTGGTCCGCCCCGGCATCGTTCGGTGCCAGAAGGGCGAACACGATATCCACCGGCTGATCGTCGACAGCGTCGAAGTCGATTGCGCGGGTCAGCCGCGCAAAGATACCGACCGGCCGGTCCAGGCCGGAAAGACGACCGTGGGGTATTGCGATACCGTTTCCGACACCGGTCGTGCCCAGGCGCTCCCGCTCCAGCAGCGTGTCGAAGATCGTCCGCTCATCCAGATCGCAGATCATGGACGCGCGGCGGGAGATTTCCTGCAAGACCTGTTTTTTGGAAGTTACGGCCAGCTTTTCAATAACCGCGTCGGACCTCAGGATATCGCTCAGTTCCATTGTATCACCAATGTTTCCACACAGTGTTCTAAGTATCACCGGCGCGGCGTATATAGATAATGCGCCGCCGGATCAAGTTTTCTGCCAGGGTAGAAAATCGGGCAAACCCAAACTACGCGCCAGATTCAGGGTCTACCCAGCCGATATTTCCGTCAGGCCGCATGTAGACCATGTTGATCCGACCGTTCTTTGAATTCCGAAACAGAAATGCCGGGTGGTTGGCCAGATCCATCCGCATCGTGGCTTCACCAACGGTCATGGTTTCGACCTGGGTCGGCATTTCGGCAACAATGATCGGTTCGTCCTGTTCTGCCGCCTCGTCCTCGTTGTCCGGGACGGGCGCCTCGGCTTGTAGCACATATTGAAGCGCGGGCACAGCCTCGGCCGTGGAAAGTTTGTGCTTATGGTCCCTGAGGCGGCGTTTGTATCGGCGCAATCGCTTCGTGACATGTTCGGACGCTTCTTCCAGTGCGCCATAGGCATCGTTTGCAACGCCATGGCCGTGCACAAGGACGCGTCGTGAGACATGGACCTGAATGTCGACGCTGAACCGTCCGCCATCCTTTGAAATCGTGACGGTGGTGTCCGTCGTGTTGTCAAAATACTTGCCGATTGCATCCGGCAGCGTTTCTTCGATATGGGTCCGCAGTGCATCCCCGATATCAACCTGTTTACCTTTTACGGAAAGTTCCATGATGTTTCCTAAAACCCCTGTCATTTCGACCGTGGGCCGTTGAGCGGCCCGACACCGTTTTTCGGCATCCATCCGCGAGGACCGTTCGTCCGCATCAATTCAGATTGATCGACCAAGGTCAGCCTCGCCTGAGATTTTCATAAAGCGTACTTCGAAAGCCGTTAATACCGCATTAAAAAAATTTCAAAGTCTTGAACCGGACCCGTCGCTCCCGAATTGGCTGATCGAACGGCGCGGAAACTATGGGCGTCGCAATAGATTGTCAATCGACACATAAGGTGTTGAAAATAAACAGAATTATAACGCAACGCGCTTCTGGCGCCTACGCTGGACCGATGATGGAATCTTCATAGCCTCGCGGTATTTGGCAACCGTTCGTCGGGCGATGTCGATGCCTTCGTCGTTCAGCACTTCGACCAGTTTGTCATCGGAATAGACGGCGTCCGGCGGTTCGGAATCGATCAGTGTCTTGATGCGATGGCGGACGGATTCGGCGGAAAGCGCGTCGCCGTCGGTTCCGGCAATTGCGGCAGTGAAGAAGTACTTCAGTTCGAACAGGCCACGAGGCGTCGCCATATACTTGTTGGACGTGACGCGGCTTACGGTCGATTCGTGCATTTCGATCTTTTCCGCGATGTCCCGCAGAATCAGCGGTTTCAGATGCGTGACCCCGTGATGCAGAAACGATGACTGCTGTCGGACGATTTCCGCCGAGACCTTCAGGATCGTCGTCGCACGCTGCTGCAGGCTTTTGACCAGCCAGTTGGCGGTTTGGAAACGTTCGGCGATGAATTCCTTGTCCGACTTCTGCTTTGCCGATGCGGATATCCGTGCGTAATACCTTTCGTTCACCAGGACTTTCGGCAGGGAATCCTGGTTCAGTTCCACCAGCCAGTCGCCGTCACCGCCCATCCGCACCATGACGTCGGGGATGACGGGCTGGGCGGGTTCCAGGCCGAAGGCGCTGCCCGGCCGCGGATCAAGGGCACGGATTTCGGCCACCATTTCGGCCAGGTCCTCCGCGTCGACACCACACAGCCGCATAAGCTTGTTGCCTTCGCCACGGGCCAGCAGTTCCAGATTGTCCAGCAATGCCGCCATGGCGGGGTCGAACCGGTTCCGGTCTTCCAACTGAAGGCGCAGGCATTCCGACAAAGAGCGTGCGAACAGTCCCGGCGGATCAAGCTTCTGCATCCGCTCCAGGACCCGCAACACGTCGTCCGGCGCGCAGCCCAGTCGTTCGGCGATGTCATCGGGACTTTCGGAAAGCCGCCCCGCCTCATCCAGTGCGTCGATCAGGTTGCGCCCGATGATCCTGTCGGCAGCGCCCTTGATGTCCAGGCGCATCTGTTCTTCCAGATGGTCGGTCAGGGTCTTTTCTTCGCTGTGCCGCGCTTCCAGGTCCGGCAGGTCATCGTCCGGACGACCGCGCGAAAAATCCGTTCCCATGCCGGAATTATAGGCGCCCTGGTCGCCGAAATCCGTGCCCGGACCGGCAATGTCGGCATCGAAGGTGTTCGAATAGTCGGTATCCAGTGCGCCGTCGGTTGCGCCGACCGACCCGTCGGGGGAAAGATATTCTGCGGAATCCCCGTTATCGCCGGGCCCTGGTCCGCCGTTCGACGCATCATATTCGTGATAGCGTTCTTCCTCCCGCGTCATTGCCGGCCCATCGTCGCGATCCAGCATCGGATTCTGTTCCAGTTCCGATTCGACGAAGGCGGCCAGGTCCATGCTGGATAGCTGCAGCAGCTTGATCGCCTGTTGCAGCTGCGGCGTCATCACAAGGTTCTGGCTTTGGCGAAGGTCCAGTCTGGGCGCTATCGACATACCGACTGATCCGCGCCCTAAAGGGAGAAGCGGTCCCCAAGGTAGACGCGGCGAACTTCCTGGTTCGACACGATCTCGTCCGGGGTCCCTTCCATCAGCACGTTGCCGTCGTGAAGAATGTACGCGCGGTCCACCAGGTCCAGGGTTTCGCGGACATTATGATCGGTGATCAGGACGCCGATCCCCCGGTCCTTCAGATGGCTGACCAGTTCGCGGATATCGCGCACCGCGATTGGGTCGATCCCGGCCAGCGGTTCGTCCAACAGCACGAAATTCGGCTGGCTGGCCAGTGCACGGGCAATTTCAAGCCGCCGCCGTTCGCCGCCGGACAGCGCGATCGCGGGGGTGCGCCGCAGGTGCGAAATTGAAAACTCCGCCAACAACGCTTCCAGCGTTGCTTCCCGGCGTTCGCGGTTCTTCTCGATCAGCTCCAGAACGGCATTGATGTTCTGTTCCACGGTCAGGCCGCGAAAGATGGAGCTTTCCTGCGGCAGGTAGCCGATGCCCAGCCGCGATCGCCGATACATGGGAAGGTTCGTGATATCGGTGCCGTCCAGGACGATTTCCCCGTAGTCTGTGGGTATCAGGCCCGTGACGATATAAAAGCAGGTTGTCTTTCCGGCTCCGTTCGGGCCCAGAAGGCCGACCGCTTCCCCCCGTTGTACCCGCAGTGACACGTCGCGCAGGACAGGGCGCTTCTTGAACTGCTTGCCCAGCGACCGGACTACCAGCCCTTCATTCCTGGTAACCAGGACGGGCCGCGGCGATTCCCTACCTTCCCTGGGGCGCAGGGGTGTGGGGGCCGTGGGTTTGGTGTCCATTTGGGCCGGTTGGCGCGGCCGCGGTGCGGCCGCCGGTCTGTCTGCGTCACCTGTTTCCGCGGCACGGGGCCGATCCGCCGTCTGGGCCTTTGGGCGGTGGGGCGTGGTCGCCGGTCGTTCCGCCGCACGCGGCGTGTCAGATCGGTGGTCGGATCCCGCATTTTCGGGTCGGGGATGCTCCACCGGCCGCGAGGTGCGTTCCACATCATGTGATGAAACGGGAAGCGGCGGTACTGCGCGTTCCGGAGCCTGGGTCGGTTCAGGGGCCCGAGCGCGTTCTGGTGCCGGTGACTGCGACGGCGTTTCATCTGTGAAGCGCGGGCGCGGCGGTTCCGGCAGGTCTCGATAGGTCTGCCGGTCAGGCGACGGGCGCGGTTCGACGGGCGTGCCGTCTCTGGTTGGCGGGGCCTTTGGCGGTTCTGCCCTGTGCCGTTCGTCCGTCGGTTCCACATGCCCGGAATCGGGCGTCGACGGGCGCCTCAAAGGTGGCGGCTGGCGGGCAAAAAGCCCTCCGGAAGGGGGGCGTGCCGATGCACGCAGTCCGCCCGACGGTCCGTCATTCCCCGATCTTTCCCGGTCGGGGTCAGGGCGGTCGTTGGCAGGGGATGTCAGACCCTTCGGTCGCAGCAGTCGTGGTTCACGCAGTTTCGGTCCGTCATCGCGCTGGCCGCCGTCACGGCCATGCGGGTCGCGCCCATCATGGATCGGCAAATCCAACTGCGGCACCCGGTCGTGCTTCGGGCCGTCTTCGTCGTCGTGATCCGACATTGATTCGGGACATCCCCGCCCAAAAATTTATACCAGTTATCGACCGGAAGCATAAAGGAATCCGGTCCCTGCGCCAAGCATTGAAGCCCGGTTTGGCACTGGATTTGCATCAAGGCAAGGGATTTATCCCCGATCCCGCATATCCGGTGCCGCTCACATCACTCTGTCGGCAGGATCAATCCCTGAACACGCTGGCCGTCGCCGCCGGCCTGAAGCGTGCTTCTGCCGGTCAGCATGTCCACCACCGCGCATTCCCCGTTCAGCTGATTGCCGTCGCGTGTGATCTTAACATCGCCGCACAAGGTGACGCGTTCTTCGGCCACCATATAGACGCCTTCGCGGCCGGTGACGATGTCCGTAGGGGTGGAGATATGTACACCGCCGGTCGCGTCGATCCGGCGCACGCGGGCCTGTTCGCCTTCTTCCGCTTCGTCGATGAAGGCGGTCAGGACGCCGGCCTGAAGGCGACGGTCGTTCTGGATTACAAAGGCATTGCCACGGGCAACCGCGATCCGCCGTTCCTCCCAGTATTCAAGGCTGTCTTCGGCGGTGATCGTGCCGCGGTCTGTGATAATCTGAAGGTCTTCGCCGACAAGGACCACGACCTGTTCGTCCAGATGATAGACAGCCTGGTCGCCCGACGCTTCCGACGAATCCGACGTGATGACAACATTGTCGTCCGCGTCCAGTCGATAGATGACCTGTCTGCCGTCTTCTTCCCGATAGAAGGCGGTCAATGTGTCGGCGACGACGGTCACGCCGCCGCGGCGGGCGGTCGCGTTGCCATAGGCGCGGTACTGCTGCAGATCGCGAATCCACTCAATGCCGTCATCGGCCTCGATCTCGATCGCGCCGTCGGCGCTGGTCGAATCCAGGCCGGCCTGTGCGCGCACCCCGGATGAAAACAGCGTCAGCACCAGAAAGGCGGACAACAGAAATGCCAGGACTGGGACCCCTTGGTTCGGGACGGCGGTTCTAATCTGTGTCATAGATCACCACGCGTGCGGGGCCGATCAGTTCGATCCGCTCCCCGCGGTTAAAAATCGAAAACCCCATTGCTTCCACATATCCGAACGGACCCTGTCCGGTAACCGGATCGAAGCCGTATGCACTTCCGCCCAGCAGGTCGAAAGTGGCGCTTTCGGTGCGAAACTCGTACCCCAGATCGTGGAACAGGTTGACCGATGCAATGAGTTCCAGGACTTGCGTTTCCCGGTCCAGCGACCCCCGTTCGGCCGTCACCAGTGCCCAGCTTCCGTCCGACAGGCTGATGTCCGCCTGTGGGCTCTGGAAGGCGACATTGATGGCGTCGATCGAATCCTGCTGGACGCTTTCGGCCGTTACGGTATAGCGGTGGCCATCCTCGCTCAGCCCCGCATACCGCGCCTGGTTCACCTCAAGATGTTCTGAAATCAGGCCACCCGCGCTGGTCAGTGCCTCGGTGATCCGGTTCCCCTCATCCCGCAGATAGGGCCAGATGATCAGAAGCGCAATCAGCATGACCGCGATGGTCGGAAGCAGCACCTTCATCCAGCCCACGAAGCGGCCATAGCTGCGGCTGAACCGGCGCTGGCCGGCATAGACCGGAATGCGGGAGCCGCGCTGCGGTGCGTCGTTCGATGGGGTGTCGGCGCTGGCCATGTTCGGGTTTGTCCGCTAGCTCCGAATGTGCCGCATCAGGCGACCCCGGCGCGCAGAAAATCATGCAGATGGATGATCCCCCAGGGGAATTTGTCGTTCGTCAGGATGAAGGCCACGGTGATCTGGCGTTCATTCATCACGCTCAATGCCTCGGCCGCCATGTCGGTATTCTGGAAACAGACGGGATCCCGCGTCATAACGTCTTCCACCGGCTGGTTCATGATGTCGTCACCCATGTGACGGCGTAAATCCCCGTCGGTCACGACACCGCATATGCGCCCATCGGCGTCGACCACGGCGGTACAGCCGAAATGCTTGGACGTCATTTCAAGAAGTGCTTCCGACATCGGCTTCCCGACCTGTACCATCGGGATTTCGGACCCCGTATGCATAAGGTCGCCGACGCGCAGCAACTGACGGCCCAGCTTTCCGCCCGGATGAAAGACCTTGAAGTCGCCGGCCGTGAACCCCCGCCTTTCCAGAAGCGCGACGCAAAGCGCGTCTCCTAGTGCCAACGTCATGGTCGTCGACGTTGTGGGCGCAAGGCCGATCGTCCCGGCTTCCGGCAGGTTGGGCAGGCGAAGTGCGACATCCGCCGCAAGGTCAAGCGCGCTGCCGGCCCTGGAAGTGATACCCACCAGCGGGATTCCGAACCGTTTTACAAACTGGATCAGATCCGTCAGCTCGTGCGTTTCACCGGAATTGCTGATCGCGATCACCGCATCATATTCGGTGATCATGCCCAGGTCCCCATGGCTTGCCTCGCCGGGGTGGACGAATTGGGCTGGCGTCCCGGTAGATGCCAGCGTCGCCGCGATCTTGCGTCCGATATGTCCGCTCTTGCCCATGCCGCTGACGATGACGCGGCCGCTGGATCCGTCGCGGGCGATCCGCGACAAGGTTTCGACCGCCTTTGCGAAATCGTCGCCCAGCGTGTCTGAAAGGGCATGAAGGCCGGTAACCGCGGCATCGATGACACCGCGCCCGGCCTCAATATCCCGGGCTGCCTGATCCGTCAGGTCATTGCTGGCGTCGGTTTCCGCCCGCGCGCTTGTGGACATGTGTTCTCATCTTTGTCAGGGCGCCGTCTATCGGCGCCGGTTATCAGGAATGCGCGAAGATGTCCGTCGCTTCCCAGCCCCGCAGGTCGAGTTCCGCCCGGGTCGGCAGAAAGTCGAATGCGGCCTGGGCCAGGTGCTGCCGGCCTTCGCGCGCCAGCATCGCGTCCAGCCGGTCGCGAAGCTGATGCAGATAAAGCACATCGGACGCCGCATATTTAAGCTGTTCTTCGCTCAACGTCTCGGCGGCCCAGTCCGAACTCTGCTGCTGTTTGGACAGGTCGGTGTCCAGAAGCTCCTTTACAAGGGTCGACAGCGAATGACGGTCCGTATAGGTGCGCACCAGGCGCGACGCGATCTTGGTGCAATAGATGGGCGTCATGGTAACGCCCAGCCAGCGCTGACAGATCGCAACGTCGAACCGCGCGAAATGCAGAATCTTCAGGACGGACGGGTCGGCAAGAAGGCGTTTCAGGTTCGGTGCGTCATATTCACCGGGGGCGAACTGAACCAGATGCGCATTGCCGTCGCCGGACGAAATCTGGGCCACGCACAAACGGTCCCGATTGGGGTTCAGGCCCTGTGTTTCGGTGTCGATGGCAATCGAATTGCCCAGATCCAGCCCGTCCGGTAGATCGCCCTGGTATAGGTGGATGCCCAATCCTCGGCTCCTCAATAGAATTTGCTCCGGCTGGCCTCCACCTAACCGGTCTTGCCGGTTTATGGAAGCCTTGGCGCGATAATGTCTGCCAAAACTTGGGGAATCTATCAAGAATCGGGCCGAATCGTACAGCAATTTGGCAATCAGGTCGTAAATGATGCCCTGTTCCGGTCCAATCCGGGTTTGGCGCCTGGACTTTCCATTTTCCCTTTCGAACGAAGTCGCTACGGTGCGCTCGCCCAAAGGCATGCCGGATGCCGTGGCGCGCGAAACCGATCCGAAGCAGTGGAGGGTCAATGAAGGGCTGGTTGAAACACCTGACAATGGCAGCGATCATGATGGGCGCGCATCCCACTTTCGCCCAGGACAATGCCGGTCAAGGCGCCGGGCCAGATGCGGCCCAGGAGATGATGTCGGCCTGCGGGGCGGATGCCCGCGGGGACGTTCAGTCCGTTCTGAATGCGTGCACCTGGATCATCGACCGTGGCGACGCGTCGGCGACTGACCTTGCCCGCGCGCATAACAATCGCGGCAATGCGTATCTGGCGAACGGCCGCGCGGACCGGGCGCTGGCGGACCTGGGACGGGCCGTCGAACTCGACCCGGAATTCGCACTGGCCTTCAACAACCGGGCGAACGCCTATCTGTCGGTCGGACGGTTCGAAGAAGCCTTCGCGTATTTCGAAGAAGCGGTGCGCCTAAATCCGTTCGACCCGAACACCTATTTCAGTCGCGGGAATGCGTATCTGGATTACGGGGACCTTGAAGCGGCGCGGAACAATTTTGACGGAGCGATCCGGCTGGACGCGGAAAACCCGCGCTATCACTACAATCGCGGCCTCGCCAACCTGTATGATGCCGCCTACGAAGACGCGATCGACGATTTCAACCGCACAATCGAATTGGATCCGGAACAGGGGTTTGCCTATACCAACCGGGGGAATGCGAACCTGTCGCTGGACCGGATCGACGCGGCGCTAGAGGACTATTCCATGGCCATCGAAATCGACAGCGGCGACGCCTATGCGCTGACCAATCGGGGCAATCTGTACAGGACCCTGGGGCGGGAAGAAGACGCCATGGCGGATTACAACATGGCGGTTCGTGTTGATCCGATGTTTGCCTATGCCCTGTCCAGCCGGGGGGAGGCCCACCGCGCCGCCGAACGGTACGTGGACGCCATTGCCGATTTCCGTGTGGCGATACGGGCAAATCCGGCGGACGCGTTCGCCCACAACGCGCTGGCATGGATATTCGCGACCGGACCCGGTGGGCTGCGGGACGGCGACCGTGCGGTCGAACATGCGCGCCAGGCAGTCGCCATCGCCCCGGGCGCGGATACGTTGGACACGTTGGCGGCCGCCCTGGTCGAAGCGGGGGAATTGGAGGAAGCCATGGACCATTACCGTGCCGTCATGGACCAGGACGAAGCGAATGTCCGGCTGTACCAGAAGTCCCTGAAGGAACAGGGTTACTATTCCGGCGCGGTCGACGGAATTGTGGGCCGCGGCACGATCCGCGCGTTCGAAGCCTGCATCGCCGCCGGCTGCCAGCCCATGCGGTGACTAATTGAAGTCAGCAGCGTCCTCAGGGCGCGGATGGTGTGCCATGATTTTCGGGGGGTGGGCCGAATGCCCCTCCCCCGAATATTCTTCCGCTCAGGAAGGTGCTTCCACCCGCGTACCGTTTCCGATCACAATTGTTCCAGGATGACGACATGAACGTCCGTCTGATCGGGCAGTATGGGAAGCCTGACCAGTTCCGCCCTGGTCGACTGACCGAATGTGCGCAAGGCGCTGCTGTCTTCGAAATACGACAGCGGAACACCGGCGGCATCGTGCAATTCGACAACGAGGCCATATTCGTTTGCGGCGGTTTCAATTACAGATTTCAGCCAATTCAGTTTCAGGCCCGTGGCGAACACGTACCCAATTGACCCGTCTTCGTTTCGCAGCACATTGCTGACCGCCAGAACAGGTTCGTTCGACACCCGTCCCACCAGAAATTCGCCGACGGCGGGGCCATCGTTTTCAACAGCCAGGTCGAAATAGAGCCGGCTGGAAAGGTCGATTTCATCCGCCGGCGCACCGGCAGGCGTGCAGTCCAGTATACCGTCCGGCCGAATTCTTAGGAAAACGTCATGTTCGTCCGCATGTCTTTCCAGCGCTTCCGCCAGCACGATGTGACAATCTTCGTCGGCCGCGGCTCTTGGGTCCGCGATAACGGTTTCCAGGCGCTGCTGTCCGGTCGTGATTGTCTGTGCGAGTTGGGACTTCATCCCCTCATAGATCTGGAGGGCCGCTTCCCGGCTGCTGTGGGTCGACCGATCCAGGAAAAACACAAAAAGGACCACACCGACACACACCGCGGCCGCCGCGCCGACCAATAACTTTGTGGATTTTTCCATCTTCATTCGCTCCTCCAGTCGGGATTGCTCACGTCGGCAACCCTGCTTCGGACAACGATCCGTTCATCGCCGGCCGGTGAACGCCCCTGCCGTCGATCAAGGCTTCAAGTTCAACGAACGACCGTTCGGCTTCTTCAGCCAGCAGATCGACCCTGGACCGCCCCGTCGGTTCAGAATCGGTCAGGGTCAGGTTTTCGGCAGCCTTCGCCGCGCGGACGAGGCCGAAGTTCGCATACATGCCCTTGAGGTCGTGGCTGGCGGTGCTGAGGATATCCGAATCGTTCTCGTTTTCCTTAAGCAACGCCAATTGAGACGCGGACGCGGTTTTCAGAACCTGGACAAGGTTCCCAAGCTTTTCCGGTCCCATGACGGTGATCATCGGCTCAAGAACCGCAGGGTTGATCATGGTGCCAGACATGCCGCCGTCGCTGCAGACCGCTGATTCCGGGGTTGAATTGTTTTCAGGGCGATGGGTACTCGCGAAGCGTCTGATACAGGCGCGTAGTTCCTGCTGTTGAATGGGTTTGGATATGGCCGCATTCATTCCCGCCGCCAGATATTCTGCCTGCTGTTCGGAAAAGGCATTGGCTGAAAGGGCAATGATAGGAAGTGCGCTTGCGGAATGGATTTTCCGAATACGTCTTGTGGCTTCCACGCCGTCCAGGATGGGCATCTGAATGTCCATGAAGACAATATCAGGCAGCTCGGCGGCGGCCGAAACAAACTCCAGCGCTTCCTGTCCGTCGGACACGGCGTGGACCACATGACCATCCTGCATCAGCATTGCTTTGGCGATTTCCTGATTGATGGCATTGTCTTCAACAAGCAGGACCGTTGCCGGAATGCTGCGCGTATTATCGGTTACCATAGACTGTTCCTTCAATTTTCCCTTGGGCGCTCTGAGAGCCAAGGCAAAGCATGAGCCCACGCCAACTTCGCTCTCGAGCGTCAGTTGGGCGCCGATCGTCCCGGTGATCTTTTTACTGATTGCAAGACCAAGTCCCGTGCCGCCGCGGCTTTCGCCGGCTGACGTCTGTTCGAACTCCCCGAAAATTCGTGACCGGTCTTCCTTTGAGATGCCGGGCCCGGTGTCTTGCACCTCGACCCGAAGATCGCACAATTCCGCATCGGCCGCGTGGAGATAGGCGCGCACCTCGACGGATCCTTCATTCGTAAATTTGATTGCGTTACCGATTAGGTTGAACAGCACCTGCTGCAAAAGGTTCCTGTCCGCCACAATGACGTCATTGTCATCCCCGTCATAGGCAACGCGCAGTGCGATCCCTTTTGTTCCGGCTTGATAATGGAAGATCGATTGAAGCGCGTTCATCATCGCCGTAACAGAAAACGGTTCAGCACGGACAGTATGCGCGCCCGCCTCAATCTTGGCGAAGTCCAGTATCTGATTGATCAGGGCAAGGAGGAATTGCCCCGCGTCCTGCGCGGTTTTGACCCTTTCTCGGGCTTCTTCAGGCAAATTGCCCTGCGCCAGAAGCTGATGAATCCCAAGGATCGCGTTCAACGGCGTCCTGATTTCGTGGCTCATCGCGGTCAGGAACCTGGATTTGGCCCGTGCGGCGCTGTCGGCACGTTCGCGTTGGCGTTCCATCTCAAGTTCCGCCGTTCGCCGGGAATATTCCCGGTGCAGCATTCCACCAAGGATCGCAACGCCGATCAGATTGGCGGCCAGCAATTGGGGCCAGAGCTGCAGGAGGATGGGAAGGCGGGATTCGGGGCTGAATGTAAGCACCGACAAGGTAGAAGCACCCGTCGCGATTACGGTGATGAGCAGCGTATTCGGCAGGGACGGAAGTCTGCCCGTCCGGCGGTTGCAGAACCAGAAGGTCACGATGCCAGCAGCAGCAAAAATCGCGATATATATCAGACCTGAATACATACCGCCGCCACCCAGATAATACCGCATCGCCGCGGCCAGTCCGCCGGCGAGGATCGCGGCAACCGGTCCGCCAAAAATCCCGGAAAGCAGGATCGGCACGGCACGACCATCGCCGAAAATCCCCGGCTCGATCTCGATCGGAATGTTCATGAGCAGCGCTGCTGTCGCGCCGAACGAAACACCAATGATGACGCCGATCTTGAACCGCGGCGCGCGGAATCCAAGGGTCACCTCGCGGCTGCGCACAGAAACCACCCATGCCAAAAGGGACAGGACCCCGATATTGGCAAGAAACGGAATATAGCTCCGAATGATGATGTCCGCGAGATTGCTCAATAGCCTCACACTTTCAATCTTTGCAGCAAACGGCCGCAGACTGTCCGTATAACGCTCAGGGGTTTAGAAACCGTTAATCACGCTTCTTGCTGCCGGGAAGTGCACTGAAATATTGAAGAACGGAGGTTCCAGAGGCCCTGGCCCGCCCGCGCTCGTTCCCACGCGGGCTTCCGCGCGCAAATGGTGGAATTCAGCGAATGCCGCCGAAATTTCATAATGATATCTGAGATCGGCAAACGGCCTGAAGGGGCCGGCGGTTTCTGCCGGTGTTCCGATCCGTCGCAAAGGTTTGGTGCCCCCAGCGAGACTCGAACTCGCACGCCGTTGCCGGCAACAGATTTTGAGTCTGCCGCGTCTACCAATTCCGCCACAGGGGCCCTCAAAGACCGTGGAGGTGGATTTACGCGATTGACCTACCCGCGGTCAACTGAAGACATCCACGCAAGTAAAGTGTATCGCGGGCCGAGTGCACCTTTGTCGTTACTTCGGGCTTTCGCCGCAGTTTTCACCTCGCTACCATGACCGGCGGAGATGGGCATGGGGCTTGATACATGACGGATGAACGCGCGAAGGGGCGGCGCGACTACGACCGGTCGGCAAAAATTCTGCGGTCCGCCGCGTCCGAGATAAATCAGGGTCTGTTGGTGATCGATGACGAACTGCGCATCGTGTTCGTCAATGACCGCTATCGCGGGTATTTCGGCGTGCCCAACGACCACCCTCTGTTTCAGGAAGGCGAGCCGTTGGAACGGATGCTGCGGTTCCTCGCGGACCGGGGTGAATATGGACCCGGCGGTCCGGAAGACCATGTCGAAAGCCGGATGAAACCCGTTCGCAACCGGATCGCCTACAATCTGGACCGGCAATTGAGCGACGGCCGATATGTCCAGATCAACGGAAATCCGGTTCCGGACGGTGGTTATGTCTTCATGTTCACCGATATCACCGAACGCGTCGAAGAAAAGAAGCGCCTGGACGAACTGGTTCGGGAACGGACCGATGCGCTGCATGAGGTGAATACAAAGCTGATCGACGGCATTGAATACGCACGCCTTATCCAGACCGGAATCCTGCCGCAGCCATCCTTCTTTCAAAAGAATCTGGGGCCGCACTTCATTCTGTTCCGGCCGGTCGACATTGTTGGCGGTGACTTTTATCTGGGGGTCGAAACCGACTACGGCATTTTCATGGGGCTTGGCGACTGCACCGGGCACGGGGTGCCGGGCGCGATGATGACGATGATGGCATCATCCGTCTGCCGCCGCGCGATCAGCGAGGTGGGGCGCAAGGGGCCGGTCGCGGTTCTGAATGCGCTGGACGACATCGTGCGTACCAACCTGCACCAGACCGAAGCCCGCGTCGGCCCTGATACCGGGTTGGAAATGATCCTGTGTTTCCTTGACCCGAAAACGGGGACGATCCGCATGGCGGCGGCCGGACTGGACATCTATATCCAGGACGGCGCGGGGGAGATCGAGCGACTGCGCGGGGACAAGCTTGGCCTGGGGTACGGCCGGCAGGCCGCGTCGGCGAAGGATCTTGTGGAATATGAACGCAGGTTCGACGATGCCGTTCGGGTTTTCCTGACCTCTGACGGGATTTTGGATCAGGCGGGGGGAGAGAAAGGATACGGCTTCGGCAGGCGGCGCCTGATGGAAGCGCTGAAGGCGGGGTCGGATCAGACGATCGAGGAACAGGGGCGGCGCTTCGGGTTCACCCTTGACGAATACTGCCGGGGCAATCCGCAGCGCGATGATCTGACATTGCTTGGGTTTACACCAAGGCGTCTTTGATTTTTTCCTGGATCGCCTATAAGGATATTCACCGCCGGAATCGGGAGGCGAAATGGATCAATCGGATATGCGGGCGCTGCGCGAGATTTTCGAGCGCTGCCGGATTGTGCTCAGTTTCAACGGGCCGTTCTCTCAAAGTGTGATCGAAGAGCTGGGAGAGGCGATTCGCCGGCATCTGGAATCCCAGACGCAGCCGCGCAGGCGGATTGCGGACGTCTTTGCCTGTTATATCGAAATCACCCAGAACATCCGTCACTATGCCGAATCCCGTGGCCGGGACGAGGCGCATATTGCGCAGTTGAACAAGGGCACCGTCCTGATCGCGCGCGATGAGGACCAGTATTCGGTCGTCTCCGGCAATCTGATTTTGGCGGAAGACGCGGCCGCGCTGCAACAGCGGCTGGAGGCGGTGGTCGCAATGGACCCCGATGCGCTGAAGGCGGCCTATAAGGAACGGCTTCGCGCGCCCCTGGATGATGGGGCGACGGGCGCCGGCCTTGGGTTTCTGCAAATGGCCCGCAAGGCCAGCCAACCCCTCTCCTTCAGCATTTCCGATGCGCAGGATGGGCACAAATTTTTCAGCCTTACGGTGACGATATGAGTGACAGAATAACCATCGAAGGAACGCGCTCTTCCCCGGCGGTCGATTGCGACCCCGATCGGGGCGTCATACACCTTTCCGGTGAATCCTATCCGGAAAACACATTCGAATTCTATCGGCCGGTCGTCGACTGGCTGAATGCAATCCTGGAAAAGCCGAATGCCGGGCCGGTTACTTTGGATGTGGACCTGACCTATCTGAACACCGGCAGCATCAAGGCGATGATGGATATGCTGGACCGGATGGACGAAGCCCATGGCGCCGGGGTGGAAGTCGCCGTTGTCTGGCGCTGCGATCCGGAAAACGAACGTCTGGTCGAACTGGCCGAAGAGCTTTTGGAAGATGTCGATCTGCCGTACGATATCGTGACGGAATGACGGAAGGGGCGTCGGCAAGACGTGGCAGACGACAGGCTGGAAGAACGGATATCGGCGATCCTATCGCGCATGTCGGAGACGCAGGGCGTCGACGAGGAACTGGCGGCGGATATTGCGTGGCTGGCGGACAGATGCCGTCGTCTGGACCGTAACCTGAACAAGATTTCCCGGATGAGCGACCGCATGCAGGGCCAGATCATGGACCTGAACGACAAGCTGCGCGTCGCGTCCATTACCGACCCGCTGACGGGTCTGACGAACAGGCGCGGCGCACATGATGCGCTGATCGCCCAGACGGGCGTCGCCCGCGAACAGGGCAGCAGCTTTTTTGTGGCGCTGATCGACATCGACCATTTCAAGGGCGTGAACGACACCCATGGACACGATGTCGGTGATGAGGTGCTGATAGAATTCTCTTCCCGCCTGGCAACGGCGATGCCGGATCAGGCGCTGCTGGCCCGCTGGGGCGGGGAGGAGTTCCTGATTCTTCTGTCGGAAATGGATCAGGTCAGCTGCGTGAGCATGATAGAAGGGTTCCATGAAAGCCTTCGTGCCAAACCGTTCACCACGGCGGTGGGTGAATTGCGGGTGACCGCAAGTTCCGGCGTATCCTGCTATCAGCGTGAGGAAGTGGGCTATGACAGCACGATCTATCGTGCCGACCAGGCTCTTTACGAGGCGAAGGAAAGCGGCCGCGACCGCTGGGTCATGGCGGCCTAGGGCGCGTTAGCCGCCGGTCACGCTCATGTGGCGCGATACGCTTTTCGCCCCGCGCCGCCGGTCGATGATGAAATCATGGCCCTTGGGTTTCCGGTCGATCGCCTCGCGGATGGTGTCTTCAAGGGCGCTGTCGGATTCCGACCCGCGGACAGGTGCCCGCAGATCCGCTGAATCCTCCTGCCCCAGGCACATGTAAAGCATGCCGGTACAGCTTAACCGCACGCGATTGCAGCTTTCGCAGAAATTGTGAGTCAGCGGCGTGATGAAACCGATCCGACCGCCGGTTTCCCGGACGGTGACATAACGTGCAGGACCGCCCGTCGCATAATCGCTGTCTTCCAGGGTCCAGCGGCTTTCCAGTTCGGTCCGCACCATGCTGAGCGGCCAGTACTGGTCCAGCCGCATCTCATTCCCGATGTCGCCCATGGGCATAACTTCGATGAAGGTCAGGTCGAACCCGTTGTCGCCGCACCATTGAACCAGATCATGAACCTCGCCGTCGTTCACGCCCTTCAGCGCAACGGCATTGATCTTGACCTTCAGGCCAGCCTGCTTGGCGGCCATGATTCCGTCCATGACCTGGTCGAAACGGCCCCACCTGGTGATCGTCTTGAACTTCACGGGATCCAGCGTGTCGATGGAAACATTGACCCGCCGCACGCCCGCCGCATAGAGGTCCGTTGCAAACCGGCCCAACTGGCTTCCGTTCGTGGTAAGCGTGAGTTCTTCCAGGGCGCCGGTGTCCAAGTGACGGCCCAACTGCCGGAACAGCCACATTATGTTCCGCCGGACCAGCGGTTCGCCGCCGGTGATCCGAAGTTTCCGGACGCCCATCCGCACAAAGGCGGATGACACGCGATCCAGTTCCTCCAGCGTCAGGATTTCCGCTTTCGGCAGGAAGGTCATGTCTTCGGACATGCAATAGACGCAGCGGAAGTCGCAGCGGTCCGTCACCGAAATTCGAAGATATTCGATGCCGCGTCCGAAAGGGTCTATCAACTGTGTCATTGCTGTGCGTTCCACCCAAAGATAACAGCCGCGTACATTATCAAATGCAAAGGCCGCGGCAACCGAATGCCTTGCCCCCACGACGTAGGGGCGGGAGATCCAACCGTCAATCCATCCATTCCAGTATCGCGATATCGACGGGGCCATTCACGTCGGCGATGACAACGCCCGTGCGCATTTCCCGAACCTGTCCGTCCCAGCCTTCATCCCTGGCGCGGTCGACCGTTGCCCGGTCCGCAATCGCGCGCGTGCCAAGGTCCTTGTTCAGTTTTTCGATTTTCGCGGCAAGGTTCGCCGGTTCGCCGACCAGGGTATATTCCAGCTTTCCGCCTCCGCCGACCGCCCCGATGATCAGCCGTCCCGTCGTCACCGCAATGCCGATGCGGACCTGTGGCTGGCCGGCGGCGGCCCGCGCCGATGACCATGCATCGATCTCGTCCGAGATGGCGCGAACGGCGTTCAGCGCCTGTCTGGCAAATCCGTCCAGCGGTTTCGCGGCGCCGAAACTGGCCAGGACTCCATCGCCGGTAAACCGTTCAACCGTCCCGCCATGGGCAGCGATGATCGGGGTAACGCGGCTTTGATATTCGGTCAGCATCCCCATCAGTTCCGATGGCGAAATCCGTTCGGACAGTTTGGTGAAATCCCGGATGTCGATATACAGCACGCTGGCGGTCAGTTCTTCCGCGGGTCCGGAATCCCCGCGCGTGATGCGTTCCGCCACTTCGGGGGCGAAGAACCGGGACAGTTCCGCGCTGGCATGTGTTTCTGCAACCGCGGTCAATAGGGTGCGCCGCCCGCGCATCAGCGCAAAGGTCAGAAGCCCCGTGACGATCAGAATCGACAGAATCTTGTCCAACTCGCCGCCCAAAAGAACCAGATTCATGGTCAGATATTCGACATAGTCGCGCGTGACCGGCGGGTCCATCCCGTCCCCGTACAACGCATAAAGCAACAGGACCGACCAGCCCAATGCTGCCGCCACCCCGGTTCGGAATACGTAGCGCGGTTCGAATCTGAGCGCGCGCAGCGCGATGAAGATGAAGACATACAGCATGGTCGGCGCCTTCAGATAGAACGGTGCCGGTTGCGCATACTGGATATGGAAATACCAGATCAGCGTCATCAGAAGCGTCAGGTCCGCAAGCCCCGACAGGCCCAGATACCAGTCCGGCAGCGATGTGCGATAGCTGAAGACCAGCCGGGTTACGGTGAACAGAAAATACAGGATAAGCGCGATCGGCACCGGCGACTTCAGCACCTCGTCCATGTGGGTCTTGGGCGCGACCGTATAGAGCGCGGCAAAAAGCAGGACGAGCGCCAGCTGGCACCAGCCGATCAGCCGTTCGCTGCGATCCTGCTGAAGCCGGACCGCGTCACGCACGCGTTCCGGAAGGTCGGCGGTTGCGTCGACACCGACGAAAAGCAGATCCTTGATGACACGAACCGCGTTCATAACCGCACTTATGGGCCCCCACGGACCCGGATTCAACGGTTCCGGCCTGTCACGGATGCTCATAGGTCGGTGAACGTTCGGGAGCGGCCTGCCCGCCCCACTGAGTCAGCCGTCAGTCCGCGTTCGGAAAGAAAAGCTGCGTTCCCGCCCGTGTATAGGCACCGATTGCGGCCTGCCCGGCGTCCGAGATGACCCAATCGACGAAGGCCTGCGCATCGTCGGCCTTCACATGCGGAAAACGGTCCTGGGAAACGGCGATGATGCCGTATTGATTGAACAGCCGGTCGTCCCCTTCGAACAGGATCGAAAACCCGTCCTTGTTTTCGAACGACAGCCAGGTCGCGCGGTCGCTCAAGGTATAGGCACCCATACCGTGGGCGGTGTTCAGGGTCGCGCCCATGCCGGACCCGAGTTCCCGGTACCAGTCGCCGTCGGGGACAATGCCTGCGGCGCCCCACAGGGCCAGTTCGCGCTTATGGGTGCCACTGTCGTCCCCGCGGGACGCAAAGGGCGTTTGCGTGCCGGCGATGGCATTCAGGGCTTCGACAATATCGGCGCTGCCGGAAACGCCCGCCGGGTCTTCGGCCGGGCCGACGATGATGAAGTCGTTATACATCACGTCGAACCGTTCCACGCCGAAGCCATCTTCCACAAAGGCGATTTCCGACGGTTTGTGATGCACGAACAGGACATCCGCATCGCCGTTCCGGGCAAGGCGGATCGCCTGTCCGGTGCCGACGGCGACCACGCGTACTTCGATCCCTGTTTCCCCTTCGAAAATTGGCAGAATGTGATCGAACAGGCCCGAATTCGCGGTCGACGTGGTGGAAGCCACGGTGATGAACCGGTCTTCGGCCTGGGCCTGGGGGGCGGGCAGGATCAGAAGCGCGGTCAGCAGGGCCAGGGCGGTGCGGCGGGCAAACAGGGTTACCATTCAAGATCTCCGTTCAGGAAGGCGCCTAGTTCTCGTGTCGGGGGGCTATCCAACAATGCGGGTACGGGGCCTGCGTTCTCAAACACGCCACGGTTTAGGAATACCGCGACATCGGCCAATCGGCGTACCTGTGCGATATCATGGGAACTCAGCACGATGCTGCGGCCTTCGGCGGCCGCTTCGCGGATCATGCGTTCGACCGCCACTGCCGCAGTCGGGTCCAGACCCGCGGTCGGTTCGTCCAGCAACAGCATGTTCGGTTCGCGGGCCAGCGCCTGCGCCAGCGCCAGGCGTCGCTGTTGCCCGCCGGACAGGACGCGGGCGCGTGCGTCTTCGCGGTCGGCCAGGTTCGCGCGCGCAAGAAGAATATCCGCCGCGTCCTTCAGTGGCTGTCCCGAAAGCCCCCGACGCTTCAGGATGAAATTCACATTGTCCCGCACGGACCGGCGCAACAGAACAGGTGCCTGCAGAAGGATCGCGCGGGCCGGTTCGCGTCCCCCGGCCCAGGCCACCCGCCCCGCATCGGCATCGATCAGCCCATGCAGCAGCTTCAGCAGCGTCGTCTTGCCGGCACCGTTCGGCCCGATCAGCGCGACCGTCCGTCCTGCCGGCAGCGACAGGTCGCCGACGGTCAGGATCGGCCTGCCGCCGCGCCGGACTTCGACCCCTGAAAGTGCGGCAATCGGTATGTCCGCGGTGCCGGTCATGGACGGACCTGTTTGCGGGCGGCGCGGCGCGTTCCTGCATTGAGGCTGCGAAAAACTTCGGCGATTGCGTTCACGCCAAGGGCGATGGTCAGCAGGATCATGCCCAGGCCCAATGCCAGGGCCAGATTCCCTTTGCTGGTTTCCAGCGCAATCGCGGTCGTCATGACGCGGGTGACACCATCGATATTGCCGCCGACAATGATGACCGCGCCCACTTCCGCCACCGACCGCCCGAACCCGGCCAGCACAGCGGTCGCCAGACTGAAGCGCGCTTCCCGCAACAGGGTAAGTGCGCGTTCCCGCCGGCCGAGCCCGTGGGCGCGAAGCTGTTCGGAATATTCGGCATCGAAATCTTCCAGACTGCGCAGCGCGACCGCCGCGACGATCGGCGTGATCAGGATCGTCTGGGCGATCACCATGGCCGTCGGCGTGAACAAAAGGCCCAGACCCCCCAGCGGTCCCGCCCGCGACAGCGACAGATAGACAAACAGCCCGACCACCACGGGCGGGAGCCCCAGAAGCGCATTCAGCACGGTTACGATGGCGCGCCGACCGGCGAACCGCATCACCGCAAGCCAGGCCGCGATCGGCAGGCCCAGCAGTGTGGCAATGACAACCGCGGTGAAACTGACCTGCAGCGACAGTCCGACGATCGAATAAAGGTCGCTGTCCCCGGTCGTTACCAGGTGGATTGCAAGCGCGAAGGCGGATTGGTCCAACGTATTTCCTGCCTGTTCCATGGTGGCGGCCCCGAACCGTATGGTAGCCGTCGACCGCCTGTTTAATCCCAAACGATTGGGGAAAGAAAGGTCTGTCGGCCTACTGTTCCGCGCGATGTCGTCAAATAGGAAAAACAGGTCGCGGGGGGGCGGTCTGTCGCGTCACTTTGCCGCTAGCTGTTCCGGCACCCTGAAAAGGGGTACAGAAATACAAGCCCCGGAACGGTCGGCGCACAGCGTCGGCGGCACATGGAAAGGTGGGATTAAGGGAATGAGCAAGTCCGATATCGAAATCGCCCGCGAGGCGAAGATGCAGCCGATCACCCAGGTAGGCGACAAGCTGGGCATTCCGTCCGATCAGCTGATGCAGTACGGCCCGAACAAGGCGAAGATGAGCTTCGACTATCTGGACAGCATCAAGGGCAACCCGGACGGGCACCTGATCCTTGTGACCGCGATTTCCCCGACACCGGCGGGTGAGGGCAAGACGACAACCACGGTCGGCCTGGGCGACGGGCTGAACCGTATCGGCAAGAAGGCGATGATCGCGCTGCGTGAACCATCGCTGGGGCCGTGCTTCGGCGTGAAGGGCGGCGCGGCCGGCGGCGGCTATGCGCAGGTCGTGCCGATGGAAGACATCAACCTTCATTTCACCGGCGACTTTCACGCCATCACGTCGGCGCACAATCTTCTGTCCGCGCTGATCGACAACCACATTTATTGGGGGAACGAGCTGGGCTTTGACGAACGCCGCGTTGCCTGGCGCCGGGTTCTGGACATGAACGACCGCGCCCTGCGAGATACCGTCGTCTCGCTGGGTGGGGTCGCAAACGGCTTCCCGCGCCAGACCGGGTTCGACATCACGGTCGCATCCGAAGTCATGGCAATCTTCTGCCTGGCGGACGGCCTGAAGGATCTGGAAGAACGTCTGGGCCGTATCGTCGTCGGCTACACCCGCGACCGTGAGCCCATTTATGCCCGCGACCTGAAGGCGGAAGGTCCGATGACCGTTCTGCTGAAGGACGCGCTGATGCCGAACCTGGTGCAGACGTTGGAAAACAACCCTGCCTTCATTCATGGCGGCCCGTTCGCCAACATCGCCCATGGCTGCAACACCGTTTCCGCCACGAAGTCGGCGCTGAAGGTCGCGGACTATGTCGTGACCGAAGCCGGGTTCGGCGCGGACCTGGGCGCGGAGAAATTCTTCGACATCAAATGTCGCAAGGCCGGTTTGGCACCGGAAGCGGTCGTCATCGTAGCCACCGTGCGTGCGTTGAAGATGCATGGCGGCGTGCCGAAGGATCAGTTGGGCGAAGAAAACGTGGCGGCCTTGAAAAAGGGTCTGGCCAACCTTGGCCGACACATTCGCAATGTCGGCAAATTCGGTGTTCCGGCCGTGGTCGGCATCAACCGGTTCGTCAAGGATACCGAAGCCGAACTGGCCGCCATCCAGGAATTCGCGAAATCCATGGGTGTCGAAGCGATCGTCTGCGAACACTGGGGCAAAGGGTCGGAAGGCACCGAGGAACTGGCAAAGCATGTCGTGAAGCTGATCGACGGCGGCACGGCCCAGTTCCGCACGCTTTACGAAGACGACATGCCGCTGTTCGAGAAAATCAATACGGTCTGCAAGGAAATCTACGGTGCGGACGAAGCGATTGCGGACAAGAAAGTGCGCGATCAACTGCGCCAGTGGGAAGACCAGGGCTACGGCAATCTGCCGGTCTGTATGGCAAAAACGCAGTACAGCTTTTCAACCGATCCGAACCTGCGCGGCGCGCCGTCAGGGCATTCGGTTCCGGTTCGCGAAGTTCGCCTGTCGGCGGGTGCCGGGTTTATCGTCGCCATCTGCGGGGAAATCATGACCATGCCGGGCCTGCCGCGTGTTCCGTCGGCGAACTCGATCAAGCTGGACGACCAGGGCCAGATCCAGGGCCTGTTCTGATATCCAGTCGACCTTTGTCTATCGGAAAGGCCCCTGCCATCGGCGGGGGCCTTTTTCGGTTGGGTCAGGTGTCGGCGATGGTCATGCTGTTGAAAACTCATAAACTAATTTTTTAGCCTGTTGAATAAGTAAAAAAGCAGCACCTGGAACGTCGATACATATAGCATCAGTTCTGGCGTGCCATTTGATGGGTCAGGCAAGAATCCCAAATTAGAAAAAGTGTTCGGGAATATTGCGAAAGACAGTGTGTATAGACACAATGGAATCACAGTAACATCAGAAATAAGCTTAATTATAGTCTTGCTTTGTTCGTTAGATACGTTCTTCCAATCTCTCCAATATCTTGTGATTCGTCTTTTAAATTTGCTGTTTCTTCGAAATGTTATCACTTCATTTTTTTGTTGGTTGTGAATACCAGCTAATTCACTGTCGTCCCAATTATGATTGTAGTCCATCAAATAATTTGCGACTTCTGTCCCGTAAAGGTCACCATAATAGCGAACTAATTGATGGAAGTCTGTATTTGGCTCTTTGGTTGTTTCCGTTTCCACACCGTGAAAAATCAAAGTAAGGACTCGTTCATGGGATCTGATCTTTTGAACGGCGTTTGTCGCATTGTACATATAGATAAGAATGTTGCCGTCGAAATTCGGATCAATCGTAACGGAGTTAACAACTAGTCCGCGAGCGGTCATTCTGGACCGCCCATGAACGGTTGCCAGCGAACGACCGGAAGAAAAAATGCGCTCGTGTGTTGCTATCACAACTCCTGTGTTTGGCGGGATGTCTAAGTCGATCTCGTCGCCCCCATCGTCAAACCGTGAAGTTTTGACAAACTTGTCAATTATATCACCGTTCTCGCGGATTTCCCTAGTAAGTACTATGGCGGCTCCGATCGTTAGATCGTAACCAACTGGTGTGAGTTGCTGTGTATTTGGTTCAAAAGGTGTAATACAGAAACGCGTAAGGAAGCGCTTCTTGATATCCAAATCCGAATACGCCATTTCAAAATATACCCATCGACCAATGGTTGATTTTTGGAATTTTGACACTACGCTTGATAAGTATCAACCAATTTGTAGCAATCTAGAATAGATGTGGACGGTGTATTGTCTCTTGGCGCAATATTACATCGTGCCGCTTTGAGTGTTCGGTCAGTAGAATAGGGACGTGGTGTGTGTTCACGTGCCGGCGATGGTCATGCCGTCCACACGGATCGACGGCGCATTGGTTGCGTATTTGAATTCCAGATCGTCCGCCGGCGTCATGTTCATGAACATGTCCTTCAGGTTGCCGGCGATGGTGACTTCGTTCACCGGATAGGCAATTTCGCCTTTTTCGATCCAGAAACCGGACGCACCGCGGGAATAGTCGCCGGTGACCGTGCTGACCCCCATGCCCATGACCGATGTCACCAAAAGGCCCTGTTCGATCCCGCCGATCAGGTCCGCCCGGGATACGGACCCCGGTTCCAGGTGCAGGTTCGTCGTCGTCGGGCCGGGCGGCCCCCCGGTGCCGCGACTGGCGTTGCCGGTGGATGGCAGGCCCAACTGGCGTCCGGTGCGCAGGTCCAGAACCCAGCTTTGCAGGACGCCGTCTTCGACCAGCGCGCGCCGACGGTTGGCAAGCCCTTCCGCGTCGAACGGCTTCGATGCAAGGCCGCGGGCGCGGTGCGGGTCGTCAATGATGGTAATCCCGCCTGCCATGACCTGTTCGCCCATGCGGTCCTTCAGGAAGGACGTGCCCCTGGCAATTGCCGACCCGTTGATGGCCGACGTCAGGTGCCGGAGCAGCCCACCCGAAATACGCGGGTCGAAGATGACGGGCAGTTTCGCGCTGGGCGGCTTTCGGGCCCCCAGCTTCTTCAGGGCCCGGTCGGCCGCACTTCGGCCCAGTTCTTCCGGGTCGGCAAGGTCTTCCCCGAAAACGGCGCTGGAATAGTCATAATCGGATTCCATTGCGGTGCCGCTGCCGGCCAGAACGGACACGCCCACATCGTGGCGCGAAACTTCATAGTGACCGGCAAAGCCGTTGCTGGCGGCAAGCGCGATGGCGGTCCGGCCCCAGGATGCTTCCGCCCCTTCGGAATTGCTGATGCCGCTAACCGACAGGGCGGTGTCTTCCGCCGCGCGGGCCCGTTCGATCAACGTTTCCGCATCCGGTTCATCCACGTCGCACATTTCAAGGGTCGGATAGCTGTCGCCGACAATCTGATCCGGGTCGGCGATGCCGCAATACTGGTCGTCCGGCACCGCCTTTGCCATGGCGATCGCCCGGTCGACCAGAAGGTTCAGTCCGTCACGTTTCCAGTCGTTCGATGACACGATCGCCTGTTTCTTGCCGATCAGGACCCGCAGGCCCAGGTCCTGGGATTCCTGACGTTCCAGCTTTTCCGTCTTGCCCAGTCGCTGGGCAAGGCTGACGGAAGTGGAAAGTCCCGCGACCGCGTCGGCGGCATCCGCCCCCTGTTTCAGGGCAAGGGCTACAAGGTCTTGGATCAGGGCAAGGGCATCGGTTTGTTCGGACATGTCATTCCAGCTAATTCGTGAGGTTTCGAAGCGAGATACTGCTTCTCAGACAAGGTTCAATACGGCAATCACAAAGATCGCGAACATGCCGATTACAGCGGCAATCATTTGCATGCGCGCGCGCCTAAGGCTCGGGGAAAGATCCTCCATTTCGTCCGGGTCGCGCCGCCAGTTCGGCCCGCCGTTTCCACGGTATCGCTCGCGCACGAACAGGCTGAAACCAACCAGAATGACGGCGATGAAAAACAGGCTGATGACCACCATCCAAGGCGGCGCACCAAATGCGATGGAAAGCCGGTCCAGGATGGTCATCGTCTGGTGCCCCCGTCGTCACGTTCTGTCCAGCGCGCGGTGGCCGATGTCGCGGCGGCAGAACCCTTCGGGCCATTCAATCAGGTCGACGGCGCCATAGGCGCTGTCGCGCGCGGCGGCGACGGTGGGGCCGCTGGCGGTCACGTTTAGGACCCGCCCCCCGGTCGCGATCAGGTTCCCGTCCGCGTCCCGCGCCGTCCCGGCATGGAAGACGGTGACATTGGGGTCCGCCTCCGCGCCGTCGACATTCCGAATCAGCGTTCCCTTCTGATAGGTGCCGGGATAACCGTTGCTGGCCATGACGACGGTCATCGCGGTTTCGTCCTTCCAGCGCAGGTCCAGATTCTTCAGCCCGCCCCTGGCACAGGCGATCAGCGCCGGCAGCAGGTCCGATTGAAGACGCATCATCAGGACCTGGCATTCCGGGTCGCCGAAACGCACATTGTATTCGACGACCTTCGGTCCTTCGTCGGTGATCATCAGGCCGATGAACAGGACACCCTGATAGGGGGCGCCTTCGGCTTTCATCGCGGCGATGGTCGGATTCAAAATCTCATCAATGATCTGCCGCTCGATTTCCGGGGTACAGACCGGCGCGGGGGAATAGGCCCCCATGCCACCGGTATTGGGTCCGGTATCCCCGTCACCGACGCGTTTATGATCCTGGGCGGACGCAAGGGGCAACGCCACGTCCCCGTCCGACAGGGCGAAAAAGGATAACTCTTCGCCGTCCATGAATTCTTCGACCACCAGTTCGGCACCGGCATCGCCGAAGGCACCGTCCAGCATGGCGGCATCGACGGCCCTCAGGGCCTCATCAACCGTCATGGCCACGGTCACACCCTTGCCCGCGGCCAGGCCGTCCGCCTTGACGACGATGGGCGCCCCCTTTTCCCGGATATAGGCCTTTGCGGCATCCGCATCCGTGAAGCGGCCGTAATCGGCGGTCGGGATGGCGTATTTTCGGCAAATGTCCTTGCTGAACCCTTTCGACCCTTCCAGCGCCGCCGCCGCCGCACCGGGGCCGAAGACGGGAATGTCCATTTCCCGCAGCCGGTCCGCCAGCCCGGCAACCAGGGGCGCTTCGGGCCCGACGACGACCAGGTCGATTTTTTCCGCCGCGGCGAAGGCGACGATACCGTCCACGTCCTCTGCCTTGATCGGGACGCATTCGGCTTCCTGGGCTATGCCGGCATTGCCGGGCGCACAGAAAAGCTTTCCCGTCAGCGGCGACGCCGCGATGGACCAACACAGGGCATGTTCGCGCCCGCCAGAACCGACTACCAAAATCCGCATGTTCGATCATTACCCCCGCTGTCGGACGATGTCCGGTTATCGCCTCTGGAATATCACCAACACCGGCATTTCAAAACCGCCTTGATCCGCGAATGCCGGACGTCGCATTCCCGATTTTCTAAACCGGTTCCGCATGGCATCTTTCCAGCCATGGTCAGCAATATCCCGGAACTATCCGTCTCGGACCTGTCGCGCGCGCTGAAGCGCACGGTAGAGGAAGCATATGAGCGCGTCCGGGTGCGCGGCGAAGTGTCGGGGTTCAAGCGCGCCGCATCCGGCCATCTTTATATGACGCTGAAGGACCAGGACGCGGTTCTGGACGCCGTCTGCTGGCGGGGCAGCGCCGGGCGGTTGATGGTTACCCCCGAAGACGGTCTGGAAGTGATTGCGACCGGGCGGCTGACGACCTTTGCCGGGCGTTCGAAATATCAAATTGTGATCGATCAGGTCGAACTGGCGGGCGAAGGCGCGCTGTTGAAACTGCTGGAGGAACGCCGCCGAAAGCTGGCTGCCGAAGGCCTGTTCGATGAGGGCCGCAAGAGACCCATCCCGTTTCTGCCGTCGGTCATCGGTGTCGTGACCTCACCGACCGGGGCGGTTATCCGCGATATCCTGCACCGGCTGTCCGACCGGTTTCCCCGTCATGTCATCGTCTGGCCGACCCTGGTTCAGGGCGACGGAGCGGCTGAAACGATCGCGCGCGCCATTCACGGCTTCAATGCCCTTGACCCGGACGGCGCCGTGCCGCGCCCGGATCTTCTGATCGTGGCCCGGGGCGGCGGGTCGCTGGAAGACCTGTGGGCATTTAACGAAGAGGTCGTGGTGCGCGCCGCCGCGGAAAGTGCAATCCCGCTGATTTCCGCCGTCGGGCATGAGACGGATACCACGCTCATAGATTTTGCCAGTGACCGCCGCGCGCCGACACCGACGGCAGCGGCGGAAATGGCGGTTCCGGTCCGCGCGGAACTGCGCGCCGATTTATCCGGCCTGGAACAGCGGCTGATCCAGATTCAGAACCGTGGGATTGAAAACCGGACCCGGCATCTGGAAGGCTTCGTGCGTGGCCTGCCGAACCCGCAGCGCCTTTTTGAAGCGGCCGACCAGCGGCTGGACATCGCGTCGGACCGGCTGTCGGGTGCGCTGCCGCGAAGCCTGAAGGAACAGTCGGCCCGCCTGGAAGGGCTAGGACGGATGTTGCGGTCGCCCCACGAACGGCTCTTGCAGGAAGAAAAGGCCCTCAAGGATCGAAGCGGGCGCATCGAACGCGCGGTGGGCGTGGGGTTGAAACGGAACCGGCGGCGGATCGACGATCTGGATGCATCGGTGCGCATGGATGCGGCGATCGCGCGCCTGGTCAGGAATACCGAAACGCGGATCGACCGGGCGTGGAATTCCATCCGCGCGCTCAGTTATGTGGGGACGCTGGAACGAGGTTTCGCAGTCATTCGCGGGTCGGACGGGCGGGTCGTCACGGAGGGCGCGGGCCTTTCGGGCGGCATGGCGCTTGAAATCGAATTTCGCGATGAAAGCCGCGTTTCGGTCGAAGTCGCCGGGGAGGACGATGGAAAACCGCCCGCCAAAACGAAGAAGGCGAAATCCAAGAAAGCGCCAGCACAACAGACGGAGCTGTTCTGATGCGCATCCTGCTGCTGCTGATGGCCCTGTTCATGGCCATGACGCCCGCGCGGGCCGACGATGAGCTTCTGACGCTGGACGGCATTTTCCGGCAGGGCGGGTATGCTATCGGTGTGGTGCCGCCGGAATCGCGCATCCTGTTCGACGGGGTGGATGTGACGGTGGGGCGCGACGGGCGGTTCCTGATCGGGTTTCACCGGGATGAACCGCCGCAGGTTCAGCTGACGGTCTTTCCGCCCGGCGAAGAATTGCGAAACTACATGCTGGATATCGAACAGCGCGAATATGACATCCAGCATATCGACGGGCTGCCGCCCAGCAGTGTGACACCGCCGCAGTCGGTTCTGGACCGGATATCGGCAGAGGCGGCGCTGGTGCGTGCGGCGCGCGCGGTCAATTCCTACGATACCTGGTTCGATCGCGGCTGGATCTGGCCGGTTAAAGGGCGCATCAGCGGCGTTTTCGGCAGCCAGCGCGTCCTGAACGGTGAACCGCGCCAGCCTCATTACGGGATAGACATCGCCGTCCCAGAAGGAACGCCGGTCGTGGCGCCGTCGGACGGGGTCGTCTCTCTTGTCCATCCGGACATGTATTATTCCGGCGGGACCCTGATGATCGACCACGGTCGGGGGCTGGCTTCCGCCTTTCTGCACTTGCAGTCGATATCCGTGGCGGAAGGGGACGTCGTCCGACAGGGTGATGTGATCGGGACGGTCGGAAGCACCGGCCGGTCGACGGGTCCGCATCTGGACTGGCGCATCAACTGGTTCGGCAGGCGACTGGATGCGGCGTTCTTTGCGCCGCCGATGCCGGATTAGGCGCCGCCGACCCGTCCGATTCGAAGCGCGATGGGCCAGACGATGCGCTTGGGCTGATCAGGGTCGGTCCAAACACCCGACAGCATGTCGCGCAGGATCGGCAGGGGGTCCGTCCCCTTCAATCGCCGGTATTCCTTTGCCGCAGACCAGGTTCCGCAATAATCGATCAGCCGGTCCAGCGACCAGTGTTCCTCAATCCGGTGGGATGGGCCTGTCTCTTCCGGGAAAGGCATGGAAAGCAGTTTGTAGCCATTGTCCACATGGACCCTTTCGGGCGGCCAGTAGGGGCCGACGACATTATGGTAATAGTCCTGCAGCGCCGCATCCGTGGCACTGTCTCCTTCGATTACGGTCGGCATATAGGATGCCAGGACAACCGCCGCGCCGGGGGCGGCGACGCGGCGAACTTCGTCATAGAACCGGTCCAGGTCGAACCAATGTGCAGCCTGTGCGGCCAGGATCAGGTCAACGGACCCGGACGGAACGACCGGGGCATCTTCCGCTGCAGCGATGTAATAAGTGACATTGGGCGCGGTGTCGGCATTGTCGATCTGTGCGGCGCTTGGGTCTGTACCGATTACCGACCCGAAATGTTTCGCCAGGCCGATGGTCGCCTGGCCATTGCCGCAACCGCAGTCCCAGGCCAGGTCGTGGCGCGGAACCAGCGCGGCCAGATCGGCGAATAACGGGTCCGGATAGCGTGGGCGGAACTTTGCGTAGTTGGCCGCCATGCCCGAAAAATGATCCTTGAAACCGGCCTGTTCCGACATGGCAGTTCTCCGTTCTGGTGGGTTATTCCTTGGGCCAGCGCCGGTGAACCCAGAACCACTGACCGGGCCGTTCCCGGATCCAGCCTTCCAGCATGTCGTGGAAGCGGATCAGGATCTGGCGCGCATCTTCGCGCCGATCGCCGGTATCCGGCGGATCCATCGGCGGATAGATCGTGATGCGGAATTTCGGACCTTTGGCCACCCGTTCCAGCCGCGCCGGCAGAAGGGGCACACCCAGTGCTAGGCTCATTTCAACGGGCGCACTGGCGGTCATGGCATCCCGTCCGAAAAACGGGACCGGCACGCCTTCATTCAGTTTCTGGTCCAGAAGTAGCCCCAGCGGTTCCCCCTTGCGAAGGCCGGACAGTGCCATGCGGATGCCGGATACGCCCTTCGGCAGCAGCTTGTTGGAATAGCTGGATCGGATGTGCTGGAAATACCGGTCCATCCACGGATTCTCAGCAAAGCGATAGATCGCGTTGAACGGCCGCGCATAGCGCGCGCAGACCAGCCCGGCGATTTCCCAGTTCGCCATATGGGCGGACATCACGACAAAGCCACCCTGGTCGGCGGCACGGGTCAGATGTTCCAGCCCGACGACTTCGACCGGACCGTCGGGGGCAGTCGGGTCGATATTGCGTACATGGGAAAATTCACCCGCCCCGCGGCCCAGATTGTCCCAGACCTCGGTCACCGTTTTCTGAATCTGCTGCTTGTCCCAATCGGGAAAGGCGCGCGCCAGGTTTTCCTTGGCGACACGGTCCGCCTTGAACAGTGGGCAGATCGTCCGGAACAGAATGCTTCCGAATGCCGATGCAAAGGACAGCGGCAGGAAGCGAAGCGTCTCCAGCGCGCCGATAATGGCGGCGGCCTGCAACAGGTGCTTTATCTTGCGCCGAAGGCTGCGTTTGCGGCGAAGATATTCCAGTTCCTCCTCATCGAGTTCCTCTTCACTCATGCGGAAAGGCGCCCCAGAACCGCTTCGGAAAGGGATGGGCCCTGGTCCCAGACCAGTCCGATGGACAGGACATGCACCCGCCCCGACAGGCCTGCCGGGATGCGAACCGCATCCTTTTCCGTCGTGATCAGCTGTGCCGACAAAGTATCCGCCTCATTCAAGAGCATCTCGATTTCCGACGGGTGATAGCGGTAGTGGTCGGGAAAATCACGCGTCTTTACTATGGAAAGGCCGATTTCACGCACCGTATCGAAGAACTTTTTCGGCCGTCCGATCCCGGCAAAGGGCAGGCATGGGCGTTCCGGGTCCAGCCCGTCCGGTGCTTCGGCCCGGATCCGTGCACGCAGCACGGTCGCCCCGGGCGGCGTGTCGACCGTGGGACCCGACCCAATGGATACGACAATGTCGGCGCGGGCAAGTGCCGCCCCCGCCGGTTCACGCAACGGCCCTGCCGGGAACACCAGACCGTTTCCGAATCCAACATCCGAATCGATAACCAGGACCCGGACATTCTGATGCAGGTGCGGGTTCTGGTAACCGTCATCCATGATGATATGGCTGGCCCCACCGGCCGCCGCCGCCCGTGCGCCCGCAACCCGATCCCGTGCGACCCAGGTTGGTGCGGCTTTCGCCAGCAGAAGCGGCTCATCCCCGACCTGCGATGCATCGTGGATTTCGGGATCAACCTGTATCGGCCCGGTTTCTGTGCCGCCGTGCCCGCGCGTCAGAAGGTGCGGGACATGCCCCATCTCCCGCATGGCCCTGGCAAGGTGTATGGCGACCGGTGTCTTTCCGGCCCCGCCCAGACCGGCATTCCCAATGCATATGACCGGTGTTTCAACCTGTTGCGGCCTGGCAAAGGCGCCGCGGACGGCAGCACCCGTCCGCCAGACCAGACTGAGCGGCGCCAGCATCCATGCGGTCGGTCCAGGGGTCGGGTCGTTCCAGAATGCCGGTGCCTTCATCACCCGCTTCCACCCCTCGCATCGCTCCGCGATCTTGGCAGGACGTCTTCCAGCGCACCCAGAACACGGTCGACCGCCTGTGTGCCGGCCTTTGCGATGCGTCCTGCCGATTCCGCCATCGTGCGGCACCGTTCTGCGTTCGACAGCAAATCGTTGACCGTGGCGGCGACTTCGCCGGCATTTTTGACGCACAGTCCGCCGCCGGCGTCTATCAGTTCCGAAGCCAGGTCCTTGAAATTCGCCATATCCGGCCCGAACAGAGGGACGCAGCCAAGACGCGCCGCCTCCAGCGGGTTGTGACCGCCGTGACCGCCTTCGAGGCTTCCGCCGATCAGCGCGACCGGCGCCAGACGATAGAACAGACCCAGTTCGCCCAGCGTATCGGCGATCAGGACCGCACTTCGATCGCTGATTTCCGTTTCCGCAGCCCGGCGCGCGACCGTCAAGCCGGCCGCTTCAAACTGTTTGGCAATCTCCGGCCCGCGGGCAGGGTGGCGCGGCACCAGGATTGTCAGCAGGCCGGGATGTTCCGTCTGCAGGATCCGGTGCGCATCCAGAACAATCTCCTCTTCTCCCGGATGGGTGCTGGCCGCCAGCCACACCGGCCGGACCCCGATGCGGCCCCGGTCGGCGTCGAAAACTTCCTGATCCACGGGCAACGGCGCACCGGACCGCTTAAGATTGCCGACAAAGTCGGCATGGTCCGCCCCCAGATCGCGCAGGGCCTGCGCATCGTCCTCGCTTTGTGCCAGGCACGGTCTGAACGCGGACAACAGATCCCGGGACAGGCCGGGCATCCGACGCCAGCGGCCAAGGCTGCGCTTGGACACGCGCCCATTCACCAGCGCGGTCGGAATGCCACGCCGCCGTGTTTCCCAGATCAGGGCCGGCCAGAATTCGGATTCGACCCAGATTGCGGCATCGGGCCGCCAATGTTCCAGGAACCGGCTGACCCAGGCCGTGCGGTCGATGGGCACGAACTGATGTATTGCCCTTTCCGGCAGCCGTTCCGCCAACAGGCGTGCGCTGGTCAGTGTGCCGGTAGTGGCCAGGACATGACCGCGCGGGCCGCGTTCCAGAACACGCTCGATCAGGGGTAGGGCCGACATCGCTTCCCCATTGCTGGCGGCATGAATCCAGACCAGCGGACCGTCCGGACGCGGACGTGACGCCGTGCCGCGCCGTTCGCACAGCCTTTCCGGATCTTCCTTTCCGGCCGCGACGCGTCGGGCCAACATATGGTCGATCACCGGCGCGGCCATCGCGGTCAACGCGGCATAGACGGACCGCGCGATCATGACCCGGCCCCGGCCGGTTCGGCCCGCGGAACGGGTTCGTGCCCCATTTCGCGGTCGCAGGCATCGGTCATCGCGTTCATTGTCTCTTCGACCTGCAGACGAAGGGCCGCGCGGGTTTCGGCATCCGCCTTTTTCGGGATGTCGATCGCGGCGCCCCACCGGCAGATGCCGCGATTGAACGGCAACGGCAATTGAAACAGGTCCCATGTACGCAAGACACGCCTTCGTTTCATGGCATAGGATACCGGTATGATCGGCACCCCCGCCAGAGAGGCGATGACGATCATTCCGTCCTTCGCCACAAGACGCGGTCCGCGGGGACCGTCGGGCGTGAAGCCGATGTGTTTTCCGTCTTTCAGCCGCTTGACGATGGCACGGGTCGCCTTTGCGCCGTCCTTGCTGTCGACCGGGATGCCGTCGAAACCGAACCGTTCCATGGTATCGATCACCAGACGCCCGTCCCGGTGGCCGGATGCGACGACGCACAGGTTGTGGGACTGTTCCGCATAGGCAAAGGGCATCATGCCGATCCGGTTGTGCCATAGCGCGATGATATAGGGTTTCCCTTCGGCAAACAGGCGGTCGCGGTCTTCCGTCCCCGTGACCTCCCATTTGGAAGTATGGCGAACCAGCCGGATATAGCCGGCGATCAACCCGCAGATCAGACGATGCGCCCAGGGCTGTTTCGAAAGTTTCTTCAGCATGGGTACGGTCTTCCGGTCTACGCCTGATGTTCGTCCGGGGCTGCGTTATCTCCCGCGCCTGCGGTGGACGCGCCGTCAGAAAGCGTCGTCGCGGACAGGCCGTCATCGAACTGAATGCGGCTCAGCCGCGCATACAGACCATCCTTTCGCGACAGTTCCGCGTGGGTGCCGATTTCCACGACCCGGCCCTTGTCCATGACGAAAATGCGGTCCGCCTTGCGTACCGTGGCCAGTCGGTGGGCGATCACGACGGTCGTTCGCCCGACCATCAGGCGTGCCAGCGCGGCCTGCACGACCTGTTCCGATTCCGCATCCAGCGCCGACGTTGCCTCATCCAGCAACAGGATCGGTGCGTCCTTCAACATGGCGCGGGCGATGGCGATGCGCTGGCGTTGACCGCCGCTCAGCCGCAGGCCCTGTTCGCCGACCATCGTGTCGTACCCGTCCGGCAGATCCATGATGAAGTCATGGGCGGCGGCGTTGCGGGCGGCTTGCTCGATATCTTCCTGCGGTGCGCCCCAGCGGCCATAGGCGATGTTCGCGCGGATCGTATCGTTGAACAGGGCTGGTTCCTGACTGACCAGCGCGATACGGCTCATGACCGATTGAAGCGTTGCGCCGGCGACGTCCTGACCGTCGATCATTACCTTGCCGTCAACAGCATCGTAGAAACGTGGAATAAGGTTCAGGACGGTCGTTTTACCGGCACCGCTTGGCCCGACCAGGGCGACCGTTTCGCCGGCGGCAATGTCGATGTCGACCGCATTCAGGACCGGTGTCTCCCCGTCATAGGAAAATGTCACCCGGTCCAGCGTCACCGCGCCGGGCCCGTCCGTCAGCGGGATGGCGTCGGGCGCGTCTTTGATCTTCGGGTCGTAGTCGATGACGGAAAAGTTTCTTGCGGCCGCCGCCAGTCCTTCCTGCAAGGAATTGTATAGCCCCGCCAAACTGCGCATTGGCTGGTAAGCCATAAAAACCGCGGTGAAGAACGCCATGAAAGAACCGACGGTCTGTTCGCCTTCCAGGATTTGGTAGCCGCCGAAAAGAACAATTGTAAAGAGTGTCGCACCGGCAAGGCTGTCCATGATCGGGTGGGTAAGTGCACGCGTTCTAACAGCCTTTAAAAGAAGCAGGTACGTGATGTTGAAAGCCTCGTTACCACGTTTCGCTTCATGTTCCTGCATGCTGTACGCGCGGACCTGTCGGGCGTTCTTTAGACTATCGTCCAGAACAGAGGTCATTTGCCCAAATTCCATTTGGGTCTTGTCAGCGACTTTACGTAGTCGGCGGCCGATACGTGCGATCGGCAGCACGCTGATCGGAAAAAAGATCAATGCCAAAATTGCCAGTTTCAAGTTGGTTTGAAGCATTAGTCCAATCATTGAAAGGAGTACCAATGTATCCCGACCTGAACCGGTAAACACTTTTGTGATGGCATCCCGAAGGAAGTAGCAGTCAGATGTAAACCGGGACAGTTGCCGTGCAGTACCTTCTCGCTCCAGATACTCGATCTCTATGTGAAGCAACGAGTGGAACATCTGGTTTTGCATTTTTTCAATTACACGCAAACCGACTTTCTGCATCGCAACAGATTGGGCAAAGTTAGCTCCGCCCCTGATAACGGAAATTGCGAAGAACCCGGCTGCTGCTATCCAAACCCATGTTTCATTCTTTTCGGCGAATGCGATATCCAAAGCAGGCTCGATCAGCTTAACCAATGCGCCACTTGCTGCGGCGACTACAATCATGAAGAACACAGCAATGGCGATCCAGAGCCTGTGTTCGACCATATATTCCGACCACAGACGCCGAACGAGCGCCCGTGTCGTCGGGTCCATCTGGACTCTGCTGAGAAACTTCCGAAACACTCTTCGAGATACCGGTTTAGTTGGAAACACATGGTTTTAGGGGCTTTTGGGAAGCCTGCGCGCCTATACCATGACCCGGGCCGGGCGTCACGCCGCAGTACCGTTCGCCATGGCGGGGAAGTTCAAGGCAAATCCCGCGCAAGCCGAAAGCCGTTCGTCGACCAGCGCGCGCCGGGCGAATTGGCACCCCGGTTGGCGGGTCGCATATGTTGCGGCGCGCCGGCCCAGTTGCCGCCGCGCAGGACGGTATAAGGACAGGTCTGACCCAGATAGGGGGTGCCGTCCGTGGGCGCTTCGGAATAGTCGGGATGATAGCAGTCCGCCGTCCATTCCAGCGCATTGCCCAGCATGCCATGCAGACCGAAGGCATTGGCCGGATAGGCATCTACGGGCGCGGTATAGGCATAGTCGTCCCGGCAGGCCGTGTTCCGGTATTCAAACCCGCTTTCGCCCGCAGCCCCATTGCCATGCTGACAGAGTTGGAGATAGTCCGGATCGTCACCATGCGGAAAGCGGGTCCGGGCGCCGGCCCGTGCGGCATATTCCCATTCCGTCTCGCTCGGCAGGCGATATCGCACGCCCGCGCGGCGGCCGACCCAGCGGGCATAGGCTTCGGCGTCCGCCCTGGAAATACAGACGGCCGGATGGTCATCCGTCTGCGGGAATCCCGGATCTGACCAGCCGAAGCCCGTTTCCTGCGACCAGGTGCGCCCGTCGAAGGCCCAGCAGCTTTCAGGCGCCGGGTATCCCGTTTCTTCCACGAACCGAAGGAACTGGCCGCGCGTCACTTCCGCGACCGACAATGCAAAGGGCGCGTCGAATAGAATTTCCCTGACGGGTCCTTCATGGGGATCGCGGCCCGGCTCATCCGGCGGGGAGCCGCGGCGGTAGGTTCCCGCCGGAAGGACGGTCATCACCGGGCAGACGTCGCAATCTTGGAAGGTCGTGATATCCTGCGCCGATGCGGGATCAATGGCCAGTAAGGCCAGAAGGAGGATGCCGGTCAGCCCAGTACCGGACCAAATGGCCTCACGCGGGCCGGCGTTTCCGGTCAGTCGTCCAGATCCGTGTCGGTCTGTGCGGCCACCTGTGTCCGGGGCTCCAGGCTGGCATATTCCTGGTCGATCTCGGACCGGATCCGCTGGAAGCGGGCAAGCTGCGCGCCTTCAAGCGTCTCCCCGGTCGGCAGATCGATGCTCAGCGGGTTCACCTGATCGCCGTCCACCAGGACTTCGTAATGCAGGTGCGGGCCCGTGGACCGGCCGGAGGAGCCGACATAGCCGATGATCTGGCGCTGGCTGACCCGCGCGCCGGCGGAAACGCGGCTGTCGATCCGGCTCAGGTGGGCATAGGCCGTCGAATAACGGCCATTGTGGCGAATGCGGATATAGCGCCCGTAACCGCCGTTCCAGCCCGCCGCTTCGACAACGCCGTCACCGGCGGCATAGATGGGTGTGCCGGACGGGGCGGCGAAATCCGTCCCGCGGTGCATGCGGGTGTACCCGGAAATTGGATGGCGGCGCTGACCGAACCCGGATGAAATGCGCGCGCCTTCGACCGGGGTGCGCAGCAGCGCGCGGCGCACCGACTGTCCGCGCTCGTCGAAATAGTCGACGCGGCCTTCGTCGTTCTCAAACCGGTAGAACCGTTTGATGGCGCCGCCGACGGTCATTTCCGCCATCTGGATGTCGCCGAAATCTGCGACATTGCCATCAGACGTCAGCCGTTCGGTGAACATGACCGCGAACCGGTCGCCGGGCTGGACTTCGCGCTGGAAGTCCACATCGAAGGAGAAAACGTTGATCAAATCGCCCAGGACCGGGATCGGCACGCCCGCGTCACGTGCAGCGACGTAAAGCGACGACGAGATGGTGCCTTCGGCGCGGACCTGATGGTCGCTCAGACTGCGGGTTTCTTCCCGGGCGACGAAGCCGTCCTCGGACAGCTCCACCAGGATGTCGCGCAGCGGATCTGGGCGGAAACGCAGATATTCGATGATCGCCGCGTCCGACGCGCGCGCCGGAAGGATTGCCATGTCCAGCGTTTGACCGGGACGCAAGTCGCGCGGGTCGAATACATCCGACAGCGCCTGGATGGCCGCATGGGCCTCCCGGCGGTCCGACCCCTGGCTCAGAAGGACCGACATCAGCGTGTCGCCGGATTCAATTTCGACCGTGACATTATAGGGTTCGCTCAACAGCGAAGCGTGGGCCGCGGAATCGCTGCCCAGTGCGGCGCGGTCCCACTGTCCCGAAAGAAGGGCGCTTGCGTTCGGGTCCGTGCCGGGCAGAAGCGCCAGGTCGGCGATCGTCCGGGTGGGTTCCGGTCCGCCGTCCATTCCAGGCGGTGTTGGGGTCGCGGCAACGGTCAGCGCAAAGGTCGCGGCGCCCAGCAGGCCCGAAAGAGCTATCACGCCGGTCATCAGCGGCGATCCCCGCCGAGGCCTGCCGGCCTGATGAATTCGAACCTCGCTCTGCAGGGTCCTGTCGCCGCCGAACCGGTCGGCCAACCCCCGCGCCATGCCAGAAATTCTCGCGACAATCCGCACCGAAGAACGCTCCCGTCCCTAAACGAACCAGAAAAAATCATTCCAAACCGCCCTGCCACGTGAATTCTCGACATCGAAAACGGCTATCGCGATTCGGCAGAGATCTTGAAGCAAATTCTGGGCCGGTTTCGCTGTTGCGACACCGTATTTTGTGTGCGCCGCGCCTGTCCCATCTACCTGCCTTGACCCTGTGGGAATTACCGATACTGGCGAAACCTGTGCGCGTCAAGCCGATGAATTAAGGCATTTCAAGGGTTTGGACGCGGCAAAATCAGGCAGGCGCGCGATCGTGCCGTCCAAATCCATGGTCATGAAGGGGGTCTGGGAAAAAAATGTTTCAGGATTGAAAAACTTTTCGCCGAAACCGTTTGACACCCCAATTCGATGTCCTTATAAGCCGCCCCCGCACCGGACGTCGGGGCATCTCAGACGAGACGCTGATCGATACGGGCAGCACGCTGCCCAGCGGTTCGGTTTTGTTGTTTGACATTGTGGATATTGAGGAAGGGATACGCGGCTGGCGGTGGTTTATTCTGCTGTTTGGTTTTGTGTATCCTGGAACACGTAAATTAATGTTCAGTCAGCGCTGGGTGCTGGCGGGGGTTTATCTCCTGTT